>NZ_AP024864.1:0-2855070 GCF_024346795.1 Vibrio breoganii
GTGTCATCTTCGCTTTGGACTCAATGTTTGCAGCAACTTCAGGAAGAGCTTCCTGCTGCCGAATTCAGCATGTGGGTACGACCACTTCAAGCTGAGCTAAGTGGTAACACACTGACCTTATTTGCCCCAAATCGATTCGTTTTGGATTGGGTTCGCGATAAGTACATCAACAGCATTAATCGCCACCTGCAAGAATTCTGTGATAACGATATCCCTAACCTCAGATTTGAGGTGGGCAGTAAACCGGTATCAGCGCCACCACCGACTGCCAGAAAGTCGGCCGCTGACGTAGCTGCTGAGTTCTCTGCACCTGCACAATTGGCGCGTCGTAAGCCTGTGCATAAAACTTGGGATAACGATAGTGATGTTTCTGACATCACCTACCGTTCAAACGTAAATGTGAAGCACCGCTTCAATAACTTCGTTGAGGGTAAATCGAACCAATTGGGTCTAGCGGCTGCACGCCAAGTGTCTGATAACCCAGGTGCTGCCTACAACCCATTGTTCCTATACGGTGGAACGGGTTTGGGCAAGACTCACCTTTTGCATGCTGTAGGTAATGCCATTGTTGATAACAAGCCGAACGCAAAAGTGGTGTATATGCACTCTGAGCGTTTTGTGCAAGATATGGTAAAAGCTCTGCAAAACAATGCGATAGAAGAATTTAAGCGTTATTACCGAAGCGTCGATGCCTTGCTTATCGATGACATTCAATTCTTTGCGAACAAAGAGCGTTCACAAGAAGAGTTCTTCCACACCTTTAATGCGCTGTTAGAAGGCAATCAACAAATTATCCTTACCTCGGATCGTTATCCTAAAGAGATCAACGGGGTAGAAGACCGTCTTAAGTCTCGCTTTGGCTGGGGCTTGACGGTTGCGATTGAACCACCAGAGCTTGAGACTCGCGTCGCTATCTTGATGAAGAAGGCTGAAGACCATCAGATTCATTTAGCGGATGAAGTGGCATTCTTTATTGCTAAACGCCTGCGTTCAAATGTCCGTGAGCTTGAAGGGGCATTGAACCGTGTGATCGCGAATGCGAATTTCACTGGCCGTCCTATCACTATCGATTTTGTTCGTGAAGCGCTGCGTGACTTGCTGGCTCTTCAAGAAAAACTCGTCACCATAGATAATATTCAAAAGACCGTCGCGGAATACTACAAGATTAAGGTTGCAGACCTCTTGTCTAAGCGCCGTTCTCGTTCTGTTGCTCGTCCGCGCCAATTGGCGATGGCACTCGCAAAAGAGTTGACCAACCACAGCTTGCCTGAAATTGGTGATGCGTTTGGTGGTCGTGACCATACTACGGTACTGCATGCATGCCGTAAGATTGAACAGCTTCGTGAAGAGAGTCATGACATCAAAGAAGACTACTCTAACTTAATTCGTACACTTTCATCGTAATAGGTAATTAATAGAATGAAATTCACTATTAATCGTCAGCTTCTGATCAAGCCCCTGCAACAGGTTTCTGGTGCGCTAGCAGGTCGCCCTGCTTTACCTATTTTGGGCAATGTATTACTCAAGGTTGAAAACGGCTTCTTATCTATGACGGCAACAGACCTTGAGGTTGAGCTGATCAGTCAGGTTCAATTAGAGAATGACTTTGAGCCAGGAAGCATTACCGTTCCTTCACGTAAGTTCTTCGATATTTGTCGTGGTCTTCCTGATAATGCGGATATTACCCTTTCCCTTGATGCCGAGCGCGTGGTCGTTCGTTCAGGTCGAAGCCGCTTTTCTTTAGCGACGCTACCTGCGATAGATTTCCCAAACATTGAAGATTGGCAGTCTGATACAGAGCTGACTTTGACTCAAGGTAACCTAAGAGCACTAATAGAGAAGACACAATTCTCTATGGCTAACCAAGATGTGCGCTACTACCTCAACGGTATGTTGTTTGATATCGATGGCAGTACGTTGCGCTCTGTGGCCACCGATGGCCACCGTATGGCGGTTTCTGAAACAACGCTCTCTGACAGTCACCCTCAGCAGCAAGTGATTATCCCTCGCAAGGGTGTTCTTGAGCTGATGAAGATCCTTGACCAGCCGGACGAGTCTGTCACCTTGTTGATTGGTTCTTCAAACATTCGAGCAAGTGTCGCTAACTTTGTGTTCACCTCTAAACTAGTCGATGGACGTTTTCCTGACTACCGCCGAGTAATGCCACAAAACACCACTAAGACTGTGATTGCGGATTGTGAAGACCTACGTCAGGCATTCTCTCGCGCCGCTATTCTCTCCAATGAGAAATTCCGTGGTGTGCGAGTAAACCTTTCTAGTGGCACTATGCAGATCACAGCCAACAACCCTGAGCAAGAAGAAGCGCAAGAGGTGGTTGATGTTGATTATCAAGGTGATGACCTAGAGATTGGCTTCAATGTTAGCTACGTATTGGATGTATTAAACGCAGTACGCTGTGAGAAGGTTTCTCTTTCTATGTCTGATGCGAATGCGAGTGCCTTGATTGAGAACGCTGAAGATTCAAGCGCTCAATACGTGGTAATGCCGATCCGTCTATAACGGTATGCCTCTTACTCGTCTTGTTATTAAACAGTTCCGAAATATTGAAGCCTGCGATGTTAGCCCATCGCCAGGCTTTAATTTTCTTATAGGGGCTAACGGCAGCGGTAAAACCAGCTTGCTAGAAGCCATCTACCTACTTGGACATGGTCGCTCATTCAAGAGCTCGATTACCGGTCGTATTATTCAGCACGACTGCAGTGACTTGTTTGTTCATGGCAGATTACAGAACCCACAGCAATTTGAACTTCCTATTGGTATCAACAAGCGTCGTGATGGCAGTACAGAGGTGAAGATCTCTGGTGAAACAGGCCAAAAGCTGGCTGAGCTTGCTAAGGTGTTACCTTTGCAGCTGATTCACCCCGAAGGCTTTGATTTACTTACTGATGGACCTAAGCACCGCCGCGCTTTTATTGATTGGGGCGTCTTTCACTGTGAACCTCAGTTTTATGAGGTGTGGGGGCGAATAAAGCGCCTCAACAAGCAGCGCAACGCCTTACTCAAAACTGCCCGCAGTTATCGAGAGCTGAGTTACTGGGATCAGGAACTGGCAAAGCTGGCGGAAATGATCTCCACTTGGCGTGCTCAGTATGTGGCGCAATTGAAAGAAGTGGCCGAGCCACTGTGTAAGGATTTTCTCTCAGAGTTTGATGTTTCTATCTCTTTTTACCAAGGTTGGGAGAAAGGAGCGGATTATGCCGAATTATTGGAAAGAAAT
This sequence comes from Vibrio breoganii, assembly GCF_024346795.1. Lineage (NCBI taxonomy): Bacteria > Pseudomonadati > Pseudomonadota > Gammaproteobacteria > Vibrionales > Vibrionaceae > Vibrio > Vibrio breoganii. The sequence goes on from NZ_AP024864.1 coordinate 3,239, forward strand.
TTCGAGAGAGATCAGCACCTTGGCTATACTTTTAGTGGACCAAATAAGGCTGACCTAAAAATTAGGGTCAACGGCACACCAGTAGAAGATATCCTGTCTCGAGGACAACTAAAACTATTGGTATGTGCATTGCGAGTTGCCCAAGGCCAACACCTAACAAAGTTGACTGAAAAACAGTGCATATACCTCATCGATGACTTTGCATCAGAGCTTGATAGTCAACGAAGAGCACGCTTAGCGGACTGCTTAAAGGAAACTGGAGCACAAGTATTTGTAAGCTCTATTACAAAAAGCCAAATTGCTGAAATGAACAGCGAAAATAGCAAGATGTTTCATGTGGAACGTGGCAAAATAGAGCTAGTAGAATAAGGGTTAGATTATGCATCGACCCCTTTGTTGTAGCTGAGCAAATTAGACAAATTTGACGAAAAATCGAGATTTAAACCAATGAGGGATGAAAGCCCCTCAAATACTAGGTTTAGGTCTTACTATGCTACTTTAACAGCTAGAGATTTTAGATTCCTAGCGTAGTAGAACATATTCAATATAGATGGCTATTATCGGTATTTGCGAGCTCACCAAAGCGTCACTTTGGTTTGGCCGTAACATGGATGATACATAGACCCAAATAGAGAGTAACTCATGGCAGAAAATTACGATTCATCGAGTATTAAAGTACTAAAAGGCCTAGATGCGGTTCGTAAGCGTCCAGGTATGTACATAGGTGACACAGACGACGGAACAGGTCTTCATCATATGGTATTCGAGGTAGTGGATAACTCTATTGATGAAGCGTTAGCAGGTCACTGTAACGACATTATCGTAACTATCCATGAAGATAACTCTGTCTCTGTAAGCGATGACGGTCGTGGTATTCCTACGGAAATGCACGAAGAAGAAAAAGTCTCTGCAGCCGAAGTTATCATGACCGTATTGCACGCGGGTGGTAAATTTGATGACAACTCATACAAGGTATCGGGTGGTCTTCATGGTGTAGGTGTTTCAGTTGTAAACGCACTGTCTAAGCAAGTCACTCTGACCATTCAACGCGCGGGTGAAATTTATAAGCAGACTTACCATCATGGTGAACCTGAAGCACCGCTTGCTGCAGTTGGTACAACAGATAAAACAGGTACAGAGATTCGTTTCTGGCCAAGTGAAGATACGTTCACCAATATCGAATTCCATTACGATATTCTAGCGAAGCGTTTACGTGAGCTTTCATTCCTGAACTCTGGCGTATCAATCAAGTTAATGGATGAACGTGAAGAAGATAAGTTTGATCACTTCATGTATGAAGGTGGTACACAAGCGTTCGTTGATTACCTAAACACGAACAAAACACCTATCATCCAAAAAGTATTCCACTTTGATTCTGAGCGTGAAGACGGTATCTCAGTTGAAGTAGCGATGCAGTGGAATGATGGCTACCAAGAGAATATCTACTGTTTCACCAACAATATCCCTCAGCGTGATGGTGGTACTCACCTAGCCGGTTTCCGTGCTGCGTTAACGCGTACACTGAACAGCTTTATGGATAAAGAAGGTTTCTCTAAGAAAGCGAAAACCGCCACTTCAGGTGATGATGCTCGTGAAGGTTTGACTGCGGTAATCTCGGTTAAGGTTCCTGATCCTAAGTTCTCAAGCCAAACCAAAGACAAGTTAGTCTCGTCTGAGGTGAAGTCTGCGGTTGAATCTGCAATGGGCGAGAAGCTATCTGAGTTCTTAATGGAGAACCCAGGTGAAGCTAAGATCGTTTGTAGCAAAATTATCGATGCAGCACGTGCGCGTGATGCAGCGCGTAAAGCACGTGAGATGACACGTCGTAAAGGCGCATTAGATTTAGCAGGTCTGCCAGGTAAGCTCGCAGATTGCCAAGAGAAAGACCCAGCGCTTTCCGAACTATACATAGTGGAGGGTGACTCTGCGGGCGGTAGTGCTAAGCAGGGTCGTAACCGTAAGAACCAAGCGATTCTTCCACTTAAAGGTAAGATCCTAAACGTTGAGAAGGCACGCTTTGACAAGATGCTTTCTTCTCAAGAAGTAGCGACACTGATTACAGCACTTGGCTGTGGTATTGGTCGTGACGAGTACAACCCAGATAAGTTGCGTTACCACAACATCATCATCATGACCGATGCCGATGTGGATGGCTCGCACATCCGTACTCTACTGCTGACGTTCTTCTACCGTCAAATGCCTGAGCTGATTGAGCGTGGTTACATCTACATCGCTCAGCCACCACTTTACAAAGTGAAGAAGGGTAAGCAAGAGCAGTACATTAAAGATGAAGATGCAATGACTCAGTACCAAACTGCGCTGGCTCTTGATAACGCTGCACTGTATGTGAACCCTGAAGCTCCCGCTCTTTCGGGTGAGCCTCTAGAGGCTCTAGTGACTCAGTTTAACCAAGCGACTAAGCTCGTTGAACGTATGGCTCGTCAATTGCCAAAAGCGCTAGTGGAAGAGTTCATTTATGTACCTCGTCTTACTGCTGAAGAGTGTCAAAATGAAGCGACAGTAACGGCTTGGGGTGAGCGTTTAGTGGCTCAACTTAATGCAAAAGAAGTAGGCGCTAGCCAATACAGCTTAGAAGTTGAAAAACACCAAGAGCTGAATGTTTCTTTGCCTAAGGTTGTTGTTCGTACTCACGGTGTTCACTACGAGTATGTGGTTAGCCTAGAGCTACTTGCGACGAAAGAATACAACAAGCTAGCGACTCTTTCTGAGGCGCTAGAAGGCCTGCTAGAAGAAGATGCTTATGTGAAACGTGGTGAGCGTACCGCGCAAGTAACCACCTTCCGAGAAGCACTAGAGTGGCTAACCAAAGAGTCTCGTCGTGGTCTTTCACTACAGCGTTACAAAGGTCTAGGTGAGATGAACCCAGATCAGCTTTGGGAAACCACTATGGACCCGGATACTCGTCGCATGATGCAGGTGACTATCGAAGATGCAGTGGGCGCAGACCAGTTGTTCACTACTCTAATGGGTGATCACGTAGAGCCTCGTCGTCGCTTTATCGAAGATAACGCACTGAAAGTAGCTAACCTAGACGTTTAGTAACGGTTGCCGTCATTCTGACGAAAGTTCAGAATCTTAGAGCACACAGAACTAAAGAAAAGCACTACCGTTTTGGTGGTGCTTTTTTCTTTTCTAACTATCTGAAAAATAAATAGTTGCTAAAAAATTTCAAAATAATCCCTTGAAACAGATTTTGCTCATCCCTATATCTAGTTGTGAAGAGGATGCCTGATGGGTCTTCTGAACCGCTTAACTCGCTTCGCTCATGAGAGGAAGGACAGAGTCAAGCATACAACTTAAACCTGTTGAACCCATGTCCTAGATGGAATGGAAACAACACCCTTAACTCGCCACTCTGAGTTAAGGCTATTGCTAAAGATTAGGATAGTTATATGAGAACTGTAGATTTCACTCCTTTATACCGTAACGCTATTGGTTTTGACCGTCTTTTCAACATGATGGAAACATCAAACGCGAAGAATACTTCTGGCGGTTACCCTCCGTACAACATTGAACAGCAAGATGAAAATAAGTACCGCATTACAATGGCGGTAGCAGGTTTTTCTGATGACCAAATGGATATTACTCAAAAAGAAAACGTACTTATTGTACGTGGTGAGCGTAAAGCCGAAGAAGGTAAAACCTATGTTTACCAAGGTATCGCTGAGCGTGATTTTGAACGTAAATTCCAGTTAGCTGATTATGTGAAAGTGATTGGTGCAACGATGGAAAATGGCTTACTGCACGTTGATTTAGAGCGTGAAATTCCAGAAGCGATGAAACCACGTAAAATTGCAATCAATGGCAGCAATCTTATCGAGAGCAACACTGACTCGGCAAAGTAGTTAGCAATAGAAAAGTAACTAGCAACATAATAAAGTAGTGAGAGAGCGCCTAAGGCGCTCTTTTTTATTGCTTACGCATCAACATTAAACCGGTATCCCGTACCTCTTACAGATTGAATGTGCGTTGAGTTACTACCCAGCTTCCTTCTTAATGAACGTACAATGGTATCTACCACATTACTTGAACCATTATGCTCAATTCCCCACACCTCTTTGAGCAACAGCTTGCGTGATACCACCTCTTCCTGATGTGAGATTAATAGAGACAAGGTATTAAACTCCAGTGGTGTCAGGTCGATTTGCGAGTGGCTCGTTCGGATCTGCCTTGCATCAACATCAAACCATGATGGGCGGGCGATGATGGACTCCTGACAGCTGAGTTCATGAAGCAGTCGCTTAGATACCCAGCCATTCACGGATTCTTCTCCCATGTCTAGCATGGCTGAGTAATAGGGGATACCGTCAATATCGACTTCTATATCAAGAACTTGAAAACCTAGCTCAAGCGCCGCAGGGGCATAGGGCTGGAGATCTTGCAGAGTGAGATAGACGCGTTTAAGTTGAGGCCTCATTTCCAGATAGATTCGTTTTATGTCGAGCCAGCATGCGGCTTGTACGCCACTTAATGATTCTCCTTTATCTAGGGATAGCCAACGACGAATAAAAATGTGCTCTGCATTATTGCCGTCTGGCGCTTCAGTCTCGTTTAAGTGGGTAACCCAGGCTTTGGTTATAGGGTCTTCATCTAGCTGGTGGGTCAGTATTTCTGTCGTTTTCAGTAAGCAGTAGAATCCTGCTATTTTTCCTTGTGTATCCTTAACACAATGAAAGGCATTAATATGTTTTTGCCACCAATGTTCGTAGATGGATATTGCCTGTTGTGGCTCATGATTTGTAATGATAGCCATCACAGACGGCTTATCGGCTTCACAAGCGGGCTCAATGCTATATTCGCGCTGATCGTTGGGAGGAAAGAAGGCGTTACGAATGACACTGTTTTCTACCAGATAGATAATGTCGGCCGTGTAGCGCCACATCTGACCCAGACTTGCACTCTCTAGCTCGGTACGTATCTGCTGGCTCGCTCTTTGGCGGAAAACACTAAATTGTTGTGGTGAGCGGGACTTCAGATCCGAGCTTAATGTCTTTTTCAGTACCTCATGCAAACTCAAGCCATCTTCATTGACCTCTACAAAATCGATCTGTGCTAAATCCTCATACAGCTTATTGGCTTGTGAATGAGTACAAAGCAGCATGGCCTTGAGTAAAGGCTCAGTCATTCGTCTGATCACCGAGCAGGCAAGTAATGCCTGCTGTAACTCAGGGTCGTGAATGTCTTCAATAAAAAAACGCACCAATGAATGAATAATGTTATTGGGAGGTTGTTCGCTCAACTGGCGTTGAGGTCGTTCCAAGACCGCGTTACTAGCCAACCTCAACGCAAGGGGGTGACCATTAGCAAATTGGTTGATTCCCAATGCGACACTGACAGAATGCCCCTGAGCTTGCAGGAAGCGAATAGAATCGTTAAAGGATAAGCACTCTAGCTTTAAGCTGAGGTAGTTTAGCTCAGCGCTTGGGTTGATTATCCATTGGTTAGCAGGCAGTAATCGACCACAAAATATGAGCCTTATTCTTCCTAAAAGAGCCGGCATGCATTCTTGTCTTAGCCAAGACTCGATCAGGTTTATGGACTCAAATTGATCGAGTAGCAACACGGGCGGAGTTGGCGTTGCTGCTGCATCGAGAGCCGCAGAAATAGAGCTTAAGCTTGCTTCATCACTCATGGTTATCTGCTGAAGACATTGCAAGAAGGCTCTTGGTGTTGGTTCTATTTGTTGGCAATTGATTTTAAAGCAGCGGCTAGGGTAGAGAGTCGCGAATTGATTAAGAAGCGTGCTTTTGCCCACACCAGCAATGCCATATAAGCCAATCACATCAGGGCCATAGAACTGCATACTTTGAGCCAAAAACTCTAGCTCTCTGGATCGAGTCTTTTCAATGACAGCTGTGTCCATAGTCAATGCCTAGGTGAGGTTGTCGGGTTTCTTATTCACGCTACTTCATGCAAATCTCACTAAATCCTCATAATTATAGTCGCTATCAAGTTTTATCCTTGTAAGTGTCTTACATAGATGAAACGTAAGGAATTCCTATGAGTAAATTGCTAATAGGCCTAGTGCTAGGAAGTTATTTGATTGGTTTTACGAGTAGTGCTGCAGAGGAAAAGGTTCAGCGTGCAGAAAGTGCCGCACATAGCGACCTTAGCTCAAAAGCGACTATCCTTGATACCGATGGCTCAGTTCTGCGTGAGGGGGACTCTCATTGGCATTGTGTTCCTGGCATCCCTGTTGTGCCCGGAGATATGCACCCGATGTGTAACGATGCGGTGTGGTCTAAATTACTTAAGGCCGCAGCTACCGGTCAGCCCTTTGAAACCGACCGGATAGGCATTTCATACATGATGCAGGGTGATGCGTATGTGAGTAACTCCAACCCAGCCGCTACGGATCCTGACAATGGTGATGTATGGGTGAAAGAGGGGCCACATCTAATGATTGTTGTGCCAAAAGAGCTTCTGAAAGGGGTGAGTGATGACCCCTTTAATGGAGGGCCTTATGTAATGTGGAAGGACACACCTTATGCTCACATTATGGTGCCCATCAAGAATAAATAATGAAGGAATAGAGTTATGTCGACATTGTATGAAAGATTGGGAGGCTCAGAGTCTATTACTCAAATCTCCAGTGATATTGTAGACCTTCACCTTGCCAATAAGGCGATCAGCACTCGATTTGCTGATTCTGACTTATCGCGATTAAAGACGTCGGTGGCAGAGTTCTTTATTACGGGGACTGGAGGTCCTAACCTGTATAAGGGAAAAGACATGCTTGCTGTACATAAAGGCATGAATATTTCTGCTGTTGAATTTGTAGCCGTGTTAGATGACGCTCTTGAGGCCATGAATAAAAATAATGTGGGGCAGAGAGAGCAAGAAGAAGTGCTGTTTGTTCTTTATAGCATGCGCTCTGATGTCATATTGGTTTGAGGAGAGTAAACGACGATGACGCTTATCGGTTATCGTCGTTTTTATATGGCGTATTATGCGCCTTGATAAGCCTTTTTGACTTCCTCAGCAATGATTTGAATACCCTTTTGCATATCCTCATCATTCTGTACGTAGTTCATTCTCAGACATTGGTGAGAGTGATCCCACAGGTCTTCTTGTCCAAAGAAGAAGTACTCTCCAGGAACAATCAATACACCTCTAGCCTTCAGACGCTTGTACAGTTCCATTGTGGTAATCGGCAGTTCGTCAAACCATAACCAAAGGAACATAGCCCCTTCAGGTTTGTGAATTCTAAATCTTGGGTCAACAATCGCTGATTGCAAAAGCGATACCGCTCTTATGGATTTTTGTTGATAGAAAGGCTTGATGACATCATCGCTTAATCGCAGTAGGTCATTTGACTCAATCATATGTTGAGCCACCGCAGGGCCTATACTACCTGGGGCTAATCCTATGATGCCATTGATGTTGGTTAAGGCTCGTGTGGTTTCTTCATTGGCAATCACAATTCCGCAGCGTAAACCGGGCAAACCCAGTTTGGAAAGACTCATACACAATATGGTGTTGTCGTTCCAAAATGGCGTCGCTTCTTCAAACACAATATTGGGAAATGGCGTGCCATAAGCATTATCTAATATCAGAGGGATATTATGCTTACGTGCCAACTCATCTAGCTTGTAAACCTCTTCATCGGTCAATAGGTTTCCGGTTGGGTTTGTAGGTCTAGATGCGCAAATGGCCGCGACAGATTCATCAATTTTCAGTTGTGAGAAATCAACGTGATACTTAAATTGTCTATCTTCTAGCAACTCAATTTCTGGCTTATAAGAGACAAAGATGTCGTCTTCAATGCCAGAGTCACAGTAACCAATATACTCAGGTGCGAGTGGTAGTAGTATTTTTTTATGGCTGCCATCTGGTTGCTTACCTGCAAGCAGGTTAAATAGGTAGAAGAACGCACTTTGGCTACCATTGGTCAGCGAGATGTTTTTTTCACTGATGTCCCAGCCATAGGTATCTCTGAGTAGCTTTGCTAAGCCTTTAACAAAGGTGTCTTTGCCTTGAGGGCCATCATAGTTGGCCATTGCAGACACAAGCTCGCCGTTGGCTAGCATTTGTGAGGTGACTTCTGAGAAGTAGTCCATCATCTCTGGAATAGCAGCAGGGTTGCCACCGCCGAGCATGAGGGCACCAGGTGTACGCAAGCCGTCATTAAGGTCACCCATCAACTGAGTGATACCTGAGTTGCGATTAAATTTTTCGCCGAATTTTGAATAGATTTTCGAAGAAGACATGCAAAGCCCTGACTATTTCTTAAAAGTATAGGAAAGAGACAAACCTTAGCTCAGAGGGAGGGGGTTACTCAATAGCTGGAATAATTATTTGCAAAGAAAAAGCCCAGCGAGTGCTGGGCTTTAAATGGGTTATTTCTGCAGAAGAGAAATATCAGCAATCTGCAAGAACAGATTACGCAGCTTATTCAGCAGCGTTAAGCGGTTCTTTTTCAATGCTTCGTCATCGGCCATAACCATAACGTTATCGAAGAAGGCATCAACAGGCTCACGTAGATCAGCAAGTTTGCTTAGGGCTTGTTGGTAATTACCCGTTGCAAATGCAGGCTCTAGCGCTTCAGCCATGACTTCAACGTTTTCTGCTAGTGCTTTCTCAGCATCTTCTTGTAGAAGAGCAAGGTCGATCTCTTCCGCTAGCTCGCCATCGAATTTCGCTAGGATATTACCCACACGCTTGTTGGCTGCCGCTAGTGCCTCTGCTGCTTCAAGTTCACGGAAGTGAGAAACTGCTTTTACACGTTGATCAAAGTCAGCTGGCTTAGTTGGACGACGTGCGAGTACCGCTTGGATGATATCAACGCTGAAACCAGCATCTTGGTACCATGCGCGGAAACGGCCTAGCATAAAGTCGATAACGTCAGCTTCTACATTGTCGTTGGTTAGCTTGTCGCCTAGTAGCTCTTTCGCTTTACCGATCAGATCGGTTAGATCTAGGTTGTAGCCGTTTTCAACGATGATACGTAGCACACCTAGTGATGCACGACGTAGAGCAAATGGGTCAGAACCTTTTGGTGCTTGGCCAATACCGAAGATACCAACAATAGTGTCTAGCTTGTCTGCCATTGCTACTGCTGAAGAGATACCAGTGCTTGGTAGATCGTCACCAGCGAAACGAGGCATGTACTGCTCGTAAAGCGCCAGTGCAACTTGCTCGTCTTCACCATCGTGAGTCGCGTAGTGCATACCCATTACACCTTGTGTATCCGTGAATTCGAATACCATAGATGTCATTAGGTCACATTTAGCCAGTAGGCCTGCACGCTTAGATTTCTCAACGTCAGCATCGATTTGCCCAGCGATGTAGCCAGCAAGTTCTGTGATGCGGTCTGTTTTGTCTTTGATAGTACCAAGCTGCTTCTGGAAGATAGCTTGGTCTAGCTCAGCAAGACGGTCGATCAGCGGACGCTTACGGTCTGTGTTGAAGAAGAACTCAGCATCAGCAAGACGTGGACGTACAACTTTCTCGTTACCTTCGATAACGTGACGAGGCTCTTTAGACTCGATGTTTGATACGAAGATAAAGTTAGGAAGTAGCTTCTTGTTTTCGTCGTAAACAGGGAAGTACTTTTGGTCACCTTTCATGGTGTAAACCAAAGCTTCAGAAGGTACTTTTAGGAATTCTTCTTCAAACTTCGCTGTCAATACTACTGGCCATTCAACCAGAGACGTTACTTCTTCAACAAGGTCATCTTCTAGGTCAGCTTTACCGCCAACCGCTGCTGCCGCTTTTTGAGAATCAGCAAGGATGATGGCTTTACGTGCTTCGTAATCGGCCATTACTTTACCGCGCTCTTCTAGGATCGCAGGGTATTGGTCAGCAGAATCGATTGTGAACTCTTGTTCGCCCATGAAACGGTGGCCACGGATAGTACGAGCAGATGCTACGCCTAGGATTTCGCCTTCAACAAGCTCATCACCTAGCAGTACTGTCAGTGTTTTCACTGGACGGATAAATTGAATGTCTGAGTTACCCCAGCGCATTGCTTTAGGGATTGGTAGGCCAGCTAGTGCTTTCGCTGCAATGTCCATCACCAATTCTTGAACAGGTTTGCCAGCCACTTCTTGTTTGAAAAGAAGCCACTCGCCTTTGTCTGTTTTCAGGCGGTCAGCTTGCTCAACAGTAATACCGTTACCACGAGCCCAACCTTGTGCCGCTTTCGTTGCGTTACCTTCAGCATCGAAGGCCACAGAAATAGCAGGACCACGTTTTTCAACGACTTTGTCCGCTTGGCCTTCAGCCAGTGCAGTTACTTTAAGTGCAAGGCGACGAGGTGCTGCGTACCACTTGATGCCTTCGTGAGAAAGCTCAGCTGATTTAAGACCCGCTTCAAAGTTAGAAGCAAATGCTTCTGCTAGAGAACGAAGTGCCGTTGGTGGTAGCTCTTCGGTACCCAGTTCAATTAGAAATTCTTTTGCCATGATTACTTCTCCTCACCTTGTTTTTTACACATAGGGAAGCCAAGTGCTTCACGCGATGCGTAGTATGCTTCTGCAACAGCTTTTGTTAGGTTGCGGATGCGGAGGATGTAGCGTTGGCGCTCTGTTACAGATATAGCTTTGCGAGCATCAAGAATGTTGAATGCGTGGCCAGCTTTTAGAATACGCTCGTAAGCAGGAAGCGGTAATGGCTTCTCTAGCTCTAGGAGTTCTTTACACTCTTTTTCACACTGGTCGAAGAATGTGAATAGGAAATCAACATCAGCGTGTTCGAAGTTGTAAGTCGATTGCTCTACTTCGTTTTGGTGGAAGATATCACCGTAAGTCACGTTAGAGCCGTCAGGAGCAACGTTCCATACTAGGTCGTAAACAGAGTCTACTTCTTGGATGTACATCGCTAGACGTTCGATACCGTAAGTAATTTCGCCGGTTACTGGCTTACACTCAAGGCCACCCACTTGCTGGAAGTACGTAAACTGAGTCACTTCCATGCCGTTTAGCCAAACTTCCCAGCCAAGACCCCAGGCACCCAATGTTGGGTTTTCCCAGTTGTCTTCTACGAAACGAATATCGTGAACTAATGGATCGATACCAAGCACTTCAAGTGAGCCAAGGTACAACTCCTGAATATTATCTGGAGAAGGCTTAAGAGCTACCTGGAATTGATAGTAGTGCTGCAGGCGGTTTGGGTTCTCACCATAGCGTCCGTCAGTTGGACGACGAGATGGCTGAACATATGCCGTAGACATTGGCTCTGGGCCAAGTGCACGCAGACATGTCATTGGGTGAGAGGTGCCAGCACCTACTTCCATATCTAACGGTTGAACAATAGTACATCCGTTTTGAGCCCAATAATCCTGCAGCGCGAGGATCATTCCCTGGAAGGTTTTGATATCGTATTTTTGCATAGTCGTTTCGCGCGATTCTTTTGTCTGAAAATGAAATAACTTCAAATTATACCCATGAATTGCCCTTTGGAGTAGCGAAAAAAGCATCAATACCTTGTTCAAACGGGCTTTAACAGCAATGAAAGGGCTTATCCTAGTCTTTGCGGTGGATTTGCTACTTGATTATGACCTTGGGCGCGATTAAAATCCCCCGCATCTTTGGGGAGTAGCTTACCGTGGCAGTCAATTGTCCGGTTCGTCCGTCAACATAATTGATGCAAAATCATCATGGCGTTCGAGACAACTTGTTTAGCAAGACCTTAGATAAGAATCATGAACCAAGGTGGGGAGTGAGACTTGTCTATTGTTTGTTATCCCCACCTAAAGAGAGAATTCCTTGAGCGTACTAGCCATTTCTATCACCACCGTTGCCTTAGCGGAGATCGGTGATAAAACCCAACTTTTGTCTCTTCTATTGGCAAGCCGTTATCGCAAGCCTTTGCCTATCATTGCCGCCATTTTCTTAGCCACTATAGCGAACCATGCGGTTGCAGCTTGGCTTGGCGTACTCGTCTCTGATTTGTTAAGCCCGGCGATTCTAAAGTGGGTTGTTGTAGCAAGCTTTGCCGCTATGGCTTTGTGGGTACTTATTCCCGACAAACTAGATGAAGATGAGTCTATCTCTAACAAAGGCCCCTTTGTGGCCAGCTTTATTGCTTTTTTCGTGGCTGAGATCGGCGATAAGACGCAGATTGCGACCTCAATCTTAGGGGCGCAATACTCGGATGCATTGATGATGGTTGTGCTGGGCACAACGATTGGGATGTTACTTGCGAATGTGCCAGTTGTGATTATTGGGAAGTTGTCAGCAGAGCGCTTGCCACTGGCAATGATCAGAAAGGTAACGGCTGCACTGTTTGCAATACTTGCGGTAAGCGCAGCCATTTACTAGAGAGGCGAGACTAAGCCAGCCCTTTTTTGATTAGGTATTCAAATGGGGCTGCGTCAGTTTTTTCAGCGATTAGCTGATGATCCATGAAGCGACAAAAGCTTGGAATATCGCGCACCGTAGAAGGGTCGTCTGCTTTAACTAGCAATACTTCGCCATCTTGCATATTACGAATGGTCTTTCTGACCATCATAACGGGCTCTGGGCAGCGTAAACCTTCTGCCTCTAGGATGTGATTTGCAACTTCTGGATTAAACGACATAGCTTCCTCTCCCAAAAAATGAGACCGCGATCATACTCGAGTATAAAAAATATTCAATATCAACTTGGCAATCTTCACCTTAGGGTGTATTGTTAATTTAACTTAGATTTAACAACTTGATAACAGTTGAGTTGAGCAGATATTCCGACACTATCCCTTTTTCTTGGGCTTCCCCGCACTCCGATGCGGGATTTTTTTGTCTAAAATTCAGTATCCTACCCAAATTGGTTATTTGTAAACACGAATTCACTTAACTGATACTATAAAACAATACGCTTTGTTGGTGTTTGAGGTTACATGGAACTAGAAGATATTTATCGCAGAGATCTTAATCTATTTATCGCCTTAAGGGTTTTGGTAGAAGAGGGAAGTGTGAGTCGAGCAGCCCTTAGGCTTAATCTCAGCCAGTCGGCGATGAGTCGCGTGTTGGGACGACTAAGAGAGCTGTTAAATGATCCACTGTTTACTCGCAATGGACAAAACCTCATAGCCACAGAAAAAGCATTATTGATAAACGAGCAGATTCAGTTTCCGCTAGAAGCGATAAGGGATCTACTCACTCCCACAGACTTTGATCCCTCACAGTGCACGCAACGCTTCGTGGTAGCGACCACTGACTATGCAATGCAAACCATACTGCCGTTTGCACTACCTAAGATCTATGAAGAAGCGCCAAATATCTCCTTGGACTTTCAGCCACTGCAGCATGACAACATCTATCATCAATTGACGGCAGAAAGAGCGGACATGGCTATCTGCCGACCCGTTTCAGAAATGGTGCCTTTGCGTAGAGAGGTGCTCGGTAAAGTGGGCGTTACTTGTTTGCTATCAAAGCATCATCCGTTAGCGGATAAGCCTTTGACCATTGATGACTTTTTGACATTACCTCACGCCATGATAGCGATTAGTGATGGTGTTAAATCTCTGATTGATGACAGTTTGAAGCCTCATGGCTCAATGAATTTGATCATGCGTGCGTATCATTTAGAGGCAGCATTAGCGATTGTTGATCGCTTACCTTTGGTGATTACGGTTCCTGCCGATTTGGCTTATCTGGTATCAGAAAGACATGACTTAGTGATAAAGCCACTGCCATTTGAATTTATTCCCTTTGATTATTCTCTTATCTGGCATTCGAGATGCGACACATCTCCGGCGCAAAAGTGGTTACGAGGGATACTAAAGAATGAATGTGGGAGGTTGATTGAAAAGAGGGTTATGGATCTAGGGTTGGAGTAAGCCAGCGAATCTCTTCGCTGGCTTATAGAATGCTGCCCCCAGCAATCTAACTTACTTTAATCACAACACGACCAGTGATTTGGCCATTAGTGATGTCATTGGCTGCTTGAATTGCATCTTCAAGGTTAATGAGCTTAGTGGCTTGCTCAAAGTATGATGCAGGAAGCAGTTCCACTAAACGCTCCCAAGCTTGAATGCGTTTTTCTCTTGGGCACATTACAGAGTCAACACCTTGCAAGCGGACGTTACGCAAGATAAATGGCATTACTGAGGTCGGAAGATCGAATCCGCCAGCAAGACCACATGCTGCTACAACGCCGTTGTAGTTAGTCTGTGCCAATACTTTAGCCAGCATATTGCTACCAACAGTATCTACTGCTGCCGCCCATACTTGACGCTCTAGTGGTTTCGCCGGTTCTGAAAATTCAGAGCGCTCAACGATGCGAGAGGCACCTAGGCTTTTCAGCAGGTCGCCATTTTGAGATGCACGGCCAGTTACTGCTGCCACTGAATACCCAAGTTGGTTTAGTAGGGTTACGGCTACGCTGCCAACACCACCGCTAGCGCCGGTTACTAAAATTTCACCGTCTTCAGGTTTTACACCACCATCAACGATAGCTTGTACACACAGCATTGCGGTGAAACCCGCAGTACCAATACTCATTGCTTGCTGACCAGATAAACCGTCTACTAGCGGTACTAGCCAATCACCTTTAAGGCGTGCTTTCTCTGACATGCCACCCCAATGGTTTTCACCTACGCCCCAACCAGTAAGTACGACTTTGTCACCAGCTTGGTAGCGAGCGTCATCAGAAGTGGTCACTGTACCGACGAGATCGATACCTGGAACCATAGGGAAGTTACGAATGATTTTGCCCTTACCCGTAATCGCTAGACCATCTTTATAGTTTAGAGATGAGTAATCTACTGCGATTTCTACATCACCTTCTGGTAATAGTGATTCATCAACCTGCTCGATAGCAGCAAGGGTTTTTTTGTCTTCTTGGTTTAGAACAAGTGCTTTAAACATTAGTAACTCCAAAGGGTTAACGTGCTTGATTGCTGATAAGTTTAGAGACTATTTACCAATAAAAAAAATGATTTGTTATCATTTTAAGTATGCATTTTGTGCATTAATTATGGTTAATTTATGATCTGAGTGGAAGTGCGACTCTAACCAATGTTAGAGCCGCATGCAGAGGGAGGGCTATGGTCGTTCAAATACAGTTGCGATACCTTGGCCTAAACCAATACACATGGTTGCTAAACCATATTTCGCATCCTTACTCTCCATTAAATTAATCAATGTTGTGGAGATTCGAGCACCTGAACAACCCAGTGGATGCCCAAGGGCAATGGCGCCACCATTGAGATTCACCTTTTCGTCCATTACTTCGAGCAGCCCAAGGTCTTTGGCTACCGGAAGGGCCTGTGCTGCAAAGGCTTCATTAAGTTCAACCACATCCATATCGTCAATGGTAAGCCCCGCACGCTTTAGGGCTTTCTTGGTTGCCGGAACAGGACCGTAGCCCATTGTGGCAGGATCGCAGCCGGCAATGGCCATTGATTTAACCTTGGCTCGAATCGTCAGGCCAAGCTCGTTAGCTTTTTCCTCACTCATTATCAGCATTGCTGAGGCACCGTCAGACAAGGCTGATGATGATCCTGCAGTCACAGTGCCGTTTGCAGGGTCAAAAACAGGCCTTAGTTGCGATAATCCTTCTACCGTGGTTTCGGGACGAATAACTTCATCGTAGTCGAGAGAAATAAGCGAACCATCCGCCGCGTGTGCTTCGGTAGCATAGATCTCTGACTTAAATGCACCGCTTAAGGTGGCTTGATGAGCGCGCGCATGTGAGCGTGCGGCAAACTCGTCCTGTTGCTCTCTTGGTATGCCGTGTAGCTTACCTAGCATTTCAGCAGTCAGTCCCATCATGCCCGAAGCTTTGGCGACACTCTTACCCAAACCATCATGGAAATCGACGCCATGATTCATTGGAACGTGGCCCATATGCTCAACACCGCCAATGATGCAAATATCAGCGTCACCCACCATGATAGAGCGACTCGCATCGTGCAGTGCCTGCATGGAAGAACCACATAATCTATTTACGGTCACTGCTCCGATTTCAATAGGAAGGCCCGCAAGTAGAGAGGCATTTCGGGCAATATTGAAGCCTTGTTCAAGAGTTTGTTGCACACAGCCCCAATAGATATCTTCAATTTCGCTAGGGTTAACCGCTGGGTTTCTCTTCAAAAGCCCCTTCATGAGATGAGCAGATAGATCTTCAGCTCGAACATGACGGAAGGCACCACCCTTAGAGCGTCCCATTGGAGTACGAATGCAATCAACAATTACGACATTTTTCATTTTCTAATCCCTCTTATTGATTACACGCTGGTGGCTTGTTGGTTTGCGAAAAAGCTATCGCCAGAATTGGCCATTGAGTGAAGCAGTTGTGGTGCTTTATACAGTGGACCTAGTGATTGATACTGCTCACATAGCGCTAGGTAATTTTTGATTCCTAAGCTGTCTAGGTAGCGGAATACACCCCCTCTAAATGGTGGGAACCCTAAGCCGTATACCAGGGCCATATCCGCTTCTTGTGGCGAGGCAATAATGTTTTCCTCAAGACACAACACCACTTCGTTGATCATAGGAATCATCATACGATGAAGTACCTCTTCATCACTGAACTGCTTATTTGGTGCGTTTAACATTGCTAAGTACTCACTAACCTCTGGGTTAAAGGACTTCTTAGGCTTACCTTTTCTATCCGGTTGATATTCGTAGAAACCTGCTCCATTTTTTTGGCCATAACGTTGTTGCTCAAATAGAACATCAATGGCATCAGTGCCTTGTTTTGCCATCCGTTCAGGGAATCCACTGGCCATCACTTGCTGAGCATGATGCGCGGTATCGAGTCCAACAACATCGAGTAAATAGGCAGGCCCCATTGGCCAGCCAAATTGACGCTCCATCACTTTATCGACATGCTGAAAATCAGCACCATCATTGACTAACTGGCTAAACCCATTGAAATACGGGAATAGAACACGGTTTACAAAGAACCCTGGACAGTCATTGACCACGATAGGTGATTTACCCATTTTGGCGGCATAAGCCACAACGCGATTAATGGTCTCATCAGAGGTTTTCTCTCCACGAATGATTTCCACTAGAGGCATTCGATGCACAGGGTTAAAGAAGTGCATACCGCAGAAGTTTTCTGGACGTTCTAATGATTTGGCCAAGAGATTGATAGGAATGGTGCTGGTGTTAGAGGTAATTACAGCGTCTTTGTCTGCGTATTGCTCTACCTCAGCGAGAACACTGGCTTTGATTTTTGGGTTTTCTACTACAGCTTCAATAATCACATCAGCTTGTTCAATACCCGCGTAGTGAAGGCTAGGTGTAATAGAGGTGAGAACCTTAGCCACTTTGTCTGCCTTAATGCGTCCTCGTTGTAGGCGACTATTCAGCAATTTAGAGGCTTCATCTAAACCTAGGTCTAAAGAGGGCTGTGCAATGTCCTTCATTAGTACAGGAACGCCCTTAAGTGCGGATTGGTAGGCGATACCGCCACCCATAATACCTGCACCAAGCACGCCTGCTCGCTCGGTAGGTGTATTCGATGCTTTAGCGGCTTTCTTGGCGAGACCTTTTATATATTGGTCGTTGAGGAATAACCCTACTAGTGACGTTGCGACCTCTGTTTGAGTCAGGGTTATGAAGTTTTCTCTTTCTATAGTCAGAGCTTCATCGCGAGCAAACCTCGCAGCACTTTCAATGGTTTTTACGGCCATCATTGGTGCGGGATAGTGAGGACCCGCCTTTTGAGCAACGAGACCTTTAGCTGTGGTAAAGCTCATCATGGCTTCTAGCTTGCCTAGACCTAATGGTGAGGTTTTTTGTTTGCGACGAGCCTGCCAGTCGATAGCACCGCGATTGGCGTCTTGAATAAGCGATACAGCAGAATCAAACAGTTTGTCTGTATCTACAATGGCATCGATTAAGCCTATTCTTAGTAATTGCTCCGCTCGCTTTGAACTGCCAGCGGTAATGATTTCCATTGCACTGTCAGCACCGATCAGGCGCGGTAGTCGAACGGTTCCACCAAATCCGGGCATTATTCCTAGCTTGGTTTCCGGTAATCCAATGTTGGCTGTCTTATCGGCTAAGCGGAAATCTGTCGCTAGAATGGCCTCACAGCCTCCACCAAGAGCGTGTCCTTTAATGACCGAAATGGTGGGAACAGGTAAGTCTTCAAGATTATTAAAGATGGAGTTGGCGAACTGTAGCCACTGACTTAGCTCTTCTTTTGGCTTAGCAAAAAGTCCAAGAAACTCTGTAATGTCAGCCCCAACAATAAAGGCCTCTTTATCACTGGTAACAATCACACCTTTGAGGTCTTTAAGTTGCTGTAATGACTTAATGCCAATATCAAGGGATTCTAGTGTTTTAAGGTCGAGCTTATTGACGGAGTTCGCCCCACTAAAGCATATTTCGGCTATGCCATCTTGATGTTGTTTGACCGTGAGGGTCTCTGCTTGATAGATCATCCGTGTTCTCCATGAGTCGGGTCAGCCTTAAAGGCGAGCTAAAGATCGTGGTAAGACCAGTTAAGTTTGACGAGTTAATAAGCAAAATTCAATACATTTGTTCAACAAGTTGTTAACAAGTGTTGCTTCGGTCACTATTAATCGAAATGCGTTCTCGTGATAAACTCATAGGATTACCTAAATAAAACATAGTTCTAATGAATGCCTCTCCTTATCTAATACCCGCAAAATCGACGATTTTTGAAGAAGAGATCAAGAAGAGTCAGTTTATTACCTACTTGGCTCACACTCCGTCTATTGAACAAGCCAAAGCATTTGTAGATGAAATAAAGGCGAAACATAATGACGCGAGACACAATTGCTGGGCATTTGTTGCTGGTCGTCCTGAGGATTCAATGAAATGGGGCTTCAGCGATGATGGCGAACCCTCTGGTACTGCAGGTAAGCCGATATTGGCTCAGCTGACGGGTTCGGGAGTGGGCGAACTCACTGCAGTAGTGACTCGTTACTATGGTGGTATTCGATTAGGCACTGGTGGGCTGGTTAAAGCCTACGGTGGAGGGGTTCAACAAGCCCTTAAACTACTAGAGACAATCGAAAAGAAAATCACAACTCAGTTAATAGTAGAGGTTGATTACTCTCTCATATCATTAACTCAGTCTATTATGGCGCAGTATGAGGCAGTGGAAATCTCAGCCTCCTACGATATCAAGGCTAAACTGATTGTGGAGATTGAAGTCCTCAATGAAAGTGACTTTATCCAAACCATGACTAATAAAACAGGGGCGAAAGCCTTAGTTTCAAGGATGAGCTAACCCAAGTATGCAGTTTCGTTCCATTATTCGAATAGTAGGCCTGCTACTTGCGCTGTTTAGCGTATCTATGTTGGCACCTGCAGGGGTGGCTCTAATTTATCGCGATGGTGCAGGTGTTCCCTTCGTGGTGACCTTTGTCATTTTGTTGATATGTGGCTTTGCCTGCTGGTTCCCTAATCGGCATCACAAGCGAGATTTAAAAGCACGTGATGGCTTTCTTATCGTTGTTTTGTTTTGGACCGTTATCGGCAGCGCAGGTTCGCTTCCTTTCCTTGTTGTCGACAATGCCGCCGTAAGTGTTGCCGATGCTTTCTTTGAGTCCTTCTCTGCATTAACCACTACTGGTGCCACTGTGCTTGTCGGGTTAGATGAGTTGCCCAAAGCAATGCTTTTTTATCGGCAGTTTCTACAGTGGTTTGGCGGTATGGGGATCATCGTGTTAGCGGTAGCTATATTGCCGGTCTTAGGTATCGGTGGCATGCAGCTTTATCGCGCAGAAATTCCCGGTCCAGTTAAAGACAGCAAAATGACGCCGAGGATTGCTGAAACGGCTAAGGCGCTTTGGTATATCTATCTAAGCTTGACGGTAGCCTGTGCCATTGCCTTTTGGATGGCCGGCATGACCTTCTTTGATGCGGTCGGACACAGTTTCTCTACCATCGCTATTGGTGGCTTCTCTACCCACGATGCGAGTATGGCTTACTTCGATAGCTACGCAGTGAATATGATCACTGTAGTCTTCTTACTTATCTCTGCGTGTAACTACTCTTTGCACTTCGCGGCGTTTGCCTCCGGTGGTGTCCATCCTAAGTACTATTTAAGAGACCCTGAGTTTAGAGCCTTTATCGGAGTTCAGGTCATATTGTTCGCGATTTGCTTCTTAGTGCTACTCAACCATCATAGCTACGACACTTACTATGAAGCCTTTGACCAAGCCTTGTTCCAAAGTGTGTCTATCTCCACAACCGCTGGATTTACGACGACGGGTTTTGCCGAGTGGCCATTGTTCTTACCTGTGCTTTTGCTCTTCTCTTCTTTTATAGGGGGCTGTGCTGGCTCGACGGGTGGTGGTATGAAGGTAATACGAGTACTGCTATTAACATTACAAGGGTTTCGTGAACTCAAGCGTCTTGTTCACCCTAGAGCCATATTTACCATCAAGCTGGGTAATAAAGCGCTGTCATCAAGGGTTATCGATGCGGTCTGGGGTTTCTTCTCAGCGTACGCGCTTGTGTTTGTTATCTGTATGCTGGCCCTGATCGCAACCGGTATGGACGAACTCACCGCATTCTCAGCGGTAGCATCAACATTAAATAACCTAGGCCCAGGTCTAGGTGAAGTATCACTGCATTACGGTGATATCAGTGACTCTGCAAAATGGGTCTTGGTGGTCTCTATGTTGTTTGGCCGACTCGAGGTCTTCACACTATTGATCCTATTTACTCCTGCATTTTGGAAAAGCTAAAGGAAGAACCATTGAAAAAGGCAGCATTATTGTATTCCACTTGCGATGGACAGACTCGTAAGATATCCGCTCATATAGAGAGTGAACTAGAAGGATTTGAATGTGAGTCTTTTGATCTAGCCTCTATAGATACGCTGGATTTACTTAAATTTGACCGCGTAGTGATTGGTGCTTCAATACGTTATGGGCACTTGAACAAGAAACTGTACCAATTCATTCAAAAGCACCTAGTACAACTTGAGCAAGTCAATGCCGCTTTCTTCTGTGTGAACCTTACAGCGAGAAAAGAAGACCAAGGTAAAGATACTCCAGAGGGAAGTGCCTACATTAAAACCTTCCTAAAGAAATCACCGTGGGAGCCTAAGCTAATAGGGGTCTTTGCCGGAGCTCTACGTTATCCCCGCTATAACTTCTTCGACAAATTTATGATTCGCTTCATTATGTCTATGACGGGTGGAGAAACGGATACAAGTAAAGAGGTCGAGTACACCAACTGGGAAAAGGTCTCTTTATTCACGCAAAAAGTGGCAGAAATGGATAGAAAATAGTCATTTTTAGCCTCTAGTGGTGCAAAACTAGCCGAACAACAATAAATTCAAAAAAAACGCTAAAAAAGGCTTGCCAATGTGACTCAGCTCTCTATAATGCGCCCCACTGACACGGCAATGGCGACAACGCTTCGCAGTGTTTCAGTAGGCTAAGTAGCTGAATCATTTGAGTTTAACTTTTCTTCGAAAATAAATTCAAAAAAGTGTTTGACACTGAGATTCAAATCGCTAGAATGGCCGTCCGCTTGAGAGGTAAGCCTCGAAAGCAACGCTCTTTAACAATTTAAACCTATCAATCTGTGTGGGCACTCGTTGATGATAATCGAAAAGATTTATCAATGAACTGAGTGACCAAAACGAATAACTTCGGTTATTTGGCACAGTCAATTCATTATCGTTCTGTTGGAACGATAATAGCTTTAAAATTACTTCTTACTTTCGAGTAAGGAACAGTTTTGAAGTCAGTATTCATTGAGCCGAAGCGAAAGCTTCAACAAAACTTTAATTGAAGAGTTTGATCATGGCTCAGATTGAACGCTGGCGGCAGGCCTAACACATGCAAGTCGAGCGGAAACGACAACATTGACCCTTCGGGTGATTTGTTGGGCGTCGAGCGGCGGACGGGTGAGTAATGCCTGGGAAATTGCCCTGATGTGGGGGATAACCATTGGAAACGATGGCTAATACCGCATAACGTCTACGGACCAAAGAGGGGGACCTTCGGGCCTCTCGCTTCAGGATATGCCCAGGTGGGATTAGCTAGTTGGTGAGGTAATGGCTCACCAAGGCGACGATCCCTAGCTGGTCTGAGAGGATGATCAGCCACACTGGAACTGAGACACGGTCCAGACTCCTACGGGAGGCAGCAGTGGGGAATATTGCACAATGGGCGCAAGCCTGATGCAGCCATGCCGCGTGTATGAAGAAGGCCTTCGGGTTGTAAAGTACTTTCAGTCGTGAGGAAGGCATTAGAGTTAATAGCTTTAGTGTTTGACGTTAGCGACAGAAGAAGCACCGGCTAACTCCGTGCCAGCAGCCGCGGTAATACGGAGGGTGCGAGCGTTAATCGGAATTACTGGGCGTAAAGCGCATGCAGGTGGTTTGTTAAGTCAGATGTGAAAGCCCGGGGCTCAACCTCGGAACCGCATTTGAAACTGGCAGGCTAGAGTACTGTAGAGGGGGGTAGAATTTCAGGTGTAGCGGTGAAATGCGTAGAGATCTGAAGGAATACCAGTGGCGAAGGCGGCCCCCTGGACAGATACTGACACTCAGATGCGAAAGCGTGGGGAGCAAACAGGATTAGATACCCTGGTAGTCCACGCCGTAAACGATGTCTACTTGGAGGTTGTGGCCTTGAGCCGTGGCTTTCGGAGCTAACGCGTTAAGTAGACCGCCTGGGGAGTACGGTCGCAAGATTAAAACTCAAATGAATTGACGGGGGCCCGCACAAGCGGTGGAGCATGTGGTTTAATTCGATGCAACGCGAAGAACCTTACCTACTCTTGACATCCAGAGAACTTAGCAGAGATGCTTTGGTGCCTTCGGGAACTCTGAGACAGGTGCTGCATGGCTGTCGTCAGCTCGTGTTGTGAAATGTTGGGTTAAGTCCCGCAACGAGCGCAACCCTTATCCTTGTTTGCCAGCACGTAATGGTGGGAACTCCAGGGAGACTGCCGGTGATAAACCGGAGGAAGGTGGGGACGACGTCAAGTCATCATGGCCCTTACGAGTAGGGCTACACACGTGCTACAATGGCGCATACAGAGGGCAGCCAACCAGCGATGGTGAGCGAATCCCAAAAAGTGCGTCGTAGTCCGGATTGGAGTCTGCAACTCGACTCCATGAAGTCGGAATCGCTAGTAATCGTGAATCAGAATGTCACGGTGAATACGTTCCCGGGCCTTGTACACACCGCCCGTCACACCATGGGAGTGGGCTGCAAAAGAAGTGGGTAGTTTAACCTTTCGAGGAGGACGCTCACCACTTTGTGGTTCATGACTGGGGTGAAGTCGTAACAAGGTAGCCCTAGGGGAACCTGGGGCTGGATCACCTCCTTATACGATGATTATTCACGATGAGTGTCCACACAGATTGATATGGTTTAGAAAGTAAAGAGAGATTTTTGAAGCACCCCCCAAGGTGCTTCAACAGTTTATGTTTGCTCTTCGGAGTAAAGATAAATCTAGTGTCCCGTTCGTCTAGAGGCCTAGGACACCGCCCTTTCACGGCGGTAACAGGGGTTCGACTCCCCTACGGGATACCATTGGGTCGTTAGCTCAGCTGGTAGAGCAGTTGACTTTTAATCAATTGGTCGCAGGTTCGAATCCTGCACGACCCACCATTTCCTTTCCACAAAGGAAGTTGTTTGAATTCACTTTTATAGTGAACACAAATAGCAAACAATGTGGGCGATTAGCTCAGTTGGGAGAGCACCTCCCTTACAAGGAGGGGGTCACTGGTTCGAGCCCGGTATCGCCCACCATCTTTAAGCGCTCTTTCGAGTGTGTTTAAAAATGGTTCATTTGTTTGAATCTCGCTCTTTAACAATTTGGAAAGCTGACGATAAATAATGTGATTTCATTATTTATCAAATTTAAAAGTTCTCAAATCCTAAGTCTTTATGATTTAGGTACCAACACACATTCAAGTGTTCTTGGGAATGTATCCTTGCCAGGATGCATTCAAATTTGAGTCCGGCAAAATCGAATGTTATCTCGCTCATAATAAAGAGATAACGCACCTTGGAAACGTCATACTGCAGCGTAGCAACTGCATTGCGTTAAGCAAGACCCTTTGGGGTTGTATGGTTAAGTGACTAAGCGTACACGGTGGATGCCTTGGCAGTCAGAGGCGATGAAAGACGTAATAACTTGCGATAAGCCCAGATTAGGTAGTAATAACCATTTGAGTCTGGGATTTCTGAATGGGGAAACCCACGTGCATAAGCACGTATCATTAACTGAATACATAGGTTAATGAGGCAAACTCGGGGAACTGAAACATCTAAGTACCCGAAGGAAGAGAAATCAACCGAGATTCCGAAAGTAGCGGCGAGCGAAATTGGATTAGCCCTTAAGCTTTTAATGCGTCAGGTGAAGAGTCTGGAAAGTCTCGCAGTATAGGGTGATAGCCCCGTAACCGACAACGCATTTTAAGTGAAAACGAGTAAGGCGGGACACGTGATATCCTGTTTGAACATGGGGGGACCATCCTCCAAGGCTAAATACTACTGACTGACCGATAGTGAACCAGTACCGTGAGGGAAAGGCGAAAAGAACCCCTGTGAGGGGAGTGAAATAGAACCTGAAACCGTGTACGTACAAGCAGTAGGAGCGCCTCGAAGCGTGACTGCGTACCTTTTGTATAATGGGTCAGCGACTTAATTTTAGTAGCAAGGTTAACCGTATAGGGGAGCCGTAGGGAAACCGAGTCTTAACTGGGCGTCGAGTTGCTAGAATTAGACCCGAAACCAGGTGATCTAGCCATGGGCAGGTTGAAGGTTGAGTAACATCAACTGGAGGACCGAACCGACTAATGTTGAAAAATTAGCGGATGACTTGTGGCTAGGGGTGAAAGGCCAATCAAACCTGGAGATAGCTGGTTCTCCCCGAAAGCTATTTAGGTAGCGCCTCGGACGAATACCAATGGGGGTAGAGCACTGTTAAGGCTAGGGGGTCATCCCGACTTACCAACCCTTTGCAAACTCCGAATACCATTGAGTACTATCCGGGAGACACACGGCGGGTGCTAACGTCCGTCGTGGAGAGGGAAACAACCCAGACCGCCAGCTAAGGTCCCAAAGTATAGCTAAGTGGGAAACGATGTGGGAAGGCTCAGACAGCCAGGATGTTGGCTTAGAAGCAGCCATCATTTAAAGAAAGCGTAATAGCTCACTGGTCGAGTCGGCCTGCGCGGAAGATGTAACGGGGCTAAGCTATACACCGAAGCTGCGGCTGCATACTTTTGTATGCGGGGTAGGGGAGCGTTCTGTAAGCGGTTGAAGGTGGTCTGTAAGGGCTGCTGGACGTATCAGAAGTGCGAATGCTGACATGAGTAACGATAAAGGGGGTGAAAAACCCCCTCGCCGGAAGACCAAGGGTTCCTGTCCAACGTTAATCGGGGCAGGGTAAGTCGACCCCTAAGGCGAGGCCGAAAGGCGTAGTCGATGGGAAACGGGTTAATATTCCCGTACTTCTTATAATTGCGATGGGGGGACGGAGAAGGCTAGGTGGGCCTGGCGATGGTTGTCCAGGTTCAAGTATGTAGGCGGAAAGTTTAGGTAAATCCGGACTTTCTTAACGCTGAGATACGATGTCGAGCTGCTACGTGCAGTGAAGTCATTGATGCCATGCTTCCAGGAAAAGCCTCTAAGCTTCAGATTATAAGAAATCGTACCCCAAACCGACACAGGTGGTCGGGTAGAGAATACCAAGGCGCTTGAGAGAACTCGGGTGAAGGAACTAGGCAAAATGGTACCGTAACTTCGGGAGAAGGTACGCTCTTGGCGGTGAAGTCCCTTGCGGATGGAGCTACTAGGAGTCGCAGATACCAGGTGGCTGCAACTGTTTATTAAAAACACAGCACTGTGCAAAATCGTAAGATGACGTATACGGTGTGACGCCTGCCCGGTGCCGGAAGGTTAATTGATGGGGTTAGACTTCGGTCGAAGCTCTTGATCGAAGCCCCGGTAAACGGCGGCCGTAACTATAACGGTCCTAAGGTAGCGAAATTCCTTGTCGGGTAAGTTCCGACCTGCACGAATGGCGTAATGATGGCCACGCTGTCTCCACCCGAGACTCAGTGAAATTGAAATCGCTGTGAAGATGCAGTGTACCCGCGGCTAGACGGAAAGACCCCGTGAACCTTTACTACAGCTTGGCACTGAACATTGACCCTACATGTGTAGGATAGGTGGGAGGCTTTGAAGACGGTACGCCAGTATCGTTGGAGCCGTCCTTGAAATACCACCCTTGTAGTGTTGATGTTCTAACTTAGTCCCCTTATCGGGGATGAGGACAGTGCCTGGTGGGTAGTTTGACTGGGGCGGTCTCCTCCCAAAGAGTAACGGAGGAGCACGAAGGTGGGCTAAACACGGTTGGACATCGTGTGGTTAGTGCAATGGCATAAGCCCGCTTGACTGCGAGAATGACAATTCGAGCAGGTGCGAAAGCAGGTCATAGTGATCCGGTGGTTCTGAATGGAAGGGCCATCGCTCAACGGATAAAAGGTACTCCGGGGATAACAGGCTGATACCGCCCAAGAGTTCATATCGACGGCGGTGTTTGGCACCTCGATGTCGGCTCATCACATCCTGGGGCTGAAGTCGGTCCCAAGGGTATGGCTGTTCGCCATTTAAAGTGGTACGCGAGCTGGGTTTAGAACGTCGTGAGACAGTTCGGTCCCTATCTGCCGTGGGCGTTGGAAGATTGAAGGGGGCTGCTCCTAGTACGAGAGGACCGGAGTGGACGAACCTCTGGTGTTCGGGTTGTCATGCCAATGGCATTGCCCGGTAGCTAAGTTCGGAATCGATAACCGCTGAAAGCATCTAAGCGGGAAGCGAGCCCTGAGATGAGTCTTCCCTGGCACTTTAAGTGTCCTAAAGGGTTGTTCGAGACTAGAACGTTGATAGGCAGGGTGTGTAAGTGCTGCGAGGCATTGAGCTAACCTGTACTAATTGCCCGTGAGGCTTAACCATACAACACCCAAGGGGTTTTGTGGACTCAAAGTAGAACTTTGAATGTGTGATATAACTTTTAAATAATAGCTTTCCGAATTTTAAAATTTGCTTGGCGACCATAGCATTGTGGACCCACCTGATTCCATGCCGAACTCAGAAGTGAAACATAATAGCGCCGATGGTAGTGTGGGGTTTCCCCATGTGAGAGTAGGACATCGCCAGGCTTTAATTAAGTTTTTAGATTTAACGATCTGAAAGCAAATACTGGATAAGGCATTTATAAGACCTTAACTAGTAACAATTTGTGGAGAGATGGCTGAGTGGTCGAAAGCACCGGTCTTGAAAACCGGCAACCGTTAATAGCGGTTCTAGGGTTCAAATCCCTATCTCTCCGCCACATTACAAAAAACCGCTGATTCGTCAGCGGTTTTTTTGTATCTGTAGTATTTCAAATCCTCTTTTATAAACTCCCCAGTCTTTTGTCGTTATTTTATGCAATCTAAACTTTTGCACGATATGCGATGCATATGTTTGCTATGCTATCGATCTATATCACACAAAAGCACCTATAAGTGACAGGTGTAACTTTTTAAATGTAATCGTATTTTACGAAGGAGAACTAGGGAATGGGACAGCTTGCAACCCTTGGATTTATCGCAATTGGTGGTGCTTTTGGTGCTTGTTCGCGATATTTGATTTCTGAACTGTGTGTTGTATTGCTAGGGCGTGGTTTTCCGTATGGTACCTTGACGGTCAATATTGTAGGTTCATTTATCATGGGAACATTGATTGCCCTATTTGAAAATGAAGTGATTGCTGTCGACCCTTGGCGTCAAATCATCGGCCTTGGCTTCTTAGGTGCGTTAACGACTTTTTCTACCTTCTCTATGGATAATGTCCTTATGTTCCAACAAGGGGACTACTGGAAGGCTGGATTGAACATTGTGCTTAATGTGGTGTTCAGTATCTCTGCTGCAATGATTGGATTCCATTTAGTCTTCAAAAACTAACATGTCTGCTTTGTTCTTCTCGTAGTTTATATATAATGGAACTGCTTGTCGGAGTGCTGAAGTGTTAATCACAAGATGCTGAGACCGTGAATACGGAATTCGTTGAACCTGATACAGGGTAATACCTGCGAAGGAAACAAGGTGGTCACTTCGAAAAGCTATTGGGTTTCTATCTAATACTTGTACCATCAATCTATCCGACAAGCTGTGTTTTTTACAGAAGGATAGGGCGATGGAATCCCCGCTAAATAGTTATATACAATCTCCAACGATAACTCCTGCTTTTGATAAAGCGTTCTCACTTGTCGCTAGTAAGGCAACTACTGCTGGCTTTAGCAATGTGATAACTGCGATCTCTGCTGGAGACAGTTATGCTGTAGTCACTCCTAACCAAACATTTAAGCTTGTTGTTGAGACAAATGTAGAACAGCAGTTTTCTGCAACTATAGTCGATTCAGAGAATAATAAGCTTGCTTCCCTGATAGTTCTTCATGCTAAAGGGCAGGACTCAATCACTCTGAGTGATGGTAGCTCCTTTGAGTGGACATATAAACCTGAAGATTACCTGACCAGTTGTGACGACTATTTAGCATGGCTTCTCACCGCTTTGTCTTTAGAGTTCACTATTGAAGATGCTGCTCTTATTGCCAAAAGCGCCTTGCATGTTTCATGTGAAACATGGCCGAACCACATCAAATTCTTTCCTCAATTAGCCACAACCCATCAACAAGTGTCGGCTCGAAAATCGGCGCGATGCTTTGGCTTATATCCAGTGCTTGATAGGCTTGAGCTTGTCGATGAAATTGCCCAAAGCGATGTGAACATTCTCCAACTTAGAATTAAAGATCAGTCTAATGAGACGGTTTCTGAAGATGTGAGGCGAGCAATTCAGATCGGAAAACAGCGCGGAGTGGATGTTGTCATTAATGATTACTGGGAGCTGGCGTTAGAGCATGGTGCTTCTTGCATTCACTTAGGGCAAGAAGACCTAGCAGAGTTAGCTGACAGCCGTCTGTTAAGTAGTGACACAGGTTTAGGGATATCAACGCATGGGTATTATGAAATCATCAATGCGTTGCAGTACAAGCCTTCGTATTTGGCACTAGGGCACATCTTTCCTACTACCACAAAAGATATGCCGTCTTCTCCACAAGGCCTAATTAAGCTTAATTTATATCAGGCTCTCATCACCTCTATCGGTGAACAAAGAGGTGAAATACTGCCTTCCGTAGCGATTGGCGGGATTAACCTAGAGCGCGCTCCGTTAGTCATAGAGTCAGGTGTAACGAGTGTGGCCGTGGTGAGGGCGGTAACACAAGCGCACGATAAGCATGAAGCTGTTGCACAATTCCAACAACTGTTCGAACACCTCAATGAAAAAGTAAACCGATTAGAAGAGGCTTCTGATGCTGTCTGACCAGGAATTTTTGCGCTATCAACGCCAGATCATGCTTCCTGAGCTGGGAGAGAGTGGGCAGAGATTATTGCTCGATGCCAAGGTACTTATCGTTGGGTGTGGTGGTTTAGGCAGTGCAGTGGCGTTGCAACTGGCTGGCGCAGGTATAGGTAAGTTGGTGCTTTGTGATGACGATAGTGTTGAATTAAGTAACCTGCATCGTCAACTAAGCTACAGAGAATCGGACCTTGGCCAAGCAAAAGCGAAAGCGCTTGCGGGACAAATCCAACGACTCAATCCATCGATCAGTACTCGTAGTGTAAACAGACGAATGTCTTTAGATTTACTCAACATCGAAGTCAGCATGGCCGATCTCGTTGTGGACTGTAGTGATAACTTCCCAACAAGACAAGACATCAACAAGGCCTGTACCTTAAACCAAACCCCATTAGTATCCGGTGCAGCGATAGGCTGGGACGGCCAAGTTGCTTACTTTGATGGGCAACAACAGAGTGCTTGTTATCACTGCCTATATCCGTTCAGTGAGTCCAATCAAGCCACAAAATGCAGCGATGCCGGTGTCATGGGACCGAGTGTAAACATGATAGGCAGTCTTCAATCTATGCTCGCAATAAGAGCGATCACAGAACCTGAAACACTGAATACCGGCGAATTGATGGTGTTTAATGGACGAGAGATGAGCCACCAAAAATTTGCGATTGAGAAAGATGAAAGTTGCGCGGTATGTAGCGAGGGAAACAACAATGAATGAAGTAGTCGTAACTATTAACGAGAAGCCAACCAATATTGGTATGGAATCCAATCTTATCGAGGTATTAGATAAGCAAGGCATTCCTTCTGAGGGCTGTGCTATTGCGGTGAACAACAAGGTGATTCCAAAATCAAAATGGAACACTATTCAAATACAAAAAGGCGACACACTCTCTGTGTTCCGTGCGATAGCTGGAGGCTAACAATGCTTAAAATTGCAGATAAGACATTTAAATCAAGACTGTTCACCGGGACTGGTAAGTACGCTAATAACACCTTGATGGCATCTTCAATCGAAGCCTCTGAGTCTGAGTTAGTGACCATGGCACTGAAGCGTGTTGATGTATTTGATCGACAAGATGATATCTTGAAGCCACTGAATGACCTTGGCGTTAACCTTTTACCCAATACTTCCGGTGCAAAGAATGCAGAGGATGCAATTTTTGCCGCTCACCTCGCTAGAGAAGCCCTGCAGACAAATTGGCTTAAGCTAGAGATTCACCCTGATCCAAAGTACTTGATGCCAGATCCAATCGAGACATTGAAGGCTGCAGAACAATTGGTTAAGGATGGCTTTATCGTTCTACCTTATTGCCATGCTGACCCAGTTCTATGTAAGCGCCTAGAGGAAGTGGGCTGTGCTGCCGTTATGCCGCTAGGGGCGCCAATCGGTACTAATAAAGGATTGGCTTCTATCGATTTCCTGAAGATCATCATTGAGCAAGCTAACGTTCCTGTTATCGTCGATGCAGGTATAGGCGCTCCGTCTCATGCAGCACAAGCGATGGAATTAGGCGCAGATGCCGTTTTGGTTAATACCGCAATGGCTACAGCGGGCGATCCGGTTGCTATTAGTCGAGCGTTTAAGCTAGCGGTTGAGGCGGGTAGAATGGCTTACGTAGCAGGCTTAGGTGCTCAGCAATTAAGTGCGGTAGCTTCTAGCCCTATGACCGCATTTCTGGACTCTCAGTATGAGGCCAAATTATGAGTTTTGTAGATGTCTTTAAATCTACTGACTGGAGTGAGAGCTATCTATCCATTATGTCTAAGACAGCAATGGATGTTGAAAAAGCGCTAGCGAAACCTAGGCTCGATATAGAAGATTTTAAAGCGCTGATCTCACCAGCCGCAGAACCGTTTTTAGAATCGATGGCACAGCTTTCTTACCAGAGAACAAGACAGCGTTTCGGTTCTACCGTCGGACTATACGTTCCTTTGTACCTATCGAATCTTTGCTCAAACGATTGCACTTATTGTGGTTTCTCCATGAAGAATAAGATTAAGCGTAAGACGCTTGATCTGGACGAGATTGGTTTGGAGATCGATGCGCTTAAGGCAATGAAGTTTGACAGTGTTTTGTTGGTAACGGGAGAACACCAGAGCAAAGTCGGTATGGATTATTTCCGACAAGTACTTCCTGAGATCAAAAAGGATTTCAATTATCTAGCGATGGAAGTACAGCCACTGGATCAAGAACAGTATGCCGAACTAAAGACACTTGGCCTAGATGCGGTCATGGTTTATCAAGAAACCTATAACCCTTCGACGTATGCAGAGCATCATCTTAAAGGCTCTAAAACGGACTTCTACTATCGACTGGAAACACCCGATAGATTAGCCAAAGCAGGGATTGATAAGATTGGCATAGGTGCGCTTATCGGCTTGGACAATTGGCGTGTTGATAGTTTGTTTGTTGCTACCCACCTGGAATACTTAGAAAGAACCTACTGGAAGTCTCGCTACAGTATTTCTCTACCTAGATTGAGACCTTGCGAGGGAGGGGTACAACCTAAATCAATATTGAATGATAAGCAGATGGTACAACTTATTTGTGCCTACCGTCTCTTTAATCAGCACGTTGATATTTCTCTTTCTACACGCGAGTCAGCCACCTTTAGAGACAACATTCTGCCATTAGGTGTAACTACAGTTTCAGCGGCATCTAAGACCCAGCCAGGTGGCTATGCGGTCGATACTGAGGAACTGGAACAGTTTGAAATCTCAGATGAACGTTCAGCCGCAGAAGTGGAAATGGCGATCAGAAATAGAGGATTGGAACCGGTGTGGAGAGATTGGACTTCGATATACTCGGGCTAAGCGTTTCGAGCTAGATGTTTCACGTGAAACCAAAATAAAAAACCAGTGGCGCGTAACCACTGGTTTTTTTGTTCGTAACTGACTACGACGATTAAATGGCGCTCGTTGCTTGTTCAAGCCACTGTTTCACTTCGCCATCTACAAGGGGTGAAAGGTCGTTCCATACCTTTTGATGGTACGTGTTTAGCCACTCAACTTCGTGCGCAGATAATAGAGAGAGGTCAATGTTACGTGTATCGATAGGGCAGCGTGTTAGGGATTCGAAGCCTAACACCGAGAAATCGCCGGCTGTTTCAATCTCAACAACAATCTCTAGGTTTTCGATGCGAATACCAAACTCGTCGGTGCGGTAGTAACCCGGTTCATTAGACAGAACCATACCTGCTTCTAACGCTGTATCATTGTATACCTTCGCGATACGTTGTGGCCCTTCATGCACACTAAGGAAGTGACCCACACCATGACCTGTACCATGGTCGTAATCAAATCCGTTCGCCCATAAATGCTGACGCGCAAGGATATCCAATTGATGCCCTTTAGTTCCCTTAGGGAAACGAGCTTGAGCTAGGCCAATATGTCCCTTTAATACAAGAGTGAATTGTTTCTTCATTTCTTGTGTCGGGTTGCCAATTGCGATGGTTCGAGTAATGTCTGTCGTTCCATCTGGATATTGACCACCAGAGTCTACCAAGTACATGGAGTTGTCAGAAATAACACCTGGAGTAGGCTCGTTGTTGTGATTGTAATGGCACATTGCTGCATTGTGAGCGGCGGCTGAAATAGTATCGAAGCTTAGATCCGCCAATGAAGCATCTTCTTTCCTGAAGCTTTCTAACTTATCCGATAGTTGTGCTTCATTGAGAAACTCGCCTTTATCGTTTTGCTTGTCGAACCAAGACAAAAACTTAATCATGGCAACGCCATCACGAACGTGGCTGTTCTTCATTCCTTGTGCTTCGACACTGTTTTTAACCGCTTTAGGAATTAGGCAAGGGTCGGCTATTGGAAGTACTTCCGCACCCACTTGGTTAAGCACTAGCTCAAACCATGCGTTACTGGTTGCCGGATCAAGTATTACCTTGCGGCCCTTAAGGGCAGTGAGGCGAGTCTCAAGTTCTGATGGAGAGTAGACCGTAACACCCGAACCAACGTGCTCATCAAACTGAGTTGGCACACGTTCAGAATCAATAAAGAATTCTACTTCACTATTGCTATGAACAATGGCGTGAGAGAGGGCAACAGGTAAACGAGATATGTCGCTACCGCGAATGTTCAATAACCAACAAATTGAATCTAGTGCAGTAAGAACGGCGCTATCCGCTTTTTGTGCTGTTAACTCATTAGCAATTAACGTGCGCTTTTCCAGGCTACCAACACCAACCCAGTCATTCTCCATTAGACGCAATGTAGAAAGCGTAGCCTGTGGTCTATCACTCCATAATGTATCGACTGGATTGCTATCGATGTACACGAGCTCGTAATCTTCAGAAAGGGATTGCTTAGTTGAAGCCAGCCAATGACCAGAGTGCATTCTAGGGTCAATACCCACCTTGCTGCCTTTTGCGAGGTTTTGAGTGACCCAAGCTACAGGTGGAGTTTGCACAAGATGTTGATATGAATAAACATCAGCAGGGGTTTGTTTCGTTACTTGAACGGTATAACGACCATCGACAAAAATAGCCGCATCGTTAGTTGAGATTACTGCTGCTCCTGCTGATCCTGTAAAGCCAGTCAGCCAGTGTAAGCGTTCATTATGCTCTGGAATGTATTCACCAAGAAATTCATCTTCATGAGGAACAATGAAGGCGTCTAATCCATTTGTACTTAACCAGTTGCGAAAATCTGCAACACGGCTTTTTATCTGAGCTGGCATAATCTCTCCTTTTCGTTACTACCTTTATGCGCATGGCGATTAAGCTACTCTTTTTAAGGCCTGTGTGCAATTTCAGAGT
This sequence comes from Vibrio breoganii, assembly GCF_024346795.1. Taxonomy (NCBI): domain Bacteria; kingdom Pseudomonadati; phylum Pseudomonadota; class Gammaproteobacteria; order Vibrionales; family Vibrionaceae; genus Vibrio; species Vibrio breoganii. Next base: position 37,315 of record NZ_AP024864.1, read on the forward strand.
GCGGAAAATGACGTTGCATATCGCAAATGAAAACTGTTCTAGTTACGGTAAAAAGAGTATATTCTATATACAGACAATATTTCCGTCCCACCGCGAGTTTTGATTTCTTCAAAACACAACAAGTTCTTATTGAAGTGAAATAATATGGCATTAACGACTTATGAATTAGCTCGTATAATGGAGCAGATGGAAGAGTCTCCTGAAAAAGTAATGTATGGCAAATTACTGAGGGAGCTAGGCAATCAAAGTGAAGAAAGAATTAGAAGTGCAGCAAAACAATTACCCTTGCACACTCTAAAAGACATCGTTTATCAGTTTCAAAGAGTCATTGAATCTCGAAAGGGTGAGCAAGTTGACTTACTCGCGCAAGAACTCGTAAAAGATGGTATCTCTATCGAAGACTTAAAAGCATATATGAATAAATAAGCTCCTATACAGGAGCTTATTATCATTATTATTGTTTGAACCGCTTCGCCAGAATATGATCGGCAGATAATATTCCTGCTCCCCAAATTAGGTTAATTAAGATCATTAAACCCCATAGTTGATGATCATAAAATCCTTTTTCCCACAGAACGGGATAAGACACCACGGCCATGATATTGAATATGAATAATATCGCTGCAAATGGTCGTGTAAATAAGCCTAGCGCGATAAAAATAGGAACGATAAGTTCAGTTGCGGTTCCTACATAAGCCGCGATTTCCCAAGGAAGAATAGGCACCTGATATTCGTATTCGAATAAAAAGAGGGTACTGTCCCAGGTTCCTATCTTCACCAGTCCTGCATTAAAGAAAACCCAAGCAACCCAAAGTCGACAGAAAAGCAAAAGGGCGGGTACTGCTAGGCCTTGAAGGTTCTCAACGATCCCTTCATAAGCTCGGTATTTGGATTGGATTGTACTGTTCATATCAACTCCTTAGCTGTGCAAAGCCGGCGATCAGCATTCGATCTACCAATGACGGTATAGAAGGAAGTTGCTGTTCGTTGATTTGTGATAACGGTTGCTGGCTTTCGATCGCTCTCAACAACAAAAAGTCATTGTGTTCGAGCTGATGGAAATGAAGGTGTCCATCGGGCGTTGCTTGAACGTAACCATATTGTAGTTGGTTGAGTTGCAACTCATCGAAAGTGTTTTGGTCAATGGCCTCGATAAGGTCGAATATCGAGTAATTTGATTCAAAGCTGCGGACGCTGGCTTTAGAAACTAAGTGTATATTTTGTTGCTGTTGGTCGCTCAACTGGCTCAGCGCTGCAAGGGGTTGGTGCTCATTCTCTATCGCGTTGTGAAGAGTCAGTTTAAGTTCATCAGCTAAGGCTTCAAACCTAGCGATCTCTGTGATGTAAGGGGCCGCCTCAATAACTTTTGGAAATGTCGATAGGGTTTGCTCAAACCCTTGCCCATAATCGGATACGTTGCCGCTTAATGAGGGCGTATTCAGTACGTGGGATCGTGCTATCTGTTCAAAACACTCTTCACCCACCAAAGCTAATGTGTAGGGGTACATGGCCTTCAGGACATCAGTAAAACTATGCACCACATTGTTTCGATAGATTTGAATGCGCTGTTCATCAGTGAAGTGGTCGCTGTGAATGTGACAGTCAGACACCTCTCCTTGGTAGACTAAGGAGCGGGCAAAGTTACTCTGCAGTTGAGACAGGCTGATCATGAGGCTTCCCTCATATCAGAAAACTGCTTTGCAATCACAGATGCTTTTTCGGCTTCGCCTAATAGTACCTCTGGTGACGGAATATCCATGTCCCATTCTATTAGGGTGGCAGTGTTTGGGTTGGATTGACTCCATATACGATATAGTTCCCACACCTCATCACACACCTTGGTACTGTGTGTATCAATCCATATCTTTGAGTTTTGTATTTCTTTGACGGTAAACCCAGCAAGATGAATCTCTTGAACCGCTTGTCGGTTGATGGCATTCAGGTAATGAAGCGCATCAAAGCCATGGTTTAATGAAGAAACATAGATGTTATTTAGGTCGAGTAGCAGTTGGCATCCAGAGCGTTGTTGTACTTCGTTTAGAAAGTCCCACTCTGAAATGGTGGAATGATTGAAGCGTAGATAACTGCTTGGGTTTTCAATTAACAGCGGGCGCTTGATGGCATCTTGTACCTGAAGCACATTTCGAACAAACACCTCTAGAGCTTCTTCTGTATAGGGAAGAGGGAGCAGGTCATTAAAATGCACACCGCCATTTTGACTCCAGCTTAAGTGGTCCGAGACCAGTGAGGGTTCGATCTCATCAATCAAATTTACCAAAGACTGTAGATGGGATTTATCTATTTCTCCCACTGAACCAAGGGAGAGTCCTACGCCGTGGCAAGAGATTTGATGCTGCTGACGAATGCTTCTAAGCTGCTGTCGTGCGGGGGCGTTGATTTCGAAGTAATTCTCACTATGCACCTCTAACCAAGACACGTGACCAGGGTTATGCTCAAAGAAGTTGAGATGAGGATGACGTAAACCCACCCCAATACTGTTATGAATCCCTGCATTGTGCATCGTTGTACTCTCCGAAAATTTGCGAAAAAGAGGGGCACGTTTAATAGGTGTGCCCCAGACCTTAAATCTAATTCGTCGCTAGATTACGAAGATGATGTACTACCACCGGCTAGCTTGTCACAAAGCCCTTTAGGCACTACGACAAAGGCGTCTTTTTGGTGATCTTCTTTTGATGTACCCGCACACGAACTTGTTTTCGTTGCGCAGTCATTTTTACCTGCCTTTGATACGCCGTAGCATTTCTCTTTCTCAGCCGCCACTGCATGTGTTGCAGTCAGCATGGTGCCACCTAGAGCTAATAAACCAGTAACTGCCGCTGTAACTGCAAGATTAGACTTTTTCATAATTTCATCCTCGATATGATTCTAAGTTGTCTGAGCAATCGCGGGTTAATGTTAACGGTTTGTTGCGAATGCCTGTTAAATAGGACGGGTTGGATCACGAAAATCTTTCAAAAAAATACAACAAAATGAAGGTTTCAATATAGGTTATTGAAAATTAAGAGGAATTAATTTTTATTTTTCTACGAATAAACGACAGAAACACAGGTTAGAGATTGTACCTGTAACCCTGTATACTGAGCTTTAATGTATAAATAAACAGTAATTGATTGGAAAGGTACGATGGACGCATCATTATTACTCGACGGGCTCAATGATAAACAACGAGAAGCCGTTGCAGCCCCATTGGGCAACCTATTGATCCTAGCGGGCGCAGGAAGTGGTAAGACTCGAGTATTGGTTCATCGTATTGCTTGGCTGATGTCTGTAGAGCAAGCATCGCCATTTTCGGTTATGTCGGTAACCTTCACCAATAAAGCCGCCGCTGAAATGCGTGGCCGTATTGAAGAGCTGATGCAAGGCACTGCTTCTGGGATGTGGAATGGTACCTTCCATGGTATCTGTCATCGTATCCTTCGCGCCCACTACCTTGATGCTAAATTGCCAGAAGACTTTCAGATTATTGATTCTGATGATCAGCAGCGCTTACTGCGACGTTTGATAAAGGCGCAAAATCTAGATGAAAAGCAATGGCCAGCAAAGCAAGCAGCTTGGTGGATCAATGGCAAAAAAGACGAGGGGCTAAGACCTCAACATATCGATAGCTATCACGATCCAGTGACTAAGACCTGGCTACGTATCTATTCGGTATACCAAGAAGCGTGTGACCGAGCGGGTTTAGTTGATTTTGCTGAAATTTTGCTGCGTTGCCATGAGCTTCTGCGAGATAAGCAACATATTCGTGAACACTATCAGGCTCGCTTTAAGCATATCTTGGTGGATGAATTCCAAGATACCAACAACATTCAGTATGCTTGGTTGCGTATGATGGCGAGCCCTGAGTGTAACGTTATGATTGTCGGCGATGATGACCAATCTATTTATGGTTGGCGTGGCGCTAAGATAGAAAACATTCAACGCTTCCTGAATGAGTTTAAGCAAGCATCAACCGTGCGCCTTGAACAGAATTACCGTTCTACTAAGAACATACTTACCGCTGCTAACCATCTGATTGCCAACAACGTTGAGCGTATGGGTAAGGAGTTGTGGACGGATGGCAGTGATGGTGAGCTAATCTCTGTGTATTCAGCCTACAATGAGCTCGATGAGGCTCGCTTTGCGGTCAATAAGATCAAAGAGTGGCAGGATACTGGTGGGGCACTAAAAGACTCCGCAATCTTGTATCGAAATAATGCCCAGTCGCGTGTGATCGAGGAAGCTTTGATTCAAGCTGGGTTGCCTTATCGCATCTACGGCGGAATGCGATTCTTCGAGCGTCAAGAAATCAGAGATGCATTGGGTTACTTGCGCTTAATGTCGAATCGAAATGATGACGCTGCCTTTGAAAGGGTGGTGAACACTCCTACTCGTGGTCTAGGTGAAAAGACGTTAGAAACCATTCGTTTTGCAGCGCGAGATCGTGGCGCAACATTATGGCAAGCCAGTAATCAGCTTCTAGAAGAAAAGGTCTTTGCGGGTCGAGCCGCAGGTGCTCTAGGGCGCTTCGTCGAATTAATTAATGCCCTTGAAGACGATACCGCTTCAATGGAAATGCACAAGCAAACTGACCATGCCATCAAAGCCTCTGGCTTGTTTACTATGTATCAACAGGAGAAGGGCGAAAAGGCTCAGGCTCGCATAGAAAACCTTGAGGAACTGGTCACGGCCACCCGTCAATTTGAAAAGCCTGAAGAGGCGGATGAGATGAGTGATCTTACCGCTTTCCTAACCCACGCTGCTCTAGAAGCTGGCGAAGGTCAAGCTGATGAATTTGATGATGCGGTGCAATTAATGACCCTACACAGTGCCAAGGGTCTAGAGTTTCCTTTGGTCTTCATGGTGGGCGTAGAAGAGGGGATGTTCCCGAGCCAAATGTCATCAGAGGAAGCGGGTCGACTCGAAGAAGAGCGCAGGCTTGCTTATGTGGGAATGACTCGAGCGATGCAGAAGTTATATCTCACCTATGCTGAGATGCGCCGTTTGTATGGCCAAGATAAGTACCACAAGCCATCTCGCTTTATTAAAGAGTTGCCAGAAGCGTGCGTGCAAGAAGTACGTATGAAGGCGCAGGTGAGTCGACCAACCAATAGTGGACGCTTTAGCCAAACGGTTAAGAAAGAAAGCTTTAATGAGACTGGTTTTAGCTTAGGGCAGCGGGTGAGCCATCCAAAATTTGGAGAGGGCACCATTATTAACTTTGAAGGAAGTGGTGCGCAAAGCCGTGTTCAGGTGGCCTTTAACGGCGAAGGAATAAAGTGGCTGATTACCCAGTACGCCAAACTTGAGAGATTGTAATTTGAATGAGCCCCAGTGAATGCTGGGGCTTTTTACTTTTTAGGCTAAGTAAAAATCTTTTATGCCTTGCAAAAGGTTGTTCACTGCAACCGCAGCCAGAATCAACCCCATTACACGACTGATGATAGCCGCACCCACGTTGCCAATCCACTTCTGAATATGAGTCGCCCCTAGTAATAAGAATAGGGTGATGAGCAATACGACTAACATAACACCTGCCGTCATAGCCTGATCGATAAAGGCGTGCCTATGGTTATCGGTAAGCATTACGATGGCCATCATAGCGCCAGGAGAGGCGATTGAAGGAATAGCCAAAGGGTAAACGGCCAGATCGGCAAGCTCCGATCGGTTTATCTCTTTCGACATCTTGCTTTCTTGCTCTGGCTTGCTTTCGCCAAAAATCATGGTCAATGCGAATAACAGTAGAACTAACCCACCGGCGGCTTGGAATGCGGGGAGAGGAATTTGCATTGCCTCTAGTAACACTTGTCCCGCAAGTAAAAAGAATAGAAGCACGCCTGTGGCAATCGCTACGGCTTTAATCGCAACTAATCGGCGTTGTTTTTTAGCTAAATGGTGAGTTTGTGAAAGATACACAGGGACTGAGCCAACAGGATCGATGACCGCCCACAGGACGACAAATTGAGTAACTAGGATGCTGAGCAAGAAAGTTATCTCCTAAAGCAAAGATTAAGGGAGGGGGCTTTCTCAGTATATCAGGTGTGGCATGTGGGAAGTTGGGATGAATGAAATATGTGACATAAAGAAAAACCCCGAGAGCTTGCGCTCTTCGGGGTTATAGTCTTACTCGCAGCAATCCGGCTACTAAGTGTGCTCCATGCATCAAATCCATGATAGTGTGCTGTTATCCTTCAGCGTATTCCTTTTCTCGCCATCCTAGCGGTGTCCATATGACCTTATCCTGGTCTGCCAACAATCCTCGTTAGCGCACGTCACTTATTCCTTGAGCGGTGTCCTTTACATCATCCTGATGTTTAGTCCTTGCCTCATCCAGAGGTGTCCATTGTCTTTCCTTAGTAGTAACCATCCTAGCTACTATTGCGTCCATTCAATGTCCAATTTGCTTTCCATGCCGACTATTCATCCTGAATAACCGAATCTTCATCCTGAAGAACACCGAATCCTTGGTGATTTCCTTTTCCGTGTCAGCTTCCTTCCGACCCTTGTCATATTATGCTTTTTTCATTTTTGCTCAATGGGGTGACAGAAAAAAGATTTTAATCGTAACAACAAATCACAATCTAGCTCTATATAAATCAATGGCTTAGTGTCATCTTGGTCTAATTCCGATATATTTTAACTTCGATCGCGCACATCTTTGTGAGAGATCTCTTACAAATTTCGGGCGGATGTCGTTATTGTCTTACCATCTGATTTTCTCCAATAGCGACACCTTCTCGCCTTGGATCGGCCGCGCCGGTCAAATCTCGCTCAATTTTAATGATGTGTAGGCCTGAATTGAGAGGCTTCAATTTGGTTTTGTAACCCCATTTTTTAAACTGTTGCTCATACTGCTGTGCGCTAGTGTCTTGCTCAAATTCAACTGTGCCGAATCGATTGGAGATGTGGGGCAATTGAACCACCTCCTCTAAAGGTAACTGCCAAGTTAGGTGAGCGATGAGCGCTTGTGCAACATACCCAATGATGTAGCTACCGCCAGGTGAACCAATGGATAAATAAGGAGAGTCATTTTTCAGGACTATGGTTGGTGACATGGAAGAGCGCGGTCTTTTTCCTGGCGCAATGTGATTAGCGATGATCTGACCATCTTGATGATGTTTAAAGGAAAAATCGGTCATCTGGTTGTTGAGTAAGAACCCTCTGACCATGATTCGAGAACCAAAAACGTTTTCTACACTGCTGGTTAAACTGACCACATTTCCTTCGGCATCAACAATATTAAAGTGAGTTGTCGAAGGAAGCTCTATGGATTGGTCATTGGCGTAGTTAAGGGCGATCTCCCAAGGAGGAGACCCAGCACTGACTGATTTTAGAGGCGCTTTGAGGTTTATCATTTCTGCGCGCTGTTTAAGGTAGTCCTCATTGATGAGCCCTTGAGAGGGTACAGACACAAAATCACTATCGGCTAGGTATTTGGCTCTATCTGCAAAGGCCAATTGGGTTGCATCACCGATGACTTTGTAGCTATTTGCGCTGCTTGATCCCCACTCATGCAGTGGGAATTGCTCGGAGAGTTTGAGTATTTGACCGACGGCAATCCCTCCCGAGCTAGGGGGACCCATACCGCAAACATCGTATTCTAGATAGTCCACGCAGATTGGGGTTCGTTCTATGACTTCATATCTGGCAAGGTCTTTCTTTGCTAGCACCCCTGTGTGTTTGGGGTGATTGGCGACTGCTGTAACAATATCATTGGCGATATCGCCTTGGTAAAAAGCATTTTCACCATAGGTGGCCAAAAGCCTTAACGTATCGGCATACGCCTGATTAATCAGTACTTCACCGGCTTGTTTAGCGCTGCCATCTGCATTGAGGAAGTAGGCCTTGCTGTTGGCATCAATGGAGAGATGTTGTTTATCTCTTTCTATTAAACTGGCTAATCGAGGGCTAATGGTAAACCCTTGCTCTGCCAATTCTATTACGGGTTCAATCAGCCTTGGCCATTTGACGCTGCCATGCTTTTGGTGCATTTCCCACAATAGCTTTATCGCACCCGGTGTGCCCACTGACAGACCACTTACGACTGCATCGTAGAATTTTAATGGTTGGCCATCCTCGCCAATAAAGTGTTCAGGCTTGACGGCTAGAGGGGCGGTCTCACGAGCATCGAAAGTGGTGAGGTTTTTTTTCTCACCATCCCAGTATACGAGGAAAGCGCCACCGCCAATTCCTGATGATTGGGGTTCAACTAATCCTAGCACTAATTGTGTTACCACCATGGCATCGACCGCATTACCGCCATCATTGAGCACTTGGGCTGCATACTGGCTAGCGATGGGGTTTGCAGCTGTAACCATCCACTCTTTGCTTTGTTGGGCTTTCTTAGTTTCCCAACCGGTAGGGGTTTCAGGTGCGACCGCATCGCTGGCTTGATTGGCGATGACCGTTGAAGATGCCATGCAGGTTAGAGTGAGTAGGGATAGTGCTCGAAGAATCATTAGGTTGCCACGCTGCTACAGTAAAGTACTGAAAGCGTGGCATTTAATTGTGATTTTTCAAACAAAAACGAACACTTTGAGAGAGAAGTTATAGGAGTTGAGTGATCGCTTGCCAAAGAATGGCTGTACCTAAGACGGAAAACAGCAAACAACAAATGATATCGATATAGATGGCAACGCGAGCGAGCACTTGCTGCAGTCTTTTTGTCGATAAAGCCCAAGCCAATAGCGCGAACCAAAACAGCGACAGGCTCCAAAGGATGATTAATGCCGCGACTTTGCCTTCTACAGACATGCTTGCAGGGACCAATGTCGACATCAAGCTGACGAAGAATACTAAGGCTTTAGGGTTCAATAGGTTGGTGGTCAAGCCTCGAGTGAAGGCTTGCTTTTTGCTATTGAGGGTAAAATCCTTACCCGGTTTTTTGTCTACCGCAGGCTTTCGAATACTTTGGATTATCGACGTTATACCCGTTAATCCTAGGTAAGCCAGGTAGCTACCTCCCATAAGCTGAAGCACAAGAAACAGCGTTGGGTGTGAATGAACGAGGTAGCTAATCCCTGTTAGGCTGAGGATTGAGTGAATAAGAATGCCAATAGAAAGACCAAACGCAATAGCGATGCCCGTTTGTCTTCCGTAGCGTGTTGAATTCTGTACCACTAAAGCAAAATCAGGGCCTGGGCTCATTAAGGCAATAAAATGTACGCTAGCCAGAGTCAGTAACACATTAACTTCGTTCACTTTCTATTGCTCCTAGCGTTTTTGATTCCATCGAAGCTAAACACCACCAAAGCCGTCCAAATGAATAAGAAGGTCACGGCTTTATTGATACTAAAGTGCTCACCGTAGACGGTGATCGCCAAGATGAACATCAGGCTTGGACCTATGTATTGGAAGAAGCCTAAAGTCGATAGCTTGATACGAGTCGCCGCGCCGGTAAAGCAAAGTAGTGGTGCGGTGGTTATCGCTCCTGCGAGCAAGAGTAGTGTGTTTAAATCCCAGCTGTTGTTAAACATGTTGGAGGTATCACTATGGGTAAAGAAGGCCCAATAAATGACAGCCAGTGGCAGTAACAGCAGGGTTTCAACGAACAAACCTGTTTGGGCATCAAGGTTTACCTTCTTTCTTAACAACCCATAGCCACCAAAGCTGCAGGCCAATGCAAACGAGATGTAAGGAATAGAGCCAAAGGCAATCAGCTCAATAGCAACGCCACAGAATGCCAGAGCAACAGCGATCCACTGTACCGGTCTTAATCGTTCGCTCAGAAACACCATCCCAAGCATGACATTGATGATAGGGTTTATGTAATAACCGAGACTTGCCTCTAGCATATGATTGCTGTTGACGGCCCAGATAAAAATAAGCCAGTTCACTCCGATTAAAAGAGAGGTGGTGATCAAATAAACGAGCTTGGTTTTACTTTTTAATATTTCTTGAAAGGAACGCCACCCTTGTCCAAAGTGGATCAGACCAGCCAGTAAAAAGAAGGACCAAATGATTCGGTGCATCAGTATTTCAATGGCAGGAACCGAAGATAACGCTTTGAAATATATAGGCGCAATTCCCCACATGGTGTATGCCATTATGGCGAAGATGACACCTTGTCGAGTGCGTTGTTGAGCTGGGTTATCCATAGATTCTCAAGATACTGTTCGGAAAACAGCAGAGTATAGAGAGCGTGCTCTCTAAGAGCCAGCAAAATGCGGTTTGCATCCTAGATCATCCCCTTTACAATGTAGCGCTGACTCATCATCCACTACTCACAGGTAATACATCCTACATGTCCACCCATTTGTCTATGATTGAGGAATCCGATACTCAAATAACACCGCAGCGCGTGCTAGAGGATGTGTTTGGCTATCAGGAATTTCGCGACGGCCAACAACAGGTGGTGGATGCTGCACTCTCTGGAAAGGACTCTTTGGTTATCATGCCTACCGGTGGTGGTAAGTCTATGTGTTACCAAGTGCCTATGCTGGTGGCTTCTGGAATGGGCTTGGTGATATCACCGCTTATCTCATTGATGAAGGACCAAGTTGACCAATTGAAAGCCAATGGTGTGGCTGCCGAGTGTATCAACTCAAGCATGACTCGTGAGGAGTTGTTGTCGGTGTATAACCGTATGCATCAAGGCAAAATAAAGTTGATCTATGTATCGCCAGAACGTGTGCTCATGCATGAGTTTATGGAGCGTTTACAGCACTTAGAGATTAACCTTATCGCCATTGATGAAGCGCACTGTATCTCTCAGTGGGGGCATGACTTTAGGCCTGAATACGCATCTTTGGGTCAGTTAAAGCAGCAATTTAGCCACGTACCCTTTATGGCGTTGACTGCTACTGCAGATGATACGACACGACTTGATATTAACGGCCGACTGCAACTCGATGACCCTCTTTGCTACCTAGGCAGCTTTGATAGACCCAATATTCGCTATACCTTGGTAGAAAAAGCCAAGCCAGTTGCTCAAGTGATTCGCTATCTCGCCACTCAAAAAGGTCAGTGCGGCATCATTTATTGCGGCAGTCGCAAGAAAGTCGAAATGGTGACGGAAAAACTCTGCAATAACGGCATTCGAGCCATGGGCTATCATGCGGGAATGGATCCTGATGAACGCGGCTACGTACAAGAAGCGTTTCAAAAAGATGATATTCAGATCGTTGTCGCCACCGTAGCCTTTGGTATGGGGATCAATAAACCGAATGTGCGCTTTGTTGTGCACTTTGATATCCCAAGAAACATTGAGTCCTACTATCAGGAAACCGGTCGAGCAGGGCGAGATGGCTTGCCCGCTGAAGCGATGACCTTGTATGACCCATCCGACATCAACTGGTTGCGACGCATGCTTGATGAAAAAGAGGATGAACAGCAGAAAAAAGTCGAGATGCACAAGTTAAACGCAATGAGTGCCTTTGCTGAAGCACAAACCTGCCGTCGACAAGTCCTGCTGCATTATTTTGGTGAGTATCGTGAGAAAGCGTGTGGTAACTGCGATATCTGTATCGACCCACCGAAGACCTTTGATGGTACAGAGGCTGCACGAAAGGCGCTCTCTTGTGTGTATCGTGTTAATCAGTCCTTTGGTATGGGGTATGTGACAGAAGTGCTTCGCGGTATGCAGAACATACGTATTCGCGAGAACGGACATGACAAGCTAACGACTTATGGTATAGGTCGTGATAATAGCCATGACTACTGGGTGAGTGTTATGCGTCAATTGGTACATAAAGGCATGCTGACTCAAAACATTGCTCGAAACTCAACCTTGCAGCTGACAGAAGAAGCCAGACCGTTATTACGTGGCGATATGGAATTAGAGCTTGCTGTGCCTAGGCTGGATCTCACGGTTTCTGCCAAATCCGACAAGACCCCAAGCAAACACTACGATAAGAAGCTGTTTGCAAAATTACGTAATCTTCGTAAGCGCGTAGCTGATGAGGAAGGCTTACCTCCTTATGTAGTGTTTAATGACGCTACCTTGATTGATATGGCTGATATCCTGCCTACTTCGTATGGCGAAATGCTGGCCGTAAATGGAGTGGGGCAACGCAAACTCGATAAATACGCTGATGCCTTTCTCGATCTAATTCAGGAGCACATTACTGGTGTCTAGTTTTACTCTTCGTCATTTTGACTCACAAAAAGGTCGCCTTTCCTTGGTCACGCCATCGTTTGATCATGATGACTTTCCTTCAGTTGGACAGCAATTTATCGACCTTATCAGTGCCACAGTATTGGAAAAGCAGCAAGATGCTGACCTTCACTCTTGGTTGATTGACTTCGAAGGTTGTCAGTTAATGCTGCGCGCGGAACACTATAGTGAATCCATGTGGTTGGAGGCGCTATCTGCTGGCCAATCGGAAGAAGAACTGCAATACCTCGCTGGACTGGTAGCAAAGGGTATTTAGTTAGAAAGGTTTCACATGAAACCATAGTGCTGTTCATGTATTGCACAATCTGAATCGTTATGTATAATTCCGAGCCCGCCATTTTGGTGGGCTTTAAATTTTGAGATGAAGCGACTTGCTTCGAATGGGTTCCCTCGCCCCCATCTACTAAAAAGGTACAATATGAACCGTTTTAATCCATCGCAACTGCGAAAAGCGCTTTTCTTTTTAGCGTCATTCCACCTGATCATCATTGCCTCGAGCAACTATCTCGTTCAACTGCCATTTACCGTTTTTGGTTTTCACACCACTTGGGGCGCGTTTACGTTTCCATTTATCTTTTTGGCAACAGACCTGACCGTTCGCATCTTTGGTGCTGCACTTGCACGTAGAATTATCTTCTTGGTAATGCTGCCTTCGCTAGTAGTGTCCTATTTTCTCTCGGTAGTATTCTTTGAAGGGCAGTTTCAAGGTTTTGCTCCGCTTGGAGAGTTCAACCTGTTCGTGGCCAGAATCGCTATTGCTTCATTCATGGCTTACTTGCTAGGACAAATCTTGGACGTGCATGTATTTAATCGCCTGCGTCAAATGAAGCAATGGTGGATTGCCCCAACGTGCTCCACTTTATTTGGTAATGCATTAGATACCTTAGCTTTCTTTAGCATCGCTTTCTATAACAGCCCTGATGCGTTTATGGCGCAACACTGGCAAGAGATAGCGCTAGTGGACTATGTGTTTAAGCTTGTAATTAGCTTGGGCTTGTTTGTTCCTATGTACGGTGTCTTGCTCAATTACTTGATTCGAAAACTGACGACCGAATCAGACCAAAGAATCGCTGCACAGGCATAGAATATCGCAAAAAAAAGAGCTCCCTAGGGAGCTCTTTTTTTTATACTGAGTGTTAGTACTTGGTACAGAACTGCGTCCATAAGCGGTAGGCTTCTTGGTCGGATAATTGCTTATCTTTTAGTTTGGTAAAGAGTAACACGGCAATAGACGCTACCACGTGGTTAGCCATCTGAACCTTGTCAGCCTCTATCGTGCCAAGAGGGCACTGTTTTGGGCTGACGATTTGTTCGTTGTACATCTCTTTCCAGTAGTGCGAATGTAAGCCCTTACTATCACTTGTCCAAATTGTCTGGCTTACCTTTGGATTGTACTCAGACTCACCGGATACTCCTTTAAAGGAGGCAATAGAGCAGTTCGAGTGACCTATGTTTGTTTCGATCTCCGCATGCAATTCCTGAAAGCCTGGGTGGAAGCTGCCTCTAACGCCATACTTTGCGCTACCAGGGTTTAATCCTCTCACTACAGTATTTATCGGAGTTCTCAAGCCGTAGCGCTTCTTCCAATCAAGCATCTTCTCTGCGATAGGAGCAAAGTGGGATAGAGGCAAGTAAGCGATGTTTGAAGATTGCAGTAGTGAAGTAGCATGCTCAATATCGCGCGCCGTTTCGATATTCAATGGCTGCAAATAGTGTTGGCTATGCACGCGGTCTGATCCTGTATCAAGATGACCATGGATCAGCACCTTATAACCCTCGTCTGCGAGAATAGAGGCGGCGATCAGATTCCAGGGCAGGGATTGTTGATTGCCATTGATATCTTGTTTGCTTTTCTTTCCTGCATAACAAGGCCAATCAATATCGACTTCGATTTTTGGTAATCGCTGGTGGAAGGCCTTGGTAAAGCCGGCAATCTCTGCAGCTGTCTCATTGTTAACTCGAATGAGCATCATCAACATCGCCATTTGATCATCGTCGATCTGACCGTCAAGATATTGATCCATCACCGTAAAGGCTTGATCAAATGAGAGAGGTTTACGACCACGCTCTCCTCGGCCAACACAGCGGATGCACTCCAATATAATGCTCATTTCTCAAGCTCTCCTTGCTTCGATTTTGTTTTCAAAATATTTGTCTGTAAAAAAGCCCAGTTGGATAAACTGGGCTAGATAAATTATATCTGCTTGATTTGCAAAGGCCAGTTTTGGTCTGACTGCCGATTGGCTTCAATCTCTAGTTCAGCAACGGTCAATGGATTGGCGTTACACCAACTTGCATCAATGGATAAACAAAGTTGTTTACTTGTCGCTTGCAGTTCCACTGAGGGCTGCAGATTCACATTGCGCCTATGGGTAAGTAGCACTGACAAGCGTAGAATTCTTAAGATGTTTTCTGCGCTTTGTTTACTGACGGCCTGCTGCTCAGGTAAAGAGGACAAAGCATCCTTATAGCGTAGCGTAACGTCGGCAAGTAGATTTTTCTGTGCTCGCGTATAACCCGGTAAATCAAGGTGTTGCAGTAGGTAGGCATTATGTTGACCTGCCTTTTTAAAATCGATAGTCAGTCCAATTTCATGTAACTGAGCAGCGGCTTGTAGCAATTCTATTGCGACAGGCTCAGGCAGAAACTCACTACCACATTGATTGACTAGCTTATTTGCGGTCTCGGCAACCTGCTGTGCATAGTCTTGATCGAGCTGAAAGCGCTGTTGAACGCTGGTTAAGGTTCGCTGACGGATGTCTTCTTGATGCAGTTCGGTGATCATTTCATAGACCATGCCTTCGCGAAGCGCGCCGCCGGCAAGAGTCATTTCATCAATGTCTAAAAGCTCAAAAATGGCCAGTAAAATAGAAAGACCACTAGGGAAGACAAGGGCTCGCTCAAGGGTGAGACCTTCGATCTCAAGCTCTTCTAAGGCATGAGCTCGCATGGCTTGTTTCTGTAGGCGCTTTAACTTGGAGTGAGTAATCACTTCGTCCATGCCTTGCGCTAGCATTATCTCTTGCAGTGCTTGAACGGTTCCGCTAGCCCCTACACACAAGTCCCAACCTAGCTCTGTATATTCATTCAGAACCGGGCTTAGAGTTTGCTTGGCGGCCTCAATGGCGCGGTGGAAATTGTCAGCGGTGAGCTGTCGGTCGTTGAAGTGTTGCTCTAACCAAGTTACGCAGCCCATTTGCAGGCTGTTAAGTACCTTAGCGTCAAAGCCTTCACCGATAATCAGTTCGGTACTGGCGCCACCAATATCAACAACGAGACGCTTACCTTTACCACCAGAGGTGTGAGCAACCCCTTTATATATAGTGGCAGCTTCTTCATTCCCAGAGATAACCTGAATATCTTTACCCAGAATCTGATTGGCTTTATTCAAGAACTCATCAATATTGGTTGCGACACGAAGCGTGGCGGTTCCGACAATACGAATGTTTTGTTCAGGGATGTCTTGTAAGCGTTCAGCAAATAGAGACAAACAGTCCCATCCTCTTTGCATTGCTTCCTGACTTAACGCGTTGCTACTGTCTAAACCAGCAGCGAGGCGAACCTTGCGCTTAATCTTCGCCATAGTGCGAACGCTTCCATGTACGTGCTTTACAACAAGCATATGGAAGCTATTCGAGCCAAGGTCAATGGCGGCATAAAGAGGAGATGAGTCTGTCATAACCTAAATTAGCTGTTTCCTGATTATCTGTTATGTGGCCTAGATGGTCTGCTGCGTCGCTGATTATTATTGCGACCTTGAGGTTTTCCACCACTTTGACGACGGGTGTTTGGTGAGCGTTGAAGACGAATTGGTCTCGGCAACTCTTGAATCAAAGCTTCAGGGTCATAGTCTGATGCTGGAATTGAGTGATCGATGTATTCTTCGATTGCAGGTAGGTTAACTGCATACTCTTCACAAGCAAAACTGATTGAATGACCGCTTTCACCAGCACGTCCTGTACGGCCAATACGGTGAACATAATCTTCAGCGTCATCTGGTAGGTCGTAGTTAAATACGTGCGTAACCAGTGGAATGTGTAGACCACGTGCAGCAACATCAGTCGCAACCAAGAAGTCTAATTCGCCTGTAGTAAATTGCTCTAGAATTCGTTCGCGTTTTTTCTGCGGAATGTCACCTGTTAAAAGACCCACACGGTGCTCATCGGCTGCTAGGTAACCCCAGACTTGCTCACATTTGTATTTTGTATTGGCAAAAATGATCGCTTTTTCAGGCCAATCTTGCTCAATCAAGGTCATAAGCAGAGCGATCTTATCTTCATTTGAAGGGTGGAACAGCTCTTCTTCGATACGGACGTTGGTGCGACGCTCTGGTTCTACTTCCACATGCTCAGGATTGTTCATGTGTTCGAACGCAAGTTCTTGCACTCGGTAAGAAAGGGTTGCAGAGAAAAGCATGTTAAGACGATCTTTTGGCTCTGGCATACGACGGAACAAAAAGCGAATGTCTTTAATGAAACCCAGGTCAAACATACGGTCAGCTTCGTCAAGAACAACAGCTTGGATATGATTAAGGTTAAAAGCTTTCTGCTTGAAGAAATCGATGATACGACCAGTAGTGCCGATCAAGATATCAACACCTTGTTGTAGCTCATTCAGCTGCTTGTCGTAGCTTTCACCACCATATGCAAGCGCAGCTTTAAGGCCGGTGCTTGCAATCAAAGCTTCAGCATCACGATGGATCTGAATAGCCAACTCACGCGTTGGTGCCATAATAATGGCGCGCGGTTGGTTCACTGCTCGAGACTCATCGGCAGGGTTTTTAAGTAGGTAATCGAAAGTAGCGGTTAGAAAGGCTAATGTTTTACCAGTACCCGTCTGAGCTTGCCCCGCAATGTCTTGGCCAGTGAGCAGTACTGGCAGCGCTAACGCTTGAATCGGAGTACAATACTCAAATCCTTTTGTTTGCAATCCAGTGATAATATCTGGGTGCAAATCGAAGTCGGCGAATTTTTGCTCTGTGATGTGTGTCTTTTTCATGAGCATAGAATATCAGCTTACGCTTGCATTAAGAAAGGAAATCCATTCCAATAGGCAATCTAATTGCCGATAATCATCGGATCGGCATCAGAAAATTGATTTGGAGCTAAAGATGAGCGATAAGATTTTGCAGCTTTCTGACGACGGTTTTGAAAGTGATGTAATAAAAGCTGCAGGCCCTGTGCTGGTAGATTTCTGGGCAGAATGGTGTGGTCCATGTAAAATGATTGCCCCTATTTTGAATGAAATCTCAGAAGAGTACGCTGGTAAACTTACTATTGGTAAGCTAAATATCGATCACAACCCAGCAACGCCACCAAAATATGGCATTCGTGGTATCCCAACATTACTGTTGTTTAAAGACGGCAATGTAGCGGCAACCAAGGTAGGTGCGCTTTCAAAGACTCAGCTTAAAGAGTTCCTAGACGCAAATATCTAAAATGAGAAAAACAAATTAACCGTGTATTTTTTAATGCACGGTTTTGTTTTTTCTAGAAGCTAGACTAGGCTTGTTTTTAGTGCTAGTTTATTGCACGTAAATCATACAATTTTCCTTTTCTTGGTCGATCCTGAGACCAAATCTCTCTAACTAACACATACAGATCCTATTTTGACTACTAAATCTAATACAAAGACCACCGAAAAATCGACCACTATGAATCTAACAGAGCTGAAGAACAGACCTGTCTCAGACTTAGTGAAACTTGGTGAGAGCCTTGGTCTTGAGAATCTTGCTAGATTGAGAAAGCAGGACATCATATTTTCTACGCTAAAAGCGCACGCTAAAAGCGGAGAGGATATCTTTGGTGACGGCGTCCTAGAGATTCTACAAGACGGATTTGGTTTTCTGCGCAGCTCAGACAGTTCATATCTAGCTGGCCCAGATGACATTTATGTATCGCCAAGTCAGATTCGTCGCTTTAACCTGCGTACAGGTGACAGCATTGCCGGTAAGATTCGCCCGCCTAAAGATGGTGAGCGTTACTTTGCATTGCTTAAGGTTAATACCGTTAACCACGATAAGCCTGATAACGCACGTAATAAGATTTTGTTTGAAAACCTGACTCCACTGCACGCTAACGAGCGTATGGTAATGGAAGTAGGTAACGGTGCGACTGAAGATATTACAGCTCGTATCCTAGATTTGGCTTCACCGATCGGTAAAGGTCAACGTGGCTTAATCGTTGCTCCGCCAAAAGCGGGTAAGACAATGTTGCTGCAAAACATCGCCCAAAGTATTGCCCGCAACCACCCAGAGTGTGAGTTGATGGTATTGCTTATCGATGAGCGTCCAGAAGAAGTAACTGAGATGCAGCGCCTGGTTCAGGGCGAAGTAATCGCTTCTACGTTTGATGAGCCAGCGTCTCGTCACGTACAGGTTGCTGAGATGGTAATCGAGAAAGCGAAACGTCTAGTTGAGCACAAGAAAGACGTTGTTATCCTTCTTGATTCAATCACTCGTCTAGCGCGTGCTTACAACACAGTAATCCCTTCTTCAGGCAAGGTTCTAACAGGTGGTGTGGATGCGAATGCACTTCACAGACCTAAGCGCTTCTTCGGTGCGGCTCGTAACGTAGAAGAAGGCGGTAGCTTAACTATTATTGCAACTGCTTTGGTAGATACGGGTTCTAAGATGGATGAAGTTATCTACGAAGAATTTAAGGGTACAGGTAACATGGAACTGCACCTAAACCGTAAGATTGCTGAAAAGCGTGTCTTCCCTGCGATTGATTTCAACCGTTCAGGTACTCGTCGTGAAGAGTTGCTCACTAAGCCAGATGAACTTCAGAAGATGTGGATTCTTCGTAAGATCGTACACCCAATGGGTGAGACTGATGCGATGGAGTTCCTGATTGATAAGTTGGCAATGACCAAAACTAACAATGAGTTCTTCGACGCTATGCGACGTCAATAGCAGATTTCTTTCGAAATTTGCCATTAACTGAACTTATCGTAAGATACGCCACCTAACTAAGGTGGCGTTTTTTTAATTACGACAAAACTATGCTAGGACGGCATAGTATCACTAAGCTGGTATACAGTATTACAGGGAGTAAGAGTATGCATAAAAAGCTATTGGCTACGTTGTTATCTGCCATGCTTGGCAGCTCATTTGCAGTGCAAGCCATTGAACTTAGCGTGGAAGATAAGCAGCAAATGCTATCTGATGCTCAGTCTCAGGAGAGTGCGCAACGCATAGTATCGCTCGCTCTATCCGAACAATCCGATCAAGCAAATTTCAATCTGCTTCGAATTAAACAGCCGCAGCAAGAAGTAGTCAGGTTTCTTGCCATCAAATCTATTTCTGAAAGTGCCCCCCAATATACCTCTGATTTAGCCGTCTTTGTTGACACTCAGCGCAAGGTAGCCCCGTCACTGAAAATAGTGGAGCAGGGGGATGGCTTCCGTTTTGTTTCTCCGGCGTTTTCCTATCAAATAATGGCACAGCGCCTGATTGATGATTGGAAGTTGGACGATCAAGTCATTGAGTTGTACGTGGGTGTGGAGAATGAGCAACTCGATTTACGTGCTTGGCTAACGGAACATCCAGACCTGACATCGCAAAGAGAAAAGCTACTGATTAACAACATCGACACGATCTCAGATGAGGGATTGGCCTATCTCGTTGAGCAGATTACCGATAACAGCGTGTTATCTTGGTTACCAAGTTCAGACCTGATGGTCGCAATGGCAACGAGATCCAATAACCCTGAACTCTACGATATTGTGTGGAAGATGAAAGCCGATAGCGCATTAAGTCGAGAGCTAGAACGACTAGGGCAAGACGGTAGTGACTTTTCAATACAACAAATGATCGTGGCGAGCCAAAACCCTTCATTGAGTGAGCGTAGTCTGCAGTTGCTAGCCAAATACGCGCCGACCTCGCAACCCGCGGAAGATTTTTTGGTCTCCAGGATGAGCAATCAAGGTGATGCACAGGTGATCACTGAAAGCATCCAAGGCTATGGGTACAATAGCTGGTTCAATCAGTGGGCAAGTAAGTACCCAGAAATATTTAACCGTTAAATTTGTTAGCGGAAGGTGATGGGCTTTTTGCTATACTGCGCCCATCTTTTTAGGCTAAATGGATTGTTATGAGCTGCAAAGACTTGCGAGACTTTCTTGCCCTTCTGGAGAAAGAAGGACAATTAAAGCGCATCTCCCATCCGGTTGATCCCGACTACGAAATGACAGAAATCAGCGACCGAACCCTGCGTGCTGGTGGTCCTGCATTACTGTTTGAAAATCCTATTGGCTATGATGTGCCTGTTTTAACCAATCTATTTGGCACCTCCAAGCGAGTGGCTCTTGGTATGGGTCGTCAACAAGTCAGCGATCTGCGAGAGGTAGGCAAGTTACTGGCTTATCTTAAAGAGCCTGAGCCACCAAAGGGCTTTAAAGATGCTCTAGATAAACTGCCTGTTTTTAAACAAGTCCTCAATATGCCGGCAAAGCGCCTTCGTAAAGCGCCTTGCCAAGATATCGTCTGGCAGGGTGATGACGTCGACTTAGATAAGATCCCAGTTATGAGTTGTTGGCCCGAGGATGTCGCTCCACTATTAACGTGGGGATTAACGGTTACTCGCGGACCTAATCAGAAACGACAAAACCTTGGTATCTATCGCCAGCAAAAACTAAGCAAGAATAAAGTCATCATGCGTTGGTTAGCCCATCGAGGTGGTGCTCTCGATCTTAGAGATTGGTCAGAAGCCAACCCTGGAAAACCATTCCCTGTTTCAGTAGCCTTTGGTGCTGACCCTGCAACCATTCTAGGTGCGGTAACGCCAGTACCAGATTCGCTCTCCGAGTATGCCTTCGCAGGCTTGTTAAGGGGCAGCAAAACCGAAGTGGTTAAGTCAATCAGCAACGAGCTAGATGTTCCTGCCAGTGCTGAGATTGTGCTAGAAGGTTATATCGACCCTAGCGAATTTGCTGATGAAGGCCCTTATGGTGACCACACCGGTTACTACAATGAAGTAGAAAGTCATAATGTGTTTACCATTACACACATTACGATGCGTAAAGGCCCTATTTATCACAGTACCTACACGGGACGTCCGCCAGATGAACCTGCGGTATTAGGTGTTGCCCTGAATGAAGTCTTTGTCCCTATTCTACAAAAGCAGTTTCCAGAGATAGAGGATTTTTACCTACCTCCAGAGGGCTGTTCTTATCGCATGGCGGTAGTGACCATGAAGAAGCAATACCCGGGTCATGCCAAGCGCGTGATGATGGGCGTGTGGTCTTTCTTACGTCAGTTCATGTACACCAAGTATGTACTAGTATGCGATGAAAGTGTTGATGCTCGAGATTGGAATCAAGTTATCGCGGCAATGACAGAGCACATGCAACCGAAACGCGACATAGTGATGATTGAGAACACTCCAATAGATTCTCTTGATTTTGCTTCACCAGTTGCAGGCCTTGGCTCGAAGATGGGGCTAGACGCGACCATAAAATGGCCAGCAGAATTAGCCATGTCTAAAGAAGGTTCGTCTGCACCTTTACCTGCTCTGCAGCAGGAAAAAGCCGAGCAGCTATTTGACGCACTAAAACAGCAATTTCCATTTATAAAGGATTGTTATTTACCTACTGAAGCGGGCTTTGGCGGGATGGCCATTCTATCCATAGATAAGCAACAAGCTAACCAAGGGATCGAAGTCATTGATGCAGTGTTAGCTGAGTTCTCTCAACATACGCAGATGAAGTTTGTCATTGTCTGCGATCAAGACGTTAATGTTAGAGATTGGAATGATGTGATTTGGGCTATTACCACCCGTATGGATCCGGCTCGTGATAGTCAATTTTTTGATGGGCCACACTCTCAATTAGGTATAGATGCCACCAACAAGTTGCAAGGCGAGGCGACGAGGGAGTGGGGTAGACCTATCCATAAAGATAAAGAGCTGGTTGCTCGTATTGATAAGATCTGGGAACAGCTCAACATCTTATGACATACAAGGTAGAGCTTTTGCCCAGTGGTGTAATATTTGAGATAGAGGAACAGCAAACCATATTGGACGCTGCTCTATCTCAGAACATCGCATTCCCTAACCGATGCCAAGTTGGAGCATGCGGAATGTGTCTATGCCGATTAAAGACTGGTACAGTAGCGTATCAGTTAGAACCTATGCTAACAGAGAAAGAGCAAGCCCAAGGCTGGGTCTTTGCTTGCCAAGCGTTTGCAAACACAGATTTAGTACTTACTTTTGATGAGTAAGGATATAGAGGAAGATATGACCATTCGTTGCAAAGTAAAATCAATTAAGCCCTTAGCCAGCAATACATTCCGAGTATTGTTGCACCCTGAAACTCCTGTTGAGTTTGAAGCGGGGCAGTATTTGATGGTCGTAATGGGTGAGAAAGACAAGCGTCCTTTTTCAATCGCAAGTAGCCCTTGTCGACATGAGGGAGAGCTAGAGCTTCATATTGGTGCTGCTGAAGAAAATGCTTATGCTCTTGAGGTCGTTAACCGTATGCATGAAGCGCTGAGCAATGGTAGTGACATTGTTATTGATGCTCCTCATGGTGATGCGGCTCTTAAAGAGAGTGATCGCTCTATGTTACTTATCGCTGGTGGAACAGGCTTTAGCTACGTGCGTTCTATTCTGGATCACTGCATCAGCCAAAATATCAATAACCCAATCTATTTGTATTGGGGAGCAAGAAGTAAATCACAGCTGTATGCGTTTGATGAACTGACGTCTATTGAAGAACAGCACGCAAATATCCATTTTGTTCCTGTAGTAGAAGATGATGAAGGCATTTGGACTGGAAAAACCGGCAATGTGCTTCAAGCCGTGATGCAGGATTTTTCAGACCTCTCTGAGTATGACATCTATATAGCAGGTCGATTTGAAATGGCCGGTAGTGCAAGAGAGCAGTTTATCTTTAATAAGAAAGCTAAGGTCGAGCAAATTTATTCTGATGCGTTCGCATTTATCTAAAACTATCAGAAACGGCTTTAAATCGACCAAAACAGCCCGCTTTTCAAGCGGGTTGTTTGTTTGTTGAGCGTAAAAAAAGAAACTGCAAAAAACTTATAGAAAAGGCTTGCCAATGTGACGAGCATCTCTATAATGCGCCCCACTGACACGGCAACAGCGGAAACGCTTCGCAGTGTTTCAGTAGGCTAACTAGCCGAACCCAATTGAGTTTAACTTCTCTTAGAAAATTAAATTCAAAAAGTGTTTGACACTGAGGTTCAAATCGCTAGAATGGCCGTCCGCTTTGAGAGACTCCTCACAAAAGGAATCGTCGAAAAGCAACGCTCTTTAACAATTTAGACCTATCAATCTGTGTGGGCACTCGTTGATGATAATCGAAAAGATTTATCAATGAACTGAGTGACCAAAACGATGACTTTTAGTCATTGGCACAGTCAATTCATTATCGTTCTGTTGGAACGATAATAGCTTTAAAATTACTTCTTACTTTCGAGTAAGGAACAGTTTTGAAGTCAGTATTCATTGAGCCGAAGCGAAAGCTTCAACAAAACTTTAATTGAAGAGTTTGATCATGGCTCAGATTGAACGCTGGCGGCAGGCCTAACACATGCAAGTCGAGCGGAAACGACAACATTGACCCTTCGGGTGATTTGTTGGGCGTCGAGCGGCGGACGGGTGAGTAATGCCTGGGAAATTGCCCTGATGTGGGGGATAACCATTGGAAACGATGGCTAATACCGCATAACGTCTACGGACCAAAGAGGGGGACCTTCGGGCCTCTCGCTTCAGGATATGCCCAGGTGGGATTAGCTAGTTGGTGAGGTAATGGCTCACCAAGGCGACGATCCCTAGCTGGTCTGAGAGGATGATCAGCCACACTGGAACTGAGACACGGTCCAGACTCCTACGGGAGGCAGCAGTGGGGAATATTGCACAATGGGCGCAAGCCTGATGCAGCCATGCCGCGTGTATGAAGAAGGCCTTCGGGTTGTAAAGTACTTTCAGTCGTGAGGAAGGCATTAGAGTTAATAGCTTTAGTGTTTGACGTTAGCGACAGAAGAAGCACCGGCTAACTCCGTGCCAGCAGCCGCGGTAATACGGAGGGTGCGAGCGTTAATCGGAATTACTGGGCGTAAAGCGCATGCAGGTGGTTTGTTAAGTCAGATGTGAAAGCCCGGGGCTCAACCTCGGAACCGCATTTGAAACTGGCAGGCTAGAGTACTGTAGAGGGGGGTAGAATTTCAGGTGTAGCGGTGAAATGCGTAGAGATCTGAAGGAATACCAGTGGCGAAGGCGGCCCCCTGGACAGATACTGACACTCAGATGCGAAAGCGTGGGGAGCAAACAGGATTAGATACCCTGGTAGTCCACGCCGTAAACGATGTCTACTTGGAGGTTGTGGCCTTGAGCCGTGGCTTTCGGAGCTAACGCGTTAAGTAGACCGCCTGGGGAGTACGGTCGCAAGATTAAAACTCAAATGAATTGACGGGGGCCCGCACAAGCGGTGGAGCATGTGGTTTAATTCGATGCAACGCGAAGAACCTTACCTACTCTTGACATCCAGAGAACTTAGCAGAGATGCTTTGGTGCCTTCGGGAACTCTGAGACAGGTGCTGCATGGCTGTCGTCAGCTCGTGTTGTGAAATGTTGGGTTAAGTCCCGCAACGAGCGCAACCCTTATCCTTGTTTGCCAGCACGTAATGGTGGGAACTCCAGGGAGACTGCCGGTGATAAACCGGAGGAAGGTGGGGACGACGTCAAGTCATCATGGCCCTTACGAGTAGGGCTACACACGTGCTACAATGGCGCATACAGAGGGCAGCCAACCAGCGATGGTGAGCGAATCCCAAAAAGTGCGTCGTAGTCCGGATTGGAGTCTGCAACTCGACTCCATGAAGTCGGAATCGCTAGTAATCGTGAATCAGAATGTCACGGTGAATACGTTCCCGGGCCTTGTACACACCGCCCGTCACACCATGGGAGTGGGCTGCAAAAGAAGTGGGTAGTTTAACCTTTCGAGGAGGACGCTCACCACTTTGTGGTTCATGACTGGGGTGAAGTCGTAACAAGGTAGCCCTAGGGGAACCTGGGGCTGGATCACCTCCTTATACGATGATTACTCACGATGAGTGTCCACACAGATTGATATGGTTTAAAAAGTTAGAGCAGGAAAAACTTCCAGATGGGGCTATAGCTCAGCTGGGAGAGCGCCTCGCTGGCAGCGAGGAGGTCTGCGGTTCGATCCCGCATAGCTCCACCATCTTTAAGTGTTTTTGTTCTTTTCTCTAGAAAGAATAGAGAATATTTAAAAATGGTTTCATAAGCATTATTGCTTAGAAATTCATGCTCTTTAACAATTTGGAAAGCTGACGATAAATAATGTGATTTCATTATTTATCAAATTTAAAAGTTCTCAAATCCTAAGTCTTTATTGATTTAGGTACCAACACACATTCAAGTGTTCTTGGGAATGTATCCTTGCCAGGATGCATTCAAATTTGAGTCCGGCAAAATCGAATGTTATCTCGCTCATAATAAAGAGATAACGCACCTTGGAAACGTCATACTGCAGCGTAGCAACTGCATTGCGTAAGCAAGACCCTTTGGGGTTGTATGGTTAAGTGACTAAGCGTACACGGTGGATGCCTTGGCAGTCAGAGGCGATGAAAGACGTAATAACTTGCGATAAGCCCAGATTAGGTAGTAATAACCATTTGAGTCTGGGATTTCTGAATGGGGAAACCCACGTGCATAAGCACGTATCATTAACTGAATACATAGGTTAATGAGGCAAACTCGGGGAACTGAAACATCTAAGTACCCGAAGGAAGAGAAATCAACCGAGATTCCGAAAGTAGCGGCGAGCGAAATTGGATTAGCCCTTAAGCTTTTAATGCGTCAGGTGAAGAGTCTGGAAAGTCTCGCAGTATAGGGTGATAGCCCCGTAACCGACAACGCATTTTAAGTGAAAACGAGTAAGGCGGGACACGTGATATCCTGTTTGAACATGGGGGGACCATCCTCCAAGGCTAAATACTACTGACTGACCGATAGTGAACCAGTACCGTGAGGGAAAGGCGAAAAGAACCCCTGTGAGGGGAGTGAAATAGAACCTGAAACCGTGTACGTACAAGCAGTAGGAGCGCCTCGAAGCGTGACTGCGTACCTTTTGTATAATGGGTCAGCGACTTAATTTTAGTAGCAAGGTTAACCGTATAGGGGAGCCGTAGGGAAACCGAGTCTTAACTGGGCGTCGAGTTGCTAGAATTAGACCCGAAACCAGGTGATCTAGCCATGGGCAGGTTGAAGGTTGAGTAACATCAACTGGAGGACCGAACCGACTAATGTTGAAAAATTAGCGGATGACTTGTGGCTAGGGGTGAAAGGCCAATCAAACCTGGAGATAGCTGGTTCTCCCCGAAAGCTATTTAGGTAGCGCCTCGGACGAATACCAATGGGGGTAGAGCACTGTTAAGGCTAGGGGGTCATCCCGACTTACCAACCCTTTGCAAACTCCGAATACCATTGAGTACTATCCGGGAGACACACGGCGGGTGCTAACGTCCGTCGTGGAGAGGGAAACAACCCAGACCGCCAGCTAAGGTCCCAAAGTATAGCTAAGTGGGAAACGATGTGGGAAGGCTCAGACAGCCAGGATGTTGGCTTAGAAGCAGCCATCATTTAAAGAAAGCGTAATAGCTCACTGGTCGAGTCGGCCTGCGCGGAAGATGTAACGGGGCTAAGCTATACACCGAAGCTGCGGCTGCATACTTTTGTATGCGGGGTAGGGGAGCGTTCTGTAAGCGGTTGAAGGTGGTCTGTAAGGGCTGCTGGACGTATCAGAAGTGCGAATGCTGACATGAGTAACGATAAAGGGGGTGAAAAACCCCCTCGCCGGAAGACCAAGGGTTCCTGTCCAACGTTAATCGGGGCAGGGTAAGTCGACCCCTAAGGCGAGGCCGAAAGGCGTAGTCGATGGGAAACGGGTTAATATTCCCGTACTTCTTATAATTGCGATGGGGGGACGGAGAAGGCTAGGTGGGCCTGGCGATGGTTGTCCAGGTTCAAGTATGTAGGCGGAAAGTTTAGGTAAATCCGGACTTTCTTAACGCTGAGATACGATGTCGAGCTGCTACGTGCAGTGAAGTCATTGATGCCATGCTTCCAGGAAAAGCCTCTAAGCTTCAGATTATAAGAAATCGTACCCCAAACCGACACAGGTGGTCGGGTAGAGAATACCAAGGCGCTTGAGAGAACTCGGGTGAAGGAACTAGGCAAAATGGTACCGTAACTTCGGGAGAAGGTACGCTCTTGGCGGTGAAGTCCCTTGCGGATGGAGCTACTAGGAGTCGCAGATACCAGGTGGCTGCAACTGTTTATTAAAAACACAGCACTGTGCAAAATCGTAAGATGACGTATACGGTGTGACGCCTGCCCGGTGCCGGAAGGTTAATTGATGGGGTTAGACTTCGGTCGAAGCTCTTGATCGAAGCCCCGGTAAACGGCGGCCGTAACTATAACGGTCCTAAGGTAGCGAAATTCCTTGTCGGGTAAGTTCCGACCTGCACGAATGGCGTAATGATGGCCACGCTGTCTCCACCCGAGACTCAGTGAAATTGAAATCGCTGTGAAGATGCAGTGTACCCGCGGCTAGACGGAAAGACCCCGTGAACCTTTACTACAGCTTGGCACTGAACATTGACCCTACATGTGTAGGATAGGTGGGAGGCTTTGAAGACGGTACGCCAGTATCGTTGGAGCCGTCCTTGAAATACCACCCTTGTAGTGTTGATGTTCTAACTTAGTCCCCTTATCGGGGATGAGGACAGTGCCTGGTGGGTAGTTTGACTGGGGCGGTCTCCTCCCAAAGAGTAACGGAGGAGCACGAAGGTGGGCTAAACACGGTTGGACATCGTGTGGTTAGTGCAATGGCATAAGCCCGCTTGACTGCGAGAATGACAATTCGAGCAGGTGCGAAAGCAGGTCATAGTGATCCGGTGGTTCTGAATGGAAGGGCCATCGCTCAACGGATAAAAGGTACTCCGGGGATAACAGGCTGATACCGCCCAAGAGTTCATATCGACGGCGGTGTTTGGCACCTCGATGTCGGCTCATCACATCCTGGGGCTGAAGTCGGTCCCAAGGGTATGGCTGTTCGCCATTTAAAGTGGTACGCGAGCTGGGTTTAGAACGTCGTGAGACAGTTCGGTCCCTATCTGCCGTGGGCGTTGGAAGATTGAAGGGGGCTGCTCCTAGTACGAGAGGACCGGAGTGGACGAACCTCTGGTGTTCGGGTTGTCATGCCAATGGCATTGCCCGGTAGCTAAGTTCGGAATCGATAACCGCTGAAAGCATCTAAGCGGGAAGCGAGCCCTGAGATGAGTCTTCCCTGGCACTTTAAGTGTCCTAAAGGGTTGTTCGAGACTAGAACGTTGATAGGCAGGGTGTGTAAGTGCTGCGAGGCATTGAGCTAACCTGTACTAATTGCCCGTGAGGCTTAACCATACAACACCCAAGGGGTTTTGTGGACTCAAAGTAGAACTTTGAATGTGTGATACAAACTTTTAAATATAGCTTTCCGAATTTTAAAATTTGCTTGGCGACCATAGCATTGTGGACCCACCTGATTCCATGCCGAACTCAGAAGTGAAACATAATAGCGCCGATGGTAGTGTGGGGTTTCCCCATGTGAGAGTAGGACATCGCCAGGCTTTAATTTTGAATAACCCGCTTTTGAAGCGGGTTTTTTCGTCTCTCTAGACGACAAATTGCTGGTATGGCTCAGTTGGTAGAGCGCACCCTTGGTAAGGGTGAGGTCCCCAGTTCGACTCTGGGTACTAGCACCATATTTTGCTATTAGATTCTTAATCTGATTGCACACAAAATTTGCTTGGCGACCATAGCATTGTGGACCCACCTGATTCCATGCCGAACTCAGAAGTGAAACATAATAGCGCCGATGGTAGTGTGGGGTTTCCCCATGTGAGAGTAGGACATCGCCAGGCTTTGAATTTGAATAACCCGCTTTTATAGCGGGTTTTTTCATATCTGAATCTTGGAAAAGTAGCGTGTGTTTGCGGATCGCCGCACCGCCCATGTGGGAGTAGGACATCGCCAGGCTTTGAATTTGAATAACCCGCTTTTATAGCGGGTTTTTTCATATCTGAATCTTGGAAAAGTAGCGTGTGTTTGCGGATCGCCGCACCGCCCATGTGGGAATAGGACATCGCCAGGCTTTAATTTTGAATAACCCGCTTTTATAGCGAGTTTTTTCATATCTAGCGTTTGTAAAATCTCCCCAGAACCCAGAACCCAGAACCCAGAACCCAGAACCCAGAACCCAGAACCCAGAACCCAGAACCCAGAACTTCATCTAACTCGAAATATAATTAGCCTCAGCCACACTCCATAACGCCTTGATCAGCGGATTATTGAGCTGCGAACGCTTGCAACATACGCCTAGCTTAAATGGCTTAACCGGCTCCACATCCAGCTTTTGAATGTGGTCTTTTACTGGGCTGTTATTAATGACCACATCCGGTGCAATTCCAATACCACAACCTAATGCCACCATACTGACGATCGCCTCATGCCCTGCCACCTGCGCATAGATGTTAGGTTTAATCTTGCTTCGCTTAAACCAAGTATTACAGCGATCTCGAGCGGTGCCCTCCGAGGGGATAATAAAGGGAATTTCATTCCAGTTAATAGGCTCTGTAAGCATGCTTTCTATATTGGCTACTCCCTTAGGGGCTATAACCGATAAGGAAATCTCGCTGATGTTTTCAAAGGCAACCCTTGAAGGTAATTGGTCACTTTCTGCAGAAATGGCGATATCCGCTTCATCATTTAACACCTTTTCTATTGCTTGTGCAGGGTCACCGGTACTGAGCTTATACTCGATCAATGGATGCAATAATCGAAACTCTGACAGTAAGCGAGGCAAGTGGCTGTAGCTTGCTGTTACCGAGCAAAATAGTCGTATCTCACCCTTTAATACATCCTTATGATCTGAAAAGTTCAGGGTAAAGGTTTGCCATTGATTGACAATGTTGTGAGCAACAGGGAGCAACTCTTTGCCTGCGGTGGTTAACTCAACACTTCTATTGTCTCTAATGAATAGAATCTGTTCCGCTTCTTGTTCTAAGCGCTTTATTTGACGGCTTAATGCCGATGGGCTCATGTGCATTGCGGACGCAGTCTTGCTGAAGTTCTTACTTTCAGAAAGATGTAGAAAAATCTGTAGGCTTTTGATGTTCATTTGAGTAATCTTCTTGTTGCATAATTTGCAATGATTAGTTGTGAATATATCACTTTAAGCAACTTTCAACCTGAATTAGTATGAACTCAATCGGCAAATAAAGCCGAACTATGGAAAGAATTTTTAAGGAGAGCCCGTCATGGCTAACTATTTCAACACGCTAAACCTACGTGAGCAATTGGACCAATTGGGTCGTTGCCGTTTTATGGACCGTTCTGAATTTGCTACAGAAGCTGATTACCTAAAAGGTAAGAAAGTGGTTATCGTAGGTTGTGGTGCTCAAGGCCTAAACCAAGGCTTAAACATGCGCGATTCTGGCCTAGATGTATCTTATGCATTACGCCAAGCTGCTATTGATGAGCAACGCCAATCTTTCAAAAACGCAAAAGAGAATGGCTTTGAAGTAGGTAGTTACGAGACTCTTATTCCTCAAGCTGACCTAGTTGTTAACCTGACTCCAGATAAGCAACACAGCAATGTTGTAGAGACAGTGATGCCACTAATGAAGCAAGGCGCTGCATTGGGTTATTCTCACGGCTTTAACGTTGTTGAAGAAGGCATGCAGATTCGTGAAGACCTTACAGTAGTTATGGTTGCACCTAAGTGCCCAGGTACTGAAGTTCGTGAAGAGTACAAGCGTGGCTTCGGCGTTCCAACACTGATCGCTGTTCACCCAGAAAACGACCCTAAAGGCGAAGGCTGGGATATCGCTAAAGCTTGGGCTGCAGGTACTGGTGGTCACCGTGCGGGCTGTCTAGAGTCTTCTTTTGTTGCTGAGGTTAAGTCTGACCTAATGGGTGAGCAAACTATCCTTTGTGGCATGCTACAAGCGGGTTCTATCGTATGTTACGAGAAGATGATTGCTGACGGCATCGATGCTGGTTACGCAGGCAAGCTTCTTCAGTACGGTTGGGAAACTATCACTGAAGCACTGAAGTTCGGTGGTATCACTCATATGATGGACCGCCTATCAAACCCTGCTAAGATCCGCGCTTTTGATCTTTCTGAAGAGCTTAAAGATCTTATGCGCCCGCTTTACAATAAGCACATGGATGACATCATCCAAGGCGAATTCTCTCGCACTATGATGGCTGACTGGTCAAACGACGACGTTAACCTATTCAAATGGCGTGAAGAGACAGGCGAAACTGATTTCGAAAACTACCCTGAGTCTGATGTAGAGATCTCTGAGCAAGAGTACTTCGACAACGGCATCCTAATGATCGCTATGGTTCGTGCTGGTGTTGAGCTTGCGTTTGAAGCAATGACAGCTTCTGGCATTATCGACGAGTCTGCTTACTACGAATCACTGCACGAGCTTCCGCTAATCGCGAACACTGTTGCACGTAAGCGTCTATACGAGATGAACGTTGTTATCTCTGATACCGCTGAGTACGGTAACTACCTATTCGCAAACGTAGCAACACCGCTTCTACGTGAGAAGTTCATGCCTTCAGTAGCAACTGATGTTATCGGTAAAGGCCTAGGTGAAGCGTCAAACTTTGCTGATAACCAACGCCTAATCGAAGTGAACGAAGCAATTCGCAACCACCCAGTTGAGTACGTAGGTGAAGAACTACGTGGCTACATGACTGACATGAAGCGCATTGCTGTTGGTGGCTAATCGCTAGTTAAAAGTCCGCCGACGAGTTCGGCGGTACTCTTAAACTAAAAAAGGCTTGGTATGAAAATACCAAGCCTTTTTGTTTGTACGTGAGGTGGCTATTCGCCTTTAGTAGAAAGCTTCTCTTCTAGATCGGCCATCTTCTTTTCCATCTCGTTTAGCTTTTGACGAGTGCGCAGTAATACTTGAGTTTGCACCTCGAACTCTTCTCGACTGATCACATCTAGCTTGTTCAGCTGGGATTGAATGACTTGACGGACTTTTTGATCAACGTCAGTGCCTAGGTCTTTTACTGGCTGAGGCATAGATTCATGAATTTGCTTTGCAATCTGCTCTAGTTTTTTAGGGTCGAACATAGGGGCGTTTCTCCAAAATCGTTTGTTATATTCTAAGCAATTCAGCGTCTTTTGTCGCAAACAATATCGAGACAGATATTTGTTTTTGATATAAAAAAGGGCTCATCTCTGAGCCCTTGTACGTTCATTACCCTAGATTAGTTTGATTCAACGACTTCGCTTTCATCAAATTCAGGTAGCGGTTTATGCTCGGAAGCAAGGAAGCTGTAGATAACCGGTAGTACAAACAAGGTAAACACGGTACCAATAGCAAGACCGGCAACAATTACGATGCCTATACTAAAGCGCTGTGCAGCACCTGCACCTGTTGCATACATTAGAGGTATCAAACCTGCAATCATCGCCGCAGTGGTCATTAGAATTGGTCTCAGACGTACTTTAGCTGCAGCCATTACTGCATCTACACGATTGCGTTGATGATGCAATTGCTCTTCTTTTGCCACCTCACAGATCAAAATGCCGTGTTTGGTAATTAGACCAACCAGCGTGATCAATCCGACCTGGGAATAGATGTTCATCGTTGATAGACCCCAAGCCAACGCCACCAAAGCGCCACTGATGGCGAGTGGTACGGATACCATGATCACCAGTGGGTCACGTAATGACTCAAACTGTATTGCCAGTACCAAGAAGATGATCGCGATTGCTAGCAAGAAGGTGGTGTATAACGCACTTCCTTCGGTCACAAACTGACGAGATTCACCCATATAGTCATGGTTGTATCCACTCGGTAGTTTTTCCGCTGCAGTCGTTTCAAACCATGCGATGGCATCACCCATAGCCACACCAGGAGCTGGAACCACACCCACAGTTGCTGAATTCAACTGGTTAAAGTGAGGTAGAGACCTAGGCTGAGGTATCACATCGATGGATATTAAGCTGCCTAATGGTACTGAATCGCCCGTAGATGAACGTACATAATAGTTGTTCATCGACTCAGGATTCATTCGGAACTTACGCTCCACCTGTGGG
Source organism: Vibrio breoganii (assembly GCF_024346795.1). Taxonomy (NCBI): domain Bacteria; kingdom Pseudomonadati; phylum Pseudomonadota; class Gammaproteobacteria; order Vibrionales; family Vibrionaceae; genus Vibrio; species Vibrio breoganii. The sequence goes on from NZ_AP024864.1 coordinate 70,586, forward strand.
ATAACCTCATACGAACGGCCATATAAATCGATACGGTTGACGTAGCCATCAGCCATCATGGTACTTAGGGTTATACCGATATCTTGCATGGTAATGCCATAAGCACCCGCTTTATCTTTATCTATGGTGATCTTCATAGTGGCTGAATCGTAGTTCAGGTCGAGATCAGAATAAACAAATTGTGGGTTTGCATTTACTTCAGCAAGTGTGTTGGTTGCTATCTGGAACAAACTCTCAAAGCTGTTTGGTGTAGTGATAACAAACTGAATCGGAAGACCTGAGCCTGCACCCGGAAGCTCTGGCATTTGGAACGCAGTGATTGCCATACCGGGTACTTCTGCGATTAAGCCAGAAACGCGGTTAGTGATCTCTGATTGGCTAGCTTCACGTTGGCTCCATGGTTTCAAAGACGCAATACCAAATGCCTGATTGGAGTTAGGTACACCTGTAAAGATCTGTGCGTATGCGACCTCAGGTTGTTCGTTCAGAAGCTCATTCACATGGTTCATGGTGTTTTGCAGATAATCTAGGTTCGCATTTGATGGACCAGTGCCCATCATCATGACAACACCTTTATCTTCCGACGGTGCCAATTCACTTGGAATAAACTTGAACAGTAACGGCAAGCTGCCGAATACAATCAATGCAAAGGCAATCACAACGCCTCGGTGTTGCATTACTGAACCGAGTGCAGATGCATAAGACTCACTAAGGGCATCTAATTTCTTATGAACAAATTGCTCAAAGCGATTTGGTTCCTCGTTCTGCTTAAGGAAGGTTGCACACATCATAGGGCTGAGTGTTAACGCTATGATCCCGGATACAAATACCGCTCCCGCAAGGGTGAGCGCAAATTCCTTGAATAACGAGCCAGTAATACCACCCATCAAGGCAATAGGAGCGTAAACCGCACCCAGTGTCAGTGTCATTGCAATAACCGGAACCGCGATCTCTCGCGTACCAATAATCGCGGCCCTAAACGGTGTTTCTCCCAGCTTAATATGCCGGTCGACGTTCTCCAGAACAACGATGGCATCATCCACCACCAAGCCGATAGCCAATACCATGGCGAGCAAGGTCATCAAGTTCCAGGAAAACCCTAGTGCTTGCATGAACATGGCTACACCAATCAGTGATAGCGGGATGGTTACGATTGGGATCAGTACCGCACGGTAAGAGCCCAAGAATAAGGTGATAACAACCAATACGATGAGAGCCGCCTCAATAATGGTTTTTGCTACCTCTTGAATTGACTCATTGATCGCAACTGTGGAGTCATACATTACCTGCATCTTGATATTGGTTGGCAGGTTCTTTTCTAGTTGTGGCAAAAGCTCCAGAACATCAGCTGCGATGTTGATTGGGTTAGCACTTGGCGCACCGTTGATTGCAGCTACAACGGCCTCTTGACCATTGGCACTTGCACGATAGATATCGTGACTCTTCTCACGGGTTACCTTAGCAATATCGCTAAGGCGAACGACCTGACCGCCATCTTGTTTAACAACAAGATTTTTTAGCTCTTCAACGTTAGCCACTTGAGTGTTGGCACTACCATTATAAAGAACTAAAGCGCCTGTTGCCTGACCGGTTGCCGACTGGAAGTTATTGGCATCTAATACACCCATCACGTCAGTTGCGGTGAGTTGTAAACCTGCCATTTTTTCAGGGTCTAGCCATACACGCAGTGCGTATTTCATACCACCGTAGAGGTCGATCTTGGATACGCCATTAACGGTAAATAGCTGTGGATTAATAACGCGTTCAAGATAGTCAGTGATCTGACTTGAAGCCAATTCATCACTAGTGAAGCCTATATACATAACCGCGGTTGTCGAACCTGTCGACATGGTTACAGTAGGATCCTCGGACTCCTTAGGAAGCTGAGAACGAACCGAGTTGGTTTTAGCGAGTATGTCCGATAACGCCGCATTCGGGTCTGTATTTAACTTCATGGTGACAGTAATGGTTGAGCTACCCAGTACCGATTGAGACGTCATGAAATCGATATTGTCAGCCTGAGCAATGGCTTGCTCTAGTGGCTGAGTAATAAAGCCCTGGATCAGATCCGCACTAGCACCGTAGTAACTGGTTGATACCGTAACTACAGTATTGGTCATTTCAGGGTATTCACGCACCTGCATCTTGAAGATAGCTTGCATACCTAGCAGAGCTATCAAAAAGCTGATAGAGACGGCAAGTATTGGGCGCTTTATAAAAATGTCTGTAAATCGCATTGTCTATCCCTTACAGCATCGGAAGTTCAGTCGGTGGGGTGGTGGCATCACTTTCCACAATCTTCACCTTGGACTCGTTGCTCAGGCGTACCTGACCTGAGGTCACGATCACTTCACCAGGCTTAACGCCATCTAGGATTCGCACGTTGTTTTGGTCGCGCTCGCCAGCTTTGATGACACGTTGTGCCACACGATGAGTTTCTTCATCGAGAACGAATACGCTATCACCGTATAGGGTGTAAGTAATCGCCACTTGAGGTAGCACGACTTGATCTTGAAGTTTTGGCAACACAATTTGTGCACGAGCAAACATACCTGATCTTAGTTCACCTTGAGTATTTGGAATTTCAGCCTGTACTTGCAGTAAACCACTTTGATAATTAATCGCGGGCTCTATCGCTGAAATGGTGCCGTCAAAAGTGCTACCAGGATAAGAGTCGACTTTGATACGGATCGCCTGACCAATGTTGATACGTGAGATATCGTTTTGCGAAACGGTAAAGCGCATACGCATAACACTGATGTCTTCTAGGCGCGCGATTCGGCTACCCGCTTGCATGTATTCACCAAGGTTGACGCCACGAATACCAATCACACCTGCAAAGGGTGCATTCACGTCGCGACGATCGATGGTGGCTTTTAGGCCAGCAATATCGGCTTTCAATGATAGATAAGAGGCTTCGGCATCATCAAAATCGGCTTGCGAGATCGCCCCTTTCTTAATCAAGCCTTTGTAACGCTTATATTTTGCTACTGAGGCTGGGTATCGAGCCTCAGCGCTTTGTAGATTCGCTTTTTCAACATCGGAATCTAGCTGCACCAAAGAGGCACCCTTAGAAACCTGCTGGCCAGAAACAAAGTTAATCTTAGTCACAATGCCACTTGCCTCTGCAGTTAGTGTTACACCCTGCAGTGGTTCAATGAATCCAATTGCGTCGATACTTGGCGTCCACTCTTCAGCAGAGGCCGTCATTACGGTAACTGGGTACTCTGGCTCTGGGCGGTTCGCCATGTATTCTGCTATCTTCTGCTGCTTGAAGATATTGAAGCCAATCACGCTACCGAACAGGGCGATAGCAATAATAAGCATAATTAGTGTCCACTTTTTCATGGAACGGTTCTCCAGTTATTTAGTTGTAATGGCATCCCAGCTTGCTTGGATGGCCAGTTGATAAGTTTCGCTGTCGATAGGGTCTATTTCTTGAAAATGCTTGCGGGTCAATGCAACGCAGCTTTCCAAACTTAGGCTATATAAAACCGAATCGGGTAAATTCTTAAGTTTTCCGGACTGTCTGCCTTCTTCAAAGACACTGAGCAGCCGATCAAACAATTTTTTCTCTAGGTTTCGAATCTCTTTGCTTAAAGGCGAAGGTAACGATTCATACTGAATTTGAGTTTGTAATAACCCTAGTTGAGATCCCCCAATACTCCATACGTTGTGGCACATAGTTTCGTACCTTTCATAGAGAGATTGATTAGAGAGCACATCCTTCTGAATGATTTCCGCAACCTGTCTTGTTAGCCAGAGTCTTACCTCTGCAATCACGCTATCCTTGTCTTTGAAGTAGAGATAAACAGTGCCTGCAGCCATCTTGGCTTCTTTCGCGAGTTTTTGTATCGAAAGGCCATTGAAGCCATCACGACCTAAAATAGTCACAGCAGCTTCTAAGATGTCTTCGCGCTTGGTTTTAGATGTCATGGATATAACATTCCCTACCCAAATGAATGAACGTTCATTCATTTTATTGGACAATTATTAAAATGCAACTGTTTGTAAGCATAGGTAAGCATTTGGAAAAGGAAAATTCGATTGGAAATGAGCAAGGTGAACAGTATGATTAGAGCCCTTTTTTGTATCTCGGTGGCGTTATGAGACTGAATCCACAGCAAGACCAAGCGGTAAAATTTGTGTCAGGGCCTTGTCTGGTATTGGCCGGTGCAGGCTCAGGTAAAACTCGCGTAATTACCAATAAGATTGCCTATCTAGTTCAGCAGTGTGGTTATAAGGCTCGCAATATCGCAGCGGTAACCTTTACCAACAAAGCGGCACGAGAGATGAAAGAGCGTGTCGGGCAAACTTTAGGTAAGAATGAATCAAAAGGTTTGATGGTATCTACATTCCACACCCTAGGCCTCAACATCATTCGCCGAGAATACAAAGCACTAGGTCTAAAGGCGGGTTTTTCTCTTTTTGATGACCAAGACCAGCTTTCGATGCTCAAAGAGCTTACGGAAGATTTGTTAGACGGTGACAAAGATTTACTTCGCCAGCTAGTCAGTACCATTTCTAACTGGAAGAACGACATGCTGACGCCGGCTCAAGCAAGAGCCTCGGCGCAGGGTGAACAACATACGTTATTTGCCGATTGCTTTGAGATGTATCAGCGCCAGATGGTGGCTTATAACGCCCTAGATTTTGATGATTTGATTCTTATGCCCGTATTGCTATTAAAGCAAAACGAGGAAGTGCGAGAGCGCTGGCGGGCACGCATTCGATACCTTTTGGTGGATGAGTACCAAGATACCAACACCAGCCAGTATGAACTGGTTAAGTTGTTGGTTGGCGAGCGTGGTCGACTGACGGTGGTGGGCGATGATGATCAGTCTATTTATTCTTGGCGCGGTGCTAAGCCACAGAACTTGGTGTTGCTTGGTGAAGACTACCCAAGCTTAAAGCTTATTAAACTGGAGCAGAACTACCGCTCTACTAGTCGAATATTGCGCTCGGCTAACATCTTAATCGCAAACAACCCACACGTGTATGAGAAGAAACTCTTCTCAGAGATACCTGATGGTGAAAAGCTCAAGGTACTCATGGCCAAGAATGAAGACCATGAGGCAGAGAGAATTACCGGTGAGATAATTGCGCATAAGTTTGTTAACCGAACCCATTACAAAGATTACGCCATCCTTTATCGCGGCAACCATCAATCGCGTCTGATTGAAAAGTCACTGATGCAGAACCGAGTCCCTTATCGCATTTCTGGGGGAACCTCGTTCTTCTCTAGAGCTGAGATCAAAGATGTAATGGCTTACCTAAGGGTGCTTGTGAACCCTGATGACGATAATGCATTTTTGCGTATCGTGAATACACCGCGCAGAGAGATAGGCCCGGTTACTCTCGAAAAGCTAGGCAGCTATGCCAACATGCGTGGCAAGAGCTTGTTTGAGGCATCGTTTGAGCTTGGATTAGAACAGACGCTTGCAGGTAAGGGCTTAGAAAGCCTACGCCGCTTTACCGAGTGGCTAGTGAGGGTCGGTGACAACGCAGAGCGCGGCAATACTGTTGAAGCCGTTCGCAGTCTAGTGCGTGATATTAAGTATGAAGACTGGCTTTACGAAACTTCCGCGAGCCCGAAAGCCGCAGAAATGCGAATGAAGAACGTGTCTGACCTTTATACTTGGATAGTGGCTGATCTCGAAGGGGACAACTACGACAAAGAAGAGAAGACCCTTAAGGAAGTGGTTCAGCGTTTAACCTTGCGTGACATGATGGAGCGTGGTGAAGATGACGCTGAGGCCGATCAGGTTCAATTGATGACACTGCATGCATCAAAAGGCCTAGAGTTCCCTTATGTTTATTTGATGGGTGCTGAAGAGGGGATCTTGCCGCACCAAACCAGCATAGATGAAGATAACGTCGAAGAAGAGCGCCGCTTAATGTATGTAGGCATTACTCGTGCACAGAAAGAATTGAGCTTTACGGTATGTAAAGAGCGTCGTCAGTATGGTGAACTTATCAAGCCAACGCAAAGCCGCTTTTTAGATGAGCTTCCATTCGATGATTTAGAGTGGGAAGTGAAGAAGAAAGAGCAAACCAAGGAAGAGCGTATGGAGAAGGGGCAGGCCCATATTGCCAATCTAAGGGCGATGTTTAAAAAATAGATGCTCAAGAGCTTGTCCAAGATCTTAGCTAAGAAACAAAAAAGATGGCCTAGGCCATCTTTTTTGTTTGTGTCGGTAAACCCTTAAAGGTCGGCAATCATATGGTCGATAGCGGCAATGATTTCATCATCGCTACAATCCATACACGCACCACGTGCTGGCATTGCGTTAAATCCATTGATTGCGTGATCTGCCATTGTTTCTTTACCTTGGGCAATACGCGCGCTCCAATCAGCAGCATCGTTGATTTTAGGAGCTCCGCTCACACCCGTGCCATGACAGGCTACGCAGAATGTTCCATAGATTGTTGCGCCGTCTCGAGGGCCTGAGGCAACTTCTTGCTCTGGTTCTGCTCCAGCAAGATAAACATCGCCCACTGGCTTAATTCGCTCGGCAATCGCGTCATAATCTTCTTGGCTCGAAGAGGCGAAGCTAGCTCCGGAGAATACAAGCGCGGCTGTAAATAGGGTAATAAGTTTACGAGACATATCCATTAACTCTCTTTTAATTCCTGAGTAAGCGCCAACCAGATGAACATTTGTACGTAGTTCGCACAAAATGGAACAACTAACTGTTAAGGTGTTGTAAATGTTGAGTGATTATATATCTTATGATTGTTGCATTAAACTATATCTTTACTGGGGCGAGGGTTAAATCACATCTCGAAACTTACAGTAAGTGATCGTTTTCGTTGAAAAAAAGCGCAAACACAAAAAAAATCTGAAAAAGTACTAGACGGCAAAGTGTGATATCCGTATTATTCCACTCCGCCGATAGGGCATGCGCCCGTAGCTCAGCTGGATAGAGCGTTGGCCTCCGGAGCCAAAGGTCGAAGGTTCGAATCCTTTCGGGCGTACCATCCGGAAGCTTGTTCTCAGAAACAGCGTATTGGCAAAAAATAGTGGTGGCTATAGCTCAGTTGGTAGAGCCCTGGATTGTGATTCCGGTGGTCGCGAGTTCGAATCTCGTTAGCCACCCCATTATTTCGGTAACTTCGGTTTCCTGTTTTGATTTAATCAGAACGAAATATAAGTCGGTGAATAGCACGGTTTGATAGTGCATCCTGCCTTTGAGAATAGCGGGACTAGAGGTAACCCTCTGGTAAAAACGAAGTTCTCTAAAATTTGTCGGTGAATAGCGCAGCTTGGTAGCGCATCTGGTTTGGGACCAGAGGGTCGGGGGTTCGAATCCCTCTTCACCGACCACTACAATTGGTCATGGCAAATATGCGATGGCAATAAAAGATCAGTGGTGGCTATAGCTCAGTTGGTAGAGCCCTGGATTGTGATTCCGGTGGTCGCGAGTTCGAATCTCGTTAGCCACCCCATTGATTAAGGTAACCTCGGTTCCCTGTTTTGATTTAATCAGAACGAAACATAAGTCGGTGAATAGCGCAGCTTGGTAGCGCATCTGGTTTGGGACCAGAGGGTCGGGGGTTCGAATCCCTCTTCACCGACCACTACATAAGGCCTCACTCGAAAGAGTGAGGCCTTTTTGCATCTGGGATTTATAGTTTGGACGAGAAAAGTACATTAGGTCGGGGGCTGGAAGCCCAGTCGCATCGAATCCCTCTTCACCGACTACTACATAAGGCCTCACTCGAAAGAGTGGGGCTTTTTTGCATCTGGAATTTATAGTTTGGATGAGGAAAGTACACTAGGTCGGGGGCTGGAAGCCCAGTCGCATCGAATCCATCCTTACGGTTTTCTTTTTGAAGCCATACTCGAAGCTTTTCATTCGGGCATAAAAAAGCGCACTCAATAGTGCGCTTGGTGATTAATCTGATTAATCCATCATGTGTTTGCGTCGAATATCTAACAACGCGAAGATACCAAAGATCAGTATGGACCACTTCTCCCAGGAAGAGAGCTTTACCTTGTCTCCAAATGCTCCAAGGAAGATGGCTGACTGAAGTCCGTGCATCATGAGTAGGAAAGCGGCCATGATGTAGAGTGCGATGGCGGCCTTACCTGGAAACGGGTGAAAAATATTAAAAATCAAAACAAACCAAACAAAGGCGATTGCAGCCTTCGCTAGCATCAAAAGATATTTCATTATTGCTCTCTTATAAATAGTTGAAATCTAACTTGTCCTGCCACTTTTTCACGATGTAATTGCCAGCTTTCTGGCAGGGCAGGCATCTCTAATTCTTTTTCAGTCTCAATGTAAATCAGTGCCTGATCGTTCAGCCAGTGATTGTTTTCCAACAGCTCTATTGTGTCTGCTAGTAAACCTTGTCGAAACGGCGGGTCAATAAATACAATATCGTATGCCTGTCCTTCCTGTTTCAAGAAGTTTAGTGAATTTTGGTTCAATAGGTTGATGTTTGTCGCTTTAACGGTCTGTGCGTTTTGTTGCAACTGTTGAAAAGCTTGGCTGTTGAGCTCAATCAAGGTGACTTCTTCGGCCTGTCTTGAGGCCGCTTCAAATCCTAGTCCTCCAGAGCCTGCGAACAGATCTAGACAGCGAGCATTTGGGATGTCATTGGCAATCCAATTGAACAAGGTTTCCTTCACTCGATCTGTGGTGGGGCGTAATCCTTCAGCATCATAAACGGGGAGTTTTCGTCCGCGCCATAAGCCACTGATGATGCGGATTGAGCCTGAACCCTTGTTATTTTGTGAAGAAGAGGAGCGTTGATGTTTTCTCATGCTGTTTTTGGCCATCGAATAAGTGGTATCATACCCTATTGATTATTTTAAAATTGTACTCGTAAATACGAGATTAATCATCGCTAATTGAACGTACCGTGCCGATTGGCGCCGTATATATGCACGAATCATAAAGTAACTGGGATAGTCTCCGATGACGGATAAGAAAAAACGCGGCTTATTGTCTTGGCTTGGTTTTGGTGAAGAAGAACAAACTCAACCGGAACAAAAAGAAACGGACATTAATGAACAGCAACAGCCTGAGGCTGACATTGCTGAGCAGCAAGCTACGCCGACTGAACAGCCTGAGAGCGAAGTCGTAGAATTAGTGCCTGTTGAAGAACAACCCGTTGAGGAAGAAAGCGAGCCAGAACCAGAAGAGAAAGCACCCGAGGTACTTCAACCCGAGGCCATTCAGCCTGAGGTTCAAGAGAAGCCAACGGAAAGCTTTTTTGCTCGACTAAAGCGCAGTCTTGCACGTACTAAAGCTAATATTGGTGCGGGTTTCTTTGGCCTATTCAAAGGCAAAGAGATTGATGATGACTTATTTGAAGAGTTGGAAGAGCAGCTTCTGATTGCCGATGTTGGCATGGAAACAACCATGAAAATCATCGATAGCCTGACAGAGAAAGCTTCTCGCCAGCAGTTAAAAGACGGTGAGGCATTATATGACTTACTCAAGCTGGAGCTTGCCGAGATATTGGCACAAGTAGAGCAACCGTTGCAGATTGATGAGCAAAAAACGCCTTACGTTATTCTGATGGTGGGTGTGAATGGTGTTGGTAAGACGACGACCATTGGTAAGCTTGCTAAGCAATTCCAGTCTCAAGGACAGAAAGTGATGCTAGCGGCGGGTGATACCTTCCGTGCGGCAGCGGTCGAGCAACTTCAAGTATGGGGACAGCGAAATGATGTTCCTGTTGTCGCTCAACACACGGGAGCGGACAGTGCTTCTGTTATCTATGATGCCATCGAAGCGGCCAAAGCGCGTGGCTACGATGTTGTTATTGCAGATACGGCTGGGCGCTTACAGAACAAGAGCAACCTTATGGAAGAGCTTCGTAAGATTGTTCGCGTAATGAAGAAGATTGATGGCAGCGCTCCACATGAGATTATGTTGACGTTAGATGCGGGTACGGGTCAAAACGCAATGAGCCAAGCGAAACTATTCAGCGATGTTGCACCGGTAACCGGAATTACATTAACTAAACTGGATGGTACAGCAAAAGGGGGTGTTATCTTCGCAATCGCCGATAAGTTTAAGATCCCAATTCGTTATATCGGTGTGGGTGAGGGTATTGATGATCTGCGTTCATTTGAGACTCAAGAGTTCATTGACGCATTGTTTAGCAGAGAAGATTAACACCCCACAGCAAGGACGATTTAGTGATTAACTTTCAACAGGTTAGCAAGGCTTATCGCGGCGGCCATCAAGCATTGCAGAAGGTGGACTTCCATCTAAGAAAGGGCGAGTTGGCTTTTTTAGGGGGTCACTCAGGGGCAGGTAAAAGTACTCTGCTTAAGTTGATTTGCGCCATGGAACGACCGACTGACGGTAAGATAGCCTTCAATGGGCATGACATTACACGTATTGGCGATAAAGAAATCCCTCTACTCAGACGTAATATCGGCATAGTCTTTCAGGATCACCGTCTTTTGATGGACAGAAGTGTCTTCGATAATGTGGCTTTGCCTATGCGTATCGAGTCCATCGCAGAAAACGAGATTAAACGCCGCGTAAATGCAGCCTTGGACAAAACCGGCTTGCTAGATAAAGCGCGCTGTTTGCCGACTCAATTATCAGGTGGAGAGCAGCAGCGAGTGGGTATTGCTCGCGCTGTCGTCAATAGACCGACGTTATTGCTTGCCGATGAGCCAACCGGAAACCTAGACCCTGAGCTTTCTAATCGTATCTTTAGGCTATTTGAAGAATTTAATCGCGCGGGCGTTTCTATTCTTATCGCGACCCACGATGTCGGCATGATGGAAACACGAAAGCAATATCGCCGTTTTGAGTTGAACCAAGGATTTTTGAGCGAGGCAGAGGGTTATGGCCAATAAGAGTTCAGTACAAAAAATTGGGTATTTTCGCTCTCACTACCTAGTAGCAAAAGGTTCACTGCACGATATTGCTCAAAGGCCTTTGGGCAATTTGTTCACCTTAGCGGTGATTGCGATAGTACTCGCGTTGCCATCTAGCCTTTATGTGGTGGCGAAAAACATTCTGGATGCCGCTGAACAAGTAAGCCAGCCTGCTGCTGTAAGTGCTTACTTACAAGAAGGCACACCAGAGGCGCGCATTATGCTGATCAAGGATCAGCTTGAAGGCGACCAAGCAATCGCGAGTGTCGAGTACATTTCTTCACAGCAAGGATTGCAGGACCTAAGCTCGCACTCTGGGTTTAATGATGCTATTAGCTTGCTCGATGATTATGCACTGCCAGCACTATTGGTGATTCATCCAGCGCAAGCCTCTGATACCACGCAGCAACATATCCTCGACCTTGCCAATGCTGTTGAAGTCTTTACTGATGTTCGAGTGGATCAAGACTGGTTACAACGCTTTGACGCGATTAAGGCGCTGAGTAGCGCACTTGCTTTAGCACTTGCCTGTATGATGCTGGTGGCTGTAGTGCTTATTATTGGCAATACCATGCGCTTTAATGTGCTAGCACGAAAAGAAGAGATTCAAGTCATGAAGTTTCTTGGGGCAACCAACAGCTTCATTCTTCGTCCTTACCTTTACACCGGGATGTGGTTCGGTTTATTGGGTTCTTTGTTTGCATGGTTAATTACTTTAGCGCTGTCACTTTTCTTGGGAAGTACGGTTCAATCGGTCGCATCGTTATATGACAGCAGTTTCATTTTGAGCCCGTTGAGTTTTGATGAGTCGATTATCTTATTGTTAATTGGTAGCTTTCTTGGTTTATTTGCCGCTCAAGCCTCAGCACGCCGTCATCTTTCTGAAATTGAACCTGTGTAGAATTTACTTGTCTCAGTAGGTGGGAAGTGGGTGAGGGTATGCCTCAGCTCACAGTCGAGGGGTTGCTCTCGATGAATTTCTGTGCATAATGTCCAGTCCGCTGTTTTTTTAGCAGTCGCTAATTTAATAGCGAATAGGTTGTAAAGTTCGATGAATGAGGGATTGAATGGCTAGTAAAACGTTTTCAATGGCAGTTGTATCTCAAGATAGCTTAGATAGCTACATCAGATCTGCAAACGGTTACCCAATGCTAACCGCAGAGAAAGAGAAAGACCTTGCCGAGCGTTTGCATTACAAAGGTGAGATTGAGGCTGCGAAAGAGCTGATTTTGTCTCATTTGCGTTTTGTTGTTCATGTAGCTCGTGGTTACTCTGGTTATGGTCTTCCTCTAGCTGACTTAGTTCAGGAAGGTAATATCGGATTAATGAAAGCGGTGAAACGATTTAACCCAGAAGTGGGTGTTCGCCTTGTTTCATTTGCTGTTCATTGGATCAAAGCTGAGATTCATGAGTACGTACTGCGTAACTGGCGTATCGTTAAGATTGCGACGACTAAGGCTCAACGTAAACTGTTTTTCAACCTGCGTAAAAACAAGAAGCGCCTAGGTTGGTTTAACAACGGTGAAGTTGAGACGGTAGCAAGAGAGCTAGGTGTATCACCAACTGAGGTTCGTGAAATGGAATCTCGCTTAGCCGCTCAAGACGCAACTTTCGAGTTTTCGGCTGATGACGATGACAGTGCGAACTTCAACCCAGTAGCGCCAGCGCTTTATCTTGAAGATAAAGACTCTGATATCGCTGATAATGTCGAAGCAGACAACTGGGAAAACCATACCAATGCACGCTTAGCCAATGCTCTAGCGACTTTGGATGAGCGTAGCCAACACATTGTGCGCGCACGCTGGTTAGATGATCAGAAGCAAACGCTACAAGACCTTGCCGATACCTACAGTGTTTCTGCTGAGCGTATTCGTCAGCTAGAAAAGAATGCGATGAAGAAGCTTAAATTAGCGGTCGGCGACCTCTAATATAAACTAAGAGTTATGAAGGCCAAGATCGAGAGATCTTGGCCTTTTTTATTGGGATCGGTTTTAGTGTTTCATGATAAGCCTAATCTGTGGATAACTCTGTGGGATAAATTTCGATAGCATGTCTTTAACTCAGTCAAAGCAAGGGTTATCATCGATAAATCGAGTGGGGATAGATAATTTGAAATCAACACATTATTAAGGATCAATACTAGATATTGTGGATCATTATTAATCAAAACACTTTATCAACGTAATCCACAGATTTACCCACAGCTGGTGGCAATTTGATCACTGTTATCCCAAACCTGGGTATGAAATTATTCAGAGGCTTGGGATAGGATTTTTTTGAGGACAAGTAAATAATGGAAGAAGTACAACGAATCAGTGTGAATCAAGCACACCAAATGCAAACCACGCAACAAGCGAGATTGGTGGATATTCGTGACATCCAAGCCTTTACAGTGGCACACCCTGTAGATGCCTACCACCTTACCAATCAGACTATCGCCGAGTTCATGGACTCAGTGGAATTTGAAGACCCGATTCTAGTGTTGTGTTACCACGGAATTAGCAGTGTTGGAGCGGCTCAATACTTACTGAACCAGGGCTTTGAGCAAGTATTTAGCATAGATGGAGGATTTGAGGCTTGGCAGCGACAGCAACTGCCAATAGAGGCTCATGAATGATTCGCCTTATACAACTGAATAACCCACGAATAGCGCAAGCCTTTATTGATTACATGGCATCACAGCGGACCACTGTTTCGCAGATGCCGGAAGGTGATGGCCAGTTTGTACTCTGGCTACATGATGACGCAAAGCTGTCTATGGTTCAGCAAGAGCTCGAGCTGTTTCTCAAGAACCCTAATGATAAGAAGTACCAGGCGGCTTCTTGGGATATGGCTGAGACGCGCACTCAACAGTTTAGCTATTCAACGCCAAGTTTCATGCAGATGATAAAGGCAAAAGCGGGGCCAATGACGCTGTTGGTTATGCTTGTCTGTATTGTGATTTATGGTTTGCGTCTACTCGGAATGCAGCAGCAGGTGTTCTCCTTATTGCACTTTCCGGCGATGGCCGATCAACAGTGGCAAGTTTGGCGCTATGTTACCCATGCTGTATTGCACTTCTCCGTTCTGCACATCACCTTTAATTTACTTTGGTGGTGGCAATTGGGTGGGGATATTGAACAAAGACTGGGTCGAGGTCGTCTCACGAAGATTTTCTTGGTTTCCGCTCTCTTGTCTGGATGTGCGCAGTATTGGATCGAGGGTGCCAACTTTGGAGGCCTAAGTGGTGTCGTGTATGCCTTGGTTGGATATATATGGGTACTATCGGTAAGAGCTCCGCAGTTTGGCCTAGATATACCTAAGCCTATCCTCGCCTTCATGTTGATCTGGTTGGTACTTGGCTTTGTGCAACCGTTTATGGCGATTGCGAATGCCGCACACCTTGCGGGATTGGTTGCCGGGTGTTTATTGGGCTGGCTTGATAGCGTAAACCGAACTCAGAACACTTAATTGATGATCTGAGTTACCTTATTGGCACCGCGATTGGTACAATTGCTCCAATATTTTATTTATACAGTTGCCATTGGTTGGTAAAGAGTTACGAAGTAAGTATGACTAGCCCTATAAGGACATTTCAGCAGGCCTTGCTAAACATCAATTGGCAGAGCCCTAGCGACTTTCAGTTCCCAGATAACAACGCTAAACACTGGTTGTTAGAAGAAGACTCTCTTTCTCACAGATTGTCTCTCTCTTGCTCGGATTTGAGTGTGGAGCTGTTTACGAGCAACAAGGTACAACCTGAAGAGCTCTCAACTCAAGAAGCACAAGTACTAAACAAAGAAGTGTGTCTACTACGAGAAGTGATTCTTCGAGGAGATCGTCACGATTGGGTATATGGTCGCACCCTAATACCTCAGAGCTCATTGCAATCTCATTCTCATGATTTTGAGAACCAAGGAGAGTTGCCACTAGGGGTCACAGTATTTAGTTCTGAAGGTGCCTATCGTGATGGATTGCAGGTTGGCATTATCGATGTAGAAGGTCAGCCCCTACTCGCAAGACGCTCTAGGCTATGGATGAACGGAACTCCCATGCTAGTTGCAGAGCTGTTCTTGCCTAAGTCCCCAGTATATTCAGACAAGGAATCCGATTAATGGTCTCTAAAATAAGAGCCTACTACCTGTTGATGAGAATGGATCGACCTATCGGTAGCCTATTGCTTTTATGGCCAACCTTGTGGGCTTTGGTAATGGCCTCCGAGGGTAGACCGCAGTGGTCAGTATTGATCGTATTCTGTTTAGGCGTATTCTTGATGCGTTCCGCAGGGTGCGTGATCAATGACTTTGCTGATAGAGAGTTAGATGGTCATGTTGAGCGTACTCAGTTTCGACCTATCCCTAGCGGGTTGGTGTCTGCAAAAGAGGCATTAGCCTTATTTGGTGTTCTGAGTCTTATCTCTTTTGCACTAGTACTGACCATGAACACACTGACTATTCAGCTGTCGTTTGTGGGTGTTGCGCTAGCGGCCCTTTATCCCTTTATGAAGCGCTTTACTCACTTGCCTCAATTGGTGTTGGGAATGGCCTTTAGCTGGGCAATTCCAATGGCATGGGCGGCAGAATCTGGCCACATAGCGCCTTTGGCTTGGTTGCTGTTTGTTATCAATATGCTTTGGACTATCGCCTACGATACCCAATACGCTATGGTGGATAGAGATGATGATCTGAAGATAGGCATCAAATCTACTGCAATACTATTTGGACGATTCGACAAATTAATCGTAGGGATCTTGCAAGCTATCACCATCATCTTGCTTTTGATTGTTGGTGAGAACGCGGCTCTTGGCCCTGCTTTTTATTGGGGAGTGTTAGTGGCTGCTGGATTGTTTGTATATCAACAGTGGTTGATAAAAACTAGGGATCGCGCGCTATGCTTTCAAGCGTTTCTCAACAATAACTATGTTGGGATGGTCATTACGATAGGGCTGTTTGTTACTTACTTATAAAAAAATCCCGGATTAAATCCGGGATTTTTTTTGTCTTTATACCGCTTGAGCGATACCTTCTTTGATGGTGAGTTTCACCTCAGGAGAGAGGATTTCCAGTAGGCCTTGTGCCAACTTCTCAGTGCGCTCGATATCGCACTCACCCTCTGCATTCAAGTAACTTTGTTCTTTTAGGGTGCTGAATAACGCCGCGAATACCCCTTTATCAAAGAACTCAGGAGCATTGATACCGTGTAAACGACCCAGGCGCTGTGCAATATCCTGACACCTCATTTCTAATTCTGCTTGAGCTAGCTCTGGTTGAGCCGCCAGTAGATTAAGAGCAATGCTATAGCGCTGCAGTGTTTCAGAGATAGTGCGAGACAGTAACTGCAGGGTATGGATATTGGTCTGATTAAGATTAACCATATCACCCTCAACCTCAATCAACTGTTGAGAGAGAAACTCCTGCACTATTTGTTCAACCTTGTCTTCCAGTTGCTCACTATCGTATGAAAGGAACAGCTCTTTTTGTAAGAACGGATACAAAACAGCGATATTGCGCTTCAATCTCGTGATAGTACAGTCAGGCAATTGGATAATTAGCTGTGCTAGCAGTGAAGGTAGAGCGAGCATATGAATGATGTTATTACGATAGTAGGTCATCAGAACAGATTGATGACGGTCTAAGGATATGATCTCACCCATGCTGTCAGAATCGACCACAAACTTATCCAGTGAGGTAGCGTGCGCTACTAGCTCTTCAGCACTGCTATCCGGAGTGGTGGCAAAACTGGTGTATGGCACATTGCGTAAAATACTAAGGTAGCAATTAATCTGATTGATTAAGCTTTCCTTAGTTAGCGCTCTTTGTCTTGAAGCTAATAATGCTGTCGCCGTTAGCGTCAGCGCGTTAGCCGCAGCGGCATCATTGATATGCGTCATCATCTTTTCAGCGATAGCATTGACTGTAGGAGTCATCCACATTGGCTTAGTGCCTTCTGCAGCGCCGATGTCTTCGCGCCATTCTGGCACATTTTCATTCAGGTACTGGTTCAGCGGGATAGGCTCACCAAAGTTTACGTAGCCTTGACCAAAGTTACGCAGCTTTCTAATTGTGCGCAGTACTTGCCCGGCGTTTTCTTTTTCTTTGCGTTTACCACGAAGTTCCTTAGCGTAAGTGGAAACCTCCATGACATGCTCATAGCCAATATACACTGGGACTAAGGTGACTGGACGGTTCAATCCTCTGAGCATCGCCTGCACCGTCATTGCTAACATGCCCGTTTTGGCTTGTAGTAAACGACCTGTGCGAGAGCGACCACCCTCACTGAAATACTCAACGGAATATCCCTTGGTAAACAACTCAGCAAGGTACTCTCGGAAAATGGTGGAGTACAACTTATTGCCCTTAAAGCTGCGGCGGATGAAGAAAGCGCCGCCTCGTCTAAAGATAGGGCCTGCAGGGAAGAAGTTCAGATTTACTCCGGCTGCGATATGTGGCGGTACCATCCCTTCATGATAAAGAATGTAGGAAAGTAGTAAGTAATCCATGTGGCTTCTGTGGCACGGAACATAAACAATCTCATGTCCATCTTGCGCCAGCTTACGCACTGTCGAAGCGTTGCTTACATTGATACCTTGATAGAGTCTGTTCCACAGCCAAGTTAGAACAAAGTTACCTTGCTTGATCAGTGAGTAAGAGAACTTAGCCGCAATCTCATCCATTATCTTCAGGGCATGTTGCTCTGCTTTTTCAACACTAATATTCTTAGCTGCGGCCTCATCGGCAATGGCTTTATTAATAGCCTCAGATTTGATCAGTCGCTCAAACAGGACATCTCTACTAGGTAGGCTTGGTCCTGATGCTGCTAATTTTTGTCTAGAGAAGTGAATACGTGCTACGCGAGCCAGTTTCTGAGCTATGGTTTCATCAGAGCCACGAGAGTCTGCCATGTAACGCATTGACACTAGCGGGCTAAAGCGAATCATACAATCGCGTCCAGAAAAGAGCACCGCTTGCATCTTATTCCAAGGGGAGAGGTTTTCTAGATAAGGCTTATCTCGTCCCTCTTTACCTGGCTTTCGCCCCCACATAACGGTGGTTGGGATCAGTTGCACGTCAAGATCGGATTGTTCACGGTGCAATTTAAGAAGTTGCGTAAACAGGCTTTGAGATCCTAGTGAGTCAAGAGTATCGTTGTCTCGGTCGAGTTTGCCTGTAGAGATAAATACATAGCGTCTAAAGCTTTTGCCACCAACCTCAAGAGGTTGTAGCGGATCAGGTAAACCAAGTTGAATGGCTCGACGACGAACAGAAAGAAGGTCGACATTAGATTCGAACGGCAACACATAGACAATAGGTTTCTCTATATCTATGTTGAGATCACTAATAGGAGAAGGGGGTACGACATTACCCTTAACCAATACTTTCAAAGGAAAGCGTAAAGCTGTTTGTGTCAGTGTATGACCAGAAGACATATTTATGATTGTCCCAATTTATATTTGGTGCCCAAGACTCTTCAAGACTAGGTGGTAAAATAAGCGTCGCAAGAATAGCAGAACTGGTCGAACCTTTTAACCAGAATTGTTTTAATGTTAGGTCAATAAATGAAAAAGCACAGCAAGATAAAAAGAATAGGTGATCAATGAAAGGTAATACAGGATTCAAACGCGTTATTAAGGCAACGGGTTATTCTATTCAGGGGCTTAAAGCCGCTTTTAAACATGAGGCCGCGTTTCGTCAGGAAGTTTTCTTAGCCCTCTTTCTTATCCCTATTGCATGTATTCTCGATGTCAGCCAAACAGAAAGAATGCTGATGATACTGTCGCTATTCATCGTGTTGATCGCTGAGCTAATGAATTCAGCTGTTGAGGCAGTCGTCGATCGAATCGGTTCAGAGATTCATGAATTGGCAGGTCGAGCCAAAGACATTGGTTCAGCCGCCGTGTTTGTGGCTTTAGGCCTAGTACTGTACATCTGGGTTGAGGTTTTGTTCTTTTAACTTAAATTTCAGCTTATTAGGGGTAACTGGTTGATTATTTAACCATGCTGTATATACTCACAGTGAACTGTATAAAAGAACAGGTGATGTATGAGACCCTTAACCCAAAGACAGCAGCAGGTATTCGATCTTATCAAGACGAAAATCGAAGATACTGGCATGCCACCAACAAGAGCCGAAATTGCGCGCGAACTGGGGTTTCGTTCAGCGAATGCTGCCGAAGAGCACCTCAAAGCTCTAGCGAAAAAGCAGGTCATTGAGATCATCCCTGGCGCATCGCGCGGTATCCGAATACTTCTACAAGACAGTGCTAACGATGATGGCTTGCCGTTAATTGGTAATGTTGCAGCGGGTGAGCCAATCTTGGCGCAAGAGCACATAGAGTCGCATTATCAGGTTGATCCACAGATGTTTAAACCTAAAGCTGACTTCCTGCTTCGCGTACACGGCGAAAGTATGAAAGATATCGGCATTATGGATGGCGACCTTCTGGCGGTTCATAAGACTCAAGATGTTAGAGACGGACAAGTGGTTGTGGCTCGTGTCGATGAAGATGTAACCGTAAAAAGGTTAGAGCGCAAAGGATCTACCGTTTTGCTGCACCCAGAGAATGCAGAGCTTTCTCCAATCAAGGTCGACCTAACACAACAGCATCTTGCCATCGAAGGCATAGCGGTAGGGATCATTCGTAATAGCACTTGGATGTAATACCAATATCCCAAAATTTATGATTCACTATATGCAGCGCTCTTTATAGAAGCGCTGCTTTTTTTTGCCTCAAATATCTCAAGGATGGTCATGCAAAACCCCGTTGTTCGCTCGCTGATGGATCTCAGTCTGCACAAGAGAATACTCGCCTTAGCGATACCTATGGTTTTGTCTAATATCACTGTACCTCTATTGGGGTTAGTCGATGCCGCCGTGGTCGGTCACTTGGATCATTCTTGGTATCTGGGGGGTGTTGCCTTAGGAAGCACAATGATCAGCATGGTGTTTTGGCTGTTTGGTTTTCTACGTATGTCGACAACTGGCTTATCAGCACAGGCAAAGGGGGCAGAGAACCCACGAAAGTTGGCTCTGGTGCTACTGCAAGGCATTTTTATGGCGCTGGCCTTTGCACTGATCTTTTTGGTCTTACACCGAGGGATTATCAACCTAGCCTTAAGCTTCAGTGATGCCAGTGAACAAGTTCAGTTCTACGCGAATGAGTATTTCACCATCAGGGCTTGGAGTGCTCCGGCCGCAATGGTCAACTTTGTGTTACTTGGATGGCTGTTAGGAAATCAAAACGCAAAAGCACCCATGTGGATGGTCATTATTACCAATGTTACAAATATCGCATTGGATGTCCTGTTTGTGGTGGTTCTTGACTATGGTGTCGCGGGCGCCGCTTCTGCTTCTGTTATTGCTGACTACACGGGTGCGTTAGTGGGTATTTACTTTTGCCATAAGATTTGGGGTAGTGCCGTATCCTTGAGCTCTAAGCAGATACTCTCTCTGGGTATAAATAAATTGTTCACCGGCTTATCACGCTTTGTTCGTTTAAACCGAGATATATTCTTACGCTCCTTATGCCTGCAAGCTGTGCTGGCATTTATGACATTTCAAGGCGCAAACTTTGGTGACGATGTTGTGGCCGCGAATGCAGTGTTGATGAGTTTGGTCTTAATGGTCTCTTATGCAATGGACGGCTTTGCTTATGCCATAGAGGCGATGGTAGGGAAAGCCATAGGGGCGAAAAGTAAGAAGGAATTGTCTCTTTCGATTCTAGGTACCTTCTTCTGGGGACTGATCATCTGCTGTGGGTTTGCCTTATTGTTTGGTGCTGGTGGCCATATCATTGTTGGCTTGATTAGCGATATCGATAGCGTCAGGGAGACGGCCGATGAGTACTTAGCATGGTTAGCCATTATGCCTATTGTGTCCATGTGGTGTTATCTGTTTGATGGCATATTCATTGGTGCAACGCGCGGTAAGGAAATGCGAAATAGCATGTTTGTTGCAGCGCTAGTGTTCTTCGCACTTTATTTTGGCTTTGCCCATCTTGAGAATCACAGCCTGTGGATTGCCATGCTGGGCTTTATGGCGATGCGCGGCGCTACATTGGCTTGGGTATTTGTTCGCTTGTGGAAAAAAGGGCAGTTCCTAGAAACTGCCCATGCTTAACCGTTATTAGAATAAACGATTCAACCCATTCAGAGCCGCAACTCGGTAGGCTTCCGCCATAGTGGGGTAGTTGAAGGTGGTGTTCACAAAATAGTCGATGCTATTTGCAGGCCCAGGTTGCTCCATGATGGCTTGACCGATATGAATAATCTCAGCGGCCCTTTCACCAAAGCAGTGGATACCTAATATCTCTTTGGTTTCTCTATGGAAGAGGATTTTCAAACTGCCTATGTCTTTACCTGAAATCTGAGCGCGTGCGAGGTGCTTAAAGGAAGCTCGCCCTACCTCATACGGCACTTTTGCGGCGGTAAGTTCTTGCTCCGTTTTTCCGACAGAGCTGATCTCTGGAATGGTGTAAATACCTGTAGGGATATCCTCAATCAGTCGTTGAGTCGCCTCACCCTCGGCAATCGCTTTCGCGACAAAGCGACCTTGGTCATAGGCAGCACTGGCTAAGCTTGGGTATCCAATCACATCACCAACCGCGTAGATATGCTCAACATCGGTTTGGTAGTTACTATTGATCTTCAACTGACCGCGTGAATCGGCAGATAAGCCTGTGACATCTAAGTTGAGAGTGTCTGTATTACCTGTTCGACCATTCGCATACAGCAAGCAATCAGCTCGCATTTTCTTACCCGATTCTAGGTGGACGATAACACCATCATCTGTGCCTTCTATTTCTGCGAATGACTCACCGTTGCGAATCACTACACCATTACTACCAAAATGATAAGAGAGTGCATCAGAGATCTCTTTATCTAGGAAGGAGAGCAGTTGATCGCGAGTGTTGATAAGGTCTGTCTTGACGCCTAGACCGCGGAATATAGAGGCGTATTCACATCCGATAACCCCAGCACCATAAATGATGATGTGTCTTGGTTGATGATGTAGAGACAATATTGAGTCACTGTCATAGATACGCTGGTGGTTAAAGTCTACGTTGGTTGGATGATAAGGGCGTGAACCCGTCGCAATCACGAATCGGTCAGCGGTATATTGCTTAACACGTCCATCTTCACCAGTGACTCTTACACTATGAGCATCGGAGAACTTAGCCTCGCCAAAGATCAGTGTGCATTGGTTTCTGTCGTAGAATCCTTGCCTTAGCGTGGTCTGTTTGTCGATGACGGTTTTGGCATGATCTAAGATGTCATCAAAACTGGCATCTAAGCTGCGGTTGTTTTTACAAAAGAGTGGGTTGTTATTGAATTCAATGAAGCGGCTAACGGCATGCCTTAGTGCTTTGGATGGAATCGTACCCCAATGAGTACATCCGCCTCCGACACTTTTCTCTTTCTCAATAATAGCAACATTGAAGCCAGCTTTGGTTAATCCCATAGCAGCACCTTCGCCTCCAGGGCCACTACCGATTACGATTACATCAAAATGCGATGAAGAACTCACTGAAACCTCCTTGTTTTGTTAATGGCATTTTAAACCTTTGTTGCCATTGGTAAATCAGTTCGTGGTGACTAAGTGGTCAGTCTCACAATAAAGATCACTTTGTGGGGCGGGAGAGTTTGCAAATAGAGAAGCAGTTATGTTTTATTGGGGCAGGTCAAAAAGAGTATGAATGGAATATGGGCGTTAGGGCAGAGCAAAAACAAAAAACCAGAAGAGCGATTATCGACTCAGCGTTTGGACAGTTATCTGCTGGCCGAAGCTTTTCTAGCATGAGCCTTCGGGAAGTAGCTAGAGAGGCGGGTATTGCACCAACGTCTTTTTATCGACACTTTGATGATATGGACCAGCTCGGTATTGTCATGGTGGATGAAGCGGGCTTGCTGCTACGACAGCTGATGCGCAGAGCCCGCGAAAGGATTCAACCAGACCGAAGTGTAATACAAACTTCAATAGAGACATTTGTTGAATTTATTGAGACTAACCCTGATATCTTTAGACTCTTGCTACGTGAACGATCAGGTACATCGGAAGAGTTTCGTGCTGCGGTAGCCCGAGAGATTCAGTTTTTCAGTGCTGAATTAGCCGACTACCTCAATGCACAGCAATTACCACGAAAGATAGCGTCACTGCAGGCCGATGCAATTGTTACTCTTGTATTTAGCTCTGGTGCGGAGTTTCTAGATATCGAACCCAACCAACGTGCGGCTCACAGACAAAGATTGGTTGATCAAGTACGAATGATCTCTTTGGGTGGCCACGCTATGAATCAATTTCAAAACAAGAATGATTAAGAGGATTTTATGACAGATAAGAAAGAAGCATTGGCTTCGGATAAAAAGTCACTTTTGTTAGCACTGGTTTGCGGTATGAGTGGCAGTGCCTTGCTGTCTTCTCTATCAGTACCAGGTTATTCCTTTTCAATTTTCCCGTTAATCTGCTTGGTGCTTGCCGTCCAAGTGATTTATCAAAACTACTTAAATAAGCCGGTCGATGAGGACTTCCCATTACTAGGGTTAGGTAGCTTCTTTATTGGTTTCTTTGGTCATGGCGCATTTCTAAAGGCGCAGTATCCAGAGGCGGGCTCAAACTTCTTTTCAATTATCTTTACCTTGCTACTACTCGTGTGGGTAGGAAGAAAGCTAGGTTACCTAGGAAGATAAAAAAAGAGCGGATATCCGCTCTTTTTTATTGGTTAGGCTTTACGCTCAAGCATTATTCCCATTTCCATATGGTGAGTATATGGGAACTGGTCAAATAGCGCATAACGAGTAATGTTGTGCGTTTCCGATAGAATCTCGAGATTATCTTTAAGCGTATCTGGGTTACAAGAAATGTACAGAATACGCTCGTATCCTTGAACCATGCGACACGTGCCTTCATCCATACCTGAACGCGGTGGATCAACAAAGATGGTATTACAGTCGTAACTGCTTAGGTCAACATTGGCCTGCTTAAGGCGACGGAACTCACGCTTGCCTTCCATTGCGTCGGTAAAATCTTCGGCAGACATACGTATAATCTGCACATTGTCGATTTCATTCGCCTTGATGTTGTATTGCGCTGAATCTACAGAGGGCTTAGCCAGCTCTGTTGCCAATACGCGATTAAAGTTTTGAGCTAATGCCAGCGAGAAGTTGCCATTACCACAATAGAGCTCTAACAAGTCACCCTTAGATTCCTTGGTGCAATCTACCGCCCATTCCAGCATTTTTTCTGCAACGCGACCGTTAGGCTGGGTGAAGCTATTCTCGACTTGCTGATAAGTGTACGTTTTACCAAACACATTTAGCTTCTCAATAACGTAGTCTCTATCAAGGACAACCTTCATCTTCCTTGCTCTACCGATAAGGTTTAGATTAAACCCTTCATCATTGAGGCGTTGCTTAAGTGCCTTCGCTCTTTCTTGCCACTCATCATTAAGTTGCTTGTGGTAAAGAAGTGAAATTAGGATTTCACCGCTAAGTGTAGAAAGGAAATCTACTTGGAAAAGCTTATGACGAAGTACGTCGTGCTCTTTTACTGCTTCAACCAGAAGTGGCATCAAGTCATTGATCAAGCGGCTTGCAACAGGAAATTGGTCAACACGGTATTTTTCGCGTGTCTCTTGATTAAACATCACGTAGTACAGGTCTTCACCTTCGTGCCAAACGCGGAACTCTGCTCGCATTCGGTAATGCTGTTCATCAGAAGTGAAAACCTCTAATGATGGCATCGTATATTCGCTAAACATCTCTTGCAGACGTGCGGTTTTATCGTCTAACTGCACCTGATAAGACTCAGAGTTTACATTTGGGTTGGCCATTCACTTTTCCTGACTTGAAACAAGAGGCGCAGATTCTATACTCATCAGCCGCCGGAGTATAGATTGTGTGCACTAGATATTTGATTCAATAATAGTTGTCTGCGCATAAAACAGTGCTGTAATTTTTACTTCGTTATAATATTAGATGACTTAACTATGTCGTGTATTTTGATAGAGTAGCCTCCAATTAATAATCCAAACCTGACAAAGAGCGCCAATGCCTGAAACAAGAATCTTAATGTTTGACTCCGGAGTGGGTGGCATTTCTGTATTTAAAGACATAAAGGCAAGGCTTCCGTGGGTGAGTGTTACCTATGCATTTGATAACCAGGCATACCCTTATGGGGAGTTGGCACAAGAAGAGTTAGTTGATCGAGTGGAGCACTACGTGCAGCACTTCATTGAGACTCAAAGCATCTCTTTAGTCGTGATTGCGTGTAATACCGCAAGTACAGTGGTCCTTCCTAGATTGAGAGAGAAGTTCTCTATTCCCATCGTCGGTGTTGTCCCCGCTATTAAGCCTGCTTCGCAAAGAGCCAATCTGGGTGTTGGTCTTATTGCTACTCCAGCTACGGTAACTAGAGAATACACCCATGATTTAATAAAAGACTTTGCTAAAGACAAAGACGTCAAAATGATAGGGACTACTGAGCTGGTGGATATGGCCGAACAAAAGCTCAGAGGGATTGATGTTGACCTTACTGTGCTAAAGCAGGTTCTACAGCCTTTGAAGGGGAATATTGATGTTGCTGTATTAGGGTGTACCCATTTCCCACTATTAAGAAGTGAGATTTGTCAGGTCTTGGGTAATGAAGTGACGCTAGTGGATTCAGGTGATGCGATATCAAGGAGGGTCGAGTTCTTACTTAATGAGGTCTCAGTGACTCGTTCCAGCAATGAACTGAGCTACGATGTGTATTGCAGCGCGGAGCCGTATTCCAGATCCGCGCTACAATCTTCTTTTACTGAGTTAGGTTTTTCCGAGATTAAGATTCAGCCGCTGTAGGGTGCTTAGGTTCATTGGCGACACGGACCTTAATCGTTCTTTGCATATACTCATGCTCATTAAGAGATGTGATCATAGCATCAGCATCGTCGTTCTCTACTTCGACAAACCCAAAGCCACGACGCTTACCCGTTCGCTTATCTTTCATTAGACGCACGCTATAAACAGTGCCGTATTCTTCAAATAACTCTTTGACATGAGACTCACTCGCTTTGTAGGAAAGGTTGCCTACATATAAGGTCGTATTCTCATCGCTCAAAGCGGGTGTGGATGAAGAGGAAGATGAATAAGAAGGTTTAGAGCTTGAAGCAGTACTAGCAGGTTTCTGCCATAAGATTAAAGCAGTTGATACAACGCCTAAACAGAAAGCAATACCAGACGGTATAGACAACAGAGACACAAGTGCAAAACCAGCTACTGCAAGGATGATGACAATCAATAGAGACTTGTTTGAGTTCATAATTCGCTTATCACTATATATTGGTGAATTGATGGATGTGAAATTCATTAACAAAACAGACACATAGATATTACGCACGCCACAATAATTTTTCCAATTTTATCCTCTGATCACGTCTAATATGTCGCAAAAACCGTTTTTGATGGTTTTGTGAACACTTGAAATAAAACTTTAAAAAAGCCCTTGCCAATGTGACGAGCATCTCTATAATGCGCCCCACTGACACGGCAACAGCGGAAACGCTTCGCAGTAGTTCAGTAGGCTACCTAGCCGAACCCAATTGAGTTTAACTTCTCTTAGAAAATTAAATTCAAAAAGTGTTTGACACTGAGGTTCAAATCGCTAGAATGGCCGTCCGCTTGAGAGGCTCCTCACAAAGGAATCATCGAAAAGCAACGCTCTTTAACAATTTAGACCTATCAATCTGTGTGGGCACTCGTTGATGATAATCGAAAAGATTTATCAATGAACTGAGTGACCAAAACGAATAACTTCGGTTATTTGGCACAGTCAATTCATTATCATTCTGTTGGAATGATAATAGCTTTAGAATTACATAAGTAGTTTTGAAGTCAGTATTCATTGAGCCGAAGCGAAAGCTTCAACAAAACTTTAATTGAAGAGTTTGATCATGGCTCAGATTGAACGCTGGCGGCAGGCCTAACACATGCAAGTCGAGCGGAAACGACAACATTGACCCTTCGGGTGATTTGTTGGGCGTCGAGCGGCGGACGGGTGAGTAATGCCTGGGAAATTGCCCTGATGTGGGGGATAACCATTGGAAACGATGGCTAATACCGCATAACGTCTACGGACCAAAGAGGGGGACCTTCGGGCCTCTCGCTTCAGGATATGCCCAGGTGGGATTAGCTAGTTGGTGAGGTAATGGCTCACCAAGGCGACGATCCCTAGCTGGTCTGAGAGGATGATCAGCCACACTGGAACTGAGACACGGTCCAGACTCCTACGGGAGGCAGCAGTGGGGAATATTGCACAATGGGCGCAAGCCTGATGCAGCCATGCCGCGTGTATGAAGAAGGCCTTCGGGTTGTAAAGTACTTTCAGTCGTGAGGAAGGCATTAGAGTTAATAGCTTTAGTGTTTGACGTTAGCGACAGAAGAAGCACCGGCTAACTCCGTGCCAGCAGCCGCGGTAATACGGAGGGTGCGAGCGTTAATCGGAATTACTGGGCGTAAAGCGCATGCAGGTGGTTTGTTAAGTCAGATGTGAAAGCCCGGGGCTCAACCTCGGAACCGCATTTGAAACTGGCAGGCTAGAGTACTGTAGAGGGGGGTAGAATTTCAGGTGTAGCGGTGAAATGCGTAGAGATCTGAAGGAATACCAGTGGCGAAGGCGGCCCCCTGGACAGATACTGACACTCAGATGCGAAAGCGTGGGGAGCAAACAGGATTAGATACCCTGGTAGTCCACGCCGTAAACGATGTCTACTTGGAGGTTGTGGCCTTGAGCCGTGGCTTTCGGAGCTAACGCGTTAAGTAGACCGCCTGGGGAGTACGGTCGCAAGATTAAAACTCAAATGAATTGACGGGGGCCCGCACAAGCGGTGGAGCATGTGGTTTAATTCGATGCAACGCGAAGAACCTTACCTACTCTTGACATCCAGAGAACTTAGCAGAGATGCTTTGGTGCCTTCGGGAACTCTGAGACAGGTGCTGCATGGCTGTCGTCAGCTCGTGTTGTGAAATGTTGGGTTAAGTCCCGCAACGAGCGCAACCCTTATCCTTGTTTGCCAGCACGTAATGGTGGGAACTCCAGGGAGACTGCCGGTGATAAACCGGAGGAAGGTGGGGACGACGTCAAGTCATCATGGCCCTTACGAGTAGGGCTACACACGTGCTACAATGGCGCATACAGAGGGCAGCCAACCAGCGATGGTGAGCGAATCCCAAAAAGTGCGTCGTAGTCCGGATTGGAGTCTGCAACTCGACTCCATGAAGTCGGAATCGCTAGTAATCGTGAATCAGAATGTCACGGTGAATACGTTCCCGGGCCTTGTACACACCGCCCGTCACACCATGGGAGTGGGCTGCAAAAGAAGTGGGTAGTTTAACCTTCGGGAGGACGCTCACCACTTTGTGGTTCATGACTGGGGTGAAGTCGTAACAAGGTAGCCCTAGGGGAACCTGGGGCTGGATCACCTCCTTATACGATGATTACTCACGATGAGTGTCCACACAGATTGATATGGTTTAAAAAGTTAAGAGATGCCTATGTCCCGTTCGTCTAGAGGCCTAGGACACCGCCCTTTCACGGCGGTAACAGGGGTTCGACTCCCCTACGGGATACCATCTTTAAACGCATTTTCTTCTTAAGAAAATAAGTGTCTTTAAAAATGGTTTTTTCCTTTTTAGGAAATAAACATGCTCTTTAACAATTTGGAAAGCTGACGAACAACAATGTGATTTCATTGTTGTTCAAATTTAAAAGTTCTCAAATCCTAAGTCTTTATTGATTTAGGTACCAACACACATTCAAGTGTTCTTGGGAATGTATCCTTGCCAGGATGCATTCAAATTTGAGTCCGGCAAAATCGAATGTTATCTCGCTCATAATAAAGAGATAACGCACCTTGGAAACGTCATACTGCAGCGTAGCAACTGCATTGCGTAAGCAAGACCCTTTGGGGTTGTATGGTTAAGTGACTAAGCGTACACGGTGGATGCCTTGGCAGTCAGAGGCGATGAAAGACGTAATAACTTGCGATAAGCCCAGATTAGGTAGTAATAACCATTTGAGTCTGGGATTTCTGAATGGGGAAACCCACGTGCATAAGCACGTATCATTAACTGAATACATAGGTTAATGAGGCAAACTCGGGGAACTGAAACATCTAAGTACCCGAAGGAAGAGAAATCAACCGAGATTCCGAAAGTAGCGGCGAGCGAAATTGGATTAGCCCTTAAGCTTTTAATGCGTCAGGTGAAGAGTCTGGAAAGTCTCGCAGTATAGGGTGATAGCCCCGTAACCGACAACGCATTTTAAGTGAAAACGAGTAAGGCGGGACACGTGATATCCTGTTTGAACATGGGGGGACCATCCTCCAAGGCTAAATACTACTGACTGACCGATAGTGAACCAGTACCGTGAGGGAAAGGCGAAAAGAACCCCTGTGAGGGGAGTGAAATAGAACCTGAAACCGTGTACGTACAAGCAGTAGGAGCGCCTCGAAGCGTGACTGCGTACCTTTTGTATAATGGGTCAGCGACTTAATTTTAGTAGCAAGGTTAACCGTATAGGGGAGCCGTAGGGAAACCGAGTCTTAACTGGGCGTCGAGTTGCTAGAATTAGACCCGAAACCAGGTGATCTAGCCATGGGCAGGTTGAAGGTTGAGTAACATCAACTGGAGGACCGAACCGACTAATGTTGAAAAATTAGCGGATGACTTGTGGCTAGGGGTGAAAGGCCAATCAAACCTGGAGATAGCTGGTTCTCCCCGAAAGCTATTTAGGTAGCGCCTCGGACGAATACCAATGGGGGTAGAGCACTGTTAAGGCTAGGGGGTCATCCCGACTTACCAACCCTTTGCAAACTCCGAATACCATTGAGTACTATCCGGGAGACACACGGCGGGTGCTAACGTCCGTCGTGGAGAGGGAAACAACCCAGACCGCCAGCTAAGGTCCCAAAGTATAGCTAAGTGGGAAACGATGTGGGAAGGCTCAGACAGCCAGGATGTTGGCTTAGAAGCAGCCATCATTTAAAGAAAGCGTAATAGCTCACTGGTCGAGTCGGCCTGCGCGGAAGATGTAACGGGGCTAAGCTATACACCGAAGCTGCGGCTGCATACTTTTGTATGCGGGGTAGGGGAGCGTTCTGTAAGCGGTTGAAGGTGGTCTGTAAGGGCTGCTGGACGTATCAGAAGTGCGAATGCTGACATGAGTAACGATAAAGGGGGTGAAAAACCCCCTCGCCGGAAGACCAAGGGTTCCTGTCCAACGTTAATCGGGGCAGGGTAAGTCGACCCCTAAGGCGAGGCCGAAAGGCGTAGTCGATGGGAAACGGGTTAATATTCCCGTACTTCTTATAATTGCGATGGGGGGACGGAGAAGGCTAGGTGGGCCTGGCGATGGTTGTCCAGGTTCAAGTATGTAGGCGGAAAGTTTAGGTAAATCCGGACTTTCTTAACGCTGAGATACGATGTCGAGCTGCTACGTGCAGTGAAGTCATTGATGCCATGCTTCCAGGAAAAGCCTCTAAGCTTCAGATTATAAGAAATCGTACCCCAAACCGACACAGGTGGTCGGGTAGAGAATACCAAGGCGCTTGAGAGAACTCGGGTGAAGGAACTAGGCAAAATGGTACCGTAACTTCGGGAGAAGGTACGCTCTTGGCGGTGAAGTCCCTTGCGGATGGAGCTACTAGGAGTCGCAGATACCAGGTGGCTGCAACTGTTTATTAAAAACACAGCACTGTGCAAAATCGTAAGATGACGTATACGGTGTGACGCCTGCCCGGTGCCGGAAGGTTAATTGATGGGGTTAGACTTCGGTCGAAGCTCTTGATCGAAGCCCCGGTAAACGGCGGCCGTAACTATAACGGTCCTAAGGTAGCGAAATTCCTTGTCGGGTAAGTTCCGACCTGCACGAATGGCGTAATGATGGCCACGCTGTCTCCACCCGAGACTCAGTGAAATTGAAATCGCTGTGAAGATGCAGTGTACCCGCGGCTAGACGGAAAGACCCCGTGAACCTTTACTACAGCTTGGCACTGAACATTGACCCTACATGTGTAGGATAGGTGGGAGGCTTTGAAGACGGTACGCCAGTATCGTTGGAGCCGTCCTTGAAATACCACCCTTGTAGTGTTGATGTTCTAACTTAGTCCCCTTATCGGGGATGAGGACAGTGCCTGGTGGGTAGTTTGACTGGGGCGGTCTCCTCCCAAAGAGTAACGGAGGAGCACGAAGGTGGGCTAAACACGGTTGGACATCGTGTGGTTAGTGCAATGGCATAAGCCCGCTTGACTGCGAGAATGACAATTCGAGCAGGTGCGAAAGCAGGTCATAGTGATCCGGTGGTTCTGAATGGAAGGGCCATCGCTCAACGGATAAAAGGTACTCCGGGGATAACAGGCTGATACCGCCCAAGAGTTCATATCGACGGCGGTGTTTGGCACCTCGATGTCGGCTCATCACATCCTGGGGCTGAAGTCGGTCCCAAGGGTATGGCTGTTCGCCATTTAAAGTGGTACGCGAGCTGGGTTTAGAACGTCGTGAGACAGTTCGGTCCCTATCTGCCGTGGGCGTTGGAAGATTGAAGGGGGCTGCTCCTAGTACGAGAGGACCGGAGTGGACGAACCTCTGGTGTTCGGGTTGTCATGCCAATGGCATTGCCCGGTAGCTAAGTTCGGAATCGATAACCGCTGAAAGCATCTAAGCGGGAAGCGAGCCCTGAGATGAGTCTTCCCTGGCACTTTAAGTGTCCTAAAGGGTTGTTCGAGACTAGAACGTTGATAGGCAGGGTGTGTAAGTGCTGCGAGGCATTGAGCTAACCTGTACTAATTGCCCGTGAGGCTTAACCATACAACACCCAAGGGGTTTTGTGGACTCAAAGTAGAACTTTGAATGTGTGATACAAACTTTTAAATATAGCTTTCCGAATTTTAAAATTTGCTTGGCGACCATAGCATTGTGGACCCACCTGATTCCATGCCGAACTCAGAAGTGAAACATAATAGCGCCGATGGTAGTGTGGGGTTTCCCCATGTGAGAGTAGGACATCGCCAGGCTTTGATTTTAGACTTGCTTCTAATGAAGCGAGTCACCATAAAGTTCTAATTTATTTAGAGTTTTATGTTGACTTTAACAGTCAGTCGCGTATTATACGCGTCCTGCTTAAGTGCTAAGGCATTCAAAGCAGCGCTCTTTAACAATTTAAACCTATCAATCTGTGTGGGCACTCGTTGATGATAATCGAAAAGATTTATCAATGAACTGAGTGACCAAAACGATGACTTTTAGTCATTGGCACAGTCAATTCATTATCGTTCTGTTGGAACGATAATAGCTTTAAAATTACTTCTTACTTTCGAGTAAGGAACAGTTTTGAAGTCAGTATTCATTGAGCCGAAGCGAAAGCTTCAACAAAACTTTAATTGAAGAGTTTGATCATGGCTCAGATTGAACGCTGGCGGCAGGCCTAACACATGCAAGTCGAGCGGAAACGACAACATTGACCCTTCGGGTGATTTGTTGGGCGTCGAGCGGCGGACGGGTGAGTAATGCCTGGGAAATTGCCCTGATGTGGGGGATAACCATTGGAAACGATGGCTAATACCGCATAACGTCTACGGACCAAAGAGGGGGACCTTCGGGCCTCTCGCTTCAGGATATGCCCAGGTGGGATTAGCTAGTTGGTGAGGTAATGGCTCACCAAGGCGACGATCCCTAGCTGGTCTGAGAGGATGATCAGCCACACTGGAACTGAGACACGGTCCAGACTCCTACGGGAGGCAGCAGTGGGGAATATTGCACAATGGGCGCAAGCCTGATGCAGCCATGCCGCGTGTATGAAGAAGGCCTTCGGGTTGTAAAGTACTTTCAGTCGTGAGGAAGGCATTAGAGTTAATAGCTTTAGTGTTTGACGTTAGCGACAGAAGAAGCACCGGCTAACTCCGTGCCAGCAGCCGCGGTAATACGGAGGGTGCGAGCGTTAATCGGAATTACTGGGCGTAAAGCGCATGCAGGTGGTTTGTTAAGTCAGATGTGAAAGCCCGGGGCTCAACCTCGGAACCGCATTTGAAACTGGCAGGCTAGAGTACTGTAGAGGGGGGTAGAATTTCAGGTGTAGCGGTGAAATGCGTAGAGATCTGAAGGAATACCAGTGGCGAAGGCGGCCCCCTGGACAGATACTGACACTCAGATGCGAAAGCGTGGGGAGCAAACAGGATTAGATACCCTGGTAGTCCACGCCGTAAACGATGTCTACTTGGAGGTTGTGGCCTTGAGCCGTGGCTTTCGGAGCTAACGCGTTAAGTAGACCGCCTGGGGAGTACGGTCGCAAGATTAAAACTCAAATGAATTGACGGGGGCCCGCACAAGCGGTGGAGCATGTGGTTTAATTCGATGCAACGCGAAGAACCTTACCTACTCTTGACATCCAGAGAACTTAGCAGAGATGCTTTGGTGCCTTCGGGAACTCTGAGACAGGTGCTGCATGGCTGTCGTCAGCTCGTGTTGTGAAATGTTGGGTTAAGTCCCGCAACGAGCGCAACCCTTATCCTTGTTTGCCAGCACGTAATGGTGGGAACTCCAGGGAGACTGCCGGTGATAAACCGGAGGAAGGTGGGGACGACGTCAAGTCATCATGGCCCTTACGAGTAGGGCTACACACGTGCTACAATGGCGCATACAGAGGGCAGCCAACCAGCGATGGTGAGCGAATCCCAAAAAGTGCGTCGTAGTCCGGATTGGAGTCTGCAACTCGACTCCATGAAGTCGGAATCGCTAGTAATCGTGAATCAGAATGTCACGGTGAATACGTTCCCGGGCCTTGTACACACCGCCCGTCACACCATGGGAGTGGGCTGCAAAAGAAGTGGGTAGTTTAACCTTTCGAGGAGGACGCTCACCACTTTGTGGTTCATGACTGGGGTGAAGTCGTAACAAGGTAGCCCTAGGGGAACCTGGGGCTGGATCACCTCCTTATACGATGATTACTCACGATGAGTGTCCACACAGATTGATATGGTTTAGAAAGTGAAGAGAGTATTTTGCGAAATGGCACTTGTGCTGTTTTGTGAAAAATTGGGTCTGTAGCTCAGCTGGTTAGAGCGCTCGCCTGATAAGCGGGAGGTCGGTGGTTCAAGTCCACTCAGACCCACCAATTTTTCCTTATACTGCGTTAGATTCTTCGTTGTGTACTGATGTACACGGCCTTTTAATCTGCCTAGTCTAAGAAAAAACACCAAGATGGGGCTATAGCTCAGCTGGGAGAGCGCCTGCCTTGCACGCAGGAGGTCTGCGGTTCGATCCCGCATAGCTCCACCATCTTTAAGTGCACTTCTTATTAAATTAAGAATTAAGTGTCTTTAAAAATGGTTTCGAAAGCTTTATTGCTTAGAAATTCATGCTCTTTAACAATTTGGAAAGCTGACGATAAATAATGTGATTTCATTATTTATCAAATTTAAAAGTTCTCAAATCCTAAGTCTTTATGATTTAGGTACCAACACACATTCAAGTGTTCTTGGGAATGTATCCTTGCCAGGATGCATTCAAATTTGAGTCCGGCAAAATCGAATGTTATCTCGCTCATAATAAAGAGATAACGCACCTTGGAAACGTCATACTGCAGCGTAGCAACTGCATTGCGTTAAGCAAGACCCTTTGGGGTTGTATGGTTAAGTGACTAAGCGTACACGGTGGATGCCTTGGCAGTCAGAGGCGATGAAAGACGTAATAACTTGCGATAAGCCCAGATTAGGTAGTAATAACCATTTGAGTCTGGGATTTCTGAATGGGGAAACCCACGTGCATAAGCACGTATCATTAACTGAATACATAGGTTAATGAGGCAAACTCGGGGAACTGAAACATCTAAGTACCCGAAGGAAGAGAAATCAACCGAGATTCCGAAAGTAGCGGCGAGCGAAATTGGATTAGCCCTTAAGCTTTTAATGCGTCAGGTGAAGAGTCTGGAAAGTCTCGCAGTATAGGGTGATAGCCCCGTAACCGACAACGCATTTTAAGTGAAAACGAGTAAGGCGGGACACGTGATATCCTGTTTGAACATGGGGGGACCATCCTCCAAGGCTAAATACTACTGACTGACCGATAGTGAACCAGTACCGTGAGGGAAAGGCGAAAAGAACCCCTGTGAGGGGAGTGAAATAGAACCTGAAACCGTGTACGTACAAGCAGTAGGAGCGCCTCGAAGCGTGACTGCGTACCTTTTGTATAATGGGTCAGCGACTTAATTTTAGTAGCAAGGTTAACCGTATAGGGGAGCCGTAGGGAAACCGAGTCTTAACTGGGCGTCGAGTTGCTAGAATTAGACCCGAAACCAGGTGATCTAGCCATGGGCAGGTTGAAGGTTGAGTAACATCAACTGGAGGACCGAACCGACTAATGTTGAAAAATTAGCGGATGACTTGTGGCTAGGGGTGAAAGGCCAATCAAACCTGGAGATAGCTGGTTCTCCCCGAAAGCTATTTAGGTAGCGCCTCGGACGAATACCAATGGGGGTAGAGCACTGTTAAGGCTAGGGGGTCATCCCGACTTACCAACCCTTTGCAAACTCCGAATACCATTGAGTACTATCCGGGAGACACACGGCGGGTGCTAACGTCCGTCGTGGAGAGGGAAACAACCCAGACCGCCAGCTAAGGTCCCAAAGTATAGCTAAGTGGGAAACGATGTGGGAAGGCTCAGACAGCCAGGATGTTGGCTTAGAAGCAGCCATCATTTAAAGAAAGCGTAATAGCTCACTGGTCGAGTCGGCCTGCGCGGAAGATGTAACGGGGCTAAGCTATACACCGAAGCTGCGGCTGCATACTTTTGTATGCGGGGTAGGGGAGCGTTCTGTAAGCGGTTGAAGGTGGTCTGTAAGGGCTGCTGGACGTATCAGAAGTGCGAATGCTGACATGAGTAACGATAAAGGGGGTGAAAAACCCCCTCGCCGGAAGACCAAGGGTTCCTGTCCAACGTTAATCGGGGCAGGGTAAGTCGACCCCTAAGGCGAGGCCGAAAGGCGTAGTCGATGGGAAACGGGTTAATATTCCCGTACTTCTTATAATTGCGATGGGGGGACGGAGAAGGCTAGGTGGGCCTGGCGATGGTTGTCCAGGTTCAAGTATGTAGGCGGAAAGTTTAGGTAAATCCGGACTTTCTTAACGCTGAGATACGATGTCGAGCTGCTACGTGCAGTGAAGTCATTGATGCCATGCTTCCAGGAAAAGCCTCTAAGCTTCAGATTATAAGAAATCGTACCCCAAACCGACACAGGTGGTCGGGTAGAGAATACCAAGGCGCTTGAGAGAACTCGGGTGAAGGAACTAGGCAAAATGGTACCGTAACTTCGGGAGAAGGTACGCTCTTGGCGGTGAAGTCCCTTGCGGATGGAGCTACTAGGAGTCGCAGATACCAGGTGGCTGCAACTGTTTATTAAAAACACAGCACTGTGCAAAATCGTAAGATGACGTATACGGTGTGACGCCTGCCCGGTGCCGGAAGGTTAATTGATGGGGTTAGACTTCGGTCGAAGCTCTTGATCGAAGCCCCGGTAAACGGCGGCCGTAACTATAACGGTCCTAAGGTAGCGAAATTCCTTGTCGGGTAAGTTCCGACCTGCACGAATGGCGTAATGATGGCCACGCTGTCTCCACCCGAGACTCAGTGAAATTGAAATCGCTGTGAAGATGCAGTGTACCCGCGGCTAGACGGAAAGACCCCGTGAACCTTTACTACAGCTTGGCACTGAACATTGACCCTACATGTGTAGGATAGGTGGGAGGCTTTGAAGACGGTACGCCAGTATCGTTGGAGCCGTCCTTGAAATACCACCCTTGTAGTGTTGATGTTCTAACTTAGTCCCCTTATCGGGGATGAGGACAGTGCCTGGTGGGTAGTTTGACTGGGGCGGTCTCCTCCCAAAGAGTAACGGAGGAGCACGAAGGTGGGCTAAACACGGTTGGACATCGTGTGGTTAGTGCAATGGCATAAGCCCGCTTGACTGCGAGAATGACAATTCGAGCAGGTGCGAAAGCAGGTCATAGTGATCCGGTGGTTCTGAATGGAAGGGCCATCGCTCAACGGATAAAAGGTACTCCGGGGATAACAGGCTGATACCGCCCAAGAGTTCATATCGACGGCGGTGTTTGGCACCTCGATGTCGGCTCATCACATCCTGGGGCTGAAGTCGGTCCCAAGGGTATGGCTGTTCGCCATTTAAAGTGGTACGCGAGCTGGGTTTAGAACGTCGTGAGACAGTTCGGTCCCTATCTGCCGTGGGCGTTGGAAGATTGAAGGGGGCTGCTCCTAGTACGAGAGGACCGGAGTGGACGAACCTCTGGTGTTCGGGTTGTCATGCCAATGGCATTGCCCGGTAGCTAAGTTCGGAATCGATAACCGCTGAAAGCATCTAAGCGGGAAGCGAGCCCTGAGATGAGTCTTCCCTGGCACTTTAAGTGTCCTAAAGGGTTGTTCGAGACTAGAACGTTGATAGGCAGGGTGTGTAAGTGCTGCGAGGCATTGAGCTAACCTGTACTAATTGCCCGTGAGGCTTAACCATACAACACCCAAGGGGTTTTGTGGACTCAAAGTAGAACTTTGAATGTGTGATACAAACTTTTAAATATAGCTTTCCGAATTTTAAAATTTGCTTGGCGACCATAGCATTGTGGACCCACCTGATTCCATGCCGAACTCAGAAGTGAAACATAATAGCGCCGATGGTAGTGTGGGGTTTCCCCATGTGAGAGTAGGACATCGCCAGGCTTTAAATTAGATTGTATTGAAGCAACGCGAGTAAGACTTCAAGACAATAACAAATTGGTGCGGAGTGGTAGTTCAGTTGGTTAGAATACCGGCCTGTCACGCCGGGGGTCGCGGGTTCGAGTCCCGTCCACTCCGCCACTTATTCTGAAGACCTCGCTTTATGCGAGGTTTTTTCAGATTTAAGAAACCGAAAAATTTTAGGGGTGTAGCTCCAATTGGCAGAGCAGCGGATTCCAAATCCGCGTGTTGGGAGTTCGAATCTCTCCACCCCTGCCATATAGAAGGCCTTAGCAGAAATGCTAAGGCCTTTTTGTTTTTACTAGCTTAAAAATATCTGTACGTTATTCCTACCTGCTAGAACCTAGAACCTAGAACCTAGAACCTAGAACCTAGAACCTAGAACCTAGAAC
The DNA here is from genome assembly GCF_024346795.1 of Vibrio breoganii. NCBI lineage: Bacteria > Pseudomonadati > Pseudomonadota > Gammaproteobacteria > Vibrionales > Vibrionaceae > Vibrio > Vibrio breoganii. Next base: position 108,577 of record NZ_AP024864.1, read on the forward strand.
CTAGAACCTAGAACCTAGAACCTAGAACCTAGAACCTAGAACCTAGAACCTAGAACCTAGAACCAAATAAAAAGGCCCCTATGTTTCCATAGGAGCCTCTTATTCTACATATCTGCCACATCAGTACTAAAGCAACTGCTTGAGGACTCTATCAGCCTGTACGCGCGTTATTTTACGCAGTAGTTTCTGCACGGCTTCAGGATAATGTTCAATCTTTTCAATATGTTTGTAGCTTCCAATACGCTGAGTATTCTCGATGATATTTTCAAACTCTTGCTCAAATTGCGACTTTAAATAACCTTGTGGATCTCTGATCAATAAGGCGTTTTCCAAGTCCAGTTTCCATGCTCTAGGGTTTAGGTTGTTGCCGGTGAGCAGCATGTTTTGCTTATCGACCCATAACCCCTTCAAGTGGTAACTATTGGCATCGTGCTTCCAAAGAAGGATGTCCAACTTGCGACACGCAATATTCGCCTCATTCGCTTTCAAGAAACGGCGTAGATTCATCTCATACAGATAAGGTAATCCACCAACGGTTTTAAACTCTTCTTCGGGATCTATGAAGAAGTCGTTGGCAGTTTTGTCACCCACTACAACCGTTACTTTAACGCCGCGTCGAAGGGCTTTCTTTAGCTCCTTAGCGACACTTTTAGGGAAGTTAAAGTAAGGCGTACATATGGTAATTTCATCTTTGGCATCACGTAGTAATTGAACGATCGCCATGTTTAGAAGATTTCTACGCTTACCTACACCAACAATCGGGGTAATCGCGATTTTGTCTTCGGTAACATCTGCACAATCAAAGCGGTAGTTGGTGACTGCAAGACTTGCTCGCAATTGACGAATTGCACCTTTCAATGACTTGGTTGCTGGACGCTCTTTTTCTGTCAGTGTGTTCACTGCAGGGTTTTTAATGAGTGCGTCCATAATGTAATTAGCCATAGCATCGGCAATTGCTGGGCTATTGATTAAGTGGTATCGATCAAAGCGATACTTTTCTTGCTGGTGCAGATAGATATTGTTAATACTTGCGCCACTATAAAGAACTGTATCATCAAAGATAAAGCCTTTAAGGTGCAGTACACCGAACACTTCTTTACCACGAACAGGTACACCATAAACGGGGACTGTGTGTTTGTGAGATTCAGCCATCTTCGTGTACATTGCAGCATTGCCATCAGATGACTCAGCACCTATCAGCCCGCGTTGAGCTCTATGCCAATCTACACAGATCTGAACATCTAATCCTGGATTAGCTTGTTTTGCCTTGTAGATCTCACCAAAGACCTCTCGTCCTGCTTCGTCGTCCTCAAGATACAAGGCGGCAATGTAGATACGCTTCTTGGCTGTTTTGATAAGCTCTAATAGCTGAGCTTTGAACTCTTTAGCCGAATAAAGTGTTCTAAAGTCTTTTGGATCAACGGGAACTGCTTCTAGTCCATCGATGACATTCTTAGCTAAAACCATTATGAATATTGAGTCCTGTAAAGGGCTGATTTAGCCTGTTATTTTACCAAATTTGCAGCTTTAGTGCCTAGATGAATTGGTAAACAATTATCTTGAAATTAGTTAACTGTGATATTTCATGATAATTAGTGGCTTTCCCGTCTGAGTGTAGCGCAAATATAGCTTGGCTAAGGCAGAAGGGAGCTGTTCAACTCGAATAGTTGTAAATCCGTGAGCGCTGTACAGTTCCTCTAGGTGTTCATAAGCAAAACAGAAAACCTGGTCATGCAGAATGTCTTTCTGGCTAAAGCGCAAAAGCTGTGAGGCAATGCCTTGATTCCGCACTTCTGGAACAACCAGCATACCGGTTAGCAACTGCCATTTATCAACCTCACGGTACCGTACAACACCTACAATTTTTGAGTTTTGCTCGGCGACAATGATCTTCTCTCCTGCCTTTATCTTGGTAGAAGGGTAGTGAGACTTGTATAACTTCTTTAGGAGCGGCAAACGCAATGGCTCCAGATCTTTGATAATCAGACTGTTCATTAATTAACTGCGGAATTGAGTTTGTTCCAGTATTATAAGGGAAAGTTGAAAATACTACCCTTTGGAATCCCGACAAGGGAATGGAACAATTAATTCTATGATGCATATTACCCCTCAAGCGGAACTCTCTCCCTACCATACATTTTCAATTCAAACAGACTGCGACTTTCTTGTAGAAGCACGTTCAGTAAACGATCTTATTGAGATCTATCGTAATCCGGATTGGAAAGATCTGCCTAAGCTCCCTTTAGGCACGGGGAGTAACATGCTCTTTACTGATTACTTTGCCGGAGTAGCAGTACTGAATCGATTGAAGGGTAAACACGTTACGGAAGATGAAAGCTTCTATTATCTTGAGGTTGCGGCCGGAGAAGATTGGCCTGAGCTTGTTCAATGGACCGTCGAAAAGGGAATGCCGGGCTTGGAAAACTTGGCCTTGATTCCAGGCTGTGCAGGTACGGCGCCTATCCAAAATATCGGAGCTTATGGCTTAGAACTGAAAGACGTATGTGACTTTGTAGAGTATTTAGACTTGCAGTCATTCACAGTGAAAAGACTGGCTTCGGAGCAATGCCAGTTTGGCTATCGCGACTCCATATTTAAACAACAGTTATCTGGTAAGGCACTGATTACTAAGGTTGGTTTTAAGTTATCAAAAAACTGGAGCCCTAGAACTGCCTATGGCGCACTGCAACAGTTAATTGAAGGTGAACCAACCGCGCAAAAGATCTTTGATGCAGTTTGTCAGGTTCGCCAGTCAAAACTTCCAGACCCAAGAGTCATGGGTAATGCAGGCAGTTTCTTCAAAAATCCAGTTATCTCTAGTACTCAATTTGATGAGCTAAAACTGCACTATCCAAGCATCGTTGGTTACCCTGCGGGAGATGGCATTAAGGTTGCCGCCGGTTGGCTTATAGATAACGCCAACCTCAAGGGGTACTCCCATGGAGGTGCTCGAGTTCACGATCAGCAGGCCTTGGTCATCGTTAATTTCAATGATGCGACGGCTGATGATGTGTTGTCTGTCGCTTGGCATGTGAAGCAAACAGTATGGCAGAAGTATCAAATTGCCTTGGAGCATGAAGTCCGTTTCATGGGGCGAACGCAAGAAACCAACCTCGACGCTATTTTTGAAGGTAAAGACAATGAAAGACTTTAGCTTCAAACTTAAATTAATTCAGGAGCTTAGCAAAGGCGATTTTTGTTCAGGCGAGCAATTGGGCGAGCATTTTGGCGTCTCTAGAGCGGCTATTGCGAGACACATTAAATCCATTCAAGAGCTTGGTATTGATATCTATAGTGTCAAGGGAAAGGGATATAGGCTAGAGCAACCTCTGGATCTATTAGATGACCAGTTGCTGGTTAAAGAGCTAGGACTACCTATAGAAGTCATTCCTGTTATTGATTCGACAAATCAACATATGTTGGGGCAAAAAGAGCTTCAATCTGGCAGTGTCTGCGTCGCCGAATATCAAACCCAAGGGCGGGGGCGTCGTGGACGCGAGTGGGTCTCTCCGTTTGGTTCAAATATTTACTACTCGATGTATTGGCGCCTTGAAGCGGGTCTTCCTGCGGCTATGGGGATAAGCTTGGTCATTGGTCTCGCTCTTGTCGATGCCCTTGAAGAGTTAGGCATACAAGGTCTTAAGCTTAAATGGCCAAACGACGTGTATTTTGACAATAAGAAGCTTGCCGGCATATTGGTTGAGTTGTCAGGGCAGGCGGGTGATGCTGCTAATTTAGTGATAGGTATTGGGCTCAATGTATCAATGCCAGAGCATGTACAAGGAATTGGACAGCCTTGGACGAGCCTAAAAGAGATATCAGGCGATCAGGGCATCTCTCGAAATGAGATTGTGATTGCGATGACAAGGAAATTGCATGATGCGATCAACATCTATGAGCATCAGGGGCTGAAGCCATTTCTAGAGCAATGGAACCAGTACGATAACTTTTTGGAGCAACCGATTAAACTGATTATGGGTAACCGAGAAGTTACCGGCATATGCAAAGGCATCGATCAACAAGGTGCCTTACTACTCGATACTGGTAACCAGATTGAATCGTTTATCGGTGGAGAAATATCCGTTAGATCAGCTTCTTAGTAGGATTTGGTCAACTTTATGATCAATTCCTTTCCTTAGGATAAGGTTCGCTCTAATTTTTGTTGGCAGTATATTGGACACTAGATTTTTTCCGTTAATATCTGCCCATATGGAACAGGCTTTAGCGACGGCCTGTTCTTCGCTCAATTTAGTGTAGTGACCAAAATATGAGTTGGGCTTTTTGAATGCCCCAGAACGAAACTTTAAAAAACGCTCTACATACCACTGCTGAATCAAGGTGCTATCGGCGTCCACATAAATGGAAAAATCAAGGAAGTCAGAAACGAATACGCGATGCGGCTGCTCCGGATAGTCCATTCCAGATTGAAGTACGTTCAGCCCTTCTAAGATTAAAATATCCGGCCTATCAACCACTTCTACCTCATCAGTGATGTTGTAGGTAAGGTGAGAATAAATTGGAGCTTCTACCTTTTCTTTGCCGGCCTTAACATCCGAAACGAAATCAACGAGCTTTTGAATATCGTAAGACTCAGGGAAGCCCTTGCGGTGCATGATCCCTCTTTCTTCTAACACTTCGTTAGGGTAGAGAAAGCCGTCCGTAGTGATCAGAGCAACCTTAGGGTGATCTCCCCAGCGAGAGAGCAAAGCTTGCATTACACGAGCCGTTGTACTCTTGCCTACAGCGACGCTACCAGCGATTCCTACAATGAAAGGGCTGTGACCGTCCTCTTTATTCAAGAAAGTGTCTAAGACACGCTGACGACGTTGCTGGGAGCCTGCATGCAGGTTTAGAAGTCGAGATAGGGGAAGGTATATTTCTTCTACTTCGCGAGTATCCAATTTTTCATTGATACCACGTAGCTCTACAATGTCCGAATCAGATAACACCATAGGTACAGATGCTCTTAGCTCTGCCCATTCGTGTCGGTTGAAATTTATGTGTGGATTCATTGATTTGAGCCTTCCTTTTCTTCATCGCCTCAACATACATGAAGGGATAAATATTTCAATTGTGCGACGGCAAAGCTGTGGTGATTTTCCTTGCATCTGCTGAAAAATTAGCCGTGGCTCAATGTAAACGTAAAAACTGATGATTTTTTGCATTTTCTTATTGCAAGGTTCGAAATCATCCAATAGAATGCGCTCCACTTATGTGCCGACTTAGCTCAGTAGGTAGAGCAACTGACTTGTAATCAGTAGGTCACCAGTTCGATTCCGGTAGTCGGCACCACTTTCTTTATGAAAGCACAATTTGGTGGGGTTCCCGAGTGGCCAAAGGGATCAGACTGTAAATCTGACGGCACTGCCTTCGATGGTTCGAATCCATCTCCCACCACCAGTTTCTTAAGGAAATAGCTCGAAGAGTTACGTGTTGCGGGCATCGTATAATGGCTATTACCTCAGCCTTCCAAGCTGATGATGCGGGTTCGATTCCCGCTGCCCGCTCCAACCTATCGTGTGCTGATATAGCTCAGTTGGTAGAGCGCACCCTTGGTAAGGGTGAGGTCGGCGGTTCAAATCCGCCTATCAGCACCAGCTCTCAAGCAAATATTTCCTTTTGATATATACTTTACATCCAATTTATTTGGTTGCGTGGTCTACAAAGCCACTTTATAAACCGTACCTAGAGGAACACGCTCGTGTCTAAAGAAAAATTTGAACGTACGAAACCGCACGTAAACGTTGGTACTATCGGCCACGTTGACCACGGTAAAACAACTCTAACTGCAGCTATCTGTACTACTCTTTCAAAAGTATACGGTGGTGAAGCTAAAGATTTCGCATCTATCGATAATGCTCCTGAAGAGCGTGAGCGCGGTATCACAATCGCTACTTCTCACGTTGAGTACGATACTCCTGAACGTCACTACGCACACGTAGATTGTCCTGGACACGCCGATTATGTTAAAAACATGATCACTGGTGCTGCTCAAATGGACGGCGGTATCCTAGTTGTTGCTGCGACTGATGGCCCTATGCCTCAAACTCGTGAGCACATCCTACTTGGTCGTCAGGTTGGTATCCCTTACATCATCGTATTCATGAACAAATGTGACATGGTTGATGATGAAGAACTACTTGAGTTAGTAGAAATGGAAGTTCGTGAACTTCTTTCTGAGTACGATTACCCAGGTGATGATCTACCAGTAATCCAAGGTTCTGCACTTGGCGCTCTAAACGGCGAAAAGCAGTGGGAAGACAAAATCGTTGAGCTTGCAGAAGCACTAGATTCTTACATTCCACTTCCAGAGCGTGCTGTTGACCAACCGTTCCTACTTCCTATTGAAGATGTATTCTCAATTCAAGGTCGTGGTACTGTTGTTACTGGTCGTATCGAGCGCGGTATCCTACGTGTAGGTGACGAAGTAGAAATCGTTGGTATCAAAGAGACTACTCTTACTACTTGTACTGGTGTTGAAATGTTCCGTAAGCTGCTTGACGAAGGTCGTGCAGGTGAGAACGTTGGTGCACTACTACGTGGTACTAAGCGTGATGACGTTGAACGTGGCCAAGTACTTGCTGCTAAAGGTTCTATCAACCCACACACTAAGTTTGAGTCAGAAGTGTACGTTCTTTCTAAAGATGAAGGCGGCCGTCACACTCCTTTCTTCAAAGGTTACCGTCCACAGTTCTACTTCCGTACAACTGACGTAACAGGCGACATCACTCTACCTGAAGGCGTAGAGATGGTAATGCCAGGCGACAACATCCAAATGACTGTTGAGCTAATCGCTCCAATCGCAATGGATGAAGGTCTACGTTTCGCAATCCGCGAAGGTGGCCGTACCGTTGGTGCTGGTGTTGTTGCTAAGATTTTCGATTAATAATTGACGAAATCTAAACAAAAGGGCATCATTTGATGCCCTTTTTCTGCGCTACTGTTTATGATTAGAAGATAAAATGGTCTTTTTATCGTCTAACAAGCAAAGAATTTTGAGAATTTTCATTTCTATTGTGGGTTTTATAGCCTGTATTAGAAAGAAAGTTCGGAAAGAAGGTGTTGATTTTCAACACTAATGAATAGGCCCTGCAACAGCGGGGTTATTGTCGTCTATAGTAAGACTTGTCACAGGTTAGTTTTATGAAAGCAAATGCAGAAACTCCTGATAGCTCAAGTGCAGCAGACATCTTCAAGTGGATTGTCGCTTTTGCTCTGCTAGCCGCTGCTGTTGTGGGAAATTACCTGTATGGTGAAATGTCAGTAGTAGCTCGCGCTGCTGGTGTGGTTGTATTAATTGCAATCGCTCTAGGTGTAGCCGCTACGACTACTAAAGGTAAAGCTGCGATCGTATTTGCACGTGAATCTCGTATGGAGATTCGCAAGGTTGTTTGGCCAACGCGCCAAGAAACTCTGCAAACTACATTGATCGTATTGGCTGTAAGTATTGTTATGGCTCTAGCGCTTTGGGGCATTGACGGAATTATGGTTCGTCTTGTTGCTCTAGCGACTGGGGTGTGAGGGTTTTAATTCATGAGTGAAGCTCCAAAGAAACGTTGGTACGTGGTTCAAGCCTTTTCTGGTTTTGAAGGTCGCGTAGCAAACTCTCTTCGTGAATATATCAGAATGCATGATATGGAAGAACTGTTTGGCGAAGTATTGGTTCCAACTGAAGAAGTTGTCGAAATGCGCGCTGGTCAGCGTCGTAAGAGTGAACGTAAATTCTTCCCAGGTTATGTACTTGTTCAAATGATTATGAACGATGAATCATGGCACCTAGTACGTAGCGTTCCACGCGTTATGGGCTTTATTGGTGGAACTTCAGATAAACCTGCACCTATCACGGACAAAGAAGCTGACGCTATCTTAAATCGTCTTGAGAAGGCAAGTGAAGCTCCTCGCCCTCGTACAATGTACGAAGCGGGTGAGATTGTTCGTGTATGCGATGGTCCATTTGCTGACTTCAACGGTACAGTTGAAGAAGTGGATTATGAGAAGAGCCGTCTTAAAGTGTCTGTATCGATCTTCGGTCGTGCAACACCGGTAGAACTCGAATTTGGTCAAGTTGAAAAAGTTGACTAAAAAATAGGCTTTAGGGCTTGTTTGAGGCGCGAATTGTATCTATAATTCGCGCCTCTTTACTTCCTTATGTGAAGTAAAGCGTTTTTAAAACAACGGGGAGCTGGCCGTAAGGCAGCGTTACTACCCAAAATTAGGAAATATCATGGCTAAGAAAGTTGAAGCTTATATCAAACTGCAAGTTGCAGCAGGTATGGCAAACCCGTCGCCACCGGTTGGTCCTGCACTAGGTCAACACGGCGTGAACATCATGGAATTCTGTAAAGCGTTCAACGCAAAAACAGAATCTGTTGAAAAAGGTCTACCAATCCCAGTTGTTATCTCTGTATACAACGACCGTTCTTTCACGTTCGAAACTAAGACTCCACCTGCAGCAGTTCTTCTGCTTAAAGCAGCTGGCATTAAGTCTGGTTCTGGTCGTCCGAATACTGAGAAAGTGGGTACTGTTACCGACGCTCAAATTCAAGAGATCGCAGAAACTAAAGCTGCAGACATGACTGGCGCTGACATCGAAGCGATGAAACGCACTATCGCGGGTACTGCTCGTTCAATGGGCCTAGTGGTAGAGGGTTAATAAGATGGCAAAACTTACTAAGCGTATGCGCGTTATTCGCGACAAAGTTGATGTTACTAAAGAGTACGAAATCAACGAAGCAGTTGCTCTTCTTAAAGAACTAGCGACTGCTAAATTCAATGAAAGTGTTGACGTTGCTGTTAACCTTGGCATTGATGCTCGTAAATCAGACCAAAACGTACGTGGTGCAACTGTACTACCTCACGGTACTGGTCGTGACATTCGTGTTGCTGTGTTCACCCAAGGTGCAAACGCAGAAGCTGCGAAAGAAGCTGGTGCTGACATCGTTGGTATGGAAGACCTAGCTGAGCAAGTTAAGAAGGGTGTAATGGACTTCGACGTAGTTGTTGCTTCTCCGGATGCAATGCGCGTAGTTGGTCAACTTGGTACTATCCTAGGTCCACGTGGCCTTATGCCAAACCCTAAAGTTGGTACTGTAACTCCTAACGTTGCTCAAGCGGTTAAGAACGCTAAAGCTGGTCAGGTTCGTTACCGTAACGACAAAAATGGCATCATTCACACTACTATCGGTAAAGCATCTTTTGAAACTGCACAGATTCAAGAGAACTTAGAAGCACTACTAATTGCTCTTAAGAAAGCTAAGCCGTCTTCTGCTAAAGGTACATTCCTGCAGAAGATTAGCATCTCTACTACTATGGGTGCTGGTGTTGCTGTTGATCAGGCTAGCCTGAACACGCAAGCATAATCTTGCGTAGGCGCGAAATTAGTGTATAATCTCGCGCCTAATATTTGTGGTTGGGGCTGACTCAAACATCTCGATGTAAGAGTGAGTCTCCGTCCAAGACCGTAGGTGTTACAAGTTATTTTTAACGATGTAGCTTAATAGTATACCTACGTAGATGGTGCCCGAACTGACAGAAAGCCAAGCTTGAAAAAGATTGCCTTTCTTCTGGGACTGCACTGTTTTTACTCTCACCAATTTTGGTGAGTGGTGTAACGACAACCAGGAGTAAATCCAAAATGGCTTTAAACCTTCAAGACAAAAAAGCAATTGTTGCTGAAGTCAACGAAGCTGCCAGTGGTGCACTTTCTGCAGTTGTAGCTGATTCTCGTGGCGTTCCTGTTGGCGCAATGACTTCTCTACGTAAACAAGCTCGTGAAGCGGGTGTTTACATGAGAGTTGTGCGTAACACACTAGCACGCCGTGCAATGGAAGGTACTGAGTACGAGTGTCTAACTGACACTTTCACTGGTCCTACTCTAGTTGCATTCTCTAACGAGCACCCAGGTGCTGCAGCGCGTCTTTTCAAAGACTTCGCTAAAGAGAACAAAGATTTCGAGATCAAAGCTGCTGCATTTGAAGGCGCGGTTACTGACGCAGATGTATTAGCGACACTACCAACTTACGACGAAGCTATCGCACGCCTAATGATGTGCATGAAAGAAGCTTCTGCAGGCAAGCTGGTACGTACTATCGCTGCACTACGCGATCAAAAAGAAGAAGCAGCGGCTTAAGCCTTGCTTTTTACTGGTTGCAAAATAAACTTATTGTTGACTTAAAAGAGAATTGTTATGTCTATTACTAACGAGCAAATCCTAGACGCAGTTGCAGAAATGTCTGTAATGCAAGTTGTTGAGCTTATCGAAGCTATGGAAGAAAAATTCGGCGTATCTGCTGCAGCTGCAGTAGTTGCTGGCGGCGCAGCTGGCGGCGACGCTGCTGAAGAGCAAACTGAATTTGACGTAGTTCTTACTGCTATCGGCGGTAACAAAGTACAAGTTATCAAAGCAGTACGTGGCGCTACAGGTCTAGGCCTTAAAGAAGCTAAAGCTCTAGTTGATGGTGCTCCAGCACCGCTTAAAGAAGCTGTTTCTAAAGAAGAAGCAGAAGCTCTTAAAGCTACTCTAGAAGAAGCTGGTGCTTCTGTTGAAGTTAAGTAATTATTACTTAGTTTCTTAGCCGAATGGCTAATGGCTGGTGGTTTATTAACCACCGGCCTTTTTGCGCTGTAGGGCACGGGTGTTTTTCTCTGTTTAGCCACCTGTATCCGCGCATAACACTTCGATTATTTATCGAAGTGTTTGTATATTAAACAGTTGTTAGTCTCTGTCTTTTATTTTTGAGCGAATATTAGACAGTTGGGTCACTTATCAGCGAGCTGAGGAACCCCATGGTTTACTCTTATACCGAGAAAAAGCGCATCCGTAAGGATTTTGGTACTCGTCCACAAGTTTTGGACGTCCCGTACCTGCTATCGATCCAGCTTGATTCTTTCGATAAATTTATCGAGCAGGATCCTGAAGGACAATACGGTCTAGAAGCTGCTTTTCGTTCTGTTTTTCCAATTCAGAGCTACAACGGCAATTCTGAGCTGCAATACGTTAGCTACCGTCTTGGTGAACCAGTATTTGATGTTAAAGAATGTCAAATTCGAGGTATCACTTATTCAAAACCGCTGCGCGTTAAGCTGCGTCTAGTCGTATTCGACAAAGATGCACCAGCTGGTACTGTAAAAGATATTAAAGAACAAGAAGTCTACATGGGTGAAATTCCACTCATGACAGACAATGGTACCTTCGTGATCAATGGTACCGAGAGGGTTATCGTATCCCAGCTGCACAGAAGCCCAGGTGTATTCTTCGACAGCGATAAGGGTAAGACTCACTCTTCTGGTAAAGTTTTATATAACGCACGTGTTATTCCTTACCGTGGCTCATGGTTAGACTTTGAGTTCGATCCAAAGGATAGCCTGTTCGTTCGTATCGACCGCCGTCGTAAGCTTCCAGCGTCTATTATCCTACGTGCATTGGGTAAAACGACAGAAGAGATCCTAGATCTGTTCTTCGAAAAAGTACGCTTTGAAGTTCAAAACCAAACTCTAATGATGGAGTTGGTTCCTGAGCGTCTGCGTGGCGAAACTGCTTCATTTGATGTTGAAGCAAACGGCAAAACTTACGTTGAAGCTGGCCGTCGTGTTACAGCTCGTCATATCCGCTCTCTTGAAAAAGATGGCGTTGAGTTCATTGAAGTACCGGTTGACTACATCGTAGGCAAAGTGGCTTCAAAAGATTACATTGACGAGAGCACTGGCGAAATCGTTGTGGGCGCGAACCAAGAGTTCAGCCTAGAGAGCCTAGCGAACCTTGCGCAAGCAGGTCACACTAAGCTTGAAGTTCTGTTCACGAATGACCTAGATCATGGTCCATTCATGTCAGACACAGTTCGCAACGACAGCACTACAGACCGTATCTCTGCATTGGTAGAAATCTACCGCATGATGCGTCCTGGCGAGCCGCCAACGAAAGAAGCTGCTGAAGCTCTGTTCCAAAGCTTGTTCTTCTCTGAAGAGCGCTACGACCTATCAACTGTAGGCCGTATGAAGTTCAACAGCTCTATCATGCGTGAAGACGCTGGTGAGCAAGGCATCCTAGACGAAACTGATATCATCGAAGTGATGAAGAAGCTTATCTCTATCCGTAATGGTAAAGGTGAAGTGGATGATATCGATCACCTTGGTAACCGTCGTATTCGCTCTGTGGGCGAAATGGCTGAAAACCAATTCCGTGTAGGTCTAGTTCGTGTTGAGCGTGCTGTTAAAGAGCGTTTGAGCCTTGGTGACCTTGATGCAATCATGCCTCAAGATCTGATCAACGCTAAGCCAATTTCTGCGGCAGTGAAAGAGTTCTTTGGCTCTTCTCAGTTGTCTCAGTTTATGGATCAGAACAACCCGCTTTCAGAAGTTACTCACAAGCGTCGTATCTCTGCGTTAGGTCCTGGTGGTCTAACTCGTGAGCGTGCTGGCTTTGAGGTTCGTGACGTTCACGTTACGCACTACGGTCGTCTATGTCCGATCGAAACTCCTGAAGGTCCAAACATCGGTCTAATTAACTCACTATCTGCTTACGCACGTTGTAATGAGTATGGTTTCCTAGAAACCCCATACCGTCGCGTTGTTGATGGTGTAGTAACCGAAGAAGTTGATTACCTATCTGCTATCGAAGAAGGTCAATACGTTATCGCTCAGGCGAACACCGTACTGTCTGAAGACAACACCTTTACAGAAGAACTGATCACAGCCCGCTTGAAGGGTGAATCAGGTCTGCACCCACGTGAAAACGTGAGCTATATGGATGTTGCTACGAACCAGGTAGTATCTATCGCTGCATCTTTGATCCCATTCCTAGAGCACGATGATGCAAACCGTGCATTGATGGGTGCAAACATGCAACGTCAGGCAGTTCCAACTCTACGTGCTGATAAGCCACTTGTAGGTACTGGTGTTGAGCGCAACATTGCGGTTGACTCTGGTGTTACAGCGGTAGCTAAGCGCGGCGGTTCGGTTCAGTCTGTAGACGCATCTCGCATCGTAGTTAAGGTTAACGAAAATGAATTGGTACCAGGCGAAGCCGGTATCGACATTTACAACCTAACTAAATACACGCGTTCTAACCAGAACACTTGTATTAACCAACGTCCTACCGTGCTACCTGGCGAACCAGTAGCAAAAGGTGACGTTCTAGCAGATGGTCCTTCTACCGACCTTGGTGAACTGGCTCTTGGTCAGAACATGCGTATCGCATTTATGCCTTGGAACGGTTACAACTTTGAGGATTCAATCCTAGTTTCTGAGCGTGTAGTACAAGAAGATCGCTTTACTACTATCCACATCCAAGAACTATCTTGTGTGGCTCGAGATACTAAGCTTGGCTCTGAAGAGATCACTGCTGATATTCCAAACGTAGGTGAAGCTGCTCTATCTAAACTAGATGAGTCAGGTATCGTTTACATTGGTGCTGAAGTTAAGGGTGGCGACATCCTAGTTGGTAAGGTAACTCCGAAAGGCGAAACTCAGCTAACTCCTGAAGAGAAACTACTACGTGCAATCTTCGGTGAAAAAGCATCTGATGTTAAAGATACTTCACTGCGTGTACCTAACTCTGTTTCAGGTACCATCATTGACGTTCAAGTCTTCACTCGCGATGGCGTAGAGAAAGACAAGCGTGCTCTAGAAATTGAGCAAATGCAGCTGAAAGAAGCGAAGAAAGACCTAACTGAAGAATTCCAGATTCTTGAGGGTGGCCTTCTTAACCGTGTTCGCGCTGTATTGATCGCTGGTGGTTACTCGGAAGCGAAACTTGACAGCATTAACCGCAAACAGTGGTTAGAGCAGACTCTTGAAGATGACGCACTGCAATCTCAACTTGAGCAACTTGCAGAGCAGAACGACGAGCTTAAAGCTGACTTCGATAAGAAGTTCGAAACTAAGCGTCGTAAGATCACTCAAGGCGATGACCTAGCACCTGGCGTTCTTAAGATTGTTAAGGTTTACCTAGCGGTTAAACGTCGCATCCAGCCTGGTGATAAAATGGCGGGTCGTCACGGTAACAAGGGTGTTATCTCTAAGATTAACCCTGTTGAAGACATGCCTTACGATGAGAAAGGTCAACCGGTCGATATCGTTCTTAACCCACTGGGTGTACCTTCGCGTATGAACATCGGTCAGATCCTAGAAGTACACTTGGGTCTAGCTGCTAAAGGTATCGGCGACAAGATCAACCAAATGGTTAAGGAACAACAGGAGCTTGCTAAGTTCCGTGAGTTCTTACAGAAGGTTTATGATCTAGGTGACTCTCGTCAAGAAGTAGATATTGCTGAGCTGTCGGACGATCAAGTTCGTACGCTTATCAAGAACCTACGTGGCGGTCTACCAATCGCGACTCCAGTATTTGACGGTGCATCTGAGAGAAACATCAAAGATCTACTTAAACTGGGTGACCTACCAGAATCTGGTCAGCTAACTCTGTTTGATGGTCGTACTGGTGATTCGTTTGAGCGTCCTGTAACTGTAGGTTACATGTACATGCTGAAACTGAACCACCTTGTTGATGACAAGATGCACGCACGTTCGACTGGTTCGTACAGCCTAGTAACTCAGCAGCCACTTGGTGGTAAAGCTCAGTTCGGTGGTCAGCGTTTCGGTGAGATGGAAGTATGGGCACTAGAAGCATACGGTGCTGCTTACACCCTTCAAGAAATGCTAACCGTTAAGTCGGATGACGTGAATGGCCGTACTAAGATGTATAAGAACATCGTAGATGGCAACCACGCGATGGAACCAGGCATGCCTGAATCGTTCAACGTATTGTTGAAAGAGATTCGCTCGCTAGGTATTAACATCGAGCTAGAAGACGAAGAGTAATCCCTTTCTTTTAAAGAAAAGTGGTTATTGGTAAGAAGGTGCTCACCGGTAGGTGAGCCCCTTTTAACTCCTTACAGGAGCTGATCGTGAAAGACTTATTAAACTTTCTAAAAGCACAGCATAAGACTGAAGAATTTGATGCAATCAAAATCGGTCTATCTTCACCAGACATGATTCGTTCATGGTCTTTTGGTGAAGTTAAAAAGCCTGAGACAATCAACTATCGTACGTTCAAACCTGAGCGCGATGGTCTGTTCTGTGCACGTATCTTTGGCCCAGTTAAAGATTACGAATGTCTATGTGGCAAATACAAGCGTCTGAAGCACCGCGGAGTTATCTGTGAGAAGTGTGGCGTAGAAGTTACACAAACTAAAGTTCGTCGTGACCGCATGGGCCACATCGAGCTAGCGTCGCCTGTAGCGCACATTTGGTTCCTAAAATCACTACCGTCTCGTATCGGTCTACTAATGGATATCCCACTGCGTGATATCGAACGCGTTCTTTACTTCGAAATGTACGTAGTAACAGAAGCGGGTATGACTGATCTAGAAAAAGGTCAGATGCTTACTGAAGAAGAGTATCTGGACAAACTAGAAGAGTGGGGTGACGAGTTCACTGCGAAGATGGGTGCAGAAGCGATCAAAGATCTGCTTTCTACCATGGATCTTGTGCAAGAAGCTGAACTAATGCGCGAAGAGTTAGAAACGACTAACTCTGAAACTAAGCGTAAGAAAGTTACTAAGCGCTTGAAGTTGGTTGAAGCATTCGTAGCATCAGGTAACAACCCTGAGTGGATGATTCTGACTGTACTTCCAGTACTTCCGCCAGATCTACGTCCTCTAGTACCACTAGATGGCGGTCGCTTTGCGACTTCAGATCTGAACGACCTATACCGTCGTGTTATCAACCGTAACAACCGTTTGAAGCGTCTACTAGAGCTATCTGCTCCGGACATCATCGTACGTAACGAAAAACGTATGCTGCAAGAGTCTGTTGATGCGCTTCTAGATAACGGTCGTCGCGGTCGTGCTATCACAGGTTCTAACAAGCGTCCTCTGAAATCTCTTGCTGATATGATCAAGGGTAAACAAGGTCGTTTCCGTCAGAACCTTCTTGGTAAGCGTGTAGACTACTCTGGCCGTTCTGTAATCACAGTAGGTCCATACCTTCGTCTGCACCAGTGTGGTCTTCCTAAGAAGATGGCACTTGAGCTATTTAAGCCATTCATTTACAGCAAGCTTGAGCTTCGTGGTCTAGCGACAACGATCAAAGCAGCTAAGAAGATGGTAGAGCGTGAAGAAGCAGTCGTTTGGGATATCCTAGACGAAGTTATTCGCGAACACCCAGTACTATTGAACCGTGCACCTACACTTCACCGTCTAGGTATCCAGGCGTTCGAACCAGTACTAATCGAAGGTAAAGCGATCCAGCTACACCCACTTGTGTGTGCTGCGTACAACGCCGACTTCGATGGTGACCAGATGGCGGTACACGTACCTCTAACTCTGGAAGCTCAGCTTGAAGCACGTACACTGATGATGTCGACAAACAACATTCTGTCGCCAGCGTCAGGTGATCCTATCATCGTACCTTCTCAGGACGTTGTATTGGGTCTTTACTACATGACTCGTGACAAGATCAACGTGAAAGGTGAAGGCATGTACCTTGCTGGCCCAGAAGAGGCTGAGAAGGCATACCGCACTAAGAGCGCTGAACTTCACGCACGTGTAAAAGTTCGTATTACTGAAACCATCAAAGATGAAGACGGTAATAGCACGACAGAAACTAAGATGGTAGATACTACTGTCGGTCGTGCAATGCTTTGGCAGATCGTTCCAACGGGTCTACCGTTTGATCTAGTAAACCAAAAGCTAGGCAAGAAGCAGATTTCTAAGCTTCTAGATGAGGCTTACCGTAAGCTTGGTCTTAAAGACACTGTTATCTTCGCTGACCAAATCATGTACACAGGTTTTGCTTACGCGGCACTATCTGGTGTATCTGTTGGTATCGACGATATGGTTGTTCCTCAAGCTAAGTACGATGAGATTGAATCAGCTGAAGAAGAAGTACGTGAAATCCAAGACCAGTACCAATCAGGTCTGGTAACTGCGGGTGAGCGTTACAACAAAGTTATCGATATTTGGGCGTCTACGAACGACCGCGTTGCGAAAGCGATGATGGATAACCTATCTTCTGAAACTGTGATCAACCGTGACGGTGAAGAAGAACAACAAGAGTCGTTCAACAGCATCTACATGATGGCCGACTCCGGTGCTCGTGGTTCTGCTGCGCAGATTCGTCAGCTTGCTGGTATGCGTGGTCTGATGGCTCGTCCAGATGGTTCAATCATCGAGACGCCAATCACAGCAAACTTTAAAGAAGGTCTAAACGTACTTCAGTACTTTATCTCAACGCACGGTGCTCGTAAGGGTCTTGCGGATACAGCACTGAAAACAGCGAACTCCGGTTACCTAACGCGTCGTCTAGTAGACGTTGCACAGGACGTTGTAGTTCACGAGCATGACTGTGGCACTCATGAAGGCGTTGAAATGATGCCTCATATCGAAGGTGGTGACGTTAAAGTTGCACTTTCTGAGCTAGCTCTAGGTCGTGTTGTAGCTGAAGATGTTATTAAGCCTGGTACTGAAGAAGTACTGATCCCACGTAATACTCTAATTGATGAGAAGTGGTGTCAGATCATGGAAGAAAACTCTGTAGACAGCATGAAAGTGCGCTCAGTAGTTACCTGTGATGCAGACTTCGGTTGTTGTGCACTGTGTTACGGTCGTGACCTAGCACGTGGCCACCTAGTGAACCAAGGTGAAGCAGTAGGTGTTATTGCTGCTCAGTCTATCGGTGAACCAGGTACACAGCTTACCATGCGTACGTTCCACATCGGTGGTGCGGCATCGACAGCGGCTGCTGAAAACAGCATCCAGACTAAGAATGACGGTACACCTTTCCTTCACAACGCTAAGTACGTTGTGAACAAAGAAGGTAAGCTAGTGATTACTTCTCGTGCGTCTGAACTAACCATCGTTGATGAGTTAGGTCGTACGAAAGAGAAGCACAAACTTCCATACGGTACGATTCTTAACATTAAAGAAAGCGATCTTGAATCAGCGAAGCTAGATTCTGGTTATGTAATCGCAAACTGGGAAGCTCACACACTGCCAATCATCACTGAAGTGGCAGGTAGCATCCAGTACGTTGACATGATTGATGGCGTAACAGTTTCTCGTCAAACAGATGACCTTACAGGTCTATCTTCAAGCGAAGTAACTGACCCTGCAGCACGTCCTGCTGCTGGTAAAGACATGCGTCCAGCTATCAAACTTGTTGATGCGAAAGGTAACGATGTAATGATTCCTGGCACTGATATGCCAGCTCAGTACTTCCTACCTGGTAAAGCGATTGTAAACATCGAAGATGGCGCTGAAGTAGGCGTTGGTGACACTCTTGCACGTATCCCTCAGAAATCTGGCGGAAACAAAGATATCACCGGTGGTCTACCACGCGTTGCTGACTTGTTTGAAGCTCGTAAGCCTAAAGAGCCTGCGATTCTTGCTGAGCACACAGGTACTGTGTCGTTTGGTAAAGAAACGAAAGGTAAGCGTCGTCTAGTAATCACTCGTGAAGGCGGAGACGCTTACGAAGAGATGATTCCTAAGCATCGCCAGCTGAACGTGTTCGAAGGTGAGAAGGTTGAGCGCGGTGATGTAATCGCCGACGGTCCTGAGACTCCGCATGATATCCTACGTCTACGTGGTATCCATGCTATGACTCAGTACATCGCTAACGAAGTACAAGAAGTTTACCGACTACAGGGCGTTAAGATTAACGATAAGCACATTGAGACTATCGTTCGTCAAATGCTACGTAAGTGTACTATTACACACGCTGGTGACTCTGAGTTCCTACCTGGCGAGCAAGTGGAATACTCACAAGTTAAGATTGCTAACCGTGCACTAGAAGCAGAAGGTAAAGAGCCAGCAGGCTTTGAGCGTGAGCTACTAGGTATCACTAAAGCATCTCTAGCAACTGAGTCGTTCATCTCTGCGGCATCGTTCCAGGAGACAACTCGCGTACTAACAGAAGCTGCTGTTTCTGGTAAGCGTGATGAGCTTCGTGGTCTGAAAGAAAACGTAATCGTGGGTCGTCTGATCCCAGCGGGTACAGGTTTCGCTTACCACCAGAACCGTCAAGCTAGCCGTGAAGAGCAACCAGGTCCATCTGCTGAACAAGCAACGGATAACTTGGCTGCACTTCTAAACGCAGGTTTCTCTGACGAGTAATCGAGCTGTTTAGCTGATAGCAAAAAGGCACCCTAGGGTGCCTTTTTTAATGTCTGCTGATTACGAAATTTTTAGAGCGTTTAATGCTAGTGAGAATATTTTAATCGAAAAAACCTAGAAAGCTGTCGAGGCTCCCTAGGTAATATGTAGAGCGCAGTTAGCTAAGCGCCAGGAGGCATTGCTAGGCTATCGGCGATCAATTGAATAAGTTTATCTTCTACCTCAAAGCGAAGCTCTAGAACTTCTCCGACTTTAGACATGTCGCTTTCAAATGATTCGAGCTCCTCATCTTCGCCGATTTCTGCATATTTATCTGTAAAGCTAAGGAGCGGTTCAGTGGTGAGCACAATCTTCGCGTAAGTTTGGCTAATCTCTTCTGTGGTTTGAAAACCCGTGGAGTTCCACTTATCCATTACCATGTCATAGATCTTAAAGTGACCTTCAGAAATATAATCTACAAGATGCTGAGAGAAATTTTGAAGCTCATCTTTAGTGGGTAGCGTGATGACGTTGGATGGAGATGAAGAAGGCTGCAAAGCCGCTAGCTTTATATACTCGACAAGCAATGCTTGGCGCGTCTCTAGCCAATGGTCAATGACTTCACTAGAGCCACCCCATTCTTGTTGTACTTGTTTGAATTTCTTTAGCATGACCATGTCCTCATGATCCTTTACCGGTCAGGTAAAGCTCTCGAACACACCGAGAGGGTTCCATATTAATAGCAAAATTGTGTGTTATACCAATAGCTTTGAATCAATTCTTCTATACGACTGGTATAGATTTAGATTGCCAGTAAAATGGTAGAACTGCAAGCAAAGAGATAACGGGATGTTAAAAAAAAGTAAACATCAAGCGATTGGCTATTGGTTAGTGGTCAATGGTAGCGATGTATGGTTGAAAGATGACCAACTGCCTTTTGGCAGTGCTAATGATGTAGGCCAAGGATTTTCATTGCCAACTGAGAGTGCAATTGAAATTGCTCACTATGAAGAGCATCCAGTGTATTGGCTGAATGATGCCGATGTTGAAGCCTCGCTGCCTATGGTCTCTTTGCGTGAATTGTTACACCTAGAAGACGATTTATTCTTACTGGTAAGTAAAGCGGTGCAATATGGCCATATGACGCAAACCATGCGCTTCTGCGGCCAGTGTGGTGGCAGAAACAGCCTTAATCACAATCAACTGGCAATGCAGTGTCAGCAATGCCGAACGTTGCATTACCCTCGTATTTTCCCGTGCATTATTGTCGCGGTACGCAAAGAGTCACAAATACTTCTCGCACAGCACCCTAGACACAAAGGGAACATGTACACCGTTATTGCTGGATTCCTTGAAGTTGGCGAAACGTTAGAGCAGTGTGTCGCGCGAGAAGTAAAAGAAGAAACGGGTATCGATGTACAAAACATTCGCTACTTTGGAAGTCAGCC
Source organism: Vibrio breoganii (assembly GCF_024346795.1). Classification (NCBI taxonomy): domain Bacteria; kingdom Pseudomonadati; phylum Pseudomonadota; class Gammaproteobacteria; order Vibrionales; family Vibrionaceae; genus Vibrio; species Vibrio breoganii. The sequence continues at coordinate 129,113 of NZ_AP024864.1, forward strand.
TTGGGCATTTCCAAGCAGTATGATGATGGGTTTTTTAGCCGATTATAAAGATGGCGATATTAAGCCAGATTACACCGAGTTAAGTGATGCAAAATGGTTTAACATCGATGCATTGCCTGAGGTGGCTCCAGAAGGAACCATCGCCAGGGCCTTGATTCAATCTACCGTTGATTCTATCGCCTCACAGCAATAGGCAAAAAAATACCCTCCACAAGTGGAGGGCAACGGTAAACTGTTATGAGCAAGCGTTGCTCTTATTCTAGATTGTTGTATTTTTCGCTAGAGAACAAATTATTAACATGTGGTTGTAAACTGAGCAAAGGATTTCCTTTGTCTAAGTGTGCATAACATGATCAACCGCTCAATCCTCAAATATTGCCAATAAGTAAAAAGTGTTAAGATAGCGCTTTCGTAGTAAGGGACTAAGACCTAGAAAATGACTGAATTAAAAAATGATCGTTACCTGCGTGCTTTATTGAAGCAACCCGTTGATTACACGCCTGTATGGATGATGCGTCAAGCAGGTCGCTACCTGCCAGAATATCGTGCAACAAGGTCTGTTGCCGGCGACTTCATGTCCCTGTGCAAAAATGCCGAACTCGCTTCTGAAGTGACTTTACAACCGTTGCGTCGTTTTCCTTTGGATGCGGCAATTCTATTCTCTGACATCCTGACCATCCCTGATGCGATGGGATTGGGTCTGTACTTTGAGACAGGCGAGGGACCTAAGTTTGAGCGTCCGATTACCTGCAAAGCGGATGTAGAGAAGATTGGTCTGCCTGATCCTGAAGGTGAACTGCAATACGTCATGAATGCAGTTCGTCAGATTCGTAAAGATCTACAAGGCGAAGTGCCGCTAATTGGTTTCTCTGGAAGCCCTTGGACACTCGCTACTTACATGGTCGAAGGTGGAAGCTCTAAAGCATTCACCAAGATCAAGAAGATGATGTACGCAGAGCCTGCGACATTGCATCTACTACTGGATAAGTTAGCTGACAGCGTGATTGAGTATTTGAACGCTCAAATCAAGGCTGGAGCGCAGTCTGTGATGGTCTTTGATACTTGGGGTGGTGTATTGACCCCTCGCGACTACAACGAGTTCTCACTGCGTTACATGCACAAAATTGTGGATGGGCTGATTCGTGAAAATGAAGGCCGCCGTGTACCTGTCACCTTGTTCACCAAGAATGGTGGCATGTGGCTAGAATCTATCGCAGCAACGGGCTGTGATGCAGTAGGCCTTGATTGGACTATCAATATCGCGGATGCAAAGAAACGTATTGGTGATAAGGTTGCCCTGCAAGGTAACATGGATCCTTCAATGCTTTATGCGCAACCTGAGCGTATTCGTCAAGAAGTTGGGACAATTCTTGAAGGCTTTGGTGAGGGCACCGGTCATGTGTTTAACTTGGGTCATGGTATCCACCTAGACGTACCACCTGAAAACGCAGGTGTGTTTGTTGAAGCGGTCCATGAGCTATCCAAGCCATACCACAAATAACGAAAAAGCCCCTCAAGTGAGGGGCTTTTTGCATCTAGCGCTGGTGGCGTTTATTTAGTTTTGATAACGACAGCCTTTAGCCAAGCTTTTATCTTTCATGGTTTTATAGCGCTTATGCAGCCACATCCACTGGTCAAGCTTTCTGAGAATGGCAACCTCTAGAGCTTTATTCATGTAGGTTGCACCTGCTTCGAGATCGTCTTTAGGAAAGTTTTCGTGAATAGGGTCATCGAAGTACAATTCCCACTTCCCATCAGTGTCACGAAAGCCTGTCATAGGAATAATCGCACAGTCGGTCATCTTCACTAGAATATTGGCTCCAGTGACTGTGCAGGCATCTTGGATGGCGAAGAAGGGCACAAATACGGATTTATTCGGGCCATAATCGTGGTCTCCCAAATAGAATAGACGCTCGCCACTTTTCAGGGTGCGAATCATCTCCTTGAGGTTTTTACGGTCGATAACTTTATTGCCGTTGTGCGTACGGCCCCAATACTGAATAAAATCGTATGCTGGGTTCGAGTGAGGGCGGTATACGCCGTGACCTGGGTATCCTAATACGGCAAAGGCACGTGCGCTTACTTCAAGGTTAAGGGCGTGAGGATGGCAAACCAGTACCCCTCTTTTCTGTGCCGCAAACCCTTTGATTGGCTCTGCATTGTGCACCTTAAGGTGACGCTTTAGCCTCCACGTTGGCCAAAACCAAGTGATGCCCGTTTCAAACAGTGCGAAGCCAGTGTTCTTGAAATTCTCAATGACAGTACGCTGGATCTCGTCCTGAGGCATAGTAGGGAAAGCAAGCTCAAGGTTCCTATGGGCTACCTTTACTCGTTTCTTTGCGAATGGCATCGCCATTCTTCCCAAGCCTCGGCCTAATAGTAATTGGGCACGAAAAGGAAGAACATTAACTAGCAGAGCTAGAAGCCCAAAGCCAAACCAAACTCCCCAGTATTTAGGGTGCAGAAGCGCAGTGCTAAAGGTGGGACCGTCGTATTTACTCATAAATTCCTTTCAAAGCGGATTAGTTAGTCACTAGATATACGATCCAATAAGCCACGGAATTATGTATAAATTCAAAATGGAGTAGTGTGAATCATCACTAATAGTGAAGTTTTTTAATGACGCTTAATGCTCTCACTATCAGTGATTGTGCAGATCAAGTTACGTATTCTTGAACACGATTATTAAATTTAGCTTGTGTTATTGCTTGTATCGATAGCCTTTAGGCAGGCTTTCATCTTTCATTGTCTTGTAACGCTTGTGTACCCACATCCATTGGTCAACCTGACGTAAGATGACTTGCTCGTAAGCTTGGTTCATCAAGGTAGCGCCTGCTTCAAGATCTTTCTTTGGAAACTCTTCATGAATGGAATCAGCAAGGTTCAATTCATACTGTCCCCTGTCGTCTCTAAAGCCCGTTACAGGGATCATAGCGCAATTGGTTAGACTGAATAGCATATTGGCCCCAGTCGTTGTGCAGGCCTCTTTTACAGCAAAGAATGGGACGAATACAGACTTATTTCGACCATAGTCATGATCGCCTAAATAAAATAGGCGTTCGCCACGTTTCAGAATACGAATCATCTCTTTGACGTTTTTGCGATCCACCAACTTGTTACCGTTGTGGGTTCTGCCCCAATACTGAATGAAGTCGTAGGCAGGGTTGTTATTTGGGCGATATACGCCACTACCGGGATAGCCCAATACTGCGAAGGCGCGAGCACTGATTTCTAGGTTTAACGTGTGCGGGTGACACAGCAATACACCACGCCCTTCGTTTTCAAAATCAATCGCTTGCTGCAGGTTAACCGTGCGTATGCGACGCTTTAGTCGCCAAGTGGGCCAGAACCAAGTTATGCCCATCTCAACAAAGGCAAGCCCTGTATTCTTAATATTCTCTTCTACAATACGCTCAGCGTCTTCAGCCGTTTTGTCAGGGAAGGCGAGTTCAATGTTGCGCCTTATTACCTTAACTCGGCTTTTCGCCAACCTACTTGAGTATTTACCAAACCCACGCCCTAATTTATAAAGAACGGCATAGGGCAGCAGATTCACAAGCAGTGCAAGAACACCAAAACTAATCCAAACACTCCAGTATTTAGGGTGGAGCAATTTGAATGAAAACTGAGGCGGAGCGTATTTATTCATGATCCCCTTCCAGGATTTTAAGCTAGTTGCTGGCTTAACAGTGTCCAATACTCGTCAAAATCAGCGGATGGTTTAATTTCAAAGTCACTACGCACAAAGCGATTTAAGCGACCCTCAACATAACTCAGCACGATAGCAGCCAGAACTTTCTCATCCACAGCAAAGCCCTTGCCCTCGCGTAGCATTCTTTCTCTTAGAATTTGCTTAAGTTGGCTTTCTATTTTACCAAAAAGCTGATTAATGCGTTCTCTAAGTCTTTCATTTTCAAACATTAGCGCATGACCGGAAAGGATGCGAGAGAGACCTTTGTTATGCTCCGCAAAAAGGAGAACGAATCGCAGCACTTCATGCAATCGATTCATGGTGTCTTTTTCTTGATCCATGATCTGGTTGATACGAGCTAAAACCGATTGTTCGATAAACTCGATTAACCCCTCAAACATGCGAGCTTTACTTGGGAAGTGTCGATAAAGCGCTGCTTCCGATACGCCCACCTGTTGCGCTAATTTAGCAGTAGTAATTCTGGAAGTACCATCGCTGGATTCCAACATCAAAGCAAGTGCTTGCAAAATCTCGTCGCGACGATTTGAACTACGTTTGCCTGTCATTAATCACGTCCTTTTTCTGTTTATTCTTTGACTGTAGTAATTACGTTAGAGCGTTAGTTTTTACCAGAATGACCAAAGCCACCTTCACCTCGATGAGAGGCGTCGAAGTCTTCAACCAAGTTAAACTCGGCTTGCACCACAGGAACAAAAACCAGCTGAGCGATGCGATCACCAGGCTCTATGGTGAAGGTATCTTGTCCTCGGTTCCACACAGAAACCATTAACTGGCCCTGATAGTCAGAATCAATCAAGCCAACTAGATTGCCCAATACAATACCGTGCTTATGGCCAAGGCCTGAACGAGGCAGAATAGTCGCAGCCAAGCTAGGGTCGCCGATGTGAATGGCGAGACCAGTAGGCACAAGATGCGTTTTTCCTGGGGTGACAATTAAGGCTTCGTCTAGGCAGGCGCGAAGGTCTAGCCCGGCTGAGCCCTCAGTAGCGTATTGAGGTAATGGGAATTGCTTGCCAATACGAGAGTCTAGGATCTTTAAGTCGATTTTTTTCATTGCTTGATGCTTATTGAGTAAGTTCGTTAATCTGCTCTAGTATGCTTTGCGCTAATGCTTGTTTGCTTGCTAGAGGGAAATTCTTGTGGCCATTTGGCCAGTATAAATTCAACGCATTGTCATTTGAGTTAAAGCCGATACCCGCTTGAGAAACATCATTGGCACAGATGAGGTCGAGTTTCTTTCTCGACAGTTTATCCATAGCATATTTCTCAACGTCTTGAGTTTCAGCGGCAAAGCCAACGGTAAAGGGTCTGTTTTGCGTAAGACTCGCAACGCCCGCAATAATATCGGGGTTCTTCACCATACGAACAACAAGCTCATCGCTGCCGTCGACTTTTTTCATCTTCTGCTCTGCGATTTCAGCCGGACGATAATCCGCGACCGCAGCACAACCGATAAACACATCGCTAAGAGGCGCGTGTTCCATCGCTGCTTGATGCATTTGTTCAGCACTCAATACATTAATGCGCGTGACATTAGCGGGTGTTGCTAGGTTTACCGGGCCGCTGATTAGCGTAACCTCCGCACCGAGTCTAGCGGCTTGCTCTGCTAGAGCGTAACCCATCTTTCCTGAGCTGTGGTTAGAGATAAATCGCACAGGGTCTATAGCTTCTTGAGTCGGGCCTGCGGTAATTACAATCTTCTTACCTTGCAATAGTTTAGGCTGAAATTGAGCAATGCATCGCTCAACTAACTGCATTGGCTCTAACATTCGACCTGCACCGATATCGCCACAAGCTTGTTCGCCAGACGCTGGACCCCAGATAGTCATTCCACGACGCTGTAGCGTGGCAATATTCTCTTGGGTTGCCACGTTTCTGTACATTTGCTGATTCATTGCCGGAGCAACAGCAACCGGTGCATCGGTGGCTAGCACCACAGTGGTCAGTAGGTCATTGCCCATACCTGCAGCCATACGTGCGATAAGGTCTGCAGTTGCAGGGGCAAGCAGGACTAGATCGGCCCATTTTGCAATTTCAATATGCCCCATAGACGCTTCTGCCGCTGGGTCTAATAAGCTTTCAGATACGGGCTGTCCCGAGACGGCTTGCATGGTCAATGGCGTGATAAATTCTTTGGCTGCTTTGGTCATGACAACTTTGACCTGAGCGCCTCGTTCAGACAAGCGTCGAGTTAATTCAGCACATTTGTAGGCTGCGATACCACCACTGATACCGAGAACTATTTTTTTCCCTTCAAGAGGTTGCATGCTCATTTTCTCAATTAAATTAATAAGGTAACCATACCATATATTGGGCTGGAGTTAGAGTTTGACAAGTGGACTGATTGCTTGCGATTTGGGTGCAAGTTTTTCCTTAACTCATCTTCTGAATGGCGATTTTGCATCAATACTACAAAGCTAACCAGATCTGCAAGGGGATAAGATATGACATTAAAAGCACTGCCTAAAGAGTCTCTCCCTCGAGAAAAGTTAATCAATCATGGTCCAAGCTCGTTAACGGATGCTGAATTGCTCGCTATTTTCTTACGCACAGGATGTCCGGGGATGAATGTCTTAGAGCTTGCTGATCATCTGTTGAAGACCTTCGGCTCATTACGGCACATATTAACCGCTCCGCAAGAGAAGTTTTGTCAGCATAAAGGGCTAGGGCAGGCCAAATATGTGCAACTGCAGGCCTTTATCGAAATGACACAGCGCTATCTTGCGGAAACACTAGAAAAAGGGGATGCACTGACGAGTCCACAACAGACCAAGCTGTTTTTGCTGAGTTTACTGCGGGATAAACAGCGCGAGGTCTTCTATGTATTATTCCTCGATAATCAGCATCGAGTCATCAATCATGAAAGCCTATTTGAAGGCACCATAGATGCGGCGAACGTTTACCCTAGAGAGGTGGTTAAGCGTTCACTGCAACACAATGCCTGCGCCTTGATCCTCGCACACAATCACCCATCGGGTGTTGCTGAGCCCAGTCAGGCAGACAAGCGCATCACACGTCGTCTAATCGACGCACTTGCGCTGGTGGACATTCGAATACTGGATCATTTTGTTGTGGGGGATGGTGAGGTAGTGTCATTTGCGGAGAGAGGCTGGATGTAGCAATGCAGATTAGCTGTTGTTACCGACGCTGCATCTCTGCCCACCAATTTGAATCAGCGACAATTTGCCCTGCATCATCAAGCTCAGGATAAGGCAGACCTTTCCTTATAGCGACCTTGGCCAATACGGGGTGACCGCGTTCAAACAGTGTCTTCTGAATAATACTATCGGAGAGTGGCTGGGGGGGATTATTGTACATGTCTTTATTTTGGCGCTGACGTTGTGCCTCGAATAAGATCAAGGCGCTTGCCACTGATACATTCAAGGACTGCACCATACCTACCATAGGCACAATAATATCTTGGTCGGCCATCTCTACAGCCATTCTGCTGGTTCCGTCTTTTTCACCACCGAGGACGATAGCGGTGGGTTTGGTGTAATCCACTTCACGAAAATCAACAGCGGTGTCGGATAGGTTAGTCACTAGAATTTGCATACCTTGAGCTTTTAGTGCTTGGTAAGCTTGCTGGGTGGTGTCGTGAGTCTCTACTTCAACCCAATTGCGTGCGCCTGCGGAAGTGTGGCTCAAGGTACGCATTTTTTTGTTGGGCCAAACAGCATGTATCTTGTGCAACCCAACCGCATCTGCAGATCTTATCACTGCAGACACGTTATTGGGTTTGTGCACTTCCTCTAAGCAGAGGGTTAAATCCGGCTGGCGAGCCTTAAGAACGGAAACAATTTTTTGATAACGTTCTGGACTCATTGTTACCTACGACGACGACGAACTTTAAGCGCATGTGGCATTACACGAATCTTCTTCATGATGCCAGCAAGGTGAACCCTGTCCTTAGTGGTTAAGGCAACGGTCACTGTGTACAAACGGCCATCTTTTTCTTCAGTAGAAATACCATGGATATTTGACCCAGTGCGAGAGATAACATTGGTTAGCTCTGCAAGTGCACCCTGGCTGTTTTGCATATCGATCTGTAGTTCGGTAATGAACTCTTGCTCATGACTCTCAGACCATTCAACCGCCATGTATTTATCAGGTTCTTTCTGATAGCCACGGATATTTGGACAAGTTTCCCTATGGATAACTAAGCCTCGACCCGGAGATACGTGTGCCAAAATATGGTCACCAGGAATTGGGTGACAACAGTTAGCATAAGTCAGAAGGATACCGTCAGCGCCCTTAATAGAGAGCTTCTTATCAGAGCGAGGCTCTACAGAACTGGTTTCGGTAAGTAAATCAGCATCACCTAGTAGTCTGCGCGCAACGATGATACTCATCAATTCGCCTAGACCGATAGCCGCTAGCATATCGTCCACCGACTCTAGTTTGAGGTCACTAAGAACCTGCGCGATATTCTCTGGGTAGATAGTATCGATAGAGTGGCGGCCCAAGGCGTGATTCAACAAACGACGACCCAAGGCAACGGATTCTTCGCGACGCATCGTTTTAAGAACCTGACGGATCTTAGTACGAGCACGAGAAGTCACAACATAGTTAAGCCAAGCCGCGTTTGGTCTTGCACCTGGTGCACTGATGATCTCGATCGTTTGACCGTTCTTCAGTGATTTGCTTAGAGGATATGGATTTCTGTCAACGCGCGCGCCCACACAGGTATTACCCACATCGGTATGTACGGCATAAGCAAAATCTACGGCAGTGGCACCTACAGGCAATTCAACAATGCGGCCTTTTGGCGTGAACACGTAAATCTCATCTGGGAACAGATCCGACTTAACGTTCTCGATGAACTCGAAAGAGTTACCGGCGCTTTGCTGAAGCTCAAGCAGGCTCTGCATCCAGCGCTGAGCTTTAATCTGCGCAGTAGTGCCAGAGCGTTGACCATTATTTTTGTAAGACCAGTGTGCAGCAACACCCTTGTCCGCCATTTGATCCATGTCTTCAGTGCGAATCTGTACTTCAACAGGAACACCATGAGGGCCAACCATAGAGGTGTGTAGCGATTGATAGCCGTTCGCTTTTGGTACCGCGATGTAGTCTTTCATTCTACCGGGACGTGGCTTGTATAAGCTATGAGCTTGACCAAGCACGCGATAGCAGGTATCGGCATTATCAACAATTACTCGGAACGCGTAGATATCCATAATGGTATGGAAGCGCTGCTCCTTGGTCTTCATCTTGTTGTAGATAGAATAAAGATTCTTCTCGCGACCTAAGACCTTAAAGTGGATACCACACTCTTCCAAACGTCCCTCAATCTCTGAGTGAATGCGTTGGATCATCTCCTTACGGTTACCACGAGCGGTTTTCACCACTTCTTTTAAGACGCGATAACGGTTGGGATAAAGAGCTTCAAAGCCAAGCTCTTCAAGCTCAGTTTTGATGTTATGGATACCCAATCTATGAGCCAGTGGTGAGTAGATCTCAAGAGTCTCACGAGCAATGCGGCGACGTTTATCTGGACGCAGCGCGCCAAGCGTACGCATGTTGTGCGTGCGATCAGAAAGCTTAATCAAGATGACGCGGATATCCTGAACCATAGCCAGAACCATCTTACGGAAGTTTTCCGCTTGAGCTTCTTTACGGTCTCGGAATTTCAGCTTGTCGAGTTTCGAAACACCGTCAACGAGTTCAGCTACAGCAGTACCAAAAAGGTCTTCAAGTTCTTCTTTGGTGACTTCGGTATCTTCAATAACATCATGAAGAAGTGCTGCTTGGAGGGTTTCAAGATCGAGGCGCATTTCTGCAAGGATTCTTGCAACGGCCACTGGGTGGATTATGTAGGGTTCGCCACTAGAGCGCGTTTGCCCTTCGTGTGCTTCTTTTGCTACCGAATAAGAATGACGTAGAGCCTCAACTTGAGGCTCTGTTAAATATTCTTTGGCAACATCTTTAAGGCTATCAAATAGATACAAATTACGGGCCCAAAAGGTTACGAGGTGTTGTGCAGATTAGCGAGTGTGAGCGATGCTGCTTACGGCTGCTAGTTCTGCTGCTTCCTGCTCTTGTTGTTCTTGACGATCTTTAGCGTCCAAGATTTCCTTAGTAATCAAACCTTCTTCGATTTCGCGAAGAGCAATTACTGTTTGCTTATCGTTCTCTTCTGGCACAAGTGCATCTTTACCGCCAGTTTGCATTTGACGTGCGCGACGAGCAGAAATTAGAACAAGGTCGAAACGGTTACCAACTTTTTCAACAGCATCTTGTACAGTTACGCGTGCCATGAGGACTCCAATTACTAAATTATTTTTTAAATGACGGGAAATTATACAGCTTTCTAGATTACTCTGCTAGTAAAGCTGATAGCATTCCACTGTATTTCGCTGTTTGTTTGTCTTGTTTAAGGCGTTCTGCACGCAGAATGGCTCTAAAATCCATCAAAGCAGCGTCGAAATCGTCATTAACTATGATGTAGTCATATTCATCATAGTGTGACATTTCCGATTTCGCCTCACTCATTCGCTTAGCGATAATTTCTGTACTGTCTTGACCGCGCACATTTAGGCGACGCTCAAGCTCACCATTAGATGGTGGAAGAATAAAGACGCTTTTCGCGTGTGGCATCTGCTCACGGATTTGACGAGCGCCCTGCCAGTCAATATCCAAGAACACATCAATGCCTCTATCTAGGTTCTCTTCAATCCAAACACGAGACGTACCGTAGTAATTACCGAATACTTCAGCGTGCTCTAAAAAGATACCTTGCTCTATCAATGTTTCAAATTCATTGCGTTCAACAAAATGATAGTGAACACCATCTTCCTCACCAGGGCGAGCTCCGCGCGTAGTGTGAGAAACAGAAACCTTCATTGCGTACACCGGGTTTTTTTCCAGCATAGCTGATATCAGGCTAGATTTGCCTGCTCCGCTAGGTGCAGAAACGATATATAGGGTGCCTTTTCCCATTCGTAGAGCTCCGAAATAGTGATGAACAGTGTTATTGAATAAGCATCAATAAAGATAGCACTAGAGTTAACATCGCAATAACCCTAGAAAAATGGTTGCGAAGGATAGCACGGAAAAACGCGAGATCACAACTGTCAATAATATTCAGAACGCCAGCTTGTAAGATTCTGTGTTGCTCTCAATATTGAAATCAAGCTCGATGGCTAACTCTGGATAGACTCCTCCTGAATAGGCAAAGTCGGTGATGTAACAGAGTCGCCACTTATCACCTTCATTGCGGATCATGATTTCTACTGGATGATATCCACCAGCTTCAGCGTTATAGCTCGTGTCACGAAAGTTAATGGTTAAGGTATCTGAATAGTAATCAAGACTCGCTTCCTGAATCTGCTTAGTGATTGCGTTATGAAAGCGAGTAGAGATAGGCAGTACACAAGGGTGAAACTGCATCGTTTGAATTTTGGTTGCGGCTGGCATGGTATGCCTCCTTGGTTGATGATTATGCGATTGATGATTCAGTAGGAGTGTCTATATTGACGAGTGTGGCTTGTATATCGTCAAAGGAGCCTTGTTGAATTTGCTTGAGGAAAGACCGTTCATAGCTTTGGTTCAGGCTGGTTACTTGTGGCTGGTGGAGCTCACAGCGTTCAATGTCCGGTTGATAGAACCATCCACGCCGAAAATTGAAGTAGAGCTCGACCTCCATCTTTTCGGCTTACTCGTCTGGGTAAGCGAAGCTAGTGACAAAGACGATGCTCCAATGAGTGTTATCTGATTGGTTTGTCGATCTATTGAGTTGGATCTCTACAGGATGAAAACCACTACGATCTTGGTAGTAGCTCGACTCTCGAAAGTTAAGGGCGATACGTGTAGCAAAGGTAGGGATGTCTAATTGCTCAACAAGAGCATTGAGGTATTCCACCAGCAGTCGATGCGGTGTGGTTTGGTTCATAGCAAACCTCGCTCAGCAAAGGACACGCATTGCTCACCTACGACGACATGATCTAAGACGCGGATATCAACCAATGCTAATGCATCAGAGAGACGTTGAGTGATCCTCCGGTCAGCTTGTGATGGCTCAGGTAATCCAGATGGATGATTATGACCAAAGATAACCGCCGCTGAGTTAAGTAGTAATCCTTCTTTGACAACCTCCCTTGGGTAAACGCTAGCGGCATCGATGGTGCCAAAGAACATCTCCTTGTATTCAATTAGTTGGTTTTGATTATCAAGAAACATCACGGCAAATACTTCTCTGTCGTAATGCGCCAGTTTCATCTGTAGATATTGCTTAGTGTTTTCTGGACTGGTGAATGAGCTAGCCCGAGCATACTTGGCCGCTAGCATAGTTGCTGCGGTCTCTAGGATTTGACGAAGCTCTGTAGGATCGTTTGGCGTGTATTGATTTGAATGCATGTACTTTCCTTTTTGTGCGTTAAAGGTTTGTGCATCCAAGTAATATGTGGCTAAAAAATAATGGAATCCTTCCCCATAGAAGCAGCCCAATCACGCTGGGCCGCTTTAGGTTATGGTCGCTGTTTATCTTGTTGTTTCGCCCAGTTGTAACCGTTCACAACGCCATAGATGAATAACTTAATTAGCGCTTGAGTAGGTAGGTGGGGATTCACCATTCGCCTCCTTGTTGATGTGGTAAAAGCCTGCGCCAACGATAAAGCCAGCAATGAACACAAACGGCATAAGAGCCTCCTGCTTAGTTTGGTTTAAGAAAAGTGCATAAATGGAAGCCTGCGATTGGCTGGCTTCAGAAAGGTAATGTGTGGTTGAAAAAAGTTGGAGTATGGTGATTTACGCAGTGGAGTAATTAAATGCACATTCTCGTTATCTCATGAGTTGAACTAACCGGAATTCATCATGAGATTTTTAAAACTACAACAAGTCATGGACAAAACAACACTTTGCCGCAGTAGCATCTACATTCTGATTAAAGCGGGTGATTTCCCGAAGAACGTTACGGTAATGGGTAAGCGCAAAGCTTGGCTTGAAAGTGACGTTGATGATTGGATGATGAGCAAAATTGAAGGGGAGAGTTAGTTTTGTAGAAAGTATTGACTCAATAGGATCTAACTAAGTGAAATCTATTGTGTCTTTTGAATTGCCTGGTATGCTTGCCCAGTAATTCAAAAGAGAGTAATTGGCAATCATGGAAACAGGTGAAGTTCTTGTAATCGACCTATTCGCGGGGCCTGGTGGGCTCGGCGAAGGCGTGTTGTCAGTAACGCATGAAAATGGTAATTTACCGTTTAAAATTGGCGTGTCAGTCGAAAAAGAACCATCTGCGCATAAGACCCTTACTACCAGAGCTTTCTATAGAAAAATTCAAGGCATCAATAACGGTTTAGCTAGCTATCACGCGTACTTAAACGGTGAACTAACGCGTGAGCAACTTTTTGAATTGTATCCTCAGCAAGCAGAAGAAGCTCAACAAGAAACCCTGTTCTCTCCTCATGCCTTGGGTGATGATAATGAAGAAATACACCAGCGCATTAGAGATTTAGTTCAAGAGCACGGTGATGACCGCCCAAGAATTGTTATAGGTGGCCCACCTTGCCAAGCATACTCACTTGCTGGTCGTTCGCGCAATGCAGGCATAGAAGGCTATACAGCAGAAAAAGACCATCGTAACTTTTTGTATAAAGAGTACTTAAAAGTACTTTCTATAGCTCAACCCGACGTTTTTATTATGGAAAACGTACGAGGTATTCTGTCAGCAAAAGTTGATGGGGAAGTGATGTTTCCTCGTATTTTGAAAGACTTGCGAGCTCCAGGTCGAATCACAAAAATTGCTACCCCTAGGTATAAAGTTTTTTCCTTAGTAGTAGACACTGAAAACGTAAATAACCCTTCATACGATGACCCTACGGACTTTCTGATTAAAGCTGAGAACTATGGTGTACCTCAAGCTCGCCACCGTGTGATTTTGTTGGGTGTTCGTGCTGACGTTGAAGGAGTTCCAGGGACGCTGGCGCGTGGAGAAGGACAAACGACAGTAGAGCAAGTTTTATCTGATTTGCCTAAATTAAGAAGTGGTTTTTCTAAGCGTAAAGATGAAGTGAAAGAATGGGAAAGAACTGTTTCAAACAACGGAACTCAAGTTAAGAAGTTGCTGAGAAAGCAATTTAAGAAGGCTCAAGATTTAGACCTTAAGCCTTTTAAAAAACTTAATAGAAGCGAGACTCAGCCAGTAACTCACCCAGAAAAAATGCCAATTCACCTGATTCAGTGGTATCGAAATAATGCTCCAACTAGTGTGCTTAATCATGAGACTCGTGGCCATATGGAAAGTGATTTGTTGCGCTATGCATTCAGCGCTGCGTATACCAAGTTGAGTGGTGGGACGTCACCAAAGGCTAGGGACTTTCCTGACGCTCTCGCTCCTAAGCACGAAAACTGGAAAACGGGAGCTCATGCAGACCGCTTTAGAACACAAGCTGCGAATAAGTGCTCTACAACAGTAACTAGCCACATTTCTAAAGATGGACACTACTTTATTCATTATGATCCAAAACAATGCCGAAGCTTAACTGTGCGTGAAGCTGCTCGCTTACAAACATTTCCAGATAATTATAAATTTGAAGGGAATAGAACACAGCAATATGTGCAGGTAGGAAATGCTGTGCCACCATATTTGGCACAGCAGATTGGTAAGGTTGTATTAGAGTTACTTAGTTAGTGTCACTGAAGATGAGAATAGTCGGGAGTACTTATTTGGCTAGAATAAGCGCCTAGACGCTCAATAACTGACTTATGCGTATTTCGCTGATTCCGGACACCCATTCTCTCTTTTGTCCGGATAATGCCGGAATAGGTGTCCGGTTTGCTCCGGCGTATGCAATTATGTGTGAGCCGGAAACCATTGGAGTTATCTTGCCGTTGTAATCGAACTCTTTGCACGTAAACCGATCGATTGGGCGAGTCATTTTCGCCCGATAGCCAATGGACAGGTAAGGTGCTTAAGATGGCCTATGAGTCACGCAGTAGGCTCACTATTCTCTTATTCCAAAGTATCAAGGCAGTCATTCACTTTTGATGTATAGTTAAAAAGAAACTATACCTGGGCGTGTAGCCATTCGACCATACCAAGCCTGAATATCTTTGAGCAACTCATCTCGTATGCGTCCAATTGGAATTAACTTGTCTGAGTCAGGTGTGTAACTTATTTCGCCTTGAACTCCTTCTCCTCTTGAAGAGTAATACTCGTTTTTTTCCACTAGAGATACGACTAACTTAGAGTTGAATATAAACCTGAATTTTTTTCCATCAACTTCAAATACGGGAGTGTCTTTCAAGTTATCTGTAGGTAGTTTTTGTTTGACATAGAAGTGAGTTTGATGTTCTTCAACAACCCTTATTCCTACTAGATACCTTCTCCAAAAAGCCTTCTTTTGAGCATGATCACAGGATGGAGTTATATCCATGAGAACTAGCTCTACATTGTCGAGGATGTCTCTGGCGCGCTCAAAATCTTTTTGCTTGTTTTTATCGTCCTTGACGAATGCATCTTTAATGAATTCTTTAGTGTTATCTTCAGCAATCGCTAGAACCCCGAGATCGACACTCCCATTCGCCGGCCACTTAAATACGCCACCTGGAGCCTTGGGACTACAGACATTGTCCCAATGAAGCATGCCATTCAGCCTTTCTTTGGGAGGATTCTGACCTATTGGATTTTCGATTGCCATTTTGGAAGGAACTAGTTGGCTGGCCTGATCGAAGAGGAGCTTTGAAAGAAGTTGATAAAGAGGTCCAGCAACATCTGTATGTTCAACAACAGTGCCTCCTTCTGCCTTTGCAAGAGCTAATAGAATTCCTCCAAGCTGTTGGTTTTTCTCTCCGGTTTCATCATTTTCAACAGCATTCCACAAGTCATGAACCGTCTTAGATGCAGCTTGGTGTATATGCTGCTCCCATTGATTTAGTAGGGCCAAGTTACTATGAGTTGAAAGCTGTTCATTTATCTTATTTAGTAGGTCTCCTTTATCTAGGGAAGTTAGATTATCTTCAGTTTTGAGCTCGCTATGTGGTCCATTTGCGCAGAATGGTGTTTTATCCAAGACAACAAAGTCGTATGGCTTTTTTCCTTCAGGAAGTCGTTCCTTAAGATACCTAAAAAGCTCCTCAGCATATTGGGTCCCCCTCTCGGGGTCCTCTGCCCACGTAGACCATGCTATTAATAGCCAAGGACCATTCTCATTATCTAATAGGGTATCGATGCTAAGCTGAGCAGCTGCATAGTCTTTGTTATCAGGCATTGAGGTTGTTATAAGAGCAATATCTTGAAAAATCGCTCTGATTCCAGTGTACGCTTTTTGGGAATCTAAGCCGAATAGGTTTTCTTCTGAATACTTTAAAAAGAAACAAGGTATTTGGAGCTCCCAAAGCCTGCGAACAATAGCTTCACCATCTTCTCTTTTGTCGTCAACAATTAGTACTCTACTTCTATGAGGCATTTTTACTTCCTTTGAAAACCATTGCCACTTTAGCGCCTACACATGCTCTCGGTGTATCAATAGCATGTTGCTCAGGGAAGCTTAACCTTCCTCCATGGGACTTCATTATCATGTCACTGTAGTAGAGGCCAATTCCCATACCGTCTACTTTCCTTGAGAAAAATGGTTCGGTAATATCTTCTGCTGGGTCTATAAAACCAGGCCCGTTATCTGCTACGACAATAGACGGGGCTTCAAGATCGTGACTTGGACCAACCCAGATGATGGGCTCTTTTTGGTCAGTTTGGGATGACCAATAAATAGCATTATCTATTAAGTTAACTAAAGTAGCCGTTAACATGCGTCTTACACCTTTGACTTCAAAATCTTGTTCATGTAGATTTTCAAAGCCATTGATGAATTTAATCTTGTGATGTGAAAAACGAAGCTTTTGGGTTAGACAAGCAAAAGAAACTAATCGTGAAGCAGTTAGCTTCTCCATCTTCCCTTTACTAACCATATACATTGCACCTTGTAGAAGGGAAATTAGTTCTTTTGATTGGTCCTGTAGCCTCTCTATCTCAACTCCTCCAGAAATAGCTCCATGCAGGTTTCTTACCCCCCTTTCTAATTCGTGAAAGACAGTGATTAAACCTAGCCCTGCTCCTGCAGACGATAGCAAAATATCTTTAGTTTCTTTGTACGATTTAGTCACTTGCTCAACTAAAGATCCAATGACAGGTTGTAGTTTCTTCTCAATTACAACAGATTTGAGGTCTTGAAGAAGTTCATCTGTACTTTTCTTCTTCGGTGCAGGTGTATCCTGTCCTGGAGGAAGAGTAAGAACATCTCTAAGAGATTTTTTGTCCTTATTGCGCTCTGCTTCAAATTCTGTCAGTACGCAAAGCATCGCGTACTGAAGTTCATCGAAAGCTTCATTTTCGATGAAACCTTCCCTATTAGTTTTCTCTAGAAGACTAGCACTATGCTCAAGATCTAAATGAACTTCTCCAAGCATTAGCTGATTGCTAAGTTTTGCTGTTGGTCTTTGAATACGCCTATGATCTAGTCCTAACCAGTCATCGCCGGGCTCCCCGTAGTTGTAGACTCTAAGAGAATCTCTATATACTCGGACGCCTCCTTGGCTTTTTAAAAACTCAGACAAACCAGACATCTCGTCTTTCAAGTAACGTTCTTTAACATTGCGATCGAGGTCAAATGCAATGATTGACCCTTTTAGCGGACCGATCCCCAAGCCCTGAGTTGTTCCTACTGGCTTTCCCATTAGAGGGCGAGACTCCCTTTTTTTTCTATTTTTCCACCCTTCTTCTCCAGGAGGGGTCTTAATAAAAAACTCTGGGTGAATCTTAGTCTCACTAATAGTTCGTGGTTCAATTAGGGTGGGGTAGTCTTCTTGAATAGCTTGAAGTGGGGTGAAAGCATAATTGTAGCTGAGGCCAGAATCATCAATACAGAACGTAAATTTGAACATCGCTTGGTCTCGAGCAGTTTCTGGATCGAAAAAACCATTGAGCCAATTTTGGTTCGGCTCCAAAGAGAAGTTAACCGAAAATCTGGACTGATCATTTTGGCTTTTTTCTTGGGAGTCATTTTCAGGTTTTTGTTCAAATTCAAGGTTTCCACTTGTCATACCTAGTACAGCTCTGTAGAGCTTACGGACATCCCCACGTCGCCAGTTATGTTTTAAGCCTGAAATTATGATTCTTGTACCGTGGGAATCACCATTGAATACTTTTGGAGAGCGTTCTTCTATCAGTACAGGGGCTTCATCAAGATATTCATGTTTCTCAAATTTTAGCCAGTCAATACTTACATGTACCTCTGGTTTTCCAATAGATCTTGTCACTAACTCGATTTTGGTGCCCAATCGGTGTACCGCAAACCGTCCAACGCCCTTTTCTCCTACAGGAAGCCTCCCTTTAGGTGTGCGAATATCTTTTTTACGAGCCTCTCCTTTATGCGCATGGGCTGGTTCCATCCAGATGTTAGCCACAGTCTCGTAGTCCATTCCAAAGCCGTCATCGATGATCTCTATTTCACCATTATCCTTATCGATGTTCAAAAGAGTTAATGAAACGTCATTTGCATCGGCATCATAAGAGTTTTTAATTAGTTCAAATAAGGCCAGAGTATGGTTTTTTATGAGCTGCTCACCCAATAATTCCATAAGCCTTGCTCTTGGTCGGAAGTTTTTTTCTTCAGCTTTTAATCGGCTTTTATCATTCATGATTGTGTGCCTTAGAGATCCCTAGTCATGGAGGACCTTAATAATATATATGGATAACCTACTGTATATCAAAATATTTGCTTTGGTACTTTGAGTTGATCAGAGAAATCTGACAACCTTCTGTGATAAAAGAAACAAGGCTTGCTTTCTTTCTTCAAAGTAGTCGTGTTGATCATAGATCCCCTCAACACCCTTTAACTTGTGATTTAAGCATCTCTCGGCCACATGGCCGGGGGTGCTTTGTTTTGCCAGTAGCGTACGACAAGTACGGCGCAGGTCATGTACCGTAAAGTGCGGCATGTCGCCCATCAAGTTAGGCGGTTGCTTCTTCTTACCAGCTTCATGTCCAAATAGCTTAGTAATCGCTCTATTGAGCGTGTCCGGGCCCATGTGAGGGCTCTTGCTAGCTCTTCTACTCGGAAACACGTAATCAGCGCCAAAACCTCTTACCTTCAACTCCTCAAGCCACCCCAACACTTCTGGTGCTAATGGAATGGTAAAACCCACATTGGTTTTACTACGCTCCTTTGGTAAGTGCCATAAGCCATTCTCTAGCTCAAACTCTTCCCATTTAGCTTCACACAATTCAGATTTACGCACCCCTAAACAAACCAATAATCCACAAGCTAGATAGTTATCACGGCTAAAGTTTGTGCTGTTCTCTCTAGCGATACTAAAGAACTGCTTTAGTTCATCTTCATTCAAGAAGCGATCTTTACTTTGCTCTATGCCGCCAGCGTCTCTCACGGTAAATGCAGAGGCTGGGTTGCCTTGCAGAAGGTCCAATTTCATCCCGTGGTTAAAAAGCTGCTTACAGTGACCTAGAGCGTCATTGGCAATGGTTGGGCGACCGGAATCATTAATCGCTGTGATTGCTGTGCGAATATCTCGGGCCGTAATTTTATCGAGTGGTATTTCACCGATATGTGGGGCGATATCTTTGGTGTAAACACGCTTGGGGATGTTGGGGTGCTTTAGACGTTTAACTAGGGTGGGGTACCAATCATCAAATAGGTCGTTAACGGTTTTGATGCTCTCTTGTTCAGCACGTTTGCGTTGTAAGAGGGGATCAAAGCCTTCACGGACTTGCTTCATCTTAGTCGCAGCTTCGAGACGGGCATTAGCTAAAGTAAGATCTTTAACTTTACCAAGCGTCATTTCACGGCGTTTTTTATTAGAGGTAAAGCGTAGCATCCAGCTTGCAGTACCTGACGCTGGAACCACTAGGTATAAGCCCTCACCATCAGCATGGCGTTGTGTCTTCTCGCCACCAGCCTTAATGAGCGCTTCTACTTTCTTAACTGACAACTTAGCCATAACCCACCTCTAATAGCGCATGATCTTGGTGGATATTGCTTTACCCACCACTTACCTTTGTGGTGAGTCTATCATACCCACCGCATTAACCACCAGTTGGTGGTGGTTAATGGCGTATTAAAGCATACGGTGATGGAAAGTGTTATTGTCTAAGTTGTTGTATTTTAATTATTTGAATGCGCGCAAATACAGGTATAACTACTATTCAATATTTTGGATCTGCTCGCGCATTTGCTCAATCAGAACTTTCAACTCAACACCAGAAGCGGTGATGTCTGTGCTGATAGATTTAGAGGCTAGTGTGTTCGACTCACGGTTGAACTCTTGCATCATGAAGTCTAGACGGCGGCCAACAGCGCCACCTTTTTTCATGATGCTGGTGGTTTCTTTTACGTGAGAGTCTAGGCGATCTAGCTCTTCTGCAACGTCAGATTTTTGAGCCAATACGATAAGCTCTTGTTCTACGCGAGATGAGTCTAGCTCGATAGACGCTTCTTCAAATTTGCTTAGTAGGCGGTCGCGTTGCCATTGTAGGATTTCTGGCATGCGAGCGCGTACGCGAACCACTTCAGATGTGATGGCTTCTAGACGCTGGTCGATCAGAGCCTTCATGTTCTCGCCTTCGCTTGCACGTGCTTCGATGAAGTCAGCAATTGCACCCTCAAAGCCCGCCAGTAGGTCTTTATTTACTGTGTCCATGTTTTGCTCAGGTGTTTCCATCACACCTTGCCACTGCATTACTTGGAATGGGTTAATGCGGCTAGTTTCGCCCGTCATTGCCATTACTTGGTTTGCAGCGTTGATAACCTGCTTTGCTAGGTCTTCGTTGATGGTTAGCTCACCCTTAGCACTTGGGTTTGCTTCAAAGCGCAGGTGACACTCCACTTTACCGCGTGCTAAACGCTTACGAAAACGCTCGCGAAGGATAGGCTCTAGGCCTCGGAACTGTTCTGGTAAGCGGAAATAGGTTTCTAGGTAACGTTGGTTAACTGAGCGGATTTCCCATACTGCGTTGCCCCAGTCGCCTTTAACTTCTTTGCGCGCGTAAGCGGTCATGCTGTAAATCATTAAAATACCTTTATTCATCACATAGGTGTGCGTCTATATTGCGGGCAATCTTAGCACAAAACCGCACTTCTTCGCACAAAACAGAGCGTCTTGATACAAATCATAGCTTCCTTGCATGGTCGCATCCTGTGGCATGTTCCTATATAATCTCGACCCAATCCCATACCCAATTATTTAGGTGACTCTCAATGCGTCCAAACGATCGTGCAGTAGATCAGGTTCGTCCTATTAAAATGACTCGTAACTACACCGCTTATGCAGAAGGTTCTGTATTAGTGGAGTTTGGTAATACCAAGGTATTGTGTAACGCCTCTGTAGAAGAGAATGTTCCGCGTTGGTTGAAAGGCAAAGGTAAAGGTTGGGTAACAGCAGAATACGGCATGCTACCTCGCGCAACGCATACGCGTAACCGTCGTGAAGCGGCAAGTGGTAAGCAGGGTGGCCGTACAATGGAAATCCAACGCCTTATCGCACGTAGCCTTCGTGCTGTGGTTGACCTAGAAGCAATGGGTGAAATCATGGTAACGGTTGACTGTGACGTGATTCAGGCGGATGGCGGTACTCGCACAGCCTCTATCTCTGGCGCAAGTGTTGCTATGGCTGATGCCTTCCAAAAGCTTGTGGCACAAGGCAAACTAAAAGCGAACCCTATGAAGGGTCACGTATCTGCAGTTTCAGTGGGTATCGTTGATGGTAAAGGTCTGTGCGACCTAGAGTATGTTGAAGACTCAGCTGCTGACACAGACATGAACGTCGTCATGACTGAAGAAGGTAAAATGATTGAGGTTCAGGGCACCGCAGAAGGCGAACCCTTCTCTCATGAAGAATTGATGGAATTGCTGGCTCTGGCTCAAAAGGGCATTGCTGACATTATCGAAGTGCAGAAGGCTGCACTGGCTGAATAGTTTTATTAAATAGCTCCTTTTGGAGCTATTTTTTTGTCTCCGAAAGGGGGCGTATTTACAAATGATTAAACCGTAATAAAGAGAGAAAAGAATGAAAGCATACCAGCGTGAATTTATTGAGTTTGCACTTGAGAAACAGGTTCTTAAGTTTGGTGAGTTTACTCTGAAGTCTGGCCGTACTAGCCCTTACTTCTTTAACGCTGGCCTGTTCAACACTGGTCGTGATTTAGCGCGCCTAGGTCGTTTTTATGCAGCAGCATTAGCGGATTCTGGTATCGATTATGATGTGCTGTTTGGCCCTGCGTACAAGGGTATCCCAATCGCAACCACTACAGCGGTAGCGCTGGCGGATCATCACGATACGGATAAGCCATACTGCTTCAACCGTAAAGAAGCAAAAGATCATGGTGAGGGTGGTAACTTAGTCGGTAGCCCACTAGAAGGTCGTATCATGCTGGTGGACGATGTCATTACTGCGGGTACAGCAATCCGTGAGTCAATGGAAATCATCCAAGCAAACGGTGCTGATCTAGCGGGTGTTTTGGTGGCTATTGACCGTCAAGAAAAAGGTAAGGGTGAGCTTTCAGCAATCCAAGAAGTAGAGCGTGATTTCGGCTGCTCTATCATCTCGATTGTAAGCCTGACTGACCTAATCACTTTCCTTGAAGAGAAAGGCGAGAATGCTGAGCAGCTTGAGTCGGTAAAAGCTTACCGCGCTCAATACGGCATCTAATCGAGCCTGATATTAGAGTCTAAAACGCCACCCTCGGGTGGCGTTTTGCGTTTTAATAGCCTTTGTTAAAGTCGACGATAGCCTTTAAAGGCTCATCATTGAGCCAACGTTGATAGTTGTCTTTAAATAGTCCCATCACCTGGTTAGGGAAGCTGTGCGCGGCAATGTGCGGTGTCACTGTTACCTTAGGGTTCTGCCAATACGGGCATTGCTGTGAGATAGGCTCATTGATAAATACATCAAGATAAGCGTGCTCAAGATAGCCCTCTTCTAAAGCGCTGAGCAGTCCATCGGTTTCTATAGCATCGCCACGCCCTACGTTAAACAGCAGCGCTTGTTTGCAATGACTCAAGCTCTGTTTGTTGAGCACGCCTTTAGTTTGTGCCGTTTTCGGTAATACCGACACTACGATATCCGCCAAGCTTAACGCATGGTTGAGCTCTGATATCGGAAAGACAGAATCAAACTGACTATTTTCAGGAGCCTTGCCGCTAGAGTTCACTCCAATAGTAGTCAGGCCAAACGCTTTTGCTACGTTCGACAGATGAGCGCCGATAGAGCCGGTACCCAAGATGACTAAGGTCTTCTCGTTCAAGCAAACGTAAGGGTAGGGCTGCCATACTTGCTCGGTTTGCTGTTGTTTATAGGTAGCAAAGTGACGAAAGTGTGCAACGGAGTAGCTTAATACGTATTCACTGATGGGTTGTCCGAAGATGTCTTTAACGTTAGTGAGTTGGTAATCACTGCGCGGCGCAGGCTGAGTTAACGCATCCACTCCCGCATAGATGGACTGCACCCATTCAAGATTCGGGAAGTCGTTAATAACCTCAGAGGCCATCGGTGGGGAAGCAAGCAGGATATTCGCCAGAGAGGGGTCTTCGGTAATCTCAAGTTGTGGCAAATCGGCACTTTTTAGCAGTTCTAGGTACTCTTGTTTGTTTTTAGACAATACATAAAGGTATTGAGTGGCAGTTTTCATTGAAAGCGCGTCCCTGTTTCTTTGTTATTTGGGTGTTATCAAGTACACTTTTGCTGTTTTCCCACAATTGTGAGTCGTTATGTTACAGAATCCTCTTCAGGTTCGTATTGATAAGCTAGAACCTTGGCAACAAATCACTTTTATGGTCAGTTTGTGTGAACGTATGTATCCAAACTATGCCATGTTTTGTCAGACAACGGAATTTGCCGAGGCACGAATCTACCGAGATATTCTCGATAGCGTTTGGGAGCTACTTACAGTGAAGAGCGCAAAGGTAAACTTTGAGCGCCAACTAGAGAAGCTAGAAGAGCTGGTTCCTAATTCAGAAGAGTTCGACTTTTATGGTGTGTACCCTGCAATCGATGCATGCATGGGATTAGCAGAGCTACTTCATTCTCTGCTTGATCGTGACCTATTGCCTGAGTCAGTACAAAAAATTAGCCAGAACTCAGTCATGACAGTGGCCGATCTTGAAGTTGCACAAGGCAGCGAAGAGATCACCAATGACAATCAGAAAGATAATGAAGCCGTGTGTGACGAGTGGGATGTGCAGTGGGCTATCTTCCGCCCTCTACGTGAATGCACCGAGCGCGATGTAGACCTGATTAAAGATTTGCGTGCTGAGCTTCGTGAAGAAAGCGTCAGCAATATCGGCGTTCAGCTATAAGCTGAGAGTTGAGTTAAAAAAAACGGGAGCCTTATGGCTCCCGTTTTTTTATTTATTTTTCCGTAGGCTCAGCGGGTGGCTGTTTATCCTCGGTTTGTTCTTCTTCAATAGGCTCTTCATCATCATTATTGATGATTACGCCTTTTTTCTTGGTCCACTGTTCCCAGCGCTCTTGAGCCAGTACTTGCATATCGCGGTTCTTATCAGCTTCGTCGACGATCTGCTTTCCTAATAGAAACTCAAAGATATCCTCAAGGGTTACGATGCCTTGCACTGTGCCGTACTCATCAACAACCAAAGCAATATGTAGCCTTTGAGCTAGCATGTTCGCGAATACCTTAGGCAAAGCGCTATTGTTTAGGAATACATGAATAGGACGCATGACGCTGCCTAGCGCCTCAGTGCCTCTGCCCTTCTGTTGTAGCTTATACAGCTCCAATCGGTGCACAAAGCCACAGATATTGTCTTTTTGCTCAATGTAAACCAGAGGGCGCGAGAACGGCGTATCGTGGTGGGTTGCTAAGAACTCATTAATAGAGAGCGTTGCATCAACACGAAATACCACAGGTCGCGGTGTCATCGCTTTAGTTACGGGTACATTTGGCAAGTTCAGCAGGTTGTTAAGGATTCGAATTTCATCCTCACCAAACTCATCTGAATCTTTTGCTAGGATAGCCATCGCTGAGATTTCGTCACGTAGCTTTGGCTCTACATTGCCACGAGATAGACGCTTGGTTATTTGCTCAGAGAACCAAACGAAAGGTCGTAGCATCCATACCATCCAATTTAGTATTCCTGCTGAAGATGGTGCTAATTGGCGCCAGTAGGTCGCACCAATCGTTTTTGGCACAATCTCTGAAAGAATCAGAATGCCAAGAGTAAGCACTGCAGAAAACACACCTAGCCATTGGCTTCCAAATACCACAGACGCTTGTGCACCTGCGCTTGCTGCACCTATGGTGTGAGCAATGGTATTTAGTGTCAGAATCGAAGCCAGTGGGCGATCGATATCAGACTTAAGTTTGCTTAGCTTGTCGGCAGCAGGATGTCCTTGCTGTCGCAACTGAGCAATATAGCTTGGTGAAATACTCAAAAGCACAGCTTCTAAAACTGAGCAGATGAACGAGACTCCGATAGCAACGGAGACATAGATTGTAAGAAGTAACATGGTACCCTAGTGAATTGTTTATGAAACAGGCGGATTATGACAGTCATTTTCTGTAAATGATAGCTTGTTGAATAGGTTGAAAGTGTTGAAAATACAAGCATCAACCCCTTCAGATTCGGTCAATTTGTGAGTTGAATTGCAGAATGAGCTAAAAAATGTTCGCTTGAACCTAAAGAACGCCCGCAACCCTTTGCCAGATGGGGGCTTTATGCTTTAGAGTGACTTTGTTTTCAAACACTTTAGAAGGGAAACCCTAATGAACAAGACCCAATTAATCGATGCAATTGCTGAAAAAGCCGATCTATCAAAAGCACAAGCAAAAGCAGCTCTTGAAGCTACTCTTGAAGGCGTAACCGATGCTCTTAAAGAGGGCGACCAAGTTCAACTAATTGGTTTTGGCACATTTAAAGTATCTCACCGTAATGCACGCACTGGTCGTAACCCTAAGACTGGTGAAGAGATTCAAATTGCTGCAGCAAATGTTCCTGCATTTACTGCTGGTAAAGCACTGAAAGATTCAGTTAATTAATGTAAAATACGCCGAGTGACATCGCTCGGCGTATTTTTTATGAAACACTTTATTGCTTCTGCTTTAGCTATTCTAACCCTAGCGGGCTGTTCTTCTGCTACGACTCCTCTGCGTCAATCTGCCCAGATTACTGAATATTCGGGTGGCGAAATTGACAACACAAAAACCTCTTTATTTTGGCTCACTGAGCGTTTTGATTCCCCAGAATCAAGCTCCGATGATGTGATCTTCAAAGATAAGACTTGGTACAAAAGCCATTACACTTGGGATAGTGATAACCTTAGGGAAATGTCCCGCACAGGTGAAAGACTGTCTAATTCCGGTGATCTAATTCCTTTTCAGATGACTCTGCGCTTCAGCGGCACTGGAGAAGCGGTTTATCAACGATTGCGTATCAATGGCAAGGTTATGCCTATGCGTAAGCAGCAGATTGATGACGTTAAGCAACAAGCCAGTGACTTGATAGCTAAGGGAAAAAATCAGCAGAAACAAGGATTAGAGCTGATACAAGGTTATTGGGAAGAGGGGGCATTTGTTACCTGTGAAGGAAGGACATTCACCAGTATCGAGTTTAAAGACCAGCTTCCATCGTTTGTCATTGACCGTTTGATAGATGAAGACCACTTTGTTGCATTTATCGGTGAGTATAAAGCCAAGAAAATTGTCGTTGATAAAATGCTGATGCTCAAGAACGGCGGGTATGAGTGCATTGAGCGACCGTCCTCACAGAGCTAATGATATAGAGTAGGAACTAATAGGCGGGTTGAAGCTTCTGTATGTTGATATGCCTAGTTCTGTATTCTATTGGTGTCATACCTGTCTGTTTTTTAAAGACACGACAAAAGTAGGTGTCATCTAAAAAGCCAGATTCGATAGCAATGGTTGATACTTTGTAATGCCTTCTGTTTACGAGCAGGTTTTTGGCGCGCTCTACTCTTTTAAACATCACATACTGCTGATAAGACATGCCTAGGTTATTGCGAAATAGTTTGGGTAGGTAAAACACAGAGCAGTCACACGCTTCAGCGACAGCTTCTGCAGTTAGAGCTGTTGTGAAATGTTGATTTACGTAGTCCACTGCTTTTTCAATTTTACTCATAATCCCTTTCCTTATCTGGATGATGAGCCACGATAATGGAGTTAGAAAGGGCACGCTATTCGATATTTTTCGATATCGAGATATATGAAATATATAGCATTATTTTGTGCGGAAAATGAGAAGATATCAGGCGACGTCGTGCAGAATCCGTGCTTCTTCACTCTTATAGAGCTCATACCTTAGAAGGCGAAAGTCGTAGGCATCATTGTCCAGCATATTCTTTACAAAGGTATTGTGATAAAGATGGCCTATCGAAGTTTCATAGATCTCAGTACCACAAGAGTACTCTTCAGGTTCGACATACAAGTCTCTTAGCAATAGAGATAAGCTAGGCTCTCGTATTCTTGTTCGAATCAGTGTTTTTGGCGGAAGGGTTGCGATGTCCTTATGCACATGCTTCCAGATGAAAATATTAATCGCAGATAGACTGACTATCGTGATTTTATCTTCTGTTTTTTCATACACTAAGGCTGCCACTATAGCACCTTGATGATAGTAAATACGAACCCATGGGTCGGTGATATCTTGCATTGCCATTGACTCTTCTAGAGCCAGTTCGCCATCAAGCACGTATAAATGCGCATTCTTTACCCATTCACGCTGATACTCGCTAAGGCGTGAATATCGAATCACCTCTTCGCTAGTGACCGGATAATTATAAAACGTGTTCTCTTTTTCAAACAACATCTCAAAGGCCTTTGCCCGCTTCATGAGTTGTTGCTCGGCTTGATCATATTGGTAATCAGCAGAGAAAAAATGTGCAAGCCCCACGCGACGCAAGATTGAAGGGGTGACCTTTCCTCGCTCCCATAGGCTGATCATCGATTGAGTGACATTCGCAAATACACGATGCTCTTCACTAAGTTGATTGGCGAGATCCCCTTGGGATAAACCCGTTTCAATTCTTAGTGCTTTGAGTCGCTCATGGAAGTTTTGCTTATTCATGGTCATTGATAATGCTTAGGGGCATTCACGGTAGTTATGGTTTTCTGGTAAGACCATTATACCTGCGCTGGCTTGGGGTAAACAGAGAGAAACCTTTAGGGAATGTATAAATTCAGTGTATGAATATTAAAAAAGCCACCTCAGTAACTGAGGTGGCTTTGGTATTGCTTAGAGTTAAAGCTTAATTACTTTTGCTGCTCGCGAGCAATCGCACGATAACCAATATCATTGCGGTGGAACATACCGTTCCAGCTTACTTGTTTCGCTAGTGCATAAGCGTGCTGCTGCGCTTCTGAAACTGTGTTACCCAGTGCCGTAGCACAAAGAACACGGCCGCCGTTTGTCACAACGTCGCCTGCTTCATTGTTAGCGGTACCTGCATGGAAGATCTTTTGGTCTTCAGCATCTGCGGATGGCAGAGAAATCACATCGCCTTTAGCGTAATCAGCAGGGTAACCACCGGCCGCTAATACAACACCAATTGAAGCGCGTGGATCCCATTTAGATTCTGCTTCGTCTAGCTTCTCATCAATTGCCATTAGGCAAAGCTCAACAAGGTCAGACTCCATGCGCATCATGATAGGCTGAGTTTCTGGGTCACCGAAGCGGCAGTTATACTCGATTACTTTAGGTGTACCGTCAGCATCGATCATTAGGCCAGCGTATAGGAAGCCCGTGTATGGTGCGCCTTCAGCGTCCATACCGCGTACAGTAGGGTAAATAACTTCTTCTAGGATACGATTGTGGATCTCTGGCGTTACTACCGGCGCAGGAGAATAAGCACCCATACCACCAGTGTTAGGGCCAGTATCTTTATCGCCAACACGCTTATGGTCTTGGCTGGTTGCCATAGGCAATACGCTAGCGCCATCAACCATAACGATGAAGCTTGCTTCTTCGCCTTCTAGGAATTCTTCGATAACGACGCGGCTACCGGCTTCACCAAATGCATTGCCAGCAAGCATGTCTTTGATTGCGTCTTCTGCTTCTTCTAGAGTCATCGCAACAATAACGCCTTTACCTGCTGCTAGGCCGTCTGCCTTAACAACGATAGGTGCGCCTTGTTCACGAACGTAAGCTATTGCTGGCTCAATTTCAGTGAAGTTTGCGTAAGAACCTGTTGGAATGTCGTGGCGAGCTAAGAAGTCTTTAGTAAATGCTTTAGAGCCTTCAAGCTGAGCTGCAGCTTGAGTTGGACCAAAGATAGGCAGTCCTGCTTCGCGGAAGGCATCAACAACACCGATAACAAGCGGTGCTTCAGGGCCAACAATGGTTAGCTCGATGCTGTTTTCTTTAGCAAAAGCAACAAGACCTGCGATGTCTTCAACGCCGATGTCGACGTTTTCTAGCTTAGGCTCAAGTGCTGTACCAGCGTTACCTGGAGCAACGAATACAGTCTCAACGTTTGGGTTTTGTGCTGCTTTCCAGCCTAGAGCGTGCTCACGACCGCCCGCACCGATAATTAAAACTCGCATATTTAAAAATCCTTAATCTCAAAATATCGTTTACTCAAAATAGTTGGTGCTGTGGCTAGGCAACAATTGAGCTCACCCCAGGAGCATAGCTCGCTATGTGACTGGGGTGGGCGAAAGCCGTTAACGACGCCACAGTGCCAAATATGAAGAGTAAATTAGTGGCGGAAGTGACGCATACCAGTAAAGATCATCGCCATGCCATGTTCGTCAGCAGCATCGATAACTTCTTGATCGCGCATTGAACCACCTGGCTGAATCACACACTTGATGCCAGCGTCAGCTGCTGCGTCGATACCATCGCGGAATGGGAAGAAAGCATCCGATGCCATTACGCAACCTTCAACTTGTAGACCTTCGTCAGCCGCTTTAATGCCAGCGATTTTCGCAGAGTAAACACGGCTCATTTGGCCTGCGCCTACACCGATAGTCATGTCACCTTTCGAGTAAACAATCGCATTCGATTTCACGTACTTCGCTACTTTCCAGCAGAATAGCGCATCTTTTAGCTCTTCTTCTGTTGGTTGGCGCTTAGACACTACTTTAAGGTCATCTTGAGAAACCATACCTTGGTCGCGGTCTTGAACTAGCAGGCCACCGTTTACACGCTTAACGTCAAAGCCAGTAGTCTTGCTTGTCCACTCGCCACACTCTAGAAGGCGAAGGTTCTTCTTAGCCGCAACGATTTCTACTGCTTCAGCAGAAACAGACGGTGCAATGATAACCTCAACGAATTGGCGCTCAGTGATAGCGGTTGCAGTTGCTGCGTCTAGTTCGCGGTTAAACGCGATGATGCCACCAAATGCAGATGTTGGGTCTGTTTTGAACGCGCGGTCGTAAGCTTCTAGGATATTTTCGCCTAGTGCTACACCACATGGGTTAGCGTGCTTAACGATAACGCATGCTGGCTCGTCAAATTCTTTCACACACTCAAGAGCGGCGTCAGTGTCAGCGATGTTGTTGTAAGACAGTGCTTTACCTTGGATTTGGCGAGCTGTTGATACAGACGCTTCTTCTGGGTTTGCTTCAACATAGAATGCCGCTGCTTGGTGGCTGTTTTCACCGTAGCGCATGTCTTGTTTCTTCTCGAACTGTTGGTTGAACGTGCGAGGGAACTTAGACTCTTCGTCGCCTTCTTTGTTCTCACCGTAAGAAGGAACCATAGTGCCAAAGTAGTTAGCAATCATGCCATCGTAAGAAGCAGTGTGCTCAAACGCTGCAATCGCAAGGTCAAAACGAGTCTCAAGAGTTAGAGAAGCGTCGTTTGCATCCATTTCAACAATTACGCGATCGTAATCGTGAGCGTTTACAACGATGGTCACGTCTTTGTGGTTTTTCGCTGCAGAACGAACCATTGTTGGACCACCGATATCGATGTTCTCAACAGCATCAGCAAGGGTACAACCTTCTTTTGCTACGGTTTCAGCGAATGGGTATAGGTTAACAACAACCATATCGATAGGATTGATGCCGTGTTTTTCCATCACCTCATCGTCTTGTCCGCGACGACCAAGTACACCACCGTGCACTTTAGGGTGAAGGGTCTTAACACGACCGTCCATCATTTCTGGGAAGCCTGTGTAGTCAGACACTTCTGTGACTGCTAGGCCTTGTTCTGCAAGTAGGCGAGCTGTACCGCCGGTAGAAAGAAGTTCAACATTGCGTTCAGCTAGGGCTTTAGCAAATTCTACGATGCCAGTTTTATCAGATACGCTGATAAGAGCGCGGCGAATTGGGCGAGCGTTACTCATGCTTCCATATTCCTCAAGTACTTAAGATTATCCGCTACCGGCAGAATAAATGAGAAGCCCCCGAATCATTAGCTTGATCGTCTGGTGCATCCTCACAACATCTGCTGATTTTGGAATCAAGTTGGATGAAAAGATGTTTGTCAAAGTTGAGTCTGCATCATGACTATGAAACAACTTTGACAAAAATCTTCAGCGTGCAAAAAAACATCAATTCGAATGGCGCGTATTCTAGCGAATAATCTTCGAAAAAGCTCGCGCAATCGTTTGGCTTTTGCATTTTATTGTAAAAAAAGTGTCATTTGGAGGCTTTAGGATTCGGAGCCGATAAAACAAACCAATAAATAATGGCCAATTTTGCTGAACAGAAAGCTTGACCTTGGAGTTATGTCTAAGGTTTATACTTATAGAGTTACAGATTATTTGATGAGCATTGGAATGTACAAAATTGGAGAACTGGCTAAGCGATTTGATATCAAGCCAGACACATTACGCTTCTACGAAAAACATGGACTGTTAAAGCCTAGCTCACGCAGTGAGGCAGGCTATCGCGTCTACACCCATGAGGATGCCGATAAGCTTGGCTTTATCATACGCGCTAAACGAGTCGGCTTTTCATTACAGGAGATAATGGACTTGCTCTCTATCCAGCTAGATAAAGAGAGTCATAGCTGTAAAGAGGCTCGCGATATTGTTGATATGAAATGTCATCAGGTTGAAGAGCGCATTAAAGAGCTGCAAATTTTTCACGATTCTCTGCAGAAACTGAGTCAATCCTGCTGTGGAGGCAGTGAACCTGCAACGCATTGCTCCATTTTAGAAGCGTTAGAGAGTGCGGATAGTCACGCAGTAGGAGAAGCATAATGAGCCTGATTTATAACTTTATTGACCTTTTTCTCGAGTCGGCTCCGTGGATGCTACTGGGATTAGTGATCGCAGGATTGCTCAAAGAGTGGATACCTACAAACCTCTTAACAAAACATCTGGGTGGAAAGGGCGCAAAGACGACCATAAAAGCTGCCTTTATAGGCGCTCCGTTGCCTTTGTGCTCGTGTGGCGTGATTCCTGCTGCTTTAGGGCTAAGACGTAGCGGTGCATCAAAGAGTGCAACTACCTCTTTCTTAGTGGCAACACCAGAAACCGGAATCGACTCAGTATCGATCTCATACGCACTGCTAGGACCATTCATGGCCATCATTCGTCCTATAGCCGCTATATCGAGCGCGATAGTTGCGGGCTTGTTGGTTGGCAAAGAAGCAGAGAAAGAGCAAAAGATTGAAATGAAGAGCTTTGCTCCTGTGAGTTGTTGCTCGGGTAAAAAGGCAACCACTCATGCGAACACGCAGTCGAGTTGCTGTTCTTCAAAGAAAGAAACTAAGGTCGATAAGAGTGCAATGGAGAAGCTGAAGTCGGGTATACACTTCGCGGCAACGGATCTTGTGAAAGACATTAGCACTTGGTTAATGATTGGCTTGTTCTTTGCCTCTCTAGTGCAGACCTATGTAGAAACAGACTTCCTTGCACAGTGGGGCGGCAGTATTTGGAGCATGCTTGTCATGGTGGCCATCAGTGTACCTATGTACATCTGCGCAACGGCTTCAACACCCATTGCTGCCGGTCTATTAATGTCAGGTATCAGCCCAGGTGCTGTGCTCGTTTTCATGCTGGCAGGCCCAGCAACCAACATTGCTACCTTAGGTGTTGTCAGTAAAGAACTGGGCAGACGTTCGCTGATTGCTTATCTGACGGGTGTAGTAGGCATGGCCATAGTGTTTGGCTTGCTCACTGATTTCTTGGTGGCTCAATTTGGGTTTAGTGTCGCTCCGCTTTCAGCAATGGAACACGAGCTACTCCCACACTGGTTGACGGTTTCTACCGGTATCTTACTTGCTGTATTGATGTTGGTAAGTTATTGGAAGCAATGGCGAAATAGAACAGTCAAAGTTTCGCTCGCTAGCTGAATGATCACTGAGTAGATAAGCCTCCTTTTAAGGAGGCTTTTTATTTCCTGTTACTTTATCTACAAGCTTGTTTTGAGATAAGGTGTTGAAACCTTAGACATTGGATGTAAAGCACTTGAACAAGCACAAATATACCCTTTACGGCATCGCAGCCATTCTTTTATGGAGCAGTGTTATTGGTGTTGCTCGTAAGGTAGCAGAGCAGTTAGGGCCTATTGGCGGGGCTGCGAGTATCTATACGGTCGCGACAATATTTCTGATGTTTGTTGTGGGCAGTCCAAAGCTAAAAACGCTATCAAAGCGTTATGTCATCGTTGCGGGGGGGCTATTTGCAGCTTATGAGGTGTGCTTATCCCTAGCTATTGGTATGGCTAATGACAGGCAGCAGGCGCTTGATATGGCGGTAATAAATTATCTGTGGCCTGCATTGACGGTGTTAATTGCGGTTATTAGCAGTAGTAAGAAAACCAGTCTTTGGGTGTATCCCAGTGTAGTGCTCGCCTTTATCGGCGTAGCGTGGGCGATTACCGGTGATCAATCACTCTCTGTCTCTCAACTGACAGAGAATGTACAAAGTAATCCTGCAACCTATGCGATGGCGTTTATTGGTGCATTCCTATGGGCAATCTACTGCAACATTACTAAGCGTCTTTCAAATGGTAAGAATGCGATTACCTTGTTCTTTGCGATGACCGCTGTTGTTTTGTGGATTCACTATGGTTTAAGCAGTGAACCAGCTATCTCTCTCAATCTAGAGTCTAGCTTCTACTTGCTGCTCGCAGCTGTGATCATGGCTAGTGGTTATGGGCTTTGGAACAGCGGGATTATGAAAGGCAATATGTTACTCCTTGCTACCTTGTCTTACTTTACTCCCATCTTCTCTACCTTATTCTCTTCTATCATCTTAGGTGTCGCGTTATCCGGAAGCTTTTGGCAGGGGGTTGCTATGGTGGTGATTGGCTCATTGGTATGTTGGCGAGTCACCAAATAGCGTTCAGGTTAAAGTGTGATTTTTGCTTGTTGTCAGGTGTGTAACCTTTTTGAACTATTAAACTCAATAACTATATAAATGAAATGCAGTGTGATCATTAATGATTGTTTTGCTTAAAGAAAAGCCAACATTTCTTCAAGAGGTTATCTCTGAGCAGGTGTACTAGCTTTTGTTAATACTAAACTCAATAACTATATATGGAAGTTTAGTAGATCATTAATGATAGTTAAGGTGCTAGTGACGCGTAGATTTATACAGCCTTGAAAAGAGAGTGATGTTTATCTTTCAAAGTGAATATTGCCAAAGAACAGGTCTATACCCTTTAGGGCTATTTAAACCCAATAACTATAAAAGTGGTGCTCTTGATGATCATTTACGTAAAGATTAGATGTAAAAAAAGGGCTTGCCAATAAATGGCAAACCCTTTCAATTCAGATACTTAAACTAATTTATATTAGTTCATGCCGTATTTTTTAAGTTTCTTACGAAGTGTACCACGGTTGATACCCATCATAGATGCAGCGCGAGTTTGGTTGCCGCGAGTGTATTGCATGATCATGTCTAGTAGTGGTTGTTCAACCTCAGCTAGCACTAGTTCATAAAGGTCGTCTACATCCTGACCGTTTAATTGTGCAAGATAGTTTTTTACTGAAACTTTTACTGAGTCGCGAAGTGGTTTTTGCGCGATTTGGTCTTGAGCAGTTACAGTAGTAACCGTTAGTGCTTCAGAAGTCAGGTTTTGTTCGAACATATTCAGTCTAGCTCTTCTCGTAATTATGATGCAACCATATCCCTATCAAGGATAGGAATTGAAATACTCTTCTAATGCATCTAATTGCTCTTCAGCAACTTCGATAGCATTGAAGATACGGCGAAACTCACGCGCTTGTTCATGCTCTTTTAGGTACCAACCCACATGCTTTCTTGCAATGCGCGGACCTAAGAACTCACCATAAAATAGGTGAAGCTCATGAACGTGACCAAGCATGATGTCTTTCACTTCCTGCATAGGAGGCTCGGGCATCGTGGTGCCGTTTTCTAAATAATGTTGGATTTCTTGAAAAATCCATGGACGACCCTGGGCGGGGCGACCAATCATCAAGGCGTCTGCACCGGTAAATTCCAGTACATGCTTCGCTTTCTCGGGACTATCTATATCACCATTGGCAATGACAGGTATCGAAATAGCTTGCTTAACCGCTTTGATACTTTCGTATTCTGCCTCTCCCTTGTACATACAAGTACGCGTCCTACCATGTAAGGCGAGGGCTTGTATGCCGCAGTCTTCGGCCATTTTAGCGATTTCGACACAGTTCTTATGTTCTGTATCCCAACCGGTTCGAGTTTTTAGTGTCACTGGGACATCTACTGCATCTACTACCGCCTTCAGAATTTGCTGAACAATCTCTGGATGCTTAAGTAGTGCTGAACCTGCTAGTTTTTTGTTCACTTTTTTAGCTGGGCAACCCATATTAATATCGATGATTTGAGCACCGTTATTAACATTAAATTGCGCTGCCTCTGCCATTAACTTTGGATCCGATCCTGCAATCTGTACTGAGCGAACGCCCGATTCGCCTTCATGTACTCTTCGTTGCAGTGATTTCGATGTATTCCATGTTTTAGGGTTGGCTAGCATCATTTCACTGACAGCCATACCAGCACCATATCGTAGACACAACTCTCTGAACGGTCTGTCTGTAACGCCAGCCATAGGTGCTACAATCAAATTGTTCTTAAGTTGGTAATTTCCGATTTTCAAATCATGGTCACATTATTAACAGCAAGGGCGCGCATTTTACGCATTTTTTCGGCCTGTGAAAAGCCTAATATTTGAGCATTTTAAAAAATATTCTATAATTTGAGTGTTTTTCGCTCAAAATATGATGTGTCTCAACTAGTGTGCTTTTTTCCGGAGATGCGACACCACTCTTGCATCTCTGCAATAGGAGCAATATCGAACTGATCGCGGTAATAGTTAGCAACATCTTCAGCTTGAGTATCTAGTACACCAGACATGGCTAGCTCGCCTTCGTCTTTAACTAGAGACTTAATTACACCAGAAAGGTCACGTAATGGACCTGCTAGAATGTTAGCAACTACAACGTCAGCAATAAGATTTTCTGGCTGATCTTGCGGTAGGAACACCTCTAGTTGGTCTTTCACGCCGTTACGCTCTGCATTGTCTTTAGAGGCAATGATCGCTTGTGGATCAATGTCGATCCCGACCACCTTTTTTGCACCGAGTTTGATCGCTGCGATCGCAAGGATGCCTGAGCCACAACCAAAGTCGATTACGGTTTTTCCTTCAAGGTCTAGTCCTTCTAGCCACTCTAAACATAGAGAGGTAGTTGGATGTGTGCCTGTGCCAAAAGCTAATCCAGGGTCGAGCATAACATTGATAGCGTCAGGCTCTGGGATGTCACGCCAGCTAGGGCAAACCCACAGACGCTCACCAAATTTCATTGGGTGGAAGTTGTCCATCCACTCACGTTCCCAGTCTTTATCTTCAAGTTGTTCAACTTTATGTGCGAACCCTTGTTCTAGAAGGTTACTAGACGCTATTTGCCCTAAAATCCACTGTGTGTCTGCTTCTGCATCGTACAGAGCTAGGATATCGGTTTCGCCCCAAAGACGAGTCTCACCCGGTAGAGGCTCAAATACAGGGGTATCTTTAGCGTCAAGAAAGGTAACGGATAGGGCACCAGTTTGTTCCATCAACATGTCACTGATTTGCTCGGCATTTTTGTCAGTGGCGTTAAGTTTGATTTGAATCCAAGGCATGGAGTTCACTCTGAGTATTGATAATTGGCGTGGATTTTAGCAGTAATTTTAACCAACTTCATCTACGCAAACAAAAAGGGTCAGAACCAGCATGACTGGTTCTGACCCTTTCAATAAGTATTAAAACTTATTGTAGGCCGAGCTTCTTCTCTAGGTAGTGGATATTTGCTCCACCATGCTGGAAGTTCTCGTCATTCATGATTTCGAGTTGAAGAGGGATGTTTGTTTTGATGCCCTCAACAATCATTTCGCTTAGTGCATTTTTCATGCGTGCAATTGCAACATCACGGTTCTCACCAAAGGTGATCAGTTTACCAATCATTGAGTCGTAATGAGGTGGTACAGTGTAACCTGTGTAAATGTGCGATTCCCAACGAATACCCATACCGCCAGGAGCGTGGAAGCGCTCGATCTTGCCTGGGCAAGGTAGGAAGCGGACTGGGTCTTCAGCATTGATACGACACTCAATAGAGTGGCCACGTAGCTTGATATCATCCTGAGTGAAAGACAGAGGCTGACCTGCAGCAACACGAAGCTGCTCTTTGATTAGGTCAACGCCGGTAACCATTTCAGTTACTGGGTGCTCTACCTGAATACGGGTGTTCATCTCAATGAAGTAGAACTCGCCATTTTCGTATAGGAACTCAAAAGTACCTGCAC
The DNA here is from genome assembly GCF_024346795.1 of Vibrio breoganii. Taxonomy (NCBI): domain Bacteria; kingdom Pseudomonadati; phylum Pseudomonadota; class Gammaproteobacteria; order Vibrionales; family Vibrionaceae; genus Vibrio; species Vibrio breoganii. Next base: position 166,485 of record NZ_AP024864.1, read on the forward strand.
CACGGTAGTTGATTTCAAGACAAGCACGAGTACAGCGCTCACCAATGTATTTACGCATATCGTCAGTGATGCCTGGAGCCGGAGCTTCCTCAACAACCTTCTGGTGACGACGCTGCATAGAACAGTCACGCTCGCCAAGGTGGATAGCACCGCCCTGACCATCAGCAATAATCTGAACCTCAACGTGACGAGGGTTTTCTAGGAATTTCTCCATGTAAACCATATCGTTGTTAAAGGCTGCTTTTGCTTCTGCGCGAGTCATAGCAATGGCTTCGATTAGCTCTTGCTCAGAGCGAACCACACGCATACCGCGACCGCCGCCGCCGCCAGACGCCTTGATGATTACTGGGTAACCAATGCGCTTAGCGTGAGCTTTGTTAGCTGTTTCGTTGTCGTCTAGAGGACCGTCAGAACCAGGAACACAAGGTACGCCTGCTTTTTTCATTGCGTTGATAGCGGCAACCTTATCACCCATGATGCGAATCGTTTCCGCTTTAGGGCCAACAAAGATGAAACCTGATTTCTCAACTTGCTCTGCAAAGTCAGCGTTTTCAGATAGGAAGCCATAACCTGGGTGAATCGCCACAGCGCCAGACACTTCTGCCGCTGAGATGATGCGTGGAATGTTTAGGTAGCTGTCGATACCACGAGCAGGACCGATACAGATAGACTCATCCGCTAGTAGTACGTGTTTAAGGTCACGGTCAGCGGTTGAGTGCACGGCTACGGTTTTAATACCTAGCTCTTTACATGCGCGAAGGATACGAAGCGCAATTTCGCCTCGGTTCGCGATGACTAATTTGTCTAGCATAATATCGACCTCTATTATTCGATAACGATAAGCGGTTGGTCGAACTCTACTGGGCTACCGTCTTCTGTTAGGATTGCTGTTACAACACCAGACTTGTCAGCTTCGATTTGGTTCATCATCTTCATCGCTTCTACGATACAGATAGTGTCACCAGCAGTTACCGATTGGCCTACTTCAACGAATGGTTTCGTATCAGGACCCGGTGCACGGTAGAAAGTACCTACCATTGGAGAAAGAACCTTGTGACCTGGTGCTTCTGCAGGTGCCGCAGGTGCTTCAACTGCTGCTGGAGCTGCCGCTGGAGCAGGAGCTGCAATTGGAGCAGGCGCTGCTGCATATTGAATCGGAGCTACAGGTGCATTGCCGTGGCGGCTGATGCGTACAGATTCTTCACCTTCAGAAATTTCTAGCTCAGCAATTCCTGATTCTTCTACAAGTTCGATTAGTTTTTTTATTTTGCGAATATCCATGATTCTTCTCTTGTCTTGTGTGTGGCCTCTCGCATTCGTCGAGATGGCTCAGATTTATTTTGCCTGAAGCTGTTCTATCGCTGCAGACAATGCGAATTTGTAACCTTGTGCACCTAGCCCACATATCACGCCAACGGCTTTATCTGAAAGATAGGAGTGGTGACGAAATGCCTCTCGTGCATGTACGTTAGATAAATGAACTTCTATAAACGGAATATTTACCCCAAGTAGTGCGTCTCTTAGAGCGACACTGGTGTGGGTAAAGGCAGCTGGATTGATGATAATAAAATCAATCTCTCCCATGGCTGCGTGAATAGCTTCAATTAACTCATATTCTCGATTCGATTGAACATGGGTGAGTTCTACATCCAATTGCTCTGCTTGCGTATGCAGGTTATTGACTATGTCATTTAATGTAGCGTGACCGTAAACCTCAGGCTCTCGTTTACCGAGTAGATTTAGATTTGGGCCATTCAGGAGTAGAACACGTGATTTTGTCGCCATCTTGTCGCTATCTTCCGTAATTGTGAGTTATTCACTGTTGCCTTTAATTATTTTACGAATCCTGAAAAAATTCCAGTCAGATTCCTGTAAAAAAGCAAATTAGCGCATGATTATAGCTAATTCAACGAAATTAACAGCAATTTACTGGTCTAATCACCGGTAATGAGAGAAGGGTTAGCCGTGACCTAATGTTGGGTCATTGTTAAATCGACTAAAAAATCCTCACGTAATGAATATAGGCTAACTGTCTATTTTCATTATGTTTAATTTGTAACCGTGTTTAAACAAAAAAGCCGTCACGATGTGACGGCTAATGGTTTTGAAGCAAGTGGTTAAACCAGTTCTGGGACAGTTCTGAAACAGCTCTAAACGAGTTCACCTTTCTCTGAAATGAGTTTTTCAACCACACTTGGGTCTGCCAAAGTGGAGGTATCACCCAGATTACTGGTATCACCGGTTGCGATCTTTCTGAGTATTCTTCGCATAATTTTACCGGAGCGAGTCTTAGGAAGAGAGTCAGTCCAGTGCAAGGTATCAGGTACCGCGATAGGACCAATTTCTTTGCGAACCCAATCTTTCACCTCTTTGTGAAGCTCAGCGCTTGGGTATTCACCCGCATTTAGAGTGATATAAGCGTAAATGGCCTGACCTTTGATGTCATGAGGAACGCCGACAATCGCCGCTTCGGCAATCTTATCGTGTGCGACCAGCGCTGATTCCAGCTCTGCAGTCCCCATACGGTGACCTGAAACATTAAGCACATCGTCCACACGGCCGGTAATCCAGTAATAGCCGTCTTCATCTCGTCTTGCGCCATCACCGGTAAAGTACATGCCTTGGAAGGTTGAGAAATAGGTTTGCTCAAAGCGGTCATGATCGCCATAGACAGTGCGCATTTGGCCCGGCCAAGAATCTAGGATAACTAGATTACCAGAGGCTTCACCTTCAATGAGATTACCCATGTTGTCCACTAGTGCGGGCTGTACACCAAAGAACGGACGAGTTGCTGAGCCTGGTTTTAGTTCAGTTGCGCCCGGCAATGGCGTGATCAGTATTCCACCCGTTTCCGTTTGCCACCATGTATCCACGATTGGCGATTTTGCATCACCTATGGTGTTGTAATACCACTCCCATGCCTCAGGGTTGATAGGCTCACCCACCGAGCCCATGATGCGAAGGCTATTACGATTGGTTCCTTGAATGGCTTCGTCACCTTTTGCCATTAATGCACGGATGGCTGTTGGAGCAGTGTAGAGGATGGTGACTTGATGCTTGTCGACGACCTCACTCATACGGCTAGTATTTGGGTAGTTTGGCACGCCCTCAAACAGTATGGTTTTCGCACCGTTGGCTAAAGGTCCGTATATCAAGTAAGAGTGGCCAGTGATCCAGCCTACGTCAGCCGTACACCAGAACACGTCATCTGGCTGGTAATCAAACACGTACTTGAAGGTCATAGTGGCATACACTAGATAACCTCCAGTGGTATGCAGTACGCCCTTTGGCTTACCAGTAGAACCAGAGGTGTATAAGATAAATAGCGGGTCTTCAGCGTTCATTTCTTCAGGTGGGCAGTCGGCGTCGACATTAGCCACGGCATCATGCCACCAAACATCCACATCAGCGTTCCAATCAACATCAGCGCCAGTGCGCTGGAATACAATCACCTTGCTAATGGTGGTGACGTTAGGGTTACGAAGTGCTTCGTCCACATTCTTCTTCAGAGGGACAGCGCGACCACCACGAACACCTTCATCGGCAGTAACAACAAGCTTGGCATCAGAGTCGTCAATACGGCCAGCAAGCGCCTCTGGAGAGAAGCCACCAAACACAACAGTGTGTACGGCGCCTATGCGCGTACAGGCTAGCATTGCAACGGCTGCTTCAGGCACCATTGGCATGTACAGACACACCACATCACCCTTTTTAACCCCTTGGGCCTTTAGAGCATTCGAGAATAGACAGACTTCTTTATGCAGTTCGTTGAAGGTAAGGGTTTTGTCATCGGCAGGGTCATCGCCCTCCCAAATGATTGCTACTTCATCACCGCGCTCGGCAAGATGGCGATCGATACAGTTCGCTGACACGTTCAGTGTGCCGTCTTCAAACCACTTGATACCCACATGGCCAGTATCAAAAGAGGTTTCCTTGACCTTAGTGAAGGGTTTAATCCAGTCGACGATCTTGCCATGCTCTGCCCAGAATCCTTCTGGATTTTGAACGGACTGTTGATACATGCTTAGGTAGGTATCGTTGTCTGCATGGGTAACGGATTTGATGTTCTGTTTAACCGGATAAATGTGGGCTTCACTCATTGCTGATCTCCTTGTGAACTCTGCCGCTATTAGTTGTGACAGTCGCTCAATATCTGACGGTCTGTTAGGCATTTCGAGGTAACTGTTATAACTCTCTATTACCTGCGGAATTTCCACAATTAGACTTTAGGATGAGAAGGTAACTATCGCTGTGAAATTAAAGGGTTATTTCGATAACTGAGAACTCAATCGCTACTTAATATGTGGCATATTGAGACTTGGCAGGTCACCTTTAGTGAGACGAACGAATACCAGCGCTGCAGTGATGGCATCTTGAAGTGCGTTGTGTTGGTCTCGAATGGGCAGGTCTAGATGTCGACAAATAGCCTCTAGGCTAAGGTCGAAATAGGCATTTTGTAGATGCTTTTCCAGCTTCTCCTGATAGATATGGCTGACTTCTATGATGGTATTCGGCAGAGGAAACCCAAAATGCTTCTTGAATGCGATATCGAGAATTCGCTTATCGTAGCGAATGTGGTACCCCACGATAGGGCGGCTACCAATAAAGTCGAGCAGCTGCAGTAAGGCCTCTTTCTCTTCCAATCCGTCACCAAGGTCTTGATGGCGGATTTGATGCACCTTGATGGAATTCTCATCCAATGATTGAGGCGCCTTGAGTTTGACATGAAAGGGGGTACTAGTAATGACGCGATTATTGATGATCTTGGTGGCGGCAATAGTCACCAGTTCTGCTCGTGTTGGCTCTAAGCTGGTGGTCTCGCAGTCGATAGACACATACTCACTGCTATCAGATTCTGAAAATAGCGATTGAAAAGGGGAGCCCTTTAGCTTCCAGTGCCAGTAGTGTCTCGTCAGCCAGTTCATAGTCAGTCTCTGATCTGATAATGGTAGCTAAGGAACTGCTTAAACTTCTTCACCACGTGCAGACTGTGTCTGAGTAAGTCACGCTCGGTTCTATCCAGTGCATTGAGATCTAGGTTATTGGATGAGTCTTGATGAGCCAATTGTTGTGCGAGACGTAGCTTGAAGAATAGCTTTAAGGACTCGCTGAGATTATCCGCTGTGTCATCTTCGAGGCAGCCTAATTCATGCAGGGCTTCGATTCTTTCAAAGGTATTGCGCTGACGAAGGTCGTGCTCCAGTGCGAGCGCGCGAATGCCATGAACAATGGAGAATATCCCCCCTTGCTTGATATCCAGTCCTTCCTTACGCGCTTTGACATTACCAAACAGAGTCAGAGGCACAGAGAACTGCAGGGCAGGTCTAACAAAGTCTGAAAGGGTCAGCATGCGACCAGTGAGCGCGTCGTGCAGAGAATTCAGAACAGGCTCGACTAAGAGTTTATTACCCGCAACCGGCAGTGCGTCCGAAAAGATGGCCAGTTGCATCACTGAATCGGCGTTACTGACCTCGATCCATTTCGCTACTTTCTTTTTCCACTCGCTTTGGCTAGACACCCAAAGCGGATTGTTGACCATCACCTTACCGGGACAAAGAGGGTAACCAAGCTCTAGCAGGGTCTCTGTGAACGTATCCATTGTCTGGCCACATTCAGGCCAGTCAAACCCATCCTCAAGGATCAGGGCATTGTCCTGGTCTGTTTTTAGAACCTGCTCTCCACGGCCTTCTGAGCCAAGAACGAGCAGGCAACAGTGCTGCTGTGCGTCCTCGGGAACGATTAATTGGAAGGCTTTCTCAATGATTTGCTCGTTGAGTACAGAAATAAGCTCCATGATAAATCGAGTACGGATGCCATTAATCAACAGGCTTTTAACAAAATCATGTTGCCTTTGAGAGGCTTGTGCCAGTTCATCGATATTTTTAGCGCGAGCAATGCTCAAGCTGAGAACGTGAGAATGAGAGGAGAAAGCACTTAGGATCTGGGTCAAGTCGAGCATGCCCACCGCTTGTTTCTCATTGACCACCATCACTCGTTTCATCTTGTTTCTGGTCATGGTGAGCATGGCATTAAATACAAAATCGCCTTCATGCACTTCAAATACCGGAAATGTTGATATGTCGGACACCGGCGTTTGCATGCTTTTTTCTTCCAGCACTAAAGAATGTAAAAGGTTGGTGCGAGTAACAATGGCATACGGTGATTGGTAAGGGTGTTCTTGCAAGCGGGGATCAGTCTCAGAAAGTTTCACCAAGGCCGCATCAATATCATCATTATTCAAAAGAGCGGTAGCTTCTTTAATTGAGGTCTCTGGAGTCAGCACTAGCGGAGGGTGATAGATAGAGTCGTCGACCTTGGTAAGAATGAATTCAGCCAGATTTTGCTGCTTCTTGGCGTCCTTGATGAGTTGTTGGCGCTTGGACAAGCTGCTATCGAAGTACTCGGCAAATGATTGATTACTATTGAATAAAGAGAGGAATACCTCACTTGGCAACAGATAACACAACACGTCTTCTAGCGCGACGTACTGATGACGAACCTTTCCTTCAAACAATGATCGCACATCAAATAAGTCGTCGTGACCGTAATGAGCAAAGACCTCTTGTTGATACTTCTCTTCCACCGAACCTTTTATCAACACGAACAAGTGTGTTGTCGATTGTCCAGCATCGAGAAGAACCTCTCCAGCTCGAAAGTAGGCAATATCTAAAGACGACTTTAACTGCTCGACCTCTCGAGGTGTGAGGCGGTCAAAGGGAGGGTGTTGTGTATTAAATTTTTCAGGCATGAAGACTTAATCCTTTGGCGACAAACCCTAACCCTACTAGTGTGACAAATCCTCAAATAAGCTCCAGACGACTTTGGTCTAATAGGGAAAAGGTGAAATTGAAGTTATCCCTTTTTATTCCACTGGGTTCACTTCATAATTGCCGCCGAATATTGCTTAATCTAGGACAGTTTGATGTTGAAACCCTCTCCATACGCGTGGCTATCTCAGTATTTTCTGGGGTTCTTTTTTGCCTATGGCGTTTATCTCCCTTTCTGGGCGCTTTGGTTTAAAGACCAAGGGGTTTCTGCCTCAGATATCGGCCTATTGTTGGGTATAGCCTTTGCTACCCGATGCGCCGCAAACCTTATTATTACTCCCCGAATTCATAAAATAGAGCACTTGATGCCCGCACTTCGGGTGCTCAGCCTAGCTTCGCTCGCTTTCATTGCGTTTCACTTTTTTACGGGTGGAAGTTTCTGGTTGATGGCGGTGGCTACCATCCTGTTTAACGCTTGTTGTGGACCGATTGTTCCTATTTCTGATGCAATGGCCAATCACTATGCTCGCTTGAAGATGCTCGACTATGGTCGAACGCGTCTATGGGGATCGATTGCCTTTATTGCAGGCTCAACGGTAGTGGGTTTCCTTGTTGCAAACTTTGGTATTGATTTCATTGTCTATACCGCGTTAGCGGGCATTGCCTTCTCTATCGTGGCCTCAATGCGCAATCCAAATCCAATGCCTGTAACCCAGGGCAACGTGAAATCGGTCAGACCTAAGCTAAGCAGTCTGCTCCGCGAATGGTCGGTGATTAAGTTCATCGGCTTGATCGCCCTTATTCAGGGAAGCCATGCAGCCTATTACGGTTTTAGTACCATCTATTGGAAAGATGCGGGTTACAGTGCCGATATCATTGGTTACCTGTGGAGTCTCGGTGTGGTGGCTGAGGTATGTATCTTTGCTTTCAGTAACCGTTGGTTCGGTAAGTGGACACTGCGCTCTCTATTCTTGGTCGCTTCTGTGGGTGTCATTGTGCGCTGGGGGCTAACGGCATCAACCACCATGCTATTTGCCTTAGTGCTTATTCAGCTGTTGCACGGCGTTACCTTTGCATTGGCACATATTGCTGCCATTCGATACATCCAAGATGCAGAGCAACATAAGATGGTAGCACTGCAAGCACTCTATAATGCCATCCCTCTGGGTATTGTTATGGCGACCATGACGGCACTGAGTGGCTGGGGCTATGAGCTTTGGGGGGCAAATGTCTTCTGGGTTATGGCCGCTATGGGTGTGTTGGCTATGTTTGTTAAATTGGACCCTCAGAAAGGGAATGTTGAAGAAGTGGGGATTGAACCACAAAAACAAGCTAACTAATTGAGCTGCAAAGCGATCTTTGACTAGTCTTATAGCATCTAAACCTATGTGCTCCTGAAAGTAGATAGTGGGTTAGATGCATTCAGAATTAAGACTGGTTAAGGATTGTTTATGCAAGGATGGGTTGTTGTTCCCGCATCGCTACTCTATTTAGTACTGCTTTTTTTAGTAGCGTGGTACGGGGATAAACGTCCTCAATGGCTGGCCTCTTGGCGTCCTTGGATTTACAGTCTTTCTATTGCAGTTTATTGCACCTCTTGGACGTTCTTTGGCACCGTAGGCCAAGCCGCCAATAACCCTTGGGCATTCCTGCCTGTTTATCTTGCCCCTATTATCGTATTTGTCTTTTTTTGGCGCGTTTTAGCGCGCATGATTTTGGTGGCAAAGCGCGAACACATTAACTCCATTGCAGATTTTATAGCTGCTCGCTACGGTAAATCTCAAGGCTTAGCAGTATTCGTCACCCTGATCTCTGTCGTCGGCATCTTGCCTTATATCGCATTGCAGATGCGTGGCATTATGATGGGGATTGAGCTTGCCGCTCCAGAGGTATTAGGCGAGGGGGGAAATCAAAAATATCTCGTCTCTTGGTTGATGGTGGCAGCCCTTGCTACTTTTACCGTGCTATTTGGTACTCGCCATATTGATAACACAGAGCATCACCGCGGAATGATGATGGCTATCGCTTTCGAATCCATAGTGAAGCTGGTGGCTTTTTTGTTTGTCGGCATATTTGTCATGTTTGTGGTGCTGCAACGAACGGATATAGAGCTTTGGCAAGCAGCAAAGCAAACCTATGAATCTCCCAACATACCCACCTTATTGATCCACACCCTTTTGACCATGATGGCAATCTTCTGTCTTCCTAGGCAGTTTCACACCACTGTGGTTGAGAATGAACGTGCCCATGATTTGCATACCGCAAGGCGAGTCTTTCCTGCCTATTTGATGTTGATGGGGTTATTTGTACTTCCTATCGCTTGGGTGGGTTCTAGTTTATTGCCCGGCAGCCCTGCTGATAGCTACGTCATTAGCTTACCACTGGCATTAGGTGCAGATAGCGTTGCTTTGTTTGCCTTTATTGGCGGTGTTTCTGCGGCAAGTGGCATGGTGATCGTATCCACGATTGCTTTGGCTATCATGGTGTCTAATGACCTCGTAATGCCGTTGCTTCTGCGCAGAATGAAGCTCTCCCAACACAACTTTAGGCATTTCTCTGGGCGTCTATTGGTGATTCGCCGAATCCTGATTGTCATGCTGATTGTCGGTGCGTGGTTCTTTTATCAAGTGCTGGACAGCATAGGTAGTTTGTCTGCGATTGGGTTCCTTTCTTTTGCAGCTGTCACTCAGTTTGCCCCAGCATTGCTGGGTGGAATGTATTGGCGACACGGAAATCGCAATGGGGTTTACGTTGGCTTGGTAGTAGGCTTTGTTCTCTGGCTTGTTACCCTGATGAGCCAAACTGGCATTCTAGCGGGAGATGCGGGAAACAACGTTCTTATCTGGATGATTTCACCACCAGAGTTATTGGCAAGCCTCGATATTAAAAACTCTGACTGGGGCATGTTGCTCAGTATCAGTGCCAACAGTGTGTGTTATGTAGTGGTGTCGATACTAACGCGTCCCAATATTAGTGAGCGCTTACAATCTGCGGCTTTTGTTGGCTCACCACTGCCTGAGTCAGACAATATTAGCCTGTATCAAAGTCGGGTTACCGTCGCAGAATTAGAACTGGTGGCTTCTAAGTTTGTGGGGAGACACAGGGTTCGCAGTGCTTTTAATCAGTTTTGGAGCCAACAAGAAGAAGTGCTGATGCCCAATCAGTATGCCCCCTCAACCCTGATACGGCATACAGAGCGTGTACTGGCTGGCGTATTTGGAGCTTCGTCAGCTAAGTTAGTGCTTACTTCTGCCCTGCAAGGTAAAAACATGCAGCTTGAAGAGGTGGCCACCATAGTCGATGAGGCGTCAGAGCTGTATGACTTTAGTCGTAGTCTTTTGCAAGGTGCCATTGAGCACATCGAGCAAGGGATTGCAGTAGTTGATAAGCAATTGAGGCTGGTGGCATGGAATCAGCGTTACTTGGAGCTGTTTGAGTTCCCACCAGGATTAATACAGGTGGGCAGGCCTATTGCAGATGTTATTCGTCATAACGCAGAGAAAGGACTGTGTGGGCCTGGAGATCCGGAAGTTCATGTACAGCGTCGACTAGAGCATCTCCGAAGAGGCACGAACCATACATCCTCCCGACAGCGCGCAGATGGACGAGTCATCGAAGTACAAGGCAATCCCATGCCCAGTGGCGGGTTTGCGATGAGTTTCAGTGATATTACCGTTTATCGTCAGGCAGAGCAGGCGCTAAAGGACGCGAATGTCACCCTCGAAGAAAGGGTACAAGAGCGAACCCATGAGCTAGAGCAATTGAATCGACAGCTCACCATCGCAACCCAGCGCTCAGAGCAAGAATCACAATCTAAATCTCGCTTCCTTGCTGCTGTTAGTCATGACCTAATGCAGCCTTTAAATGCGGCTCGTCTGTTTACTTCATCACTGTCAGAGGTGGCGAAAGATGCTGAAACACAACAAGTGGCACGCCATATAGAAAGTGCAATGGAAGCGGCTGAGGTGCTGATCAGTGACCTACTGGACATCTCTCGTTTGGAGTCTGGCAAGCTAGAGGCCAAGGTGCAGCCCTTTGCTTTAAGTGAGGTATTGTTCAACCTGGATGCTGAGTTTGGTGTTATTGCTGAGGAGCAGGGCATCAATTTTAGAACGATACCCACTTCATTATTTGTTGAGTCCGATCCTAAGTTATTGCGCAGGGTAATCCAGAACTTCTTAACCAATGCCTTTCGATACAGCCCTCAAGGGAAGGTGATATTGGGAGCGCGAAGAGAGGGTAACACTCTTTCCATTCAGGTCTGGGATAACGGAGTTGGCGTCGAAGAGGATAAGCAGCAATTAATATTTGAAGAATTTACCCGCACCAATCAAATCCGTTCTGACAAAGGCCTTGGCTTGGGGCTCGCTATTTCAAAGGGGATAGCTCAATTGTTGGGGCATACAATCTCATTGCGCTCGTGGCCCAGTAGAGGAAGCGTATTTTCTATCACTGTGCCATTGGCACAGAAGGTCGTTGTTGAAGAGGTCCCTTCTATAGCTCCAGTGGTAACGGCTACTCCACTGAGCAATTTGCGAGTGCTGTGTGTTGATGACGAAGTTTCAATCCTGGAAGGGATGGAGCACTTGCTACAGCGCTGGGGGTGTCAGGTGAGATTGGCAACGGATTTAGAGCAGAGTCTGTTGCAGTTGGATAATCACTGGCAACCAGACGTGATCCTTTCTGACTATCGTTTAGAAAATGGCAGAACAGGGCTACAGGTATTACAGCACTTCAAGCAAGTCATGGGGACAGAGTTTAATGGTGTGATTATCAGTGCCGATAGAACGCCAGATATTGTCGATCAAGTTAAGAGCGAAGGGTTTGAATTTTTGCCTAAACCGGTTAAGCCATTAAAGCTTCGAACCCTTCTCAATAACTTTGAGCGTCACTTATCTTCGGTGAATAGAGTCTCGTAAACCACAAAGGTGGTCTCAGTCTCTCCGTAGTAGAGAGTATCTTCGGCCTGAATGGCAACACGAAGATTCTTTGTTTCAATATTGCTGGCAGGCAATGAGATAGCCCAGTTACGCATATCTTGATTGGTGGGTGTCATCTCTATAGGCTGACTCTCACCATTTTCGGCTAATGCGACCTTTATACCCTGTAGTGGGAATTTAGATCTTAGAGTGAGTTCTAGAGTGTCTGCAGTGAGTTTCTCTGAGCGAAACTGCACCTTGAATTCACCATTTTCAAAATCACACAAACCACTGGTATAGCGACAATTAGATTTACTGATGAGTTTGTAGCTTTCGCCTTGTTTGGCCGCATGAGGTTTTTCACTCACGGCCATATCGATACCAAAATAAGTGATTACCGCCAAAATAGGGGCGACCAGTAAAGCAACGATAAAGTGTTTGTTTTTGAACATTTTTGCATCCTAGCGACAATGTAAAATTCCAGAGAGAGTGTCGGTGTTTTTATGTTTGATACTCTTCTCTTTACAATACTCGACTTACTTTATTAAAAAAGCCCCCGAAGGGGCTTTTGTGGACTAGATTGGATAGATTGTATTAGTGGTCTTGAGCTGAGCCTGCTCCTGCTGGAACTCGAACGTGCTCAACAAGGTCTTTCACTTCTTGTGGTGTTTCTGCTGTTACTTTCGACACAGCGAATGCCACGATGAAGTTGAAGGCTGCACCAATCGCACCAAATGCGTTAGGTTCAATGCCTAGGAACCAGTTGCTACCCCAGCTTTCTAGGTATTTCCAATCCGCAACAAACAAAACGCCTTTGTGTTGGAATACATAGAACAGAGTAATACCGATACCTGCGACCATACCTGCAATCGCACCTTCTTTGTTAATATTCTTGCTGAATATACCCATCATCAAGGCCGGGAAGATGGAGGAGGCAGCCAATCCAAAGGCGAGGGCAACCGTACCGGCGGCAAAGCCCGGTGGGTTGAGTCCCAAATACCCCGCGACCCCAATCGCCACCGCCATGGATATCCGGCTGGCGAGCAGTTCTTTCTTCTCTGAAATGTTGGGGTTTATTACCCCTTTTATCAGATCGTGCGAGATGGAGGAGGAGATAGCCAATAGCAAGCCTGCTGCAGTTGATAGTGCTGCTGCAAGACCACCTGCAGCGACTAGGGCTATGACCCAATTTGGTAGCTTAGCAATCTCAGGGTTTGCCAATACCATGATATCTCTATCTACTTTTAGCTCATTAGTTGCTGCGCTAGAAGTGTATTGGATAGCACCATCTGCATTTTTATCTTCAAAGCCAAGAAGCCCTGTTTTCTCCCAGTTTCTAAACCAATCAGGACGCTCGTCATAGACAAGGTTTTGTCCAGATGGAAGGTTTACGGTTTCCATTAGGTTCAGGCGAGCCATAGCTGCAACAGCTGGTGCTGTAGTGTATAGAATCGCGATGAACACGAGTGCCCAACCTGCTGAGGTTCGAGCATCACGTACCTTAGGTACAGTGAAGAAACGGATAATTACGTGTGGTAGACCTGCAGTACCGATCATCAATGACATGGTGTACACAAACATATTGAGGGTATCGCCCCGCACATGTGTCGTGTATTCAGTAAAGCCGAGTTCGGTCACCACCTGGTCAAGCCGGTCGAGTAGATAGACATCCGTCCCCGTCATGGTACTACCCAACCCTATTTGAGGAAGAGCGTGACCTGTTAGTTGTAGAGAGATAAATACTGCTGGAATAGTGTAAGCAAGAATGAGTACGCAGTATTGAGCAATCTGGGTGTAAGTAATACCTTTCATACCACCCATAACGGCATAGATGAATACGATACACATACCCACGCCAAGTCCGGTTGCGTAGTCCACCTCAAGGAAGCGACCAAATGCAACACCCACCCCTTTCATCTGACCGATAACGTAGGTTACCGATGCGATGATCAAACAAGCTACCGCTACTACACGGGCTGTCTTGGAGTAAAAGCGTTCACCGACGAACTCTGGAACCGTAAATTTACCAAATTTACGTAGGTATGGAGCGAGTAGTAATGCGAGAAGCACATAACCACCAGTCCAACCCATTAGGAATACTGAGCCACCGTATCCCATGAAGGCGATTAGACCTGCCATTGAGATAAATGATGCTGCAGACATCCAATCAGCTGCTGTTGCCATACCGTTCGCGATTGGGTTTACCCCACCACCGGCAACGTAGAACTCTTTGGTCGTGCCAGCTCGAGCCCATATCGCGATACCGATATAGAGTGCGAAGGTCGCACCTACAACAAGGTATGTAATTGTCTTAAGATCCATCTTTGTAGCTCCCTATTCTTCTACGTTAAATTCGCGGTCAATCTGACGCATCTTCCACGCATAGTAGAAAATAATGCCCAAGAAACAGTAGATGGCACCCTGCTGTGCAAACCAGAAGCCTAACTTATAGCCGCCGATTTGAATTTGGTTGAGTTGATCCACAAATAAAATACCGCAGCCGAATGACACAACAAACCAAATAACCAAAAGGCTAATCATGAGTCGAACATTCTTGCTCCAGTAGGCTTTGGCTCGTTCTTCATTTTCAAACGCCATTGCCGTCTCCTTACACTTGTTTGTTAATAAAATGTTTCAAGCATACGATAGCAGTGGGGTTGTAATAACTCATTTGAACTTTGGTCTTGACGATAATTTTAATTAAAATCTTTAAAATCAGGGTGTTAATGATATTGCAGGGAAAAGTGTGAAGTTGATTTTGCGCGGTATTAGCCAAAGGTCTAATACGGAAGTAGGAAATATTGCTTTTATTTACCAATCAAGAGGTTGTCTTGGCATCAAGACTCAACCTCTGATTGCTGCAGTAAGATAACCGCTTGAGTGCGGTTGGTAACCCCAAGCTTGCGGAAGATAGCGGTCATGTGCGCCTTGATGGTGGCCACAGAGACATCAAGCTCATAGGCAATCTGCTTGTTCAGGAGGCCATCTGCTAGCATGGCCAGCACCTTATATTGCTGTGGAGTAAGGGAGGCGAGTTTGTCCGAAATGTCACTGTATTGCTCGGCTTGTTTAGCCAGATCTGCAGGGAAGAATTGATCGCCACTGAGTACTTGGTTGAGCGCATTGATAAGGCTTCGCATATCACTGGATTTAGGAATAAACCCAAACGCGCCGTGACTCTTCACTTGGCTGACAACCGAGGGTTCTTCACTTGCAGAAATCACCACTACAGCAATGTCGGGAAATTCACTGCGTAGCTGCATCAGTCCAGACATGCCATTTGCGCCAGGCATCTTTAAATCTAACAGAACTAGGTCTACGTCTTCCTGTTTGCGAAGCAATTCCAGTAAGGTATCGAGTGATTCGGCTTCTAAAAGATTGGCTCCACTGATCGCCATGTGTACGGACTGAAACAGAGCGTTTCTAAATAGAGGATGGTCATCCGCGATAACAATAGTGTAAGTGGCGTCCATATCACTTTTACCTGAGTATTCATTAGTGGTTTAAGTGATTATTGATGGTTTTATTTTAATGAACAAGATTTGGCCACTAAAACTCTGAGTTGTATCGATATTTATGCGCTTAGATGGATAAAACGCCCATCAATTGCCTTGATGGGCGTCTACTTTTGTTTATAGGTTGAAGCGTTGTAGGTGGTTTAAGAATGGCTCAGCCTTCACAAAACCGGTGAGCCTAGCCGATGGAAGGTGTTCCCCCTGCTCGTTCCAAAACTCAATGGTGGGTAATCCAAGTACTCGCATGTGCTCTAACATTTGAATATCTCTAGGTTGATTTTTAGTGACGTCTGCTTGCAGTAGCACGAAGCCTTTGAGCTTTTGCTCCACGCTAGCTTCATGGAAGGTGTACTTCTCAAACTCTTTACATGCCACGCACCAGTCGGCATAGAAATCTAGCATCACCGGCTTACCCGCCTGCTTGGCTTTTTCTAGCTCTTGCTGCAGGTCTTGAACGGTCGCCACACGGATAAACGCTATCTTAGATTGTGGCGCCTCAACGCTGCTCTCTAAACCAAGTAGCTTGTTCCATACCGGTTGTGCCGAGCCAATTAAGCCTAGTATCGCGATGATACCTATGAGGCTTTGCTTCCAAGATCCAAACGGCACTTGATTCTTGGCGTGATACAGCCAAGCAAAGAAAGACACACCCAGTATCGACCACAATGCAGAAATCCATTCAGCACTAAGGATTCGCTCAAGGAAGAACAGCGGAGCGGCCAGCAAGACAAAGCCAAATAAGGTTTTAACTTTATCCATCCACAATCCAGCTTTTGGTAAGAAGCGATTGCCAAATACCGCCAGCAGGATGAGGGGGATTCCCATCCCGAGAGCCAACGCATACAAGGTGATCGCACCGGTGAACAAGTCGCCCGTTTGCGCCACATATAACAGTGCACCGGATAGCGGGGCGGTGGTGCAAGGCGAGCATACCAATCCAGATATTGCTCCCATCGCAAAAGCACCGAACCAGCGACCACCTTTTTGTTGGTTACTGATTTCATTGAGCTTAGTTTGAAGGCTACTTGGCAGTTGCAGGTTGTATAAACCAAACATAGACAGAGACAGCAATACGAATAGTACACTGATGGTGATTAGCACAACTGGATGTTGCAGGGCTGCCTGAAATTGCAAACCAGCAGAGGCAACGATCAACCCAAGTAAGGTGTAGGTGAGTGCCATTCCCTGAACGTAAACAAAAGAAAGTGCCAGTGCGCGGGCTGTGGATTGCTTGCCATTACCCAAAACGATGCTGGTCAAAATAGGGTACATGGGTAACACGCAGGGGGTGAAAGCCAGCCCTATGCCGAGCAGTAAGAAGATCAAAGGGGTCCACATTGAATCACCGAGCAACGCTGCCATGTCGCTCTCGCTTTTGGGTAGTGATGATCCTGACGGTGTGCTGGTGGTGTCGTCTATTTGCGCGTTCTCAGAGCCTGCAACAGGCTCAAGGTCAATAACCTTTGTTTCCGGTGGATAACAGAACCCTGCCTTGGCACACCCCTGATACTGAACAATCAGCTGGGCATTATTCCCTTGCTCCAAGATGGGCACGCTAATGGTCACAGGCTCTGTGTAAATGTTGACTAGGCCGAAAAACTCATCTTCATAAGGCGTCCCTTCTTTTAAAGAGATCTCACCTAAAGTGGCATTTTCTGCACTGACATCAAATCGAGATTGATAGAGGTAGTAGCCATCGGTGACTTGCCATGTGAGGCGTACTTGTTTTCCTTGCTGAACAAAATCAAACGGGAAGGCTTGTTCAACTCGCAAAAAGCTAGGCTGACCGAAGCTTGGTTGCTCAAAGCCACTTTGAACAGGCGAGCTTGATTCACTGTTAAACGAGGCAACGGAGACCTGAGAGAAACAAAGCAATAAAAATGAGAGTAAAACGGTGCGCATAGTGTCCGGCAATTTATGAACAGATAACTAGTAGACCTGATAGTAGCGGATTAAGTTTCGTTCGCCTATACGGTGTTGGTGGATCTGAGGGATTACGGCGTTCATAAAAAAGGGGCGCAAATAGCGCCCCTAGATAATTAATGACTAGTACTTAGATAAAGAAGCTACCAAATACAAAGCCTAGAGTTACCGCAGTAGTAATAGTGGCAACACCTGGCAAGAAGAATGGGTGGTTAAACACATACTTACCAATTCGAGTTGAGCCAGTGTCATCCATCTCAACTGCCGCCAATAGTGTTGGGTAGGTTGGCAGTACAAACAGAGCACTAACCGCAGCAAAAGATGCTACAGCTGTTAGTGGTGCTACACCAATCGCCAAGGCTGCAGGCATAAGTGCAACTGTGGTTGCGCCTTGCGAGTAAAGAAGCATTGAGGCAAAGAATAGCACTAGTGCTAGCATCCACGGGTAGTCAGCAAGAAGTGAACCTGCAAACTCTTTAATGTCATTAACGTGCGCGTTAACAAAGGTTGAGCCTAACCAAGCAACACCAAGTACACATACACACGCAGTCATACCTGAACGGAAGGTTGCTGCCGCCGGGATCATTGCTGCATCAATCTTAGTGGTTAGCACGATCACTGCTGCAGCGCCCAACATGACGGTCATGATGGCTTCGTTACGACCTAGGGTTGGGTTTTCAATTAGACCCACAGAGCCTGAAATAGCAGCGGCATACAAGACCACAAATACGATAGCACCTAGGAAGATGTAGGTTGCACGTTTTGCGGTAGGCAAGATCTCACGTCTTTCACCAGTATTAAGCTTGATCAGACCTTGCTCTAGACGCTCCTGATAAACAGGGTCATCTTTTAGCGGGCAACCAATAAAGTTAGCAACGAAGGCACCGACCATACAAGCGATGAATGTAGTCGGAATACAGATAGCCAGTAGTGTTAAGTAATCCACACCTTGAGGCTCCAACATAGCAGCAAAGGCAACAACAGCAGCTGAAATTGGAGAAGCTGTGATAGCAATCTGAGAGGCAACTACGGCAATAGAAAGTGGTCGAGAAGGTCGAATGCCTTGGCCTTTTGCTACTTCGGCAATAACCGGAAGTGTGGAGAATGCAGTGTGTCCTGTACCTGCCATCAGCGTCATGACAAAGGTAACGATAGGCGCGTAAAAGGTGATTCGCTCTGGGTGCTTACGCAAGAAATCTTCCGCAATCTGTACCAACCAATCCATACCACCGGCGACCTGCATGGCAGCGATAGCGGTAATAACCGACATAATAATCAGAATTACATCGATTGGGATGAAGTCTTGGCTAGTTGGAATACCAAGGCCAAGTGAGAGGGCGATGACACCTAAGCCGCCTGCTAAACCTATGCCAATGCCGCCAATTCTGGCGCCTAAATATATGAACACTAGAACAACTAACAGTTCTACCATTATCATTTGTTGTTTTCCTTTAATTGGATTTTGTTTGGGGGTAATTGTAAACAATCTCAAAGTGGGGGCCTTGAGATTGAGTGTTTAGGAAGGGTAGACCAGACCTAGCTGAGTTTCCCCTTCCTAATAAAGCAAAACCTAGCTGAAGCGCTTCGCTCTATATTGTGGTTTCATTAGATTCTCAACAGAGAATATATCTTCTAATTCCGCCTCGGTGAGTAGCCCTCTTTCGAGCACTACCTCACGCACATTTTTGCCTGTTTCTGCACAGATCTTACCGACGATGTCACCTTCATGGTGGCCAATATAAGGGTTTAGGTAAGTCACAATACCGATAGAGTTGAATACGTGGCTTTCACACACCTCTTTGTTCACCGTGATACCATCGATGCATTTATCACGCAGGTTTACACAAGCGTTGGTCAAGATGTCCAGAGACTCAAACATGCTTTGAGCAATAACCGGTTCCATTACGTTGAGCTGTAATTGGCCGCCTTCTGCAGCAAACGAGATAGTGTTGTCGTTGCCTAGCACCTTAAAGCACACTTGGTTAACCACCTCAGGCACTACCGGGTTTACTTTAGCTGGCATGATTGAAGAGCCGGCTTGAAGCTCTGGCAGGTTGATTTCATTGAGACCTGCGCGAGGGCCTGAAGACAATAAACGCAAATCGTTACAGATCTTAGACAGCTTAACCGCAAGACGCTTTAGTGCACCATGCATCATTACGTAAGCGCCACAGTCTGAGGTGGCTTCGATAAGGTCTTCTGCAGGAACGCACTCT
Organism: Vibrio breoganii; assembly: GCF_024346795.1. NCBI lineage: Bacteria > Pseudomonadati > Pseudomonadota > Gammaproteobacteria > Vibrionales > Vibrionaceae > Vibrio > Vibrio breoganii. The sequence goes on from NZ_AP024864.1 coordinate 185,825, forward strand.
AGACCTGTCACATCAGCCAGTGCTTTAACCGCAAGCTCTTGGTAACCTTCTGCCGCATTAAGGCCAGTACCGATAGCGGTAGCACCTAGGTTTACTTCCAGTAGTAACTTGGCAGTGTATTGCAGGTTGCGGATTTCTTCGGCAAGAGTCACTGACCATGCGCGGAATTCTTGGCCAACCGTCATAGGCACTGCATCTTGTAGCTGTGTGCGGCCCATTTTCAGAATGGTGTTGAACTCTTCGCTCTTAAGATCGAAGGCGCCTTTAAGGTACTCAATAGCGTCGATCAGTTTGCTTACGCTGTTGTATACCGCGATACGGAAACCGGTTGGGTAGGCACAGTTGGTTGATTGGCTCTTATTCACATCATCGTTTGGGTTGATGATGTCGTATTGGCCCTTTTCCTTGCCCATTAGTTCAAGGGCTAGGTTGGCAATGACTTCATTGGTGTTCATGTTGACTGAAGTACCGGCTCCGCCTTGGAAAACATCAGAAGGAAATTGGTCCATACAGCGGCCTGTTTCTAGAATGACATCACAGGCATCGATAATGTGTTTGGCAACATCGGGTTGAATAACGCTGAGTTCTTTGTTGGCAATCGCAGCCGCTTTTTTTGTCATGACCATACCGCGAACGAATTCGGGCACATCAGAGATGGTCGCATTTGAGATATTAAAGTTTTCGATTGCGCGTAGGGTATGAATGCCGTAATAAGCGTCGGCAGGGACATGGCGTTGGCCAAGGAGATCTTCTTCTATACGAGTTGCTGACAGTGTAGTAGTTGTTGTCATAGCATGGACCTTTATTCATCTTGGTTTTTATCTAAAAGGCGAATGTGAGAGCCTATTAGTTCAATGACCAATTCTGTTTAATGAGTCCATTCAGCAGATTTTTATGGTTCTAAAATCAGACTAGATTTTATGTTGTTCAATGATACTGCAATCCACAAAAAAAAATCATAATTTGATCACTTTTGTAGCGGAAAAATAGAGAAGTTTTCTATCATCTGCATAATTAATTTTATTTATCAATGAAACTCTGTGCGGGCTTATGCACCTAAAATTATATATCAATTGAGCTTACCCCCTTTTTGCGCGTAAACTGAGCATCTGAATTTGAGGAGGATACGTGTTTCCTATTTTATTGTTGTTATTCATCTTGGTGCCAATAGTTGAGATTGGCCTATTTATTCAAGTAGGTGGTTTTCTCGGTGTTTGGACTACGATATTCCTTGTCATCTTGACGGCGCTGATTGGTGCATCACTGGTACGCAGTCAAGGTATTGCGACACTACTTTCTGTGCAGTCCCGTCTGCAACAAGGCGAAATGCCTGCTCAACAAATTATTGAGGGCGTCATGCTGGCAGTCGCTGGTATGCTTCTGTTGACTCCCGGCTTTATGACTGATGCTTTGGGTATGTTGGTATTATTGCCTAAACCAAGAGCTATTATCGCTCAGCAATTAATGAAAAGGGTGCAGGTAAATAGTATGCATTCTGGCTTCCAAAGCCATACGCACTTTGAGCAACGCGGACCGTTTGATAGCCATCAGAAGGATGATGGTAATGTGTTCGAGGGCGAGTTTGAGAAAAAAGACGATCAAGATAAAGACCGTCTCAACTAAGTTAACTAATCAGGCGCTGTATTATACAGCGCCATCAAATCCCATCTGGCGCCATGCTTCAAACGCAATAATGGCCACTGCATTCGACAAATTCAAAGAACGACTGTCTGCCACCATTGGAATGCGAATTCTTTGCTCCATAGGCATTGATTCGATGAGTTCTGCGGGTAGGCCACGAGTTTCAGGGCCAAACAACAATACATCCCCTTGCTGATAATTGGCATCCACATGATGACCTGTGGTTTTGGTGGTGCAGGCAAAAATTCGATAATCGCCATCTCGCTCATTTAAGAAATCAATAAACGCTTGATAGTTCTTATGGCGCTTAACGCGCGCAAGGTCGTGGTAATCAAGGCCAGCACGTCTTACTTTCTTTTCTTCTAAGTCAAAACCCAGTGGTTCAATAAGGTGCAAGTTGGCACCGCAGTTTGCGCAAAGTCGGATGATGTTGCCGGTGTTCGGCGCGATTTCTGGTTCGTATAAAGCGATGTCAAACATAAGCTGTCATGTATTGATAAATAATGCAGGCAGTATAACCCTAAACGTGTTTTAGGTGCACTGCCTGCCATTCCTCTAGGCTTGAATAGGCAAGCTTACTGTCATCTTCAGTCCGCCTAATGAGGAGCCACGCTCAGCTTTGATCGTGCCGTTGTGTTGTAAAATGGCACTTTCAGTAATGGCGAGACCTAGCCCTGTGCCACCGCTCTCTCTATCTCGAGCGGTTGAAACTCGATAGAAGGGACGGAATATGCTTTCAAGCTCCTCTTCTGGTACGCCCGGGCCATCGTCTTCAACGGTAAATGTTAATTGATGGTCAGATAGTGAAAACTGTACCTCTATCTTAGATTGGCCATAGCGAATGGCATTACGCACGATGTTTTCAAATGCGCTAGAAAGCAGTTTTTCGTTACCCACCAAAGTCACTTCGGGAATAGATTGGAAGTTTAAGTTTATCTGGCTTTGCTCTGCTTCAAATTGAGCATCTAAAAGCATCTCTTCCCATAACGACTGAGCTTGCAATTGCGTTCGATTGTGATGGCTGTCTATCTGCATGCGTGACAGTCCGAGCAGGTCTTTTATCATCTGCTCCAGTCTCTCTGCTTCCGTTTCTATACGCTCAAGTTCTTTGGAGGAGCCTTGCTTTCGTGTGGCAAGTGCATTAGCCATTCTCAAGCGAGTCAGCGGTGAGCGAAGCTCGTGCGAAATATCAGATAAGAGCTTTTGCTGACCCGAAACCATTTGATTAATGGATAGCACCATCTGGTTAAAGCTTGCACCGGTCTGTTTGAACTCGCTAGTGCCTTGCTCAAGGCTAGGGTCTACTTCAAATTGCCCATGGGTGACTCGCTTTGCTGCAAGCTCTAGCCTTCGAGCAGGCAGGCTCAAGTTCCAAGCGCACAACAACAGCAATGGGGTGCTCACGATCATGATAAACAGCAACAACTTGAAGGGAGCATCCAAGAATTGATAAAGAAGCGGTGGTGGCATGTTGGTGCTAAAGCCCGCATAGATAACGAAATCATTACCGCTGATTTGAATTGGGAAGGGACCCGCTACCATAAAACGGCCGAACAGTTGTTGGCTCGGTTCTGCTGCATTGATGTATTGGGCTGCCATGCTCTGAAGTGCGTGGCGTCTAGGGCCATGCTCTCTGCTTACTAGGGTGCCTTCGTTATCCACTAAGTAAAGACGAAAATCTTTACTACCAAATCGGCGCTCTTCAAGCTTTCTTAAGGTACGTACCGGATTGGTGCTTTTACTAAGATCACTCTCTACTGCGCTGACTAGGCGAGTTATCTTATCTAGTGAGTCTTTATTGATGGAGTGCGACTTCCTTGGATCGAGCATTTGCAAGCCGATAACAGCAAGTAGCACCAACAAAATGGTGAGCCAAAATATGGCAAAGATACGCCCGTAGAGGCTATTAAATTTAGGCAGTTTCATTATGCTGTCTCGACAAAGAGGTAGCCTTTGCCTCGCAGAGTTTTAATGCGAGGTTTGCCATCTTTACGTTCAGGAAGTTTTTTTCGCAGATTTGATACATGCATATCCACGGCTCTATCGAATGCCGCCAAACGCTTACCTAGTACTTCAAGGCTGATATTTTCTTTAGTGAGTGCCTGTCCCGGGTTGCGCAGAAAGTACTCCAGTAGGGCGTACTCTGTGCTCGTTAGGTCGAGAAGTGCGTCTTCACAATAGGCTTCTTGAGCGCCAGGGTTTAAAGAGATGTCATCAAAGGTATTGTTTGATGCTGGGGTCGCCGGCGTGTTTTGTGTTCGACGCAAAATAGCGCGGATTCGCGCCAACAACTCTCTATCGCTAAATGGTTTTGGCAGAAAATCATCGGCACCCAGTTCAAGCCCTATAACCCGATCGACTTCTTCTCCTTTCGCAGTAAGGAACAAAACCGGCGTCTGCCAGTTTTCCCTAAGCTGTTTTAGCATTTCCATGCCACTCATTTTAGGCATCATGATATCAAGAAGAATCAGATCAATATCTTCATTGACGGCTTCGAGCCCCTCAATACCATTATGAGCTTGAGAAACAGTAAAGCCTTCGTAGGTGAGAATGTCTTCTAGTAGAGCCGTTAGCTCAGTATCGTCATCTACTAATAAAATATGTGGCATCGGGTTCTCACTCTGCGGCTGTGTTTGATACTTAGATTGTAAGGCGGATTGTAAAGGGCTTGGATTTGATTTACTTATCTTTACGTTTCGCATACCGCACTTTACACGCCTACTATTATTCTAAATGCATCTGCTGAAAACAGCAGCCTATGTCTAAATTATCGAGGTATATCTCATGGCAATGAATAAAAAATGGTTAGCAGTAGCAATGATGGTTCCACTGACACTAGGCAGTGCATCAGTATTAGCAAATGGTCATAAAGGCAGTGAGAAAGGCCAGAAAGGTGGTCACTCTTGCATGATGCCTATGGATGGTAAAAGTGCATTCCGCGGTTTAGACCTCACTGATGAGCAGAAAGCAGAGCTGAAAACTATTCGTGAAGATGTTCGCTCTTCAATGAAAGCCAAAGGCGACTCTAAGCGTCAGATGATGAAAGAGATGAAAGCTCAAGAGCAAGAGTTGGTTCTAGCTGCTGACTTTAACGAAGCAGAAGCACAGAAACTCGCATCATCTATGGTAGAAGAGCGTACGGCTATGCAAGTTGAGAAAATGCGCACTATGCATCGCATGATGAGCGTATTGACTGACGACCAGAAGCAACAGCTGGTAGAAAAAAGAGCCGAGCGAGCAGAAAAGTGCGAGCAAAAAATGCAGAAGAAAATGTCTAAAAAAGACAGTGAATAATCTGTAAACAAGGCTGACTGCAGCAAAACACTTAAGCATAGAAAGCGTGGCCGTTATTGGTCGCGCTTTTTGTTTTTATCGGAAGCCTTACTTTGGGAAGGATCAGTGCGATACGGCACACAACTGCGCTTATTCTCAGGCGTAAGACCTAGATTTAAACACCAATCATCGTAGCGTTTTAGCATTTTTCGTAACCATTTCATCATTTACTAGTCTAGATTCCTCTTTTGTTGTGAATGCTCCCATCACTACTATTTCAGTGTATAATTCGCGCAAACCTTTTTCATTAAAGATTATGAAGCAAGAGTATAAGAAATTAGTCACCATCGCTGCGTGGTCAGCCACAATAGTGGCAACGGTTTTACTTATCGTGAAAATAGCGGTGTGGTGGGTCACAGGCTCGGTTAGCTTGTTGGCGTCGGTCGTGGACTCATTATTGGATATTGCCGCCTCCTCCATAAACCTTGTGGTGCTTAAGTACGCCCTGCAACCGGCAGATAAAGAACACACCTTTGGTCACGGTAAGGCAGAGTCTCTTGCGGCGCTGGCACAATCTATGTTTATCTCCGGCTCGGCTCTCTTCTTAGTCCTAAATGGCATCGACCGCTTCTTCCGTCCTCATGAGATTAACCAGCCCGAACTTGGTATCTATGTCAGCTTGTTCGCTATGGTAGTAACCTTTGGCTTAGTGACGTTCCAAAAGCACGTAGTAAGACAAACGGGCAGTCAAGCGATTGCCGCGGACTCGCTTCATTATCAGTCTGACCTGTATATGAATGCCGCCATATTGTTGGCGTTAGTGTTGAGTATGTATGGTTTGGGGCAAGCGGATGCGGTATTTGCAATCGGCATCGGTATCTTCATTTTGTATAGCGCGTTTAAAATGATAGCAGAGGCAGTGCAATCTCTGCTAGATAGACAGCTTCCAGAATCAGAGCTTGTAGAAATCAAGACAATAGCAACATCGGTGGATAGAGTGCACGGCATTCATCAATTGAGAACGCGCTTGTCGGGTCCGACTCGATTTATTCAACTGCACTTAGAGTTGGATGATCAATTACCTTTGATTGAAGCCCACCAAATTGCCGATGAAGTGGAAGCACGGCTAATGGAGCATTTTGAAGGGTGTGATGTTTTAATCCATCAAGATCCTGTTTCAGTTGTTAACAATGTAGAGCAACACCAGAAGCAACAAGGGTGGTAAGGTGTAAACACTGAATTTTTTAGGAAATTTAGGTAGAATTAGCTATCTTGGTTAGGTGAGTGGTTAAACTTTATGATTCTGATTTGAATCAATCTTAACTATACAGGAAACTGTAATACTCTTACCAAGTTGAAATTTTGTTAGCTTCGCTCACCAGAATCAAGAAGGGTGATTCGAGCGGGGTGATAAGAATTCTTGCCGATGACAAGGCAATTTAAATTAAAAATAAGATCAATCCCAAATATTGAGGGTCAACATGATTAAAAAAATTGGTGTACTAACAAGTGGTGGAGACGCACCTGGTATGAATGCTGCAGTACGCGGGGTAGTACGTACAGCATTGTCAAAAGGTGTTGAGGTATTCGGCATTTATGATGGCTACCAAGGTCTTTACGAAGATCGCATCCATAAGCTAGATCGTTCAAGCGTATCTGATGTGATCAACAAAGGCGGTACTTTCCTAGGTTCTGCGCGTTTCCCTGAATTCAAAGACGAAGCAGTACGTGCGAAAGCGATTGAGAACCTGAAGAAACACGGCATTGAAGCTCTAGTAGTTGTTGGTGGTGATGGTTCTTACATGGGTGCAAAGAAGCTAACTGAAATGGGTTACCCATGTATCGGCCTTCCTGGCACTATTGATAACGATATTGCGGGCACTGATTACACAATCGGCTACCTAACAGCACTAAACACGGTTATCGATGCGATTGACCGCCTACGTGATACTTCATCTTCTCACCAGCGTATCTCTATTGTTGAGATCATGGGTCGCCACTGTGGTGACTTGACTCTAATGTCCGCTATAGCGGGTGGTTGTGAATACATCATCACTCCAGAGCGCCAATGGAGCAAGGAAGAGCTAATTACTAGCATCGAAGAAGGCATCGCAAAAGGTAAGAAGCACGCAATCATTGCTCTGACTGAATTGATGTTTGATGCAAACGACCTAGCAAAAGATATTGAAGCTGCGACAGGTCGCGAGACTCGCGCTACGGTTCTTGGTCACATTCAACGTGGCGGTCGTCCAACGGCATTTGACCGTGTATTGGCTTCTCGCATGGGTAACTACGCTGTTCACCTTCTTCTAGAAGGTCATGGTGGTCGCTGTGTGGGTATTCAAAAAGAAGAGTTGGTCCATCACGATATTATTGATGCTATTGAAAACATGCGTCGCCCAGTTCGTAGTGACCTATACACTGTTGCTGACGAGTTGTTCTAAGCTCACTCGGCTATAGTCGTAATTGATAGAACCGCTGCCTAGGTAGCGGTTTTTTTATGCCGCTTAGAATCCTATAGATATAAAAAAGGCCAGCCTAGGCTGACCTTTCAATCAAGATGTCTAACAAGACAAATTAAGCTTTCGCTTCTGCTGCTGCTTTAGCGATAGCTGCAAAGCTTTTCGCGTCAAGAGCTGCACCGCCAACTAGAGCACCATCGATGTCTGGTTGTGCGAAGTATGCTGCTGCATTTTCTGGCTTAACAGAACCGCCGTATTGGATAACAACGTTCTTAGCCACTTCTTCGTTCTTCTGTGCAATGTGAGCACGGATAGAAGCGTGGATGCGCTGTGCATCGTCAGCTGTTGCTGCTTTACCAGTACCGATAGCCCAGATTGGTTCGTAAGCGATGATTGCACCGTTTAGAGCTTCTGCACCTAGTAGGTTGATTACTGCGTCGATTTGACGAGCACAAACAGCTTCAGTTTCGCCAGCTTCGTTTTGAGCATCAGACTCACCGATACAAAGAACAGGCGTTAGGCCGTTTTCTTTTAGGAATGCGAATTTCTTAGCAACAAACTCGTCTGATTCGTTGTGGTATTCACGACGCTCAGAGTGACCAATGATGATGTGAGTTGCACCAAATTCTTTAAGCATCGCTGGAGACATGTCGCCAGTGAAAGCACCTTGGTTGTTCACGTCAGTGTTTTGAGCACCTAGGATGATAGCGCTACCAGCATCAGTAAGAGTACGCTCTGCTAGGTCGATGAATAGTGCTGGTGGAGCTACTGCCACGTCAACACCCGTTACGCCTTCTAGCTCTGCATTCAGACCAGTTAGCAAGTCAACAACCATCTCTTTGGTGCCGTTTAGTTTCCAGTTACCCATAACTACAGGATGACGCATAAAAATACTCCCTTCTAAATTAGTAAAAAATATACGTTGTAGGTGAAAGAATATAACAGATAAAAATGTTTATATCATGATACTAATCATTTCTTGAACAAGGATAGCCGCTTAATTAGGGGACTAGTGATCTGGTGGGCAAAAAAGCAGGTCGACCACTCAAAAAGCTTGTGTCTAGTGTATGGTTTAATGTTCCAGGAGGATGTGTCATGCCCAATTTAGTAATGGAATATACCGATTCTTTAGAAGACAGACTCAACACCCAAGGCTTGCTTCAGGATATGCATCAAGCATTGATTGATAGTGGCCTATTTGATCTAAACTCAGTTAAATCAAGAACCCTGCGTTGCCATTCATGGCTCATCGGTGACAGCGAGGATCAACACGACTTTATCCATGTGACGGTTGAGTTGCTTTCAGGAAGAACGCCTGAGCAGAAAAAAGCCTTATCGCAAAGTGTATTTGCAATACTGACAGAGCAAGCGAATTGGGTGGGAAGCGTCACGGTAAATATCAGAGATATGGATAGAGATTGCTTTGCTAAGCACACCACTATTTAGGTCAACAGACCCAAGGAATACCCATGGACTTTAAGTATTTATTACTCTCTTTTGAAGGCCGTATCGGGCGTAAGCAATTTTGGATTTGGAACATCTGCTATTACGTGTTCCTTTCTATGGTAGCCACTGCAATAGCTCAAGTGTCTCCGGGCACTGCTTTATATGCCGTTCCTGTAATGGCGATTATCTTGCTGTATCCCGATTTAGCAGTAACGGCAAAGCGTTGGCATGATCGCAATAAGTCCAATCGGTTTCTGTTGCTGAACGTGCCACTGATTATTGGTCGTTCATTGATTCCTATGTCGGCTCAAATGGAAACAGGGGAAGGTTTCTCACGAGTTCTATCGCTGATTGCTTTGGTATGTGGACTTTGGATATTTGTAGAATGTGGCTTGCTGAAAGGCAGTGACAAAGACAACGACTATGGCGCGCCATTTGAAAACGGTAAGGCATAAAAAAACGCAGCGTTAAGCTGCGTTTTTTTATCAATGGAAGACTTAAAGGATGTGCCCTTTAATCTCTTCATCTTTGCGCTCAAGGTAATGAATCGACTTGATGCGACGGATAGTACGGCAACGGCCTCTGATCAGCAGAGTTTCAGTTGTCGCAATATCACCTTGGCGAGTAATACCTTCTAGAAGGTCGCCTTTAGTGATGCCAGTGGCCGAGAACACAACGTTGTCGCTACGCGCCATATCAGACATCTTAAGGATAACGTTCGCTTCTACGCCCATTTCAGCACAGCGTTTAAGCTCTTCTTCACCGTGAATACGGTTCTCTTCGCTATCGCCTTTAACTTCATGACGAGGAAGTAGGCGACCATGCATGTCACCATCTAGAGCACGAATTACCGCAGCAGAAACAACACCTTCTGGAGCACCACCGATGCAGTACATCATGTCTACTTCGCTATCAGGCATACAGGTTAGGATAGATGCCGCAACATCACCATCTGGCACAGCGAATACACGTACGCCCATAGCTTGCATATCAGCAATAACTTGGTCGTGACGAGGTTTAGCTAGAGTAATAACAGTCAATTCCTGTAGTGATTTACCCAGTGCTTTTGCTACCTTGTTTAGGTTCTCTTCTAGCGATACTGCTAGGTCGATTTGACCTTTGGCGCCAGGGCCAACAACCAATTTTTCCATGTACATATCAGGTGCTTTTAGGAAGCTACCTTTTTCGCCCGCCGCTAATACAGCCAATGCATTTGATTGGCCCATTGCGGTCATGCGCGTTCCCTCGATAGGGTCAACAGCGATATCTACTGCGTCACCACCAACACCAACGTTTTCACCGATGTATAGCATAGGTGCGTCATCGATCTCACCTTCACCAATAACGATCTCACCGCTAATTTCTGTTTTGTTCAGTAGGCTACGCATAACTTCAACGGCTGCATTATCTGCTGCGTTTTTGTCTCCGCGTCCAAGCCATTTGTAACCAGCTAGGGCTGCGCCTTCTGTTACACGAGAAAATGCCATCGCCAAATCGCGCTTCATATCGACTCCAATCAAGAGGGTTCAAAAAATCGCCGAGATTCTATCATACCTTCACGGTAACGTTTGCTTAATTTGCTCAACTTTAAGCCGCAACCCAGAGGTTTATTGATTTCGTCCCGCATTTACTCGCTGCAAAAGCGAAAGATTGCTTTGAGAGTGTCAAAATTTGATTAGGATCGCTCTTTTTTTGCTCACTTGAACCAGAATTAAATTATTAGGTGTGTTTATATACATGTGTGTGGGTAGAATGGTTGGGAAGCCAGTCTTTACATATGGATAACGAATTAGGTAGGCCAAGATGTCTTTAGAAGTATTAGAAAAACTAGAAGCCAAAGTGCAAACAGCAGTAGACACAATCACTCTGCTACAAATGGAAGTTGAAGAACTTAAAGAACAAAAGCAACAGCTTGCCAATGAAGCCGAGCAGTTACGCAACGAAAAAGTTGAAACTGAACAACGCGCTCATCAAGTTCAAGCTGAGCATGATGCGTGGCAAGAGCGCATTCGCAGCATGCTAGGCAAAATGGAAGAAGTAGAATAAACCCTACCAAGCCATTGCTAACAAAAAACGCCAGCTAACTAGCTGGCGTTTTTTGTTTCTAGCGAGTCAACCAAGAACGAGGGTTCTGAGTTTGACTGTTACGCCTCAACTCGAAATAGACGGAAGAGCGAGATTGTCCACCGGTATCACCGGCAAGAGCGATGGTTTCACCGGAGGTGACTTTATCGCCTTCTTTCTTGGTCAGTACTTGGTTGTATCCGTATAGGGTCATATCGCCCTTACCATGATCCAACAATAGCACTAAGCCATAACCACGTAAGTAGTCAGCAAATACGACGGTGCCAGGATAAACGGCTTTAACCGGTTGCTCATACTGAGCATTGATTACCATGCCCTTCCAATTGACTTGGCCACTTTGTTTGCTGCCATAGCTGTGTAATACCGAGCCCTTAACTGGCCAAGGAAGACGACCTTTCTGTTTGGCTAATCCATCCATTGGGACTGAGTTACGCTTAGCGGCTTTTGCTATCTCAGCTTTCAGCCTCGCTTCATTGCGTTTTAGTTCATTAAGGTAAGCGCTATCTCCAGCAATGCCACGCTTGATTTTAGCGACGGTTGATTTTCGGCTAGTTTGTGAAGAGCGTTGTTTATTTAACTGATCTGACTGCTGAGCAAGCAGCGTCTCTATTTGTTGCTGTTCGGCAATCAGCTGAAGATTCTTTTGCTCTAGCTTGGCGTTCGTTTGTTGCAGCTCAGTGATGACTTCGGCACGTTGCTTTGCCAAGTGCTGATAATACTGACTAATACGATCTTTATCCTGAGTGCTTTCATGACTCAAGAAGCTCTCGATCTTGGCATTGGTGTGCATCATATAGTACGACTTAACCAGCTTCTGCAACGCAGCAGCTTGAGCTTGAGTCTTTTCTAACAGTTCTTGATGCTGCTGATCATATGCCTTGAGATTGGCTTCGGAGCGTTTTAATGAAGTACGAGTTTGCGCTAGGTTTTTACTCGCGTTGGCAATGGAAAGCTCGTCGCTTTTCAGCTGCTTTTGTAGCTTATCGAGTTCTTTCTGTTGCTGAGAAAGGCTTTTCTGCTGGCGAGTGATTTCTCCCTTTACTCCCTTTAGCTCTTCAGTGCTAGCTGAGGCAGGAGTCGAGACAAATATCGAAGATGATAGACATAACAAAACGCCAGCACACACGGCACTGACGTTTTTTCTATTCAATAGCTTTGGCTTTTGAGGAATTAGATTCATCCTAAATCTTTAATCTTGGCTTTCTTTGCCACAGCATACACCGTGGCAAAGATTTGATAGCAAAGATTATTTCAGATTTACGATAACCTGACCAGACATCTCGGCTGGGATTTCCATATCTGATAGCTTAAGCATAGTTGGCGCTAAGTCAGATAGCTTACCGTTTTCTTTGAACTCTAGGTCTTTACCGCCAACGTAGATAAGAGGAACAGGTAAGTTGGTGTGTGCAGTGTGGATGCCACCTGTTTCAGGGTTCACCATCATTTCTGCGTTACCGTGGTCAGCTGTGATTAGCATTTGACCGTCAACTTCGTTGATTGCATCAACAACGCGACCTAGGCATTCGTCTAGTGCTTCACTTGCTTTAACTGCTGCATCGTATACGCCAGTGTGACCAACCATGTCACAGTTAGGGTAGTTACAAACGATAGCGTCGTATTTACCAGACTTGATAGCAGCAACTAGCTTGTCAGTTAGCTCAGGTGCGCTCATTTCAGGTTGTAGGTCGTAAGTGGCTACTTTAGGAGAAGCCACTAGTTGACGTTCTTCACCATCAAACTCGCTTTCAATACCGCCATTGAAGAAGAAAGTAACGTGTGCGTATTTCTCAGTTTCAGAGATACGTAACTGAGTTTTACCTTCTTTAGATAGCCACTCACCGTACGTGTTCTCTAGAGACGCTGGTGGGAATGCGCAAAGTAGAGGGATGTCAGCTGCGTATTGAGTCAGCATAACAAAGTCTACAGATGGGAATACGTTGCGTGCAAAGCCATCAAAGTCAGACACGAAGCTACGAGTGATTTCGCGCGCACGGTCAGCACGGTAGTTCATGAAGATAACTGCATCGCCATCAACGATCGCTGCTGATTCTTCAGAGTCAGTTTTAAGTTGAGTTGGTTTAACGAACTCATCGTTTTCGTCACGAGCGTAAGCCGCTTCTAGACCTGCTACAGCGCTGTCAAAAGTGAATTCTGACTTAGCTTCAGTTAGCAATTCGTAAGCTTGTTGAACGCGATCCCAGTTGTTATCACGATCCATTGCGTAGTAGCGACCTACTAGAGAGGCTACGCGGCCTTTACCAAGTTTAGCGAACAGCTCTTGGAAACGTTGTAGAGAACCTTCAGCAGAGCGAGGTGGAGTATCGCGTCCGTCTAGGAAGCAGTGTAGATAGATTTTTTCTGCGCCGCGCTCAGCTGCCATTTCTACTGCTGCGTAGATATGGTCTTCGTGGCTGTGTACGCCACCTGGAGACATAAGACCCATGATGTGAACAGCGTTACCAGACTTGATAGCCTTGTCCATTGCGTTCGCAAGCGTTTCGTTTTGTTGGAACTCTTTGTCTGCAATAGACTTAGTGATACGAGTCAGGTCTTGGTATACAACGCGACCAGCACCGATGTTGGTGTGACCCACTTCAGAGTTACCCATTTGGCCGTCTGGTAGACCAACATCCATGCCTGAAGCAGAGATTAGAGTGTTTGGTTGGTTTGCAATTAGACCGTCAAGGATTGGAGTCTTTGCGTTTGCGATTGCGTTGTCTTGTTTATCTTCGCGGTATCCGTAACCGTCAAGGATCACTAGAGCCATAGGCTTCTTAGCTGACATAGTTTGGCCTCGTTTTAATTTTCAGTAGCTTTAATTAGCGTAATTTTACTACAGAATACCCTAATTGAAGGCGTTTAAGATCAAATTAATTTATCGATCTCGGCTTTGAATTGGGCAGTAAGATTGAAATTTATACAATATGAGTAACTAAATTTCAAAAAAGGTTTGGATTTACGATCATTTAGGTTGCATTCAGGTTTCAATATTAGAACCTTTGAGTGAATAGTGCCGTATTCGTGATCTAGGTTTCCTTTTTAAAAAGCGATCACCTTAGGCTCTTTCTCGCATCCTGCGTCTGTGATGGTATACTGCGCGTTAAAATTTTGGCTTTATGAATTAAAAAAGAGTATCCGACGATGCAAGAAATTTTCGATTTCGTTCAGCAGAACATGATTCTGTCTGTAGTTTGGGCTGGTCTTATCGTGGCCTTAGTGATGAATATCATCAAGTCTTCTACTGCAGGGTATAAAGAAGTTGATACTCAGGCTATGACGCTACTAATCAACCGTGAAAACGGCGTGGTTGTGGATGTTCGTACCAAGGATGAGTTCAAAAAAGGGCATATTACTGACTCAGTTCACATTTTGCCTTCAGAGATCAAAGACGGTTCTTTTGGATCGCTTGAAAACAAGAAAAGCGACCCAATCATTGTTGTATGTAAGACAGGTCAAACTGCCGTCGACAATGCAAACCTGCTAGCGAAAGCTGGCTTTGAAAAAGTTTTCGTGCTGAAACACGGCTTAACTTCTTGGAGCGATGCAAATCTGCCTCTAGTGCGCGCTAAAAAAGAGCCACGCAAGAAAAAGCAGAAAGCGCTGACTGAATAATGTAATGATTGGATGCGATAATTCGTGTCCATCACAGAAATAGACAAATTTTAAGGAATAAAAATAATGACTGATGCAGCAGCAACTCAGGCTCCACAACAAAACTTCACTATCCAACGCATCTTCTTGAAAGACCTTTCTTTCGAAGCGCCAAGCTCTCCTTCTATGTTCCAGAAAGAGTGGCAACCAGATGTTAACCTTGACCTAGACACTAAAAGTGCTCAACTAGGTGAAGGCGTATACGAAGTCGTTCTTCGTCTTACAGTGACAGTTAAGAATGCTGATGAAACAGCTTTCCTATGTGAAATTCAACAAGCGGGTATCTTCTCTGCAGAGAAAATGGAGCAAGGCCAACTAGCGCATTGCCTAGGTGCATTCTGCCCTAACATCCTATTCCCATACGCTCGTGAAACTATCTCAAGCCTAGTGGTTAAGGGTACGTTCCCTCAACTGAACCTTGCGCCAGTTAACTTTGACGCATTGTTCATGAACTACCTACAGAGCCAACAGCAGGCAGAGCAACAGCCACAAGCTGACGCTTAATCAAGCGACAAACTCAATCTTCATTGATTGAATTTATCGGCAAATAAAAGTGCACACTGCATCTCATTATCTGATGCGCTGTGCATTTTTTATTTATACTATCTTTCAAGATCAGTAGCCTTTCCAAGATAAAGCTACTAGACCTTCTATAACGCATGAATGGATTGAAATATGGCAGCATCAAATTGTGACCTAAAAGATGTATCAATGACGGTAATTGGTGCAGGTTCTTATGGCACCTCACTTGCGATCTCTCTAGCCCGTAATGGCGCTAAGGTTGTCATCTGGGGTCATGAAAAAGAGCACATGCAGCAGCTTCAATCTGACAGAATGAACAAAGAGTTCCTGCCAGACATTCCTTTTCCTGATTCGTTGATTGTTGAGTGTGACCTTGAGAAAGCGGTCGCAGCGAGCCGCGATATGTTGGTGGTCGTGCCAAGCCATGTGTTTGGTATTGTGCTTGATAGCCTAAAACCGTATCTAAAAGCCGACAGCCGAATTTGCTGGGCAACCAAAGGCCTAGAGCCAGAAACGGGTCGTCTATTAAAAGATGTCGCTCAAGATAAGCTAGGCAATGATTATCCATTAGCTGTGTTGTCTGGCCCTACGTTTGCTAAAGAGCTTGCTATGGGTATGCCAACCGCTATTGCGGTAGCTTCATCTGACCCAAGCTTTGCCACTGAACTTCAAGAGAAGATCCACTGTAGCAAATCATTCCGTGTATACGCCAATGATGACTTCATTGGTATGCAACTGGGCGGAGCGGTGAAAAACGTTATTGCTATCGGCGCGGGTATGTCTGATGGTATTGGTTTTGGTGCTAATGCTCGCACTGCATTGATCACTCGTGGTCTTGCTGAGATGACGCGCCTAGGTGCCGCTCTTGGTGCTAAGCCTGAGACCTTTATGGGGATGGCGGGACTGGGTGATTTGGTTCTGACATGTACCGATAATCAGTCGCGAAATCGTCGTTTTGGACTAGCGTTAGGTAAAGGCCAAGACGTAGATACCGCTCAACAAGAGATTGGTCAGGTTGTAGAGGGCTACCGAAACACTAAAGAAGTGTGGATGCTTGCGGGTCGTGAAGGGGTTGAAATGCCAATTGTCGACCAAATCTATCAGGTGCTTTATCAAGATAAAGATGCCAGAGAAGCGGCTCAAGACCTACTGGCTCGTGACAAGAAAGCAGAACGATAACATTAATTACAAAGGATTTTTTGATGGACAAGTGTGAATCTAATTCGGTGTGGGAATGCATCGTTAAAGAGGCTAGAGAACAAGCTGAACAAGAGCCAATGTTGGCCAGTTTTTATCACGCTACCATCATAAATCACGATAGCTTTGCGGCAGCGCTCAGCTATATTCTCGCCAATAAACTGAAGACAGCATCCATGCCTGCCATGGGTGTTCGAGATGTAATTGAGGAGGCGCTTGCCGCCGATCCTAGCATTACGGATTCAGCGGCTTGCGATATCTGCGCAACGGTAAACCGCGACCCTGCTGTCGCCATGTATTCCGCACCACTGCTGTACTTGAAGGGTTATCATGCACTGCAAGGCTATCGCATTGCCAACTGGCTGTGGAAGCAAGGCAGAAAGGCTCTAGCCACGTATTTGCAGAATCAGATCTCGGTGGCTTGCCAAGTGGATATTCACCCTGCGGCCAAAATTGGTAAAGCCATCATGCTCGATCACGCAACGGGCATCGTTATAGGCGAGACGGCAGTTGTCGATGATGATGTCTCAATTTTGCAGGATGTCACCTTAGGCGGTACGGGTAAAGAAAGCGGCGATCGTCACCCGAAAATTCGTGAAGGGGTAATGATTGGCGCGGGTGCTAAGGTACTGGGTAATATTGAGGTGGGTGAGGGTGCTAAGATTGGCTCGTGCTCGGTGGTACTGCAACCTGTAGCCCCACATACTACTGTGGCGGGCGTGCCAGCAAAAGTGACCGGTAAGCCTAAATCCGATAAGCCTTCAGAAGATATGGACCAAAACTTTAATGGTCGCTCTCAGAGCTTTATTGGTGGTG
The DNA here is from genome assembly GCF_024346795.1 of Vibrio breoganii. Taxonomy (NCBI): domain Bacteria; kingdom Pseudomonadati; phylum Pseudomonadota; class Gammaproteobacteria; order Vibrionales; family Vibrionaceae; genus Vibrio; species Vibrio breoganii. The sequence continues at coordinate 202,918 of NZ_AP024864.1, forward strand.
ACGGTATCTAGCTTTCAGCACCACAGCGATACGTTAACAATAAGCTCAGCCTACGGTTGAGCTTATTTCGTTTAGGGTGTCACGACGAAGCATCAGTGCATACAGATATCCGAAAATCCCCCCTAACACATTGCCCAGTGCGACTCCCACAAACAACCCTGCAATACCCAGCCATTGGCTGCCCAGCCAAGCACATGGCAGGGTGAAGACGAACAAGCGTAAGCAACTCCAAACAAACGCTAGCATAGGCTTGTGCATCGCATTTAAGCTGCTCACCAGCAACATGATGATCCCTTGAAATCCGTAGCTAATTGGCACGCAGACTAAGTACAGCCACAACAAATGACGCACACTCTCTTCTTGGCTAAATAGGCTGGCGAAAGGAACGCTAAGTGGCACCATCATAATGAAGATGAGCAATTGAAATAGGATTGAAAAGCGCATGCACATGAACAGCGCTTTGAAGCTGCGCTCATGATTATTTGCCCCTAGGTTTTGCGCCATAAACGGAGTGAGCACAGAGGTAAGAGCCATTAATACGATCAACAGCAATGACTCTATACGTTGTGCCGCGCCATACGCCGCCACTGCAGCGGTGCCATGGCTCGCAAGTATCATCATCAAAATAGCGGCACTTAATGGATTGAGTGCGTTAGATAGAGCCGCAGGAGTACCGATTTGAAGAATGCTTTTCCAATCGCTAAGTAGCTGCGTTGGCTTAGGCTTAGCGAGCAATTTCACTCGAACAACCAGAAAATAAAAAGCGCCTATCAATGCGGCGAGCCAACTGATGCCACTGGCAATGGCGGCACCTTGTATACCCAATTCAGGGAAAGGGCCAATACCAAATATCAGCAAGGGGTCTAATATGCCGTTGACCACGCCAGCGCCAATCATAATCTTGGCGGGAGTTTTAGTATCACCACAGGCCCTAATAGCTGCATTGCCACTCATTGGTATCACCAAAAGTGGCACTGTCAGGTACCAGACAAACATGTATTGATCTATCAATGGCAGCAGTTGAGGCTCTGCACCTAATAGAGTAAATAGTGGGTCTATAGTCTGCAGTCCAATAAATGAAGCAATACTGACAAGGACGATCGCGAGCAATATGCCATGACTGGAAAAGCGAGCAGCTTGCTCAGGTTGGTTCTGACCTAAAAAGCGACCTACGTGAGTCGATAATCCCATGCCAATACCCATAGTGATGCAGTTCATGGCAAAGGTAACGGGAAAGGTGAAGCTGATGGCCGCGAGCGCCTCGGTTCCCAGCAGGGAGATAAAGAAGGTATCAACCAGGTTAAACATCAAGATAGCTACAATACCCAGCACCATAGGTAGCGTCATTTCACGCAAAACCTTGTTGATAGGAGCAGTTAAAAGGCCGTGTTTATCTTGCATGGAAACTCTGTCGTTCTGGTTGGGCGTTAAGAATACATTGTTACAAGACATTCAACCAGAGAAGCAAGATTCTACCTAAGCAAACTAAGTGCACACTTATATGAAGTTTTTGTAAAAAACTCGCCTCCCACCCTTGGGATCATAGGGATTGCCCCCAACATATTCTTCACTAGCCAAGAAACGGCATTTTATCATTCGTTGGAAAAACACATTAGGAGAATCAATCGATGAATATTCGTCCATTACATGATCGAGTTATCGTTGAGCGTCAAGAAGTTGAATCAAAATCTGCTGGCGGCATCGTACTAACTGGTTCTGCTGCTGAGAAATCTACTCGCGGTAAAATCCTAGCTGTCGGTAAGGGTCGCATCCTAGAGAATGGCAGCGTTCAACCTCTAGACGTTCAAGTTGGTGACACGGTGATCTTCGCTGAAGGTTACGGCACTAAGACTGAAAAGATTGATGGCAAAGAAGTGCTTATCATGTCTGAAAACGACATCATGGCGATTGTTGAATAAGTAACCATTATCTGAATCAACAAGTAAAAAATAGAATTTAGAAAGGAATATAAAAATGGCTGCTAAAGACGTTAAATTTGGTAACGACGCACGAATCAAAATGCTAGAAGGTGTCAACGTTCTAGCTGACGCAGTAAAAGTTACGCTAGGCCCTAAAGGCCGTAACGTAGTTCTAGACAAATCTTTTGGTGCACCAACTATCACTAAAGATGGTGTATCTGTTGCTCGTGAAATTGAACTTGAAGATAAGTTCCAAAACATGGGCGCGCAAATGGTTAAAGAAGTAGCATCTCAAGCAAACGATGCTGCGGGTGACGGTACAACCACTGCAACAGTACTGGCTCAATCTATCATCACTGAAGGTCTTAAGGCTGTCGCTGCTGGTATGAACCCAATGGATCTTAAGCGTGGTATCGACAAGGCAGTGATTGCTGCAGTTGAAGAGCTTAAGAACCTATCTCAACCTTGTGCTGATACTAAAGCTATCGCTCAGGTAGGTACTATCTCTGCAAACTCTGATGTGACTGTAGGTAACATCATTGCTGAAGCGATGGAAAAAGTAGGCCGTGATGGTGTTATCACTGTTGAAGAAGGTCAGGCTCTTCAAGACGAGCTAGACGTAGTTGAAGGTATGCAGTTCGATCGCGGTTACCTATCTCCTTACTTCATCAACAACCAAGAAGCGGGTAGTGTAGACCTAGAAAGCCCATTCATTCTTCTCATCGATAAGAAAGTATCAAACATTCGTGAGCTACTTCCAACACTAGAAGCAGTTGCTAAGGCATCTCGTCCTCTACTTATCATTGCTGAAGATGTTGAAGGTGAAGCGCTTGCAACACTTGTTGTAAACAACATGCGTGGCATCGTTAAAGTTGCCGCAGTTAAGGCGCCTGGTTTTGGTGACCGTCGTAAAGCTATGCTTCAAGACATCGCTATTCTAACTGGCGGTACTGTGATTTCTGAAGAAATCGGCCTAGACCTAGAGAAAGTAACCCTAGAAGACCTTGGTCAAGCTAAGCGCGTTACTATCACTAAAGAAAATTCAACCATCATCGATGGTGCTGGTGATGAAGTGGCTATCAACGCTCGCGTTGGTCAAATTCGTCAGCAAGTAGAAGATGCAACTTCTGACTACGATAAAGAAAAACTTCAAGAGCGTGTTGCTAAGCTAGCAGGCGGTGTTGCTGTAATCAAAGTTGGCGCTGCAACTGAAGTTGAAATGAAAGAGAAGAAAGACCGCGTTGAAGATGCACTTCATGCAACTCGCGCTGCGGTTGAAGAAGGCGTTGTAGCAGGCGGTGGTGTAGCACTTATCCGTGCAGCTTCTAAGCTAACTGAGCTTACTGGTGACAACGAAGAGCAGAACGTAGGTATCCGCGTTGCTCTACGTGCGATGGAATCTCCAATTCGTCAAATCACTAAGAACGCAGGTGACGAAGAGTCTGTAGTGGCTAACAACGTTAAAGCGGGCGAAGGTAGCTACGGCTACAACGCAGCTACTGGCGAATACGGCGACATGCTAGCGATGGGTATTCTTGATCCAACGAAAGTAACTCGTAGCGCACTTCAGTTTGCAGCTTCTGTAGCGGGTCTGATGATCACCACTGAAGCTATGGTAACTGATAAGCCACAAGGCGATGCTCCGGCAATGCCTGATATGGGTGGTATGGGTGGAATGGGCGGCATGCCTGGCATGATGTAATTACATCAAACACCGATAAATAGAAAACGAGAGCTTCGGCTCTCGTTTTTTTTGCTTTAATTTTGGTCATTTAGGATTTCTTTTCGATTCATACAAAATATTTATGAAAAGGCGTAGTTTAGTGGCGTAGTACTGTTTAATTTTAGGAGTAGAAGCTCAGCGTACAAATCATGATCCTGACGCGGTTTTGTAGATATGCAATCCGTGATACTTACTGCAGTTATTCTTATCTATCTGTTTATAAAGAACTTTTAAACTATCGATCACACTCTGTAGTTATCGATTGTTTCTACTATGTTGTTCGACCAAATGACGAAGAGTAGTAAGGAGTCGTCTTCGGTCTAATGTTTTTATTAACTAGTGGAAGGGATTATGGAGTTCAAAATAAATACACTGGCGAAGGCAACGATGCCGATGTTAGTGACGTCAATTCTTTTGATGGGGCATGCGCAAACTAACGCCGCTTTTGCTTCAGACTTGTACGTACCATCTGAAGACGAGGTTGTGGTCTATTACAATCGAGGAACTGCCGATGAGGGAGAGTACCAAGATTGGGGTATGCACCTTTGGAATGGCGAAGGCTGTACCAGCACTGATTTAGAGGCAATGGGCATTAACTCAACAGGGACCAGTTGGGATGAACCCTATCTAGCAGACGGCTTTAACCAAACTTATGGCGCTTACTACATTTTTAAAGTCGACATGAATGCTAGCGATCCTCATGAGTGCATGAACTTCATTTTGCATAAGGGCGATGAGAAAGCCTTTGGCAGCGCAAACCACAAAGCACAGTTAACTCAGCTTGATGATAGCCGCAGTATTTTTGGCTTCCACGGATCTAGCCAGCTTTACTATGAGCCTACCGCTGAACGTCCAATTGCCATTGATGGCCAAAAAGCCCACTGGTTAGATAAAGAGACCATTGCTTGGGAGGATGCCGCAAGTGCTTCTCGCGTCGAACTTAGGTTTTCTCCTACCAATGACATTAAATTAGATGAAGAAAGCAACGAGATCACTGGTGGGCAACCTCATGATCTGACCATTACCGGTGACCTTAGCTCTGAACTACAGCAACGCTTTCCTCATTTGAGTGGCATGACAGCAACAGACATTGATGTTGATGATCAAGAGTTGGCTCGTATCCTTAAAAGTCAGATCGTATTAGTCGCTTACGATAGTCAAGATAAAGTCATGGCTGCGACTGAAGTACAAAAAGCGGGTGTGTTAGATGACGTATTCGTAAACGAAGATGCAGGTAATGCCATTTCTGCAGAGCTGGGTGCCATCGTCAATGGCTCAAGAACGGAATTCAAGCTTTGGGCTCCTACGGCGCAAAACGTGACCTTGCATATCTATAATAAGGTCAAAAAGCAGACTAAGCGTGTTCAGTTGGTTGAGAATCCACAAACCGGTGTTTGGGAATCTGAGCGAGTGAATGGTGTTGTTGGTAAGTACTACCGCTATGAGGTTACCGTTTACCATCCAACCACCAAGCAGATTGAAACTGTGATGGTGACCGACCCTTACTCGTTGAGTGTTTCTACTAATTCTACTTATTCTCAAGTCGTTGACCTTAAGAAAGATAAAAAACTGAAACCTAAAGGTTGGGACAACTACGAAAGACCCGAAACTCCTGTTGGAGAGGATGGTCAGTATTTGGATGAGTATCATGTCTTGTATGAATCACACCTAAGAGACTTTAGCTTTAGTGATACACAAGGCAGTCAGCAACTTAATGGCAAATACCTAGCGCTTACAGAAGCTGAACGAGAGTCAGTCAGCCACCTAAAAGAACTGCAAGGTGCTGGCTTAACCACGCTGCATATCTTACCTGCCTTTGATATTGCTACGGTCAATGAAGCTGAAACTGTAGATATCAACGATACGGTAGGAGAGCTTTGTACGGTAAGACCGAGCGCAGTAGTGTGTGGTACAGAAGACTCATCTCAAACCCTTGAAAGCGTGTTGCAAGGCTATGATCCGACAACGGGCCAGGCGCAGTTATTAATGAATGACTTGCGTGATCTAGACAGCTTTAACTGGGGTTATGACCCATTCCACTACACAGTGCCAGAAGGTAGCTACGCAACTAATGCTGAAGGCACGGCACGAATCGTTGAGTTCCGTGAGATGGTGAAAGCGACTCATGAGATGGACCTTAAGCTTATTATGGATGTGGTCTACAACCACACCAATGCTTCAGGAACCAATGAAAAATCAGTGCTGGATAAGATTGTTCCTGGATATTACCACCGTCTAAATGTAAACACCGGTGGCGTAGAAACCTCTACCTGTTGTGACAATACGGCTACTGAAAACCGCATGATGGGTAAGCTAATGATTGACTCATTAGTGACGTGGGCTGAAGACTATAACGTTGACGGCTTCCGTTTTGATTTGATGGGACATCAGCCAAAAGAGCTTATGGTTGAAGCGCTAGAAGAGGTACGTAAGGTTCGTCCTGATATCTTATTCTACGGCGAGGGCTGGGACTTTGGTGAAGTATCCAATAACGCTCGCTTTACTCAGGCAACGCAATTGAACATGGCGGGGACACAAATCGGTACCTTCTCTGATCGCCTGCGTGATGCGGTACGTGGTGGTAGCCCATTTGATGGCGATGGTACAGGTCTGCGTAAGAACCAAGGCTTTGCCAATGCGGCTTATCCAAATGAGCGTCGCGATATGAGCGAAGAAGAAACCAACAACCTACTGCACAATCAAGACCTTGTGCGCTTGGGGATGGCGGGTAACTTAGCAGACTACGTTATGGTTGATTACACTGGCGCTACCAAGAACGGCAAAGGTATTGATTACAACGGCGCACCTGCAGGCTATACAGAGTACCCTTCAGAGAACATCTCGTACGTTTCTAAGCATGATAACCAAACCTTCTGGGACAACAATGCTTATAAAACGGCGACGGGAATCAACTCAGACGAACGTGCTCGTATGCAAACAGTGGGTATCTCTACTGTGATGATGGGGCAAGGTATTCCATTTATCCATATGGGCTCTGAGCTGCTGCGTTCTAAGTCAATGCAGCGAGACTCTTATGACTCTGGCGATTGGTTTAACCGAGTGAAGTTTGATGGCTCTGATAACAACTGGAATGTAGGTCTACCTCGTGAAGACAAAGATGGTGCTAACTGGGCATTAATCTCTGACATCATTGCAGACACAACTAACGAACCTGATACTCAAGACATTGAATTGGCCAAACAGCAATTTCTTGAATTGTTGAAGATTCGCAGTTCAAGTGACTTGTTCCGTCTTAACTCGAAACAAGAAGTCATGAAGCGCGTCGATTTCCGCAATGTGGGTGAAGAACAAACACAAGGTCTCATCGTTATGTCTATTGATGATGGCTTCTATGCGGGTAAAGACCTTGATCCTAACCTTGATGCAGTGGTTGTGATGATCAATGCGACAGCGGAAGAACAAAGCTTCGAGATTGATAATGCCACTGGCTTCCAGCTGCATGAGGTTCAAGCTAACTCTGCGGACTACATCGTACGAGATGCCTCTTTCTCGGAAGGGACTTTCTCTGTACCTGCACTGACAACCGCTGTGTTTGTTCAGCCTCAGTATGGCGCGCAAGGTGCGGGCTTACCCATCGCTGAGAAAGATCAAGACCTACCACCATTTGGCGCATCAACCGTTTACATCGCGGGTGCCTTTGGCGAGGCGGTATGGGATCCTGCTGGTATCGAAGCACCTTATGCGACAGCTGGTGTATACAGTGTAAAACTAGGGTTGAGTGCAGATACTGGCTACAAGTTCACTCTTGGAGATTGGAACAGTGCAATGGGCTGTGACGGTCAAGACTGCCCATCTAACTTTACTGAGATTGGTATGTATGAATTTGCACTAGATGCGAACGATACGGCGAATCCAGTTGTTCTCGATGCAAGACTGGTCGAGTCTTATGCGGGTAAAGAGTGGTACATCCCTGGCTCAATCTCTGGTGATTGGGACCATTCAGAGGAACGTAAGATGACCTTTGGTGAGCAAGATGGCCTAGTGCTGTTCACTACCGGAGAGCTTACTGCAGGGGAGGCCTATCTGTTCAAATTGACTTGCGGTGACTGGGGGCAGTGTGAGCATGGATTTGCCGACGTGTCTGCTGATGCGGATTCTCTGCCAATCTTTGAGATGGGAGGCAATGTTGCATTTACTCCAGAGGCAACAGGCTCTTATCAAGTCGCGTTCGACTTCTTGCAGAAAAAGGTAATGATTAGCCAGCTGTAACGCAAAGTATCGGCTTTTCTTGTAGAGCGTCACTCTTTTGAGTGGCGCTTTTTTTATATCTAAGCGTGGGCTAGTCATCCGCTTATTTTTCTTGCACACTGTTTTTATTCAGGCAGTTAGGGACGAATGATGCGCATAGATAAACTGAAATACAAACATGGCATGGCTGAGCTATCTGTATCAGATTGGCACATAGAGCAGGGGCAACACTGGGGGATATTCTCTTCACAAAGTCAGTGTTCGGCCTTGATTGTTCAGCTGCTTAGCGGCGAACTACAGCCCACTTCTGGCAGTATTTCCAATGTCCCACAGCCCATTGCCTGCGTCTCTTTGTTACATCAGCAACGCCTGCTTGAAGAAGAGATAGCCAAAGATGAAACCGACTTTCAAGACAGCATCGATTATGGAACAGCAGTAGAACAGCTTATTCTTGAGATGGGCTGCTCTCAAACTGAGCTGGAAGAGATTATACAAAAGACCGATCTTGGCTCATTGCGTCAACGTCAGTTCCGTCAGTTGTCGACCGGTGAAACCAGGCGTGTGATGCTCGCAAGAGCGCTAGTGACTAAGCCGCAACTTCTGATATTGGATGAACCCTATTCAGGTTTGGATATTGAGCATCGGCTCGCGTTGAGTCAATTACTCAATGAGTGTGCGAAGCAGATGCAATTGATTGTTATCACTTCTCGTGAAGATGAATTACCCGAATGTATTACCCATGTAGCGCTATTTGATCACCAATCCCTAACTCAAACGATGACCCTAGACGAGTGGCATAACCATCCGATAAAACAGCACATAAAGAAGCTCTCACTGCAGAAGAGCGGAGGGGTGTATGAGTTGATGGAGTCATATCACCAGCAGCAGTCATTACCAGATCCATTAGTGGACATGAAAAACGTTAAGGTAGAGTACCTTGATGGCCTTATTTTTAAAGACTTCACTTGGCAGGCTAAGGTAGGTCAGCATTGGCAAATACGGGGTCCTAATGGATGCGGAAAGAGTACCTTGCTGGGATTGATCATGGGAGACCACCCTCAATGCTACAGCAACGACATCACTGTGTTAGGGATGAAGCGAGGCTCAGGTGAGAGTATTTGGGATATAAAGAAACAAATCGGTATTGTCTCGTCGGCGCTGCATTTGCAGTATCGAGTTAATTGTAGCGCTCTCGATGTTCTGCTTTCTGGTTTCTTTGACAGTATTGGCCTGTATGAGCAGCCGAGTAAAAAGCAGATACAAGTCGCCCAGCAGTGGCTCAAAGTATTAGAGATGAGTGAGTTTGAGAAAATCGGTTTTAAGAGCCTAGATTATGGGCAACAACGTTTACTCTTGATCGGTCGAGCCTTGATAAAACAACCGGCATTATTAGTACTCGATGAGCCCTATCAAGGCCTCGACTACATCAATCGAAAGCTAGTTTTGTTTGTGTTGAACAGAATCGCGAAAACAAACCTGAGCCAGTTATTGTATGTGACTCATTATGCTGAAGATGCATTAGAGGCCATTGAGCACTTCATTGATTTTGAACCTCAGGCAGAAGGTCATCGATTGATCATTAGTTAGGGCATTGAAGCTGATAAATGTGTGCTCTAGGTCAAACTTTACTGGCTATTTTTCCCGCAAACGAGTACCTTTGCGCGGTTAAATATTTAATGCATAAGGGCCTGCTTTGATTTCCACAGCTAATATCACTCAACAATTTGGTGCTAAGCCACTATTTGAAAACATCTCGGTTAAATTTGGCGAAGGTAATCGCTATGGTCTGATCGGAGCAAATGGTTGTGGTAAGTCCACGTTCATGAAGATCTTAAGCGGTGAGCTTGAGCCTTCTGGTGGTAACGTTAGTTACGATCCGAACGAGCGTGTAGCAAAGCTAAATCAGAACCAGTTTGCTTATGAAGAATTTACTGTAATCGATACAGTGATCATGGGCTACAAAGAACTGTGGGCAGTTAAGCAAGAGCGTGACCGCATCTACTCATTGGCTGAAATGAGCGAAGAAGATGGCATGAAAGTGGCCGACCTAGAGGTTGAGTTCGCGGAAATGGACGGTTACATGGCGGAAGCCAAAGCGGGTGAATTGTTGCTTGCGGTAGGCATCCCTGAAGAGCAACACTTCGGCCTGATGAGCGAAGTTGCTCCAGGTTGGAAACTGCGTGTGCTTCTTGCTCAGGTACTTTTCGCTGACCCGCATATCATGCTTCTTGATGAGCCAACCAACAACTTGGATATGGACACTATCCGTTGGTTGGAAGAGACGCTAAATCAGCGTAACTGCACTATGATCATCATCTCGCACGACCGTCATTTCTTAAACTCTGTATGTACCCATATGGCTGATCTGGATTACGGCGAAATGCGCCTTTACCCAGGCAACTACGATGAGTACATGACGGCGGCTACACAAGCACGTGAGCGTCTGTTATCTGACAACGCGAAGAAGAAAGCGCAAATTGCTGAGCTTCAAACCTTCGTATCTCGCTTCTCTGCTAACGCATCTAAAGCAAAGCAGGCGACCTCTCGCGCTAAACAAATCGATAAGATTGAACTGGATGAAGTGAAAGCTTCTAGCCGTCAAAGCCCATTCATTCGTTTTGAGCAATCTAAAGAGCTATTCCGCAATGCTTTGGTTCTCGAGAACCTGACTCAAGGCTTTGAAGAAGACCTGTACAACAACTTTAACGCTATCTTTGAAGTAGGCGAGCGCGTTGCAATCATCGGTGAGAACGGCGTGGGTAAAACCACACTATTGAATACTCTAGCGGGTGCAATCGCTCCACGCTCTGGTGAGTACAAATGGTCTGAGAACTCGAACATTGGCTACTACGCGCAAGACCATGCCCATGACTTTGAAGAAGACCTTAAAGTATTCGATTGGATGGCACAGTGGCGTCAAGAGGGCGACGATGAGCAGGTAGTACGTAGCTTCCTTGGTCGTATGCTGTTTGGTCAAGACGACATTAAGAAGTCAGTTAAAGTACTTTCTGGTGGTGAACAAGGTCGTATGCTTCTGGGCAAGATCATGATGCATAAGCCAAACATTCTACTTATGGATGAACCAACCAACCACATGGATATGGAGTCAATCGAGTCATTGAACTTGGCGCTTGAGAACTACAAAGGCACCTTGTTCTTCGTTTCTCATGACCGTGTATTTGTAGATTCTTTGGCAACGCGTATCCTTGAGATAAAAGACGGTAAGATCAACGACTTCCGTGGTACTTATGCTGAGTTCTTAAAAGCTCGCGACAAATAAAGCCAACTGATTCTCTATATTTAATGAGCCTCTGCAGAAATGCAGGGGCTTTTTTTAACATAATGATAAGTATACAAAATATCTATGGTTTGCTTGCTGTTTACCCTTTATGTCTTATGCTTATCGAAGTAGCACCTTTCGGCGACTCGACGCCATGGTGTATGTGTATGTCGGAAAAAATAAGAGATGGATTTTATAATGAAAAAACTATTATCAGTATTAGCAGTGGCAGCAGCAGTGGCATCTCCAGTGGCACTCGCTGAAAGTTCTCCAGTGATGTTTTCTTCACTCAATGGCTTCAATGCACCAGCCTCAAATGCAGTGGGTGGTGTTCGTTTGGCTGTATTGCACGGTAAAGTTCAGCAGGTTAAGGGGGTGGACTTCTCTTTAGTGGGTATGTCTGAAACAGATACTACAGTAGGTTTAAACTTTGGATTGTTCTTTGGTGCGTCCAAGGTAAATCAACAAATGAGTGGTGTCTCTCTGGGTATATTTAACTGGAATACCGGCAACGCAACAGGCATCAACGCAGGTACTGTGAATGTCATCAATGATGTGAAAGGTTTGAACTTAGCTGCTGTGAACTATGCAACAGGACACACGGTTGCTGATGTTGCATTTGCAAGTGTTTCAGAAAGCTCAAATTTCCAGTTAGGCTTCTTCAATATGACTGAGAAGATTGACGGTGTGCAGATTGGTATTATTAACTGTGCGAGCAATGGCTTCTTGAAGTGTTTCCCAATCGTTAACTTCGCGAAGTAGTTACAATGACACTAAAGCCCCTGATGGATGAGCTTCATCAGGGCTTTTTTGATCACTCAAGATGCAGATCAAGGGGGGTCTTGCTGTCTCTACCGCCAATCTCTCGGGTCAGTGACGGCACAAGATAGCCGGAGACCTCTTTCATTAAGCCTGCCATCAATGCTTTTGCTTTCTCATCACTAATGTAAAAGTGTGCTGCGCCCTGTACCTTGTCCAGTACATGCATATAGTAGGGCAGAATACCGACCCCAAAGAGTTGCTCGCTCAGGCTCTTCAGTATCGATACATCATCATTGACCCCTTTTAGCATGACCCCTTGATTAAGAAGAGTGACATTGCTCTGTTTCAACTTGGACATAGCAGTAGCAAACTCAGAGTTGATCTCATTGGGGTGATTAAGGTGAGTCACCAATACCGTGTTGAGTCGAGTTTCTTTGAGCATTGCGCACAAGGCTTCTGTGATTCGGCTGGGAATCACAACAGGCAAGCGTGAATGAATACGCAGAGTGCGAATATGCTCTATCTTCTCTATCTCTTGCACAAGCCACTCTAGCTCGTGGTCTTTAGCCATTAATGGATCACCACCGGATAAGATTACTTCATTGATCTCAGGATGTTGCGCTATGTAGTCGAGGTTCTGTTGCCAGACTGACTTAGAGCCCTTGTTATCAGAGTAGGGGAAGTGTCGGCGAAAGCAGTAGCGACAGTTAATAGCGCAACTTCCCTTTAGAATAAGTAACACTCGATTCTTGTATTTGTGCAGCAGACTTGGCTGCTGATTATCCTGTTCTTCGAGTGGATCTGTGGTAAACCCATCCACCTGTGCAAACTCTTCAACAACAGGTAAAACTTGCTGCAAAAGAGGGTCATTGGGATTGCCTTTTTCCATTCTCTCGACAAAGCTTAGAGGCACTCGCTGGGCAAAAAGTTTGCGCGCTGCGAAACCATCAGCATAATGTTGGGGGTCAATTGCTAGCATTGAGAGCAGTTCAGCTGGATCTGAGATCCCATTCGCCAGTTGTTGTAACCAGTTTTGTTCAACAGATAAGGCTTTTTGGGTTATTATATGCGGCATTAAAACTTACTCTAAGAATCTAAAGAGGAAAAAATGGCTACTGTAAGTACCAATGAATTCAAGGGCGGTTTAAAGTTCATGCTCGATAACGAGCCATGCACTATCCTAGAAAACGAATACGTTAAGCCTGGTAAAGGCCAAGCCTTCAACCGTGTTAAAGTTCGTAAACTACTGTCTGGCAAAGTTCTAGAAAAGACATTTAAGTCTGGTGAAAACGTAGAACTGGCTGACGTTCTGGATATCGACCTAGATTATCTATATTCGGACGGTGAATTCTACCACTTTATGAACAATGAGACATTCGAGCAAATCGCTGCTGACGTGAAAGCCGTGGGCGAGAATGCTAAGTGGTTGGTTGAGAACAACACTTGTATGATCACATTGTGGAACGGTAACCCTATCGTTGTTACTCCACCAAACTTTGTAGAGCTAGAAGTTGTTGAAACTGATCCTGGCCTAAAAGGTGATACTCAAGGTACTGGTGGTAAACCAGCTACATTGACTACAGGTGCTGTAGTTCGTGTGCCTCTATTCATCCAAATTGGAGAAGTAGTTAAGTGTGATACACGCTCTGGCGAATACGTTGGACGTGTAAAGTAATCACTGATTACAAAGCATAAAAAAGGCCGCTAGTTCATAGAACAGCGGCCTTTTGTTTATCTAGTGGTTATCTAGGGTTTTCTTAAATCATGAATACAAACACGATAGCCAGACCACTTAGGAAGGCTGCAGTGAAGTAAACGGCAACCTTGCCAGCAACACCCGTGTGTAGCTTAAGGTCGTGCATTCCATGATGTAGACGGTGCATTGCATGCCACATAGGGAGCGCAATAGTACCAATCACGAATAGGCCGCCAATAATAGTGGTTACAAAGCTAGAGACTCGCTCATAACTCATTGCTTCAGCATCAATAATGCCTAGTGGTACTAAGATGCCCAGAACAAATACGGTTACTGGAGTGATCATGGCAAACCATGAACCGCCGGCACCAAACAGTCCCCACCATACGGGTTCGTCTGAACGTTTAGGGTTTCGATTAATCACATTCGACTCCTTATACAATGATGAGAACAACAAGAGAAATAAAGGCTACAGCAGCCCACTGAGCAAGTACGATAGTTTTCTTGTCTATCGCCTTACCCTTGAAGCGCATTGGCATAACCTGCGGCATCATATTAAAGAAGGTATGAGCATGAAACAGACTGCCTGCCAACGCTAAGATATTGATTAGAATAACGATAGGGTGGCTCATGAAGTCTAACCACGTTGCCCAAGCGTCTGGACCTTTAACCAAGGCACCCAATCCAAAGGTAATGAACAGGGTAAACAGAATCAAAGGCAGCACCGTTGCCTCTCGCAGCATGTAGAAACGGTAGAAAGAGTGATCCTTCCACCATGTACGCTTCATCTCGCGAACATAAGGTTTACGATTACTCATTACACATCCTCCGGCTTCAACATGGCGATGACAAAGTCTTTTGAAGATTCAATCTTGCCTTGGTTTACTGCACCTGCAGGATCAACGCTCTTCGGACACACTTCCGAGCAGTAACCGACGAAAGTACAGCCCCAAGCGCCGTTGTCACCATTGATTAGTTCCATACGCTCTTGTTTACCATTGTCACGGCTATCTAAGTTGTAGCGGTGAGCGAGGGTAAGAGCAGCAGGACCTAAGAAGTCAGGGTTTAAACCAAACTGAGGGCACGCTGCGTAGCAAAGGCCACAGTTAATGCAGGCTGCAAATTGCTTGTAGCGAGCCATTTGCTCTGGGGTTTGGATGTTTGTGCCATCTTCTGGTGTGCGGTCATTACCAATGATGTAAGGCTTGATGGCTTCAAGGCGCTCAATGAATGGCGTCATATCAACAATTAAGTCTTTCTCGATTGGGAAGTTAGCCAGTGCCTCAATTTTCAAGCCATCTGGGTATTCACGCAGGAAGGTCTTACAAGCAAGCTTTGGCACCTGATTAACCATGATTCCACATGAGCCACAAATTGCCATACGACAAGACCAGCGGTAGGCAAGGTCTTTATCTAGGTGATCTTTGATGTAACCCAGAGCGTCAAGCACTGACATGGTTTCATCAAATGGCACCTCGAAGGTTTGGAAATACGGTTCTGAGTCTTTCTCAGGATCGTAACGGAGAATGTCTACTTTCTGAATACGAGCTGGCATTACTGTTGCTCCTCCGCGTTGTTCGCTGCTTTCTCTGCCGCAGCTGCTTCTTCAGCCGCCGCGCCATACAAGCGAGCTTTTGGTTGCGATTTGGTAATGGTCACTGAGCTGTAGTCAATGCTAGGTGCACTCTGCGGCGTGTAGTAGGCCAGTGAGTGTTTCAAGAAGTTCTCATCATCTCGCTCAGTACAACCTTCATCAAGGCGCTGGTGGGCACCACGAGACTCTTTACGCAGCAAAGCAGAGTGAGCCATAGCTTCTGCCACTTCTAGGCCGTAGCCCACTTCAATGGCGTATAGAAGGTCAGTGTTGAATACCTTGCCTTTATCTTTAATGCTAATTTTCTTATAGCGCTCTTTTAGCTCAGAAAGCTTGTCGATGGTTTCTTGCATTAGGTCTTCACTACGGTAAATACCACAGCCAGATTCCATTGCATGGCCCATTTCAGTACGGATAGTTGACCAGTTTTCGTCACCGTCTTGTGTCATTAGCGCTTGGATGCGAGCTTCAACGAGTTCGACTTGAGCTGTAATAGCATCATCATCCCAGCCTTGGAATTCGCTAGCACGTTTAACGGCTTCTTCACCGGCAACACGACCAAATACCACGAACTCAGCCAGTGAGTTTGAACCAAGACGGTTTGCACCGTGCAAGCCAACGGAAGCACATTCACCCACCGCAAATAGACCCTTGATGCGCGTTTCGCATTTAGGGTTCGTTTCAATACCACCCATGGTGTAGTGAACAGTAGGACGGATAGGAATGGGTTCTTTTGCTGGGTCTACGTTGACGTAGGCTTTAGAAAGCTCACAAATAAATGGCAGGCGCTCTTGCAGGTACTCCTCGCCCAAGTGGCGAAGATCAAGATGCACAACATCTCCCAATGGGTGTTTGATAGTGTTGCCTTTTTGCTGCTCATGCCAGAATGCTTGCGAGACTTTATCGCGAGGGCCAAGCTCCATGTATTTGTTTTTAGGCTGGCCTACAGGGGTTTCTGGGCCCATGCCGTAATCTTGTAGGTAACGGTAGCCATCTTTGTTCACTATGATGCCGCCTTCACCACGACAACCCTCGGTCATCAGGATGCCCGTACCAGGAAGACCTGTTGGGTGATATTGAACGAACTCCATATCACGCAGTGGTACGCCGTGGCGGTATGCCATGGCCATGCCGTCACCTGTGACTATGCCGCCATTGGTGTTGGTATGATAAACACGACCAGCGCCACCCGTTGCGAGAACAACAGATTTAGCCTTAATCGTTACCAGTTCGCCTTCCGCCATATGAATAGCCACTAGGCCTTGAACTTCACCTTCGACTACAAGCAGGTCAACCACAAAGTACTCATCGAAGCGTTTGATTTGCGGGTACTTTATAGAGGTTTGGAATAGCGTATGTAGCATGTGGAATCCGGTTTTATCTGCAGCAAACCAAGTTCGCTCAACCTTCATACCACCAAAGCGGCGCACGTTTACTTCGCCGTTTTCTTTGCGGCTCCACGGGCAACCCCATTGTTCCATCTGGATCATTTCGCGGGTCGAATTCTCTACAAAGAACTCAACAACATCTTGTTCGCAAAGCCAGTCACCACCACCAACAGTATCGTTGAAGTGATTGTCTAAGCTATCTTCTTCTTTAACGACGGCAGCAGAGCCACCTTCAGCCGCTACAGTGTGCGAGCGCATTGGGTAAACCTTGGAAATTAAAGCAACTTCCAAATCAGGGTTCGCTTCAGCTGCTGCGATAGCAGTTCGAAGACCGGCACCCCCTGCGCCGATGACCGCGATATCTGTGTGTAGTACTTTCACAGTTATCCTCCAGAGTGTTAGGCAGGTTGTCCTGCTCGTGATTGTAAGTTTCTTAAGAAATGCTGCGCTCCATTGTATGGGAAGCGTGTTGCGAAAAAATTGATTTACCTAGTTTTTTGATGCCGTTCCAGGTGAAAAAATCTAAAAAGAACGGGGACTGTGATCATTATCATGTCAAAATAAGCATCTGAATCTCAGAAACTTATTCAATTCATTTCACAGGAAATTCTATGAGTACTCTCAACTGGCAGCCTTCTGCAGACCTCTCTTCTTTGAAAAGAAGAGCAGAGCTCATCGGCCACATCAGGCAGTTTTTTGTTGAACGCAATGTATTGGAGGTGGACACCCCGGCGATGAGCCATGCCACTGTGACCGATATTCATTTGCATACCTTTCAAACGGAATTTATTGGCCCAGGGTACGCGGGTGGAAGAAAGCTCTTTTTCATGACCAGCCCTGAGTTTCACATGAAACGCTTACTAGCTTCTGGCAGTGGCTGTATCTACCAGATAGCGAAAGCCTTTAGGAACGAAGAAGCGGGTCGTTACCATAACCCCGAATTTACGCTCTTGGAGTGGTACCGAATCGGGTTTGATCATCATGACTTGATGAATGAAATGGATCAGCTACTGCAACTTGTTCTGTCATGCAACCAAGCCGAACGAATGACCTATCAGCAGGCGTTTGTTGATGTGTTAAACGTGTGCCCTTTACAAGGCAGTATAGATGAACTGAAAGCCGTCGCTGGAACCTTAGGGTTGTCTGATATTGCCGAGCCAGAAACAGACAAAGACACGCTATTGCAGCTGTTATTTAGTATTGGCGTTGAACCTAAAATTGGGCAACAGGTACCGGCTTTTGTCTATGATTTTCCTGCCTCTCAAGCCGCATTGGCGAAGATAAACCCCAATGACCATAGGGTAGCCGATCGTTTTGAGGTCTACTTTAAGGGCATTGAACTCGCTAACGGCTTTCATGAACTTGATGATGCCGATGAGCAATTGCGTCGCTTTGAGCAAGACAACGAAAAGCGCGAGAAAATGGGGTTATCCCCTCAGCCTATTGATTATCATTTAATTGAGGCATTGCGCCACGGACTGCCACAATGCTCAGGGGTTGCTTTAGGCATAGACAGACTAATCATGCTGGCTTGCAAGCAAACCCACATTGATGAAATTACCGCGTTCCCTTTCCCAAGAGCCTAAAACTGACCGCTGATAGCTTCGAGCTGTCAGCTTCAACTTACGATTAACGCTGTGCCAATAACGGCCAAGATCGCGCCATACCACGCGTAGCGACTTGGTCGCTGTTTGGTGATAAACCAAAGCAGAGGCAGCACCATAATTGGGGTTGTGGAAGAGAGCAGGGCTACCATACCCACGTTGCCTTCTTGTAATGCGTAAAGTATCAATGTCATACCTACAGCCATAGCCAAGAAGCCGTTTAGTGCAGTGATCGCAAGTATCTTTAGATTGATAGCCTGTTTAGCTTTTGCAATCTTTGCACCACTAAACAAAAACAATGAGTGAGCCGCAAACGCCGTAATCATGCGAATAGCAGAGGCCGCAACAGGGTCAATACTGGTTTGCATTACGGGCTTAGCAATGATGCCACCCAGTGCTTGGCAAAGCCCAGAGAGTAGGCCAATGCTGATACCGACCGCCATTTTTCCTTGTAATGATTCCCAGTCATGCTTTCCAGTTTGTTTTCTGCCAAAGAAGATTGCGATCACAACGCCGGCAAATACCAATAGCGCACCTAGAAGTTCAATGCCACTCCAGGTTTCACTGAAAAGCCAATACCCTAATACCGCTGAAAATACAGCATGGCATGAAAAAAGCAGACCTGCTTGTCGCGGTCCCATTCTATTCATGCAGGCAAATAGGGCAGTATCACCAATGAAGATACCAATCAGGCCCGAAAGCATCATTAGCGTCATATGCTCTGTCGCTACGGTTGCCCAGCCCCCTGTGAAAGCGGCCATGCTACTGAGCATGATTGCGGTACAACCCATTCGCCAACGGCTGTAGGCAAAGGGGCCAAGGTGGCGAGCAGGTTTAACTGAAATTAGGCTAGATATCGCCCATAAGAAGGCCGCGGCAAGGGCCAACCATTCGTATCCCATGGTGCACATTGAGGTTTTTGATAGATACCGTCAATATGCACCATATCGTGAGGATAAGAAACCCTCGATTGAGCGGTGTTACTCAGGCCAGATTCGGCTTTGAGTCGTGGTTGAGGCGAAGTACTTCACCGCCTCGTTGGGAACATCACAGAAAATGCCATCCACTCCCATCGTTTTTAAGCGTTGCCAATCTTCTTGGCGGTTCACCGTATACACGTAAACCTTCAGCCCGCGTTTCTTTGCATCATCAACCATTTCGCCATCGATAACGTGCAAGTCGATATTAACGCTGTACGCATTGAGCTCTTGTGCAAATTGGCACAAGCCGATGGGTTTACTGGCGGTTAATGCCGCAAGCTTAAGCTCAGGGCGCTGGCGATTGAGCTCTGCTAGCCAGTGATGATTGAATGATGACACCAATAGCTGGTCTTGTTTGAACCCACACTCATTCACGGCATAGTCGAGGTGAGCAAGCAAGGTTGCTATGTCATCCAGCCCCTTTAACTCGATGTTTAAAGCACAGCGACCAGACAGGTGGTGTAGGGTCTCTCTCAGAGTCGGGATCTGCTCACCTTCACCCGCATCAAGTTCTTTTAAGCCCTTAGCTGAAAACCAATTGAGCGGGCCTGCACCATCAGTCGTGCGATTGACCCAGCTATCGTGAATTACCCAGAACTCTCCTTGATGTTGATGGATATCTAACTCGATAGCTTTTGTGCCTCCCTCTAATGCGCTCTCAAAGGCGAGTAACGTATTCTCTGGGTGGGTTTCTCTTGTTCCTCTATGGGCGACAACAAACATAACTTCTCCCTAGTTAAAGTTTGGCACTCCTTTTAGGTTAGGATAAACATAGCAACGTAGACGAGTGCTAGGCCGACGATACCAAGAATGATGCCTGTTTTCGCCATGTCTTTACTCTCAATAAGTCCGGTGGAGTAAGCCAATGAATTGGGTGGCGTTGAGACAGGTAAGATCATGCCTAGCGATGCAGAGAATGCGACGACAATCAGAAGACCTTGCAGTCCTCCGGTCGCTACTAGGCTAGGCATGGATGCGCCAATTGCCGCAGCAATAGGCATTAATAAGTTAGCGGTTGCGGTATTGGACATGAAATTGGCCATTAACCAACAGATGATGGACAGTGTGAGTACGACAGCAACAGGCGATAGGCTCTGATAATCAATAGAGTGAGCTAACCCTTTGGCTAGGCCTGTCTTATCTAGAGCAAGTCCAATGGCGATACCGCCGGCAACCAACCACAGCACGTCCCAGTTAATCTGTTTGATTTCCGCTTTACCCATGATGCCAGTCAGCGTAAATATCGCCAGAGGAATCACTGAGACGACGTAGGTGTTCATACCGTGGAGCTTGGTGGTCATCCACAGCACTATGGTCAGTGCAAAGGTGATGTAAACAACGATCGCTTTCCAAGACTTTAAGAATTCACCCTCTAAAGAGAGCACCATTTTGTCTTCTGACGATGGGAATAGCTTTTGTAGTAACAGCCAAGCAATAGCGAGCTGTACGATCACAAAAGGCAAACCAAACATCATCCAGCTTAGAAAATCGATACTGTTTTCACCGGTAAGATACTGCAAGGCAATGGCGTTAGGCGGAGTACCGATTGGAGTCGCGATACCCCCGGTATTCGCAGCGATAGGTATACACAAAACTAAAGCCTTGATACCTAAATCGCCAGGTTTGGCAGAGGCGACGATAGGGCCAAGCAATGCCAGCATCATAACCGTGGTTGCGGTATTTGACATGAACATGGAGAACACCGCGGTAATCAGCATTAAGCCAAGCATGATGTATCGAGGCTGGGTGCCAAATGGCTTCAATAGCACTCGAGCTAGGTTGTTGTCCAGTTGGTACTTAGAGGCGGCAATAGCCAAAGCAAACCCGCCCATAAACAAGATGATGATGGGTGAAGAGAAGGACCCAAGTATGTCCGTATAAGGAATAAGGGTGCCAAAGGCTTCATTGGCGTGATCGACGATTAGAACGTTCAATCCCTTATCGGATAAGAAAATCAGCTCTAGGGTAATGATCAGTATCGAGGTAGCAAAAACCGGAACAGGCTCTAAAACCCAGAGTAGGGCGGACATGACGAAGATAGCCAATAATCGATGTTGAACCACGGTAAGATCATTGATAGGGATCCAACTGCTTGGCATCATCAATATTAAAATAGGTATAAGTATGCAGAACGCTAACTTAATTACCTGGCTCGAATTTTCTTTGTCCATTCCATCGCTTCCTCTCTACATGGAATATGCAGACTATCGAAAAGTTATTGCAAGTGTTTGGATGTCATGCAATTTTTTTTGAAATGATAAAGTTTATTCGAGATTATTTTGCTTTTAATCAAAAAAAAGCAGAACGAATTTCTCGTTCTGCTTCTAAATGTAACTCAATCTGACAGTGAAAAGGCTAGGCTTCGTCTTCGACATCAATCTCAAAGTTGGTGTCTAGAGGCTCTTGGGACAAAATAATGCCAGTATTGTCGGCATACAAGTAGTCCTCAGGCAAGAAGCTTACACCACCGAAATTAACCGGAACATCTAGCTCACCAACATCAGTTTGGCTTGCACCAACAGGAATAGACGCTAGGGCCTGAATACCAATGCTCATATCCTCAAGCTCATCAATCTCACGTACTGAGCCATAAACGACAAGGCCTTCCCATTCGTTTTCCTCAGCGAGAGACGCTATCTCAGCATCAATCAAGGCTCGTCTTAATGAACCACCGCCATCAATAAGCAATACTCGACCTTGCCCATCTTGCTCGAGAACAGAGCGAATAAGTCCATTGTCTTCAAAGCATTTGATGGTGGTTACCTGACCTGCGAATGACGCACTACCACCAAAATTGCTAAACATTGGCTCTACGACATCAACCTGATCTAAGTAGACGTCACACAGGGCTGAAGTGTTGTATTCCATAATCAGAGTCACCTTCTAAGTTAGTATTCTTACGCTCGAGTATATCCTGCAACGCTCATTGAAAATTGATGCAAGTTAACTTTTTGATTAAACAATAATAGCTAAAGAAAATAATAAGTTAGCAATTAGTGCAAGTTTTACCACTCCAGCCATCAATGGAGCAATGGCTAAACTATCAGTTGCGCGGTTAAGTGAACGCAAATGCAATAGGCTTGGAACTAAGATTAATGAGGACAAAAGCAAGCTGATAGAGCTACCATGATTATTGAGCACGAAGATGAAATAAGCCAACCATGCGCTTAAGACCAGCAACGCGTGATAGTGCTTGGCTTTTGCCAGTCCCATGCGCACCGCCATTGTCGTTTTACCAAACGCACGGTCGTTATCAATATCTCGCATGTTATTGACATTGAGTACCGCGACCGCGAGTAATCCGGTAGCGGTGGCGGGCAAAAACAGGTCTGCAGAGATAGCGTTGGTGTGCAGATAAAAAGTCCCACCTACACCAAGCAAACCAAAGAATATATAGACAGACAGATCACCTAAACCTATGTAACCATAGGGTTTTTTGCCTACGGTGTATGCGATGGCACAAAATATGGCAAGGACGCCTAAGCCGAGGAAAATACCAATATCCACCATAGTGGTTAAAGATGTTAGAATCAGTGTCAGACCGGCTGCGAGACTCAGCAGTGAGCACAACACCATTGCACTTTTCATCTGTTTCGCCGTTATCTCTCCTGATTGAATCGCTCTCGTAGGACCAAGTCGATCTTGATTGTCGGTTCCTTGTTGAGCGTCACCATAATCATTAGCAAGGTTTGATAATATTTGTAAAAGCGTTGCGGTGAGTAGAGCCAGAATGCTGACACTCCACGAAAATTGCTGGTGGGTATAGGCTAGGCAACTTCCTGTCACAATAGAAGTTAACGCCAAGGGCAATGTTTTGGGTCTAGCGGCAGATAGCCAATGAGATACAGACAAAGTAATAATAGCTTTTTACGTTACAGTAAGAGTGCTTGAGTATAGCAAAACTCTTTTCTATTTCGATCTAATTAACAATGACCTAGGGTATTGAGTCGCTTAATGAAAACAAAGCAGAGAATTGTGCAAGGCGCGCTAGAGTTGTTCAATCAACAAGGTGAGCGCAACGTCACGACCAACCACATTGCTGCACATCTTGGCATCAGTCCAGGAAACCTCTATTACCATTACTCGAACAAGCAAGAGATAATCCGAGCTATTTTTGAGGACTATACCTCTGAATTGTTGGATAGGTTTCGCCCCTATGAAAGCCAGGGTGAGAGCTTGGTGTTGTTAAAACACTATGTAAATTCGACCTTTTCTTTAATGTGGAAGTACCGGTTTTTCTATGCCAACTTAGCCGATATTGTGAGTCGTGATACTCAACTGCATCACGCATATTTGGAAGTTCAAGAAAAGCTAAGGGTTAACCTAGTCGCCATCGTACAGTCGTTTCTTACCCTTGAGTTAATCGAAGTCGATCCCAAGGACATGCCTAGGTTAGTCACTAACTTGCATTTTATTGCGACGGGGTGGCTCGGTTATCAATCAGCGATGAATGCCAACCAAAAGGTGACAGAGGCAATGATTATGCAAGGCATGTTGCAGATACTGGCCATGGTAAAACCAATGGCAACTCAACTGGGTAAAGAGCAATTGCTCCTGCTTGAGGAAGGTTTGCAAATGAGTTGTGTCACTGAGGAATAACAAAAAAGGAGCCTAAGGCTCCTTTTTTAATTTTATTTTTCAAATGGTTGCGATTAGCGCTTGTGAGCGTAAGCAGTACCGAGTCGAGTAATAGCTTCAAGCTGCATGCTTTCATCAAACTCAATGGCATCTTTAGGGAACAGGTTGATCACTGTTGAACCTAGCTTAAAGCGGCCCATTTCCTCACCCTTCTTAATGTGGATAGCTTTCTCTCCATCTGCAGGGTAATCCCAACGATAGACAGTGTTTCCACGAGGTGGTGTCACGGTGCCAGCCCAAATTAGCTCAATACTACCGACAATAGTCGCGCCGACAAGAACCTGTGCCATTGGGCCAAATTCAGTATCAAAGATACACACCACGCGCTCATTGCGGGCAAATAGATTCTCTACATTCTCTGCGGTTAACGGGTTTACCGAAAACAGATCGCCTGGAACGTAAATCATTTGTCTTAATGTGCCGTCGCAAGGCATGTGCACACGGTGATAGTCACTAGGCGATAGGTAAAGCGTAGCAAAGCTACCGTCAGCAAAGCTTTCAGCAAGGTTTAGATCACCGCCAAGCAGTTCACGAGCTGAATAGCTGTGTTTCTTCGCTTGAATGAGCTTACCGTCTTCGATTGGACCAAACTGACTCACACAAGCATCCGCCGGGTGTGTGATAACCGAGTCGTCTTCAACGACAGGGCGAATCCCTGGCTTTAGTTCACGTACGAAAAACTCGTTAAAGGTTTCGAAGTGAGCAGGATCTGAGTGCAGCGCTTCGTCCATGTTAATTTTGTATTGCTTGATGAAGCCACGAATGATCGACGTGGTAACCCCGCCAAGTTTCGCAGATGCAAGCTTTCCAACTAGGCGCGTTAGGCCGTGTTGTGGCATCCAGTATTGGGCACCGACTTTGATTTTATCAATCACAATAAGGTCCATTATTCCTAAATTGGGCCAGAATGTTACTCAAACTGGCATCGTTTGTCTAAATATACTACTGATCCAGCTTCTTGTTTTTCGAGTACTGGCGATTGGCTTTCATTTCGACCATGCTTTCAATGATTTTCTGGTAGTTTTCAAATCGGTTAGGATGAATCTTACCGTCGATAATCGCTTGTTGAATGGCGCAACCCGGGTCATCAGCATGCTTACAATCTCTAAACTTACAAAGGCCAAGGAATTCTCTGAATTCAACGAAGGCTGTGGTGACCTCATCGGCCTCTAAGTGCCATAAGCCAAACTCACGCACTCCCGGTGAATCGATAAGATCACCACCCGCAGGGAAGTGGTATAGACGTGCTGCTGTTGTGGTGTGCTGACCTAACCCCGAGTTTTCAGAGATAACGCCTTCTTCTACTTCAAGCTCTGGCATCAACGCATTGACTAAGCTCGATTTTCCTACACCAGATTGACCTACAAAAATGTTTATCTTACCTGCAAGCTCGGCTTCTAATTCAGGAATGCCTTCGCCAGATTCTTTACTCACCAGCAAGACCTTGTAGCCAATGTTACTGTAGATCGTTAGCTGTTCTTTAAGCTCGACAAGTTGCTCTGGTGTGGGTAAATCAATCTTATTGAGAACCAGTAGTGGCGCGATGTTTAGGGTTTCTGACGCGATCAGGTAGCGGTCAATAATAGACAGAGAAAGCTCAGGCAGCACTGAAGATACAATGACCATCTGCTCTACGTTGGCAGCAACGGGTTTAAGACCATCATAATAGTCGGGTCTAGTGAGCATTGAGGTTCTTGGCTCTACCGCTTCTACAACACCAGAGATACCAGCCATAGACTCAAGACCAATTCGCCATAATACGCGGTCACCGGAGACCAAGCTTTCAATACCACGGCGTAAGTTGCAGCGATGAATCTCTCCAGTCTCACTATCCTCAATATCGGCATGTTGCCCAAATCGAGTGATGACTAAGCCCTTCTTGGTTTCACCAAGCATTTGCTCATCCCATTGAACAGTATTGTCTTGTTGCAGTCGCTTCTTTTGATTGCCGCGCACTCGACGTACTTGCCCTTTGGTTAGCTTCTTCTTTTTAGCCATGTATTATTTAGTGTCCAGTTGGCTTTCTATAATTGAGGAGTATGATATACCCAATTGACCTCAAGATGCGAGACTAAGCGGTCACGGCTTACTTTTATGCAGCCCATATTAGTCACTCCACTGAGATTTCATTCTTTCACAACAATAATAGGCAATTTCATTCATGGCGTTGAACGATAAAAATTTAATCTGGGTCGATCTTGAAATGACAGGGTTGGATCCAGAAACACATAAAGTCATCGAAATCGCATCTATCGTTACAGATAGCGAATTGAACATTCTGGCTGAAGGGCCTGTTATTGCCATTCACCAACCAGAATCCGAGCTGGCTAAGATGGACGATTGGTGCACCAACACTCATACCAATAGTGGTTTGGTAGAGAGGGTTCAAAACAGCGACATCGATGAAGATAAAGCCGTTGCTCTGACGATAGAGTTCCTTGAAAAGTGGGTACCGAAGGGAGCTTCACCGATTTGTGGTAATAGCATCGGCCAAGACAGACGTTTCTTGTATAAGCACATGCCTGAACTAGAACAGTACTTCCATTATCGTTATGTGGACGTAAGTACGCTCAAAGAACTCACTCGTCGCTGGAAGCCAGAAGTATTGGATGGATTTACCAAGAAAGGTGTTCACTTAGCGCTAGATGATATTCGCGAATCAATTGCTGAACTTCGTTATTACAGAGATACAATCATGAAGATCTGATGTTTTTTTATTCAGTTAACGCGCTGAGATAAAAAAAATCAGAATTAAGGCTTGCATCACAAAAATAACCTCTTATAATTCGCATCCCTAAACGGCACAAAGACGTTTACGAAGCGACACTAGCTCAGTTGGTAGAGCGCAACCTTGCCAAGGTTGAGGTCACGAGTTCGAACCTCGTGTGTCGCTCCAAATTTCTCTTTAAATAGAGAGTAAGTCTTCATCGTACTTAACGGTGACACAATTCGGACGCGGGGTGGAGCAGCTTGGTAGCTCGTCGGGCTCATAACCCGAAGGTCGTCGGTTCAAATCCGGCCCCCGCAACCAATTTTAAAAACTTATAGCTAATAGCTTCAAGCTGACAGCTACAAGTTATGCGACACTAGCTCAGTTGGTAGAGCGCAACCTTGCCAAGGTTGAGGTCACGAGTTCGAACCTCGTGTGTCGCTCCAAATTTCTCTTTAAATAGAGAGTAAGTCTTCATCGTACTTAACGGTGACACAATTCGGACGCGGGGTGGAGCAGCTTGGTAGCTCGTCGGGCTCATAACCCGAAGGTCGTCGGTTCAAATCCGGCCCCCGCAACCAATTTTAAAAACTTATAGCTAATAGCTTCAAGCTGACAGCTACAAGTTATGCGACACTAGCTCAGTTGGTAGAGCGCAACCTTGCCAAGGTTGAGGTCACGAGTTCGAACCTCGTGTGTCGCTCCAAATAGAAAGTCTTCATCGTACTTAACGGTGACACAATTCGGACGCGGGGTGGAGCAGCTTGGTAGCTCGTCGGGCTCATAACCCGAAGGTCGTCGGTTCAAATCCGGCCCCCGCAACCACTTTCAAAAACTTATAGCTAATAGCTTCAAGCTGACAGTTACAAGTTATGCGACACTAGCTCAGTTGGTAGAGCGCAACCTTGCCAAGGTTGAGGTCACGAGTTCGAACCTCGTGTGTCGCTCCAAATTTCTCTTTAAATAGAGAGTAAGTCTTCATCGTACTTAACGGTGATACAATTCGGACGCGGGGTGGAGCAGCTTGGTAGCTCGTCGGGCTCATAACCCGAAGGTCGTCGGTTCAAATCCGGCCCCCGCAACCACTTTTAAACTGATAGCTGTTAGCTTAAAGCTGTTAGTGAGATGCGACACTAGCTCAGTTGGTAGAGCGCAACCTTGCCAAGGTTGAGGTCACGAGTTCGAACCTCGTGTGTCGCTCCAAAGCTTTTGGGTGATTACCTGCTACACGAGGAACCTCGTGCCCAGTCTGGTCGAGTCGCTCCAAAGCTTTTGGATTGATTGACTGATACATGAGGAACCTTGTGTCCAGTCTGGTCGAGTCGCTCCAAAGCTTTTGAACTGATTATCCGAATCATTACATTCTTTCTGCACTAGTATTACCCAGCTCTTTTTCTCCTTATCTATAATTTTTCACAATCTCTGTGAAACGCCCATTATTACACTCCATTAAGAATTAACTCACAGACTTATCCACAAAACCACGGCTGTGGATAACTTGGTTGATAAAAATTTTAGCAATTGATTTTTGCGGATCTTTTGTCAAGATCTAATTTCATCATAAGAACGATGGGACTTATTACACCTAGCTTAATGCCTTGAAATATAAGGGCTGATGGTGAGGTTGTTTGATCCTAAGAATGTAAGAAATTGATCTTAAATGTCACATTATTTGATCTTCATCATATTCCGCGTCTGTGTTTAACTTTAGGGCATGCTGAAATGAGACTTGCTTTATATTCTTTTTCCACATTACCTATGTACTTACCATTTTATGCTGAATTAAGGGTTTAACATCCGCTTATTGGCACTTATTTGGTTTTTCTAGCGAGCATTTGTTCTGAATACTCTAGAGTTGATGGCATTGCATCTAGCTAGGCATCCCTAGGCAGTCCTTTCTGAACAATTCGAATCAGTCGCTGTTGCTTGGTTGAGGTAAATGGAGTCTGAGATTTAAGCCGTTCGATGGCATAGGCAATATGGTGGTCCAAAACGTCACAAAGCCCAAGTCTACTTTCTAGAGTTATTATGGCTTCATCGCTGTATGCGCCATTTCCCAAAGCAATCGCGAGGTTTCGTAGCCACTGCAGATGACCAATGCGGCGTATTGCTGAACCCTCGAAGTTCTTAAGGAATTCTTGTTCACTCCATAATAAAAGTGTAATTAAGTTGCTGTCTTTAATGCTTTCTCGTCTATGAAAGTCCGCTTGCTGCGTAAGCTGAGCATGACGGTTAAACGGGCATACCAGTTGGCAGTCATCACAGCCGTAGATACGATTGCCCATTGCATCACTAAGCTCACGCTCAATGATTCCATCATATTCTATGGTTAAGTAAGAGATGCACTTGCGCGCATCAATGACACCATCTTCGATTATCGCTCCCGTAGGGCAACTTGTGATGCAAGAGCGACACTTCCCACATTGGTTTTCTACTGGAGCATCGACAGGAAGAGGCAATCCAATCAATAGTTCGCCAAGAAAAAACCAAGAGCCTGCCTCTTCATCGAGCAGCAAAGAGTGTTTACCGGTCCAGCCTAGACCCGCCTTTTCAGCTAAGGGACGCTCCAGCACAGGAGCCGAGTCAACAAAGGGGCGATAGTTCAACTCTCCAAGTTCATCTTCAATTTTCTTGGCTAAGTTTTTGAGCTTGTTTCTCATCAGCTTATGATAATCACGACCTAATGCGTAACGACTAATATAAGCTTGGGTCGGATCGGAAAGATTACTGGCAAAATGAGCTTCTGGGGGAAGATAGTCCAAGCGCACGCTAATAACTCGTAATGTGCCCGGGTGAAGTTTATCTGGATGTAGGCGTTTATCTTCATTGCGCTCCATCCACTCCATACTGCCGTGGTAGCCATGGGCAATCCATTTCTTCAGGCCCTCTTCATGTGATGAGAGGTCGACATCGGTTATTCCTATTTTTTGGAATCCGAGTTCATTGCCCCAAAGTTTGATTTGATCTGCCAAATGTTGAAGATTCATTGATGCTGTCATTCGAAGAAAGTTGAGTCTATTTTAGCGAATAAACGAGTCGACATGTAACACTGCAACCCATTCGAAGTACTTTTGAACGAAATTTATTGGTCATAGTCTACCAAAGAGGCGGGTTTGCTCGACAAAACGCGCTCAGTAGAGATAATTAGGTCATTATTAATAAAACCAAGCAAAGACTATTCTTTTATGACCCAGAAGCACTTCTCCCTCAAAGATGAGCATGACACTGTAAAGATGGGAGCAAACTTATCAGCCCTATGCTCTGAGCAAACGACCATTTATTTACACGGTGATCTTGGTGCGGGAAAAACCACCTTCAGTCGAGGTTTTATCCAGTCGATGGGGCATAAAGGCAACGTTAAGAGCCCAACCTACACCTTGGTTGAGCCTTATGATTTGCAAGATTGGCAGGTGTATCATTTTGACCTTTATCGTCTTGCCGACCCAGAAGAGCTCGAGTTTATGGGAATTCGAGACTACTTTACCCCAGATGCCATCTGCCTTGTTGAGTGGCCAGAGAAAGGGGAAGGATTGCTTCCTAAAGCAGATTTAGATATCGACATTCGTTATCAAGGCGAGGGTCGCGTCGCGACCATTACCGCAAACAGTGACAATGGATTAACACTGATTGAAAAGCTGGAGCTAAATTGATTAAGAATTCAGTATGGGCGTTTGCCTTGTTCTTTGTTTCTTCTTTATTTGCCACTGTGCAAGCAAATGAGATTAAGAACATTCGCATTTCGACCACTAATAAAGAAACAAGGACGGTTATTGACCTGAGCCAGTCAGCGGATTTTAGCTACTTTACCTTAGGCAGCCCAGATCGTTTGGTTGTGGATCTTAAGAGCACATCTAATCGTTCCAAATTACCTAAGTCGGTAACCAAGAGTCCGATCTTAAGTAAAGTGAGAGAAAGTTCTCCTCCTAACAAAAACACCTTTCGATTGGTGTTTGAGTTAAAGGGAAAGTCTTCGCCTAAATTATTCAAGCTTGCCCCGGGTAACGGCGCCGGCCATCGTTTGGTGATCGATTTTCCTCTCTCAGCAACCAGCCAGTCTAAACCAGTAGCTAAACCGGTTGTTGCGACTAAAACGACCGTGCCTAGTCGACAAGATGTGGTTATTGTTATCGACCCTGGCCATGGCGGTAAAGACCCTGGCTCCATTGGTCCTAGTCGCAAATATGAAAAGCACACCACATTGAGTGTTTCAAGGAAGCTTGCAGCACAGTTGAATGCTATCCCTGGTATCAGAGCCAAGTTGACTCGAACGGGCGACTACTATGTGAATCTAGATCAGCGCGTGGCTATTGCCGACCGAGAGAAAGCTCACCTATTTATCTCTATTCACGCAGATGCGTTTACCTCGCCACAGCCAAGAGGTGCTTCCGTTTTCTTCTTGAATGATCGTCGTAGGAACACAGAAATTTCTCGTTGGGTAGAGAACCAAGAGCGTCAATCTCAAAAGCTAGGTGGCACTTCCACGGTTACTCGAGCGGATAAAAATGTAAACCAAACATTGCTGGATCTGCAGTTCACCCACTCCAAGCGAGAGGGTGAGAAGTTAGCGACAGAGATATTAGGTGAGTTGAAAAAGGTCGCTCGTCTGCATAAAAGTAAACCAAGTGAAGCTAGCCTAGCGGTGTTGCGTTCACCTCAAATACCATCAGTTCTGGTTGAAACAGGCTTCATTTCAAACCCAACTGAAGAGAAACTGCTATTTCAGCGTTCATATCAAGACAAGCTAGCGAGCGCTTTGTCCCGTGCGGTAGTGACGTATCTAAAACAAAATCCGCCGGAAGGAACTGGGTTTGATAACAGCCCGAGCCACGGTGGAATGTACGTTGTTCAGCGCGGTGATTTTTTATCTAAGATTGCGCAAAAACACGGAGTTTCCGTTGGTGCGATCAAATCGGCGAACAACCTAAAAAGTGATACCGTCAAAGTGGGTCAGAAGCTGACTATTCCTGGCGCTTCAGTTCCGACGAAAACACTTAATACCGTAGAGACCAAAACCGTTACCCATGTGGTGAAATCGGGTGAGTATCTAGGCAAGATCGCCAGTCGATATAAGGTATCGGTAGACTCAATTAAAAGAGAAAATAACCTTAAGTCTAATACGGTTCGTGTTGGTCAAAAGCTTAAGATCACCGTTGCCGTGAAAGATACTCCAATCAGGCGCCATAAGGTTCAACGAGGAGAGTTTTTGGGTAAAATCGCATCTAAATATGGGGTGACTGTGAGCAGCATTCGCAGCGCCAATAACCTTCGTTCCGATGAGCTTGCCATTGGACAGACGCTGATTATTCCAAACCGATGAGCGAAATTAAGATACTACCAGCGAGACTGGCGAACCAAATAGCAGCCGGAGAGGTGGTTGAGAGACCGGCCTCTGTGGTTAAAGAGCTCGTTGAAAATAGCATCGACGCGGGTGCTACTCGTATCGATATCGATATCGAAAAAGGCGGCAGTAAACTGATTCGCATCAGGGACAACGGTAAGGGCATCATTAAAGATGAACTTCAACTCGCCCTGAGTCGACATGCGACCTCTAAAATTACCACCTTGGATGATCTTGAAGCCATCATGAGCCTTGGGTTTCGTGGAGAGGCGCTGGCTAGTATCAGTTCGGTATCTCGCTTAACCTTAACCTCAAGAACGGCGACACAAGAGCAAGCGTGGGCAGCCTATTCTGAAGGTCGAGATATGCAGGTTAAGCTGCAGCCGACCGCACACCCTGTAGGAACTTCGGTAGAAGTGTTGGATCTGTTTTTTAATACTCCAGCAAGACGAAAGTTCCTACGTACTGAAAAGACAGAGTTCACTCATATTGAAGAGCTGTTAAAGCGCATTGCTTTGAGCCGCTTTGATGTCACTCTTAACCTTAGACACAATGGTAAGCTGGTTAAGCAATATCGCGCTGCAAAAACAGAGCGCCAGGTAGAGCAACGCATTCAATCTGTGTGTGGTAAAAACTTTGCAGACAACATGTTAAAGGTCGAGCTGCAACATCAAGACCTAAAGTTGTATGGCTGGATAACCACACCCGCAGCAGCGCGTTCACAAGGTGATCTGCAATACTGCTATGTAAATGGCAGAATGATGCGTGACAAACTCATCAATCATGCGATTCGCCAAAGCTATGAGCTAGCATTGCGTCCAGAGCAGTTTGCCGCTTATGTGCTGTTCATTGAGATCGATGCACATCAAGTCGATGTGAATGTTCACCCAGCAAAGCATGAAGTGCGTTTTCATCAAGCGCGACTGGTGCATGACTTTATCTATCAAGCCCTTGTTGATGCGCTAGGACAGTCGCAACAACTGGTCTCTGAAGAGAGACGGGAAAGTGCGTTCGCCACGCCTCATCCGCAGCAATCGACTGCAAGTGAATCAGAGCAAACCACAATCACACCTAGCCCCGAGTCGACGCCAATATCAGCCTCTCCTTCACAAAGAGAAGCTCAGGCGATGCAGCAGATTCCAGCATATCCAAACAGGGCAGACTCGGCAGAGTCGTCTCATGGTGCACCGCGAAGCGAAGGTCAGGCGCGCTCAAGTTGGGGGCAAAATAACACCTCAAGAACGCCTAAGCCTCAGGTATCTGAACAAGAGGCTAAGGTCTATCAGCAACTGATGACCGTTGAGCCTAGCTCTGCTGTAGAGACGCCATCTTCTGTGGTGGCTCAGCCTATTACTCAGCTAGGGAAGGCATTCACTGTGGTCAATGAGCGCTTTTTGTTGATTAACACCAACGCAGGATGCGGACTGCTTGCTTTGTCTTATGCTGAGATATTAAAGCTTCGAGGACAGTTGTCGGTAGACCAAAGGCAGTTGGTCAAGCAGCCACTGTTGATCCCTCTGGCATTGCGAGTGAGAAGCGAAGATATCGAGTTGCTTAAGCAAATGCAGCCCATGCTTGAGCGTTTTGCGATTCAGTTGATGTTTAAAGCTGGAGCCAAAGTGATGATCATGGCAGTGCCTCAGCCACTAAGACATCATAATCTTCAGCAGTTGTTTTCTAAGCTCATCGATATGTTGAGTGGTGGGCAAGCGTTGTCCTTTGAACAGTTAAGCCTTTGGCTCGCTTCTCAGGTAGCCGAACAAAATAAGACCTACACTTTGTCAGAGGCGGTTCAGTTACTGTCCGACTTAGAGGGTGCTTCCGCACAAGGTCTAGACTTAAAAGATAAAAAACTTATTCAATTAGTGGATTTTTCCACCCAAATTAAAGCGCTATCACATGAATGATAAATTGCCTTTGGCCATATTTTTAATGGGCCCAACGGCCTCCGGTAAAACCGAATTGGCGATTCGCCTTCGACAACGCTTTCCCATTGAGCTAATCAGCGTTGATTCAGCTCTGATATACAAAGGGATGGACATAGGCACGGCTAAGCCGACGGCAGAAGAGCAAGCCGCCGCCCCTCATCGCCTTATTGATATTATCGACCCTTCAGAATCTTATTCAGCAGCAGACTTTCGTCGTGATGCGCTGCAGCTAATGGATGAGATTACCGCACAAGGTAAAATTCCTATGTTAGTAGGGGGTACAATGCTGTACTACAAAGCTCTACTAGAGGGGCTTTCTCCATTACCCGCAGCTGACCCTAACATTCGCGCGCAAATTGAGCAAGAAGCCACTCAAAAGGGCTGGCAAGCTCTGCATGATGAGCTAAAACAGATAGACCCAGTCTCTGCAGAGCGTATTCACCCCAATGATCCGCAGCGTTTATCGCGCGCTTTAGAAGTTTTTCGTATTTCTGGAAAGTCGCTGACAGAACTGACGCAACAGAAGGGAGAGCCTATCCCGTATGATGTGAAACAGTTTGCTATTGCTCCTCAAGAGCGTTCCGAACTGCATCGACGTATCGAACTTCGCTATGAAAAAATGGTAGAGGCTGGATTTGAAGATGAAGTTAGAGCCTTACATCAACGCACTGATTTGCATCCAGATCTTCCTTCAATTCGTTGTGTGGGCTATCGTCAGATGTGGGGTTACTTAGAAGAAGAGTACAGCTTTGATGAAGCAATCTTCAAAGGAGTCTGTGCGACTAGGCAATTAGCGAAGCGCCAGATTACTTGGCTTCGCAGTTGGAAAGACCTAACTTGGCTCGATAGTCAAAATATCGATCATGGGGTAGAAACAATCGCAAATGTCATAGCATCTAATTGAATTTGCTGTGTATAATATGATCGTTTTACATGAATAATACCTCTACACGGATCGTAGAATTAATTGAGGTATTGTTTGGTTTAGCTAGGATGCGTAAACAGTACAATTTTTCTACTGTCACTTGCTAAATAATTACAACAACATACTAATAAGGAAAATAACAATGGCAAAGGGGCAATCTTTACAAGACCCATTCTTAAACGCATTGCGTCGTGAGCGCGTGCCGGTTTCTATTTATCTTGTCAATGGCATCAAGCTTCAGGGTCAGATCGAGTCTTTTGACCAATTTGTGATCCTACTGAAAAATACCGTTAATCAGATGGTATACAAGCATGCTATTTCGACAGTAGTTCCTGCGCGAGCAGTAACTCATCACAGCAGTAATGAACGTGCAGATCGCACTCAAGAGAAATCTGAAGACTAATTGAAAAAGTTATTTAATCATCAAGTATCTTGTGTAAGGAGCTTATCGCTTGTTTGACCGGTATGAATCAGGTGAACAGGCGGTACTTGTTCATATTAATTTTACACAGGAAGGGGAGTGGGAAGACCTAGCTGAATTTGAGATGTTAGTGTCTTCTGCGGGTGTTAACAACCTGCATACCATAACGGGTAGCCGTCAGTCCCCCCATGCGAAGTACTTTGTGGGTGAGGGTAAAGCACAAGAAATTGCTGATTTCGTTCAGCAACTTGAGGCTGAGATAGTTATC
Source organism: Vibrio breoganii (assembly GCF_024346795.1). NCBI lineage: Bacteria > Pseudomonadati > Pseudomonadota > Gammaproteobacteria > Vibrionales > Vibrionaceae > Vibrio > Vibrio breoganii. Next base: position 238,301 of record NZ_AP024864.1, read on the forward strand.
TTTAACCATTCCCTTTCTCCTGCTCAGGAACGAAACCTAGAACAGTTGTGCAAATGCCGAGTGCTAGATCGTACCGGTCTTATCTTGGATATTTTTGCTCAAAGGGCGAGAACCCATGAGGGTAAACTGCAAGTAGAGTTGGCGCAGTTGCGTCATATCTCCACCCGATTGATTCGTGGTTGGACTCACTTGGAGAGACAGAAAGGTGGTATTGGTTTAAGAGGGCCGGGTGAAACCCAGCTTGAAACCGACCGTCGTTTGCTAAGAGATCGAATCAAAGCGATTTTACGTCGCCTAGAAAAGGTAGCTAAGCAGCGCGAACAAGGCCGCAGAGCAAGAAAGCGAGCTGAAATCCCCACTGTCTCTTTGGTTGGTTATACCAACGCCGGTAAATCCACTCTGTTTAATAGGATTACTGAAGCTAGCGTTTATGCAGCTGACCAGTTATTTGCTACTTTGGACCCAACTCTACGTAAAATAGAGTTAGACGATGTGGGCCTTGCTATCCTTGCGGATACCGTAGGTTTTATTCGTCATCTTCCGCATGATTTGGTTGCTGCTTTTAAGGCAACCTTGCAGGAAACCCAAGAAGCAGACATCTTGTTACATGTTATAGATGCTAGTGACGAACGTTTCAGAGAGAATGTCCAAGCCGTCGATATCGTCTTAGAAGAGATCGATGCGCACGAGATCCCAGTCTTACTTGTCATGAACAAGATAGACAACATGGAACAACAGTCTCCTCGTATTGAATATAACGAAGAGGGTGTGCCCACTACAGTGTGGGTTTCTGCGATGGAAGGCTTGGGTTTAGACCTGCTGTTTCAAGCGTTGACTGAACGCTTAGCAAGTCAAATGGTCGAATATACCTTGAGTATACCTCCCCTGTATCAGGGGCGTTTACGCAGTGTATTTTTCAATATGAAATCTATTCGACAAGAGGCGTATGATTCAGAAGGTAACTTGTTGATTGATATTCGAATGCAGCAAGCCGATTGGGCTAGACTGCAAAAGAGGGAAGAGGCGCAGTTGGACGACTTTATAGTCGGTTAAAAGACTGTTACTTTATAACGTCATATCTAGTGATGGAGTTTTCTAATGGCGTGGAACGAGCCTGGAAATAACAACGGAAACAATGGCCGCGACAATGACCCTTGGGGTAATAAAGATCGTGGCAATCAGCAATCCGGTGGTCGCAATCAAGGACCGCCAGATTTAGATGAAGTGTTTAGCAAACTAAGTCAAAAGCTGGGTGGTAAATTTGGTAAGCGTGGTGGTGGTTCATCATCAAGTGGTGGCGGTGCAATTGGCTTCGGTCTAATTGCTGTAGTCGCTATCGTTATCTGGGTTGCCTCTGGTTTCTACACAGTAGGTGAAGCAGAGCGTGGTGTCGTACTTCGTCTAGGTAAATACGATCGCATCGTAGATCCTGGTCTGAACTGGCGTCCACGTTTCGTCGATGAAGTAACAACAGTAAACGTTGAAGCAATTCGTGCACTTCAAGCTTCGGGCTTAATGCTTACGAAAGATGAAAACGTTGTAACTGTTGGTATGGGTGTTCAGTACCGCGTATCTGATCCATACAAATACTTGTATCGCGTAACAAACGCTGATGACAGTTTGCGTCAAGCTACAGATTCTGCTTTGCGTGCAGTAATCGGTGACTCTTTGATGGATAGCATCCTGACAAGTGGTCGTCAGCAAATTCGTCAAAGCACTCAAGAGACTCTGAATGAAATCATTGATGGCTACGACATGGGTATCCTTGTTGTTGACGTCAACTTCCAATCAGCACGTCCACCAGAGCAAGTTAAAGACTCATTCGATGACGCTATCGCAGCGCGTGAGGATGAGGAGCGTTTCATTCGTGAGGCAGAAGCTTACAAGAATGAAATTTTGCCGAAAGCGACAGGTCGTGCAGAGCGTCTGAAGAAAGAGGCACTAGGTTACAGCGAGCGCATCGTTAACGAAGCGTTTGGTCAAGTGGCTCAGTTTGAAAAACTACTACCAGAATATCAAGCGGCGCCAGAGGTTACTCGTAACCGTCTGTACCTAGATACAATGGAAGAAGTGTACTCAAACACGTCTAAAGTACTTATTGATTCTGAATCAAGCGGTAACTTATTGTACTTGCCAATCGACAAGTTAGCGGGTCAGGATAGTTCTTCAACCAAGCGTTCTGATAAGTCATCTTCAGTGTACGATAAGATAGAGCTAGATGCGGCGACAACACCGCAGCCGTCTTCAACTGACACTCGTTCAACTACTACTCGTCAAGGGAGATACTAGGAATGCGTAAGTTAATGATCCCAGTATTGGTGGTTGCACTCGCACTAATGCTAATGTCGGTATTCGTTGTCCCTGAGGGTGAGCGCGGTATCGTGGTTCGATTTGGTCGTATCTTGAAAGACAACAATGATATGTCTCGTATCCACGAGCCAGGTCTGCACTTTAAAATGCCATTGTTTGACAACGTTAAGCGTCTAGACGCTCGTATTCAAACCATGGACGGCCGTTCTGACCGCTTTGTAACGTCTGAGAAAAAAGACGTCATCATCGATTCATACGTGAAATGGCGTATCGAAGACTTTGGTCAATATTACTTGGCAACCGGTGGTGGTAATGCGCTTACAGCGCAAGCCCTATTGGAGCGTAAAGTAACAGACGTGCTTCGTGCTGAAATCGGTTCTCGTGAAATCAAGCAGATTGTATCGGGTCCTCGTAATGAAGCCGTTTTACCGGATGAGGAAGAGCTGGAAGAAACAGTTTCTGAAGCGGCTCGTGCTGCTGTAGAGATTGACGGTGAGCGTGATAAGATCATGGCAGTCGTTTTGGAAGATACTCGCCAAAGCGCGATGGATGACTTGGGCGTTCGTGTTGTTGACTTCCGAATGAAGAAGATCAACCTACCGGATGAAATCTCTGAGTCTATCTACCGTCGTATGCGTGCTGAGCGTGAATCTGTAGCGCGTAAGCACCGTTCTCAAGGTCGTGAGAAGGCAGAAGTTATCCGAGCTCAAGCTGAGCTAGAGGTAGCAACTGTACTTGCTGAGGCTGACAGAACGGCACGAGTAACTCGAGGTGATGCAGACGCAACTGCTGCTAAGATTTACTCTGAAGCGTACAACAAAGATCCTGAGTTCTACAGCTTCGTTCGTTCACTTAGAGCGTATGAGAAGTCATTCTCTCAGAAAGGGGACATTATGGTCCTTGATCCGAAGAGCGATTTCTTCCGCTTCATGAACGATTCAAGCGGCGCACCGCGTAAGTAATATCAGCTAGATATCGCAAAGGCTCCTATCATAGGAGCCTTTTTTATTCATTCTTAATAGGAAATAGATATGTCTCAAGGGATATGGATTGCCTTAGGCTTGGTTTTAATACTCGAAGGGATTGGTCCATTATTGGCTCCAAACGCATGGCGCAATATGATGGCACAATTGAGCCAGCAGCCGGATAATCAGCTGAGAAGACTGGGCGGATGTCTTGTGGTTGCAGGGGCTGTAATTACCTTTATGTTACTGTGAGCATTAATAAAGTATTGGTTTTCAGCTTAAATCAATTTGAATAACCGCCATTATTTTATGGTTAGTGTCTAAAAAATGACTGCAAATTTGATTTTTCGGTGCTAGAATCCTTTTTTAACTAGCAATCAGATTTGGAAAGATGGGAAATAACGTAGTTGTTTTAGGCACCCAATGGGGTGACGAAGGTAAAGGTAAAATCGTTGACCTTTTAACTGAAGATGCGAAGTACGTGGTGCGCTACCAAGGCGGTCACAATGCAGGCCACACTCTAGTTATTGACGGTGAAAAAACCGTTCTACACTTAATTCCATCAGGCATCCTGCGTGATAATGTAAAATGCATTATCGGCAATGGTGTTGTACTTTCTCCAGATGCACTTCTGAAAGAAATGAAGCCTCTTGAAGAGCGCGGAATCCCAGTACGCGAGCGTCTATTCGTTTCAGAAGCATGTCCACTAATTCTTCCTTACCATATCGCAATCGATCAAGCTCGTGAGCTAGCTCTTGGTAAAAAAGCAATCGGTACTACAGGTCGTGGTATTGGTCCAGCGTATGAAGATAAAGTATCTCGTCGTGGCCTACGTGTAGGCGATTTGTTCGATAAGACTACATTTGCTGAGAAATTAAAGAAAGTTATGGAATACCATAACTTCCAACTAGAGCATTACTACAAAACTGACACAGTAAGTTATGAAGAAGTTCTTGAGCAAGCGATGAGCTATGCAGACCTTCTAACTTCTATGGTCATTGATGTTACTGACGAACTAGACGCAGCACGTAAACGTGGTGATAAGATCATGTTCGAAGGTGCTCAAGGCACACTTCTGGATATCGACCACGGTACTTACCCGTACGTAACTTCTTCTAACACTACAGCTGGTGGTGTAGCAGCAGGTTCTGGTTTTGGTCCTCGTCACATTGGTTACATCCTAGGTATTGCAAAAGCTTACTGTACCCGTGTTGGTTCTGGTCCGTTCCCAACGGAACTTTACGATGGCTTAGACAAGCAAGACCCAGTAGGTAAACACCTTGGTGACGTAGGTCATGAGTTTGGTGCTACAACCGGTCGTCTACGTCGTACTGGTTGGTTCGATGCAGTAGCGATGCGCCGTGCGGTTCAAATCAACTCAGTAACAGGTTTCTGTCTGACTAAACTAGACGTACTAGATGGTCTTAAAGAACTGAAAATCTGTACTGGTTACAAGATGAAAGACGGTACTGTTCTAGAAGTTTCTCCAATGGCTGCAGAAGCATTTGAAGAAGCAACACCAATCTACGAAACAGTTCCTGGTTGGTCTGAAACTACCTTTGGTGCTAAGTCTATTGAAGAACTGCCACAAGCAGCACTAGATTACATCAAGCGTATCGAAGAGCTAACTGGCGTGCCGATCGACATCATCTCTACTGGTCCTGACCGTAACGAGACTATGATCAAGGTTCACCCATTCAATTCTTAATTGAATAGGTATCTTGAATAAAAAAAACCGGCTATTGCCGGTTTTTTTGTGCCTGTCATTCTGCTTTTGATTAAAGAACCTTATGTGGTCCAAAGCACTCGTAGTTTAGCTGATCTTGTTTATAGCCTAGATCGATGAGCTGCTGAGCGACCGATTGCATGAAAGGGACAGGACCACAGAAGTACACCTTGGCATTCTTTGGTAGCTGTTCTTGGCTCAATTTAGACAGGTCAATCAAGCCTTCTGCTTGATAGTCTTCTGAGCGGAGATCCGATGCTAGAGGGCTGCGATACCAAGTGAAGTGCTCAAAGTTGTCCTTATTGTTACAAAGCTGGGATACGTGCTCTTTAAAGGCATGATGTTCGCCATTTTCAGCTGCATGCAGCCAAGTCACCGCTTGCTCGCTTCGCTCAAGCGTCTCTAACATAGACAGCATAGGTGTAAGGCCTACACCCGCAGAGATAAGCACTACAGGTTCTTTTGACTCTGAATCCAAAAAGAAGTCTCCTGCTGGCGGTGCAAGCTTGACGATGTCCCCTTGTTGCAGGTGATCGTGCAGGAAGTTAGACACCTTACCTTCACCCTCGCGCTTCACTGAAATACGATAGGTGTTGCCGTTGCCTGCTGCAGATAGGCTGTACTGGCGAATTTCTTGGTTTTCAAATTTTGGTGTGTTGAGGTAAATACCTAGGTATTGTCCTGGCTTAAAGTCAGCAACCGAGCCTTCGTCAACAGGCTCAAATACGAAGCTAGTGATAACAGCGCTCTCGTTTTTCTTTTCTACTACCTTGAATTCACGAAGCCCACGCCAGCCACCTTGACTTTGCTCGTTGGCCACGTAAATCTGTTCTTCACGCTGGATAAAGATATTAGCTAGAACACCGTAAGCCTCACCCCATGCCTCAAGGACTTCTTGGCCTGGAGAAAATAGCTCGTCAATGGTACCCAGCAAATGGCTACCCACGATGTTGTATTGCTCGGCCGTGATCATGAAGCTTGTATGTTTTTGAGCGATTTTTTCTACAACGGGTAGCAGAGCACCTAGGTTATCGATGTTAGAAGCGTAACCGCAGATAGCATTGAATAATGCTTCTCTCTGGTCTCCATTGCGCTGATTGCTCATGTTAAAGATATCTTGTAACTCTGGGTTATGAGCAAACATGCGATCATAGAAATGAGCCGTCAATTTAGGGCCTGTTTCTGCCAAGAGTGGAGCAGTAGCTTTAACGATATCAATGGTTTTTTGTTCTAACATCTTAGTTGTCCATTTAAAGGTGTATTTCAGATTCATGTTTAATGTTGTATAAAATGTATATTAAAGTCAACAAAAGAATTACACTTGTGGAACGATACGGAGTACCACTATGCAAATTACAAGCTTTACTGACTATGCCATCCGCACTCTCATCTATTTAGCAGCACTGAAAGATGATGAACTGACAAACATTACACAGGTCAGTGAAGTGTTCGATATTTCTCGCAATCACATGGTTAAGATTGTTAACAAACTAGGGCAAACCGGTTTTATTGAAACTATTCGAGGTAAGAATGGTGGCATCAGGCTGAATAAGCCTGCGAGTGAAATAAATATAGGGCATGTAATCAGAGAACTAGAACCACTGAAAGTCATCAATTGCTCCCCCGAATTTTGCCATATTACCCCGGCTTGCCGCCTTAAAAGCTACCTGCATAACGCCAAAGAAGCATTCTTAGCAGAGTTAGATAAATGCAATCTTGATGATTTGGTGGATGATAATTCGGATCTGATGATTCTGTTGTCTAAGGCTTAGAAGTAAAAAGCGAATATTTCATTAATTTTTAAAGCATTTTTTCCTTGTGGGGCATTACTAGAATATACTTTACTCAATTATTCTAATTAATGAGCTCCCCCATGTCCGATTCTAATTCTCTTGACCCCCATGCAGATCGAGAGGCGAAAAATTATGAAAACCCAGTACCGAGTAGAGAGTTTATTTTAAGCTTTCTAGAAAGTGCTGGCGCACCAATGAATCGCAATGATTTATTTACTGCCCTTGAGCTTGATGGTGAAGAACAATATGAAGGCTTACGCCGCAGGCTAAATGCTATGTTGCGCGATGGCCAGCTAGTGTTTACTCGTCGTCAATGCTTCGCCTTGCCAGAAAAACTCGAGATGATAAAAGGGCATGTAATCGGTCATAAAGATGGCTATGGTTGGGTACGCCCTGAGGGTGTGATTGGCAAAGAGCATGACCTTGTTCTGCCATTCCATCAGATGCGTGGCATCATTCACGGTGACTATGTTCTCGCTCAAGAATCTGGCACCGATAAACGAGGCCGAAAAGAGGCGCGCATTGTTCGAGTGCTTGAAGAGCGTTCTATGCAGATCGTTGGTCGCTTCTTCTTGGAGTTTGGACAAGCGTATGTTGTCGCCGATGATTCAAGAATCCATCAAGATATCCTCATCCCTAAAGAACATAGAATGGGTGCTCGAATGGGGAATGTCGTTGTTATCGAGATCACCGACAGGGGGAGTCGCTCTCGAGGCATGACAGGTCAAGTGGTGGAGGTACTGGGAGAAAACCTAGCACCGGGCATGGAAACTCAAATCGCTATTCGTACACACCAAATTCCAAATGAATGGCCTGAAGAGGTCACCAAGCAAATCGCTTCCCTTGAAGAAGAAGTGCCAGAGCAGGCGAAAAAAGGGCGTGTTGACCTTAGAGAGTTGCCATTGGTGACCATCGACGGCGAGGATGCCCGAGACTTCGATGATGCCGTTTTCTGTGAGAAGAAGAAAAGCGGTGGCTGGCGTTTATGGGTGGCCATTGCCGATGTCAGCTACTACGTTCGTCCAGATTCAGCGCTAGACAAAGAAGCCATTAATCGTGGTAACTCTGTGTATTTCCCTTCTCAGGTTGTCCCTATGCTGCCTGAGGTGCTCTCGAACGGCTTGTGTTCACTAAATCCAGAAGTCGATCGCTTGTGTATGGTCTGTGAGATGACGGTTTCCGAAAGCGGTAAGCTGTCTGGCTATAAGCACTACGAAGCCGTAATGAACTCTCACGCTCGTTTAACCTATACCAAGGTGAACGACATTCTCAATGGCGATGAAGAGCTTAATCAGCGCTATGAGCCTTTAGTACCGCATCTTCAAGAACTGCATAACATGTATCGTACTCTTAAGACGGCTCGAGACGGCCGAGGGGCGATAGAGTTTGAAACAGTAGAAACTAAATTTATCTTCAATGCGGATAGAAAGATTGACCGCATCGAACCTGTTATTCGTAATGATGCCCATAAGCTTATTGAAGAGTGCATGATCTTGGCAAACATTGCCTCGGCTTCATTGGTAGAGAAATTAAAAGAACCCGCTCTGTATCGAATTCATGAATCTCCTGGAGAGCAAAGATTAGTTGGCTTTAAAGACTTCTTGAGTGAGCTTGGCTTAACCCTAAATGGTGGGCTAGAGCCGTCACCGACTGATTACGCCGATTTGATGCACGTTGTCACCCAGCGACCGGATAAAGAGCTGATTCAAACAATGTTGCTACGCTCAATGAAGCAAGCTGTGTATAATCCCGACAACGCTGGGCACTTTGGACTAGCACTGAAGCGATACGCACACTTCACTTCTCCTATTCGTCGCTACCCTGACTTATTGTTGCACCGAGCAATCAAGTACTTGATTGCCAAGCAAGAAGGCCGCAATCAAGACCGATGGACTCCAACGGGTGGCTTCCATTACTCCTTTGATGATATGGATGTATATGGTGAGCAGTGCTCAATGACAGAGCGCCGTGCCGATGATGCGACCCGTGATGTAGCCGATTGGTTGAAATGTGAGTACATGCAAGACCACGTGGGCGAAGAACTCGATGGCGTTATTGCTAATGTCACGGGTTTTGGCTTCTTCGTGAGGCTGACTGAGCTACACATCGATGGCTTGGTGCATATATCTGCATTGGCCAATGACTATTATCGCTATGATGCAGTGAGCCAAAGGTTGGTGGGTGAAAGCTCGGGCCAGATATATGCCTTAGGCGATCAGGTTAAGGTGAAGGTGTTAGCCGTTAACCTTAACGATAAACAGATTGATTTTGAATTAGCGGGTACGGTACGTACGCCTAAAGGCAAAGGAAAAACGGCGAAGAAACGCCTAGTAGAAGAAGCGAAACGCTTTGATAAAAAGAAAGAGGATGCAGCAGGAAAAGGCCGCTCCAAACGTGCGAAGACTATGGTAGAACCTACGGTTCGTCCGGATGGCAGCTCTGATGAGAAACCCGCATCGAAGAAGCGAAAGTCGCAAAAAGCCCGAAAGAGTAAAGCACGTAGCAACAAGAATAAAGCGCGTGATTCGAAGAAATAAGAGAAGCAAATAATGAGTAGCGAATATATTTACGGTATCCACGCAGTTAAAGCGGTACTAGAAAAAGATCCTGCACGCTTTATCGAAGCGTTTGTTTTAAAGGGGCGTCAGGATGACCGTTTGTTACCTTTAATCAATCAGCTACAAGCATTTGGCGTGTCCATTCAGCAAACCGGCCGTAAGGCGTTGGATGACAAAGCAAAGGGCGCAAACCATCAGGGCATTATTGGCCGTGTTAAGGCAGCTAAAGCTCTGAATGAAAACGACCTAGATGTGATCTTAGCGTCTCAGACGAATCCATTACTTCTTATTTTGGATGGCGTTACGGATCCACACAACCTAGGTGCTTGTCTGCGTAACGCAGATGCGGCGGGTGTCGCGGCAGTGATTGTTCCTAAGGATAAATCAGCCCCTCTTACCGCTACGGTAAGCAAAGTGGCATGTGGCGCAGCAGAAACCGTGCCACTGGTTCGTGTAACGAACCTAGCGCGCACGATGCGTCACCTACAAGAGCAGAACGTTTGGATTGTAGGCACGGCTGGTGAGGCAACTCATGATGTCTATCAGAGCAAGCTAACTGGCCCTTTAGCTATCGTGATGGGTGCTGAGGGGGATGGTATGCGCCGTCTTACTCGTGAAACCTGTGACGATTTGATTAAGATCCCAATGGCTGGTTCAGTATCAAGCCTGAATGTTTCTGTTGCTTCTGGTGTCTGCTTATTTGAAGCAGTGAGACAGCGTCAAGGTTAAGCACAATTAACCCATGATAAAATAGGAGCTTCGGCTCCTATTTTTGTATCAAGGATTAGATCTTCATGGACGTTTTTCAAGCCCTTCACTCTCATCGCTCCATTCGCGAATATAAAGACCAACCTATTTCAGAACAGACTCTTAATGAGGTTCTAGAGGCCGGTATTCGCGCCTCATCATCGGGCAACATGCAATCGTACTCCATCATAGTGACCAAAGATGAAAAGCTGAGAAAGGCATTGTATGAGCCTCATATGCAGCAATCTATGGTGGTGGATGCCCCAGTATTGTTGACGTTTTGTGCCGACTTTAGACGCATGCGAAAATGGCTGGCACAAAGTGGCGCTCCGCTAAATTTCGATAACTTTATGAGCTTCATGATCGCAGCCATTGATGCCACATTGGTTTCGCAGAATGTGGCTATTGCAGCGGAAGCGAAAGGATTGGGCTTGTGTTACATGGGCTCTACCTTGGCCAATTGTGAGCAAATTGGCGAGATACTCGAACTCCCTGAAGGTGTTGTACCTGTCGTAGGGTACTCACTAGGGTACGCAGATGAATCCCCACAGATTCGTGACCGCTTACCTCTGGCTGGCCTAGTGCACAATGAGGTATACCAAGACCATACCGAACAGCAGATCTCTGATATCTATCAACAGCGAGAAACCGCAGGTTGGCAACGTTACATGGCCTTTCCCGAGCTTAAGCAGATGATTGAAGAGTCTGGCGTTGAGAATTTGGCTCAGGTTTATACCAAGCTAAAATACACCAAAGAGTCCCATATTGAATTTTCGCAGTCAGTTCTTAGTTACCTTAAGAAACAAGGGTTTATGAATCAGCAGCCCTAACAGATGAAAGATAATTGGGAGTGCGAAAACTATATTCTGCAGAAGCCCCTTTTTTACTTGATCTTACTGACTGCTTTCTGTACTATTTGCCGTCCTTAAAACTCGGTCATTTATCTTTAGTTCCTTGCTTCCTCTGGACGACCGAGCCATTCGTGGAAGCTAATAATCCGTAAGGAGCAACACATGCGTCATTACGAAATCGTATTCATGGTGCACCCTGATCAAAGCGAGCAAGTTGCTGGCATGATCGAGCGTTACACTGGTTCTATCAACGAAGCTGGCGGTACTATCCACCGTCTAGAAGACTGGGGTCGTCGTCAACTGGCTTACCCAATCAACAAGCTTCATAAAGCTCACTACGTTCTTATGAACGTTGAAGCTGGTCAAGCTGTGATCGACGAGCTAGAAACTGCTTTCCGTTTTAACGATGCAGTTCTACGCAACATGATCATGCGCACTAAAGGCGCTGTGACTGAGCAATCAATCATGCTTAAGCAAAAAGAAGAGCGTGCAGAGCGTGCTCCTCGTCGCGAAGAGCGTACTGAAGCTAAGCCAGAAGCATCTGCTGAGTAATTGATTGTATGACCAATCGAATGGACTTAAGCGGCATTGTTGCTAAAGACCCTATTCGAACGCAAAGCCCCTCGGGGATATCACATTGCCAATTTTGGCTCGAGCATCGCTCAAATGTGATGGAAGCTGAGCTTCCAAGACAGGTTTACTGTCGAATGCCTGTAGTGGTGAGTGGCAAAGGGTCACACACATTAACTCAAGAACTAGTTAAAGGCAGTACAATCAGGGTAAGCGGCTTTGTTGCTTATCAAATGAGTCGAAATGGCTCAGGGAAACTGGTTTTACATGCCCAAGATATCACTCAAATTTAAGATCAGGAGATAGCCCATGGCTCGTTTCTTCCGTCGTCGTAAATTCTGCCGTTTTACTGCAGAAGGCGTACAAGAGATTGATTACAAAGACGTAGCAACTCTTAAAAACTACATCACTGAAGCTGGTAAAATTGTACCTAGCCGTATCACTGGTACAAGCGCTAAATATCAGCGTCAACTAGCTCGTGCAATCAAGCGTTCTCGCTACCTAGCACTACTGCCGTACACTGATAAGCATCAGTAATCGGCACCGTTTATTAAATAGAGGATTAAATAATGCAAGTTATTCTACTTGATAAAATCGGTAACCTAGGTGCACTTGGCGATACTGTTAACGTTAAATCTGGTTACGCTCGTAACTACCTTATTCCTCAGAATAAGGCAGTAATGGCTACTAAAGCTAACGTTGAAATGTTTGAAGCTCGTCGTGCTGAACTAGAAGCTAAAGTTGCTGAGCAACTTGGTGCTGCTGAAGCTCGTGCTGAGAAAGTTAACACTCTAGAAGCAGTTGTTATCGCTTCTAAAGCTGGTGACGAAGGCAAACTATTCGGTTCTATCGGTACTCGTGACATCGCTGACGCTGTTACAGCTGCTGGCGTTGAAGTTGCTAAGAGCGAAGTTCGTCTTCCTGAAGGCGCACTACGTAACACTGGTGAGTTCGAAGTAAGCGTTCAACTTCATTCTGAAGTTTTCGCAACTGTGAAACTACAAGTTGTTGCTGCAGAGTAATTCTTTACTCTAAAGACGATTTTAAAACACCGGCCTTGGCCGGTGTTTTTTTATGTCTAAAAAATGAGATTTGCTAGAAAAGGAACAGCAGATTAACGGAGAATACCGAGTCGGTATTGCTTAACCCATCGGGTACTTTGTTGTGGTACTGACGGTTATGCACCAGCTTAAGTGCGATATCGTTGGTGATCTCATTGATGACAGAAATTTCGGTATCTGTTCTGGTGTTACTCTCACCGGCAACAACCGTTACATTACCGCTTATTGCTAACGTCTTGATTGGCTTCCAAGTCATCGCTAGATTGGTACGAATGATCGCCTCGCTGACTGTTTCAGGAAATACGATATCGTCATCGTCAATTTCATCTAAATTTGGCTCTTGGTAACGAAAACCAGGACCAAGCTCTCCCTCAATCAATAAATACTTGGTATTCATAAGCTGGTAACCCAGACCCGCTGATATCGTGTAATCAGTAAAGTAAGCGCTGTATCTGGAGTCATAGCCACTAAAACTTGAGTAGGCGTAGCTCTTTGGGCCTAACTTGTAATCCCCTTGCAGGTCGTACGTCGATTGGCGTTTATCTTCTTCACCGTCTTTATACAGCAGGTAATACTTCCACTCGCCGGTTAAACGATAGCGATTCTTGATGTATTCGCCACTAAGACGAGCGTTGAGAGATTCTGAGTCTGAGTTTCCAGAGTGAGCCTGGTAACCAAACTCGACTTCACTCTTGAAGGGGGAAGGGCTCTCGATATCCGTATCAGTAAGCTCTTCCGCATGGAGCACTGAGCACATCAGAGACCCCAGACAAAATAGCAATTTTTTAGACACGAAATACCTCTAGCATAAAATAGCGCTGGCGCATTGTACCCCAACTTTTTGGTTAAGCGTCAAGCTTAGGTAAAAAATTATACAGTAGGTATTATCTCAATTCCAAAGCTGCCATTCTAGAGACAATGAAATAAGTTAATAGTTTTCATGATGATATCTATTAAAGATAATTTTCTAAACACATCATCATTAGCATTGGTATAATGCAAAGAACAGCAAGTCACTGAGCACATTCATGGTAGATCAACGAACAAACACAAAACAAGATTCCCAAGTCGATGCAATCAAAGCGCCTCCACATTCATTAGAGGCTGAGCAATCGGTAATTGGTGGACTATTGCTGGATAATGAGCGTTGGGATACCGTTGCTGAAAAAGTGATGGCAACAGACTTTTATAGTCGTCCGCATAGATTGATCTTTGAAGCGGTGAAAACCCTTCTTGAAGACAGCCAGCCACTGGATTTAATTACGCTATCCGAGTTCTTAGAGCGTCGTGAGCAACTTGAAGATGTGGGTGGATTCGCTTATCTAGCCGACCTTGTAAAGAACACTCCGAGTGCGGCAAACATCAATGCGTACGCTGAGATAGTGGCAGAGCGAGCCGTCGTTCGAAGCCTGATTGGTGTGGCTAACGAGATTGCAGATGCGGGTTATGACCCACAAGGTCGTTCATCGGGTGATCTTGTCGACTTTGCTGAGAGCAAGGTTTTTGCCATTGCCGAAGAGCGCAGTAATGAGAAAGACGGCCCGCAGAATGTCGATAACATTCTTGAGAAAACTCTGGAGCGCATCGAGGAGTTATACAAAACCCCGCAAGATGGCGTAACGGGTGTCGATTCTGGTTTTAACGATCTGAACAAGAAAACGGCAGGCCTACAGCCTTCGGATCTGATTATCGTTGCAGCTCGTCCATCTATGGGTAAAACCACATTTGCGATGAACTTGTGTGAAAACGCAGCGATGAGCTCCGATAAGCCAGTTCTTATTTTCTCTCTAGAGATGCCCTCAGAACAGATTATGATGAGAATGTTAGCCTCTTTATCTCGCGTTGACCAAACCAAGATTCGTACTGGTCAGTTAGACGATGAAGATTGGGCTCGTATCTCATCAACCATGGGCATTCTGATGCAAAAGAAGAACATGTTCATTGATGATAGCTCAGGTTTAACGCCAACAGAATTACGCTCTCGCGCAAGACGAATCGCCCGTGACAATGGCGGATTAAGTCTCATCATGGTCGACTACCTGCAATTGATGCGTGTACCCGGTATGCAAGACAATCGTACCTTGGAGATATCTGAAATATCGCGCTCCTTGAAAGCACTCGCGAAAGAGTTGCAAGTGCCGGTTGTCGCACTTTCTCAGCTTAACCGTTCCTTGGAGCAACGTGCTGATAAACGCCCGATCAACTCGGATCTTCGTGAATCAGGTGCGATCGAGCAGGATGCCGATTTGATCATGTTTATTTACCGCGATGAGGTTTATAACCCAGACAGTTCTATGAAAGGAACGGCTGAGATCATTCTAGGTAAGCAACGTAACGGCCCAATCGGTTCTGTTCGTTTAACATTCCAGGGACAGTTCTCTCGCTTTGATAACTACGCCGGTCCTGCATTCGATTATGACGACGAATAGGAACTGGCATGAGTAGATTGCAAGCTGCTGTAGCATCGATTAACACCGATGCTCTTTGCCATAATATAGACATGCTGCATAAACAGGCGCCTAACAGCCGTTTACTCGCGGTTGTTAAAGCCAATGGTTATGGGCACGGTTTATTAGAAGTAGCCAAACACGCACAAGGTGCTGACGCCTTTGGTGTCGCTCGCGTAGAGGAAGCATTGCAGCTTCGTGCCGGCGGTATTGTTAAGCCGGTATTGTTATTGGAAGGCTTTTACTCGGCGAGTGATCTGCCTATCTTAGTCACCAACAACATACAAACCGTGGTGCATTGCGAGGAGCAACTAGAGGCTCTAGAGCAAGCCGAACTGGAAAATCCTGTGGTTGTGTGGCTGAAGATGGATACAGGAATGCATCGTTTAGGCGTACGTCCTGAACACTATGATGAGTATATTCAGCGCCTACATAACTGCAAAAATGTGGCGCATCCTCTGCGTTATATGAGTCACTTTGGTTGCGCAGACGAGCTAGAAAACCCAATCACTTCGCAACAAATTGAGCTGTTTAAGAGTACGACTGCCAATTGCACCGGTGAACGCTCAATCGCGGCTTCGTCTGGCATACTGTCTCGTAGCGATAGCCATTTTGAGTGGGTACGACCGGGCATCATCATGTACGGAGTATCTCCATTTAGCGATAACGATGCGCAGCAGCTGGGCTACCGTCCTGTTATGACACTACGCTCGCACCTTATTGCGGTTAACGAACTTAAAGCCGGTGAAAGCGTGGGGTATGGCGCAAACTGGACTTCAGAGCGAGATACAAAAATAGGTGTGATTGCGGTTGGCTATGGTGATGGTTACCCTCGCATGGCACCCAATGGCACGCCCGTCTTAGTGAATAATCGCAAGGTTCCATTGGTTGGTCGAGTGTCGATGGATATGCTGACTGTGGATCTCGGGCCAGATGCTAGCGACAAAGTTGGTGATCCTTCTGTGCTTTGGGGCGAGGCGCTACCTGTAGAAGAAGTTGCAAGGTATGTAGGAACCATTGCTTACGAGTTAGTGACTAAGCTCACCTCTCGAGTGATACCTGTTTACACTAAAGACAGCGTCTAGCCGACTAAACTGTGAACTAAGTCAACAACTGCGTGAAACGCATCAGTGATAATCCCAAATCAGCCGCAGAACACGGTACATTAGAACAAATTATAAAAGTGGTGGTGCGAAACAATGCACGGTCACTAAAACCAGTATCAGGGGAGTTTAACAATAGAGTCGCTCAGGCTGCTCTTTGTTAAGCAAAACTTAAAATTAGAAATAATGGGAACTCACAATGTTGAAAAACATCAATCCGACGCACACCGATGCTTGGAAAGCTTTAACAGCTCACTTTGAATCAGCTCAAGATATGGAGATGAAAGATCTCTTTGCACAAGACTCAGAGCGTTTTGATAACTTCTCTAAAAACTTCGGCGACGACATCTTAGTTGACTACTCAAAGAACCTAGTTAACGACGAAACCATGAAGCACCTGTTTGATCTTGCGAAACAAACAGAGCTAAAGTCTGCGATCGACGCAATGTTCTCTGGCGAGACTATCAACAAAACTGAAGGACGCTCTGTTCTTCACACTGCACTTCGTAACCGTAGCAACACTCCTGTTGTTGTTAATGGCGAAGATGTAATGCCAGCAGTTAATGCTGTACTTGAAAAGATTAAATCTTTCACTGACCGCGTTATTGGTGGTGAGTGGAAAGGCTATACGGGCAAAGCAATCACTGACGTAGTGAATATCGGTATCGGTGGCTCTGACCTAGGTCCATTCATGGTGACTGAAGCACTAGCACCATACAAGAATCACCTAAACCTACACTTCGTTTCTAACGTTGATGGTACACACATCGCTGAAACGCTTAAGAAAGTGAACCCAGAAACAACATTGTTCTTGGTGGCTTCTAAGACGTTTACGACTCAAGAAACAATGACCAACGCACACAGTGCGCGTGACTGGTTCCTTGCTGAAGCACAGGATGAAGCACACGTCGCTAAACACTTCGCTGCGCTTTCTACCAATGGCCAAGCAGTGTCTGAGTTCGGTATTGATACTGACAACATGTTTGAGTTCTGGGACTGGGTTGGTGGTCGTTACTCTCTATGGTCTGCAATCGGTCTTTCTATTGCACTAGGTGTAGGCTACGACAACTTCGTTGAGCTACTTGCTGGTGCTCACGAGATGGATAACCACTTTAAGTCAACGGATCTTGAGAACAACATTCCAACGATTCTTGCGCTTATCGGTATTTGGTACAACAACTTCCACGGTGCAGAGTCTGAGACGATTCTTCCATACGACCAGTACATGCACCGTTTTGCTGCTTACTTCCAGCAAGGCAACATGGAATCAAACGGTAAGTACACAGACCGTAACGGTGATGCTGTTGATTACCAAACAGGCCCAATCATTTGGGGTGAACCAGGTACTAACGGTCAACACGCGTTCTACCAGTTGATCCACCAAGGTACTAAACTGATTCCGTGTGATTTCATCGCACCAGCAATCAGCCACAACCCAACGGGCGACCATCATCAGAAACTAATGTCTAACTTCTTTGCTCAAACTGAAGCATTGGCGTTTGGTAAGTCTCGTGAAGTGGTTGAAGCAGAGCTTGTTGCTGCAGGTAAATCAGCGCAAGAAGTGGCTGAACTAGCACCATTTAAGGTATTTGAAGGCAACCGTCCAACAAACTCTATCCTTGTGAAGCAAATTACTCCGCGCACGCTGGGTAACCTAATCGCAATGTACGAGCACAAGATCTTTGTTCAAGGTGTTATTTGGAACATCTTTACCTTTGATCAGTGGGGCGTGGAACTAGGCAAACAACTAGCAAACCAAATCCTTCCTGAGCTAGCTGACGACTCAGCAGTAGATTCTCACGATAGCTCTACTAACGGTCTGATCAACGCGTTTAAACAATACAAAGCGTAATTTATCTACCCTTATATAAGGCCAGCCTTAGTGCTGGTCTTTTTTATGTCTGTAATAAACTGGTCTATTTTATAGACAGGATGTAGAATACGCCCTCATTTTTATTCGCGGACTGAACCTTATGTACCCATCTTCTAGACTCTCTATCGCTCCGATGCTCGATTGG
This sequence comes from Vibrio breoganii, assembly GCF_024346795.1. Lineage (NCBI taxonomy): Bacteria > Pseudomonadati > Pseudomonadota > Gammaproteobacteria > Vibrionales > Vibrionaceae > Vibrio > Vibrio breoganii. The sequence goes on from NZ_AP024864.1 coordinate 256,450, forward strand.
TAGCACTGAGCTGGTTTGGCCTACAAAAACAGTGTGTTACATCTGCTTTGAGAAGTTGAGGGGATGGTTAGGGGACTGTTACTCGTCATAAAAATAAAAGCACCGTCTTACCCATACTATCTCCCTTTCTGAAAAATTCAAAAAAAATGCTTTATGGGCGTGAAAAAGTGCAGCTAAATATTATTGATAGAGCGTGTCGTAGTATGACCGACGATAATAAATTAGGAGCATCGATGAGCGTCACTTTGAATTCCATTTCCACTCAATCGCTTTTGGCAGCCAAACATAGCAACGAGCCTCTTATTCCGTTGGAAGTGGTTGCGACAACTTATCTCGGGCTGACAGCAAGCACAGCGAAACGGAAAGCACGCATCAATGACCTTCCTTTTCCTGTAATTCGTTTAGGTGACTCTCAGAAAGCCCCGTGGTTAGTCGATTTTAACCACCTTGTCGCTTACGTAGAGCGTGTAGCTACAGAGTCTCAATGCGACTGGCTTCGCATGCAGGCTTAGGTTGTAGGACGAATTAGCCCGTCACTTGACGGGCTTTATATTAGGCGGCTCTTTTCTTTTGTCGAGCTACACGTTGTTCCATCGCAGCTTGAAACTTTTTCGTTTTTTCCACTCTTGCTATAATAGTTATTTTGTAAGCATTGATCTTCCCAGCACTTTCTTCTTTTCCTGAAAGAAACTGTTTAATCATACTGTCAGTCCAGTTTCTTTCTTGCTTCAACCCAGTTTTTGATATCCATTTTTGATGCCAAACTTGGCGAGAATTTTCTTTTTGTTGGCGGCCATATTCACGCCTTTCAGCTTCAGAATATCGGTGCCATTTTCCGTTGTAATAAGGCATAAGTTCTATTTTATTTTTTGTTTTATTTTAATTAACTGCTCTTGTTGTAAAGACGATAATTGTCTTGATTCCAACGCTTCGTAAGTTTTTAGTAATCGATTTTTTTGACGATGTTGCTGTCGAGCATTGTTCTCTTCTTTTGCTTTTAACCACCGTTCAAATTGATGGTGCATCTTCGATATAAGCTTTTGTATTTCTAACGCTTGATTAGCTTTCTCATACTGATATTGCCAAGTTGAGAGCCTCCTACCTTTTTCAGCTTCAATCTGTTCATAGCTTCTATGATCTACCCCGACATGTTTTAAAACAGCATGATTGAAAGCTTGCTTGATTAATTTAGTGGCTTTCTTTTGCTGAAGTTCCTTCAGAACTCGTTTGCCAACGATCTTCCCAATAACCAAGTGGATGTGATCACCGCTACCTTTTTTGCCTTTCTGATCTTGTTGGTGCAGAACCGCGCGAATCTGTTGGCGATATTGTGCAAATTCTGATTTGTTAAGTTTGCATAATTTTGCGAGGGCTAGGCTGCAATCCTTAAGCACAGATTGCCATTGTTGTTTCGTGGGGCGGTAGCCTTTGGGTAGAGTGAGGCAGTATTCGACCGCGTAGCTCGAAAGTGGGCGACCGCCACGACGGTTATACATCTGTTGATTCAGCCTAAATTCTTCGCCAGCTAGCGCTATGCGGTTAGATGTGTCCGCACTACCAAAAATAGAAACGATACGTTGGGTATGTCTGTGGTTGGCGTGCGTCAGGCTTTGCAGGTAGCGTTCGCGTATCATGATTCCATCACTACAGAAGCGAACGGGTTGGGTAATTACAGTCCAGTTTTTTAGCATGTTGGATGTTTATTTAAATTTTAGACTTTTACCTTAACTTGTACAAACTACTGGGCTGTAACCATACATATTCATAGGTGGTTCCAGATAGGACAACCCGCTTCGCTCCTTGTTGGCCACTGGTGAGAGGGAGGCCCTCTCAACTCCCTTTGCTATTCTATAGAGGTTCACTTTTGCAGATCGTAAAAAAAGACTTTATGCTTAGAATAAACATTATGGATAGACCTATACCACCTGAAAAACTTTTTGCTTATGCCTACGAACTTGAACAGTTTGAAGCTACATCAGTAGCTGAGCTAGTTATTGAAAAAGCTCGCCTTGCAGGTTTCATTACTGATAAGAATTGCGAGGAAGACCGACAAAACCTTGCATGGATAATGCGAGTTACCGAGCTTGCTGAGCATGCATATAATCTGGATTTAGTCTCTGACGGAGAGTCAATCGAAGTCAAGATAGCTAATTTAAATCTGCTTATTCAACAGCGAGATGAGAAAGTAAGAGAAGTATTGCAGTTGCTTGCAAAACTAGTAGTTGGTGCAGTACCTAAGTACGGCATATAAGTCTTTTTTGAAAACAGAGAACATCTCCGCTTTGCGGTGCTCTCTGTTTTCTTTAGGTACGACGGCTGCGCTTGTTTTATCGGCATACCTATTTGTGTGTAACTTTAGGAATTATAAATTGCCATAAATGCCCGTCTTACGAAAGCTGGTGTCGTACTTTTGGAAAGTGGCTCTATGAGGTGGCTTTTGAGGAAAGGTAGTGCATGTTCTACACCTACCTGCGTCGCAAACTTTGTAAATGATAAAAACTTCACTTCAACATCAACACCTGAGATATTCACTTTATCAGGGACTATTGCGGAGAATTCATGGGCAATAAACCAAATGGTAACTTTCCAATCAGACACATCCGAAAAGCTCTGCCATTCGTTCAGTCGTGGCTTTAGTAATTTTGGAAGTGTTCTCATGTGCTCATCCAAATAACCTTGAGACAAGTTTCCACCATGCGCTTCGTAGGCATGTACTTCTTTAGAATCAAATTTCTGAAAGTCACAATCTCCGAGCTTTTTCTTACTCAAATTTGAAGTGTTTACGGCATCCCCAATTCCCCGGCTTTTCCAATCTTTCTGATAACTTGCTAGGCACAGTGCATCAACAATTCTCTGCTCAATTATGCCCTTGGTTCCACTATTCATTTGAAGTAGTGCTTCTAGAGCTTTATTAAACTTATTTTCATTAAGTTGGTTTGGGAGAGGATTTCCAAGAGGCTCGGCTAGGTCGAGGAAGCGGTGTATGAAGTATCTTAACCATTGAGCAAGCTCCTTCCGGGCCGCATAACCTAGCTTGTCTAATTCAGATAGAATATGGAAAAGAACTAACGCGCCTTCATACTCCTTATTCTTTTTGGATGCTGCCCATGACGAATCTACGAGAGCAACTGATTTAGCGTTGTTCAAGAAAGGGTTACTGGCATTTTTTATTGAGTTCGGATATTTATCTAGTAATCTGGTGCATGCTTGACCACGAGGACTAAACTCATAAAAGTCTTTAACTAGATGATCATAATATTCTAAAATCGAGCACTGATAGTGGAGAATCTGTATATATGGAGTGTACTTTTCTGGAGTATCATTTTGGTTTGCAAGAACTTCGAGTTGATAGCTGAGATCTTTTTTATAACCAAGGCTTGATGCAATCTCTGTTACTTTATCTATGCATCCAGTTAAGCCTAAGTCTCCAAAAGCATCTTCTATTGAACTTTTGTCCATTTCCCAAAGCTCATCTATCTCTTTTTTACCAAAGCTAGAGCCTGCACTTATCTTCATCTTGGCAATTATGGGCTGTAACGATCGTCTTTCAAAATTAATAGAGGGATTCATTGCATTCATAATTACTGATATTTGTGCAGATGACATTTTATCTTCGTCAGCAAGTCGAGCAATGAGCAATAAGTTACTTAGGTACGAGGATGCAGAGCTGTGGCTAAATAAGTGGGTCTTGATTAGATCACCATGACACGCGAAGTATGTTGTACTTATTTCAGTTTTGTAGTCATAATTACCTACTTCAAGTAGGTGACAAACCAGTTTCTTCAGAGCTGGTGGTGGTTTATTATCCTCTTGCCAACAATCTATCTGACCCAGAAGCCAAAGTTCATGTTCTTCAAAGTTACCACCCAACGTATTAAGCAAATCATCCCTTAAAGCTTCCACGCATGTCTCTTCAAGCTTCAGGTTTATGGGCAAAAGTAAAGTTCTCAACAATCTTCTATAGTTAGTATCTATCATTCTTCCTCACTTGATAGAAAAAACACTGATGGGCAAATGCTTAGTGCTTCGGCCAACTTAATTATGTTCTCTAGGCCAATGTTTCTGGTGCCTCGTTCACAACCGCTCACATAGGTACGGTCTAGGCCTGCGGCAAGTGCTAAAGCTTCTTGGGATAGACCCTTGGAAACTCTGAGGCGCCTGAGCTGGCGACCGAACTGAACTTTTGGATCTTTTTTGGTATAATCACGCATGTATTGCATGATATGTTTCTGTAGACTTTAAGACTACGGACTATGAGTCACATCAGGCTGTGCGAAGTTATTGATTAATCAGGTGGTTGAGTTTTATGAATGATAAGTTTTCCGCTATTTCACTGTTCAGTGGTGCTGGTGGAATGGATGTAGGGTTTGAAAAGTCTGGTTTCGATGTCCTTTTTGCTAACGATATTGATCCCGTAGCCTGTAAAACTTATGACTTGAACCACAAAATTAGTAGTTGTTGTGGGGATCTGAGAGATTATTTTGATGAGCTGTTTCGACACAAAGGCGTAGATTTGCTTTTTGGAGGCCCGCCCTGCCAAGGTTTTTCAGTTGCAGGTAAAATGGATCCAGAAGACGAACGTAGCCAACTATTATGGACATACTTAGATGCAGTCAAGCTGACGAAACCGTCTGCTTTTGTATGCGAGAATGTCAAAGCTTTAGCGGTTAACTCTCGTTGGACTGGCGTAAGAGAAGAGTTTTTAAGACGTGCAGAAAGTTACGGTTACGTGACGGCAATGCTGGTATTAAATGCTTCTCATTATGGTGTGCCGCAAGCTCGTGAAAGAATGTTCATTGTAGGTGTTAAAAAGCAACTGACGAAATTGAGCAGTGAGCAACTTGAACAAGTTTTGAAGCGTGAGTTGTCTTCAAGGGAGTGTGTGCCTGAGTCCGTTGGAGATTTAATCAGGCGACTAGGGCGTGCTGGGAGCGAAGGTAACTCTAAAGTTTGTTCAGCCATAATAACCTATGCCAAGAAGCCTGTTTTGAGAAAGTCAGCTTATGCTGGCATGCTATTTAATGGTGCTGGTAGGCCAATTGATTCAAATGGACTTGCCTTGACTTTGCCTGCTTCTATGGGGGGAAATAAAACTCCCATTGTGGATGAGGATGAGATTTTTAACGGTACTGCGAGCTATGTAGGTGCCTACCATGAACACTTGGTTTCTGGAGGTGCGGTAAAGTCGGGGTTGGCCCCATCTAGGTTGAGACGTATTACAGTAGATGAAGCGCTTGCTATACAGAGTTTTCCTAGTAACTATATACTTACAGGATCGCAAAGCGCAATGTATCGGCAGATTGGAAATGCCGTACCATGCCAATTAGCTGCCGTATTAGCTGAAGCAGTTAAATCTGTTCTCAGTGATGTTAGTTATTTGAAAGTGGCTTGACCACCTAACATCAAAACCATTTTATTATCCCTTTCCTCAATGACAAATGACGCACTTGTATAAGTGCGTCATTTGTCATTGAGGAAAGGGATAACTGCTATTAAAGCGGCAGCTCATATTGATGTGCCACTGTAATCTCGTCACTCGCGTGTGCCTTTGCACCTTTTTGATGAATGACAATCAACCCTTCATCTTGCAAACTAGTCAAAGAGCGTTTGAATTGTTGGTTGGTCGTATTCGCTTTCACATTATCTTGAGGAGGGAAGCAAGCCATTCGCAACTTATCTCTTGTACATCGCCCCTTAAATTCTTCTTGTAGGGCTTTTAAGGTAGGATTGTTCTCGTTAGTTTTTTCGCGTTCAATTGTTGCTGGTGCTGTTAATGCTAAAGATGTAATAGGCTTATTTTCGTCACAAAAGGTGCCGAGCGCTACGGCTTGAAAATCAAAGACAAAATCTGGTGCAGCTTCGGCGTCTTTCTGTTTGGTGTTACTGAGTGTTGTAAGGTTAGTCGTGGCGTTGTGTGTAACCTTAAACTCAAAATCGCACGCACCAATAAGAGCAGAGCTTCCTCGAACACCCTTTGAAGTGTCTTTACCACAGTGGTGAACACATAAGATAGTAGTGTCGGCAATATCTTTTACTATATCGCAGCCACGGATAAATTTGCCCATAGCATCCGAGCTGTTCTCATCTCCTTCAAAGTTGCGAGCGAGTGTATCAAGGACGACTAACTGAACTTTAACTCCATGCTTGTTTTCAATATCACGAATAGATTGAATTAAACTACTTCTGGCAGAGGTATCAGATAGAAGCAAGCTTTGGCCTAACAGATAAAGGTGTTCTACCTTCTGCCCATTTGCTATTTCCCATGCTTTGATACGTTGAGCCATACCTGTTTGCCCTTCGGCTGCTACATACACTACCGCACCAGTCGCAACAGTTTTATTTTGCCAAGGTGTGCCTGTAGCAATGGAGCAACTTAGTTCTACTGCTATAAAAGATTTTCGCGAACCTGATTTACCGTAAATAACGCCAAATGATGATTTAGAGAAGAAACTTTTTACAAGCCAAGACTGGATGTTGTCGAAGCCATCCGAACCGATAGAGAACTCTAAAGAACCATATTTTACTTTTGATTGTGTACTCATATTAATTGGTATTCTCATTCTGTAGGTAATAGTGATCCCTCCCCAACTACTTGGGGATAGGATTAAAGTGGGTTTAAATTTAAGAATTAAGCGACTAAACGACTTGGTTGTGTCGGGTAGAATCGCAAATAGATGTTGTTTAGGATGTTCAAATCACGATGACCTGAGATCTTTGAGATCGCAGGTAGAGTCCATTTTGCGTCGTATAGACGGCATAGCGCCTCTGCCCGAAGGTCATGAAAGTGCAGGTCTTTGATCTCAAGCTTTTTCATTGTTCTTTGCCAAGCGGCACTTACCGAACCAGCGTTGTAGGGGAAAATAGGATCACTATCTTTACCGCGAGGTTGTCGTTTAATAATTTCAATCGCTTCAGGAGACAACTCAAAAGTTGAAGTTATCTTCTGGCCTCTTATAGGAGTTTTGCGGTTTGTGATTGTCAGGGTGCGATTTTCAGCATTCCAGTTCCCCCAACAGATCTTTTCACTACAAATCTCTCCACGTCGTGCTGCTGTTTCTAGTGCAAACTCGACAATATCTAGCATCTGTATTGTGTGGCGAGAATTGAGACTCTGTTTTTTAAGTTCTTTTGCAATTGCATTTAACTCACCTTCTGTCGGGCGACGAGTTCTTTCCTCAGTGCGAGAGATATAGCCTTTACGTCTTGCTGTCGCTATAGCATCGGCATAGCCACCGAGTTCAACTTCCAGTCGCAGTATTGTTTTGCAGTTTTGCAGGGTTGAGCGCAGCACTGACAGGTTATGTGCAACGGTTTGAGGCTTGTTTCCCCATGTTACGTGCATATCTTTAGCTAAATTAAACCAGTGATAGGCTTCTAGTTGGTCGGCGGGAGCATTGCCAAAAGAAGTACGAGCAATTCGTTTCAGTAGTGATGCACTCTCAGCTTTCAAATCAATAAAAAGAGGGCTACTGATGCACGCATTGATAACATCAGACATAGATAGATGTTTTTGCGTTTGGGAGAAGAAACTAAAATCTCCTTTCGCAAATTGAGCAACGAGCTTTTTTTTGAAAGCGTTAGCTTTTGCAGGATTTTTAAAGGTTCGCTTCTTTTGACCTTTAAACTGGTCATCTTTGTTAGATCGTGCTCGCACACTGGTCTTAGTACAGTCAGAGTTCTGGGGGGTAGTTTTTTCTGTAACTACTGATGGCATTAATCCATCTCCAAGTAAGTGCCGTTTTAGGCTGTTGGAGTGACTCTAACCGTATGATTTGTAAAAGTAAAAAAGCTAGCGCTTTCAATTACTTCACGCACTTAAGTTCAATGAATGATTTATTTGGAGGTTCAGAATTGAAGTGATTCACACACTTACGTTCGGTATTTTGCGAGAAGTTAAATATTTAAATTTTTTGAATATTAAAATCAATTTGTGAAGCACATCACAATAAGCCTGCCATTGTGGCAGGCTTATGGAGATTGTTTATCGGCTGTGAAGGTCACCAACTCCCAAGCGAAGGTAGATATTATTCAGGACATTGATGTCCCTGTGTCCCGTGATCTTGGATATTTCTACAATGTTCAACCCCCGTTCAAACAGTTGGCATGCGCCTTCAGCACGGAGATCGTGATAATGCAAATCCTTGATCTTCTGCTCTCGACACATCCGTTGCCATGCAGCACCGACGGAGGTTGCTTTATACGGGAAGATACACTCATCGGTTTTAGCTTGCCGTCTGATGATCTCTATTGCTTCAGGGAATAACGGAATCGTGCAATGATTACCTTTCTTCCTTCTAGGATCTTTACGGTCTCGAATGGTCAACGTGCCGTCTTTAAGGTTCAAATCGTCCCAAGTGACACGGGTAATCTCTCCAAGCCTCATGCAAGTTAGAATCGACATGTGGAAGATATCGACTAAAGGTATATGTGATGCTCGATGGCTCTGACGTTTATGTAAGCCTTCTTCAGCCAGTATCAATTCTTCTTTCGTTGGTCGACGATCTCGTTGATTACTGCGGCCAATCAATCCGTACTGAACGAGAGTCGGTATTGCTTCGTTGTGGGCGTGTATGTTGGCTAAAAATCCAAACATTGGCCCTGCAACATTAATGACACTACGCAGGTATGTAATATCTTGGTAGACAGTCTGTGCCAGTGGTGCTGTCGGTTCTTGCAAACGTTCTCGGCAATGCCGAACTAAATGGTTGGCACTAAGCTGATCTGCTTGCACCAAAGCAATGTCATAACTACGCAACCGCCTCAAGACAGCCGCTTTGGAACGTCCAAGATCTTTGGAAGTAATTCGGTCATTTAGGTAGAGGGTGATGAGGTCACCAATTGAGATGCTTCTCTTAGGGGCATCAAGAGAAGGAATACCCTGCTCATCTAGCTCTTTAACGATATCTTTTGCCCATTTGGTGGCATCAGTTTTCTTGGTAAATGTTTTTGATTTTTCAAATACTCGTCTGTTATTACGTGTTGCTCTAACGCGCGCTTTATACTTGATCCCTGAATTGCGTTTAATTTTCTCGATGTGAATTGTAGCCATAAGAACCTCTTATCTGTTGATGAAGAGGTGCTCTACCTTTATGTCTCTCGTGATCATTGAAGCACTAGCGACTGATCGCTATAATCCGCTCCTTGAATACTCGTTTGGGGGACAGTTAATGTCCCTCATTTGTCCCCCGATATGTCCCCTAGTGTCAAAATAGGCTGAAATCGGATGAAATATATAGCAATGCCCCTATGTGGTATTAACTGTAACTCACTAAATTGTAAGGGTTTTTGAAATATGTTCGCACCATCTCGATTCTCAGTAGCACCAATGCTCGATTGGACGGATCGTCACTGTCGATACTTTCACAGGTTGCTGTCGCAAAACACTCTATTGTATACCGAGATGATAACAACGGGCGCGATTATTCATGGTAAGGGTGACTTTCTACGCTTCAGTGAACAGGAGCATCCTATTGCTCTGCAGCTTGGCGGTTCAAACGCGAAAGACCTCGCTCACTGTGCAAAACTGGCACAGGAGCGTGGCTATGATGAAGTGAACCTCAACGTTGGCTGCCCATCAGACCGAGTTCAAAACGGTAAGTTTGGTGCTTGCCTTATGGCTGAACCACAATTGGTAGCCGATTGTATTGCTGAAATGAAATCGGTCGTTGATATCCCAGTAACGGTGAAAACGCGTATTGGTATCGACGATCAAGACTCGTATGAGTTTTTGACTGACTTTGTATCTATAGTCAATGAGAAGGGTGGCTGTGAGCACTTTACTATTCACGCGCGTAAAGCGTGGCTGAGTGGATTGAGCCCGAAAGAGAACCGCGAGATCCCACCATTGGATTACCCTCGCGCTTATCAGATTAAGAAAGACTTCCCACATTTAGATATTGCGGTTAACGGCGGCGTGAAAACCCTAGAAGAAACGTTAGAACATCTTGAGCACCTTGATGGCGTGATGATTGGTCGAGAGGCTTATCAAAATCCCTATTTATTGGCAGAGGTAGATCAGCGCATCTTTGGTCAAGACAAGCCAGTCATTAAGCGTAGCGAAGTGGTTGAACTTATGTACCCATACATAGAGCAGCAACTATCTGAAGGTGCTTACCTAGGGCATATCACTCGTCACATGCTAGGTTTGTTCCAAAGCATGCCAGGTGCACGCCAATGGCGACGTTATATTAGTGAAAATGCACACAAACCGGGTTCGGGTATTGAAGTGGTTGAGGCTGCATTAGCTAAAATCCCTAAAGAGCTAGGTGTGTAAAACTCACCATTAACTAGTTATTTTTACTAAATTCAATTCTTAAAAGGGCCTTCACTTTTGGTGTGGGCCTTTTTTATTGTATTTAATCAATGGTTTAATGCGCCGTGCATGATTGGCAAGGTACTTGCTTTATAAGTGTAGTAATGGGGTTAATGTGCGATGTTACCCCGACCTATTAACCTGTAGTTGGAGAGTGTCTATGTTTGAGCTACTTATGTTGTTGATGTTCTTTGGCGTATTTTTCTTTACTGGCCTGACTTTCTTTGGCCTATTGATGGCATTTTTCGTCGTGTTTGCCTTCAGTCTAGTATTAGGTTTACTGGGAGCGGCGCTTAAGTTCTTGCCCTATATTTTACTTGCCGTTGTGATCTACTGGGTGCTTAAGCGTACAAGTGCATGTTCATGATGTTAGTTATTGATTTAACTAAGGTGTATGTATGCTAGTATCTGCTCATAAAGTAACGATTTTAGTTTTCTTGGGAGTGGAAAATGAACAAATGCACTTTAATTGCGGTCGTAGGAGCCAGTGCATTAGCAAGTTCTTGGTCGGCGCAGGCAAAAGTCGCTGAGCCAGGTGTTCATGGTAAGGTTACTGCAGACATGTTCTGGGGTAGCACGAAGATCAGAGAAACTCGTCAAGAAGATGACGAAATTCCGGTTTTAGCCGCGCAAATCGAACACGATGTGCCTTATCTGCCTAACTTTAGAATCCGCTATACGGCGTTAGATACCCAATACATTGCTCATGATAAGTTCGATTACACCTTCTACTATCGACCTTTGAGAACTGAAAATCTTGAGTTGGATCTTGGCTTTACTCTGACTGACTATCGCAATAGTTTCTATGAAGATACCGATACAGGTAAAAGTGGTGACTTTGATGGCATCATCTTTAACTGGTATGCCAATGCATTAATTGCCGTGCCTAATACAAATCTAGCGGTTATTGGTGAGTTTGATTTTGGTGAGACATCCGATATTAAATCTGCAGATCTAACCGGTGGCTTGCAGTACACCTTCGATCTAGATTCGGTCGATTTGGTTATGCGCGGTGGCTATCGCGTAATGGACTACACCTTTAAAGAGTTTGATAGCAAAGCCTATGGCTTTGTCGACGGTTGGTTTGTCGGTGGACAGGTCGCTTTCTAAAGAATTAAACAAAATGATAAAGCCCATCCTCGGATGGGCTTTTTATTGCCTATAGCTTTGTAATTGATAGCAGTTCTCAATTCGCATTTTCACGGGTTTGGTCCATCCTTAGTAGAGTTAAACAGGAGCAAGCTTTTATATGACAATCAATGAACTTCGTGTGTTATATCGTTCTGAGCGTTTGGTAGAAGCAATCGTAGAACAAGCAGATCAAGATGGCTTGTGGGTGGTTGAGTTTAGAGACAGTCATGGAGGAATACTTGCTCTTACTGATCCCCAAGGAGAACAGCGCTATTACAATGACTTAGACTCTGCTTCTAAGAGCGCAATGGCGGTTGGATTTAGCCAAGTGAGAGTGGAAGCCTTGTAGGTAAAACTCTTTTTCATTCCTTTTGATTATTAAACATACCCCTTTATTCTTTATTGCTATTACAAATAGTAGGTAATCTTATGGTCACGTAATATACAGGGATAACGTGACCATGTTGCTTAAGGATTTTTCTGGCTTTGCTACTCCGTTGAGTGATAATCAAGCCAATCAACTAAAACAGGCCGCCGCCGAATTATCGCCACAGCAGTTGGCTTGGGTTAGTGGCTATTTCTATGGCATCAGCCAAAACCATTCTTTAGCTTCTGTTCCAGATACAGCACCAGCTGTAGCGACAGCTTCTCAGCTTTCTATCATCTTTGCCTCGCAAACGGGCAATGCTAAAGGTGTCGCTAAGCAATTGCATGCCAAGGTGGTAGAGGATGGTTATCAAGCCAAGCTTTATGATGCCGCAGACTACAAACTAAAGAATTTAAAAAATGAAACGCACGTAGTGATCGTAGCTTCTACCAATGGTGAGGGAGAAGTCCCAGACAATGCCATTGAGTTTTATGATTATCTAACCTCCAAGAAAGCACCCAAGTTAGACAAGTTGCAATACGCGGTTGTAGGGCTAGGGGATTCTAGCTATGAGTTCTTCTGCCAGACGGGCAAAGACTTTGACGCTGCACTAAGCAAGCTAGGGGCGACCGCCTTTCTAGATAGAATCGATTGTGATGTGGATTACGAGTCTCCCGTTGCCGCGTGGCAATCACAAGCACTCAATAAAGTGGCTGAGCTATTCAAAGAAAACTCTGTAGGGACGCAAAGTGCAGTGGTTCAATTGCCTGTGTCTGCAAGCCAATCTCAGTACACTAAGCAAAGCCCATATACCGCTACTCTGCTAACCAACCAAAAAATTACCGGTCGTGACTCAACAAAAGATGTCAGACATATCGAAATTGATTTGGAAGAATCGGGTATTACTTACCAACCCGGTGATGCGCTAGGTGTTTGGTATAAGAATGATCTTCAACTGGTGGACTCTATCTTAGCAATCGCGTCTATAGATAAAGACGAGCAAGTGGAGATTGATGGCGAAACCCTATCCATAAAACAAGCGCTCGTAGAATACTTTGAAGTGACCGCTTCTAATCCTCAATTTGTTTCTCAATATGCTGAGAAGTCGGGGAGTAAGAAACTTCTCAAGCTTATCGAAGATAAAAGCAAGCTAAGAGAATACGCTGCTCGAACGCAAGTGGTGGATGTGCTAGCTGAGAAAAAGACCAAGCTTAGCGCAACAGAGCTAATCGCTATGCTACGACGCCTAACTCCTCGCCTATATTCCATCTCATCGTCACAAGCCGAAGTGGACGAAGAGGTTCATCTAACGGTCGGTGTGGTCGAGTACGAAACCAATAAAGGACAGAGAGTAGGTGGTGCTTCAGGTTTCTTATCACATTCGCTTGACGAAGGTGAAGACGTCAAGGTGTTCATTGAACACAACAACAATTTCAAATTACCAACCGATGACAACACTCCAGTGATCATGATTGGTCCTGGTACAGGTATTGCGCCGTTTAGAAGTTTCTTGCAAGAGCGTGACGCGAGAGAAGCGGAAGGCAAAAACTGGCTGTTCTTTGGTGACCGTACCTTTACTCAAGACTTTCTGTATCAGCTTGAATTCCAACGCTACCTAAAAGATGGCTTGTTGAGTCGCTTAGATGTGGCGTTTAGTAGAGATGGTGCAAACAAGGTCTACGTTCAAGACAAGCTTAAGCAGAATGCACAGCAGGTTTGGCAATGGCTGCAAGACGGTGCCTATCTCTATATCTGTGGCGATGCTGATCGAATGGCCAAAGATGTTCAGTCGACATTACTGGAAATCGCACAGCAACAAGGTGGGCTAAACCCAGAAAGCGCAGAAGAGTGGTTAAAAGACCTCCGTAAACAGAAAAGATATCAAAGGGACGTGTACTAATGGAAAAGCAAGTTGTATTGGGTGAAGAGCTAGGCCCACTTTCTGACAATGAAAGACTCAAAAGAGAAAGTAACTTTTTGCGCGGTACCATTACCAATGACCTCGATAATGAGATTACGGGTGGGTTCGATGCAGATAACTTTCAGCTGATTCGTTTTCATGGGATGTACCAACAAGATGATAGAGACTATCGCAATGAACGAGCGAAGCAAAAACTAGAGCCACTGCACAATGTAATGCTAAGAGCTCGTATGCCAGGGGGCGTAATTACCCCAAAGCAATGGTTAGCCATCGATAAGTTTGCCACTGAAAGCACTATGTACGGCAGTATTCGTCTTACGACTCGTCAAACGTTTCAGTTTCACGGCGTGCTCAAGCCAAATATCAAGCTGATGCACCAAACGCTAAACGCGATCGGGATTGATTCAATCGCTACAGCTGGGGATGTGAACCGTAACGTCTTATGTACCAGTAATCCGGTGGAAACGGAACTGCATCAGCAAGCCTATGAGTGGGCAACAAAGATCAGTGAGCATCTATTACCAAAAACCAGAGCGTATGCAGAGATATGGTTAGATGGTGAAAAGCTTGAATCTACCGATGAAGAACCAATTCTAGGTAGCAACTATTTACCTCGTAAGTTTAAGACAACGGTAGTTGTACCGCCGGATAATGATGTTGACCTGCATGCTAACGATCTTAACTTTGTGGCGATTGCGAAAGACGGAAAACTGGTCGGCTTTAATGTTCTTGTTGGCGGTGGACTTGCCATGACACATGGTGATACGTCTACCTACCCAAGAAAGGCCGATGAATTTGGTTATATTCCTCTTGATAAGACGCTAGAGGTTGCTGCCGCTGTAGTATCAACGCAGCGTGATTGGGGGAATCGTTCTAACCGAAAAAATGCCAAGACCAAATACACTCTAGATCGAGTGGGTATAGAGGTATTCAAGCAAGAAGTCGAAAAGCGCGCTGCGGTTAACTTTGAGCCTGTGCAAGCTTACGAGTTAACTCATAGAGGTGATAAGTTTGGCTGGTTAGAAGGCATTGATGGAAAGCATCATCTGACTCTGTTTATCGAAAATGGCAGATTACTTGATTACCCAGGTAAGCCCTTAAAGAGTGGCGTGGCTAATATTGCCAAGATCCACAAAGGTGATTTGCGCATGACCGCTAATCAAAACCTAATAGTGGCTGGCGTAGATGCAAAAGATAAAGAACAGATTGAAAAGATAGCCTTTGAAAGTGGGCTACTCGATCCGGCTACGTCTCAGCAACGAAAAGACTCAATGGCGTGTGTGGCATTTCCTACTTGTCCATTAGCGATGGCAGAAGCAGAACGCTTCCTCCCTCAGTTTGTTACTGATGTTGAAGAGATATTGGAAAAGCACGGCATAAGCAAAGACGAAAGCATTATATTGCGTGTAACGGGGTGCCCGAATGGTTGTGGGCGAGCTATGCTGGCCGAAATTGGCTTAGTAGGTAAAGCACCAGATAGATACAACCTACACCTTGGGGGCAATAAAGCCGGTACTCGTGTTCCGAAGATGTATAAAGAGAACATCAGTTCAGCGCAAATATTGCAAGAGATCGATTCGCTGGTGGCTCGTTGGTCGAGTGAGCGTTTACCAGAAGAAGCATTCGGGGACTTTGCCATTAGAGATGGCATCGTAGAAGAAGTCTTAGTATCTAAGAGGGATTTTCATGCTTGAACTTACGCAAAAACCAAACCTTAAAGAGATAGTCAAACTTAATAAGGTAGAGCAGAGTCTAGAGTTAGCTAAACTCAATGCTGAGTTAGAGGACATGACCACAGAGCAAAGAATTGCGTGGGCACTGGAAAATCTGCAACAAAACATAGTGCTCTCTTCAAGTTTCGGTGCTCAAGCTGCGGTGATGCTGCATCTAGTAACGAGACAGGCACCGAATATTCCGGTGATACTGACGGATACTGGCTATTTATTTCCTGAGACCTATCAGTTCATAGATGAGTTAACACTACTATTAGGTCTCAACCTAAAGATATACCGAAGCTCTTTAAGTCCAGCTTGGCAAGAATCGCGATTCGGCCAATTATGGGAGAAGGGTGTAGAGGGGATTACTCAGTATAACCAGCTAAATAAAGTAGAACCTATGCGCAGAGCACTATCTGATCTTAATGCGGGGACATGGTTTTCTGGATTAAGAAGAAGTCAGTCTGATTCTAGACAGGGGTTACCGGTTCTATCTATTCAACATGGAGTATTTAAGTTTCTTCCAATAGTGGATTGGACCTCGGCACAAGTAGATAGTTATATAGAGGAGCATGCACTGCCTCAGCACCCTCTTAAAGAGCAGGGCTATCTCTCGATTGGTGATATTCATACTACCACTAAGTTCGAACCGGGCATGAAGGAGCAAGATACTCGATTCTTTGGTCTTAAAAGAGAATGTGGGTTACACGAAGATAATGTAGAGCAAGACGGTTCAGGAATTTAATCTTTTAGTCATTCCTCCTTCTATTACCCTCTATACAGAAAAAGAAACCGCTCATGCGGTTTCTTTTTTATTGTCTGCCGCATATGAAATTAGCCAATTTAGAATAAGTCTGTGGATAACCTGTACCTAACTAGGGGGTAAAAATAGATAAATAAGCCTTTCACTCAAAAAACGAGCGAAAAGGCTTTTTTCTTAAATTTATTGAAAAAAAGCCTTGCCAATGTGACGAGCATCTCTATAATGCGCCTCACTGACACGGCAGAGCGCACAACGCTTCGCACTAGTTCAGTAGGCTAACTAGCCGAACCATTTGAGTTTAAGTTCGATTCGAAAATAAATTCAAAAAAGTGTTTGACACTGAGGTTCAAATCGCTAGAATGGCCGTCCGCTTTGAGAGGTTCCTCACAAAAGGAATCGTCGATAAGCAAGCTCTTTAACAATTTAAACCTATCAATCTGTGTGGGCACTCGTTGATGATAATCGAAAAGATTTATCAATGAACTGAGTGACCAAAATCAAATTGGGTGCAGCCTTGAGCTGTTTTATTTCACTTTTTTAAAAGTGAAGACCGATAAGAGCACAGTCAATTCATTATCGTTCTGTTGGAACGATAATAGCTTTAAAATTACTTCTTACTTTCGAGTAAGGAACAGTTTTGAAGTCAGTATTCATTGAGCCGAAGCGAAAGCTTCAACAAAACTTTAATTGAAGAGTTTGATCATGGCTCAGATTGAACGCTGGCGGCAGGCCTAACACATGCAAGTCGAGCGGAAACGACAACATTGACCCTTCGGGTGATTTGTTGGGCGTCGAGCGGCGGACGGGTGAGTAATGCCTGGGAAATTGCCCTGATGTGGGGGATAACCATTGGAAACGATGGCTAATACCGCATAACGTCTACGGACCAAAGAGGGGGACCTTCGGGCCTCTCGCTTCAGGATATGCCCAGGTGGGATTAGCTAGTTGGTGAGGTAATGGCTCACCAAGGCGACGATCCCTAGCTGGTCTGAGAGGATGATCAGCCACACTGGAACTGAGACACGGTCCAGACTCCTACGGGAGGCAGCAGTGGGGAATATTGCACAATGGGCGCAAGCCTGATGCAGCCATGCCGCGTGTATGAAGAAGGCCTTCGGGTTGTAAAGTACTTTCAGTCGTGAGGAAGGCATTAGAGTTAATAGCTTTAGTGTTTGACGTTAGCGACAGAAGAAGCACCGGCTAACTCCGTGCCAGCAGCCGCGGTAATACGGAGGGTGCGAGCGTTAATCGGAATTACTGGGCGTAAAGCGCATGCAGGTGGTTTGTTAAGTCAGATGTGAAAGCCCGGGGCTCAACCTCGGAACCGCATTTGAAACTGGCAGGCTAGAGTACTGTAGAGGGGGGTAGAATTTCAGGTGTAGCGGTGAAATGCGTAGAGATCTGAAGGAATACCAGTGGCGAAGGCGGCCCCCTGGACAGATACTGACACTCAGATGCGAAAGCGTGGGGAGCAAACAGGATTAGATACCCTGGTAGTCCACGCCGTAAACGATGTCTACTTGGAGGTTGTGGCCTTGAGCCGTGGCTTTCGGAGCTAACGCGTTAAGTAGACCGCCTGGGGAGTACGGTCGCAAGATTAAAACTCAAATGAATTGACGGGGGCCCGCACAAGCGGTGGAGCATGTGGTTTAATTCGATGCAACGCGAAGAACCTTACCTACTCTTGACATCCAGAGAACTTAGCAGAGATGCTTTGGTGCCTTCGGGAACTCTGAGACAGGTGCTGCATGGCTGTCGTCAGCTCGTGTTGTGAAATGTTGGGTTAAGTCCCGCAACGAGCGCAACCCTTATCCTTGTTTGCCAGCACGTAATGGTGGGAACTCCAGGGAGACTGCCGGTGATAAACCGGAGGAAGGTGGGGACGACGTCAAGTCATCATGGCCCTTACGAGTAGGGCTACACACGTGCTACAATGGCGCATACAGAGGGCAGCCAACCAGCGATGGTGAGCGAATCCCAAAAAGTGCGTCGTAGTCCGGATTGGAGTCTGCAACTCGACTCCATGAAGTCGGAATCGCTAGTAATCGTGAATCAGAATGTCACGGTGAATACGTTCCCGGGCCTTGTACACACCGCCCGTCACACCATGGGAGTGGGCTGCAAAAGAAGTGGGTAGTTTAACCTTCGGGAGGACGCTCACCACTTTGTGGTTCATGACTGGGGTGAAGTCGTAACAAGGTAGCCCTAGGGGAACCTGGGGCTGGATCACCTCCTTATACGATGATTATTCACGATGAGTGTCCACACAGATTGATGGTTTAATTTAGTTAAAGTAATAGAGCTTTAATTAATGACTTCGGTTATTGATTAAAGCTTTTTGCTTTATGCTCTTTAACAATTTGGAAAGCTGACGATTAGTAATGTGATTTCATTACTAATCAAATTTAAAAGTTCTCAAATCCTATGTCTTTATTGATGTAGGTACCAACACACATTCAAGTGTTCTTGGGAATGTACTCTTGCCAGAGTGCATTCAAATTTGAGTCCGGCAAAATCGAATGTTATCTCGCTCATAATAAAGAGATAACGCACCTTGGAAACGTCATACTGCAGCGTAGCAACTGCATTGCGTTAAGCAAGACCCTTTGGGGTTGTATGGTTAAGTGACTAAGCGTACACGGTGGATGCCTTGGCAGTCAGAGGCGATGAAAGACGTAATAACTTGCGATAAGCCCAGATTAGGTAGTAATAACCATTTGAGTCTGGGATTTCTGAATGGGGAAACCCACGTGCATAAGCACGTATCATTAACTGAATACATAGGTTAATGAGGCAAACTCGGGGAACTGAAACATCTAAGTACCCGAAGGAAGAGAAATCAACCGAGATTCCGAAAGTAGCGGCGAGCGAAATTGGATTAGCCCTTAAGCTTTTAATGCGTCAGGTGAAGAGTCTGGAAAGTCTCGCAGTATAGGGTGATAGCCCCGTAACCGACAACGCATTTTAAGTGAAAACGAGTAAGGCGGGACACGTGATATCCTGTTTGAACATGGGGGGACCATCCTCCAAGGCTAAATACTACTGACTGACCGATAGTGAACCAGTACCGTGAGGGAAAGGCGAAAAGAACCCCTGTGAGGGGAGTGAAATAGAACCTGAAACCGTGTACGTACAAGCAGTAGGAGCGCCTCGAAGCGTGACTGCGTACCTTTTGTATAATGGGTCAGCGACTTAATTTTAGTAGCAAGGTTAACCGTATAGGGGAGCCGTAGGGAAACCGAGTCTTAACTGGGCGTCGAGTTGCTAGAATTAGACCCGAAACCAGGTGATCTAGCCATGGGCAGGTTGAAGGTTGAGTAACATCAACTGGAGGACCGAACCGACTAATGTTGAAAAATTAGCGGATGACTTGTGGCTAGGGGTGAAAGGCCAATCAAACCTGGAGATAGCTGGTTCTCCCCGAAAGCTATTTAGGTAGCGCCTCGGACGAATACCAATGGGGGTAGAGCACTGTTAAGGCTAGGGGGTCATCCCGACTTACCAACCCTTTGCAAACTCCGAATACCATTGAGTACTATCCGGGAGACACACGGCGGGTGCTAACGTCCGTCGTGGAGAGGGAAACAACCCAGACCGCCAGCTAAGGTCCCAAAGTATAGCTAAGTGGGAAACGATGTGGGAAGGCTCAGACAGCCAGGATGTTGGCTTAGAAGCAGCCATCATTTAAAGAAAGCGTAATAGCTCACTGGTCGAGTCGGCCTGCGCGGAAGATGTAACGGGGCTAAGCTATACACCGAAGCTGCGGCTGCATACTTTTGTATGCGGGGTAGGGGAGCGTTCTGTAAGCGGTTGAAGGTGGTCTGTAAGGGCTGCTGGACGTATCAGAAGTGCGAATGCTGACATGAGTAACGATAAAGGGGGTGAAAAACCCCCTCGCCGGAAGACCAAGGGTTCCTGTCCAACGTTAATCGGGGCAGGGTAAGTCGACCCCTAAGGCGAGGCCGAAAGGCGTAGTCGATGGGAAACGGGTTAATATTCCCGTACTTCTTATAATTGCGATGGGGGGACGGAGAAGGCTAGGTGGGCCTGGCGATGGTTGTCCAGGTTCAAGTATGTAGGCGGAAAGTTTAGGTAAATCCGGACTTTCTTAACGCTGAGATACGATGTCGAGCTGCTACGTGCAGTGAAGTCATTGATGCCATGCTTCCAGGAAAAGCCTCTAAGCTTCAGATTATAAGAAATCGTACCCCAAACCGACACAGGTGGTCGGGTAGAGAATACCAAGGCGCTTGAGAGAACTCGGGTGAAGGAACTAGGCAAAATGGTACCGTAACTTCGGGAGAAGGTACGCTCTTGGCGGTGAAGTCCCTTGCGGATGGAGCTACTAGGAGTCGCAGATACCAGGTGGCTGCAACTGTTTATTAAAAACACAGCACTGTGCAAAATCGTAAGATGACGTATACGGTGTGACGCCTGCCCGGTGCCGGAAGGTTAATTGATGGGGTTAGACTTCGGTCGAAGCTCTTGATCGAAGCCCCGGTAAACGGCGGCCGTAACTATAACGGTCCTAAGGTAGCGAAATTCCTTGTCGGGTAAGTTCCGACCTGCACGAATGGCGTAATGATGGCCACGCTGTCTCCACCCGAGACTCAGTGAAATTGAAATCGCTGTGAAGATGCAGTGTACCCGCGGCTAGACGGAAAGACCCCGTGAACCTTTACTACAGCTTGGCACTGAACATTGACCCTACATGTGTAGGATAGGTGGGAGGCTTTGAAGACGGTACGCCAGTATCGTTGGAGCCGTCCTTGAAATACCACCCTTGTAGTGTTGATGTTCTAACTTAGTCCCCTTATCGGGGATGAGGACAGTGCCTGGTGGGTAGTTTGACTGGGGCGGTCTCCTCCCAAAGAGTAACGGAGGAGCACGAAGGTGGGCTAAACACGGTTGGACATCGTGTGGTTAGTGCAATGGCATAAGCCCGCTTGACTGCGAGAATGACAATTCGAGCAGGTGCGAAAGCAGGTCATAGTGATCCGGTGGTTCTGAATGGAAGGGCCATCGCTCAACGGATAAAAGGTACTCCGGGGATAACAGGCTGATACCGCCCAAGAGTTCATATCGACGGCGGTGTTTGGCACCTCGATGTCGGCTCATCACATCCTGGGGCTGAAGTCGGTCCCAAGGGTATGGCTGTTCGCCATTTAAAGTGGTACGCGAGCTGGGTTTAGAACGTCGTGAGACAGTTCGGTCCCTATCTGCCGTGGGCGTTGGAAGATTGAAGGGGGCTGCTCCTAGTACGAGAGGACCGGAGTGGACGAACCTCTGGTGTTCGGGTTGTCATGCCAATGGCATTGCCCGGTAGCTAAGTTCGGAATCGATAACCGCTGAAAGCATCTAAGCGGGAAGCGAGCCCTGAGATGAGTCTTCCCTGGCACTTTAAGTGTCCTAAAGGGTTGTTCGAGACTAGAACGTTGATAGGCAGGGTGTGTAAGTGCTGCGAGGCATTGAGCTAACCTGTACTAATTGCCCGTGAGGCTTAACCATACAACACCCAAGGGGTTTTGTGGACTCAAAGTAGAACTTTGAATGTGTGATACAAACTTTTAAATAATAGCTTTCCGAATTTTAAAATTTGCTTGGCGACCATAGCATTGTGGACCCACCTGATTCCATGCCGAACTCAGAAGTGAAACATAATAGCGCCGATGGTAGTGTGGGGTTTCCCCATGTGAGAGTAGGACATCGCCAGGCTTTGATTTTAGACTTGCTTCTAATGAAGCGAGTCACCATAAAGTTCTAATTTATTTAGAGTTTTATGTTGACTTTAACAGTCAGTCGCGTATTATACGCGTCCTGCTTAAGTGCTAAGGCATTCAAAGCAGCGCTCTTTAACAATTTAAACCTATCAATCTGTGTGGGCACTCGTTGATGATAATCGAAAAGATTTATCAATGAACTGAGTGACCAAAACGATGACTTTTAGTCATTGGCACAGTCAATTCATTATCGTTCTGTTGGAACGATAATAGCTTTAAAATTACTTCTTACTTTCGAGTAAGGAACAGTTTTGAAGTCAGTATTCATTGAGCCGAAGCGTAAGCTTCAACAAAACTTTAATTGAAGAGTTTGATCATGGCTCAGATTGAACGCTGGCGGCAGGCCTAACACATGCAAGTCGAGCGGAAACGACAACATTGACCCTTCGGGTGATTTGTTGGGCGTCGAGCGGCGGACGGGTGAGTAATGCCTGGGAAATTGCCCTGATGTGGGGGATAACCATTGGAAACGATGGCTAATACCGCATAACGTCTACGGACCAAAGAGGGGGACCTTCGGGCCTCTCGCTTCAGGATATGCCCAGGTGGGATTAGCTAGTTGGTGAGGTAATGGCTCACCAAGGCGACGATCCCTAGCTGGTCTGAGAGGATGATCAGCCACACTGGAACTGAGACACGGTCCAGACTCCTACGGGAGGCAGCAGTGGGGAATATTGCACAATGGGCGCAAGCCTGATGCAGCCATGCCGCGTGTATGAAGAAGGCCTTCGGGTTGTAAAGTACTTTCAGTCGTGAGGAAGGCATTAGAGTTAATAGCTTTAGTGTTTGACGTTAGCGACAGAAGAAGCACCGGCTAACTCCGTGCCAGCAGCCGCGGTAATACGGAGGGTGCGAGCGTTAATCGGAATTACTGGGCGTAAAGCGCATGCAGGTGGTTTGTTAAGTCAGATGTGAAAGCCCGGGGCTCAACCTCGGAACCGCATTTGAAACTGGCAGGCTAGAGTACTGTAGAGGGGGGTAGAATTTCAGGTGTAGCGGTGAAATGCGTAGAGATCTGAAGGAATACCAGTGGCGAAGGCGGCCCCCTGGACAGATACTGACACTCAGATGCGAAAGCGTGGGGAGCAAACAGGATTAGATACCCTGGTAGTCCACGCCGTAAACGATGTCTACTTGGAGGTTGTGGCCTTGAGCCGTGGCTTTCGGAGCTAACGCGTTAAGTAGACCGCCTGGGGAGTACGGTCGCAAGATTAAAACTCAAATGAATTGACGGGGGCCCGCACAAGCGGTGGAGCATGTGGTTTAATTCGATGCAACGCGAAGAACCTTACCTACTCTTGACATCCAGAGAACTTAGCAGAGATGCTTTGGTGCCTTCGGGAACTCTGAGACAGGTGCTGCATGGCTGTCGTCAGCTCGTGTTGTGAAATGTTGGGTTAAGTCCCGCAACGAGCGCAACCCTTATCCTTGTTTGCCAGCACGTAATGGTGGGAACTCCAGGGAGACTGCCGGTGATAAACCGGAGGAAGGTGGGGACGACGTCAAGTCATCATGGCCCTTACGAGTAGGGCTACACACGTGCTACAATGGCGCATACAGAGGGCAGCCAACCAGCGATGGTGAGCGAATCCCAAAAAGTGCGTCGTAGTCCGGATTGGAGTCTGCAACTCGACTCCATGAAGTCGGAATCGCTAGTAATCGTGAATCAGAATGTCACGGTGAATACGTTCCCGGGCCTTGTACACACCGCCCGTCACACCATGGGAGTGGGCTGCAAAAGAAGTGGGTAGTTTAACCTTTCGAGGAGGACGCTCACCACTTTGTGGTTCATGACTGGGGTGAAGTCGTAACAAGGTAGCCCTAGGGGAACCTGGGGCTGGATCACCTCCTTATACGATGATTATTCACGATGAGTGTCCACACAGATTGATATGGTTTAGAAAAGAGAAAGATAACTCAAGTTCATTGAGATTATTTATGCAAAGCAGTTTTTCTTAATTCAAGGAAGGCCAGCGATGAAGGAAGGAGCATACATTAGTATGTGACTGACTGAAGAGTCGCAGCCCTGACGTGGAAGTAAGGAAAAATGCGCAGCAGAAATGGGTCTGTAGCTCAGCTGGTTAGAGCGCTCGCCTGATAAGCGGGAGGTCGGTGGTTCAAGTCCACTCAGACCCACCAATCTTTCTGATAGCGGCGTCAACTAGCGCGTTGCATACTGATGTATGCGGCCTTACTAGTTTCCTTGCTCTCAAAAAGATTAACTCAGAACGCTGATGTTATCGAATCTACAGATGGGGCTATAGCTCAGCTGGGAGAGCGCCTGCCTTGCACGCAGGAGGTCTGCGGTTCGATCCCGCATAGCTCCACCATCTTTAAGTGCACTTCTTATTAAATTAAGAATTAAGTGTCTTTAAAAATGGTTTCGAAAGCTTTATTGCTTAGAAATTCATGCTCTTTAACAATTTGGAAAGCTGACGAACAACAATGTGATTTCATTGTTGTTCAAATTTAAAAGTTCTCAAATCCTAAGTCTTTATTGATTTAGGTACCAACACACATTCAAGTGTTCTTGGGAATGTACTCTTGCCAGAGTGCATTCAAATTTGAGTCCGGCAAAATCGAATGTTATCTCGCTCATAATAAAGAGATAACGCACCTTGGAAACGTCATACTGCAGCGTAGCAACTGCATTGCGTTAAGCAAGACCCTTTGGGGTTGTATGGTTAAGTGACTAAGCGTACACGGTGGATGCCTTGGCAGTCAGAGGCGATGAAAGACGTAATAACTTGCGATAAGCCCAGATTAGGTAGTAATAACCATTTGAGTCTGGGATTTCTGAATGGGGAAACCCACGTGCATAAGCACGTATCATTAACTGAATACATAGGTTAATGAGGCAAACTCGGGGAACTGAAACATCTAAGTACCCGAAGGAAGAGAAATCAACCGAGATTCCGAAAGTAGCGGCGAGCGAAATTGGATTAGCCCTTAAGCTTTTAATGCGTCAGGTGAAGAGTCTGGAAAGTCTCGCAGTATAGGGTGATAGCCCCGTAACCGACAACGCATTTTAAGTGAAAACGAGTAAGGCGGGACACGTGATATCCTGTTTGAACATGGGGGGACCATCCTCCAAGGCTAAATACTACTGACTGACCGATAGTGAACCAGTACCGTGAGGGAAAGGCGAAAAGAACCCCTGTGAGGGGAGTGAAATAGAACCTGAAACCGTGTACGTACAAGCAGTAGGAGCGCCTCGAAGCGTGACTGCGTACCTTTTGTATAATGGGTCAGCGACTTAATTTTAGTAGCAAGGTTAACCGTATAGGGGAGCCGTAGGGAAACCGAGTCTTAACTGGGCGTCGAGTTGCTAGAATTAGACCCGAAACCAGGTGATCTAGCCATGGGCAGGTTGAAGGTTGAGTAACATCAACTGGAGGACCGAACCGACTAATGTTGAAAAATTAGCGGATGACTTGTGGCTAGGGGTGAAAGGCCAATCAAACCTGGAGATAGCTGGTTCTCCCCGAAAGCTATTTAGGTAGCGCCTCGGACGAATACCAATGGGGGTAGAGCACTGTTAAGGCTAGGGGGTCATCCCGACTTACCAACCCTTTGCAAACTCCGAATACCATTGAGTACTATCCGGGAGACACACGGCGGGTGCTAACGTCCGTCGTGGAGAGGGAAACAACCCAGACCGCCAGCTAAGGTCCCAAAGTATAGCTAAGTGGGAAACGATGTGGGAAGGCTCAGACAGCCAGGATGTTGGCTTAGAAGCAGCCATCATTTAAAGAAAGCGTAATAGCTCACTGGTCGAGTCGGCCTGCGCGGAAGATGTAACGGGGCTAAGCTATACACCGAAGCTGCGGCTGCATACTTTTGTATGCGGGGTAGGGGAGCGTTCTGTAAGCGGTTGAAGGTGGTCTGTAAGGGCTGCTGGACGTATCAGAAGTGCGAATGCTGACATGAGTAACGATAAAGGGGGTGAAAAACCCCCTCGCCGGAAGACCAAGGGTTCCTGTCCAACGTTAATCGGGGCAGGGTAAGTCGACCCCTAAGGCGAGGCCGAAAGGCGTAGTCGATGGGAAACGGGTTAATATTCCCGTACTTCTTATAATTGCGATGGGGGGACGGAGAAGGCTAGGTGGGCCTGGCGATGGTTGTCCAGGTTCAAGTATGTAGGCGGAAAGTTTAGGTAAATCCGGACTTTCTTAACGCTGAGATACGATGTCGAGCTGCTACGTGCAGTGAAGTCATTGATGCCATGCTTCCAGGAAAAGCCTCTAAGCTTCAGATTATAAGAAATCGTACCCCAAACCGACACAGGTGGTCGGGTAGAGAATACCAAGGCGCTTGAGAGAACTCGGGTGAAGGAACTAGGCAAAATGGTACCGTAACTTCGGGAGAAGGTACGCTCTTGGCGGTGAAGTCCCTTGCGGATGGAGCTACTAGGAGTCGCAGATACCAGGTGGCTGCAACTGTTTATTAAAAACACAGCACTGTGCAAAATCGTAAGATGACGTATACGGTGTGACGCCTGCCCGGTGCCGGAAGGTTAATTGATGGGGTTAGACTTCGGTCGAAGCTCTTGATCGAAGCCCCGGTAAACGGCGGCCGTAACTATAACGGTCCTAAGGTAGCGAAATTCCTTGTCGGGTAAGTTCCGACCTGCACGAATGGCGTAATGATGGCCACGCTGTCTCCACCCGAGACTCAGTGAAATTGAAATCGCTGTGAAGATGCAGTGTACCCGCGGCTAGACGGAAAGACCCCGTGAACCTTTACTACAGCTTGGCACTGAACATTGACCCTACATGTGTAGGATAGGTGGGAGGCTTTGAAGACGGTACGCCAGTATCGTTGGAGCCGTCCTTGAAATACCACCCTTGTAGTGTTGATGTTCTAACTTAGTCCCCTTATCGGGGATGAGGACAGTGCCTGGTGGGTAGTTTGACTGGGGCGGTCTCCTCCCAAAGAGTAACGGAGGAGCACGAAGGTGGGCTAAAC
The DNA here is from genome assembly GCF_024346795.1 of Vibrio breoganii. NCBI lineage: Bacteria > Pseudomonadati > Pseudomonadota > Gammaproteobacteria > Vibrionales > Vibrionaceae > Vibrio > Vibrio breoganii. Next base: position 283,407 of record NZ_AP024864.1, read on the forward strand.
ACGGTTGGACATCGTGTGGTTAGTGCAATGGCATAAGCCCGCTTGACTGCGAGAATGACAATTCGAGCAGGTGCGAAAGCAGGTCATAGTGATCCGGTGGTTCTGAATGGAAGGGCCATCGCTCAACGGATAAAAGGTACTCCGGGGATAACAGGCTGATACCGCCCAAGAGTTCATATCGACGGCGGTGTTTGGCACCTCGATGTCGGCTCATCACATCCTGGGGCTGAAGTCGGTCCCAAGGGTATGGCTGTTCGCCATTTAAAGTGGTACGCGAGCTGGGTTTAGAACGTCGTGAGACAGTTCGGTCCCTATCTGCCGTGGGCGTTGGAAGATTGAAGGGGGCTGCTCCTAGTACGAGAGGACCGGAGTGGACGAACCTCTGGTGTTCGGGTTGTCATGCCAATGGCATTGCCCGGTAGCTAAGTTCGGAATCGATAACCGCTGAAAGCATCTAAGCGGGAAGCGAGCCCTGAGATGAGTCTTCCCTGGCACTTTAAGTGTCCTAAAGGGTTGTTCGAGACTAGAACGTTGATAGGCAGGGTGTGTAAGTGCTGCGAGGCATTGAGCTAACCTGTACTAATTGCCCGTGAGGCTTAACCATACAACACCCAAGGGGTTTTGTGGACTCAAAGTAGAACTTTGAATGTGTGATACAAACTTTTAAATATAGCTTTCCGAATTTTAAAATTTGCTTGGCGACCATAGCATTGTGGACCCACCTGATTCCATGCCGAACTCAGAAGTGAAACATAATAGCGCCGATGGTAGTGTGGGGTTTCCCCATGTGAGAGTAGGACATCGCCAGGCTTTGATTTTAGACTTGCTTCTAATGAAGCGAGTCACCATAAAGTTCTAATTTATTTAGAGTTTTATGTTGACTTTAACAGTCAGTCGCGTATTATACGCGTCCTGCTTAAGTGCTAAGGCATTCAAAGCAGCGCTCTTTAACAATTTAAACCTATCAATCTGTGTGGGCACTCGTTGATGATAATCGAAAAGATTTATCAATGAACTGAGTGACCAAAACGATGACTTTTAGTCATTGGCACAGTCAATTCATTATCGTTCTGTTGGAACGATAATAGCTTTAAAATTACTTCTTACTTTCGAGTAAGGAACAGTTTTGAAGTCAGTATTCATTGAGCCGAAGCGAAAGCTTCAACAAAACTTTAATTGAAGAGTTTGATCATGGCTCAGATTGAACGCTGGCGGCAGGCCTAACACATGCAAGTCGAGCGGAAACGACAACATTGACCCTTCGGGTGATTTGTTGGGCGTCGAGCGGCGGACGGGTGAGTAATGCCTGGGAAATTGCCCTGATGTGGGGGATAACCATTGGAAACGATGGCTAATACCGCATAACGTCTACGGACCAAAGAGGGGGACCTTCGGGCCTCTCGCTTCAGGATATGCCCAGGTGGGATTAGCTAGTTGGTGAGGTAATGGCTCACCAAGGCGACGATCCCTAGCTGGTCTGAGAGGATGATCAGCCACACTGGAACTGAGACACGGTCCAGACTCCTACGGGAGGCAGCAGTGGGGAATATTGCACAATGGGCGCAAGCCTGATGCAGCCATGCCGCGTGTATGAAGAAGGCCTTCGGGTTGTAAAGTACTTTCAGTCGTGAGGAAGGCATTAGAGTTAATAGCTTTAGTGTTTGACGTTAGCGACAGAAGAAGCACCGGCTAACTCCGTGCCAGCAGCCGCGGTAATACGGAGGGTGCGAGCGTTAATCGGAATTACTGGGCGTAAAGCGCATGCAGGTGGTTTGTTAAGTCAGATGTGAAAGCCCGGGGCTCAACCTCGGAACCGCATTTGAAACTGGCAGGCTAGAGTACTGTAGAGGGGGGTAGAATTTCAGGTGTAGCGGTGAAATGCGTAGAGATCTGAAGGAATACCAGTGGCGAAGGCGGCCCCCTGGACAGATACTGACACTCAGATGCGAAAGCGTGGGGAGCAAACAGGATTAGATACCCTGGTAGTCCACGCCGTAAACGATGTCTACTTGGAGGTTGTGGCCTTGAGCCGTGGCTTTCGGAGCTAACGCGTTAAGTAGACCGCCTGGGGAGTACGGTCGCAAGATTAAAACTCAAATGAATTGACGGGGGCCCGCACAAGCGGTGGAGCATGTGGTTTAATTCGATGCAACGCGAAGAACCTTACCTACTCTTGACATCCAGAGAACTTAGCAGAGATGCTTTGGTGCCTTCGGGAACTCTGAGACAGGTGCTGCATGGCTGTCGTCAGCTCGTGTTGTGAAATGTTGGGTTAAGTCCCGCAACGAGCGCAACCCTTATCCTTGTTTGCCAGCACGTAATGGTGGGAACTCCAGGGAGACTGCCGGTGATAAACCGGAGGAAGGTGGGGACGACGTCAAGTCATCATGGCCCTTACGAGTAGGGCTACACACGTGCTACAATGGCGCATACAGAGGGCAGCCAACCAGCGATGGTGAGCGAATCCCAAAAAGTGCGTCGTAGTCCGGATTGGAGTCTGCAACTCGACTCCATGAAGTCGGAATCGCTAGTAATCGTGAATCAGAATGTCACGGTGAATACGTTCCCGGGCCTTGTACACACCGCCCGTCACACCATGGGAGTGGGCTGCAAAAGAAGTGGGTAGTTTAACCTTTCGAGGAGGACGCTCACCACTTTGTGGTTCATGACTGGGGTGAAGTCGTAACAAGGTAGCCCTAGGGGAACCTGGGGCTGGATCACCTCCTTATACGATGATTATTCACGATGAGTGTCCACACAGATTGATATGGTTTAGAAAGTAAAGAGAGATTTTTGAAGCACCCCCCAAGGTGCTTCAACAGTTTATGTTTGCTCTTCGGAGTAAAGATAAATCTAGTGTCCCGTTCGTCTAGAGGCCTAGGACACCGCCCTTTCACGGCGGTAACAGGGGTTCGACTCCCCTACGGGATACCATTGGGTCGTTAGCTCAGCTGGTAGAGCAGTTGACTTTTAATCAATTGGTCGCAGGTTCGAATCCTGCACGACCCACCATTTCCTTTCCACAAAGGAAGTTGTTTGAATTCACTTTATAGTGAACACAAATAACAAACAATGTGGGCGATTAGCTCAGTTGGGAGAGCACCTCCCTTACAAGGAGGGGGTCACTGGTTCGAGCCCGGTATCGCCCACCATCTTTAAGCGCTCTTTCGAGTGTGTTTAAAAATGGTTCATTTGTTTGAATCTCGCTCTTTAACAATTTGGAAAGCTGACGAACAACAATGTGATTTCATTGTTGTTCAAATTTAAAAGTTCTCAAATCCTATGTACTTCTTTTTAAATAGAGAGGGATGTAGGTACCAACACACATTCAAGTGTTCTTGGGAATGTACTCTTGCCAGAGTGCATTCAAATTTGAGTCCGGCAAAATCGAATGTTATCTCGCTCATAATAAAGAGATAACGCACCTTGGAAACGTCATACTGCAGCGTAGCAACTGCATTGCGTTAAGCAAGACCCTTTGGGGTTGTATGGTTAAGTGACTAAGCGTACACGGTGGATGCCTTGGCAGTCAGAGGCGATGAAAGACGTAATAACTTGCGATAAGCCCAGATTAGGTAGTAATAACCATTTGAGTCTGGGATTTCTGAATGGGGAAACCCACGTGCATAAGCACGTATCATTAACTGAATACATAGGTTAATGAGGCAAACTCGGGGAACTGAAACATCTAAGTACCCGAAGGAAGAGAAATCAACCGAGATTCCGAAAGTAGCGGCGAGCGAAATTGGATTAGCCCTTAAGCTTTTAATGCGTCAGGTGAAGAGTCTGGAAAGTCTCGCAGTATAGGGTGATAGCCCCGTAACCGACAACGCATTTTAAGTGAAAACGAGTAAGGCGGGACACGTGATATCCTGTTTGAACATGGGGGGACCATCCTCCAAGGCTAAATACTACTGACTGACCGATAGTGAACCAGTACCGTGAGGGAAAGGCGAAAAGAACCCCTGTGAGGGGAGTGAAATAGAACCTGAAACCGTGTACGTACAAGCAGTAGGAGCGCCTCGAAGCGTGACTGCGTACCTTTTGTATAATGGGTCAGCGACTTAATTTTAGTAGCAAGGTTAACCGTATAGGGGAGCCGTAGGGAAACCGAGTCTTAACTGGGCGTCGAGTTGCTAGAATTAGACCCGAAACCAGGTGATCTAGCCATGGGCAGGTTGAAGGTTGAGTAACATCAACTGGAGGACCGAACCGACTAATGTTGAAAAATTAGCGGATGACTTGTGGCTAGGGGTGAAAGGCCAATCAAACCTGGAGATAGCTGGTTCTCCCCGAAAGCTATTTAGGTAGCGCCTCGGACGAATACCAATGGGGGTAGAGCACTGTTAAGGCTAGGGGGTCATCCCGACTTACCAACCCTTTGCAAACTCCGAATACCATTGAGTACTATCCGGGAGACACACGGCGGGTGCTAACGTCCGTCGTGGAGAGGGAAACAACCCAGACCGCCAGCTAAGGTCCCAAAGTATAGCTAAGTGGGAAACGATGTGGGAAGGCTCAGACAGCCAGGATGTTGGCTTAGAAGCAGCCATCATTTAAAGAAAGCGTAATAGCTCACTGGTCGAGTCGGCCTGCGCGGAAGATGTAACGGGGCTAAGCTATACACCGAAGCTGCGGCTGCATACTTTTGTATGCGGGGTAGGGGAGCGTTCTGTAAGCGGTTGAAGGTGGTCTGTAAGGGCTGCTGGACGTATCAGAAGTGCGAATGCTGACATGAGTAACGATAAAGGGGGTGAAAAACCCCCTCGCCGGAAGACCAAGGGTTCCTGTCCAACGTTAATCGGGGCAGGGTAAGTCGACCCCTAAGGCGAGGCCGAAAGGCGTAGTCGATGGGAAACGGGTTAATATTCCCGTACTTCTTATAATTGCGATGGGGGGACGGAGAAGGCTAGGTGGGCCTGGCGATGGTTGTCCAGGTTCAAGTATGTAGGCGGAAAGTTTAGGTAAATCCGGACTTTCTTAACGCTGAGATACGATGTCGAGCTGCTACGTGCAGTGAAGTCATTGATGCCATGCTTCCAGGAAAAGCCTCTAAGCTTCAGATTATAAGAAATCGTACCCCAAACCGACACAGGTGGTCGGGTAGAGAATACCAAGGCGCTTGAGAGAACTCGGGTGAAGGAACTAGGCAAAATGGTACCGTAACTTCGGGAGAAGGTACGCTCTTGGCGGTGAAGTCCCTTGCGGATGGAGCTACTAGGAGTCGCAGATACCAGGTGGCTGCAACTGTTTATTAAAAACACAGCACTGTGCAAAATCGTAAGATGACGTATACGGTGTGACGCCTGCCCGGTGCCGGAAGGTTAATTGATGGGGTTAGACTTCGGTCGAAGCTCTTGATCGAAGCCCCGGTAAACGGCGGCCGTAACTATAACGGTCCTAAGGTAGCGAAATTCCTTGTCGGGTAAGTTCCGACCTGCACGAATGGCGTAATGATGGCCACGCTGTCTCCACCCGAGACTCAGTGAAATTGAAATCGCTGTGAAGATGCAGTGTACCCGCGGCTAGACGGAAAGACCCCGTGAACCTTTACTACAGCTTGGCACTGAACATTGACCCTACATGTGTAGGATAGGTGGGAGGCTTTGAAGACGGTACGCCAGTATCGTTGGAGCCGTCCTTGAAATACCACCCTTGTAGTGTTGATGTTCTAACTTAGTCCCCTTATCGGGGATGAGGACAGTGCCTGGTGGGTAGTTTGACTGGGGCGGTCTCCTCCCAAAGAGTAACGGAGGAGCACGAAGGTGGGCTAAACACGGTTGGACATCGTGTGGTTAGTGCAATGGCATAAGCCCGCTTGACTGCGAGAATGACAATTCGAGCAGGTGCGAAAGCAGGTCATAGTGATCCGGTGGTTCTGAATGGAAGGGCCATCGCTCAACGGATAAAAGGTACTCCGGGGATAACAGGCTGATACCGCCCAAGAGTTCATATCGACGGCGGTGTTTGGCACCTCGATGTCGGCTCATCACATCCTGGGGCTGAAGTCGGTCCCAAGGGTATGGCTGTTCGCCATTTAAAGTGGTACGCGAGCTGGGTTTAGAACGTCGTGAGACAGTTCGGTCCCTATCTGCCGTGGGCGTTGGAAGATTGAAGGGGGCTGCTCCTAGTACGAGAGGACCGGAGTGGACGAACCTCTGGTGTTCGGGTTGTCATGCCAATGGCATTGCCCGGTAGCTAAGTTCGGAATCGATAACCGCTGAAAGCATCTAAGCGGGAAGCGAGCCCTGAGATGAGTCTTCCCTGGCACTTTAAGTGTCCTAAAGGGTTGTTCGAGACTAGAACGTTGATAGGCAGGGTGTGTAAGTGCTGCGAGGCATTGAGCTAACCTGTACTAATTGCCCGTGAGGCTTAACCATACAACACCCAAGGGGTTTTGTGGACTCAAAGTAGAACTTTGAATGTGTGATATAACTTTTAAATAATAGCTTTCCGAATTTTAAAATTTGCTTGGCGACCATAGCATTGTGGACCCACCTGATTCCATGCCGAACTCAGAAGTGAAACATAATAGCGCCGATGGTAGTGTGGGGTTTCCCCATGTGAGAGTAGGACATCGCCAGGCTTTAAATTACATCGCTTTAAAGCAGTTAGTAAGACTTTAAATAGATAAGAATTAGGTGCGGAGTGGTAGTTCAGTTGGTTAGAATACCGGCCTGTCACGCCGGGGGTCGCGGGTTCGAGTCCCGTCCACTCCGCCACTAATAAGAAGCCCTAGTCGAAAGACTAGGGCTTTTTTTCGTCTATAACTTTAGCATTAACTGAAGCAAACCTCAGACTCGTCGTCCGCGACGAAAGGCTGAGGTTTTTTGCTATCTGGATTAGATTTTTGCTCTCCGAGCAAACGAGCCCCGCTCGTGCGCGAGTTCGATTAAGCCCAAGCCGGGCCACTCCGCCACTAATAAGAAGCCCTAGACTGGCCGTCCGCGCCGAAAGACTAGGGCTTTTTTTCGTCTATAGCTTTAGCATTAATTGAAGCAAGCATCAGGCTAGCCGTCCTAAGGTTTTTTCTTACCTGTAGAAAATAATTTTTCCTTTAGCTATATTTCTAACCTAATTTCTCTTTCCTGCTTTTATCCCGTATCGGTGATACCTTTATATTAAGGCTAACGACGATCTGAGTTAATGAAAAAGCTACTCATACTACTTTGCTGCATAATTTCTATAGTGCTAATGAGCGCTCTTGGAAGCTTGTACGGACTGCTGATAGTTAAAGACCGGGGCTATGATTGGCAGTGGTTAGGCTTTCCTCTACTAGATAGTGGTATACAGATAGCGCGTACCAAAGATACCCATCAACTACTGCTGCGTAAGCTCTATCCTTTACACGCCATGGAAGTCTCAGCCTATACCACTATGGATAACAACATGGTGCTGCAGTTGACCATTTTCACCTCGTGCGATAATGATGTTGAAGCTCAATTGGCAGTTAATCATGATATAGAAAGAACGATTACGTTGACGTGTACTGACTCTAATGAGCTTAGATATTTATCTACTGAACACACATTAGAACAAGCGAATATTGAGATTAATGGCAGATCAATCAAGATAGACTTTACCCCGTGGAACATAGCTGAGTTGAAAAAAGATCAGTTTAAACAATTACATCCAGCGTACTTCGAACGACTAGGAGAGAGTCCAGAGTTCCAATGGTCTCGTGATTAAAGATGGGTTTACAATATCAGTCTCGACATAAACGAGTGAATACAGTAGTCTGAATCAACATACGTATGGACGTCTAGATGCTTAAAGGAGAAAAGTTGTGCCAATTCGAGTCCCTGATCAATTACCTGCGACTGATGTATTAAGAGGAGAGAAGATTTTCGTTATGTCTGAATCTCGCGCCTCATCGCAAGAGATTCGTCCTCTAAGAGTCCTATTGCTCAACCTGATGCCAAAGAAGATTGAGACTGAAACGCAATTTCTACGCTTGCTTTCTAATAGTCCGTTGCAAGTAGACGTTGAACTGCTTCGTATTGATAATCGACCAAGTAAGAACACTCCTACTGAGCATTTAGATACCTTCTATCGCCAATTTGAAGGGGTGAAAGGACGCAATTTTGATGGACTCATTATTACCGGTGCGCCACTCGGCCTAGTTCAGTTTGAAGATGTCATCTATTGGGAGCACCTGCAGTCCATCATGAATTGGGCAAAAGAGCATGTGACGTCAACGCTTTACGTTTGTTGGGCCGCTCAAGCTGGTTTAAAGTTGCTCTACGACCTTCCTAAGCGTACTCGTAAAGAAAAGCTATCGGGTGTCTATGAGCATTTTACACAGGATCAGCATCATCCGATTCTTCGTGGATTTGATGATACCTTCCTAGCTCCTCATTCACGTTATGCGGATTTTTCTCCAGAGTATTTATCTGAGCATACGGATCTTGATATCTTAGCAACATCAGATACCGCTGGGGTTTATCTTGCTTCTACCAAAGATAAGCGAAATGTATTCGTGACTGGACACCCTGAGTACGAGTCAAAGACTCTTCATACTGAGTACGTGCGAGATTTAGCTGAAGGGATGGAGCCTGCAATACCTGTTAACTATTACCCTGACAACAACCCAGATAATGCCCCTAGGGCAACATGGCGTAGTCATGGTCACCTATTGTTTAGTAACTGGCTTAATTACTGTGTTTACCAACAAACCCCATACGATTTGGATAAGTTTTCTGAAGCTAACTTCACTACAGAAGAGTAGTTTGTCATTCGCTTGATATAAAAAAGGCATGCCATTGGCATGCCTTTTCTGTTTATAGAAGGTTACTCTTGCTCTGATTCACTTGAGGGTTCTAGTTGCTTCGCTTTTTCTATCATTGGAGTGATAGTCATCCCCTGTACCAAGATAGAGAACATGACCACAGAATAGGTCATGACCATGATGATCTCTTTCACATCGATATTCTTTTCAGGAATCACCATGATCCCAGCCGGGATAGACAGAGCCATAGCTAATGCTAGGCCTCCTCGGAGCCCGCCCCATGTGAGTATTTTCACAGACATAGGGTTGTAGTATCTAAATCGATTGAAACCAACATAATTGATTCTGATGCTAAGGTAGCGAGACAGAAGTACTAGCGGTACTGCTATCACCATCATGATCCAGTCTTCGTGATGGAACTCGAACAACAGCATCGACATACCAATGAGCAGGAACAATACCGCATTCAGGAACTCGTCAATCAATTCCCAGAAATGGTCTAAATTCTTAAATCCTGATTCTGAAAATCCAGTCTTGCGTGTCCAGTTACCAATAATGATGCCCGATACCACCATCGAGAGTGGCCCTGATACCTCTAGCAGCTCTGCAACGGCATAGCCTGTTGAAGGGATCAGAATGGTCAGCAACATCTCCATGGAATGATCTTCAGTGGTGCATATTAACCAGTGAAAGATTAGACCGAGAACAAAGCCGTAGGCGATACCACCAATAGCTTCTTGGAAGAACAGTGCTGACACTGAACCAACGGTAGGGGCTTCAGTACCAAAGGCGATGGTAAATAGGGTTACAAAGATAACCAAACCAAAGCCGTCATTGAACAGGGATTCCCCTTCAATTTGAGTAGAAATGCGTGGTGGAGCATCTAATTTCTTTACAATAGCTAATACTGCAATGGGATCGGTAGGTGATATTAATGCGCCAAATAATAGGCAATAAATCAGGTCTAGATTGAAGCCGATTAACGAACAGATGCCAAATAGCACAAAACCGATGAAGAAAGTAGAGAACAGGGTTGCACCTAATGCTAGCGCTGTAATCTCCCATTTCTGGTCTTTAAGGTGATCCAGCTTGATGCCAAGTCCACCTGCAAATAATAGAAACCCTAAGATTCCCTTAAGCAAAAAATCTTCAAAGTTAATCGATGCGATGGTCTCGCTGGCGACATGAGATAGCTTAAACCAGCCTGCTTGACCTGCGATAATAATCGCTAACGATAGCAACATGGCACCGGCTGTAATCGCAATGGTGGTCTGCATTTTGCCGATTTTACTGTTGATTAATGCGATGAGCGCTGCCCCGGCAGCTAGAAAGCACAGCGTATGGTAGGCTTCCATTCCTTTCTCCTAAGTTTGAATAGCCTCAACACTGTGAGACAAAATGTTAACTAGATCAAATATAGTTATACCTTAGATAGCATCATAGCGAAAATTACCATGGTTTAGACGTCTAGAAATCTAATTTTACTGTGATAGGATGTTGGGTATAAGTTGGAAATGCCACACCTGAGCAGGACGCAGAATGAGAGCACAATTAGAAGCCCAATTAAAGAACCGCATTCTTTTGATAGATGGTGGTATGGGCACCATGATTCAAAATCAAAAACTAGAAGAAGCGGATTATCGAGGTGGTCGTTTTGCCGATTGGCATTGTGACCTGAAAGGGAATAATGACCTTCTTGTCCTTACCCAGCCTCAACTCATCAAAAAGCTTCATAGTGATTATTTGGAAGCTGGTGCTGACATCCTAGAAACCAATACCTTTAACTCAACCACCATAGCGATGGCGGATTATGAGATGGAGGATCTTAGCGAAGAGATTAACTTTGCTGCGGCAAAGCTTGCCAGAGAAGCGGCAGATGAATGGACAGCAAAGACTCCCGATAGACCACGTTATGTTGCTGGCGTTCTCGGCCCAACAAACCGTACCTGTTCTATTTCTCCTGACGTTAATGACCCTGGGTTTCGAAACGTTAGCTTTGATGAGTTAGTCGAGGCATACAAAGAATCCACCCTTGCCCTTATAAAAGGTGGTTCAGACCTTATTCTCATTGAAACCATCTTTGATACCTTGAATGCGAAGGCATGTGCATTTGCTGTTGATACTGTTTTTGATGAGCTAGGCTACACGCTGCCCGTCATGATCTCGGGAACCATTACCGATGCATCAGGCCGTACCTTGTCTGGTCAAACGACAGAAGCTTTCTATAACTCTTTAAGACACGTGAACCCCATCTCTTTCGGTCTGAACTGTGCTTTGGGTCCTGACGAATTACGCCCTTATGTGGATGAGTTATCGCGTATTTCTGAAACCTTCGTCTCTGTTCACCCAAATGCCGGTCTACCCAATGCGTTTGGTGAGTATGACCTATCTCCAGAAGACATGGCTGAGCATATTAAAGAGTGGGCAGAGTCAGGTTTCTTGAACTTGGTGGGGGGGTGTTGTGGTACGACACCGGAACATATTAAGGCGATGGCTGAAGCTGTTGCAAATGCTCGACCACGTCAACGACCAGAAATAAAAGCGGCGTGTCGCTTATCTGGCTTAGAACCTCTCGCTATTTCTAAAGAAACTCTATTTTTGAATGTGGGCGAGCGTACTAACGTCACTGGGTCTGCTCGCTTTAAACGATTAATCAAAGAAGAGCTCTATGAAGAAGCTCTGGACGTTGCACGTCAGCAAGTAGAAAACGGCGCTCAAATCATCGATATTAACATGGATGAAGGGATGCTAGATGCTGAGGCATGTATGGTTCGTTTCCTCAATCTTTGTGCCTCCGAGCCTGATATATCGAAAGTGCCGGTTATGGTGGACTCCTCTAAATGGGAAGTCATTGAAGCGGGTCTTAAGTGCATTCAAGGCAAAGGCATCGTTAACTCAATCTCTTTGAAAGAGGGGAAAGAGAAGTTTATCGAGCAAGCTAAGCTAATTCGTCGTTATGGTGCGGCTGTGATTGTTATGGCGTTTGATGAACAGGGCCAGGCAGACACTCGTGAGCGCAAGATTGAGATCTGTACCAATGCCTACAACATCCTTGTCGATGAGGTTGGCTTCCCTGCTGAAGATATCATTTTTGATCCAAACATCTTTGCCGTCGCGACGGGTATTGATGAACACAATAACTACGCCGTCGACTTCATCAATGCAGTAGCGGATATCAAACGCGACCTACCACATGCAATGGTGTCGGGTGGTGTATCTAACGTTTCTTTCTCATTCCGCGGCAACAACTACGTTCGTGAAGCTATACATGCTGTATTCCTATACCACTGCTTTAAAAATGGTATGGATATGGGCATCGTGAATGCGGGTCAACTAGAAGTTTATGACAACGTACCTGACAAACTGCGAGAAGCGGTGGAAGATGTGGTTCTGAACCGCAGAGATGATGCCACTGAACGTTTGCTGGACATTGCTGGTGAATATCGTGAAAACGGTGTAGGTGCCCAAGATGATGGAGCTGCGCTTGAATGGCGCGGTTGGCCAGTAGAAAAACGCTTGGAACATGCCCTTGTGAAAGGTATTACTGAGTTTATTATCGAAGATACTGAAGAAGCTCGTTTGAATGCGTCTAAACCTCTGGAGGTCATTGAAGGGCCGTTGATGGATGGTATGAACGTAGTGGGCGACTTGTTTGGTGAGGGTAAGATGTTCTTACCTCAGGTAGTAAAATCTGCTCGAGTCATGAAACAAGCAGTCGGTCACCTTGAACCTTACATTGACGCTCTAAAAGAAGTGGGTCAAACCAACGGTAAGATATTGTTGGCGACAGTAAAAGGCGATGTGCACGATATCGGTAAGAATATCGTGGGTGTGGTTCTGCAGTGTAATAACTACGAAATCATCGATCTGGGTGTGATGGTGCCTTGTGAGAAGATCCTCAAAGTCGCAAAAGAAGAGAACGTCGATATCATTGGCTTGTCAGGATTGATAACCCCATCTTTGGATGAAATGGTACACGTTGCGAAAGAAATGGAGCGTCAAGGGTTTGATCTTCCACTACTGATTGGCGGTGCAACCACCTCTAAAGCTCATACAGCGGTGAAGATAGAGCAAAACTACTCAGAGCCAGTCGTATATGTAAACAACGCCTCTCGTGCGGTAGGCGTATGTTCGGCACTGCTCTCTAATGAGCAAAAACCAGGCTTTATTGAGAAGCTAGATCTCGACTATGAACGCGTTCGTGACCAGCACGCTAGAAAGCGACCAAAGACAGCACCAGTGACTCTAGAGAAGGCACGTGAGAATAAAGTGGCTATTGATTGGGAGTCTTACACTCCGCCACAACCAAAGCAGCTTGAACCAGTGGTGGTCAAAGATATGAGCGTATCGGTACTGCGTGATTATATTGACTGGACCCCATTCTTTATGACTTGGAGCCTAATGGGTAAATACCCCGCTATCCTAAAGCATGAAGAAGTGGGCGAGGAAGCGAAGCGTTTGTATAAGGATGCCAACGATTTGCTCGATATGATAGAAGCGGACGGTATCATCAAGGCAAACGGTATGTGCCAGATGTTCCCAGCCAACAGTGTGGGTGATGATATCGAGGTGTATACCGACGAGTCACGTACGGTTGTGGCTAAGACGTTATTCAACCTTCGTCAGCAAACCAAAAAGCCGAAAGGCTTCAATTACTGCTTGAGCGATTACATTGCACCTAAAGATAGCGGTGTTAAAGATTGGGTTGGCGGATTTGCCGTAACGGGTGGTATTGGTGAGCGTGAGATTGCTGACAACTACAAAGCGGAAGGTGATGATTACAACGCGATTATGATCCAGGCGGTAGCCGATCGCTTGGCTGAAGCCTTTGCCGAGTACCTTCATCAGCAAGTGCGTAAGGATATCTGGGGATATGCCCCTGATGAGCAATTGGGTAACGATGACCTCATCCGCGAGAAGTATCAAGGTATACGCCCAGCGCCAGGCTACCCTGCGTGTCCTGAGCATACTGAAAAACAGGCTATATGGGACTTGATGCAAGTTGAGGAAACCATTGGAATGTCGCTTACTACGAGCTACGCAATGTGGCCTGGTGCGTCGGTCTCTGGTTGGTATTTCTCTCACCCTGATTGCCGTTATTTCGCTATTGCACAGATCCAAGAAGACCAAGCTAAAGACTACGCAGAGCGTAAAGGTTGGGATTGGACTGAGGCTGAAAAGTGGCTAGGGCCTAACTTGAACGGTTAACAACAAAAATAAAGAAGGGGCTATTTAGCCCCTTCTTTTTTATCGATATTTGTTAGCTAATTTTAGCTTTCAAAGAGCTGTCGATGAAGCTGCTGCACGGCGTGTCTTGCTGATGATTCATGCAATAAGAAACACAGATTATGGTTACTTGCACCATAGCAAATCATTCGTAGATTGTGGTCTTCAAGGGTACCAAATATCTGCTTTGCTGTGCCCTTAGCTTGTCCCATGTTGTTGCCGATAAGCGCAACCAAGCTTAGGTTCTGCTCTACGACAACTGAGCAGAGTTCTTCCAGTTCTTGTTGAGCAGCAACAGGCAGTTGCGGAGCGCCACCTTGAGTATTCGTGCGATCTAACGTCAGTGATACGCTGATCTCTGAGGTGGTAATCAGATCTACCGATACCTTATGACGAGCCAAGATGGTAAATACCTTTGCCAAAAATCCACTGGCTTGGAACATATTAAGGCTCTTAAGAGTAATCAGTGTTTGATTGCCTCTCAGGGTGACGGCTCTAAATAAAGGTGCACTTTCAACTTCTTGTTTTACCCAAGTACCGCCACGTTCTGGTTCCTTAGAGGACCCAACAAATACGGGAATTTTGTGTCGCAATGCAGGTACTAACGTTGAAGGGTGCAGGATCTTAGCACCAAAGTTTGCCATCTCAGAGGCTTCACTGAAGCTGATCTCTTTGATGGGTTGTGCTGGTGGCGCGATGCGCGGGTCTGTGGTGTAAATGCCCGGTACATCCGTCCAAATTTCTAGGCCAGACGCTGAGATCGCCTCGGCAATTAAGGCGGCGCTATAATCACTACCACCACGACCTAGTGTTGTTGTTTTGTTATTAAGATCTGAGCCGATAAATCCTTGGGTAATGACAATAGAGTCTTTAAACAATGGCACTAGGTGAGCTTGTGCAGCAATGCCGATCTCGTCCAGTAACGGCTCTGCATTTCCAAATACTGATGTTGTTTTCATCACAGTGCGAATATCGAAGCGCTCGGTTTTATGTCCGCGCTCACTCATTAGCTGGCAAAGGATGTGTGTCGACATTAGCTCTCCACAAGAGACTAATTGGTCAGTCAATTGCTCGCTAGTCTCGCTGGCGGCTTTCTCGGCACACTGAGAAACCTTTGTTAGAATCTCGTTGATCGCATCATTGATGACTTCGGGGTGCTTTAACTGATTGATGATACTGAAGTGAATATCAACCAATTGCTGCAGAAGTTGCTCACGTTTACCTTTATCGGCGATGCCATTGGCAAGCTCGACCAATACGTTGGTCACGCCTGAGCAGGCACTGATGACAACGAGCTTGGTTTTTGGGTTGTTCTCTACGATGGCCGCACATCGGCTCATCGCCTCAAAATTTGCTACACTTGTGCCGCCAAATTTGGCGACGTTGATTGCGCTCACAGCGTCTCTCCATTAATCCTTTAAATGTGCAAATACTCACTCTCGCTAATAGAGGTGAGTATAAAATGCGAAGCAGTTACCCCGCATAAAATGAGAAGAGCTTGTCCTTATCGCATTGCATTGGTCATCCACTCTTTGTCTTCATTGAACTGGTTTGGCGAAATTATGTCAATGGCTTGAATACAAATCGTCACTTTTTTACCTACCGCATACTTCTACGCATTGCTCGTTGAGGCTCTTTTAGTGATGCAATAAGCTATACGCACTTTCCCTTGAATAAGGTTTAACTATGCGCAGCTTCATTCCCCCGCATCGTACACTGATGGGCCCTGGTCCTTCTGATATTTCCCCGCAGGTTTTACAAGCGCTTTCCCGCCCAACCATAGGGCATTTAGATCCACTGTTTATTCAGATGATGGATGAGCTAAAATCACTGCTAAAATACGCATTTCAAACAGAAAATGAATTCACTATTGCCTTGTCCGCACCGGGTAGTGCTGGAATGGAAGCCTGCTTTGTAAACCTTATAGAGCCTGGAGAAAAAGTGATTGTGTGTCGTAATGGCGTGTTCGGCGAGCGTATGCGACAGAATGTAGAGCGCTGCGGAGGCGTTGCGATTGTGGTTGATGATGAGTGGGGAAGCCCTGTATCAGCACAAAAGCTACAAAGCGCGGTAGAAGAACACTCAGATGCAATCGCGGTTGCCTTTGTGCATGCCGAAACCTCGACAGGTGCCCTAAGTGATGCAGAGGCTTTGTCTACGATTGCACGAAGTAAAGACATGCTGGTGATTGTCGATGCGGTGACCTCGCTAGGTGGCGTGCCACTAATGGTGGATGAATGGCAACTGGATGCGGTGTATTCAGGGAGTCAAAAATGCCTATCCTGTACCCCTGGATTATCGCCACTGACTTTCTCTAGTCGAGCCATTGCCAAGATTGAAGCTAGACAACACCCCGTTCAAAGTTGGTTCTTGGACCAAAGCTTGGTGCTTGGCTACTGGAGTGGTGAAGGCAAACGTGCTTATCATCATACCGCGCCAGTAAACAGTCTTTATGCCCTGCATGAGTCACTATTAATACTCAAAGAAGAAGGGCTTGAGCAGGCTTGGAAACGTCACGCCGATACCCATCAACGTTTGAAAGAGGGCTTAACTGACTTGGGTATGAGCTTTGTTGTGGACGAGGAATATCGATTGCCACAGTTGAATGCCGTGTATGTACCCACTGGAATTGATGAGGCGTTAGTGCGCCAGCGCTTGCTCAATGAATACAATCTAGAGATAGGTGCAGGGCTCGGGGATCTCGCTGGAAAAGCGTGGCGTATTGGTTTGATGGGATACGGTGCCCGCAAGGAAAATGTCGCACTTTGCTTGCAGGCACTGAAAGAGGTTCTAGCTTAAATCTACCTAGCCATTAGTGTTGCTTTGATTGGCTTGGCTGACTTTAACTCGCTTCAAGGACACAGAGCTAAAGTCGACCTTCGGAAATAAAAACACCGCTTCACTTCGAATAGCGCTAGCCATCTGCTGTTGGTCTAGCGCTTGATACGCGAGTATCAAATTCTTATACAAGGCTGGGCGAGGCTTGTCCTGTATGAAAGGTAGAGACCAATCCACGTAAGCTTGAACATGCGCCTTTTCGTTGGTGGCTATACCAATATTCAGTAGTGTGCTGTGAATGTCCCATTCATAGCGATCCTTCCATGCGATTGGGTTAGTCACCCTATCTAAGATACCTGGGTTCTTTGGCTTAGAGCGCTCGAAATCCGTTAATACTTGATTGGTGTGCAGTGCTGTGAGCATGTAGACACAAGTGAGTATCGGTAATAGCAGGCTAGAAAGGCGCAACCCAACCTTGCTTAGCTTCCCAAAGTTGAATTGTCTGTAGCGCGCGGTGCGCTGATCAACCCAATATAAAAGCACAATAAAAGAAACCCAGTGGATAGCTGAATGATAAAAGGGGTATTCCAATTGGGTGTGCAATACGATGGGGATAAACAATGACAATATGCCAATGCGCGTGCCTTTTCTCGCCATATACAAGCGATACAGTACAAATCCCATCGCAAGAAATATCCCAACCAGTGGAATCATTCCTCCTTCAATTCCCCACATGAGTAACTCATTGTGAGGATGATCCATTGATGGAAGTCCAGCAGGATAATCAGGATTAAGCTGGTGCTGTCTAGCCGTATACAGCATATAGGCTGACTCAAAGTTACCATAGCCATAACCTGACAATGGTCGCTCTATCATCATGTCTAGCCCTTGCGGGAAGGTATAGGCTCGAGGACTCTCCAAGTCGGCTTTATCACCCACTAATGATTGATTGTCGCCGATAAAGGTCATGCCTACGCCAATGGCGAGACCTGCAACTAGGCAGGCAGACCAGATAATGGCCCGTGACTTTAACGCAAAGCGATACAGATAAGGAGCCACCATTGCCGTTGCAATTACCGCTCCTAGCCATCCTGTTCTGGACGCAAGAACAACCAGTAATGGAATGGTGATTAGGGGAATCGCATAAAGAAAGACGATTTTTTGTCGCCAGCTTAGATACTTATCGTGAGGCTGCCGTGCGAGAAGATAGCCAGACAAAGCTAGACCTGTCGCTAGAAAGCTCGCCATTACATTGGGCTGCTGGAAAATGCCGTAAGGTCGGTTGTTTACCGTATTGTAACCAAAGGGGTTTCCCTCAGATAATAGAGTGTACTGAACCCAGCCAAATACGGCTTCAATAGCGACGGAGAATAAAATAAACCACAACAATCGCTGCTTTTCTTCATTACTAAATCGAAACTGCTGAAAAGCTAAGAAAAGAACAAAGCCTGCCCATAAGCCGGTGAGCCTTGGTAGAGCAATGGCAACACTGGCATTGGGTAATACGATGGGCAGTGTCATCAACAGGCAGCTGATAAACAACACAACCGTCATCTTTGAGTATTTTATGACACGGTTGCTCGCCATTTGATATACGGCAATACCTAGCGCTATGCTCAAAAATCCCCACACTGGAGGGTTAAATGAAAGCGCAAGTCCTGCTCCCCCAGGGTTGGGGGAGAAGAAGTGAGTGGCTATCAGGAAGGTTATCCCGATAAACAGTAGAAAACGCCTGTTAAACGGTACTTTGGGAGCCTTTACTTCAAGTTGTGTACCTGTGGTTAACAGGGTTGCCATGAATTGTATCCTTTGTTCTATTTAAGCATCGGCTTTAAGAAGTGAGCGGTATGCGAGCCTTTTACTTTAGCAACTTGCTCTGGTGTTCCGGTAGCGACAATCTCACCACCACCTTGTCCACCCTCTGGGCCAAGATCGACGATCCAATCTGCAGTTTTAATCACATCAAGGTTATGCTCTATCACTACAACGGTGTTGCCGTGATCGCGAAGGCGATGCAATACAGTAAGTAACTGTTGTATATCATGAAAATGAAGGCCAGTGGTAGGCTCATCAAGAATATACAGGGTTTTACCGGTATCGCGTTTCGACAGCTCTCTCGCTAACTTAACGCGCTGTGCCTCACCACCAGATAGAGTGGTAGCTGCTTGACCTAGGCGGATATACGAAAGGCCAACATCAATCAAGGTCTTTAGCTTGCGCGCAATAACAGGCACGGGTTCAAAGAAGGCATGAGCGTCTTCAACGGTCATGTTCAATACTTCATCGATAGATTTACCCTTGTATTTCACCTCAAGGGTCTCACGGTTGTATCGCTTGCCTTTACAAGAATCACATGGCACATACACATCCGGTAGGAAGTGCATCTCTACCTTAATAACGCCATCACCCTGACACGCTTCACAGCGACCGCCTCTCACGTTAAAACTAAAGCGACCCGGTTTATAGCCGCGAGAGCGTGACTCTTGCGTACCGGCAAATAGCTCTCGTATTGGCGTGAAGATACCTGTGTAAGTAGCAGGGTTTGATCTTGGCGTACGTCCGATTGGGCTTTGATCGATATCGATGACCTTATCAAAGTGCTCTAAGCCATTGATGGAGTCGTAAGGGCTAGGGTTGCTGGTGGTTGCTCCGTTAAGTTCACGGTGCGCGATCTTAAAGAAGGTGTCATTGATAAGTGTTGACTTGCCTGATCCTGATACGCCGGTCACACAAGTAAACAAACCACATGGGATGGTAAGATCGACCGTTTTGAGGTTGTTGCCCGAAGCGCCACTGAGTATCAGTTGCTTATCTTTATCAACAGGGGTACGTTTTTTGGGAATCGCGATTTCCTTGGTGCCCTTTAAGTACTGCCCGGTTAAAGATTCAGGGTTATTGATGATATCTTCATAGGTCCCCTCTGCAACTACATTACCGCCATGAACCCCTGCGCCAGGACCAATATCAATAATATGATCCGCAGTACGGATGGCATCTTCATCATGTTCTACGACGAGCACTGTATTGCCGAGATCTCGCAGGTGAGTCAGAGTTCCAAGCAGGCGTTCATTGTCTCGTTGATGCAATCCAATAGAGGGCTCATCGAGCACATACATAACGCCAACCAGACCAGCACCGATTTGGCTGGCAAGACGAATACGCTGCGCCTCGCCACCAGAAAGAGTTTCCGCACTGCGCGACAGATTTAAGTAGTTGAGACCAACATTGACCAAGAAGCTCAGGCGATCATTAATCTCTTTCATGATCTTTTCGGCGATCTGAGCTTTTTGACCCTCAAGACTCATGGTTTCGAAAAACTCCAATGCCTCACTAATACTCATCTCAACGATGTTGGGTAGAGGAGTATCTTGAACAAAGACATTTCGTGCTTCTTCTCGAAGGCGTGTTCCATCACAACTTGTACAAGAGCGAGTAGAGATGTACTTGGCCAGATCTTCACGCACTGAGTTGGATTCAGTGTCACGATAGCGACGTTCTAGGGTGTTAAGGATCCCTTCAAAGGGATGAGTCTTAACTCGAATATCGCCACGATCATTAATGTACTTAAACTCGACCTCTGTTCGGCCCGAGCCCTTCAATATGATCTCGCGGATCCTTTTTGATAAAGACTTAAAAGGCGCATATAAATCGAAATCATAGTGATCAGCTAGAGCGCTAAGCATCTGAAAGTAATAGTAGTTCTTTTGATCCCAGCCTTTGATTGCTCCTTCGGCAATACTTAGGTTCTGATCTAGAACGACGCGCGTCTCATCAAAGTATTGCTGCACACCAAGGCCGTCACAGGTGTGACAGGCACCTGCGGGATTATTGAAAGAGAAGAGTCTTGGCTCAAGCTCTTGCATGCTGTAACCACAATACGGACACGCAAAGTTGGCAGAGAAAATGATCTCTTCATCATCCGATTTATCCATTGAAGCCACTACGGCAATGCCACCTGATAGCTCTAGTGTGGTTTCAAAAGATTCGGCGAGTCGCTGCTTAAGATCGCTACGCACCTTAAATCGGTCAACAATAACCTCAATGGTATGCTTCTTATGAAGCTCTAGGGTCGGTGGATCAGAAAGATCGCAGATATCGCCATCTACGCGAGCTCGAATAAAGCCCTGTGCAGCTAGGTTTTCAAAGGTTTTAACATGCTCACCCTTGCGCTCTTTTACAATCGGAGCCATTAGCATCATCTTAGAGCCTTCTGGCATTTCTAAGACTTTATCTACCATCTGGCTGATGGTTTGTGCAGACAGCGGCACTTTGTGTTCAGGGCAACGAGGTTCACCCACTCGCGCGTACAATAGACGAAGGTAATCATAGACCTCGGTAATTGTGCCCACGGTAGAGCGAGGGTTATGGGATGTCGATTTCTGTTCAATTGAGATGGCAGGTGATAGACCCTCAATGTGGTCCACATCGGGCTTTTCCATCAATGACAGGAATTGGCGGGCATAAGCAGATAGAGACTCTACATATCGACGTTGCCCTTCAGCATATAAGGTATCGAAAGCTAAAGAAGACTTACCTGATCCAGAAAGACCAGTAATGACAGTCAGCTTGTCTCTTGGAATGGTGAGGTTGATGTTTTTTAAGTTGTGGGTTCGGGCGCCACGAACGTCGATAGTGTCCATCTAATTCCGCTCAATTACATAATCGTTGTCCAAGTATTGCATAGCTTTATACGCCTGCAAATAAATACTGGATAAAAAAACAGTGACACTAGGTCACTGTTTTTATGTATTGGGTAAAGCCTAACGATTAAGTCGTTGGTTCTTTATGTGTTGACTGTTTGCCAAGCTCAGTGGCTTTTTGGTCTTTTAGATACACATTCTCGAAGCAGTAGTTGGTTGCTTCAATGTAGCCTTCAACGCTACCACAGTCGAAACGCGTGCCCTTGAATTTGTATGCGAGAACACAGCCAGCTTTAGCTTGCTTAAGTAGCGCATCAGTGATTTGGATTTCGCCGCCTTTGCCTGGCTCTGTTGCTTCAATAAGATCGAAGATATCAGGAGTTAGGATGTAGCGACCGATAATCGCTAGGTTACTTGGCGCTGTACCAGGTTCTGGTTTCTCTACCATATCATCAACGCGCACGATGTCGTCTTTGATCATCTCGCCTTTGATAACACCGTATTTATGGGTTTCGTCTTCTGGTACTTCTTGAACGGCAACGATAGAGCAGCGGAACTGCTTATACAGTGCAACCATTTGAGCTAGAACGCCTTGCTCTTCATTGACGCATAAATCATCAGCAAGAACTACTGCGAAAGGTTCATCACCCACTAGTTCACGGCCAGTCAAGATAGCGTGACCCAAACCCTTCATCTCACGTTGACGGATATAGGTAAAGTTAGCCGATTCGATGATATCGCGAATATCAACCAGCAACTCTTCTTTGTTGGTGCCCTGAATCTGGTGCTCCAGTTCATAGTTCTTATCAAAGTGATCCATGATGGAATGCTTACCACGACCGGTTACGATGCACATTGCATCCATACCTGCGTCGATCGCTTCTTCAACGCCGTATTCGATCAGTGGTTTGTTGACCACTGGCATCATTTCTTTTGGCATTGATTTAGTCGCAGGAAGAAAGCGGGTGCCGTAGCCTGCGGCAGGGAAAAGACATTTTTTAATCATGGGGGTAACCTAACTGAATCATTATTATAAAGTTGTTGCGCCTAACTCTATCATTACAATTCGTCGATATAAAATACACTTTGGTTAAATTACCCAGTATTGTCACTTTATGGTAAGAAATGATGGGCCCAGACAACCGCTTCTTCTCTGTTCTTGACCTTAATCTTGCGAAATATTTTATATAGATGGGACTTTATGGTGTGCTCACTGATAAACAACTGCTCAGCTAAGCCATAGTTTGATTTGCCAATTCGCAATGCTTCAAGCACTTCCATTTCGCGACGAGTTAAATTAATCGTGTGTGGAGGGGCATAGCGAATCAGCACCGACTGATAATAGGACAGCAATTGATCGGTAACCCCACGGCTCAACCAAGAGTTTCCTTCACTAAGGGTGCGTAAACCCGCTGCGATCTCTTCAATGGATTGTTGCTTATAGAAGATGCCACGAAGACGGCCATATTTGAGTAGGTCAGTGGTTTTGAGGTGCAAGGGCGCCTGAGTGATCACCATGTTGATGTTTTGCCCGGGAAAGCTGGGATTCTCGAAATCGGTAGGGTCAAACGTAGGATCGTTATAATCCACCAAGATCACCGGTGTCATACTCGGCTTGTATTTCTGATGCCAATCTTCGAGCGAGTGAAGTTGAATCTCAGAAGCCTTTATTAGTTGTTCGACCGTCTTGTTATCAAAACCACAGTTCTCATGCAAAAAAAGCTGAGAATTTATTCCATCAAAATACATACATCTTTCTCCCTGTTGCCTACATCTAGTCTCTTTTGCATTCCTTTAGTTTGCGAAACTAGGCACTAGTTTTTGCGTGTTTATTCAATAAGAATGCCTATATTATGCTTTTTGTTGCATAATTTTGCGTAATAATCCGAAAAAAATGCAACCAAGTGTGTCGGTTTGTGCTCAGTACCTGCGCAGTGGTTGAGGTTCTCGAATACACTTTCTAGTGATTTAAGTAGTCCGTTAGGCATGTTATGCTTGGCGTATTAGCGAAATAAAGAAACAAATGGAGCGATACATGGCTAGCCGTGGCGTCAACAAAGTAATTATTATGGGTAACTTAGGACAAGATCCTGAGGTTCGTTTCGCCGCAAATGGCAATGCAATTGCAAACATTACAATTGCTACCTCTGAAACTTGGCGAGACAAAGCCAATGGCGAGCAACGCGAGAAAACAGAATGGCACCGTGTTGTTCTGTTTGGTAAGACTGCTGAGATTGCAGGTGAGTACCTTAAAAAGGGTTCACAAGTATACATCGAAGGCCAATTGCAAACTCGTAAGTGGCAGGATCAATCAGGCCAAGATCGCTATACAACTGAAGTTGTTGTTCAGTGGCCTACTGGTCAGATGCAACTGCTAGGCTCTCGTCAAGGTGGTCAAGCTCCTTCACAAAACCAAGGTGGCCAGCAGTACGGTGGCGCTCCTCAAGGTGGTCAACAGCAACAAGGCGGTTGGGGTCAACCTCAACAACCTCAAGTTCATCAGCCAGCTCAACAGCAACAGCAGCAGAAGCCACAACAGGCTCCTCAGCAGTACAATGAGCCGCCAATGGATTTTGACGACGACATTCCGTTCTAAAACCGGCCTTGAACTCAAAACTTATTGAAAAATAACAAGATGGTCCCTAAAAGGGGCCATTTTTTTAACCGCCCTCTGCTTTTATGGCAAAAATAGTACCATTCACCCCCGACCTGTATATCCTATAGATTACTGATGAAATTCAAGGATTGAATCTTCATGCGCTCAACCCCTTCTCTAAAACTCAGCACTCGCTTGGTTGCCTTTGTGACCATGATTGTGATTAGTGCGGTATTCATCCTCTTCGTTGGGGGTGCACTTTCTATTAAGCAGCTTGGTCAGGAATACACCAAGCATTCTGTGCAAGGCATTGTTAAGGTCATAGACCAACAACTGCTTGAGCATGTTGAAACTGGAGAGCTACGTCGCTGGATCCCAAAAATAATCAAAGCCAGTAACGTTATTGAACTAGAAGTCTCGACGCCAAACTCTGTCATCTTTCATTATCACGATACTGAAGCTCAGTTTGATCAAACCCGGTTGATTTCTATCTCCAACCCCCTTGTTTTGAACCCCTCATATACTGTCAATGTGAAGGTGTTACCACCCTATATCGGATATAGCTATTCGGTAGGTGCTTTATGGTCTTTGACATTAGCGTTCGGTTTAATTGCTATTTGCTTGATACAAGGTGTGCGCTGGTTGCGTGAGCAGCTGCAAGGCTCGGAACTGCTAGAAGAACGCGGGCGAATGATCTTAGCCGGTAGAGTGGAGCAGTATGCGGTTGGTGATCACTTAGAGTGGCCATACACCGCCAGTGAAGCACTAGATAAGATGATTGCTGAACTGCAAGATGCAAGACAAGAGCGTAGTAGATTCGATACCTTCATTCGCTCACAAACCTTCCTTGATCAATTGACGGGTGCTGCCAACCGCCTTTCATTTGACAACAAACTGGAGTCGACGCTTACCGAAAGTGGCGCAGCTGGTGGTGTGTTCGTTGTGCAGGTGAATGACTGGGTAGAGATCCGAGATAGTTTAACTAAAGAGCAGAAAGACAGATTTATCGTTAACTTAGGGGAGGCAGTAGCCAACTGTGTTAATCGCTTTCCCGATGTAGTGTTTGCCCGCTACTTTGAAGCCACTTTTGCCGCACTTGTTCCCAATCAATCTCCTGCAGATCTTTCTAACCTGGCCTCTCAAGTATTAAAGCAAGTAGCAAAGCTTGAGCCGTTAGAAGGGTTGGATCCTGAAAACTGGCTACATGCGGGTATGACGGTATATCAACAAGGTGAACGCAAAACCGATATTTTGAATGAGGTTGAGACGGCGCTTAAAAGTGCTCAACTAGAAGGTTCCAATAATTGGAGTCGCTTTAATAAGGTTAACACGGCATCTTCAGAGCGTGGCAGTGTTAGGTGGCGCACGCTATTCGATAAACAGTTGAATGCAGATAAACTAATACTGATTAAGCAGCCATGCTTTTTATTAAATGAATCAGGCGAGGTTGACCTGATTCACCAAGAGATCTTTAGTCGAATACTCGATGAGCAAGGCAAGATATTGAAGGCTTCGAAATTTAGCCCAGCCATTAGACAGGTGGGTTATGAGAGGCAACTTGATAGAAACGTTTTGTTAAACATCGTAAAATTTCTGAAGAAAGATGCTCAAGATTTATGTTATTCTATTAACTTCTATGCACAACCTTTCAGATATCGTTCGCACTTCAATTGGTTGAGAGATGAATTGTTGCAGCTGACTCCCTCACAACGCAAAAGATTAGCGTTTGAGTTTATGGAAGGTCCGATGGTGACTTACTTAGATGCTATGCGTCCTGTATTAAAGATGCTATCTGGGTTGGGATGTAAGGTCATTGTCAATCAAGCTGGGCGCACAATTATCAGCTCCCATTATCTCAAAGACTCTGCGATCGACTACCTCAAGTTGCATAGAAGCCTAGTACGTAATATCGAGAACCGCTCTGAGAACCAACTCTATATTAGAAGTTTGATTGGTGCCTGCACCAATACAAAAACTAAGGTTATAGCGGTGGGTGTAGAAACCAAACGAGAGTGGAATCAATTAGTTGCTCTGGGTGTAGATGGTGGTCAAGGGCGATTTTTTGCAAAAGAAAGCGACTTTATTTCATCCCCAACGTCACAAAGCAAAAAAATAATATCGACTATTCCTAGTAGAAGGAATAGATGGAAGAATAAAGTGCCCCGTTAAATACTAGTATTTAATAGATCCTGTGAATAGGTAGTGGTAGATAATAAAAATGACATGGTTGTCGAGCTTAAAAAGACTAGCCTCATCAAAGGATGATGACTTTCAATTAATCATAGTGATTCAGACCGATGCTGTGTATTTGTCTGAATTGTCACACCCAGAAAAAGCTCCTGAACTCTTTCCTATTGCTCATGGAAACTGGGAGAGCGCTCTTAAAGAGTCTCTGTCTAGTAAATCAATCAAGGGCAAGGCCTGTGTTGTGCTTGGTGCACAGCACTATCAAAGCTATCAGCTAGACAAACCACAACTTCCAAAAGAAGAGTGGCCAGTTGCCCTACCATTTTTACTCAAAGACCTGATTACTGAAAAGTTCACGGAAATTGTTGCTGATGGTAGCTTGATGCCTGACGGACAAAAGGTGCAAGCCTATGTCATGGCTAAACGCACCTTACAAACCCTTCTAGAAGTCAGCTCAGCTAACGATGTTGTTGTCACTCGAGTCATCACTGAAGATGAAGTATGGGGACATTCGACCACCGAGCAACAAAGCTTCCTATTACTAAGACGTGGCGCCAATGATGGCTACAAGTTGGCTGCCTATGTTGATGGATCTCCAGTATTTAACCGCAGCTTACGCGGTATTGTTGCACCCATCACGGGGGAGAATGGCACGCCACTAATGTATGACTCACTTGCTCTGGATATTCAGCGCAGTGCCGATTACTTGGCTGCTTCTATGCCTCAATCGTCATTTAGACAGCTTTTAGTATGTTGTGACGAAGACAACATCGAAGAGTTGATGGCTCGTCTGCAGGACTCAGTGAATCCTAAGATAAGTGCCTTATCTGATCCTCATCTGCCTTGTGGTATAGCGCTGTGCAAAACAGCGGCAGGGCTAACTTCATTTAGCATTAATCTTTACCCAGAACATCTGAGACCAAAACAAGAGCTACTGAGCCTGAATAAGGTTGTTGCCTTATGGGTTATCACGGTTGTGGCTATTGGTGGCCTTACTTATTTAGAAAAAACACAAACCGCAGATCTTCAACAAAAGCTGGTCAGCGTTAAAAGCCAGTCCGAACTACTTAATCGAGAGAAGTCGAGCTTGCAACAGCGTCTCGCAAGCCATACTCCGACGCAATCAAAGGTCAATGCTGCCAAGCGTATAGAGCAAGATATCGAAGCAAAAAGAAGCTCATTAAAGGCTGTTGGGCAGTTTGACGACTCTCAAAAGGTGGGCTACTCAGGGATCATGGTTGCGCTATCTGAACAAGCTCGAAACGATATCTCTCTGCAACACATTGTGATTACAAGTACTCGTTTAGACCTTTCTGGCATAGCCAGCGAGCCGGCGGCGGTACCGAGTTGGGTCAATCAATTTAAAGATGAGTTAGCTTTGGTAGGAAGAACCTTCGAATCACTGAACATAGGTAGAGATAAAGACAACGTTGTGACATTTGAGCTTAAAGCTAAGGCTGGGGTGAAATAATGAAAGAACAGTGGCTTTTATTCTGTGACCGTTTCGCCGATCTCAGTGACCGTGAAAAGTGGTTGGTTTCTATTGGCGGTTGGGTCGGTATTCTTCTGATCTCGTTAACCTTTATGTTGGATCCCGCTTCCGAAGAGAAAGGTAAAGCACAACGAAACCTTGAGCGAGAAATGAGCGCGGTTCAGATGACGCAAGCGGATATTGATGTATTGATTGCCAAGTTGAAGCGAGACCCAGATGCAGAGATCGATCAAAAGCTTACTGAGTTAACTGTACAGAACCAGCAACTCTCTGAGGAATTGTCTGAGGTTGTGGATAGCTTGATAGCGCCAAGCCAGATGGCTCAGCTTTTAGAAACGGTTTTGGGCAGTAGCGGTAAGCTTAAGTTGGAATCACTACAGTCGCTACCTGCTGAGTCCATCACTAAAACAAGCGATAGCTCTGGTTATTTCTTACATCCAGTGCGAATTACCATCTCTGGTCGCTATTTTGATATCAAAGATTACTTAGCAACCCTTGAAGATATGCCTGTTAAGTATTTTTGGCGCAGCTTCGACTACAAGGTTCAAGAATATCCAAAGGCTGAGTTGGTTTTAGAGGTATACACCTTAGGCACAAGACAGGAGTTTATCAGTGGTTAAAGTGATAATAATGGCTCTTGTTTTGCTGGTGGGTGGACAAGCTGCTTATGCTGCTCAAGACCCTACTGCACCTTTAGGTTGGTACAAGAAGAAATCCACTGGGGTGGCTAAGGCAAAAACATACCCTTTGCCTACCCTGCAAAGCATAGTATGCGATGAAGGCTCAAAGTGCTTTGCTATGCTCAACGATAAGATCTTGTCTGATGGGCAGTCTGTGGCAGGTTATGAAATCAGACATATCAACTCAGAACGAGTCGTTGTAGCTCGCGCCGGAAAAATTTGGCACTTAGAACTTTTTAATTCAGACGTTAGACAATAAGGCTTTAGTAATTTGATGCGTATTATATTCCTAGGGATGGTTATAGCGGTTTTATCTGGGTGCTCAATGGGGCACAAGGATCCAGTTGAGATAAAACAAGCCTTGAATGAAGCTGCTAATCAAGCCAACAGTAAAAGTTTGGATGAACTGCCAGAGTCGGTACAAGCGGATCTGATGCCGGATCTTGAAGGATTGTCTCCGTCTGACCAGCCAACGATTAAGCGTTTTAGAGTGCAAGCCAATGGCGTGCAAGCTAAGGCTTTCTTTGCCAGTTTAGTAAAAGGCACTGAATTTAGTGCGGCGATTCATCCTAATGTAGAAGGGCGCATCACGGTTAACCTTACTGACGTCACTATGGACGAGGTGCTTAATGTCGTTCGTGATATGTACGGCTACGATGTGATTAAATCTGGCAAGGTGATTCAGGTTTACCCTGCAGGTCTTCGTACAGAAACCCTCCCTGTAGACTACTTACAAATGAAGAGAATGGGACGTTCTTTAACGTCTATTACTAACGGTTCAGTAACGTCAAAAGATGACAGCTCAGGTAGCAGTTCATCTGATTCAAGCTCGAGTTCAAGTTCAAATTCTTCATCAAGCTCGAGCTCAACGGAAAAAACCGGCGGTACCGATATTGAAACACTCAGTGAAAGTGATTTCTGGACTCAACTAGAAACCGCTGTTGCGACCTTGATTGGCTCAAGTGATGGGCGCAGTGTTGTGGTTTCTCCACAAGCTAGTGTGATTACTGTTCGTGCTTACCCAGATGAAATTCGTGAAATTCGTCGCTTTCTTGGCGTTTCGCAAGAGCGCCTGCAGCGTCAGGTTATCCTCGAAACCAAGATCCTAGAAGTAACCCTAAATGATGGCTATCAACAAGGTATCGAATGGTCAAACATGAGTGCCTCCATTGGTGGTGCTGATGTGATAGTGAACCGTGCTGCTGCTAGTTTGGCGGGCTTAGATCCCATTGCTGATCTGTTAGGGGGCTCAACCAGCGTTACGGTTTCCGATGGTAACTTTGAAGCCGTATTAAGCTTCATGGCGACGCAGGGTGACCTAAACGTTCTATCCAGTCCAAGAGTGACAGCCGCCAATAACCAAAAAGCACTGATTAAAGTGGGTGAAGATGAGTATTTCGTTACTGATGTCTCAAGCACAGTAGGCAGTGGCGACAACGCCAACGTCGCTCCCGACGTCGAGTTAACTCCCTTCTTCTCTGGTATCTCTTTGGATGTGACTCCACAAATCGATGACAAAGGCAATGTGCTACTGCATGTTCACCCTGCGGTTATCGAAGTGACCACAGAAATTAAAGCGATTGATCTAGGTGATACTGCGGGTGTGATTCAGTTGCCACTGGCAAAAAGCTCTATTCGAGAATCCGACACCATTATTCGCGCCACTGACGGTGATGTGGTTGTGATTGGTGGACTAATGAAGTCTGGCAGTAAAGAAATTGTCTCTAAGGTTCCTTTCTTTGGTGACATTCCCGCTATCGGACATTTATTCCGAAATACAGTGAATACAACAGAGAAAACTGAGCTCGTCATCTTGCTTAAGCCGACGGTTGTCGGTGTGAATACCTGGCAGCAAGAGATTGAGCGTTCGCGCAACTTATTGAATGAGTGGTTCCCTGAAGGGCAATAATGTATTTTTCGCGATTTGGCTTTAGTCAGCCCCCGTTCGGGTTGACGCCTAATACAGAACTTTTCCATGGTTTGGCTCCGCATTATGAGGCCATCCATACCGTTATGTCTGCGGTAACCATGGGCGAAGGTGTTATCAAGCTTACCGGCGAGGTGGGGACGGGTAAGACTATGGTTTGTCGAATGCTCATAGAGCAACTTGAGCATGACTATTCATTGGTTTATTTACCCAACCCAGTACTAGACGGTGATGGCATTCGTTTTGCGATCGCTAATGAGTTGCAAGTGGACACTAGTGACTCTAGAGCCATTGTTGACAATGTTCAGCGTAAGTTGGTGGAACTAAGAGAAGCAGGGAAACCTGTTGTTGCCTTGATTGATGAAGCGCAGGCCTTGAGTGACGAAGCATTAGAGACCATACGCCTATTTGGCAACCTTGAAACCATAAACAGTAAGCTGCTGCAAATAGTATTGATTGGTCAGCCTGAACTCGAAGAGCGTTTAGCGCAGCATCATTTGCGTCAGTTTCGCCAGAGAATCACATTCAGTGCTCAGTTGCGACCACTGACATTAGCCGAAGCTTCTGCCTATATCGACCATCGCATTACCTCATGCGGGGGGAGCAAAGACTTATTTAATCTGAGCCAGAAAAAGTCAATTTGGCGAGCAGCCTCAGGAATACCAAGAATTATTAATCAGTTGTGTCATAAGGCTTTGCTGCTGGCATTTACTTCAGACAAACAAACCGTCGCAAATCGGCATCTATTTGACGCAATGAAAGATACATACGTTATGCAAAAGCCGAAATACAAAACGCCATGTTTATGGGGGTGGCAACAAGTATGAGTGTAGTTAACAACGCTCTATCAAAGCTGGCTGAAAAAGAGAAGCCACAAGGACAAGCCATTACCAAGGCTGAAATACCTGAAATTAAACGCTCTAAACCTGTTGTATGGTTGGTGGGCGGCTTTGCGATCAGTATGGCTATTGGTGGTTGGGCAGTTTCCCAGCAGCAGACGACAGTAACAAGCTTAGAATCCTCCAATGAGATCCTGACTGTGACTCAAGCTCAGCAGCAAGCTTCTCAAGCCGAGGCTGTGGTTGAAACACCTAAAGCAAGCTTGCCTTCTCCAACCCATAGTAAGGTTGAAGAGTCTGTTGTGATACACACCACGCAGACGGTTCAGCCTTCAGTTGCATCATTTGAAGAGCTACCTGAAGTTAAACCTGCCTCAACACAAAAGTCAGTAGCCGTTACAGCTAAGCCAACCAGCACCACAAAAACGGTGCAATCTGTGGTAACCACCACGCCTGTGCCCGTAAAGACAGTGCCAGTGAAGGTAGCTAAGGTTGAGCCAGTTTCGGCTCCTGCTGCTCCACCATCTGCGGTGGTAAAAAAAGAGCCTGTATTAATCGCTAAGGTTGATACCCCTGCTAAAGAGAGCATGACGGTTGAACAGGTTGAGCTAACACCAAGAGAGTTAGCGAATAAATCTATCGCTCGCGCAGAAAAAGCATTGGATTCTAATGATGTAAAAACAGCATTCACAGAATACAGCCGAGCTCTTCGCTTAGTACCCAGTGACGAGAACGTACGACAAAAACTTGCGGCGCTTTACTATGGCCGTAAAGATGCGAGAAGAGCAGCAACCTTGCTACAAGATGGCATTCGTTTGAATGACAAAAGCGAAGAGCTTCGTTTTGCATTGGCTAAGTTGTTGATTAAAGAACAGCAACCAGAGGCAGCACTGAGCCCGCTGATGTATGTGCCTGAAAATGCCAGTGAAGATTATCTAGCGCTGCGCGCTGGTGTCGCACAGCAGTTAAAAAATACCGATGTAGCATTAGAAAGCTACCAAAGCTTGGCTGAGAGAGACCCAAACAATGCTCGCTGGTGGCTTGGTTTAGCTATCCAGCAAGAGCGTCGCCTTGAATACCCAGAGGCTCACGCTTCTTACACCAAAGCTCTTGGCCTTGTTGGCGTATCGAGAAAAACCCAGTCCTTTATTCGAGACCGCTTACAGCTTCTCGAATCATTAGAGGGTGACTCTAATGGCGATTAAACTATTAAAGCGTTTGGGTGACCTACTGGTCGAAGAAAACATTGTTTCAGAAGAGCAAGTTCAGCAGGCTCTTGAAGCACAAAGACAAACTGGGCGTAAGCTGGGTGATTCGCTTATTCAGCTTGGCTTTATAACGGAAAAGCAGTTACTTGAGTTTTTGTCTCAGCAATTAAGCCTTCCGCTTATCGACCTAAACCTTGCGCAAGTTGATATAGAAGCCGTACAGCTGTTACCTGAAGTACATGCACGTCGCTTGCGAGCCTTGGTGATTGACCGCAACGGCCATACCGTGCGTGTGGCAATGAGCGACCCTGCGGACTTGTTCGCCCAAGAGTCAGTGATGCGCTTGTTATCCAACTACGATGTGGAGTTGGTGATTGCCGCTGAGCGCCAGTTAGTCTCAGGCTTTGATCGCTATTATCGTCGAACCAAAGAAATCGCCTCGTTTGCTGAGCAATTGCATGCCGAGCATCAACCGACAGCCAGCTTTGATATCAACGTGAGCAGTGAGGCGGATAGCGATGAAGTTACGGTAGTTAAGCTGATTAACTCTCTGTTTGAGGATGCGGTGCAGGTTGGCGCCTCGGATATTCATATCGAACCGGATGAAAATGTACTGCGCTTGCGACAGCGTGTTGACGGTATCTTGCATGAGACCATTCTTAATGAGGTTAATATTGCCTCAGCACTAGTACTTCGCCTCAAGCTGATGGCTGATCTTGATATCTCTGAAAAGCGCTTACCTCAAGATGGTCGCTTTCATATCAAGGTGAAGGGCCAATCTATTGATATTCGTATGTCGACCATGCCGGTTGAATACGGCGAATCGGTAGTAATGCGTCTGCTTAACCAAACCGCAGGCGTGCGTCAGTTAGACGAGACAGGCTTGCCAAAAGAACTGCTTGAGCGAGTGCGTTACCAGCTAAAGCGTCCACACGGCATGATTTTGGTAACTGGGCCTACCGGTTCCGGTAAAACCACCACCTTATACGGCGCATTGTCCGAGCTTAACTCTCCGGGTAAGAAGATTATTACCGTGGAGGATCCGGTGGAGTATCGACTGCCGCGAGTGAATCAGGTTCAGGTGAATACCAAAATCAATCTCGACTTCTCAACGGTACTCAGAACCTTCTTACGACAAGATCCCGACATTATCTTGGTGGGTGAGATGCGTGACCAAGAAACCGTAGAGATTGGCCTGCGTGCCGCGCTTACCGGTCACCTTGTATTGAGTACGCTGCACACCAACGATGCAGTAGATAGCGCGCTTCGTATGATGGATATGGGTGCGCCGGGTTATCTGGTGGCGAGTTCGGTTCGTGCGGTATTGGCACAGCGCCTGATCCGCCGAGTATGCAGCGATTGCGGTGAAACGCATTCTGTTAGTGAGCACCAACAAACCTGGCTACAAGCCCGATTCCCAAATCAAGTGGCCGTGACCTTTACCAAAGGGCGAGGTTGTCAAAGCTGTAATTTAACGGGTTATAAAGGACGTGTCGGTGTATTTGAGCTACTAGAGCTCGACCAGCCATTGATGGATGCCTTGCGCTCCAATGATGCTGTGGGCTTTACCAAGCAAGCACGTCACACGGAAGGATATAAACCATTGCTGGTATCAGCAATGGAGTTGGCATTGAATGGCACAGTCAGTCTGGAAGAAGTGATGACCCTTGGTGAGGGTGACAGTTCTGGCTTGATTGAAGCGTATATGTTGTAGGGCGATATGGCGACGTTTAGATATCAAGGACGAAACCTAGAAGGCCAGAAAGTGAATGGCCTAGTGGATGCGGCAACTCAAGAGTTGGCTGCGGAAGCCTTGATCGAGAAAGGGATTATTCCAATCTCTCTGCGCACGGGTAAATCCTCTGACAAAAGCAATTTTGATTGGAAGGCTATGTTTACCCCTGCGGTGCCACTAGAAGTGTACGTTATCTTCTGTCGTCAAATGTACAGCCTAACCAAAGCGGGTATTCCGCTGTTGCGCGCTATCCGCGGCTTGACCACTGATGCCACAAATAAACAGCTCAAGCATGCCTTAGAGGAAGTAGGTAATGAGCTGACTAATGGTCGTAGCCTATCTGCTTCGATGCAGCTTCACTCAAACGTATTTAGCCCCTTGTTTGTTTCAATGATCTCTGTGGGCGAGAGCACGGGTCGTCTTGATAAAGCGTTGTTGCAACTAAGTAATTACTACGAGCAAGAACTGGAAACTCGTAAGCGCATTAAAACTGCAATGCGTTATCCAATTTTGGTATTGGGGTTTATTACCCTCGCTATGTTTGTACTCAACATCAAGGTAATCCCTCAATTCGCCAGCATGTTCAGCCGCTTTGGGGTGGATCTTCCTCTTCCAACACGGATATTAATCGGCACATCCAACTTCTTTGTTGAGTATTGGACCCTGATTATTGCGGTGATGGCAGGGGCTTTTTTTGCTTTTCAAGCTTGGATTAGCCGAGCAGAAGGGCGTGAGAAATGGGACAAAATGCGCCTGAGGTTTCCGATCGTCGGTGACATAGTCAATCGAGCTCAATTGGCTCGTTTTTCTCGAACCTTTTCACTGATGCTGCAGTCGGGCGTACCCCTGAACAACGCTTTGGCGCTTTCTGCTGAATCGATGGACAACAAATACCTTGAGGCTCGCCTATTGGAAATGAAGTCCGCCATTGAAGCGGGTACCGCTATTTCAAGCGCAGCAAAAAGCACGGGTATCTTCACGCCATTAGTAGAGCAGATGATCTCTGTCGGTGAAGAAACGGGTCGCATTGATGAACTGTTAATCGAGGTTGCTGATTTTTACGACCGAGAAGTGGACTACGACCTGAAAACGTTGACTGCCCGAATTGAACCGATTTTGTTGGTTGTCGTGGCGGGCATGGTACTGATTCTTGCACTGGGTATTTTCTTACCTATGTGGGGAATGCTGGATGCAATGCAGGGCTAAGCGTGGAGACGACGTATCGTAATACCAAGATAGGTCACTTGGCTGCTTGGGCAGCAGTAGTGTTGATACTCATT
Source organism: Vibrio breoganii (assembly GCF_024346795.1). Classification (NCBI taxonomy): domain Bacteria; kingdom Pseudomonadati; phylum Pseudomonadota; class Gammaproteobacteria; order Vibrionales; family Vibrionaceae; genus Vibrio; species Vibrio breoganii. The sequence continues at coordinate 318,723 of NZ_AP024864.1, forward strand.
GGTATTTTGATTGCTTCGTTAAACCGAATCACATTAGAAGCAGAGAGTACCTCTGTGACTTTGATTAGTGCAAAGGCACTGGATAAAGCAAATTATCTGCGTCAATACTGGGAGCTTAATGGTAAACCAGAGTATGCAGAAATAAAGGGAGCAATAGTTCGCTTCAACAATAAAGGATGGGTGACCCCAGAACTCGATGGGGTGAAAAGCTGCGATGCATGGGAGCAATTATTGTTGCCAGTACCAAAGCTAGACTACTCTCCTGTCGCAACCAGTTTGTTGCAGGAAAGTGACGTCTATTCATGCACCTTTACCTTTAGGAATAGCGAATTATTGATTGTAAATATGATTGGAGGGAACCTATCAATATCAAAACACATTCAATGATTTCCGTAACTTAATTTTACAATTTCAGTAGATTATTTAATCAATCCATATATAATCTGCCGTCCAAAGTCGTACCCAAGAGGAATTTTTATGAAACGCAATGCAGGTTTTTCTCTAGTTGAACTAGTGATTGTTATCGTTGTTTTAGGTCTTTTAGCCGTAGCTGCACTACCAAGATTTTTGGATGTGACAGACAAAGCAAAAGAAGCAAGTGTTGAAGGTGTAGCGGGTGGTTTTGCTACCGCAGTATTGTCTGCTCGTGCACAGTGGGAAGCAGAACAGCGTCCACGCGCTTTGCCTAATAATAAGAACAGTAACTATGTTGATTATGATGGTAGCTACTTCCAACTAACTTCTTCTGAAAATGATTCAGGTCTTCGTGACGGATATCCTATCGCTTACTTTGGTGATGACAGTGCACCTACGGGAGCTTCTCCAACAGTATTAACTGAGGCTGAGTGTGTTCAGCTTTTTGAAAATCTTCTTCAAAACCCGCCTAAAGTGGGCACAGAAACAGAAGCAGATAGTGACACTACTATCAAATATTCTGCTCAGCTTAGTGGCGATAACTGTCGTTATACACAGCGAGGAAGTAACCAAAGCACATCAGCTCACTACTTCGACTACGATGCATCTAATGGCAGTGTTCAAGTAACACTAAATTAATCCTTCTGACATAGAGTAAGAAGTACTATGAATAAGCAACGTGGTTTTACATTAATCGAATTGGTAGTTGTGATCGTGATCTTGGGTATTTTGGCCGTCACAGCTGCACCTCGTTTTTTAAATCTTCAATCTGACGCGCGTGTTTCCGCACTGCAAGGTATGAAGGGCGCAATGGCCGGAGCGGGATCGATTGTGTACGGTAAGGCTGCAATTAATGGTGTTGAGACAGCGATTTCAGGTGCAATTGATAATGGCAATCAGTCAATTTCAATTGTTTATGGTTACCCTGAAGCAAGTTCAGCTGGTATTGGTAATGCAGTGCAAGGTCTAGAAGATGGGACTGAGTGGCAACTAGCTGAAAATGGTAACGAAGCTTATGTCACTTTTGCTGACAGAGCTGCACCTGATGGCTCAGACTGTTCTGTTGTTTATAAAAATGCTGAAGATCAGTTCTCAACTCCTCAAATAACAGTCGTAGAAACAGGCTGTTAGGTTAAAAAAGTACTATAAAAGATGATGTGCTATAAAAATTATTGCATACATCTTGTTTATAAATATTTACTGGTTATTATATTTAGTAACAATATGATTACCCACATAAAAAGGTATTAAAGTATGAAAAAGCAAGGCGGTTTTACACTGATTGAGCTTGTAGTAGTGATCGTTATCCTAGGTATCCTAGCTGTAACTGCTGCACCTCGCTTCTTGAATCTACAATCTGACGCTCGTGAGTCTTCTCTACAAGGCTTGAAAGGCGCAATGGCTGGTGCAGGCTCTATCGTTTACGGTAAGGCGGCGATTGAGGGGGTTGAAACGCTACCTAAAGGTACTGATGCGCAACTTGATGACGAAACTACCCTTGCATTTGGTTACCCTACTGCGGATGAAGATGGAATTGTTAAAGTGGTACAAGGCCTAGAAGATGACACTGAGTGGGTTTATGGTACAGGTACAGCTGTTTCTGCTGGAACTCCTCTTGTAGCTACTTTTGCTAACGATAGTTTGACTGTTGGTAGTGAGATCGAAAATACAGAGTGTTATGTTTCTTATATTGAACCTGCTACCTCTACAGCAACGCCTTTGATTGCAGTTGTTGATGATAAGTGCTAATTAGCTACACAGATAAGTAAAAAAGGCCAGCATCGCTGGCTTTTTTTAGTTCTAACAATCGCACTATTTCTCAGCAAGATCACTCTTAATTCCATATAATATTAGATACTTACGTTTTCATTGGTTAGGGACAAGCAGTGAATCACCCTCGTACAAAGCACATTAAAGGTTTCACTTTAGTCGAGTTGATCGTAGTGATCATCGTGGTGGCTATTATGTCTTTGTATGCTTCCAGCAAATTTATTGGTGTCTCTCAGTTTTCCGCACAGGCCGCTCAGCAGCAAGGCATTGCTGTTATTCGTCAGATTCAGCTAGGTCGAATGCAGTCCAATATTCAAGATACGGATGCGCTGCACGATAGGTACAGTTTACTAGTAACCGCAAAATGTTTGGGCTCACAGCAAGCATGTACTTCAAGCACCACAGAACCCTTTAGCCATAAAGTCGTGATTGAAGAGCAGGATTTAAGCTTTACTCCTGCTATGAGTATCGACTTTGATCTACTCGGCAATCCTATTTGCAGTTCCGCATGCCCTGAACCTATTCGTATCCAAATCGCAAGTACTCAAGAACAAGAAAGTATCTGCATCAATAGTCAGGGGTACGTGTATGGCTGTTAAAAAGAGCGCAGGCTTTACTCTTATAGAAAGCATCATTGCGATTGTCATTCTTGGCATCGCATTGATTACGCTTACCAGTTTCTTATTCCCACAGATAGCCCAATCAGCCAAGCCCTTTTATGAAGTAAGAGCATCAGCTCTTGCCAATAGTTTGATGACAGAGATCCTATCTAGAAATTTTGATGAAAATAGTGACCACAATGGTGGCCTATTTCGTTGTGGTGAAGATGAGTATTTAGATACTGACGATGACCCGATTCTTTGCACCCCTGCTAATAAATTTGGTCCTGATGATGATGAACCACCTGAGTTATTCAACGATGTTGATGACTATGTGGGCTGCTGGTATACCACTCCTCAGTCTCAAACGGCGTGTCGACTTGATGAAGCGGGTAGCCTAACGGATATCTTTGGTAATGATATCGCCGAGGATTACCTTGGTTTTCGAGCCGAGGTTGAAGTTGTCTATGATAGTGATAGTCGCTTAGGGGTAACCGATAAGGATCTGTTCAAAAGAGTGACGGTAACTATTACCGCAAGCCAGTACGGTGATTTCAAGTTTTCCGCTTATAGAGGGAATTACTAATGAAACAACGTGGTTTCACCCTTATTGAAATGATTGTCACTATCGTGGTTGTAGCGATCATCTTTCTTGGCATTGCAGGCTTTGTAGAGTTTGGCACCAAAGGTTATACCATCTCGATAGATAGGCAGCGTATACAAAATCAAGCTCGTTTTGCTATTGAGAAGATGAGCCGAGAAATTCAGCACGCAGTGCCCAATAGCTTTGCAATGAGCAGTGGCACTTCAGGTAAATGTATTGAATTCTATCCCATTCAATATGCTGGCTTCTATGTTGAGCGAGAGGCGACAAATACAGTGGAGTTTGTAGTGGGTAATGAGGACTACAAGCACCCACATACGTTTACAGCTAGGACAAAATTGGTTATCAACCCAAGCCGCATGGATGATTTGGAAACGGGGAGTTCTCAGTCAGTAGATATTGGGGGAATAACTACAGCAACAGATGGCGAGTACTTCTCCGTCACCATGAACCCGGATAGCCAGTCGAGTGCTAACCGACATTTCATTTACCAAGATCAATCTGTGACCTACTGCATTACTCAAGCAAATGAACTGAGACGCAATGGCGTACAGGTAGCATCTGAGGTTATGTACAACCAAAGCAGTTTTAACTATGAACAAACTTCGCTTCAACGAGGTGGGCTTATACACCTTAGTTTGCTGTTTCAAAATGGTGACGAGCAAAGCCAATACAAACATGATGTGCAGGTGAGCAATGTACCGTAATCAATCCACGTCTATTTCATCTCAACGCGGCAATGTTTACATCATTGCTATCTTCGTAATTGTAGTAATGGGCATGTTAGCACTCAATCTCACACGCATTAGTTGGTCAAACCAAGATACATTGACGAGAGAAGCTCTTGGTTCTCAGGCTTCCCTATTGGCTCAATCAGGCAATGAGTGGGCTCTTACACATTTGTTTCCTTTAGACGAAGCTGATGATTTTAATTCATTAACCGCTCGCTGTAATTCGTTAGGTACTAGCGCAATAGCAGCCGCTAACGCGCTAGTGGCGAACAGCGATATCCCATGTTCATCCCCCACTATTTCTTGTGACGCTTCACCTGAAAATATCCCTGATGATTTGAAATACCTGAAGGTTACGACCCGAGCGACATGCAATGAAAGTAATGTGTTTGAGGTGGAGCGTGAAGAAACGGTTTGGGTGAGAGGGATTAAAGATGAGTAGGTTACTTAAGCTTATCCGGAACATGCTACTTTTTTTTCTTGTTGCCTTTTCGAACTCAGCACTTGCCAAGAAGGTGGCTGATTACCAGTGTAATATCAAAGGCAACAAAGACTTTTATGTCGTCTTTGAAGTAACGGGCCTAGATGGCGAATATCAAGACATGTACTTTACCCAAGGGGGAACCCGTAGGGAAACATTATGGTATACACCGCCACTTCCTGATGGTGCTCCTGGCGATGGGGATGGCGCATATATTTTTGAGGAGGCGAGTTTAGATAATAACGTTGATTACGTTATTCGAATTGAACACGATGAGGATACGCATACAAGCTACTATTATCGAAGGTTAGCATCTGATGCCGATTTTCAGTTCATTACATCAAAGGTTGAGGAGATAAAGCAAGGTAACTTAACCGGTAGTGGGATTGAAATTGAAATTACGGATTGCTCTGAGGACAACGTTGTAGTAGTACCACCACCAATTCCTGAAATTCCAGACCAATGCGAGACTTTCCCTAATGCAGCGCAATCTTGGAATAGAGATGGGCAACCCTATTCATCAGCAACTATCGATAATAATGGTCAAGTAATTGGTACTTATAATCAGGCGGGAAGAATTGGTTTCAACCAGGTTACGACAGGCCAAGGTGTTTACTTGTGTGATGGTAACGAGTGTTTGGCTGATGATACGTTGCTTATTTCAGAACCAGCTTTAATCGGTTTTTCACCTTACGGATTAGATTTAACAAACCCAACAGACCCTTTGCCTAGTGGTTCGTATAGCAGTATTACAATAAACAATAATAATGAAGCTACGTTTACGGGCACAGATTATGAGATAGGCACTCTTGTCGTTGAGGGTAGTTCAACGTTGAATATTCAGGCTGACACATTTCTAAGAGTTAATCGAGTGGTTTTTTCTAATCAAGCTACGATTAACGTTCTTGCAAGTAGCGGCAGTGAAAGCCTAGTTATTTGGGCTGAAAATTTAGCGCAGTCACCGGCTTATGTTGAAATCGGGCAGCTTTCTGTTCCGCTGGAAGCTAATATATTTAGTCGAGGTTCAGTATTGCTTAATGGGTGGGGGGCATTCATCTATGGTTCTGTCACTGCGGATAATTTGACTGTGCAGGGTAGTGCCAAAATACAAAGGACATCGAACAATTGTGAGGGTACTACCCCGGGTAATTACACCTTAGAATTATCGCCATTGACAGGTATTAACTTAACTTGCGAAGACCAATCACTTACATTCCAAGTAAAGAAAGATGGAAGTAATGCAACGGATTACCCTGGGACTATTGAAGTAACAAATAGTGGTGGTCTACTACAACCTAGCGGTGGCTCATATACCCCAAATGGTTCTGGTACATTAGGCCTTACACTTAGCCAGCAAGAAGTTAGTACAGTAAGTGTTACTGGATGTTTGAGTACGGATTGCTCTGGCACCTCTATCACCGGGAGTTATGAGTTTGTACCGCAGAAATTTGCTTTAGAGTCTCCGAAAGGGGTTGTTGCTGCTAAACCGAGCTCAATAGATATTTGGCCCATGCAATGCAATGAGCAAGGCGATCCGGCCCCCATACCATCTGATGAATACAGTGGCACCAAAACACTGATGCTTTCTAGCACAACTTATGTTCAGCCTAATGCAGACCGCAATGCCAGTGAAGTCATATCCATCAAAGACAAGGATGGGAATTGGGTTGATGCTCCAAATAATCAGCTTCAGCTAACATTTTCTGCAGGAAGTGATAGCGAACCAGCAAAAGCAACTACCGAAGTAATATACCCAGAAGCGGGTAGCGTTAGTTATGAATTGAAAGATGAAGTGTGTATCACCAACGATGATGGTGAAGAAGAGTGTGAGGAAATAATTGGTGAGCAGTTAATCCAGTCTCGACCTTGGACATTTGTTTTGTGTGAGCCCAATAATGCTGATATTTCTGGTACATCAGAGTCTGGTGATTTCTTCAAGCGTTCCGGCGAGCTGTTTGGGTTAGATGCTGTGCCGATTCGTTGGGTGAGTGACGGGGATATAGCTCCCGCTACACCGATAGAAGTGAGCGCATTCTGCAATCAGATCGATAGCCTTGAGACGAAAAACTTTTATCCTGATCTTGCGCCTGCTGTAAATGTGAGTTTAGAGGCAGAGCTCCATAGTCCCCATGTAGATTTAGGAAGTGCAGATACAGGAACAATAGGCAGCGGTTTAGAAGGTGTGCCTGTTGACGGAATACCGAATAATACAAACACGTCTGGTCCTGTGCAGTTTTCATCTTTGAAGTGGCGAGAAGCGGGGAGCATAAAGGTTACGGCTAGCCTAAAGGACCAAGCTGACTATCTGTTTGAGCCTATTAATCCCGGCTATCGCTCAGTAGGACGCTTTTCGCCAAATCACCTAGCAATGCTGGATGAAGATAGCGATCCAGAAGAACTATGGACTCAATGGGATTATGCAGATGGGCATGGTGGGTTTGCCTATATGAAACAAGAGTTTCCGCACATTTTTAAGGTTCAAGCTCAAGCCAATGATAATACTCCAACGCTTAACTATGGCTTGTTTAATAACACATTCGTTTCCAATCTAGATTATGTGGCAAACACAAAAGATCAAACTGTCGACGTCAGTTTACTAGACCGACTATCAGTACTGACGTTCTCTTGGAGTGGCGAAGACTGGCCAAAATCACTATTGAGTGATCCATCAACTCTAGTCGTAACTATTGATGACTTCGCCTTTGCGAAAAAAGCAGGAGATTCCATTGGTGGCAATGAAGTGACTGACCCTGATGGCCCCTTCGATAGTGATAATTCCGTGTTCGGTATCGAGGTCTCTACTATTGTGGATGGTGTTGATTTTGACACATTAGACATACCTGAGTTGAATGAAGATACGAATACTGGAAAGTCATTCCCCAATCAGCCTGAATTTAGATATGGGCGAATGAATCTCGATGATGTCGGCGGGAACACAGCGCAAACCTTGAGGGTTCCACTTAGGGTTGAGCATTGGGATGGTAGCTCGTTTGTGACCAATCAAGAGGATAGTGGAAGCCTGTTTGATGCCACGCAAAGTTATTGCGTGCAAACTATCTGGAACAACCTACCGAATGGAGCGGATACATCAGCAGGGTTAGTCTCTGATGGAGAGCGCCAAGTATCAGACGGAGCTTCAGATGAATTATCGGCTACGCACAACCCTGCGGCAGGCTCGAGCAATGAAAGAGCGCAGGTGCGTTTGTGGTTAAGGCAAGGTAGTGACTCACCGCAACGCACAGAAACCGGTGTAGATTGCACGAGCAATGGTGGTAGCTTCACTAACCAACCATGGTTGCACTACAACTGGAGGAGTAAAGGCGATGAAGACCCATCAACCGTCGTCACTTTTGGTACCTTCCGAGGTAACGATAGAATCATATTCAAAGGTGAAAGGGGCTTAATTGGCAATTAAAACTGGCATTTTTAGCGCCTAAGTCAGGACAACGTCAGAAAAAGGCACTTTATATCAATCTTTGTAATCCAATGCCTTGCTGAATAAGTGTGGCATTGGTACATTTAGTACAATTTTGTCTTCCAAAGATTGTGAGAAGAGCGCTTAGATATGTTTAAAAAAATTCGCGGAATGTTCTCAAACGACCTGTCTATCGATTTGGGTACAGCGAACACACTAATTTATGTTAAAGGACAAGGTATTGTCCTTGATGAGCCATCAGTAGTGGCTATCCGTCAAGATCGTGCAGGCTCTGCGAAAAGCGTAGCGGCTGTAGGTCATGATGCGAAGCAAATGCTTGGGCGTACTCCAGGAAACATTTCAGCTATCCGTCCAATGAAAGACGGCGTAATCGCTGACTTTTTCGTGACTGAAAAAATGCTTCAGCACTTCATCAAGCAAGTTCATGACAATAGCTTCCTTAAGCCAAGCCCTCGTGTACTCGTTTGTGTTCCTTGTGGTTCTACACAAGTTGAACGTCGTGCTATCCGCGAATCTGCGCTGGGTGCAGGTGCCCGTGAGGTTTACCTGATTGACGAGCCAATGGCTGCTGCAATCGGTGCTGGCCTGCGTGTTTCTGAACCAACAGGTTCTATGGTTGTTGATATCGGTGGTGGTACTACTGAGGTTGCAGTTATCTCACTAAACGGTGTGGTTTACTCTTCGTCTGTACGCATCGGTGGCGACCGCTTTGATGAAGCGATCATCAACTACGTTCGTCGTAACTACGGCAGCTTGATTGGTGAAGCTACAGCAGAGAAGATCAAACACATGATCGGCTCAGCATACCCTGGTGATGAAGTTGAAGAACTGGAAGTTCGTGGTCGTAACCTTGCAGAAGGTGTGCCTCGTAGCTTTAGTCTAAACTCAAACGAGATCCTAGAAGCACTTCAGGAGCCTCTATCCGGTATCGTTTCTGCGGTAATGGTTGCACTAGAACAGTGTCCACCAGAGCTTGCATCAGATATCTCAGAAAACGGCATGGTATTAACCGGTGGCGGCGCGCTATTGAAAGACCTAGATCGCCTACTAACTGAAGAAACCGGTATCCCAGTTGTAGTTGCTGATGAGCCACTCACTTGTGTTGCTCGTGGCGGCGGTAAAGCTTTAGAAATGATTGATGTGCACGGCGGTGATCTATTCAGTGAAGAATAATTCTTTCATTGGATTTTCCCTATTAGCAATAAGAACGGGTAACAAAGAATGAATCCAATCTTTGGCAGAGGTCCATCTCTGCAATTGAGACTCTTTTTTGCCGTATTACTATCAGCCAGCTTAATGTTGGCTGATAGTCGTTTAGATGCCTTCTCAAATGTACGTTACGTGTTGAATAGTACGGTAGCGCCCATTCAGTATCTCGCGGACTTACCGCGCAGCATGTTTGGTAACGTCTATGAGCGTTTCAGTAGCCGACAGCAATTACTGACTACAAACCAAGTGCTACGTGAAGAACTTCTGAAAATGAAGAGCGACCTGTCTTTGCTCTCTCAATATAAAGAAGAAAACCAAAGATTCAGAAAGCTACTAGGCTCAACGTTTGTGCGTGATGAAAAGAAGGTAGTTACTGAAGTAATGGCGGTGGATTCCTCGTCTTATCATCAGCAGATTGTGATTGATAAGGGTCATATCGATGGGGTTTATCAAGGTCAGCCTGTCATCAATGAAAACGGTATCGTAGGGCAAATTACCGAAGTGGGCGCTCACAATAGCCGAGTATTACTGTTGACCGATGCTAACTCCGCTATTCCTGTTCAAGTAATTCGTAATGATATTCGAGTGATTGCGGCAGGCAGTGGTGATCAAACCAATATCCATCTTCAGCACATACCGAGTAATTTTGATATTCAAGAAGGCGATGTGCTGGTGTCTTCTGGCTTAGGGGGTATTTACCCTGAGGGCTATCCTGTCGCTACGGTAAGCAAAGTACAGATTGATAACCATCGTGAGTTCTCAACGATTACCGCAGCACCTGCAGTAGATTTTGGTCGCTTACGCTACTTGTTGTTGGTGTGGCCACAGCAAGATGGGCAAGATATTACTTTAGAACAAGCGCCAGTTCAGCCTGAGCAACCCGTTATCGAGGTCGAAGATGGCGAATAGTATTCTGAGTAGCAAACTCGTTATTTGGGTGACGTTTTTTGTCGCCTTGGTTCTGCAAACTATCCCGTGGCCCGGCACGATGGACGTATTCCGCCCATCTTGGTTGGTACTCGTGACCTGTTATTGGGTGATGGCAGCGCCACACAGAGTCAATGTAGGAACCGGTTTAATTCTAGGCCTGATATGGGACCTATTGCTCGGCTCGACGCTGGGCGTTCGCGGCATGATGATGGCAATTATTACCTATCTCGTTGCGATCAATTTCTTGGTACTGCGTAACATGGCGTTGTGGCAACAGGCTATGATTATGGCACTACTGACGATGTTGGGTGTCCTAATCGAGTTCTTTGGCGAATTTGTCATCCAAGATGTGGTATTTAATCCTGCGTCACTGTGGGTAGGTTTAATTAACGGTATTCTATGGCCATGGCTATTTTTATTGTTGCGCCGGGTGCGTCGCATTTGGAGAGTACGATAAGCCATGCATAAATCTCTAATTCTCGCGTCTGCTTCTCCAAGAAGGCGCGAACTTTTATCTCAGCTTGGCTATGAATTCACTATACTAATCAGTGATATAGAAGAAGTGCGTGATGAGGGAGAAACCCCTGATCAGTATGTACAGCGATTAGCTGAAAGTAAGGCGAAAACGGTTCTGCAACAGGCTCGCTCAGAGAGTAGTGCAAAACCTATTGTGATTGGTGCCGACACTATAGTTACGCAAGGCGAGCAAGTATTCGAAAAACCAAACTCGCTGCAAGAAAGCATGGATATGTTGGGTCAACTGTCTAATGCTAAGCACCAAGTGATGACGGCTGTTTGTGTCTGCAGTGCCGAAAAATCAGAAACCATTATTTGTATTACAGACGTATGGTTTAAGCCCCTCAGCCGCCAAGAAATAGAAGATTATTGGCTGACTGGCGAACCGTGCGACAAAGCAGGAAGCTACGGAATTCAGGGGATAGGCGGTAAGTTTGTTACCCGTATTGAGGGCAGTTACCACTCAGTTGTAGGTCTACCTTTATTTGAAACCGAACAGCTCTTGCACCAATTTTTATAAGATTTAGAGGTGCGCTATGAGTGCAGAGTTATTGATCAACTCAACGCCGAGTGAGACTCGAGTTGCAATGATCGAAGGCGGTGTCCTTCAAGAAGTCCATATTGAAAGAGAAGCTAGACGAGGCATTGTAGGTAATATCTACAAAGGACGTGTGAGTCGCGTTCTGCCGGGTATGCAAGCGGCTTTTGTTGATATTGGTCTGGATAAGGCTGCCTTTTTACACGCCTCAGATATTGTTCCTCATACCGAATGTGTTGCTGAAAATGAAAAGCAGCAGTTTAAAGTTCGAGATATCTCTGAGCTAGTTCGCCAAGGGCAAGACATTGTGGTTCAAGTGGTTAAAGACCCACTTGGGACGAAAGGCGCACGCCTAACCACAGACATCACTCTTCCATCTCGCTACCTTGTATTCATGCCTGGCGCTAGCCATGTTGGCGTATCGCAACGCATTGAATCTGAGCAAGAACGCAACCGTTTAAAGAAAATCGTTGCTCCTTACTGCAGTGAGTCGGGTGGTTTTATCATTCGTACCGCAGCCGAAGGCGCAGACGAGAAAGAACTGGCGCAAGATGCAGCCTTTCTTGAGCGCTTGTGGGTTAAGGTTATGGAACGTCGCTCTAAGTACATAACACGCTCGACTCTCTATGGTGAATTAGGTCTTGCTCCACGCATCTTGCGTGACTTCGTCGGCACCGAGCTTTCCTTGATTCAGGTTGATTCGCGTATGGTGTATGACTCTTTACTTGAGTTCACTGAAGAGTTTGTACCTGAGTTGATGGAAAAATTAGAGCTGTACGAAGGCGATAAACCTATCTTTGATTTGTACGATGCAGAGAGTGAAATCCAACGCTCACTAGATCGTAAGGTTACACTGAAATCGGGTGGGTACCTGATTATTGATCAGACCGAAGCTATGACGACGGTGGATATCAATACCGGTGCATTCGTAGGTCGACGCAATCTCGAAGAGACCATCTTCAATACCAACCTAGAAGCTACAGAAGCCATTGCTCGTCAACTAAGACTGCGTAATCTTGGCGGTATTATCATTATCGACTTTATTGATATGGCCAGCGATGAACACCGTAAGCGAGTGCTCGCATCGTTAGAAACTGCACTTAGTCATGATCGTGTGAAAACCAATATTAATGGCTTTACTCAGTTAGGTTTGGTTGAGATGACGCGTAAGCGCACAAGAGAAAGCATTGAGCATGTATTGTGTTCTGATTGCCCTAGTTGTGAAGGTCGTGGCTCAGTAAAAACCGTGGAAACGGTGTGTTATGAAGTGCTGCGAGAAATCACTCGAGTTAACCGAGCGTACGACGCGGATAAGTTTCTAGTTTATGCCTCGATAGCGGTGGCAGATGCACTGCATGGTGACGAGTCTCATGCGTTAGCTGAGCTGGAGCTGTTTATTGGCAAAGAAGTTAAAATCACCGCTGAGCCGCTCTATGTTCAAGAGCAGTTCGACGTAGTTATGATGTAGGATAGTGTTCCATTGGCGTCATTCGCAGTTCGACTAGAGCGATTAGTTTTATCGCTACTGGTCTTTATCTTTGTTTCGTTAGCGGTGCTGGTCACCGCTTTACGCGTTGCTTTACCTCGCTTAGATCATTACCAAGACGATGTTCAAAATTGGTTTAACCAAGTCTCTGGGCTGAACTTCACCATAGGTGAGGTTCATGGCTATTGGAAAAATACCCACCCATCACTCTCTCTTTCTGGCTTAGAAGCAGACATACCTAAAGGTGTTAAAGCGTTTTCGGTTGGTGAGGTTCGCGCAGAATTTGACCTAATCGACTCATTGTTAAATCTTCAACCTAAGCTCAGTGAGTTGACCGTTGATGGTTTGCATATTGATATCAGCGATATCGACCTGTTTAAGGCGAACCCTGAGTCATCAGAGCCACCTGAAAAGAGCGATCAGCAGTTACTTAAGATCCTCGAAAACCTAGTACTTCGTCAGCTAAGTGAGTTTGCACTTACAAACTCAACCATAGTATTTAGAGATATTTCTGGTGATGTACGTGAGGTGGATATCGAGAGGCTAAGTTGGCTTAACGATGGCAACCGCCACCGTGCCGATGGTGTGGTGAGCATCAAAGATGTCCAGCTTAATAGCGTCAGTGTCATTGCCGATTTTTATGACCATAACGGTTTATCGGATATCAGCGGTGACTTTTATCTACAAGGTAATAACTTTGATGTCACCCCTTGGGTATCGCCGTATCTTGCTGATGGTGTGATTATTGATAAGGGCCGAGTCAGTCTAAACACTTGGATTTCCCTGCAACATAACCAGCCCGTTGATGCCTATCTGGAAATATCGCCATCAGAACTGGAATGGCGTGATAAAGATGATATCCCTAATGCCATCTCTATTGAGGGTGGTGTCGTTAAACTTGATCCAACTGAGAAAGGCTGGCAGTTAAACGCGCAAGACTTGGCATTTAGTTCAAATGGCACCTCTTGGCCAGATCTGAATGTGGCATTCGAGTGGTCTCCAGAAAAGTGGCGATTGAATGCCAATCAAATAAAGCTAGAAAGTATTACCCCAATTCTCGACCTACTGCCTGATATGGAGAAGAGCGAAGAATGGGTGGATACCGTTCGTCTTGGAGGTACAGTTCAAGATATTCGTGTATCTATGGGTAAAGGCATAGAGTCACTTCGCTACTCGGCTAAGGTAAAAGATGGTCGTATGAACTACTGGGAGCTGATCCCTGGCTTTCATACCTTAGAAGCGCGTATATTTGGTCGCTCAGATCTCGCCAAAGCAACCGTCACTATGCTTGATGATACCTTGCCTTATGGTGAGGTATTCCAGGCATCGCTTAAGATACGCCAAGCAGAAGTTGATATTGTCTGGCAGTCGGATGATAACGGCTGGAGTTTATGGTCAGATAAAGTCACTGCAGCGACTCCGGACTTGCAAGTATTGGGAGCGTTCAAGCTCGACTTTCCAAAGGATGCACCCGCATTTTTGTCTTTCTATGCAGAAGCCGACCTAGCTAATGCAGGGCAAACCTGGCGTTACTTACCAACTCTTGCTTTAGGGCGAGGCCTTACCGATTACCTCTCTGCCGGTATTCAAGGCGGCCGAGTAAAAACGGCAAAATTGCTTTGGTATGGTGAACTGTCTAGCTTCCCATATAACGACAATAGTGGCATTTTCCAGGCATGGGTACCGCTACGCAAAACCAAGTTTAGCTTTAGTACCGCGTGGCCGCCTTTGACCGATATGCAGCTAGATTTGCTGTTCCAAAACGAGACCATGTTCTTAGACTCGAAAGATGCCAAGCTTCTTAATATTCAGGCTGACCGCATTTCTGGAAAGATCCCTCGTATGTATGGGAATGGACATATCGAAATTTTTGCAGCTGCGAAAGCGGAAGGTAAGGATGTTCGAGATTACATGAGCGCCTCTCCATTGGTTGGCTCTGTGGGTGCGGTGCTGAAGACTGTCGATATCAAGGGACAGGTAGAATCGCAGTTCCAACTTAAGATTCCGTTTAATGAAGAGCAAGAAGCTAGAGCTTGGGGTTACGCTGATCTTAGCGAGAATGACATCAATATTACGGCCCCCCCTATGCTACTGAAAAAGGCATCGGGTCGAATTGAGTTTGATAATGATGTTGTGCGCTCATCAGGGATAAGCGCTAACCTACTGGAACAGCCTATTACCTTGGACTTCCTTGGACAAAATGCCGAATCGAGTTACGACACCAGAATTGACCTTATCGGCGATTGGCGTACTGAACCGCTAGTTCCTTATCTGGGCAAGACTTGGCTAGAGCCAATATCGGGACATGCCCCTTGGAATATGGGGATCGATCTGCAGATTAATGATGTTGGCTTTACCTATCAGATAGATGCCAAGGCCAATCTAACTTCTATTGCGAGTACCTATCCTGCACCCATGAACAAAAAGGTGGGGGACGTATGGCAAGCTCGAATGCAGGCCTCGGGTAATCAGGAGTCGATTTCCGCAAGGCTACAGCTCCCTTCGGCTAAGTTTCAGACTGAAATTGATATTACTCAGGGTCGGCCTGTACTTGAGGCGACCAATACTGTTATTGGTGCGGGTAGTTTTAGGGTAAGCCCTATAGTGGGCCATCACGCCTCGCTGCGTTTGCCAGAGTTTAATCTTGATGAATGGATAGCGGCGCTAGAGCGACCAAGTGTTGGACCTAAGCCGATCCTTAGCGAGCTTAATGCTCCTGAAATTCCCGTGCCACAGCGTATTCAAGTGCAAAGCAGCAGCATTAAAGTGGGTGGCTTGGATTGGAATGAAGTGGACTTTGTCGCCCGCAAGAGAGCCAATACATGGCAATACAACATAGACAGCTCACAGGTTAAAGGTAAGGCTGAATATGATGGTTCTAATTTAGGTATCAATCTGTCGCTGCTACAACTGTATCTTGCTGAGCCAAAGAGTTTAGTTGAAGAGTCTGTCGCTAAAACAGAGGTCAAAGATAGTAAGGGTGAGACTCAACCGCTTATTACCGATTTTGATCGGAAGTTCTTTGAGGAAATGCCTAACCTTGATCTTAAGATCGATGATTTTTGGATGCAGGGCTACAAGGTAGGTAAAGTTGATGTGGTCATGAACCACGATGGCCAACGTATTGTTTGGGATAAAGCCAACTTTACCAGCGGTACATCGAGTGTATTAGCCAGTGGTTGGTGGGAGCTGACCGATGATGATAGTACTACGCATCTTGATCTTAACCTGAAGGGTGACGATAACTCTGAAATCATGGCGCGCTTTGGCATTGATTCAGGGATTCAGAAGGCCTCTTTCGAGGGGAACTCATCATTAGAGTGGAAGGGTTCTCCTTGGAATATGCAAGTGGATACCGTTAACGGTACCCTTAAAGCAGAGCTTGGCCGAGGTGTTATCTCAGATGTCGGCGGCGCAGCAAAGCTGTTGGGTATGTTTAGCCTCGATTCTATTATTAGACGTATGCAATTAGACTTCAGTGATGTGTTTGACGAAGGTTTAGCCTTCGACTCTATCAAGGGTACAGGTAAGGTCGAAAAGGGCATCTTTATTACTAATGACTTGAAGATGGACTCTATCTCTGGGGATATGACCATACGCGGTTTAGCCAATTTGAATACTCAGATGGTGGATGCGGAAGTCACATTTAAACCGGATGTTACCTCCGGAATACCTATGCTAACTGCCTTCGCTGTAGCGCCTCAAACCGCGCTTTATGTATTAGCGATAAGTACGGTAGTGGCGCCAGTTATTGAAGTTATTACTCAGGTTACCTATGAGGTAAAAGGCCCAATGAACTCGCCGCAAGTTAATGAGAAATCTCGACGTAAGGCTGACTACGAGATTCCCAAACAGCTTCGCTCAGAATCACAGGGGAAATAATCCATGATGGATGCACCAAGGATAGGTTTGATCCAGATGACATCGGGTAACGATGTCACTGAGAATTTGCAATTCATTGAGCAACAGTTGAGAAACTTAGCCAAACAAGGCTGTCAGTTGGTGGTAACACCAGAGAATAGTTTGCTGTTTGATAATGCACTAGCGTATCAAGTGGTCGCAGAAGAGCTGAACTCTGGCCCAATTCAATCCAAATTGGCGCAACTAGCAAAAGAGTTGCAAACATGGCTGGTGATTGGTTCTTTTCCTATACGAAGCAACGCGACTCATCTTTATTCTGCGTGCTTAGTGTTTGATGACAATGGAGCGCTAGTGGCTCATTACAACAAGATGCATTTATTTGATGTTGAAGTTGAAGATGAGCATGGTAGCTATAGAGAATCTGATTGTTTTTCTCATGGTACACAGCCCCAAGTGATAGATACTCCCGTAGGAAGGTTAGGGCTTTCTATTTGTTATGACCTAAGATTTCCTCATCTCTACAACCTTTTGCGTGAGCAAGGTGCCGATATTATTCTGGTACCTGCTGCTTTTACAGCAGTCACTGGAGAGGCGCATTGGGAAATATTACTTCGCGCTAGAGCCATAGAAAATCAAGCTTGGGTCATTGGCGTTGGGCAGTGTGGCTATCACTCAGCCAACAGACAAACGTGGGGGCACTCTATGGTAATTGACCCGTGGGGTAAAGTCGTCACTCAAGGGGCTACGACCCCATGCAACCTAGTAGCCGAAATCGAATTACATCAAGTGGAGAAGGTTCGCAAGGCGATGCCTGTTGCTTCACATCAGAAAATTTCTAACCTCATAAACAATGAGGATAAAGAGTAGATTATGACTATTGAACAAGTAGAACAAGAACTGCTGGCCCCTACAGGCCTTACTGAGCAGGACGTCAACAATACGCTTTCTATGATCGCTACTCGAGATATCGATTACGCGGATGTCTATTTCCAATCCAGTTGGCATGAAACTCTTGTCTTAGAAGACAGCATTATCAAAGACGGCTCGTTTAATATTGATAGGGGTGTTGGCGTTAGAGCAGTGAGCGGTGAGAAAACTGGATTTGCTTATTCTGACCAAATTCAGGCTGATAGCTTAAAACAAAGTGCAATTGCCGCTCGTGGTATTGCAAAGCAAGGCCAAACAGCGAAAGTGCAGGCATTTTCTCGTCATCACTCTAACCAGCATTACTCTGGAGTAAACCCGCTTCAAAGTCTTGAGAAACAACAAAAGATCGATCTGCTCAAAGAGCTAGACGTTTATATCCGCACTAAGGAGCCGTTGGTTTCTGAGGTGAATATCAGCATTAGTGGTGTATACGAGCAGGTGCTAGTCGCAGCAACTGATGGCACGTATGCCACCGATATTCGTCCACTAGTACGTCTCTCTATCAGTGTGCTTGCTCAGCGGGGAGAGCGTCGTGAGCGCGGCTCATCAGGTGGTGGTGGTCGTTACGATTATCAGCGATTCCTAGACATGGACGGTGACAAGACAGTAGCGACACACATGGCTGATGAAGCAATCCGTCTTGCTCTTGTGAATCTAGAGTCAGATGCGGCACCTGCAGGTGCTATGCCCGTAGTACTGGGTGCGGGCTGGCCAGGAGTGCTACTGCACGAAGCGGTTGGGCATGGTCTAGAGGGTGACTTTAACCGCAAGCAGTCATCTGTTTTCTCTGGAAAAGTGGGAGAGAAGGTAACCTCAGATCTTTGTACTATCGTTGATGATGGCACCATGACAGATCGCCGCGGCTCATTGAATATTGATGATGAAGGCGTTGCAGGACAATACAATACCTTGATTGAGAACGGCGTTCTGAAGGGCTACATGCAAGATAAGCTTAACGCTCGTTTGATGGGAGTAGCACCTACGGGTAACGGCCGTCGTGAGTCGTTTGCTCATCTTCCAATGCCTCGCATGACCAATACCTACATGCTGCCGGGTCAACATACTCCGGAAGAGATCATCTCTACCGTGAAGAAGGGGATTTATGCCCCAAGCTTTGCCGGTGGCCAGGTTGATATTACGTCGGGTAAATTCGTATTCTCAACCTCGGAAGCCTATTTGATTGAAGATGGCAAAATCACTCGACCAGTGAAAGGTGCAACTTTGGTTGGCTCTGGTATTGAAGCGATGCAACAAGTCTCTATGGTCGGCAATGACCTGCAGATCGATAAAGGTGTTGGAGTGTGCGGCAAGGCAGGACAAAGTGTCCCTGTTGGTGTTGGCCAGCCTACATTGAAGCTAGACAGTATTACTGTGGGTGGTACTGAGTAGAGTTGTATATACTCTTAATAAACCAAATTACGTCATTCTGGAGAATGCAAAGCATTCATCCAGAACCTTAGAGTGCACATGGTTGGGTTAGGCACTCTCTAAGATCCTAGATAAGTTCTCCGAACTTTCTAGGATGACGACGTTTAATGGCATTTTGTAGCTACAATCACGTCATTCTGGAAGTCGCCTAGCGACTATCCAGAATCTTGGGCAGTGCAGAACTTTACCATTTCTTTATAAGCATTACCCAAGGTTATACCGAAGATCCTGAATCAAGTTCAGGGCGCCAGTTGGCGTATTAAGCTTCTTCGTTCAACTCTTTCAGCAACTGAAAGATCTCACGATAAGCCTTAGGTGGCTTGCTCGCTTTTTTCTCTTTGTTCGCTTGGCGTGATAACTGGCGCAGGCGCTGTCTGTCTGCTGATGGGAACTGATTCAGCACTTCTTCAATGGCTGAGTCGCCATTTTCTACAACGCGGTCACGCAACGCTTCTAGCTTGTGTAGCTCTGCTGATGCTTGTGAGTGTTTGTTGTGGTGCTTATCGAGCGCAGCTTGAATTGGCTCGACGTCAATTTGTCTCATTAGCTTACCAATGAACTGCAATTGGCGACGCTTTGCTTCTTTATTGAAGCGTTGAGCATCTTTAATTGCGTCGGCAAGGGAATCAGGTAGTGGAAACTTCTCTAGTACAGAAGGTTTCAATTCTACTAGTTCTTCACCGAGTTTCTGCAAGGCTTCCATGTCCTCTTTCATTTCGGTTTTACTTACCCAAATGATTTCCTCTTCTTCTTCCCAAGGGGCTTTCTGATTTTTTCTGGCCATAATCTGCTCTTAGTTACTCAATTCTTAATGCGTATTTCGCTTTATGTCGTTTATTTTACCAAACAAAGTGGGGAGAATGCGAAAAGCTTGTTATTCTAACCTTTATTGCCTGCAAATATTTGATTTAACTATGGACGCTAGACAACAAATTGCCCAACAAAAAGTAGAATTAGAAGAAGCTGTCTCAAAAGCATTGAGTTTAGCCTCTGCTCAAGCCGATGGTGCTGAGGTTGCGATCAACAAATCTACCGGTCTCAGTGTATCCACTCGTATGTGTGAAGTGGAGAACGTCGAGTTTAACAGCGACGGTGCTCTGGGTATCACAGTTTACCGAGGTCAAAAGAAGGGAAGTGCCTCTACCTCTGATTTGAGTGAGAAAGCCATCGCTCAAACCGTGGCTGCAGCCCTAGATATTGCCAAGTATACCTCTGAAGATCCGTGTGCAGGACCCGCTCCTGCAGAGCTTATGGTCAAAGAGGTACAAGACCTAGATCTTTTCCATCCTTATGAACCTAACCCTGATCAAATTGCACAAATCGCTATTGAGGCTGAAGAAGCTGCTCTTAGCTACAGCGATAAGATCAAGCAAAGTGACGGTGCAAGCTACGATACCCACTATGGTATTCGAGTGTACGGTAACTCTCATGGCGTATTAGCAAGCTACCCATCGAGTCGTCATAGTGTGAGCTGCTGTGTGATTGGCGCGGGTGCTACGGGCGATATGGAGCGTGACTATAGCTACAGTGTGGCTCGTCGTGCTGAAGACCTTTGGTCAGCGAAAGAAGTGGGCTTGAAGGCCGCGCAAAGAACCGTAGACCGTCTCGATGCTCGCCAGATTGAAACTGGTGAATACCCAATTATGTTTGCTGCAGAAGTAGCAACTGGATTGATGGGCCACCTAGTCAGTGCGATCAGCGGTGGTAGTCTATATCGTAAGTCGTCATTCCTACTTGATCACCTCGGCAAGCAAATATTGCCAGAATGGTTCAATGTTAACGAGAAGCCACACCTGCTGCGTGGATTGGCATCAACGCCGTTTGATAGCGAAGGTGTTCAGACTAAAGACTACGATATCATCACAGATGGTAAGCTTGCGACCTATCTACTCACCAGCTATTCCGCTCGTAAACTGGGCATGACTACCACAGGACATGCTGGTGGTATTCACAACTGGTTTGTTCAATCTACAGGTCAAGATTATCAAGCCATGCTTAAAGAGCTAGGCACAGGTTTCTTGGTCACTGAATTGATGGGTCAAGGTGTTAACGGCGTAACGGGTGACTACTCTCGCGGTGCAGCTGGCTTCTGGGTAGAAAATGGCGTGATTCAATACCCTGTATCCGAGGTCACTATCGCCGGTAACCTAAAAGATATGTTCCAGAAAATTGTTGCTGTAGGTAACGATGTGGAGACCCGCTCTCAAATCCAAACCGGTTCGATGCTCATTGAATCGATGAAGGTGGCAGGCGCTTAAACCCGCTAATTAGAAACAAAAAAACGAGCCGTTTGGCTCGTTTTTTTATTGCTGATAGCTTAAAGCTGTCAGCTTTAATTCTGCTAAAGCAAAAACACCGTCGCCAATCCAAGAAACACCGATAGTCCAATAACATCCGTAATGGTAGTCAAAGCCATACCACCCGCGAGCGCAGGGTCGATATTCATCTTCTTCAGCACAATAGGTACAGTTACACCGGCGACGCCAGCGATAAATAGGTTGGTTAGCATAGCGGCGGAGATGATCATGCCTAGCACCCAATCACCCTTCCAGAATACCACAATCGCACCGATGATCAGCGCCCATAGAATGCCGTTCAAGAAGCCTATGGCAGCCTCTTTCATCAATAGTTCTTTTCGGTTACTGTCACCAATATGACCCAATGCCAAGCCACGAATAACCAATGCCACGGTTTGGTTGCCCGCAACACCGCCCATTGATGGCACGATAGTCATTAAGATAGCAATCGCGGCCATTTGTTCGAGGGTTGCCTCAAACATGTTCGAAACAGAAGCTGCTGCCAATGCGGCTAGAACATTCGCCCCTAGCCATACGCTTCGACGGCGCGCTGATTTTACTACCGGGGCAAAGGTATCTTCGTCGTCATCGAGACCCGCCAAACTCATCATCGAGTGCTCGGCATCTTCACGAATGATATCAACTACGTCATCGATGGTGATACGACCGACCAGATGTTGATTCTCATCGACAACAGGGGCTGATACCCAGTTTCGACGTTCAAACAGGCTAGCGACATCGGTATCACTGAGGTCTACGGAGATAGCCTCATCGGCATCTTCCATTACATCAATGACAGGAATGTCGGGTTGAGTGGTCAGTAGTGTTGTTAGAGATAAGTTACCGATGAGTCGGTCATCACTATCAATAACATATAAGGTATCTGTTGCCTCTGGCAGTTCGCCCTTCATTCTCATGTAGCGAAGAACTACGTCAATATCGACATCATCACGAATAGTGGTTACGTCGGTATTCATGATACCGCCAGCAGTATCTTCTGGGTAAGAGAGGGCTTTCTCGACACGAAGTCGATCTGCCGCATCCATTTGACCTAGAACTTGCTGTGAGACGTCATCAGGTAGGCTTCGAAGTACGTAGGCAACATCATCGGTATCCATACCCTCGGTTGCTTCTGCAAGCTTACCAGGGGCCATTTTAGAGACGAGGTTATCTTTTACATCTTCGCTTAGCTCATCAAGGATTTCACCGTAATCTTCAGGATCGGTGAGTTGCCATAAGACTTCACGACTTTTTCTTGGAGAGGCTTCGAGGAGGTGAGCAATATCCTCCGGCTCCATACTTTGCAGTTGGCGTCGTACGAAGACAAATCGACCATTATCCAGTGCATCACTAACTTCTTGGAGCGTTTGGTGGGCTTGATCAAACTCGATCTGTTCCGCCATTATTTGCCTCCGTTAGATTTTTGTTCACTGAATAGTTTAATAGAAGGATATTAGCTTATTTTATTCAAGGGGTTAATAAGTTATTAGGGCTAAAAGAGAAAATTAACTTGAGTGGGCGAAAACTATTCGTCTTCCTCAAACTTTCCTTCGATAAGCGAGCAGATGGCGTTCAGAGCTTGCGATGCCTCAGCACCATCGGCCGTGACTGTTACGTGCTCACCTTGAGCAGACTCAAGCATCAATAAGGCCATCACACTGTCTGCTTCGGCGCTGCTTTCTTCGTTATGAACGCTGACCTTAGCATCGAAACTTTGTGCCAATTCAACCAGTTTAACGGCAGCGCGCGCATGCAAGCCTAGCTTATTGACGATAAGCAGGGTGCGAGATTCTGTCATTGGCCTTTCTCCAATTCGTTGTGACGAATCAGTACGTGTTGGCCTTGTTTTAGGAAGTATTCACCGATTTGCTGAGTTAGAAAAACGGAACGATGTTTACCGCCAGTACAGCCTATAGCCACAGTAAGATAACTACGATTATTCTTTTCTAAAGAGGGTAGCCAACGCTCGATGAAGGCCTGTATCTGACCCTTGAGTTCAACCACATCCTCAAAGCCAAACAAGTAGTCTTGAATGGGCTTATCTAAACCCGTAAGAGGGCGAAGTTCTGGTTTCCAGTGAGGGTTCGGTAGGAATCGTACATCAAACACATAATCGACATCTGAGGGCAGGCCGTGCTTGAAACCAAAGGATTGGAACACCATGACCAACTCTTGGCCATCGCGACCTAGAATGCGTTTACGCACCATCTCGCTCAGCTCATGAATAGAAAGCTTACTGCTATCGATGACCAGGTCAGCTTGCTCTTTAAGTGCGGAGAGCAGTCGCTTCTCTTCTACTATGGCTTGCTGCAATGAGCGTGAATCTTCAACGAGAGAGAGCGGGTGAATCCTTCGAGTTTCGCTGTATCGTTTAACCAGCGTTTCTTCATTGGCTTCGAGATACAAGACGGTTACCTGAACCGAATCATCAAGGGTTGTCAGTACGGCAGCAACTTGACTTGGATTTGTCGGTAGGTTGCGAATATCAATACTGACTGCAACCTTTCTTTGCTGTGGGCTCAGACCATCAACAAAAGCGCTAAGCAGCGTTACCGGAAGGTTATCAACACAGTAGTAGCCAATATCTTCTAGAGCACGTAAGGCAACACTCTTGCCGCCACCGGAGTTACCGCTGACTACAACTAGCTGGCGTGGTTCGGACATCTATTTATCCCTTTGGACACTCAATCGATTCAGAGATCATGATCTCGAATAGCTCTTCGTCGGACTTGGCATGACGAAGCTGTTTGAGTACTTTCTTGTCGTTAAGGCGTTCAGCCATACAAGAAAGGGTTTTAAGGTGTTCTTTGCACTGGTCTTCAGGAACAAGTAGCGCAAACAACAGATCAACCGGACGATTATCGATGGCATCAAATTCAATGGCCTCATCACACTGCAGGAGCACAGCAATCGCCTTGTCTGAATTACTCATACGTGCGTGAGGGATAGCAATGCCATTGCCAATACCGGTACTACCTAGCTTTTCTCTGCCCAGCATGCATTCAAACAGGTCCGTTGAATCATGACCTGTGTGTGTGGCTGCGATTTGACTGATGAGTTCTAGTGCGCGCTTCTTACTCGTACAATGGACTGCACTTTTAGTGCAGTCCAACGACAATACTTCATTAATTTGCATGGTTAGTGATTACTTAACTTTTCTTTATGCTTGGTCAGCTGGCGTACTAGCTTATCAACTAGTGCATCGATAGCAGCGTACATGTTGTCTTCTTCTGCTGCTGCATGAATATCGCCTTGGCTAACGTGTAATGTGGCTTCTGCGATATGATTAACTTTCTCGAGTTTTAAGATCACGTGCACATTGGTGATGTGCTCGAAGAAACGCTCTAATTTTTGAAACTTGGTATCAACGTACTCTTGAAGTGACTCTGTAAGCTCTACATGATGGCCTTTGATATTGATTTGCATAAGCGTTCCTTCTAGTGATGCCTAAACTAGGCGTTTTCGCTGACTCGACGGGGCAATACCCAGTGATTCACGGTATTTTGCCACGGTGCGTCTCGCTACCTTCACCCCTTGTTCAGCGAGTAGGGTGGCAATTTTGTTATCGCTCAATGGTTTAGCACTGTTCTCTTCGGCTACCAATTTTTTGATTAATGCTCTGATAGCTGTTGAGGATTTGTCCTCACCTTCATCATTGCTGACGTGACTTGAGAAGAAGTATTTTAGCTCAAAAATACCGCGCGGTGTGTGCATATATTTCTGAGTTGTGACACGTGAAATAGTCGACTCGTGCATATCAATAGCTTGCGCAACGTCGTTCAATATCATCGGTTGCATGGCTTCTTCGCCCTTATCGAAAAACTCTTGTTGAGTCTCGACTATACATCTAGCCACTTTGAGCAGAGTATCATTACGACTCTCTAAACTCTTAATGAGCCACTTTGCTTCTTGAAGCTGGTCTTTGATGTATTGATTGTCATCGCTATTTGCACCGGTAATGGTCGCGTAATGCTGATTAACTTCTAGTTTAGGTGTACTCGTGTTATTGAGAAATACCGTCCACTTACCATTCACTTTTATCACATTAACATCAGGTATCACGTACTCGATGTCGTTCTCACCAATTTGGCTTCCTGGTCGCGGATCGAGTTGTTGAATTAGCTGTAAAACCGCGATCAAATCACTCTCTTTGAGCTTAGTTTCTTTAACGATCATTTTGTAGTCGCGATTGGCTAAATGTTCGATATAGTTTTCTAAGATCTCGCAAGCCTGTTGCTTACGCGGAGTATCGTCAGGAAGAGCATTAAGTTGCAGTAATAAACACTCTTGTAGGTTACGCGATCCCACCCCTAAAGGTTCAAATTGTTGAACGCGTTTAAGTACTGCGACGGTTTCATCTTCTTCGACGTCAGGAAGAGACAAGCTCGCAGTAATATCCGCTGTAGTGAGGGTCAGAAAGCCTCTGTCATCGATAGCGTCGATGATGGCTATTGCAATGGCATGGTCTGTTTCGGTAAAGGGAGTGAGCTCCAATTGCCATAACAGATGGTCATACAGGCTGGTTTGGGTCTCGCCTTGATAAATGGGTAATTCATCATCCGCTGCGATACCCGTATTACCTGAATTAGAGCTGTAAACATCTTCCCATGAAGTGTCCATCGCCAAGTCTTCACCAATGGAATTAGATGCCATCAGTTCTGCACTATCTTGAGCGCTCGCTTCAGTGACGTTTTCTGCCGGTGTATCTTGTGAGGAATCTGTTTTTTCTTCGGTTTGATTGTTGTCTTCTACAACTTGAAGAAGTGGATTGGAATCTAGGGCTTCCTGAATCTCTTGCTGAAGCTCAAGGCTCGACAATTGCAACAGCCTAATCGCTTGCTGCAACTGAGGGGTCATAGCGAGCTGCTGACCAAATTTGAGTTGTAATGCCGCTTTCATGATAATGAGTCGCCCGAAACGAACCGTCTACAGACGGAACTGTTCACCAAGGTAAACTTTCTTAACCTGGTCGTTGCTTAGGACTTGCTCAGGGGTTCCTTCTGCTATTAGGTGTCCTTGGCTAACAATGTAGGCGCGTTCACATACGTCTAATGTTTCACGAACGTTGTGGTCAGTGATGAGTACACCTAGGCCACGGTCTCGTAAATGTTCAATGATCTTTTTGATATCGATAACGGAGATTGGATCAACACCAGCAAAGGGTTCATCTAGCAAGATAAACTGTGGATTTGCAGCTAGCGCTCGAGCGATTTCTACACGGCGACGTTCGCCACCAGAAAGTGCCATACCGTTACTCTTGCGAATGTGCTGAATATTAAACTCGTCGAGCAACTCTTCTAGCTTCTCGTCTCGCTCTTGCTTGGATATCTCGTTGCGAGTTTGCAATACGGCATAGATGTTATCTTCAACAGAAAGCTTTCTGAATATGGAAGCTTCTTGAGGCAAATAGCCGATACCCATTCTTGAGCGGCTATGCATAGGAAGAATACTAATGTCCTGATCGTCAATGAGGATCTGACCTTCATCGCGAGCCACTAGGCCTACAATCATGTAGAACGATGTCGTTTTACCCGCACCGTTAGGCCCTAATAGACCCACGATTTGTCCTGATTCTACTTGCAGACTCACGTCAGCAACCACTTTGCGGTTCTTGTAGCTTTTCGCTAGGTGTTCAGCTTTGAGTATTGCCATAGGTTGACTATTTCTTCTCTTTTGGCTGTGGCTGTAATACCGTTGAAACTCGAGAGCCCTCGCCACTTTCGGCGATCATTTTCTCGGTAGTAATATGGTATACGATGCGCTGACCATTAATTGTACTGTCATCCTGAGCCAGCATCGCCTGCTTGACCATGGTTAACTGGTCTTCAGACATGTTGTAGTAGAGCTCTTCTGCGTGACCGCGAATGGTTTTACCGTCATCAGTAAGTTGAGAGAACTTAGCTAGCTCTCCATAGGCTTCGATTTCTTTGATTGAGCCATCTTCTGGATTACGGAAAACAATGACTTTATCGCCCTCAACATTGATGCTTCCTTGGCGCATTTTTACATCGCCAATAAAGGTCACTTTGTTGCTCTTCATGTCGAGGTGCTGACTGTCTGAGTCGATGTAAACCGGTTGCTCTGAATCTGTTGATAGCGCGAGAGCAGCAGGAGACAGCAATATTCCTAGTAAAAGACTAAGGCTGAGAGTTTTCATAGATCCCTTGTACACTATTGAACAGCACCGCTTCATTGTCATCCAGGTTGCCCTCTAGTGCTTGGCCAATATTCACAAATTGTGGCCCTTCTAGAGTAACCTGAACGTCAGAGTTGAAGTCTTTGGTGTCCAGTTCAATCGTCATTTTGTCTGTAGTTAATGTTTCAAAGCTGGCGTCGGGCAGTAAGTTGGTCGCAATGACATTACCTTCCAGCGTCAGGTGATGATTTTTATCTAAAACGGCTTTATCTGAAACTACTTGCCACTCTTCGACAATCCCCTCACGATACACATACATCACGAGGTTATCAAATAAGGTATCGCCACTGTCGGCATAATGGTCGAGCTTCTCTGAGGTGATCTTGTAATTACGAATACCCTCTAGGTCATAGTTGGTATTCGTCACTAATCGCCCAGTAAACATAGGCAGTTCGGCACTAGGCTCCACTTGAATGACCACTTGTTCTTGATTTGTCAGTAAGTAGTAACCGGAAAAACAGATGACTCCGATTAGCACTATCTGAAAAATGCGAGAACCCGTCATATGCTCAAGCCTTTGTGCTGCTCAAGTTCACCCCTAGCTTCTAGGATGAGGTCGCAGACTTCGCGCACTGCGCCGTGTCCGCCTTTAATCTTGGTGACGTAGTTGGCACGCTGAACCAACAATGGGTGTCCATCATTGACGCATACCTTGAGAGCAACCTTATCCATTACAGGCCAGTCAATCAGGTCATCACCAATGTATCCGGTGTGTTCTGGTTGGATGCCTAACTTATCTACGATGTCGTTGTAGGCTTTGATTTTGTCATCTTGGCCCTGATAGATAAGAGATATACCTAAAGCGCGCATACGGTTTTCAACGATTTGCGATTTGCGACCAGTAACGATGGCGACTTCAATTCCCGCGTTCATCAGCGATTTCACACCATAGCCATCTCGGGTGTGAAAGGTTTTTAATTCTTCGCCATCATTGCCCATGTAAACAAGGCCGTCAGAAAAGACGCCATCCACATCACAGATGAGTAGTTTTATCTCTTTTGCTATGGCAAAAACAGATGTTGAAACTGGACCGTATAGAGAGTTGACCACTTCAGTCATGAATTACATTACTCCGGCTTTAAGAAGGTCGTGCATATTGAGAGCACCAACCAGTTTGTCGTCTTCACATAGTAATAAGGCTGTGATGCTGCGTTCTTGCATCATATTCAACCCTTCAACCGCCAATAGAGATGGCGAGGCAAAGCTTGGATTCTTTGACATTACATCACCAATCTTAGTGCTGTGAATGTCAATACGCTTATCTAAAAGGCGTCGTAAATCACCATCGGTGAATATGCCTTGGATTTTGTCCTGTTCATCAACAATGGCCGTCATGCCTAAGCCTTTTTGGCTGATTTCAATCAGGGCATCCTTAATCAAAGCGTCTGCTTTAACTTTAGGAACTGCTGAGCCAGTGTGCATAATGTTTTCTAATTTTAATAACAACTTGCGACCCAGTGCACCACCCGGATGAGACAGTGCAAAGTCCTCAGCGGTAAAGCCTCTCGCCTGCATCAGAGCCATAGCTAACGCATCGCCCATCACCAAGGTAGCGGTTGTGCTGCTAGTCGGTGCTAACTCTCTAGGACAAGCTTCTTGGGGAACGGCAATACACAGGTGAATATCACCCAGTTTAGCCATGTTTGAGTTTGGCTTACCTGTCATGCTGATGATCTGGATGTTCAGACGCTTCAATACTGGAAACAGCGATAAAATCTCAGAGGACTCACCAGAATTGGAGATAGCGATAACGATATCCCCTTGAGCAATCATGCCCAAGTCGCCATGCGCGGCCTCCCCAGGATGAACAAAAAAGGCTGAGGTGCCCGTACTTGCCAATGTGGCTGCAATCTTGTTACCAATATGGCCAGACTTGCCCATGCCCATTACCACAACCTTGCCGTATTTGTTCTCTAAAATGGCATCACAGGCGCGATTAAAATCGGCATTAAAATATTGAGATAGCTGAGTCAGTCCGGCAATTTCTATATCCAGAACTTCTTGTGCAGCTTTTTGATAGTCAAATTTTGAAGACACGTTTGATTCCTTTGATGGTCAATTCTACACGTTCATGATCAAGTAGCCTTGGTAGGCGATGAATAACAGAAACAGGATACTACCTTCGATTCGGTTGATGCTTCTGGACTTACCGAGCGCCATCACCACTAATAGCAAAGAAACGCCTAGCATCACCCAAAAATCACGGTTCATCGCGTCTTCGTTGAGGAATGATGGATTAAGAAGGCCTGGAATACCCATTACAGCAAGAATATTAAATACATTGGAACCGATGATATTACCCACTGCCATGTCATCTTCACCTTTCATGACACCGGCAAGAGAAGCCGCTAGCTCAGGAAGGCTGGTACCCACTGCGATAATCGTCAGGCCGATAACCAAATCACTCATGCCAAAGTACTTGGCAATGATGACAGCATTGTTGACCAGTAGATCTGCTGAAATAGGCAAAACGATAAGACCCACAACGACCCAAAAAATGGCTTTTTTATTTTCTACGCCATCAGGGACTTCAGACTCTTGCTCGCTGATCATGGTATCGCCCTTGAGCTTCTCTGCGCGCGAGATACGTAGCATGGTGATGATGAATGCGGCAAACAACACGACCAGTAATACACCTTCCATAAAGCCTAGGTAGTGGTTCCACATGATGCCGCCGGCAACCAAGGTCACGCCTATCATTAGAGGCAGTTCGCGACGCAATACGCCAGAACTGACTGAAAGTGGTTTAACTAGCGCAGTGATACCGAGAATAAGGGCGATGTTTGCGATATTAGAGCCCAGCACGTTACCTACCGCAGTATCGGTTTTACCTTCTAGAGCCGCCGTTGCAGATACCATCATTTCAGGAGCAGAAGAGCCCATGGCAAGAATGGTCATACCGATGACTAGGGGAGAAATTCCGAAGTTTCTGGCCAGGGCTGCGGAACCGAATACCAGTCTATCGGCACTCCATACCAGCATGATTAAGCCGACGACAAGAAGACAAATCGCTACGATCATTAGTGGACTCTTTATTAATTGATGCGAGTTAAACAGTGATTTTGACGTTAAGCTGTCAAAAAGGGAAGATTTTAGACAAATTATTTACACATAAGTCTAATAAAATTCCTATGATTAAGTCGAGCAACTAACTGATTTATTCAACCTTTTTAATATTTTGCGCGTACAGAGTCTGGACAAGGAGTGTCGATGGCTGAACCAAATCCCAAAATCATTCTCAATAATGTCACCTTCTCGCGTGGCAATAGGGTGATTTTTGATGACATCAGTTTGTCGATTCCAGAAGGGAAGATCACGGCAATTATGGGTCCGTCGGGCATTGGTAAAACCACACTATTGAAGCTCATTGGTGGGCAGATTCAGCCCGATAGCGGAGAGATATGGTTTGAAGACCGTAATATTCCAGCGCTGAGCCGAGGGTTGCTATACCAAACCCGAAAGAAAATGAGCATGCTGTTTCAGTCGGGGGCACTGTTTACCGACCTGACCGTTTTTGACAACGTCGCCTTTCCTATTCGTGAGCATACGACTTTGCCCGAGTCGCTCATTCACACCATAGTACTTTTGAAGTTGGAAGCGGTTGGTTTGAGAGGTGCTGCAGACTTAATGCCTAGCGAACTGTCTGGAGGTATGACGCGAAGAGTGGCTCTAGCTCGAGCAATAGCGCTGGACCCTGAAGTGGTCATGTACGATGAACCTTTTGTGGGGCAAGACCCTATTACTATGGGGGTGCTGGTGGAGTTGATTCAAAAGCTCAACCAAGCCTTGGGCATTACCTCTATCGTGGTCTCGCATGATGTACCTGAGGTAATGAGTATCGCGGATTATGTGTACTTGATGGCGGATAAGAAGATCATTGCCAAAGGAAACCCGTTAGAGATTGAGCAAAGCGCCGATCCAAGGGTTCAGCAGTTTTTGCAAGGCAATGCGGATGGTGCGGTGCCCTTTGCGTTTCCGTCACAGCAATTAGAGAAGGACTTGTTTCTGCGATGATGTCTAAAGTGGTTAACAAGGTGGCTGATTTTGGCGCTTCGGGAGTAAGGCTAAGCCGTTCTTTTGGCAGAGCGACCTTTATGATGCTCGGTGCTTTGTTTAGCAAGCCTGAACCGTTGAAAAGTTTCCCTTTACTCATTAAGCAGCTTCACTCGGTTGGTGTGCAATCCTTGGCCATCATTATGGTGTCAGGGCTGTTTATTGGCATGGTATTGAGCCTTCAAGGTTATGTCGTGCTCGTCGATTATGGTGCAGAAGGCAGCTTGGGGCAGATGGTCGCCTTTTCGCTATTGCGAGAGTTGGGTCCTGTGGTCACTGCTCTACTGTTTGCTGGGCGTGCGGGCTCAGCGTTGACCGCTGAAATAGGTTTAATGAAGGCAACAGAACAGTTATCAAGCCTAGAGATGATGGCTGTCGATCCACTAAAACGCATCATTAATCCAAGATTTTGGGCCGGTGTGATATCGATGCCACTACTTACTATGATTTTTATTGCCATTGGTATCTTAGGTGGCCAGTTTGTGGGTGTTGATTGGAAGGGAATTGATCACGGAAGTTTTTGGTCAGCAATGCAGTCTTCAGTGGAATTAGGCAGAGATATTGGCAACAGCCTCATTAAGTCTTTGGTATTTGCTATTACCGTGGTTTGGATTGCTTTGTTTAATGGCTATGACGCAGTGCCGACTTCAGAGGGCATCAGTCAAGCAACTACTCGCACAGTAGTGCATTCCTCTCTAGCCGTATTGGGGCTAGATTTTGTGCTTACCGCATTAATGTTTGGAAGTTAAGTATGAGTCAATCAAGGAAGTTAGAGTTTTGGGTCGGTAGTTTTATGATCCTTGGCATCATAGCGGTGCTATTTATGGTGCTGAAGGTTGCTGATGTAAAGTCAATAGGAAGCCAAGACAGCTATAAGTTAAGAGCTTATTTCGACAATATAGGTAGCCTTAAGGTGCGCTCCCCGGTCAAGGTCGGTGGGGTAGTGGTAGGGCGAGTATCGGATATTAGCTTAGATACCGAGTACTATACTCCCATAGTGACCCTTTCGATTGGCGAAAACTATGGTCATTTTCCTGATACCTCAAGTGCACATATCTTGACCTCAGGCCTAATAGGGGAGCAATACATTAGCTTGATACCTGGCTTTATTGACGAGGATGTAGACTTACTCGCAGATGGTGACCTGATAGAGGATACTAAATCGGCACTGGTGCTTGAGGATTTGATTGGACAGTTCTTATATAGCGTTGGTGATGGCTCAGGAGAATAAGTATGAAATGCATTCTTAGATTTATCTCATTGATTTTAATGCTTTGTTCGCCGATTGTCTGGGGCGCAACTATTGATAAAACTCAGCCGTATCAGATGATGGAGCAAGTTGGGAGCAATACGTTTGACAGACTCAAAAATGAACAGGCGCAATTAAGAGAATCTCCAGACCAACTTAAAGTTGTCGTAGAAGAAGAGCTAATGCCGTACGTTAATGACCGTTATGCAGGCTTAAAAGTATTAGGGAGTTACCTGAAAAAAGCTGATAAAGCCGAAGTGGCTGACTTCTTGGTGGCCTTTCGTGAGTATTTGGTCACCTCATACGCACAGGTGCTTACCCAATACAAAGACCAACAGATTAATTACTCAAAATCTAAACCTATAAGAGATGACCAACGTATCGTGTCTATTCCGGTTGAAATTGTGCAAGGTGATCGCCCACCGATTAAGATTGAATTTAAGTGGCGTAAAGATAAGAAAACCGGCGAGTGGCAAGCCTTTGATATGGTGGCTGAAGGTGTCAGTCTGATATCCAGTAAGCAATCCGAGTGGGGCGGAAAGATCCGTAGTGATGGCCTTCCTGCGGTAACAGAAGAGCTAGCAAGGCTTGCTAAGACTCCAATTCGCTATGAGCCTGCAAAATAATGAGCACTACAGCGTCTTGGATCGTCATTGATGAACAGCATGCCGAGATTAGTGGTGTGTTAAATAGAAACAGTGTTCCGCAGCTTTGGCAGCAGATATTGCAATGGTCCCCAAGTGCAGAGCGGCTAGAAATCAACCTAAATGAGGTGCTAAATTCCGATTCTGCGGCAATGGCACTCATTCTGCACTTAATTGAACATGCAAAAAATTGTAACTGCCATATAATGTTGCGATCTGTACCAAATAAACTGCTTACACTATTTGAAGTAAGTAATGCAATGCCGTTACTGGCGGGGCATATAGAAATCGAGATTGAGGGTAAAAGTGGATAGTACACAAGTTAAGAAATTGCTCGACGACGCGTTGCAGCTAGCAGAAATTCATGTGAAAGGCGAAGGTAGCCACTATGAGGTCATTGCCGTTGACGAATCTTTTGACGGTATGAGTCGTGTTAAGAAGCAACAGCTTATCTATGCACCTTTGATGGAATACATCCAACGCAATGATATCCACGCGGTATCAATCAAAGCTTTTACTCCTGATGAGTGGCAGCGCGATAAAAAACTTATGTCGCTTTAAGGATAAGTAATGGAAAAATTTCGAGTAACTGGATCGTCGGCACCACTCAGTGGTGAGGTTTCGATTTCTGGCGCTAAAAATGCGGCTTTACCTATTTTATTCTCTGCGATCTTAGCAGAAGAGCCTGTATCGCTGCACAACGTACCTAAACTGCGTGACATCGATACAAGCATGGCACTGCTGCAGCAGTTGGGTGCAAAAGCCTCACGCGATGGCGATACCACCACTTTGCAGGTAGATTCATCGGGCATCAACGAATTCTGTGCTCCTTATGAGCTAGTAAAAACCATGCGTGCTTCAATTTGGGCGTTGGGTCCACTAGTGGCAAGATTTGGCGAAGGCCAAGTGAGTCTGCCGGGTGGCTGTGCTATCGGCGCACGCCCTGTGGATTTACACATTCAGGGTCTTGAGCATCTTGGCGCAGAAATCACTCTAGAAGATGGCTATGTGAAAGCTAAGGTTGATGGGCGCTTAAAGGGCTCACACATCGTAATGGATAAAGTGAGCGTAGGCGCTACTATCACCATTATGAGCGCAGCAACACTAGCAGAAGGCACTACGGTTCTGGACAACGCGGCTCGTGAGCCTGAGATTGTCGATACCGCTGAGTTTTTAAATACTTTGGGTGCAAAAATCTCGGGTGCAGGCACGGATACGATTACTATCGAGGGTGTAGAGCGTCTTGGTGGTGGTGAGCATACCGTTGTTCCTGATCGCATCGAAACCGGTACCTTCCTTGTGGCTGCTGCTGTGTCAGGTGGCAAGGTTGTGTGCCGCAATACTCGTGCATCTTTGCTCGAAGCCGTTTTAGCGAAGCTAGAAGAGGCGGGCGCTAAGGTTGAAACCGGAGAAGATTGGATCTCTGCTGATATGACAGGTCGTGAGCTTAAGGCTATCACTGTTCGTACAGCCCCACACCCAGGTTTCCCGACCGACATGCAAGCGCAGTTTACTCTGCTTAACATGATGGCTAAAGGTGGCGGTGTCATTACTGAAACCATCTTTGAGAACCGCTTCATGCATGTGCCTGAACTGCAGCGTATGGGCGCAAAAGCAGAAATCGAAGGCCACACAGTGATCTGTGGTGATAGTGATGAGCTAAGTGGTACTCAGGTTATGGCAACAGACCTTCGTGCATCAGCGAGTTTGGTGATTGCAGGTTGCATCGCTAAGGGCGAAACAATCGTCGATCGTATTTACCACATTGATCGTGGTTATGATCGCATTGAACATAAGCTCAGCTTGCTGGGTGCCAATATCGAAAGGTTTAGTGACTAATTAGGTTATTTAGATGCTATTTCAGGCCGAAACCATATGGTTTCGGCTTTTTTATTTGGTAGACTTGTAGGGCTAAATACCGCTATTGTCTGCGGGCTTATGCAATTAGCCCTAGGTCAACATGGGCCGCAACCTTCTTAAAGAATAATGTCCCCGAGATTTGGATATGTCGGGTATAACCATATAACTGCGAAGGATATCGCTAGGAATGAAACAATGATTGCTTTACTGCGCATATTTATGGTCGCAATTTTTGCTGTACTGATGTTTGTGTTTGGCTGTGGCTACTGCCTATTTAGCCCTAGAAACCCAAAACACGTATTTAGATTTGGTCGCTACTTTGGCGCAATGCACCGCGTATTCGGTATCAAGTTGGAATTGCGTCTTCCGGAAGATGCTTATAAGCGTGGTCAGGCAACCTATATTGCTAATCACCAGAACTCATGGGATCTGTTTACTGTATCTTCTGCGGTGACCCCAAACGTAGTAACAGTAGGTAAGAAAAGTCTGCTTTGGTTACCACTGTTTGGTCAGCTTTATTGGCTAACGGGTAATATCTTGATTGACCGAGCTAACCGCTCAAAAGCCATGGGCACGATTGATCAGGTGGTCGATAAGATGAAGCAAACTCGCTTGTCAGTATGGATGTTCCCTGAAGGGACGCGTTCACGCGGACGTGGTTTACTGCCATTTAAGACCGGTGCTTTTCATGCCGCGATTGGCGCTGAGACACCCATCATTCCTATTGTATGTAGCACGACTCAAGATAAGGTAAAACTGAATCGTTGGAATAACGGTCACGTTATTATTGAGATGCTACCACCAGTGGATACATCACAATACAGTAAGTCTAATGTGCGTGAGCTTGCAGAGCTTTGTCGTAGTCAGATGGAAGCGAAGCTGAAAGACTTGGATGAAGAAGTCGACGCAAGAAATGCCGCTGACGGCGTGAAAAACTAAACAAGAAAAAAGGGAGCCTCGGCTCCCTTTTTAGTCATTAGCAAAAGCAAATCGTCTTATTTACGAACTGCAATCGCTTCGATTTCGATGCCTACATCTTTAGGAAGACGCGCAACCTCTACACAAGAGCGAGCAGGGTAGTTTGCTACGTTATGCTCGTCGAAGAACTTACCGTATACCTCGTTGACTGTACCGAAGTCATTTAGGTCTTTAACGAATACCGTCATCTTAACGATGTCAGTAACAGTTAGACCTGATGATTCAACCACAGCTTTAACGTTCTCTAGAGACTGTCTCGCTTGCTCTGCAATATCAGAAGACACTTCGCCTGTCTCTGGGTTTACAGGGATCTGACCTGAAGTCATTACCATGCCGCCTAGGTCAACACCTTGAACGTAAGGGCCGATTGCTGCTGGAGCATTGTCAGTGTGCAGTACTTTCGTCATTTTCATTCCATTTCTATTTTGTTTTAGCGAATACTAGTTATAACTCAGTGACCACTTCACGTGAATACACTTTTTCACAGTATTTGCATTTCAAACGAATGCTGTCTTTCTTTTCCACCACATTGAATTGGCTTTCTACTGGTTCGCCGTGGGTGATACAGTTGCTGTTCGGGCAAGCAAACACACCACGAACTTGGCTTGGCAGTTCAAGCTCAAGCTTCCTTACCACCTTGTAGTCTTCAATCTGATTGACTGTCGCATAAGGAGCGTAAAGGGCTAACTTGCTCGCTTGCTCTTCGTTGATGAACACGTTTTCAATCTTAAGGATATCCTTCGCGCCCAGTGCCGATGAAGGCAGGTTTAAGCCAACGGTGACACGCTCGTTCGATTTTTGCATTGAGAAGAGCTTCAGTACCTTGATACCCACATGTGCAGGGATATGGTCGATTACAGTACCGTCTTTAATGGCTTCAACTTGTAATTGAGTTGGTTTAGTCATGGTTAAATCTCCTCTATTACAGGGTTTGGTTAAGAACAAGCGCTAACAGGGCTTCACGTGCATACACACCATTTTCAGCCTGCGTAAAGTAGTAGGCATGCGGTGTTTTATCGACATCAACGGTGATTTCATCAACGCGTGGTAGCGGGTGTAACACCTTTAGGTTGTAACGTGCTTCTGTTAGCTGTGCTGCTGTGAGAATGTAAGCCGATTTGATGTGCGCATACTCAGACTCGTCAAAACGTTCTTTTTGAACGCGAGTCATGTACAGAATATCTAGCTCAGGAATGACGCTTTCCATATCCGTATGCAGGCTATATTGAATGCCTGATTCATCTAGCTCTTCGCAGATGTAATCTGGCATGGCTAACGCTTCTGGTGCAATAAAGTAGAAGCGAACGTTGTTAAACTTCGCCAATGCTTGAGTAAGAGAGTGAACAGTACGACCGTATTTAAGGTCGCCAACAAAGGCTACATTAAGGTTGTCTAGACGGCCTTGAGTTTCGTAGATTGAGAACAGGTCGAGTAAGGTTTGCGTAGGGTGTTGGTTTGAACCATCACCGGCATTGATCACTGGAACGCCGTTGGAAAACTCAGATGCTAGTCGCGCTGCACCTTCTTGAGGGTGGCGCATTACAAATGCGTCAACGTAGGTGGAGATGACCTGTACTGAGTCCGCTAGGGTCTCACCTTTCTTAGCCAGTGAGGTATTTCCGCCGTTGTCGAAACCAATGACACTACCGCCAACGCGTTGAATAGCGGTTTCAAATGATAGGCGTGTGCGCGTAGAAGGCTCAAAAAAGCAACTAGCGACAACCTTGTTCTTTAGCAGTGTAGGCATTGGCTCTGATTTGAGTTTTCCTGCCGTTTGCACAATAAGCTCAAGCTCTTCGCGGTTTAGCTCTGGAATGGAGATGATGTGCTTATTGAAAAGCGTGTTTTGCATGGTTTCTTCCCCTGATAGTACGCACATAAAAAAGCCCCCCTAAAAAGGGAGGCTAGAATCAATTCTGAATGAATAGGAGTGGAACACGGCGTTGGCAGTGTTTCTTAGTCACGTTTTGATTGCCACGGTGTAGCATACAACCCTCCTATTTATCGTCTGGGATTATACGCGCTAAGTATGCAATCGCAAGCGTTTGCGTCAGAATTATTGACCTAAGGTGGCAACCATTACTGCCTTGATGGTGTGCATGCGATTTTCCGCTTCATCAAAGACAATTGAGTGCTCAGACTCAAAGACTTCATCGGTAACCTCAAGACCTTGCATGCCATATTTGGCGGCTATTTCTTTACCCACAGTGGTTTGGTCATCGTGGAAAGCCGGTAGGCAATGCATGAACTTAACGTGTGGATTGCCGGTTGCCTTAATGGCATCCATATTCACTTGATAAGGCTTCATTACGGCAATGCGCTCTTCCCAAGCTTCAGCTGGCTCACCCATAGAGACCCAAACGTCAGTGTACAAGAAATCACAGCCCTCTACGCCAGAGGCGACATCCTCAGAGAGGGTGATGGTCGCGCCGCTACTTTGAGCGATTTCCTGACATTGCGCGACGAGCTCTTCTTCTGGCCAATAGGCTTTTGGCGCAACTAAGCGAATATCCATACCCATCTTGGCAGCGCCCACCAGTAACGAATTACCCATGTTGTTGCGCGCATCACCAAGATAAGCAAAGCTGATTTGATGAAGCTGCTTGCCGCGTGCATGCTCCTGCATGGTTAGGAAATCTGCCAAGATTTGTGTTGGATGGAACTCGTCCGTTAGACCGTTCCAAACAGGCACGCCAGCGTACTCGCCCAGTTCTTCGACAATAGCTTGTCCGAAACCGCGATACTCGATGCCGTCATACATGCGTCCAAGGACGCGAGCGGTATCTTTCATCGACTCTTTATGGCCAATTTGAGAACCTGATGGACCTAAATAAGAAACCTGAGCGCCCTGATCAAAGGCCGCTACCTCAAATGCACAGCGTGTTCTTGTAGAAGACTTCTCAAAAATTAGAGCGATGTTTTTTCCCTGTAATCGCTTTTGTTCTGTACCTGCATACTTAGCCTTTTTCAGGTCTGCAGATAGGTCTAATAAGAACTGAATTTCTTTTTGAGTAAAATC
Source organism: Vibrio breoganii (assembly GCF_024346795.1). Lineage (NCBI taxonomy): Bacteria > Pseudomonadati > Pseudomonadota > Gammaproteobacteria > Vibrionales > Vibrionaceae > Vibrio > Vibrio breoganii. The sequence goes on from NZ_AP024864.1 coordinate 357,949, forward strand.
TAAAAGTTTTAGAAAGTTACGGTTTCTTAGGTTGTAGGCCATACGGGTTCTCTCATTCGGTGTCATTTATGATTTATTGCATATAAATTCTTTTAAATCAAATATAAATTCATTTAGATCGCATCCCTTTCAATAGGGCAACTCATACAACGAGCGCCACCACGTCCTCTACCGAGTTCGTTTCCAGGAATGGATATCACCTTGATGCCGGCTTGTTCGTATTTTTCATTGGTATAGACATTGCGCTCGTAACCAATCACTACGCCAGGCTTGACGGTTAAAACGTTATTGGCATCATTCCATTGCTCGCGCTCTGCTTCATAGCTGTTGCCTCCCGTGGTGACTATCTTCAGTTCTTGTAAACCAAGGGCATCTTTTATGGCGCTAGCGTATGAGTCAGCTTGAACTGCGTGCACACGGCCTTTATCTGACGGGGTGAGAACCCAAGTCTCTAAAGAGGAATTAATGACTTCTGGGTAGATAGAAAAGGTATCCACATTGAGCTGGGTCATTACCGTATCTAGGTGCATGCATGAACGTGTTTTAGGTAACCTCAATGCGATGACCTGCGTCGCTTGTCCTGTCTCAAAGAGTCGATGGGCTAAGTTTTCCACACCCTGTGGAGTCGTGCGTTCAGACATACCGATCAACACGCTACCTCGGCCAATTACTAGTACATCACCGCCTTCGATATTGGTGTTGTCGTAGTGCTCATTTTCATTTCCGAGATAGTTTTCAAAACTTTGCTTGGCGAAGGTCGGGTGCCAACGATAAATAGCTCGAAGATGGTTGGTTTCTCTCTTTCTGGCCTTCTTCATCATTGGGTTTAGCGAGACACCGCCATAGATCCAACAGGAGGTATCGCGAGTGAATAAATGGTTGGGCAGTGGGTCAATAACAAAATCCAGTGCCTTGTGCATCTTCGGCAGCATTGACGTCGAAGTTATGGACAGCTCTGAATAGGCAAGACCGCCAGTGAGTACGGTGGCGAGATGATCGTTGTCCATTTCTGCTAGGTGCTCACGGAGCTCATTGGCAAAAGTGGGGCCGTATCGATAATCTGAGATTTGATTTTGCAGTAGCCATTGCTTGGCTTCGGGAATCGCGAGTGTTTCGGCGAGAAGATCGTGCAGCAGGAGTACATCGACATCTTGGTCACGCAGTGCCTGGGCAAAAACATCATGTTCTTCACCAGCGGCTTCCACCGCCAGTACATCGTCGAACAGTAAATCCTGGCAGTTTGACGGTGTTAAGTGGGTGAGTGCCCTTTCTGGGCGATTAAGTAAAACACGGCGCAGTTGTCCCACTTCTGAACCGACGTACAGCTTACTCATTATGCATCCTTTCTCATTATGACCCACCCTTTATGACAAGGATGGAGTGAAGTTGCAAGTTACAGAGGTAAGCAAGGGAGATAATTGAGAAATCTCCCCCTAGATCGAGCCTAGATATGGTATTTCGTGTCGAACCGTGCCATATTTCGTCGGTATATAAATCTATTATTTTTACCTGTTCGGGAGCACACCCATGTCACAAGTGGAAGAGTATCTATCAGTCGAAGAACTTATCGAATTTCAGAAAGAAGAGACGCGCGACATTATCGCCGCTTTGCTTGAAGACGGTAGTGAACCTGATGCTTTGTATGAAATTGAACATCATCTTTTTGCTGAAGACTTTGAGACTTTAGAAAAAGCGGTTGTTGAAGCCTTCAAGATGGGTTTTGAGGTTCTAGAAGCAGAAGAAACTGAAGACGAAGATGGCAAAAAGCTATTGTGCTGTGATGCTACAATGACTTGTACTTTAGACCCTGAGCTGATCGATCAGCAAGTTGAGAAGCTGATTAACCTAGCTGAAAAATACGACATTATTTATGACGGCTGGGGCACATACTACGAGGGCGAAGACGCACTTGTTTATGACGAAGAAGATGATGAAGACGAGTAATCGTTATTTGTTTTTCTAATTGAAAAAGCTCGCTATTTAGCGAGCTTTTTTGTGTCTATAGGAAAGTACTTCTAGTTGCTATTAAGCGTGGCTAAGTGTTGGCTGAGTGAAGTATTTACGCCATACACGTTCATGAAAGTAGTAAGCTCCAGTATTAATGCTGGGTTCGACTAAAGCCAACAAACCACCCGCCAAAGCATCTCCAGAGATTAGGTACACCACAGTAAACGCAACACTAAAATGAACAATGGCAAAGCTGGTGGTTTTGATCTGTGAGAACGCCTGCTTTGCTTTTAGGTAAGGCACTGAGTTCCAAACTTTTTCATGAAAGTAAAATGCCACAGTGTTAACGCTAGGCTCAATCATTGCAATTAGACTACCTAGGATCACATCACCCGTAAGAACGTAAGCTACGGTGAACGCAATTGAGAAGTGTAATACTGCAAAGCTAAGTGTCTTTTTCATTGTTGAGCCTATAGTGTTTTTCTTTGTTGTGAATAGTATTGATAATTATTCTCATTTGGTCAATGGTTATTTTATGATTAGTTTGATAGGGAAAAGCGATGAAGGTATTTAGTCCGTTATTTTGGACTTAATCCAGAACCTTGGTGAGTACGAAGGACTTACTCCGTGCAACCCAAGATTCCGGCTCGTTGGCCGGAATGACGACTCTGGTGAGGTTGGGGGAAGTGTACGAGTTCAGTTATGTGAGCCCGTCATTCTGGACTTGATCCAGAACCTTGGTGAGTACGAAGGACTTACTCTGTGCAACTCAAGATTCCGGCTCTTTGGCCGGAATGACGACTCTGGTGAGGTTGGGGGAAGTGTACGAGTTCAGTTATGTGAGCCCGTCATTTTGGACTTAATCCAGAACCTTAGTGAGTACGAAGGACTTACTCTGTGCAACCCAAGATTCCGGCTCGTTGGCCGAAATGACGACTCTGGTGAGGTTGGGGGAAGTGTACGAGTTCAGTTATGTGAGCCCGTCATTTTGGACTTGATCCAGAACCTTGGTGAGTACGAAAGACTTACTCTGTGCAACCCAAGATTCCGGCTTGTTGGCCGGAATGACGACTCTGGTGAGGTTGGGGGAAGTGTACGAGTTCAGTTATATGAGCCCGTCATTCTGGACTTGATCCAGAACCTTGGTGAGTACGAAGGACTTACTCTGTGCAACCCAAGACTCCGGCTCGTTGGCCGGAATGACGACTCTGGTGAGGTTGGGGGAAGTGTACGAGTTCAGTTATATGAGCCGTCATTCCAGCGTTCGCCAGTATGACGGATTGTCGGATCGTAGCGCCTTTCTCCAACTAGTCGTCATTCTGGACTTGATCCAGAACCTTAGAAAGTACGAAAGCCTCTTTGGATAAATGATTCATTTCATACTAGATACAAGCAACAACAAGGAACAACAGACACAAAAAAAGGGCTGACTCTCGTCAACCCTTTCTATTCAACTACTTACTATTACAGCGCAGCGATGGTTGCTTGCTGCTCAGCGAGTTTAGTCAGTGTATCTTTGTAACCATCAAGCTTTTCACGCTCTTTAGCAACAACCGCTTCAGGTGCTTTCGCAACGAAGCCTTGGTTGTTTAGCTTGCCTTCGATGCGCTTGATCTCGCCTTCAGTCTTCTTGATTTCGCCCGCTAGACGGTTAAGTTCAGCGTCTTTGTCAATCAAGCCAGCCATTGGGATCATTAGCTCAGACTTGCCAACTAGAGAAGTCGCACATGCAGGAGTCTCAGCGCCATCTTCTAGAACAGTTATGTTCTCAAGCTTGGCTAGAGACATAAGCACGGCCTTGTTTGCTTCTAGGCGAGTTACGTCGGTTGCATCAGAGGCTTTCAGCATTACGTCTAGTGGCTTGCTTGGAGCAATGTCGTATTCTGCACGCAGGTTACGGATGCTAGTAATGAAGGCTTTAACCCATTCAATATCATCAAGCGCTTCTTGGTTGAAGTTAGCTGCGTCATACTGAGGCAGAGCTTGAGTCATAATGGTATCGCCCTCTACACCGTCAACAAGTGGCTTCACGCTCTGCCAGATTGTTTCTGTGATGTAAGGAAGAACAGGGTGAGCAAGACGCAGAGTCTTCTCAAGAACCGTGATTAGCGTGCGACGCGTTGCGCGTTGCTGAGTCTCTGTACCCTTCCAAAGAACAGGTTTAGTTAGCTCTAGGTACCAGTCACAGAATTGGTTCCAGATGAACTCATAAAGCGTGTTCGCAGCCATGTCTAGACGGTAGTTGTCTAGGTGAGCGTTAAACTCTTTCGCAGTAAGTTCAAACTGAGATTCAATCCACTTGTCTGCGATTGAGTACTCTAGTTCTGCATCTGATGCAAAACCGCAGTCCTGGTCTTCTGTGTTCATGAGAACATAGCGACTTGCGTTCCACAGCTTGTTACAGAAGTTACGGTAACCCTCTAGGCGCTTCATGTCCCAGTTGATGTCACGACCCGTTGAGGCCATTGCTGCTAGAGTAAAGCGCAGTGCATCAGTACCGTAAGGTTCAATGCCGTCTTCGAAGGTCTTACGAGTGTTATTTTCGATCTTCTTCGCTAGTTGTGGCTGCATCATGTTGCCACAACGCTTTTCAACAAGTTCTTCAAGACCAATACCATCAATCATATCGATAGGGTCAAGTACGTTACCCTTCGACTTAGACATCTTGTCGCCGTTTTCATCACGGATAAGACCCGTCATGTACACGGTTTTGAACGGTACTTGAGGTTTGCCGTCTTCGTCTTTCACGAAGTGCATGGTCATCATGATCATACGAGCAACCCAGAAGAAGATAATATCAAAGCCTGATACTAGAACTTCAGATGGGTGGAATGTTTTCAGTGCATCAGTATCTTCAGGCCAGCCTTGCGTGCCGAATGTCCAAAGTGCAGAAGAGAACCAGGTATCGAGAACGTCATCGTCTTGGCGTAGTACTACAATTGGCGCTAGGTTGTTCTTCTCGCGAACTTCTTCTTCAGTGCGACCTACGTAGACTTTGCCGTCATTGTCGTACCATGCTGGGATTCTATGGCCCCACCAAAGTTGACGAGAGATACACCAGTCTTGTACATCACGCATCCACGCAAAGTACATGTTTTCATACTGCTTAGGTACAAATTGAATCTGACCGTCTTCAACCGCTTTTACAGCTGGTTCCGCTAGAGGAGCGGTGCGTACGTACCATTGGTCCGTTAGCATTGGTTCAATAACCACACCACCACGGTCACCGTAAGGAACGGTTAGGTCGTGATCTTTGATCTCATCAAGAAGGCCAAGCTCTTCAAATTCAGCAACGATAGCCTTACGAGCAGCGAAACGCTCCATGCCATGGTATTTAGCAGGAAGGTCAGTGCTGTATTCATCACTTTCTTCACCGTTGGTATTGAATACTTCAGCAGCATCACGAATATCAGCGTTGAACGTTAGGATGTTGATCATTGGAAGGCTGTTGCGCTTGCCAACTTCATAATCGTTAAAGTCGTGAGCAGGAGTGATTTTCACACAACCAGTGCCTTTTTCCATGTCCGCATGCTCATCGCCTACGATTGGAATTAGACGACCTACGATTGGCAGTTCAATGTGCTGACCAATAAGATCTTTATAACGAGGATCTTCCGGGTTTACAGCAACACCAGTATCTCCCAGCATGGTTTCTGGACGAGTGGTCGCAACAACGATGTAGTCTTTACCGTCTGCCGTCGTAGCACCATTTGCTAGCGGGTAGCGGAAGTGCCACATGAAGCCTTTTTTGTCTTTGTTCTCAACTTCAAGATCTGAAATTGCAGTGTGCAGTTTTGGATCCCAGTTAACTAGGCGCTTACCACGGTAGATAAGGTCGTCTTCGTATAGACGAACGAAGACTTCTTGAGTTGCCGCTGATAGGCCGTCATCCATAGTGAATCGCTCACGATCCCAGTCTACAGAAGCGCCAAGGCGGCGAAGCTGCTTGGTGATGGTACCGCCAGATTCCGCTTTCCATTCCCAGATCTTGTCAATGAAAGCTTCACGGCCGTAGTCGTGTTTAGTCTTGTTTTCTTCTGCCGCAATCTTGCGCTCAACAACCATTTGAGTGGCAATACCTGCGTGGTCGGTACCCACTTGCCAAAGGGTGTTTTTGCCCTTCATTCGCTCAGCACGGATTAGCGTATCCATGATGGTGTCTTGGAATGCATGTCCCATGTGCAAGCTACCTGTGACATTCGGCGGTGGGATCATGATTGAGTATGATTCTTTCGAGGTGTCACCGTGTGGCTTGAAGTAGCCTTTTTCTTCCCAAGTCTGATACAGATCTTGTTCGATAGATTGTGGGTTATATGTCTTTTCCATAATGCTCTTACATGGATAATTGGTTGATGGCAAACTGCATAAATTAAGGGTTTATCAACCGCCAGTTGATAAATGCTTTAGCTATGAAGTTTGGTCTATTTGTTCAGTTCTGCAATGGATATCGTCTGCATTTGATAGCCAGCCTGACGGTAAATTTTATACCTTTCTCGGGCGATATGCTTCGCTTTTTCATCGCAAGGCACGAAGTCTACCACTTGAGACACTATTCCCGCAAAGTTTGTATTATCTTCAGCCAGATTAATGACAATATTACGGCTGCGATTAAGTTGAGTTGAACCACTGCCAATCTCGACTGGAGTACCTTGCCGGGGACCTTCTCCGGTTAGGTTGTGGGCAATAAAGTCTGCACCATCAAGCTGAAATAGATAGTCATCCCAGATGTCTGAATGTTGTTTATCTTTGGTATTCAGGTAGATGCGTGCCCCTTGCTTGGTAAAGTGTCTCACTAGGTAGCAGACATAATCACGAAAGCCTTGCTCTGAGTCGGCAACACTGTTGGGTTCAATCAAGTAGAAGGTGGCTATAGACATGCTCTTTCTCAATAAAAAGCGCCTCCCGGAGGAGGCGTTACTTAATTTAGGTTAGCACACAGTATTGAGGCTATTACTCTTCGGTTTCTTGTCCGCTACGGTTTAGTAGGAACTGAACCAATAGTGATACAGGGCGGCCCGTTGAGCCTTTTGCTTGACCAGACTTCCAAGCGGTACCTGCGATATCCAGGTGAGCCCAGTTGTACTTCTTGGTGAAGCGAGAAAGGAAGCAACCCGCAGTGATAGTACCGGCAGGGCGACCACCGATGTTTGCCATGTCAGCAAACGGACTAGCAATCTGCTCTTGGTATTCGTCAGCCATAGGTAAACGCCACGCACGGTCACCGGATTGCTCTGATGCATTCACGAGTTCGTGAGATAGCGGGTTATGGTTTGAGATAACACCACTGATGTGATGGCCAAGGGCAATCACACAAGCTCCGGTTAGGGTTGCGACATCAACCACACAATCCGGTTCAAAGCGCTCGGCATAGGTTAGAGCATCACATAATACTAGGCGGCCCTCAGCATCGGTGTTTAGCACCTCGACTGTTTGACCTGACATAGTTGTTAGGATGTCACCAGGGCGATATGCGTTGCTTCCCGGCATGTTTTCACAGCCAGCAAGTACACCTACCACATTGATGGGTAGGTTAAGCTGAGCAAGGGCCTTCATTGTACCGAAGACACTCGCTGCGCCACACATGTCATACTTCATCTCATCCATGCCGTCACCCGGCTTAAGAGAGATACCGCCTGAGTCAAAGGTCAAACCTTTACCAATAAGCACGATAGGCTTAGCAGTTGATTCAGGGTTACCCTTGTACTCCATGACAGACATCATAGATTCGTTGTGTGAGCCACGACCTACCGCTAGGTAAGAGGTCATGCCCAGTTTTTCCATCTCTTGCTCGCCAATAATCTTAGTGGTGACCGTTTCATAGTCATCCGCTAAACGGCGCGCTTGTGAGGCTAGGTAAGCTGGGTTTGCCACGTTTGGTGGCATATTGCCTAGGTCTTTAGAAGCAGCAACACCCGATGCTATTGCTAGACCGTGGCTAATCGCGCGCTCGCCGATATTGAGTTCACGGCGTGTTGGCACATTGAACACTAGCTTACGCAGTGGACGACGTGTCTCTGGCTTGTTGCTCTTAAACTGATCGAAAGTGTAAAGACCATCATGTGTTGCTTCTACTGCTTGGCGTACTTTCCAGTAGGTATCGCGTCCCTTAACGTGAAGCTCAGTTAGGAAACAAACTGCTTCCATTGAACCTGTTTCGTTTAGCGTGCTGATGGTTTTTTGAATAATTTCTTTGTACTGGCGCTCGCCAAGCTCACGCTCTTTACCACAACCTACTAACAGAACACGTTCGGATAACACACCTGGTACTTGATGCAATAACAGCATTTGACCGGGTTTACCCTCTAGATCGCCTCTGCGTAGCAGTGAACTTAGGTATCCATCACTGATTTTATCCAGTTGTTCTGCAACTGGTGAAAGGCGTCGTGGTTCGAACACCCCAACAACGATGCATGCGCTACGTTGTTTCTCTGGGCTACCACTTTTTACACTGAACTCCATGCCTACTCCTACATCCTGAAGACAAACCACAATAAATGTTAGATAATAACTGCTTAACTTGTTGAATCTTGGTCAAGAGCTATGTTTACTCAATGAGCGTAAGCAAGTTAATTGATTATCGATTAGTCAGAAAAATTGAAAAATAAAAGGTTCAATCAGAAATTATAGCGATTCCTGTAAAAATACAAGTTTTGCATCCGAGCTTATAGGGACTTTAGCGTGATTATTGTTAGATATTTGATCCGCGAGACAATCAAGAGCCAGCTGGCCATCTTTTTCGTACTGTTTTTAATCTTTTTAAGCCAAAGGTTTATCAGTGTGTTGGCCGAAGCCTCAAATGGCGATATTCCCGCCAGACTTATCATGACAGTGGTTGGTTTAAACATGCCCGCTATGGGCTTGTTAATGCTACCGCTGAGTTTATACATTGGTATTTTGCTTACTTTTGGCCGCTTGTACGCTGAAAGTGAGATAACCGTTATGAATGCAACAGGGATCGGGAACAAGTTCTTGATTCAGGCGGCTTTGTATCTGGCACTTATTACTTCTGGTGTGGCAGCGTTTAACTCTTTGTACTTCTCGCCTTGGGCTCAAGATAAAGAAGCACAGATAATGGAGGATTTGGCTGCTGACACGAGCGTTGAGCTATTGCAGAAAGGTCAGTTCCAGCGAACGCCTGATGGCACTGCTGTAGTCTTTATCGATGAGTTGAAAGATAAACGACTGACTAACGTCTTTATTGCACAAACTGTGGGTGAAGGTTCGATTCGCCCAAGTGTTGCATTTGCAGATTCAGGGCTAGCGCAAGAGTTGTCTGACGGTCGCCAGATCTTAACTCTGTTCAATGGTACGCGCTGGGAGGGGATACCCACTCAGCTTGACTATATGAGAACGGATTTTGATGAGTACGATGCGTTAATCGGTCAGCGTGAGGTCAAGCCTAAGGGGCGAGACTTTGAGGCGCTACCAACGATTCAACTGTGGAACAATCCGGATAAGCGAGCAAAGGCTGAGCTTCATTGGCGTCTTAGTTTGATTATTTGTATTCCGCTGCTCACCCTTGTGGTTATCCCGCTTTCTGCGGTAAACCCTCGACAAGGCCGCTTTGCTAAAATGGGACCCGCTATTTTGTTTTATTTGGCGTACTTTATGTCTATCAGTGCGGCAAAGTCAGCGATTGAAGATGGAAAAATCTCCGAAGTACTAGGGATGTGGCCGATGAATATTGGTTTATTGGTAGTGGGGTTAGCGCTTAATTCAATGGATAGTTTACCGGTACGACGCTGGAAAGATAAGATTCGCCAAAAGAGGGCTGCCTAGATGTTTAAGATTCTAGATTTATACATTGGCAGAACCATTATCGGTACCACCACTATCTGTTTGGTCACCTTGGTGGGCTTGTCAGGCATCATCAAATACGTTGAGCAATTGCGTAAAGTTGGACGTGGTACTTATGACTTGTTGCATGCACTCTACTTTGTAATGTTGAGTGTGCCTCGCGATATCGAGCTGTTTTTCCCTATGGCAGCCTTACTAGGTGCATTGATTGCGTTGGGAACCTTGGCGACAAGCTCAGAGTTAACGGTAATGCAGGCTTCGGGTTATTCCAAAGTTAACATCGGCATGTCAGTGCTGAAAACAGCACTGCCGCTAATGATGATGGTTATGCTGTTAGGTGAGTGGGGTGCTCCGCAAGCGCAGAAAATGGCGCGTGACCTAAGAACCATTTCAGTCTCTGGTGGCCAAATGGTATCAACACGAGCGGGTGTTTGGGCTAAAGATGCCAATGACTTTATCTATATTGGCCGAGTGAATGGCGAAGAGCTAACCGCCGTAAACATCTGGGAATATGACGAAAACAAAGACCTGATGCGCAGCTTGTTTGCGAAAAGTGCCGATTATAAGGGTGACAATGTTTGGACCTTGAATAACGTCACTACAACCTTGTATACCAATGAAACAGAGATTGATAAAAGCAAGCAAAGTAAGCTGGAGTGGCAGAGCACGCTAGCGCCAGAGAGGCTTGAGATTGTAACGGTTAAGCCTGAAGAGTTGTCTTTATCGGGGCTTTACAGTTATGTCACCTACCTGAAAGACTCAGAACAGGATGCCTCTCGATATGAACTGGCCTTCTGGCGGAAGATAACTCAGCCCTTATCCATTGCGGTAATGATGATGTTGGCGCTGTCTTTTGTATTTGGCCCGCTGCGTAGTGTGACTATGGGGGCAAGGATACTTTCTGGGGTTATTGCGGGATTCTCGTTCTATATCTCGTCAGAGTTTTTTGGGCCTTTGAGTGTTGTTTATCAAATCCCACCCATGTGGGGAGCTCTAGCTCCGAGCGTCGCCTTTATGCTGGTGGCCATTATGCTGTTGAGGCGTAAGCTTTAAACGAAACAAACAAAAAAGGATGGCAAATTTGCCATCCTTTTTTATGGGCCACTTTTTTTAGATAGCCTTCGGTAACACGACCACTTCAGTTTTTGCCCAGATATCGTGGAAACCGCGTTTTTCAGTATCCACTGGAACCGCTAAGTTACTCAAACCGAAGGCTGAGGTTGCAATGCGGATACAGGCTTGGGTCACACTAATGAGTGAGCCATCCTTATTTTGTACTCTTAGCTTCCAAGCTCGCATTCCTAGTGTTTGTCCTGCTTTAGTCCAGAAATACACAAAGAATCCAATCCAGATAATGGCTAGGTAGGAAGTGAATAGAACACTCCATAGCGGGTGCTGAGTAAGGTAGTCACTGACATCAATGTATTGACCATAGTCCATTAGACCGGCGGCAACTAATGCTTCAAAGATTGCAACGACGACACCTGCTGCCATCATCTCAATCGCAATTACAATTAGTGCGTCATAAAGCCAAGCACCAAGACGGCGCATTAAGCCTGCTTTAGGTAGAGAGTTTTGTGAATTCATTCGTTTTGAAGTTCTAATCATTGTATTTTGTGGCTCAGAATAGCCATTTGTTGCCTGACTGCAAAGAGATTCAGTGTAAAAAAGTGGCATCCATGTCTAAAAAACATGCGAACGAATCATAATTACAATATTTGCCCTTGCGTGCCCCTTCGGCTTACGTATAATGCAAAACGTACCTTAAAGGTACACAAAGCCGGTGTGGTGAAATTGGTATACACGACGGATTCAAAATCCGTTGCCTTCGGGCGTGGCGGTTCAAGTCCGCCCACCGGTACCATATTTAGAGAAAGCCCTAGTCGAAAGACTGGGGCTTTTTCGTATGTGAAGCACAATCATCATAGTGATGTTGTATCCATAGCGATCTTTGATCGGTTTGGGGGAAATTGGTGCAATGCTTATTTCCAATCGGAAACTTATAAGTGCCTGCATACAAAAAAGCCCTAACGAAATCGCTAAGGCTTGATGAAATCATAACCAAGGTTGTGGGTTAATTCGCACTAGCTTCTTCAGCTATATTCTCAACCGAATCGTCCACAGCTTTAACAAGCAATAGGCCAACGCCTAGTACTATGACGCCACATAGAACGAAGGTCATTCTTCCCCATAGTGGGTTTGGTAGTGCGAACATTGCCATTACACCAACGCCGGAAATTGCGATGAGAGTCCCCAGCATCTTTCTTTGCTTATTATCCAGTTTCTTCTGATCCGTCGAGTCATTCACAAGTGGTGTTGCTAGGTTATCAAAGAATAGGTCTACATCTTTTTGACGCTTTTCTTCAAGAGGCTTGTAGAACAAGGTTGTGGCACAGAAGAATCCTGCGGTAATTACCATGTGTCCAACTAGACCTACAGCAACCTTCACATCTGCCCACTCTCGCTTGGTTAGCTCATTAAGGCCGAACCATGACTCGATGTGATCTGCAGTGATGATGAAGCCAACGATGTAAGAGACGATGCCGCCGACCACTAGTGTCCCCCAACCGGCCCAGTCCGGTGTTTTCTTAATAAAGAAGCCACAGAATGCTGGGATAGTCATAGGGAAGCTAATCAGCGCACCCACGTACATCATGGTATCGAAAAGGCTTAGCCCTTTTAGAGAGTTGATGAACAGTGCGATGAAGATGATCGCAAAGCCAAAGAATGCTGAGGTTAGTTTTGAAACAACCATCAGTTCTTTTTCTGAGGCTTCAGAACGAAGAATTGGTTGATAAAAATTCATCACAAAGATGCCTGAGTTACGGTTCAACCCAGAATCCATAGATGACATTGTTGCTGCAAACATGGCTGAAATCAGTAATCCAACCATACCCGCCGGCATGTATTTCTCGACGAAGTATAGGTACGCGAAGTCACCCGCTTTATTACCTGCATCTGGATACTGGGCTGCAAGGTCAATGCCTTGAGAAGCAACAAACCAAGAAGGTAAGAACCAGATTACCGGACCAATGGTCATCAGAACACAGGCTAGTAACGCTGCCTTTTTGGCATTCTTAGAGTCTTTTGCGGCCAAGTAGCGATAAGAGTTAAGCATGTTGTTGGTGATGCTGAACTGCTTCATGAAGATACAGAATGCCCAAATACCAAAAATGCTTACGTAGTTTAGGTTATTACCTGAAACAAAAGAGGCACCTTCTTCAACAGGGAAGTTGTTGATGATATTCGAAACACCACCGCCATCTACTACGGCAATCACAGCACAGGTAATGGTTACGGCCATGATGATGACCATTTGCATGAAGTCAGAGGCAATAACGGCCCAAGAGCCGCCGCTCACCGACATAACCAGCACCACTAGGCCTGTTAACCAGATCGTGGTCTCCATATCGAAGCCGAAGATACCGGAAGCAATGATAGCGAGACCATTTAACCAGATACCTGCAGAAATGACGCTGTTTGGCATTGAAGACCAAGTGAACACTTGCTCGTTCTTGGAGCCGAAGCGCATGCGAATAGCATCAATAGGTGTAACCACACGTAATTGACGGAACTTTGGCGCAAAGTATAGGTAGTTCATCAGATAGCCAAATGCATTGGCTACAAAGATCATAGCGACAGCAAAACCATCTGAATACGCCTTACCTGCGGCACCGGTAAATGTCCAAGCACTGAACTGAGTCATAAACGCAGTTGCACCCACCATCCACCACAACATATTACCGCCCCCACGGAAGTAATCACTGGTTGTGCTGGTAAAACTACGGAACATCCAACCTATCGCAATTAGAAATAGGAAATAGACGCCAACAATAAGAGTATTGAGTTCCACTTTGGTATTCTCACATTCATTAAAAAACGAGCTGATAATATCCGCTGTTTTTATTATTTGTAGTATTATAATTTAAATGTGTGATGCTATTTGAAATCTAGAGAATTAAAAAATTCCCCACCAATAACTCCTGCTTTGATTGCCTTTATTTAAATCATTATAATTCAATGCCTTATGTTGTTTGTGTGTGTTTTTTTATAGCTTGATAATGAAGTTTTATCGACACAATAAGTATATTTATATGTACATAATTACTTTCTATAGAATACCTGTCTTGAGAAGGCGTATTTGATATGAAGTAGTTATAAGTGAGTCTGAATAAAGGGCTCTAATTGTGAGAGCCATACATCATCTCAGCATGAACAAGCATTTCAATGTGATCCACCCCCCAGTCGTGAAATCCCTGAATTTAAGAAACAAAAAACGTAATTGAGGGTGTGCCTTGGAGCGCTCATTATCGATATCAAGCAATTCGTGGTATTGAACAATACGCGATGACATTAGTTTTCAATGAGCAGGTAATCGGTATGTATATTGGAGTAGATTTAGGCACATCTGGTGTGAAGGTTATCGCACTGGATAATCAGGATAAAATCGTCGCACAAGCTACGCAGTCGTTGACGGTACAGAGACCACAACCTCTTTGGTCAGAGCAAGACCCTCATGCTTGGTGGGAGGCAACACAAACGGCTATTGATAGCCTTGCTGAGCAGATAGATATGTCAGCGGTTACAGCGATAGGTCTATCTGGACAGATGCACGGTGCAACCTTATTGGATAGCCAAGGTGAAGTGCTAAGAGCGGCTATTTTGTGGAATGATGGACGCTGTGCTGCCGAGTGTATTGAGCTTGAAAATGACGTGCCTAACAGCCGCGATATTGTCGGCAACTTGATGATGCCAGGCTTTACTGCCCCTAAGCTGAAGTGGGTAGCCAACCATGAGCCAGAAGTGTTTGCTAAGGTCGATATGGTGCTACTTCCTAAGGATTACCTGCGCTTTAAACTCAGTGGTGACTACGCATCAGACATGTCTGATTCTGCCGGTACAATGTGGCTTGATATCGCTAAGAGAGATTGGAGCGAAGAGTTACTCAAAGCAACCGGACTGACTCGTCAGCAAATGCCAGAATTGTTTGAGGGTAGTGAGGTGACAGGTCATCTCAACTCTGAGCTTGCTGCCCGCTGGGGAATGAAAGAGGTGCCGATTATTGCTGGTGGTGGTGATAATGCTGCGGGCGCTGTCGGTGTTGGTATTACCGAGCCCGGCCAAGCGATGCTGTCTCTTGGTACTTCGGGTGTGTATTTCGCAGTGAGTGACGGCTATATCTCTAACCCTGAATCGGCGCTGCACAGCTTTTGTCATGCGCTGCCAGGTACTTGGCATGCAATGTCAGTGATCTTGAGTGCGGCTTCATGTCTAGATTGGGTTGCGCAGCTGAGTGATTTTGAAGATGTTGGTCAGATGCTGGCGGAAACTGAAGCTAAGGCAAATCAAGAATCAACGGTTTATTTCTTGCCTTATCTTTCTGGTGAAAGAACGCCACACAATGACCCTACTGCCAAGGGCGTGTTCTTTGGAATGACGCACTCTACGACTAAATATGACCTCGTTCAGGCTGTGCTTGAGGGGGTTGGTTTTGCGTTTGCAGATGGCCTTGATGCCTTACACGAAACAAAACTAGTACCAGAAGAAATCTCATTGATTGGTGGTGGTGCGCGCAGTGCGTACTGGCGTCAAATGCTGTCCAATATCTTTGGTATGAAGGTGGTGTTCAGAGAAGGTGGTGATGTAGGCCCGGCTCTAGGCGCTGCAAGGCTGGCACGATTAGGCGTTGAAGAAGGTGCGACTATAACTGATGTATGCCCTGTGCCTCCGGTAATGCAAGTACATATGCCAGACTTAGCTGTTACAGAGCTGTACGCGAGTAAACGCGGAACTTATCAGGCGCTATATTCCCAGCTTAAGGGATTGTTCTAAGCATTGTTGATTTGATTATTTGAGGTCAGCCTATAAGGCTGGCCTTTTTTTGTTTTTGAAATCGAGGGTAGGTTTTATCTTACGGAAAGCATAAAAAGCGAGCACTGAAGACTAAGCGCCTCAGTACTCGCTTTTTGGTGTGTTATTTCAGTAGTTCAGCTGCTTTGCCAACAATGTTATCGACGGTAAAACCAAACATTTTAAATAGCTCACCCGCTGGAGCGGATTCACCAAATGTGGTCATGCCGACGATAGCGCCATCAAAGCCTACGTATTTGTACCAGTAATCAGCAATACCGGCCTCAATAGCAATACGCTTGGTAACCGCAGATGGCAATACAGACTCTCTATATTCCGCGCTCTGCTTATCAAATGTGTCTGTTGATGGCATAGAGACTACGCGCACTTGCTTGCCTTGTGCGGTTAGTTCTGCCGCCGCATTAACGGCTAACTCCATTTCAGAGCCCGTCGCAATCAGGATAAGCTCAGGTTTGGCAGAACAATCTTTCAGGATGTATCCGCCTCTTGTAATGTCTGCGAGTTGCTGCTGGTTTCTTGGTTGCTGAGTAAGGTTTTGGCGAGAGAATATCAATGCGCTTGGCGCATCTTTACGTTCTATAGCCAGCTTCCAAGCTACAGCTGATTCCACCTGATCACAAGGACGCCAAGTACTCATGTTTGGCGTTAAGCGCAATGATGCTATCTGTTCAACTGGCTGGTGGGTGGGTCCGTCTTCACCAAGGCCGATTGAGTCGTGGGTGTACACCTGAATGTTTTGGATCTTCATCAATGCGGCCATGCGCATGGCGTTGCGCGCATATTCCATGAACATTAAGAAGGTAGCGCCGTAGGGAACAAAGCCGCCATGTAAGGTGATGCCGTTCATGATAGCGGTCATACCAAACTCACGAACCCCGTAATGCATGTAGTTGCCTGTGGCATCTTCCGCAGAGATCGCCCTAGATCCTGACCACATAGTGAGGTTAGATGGGGCAAGATCAGCTGATCCTCCTAAGAATTCAGGCAAGATCTTACCAAAGGCCTCAAGGGCGTTTTGCGATGCTTTTCGAGAGGCAATATCCGCAGGGTTTGCTTGTAGATCATCGATGACCTTTTGGCTTAGCTCTTGCCATTGCTCTGGGAGTTCACCATGAGTTCTGCGTTTGAATTCGCTGGCGAGTTCAGGGTGTGCCTTTTCATAATCAGCAAGCTTCTGGTTCCACGCTGCTTCCTTAGCTGAGCCTGCCTCAGCCGCGTTCCACTGTGCGTAGATTTCCGATGGAATCTCAAACGGGCCATAGTTCCAACCTAGTTGTTTTCGTGTTGCAAGAATTTCCTCAGCTCCCAATGGTGCACCGTGGCAATCATGAGAACCCGACTTGTTTGGAGAGCCGAAACCAATAATGGTTTTGGTACAGATTAGGGTAGGGCGTGAGCAGTCTGCCTTCGCTTGTTCAATTGCAGTATTGATGGCAATAGGATCATGACCATCAACGTCCGCAATTACCTGCCAACCGTAGGCCTCAAATCGCTTAGGAGTATCATCGGAGAACCAGCCTTCAACCTCACCATCAATGGAGATGCCATTGTCATCCCAGAAAGCGACAAGCTTGCCTAGGCCCAAGGTTCCAGCCAAAGAGCAAGCCTCATGGGAGATGCCTTCCATTAGGCAGCCATCGCCAATAAACGCGTAGGTGTGGTGATCAACGATATCAAAATTGTCACGGTTGAACTGCGCCGCTAGGGTTTTCTCTGCAATGGCCATACCTACAGCGTTAGTGATCCCTTGTCCCAACGGGCCTGTGGTCGTCTCTATGCCTGGGGCATAGCCATATTCAGGATGACCTGGTGTTTTAGAGTGCAGTTGTCGAAATTGCTTTAAGTCATCAATAGATAAGTCGTAGCCACTGAGGTGGAGCAAAGAATAGATAAGCATTGAGCCATGACCATTTGATAGCACGAATCGGTCACGGTCTACCCAGTCAGGATTGGTCGGGTTATGGTTTAGATGTGTACGCCAAAGTACTTCGGCAATGTCAGCCATGCCCATTGGTGCACCTGGGTGTCCAGAATTGGCTTGCTGCACACCATCCATGCTCAATGCACGGATCGCGTTGGCGAGGAGTTTACGGTCCATATGTGAATGTCTCTATAGATAAAAGGAAAGTGGTTGGCTTATCTAACAGAGCATTTGTTTACGAGTGAGCTTACGGCTACAAACGCTCTGATTAGATACAAGAAAATGGTTTAAAGCTTTTCAGCGATCATCGTTTCAAGTTTGCCTTGGTCGACAGCAAAGTTACGAATGCCTTCCGCAAGCTTTTCTATGGCCATTGGATCTTGGTTGTGCTGCCACAGAAACTCGGCATGAGTTAATGGCTCTGGGCGATGTTGCACCGACTGATTGGCATGTAGCTTTTCGCTGATCTCAAGCTCAGTTTCTTCGAGCTCTTGAAGTAAATTAGGGCTAATGGTGAGGCGATCGCAGCCCGCAAGTTCGATGATCTCGCCAATATTTCGGAAACTGGCACCCATCACTATAGTGTTGTAATCATGCTGCTTGTAGTAGTTGTAGATCGTAGTAACAGACAGCACGCCAGGATCTTCTGACGCTTCGAACTCTTGGCCTTGCTTGGCCTTGTACCAATCCATGATTCTGCCCACGAATGGCGAGATCAAAAATACCCCCGCCTCCGCACAGGCACGAGCTTGAGCAAAAGAAAATAACAGTGTTAGGTTACAGTTGATCCCTTCATTTTCTAAGATCTCTGCGGCGCGGATCCCCTCCCAGGTAGAGGCGAGTTTGATCAGGATCCTGTCATTGCTAATGCCTGCATCGTTGTACATCTTGATCAATTGGCGAGCCTTACTGACACTCGCGTCTGTGTCATAGGATAATCTCGCATCTACTTCTGTTGAAATACGGCCTGGAATCGTGGTGAGGATCTCTTTACCTATGTTTACAGCAAGTCGGTCACAGGTATCTTGAATTTGCGTCGCTTTATTATTGCTTTGCGATTTTGCATAGATAATCGCTTCATCGATCAAGGGCGCGTATTCTGGCACTTGCGCTGCTTTTAAGATCAATGATGGGTTGGTGGTTGCATCTTGAGGTGCGTATTTTCTAATGGCATCTATTTCGCCAGTATCGGCAACGACAGTGGTGAATTTTCTTAGCTGTTGCAGTGCATTGTTCATGTTTGTTAATCCTATGGTGTTAGGAGAAAGTGATAATGAGGGGAGGTGCCAGTGAGCAAGCACTGACACCTTTAGACGTTATTTGTAGATAAAGTTGTTAACGATGTTTTCTAGATGTTCTTGACGACCCGATGCCATCTTAGGTGCAATGTTTTTCTCTTGAGCAAATTTAGCCACTTGCTCAAGGTTCATTTCACCGCTTAGGATTTTCTTACCTAGGTCGTCATTCCAGCCTGCGTAGCGCTCAGAAGTCAGCTTACCTAGCACGTCGTTTTCTAGCATTGCAGCTGCATTTTCTAGAGATTTCGCCATCACATCCATGCCGCCAATATGGCCGTGGAATAGGTCTTCAGCGTCGATAGATGGGCGACGAAGACGAGCATCAAAGTTAAAACCACCAGTAGTAAAACCGCCGGCTTTCAGGATTTCGTACATCACTAATGTGTTTTCTTCAACGCTGTTAGGGAACTGGTCAGTATCCCAACCTAGCTGAGCATCACCACGGTTTGCATCAATAGAACCAAACAGACCTAGAGAAGTCGCAGTTGCCACCTCATGGTGGAAGCTGTGTCCTGCAAGAGTAGCGTGGTTTGCTTCGATGTTGACCTTGATTTCATCTTCTAGGCCGTATTGCTTCAAGAAGCCATATACAGTCGCTGTATCGTAGTCGTATTGGTGCTTAGTCGGCTCTTGTGGCTTAGGCTCAATCAAGATAGTGCCGTTAAAGCCAATCTTGTGTTTGTGCTCAACCACCATCTGCATTAGGCGACCTAGTTGTTCACGCTCTTGGCGAAGGTCAGTGTTAAGCAGTGTTTCGTAGCCTTCACGGCCACCCCAAAGCACGTAGTTCTCACCACCTAGACGCTTAGTTGCGCCCATAGCGTTGAAAATTTGAGTTGCCGCATACGCAAACACTTTCGGGTCAGGGTTAGTGCCTGCACCTGACATGTAGCGAGGATTAGAGAAGGCGTTGGCTGTACCCCAAAGTAGTTTGGTGCCGGTTTCGGCTTGTTTCTGCTCTAGTACGTCAACCATAGTTTGGAAGTTGTTGATGTACTCTTTGATAGAGTTGCCTTCAGGAGCCACATCGGTGTCGTGGAAACAGTAGTAAGGCACGGTTAGCTTTGAGAAGAAATCGAAGGCGTGGTCGGCTTTCATACGAGCCACTTCCATTGGGTCGTTGCTTTTTAACCACGGACGGTCGTAAGTGCCAGCGCCAAATACGTCAGAGCCAGCCCAGCAGAAGTTGTGCCAGTAGCATGCAGCAAAGCGCAGGTGCTCTTTCATGCTTTTGCCCAGTACCATTTTGTCGGCGTCGTAGTGGCGGAAAGCAAGAGGGTTTGAAGAGTTAGAACCTTCAAACTTAATAGTATCGATGTTTTTAAAGAATTCGGACATAATTTTTGTACCCAGTTAGTAGGATTAATCTTCGAATTCAATGATCAATGTTCAGCGTTTTAATTACAATTATGAAATTTTATTTGTTGTTTAGGTAATTTATTATTGATTTGAGTTTATTTATGACAGCAAAATAACCACAGTGAATTAATGATCACTGCGGTTATTTTTAATAATTCTATATAAGAACTAAATTAAAGCCTTACCTGCACTATCAAAAACATGCATTCTATTTCTATCGATATAGAAGCGATGCATTTTATTGGCAGACACACTTTTATCAGAATCAACTTCAATCACTACATTTACATCTTGGTAAATGCCATTGATTTGCACCGTTGCACCCAGTAGCTCAGTTGTTTCAACAAACAATTCGATAGGGATCGAGTTGTCACTTTCTTCACTGCTGATATCCGATGGTCTGATACCTAAGGTTGCCGGGCCTTCTTGGATACTTGAATTGTGATAGGCCTCAGAAAGAAGGTAGTTTGTATCTTCTACTCTAAGCTCCCATAGTTCAGCCTTTTTATGAATATTCACAGGCAACATATTCATAGTTGGACTACCGATAAAGGTCGCAACAAACTGGTTTACCGGCTTATGGAATATCTCTTTTGGCGTTCCAACTTGCTCTATTAAACCATCACGTAATATAACTACCTTGTCTGCAAGGGTCATTGCTTCTATTTGATCGTGGGTGACATAAACGGTGGTTTTGTTGTGTTTTCTATGCAGTTCTTTTAGTTCAGTGCGCATGGTATTACGCAGCTTAGCATCTAGGTTTGATAGGGGTTCATCAAACAAGAATACCTCGGGTGTACGAACCATTGCACGACCCATAGCGACACGCTGACGTTGTCCCCCAGACAAGGCTCTTGGTTTTCTATTTAGTAGTGGTGTCAGTTGCAACATGTCAGAAACACGGCGAACTTGTTGCTCAACTTCTTTCTTATCTACCCCTGCCATCTTAAGGGAAAAACCTATGTTTTCTGCCACCGTCATATGTGGGTATAGGGCATAGCTTTGAAATACCATTGCGATATTTCTATCCTTTGGATTCAGGTCATTGACGACCAGATCATCAATGACAACTTCACCGTTGCTGATGTCTTCTAGGCCAGCCAACATTCTAAGGGTGGTGGATTTACCGCAGCCAGAGGGACCTAGCAGTACTACAAATTCGCCATCCTCAATCTTAAGATTGAAGTCCTTTACTACGTGCGTATCTCCGGAGTAAATCTTGTCTACGCCTCTAAACTCTACAGTTGCCATCGTCTCTACCTAAGTCCAAAAGGATGAATCATTTGCCTTATCATGAATTAGTTTTAGCTATTTCCTCAATTATGAAATTTATTACTGACTTTAAGTTATTTGACTAATTTGCGAATGATCACATCTCTAAGTTATTTAGCATCAAAAATAATAAAATAAGTGACCGAGTTCACATATAAAAGTAGAAGGAATTAGGTTTTGGCTTAGCTCTATTTAGCTCATCTCTATTAATTGATTTGGGAATCTTGATAAATAAACTCAACCTGTCAATGCCATGTGCTGTAAAGGAATTATAAATGTGAGCAATAGCTAATTATTGAGATAAACCTCGCTGACAAATAAAAAGAATAAATTTGATATGAAATTTCACAATTGCTGATGAGCTTATTATTTCACAGTATGAATGACAGAAAATTTTGAAGGTTTATTACTCTTAGGTGATGTAAATGGCATCTGTAAAATTTAACAACTTAAAAAAATCCTACGGCGATACGGAAGTAGTAAAAGGCGTTGACCTAGACATAAAACATGGTGAGTTTGTGGTTCTGTTAGGACCTTCTGGCTGCGGTAAATCCACCACCTTAAGAATGCTAGCGGGCCTAGAAGACATCAGTGACGGCGAAATCTACATTGATGACCTACTTGTAAACGACCTGCACCCAATTGAGCGAAATATCGCAATGGTATTTCAAAGCTATGCTCTCTACCCGCATATGACAGTAGAACAAAATATCGGCTTTGCGCTAGAGAACATGAAGGTGGATAAGATTAAGCGTAAAGAGATGGTTGCTGAAGTGGCAGAGGTTTTGGAGCTGACGCCTCTACTTGATAGAAAGCCTAAAGATCTATCGGGTGGTCAAAGACAGCGTGTCGCGATGGGACGTGCAATGGTTCGTACCCCCGAGGTATTCCTATTTGATGAACCCCTATCTAACTTGGATGCGAAGCTGCGCGGAGCAATGCGCAAAGAAATAAAAGCCTTACACAAGCGTGTTCAAACCACGGTTATCTACGTTACCCATGACCAAGTTGAAGCGATGACGCTAGCGGATCGAATTGTGATTCTGAATAACGGTGTTATTGAACAGGTGGGAACGCCAAAAGAGATATTCGAAAAGCCTCGCACTAAGTTTGTCGCCAAATTCATCGGTAGTCCTGAAATCAACATCATGCCTTCTACTGAACAAGACTTCGTCAGTTGCCTGCCGCATTCCATCGATATCAATACGGTTGAGTCCATTGGTATTCGTCCACAGGACTTCACCTTAACTGAGAACGATGTCGATGCGACTCACCGTTGTTCTGCCAAGGTCGATGTTATTGGGCATGAAGTCTTGGGCTCCGTTATTCATGTGAATGGTTTGCTTGGTTCAAAGCGAATCACCATCGAAACCCCATACCAAGAAGAAGATCTAGACGATCGTATTAACGTGTATTTTGACTCTCGAAATGTTCACTATTTCGATGAAAATCAAAGCATTACCCTACTATAAAAAGGAAGAATAATGAAAAAGTTAAATCTCAAGGTAATGTCTCTTGCGATAGCATCCGCCGTTGCTGGCTATGCTCAGGCAGAGACAGTGGAGCTTAGCGTTGCCTCTTTTCCCAACTTTAACCAGGTAGCAGAAGCTGCAGTTCCTTTATTTGAGAAGCAATACCCAGACATTAAGGTCAAAGTTGTCACTCTAGCTTACGGCGATCACCATAATGCGATGACAACAGCGCTTGCGACTGGTGCCAATGTGCCTGACGTGATGGGCATTGAGTATGGCTATGTTGGTCGATTCATTGAAGGGGGCGGCTTAGAAGACCTAGGTGCAGCACCATACAACGCCACTCAATTTACCGATCAGCTTGTACCTTATGCTGTAGCTCAAGGCACAAACTCAAAAGGCGTATTGTCTGGTGTCCCGGCTGACATCGGTCCTGGTGCGACGTTCTATCGTAAAGACATACTTGATAAAGCGGGTGTGACTGAAGAAGAACTGATTAAGGATTGGGACTCATTCATTGAGGCTGGTATCAAGGTTAAGGAGACAACAGGCAGCTACTTGCTAGCAAATGCGGTTGATATCAAAGACATTTACATTCGTGCCAATTTAAAAGATGGCGAGGGTGTTTACTTCGATAGTGAACATAACATCTTGGTTAACTCTCCACGCTTTAAAGAAGCCTTCCGTTTAGCGAAAAAAGCGCGTGATGCTGGCATTGATGCTGAAGTAGGTGCTTGGTCAAATGAGTGGACAGAAGGTCTGCGTCGCGGAACGATTGCATCGCAAATGATGGGTGCTTGGTTAGGCGGTCACTTACAAGACTGGATTGCTCCTGAAGAAGTAGGTAAGTGGCGTACGGCTCAACTTCCTGCTGAGGCATATGCAAGCTGGGGTGGATCTTTCTACGGCATCCCTAAGAAAGCGAAAAACAAAGAAGCGGCATGGAAGTTCATCGAGTTCATGGCAACGAACCCTGAAGTACAAATGCTAGGTTTCGTAGAGATCAACGCATTCCCTGCACTGCAATCAGTTCATTCAGCTGAGTTCTTCAACGAAGAAGTGCCTTACCTAGGTGGACAACAAGCTCGCTTAGTTTGGCGTGCCGCATCAGAGAAAGTACCAGCACGTGTTGCTGACCGCTATGACGAAGTCGCTCGCCAAGTTATCAATGATGCACTTGAGCAAGTGCTAGAAAAAGACGCTGATATCGATCAGGTACTAGCGAATGCTGAGAAGCAAATCAAACGTCGTGCACGTCGTCGTTAAGTAACGCCCGGGTTAGGGCAGTGACCCTAACCCGCTGTTTTTTAGTTGGGATAAGATTATGAGTTCTTTATTAGCTACCAGTCCTACTTCGCCACAAAAGAGTCGTTTTTGGCTGCGCAAAGGCAACAAAGTTGCCCCTTATATTTTTGTGCTGCCATTCTTCGTAATATTTGGCATCTTCGGATTATTTCCACTTTTATTTTCTTTGTATTTGTCATTCCATTATTGGGAGCCTGCAGCGGGTCTCGCTGCAATGGAGTGGGTAGGTATTGAGAACTATACATTCGCCCTGCAAGATGAATGGTTCCAAACCTCAATATATAACACCTTTGTTATTGCCCTTAAGTCGGGTATTCCGCAACACGCTGTTGCTCTGCCGTTAGCATTTTTCATTCATACTAGCTTTATGAGAATGCGAAATACCGTAATTGGTATTTACTTTGTTCCTTACATTACGTCTACGGTCGCGATCTCCTTGGTATTCACTACCTTATTCTCACGCGATTTCGGCATGATCAACCAGGTGCTTACCTCTCTGGGTAACTTCACTATTGCTGATATCAAGGTTCTGTCGTGGCTATTCCCTACAGAGAACATTGATTGGGCTAAACCTGCCTATACCAAAGATATGATCTCATTTGTGGTCTTCTGGCGATTTGTTGGCTGGAACACCGTGTTGTACTTGTCAGCACTGCAGACTATTCCAAAAGATATCTATGAAGCAGCCATCATCGATGGTGCCAACCGTTATCAGCAGTTCCTGCATATCACTTTGCCATTGCTAAAACCGATGGCCTTCTTTGCAGTAACACTCACCATCATCGGTAACCTGCAGTTGTTTGAAGAACCCTTCATCATCACTGGCGGTACTGGTGGCTTAGAGCAAGCGGGTAAGACAGCCGCGATGCACATGTACATCACAGCATTCGTTGAAAGTGACTTTGGTACAGCGTCAGCAATCTCTTGGATTCTATTCATGATTATTGCCGGATTGACGCTAATAAATAACAAGCTTTTAGGTGGGAACAACCAATGAGAAAAGTAATAGAAAAAGATAAGCTCATTGCCTACGGTTTTGTAGCCGTTGGAGCAGTAATCATGATTGCTCCGTTCTACTTCATGTTTATATTCTCCTCTCATTCGAATGCGGGCATCTTGTCTGTACCGCCACCGATTGGGTTGGGTGATTACTTAGTAGAAAACTTTAATACCTTATTGGAGTTTCTACCTTACTTTTGGCACAACCTTGGCTTGAGTTTATATGTTGCCATTGTGGTGACCTTCTTGAACCTATTGTTCTGTTCACTGGCTGGCTACGCCTTCGCTATGTTTGACTTTAAGTTCAAGAACGCGCTTTTTGTTGGCATTATGGCGACCATGTTGCTACCTCCATTCCTAGGAATGATCCCAACGGCAATGATTATGTCTACTATCGGTTGGATGAACGATCCTAAGGCACTGATCATCCCTGCGGCTTGTGGAGCGATGGGGATCTTCATGATGCGACAGTTCATTGCAAGCTCTATTCCTAAAGAGCTGGTTGAAGCGGCGCGAATGGATGGCTGTGGTGAGTTTAAGATCTACTACCGAGTTATCGTGCCTCTAATTACGCCTGCATTCGGTACTTTAGGTTTGATTACCTTTATCGGAACATGGAACAACTTCATGGGACCTTTGGTGGTAATGAACGACATGAAGATGTTTACAGTGCCGCTGGCTCTTCGTGCCCTGCAGGGAACGGGACAAGTGCCTTGGGGCGCCGTCTCTATCGGTGCTGCCATCGCAGTATTGCCACTACTTATTCTATTTATACTGGCATCACGTCGACTCATCGACGGACTTACCTCTGGTGCTGTTAAAGGATAAACCTTCACCTACTCACTATTTGATGACAACCACATACTGGATGCTACTAAGGCATCCAGTTGTGTAATTGCATCTAGAAAAGGAAATAAAGATGAGAAAGTTACTTTTCCCTTCGCTCTGTCTCGCATTACTCTCAGCTTGCTCCGCCGAACAATCCAATCAGCCCACTCAAGAAACCACACCCGCTATGGCTAAACCGGGCGAACTTCCGGGTATGCCTCTTAAATCTCTGGCTGATCAAATCAACCTTGCGATAGGTGCTGCGGTAGAGACTCGACACTTAGAAGACCCTCTATTTCGTCAGGTATTGATCCGCGACTTTTCGCAAATCACGCCAGAGAATGAAATGAAGTTTAGCTATGTTCAGCCCGAGCGTGGTCAGTTCGATTTTAGTAAAGCAGATCAACTCGTTGAGTTTGCTGAAGAGCATGACATGGTTGTCAAAGGACACGCCCTCGTTTGGCACATCCAAAACCCTAAATGGCTAGAAGAGACCAAGTGGACTAAAGAAGAGCTGAGTGAGGTTCTAGAGCAGCACATCAAGACAGTGGTCGGCCATTATAAAGGTCGGGTAGCTTACTGGGATGTGGTCAACGAAGCCTTTAATGACAACGGCACCTTTAGAGAAACACTGTGGTATCAAGTCTTAGGTGAAGAATATATCGAGATGGCTTTTCGATGGGCGCATGAAGCGGATCCCGATGCTGTGCTGTTTTACAATGATTACTCCACAGAAGCCATGGGGCCAAAATCTAATGCGGTGTATCGTCACTTAAAGGCATTGCTAGAAAAAGGTGTGCCAATTCATGGCGTTGGCACACAGTTACATCTGATGAGTGAATACCCTATTGGTGAGGCGTCTATTGCGCGCAATATTGAACGATTCTCTGAGATTGGACTGGATACGCACTTCACTGAGATAGATGTGCGTATGCGAGACAGTGAAGGTCAGGCGGGGCTCAATGACCAAGCAAAGCACTATGAGACCTTAATGAAGCTTGCGGCCTATTATCCTGAAGTTGACATGTATACCACCTGGGGATTGAGTGACAAATACTCTTGGGTTCCGTCTTGGTTTGAGGGTTACGGCAGAGCCTTGATGCTGGATAAAGACTACCGCGCAAAACCGGCCTATTTGGCGGTGCAAGATGTATTGGTGGATGCGGTAACCGGAAACTTTGGCTATGAACCCATTACCGACCTAAGTAATGCAAAACGCCATGTCAGCCCATTCAATGCCAAGCCTTTGTCGTCAGAATCATTGAATGCTGAAGCTGTGGTTTATTACCCATTTGTCTACAACCAACTTAATGGCAAAGACCAAAGACTGCCTAACTCAGAGACGGTGAGCGGCAAATGGGGCATGGGTTACTACAAGAACAAACTTATAGGCCAAGTGATTCGCTCAGACGAGACAACGGTGAC
The DNA here is from genome assembly GCF_024346795.1 of Vibrio breoganii. NCBI lineage: Bacteria > Pseudomonadati > Pseudomonadota > Gammaproteobacteria > Vibrionales > Vibrionaceae > Vibrio > Vibrio breoganii. The sequence goes on from NZ_AP024864.1 coordinate 385,443, forward strand.
CAACCATAGCCTTGTGCATGAGAATGACAATGTTGAGGTGTTCATTCGACTTGGTGAACAATACTGGCAGTTCCGTTCAATCGTAGGCCAAGACTTTGCTCCGTTAGGTTTCCCTGGAAAAGCCTCGGGAACATGGAGTGAAGACGGTAAGGTGTTTGATTTTGTCATTGAATTTGACGGTTTTGAAGACCTAGTGGGTGAGACGTTAGGCTTTAATATTGCGCTATCGGATAATGATAACGACACCGACGATGGCAACCGCAAAGCTCAGCTTTATCCGCTGACGGGTAACAACGTGGGTTGGCAGGGAGAAGAGTTTGGCGAGCTGTTCATGAATGGACAGAATGCTGTTGTGTCACCGAATCCAATCTCTACACCACCGACGTTTTCTATGAGTCAATTAAGCAAGGCACCAAGCAGTGCTGATGATAGTGTTTGGGAAAATGCCTATCGTTACTCGTTTGCTTTTAATCAGCTAAATCAGAGGGATATGAGTTTTGATGATACGGATGTATCGGGCTCGTGGCAGGTTGGTGTTCACGGTAAATGGTTGTACGGTGTTGTAGAAAGACAAGATGATGTGACCTTTACTGGCGCTGAACAAAGCTATGAAAACGATAACGTTGAGGTGTTTGTTCAGCAGGGCGACAAGGATATGACGCAGTTTAGAACTGTGGTTGGGAAAGGTTTTGAGCCGACCAACTATGCACTTGGCTATGAAGCGCAATGGAACGAGGAGGGCACACAGTTAATGTTTGCTATTGAACTTGATTCAGAGCTAAAAGATGGCGAAAGCATTCAGTGGAATATTGCCCTGTCAGACAACGACGGAGAGGGACGTAAATATCAACTTTACCCAGTACCGGGGAGCAATATGTCTTATCTTGGTGAAGAGTTAACTAGGATAACCTTGCGTTAGATTATTGAGTAAATTGAAATAGAGGTGGCTTAGGTCACCTCTTTTTTTGTGCCTAGATAATTAACAGAAACCATAAAAAACGCACACCGTTTTGGTGTGCGCTTGAAGGGGAATTGGTGTCTTAATTTTAGATATCGAGATAAGGAGTAATGGTTTGAATACTGCCATCTTCGTTATGAATCAGCTCTGTCATCTTGATATTGCGAAGGTGTGTCTGACCTCCGGATAAGGTGCTGTCATGGTAGAACAAGAACCATTTGCCTTCAAACTCAGCAATTGAGTGGTGAGTTGTCCAGCCTAAAACGGGCTCTAAAATAACGCCTTGATAAGTAAACGGACCATACGGTGACTCGCTGGTGGCATACACTATTTTATGGGTATCACCGGTAGAGTATGAGAAGTAGTAAGTATCGTTGTGTTTGTGTAGCCATGGGCCCTCAAAGTAACGACGGTCGGTATCTCCTGCTAGAAGCAGGTCTCCATTCTCATCAAGGATCTCGATGTCACGAGGTGTTTCGGCAAGATCAACCATGTTGTCTGCGAGTTTGGCCACTTTTGGTAAAAGGGCTAGTTCGTGATCTTGTGGGAATATCTCTTCACCATATTGGTTATCACGCCAATTTTGCAGTTGACCGCCCCATAGGCCACCAATGTATAGGTAGTATTGGTTATCCTCATCTTGGAATACCGCAGGGTCAATACTGTAGGTACCTTGGATGTGAGTTTCTTCTGGGGTAAACGGACCTTCTGGTTGGTCTGCGACTGCCACGCCTATATGAAAGATGCCCTCGGCATTTTTAGCAGGGAAATACAGATAATATTTACCGTCTTTCTCAGCAGCATCTGGCGCCCACATTTGACGCTCTGCCCATTTCACGTCTTTAACGTCTAGTGCATTGCCGTGATCTGTTGCCTTGCCAAAAGGTTGGTCAAGAGAGATGACATGGTAATCACGCATATCAAAGTGATCACCGTTGTCGTTTAGAGGCTGATCCGTTTCGATATCATGAGAAGGATAGATGTAGATCTTGCCATTAAAAACATGTGCGGAGGGATCCGCTGTATACATGTGGGTAACCAAAGGCGAAGAGATCGGCTTTAGTGAGCTAGCACGCTCAAGATCGCGCGCCGTTACCTTCTCTGCATCACTCAGTTCGCTTGCTGTTGCCGTCGTGTCATTCATAATATTCTCACTCAAATAGTCATTTAATCTTTTAACAGCACACTACCTGATTGGGCAATGCGCTTTTTGTTGGGTTTTATTGCTTGTCTTGATGTTCGATGTAGTCGAAATACTCAAAGTCAGCAGCTCGCTTTTGTCCGCGAATGTCGGCGGAAAATAACGCTGCAAAACTGCCGGTGAAACGGAAGATATCTGGGCCACCTTCATCGGACAGTGGCGTACTGTTTAGAGAAGGGCCTATCTGTTGCCAAGTCTGTCCGTCTAATGAATAACTAAAGCGATACCACTGGCAATCGAGCTCGAGACGCATAAAGACAGCGTCGGTATCACCAATAAACACCTCCTCAGAATACTCCCCGTAGACATCGTTTATATTTCCAACTATTTGTAGCAGTCTGTTTCCTTCATCATCGGCGCTCATCTTTAAGAAATAGTGGCCATTGCGCGAGTAGTAGGCGCACAAACCGGCCATCTCATAAGGCGTTTCAGGTGCAAACTCTAGCTTGGTTTCTACGGTGCAATAGAAAGCCTGAAAGCGGCGAGCCAACATGCTTTGATCGTACCTTGACGAGAGATAGTGGCGGCCCTTTAGTCTCAAATACCCTGGGCGCTCAGTTAGAGATAACCAAGACTCGTCAGCGGGCTCTCTTAGTGTTTGATAATCAACTGCAAGGGTTGTGGATTCGAAGTTGTCACGACTTGGTTTACTTGGCCAAGGATGAGGCTGAAGATCTGGAGCCTCTACTTCGAGGGCAGGTATACGACCTGAAGTGACATAAGGCCAACCCTCTTGCCAGTGCGCTTTTTGAATCGCCGATTCACGCCCAAGAATCGAGTAGCCATTGTCATAATCGGGTATAAATTGATAGCCCTCTGGATTTGGAATGCGTCTGCTACATAGATGGCTTAGATACCACTCACCATTTTGGGTCTCAACAAAGAAGCCGTGCCCAGCACGCTCAAGAGGCGCATTTTCTTGAAAGCGCGTAGTTAGGATTGGGTTTTCAGGATGAACCTCATAAGGCCCCAATATATTCTTAGAACGACATACAGTGACAGCATGATTACGCTCAGTGCCACCTTCTGCAGTAATTAGGTAGTAGTAACCGTCTTTCTTGAGGATCTGTGGTCCTTCGGTACAACCAAGTTGGGTGCCTTTGAACACATTGTACGGCTTTCCAACCAGAGACTGTCTTTCGACGTCAAATTCTTGAACTACAATGCCACCAAAGAAATTGGTTTTTTGTCTACCATCCCACACCATATTGACCATGTATTTCTTGCCGTCGTCGTCATGAAACAGTGAAGGATCAAAGCCATAGTTTCCTATGGAAACTGGCTCACTCCATGGACCTTCGATGTTCTCTGCGGTCACAACAAAACATGGGGTTGCCATCCAGTTGCCACCTCGACATGAGTGTACGTTGGAAAAACAAACCCAGAACTTACCGTCAGCATAAGTAAGAGTAGGGGCGTAGACACCTTCAGAGTTATCCATGCCTTTCATGTCCAGTTGTGAGGTGCGAGTAAGAACATGCCCGGCGAGACGCCAGTTGACTAGGTCTTTAGAATGGTGGATCTGAATGCCAGGAAACCACTCGAACGTTGAAGTGGCAATGTAATAATCATCGCCCACTCGAACTATGGAAGGATCGGGGTTAAAGCCTTTAAGTATTGGGTTTTGGATTACATGTGTCATTGTCATTTCTTATTCTTGTAGTTCACTGCGAATTTGTTTATTAAAAAGCCCGAGAACCTTAATGTATATGGTGCTCGGGCTTGATTGGTTAACGTATCGCTTTGTTATTTAAAAATAAAGTTGTTAACGATGTTTTCTAGGTGCTCTTGACGACCCGATACCATCTTAGGTGCAATGTTTTTCTCTTGAGCAAACTTAGCCACTTGTTCAAGGTTCATTTCACCGCTTAGGATTTTCTTACCTAGGTCGTCATTCCAGCCTGCGTAGCGCTCAGAAGTCAGCTTACCTAGCACGTCGTTTTCTAGCATTGCGGCTGCATTTTCTAGAGATTTCGCCATCACATCCATGCCGCCAATATGGCCGTGGAATAGGTCTTCAGCGTCGATAGATGGGCGACGAAGACGAGCATCAAAGTTAAAACCACCAGTAGTAAAACCGCCGGCTTTCAGGATTTCGTACATCACTAATGTGTTTTCTTCAACGCTGTTAGGGAACTGGTCAGTATCCCAACCTAGCTGAGCATCACCACGGTTTGCATCAATAGAGCCGAATAGGCCTAGAGAGGTCGCAGTTGCCACTTCATGGTGGAAGCTGTGCCCTGCAAGAGTAGCGTGGTTTGCTTCGATGTTGACCTTGATTTCATCTTCAAGGCCGTATTGCTTCAAGAAGCCATATACAGTCGCTGTATCGTAGTCGTATTGGTGCTTAGTCGGCTCTTGTGGCTTAGGCTCAATCAAGATAGTGCCGTTAAAGCCAATCTTATGTTTGTGCTCAACCACCATCTGCATTAGGCGGCCTAATTGCTCGCGCTCTTGGCGAAGGTCAGTGTTAAGCAGTGTTTCGTAGCCTTCACGACCACCCCAAAGCACGTAGTTCTCACCACCTAGACGCTTAGTTGCGCCCATAGCGTTGAAAATTTGAGTTGCCGCATACGCAAACACTTTCGGGTCAGGGTTAGTGCCTGCACCTGACATGTAGCGAGGATTAGAGAAGGCGTTGGCTGTACCCCAAAGTAGTTTGGTGCCGGTTTCGGCTTGTTTCTGCTCTAGTACGTCAACCATAGTTTGGAAGTTGTTGATGTACTCTTTGATAGAGTTGCCTTCAGGAGCCACATCGGTGTCGTGGAAACAGTAGTAAGGCACGGTTAGCTTTGAGAAGAAATCGAAGGCGTGGTCGGCTTTCATACGAGCCACTTCCATTGGGTCGTTGCTTTTTAGCCACGGACGGTCGTAAGTGCCAGCGCCAAATACGTCAGAGCCAGCCCAGCAGAAGTTGTGCCAGTAGCATGCAGCAAAGCGCAGGTGCTCTTTCATGCTTTTGCCCAGTACCATTTTGTCGGCGTCGTAGTGGCGGAAAGCAAGAGGGTTTGAAGACTCGGTGCCTTCAAATTTAATTTTATTAATGTTTTTAAAGAATTCGGTCATAATCGTAATATCCAAAATGAGTAACAGGCTTCGATAGTCATAATTTACTTTTTATCTCATTCCTTCAATTACGATTTTTAGTACTAAAATTCATGTATTTGTTATTTGTGCGACAAGTCTCATTCAGGAACTGAAAAACGTTTCTCGAATTATTTGTGATGGATTATTGAGCAAGCCTTATCAGTTTTTAGATGTTTATCACATAAACCAGATTGCATAATTAAGTTGCTAATAACAGTAATTTCAATCAATCGCCTAGGTATTACTATTTAAATTGATTGATATAATAATTACTGATTGATTATTTATAATAAGCTCACCCCCAAACAGAGCTTTAATTAATAAAGCCCCGTATTTATAACGGGGCTTTTTAATATGAAAGAGTTTTTACTTCTCTAAGCTGACTTTTCTCTAAAGTCTTTAGGTGTCATTTCAAAGTTCTTTTTAAATACCGTATACATGTATTGTAACGATGGGTAGCCACAGACCTCTGCGATATCATTGATCGAGAGTGAGGTGCTGGTGAGTAGGTTGCAAGCTCTCTTCAATTTTGAGTTATGAATCTCTTGATGGATAGAGTGTCCTCTGGCCTCTTTAAATCGCACTTCCATGTTTGAACGAGAGATACCCACATAGCTGAGTACCTGATCGACCTTGATTCCTTTGCAGGCATTGTGACGAATAAAGTGCATCGCCTGAATCACATAAGGATCGTTTAAGGCCTGGTAGTCAGTGCTTTGACGCTCATACACCATTGATGGTGGAATCATGACTCTAGGTCTTGCTGTAGGAACTAAGGCTGCATTTTCAGAGTTAGCTTGGGTATCTAAGATGTTGTGGAGCATCTTAGCCGCGCGATAACCCATTTCCTTACTACCTTGAGCCACAGAGCTCAGGGATACTCTTGTGAGGTATCGAGTTACCTCTTCATTGTCGATGCCAATCACAGCAACTTTGTCAGGGACCATGATGTTTAAATGGCTGCATACCTGCAACAGATGTCGAGCTCTTGAGTCTGTTACTGCAATAATCCCTGTGGGGGTTGGAAGCCTTTGTAGCCAATCAGCAAGGCGGTTCATATCATATTGCCAACTGCCTGATGAGGTCTCATTGCCACGAAACACTGCGCTAGCATAGCCCTCGCGAGCGACGATGTTTTTGAATGCCTTTTCTCTTTCGCTGGCCCAGCGGCGACAAGGCGCATCAGGGATGCCATAAAAAGCAAAATTTTGTAGCCCTTTGCCTTTTAGGTGTTGGAATGCCATTTCCACTAAGGCTTGGTTATCTGTAGCCACATAGGGGACGTCGGGGTAATCATTTTCAGACTGGTAAGAGCCACCCACGCCGACCACAGGAATGTTTGAGTTTGAAAGTAAGCGCTCTATCTCCGGATTGTCAAAATCTGCAATGATGCCATCGCCTTGCCAAGCTTGAACATTCTCCAAGTGAGTCGTAAAGTCTTCCTCAAGAAAAATATCCCAGTCACACTGAGTTGCTTGTAAGTATTCGCCAATGCCTTCAATTACTTGTCGGTCATAAACCTTATTTGCATTGAATAGCAAGTTTATTCGATATTTCCTATCCATAAAAACAATAAGCCATAGAGTCAAAACAAAGTCGCATGAGTCTACCAGTAGAGTGCAAACTCATACACTGAGTCAATACGATGTTGTGATCTTAAACTCATTCGGTGAATATAATAAACGTGATACGAAAAAACATAATGAACGAAATGTAATTACGAGAATTTGTCTTTAGATTTTTATTGTAATAGTTTTATTGTGGTGATCACTTTAACAGAGCAAACAATCAACTAAATCATAACAATATTTAAATATAAAAATAAAAGGAATGCTTATCAATATTGTTGTCTAGATCAATATTAATGGTTATTTATGATGAGAGGTATCATGCCTATTATGCATGATTTTTTGCTCTTTAATTACTTCTAAGTGGCGCTTTAGGATCAATAGAGCATACCCTAGGATCATTACTACGCCCCAAATGATAGCAAGATAAAAGAAGAAGTCGGCTAAGGTATCTTTTAGTGGTTGGATGAAGTTTTGTGTTTCTTCGATTTGCATATCAATTCATCCAGTCAATATTCTGATGGTTAAATGTTAGACTATCATATGCAATCATGTGACTATAATTTTGTTGATTAGTGTACTTGCACCACAAGATTCGTTTTTGTGTTTCATCCTTTTTGCTAGACCAATATCGACGGAAATAAAAAAGGGGCCAAAGGCCCCTTTTGTCGAAGGACATTAAAGTTTGAAACTTTTCTATCCTGTAAGGTTTAATACCAAGTAGCTCTAGATACAAAAAGTGACAATAAAGTTTGAAACTAAATTGATCAATAACCTTCTGTACAACAGAATTATGACAGTAAAGTTTGAAACTTTTTGAGCGTTACAAGAGACAGTCCTTTCTAGTCATTTAGTGGTTGGTCAACCCGAGTCTCGCTTAACAAACTTTTGGATAAAGCGGAATGATGGGGGCTCGTTTCAGTTAGTGTAAGTGCTGCTTTTAATTAAATAAAAGAGCTCCTCTCTTACCTCAAGAGCCCAAAATGCTTAATCGACTTTTAGTACTTATTGTACAGCTTCATGTGACCTGTCTTGTCAAAAGACACCACATTAAAGCCTTTGTACTCTTGCCCTGGTCGTGCCATTCCCGGCGAATGCTGCGGCATACCAGGAGCGGCAATTCCTGAAATATTTTCAGGTCTCTCCTCAAGCAAACGTTTGATATCAGACTCAGGAACATGCCCTTCAATCATATAGCCATCAATGACAGCTGTATGGCAGGACATCAGTTGATTAGGCATACCAAACTCTTGTTTGACATCACTCCAATCACGAGCATGGTTAACATTCACTTCATAGCCTTTCTTCTCCATAATTGCAGCCCATTCCTTGCAGCAACCACAAGTAGGCGATTTATAAAGCTCAATAACAGGCTTAGCAAAGACGTTAAAACTCAAAATCAAAGATGAAAGTGCAATAAGTCTCAATTTTTTACTCATAAAGTTACCTAACTAAAATCTATTTTACGTTAATACTGACGGCTTCATCGCCATAGCTCAGCTCATATACTCCCTTTTCAGGAAGCCACTCAAAGTACTGAGTTTCATACGGCTCTACACGCAGTGTTAAATGTTTACCAGCCAAAGGGGAGAGATCAATTGACATCGACTCAAACGTTTTATTTAGTACCACCAACTGACTCTTCTTGCCGCTATCTATAGAAACTGAGAGTAGCGCCCCCTTGGTACCTTCATACATCCAATCCACTAATTGAAACGTTCCAAGATACTCCATGTAGTCTGCTAGATTTATCTTATCTTGTTCACTTAGTGCGTCGCCTAAAAGCTTCATTGTTTGTTCATGCTCTAGGCTGTATTTCAGGTCATTTAAGGAGTTACCTCTGATGTTCCCACCAACGTTACCTCCCCCTTGACCATAAAGCCCATGACACGCAATACATCCATATCCCCCTACAGTACGAAAAGTCGACTCACCGGCTGAAATTGAGCCTTCCGACGCATAGGAGAATAAGCTCACACTAAACATCCCCACTAGCATGAATGAACGCTTTAACATCATCAGATTCCTTTATAGCGCCTATAAACTCACTTTTTTAATCATGCCTGCTTCTGCATGCCCTGGAATATTGCATGCAAATTCAACCTTGCTATCCCCGTGGAAGTGCCAAAACAACTGCTTAGCTTTACCCGGTTTTACTGTAACTGCATTCCCAGAATCATGCATATGATGAGGCATTTTCTTCATCATTTCTCGATGTTCAAGTTGCTCTTTCGCTGAGCCAATAGTGAATTCATGATCAATCTTACCAACATTCATAACCACAAATTGAACGACATCATTCGGTTCTATTTGTACTTCTTTTTTGAACTTGATTGTCATGTCATCTGCCAACACAACATGGACGACTTTATCTGGCTTTGCACCTGTTGCTGGCATGCCAACATCAGACATGCCTTCCATCGACATCATTGAATGATCCATTTTGTTATGGTCCATATCGCCATGATTCATATTACTGTGGTCCATGCTCTCATGGTTCATAGAACCGTGGTCCATCTTTGAATGATCCATCTCTGCCATAGCTGACGCTGCTGTCATTGAAAGTAATACGGCTAGTAGTGTCTTTTTCATGGTTATATTCCTTACTATTTCATTAATAAGTTTACGGGCTAAGTTCGTTCTTAGCCCGAATGTGTGTTTAGTCGTGTTTCAGTTCGCGTGTTTTCCAAAGCTTGAAAATCGCTGGAAGAACAAGAAGTGTGAGTAGCAGAGCCGATGCCATGCCACCAATCATTGGAGCAGCGATACGCTGCATTACCTCAGAGCCTGTCCCCTCACCGTACATGATTGGGATCAAACCGATAATCACAGTAAGTACCGTCATCATTACCGGGCGAACGCGCAAGCCAGCGCCTTCTTGAATCGAGTTACTTAAATCCTCTTCATTCAGTGATTTGCCCTGCTCTTTGGCATCCAATTTGGTGTAGTGCCATGCTTGGTTGAGGTACACCAACATGATGACCCCGATCTCAACAGCAACTCCAGCTAGAGCAATAAAACCAACGCCTACCGCAATTGAGAAGTTGTAACCAAGGTAATGCATGAGCCACAAGCCACCTACCATGGCTAACGGCAGAGTCAGCATGATGATCATCACCTCACCAACACGTCGGAAGCTGAAGTAAAGCAACAGCATGATGATGGCAATCGTAATTGGCACGACGACACCCAAGCGCTCTTTCGCACGCTCCATGTATTCATATTGACCTGACCATGCAATTGAATAACCTGCAGGCATATCAAGTTGCTCTGCAACCGCCTGTTTTGCTTCCTCAACGTAAGAGCCTAAATCTCGACCATCGATATCAACAAACACCCAACCATTTGGACGAGCATTCTCTGTTTTAATCATTGGTGGTCCATCTTCATAGCGCACATCAGCCACATCAGCTAAGGCAATTCTAGCGCCACTAGGGGTAACTAATGGCAGTTGCTTTAGCTTAACGACTGAGTCACGGTAATCTTGTGGATAACGGACATTAATTGGATAACGCTCAAGACCCTCAATGGTTTCTCCAACGTTCATACCACCGACAGCGGTAGAAACTACCTGTTGTACCTCTTTGATGTTAAGACCGTACCGAGCTGCCGCTGTTCGATTGATGTCAATAGTGACATAGCGACCACCGGCAACACGCTCTGCGTATACAGAAGCCGTGCCGGCAATATTGTTAAGAATAGGTTCTAGTTGAGCACCTATCTTCTCAATTTCGCCCAAATCACTCCCTGCGATCTTGATTCCAATTGGTGTTTTGATACCCGTTGCCAACATGTCGATGCGTGTTTTTATAGGCATCACCCATGCGTTAGTTAAACCAGGAAATTGAATCAAGTCATCAAACTCTTTTCGTAGCGACTCAGTTGTCACGCCCTCACGCCATTGATCACGCGGTTTAAGCTGAATAACGGTTTCAATCATAGTTAAGGGAGCAGGGTCTGTCGCAGTGTCAGCACGACCGACTTTACCCCATGTTGTCTGTACTTCGGGTACCGTCTTAATTAGCTTGTTTGTCTGCTGAAGCAACTCTCGCGCTTTACCAATAGAAATACCTGGATAGGTGGTTGGCATATACATCAAGTCACCCTCATCAAGAGGAGGAATGAACTCACTACCGAGCTTCGTTGTTGGATAATAAGCAGACCCCATAAGAGCAATAGCCAATACAATCATGCTTTTCGGGTGCTTGAGACTAATATTCAGTAAGGGCTTGTAAAGGGCAATTAGACCTTTATTAATAGGGTTCTTGTTCTCTGGTAATATTTTACCGCGAACAAGATATCCCATGAGCACCGGCACTAACGTAATAGCAAGGCCTGCTGCTGCCGCCATTGCATAAGTTTTAGTAAAGGCGAGTGGCGAGAACATCTTGCCTTCTTGACCTTCCAATGCGAATACAGGAACAAAACTTAGCGTGATGATCAGTAGCGAGAAGAACAGCGGTGCACCAACCTCTTGCGCCGCATCACCAATCACTTGCCATCGGTTTTTGTCAGTCAATGGAGTCCGTTCAATGTGCTTATGTACGTTTTCTATCATAACAATCGCACCGTCTACCATCGCACCGATTGCGATCGCGATACCACCTAACGACATAATGTTGGCGTTGATGCCTTGCCAATGCATGACAATAAAGGCCCCTAAAATACCGACAGGGAGACTCAATGCGATAACGAGCGAAGACCGAATATGGAATAGGAACAACGCACATACAATAGCGACAACAATGAACTCTTCTGCAAGCTTTTTCCAAAGGTTCTCAACCGCTGCATTGATTAACGTAGAACGATCGTAAGTAGCCACTATCTCAACACCATCAGGCAAGCTACCCTGAAGCTCGTTTAGCTTTTCCTTAACATTATTGATCACTTCGCTCGCGTTTTCTCCAAAACGCATGACAATTACGCCACCTACGGCTTCGCCCTCTCCATTTAATTCAGAGATTCCTCGTCTCATCTGTGGTCCGAGGTCAATATCAGCAACGTCACCTAATAATAGGGGGGTTCCTTTTTTGCTTACCTTGAGTGGAAGCGCTTTAATGTCATCAATACTAGACAAGTAACCAGTGGTTCGAACCATGTGCTCAGCTTCAGCAACTTCTACTACAGACGCGCCACTTTCTTGGTTACCATTTTGAATAGCCATATTGACTTGTTGTAAGGTAAGGTCATATGCGCGTAATTTAGCTGGATCAATTTGTACTTGGTACTGTTTAACCATACCGCCAACAGTTGCAACCTCAGACACCCCATCAACAGTTTGCAGCTCATATTTCAAGAACCAATCTTGTAAGCTACGCAGTTCAGAAAGGTCATGCTTTCCAGTTTTATCTTGCAATACATAATTATAAATCCAGCCCACACCTGTCGCATCTGGACCCAGTGTTGGCTTAGCGCTTGGGGGAAGGTTTGGCGCAACTTGACTTAAATATTCGAGCACTCGCGAACGTGCCCAATACATGTCTGTTTTGTCATTGAAGATGATATACACATAGGAATCACCAAAGAACGAATATCCACGAACAGTTTCAGCGCCAGGAACCGCAAGCATCGCCGTTGTCAGAGGATACGTAACTTGGTCTTCCACCACTTGGGGTGCCTGACCCGGGTAACTTGTTTTTATGATAACTTGTACGTCTGATAAATCAGGTAAGGCATCTACAGGAGTGTTTTTTACGCTATAAAGCCCACCAAATACGAGGGCAAAAGTGGCTACCAACACTAAGAAGCGATTGTTGATAGACCAGCGAATAATGGCACCTATCATTACTTATCCTCACTTTTAACTAACTCTTTGAGAAGATAATCGGATCCTTGTTTCTCAACTAGAAACCGAACTTTGTCACCCTCCTGAAAACCTGAGAGTTCAAAGTCACCACCGACTGAAAAGTTGAGCTCACCTGCATCCCAGGACCAATCAGCCACAGGGGCATGATTTAGTGTCACCATACCAAAGTCCGCCATTAACATAGAGACATCACCGTCTATCCATACTTCTGTATTTATGCTCAGCTCACTTACTTTGTAATCAACGATTTCATATTGACCCGATTCAGATTTTTTCATTTCAAAGTCGATCATTTTCCCCTTTGAAAGTGGTTCCATTTCAACGAGCTCTGACACCATAAAGTTCATGGTCATCCCGGGCCAATCCCACTCTGGAACAGGCTTATGATTAATCGTTAGCATCCTATGTCCAACCATTACATCGGTAATTTCACCTGTTGCCCACGCCGTTTCGGCAGTTGGCTCAACACCATTGATTCTGGATAGATCGGCAGACTGACTTGATTCAGAGTCCAACATGAAGTGCGCGGACGTAACAACACGATCTCCTCGTTGCATTCCCTTTATGACCTCAATCTTGTCAGCGGACTCACGACCAACTTCAATTCTGGCAGAGCGATATTTTCCTTCCCCCTCAGCCAGAACCACGCGAGTCATACCGCCAGAGCGGATGACTGAGGAACGTGGAATGGTTAACACTTCATCACTTGATACCGGTTTTAGCGCGACGTTAGCGAACATATTCGGCTTAAGTTCACCTTGTGGATTATCGAATCGAAGGCGGACACGCAATGTACGCGTACTAGGGTCAAGAATGGGATAGACATAATCCACTTCACCATTCCATTCTCCACCTGGTAAGGCATCCAATGTCATAGATGCTTGACTGCCTTGTTTAATCCAATGGGATTGACGTTCAAAGACTTCTGCATCTACCCATACTTGATTCAAAGGACCTGCGCTGATCACCGCTTGAGCTGGAGAAAGGTAGCCACCTTCACGAATATTGAGGCTTGCAATAACGCCGTCTGCCGGTGCTTTAATTTCAATGGTTTGTGACGCTTTACCTCGACGGGCGATGGATTTAATTTGATTGCGGTCAACCCCCAAACTGATCAAACGATCGGTAGCACCTTGTATCATTCCTTTACGTTGGGTCTTATAGGCACTGATCAGTTCTTCTTGTGCTTTTACAAGCTCTGGGGAATACAGAGTGAACAGCGTGTCACCTTGATTCACTTTTTCACCAACGGCATTGATATAAAGCTTTTCAACCCAACCCGATACTCGAACATTGGTCTGCCAAAGTTGACTCTCATCAAAGGCGACATAACCGACAGTTTCGATGCGTGGTGCAAGGACCTCTTGCTTTACGGTATCTGTTTTTACACCGAGGTTATTTTCAACCGCAGGATCGATTTTTACTGTTCCAGGCTTGTCGTTACTACCATTGAGGTCATCAGCATACACAGGAATAAGATCCATCCCCATAGGCGACTTTCCCGGTTTATCTCGCTGATAGTTTGGGTCCATCGGTGCGACCCAATACAGTGGTTCATCACTTGATTTAGACTCAGAAACTGTCATTCCAACCATGTTATAGTTCATGCCTGAAAGGTAAATATTCGCTCCATAACCCAATGCGCTGCCGATTAGTAACGCTAGGCTTGCAACTTTAAATGTACTCATCTTGATTCCTTTATTATTGTTCTTTGTACTGAGTATTTGGCGCAGAAACTTGATATTCGAAACCACCAAGTAACATGGATAACTTGCTATTGACCTGGTTCATATCGGTTATTAGGCGAGCAAGCTCCATTTGAAGAGCCAATTCATCGGTTGATGCAGTAATGACATCACCAAACTGAGCAGTATTGTTCTGATAACCGCGCTCTATCGCTTCAATGCGGGCTTTGGACTGAGGTAATAAGTGCTCTTGGTAGCGCTGAATGCGTTCAATGAGATTCATTCTGTCCGTCATTAATGCGTTTACTTGGGCGTTCATTTGAGCGAGCAGCGTATCTTTTTGATATTGCGCTGCGCCCACTTGGTATTGAGCGGCCGTTACATTTTTATCTTGGCGGTTACCAGTGAACAAAGGGATATCCATAGTAAGATAGGCACTCAGCAAATCTGAAGCTGGTTCACCTTTCATGTTGTCAGATTGACGGTAGGCATACATCACTTCGACACCAAATTGTGGTGTATAAGATTGTTCAGCAACCTCAACTTGGGTGCGATTAGCAGAAATGTTGGCGTCAGCCATTTGCGCCATAGGATGTTGGTTAAGCAGTGAGTAGTACTGAGTGTTGCTGGTTTGCTGCTCTAAAAGCGTATTCAAACGCGGCCAGTCTAATTGATAGCCTGCCTGATTCGAATCAATGGAACGATGATTTAACCACTCTGAGCCTAGCCATTCTGATAACTGAGCTACGGCTCGATTTTGCATTTGTTGATTCGATTGCAGCTTTTCGTCGAGCTTATTGACTTTAAGTTGGGTGTTAAGCAGATCTTGCGCTTCGCTCTTACCAATTGAGTAATTGGTTTGAATATACTGCTCCATCTCTACCATGAGACGTTGATTAGATTCAATCAACGTTTCTGCGTATTGAAGGTAGCCCAGCTCCAACCATAGTTGAGTAATACTATTCGCCACTTCACGTTCACGAACTTGAACCTGATACGCCATACCATCGGCCTGTTGATTCGCTTTACGTTGGTTAAGATCTAACGTTGCACCTCGTTCAAACTGTTGCATTAATCCAACAGAAATGTTCGTCATAGGATCTTCGTCAAACTTAAATGAATCCACAGGTAAACCGCCAAAGCCCACCTTAAGTTTTGGATCCATGAGAGTCGAGCTTGCAACGCTCGTTTCACGCATCGCCTGTGACTGCGCAGCATATTGAGAGCGACTCGTATCATTTGCTAGAGCCGCTTCAATTAGGGCGTTCAACTGCTGCGTCGAAGCCGCGATAGTTTGTGGAGTCGCGTTCGACCCCGCATGTGACAGGGCAGGCATTGCATAAAGTGCAATTGCAACCCCAAGACTCAGGGGTTTAAATGCCCTGAAGCCGTTTAATTCAATACTCATTGTTGTTTATCCACGATAAAACGATATGGACATACCTCAACCTCTGCCTTCCAGCAGAAAGAATTGAGAGCTAAATAGTTATGATTGTTGAATTAAACAGAGGGTGGACGCAGTAAGCTCTGAATACGAGTTACTGTAACGCCTATTTTGATTGGGTGACGCAGGGCTAAATCAGATTCAGATGTACTGATTAAGCGAGAAGATGAGAGTGGGGAAAATACGCTAGTACACACGCTTTCACAGCAGTCACCACCAGAGGTAGATGAGCTACCGCAATGAATAGAACTATCGCTCTTTGTCATCTCCATCGATGGGCAGCCTATCATCGCATGATGGCTTGCTGTAGTCTCAGACATTTCCATCGAGTCATGATTAGAAGGTTGAACTGAAGAGGTCGATATTGGACTCATATCCATCATTGGCATACTTGAGACGTAGCTCGACATCAACATCGCTAAGATGCTGATAATCAAAATACTTGTTTGTCTCAAAGAGTTTGTCATGTGGTACCTTTTCACTTTGCATTCATAATACAGTATAAGAACTGATGGGCAATAGTGATATTTAAAACTTGTTAGAACTAAAGGTTATTGAAAATAAAGACGAACTCACTTCGCTCATCCTTCGCATTAACTAAGATATCCCCATTGTGTGCTTTCATAATAGCCTTAGCTATAGGAAGCCCTAATCCAGCACCAACACTTCCGTTATGGACACGCGATTTATCGGAGCGATAGAACCGATCAAATATATAGGGCAAAGAGCTCAAAGGAATAGGCTCACCAACATTGCTGATTGTCACTTTGTTGCTCATTTCTGATTCGGAGATTACTACCGATATATCCGTATTATGAAAGCAGTGCCTCAACGCATTAGACAACACATTACCAAATGCTCGTTGAAGCATATCTTTGTCACCGAACAGAGTCGACGAACCATCTAGGGTAAATCGAACGTTTTTCTCTTCCGCCAACACCTCATAGTACTCAAGTAAGGGCGTGATAACCTCTTTCAACTCAAGCTCTGATTCGGTCTTATACAGAAGTTTGTTCTCTGATTTAGCTAGGTACAGCGTATCCGAAATGGTCTTATTGAATCGTTCTAGTTCTTCGATATTCGATACTAAAATATCTTGGTACTCTTCAATGGAGCGCTCTGTACCAAGTGCCACTTGAGTCTGAGTCATGATATTGTTCAACGGTGTTCTTAACTCATGAGCAATATCGGATGAAAACTCACTCAACCTGAGGTAGCCTTCTTGCAGCCTCTCTAACATTTCATTTTGAGAAATAACTAAGCTGCTTAACTCCTTTGGAAGTGAGTCACTTGGTATACGCATACTGAGGTTGCTCGTGTTCACTTGCGCGATATACTCTTTTAACTGTTTCAATGGCTGTAATCCATTTCTAACAATAATTAATGCGTAAGCACCCGACAAACTCAGTGTCAAAACTAATGTCCAAAATAGAATAGTATTTAGCTTGTCGAAAAACACCTTATGGTGAGTCACATCCATTGCAAGAACAACCGCACCACCTTCTATCTCTGGGTAATCAAACTTAAAAGCATGAAAACGGTTATTGCCTACACTCCATTCATATGAGGAGCTGCCTATCAGCTCAGATGGAAAGTCAATAGTTTCATTATTTGTTTTCACCACCTGTTTGTTGTTTAAGACCCAAGCGGAAATACCCCAAGAATGGAACAAGCCCAAATCACGCTCAACAGTGCCTATCAAAGGGCGGAGTTTTGTTTCTAGGTGCCTATAGTCCTGTTCATGAAAGTGGTTCTTGATAGCGTGTTGGATCGTTAAAGCAAACACGACTAAAACCACAAAAGAGGCTGTGACAAACATAAACACTAGTTTGCGTGCGATTGATTGATTTAGTAATTTTTTCATTCTACGCCGTCATCAAGCTTGTACCCCATACCTCGCACGGTCTGGATGAGTTTGTTTTGATAAGGCTTGTCGATTTTCGACCTCAATCTTTTCACTGCCGCATCAATAACATTCGTATCACTATCAAAGTTCATATCCCAAACAGCGGACGCTATCTGAGTGCGAGTGACGACTTGACCTCTTTTCGCAAATAGATATTCCAACAAAGAAAACTCTTTTGCTGTCAGAGGGATCGTGTCATTGTTGCGAGTCGCCTTTCGTTTAAGCAAGTCGAGGCTCAAATCAGCAATACATAGAACAGACTCAGTTTTGACTGTGGTAGTTTTATGACGTAATGCATTTTTGACTCTAGCAAGCAATTCGACAAAGGCAAAAGGTTTGACAAGGTAATCATTCGCTCCCAGCTCAAGCCCTTTCACTCTATCTTCAACCTGATCTTTAGCGGATAGAATGATGACAGGTGTAGAAATGTCACTGCTACGAAGCGTTTGCAATAGCTGCCACCCATTCAGCTTTGGTAGCATAATGTCTAAGACTATCAGGTCATAATCATTGGTGGTAGCTAAGTACAAAGCATCAACACCGTCGGTAGATAGATCTACAGTGTAGCCTGATTCAATTAAGCCCTTTTTA
Organism: Vibrio breoganii; assembly: GCF_024346795.1. Lineage (NCBI taxonomy): Bacteria > Pseudomonadati > Pseudomonadota > Gammaproteobacteria > Vibrionales > Vibrionaceae > Vibrio > Vibrio breoganii. The sequence goes on from NZ_AP024864.1 coordinate 403,689, forward strand.
AGATAAGCTCCTGCTTTCTCTTCATCTTCTACAACGAGTAACTTCATATAAGAAAAATGCCTTGATTTCCTTCGGTGTTATACATCAAGCTTGTGATTATATGATGGGTTAGAAATCTGTTTTTTCATATTATTATCAAACAACAAAACGTTCTCTATAACAGACGTAACACCATTGCCTTCTTGTGACACACATAGGGTATCCAGTAGTGCCTCAACCAAGCTCTGAGTATGGCTATTACCGATGAAAATATCTAGTTGGTAGTGTGTGTTTAAAGCATGGGTATCAATTACGTTCGCATGCCTTCCACGCCCTTGCACTTGATTAATCGTGAAGTTTCGCACACCTTCCTCTGCGAGGAGAGATTCTATATCTTCAAGCTTTTGTTCCTGAAATATTACCGATACTTTATCAATCATAACGGGGCTCCTTTGCTCCTAGAACCCGTTGAGGCCCAGGAGCTCTGTTGAGTTTATTTATTGCTATCTCGCTCTTGATAATGAACATCAAAGTGTACTTTGGCTACATACTCCAACTGACCTTGATGGTTCAATCTCTCTTGAACTGTCACGTATCCCTCATCTTTTAAATGAGTATTGTTTCGGTTGCTACCATAATTGTTTGCTCGAACAATTTTTGAGTTAAGTTCTTGAGCTGTCATTCCTTCAAGCTCAGCTAACTTTATCGAGCCAAGGTTATACGCCTGTTGCTTAGAATCTGCTGCTTCAACAGAGAGCGTTTTGTGATCGACTCGACTAATGTAATTGCCACCGGTATACAACGGCTGAGCAATTGCAGCGGCGCTAGTCAGCAAAATAGAGCTAGTTAATAGCGTTTTGTTTAATAAGTTCATTTACTTTTCCTTCTCTGTTTGTATGCTCTCATTTTATCTAAACCAGTGTGACTATTTTCGGCACTCAAACATGACATTTTTGTCATATTGATATTTAGGTGGGAGATAATCGATAGGCTTTTCACCACAACAAAATCAAGTAGCCTTGCATTAATTGCGATGAATCCTGTGGCAATAAACGATAAAGAGCCGCCCAGTTAGCGCGGGCGGCTCATTTTTACTAGAAAAAGTAACTGCTTTCTCTTGTTCTGATCACGAGTATTTCATTGGTTCAGCTACTCATCATTTTTTTGCACTCTTCTGGCATGTCTTCCATGTTCATGCTTTGCATCATTTGCATGTGTTCCATCATCCTATCGTGATCCTTCATCTTATCCGCGTGAGATTGCTTAACATGCACTTTCTCATTTTGCGCGACATTGTGATGTCGATGCTGATCATCGATGGAATTTGTTGCTAACACCGGCATCGCAACTAGACCACTTAATAACACTGATACATATAACTTTTTCATAAAATCACCTAACCCTTACTTATGCTTTGAACTGTTGATTGTTTTCAATTTTTTCCACCGATTGCTCGTTGGCTTCGGAGTCTTTCTTTTCACTTGGCATCATCATCTTCATCATTAAACCATGCATAGCTAAACAGATGATTAATGGAACAATCGCACTACTAAGGTATGCCCAACTAAACATCTCTTGGCTAGAAGAGAGAATAAATAATGGAATACCCACCATTAATAACGCGCATAGAACCATCATCCATCCATGACCTTTATGATGACCATTCTTGTGACAATCTGATTTTTTGCTTTTCATTCTCTTGCTCTCCAAAATAACTTTAACTCGTTTAACTGAGACTCAGTTTATCGCAACGCTTAGATCAGGAGTGGGGAGGGATTCATGACAGTTTTGTCATCTTAGCCGTTTTTCTTACCCCAAAACCACCAGACTATAAACACGATTGCTGTAAGACCTAATATATTGACTAACATAGTATTACTCCTCATTGGTTGTAGAGGCTGAAGCTGGTGTATAAAAGCGCAAGCGATTAGCATTGGTTACAACAGTAACAGAGGACAGTGACATCGCAGCCCCAGCGATGATCGGACTTAATAGCCAACCCGTGAACGGAAACAGAAGCCCTGCTGCCACAGGAATACCCAAGCTGTTATAGATAAACGCCCCCCACAAGTTCTGCTTAATGTTTTTCATTGTGGCAGTACTGATCCCAATCACATCTGAGATACCGTGGAGTGAGCTGCGCATCAAGGTAATATCGGCACTTTCAATCGCGACATCCGTACCACTGCCAATAGCAAAACCAACGTCTGATTGAGCAAGTGCTGGCGCATCATTGATACCATCACCGACCATGCCGACAACATGCCCTTTCGCTTGCAACTGCTTAATCCAGTCAAGCTTATCCTCAGGCATCAATTCCGCATGATATTCATCAACATTCGCGAGTGATGCCACCGCCTTCGCTGTATTGTGGTTATCCCCCGTTAGCATCACGACATGAATGCCTTGCTGATGAAAACGATTTATCGCACTTCGAGCATCATCTCGAATCGGGTCACTGATACCGAACAGCGCTTGCACTTGAGCGCCTATCGCAAAATACACCACTGTGGTGGCTTCTTGCTCCCACTGCAATGCATGCTCTGTAACCAATTCAACATTGACGTTAAACTGTTTCATCAGCTTGCGATTGCCAAGCAACACGCGTTGACCCGCATACTGAGCCTGAACACCAAGTCCGGTTAATGACTCGAAATCTGACACTTCTGGTAGGCGCGCTTCATCACGCACCTCACTTTGAGTAAATGCGATTAACGCTTTAGCTAGCGGATGGTTAGATCCTTTCTCCAAAGCATTGACCAGAGGCAAAAACTCTGAATCATCTGACAACGAGACAAAATTTGTTACTTCAGGTTTTCCTTGAGTAATCGTACCGGTTTTATCCAGTACGACGACATCCAACTCACTGGCTCTTTGTAACGCTTCTCCATTTCGGATTAGCCCGCCAAACTCGGCTGCCTTACCGACACCGATCATAGTAGAAATCGGCGTTGCTAGACCAAGTGCACAAGGGCATGCGATGATCAACACCGAGGTAGCTGCCACTATCATATAGACTAAGGAAGGTTGAGGGCCAAAGTTATACCAAGCCAGCGCTGTCAGAATCGATAGAATCATCACGGTTGGTACAAACACTGAAGACACTTTATCGGCTAGATGGCTGATTGGTGGCTTTGAGTTTTGCGCGTTCGACACCATGCTGATGATCTGAGCAAGAACGGTATCACTGCCCACTTTCTGCGCCTCAAAAACGAAACTTCCGTGGTCATTAATCGTCCCGGCAGAAACTGAGCTGCCCACTTGTTTAACAACAGGAATTGGCTCTCCAGTGAGCATAGACTCATCAATCGTTGTCTCGCCCTCTGTAATCACACCATCAACCGGGACTTTTTCACCGGCTCTAACGCGAATCAAGTCGCCTGTGATAACTTGTTCAATCGGTAAAGACATCTCTTTGCCGTCACGAATCACCATGGCAGTTTTGACTCTCAAATCAAGCAAACGCTTGATAGCCTGCGAAGTTCTGCCTCGAGCCTTTAACTCAAGCGCCTGTCCTAAATTGATTAAACCAATGATCATGGCTGTAGCTTCAAAGTAGAGGTGCCTTGCACTTTCCGGAAGCCACTGCGACCCGACAACGACCACCATTGAATAGAGCCAAGCGGTACCCGTTCCCAGCGCTATTAATGTGTCCATGTTCGCATTACGGTTCAGAAAGGCCTTCCAAGCTCCAGTAAAAAAGTGCTTGCCCGCACGGACTAAAATGAAAAATGTCACTAAACCTAAGGCCAACCATATTAACTGCTCAGATTGCGTATTGACATTCATTGGTCCGCCGAACAGACCGTACACCATCAACGGTACTCCGAGACCAAGACCAATAACGCTTTGTTTTACTTTAAAGCGATACTCCTCAGATTCACGCTCTTCTTTGAGGTCACTTGCTAACGCCTGATCGACAATTTCTTCTGCGTCATATCCTGCGCCTTGTATCGCCTCAATTAGTACGCTGGCAGGCTGACTTGAAACCACGGTCGCCGTTCGATTCGCAAAGTTCACGTCAACAGAGTCGACACCTGACACCGATATAAGAGCACCTTCAATCGTGTTAACACAACTTGCGCAAGTGACACCGATTAATGACAGCTCGATACTGACATCCAACGCCTGTGTTGTTTTCACTTTGTTCGATTTAATGACATCCGTAGTTTGTGGTTGCGTGTCATCAGTCATACCGCTATAACCCAGTTCGACTAATACGCTTTCAATGTCATTGCCGTTCAAACTGCTATTCACAACCAATGTTTGATTTTCTAAATCAACAACCACTTGAGCAGCACCATCCAATCCACCTATCGCTTGAGTGATTTTACCCACACAGTGTTGGCAAGTAACATTAGATACTGATGTACGGTACTCTTGTTGCGTAGGTATTGAAGCCGCATAACCTAACTTTGCAAGGACTTCTATCGCGCTTTCTGGCAGCAACGTGGTTATGAGCTCTGCTCTGTTTTTCGTATCATTAATAGTGAAAGATACATCCGGGTCTCTTTCACGTAACCCATCTACAATTTTAGCGACACATCGGCCACAGTTAATGCCGGAAAGTGCTAGAGAATACTGTGTTGTGTTCATGTTAGTTTTCCTCGGGTAATACTTGATGGTGCTTCTCAGACCAGTCCTCGATTAAGCAACACAATGCGTTGCCGTTGGGCTCCATATCCGGTTTTTCATTCCACTCTGCGTAAGTTGCTTCCATCATGGCTAAATGGCGTTGGTGCTCTTCGATCTTTTGCTTGGTTTCTACGATTTTATCAGTCAGCATTTGCCTCACAGCTGGGCAAGGAGTCAGCTCTTGCTCGGAGTAATCAATGATTTCTTGAATCTGGCTAAGGCTAAAACCAATAGATCGCGCATGAGAAATGAACTTCAGGCGATTAACGGCACTTTGCTGGTACATCTTGTAGCCATTGTTGGGATCTCGCTCTGCATAAAGAAGGCCTTTTCTAGTGTAAAACCTGACTGTTTCAGCAGTCACACCTGCTGCTCTCGCAATTTCAGTTGTCAACATAATCCATGCCTCTGAAGGTTTAACGCACATGAAACTTTATTCGTTTTATGTTGCTAGCCAAAAATAAATGCGACTAAAAATATAATCACAAACAACCCAATAAACAGTTTAAGTAACAACTTAGGGTCACTGCTCCCACCGTTTGGGGCTTTGTTACAACAACTCATAACTATCTCCAATTCGTTACCAATGTGTATTAGTTGTAGCTTAAAACCTATGTGTTAGACATAGGTCAAGCATATTGAGAAAAAATTTAAGAGGAATATTATTGGTGAGGGATAAATTGGAAGCTAATTAAAACAATGTAATGGACATTAACTCTAAATCATTTGGAGGCACTTCGAATTCAGATAGTGCCACGAATCGCTTGCCACATAGCTAAAAACACTAGAGTTTCTCAGCAACCCTCCCGGCCCAGTCTAAGATAGATTCAGTTGGAATACCTGTAGGGTGCCCCTCTACTGATTTAGGGTGAGAAATGCCAATGTGCTTTTTGAAGCCAAACATGGCATCCATTTCTTGTGTTGGCCATCCAAGAGATTTTGTCACCACGCCTTTTTTGATTCTAGAAAACTGATTTTTCCAGTTACGAGTATCGTTCTGCCTAACGCATTTGGTTGAGAGCCATTTATTCAGGCCCGTTACATCAACTTCGAGCAAGTAATTCACATGACTATTTCGCTCCACGACAACGCAACGAATCGTTCTCTTTGCATCAGAGTCAATCAAGTGGCATTTACTACGTCCAACCTGATCTAGCTCATGAGTGTACGAGTCAATGATTGTGCAGGCGTATTTTTCCTCTAGCATTTGCACCATCATGTTAAAGGCCGTAAAACGAGAGGCATACTCCTCTGATCTATCAGTGCAATCTTGCATACCTCCACCCATGTCTGCCGAAGGTATCTCACCATTACTGCCAGGTTCATTGGTACTGACCATATCACCAGCTTTCTTAGCTGCATCTTTGCTTCTATCTGGCCGATGACTTCTTTTAGGCGTTGTTGCTTTCGACGTTGAAAAACGATTTTTAAACCTTACTGAGCAAGTATTTTCACCTAGTAAGAATGCATGGTTAGCATCGGAAGCCTCACGCTCATCATCGATAATATGCTCTTCTGGCCGCTCGTATGGTTCAGGGCATTTTCCACCAGTGGTTGACTCTTGGCCTTCATCTGGATGCGTAAAAGAAGGATTATGGAAATAGACCCTAGACGGCATTTGAGCATTAATTCCAATATCCGTGATCTTTTCAACCAGAAAGTAGCGGCCACTTGCATCAAGCCGGCCTTCATACGAGAAAGACCACCCAGACATTTGAGGGGGGGCGAAGTGAAATAGCCAGCGCTTATACCCCATAGATACATCTCGGTCCTTCTCGACGTTAAAGTATCTAAAAATCGATTCAAATGAACGCTTTGCATTGCTATCAATAAGTAACCAGCTCAACATTGCTCTTGTTGCAGAATCATTGAATGCGGAAGGAGGGAAGTTTGATGTTTGCAACACTTCGATATTGGTATAATCCTCCTTGGTGTTGACTTCGACTTTGAAGTCGGTGAGCAAACGAGAAGACATTAATGACGCTCGCGATAAGTAAGAGCTGGCATAAAATAGGACCCTTGCCAACTCTAGCTGAGGAATAATCAGTTTAGGGGCAGCGCCTCGGTCTAATACAAATGCATGTTGCGCTGACTCTTTCTTTCTCAAAGACTCTGCTGACTCTGAGTCGGGGAACTCACTCAAGTTACTGTGTCGAAGGAGCTCATTACTTCTAAATTTATGACGCCCTCGTTTAGCGTAACTTTCTGATAACCCTCTTTGATTAATTATTTTTCCTCGATACAAAGCAGGAACGTTAGAAAATGCAGTCGCATGAAAATTATTTTTCTGCTGTGGGGGATAGCACCAAACCTCAATTAAAGGCCGGTAAGACTTATCACTTTCCCGCACCAATATCTTACCAGTATGAACTACACGCACATCATCATCACACTTGTAAAACCTCGCTCCCATCAGTACATCCTTATTTTAGATTTGATCCCGTGGCTACCCAGCCAAGTAAGTCGTCGACAATTGGCACTATTCTTTCTTTAGGAAGGCTTGCTGAACGCATCAATTGCCAGCGACTCATTCCTGAACCTGTTTTTGATTTTGCGATTACAGCTATGACTAGCCGACGAGCTTGAAACTCAAAGACGCTTTCTTGATACCGATTCAAAGCAAAAGATAGCAAGGGTAATAAGTTCAGTTTTTTGCTCACCGAACCGTAATCATCTAGCTGCTTAAGTAAGAAATTTTTGCTTCTTCGAGGACCATCAACAACAGTATCTAATCGTTCTACAATTCTAATAAGCTGCTTAGTTAGTGATCGGTCTCTTGCTCTCCAATCTACTTTTTTCTGCCTTACATGAGGATGGGATTGATGGACTCGATTGAAAGCTAATAGCCAATCTCTATCATTTCGGTACAGCCAAGCATACAGTGCACCACCACCAGGAAGTTTGCGTGCTCTCTTAACCGGGGCGTTACCTATTAAGTGACGCCACAGCTCACGTTTTTCTTCACTTGGATTTGGCACAAGCTGAGCATTGTCCTTCGGGATCGATACCGTCACTTTATCTTTTGATTTTACTTCTTTTATGATCTCACTAGCCGACATTTCAGGAATAAAAGCACACCAAACCGTTAAGTGCTGTAGATAGCTAAAAGCTTTACGATGACGGCGAAATAACGTGCGAAGCCAGTTAGTATCTCTATCAGAATTGATGGTTAGCTCAGGGGTAACGATCTTGCTTACAACTAAGTCCGCAATCTTATCGTGAGCAACCTGTTTAGGGCCTTTTCCACACCCAAAGTCGTGTGCTAGATGATTGTAGAAAAGGCTCCATTGATGCTGAGTCGGGGAGCCTTGGGCTGGTAAACACATTACCTCTTTAGCTTTGCTCGCTAAGTAAGCAAACCGCTGCGCTGTTATATTCTGGTGGTTACATAAAAAGGGCTGACATTGTATTCGGCCACATGCATGGTACGTGTGCCGACTATCATGGTAAGAGGTTGTCGATTTATTCAGAAGGCCGTGCTCAGGGCAATAAGGTAAGGATGGTAAAAACCACAACCTAGACCAATAACTTTCCCCAAATTTTTGTTTTTGCTCCGCGACACAAGCTGGGCAAACACAAAAATCATCTGATGTTTTTACAATAGAAGCTGGGGCTCCTAGCATTAGATGAACAGAGCCCTTAGCGCAATGTTCCATTCGCTCCATCGCTCTAACCCTAATGCTTTCGTCAACAAAAGGAGCGTAAATCGGGAACATTGTATGTTCATAAATAAGCTGTTGGACGTCAAATCGTCCCGTGTTAACTAGCTGCTCTGATATTGAAGATAAATGACTAGGCAGGTCAACTGTCGCAATCACTTTTCTGTCACCATACACTTCATCTAGTAGCTGTTTAGAGCTTGTTATCGCACTGCGAATTCCAGCTCTAGCTACTAAGCTATAGATTAATTCATCTGGGTAAGGGACAGGGAAGCAACGCAATATTAAACCGCCTTTTCTAGTAATGACTGAATGTCTAGAATCAGACCCGAATTTGACATTGCGGTGTACACTTCGCTATCAGAATCAGATTGAGAGTGAACAAACCTCAAATCCTCACTATCAAGGGTATGCCATTGCGCCTGTTTAATTGAGGAGGCCCTCTTGCCTTTATTTGGCTTAGGCTCTTTTTTAGATAGTAACTGTTCAGGGTTAGTGAGTTGCTCATGTACCAGTGGCAGTAAGCTGACCCATGTCAAATCTGGATTCAGGTCAAACAGCTGTCGTATTACAGGAGCTAAAAGTGTTGAGTCAAACTCGTCTTTTAGGGCCATATATACACGTCGCTCTTCATCGGTTCTGAGCTGTTGATATGCAAACTCCTCTGGTGTCTGCTTAACAGTTGTTGCTACCTGTTTTTGTAACTCAAGTAACCTTTTATCAGTATTGCTTAGTTTAAGATCTGAAAACTTAATCATTTCTTCAACATCACCTGAGCGAAGCGCTGCTAGCATTGGATGAACAGGTTTTAATTCATCCTCATAAACTTGTTGCATTAATTTAGGTGTGATCCTTTCTACTTTTGTCGCTATTGCTCTCAACTGACACAAGACATATAGCTTAACCACAATATCTAGAACACCTTGGCTCAGGTCATACCATAGAGAACGAATGTCATCCGACAGCACCTCATCACGTTTTTGTAGCCATTGAAGAGTCCATAACTTATCCGTGAGCGCTTTCCATTCTCTTCCTTCTTCCATTGGATCCCAAAAAATCGCTCCAAGACCAGAGCCTCGCCTTGCAGATCTCATATCAGCCTCAAATATCTCACGAGCTCGTGGTGTCCCGACCAAAATCACAGGAAGACCAATGGTATTTACTAACGTCACAAAGAAATTGAGCATTTTCTCAGAGCCACCAGAGCGAGAACGACTAAGGTGCTGTATTTCATCAATAATAAGAACACCTACTGCGTGAGCATTTGCAACCTGAGCCATTGCTGCTAAAAGTGTTTCAATACTCGGTCTTTTGCTCATCGAGTATTGTCTTTCGTAATTTGATGTGCCTAACGCTCTATCCATCGCACGAAAAAAGTTCAAGCACAGCTCTTTAAGTGATCCATCATGGGAGCAGTCAATTTTTAGATAGACGACTTGCTCAAGGTTTCTGTCAGGGTGGTAAATAACTTGAGGGTATAACGACAAAAGCTGCTTGATCGCTGTTGTTTTGCCATTACCGCTACATCCAATCAATGTCATACTTTGGGCTGTAGAACTAACTTCCGTGAACTTTATCGCCTTTAAATCACCAGTTAATACACGTTCGTAACCATTTTGTATATGTCTTGCCCAATCACCTGTTTCGGGGTTTCTTCCAACATAACCACGCCGTATCATCAGTGACAGTCGTTCGTGCAACTGTATGTGCTGACTGAGGGGTTGAAAAAAATCATCAATAACACGACAGATACTATGCGCTCTTTCAATACCATTTCGATGGATATCTTCTGCGGTACACCTCAACGAGCCCTTTAGAGCACTCGAGTCGTCCAAGAAACTATTTATTGGTGGTAGTGCCTCTATCAGCGGGTTACCTCGATAAGCTGAGAGTGTTGCACCTTGATAGACTGCAACTACACGATGATCTTGATTTCTCTTCATCAGCTATCACCCTCATCATCAAAGAGCTCCGGTATGAAGTCAGGCAGTTGATAACTTTCCTCCTCTCCATGTATAGGTATAACCGGTGCAACTTCTTCTTGTTTTGCCCTCGCGGGCTGTATTGCTAGTTCCTTTCTCTCTTGCTCTCGCGCATTCCGTTTATTGCCTTTGATGTCATTTATCTTTTGCGCGTTGCTCAATGTACTGGTTTTACGATTTTTTGTAGCTTTCTTCAGTTTCTTTTCAAGAAGATCATCAAAATCTCGTTCTACGGGTGCAAATTGATACTTAGCTTCAGCTAAAATCTGCTTTTGATCTGCTTGACGCTCCCATACTTGATACCAAGTTAGATCACGGAACTCTCTACTTCGACTAGAAAGATCACAAACCCAAAATGTATTTTTTCCTTCTTCAGGAAAAAGATATATGTGATTAGCAGAACCAAGCTCATAAGCTGCAAATAGTTTTTTAGGTCTAGATACTTCCGAAGAGCGGTGCATCCATCCTATCTGAATAATTTCTTTTCCTGTGTAGGTTAATCCCCATAACTTTATGCCTAACTCGGATACAGTGACTTTTTGACGCGGTAACAGCAGTACCTTTGCAAGATCCGTATCAATGGCTCGTATACGTCCAGTACGATGTTGAAGCCCCCACTTCCAAAGTTCAATTGGGATCGAGGGAAGGTTTTCTGGCATATCAGGAGCACGATCGTACTTTTCTAAAGGTTTATTTAAGTTGTGAGCAAGTATTGAATAGAGCAATATCTCAACAAAGTCAGATCTCGCCACAGCAGCTTCAACTCTATAATCTTTTTCACCGTGCTTCTTAACCTTGTTACCAGTTACGACACCTGGCATATAGGGCTTGAACTTAGCCTGTAATGTGCCAAATGATCTCTCGACAATGCCTTTAGCATCGCCTCTTCGAGGTGGAGCACTTTCAAGTCGAACACCAATAGCATCAACCAAATAATTTGCTTGGTGGCTCATCAATTCACCGCGATCAGCTAGCAATACATCAGGAATACCTATGCATGGCCACTGTTCTTCTGAAATATCGATACCATATTTTGCGCAGGTTTCTACTTTGCTGCTAAAGCTGCATATCAGGGCTTTCATTGCAACGGGGAAAGATGGATTATCGAAACCAATATAAAAACCAGCAACCATTCGACTAAAAACATCAATGACCATATAAATCGTCGGCCGACCGATAACCTTGTCTGCATCGTCATCATCTACTAAGTAAATATCTGCAATGGTGGCATCAATCTCATATCGACTACCTGGGCCTAAAGCTTGCTCGGTTGCAGTTCCATGTAGTGGCCTAACATCTTTATTGTAATTGCCTTGAGGTGTTTGAACGGTAAGCTTTGTGACCTTGCTATACTCGGTTTTGTAGAAATATCTAAATTGGCGGAGTGTTGGAATTTCATGCTCTTCAGCATCTGGGTTCTTTAATTTATATGCTTTTGAAAACTTCCTATGTGCATAAGCAACGGAGTTCCCTTTATCATTCATCAAATATTTATCACAAATAATTCGGAACTGTTTTCTGATTTCTTCAGTGACTTGTTTGCCATCACCGACGCCGTAAACCCTAGACTTACCAGCTTTATTTGTTGTGAAGTTTCTTCTCTTTCCGGCAGCGCCTGAGTTTTTGTAATCTGGTATTAGAGCATTTTTTATTTGTCCACGCTGCCAATATCTCCGAACTAAACGATAGATGGTCGATTTTGTTTTATTTGAACTGGCAACCGCATGACTAAACCTTTTTGCTCGAACTCTTTTGTCAAACGCTCCTTCGCCATCTACGATAGGCTTAATCAAATCAAAGTCGTTGTGCCTTTCCTGATATACATTTGACTCTTTGCTCCAAGATTCTCCTTGAAGATATGAATAAGGGTCAGGAATTTTTTCTATACGCCCTTCATCGACCCAGTTGCGGCATTCATCAAAATAGACTCTTTCAGGTAAACCTTTATCCTCATCAATAGCGATCCAATAGAAGTAACTTGTCTCAGTAAAAAGCACGCGGTACGCCTTACCGTTAAACGCTAGAGTTTCGTTAACTGGCCACATTACGATGCCCCCCGAACAAAGATCCGCTTCTAAACGCAATTTCTTTAGCTTTCAAACTATAAAATGGTAAACGAATATCGAACGTAATAAGCCTTGCTGCACACATTAAACGAATATCATAAAGTGACTGACCAAGATCTTGCTGGTATGCCATGTCATACTCTTTACACAGTTCAACGACTTTTCTTTCTGGGTGTTGAACAAAATAAGCACCGATATGCCCAAAAGTAAGCGATAGCTCATCCGTTATTACTTCATCAAAGTATCCCTTAACCCCGTATAGCCACTCAATATTCGATACGACTGTTTTGTCTATCTCTTTATCTGTCACTAGGAACCAGGGGATTTTTTTGAGCTGCCAATAACGGCGTTCTATTTCAAGCTTTTCAATGGTTCTTGGGTCTTTTAAATCTTTGGAGTACTTTGCTTGAATAGCAAACTTAGGCTGGGTTTTAGAAGCTGTGTTAATCAAAAAATCTGAGGACATGACAAGGTTTATCCCTCCTTGCGAAGGGTGCCAAAGCTGACCTTCCTTGGAAATATTAAGAGTGTCATCCCTGTTGAGTGGAAACTGCTCACGAATGTCTGTTACGGCAGGGTTATGGTCTAGAAGTAGAAAGACTGCGAACTCAAGATCCGATAGTACATGATGAATTCGGCCAGTTAGGTGAGAGTAGACTCTCTGAGATCGGCCTTCTGAAGGAACCTCAGTAACATACAGCCACGGCTTATAGTTGGAAAGCCTTCCTGCACCTCGGCCTTCATTTATCCGCTTGATGATTTGTTTTTCAGTTAAAACGTACTTTGATTTTGCCATAACAAAAACCCGGTTAACTTTTAATCAGTTTAACCGGGTTTAAAAAGTTTTCAACTTTAGTGTTACAGTTTCAAACTTTAATGTCACAGTTTCAAACTTTAATGTCTACCGACACCTTTAAAAACAGAGAGTTATACGTTTACTCAACAGTAACCGCTTTTGCTAGGTTACGAGGTTGGTCTACGTCGGTACCTTTGATCAATGCCACATGGTACGACAGTAACTGCATTGGAACCGTGTAGAAGATAGGCGCTGTAATTTCATTTACATGAGGCATCTTGATGATCTTCATGTTTTCATCGCTCTCGAAGCCCGCTTTTTCGTCAGCAAATACATACAGCAGTCCACCGCGTGCACGAACTTCTTCAACGTTAGATTTCAGCTTCTCTAGAAGTTCGTTGTTTGGTGCGATAACCACTACTGGCATATCGGCATCAATAAGAGCAAGTGGACCGTGCTTAAGCTCACCTGCTGCGTATGCTTCAGCATGGATGTAAGAGATCTCTTTGAGTTTAAGAGATGCTTCCATCGCAATTGGGTAGTACTCACCGCGGCCTAGGAATAACGTATGATGCTTGTCAGCAAAATCAGGGGCTAGAGCTTCGATTTCTTTGTCGAACGCTAGCGCTTTTTCAATGGCTGTTGGCAGTTCATGTAGAGCTTGAACAATCTCGGCTTCACGAGCTGAATCGACGCGACCTTGCAGACGGCCAATTGAAACTACCATCATCAGCATTGCAGCAAGTTGAGTGGTGAATGCTTTTGTTGAAGCAACACCGATCTCTGTTCCCGCACGGGTCATGAAGGCAAAATCAGACTCACGAACAAGAGAAGAGCCTGCCACGTTACAGATGGTCATTGCCGCCATGTAACCTTTTTCTTTTGCTAGGCGAAGTGCAGCTAGCGTATCGGCCGTTTCACCTGATTGAGAAAGAGTCACAAGTAGGCTATTTGGACGAGTTACGAACTTGCGGTAACGGAACTCAGAAGCGATTTCTACGTCACAGCTTACGCCAGCGATTGATTCGAACCAGTAACGAGCAGCCATACCTGAGTTGTATGACGTACCACAAGCAATGATCTGAACGTGTTCTACCTTGCTAAGGATTTCTTCTGCTTTAACACCGATAGCGTTAGTGATGACTGAGTCTGCAGAGATACGGCCTTCCATAGTGCTGATTAGCGCTGTAGGTTGCTCGAAGATCTCTTTTTGCATGAAGTGACGGTATTTACCTTTATCACCGGCATCGTGCTCAGCGTTAGATTCGTGCTCTTCACGCTCTACTGAGTGACCTTCTGCATCGAAGATAGATACGTCACGGCGCGTGATTTCTGCGATATCACCTTCTTCTAGGTAGATGAAGCGACGCGTTACGTTAAGTAGCGCTAGCTGATCTGAAGCAAGGAAGTTCTCACCTACACCTAAACCAATCACAATTGGGCTACCAGAGCGAGCGACAACGATACGGCTTGGGTCTTTGCGATCAACTGCTACTGTGCCGTAAGCACCATCAAGTTGCTTAGCAGTCTTTTGTAGTGCCTCAACTAGAGAAGCTGATGTTCTTAGTTCCCACTCAACTAGGTGAGCAATAACTTCAGTATCGGTTTGAGATGTAAATACATAGCCACGGCCAACTAAAAGTTCACGTAGCTCTTCGTGGTTTTCAATGATGCCATTGTGTACAACAGCAATGTCACCCGACATATGAGGGTGCGCGTTTACTTCACTTGGCTCGCCATGCGTTGCCCAGCGAGTGTGTGCGATACCTGTGCCGCCTAGAACGTTTTGTGCATCTACAGCGTCTGCAAGTTCTTGAACCTTACCTAAGCGGCGAACGCGAGTTAGGTTTGACTCTGCGTCAACAACAGCAACGCCTGCTGAGTCGTAACCACGGTACTCAAGACGACGAAGGCCTTCTACAAGGATTTCTGCTACATCACGCTGTGCTACTGCACCAACAATTCCACACATGTTTTATTCTCCAGTTTGTCTTTGCACATACCGCAAAGACGATAGTAGTTTTAAATTTAGTTGGCTGCTCGGATAACGCGAACAGCTTTTGATTCGATAATTTGTTTGTATTCGTCAGACAGGTTTTTATCGGTAATTACGATATCGATGCTATCCCAAGCGAGTTCTAAGTTGGGGATACGACGACCAATCTTGTCTGACTCAATCATGACGATGACCTGGCGAGATACCTCAGCCATCACGCGACTTAAACCAATGAGTTCATTAAAGGTAGTCGTTCCTCGCTCAAGGTCGATACCATCGGCGCCAACAAACAACTGGTCAAAATCGTACGAACGAAGAGCTGCTTCGGCGACTTGGCCTTGAAATGAATCTGAATGTGCATCCCAAGTGCCACCTGTCATCAATAGGGTCGGCTCACTCTCTAGCTCATTGAGCGCATTCGCTGCGGTTAATGAGTTTGTCATTACCACTAAGCCTTTCTTGGTATTTAGCTTAGAAATAAGAGCACCAGTGGTGCTACCGCTATCGATTAATATTCGATTGTGGTCACGAACCAAGGAGGCGGCGACTGAGGCTAGAGATAGCTTCTCTTCTGAAATCAGTATATTGAGCTCTTCGGCTACCGTTTCGGTTGGGATAGAGACTGCGCCACCATAGCGACGGAGTAGCTGTCCACTTTGTTCTAACGATGCGAGATCTTTACGAATAGTAACTTCTGACGTATCAAAGCGTTTTGCTAGTTCCTCCACAGTCACTTCGCCTTGTTCCTCTACAAGAGAGGCGATAGCACTGCGTCGAATTTGAGTATTTCGTTTAGTCATATTCGGTTTCTTTCGTTTTAGTGGCTGCATTCTTTCATATCGAAACTTAAATGTCTACACTTCGAAAGCCAGTCGAAACCAGTAAGGTCACGGCCTTTTGTCATAAGGTACTGTTATTTATGAATTGAAAAGCATAATTTTCGAAGAGAATTATTTGGGTGTTTACGCTTGCTATCTTTCGTTTAGAAAGGCAATGAAAGGGCATTTATTGAAGGTTTAAGGCCTGAGTTTTGCTGATTATGGCTGATCTAGGTCAAAAAATCGCTAATAAGGGTTGGACAAAATTACTACTTATTTTACACTACAAAAAAACATTAAAACCCTAATTACTAGAAAGGTAGAGTTATGAGACTGATTCCGTTAAGCAATGCTGAAAAAGTAGGTAAGTGGGCTGCTCGTCATATCGTTGCAAGCATCAACAAGTTCCAACCAACAGCAGAGCGACCATTTGTTCTGGGTCTACCAACAGGTGGCACTCCACTAACCACTTACAAAGCATTAATTGAATTGTATAAAGCGGGTGAAGTGAGCTTCAAGAACGTTGTTACCTTCAACATGGATGAGTATGTAGGCATTGACCCTGAGCATCCAGAATCTTATCGCTCTTTCATGTACAACAACTTCTTTAATCATGTTGATGTTCAAGAAGAAAACATCAACCTACTTGATGGCTTAGCGGATGATATCGATGCTCACTGCGCAGCATACGAAGCTAAAATGAAGTCTTACGGCAAGATTAACCTATTCATGGGTGGTGTTGGCATTGATGGGCACATTGCTTTCAATGAGCCAGGCTCATCTCTATCATCGCGTACACGTATCAAGACTCTAACTGAAGATACTCGCATTGCGAACTCTCGCTTCTTTGATGGCGACATCAACCAAGTTCCAAAATACGCACTAACTATCGGCGTTGCTACTTTGCTTGATGCGGAAGAAGTGATGATTCTTTCTCTAGGCCACAACAAAGCGCAAGCATTGCAAATGGCTGTTGAAGGTAGTGTAAATCACATGTGGACAGTGACGGCTCTACAGCTTCACAACAAGGCAATCATCGTTGCTGATGAACCTGCACAGCAAGAACTTAAAGTGAAAACGGTTAAGTACTTTAACGAGCTAGAAGCTGAGAACATCAAAGATCTATAAGCTTGGTTCGATTGAATAGATAATAAAAAACCACCGCAAGGTGGTTTTTTTGTCTTAGGAGGTTAAGTCATTTTCACGACAGAGTTTGTTGATGATATCCGTGATGGCGAGCACTAGGGTAGAGCGTACTCTCTGGAAGTGCCGAGTTAGAAACATGTCTAATGTGGCGCCACTCATACCTTCAGCAAAGGTCGCATCAAACTCAAGTGGCATAATGCCCTTAATTGAGTTTATCTTGTTGAGCTCAAAGAGCACATCAACCTCAGTGAAGCTGACTTCTTCTCCCTGAATCTTAGCCCACTCCCTTAACGTCACGAAGATCTCTATATCGTCGTAAATCTCTTTGGAGATACTTCCTAACCCTAACAAAAGCTTGGTTCTTACTTGGATTTCCCCTAAAGGACCATCGTTCGTTAGTAAGGGGTCAACCACAAATTTAACCGCATAATCATCTTTGAAAAAGATACTCTTGAGCAATGCATCAACGGTATCGTCTAATGCATCATAGGCAGTGAGCAGGCACTCGTGAGCGCTCTCTGCTTCAGAAAGGGCCTCAAGGAGTTCTGTTTCATGCTCAGGGGTTATGGGCATACTACTCTTATTGTTGTGGGGACTAAAATTAAAAGGCGCCTCATAAGAGGCACCTATTGTTTGGATCATTTAATCGCTAGGTAAGCTTGTTCCGCTAGTTTAACAACTTCAGCATCAACATTCAGCTCAGAGTAGTGCGCTAATGTCTCAGCAAAGCCTTTTTCAGCAAACATAGCTTGAAGTTCAACTGCTTGTGGGTCGTCGTCATTCTTATAATGGAATGCAGCAGCGATACCTTTTAGCAGGTGCGTGTTCGGTAGGTTGTACTCTAGAGTACCGTTAAGCGGCTTAATCAAACGGTCTTGAGGGCTTAGCTTACGAATTGGTTGGCGGCCTACGCGATCCACTTCATCACGAAGGAACGGGTTGGCGAATCGACCAAGAATCTTTTGAATGTAAGCTGCGTGAGCTTTAGGATCAAAGCCGTAGCGACGAATCAATACTTCACCACTTTCTTCCATTGCCGCTTGTACTTCTGCAAGAATCGCAGGATCTTCGATAGAATCCTTGATGGTCTCGTGACCGGCAAGAACGCCGAGATATGCAGTGATTAAGTGGCCAGTGTTCAGGGTAAATAGTTTACGCTCAACAAATGCCATTAGGTTATCAGTGCATTCCATACCAGGGATGTTAGGAATTTCGCCCTTGAATTGAGTTTGATCGACGATCCACTCACTAAAGGTTTCAACGGTCACGGCTAGTGGGTCCGTTTCACCTTCTTCTGCTGGTGGAACGATACGGTCTACTGCTGAATCAACAAAGCCTACATATTGGTCAGCTTTCGCTTGTGCTTCATCACTTAGGTGGCCGTAAACGGCTTCTTTAAGCTGAGTCGTACCACGTACCATGTTTTCACAAGCAATGATGTTTAGTGGTGCTTCATTACCTTGTGAGAAACGTAGCTCAAGGCCTTGTGCGATGGTTTTTGAGATGATGTTCAGAACTGTAGGTCCTACTGCAGTTGTCACCATGTCTGACTCTGCAATGCAGTTCACAACTTCAGGGCTAGTTGAGTTAACAGCGGTTACGTTTGAAACTGTGTCTACAACACAATCTGCGCCAACAACCTTAACTGAATACTCATTTCGCTCGATAAGAGCGTTCACTACAGTTTCATTTACATCTGCAAATGTCACAGCGATACCAGCGTCAGCAAGCAGCTTACCGATAAAACCACGACCAATGTTACCTGCGCCAAAATGTAAAGCTTTCATAACAGTACCTAACCAATAGAAATTAATAAAAATAAAAAGGAGGCCAGCGTAATAATAAGGGGAGCTGGCCTCGTCACTTACTTAGGAGCGTGACTTAAAGCAATTTTATTTTCCGTTGAGGATATTCAATACATCTTGAGGGTTCGATGTAGTCTTCAACAGTTCAACAGCTTCTTCGTCATCAAGTGAATTAGTGATAGCGGTGATAACTTGAATATGTTCGTCACCTTGTGCCGCGATACCGATTACCATCTTCGCAACATCATCTTCGTCTTCACCCCACTGAATACCTTCAGGGAATTGGCAGAACACGATGCCAGTGCTTTCAACATACTGCTTAGCTTCGATAGTGCCGTGTGGTACAGCAATTGACTCACCTAGGTAGGTTGATACCAACTCTTCACGAGCAAGCATGCCGTCTACATATTCTGGGCGAACATTGCCAAGCTTAACCAGTTGCTCACCGGCAAATTTAATGACTTCTTCTTTAGTCTTTGCTTGCATGCCAAGGAAGATATTGTCGTTTGACAGTTTCAATGTACCTTGCTGCTCTGTCTCTTCTTTAGCAACTGCTGGGGCTTCTGAAGCACCTTGAGCTTCTAGGAGTTGTGCAACGAGATTGTCGTACACAGCGCCGTCTAGGAAGTTAGACAGTGAAATGTGGTAAGCACTATCAACAACTGAACGAGCACGGTCAGTAAGATCTTTGTGCGTTACAACGATATCGACATCTTGCGGTAGGTTGTTGATTGCTAGGTTAGTTACTGAGATATCTAGGCCAGCCGCTTCTACTTTCTTACGTAGTAGACCTGCACCCATTGCACTTGAACCCATACCTGCGTCACACGCTACGATGATGTTTTTTACTGCTGACATGTTTACGTCAGCGTTTGCAGCTTGGCCTTTAGAAGACGCTTTCATGTCTTTCATTTGACTTGCTGCTTTCTCTAGAGAGTCTTCTTCATCGTCTGCTTGAGCTTGAGTTTTCATTAGCAATGATGCAACAAGGAATGATACCGCTGCCGCTGCTACTACAGAAAGAATTACACCGATGAATGAATCTTTAGGTGTCATGATTAGAACGGCAAAGATAGAGCCAGGAGATGCTGGAGAAATCAGACCTGAGCTAAATACTACGTTAGTGAATACACCAGTCATACCACCTGCGATTACAGCAAGGATTAGACGAGGGTTCATCAATACGTATGGGAAGTAGATTTCGTGAATACCACCAAAGAAGTGGATGATAGAAGCACCAGCAGCAGATTGCTTAGCGTTGCCTTTACCAAATACCATGTACGCTAGAAGTAGACCAAGACCTGGACCTGGGTTCGCTTCAATCAGGAAGAAGATTGAACGACCTAGTTCTTCAGATTGCTGAACACCTAGTGGAGTAAAGATACCGTGGTTGATTGCGTTGTTTAGGAACAGAATCTTCGCAGGCTCTACAAAAATAGAAGCTAAAGGAAGCAAGCCAGCGTTTACCATTACGTCTACACCAGCAGCAAGTGCTGAAGATAGAAGTTTAACCGCAGGACCAACAACTAAGAATGCTAGGATGGCACAAATCATACCAACGATACCGGCAGAGAAGTTGTTTACCAACATCTCAAAGCCACTCTTCACTTTACCGTGAACTGCAGCGTCAAATTTCTTGATTGCTAGGCCGCCTAGAGGACCTACGATCATTGCACCCATGAACATTGGAATGTCAGTACCAACGATAACACCCATAGTAGTGATTGCACCTACTACAGCTCCGCGGTCGCCTCCGACCATTTTACCACCTGTATAACCGATTAAGAGCGGTAGAAGGTAGGTAATCATAGGACCAACCATAGCGGCTAACGTTTCGTTAGGAATCCAGCCTGTTGGAATGAATAGGGCGGTAATGAAACCCCAAGCAATGAATGCCCCAATATTAGGCATAACCATGTTGGAGAGGAAACGACCAAAGTTCTGTACTTTGATCTTAGCTTCGGGAGATAGCATAGGGTGACCTCGTTTATTATTTGAGCCAGTTGGCAGTGTTGTTCTGGTTAACGTTGACAAAAATCTATCACATAAATTTAAAAACGCACGTACCACCCATTAAATGTGACCTCGATCACGCATGTATTGTTTGTGTTATTAATTGATGGTGATTCTGATCACATAAAAGGGGTGTCAATAAATTACATAAGCCATTTATTGATATTTACTCTCATTTCATCCGGATGAAGATCACGTTTTTCTTTCTTTGGTGAGAATATTTATTGTGATATAGATCTCATTTGTAGCATTTTATACATAACTACTGTGAATTAATGGTTGGTTTGTAGGCTTTGTCTGTATGGTTTTTGCACGTGTAAGGGTTGGTAGTAACATTTTGTAATTAAATTACACTTCTTGCAGAGTGATATTCTAAAAAAGTGAGTATCTGCGTTTTAACCTATGTGAACTGGCAAACAGATGTAGAGCCATTGATCTTGGGTGAGTCGAGTCTGCTTTATATTGTAGTGATTAGTATTTGGGAATTACTGGGCTTTTATGAGTGCTCTAACTTGAAGATTGTTCGTGACACTCCTAGTTTTGAGATACAGACAAACTCACTCAAGGTGTACGTATGAGCCAACTGACTCCATATTTGTTTTTCTCAGGGAAATGCGAACAGGCCCTAGCTTTTTATTGTGACGTTTTCTCTGGTGAGGTTGTTTCACAGCAGCTCTTCTCTGACGCTCCCCAGGTTATAGAGGGCGCCGAACCTCATTGGGTTATGCATGCCGAGTTTAAATGCCCTCACTTCTCACTGATGATGTCAGACGGCCTGAAAAGCACAGAGAGAGACGGACCTATTGCCCTATCTATAATGCTTGACGATATGAGCCAACAGGCTGAGATATTTAATGCATTGGCGGAAGAAGGGCAGGTGATTATGCCTCTAACCGATATGTTTTGGGGGGCACACTTTGGGCAGCTCGTTGATAAGTTTGGTATCCGTTGGATGCTGCATTGCCAGAATGATGTGGGAGCGAATAATCAATAGTGGTTAGTACTTTTTTGGAAAGAGGAATATTTAGATGAAGGGCTTTTGAGTACCTTCCCTGTAGCCAACGTTTTAAAGTGTCATACTGGCGAAGGCCAGTATCTTGGATGCTTCAGATCTACCTAAGATTCCAGCTCAAGGCTGGAATGACGATGTAATTAGCCTAGCCTCCGTAGTGACATATCCGCTGTACACAAAGTTCTTCAGAGACAAAAAAGCCCTAGTCCGAGGACTAGGGCTTCTAATGTAGCTTCCCTTGTGAGACTTAACACGCCGAGTTTCGGTTACGACATATTCACTGTTCACAAAGCTACTTTTCAAAATTCGACAGATACAAAAAAGCCCAGTCCGAGGACTGGGCTTATAATGTGGCTCCCCTTGCAAGACTTGAACTTGCGACATACGGATTAACAGTCCGCCGTTCTACCAACTGAACTAAAGGGGAATTACTTTTAAGCAAATAAATGGTGCCGACTACCGGAATCGAACTGGTGACCTACTGATTACAAGTCAGTTGCTCTACCTACTGAGCTAAGTCGGCGCCGTATCAATAGCATTAGCTAGTGATGAAAAATGGCTCCCCTTGCAAGACTTGAACTTGCGACATACGGATTAACAGTCCGCCGTTCTACCAACTGAACTAAAGGGGAATTACTTTTAAAGTAAATAAATGGTGCCGACTACCGGAGTCGAACTGGTGACCTACTGATTACAAGTCAGTTGCTCTACCTACTGAGCTAAGTCGGCACACTATATTCTTTACTGATGTCTAAGACACCAACAATTAAATTGTGGTGCCCGGAGGCGGAATCGAACCACCGACACGAGGATTTTCAATCCTCTGCTCTACCGACTGAGCTATCCGGGCGACGGGGGGTATTAAACGGTTTTTCGTTATTCAGGTCAACAAAAAAATGCAAAAAATATTCCGCTTGATGAAATTCTAGTCCGAAGCGTACATTTTATGTATAAAAGAGCGATTTTTTCACCAATTAATAACGAATTCTTTTCTTATTGCTACATTCATCGCTCACCACATATAGGGTAGCGATTGATAAACCTATGACTTAGTGATGATGACAGGGAGATCGTACTGAGTAATAACTTATTGGTCGCTAACTGTGAGCATATCTAGAGATTAGCTGAGAGATAAGTTTTTGAGTGTTGGTTTATTATTCTTTTAGTAGCAGAGGTAAAGAGGGGGATTATTGAGAGAAGAAATATTAAGTGAGCTTGATTCTGCTAATGGCTGGTTCACTGGTGCGTAAAGGGCAAATCAACGTCATCCCCGAAAGGTTTTATCGGGGATCTAATTAGTTCGGCAATTGAAGAGGTCTCCGATAAAAGACTTCGGAGACGACGGTAGTGGGAAAGCTTGAGTTGCTGAAGATTGGTTAGCACTTGATGAAGAAAGAAGTGCGCAGCTTACCAGTTACCTTGCGTCCAAAAGGTAAAACAAAGTCATCCCCGAATGGTTTTATCGGGGATCTGGTTAGTTCGGCAATTGAAGAGGTCTCCGATAAAAGACTTCGGAGGCGACGGTAGTGGGAAAGCTTGAGTTGCTGAAGACTGGTTAGAACTTGATGAAGAAAGAAGTGAGCTGATTGGTAGCTAACTTGTATAAAGGGTTAATCAACGTCATCCCCGAATGGTTTTATCGGGGATCTAATGAGTTCGGCAATTGAAGAGGTCTCCGATAAAAGACTTCGGAGACGACGGTAATGGGAGCTTGAGTTGCTGAAGATTGGTTAGCACTTGATGAAGAAAGAAGTACGTTGGTTAGTGGTTAAATTGTATAAAAGGCAAAACCAACGTCATCCCCGAATGGTTTTATCGGGGATCTAATGAGTTCGGCAGTTGAAGAGGTCTCCGATAAAAGACTTCGGAGGCGACGGTAGTGGGAAAGCTTGAGTTGCTGAAGATGGTTAGCACTTGATGAAGAAAGAAGTACGTTGGTTAGTGGTTAAATTGTATAAAAGGCAAAACCAACGTCATCCCCGAATGGTTTTATCGGGGATCTAATGAGTTCGGCAGTTGAAGAGGTCTCCGATAAAAGACTTCGGAGGCGACGGTAGTGGGAAAGCTTGAGTTGCTGAAGATGGTTAGCACTTGATGAAGTAAGAAGTGAGCTGATTGGTAGCTAACTTGTATAAAGGGTTAATCAGCGTCATCCCCGAATGGTTTTATCGGGGATCTGGTTAGATCTGCAATTGAAGAGGTCTCCGATAAAAGACTTCGGAGACGACGGTAATGGGGAAGCTTGGTTGCTGAACGCAGGTAGAATTCGACAGATACAAAAAAGCCCCAGTCCTAGGACTGAGGCTTATAATGTGGCTCCCCTTGCAAGACTTGAACTTGCGACATACGGATTAACAGTCCGCCGTTCTACCAACTGAACTAAAGGGGAATTATTTGTGCAATGTTTTCACATTCAGCACCAAATAATGGTGCCTCGAGGCGGAATCGAACCACCGACACGCGGATTTTCAATCCGCTGCTCTACCGACTGAGCTATCGAGGCATAAAGAATGGTGCCGACTACCGGAGTCGAACTGGTGACCTACTGATTACAAGTCAGTTGCTCTACCTACTGAGCTAAGTCGGCACACTTTATTCTTTGTGCAATGTTGACGTTACTTGAACACCAACAATCAAATTGTGGTGCCCGGAGGCGGAATCGAACCACCGACACGAGGATTTTCAATCCTCTGCTCTACCGACTGAGCTATCCGGGCAACGGAGCGCTATTAAACGTATTTTTGAGGAATTCGTCAACCTGTTTTTTGGTTTTTTTTCAAAAAGCGTGTTGTTTGCTTTTAATTTGAGCATATTGCTCAAATTATCCCTTTCCTTGGTTAAAATCGCGCTTATATTTGGTCACCTTCTCCAAATATCTTCGAGCTTCAGCATTGCTATGTTTATTGGTTAATGCCCAATAAACTTGATTTGGCTGCAAAGAATTTAAGTTTTTCATCGCATTACTACGACTGTTTCGGTCGAAGGTGTTCAATACTCCACCTGTTCCGCCGTTGTATGCCGAGATCATACTGTACTCAAGGGATAAGAAATTGTTCACATCCTTCAAGTAGCGGTTCTTCAGAATGTAAAAGTAAGCGGTGCCGGTATCAATATTATTTTCAGGATTGAACAGATACTCCGGGGTAGGGATGCCTGGCTTCTTTTTAACCAGCTTAAACACGTCGGCACCTGCGGTTTTGGGTACCACCTGCATAAGTCCGTAGGCATTCGCCCAACTCACTGCGTAGGGGTTAAAGCTGCTTTCTGTTTTAATGATCGCGTAGATCAGGTCTTCTGGAATGTCGTAGCGCTGCGACGCCCTTCGTACAATATCGGCGTACTTATAGGAGCGCACATCTGAGTGCGTAGCGACCATAGGTATTTCTACATAGTGGGCTATTTTGTAGTCCACTTTTTTAGTCTTCATCTTGTTTGCAATGAGGTAGTCTGCAAACTTATTCGCTCGCCAGTTCCACTGGATTGGCTTGCCTTCTTGATCTACAACTTGTTGATATAAAAAGGGTTCACCTTCTAGCTTAATGTTGGATGAAGAGAAAAGATCAACATGCGCAGGATCATCAGGTGTCAATAAAGTGGTGATGATCGCCGTTTTCAGGTGGGCTTTTGGATCATTAGAGGCCACGGTTTCGATCGTGATCTTGCCTGTTGAAAAGTTAACTTCAGCTCGGCTGTCATAGTTATCTATGTACTTTACATAGTTGCTTTTACCAGCAACCTTGACCTGCTGTTTACCCCATTTTTTCTCAATATCACCGGTAAAACTACTGATCAATGAGTCGAGAGCTGCGGTGTCTTTTTCAAACTGTCCGGGCTTAGGCGCTAAATTTTTCGCCGCAAATCGGCTAGTAGGTTCATAGTTTACGTCGTAGATTTTTTCTACAAATTCACGACTGCAACCAGCAAGAATTAAGGGAAGGGCAAGATAAAGCAGCTTTTTCATTGGCATCCAAAAACTAAAAAAAGAGTGGCAAAAGCCACTCGATAGGATTATTGACTAGGTGGCGTATAGCCATCGATAACGATGTCTTTGCCCTCAAACAGAAAGTTAACCATTTCTGTTTCTAGTAATTTTCGATGCTCAGGATCCATCATGTTCAACTTTTTCTCGTTGATTAGCATGGTTTGCTTGCTTTGCCACATGGCCCAAGCTTCTTTAGAGATGCCATCGAAGATGCGTTTGCCAAGTTCACCGGGATACAGTTGAAAATCCAGACCGTCTGCATCCTTCTTTAGATGCTCGCAAAATACTGTGCGACTCATGAGTGTTCCTTATGTTAGATCATACTTGAGGTTTGCTAGCAGGTTCTTAACCGGTGCAGCCAGCCCAAGTTTCTGTGGTTGAGACAAGTTATACCAAAGACCTTGGTTTTGTTCCATTACAAGGCTAGGAACTTGCTCTAGGTTTAACAATACAGGCGTAATATCTAGGTGATAATGACTGAAAGTATGCTTAAAGGCGATCAACGTTTTCGCATTGTTAATTTCACCCTCACTACAACCTAAGGTCTGTAAGTAGTGTTGGATATCGGCGTTAGGCTGCTCGGGAAAACAATGTAAGCCTCCCCAGATACCTGATGAGGGTCTTTGTTCCAGCCACACCTCATCGCTATGATGAAGAATCACAAACCAAGTTTGTTTTGTAGGTTTCTCTTTCTTAGGCTTTTTACCCGGATAGTCAGTTTGGTTCTGCTGCTTAAAAGCAACGCAGTGCTCAGAAACGGGGCACAACGAACACTTAGGCTTGCTGCGAGTGCAAACCATGGCTCCCATATCCATCATAGCTTGGTTGTATTCGTCTACTCGCTTGTCAGGGGTATGCTCACTAGCCACTGCCCATAACGCGTTTTCAACGACCTTTTTACCAGGCCAACCATCAATGGCATTACATCGAGCAAGAACCCTTTTTACATTGCCATCTAGGATAGGGTGAGGCTGATTAAATACCGATGACAATATCGCGCCTGCAGTAGAGCGACCAATGCCGGGCAGAGCATTAAGCTCTTCAATATCTAATGGGAAGCTACCGTTATATTGGTCTGCTACGATTTGTGCACTCTTGTGCAGATTGCGCGCTCTGGCGTAATAGCCAAGCCCTGTCCAAAGGTGCAGCACCTCATCAATATGAGCCTTAGCCAGAGAGTTAACATCAGGAAACTGTTCTAAAAAGCGCTCAAAATAGGGGATGACAGTGGCCACTTGCGTCTGCTGTAGCATTATTTCTGATAGCCATACCTTGTAAGCTGTTTTGTCTTGCTGCCAAGGAAGGTGTTTCCTACCGTATTGCTGATACCAAGTAAGTATCTGATTTGCGAATGGTGTCACTGAGAGCCCACAAAATTAGTCATCAAAGGTTAGAAATTGCACCATAATAGTTAGGTTAAGTAAAACTAAGTTGTGCTGATTAAGCGCGATAGACAGCCAATATGCATAGAAATTGGAATAATTTGCCTTTGAAATGATTTATGCACTTGCGTAATGAAGATTTCTTTGGATAATTCCCGCTTTGATTAATCGATGAACAGGCAACAGAATGAGCGAAGTAACGACTAACGAATATACCGAAGATGGCAAACTGGTGAGAAAAATCCGCAGTTTTGTGCGTCGAGAAGGTCGATTGACTAAAGGTCAGGAAACCGCTTTGAACGAATGTTGGCCGACGATGGGCATCGATTATCAAAATGAATTGCTAGATTGGGCACAGGTGTTTGGTAACACTAACCCAGTCGTACTTGAGATTGGCTTTGGTATGGGCGCTTCGTTAGTCGAAATGGCGAAGGCTGCTCCAGAGAAGAACTTCATTGGTATTGAAGTTCACCGCCCAGGTGTTGGTGCTTGTCTAGGTCTTGCTCGTGATGAGGGTATCACTAACCTTCGTGTTATGTGTCACGATGCCGTTGAGGTGTTTGAGAACATGATCCAGGATGGCAGCTTACAGACCGTTCAGCTGTTCTTCCCTGACCCATGGCACAAGAAGCGTCACCACAAGCGTCGTATCGTGCAGGTTGAGTTTGCTGAGATGCTTCGTTCAAAGCTTCAGATGGAAACGGGTATTTTCCACATGGCGACTGACTGGGAAAACTATGCAGAGCACATGATTGAGATTATGAACCAAGCTCCAGGCTTTGCTAACATTGCTACAGATGGTGACTATATTCCTCGCCCAGAGGAGCGTCCTTTGACCAAGTTTGAGGCTCGAGGTCATCGCCTTGGACATGGTGTCTGGGATATTAAATATAAGCGCACTGCTTAATTGATATCGAGGGGCTACTAGGTAGCCCTTTTTTATTTCTATCTTGCTCAAATTTAACAATAAGGTTTTTGGATGTTTCAATACGCTATTTTGGCCAATCCGGGTCACAACCGCATCTACTTTGATACCGCAGTAAAGATCGCGTGTTCAGAGCTAAAAGCGATTCTTGCTTCTATGGACATCATCGTGGATGAAGTCTTGGAAAAGGATATCGGTTTACCTGCAGCTCTAGTGTTTGAAACAGATAAAGAACTGGATGCGCAGCAACTCAAAAGGCTGTCGTCGTCGTCGATTTATTATGCCATTTTCCAAGTCGTAGAGTCGGGACTACTCAAGCCACTGCAACCTGAAGCGTTCAATACCTTCCCCGAAAGCATGAGTCAGATCCTGCGCTACACAGGAAAAACCAATGAGCAATTTACTCGCTTGATGGTTAATTTAGGTTTAAGTGCGGCTAAAACTAACAGCACGCGAAAGTGTCTGATGGACCCTATGTGTGGCAAAGGAACAACTCTGTATGAGGGCTTGATCCAAGGTCTAGACGTTATGGGTGTCGAGATCAATGCCAAATGGGTTCAAGAGATCCAAACCTTTATCGTTAAGTACATGAAAAATGGTCGTTATAAGCATAAAGTGACCAAGGAAAAACGTACCGGAAGTGCGGGCAAAAAGATTGCCGATGGCTTTGTGGTTAATGCCGCGGTCAACAAAGAAGACTTTGTGAAAGACCTTGGGCAGTCGATGAAGTTGTACGCAGCTGATACACGCATTGTGAATCAAATCATCAAGAAAAACTCATGTGATGTGATGGTCTCTGACCTTCCTTATGGTGTGCAGCATGGCAGCAAGAGTGCCAAAGACACTAAGATGGCTCGAAGCCCACTAGAGTTGATTGAGGAAGCACTTCCAGCGTGGAAGAGTGTATTGAAGCCAAAGGGCGCGATAGTGTTGTCGTTCAATGAGTTCACTCTGAAGTGGACTGAGCTAGCAGAGCTGTTTGCCGAGCAAGGCTTTGAGGTACAAGATAAAGAACCTTACACTGGATATCTGCACCGCGTAGACCAGTCAATTAACCGTAATATCTTTATTGCTGTTAAACCTTAAACTAGCCTTAAATAGCGATTTTCCTAAAGCCAACCTAGTGTTGGCTTTTTTGTCCTTGAATAACCCAAGGTAAGAAATGAAACCAACAGCTGAATTATTGCAAGATATCCTAGCAGAAGTAGCCCCCTTGATAGGGCAAGGGAAAGTTGCAAACTACATTCCTGCACTCGCTCAAGTACCAAGCACCAAACTTGGCATCGCTGTATATACCAATCAAGGTGAAGTTTTTAAGGCAGGAGATGCGGACGAGGCATTCTCCATCCAGTCTATATCCAAAGCCCTTAGCCTAACCCTTGCCATGCGCCTGTATGAGCAAGAAGACATTTGGACAAGAGTCGGAAAAGAGCCCTCTGGCCAAGCATTTAATTCACTGATCCAGCTGGAAATGGAACAAGGCATTCCTCGCAACCCATTTATCAATGCGGGGGCTATAGTGGTTGCTGATCTGCTTAATTGTCGCTTGTCTGCTCCAAGGCAGTACCTTCTGGAGTTCGTGCGTCAGCTGTCAGGTGATACGCATATTGTCTATGACAAGGTAGTTGCGGCATCGGAGATGATGCACGGAGATCGCAACGCGGCCATTGCCTATTTAATGCGTTCTTTTGGCAATTTTAATAGCGAGGTGATTCCGGTACTGGAGAACTACTTTACCGCCTGCGCCCTAAAGATGAGCTGTGTCGATCTAGCGAAAACCTTTAGCTATTTGGCCAACAAGGGTATCTCAGTGAGAACCGGTAAACGTGTGGTCTCTGTGACTCAAAGTAAGCAGTTAAACGCCTTACTTGCCACCTGTGGTTTGTATGATGGTGCGGGTGAATTTGCCTACCGAGTGGGCATGCCGGGGAAGTCTGGTGTGGGCGGAGGCATCATTGCTGTTGTGCCCGGTGATATGACGATCGCAGTATGGTCGCCAGAGCTTGATGCATCCGGCAATTCATTGGCAGGTACGAGAGCTTTAGAGCTTTTATCTGAGCGTATAGGGCGCTCAATTTTTTGAGGGTTTAGTAAAAAGCCATCAGCTGCCGTTTACTCTTCTGACAGCTGCCCACTAATCCTCTTCAACCATAAAGGCCTCGAGCAAATCATTTAGGAATAGCTTTCCTTTTTGGGTGATTTGCCAGTGGTTTTCGGTTTCACTTAAGTATGACTTTTCAATTGCCCAATCGATAGTGGATTGAATCGCACTCAGTGGCAGCCCCGTTGTGTTCACAAAGTCCTGCTTAGGGCAGGCTTCGATCAATCTAAAGCGGTTCATGAAGAACTCAAATGGACGGTCTTCGTCGGCCACTATGTGTTCTGTATCTAGATACGGTTTAACCATGTTCTGATAGCTGGCTAGATAGCCTCTAGGGTGCTTTGTCTTGGTTGTGCGAACAATGCGTCCGTCGCTAAAGCTAAGCTTGCCATGTGAACCACAGCCGATGCCGAGGTAATCACCAAAGCGCCAGTAGTTAAGATTGTGCTGACATTGGTAACCGGGCTTACTGTAACCTGATATTTCGTATTGCACATACCCTGCAGCACTCAGCTTCTCATGCCCTCTTTCAAAGATATCCCAAAGGTCATCATCATCAGGCAGTGTCGGCGTTTTGTAATAGAACAGAGTGTTGGGTTCAATGGTTAACTGGTACCAAGATAGGTGTGGCGGAGCCAGTTCAATGGCTTTGTCTAAGTCATCCAGCGCCTGCTCAATACTTTGATCCGGAAGGCCGTGCATCAGGTCTAGATTAAAGCTATTCAAACCAATGGTATGGGCTAGTTTGGCTGCATTCACCGCTTCACCTTTACCGTGTATGCGACCTAAGCGCTCAAGCTTTTGCTGCTCAAAGCTTTGCACGCCTATGGATATACGTGTGACTCCCGCATGGACATACTGAGCAAATCGCTCTGCTTCAATGGTGCCAGGGTTCGCCTCCATGGTGATCTCTATATCTTTCGAGAAGGCAACGCGCTGTTGAACGCCACTGAGCAAGCGTGCAATTTGCTGTGGAGAGATCAGACTTGGCGTACCGCCACCAATGAAGATGGAGGTAAGCACTCTTTCGCCAACGGAGTCCGCATATTTACTGATATCGCTATCCAAATCTTCGAGAAGGGCATCGATATACAACTCTTCAGGGATATCACCCTTAAGAGCATGGGAGTTGAAGTCGCAATAGGGGCACTTTTGCACACACCAAGGTATGTGAATATAAAGGCCCAACGCGGGTGGCGTTAGCGTGCTCATAGAGCCTGTTTTAGCTGTTGGAATAGCTCATTTAGCGCCTTTCCTCGATGAGAGAGCTGCTTTTTACGCTCAGGGGCTAATTCTGCAGAGGCACATCCATCTTCTGGAACATAGAATATTGGGTCATAACCAAAGCCATTATCACCATGGGCTTTAGTTAAGATACGTCCTTCCCATTTTCCATGGCAAACGATAGGTGTAGGGTCATCCGCGTGGCGCATGTACACCAATACACAGTGAAAGCGCGCACTGCGTTGCTCCTCAGTAACATCGTCTAGCTCATTGAGTAGTTTGTCTAGGTTTTGCTGGTCAGTTGCCCCTTCGCCTGCAAAGCGTGCAGAGTAAATCCCAGGTGCACCCTTAAGAAAGTCGACCTCCAATCCTGAATCGTCAGCAACGGCAGGTAGACCCGTTTCTTTCGCGGCATGACGAGCCTTGATGATGGCGTTCTCAATAAAGGTTGTGCCTGTTTCAGCGACATCTGAGACCTGATATTCACTTTGGGCGTGCACCTCAAAGCCAAAGTCAGAAAGCAGGTTCGCCATTTCACGTACCTTGCCTTTGTTTCCTGTAGCAAGCACTAGTTTATTTTTTGCAGACAAAGGATTACTCCTGAATATGGAAAGTTTGGTTAAATCGGAGAATGCCACTGCCTTTAGAGCCAGCATCTGCTTTTATCTCAAAGCGATAGGTTTCATTCTCTGTGATTGGCAACTCAGCAAGGTAGTAGATGGCCTCGCCTTGAGTGATTTCTCGAAACTCTAGTGTTCGAGTATTGCCAACAAGATTTTTGGCTGTGCCTTTAAGTGCGACCTGCGTTGGTTTTTTGCCAACGCTGTAGAGATCAAGGGCACTGATGTTGATTAGAGCAACGTTTGGGTTTCTCTTTAGTTTCAAATCTCTGGCAATTTCAGGGGCAATGAAGGTGGAATTAAATGCAGAGTAATGCAATTCAATATCCTTCATACGCACAAACTGCTCAGCCCAACTGGGCATGGCAAACCCGGCAATCAATAATGTGCACAGTGCTCTGGTGAGTAGCTTTGTCATTCTTACCCCTAAAATCATGTTTGAGTCTTGTTACAGGCCGTACCAAATTGGACCAAATAGGGTGCTGGTGAGATCACCCATCAAGAAGTTAGCAAACTGCAATGCGATAAATAGCACCAGTACGCTTAAGTCTAGTCCGCCCATAGAAGGAAGGATGCGACGAATCGGCGCTAGCATTGGCTCGGTTAATTGATGGAATACGTACTCGATAGGGCTACGGCCTTGGCTAACCCAGCTAAGGATTGCGCGAAGTAGCAGTACCCAGAACAGAAGCTTACCGCCAGCCTTGATTAGGGCAAGCAAGCCAATAATCAGAAGATCTGGGCTAAAGCCTACCGCGCCATTTGACGCCATCAACATTAGAAGTACAAACTTCAGTACACACAGCGCATAAGCAAAGGTCAGTGTGGCTAAGTCGATATTACCAATGGATGGAATAACGCGACGTAAAGGCTTTAATACCGGCTGGGTAGCTTTGACGATAAATTGAGAGAACGGGTTATAGAAATCAGCGCGAGCTGCCTGCAACCAGATTCTAAGGATGACAACCATGATGTAGAGATCAAAAAAGGTCGTCACTAAAAACTGCATTGAATTCATTACAAATCCTTGATGAGGTTAAAAAAGGGATTCCATCTCTTGCGCACGTTTTACTGCAGCCTGCATGGCGGTAGCAACGGTGTCAGAGAGTTGGTGTTGATTAAATGTGGCAATGGCCTCAGCAGTGGTACCGCCTTTTGAGGTCACTTGCTGGCGAAGAGTTGATAGCTCTAATTTTGGGTTTTCAGCGACCATTTGTGCAGCGCCGATTGCCGATTGCTGTACAAGCATGCGCGCGGTGTCTTTATCAAAACCTTGGGCGATGGCTTCTTGCTGCATGGCTTCCATGAACAAGAAGAAGTAAGCAGGAGAGCTTCCCGCCGCTGCAATAATGGAATTGATTTGAGCCTCTGTCTCCACCCAGCAGATCTTACCTACCGCTTGCATGAGTTCTCCAGCAAAGGCTCTATCTTCTTCACTGATTTGCTCTGGTGCATAAAGGCCACTCATACCAAGCCCAAGCAAGGAAGGAGTGTTTGGCATGACACGTACAAAGTCAGCATCTTGTCCCAGCATTGACTGCAATCTAGGGATCGTAATACCTGCCGCAATAGAGATCAGTAACTTGTTACTAAAGTCGATATCAGAAAGTTCAGCCAATACCTCAGACATAATCTGCGGCTTAACCGAGAGTACTATGACATCCGCTTGAGTGATTGCAGCTCGGTTATCCGATGTCGCAGTAATGGAAAAGCGCTGACTGATTCTGTCACGGCTTTGCTGTGACGGAGCGGTTGCTGTTAATGCGTTCGCGGGGTAACCGCTGTCTAAAAGCCCTGCAATGATGGAGCTAGCCATATTGCCCGAACCAATAAAGGCGATGTTACGTGCTGAATTTGCCAAGAGCTTTATCCCTTACTGTTTGTTTGACTTACTGTTTGCTTGAATAGTCTCGCGCACCAAAAATGGCGGTGCCGATACGAACCATAGTGCTACCGGCTTCGATAGCGGCTTCCATATCACCGCTCATGCCCATAGATAAGGTATCTACTTGAGGATATTGGGCTTTAATCGCCTCAAACAAGTCTTTGAGCTGATTAAAGGCAACGAGTTGTTCCTCATAGCTTGCAACCGCTGCGGGTATGGACATTAATCCACGCAAGGTTAGATTTGGTAGCGCTTCAATAGAAGAGGCTAACTCTAACGCTTGCTGAGCTGAAATGCCGGACTTACTAGCCTCACCACTGGTATTGACTTGGATGAGTACCTGCAATGGCTCTTTATCGTCAGGCCTTTGGTCATTAAGACGCTGTGCGATTTTAGCTCGATCAATAGAGTGAACCCAGTCGAAGTTCTCACTAATAGGGCGTGTTTTATTGGATTGTATCGGTCCAATAAAGTGCCATTCTATTTCGAAGTCGCTATGATGTTCTTGAAAGTATTGAACTTTTTCAACACCCTCTTGCACATAGTTTTCGCCAAATTGACGCTGTCCGGCAACACAAGCGTCTACAATTGCTTGGTTGGGCTTAGTTTTACTTACGGCAAGAAGTTGCACGGAATCAGTTGCGCGCCCAAACTTACGTTCAGACTCTTTAATCTGCTGATGAATATGTTCTAAATTTGATTGGATTGTCTGCATAGTTTTGACTTAACAGGAAATTTTATGGATATCACCGAATTGCTTCGCTTTAGTGTAAAGCATAATGCCTCAGATCTACATCTTTCATCGGGACTACCGCCAATGGTAAGGATTGATGGTGATGTGAGACGCTTGGAAATGCCTGAATTTAGTGAAGCTGAGGTACATGAACTTATCTTCGATATTATGGATGATGCGCAGCGAAGTGAGTTTGAATCTAACCTTGAGTTGGATTTTTCCATTGAGCTGGGTGGAGTGGGTCGATTTAGGGTTAATGCTTTTAATCAAAGCCGTGGAGCCTCTGCGGTGTTTCGAACCATTCCCACTACGATTCCTACCCTTGAGCAACTTGATTGCCCACCTATATTTGAAAAAATAGCGAATTATGAAAAGGGATTGGTTTTGGTGACTGGGCCTACGGGGTCGGGTAAATCAACCACCTTAGCGGCCATGGTTGATTACATTAATCGTCATCACAACAAACACATCTTAACCATTGAAGATCCCATTGAGTTTGTTCATCAAAGCTCTAAGTGTTTGATCAACCAAAGGGAAGTGCATCGTGATACGCATAGCTTCAAGGCTGCGCTTCGTTCTGCACTGCGTGAAGACCCTGATGTGATTCTAGTGGGTGAGCTTCGAGACCAAGAAACCATAAGCCTTGCGCTTACTGCAGCGGAAACGGGGCATTTGGTCTTTGGTACCCTGCACACCAGTTCTGCGGCCAAAACCATAGACCGTATTATTGATGTATTCCCTGCGGGCGATAAAAACATGGTTCGCTCTATGTTGTCAGAGTCATTGCGCGCTGTTATCGCGCAAAAATTGCTAAAGCGTATTGGCGGAGGCCGAGTAGCCTGTCATGAGCTCATGTTAGCGAACCCAGCTATTCGCAACCTTATTCGAGAGGATAAGGTGGCGCAGATGTATTCCATTATCCAAACTGGCGCGGCTCAAGGCATGAGAACTATGGAGCAATCGGTAAATCAATTGATGCAACAAAATCTGGTTAGCCGCGAAGAAGCAGAGGCTAAGGTTGAGATACAGCCTAGCTTAGGTTCTGGCTTTTAGGTGTTGGCAAAACCGACAAGGAGAAGACGATGGAATTAAAAGAACTGTTAGATGCGATGACAGAGCATAAGGCATCGGATCTGTATATCACTGTAGATTCTCCTTGTATGTTTCGAGTGGACGGTGAGCTTCAGCCTTTTGGCGAAAAACTGCATCAATCTGGAGTAACCGCCATCCTTGATAGCATCATGGACAACGATAGGCGTAAAGAATATCGAGCCATTAGGGAAGCAAACTTTGCCATAGAAAGTGAATCGGGACGCTTTAGGGTCAGTGCTTTCTTTCAGAGAGATCTTCCAGGCGCTGTCATTCGTCATATTGAAACCAACATTCCTTCTTTTGATGAGCTTGGCTTACCGGATACGCTAAAAGATCTCGCAATGGTCAAGCGCGGTTTAGTGCTGGTGGTTGGCGCGACGGGCTCAGGTAAATCGACGACGTTAGCCGCTATGGTGGGACATAGAAATCAACACCAACGAGGGCATATTCTTACGGTAGAAGACCCTATCGAGTTTGTGCATCAGCACCAAAAGAGCATAGTCACTCAGCGTGAGGTTGGCTTAGATACTGAGAGCTATGAAATTGCCTTAAAGAACTCTCTAAGACAAGCTCCAGATATGATCGTCATTGGTGAGATTCGAACACCAGAAACCATGCGTTATGCGATGACCTTTGCGGAGACGGGGCACTTGTGTGTTGCGACCTTGCATGCAAACAATGCCAACCAAGCACTAGAACGCATTTTACACTTAGTTCCTCAAGGTCAGCGAGAGCACTTTTTACTCGATCTCTCTCTTAACCTGAAAGGGATCGTAGGTCAGCAACTGCTTAAGGCACAAGATGATAGCGGACGCCATGCCGCACTAGAGATCTTATTGGTGACGCCGAGAGCGTCGGATCTTATTCGTCAGGGAGAGATCGCAGAGATCAAGAACTACATGTCTAAGACTAAGCAGCAGGGGATCTGTACCTTTGATCAATCACTCTTTGATTTAGTCGTGCAGGGTAGGGTGAGTGAGGAAGAGGCTTTGCGAAGCGCAGACTCTGCAAACGATCTGCGCTTAATGCTTAAGAATCATCAAGGGACTAGCAGTAGCGGTCCGTTAGATGATATTAAAATTGATATGGGGTGAGGATCATTCTCCCCATTGACTCTCAAACCAACTTTCTAAAATAACCACAGCAGACTGACAGTCCACATTGCCCTTACTTAGGGCTTTGTAGCCACCCATGGCAAATAGGTCTGCTCTCGCTTCAGTAGTAGAAAGCCTCTCATCGTGAAGCTCTACTTGCACCCCAAAGCGGCCATGAATGCGCTGAGCAAATTTCTTCGCTCTTGGAGTTATGGTCTTTAGGTCTTTACCATGTAGATCTGTTGGCAGGCCTACAACCACAAGGTCGGGTTTCCATTCCTCTAGTAGTGCTCCTATGTCATCCCAGTGTGGGATACCATCTTTTGCCTTAAAGGCCTTTAGTGGAGTGGCGGTGCCTGTTATGTCTTGGCCGATGGCGCTACCAATGCTCTTGGTGCCGTAATCAAACGCCATTATGGTTCTGCTCATGCATGTCCTGCTTGTGTTGATAATTGAGATGCGTCTATGCCTAGCGACTGCACGGCGCTAGCCCAGCGATCTTGTACCGGTGTGGCAAAAATAATATTGGGGTCAGCTTCCATCGTTAACCATGAGTTTTCAGCTAACTCATTCTCCAGCTGCCCAGCCTCCCAGCCCGAATAACCGAGTGTGACAAGGTATTGCTCTGGCTCTTCTTGGGTTCCTAGCACTGACAATATATCTTTAGACGTCGTCATAGTTAGGCCATTGGCCATTTCTATGCTGGACTGATAACTGCCTTTAGGCTGATGAAGGATAAACCCACGGTCTTCTGCGACAGGGCCACCATTGTGTACAGGCTGCTTTAGGCTATCACCGGCCTGGATATGCTCTGATTTCAGTTCTACCTGTTTCAACATACCAGCAACAGTGATGTCGATAGGGGCATTGATCATGATACCCATAGCGCCATTTTCATTGTGCTCACAGATATAGATAACAGAGCGCTTGAAATAGGGGTCTTGCATTGATGGCATGGCTACTAAGAAGTGATTAGTAAGGTTCATGCGCTACCTCCGAAAACAAGCCACCGCTGTGCGGTGGCTACGCGTTATGCCAAGACGGGGCCTTGAGTTACTTGCTAATGCGTCGCTCAATAGCGTCCATCAGTTTGCCTGTGATTGAAATACCAAACTCAGTTTCAATCTCAACAATACAGGTTGGGCTGGTGACATTGATTTCAGTCACTTTATCGCCGATGACGTCTAGACCAACAAAGATCAATCCTTTCTCTTTAAGTGTAGGACCTATCGCATTGGCTATCGCAAAATCTGTCTCACTTAAAGGGCGCGCTTCGCCACGTCCGCCTGCAGCCAAGTTGCCGCGAGTTTCGCCCTTCGCTGGAATACGAGCTAGGCAGTAAGGCATTGGCTCACCATCAACGATCAAAATGCGCTTATCACCATTGCTGATGTCAGGCACAAATGCTTGTGCCATCGCGTAATTTTGTCCGTGATTAGTCAATGTTTCTATGATGACTGATACGTTTGGATCGCCGTCTTTTACGCGGAAGATAGATGCGCCACCCATACCATCTAGTGGTTTAAGGATCACATCACCATGCTCTTGTTGGAAGGCTTTGATCTTCTCAGCTTTACGGGTCACGATAGTGGTTGGGGTCATATCGGCAAACCAAGCTGTGTATAGCTTCTCGTTGCAATCGCGCAGGCTTTGAGGCTTGTTGACGATCAGTGTGCCTTCAACCTCAGCACGCTCAAGAATGTAGGTCGCGTAAATATACTCAGTATCAAACGGAGGGTCTTTACGCATCAATACAGCGTCTAACTCAGAGAGTCTGATGGTTTGCTCTGAAAGGAATTCATACCAAGATTCCGCGTTCTTCTCGACTCTTAGGGTTTTCGTATCAGCAACCGCTACACCTTGATCTAGGTGCAGATCGTTCATTTCCATGTAATGGATCTCGTAGCCACGTTTTTGTGCCTCGAGAAGCATGGCAAAACTTGAATCTTTCTTGATGTTGATGGACGAGATAGGGTCCATCACTATGCCGATTTTGATCATTTATTTCTCCTAGCCAAGGTCGCCAAAGCGAACTTGGAGTGCGGTAATTGCGGTAAGGGCTGCTGTTTCTGTTCTGAGAACGCGCGGCCCTAACAGTGTTTGTTCGAAGTTATGTTCGGTGGTCATGTCGATTTCAGAGCCAGATAGCCCACCCTCAGGACCAATCAATAACTTAACGTGTTTGATTGGTTGTGGAAGGGTGTTAATAGAGTAGGGAGCTCTAGGATGAAGATTGAGCTTAAGTCCTTGATACTCTTCACTGCACCACTCTTCTAATTGCATGATAGGTCTAATCACGGGAACGGTATTGCGACCACTTTGCTCACAAGCTGCAATCGCGATTTTCTGCCACTGCATGAGCTTTTTCTCAAATCGTTTGGCATCGAGTTTAACGCCACAGCGTTCAGAAATAAGAGGGGTAATGGTATTGACGCCAAGTTCCACCGATTTTTGAATGGTGAACTCCATCTTATCGCCGCGAGAAACGACTTGTCCTAGATGGATATCGAGTGGTGATTCGACACTGTGCTGTTGAGAATCCGTTATCTCAACTGCGACATTTTTCTTAGAAACCTCTGTAATAACAGCGGAATACTCTACATCGCTGCCATCAAACAAGGTAACTGCTTGTCCTGTCTGCATTCTTAATACACGACCAATGTGCCCTGCGGCATCATCACATAGCTGGACATGTGTAGCTGAAGACAAAGACTCAGGATGATATATCCTTGGTGTACGCATTAAATTCTTACCCGTAACTAACTGAACTCACTAAATATGGTTGCTATGGTAGCAAATAACAAGAGGTGTAGCGCAGTCTGATAGAGATGAATTTTTAGTGTCTACACGCTTGCTCAACGAATGGGTTTGAATTG
This sequence comes from Vibrio breoganii, assembly GCF_024346795.1. Taxonomy (NCBI): domain Bacteria; kingdom Pseudomonadati; phylum Pseudomonadota; class Gammaproteobacteria; order Vibrionales; family Vibrionaceae; genus Vibrio; species Vibrio breoganii. Next base: position 443,510 of record NZ_AP024864.1, read on the forward strand.
CCCTGAGCTTCGGATATCAATTGATTGCGCTGACATTCCCAATCAGTCACTGCGTAGGTTTTGTTCCACGCCTGCATTAGCTTGATTTGTTGATCGGATAGAGTGATGGGATATTGCTTCTCCATATACAGATAGGTGCGAGCAATAGCGCCTCGAGATTGCGCTGGTGGCATCGCCTTGTCATCTTTAAAGCTAATCTGCATTTGGCATTGACCATAGCTAACCCCGCGTTCCCCGTTCCATTGGTTGAAATCAAAGTTCGAGCGATCACCATTCACTTCGCCAATCGCGGGCACTAGGTTGTGCAGATCGGCTTCCATTTCTTTGTAGATAGGGTCGCTCTTAGTACAATTCGAGCGGCCACCTTTTTGCCAGCATTGTCTTTGCTTGCCAAGGTGTGCTGCAGGAACGACATGCTCCCACTCAATACGGTTTGCACGTCGCTCTTGCTTGCGAACTTGGTAGCCGCAATCAGCCAGTTGCGGGGTACCTTTCTTCCCTTGCCAATCTATCTTACACCCACAGTAAAAGGACTCGGGGTGTTGCTGATAGATACCAACGGCGAGTTGCTTAGACTTATAGAAGGATTGCGGTTTAGCATCAACCGATGCAGCAACAAGTACTAGGCTGATAATTGGAAAAATAAAGCGTATCAAGAATAAACAACGTTAAATGAGGAGAAACAGAGCGTAGGATAACGATTTTTAAATAAATTGACCAGATTTTGTTCAGCTGAGTATGACGATACTTCTAGTGGCGTTAGTTCGTTTTATAAGAAACTGGTGCGTTGATTAGCTGAGCTGCTTGCCAGTGTAGGTTAATCCGTTACCACAACTACGACAGGTGTATTGGCTCTCTCCGCGCAGGACCTTGTTGTGGCGGCGTATGGAAAGAGGGTAGCTGCGACAGCCACACTGATATTCAAAGGTTTTACCTTGTACTGAGCTGACATCCATAGTGTGGGTTCGCTCAGGTTTAATGCCAAACACTTTAGCCATCACGTATTGCCACTCTTTACCATGAGGCCTAACTCTGCCAAACACCTGATGGGTGATTAGGTGTGCTAACTCGTGTGGTAGCACTTCATCTATAAACGCTTGTTGGTTTTCAGCAAACAGCACTTTATTTAGTTTGATGGTATTGAGTTGCAACAACGCTTTGCCGGCTGCTTTTCCTCGCATATCGACCTCTACTTTGGGTATAGGGAAGCTTTGCTGGAAGTGCTTATTTGCAACCTCTATTAGCTGTGCTGTTGTTTTGGAGAGTTGATACTGAATCGGGGTCATTAAATTGAGTGTACTGACTGTATATGCATGCACTCTAGCGCAATCTGTTTCTACAAAAAAGAGGCAACCTTATCTAGGGTGGGTCACAGAGATAAAAAAGGGAAGCGAATGCTTCCCTAGTAAAAGATGGCTAAATTAGTGCTTCTTTTGAATGGTGGCATGATAAGCATGCCATGTGCCATACCCAAGAATTGGCATGGTGACTATCATACCGATCCCGTAAGTTGCAAATCCTATCAATACACCACCACAAATCATTGCAGCCCACACTAGCATCGGTCCTGGATTGCTGCGAACGGCGTTAAAGCTGGTAAATACCGCGGTCATAATATCTACCCTGCGCTCTAGCATCAGTGGCATTGAGAATACTGAAATACTGAATACGACGGATGCCAAGATGAAGCCTGCAATTGACCCTGTAATGAGGAAGGGCGCAAATTCAACGATGCTAGCCCCTTCAACTGAAGGGTAGAGAGCGTGTAGTAATGCCGCCACTCTCATCCAGAAAATCATGGCTACCACTAACAGGACGGCAAAACTCCATTGAGAGGTTGAATTACGCCCAATGGCTTTCATTGAATGAAGCAAGCTAGGCTGTTTTCCTCGTTCTCTCGCCCAGCTGGCATCGTATAGACCCAGAGCGAGGAAGGGGCCGATTAGCATGTACACAATAAGAGCGGGGAGTATCACTAGATGTGAATGATTCCCTTGCAGATAGATAAGGCCAACAATGCCAGCCGCCGCGGCGGCAAAGCAGATTCCATAGAAAAGACTAATTAGTGGTGACTTAACAAGGTCATTAAGCCCCAGCGATAACCACTGAAAGGGATCGCTAATGGTGATTTTGTTGCACGGCAGTGTCTTTGCGTAGTCACTGTCTTTGACTTCTGTTGTTTTCTGGAAGCCGTCTTCATCGTATGTACGAGGCATGGTAATCCTCCTGATTCTGTCCCGTAATGATTACCCTCGATGCATAGAGCAGCGCATCTCTAATAGAAAGACCAAGGGAGTTTGCCTGTTATTAATACGACCCTCTTGCTAAAAAAGCTGATCAATTTAACAGTTTGTTAACTTTTATAACTATCGTCTTGGATGAGGGGAATTACAAATTTTGTGCGGAAATTAATCAGAAGGAGGTAGGTTTGAAGCAAAAAAAACCTCAGCACCATGGCTGAGGTCTTAGCAATCGTGTTTTTAAGCTTACTTGATGCCTGCGAAATCTTTAAGGATTTCTGCTTTATCGGTTGCTTCCCATGGGAACTCTTCGCGACCGAAGTGGCCGTATGCAGCAGTTTGCTTGTAGATAGGCTGAAGTAGGTTCAGCATCTCTTGTAGACCGTATGGGCGTAGGTCAAAGTTTTGACGAACCGCTTCAATGATGATCTCGTGAGCTACTTTCTCAGTACCAAAGGTTTCAACCATGATAGACGTTGGATCAGCAACACCGATAGCGTAAGACAGTTGAATCTCACAACGGTCAGCCATGCCAGCAGCAACGATGTTTTTCGCAACGTAACGAGCGGCGTATGCTGCAGAGCGGTCAACTTTTGATGGATCTTTACCAGAGAATGCACCGCCACCGTGACGAGCTGCGCCGCCGTAGGTATCAACGATGATCTTACGACCCGTTAGACCACAGTCACCCATTGGGCCACCGATTACGAAACGGCCTGTTGGGTTGATGAAGAAGTTAGTGTCTTTGTTGATCCACTCAGAAGGAAGTACTGGCTTGATGATTTCTTCCATCACTGCTTCACGTAGGTCAGGTGTTGTTACTGAATCACAGTGTTGAGTTGAAAGAACAACAGCATCGATACCAACAATCTTACCTTGGTCGTACTGGAAGGTTACCTGAGATTTAGCATCTGGACGAAGGAAGTCTAGCTTGCCACTCTTACGTACTTCAGCTTGCTTCTTAACAAGAAGGTGAGAGTAAGTAATTGGAGCTGGCATTAGGATAGGCGTTTCGTTAGTCGCGTAACCAAACATGATACCTTGGTCGCCTGCGCCTTGATCTTTAGGGTCTGCTTTATCAACACCTTGGTTGATGTCTGGAGACTGCTTACCAATGGTGTTTAGTACCGCACAAGAGTCCGCATCAAAGCCCATGTCTGAGTGTACGTAACCGATGTCACGAACGGTTTGACGAGTTAGTTCTTCGATATCAACCCAAGCAGAGGTAGTGACTTCACCACCCACCATTACCATGCCTGTCTTCACGTAGGTTTCACAAGCAACGCGAGCTTTTGGGTCTTGCTCAAGAATTGCATCTAGAACCGCATCAGAGATTTGGTCTGCGATTTTATCTGGATGGCCTTCTGATACTGACTCAGAAGTAAACAGGTGCTTAGCCATGATGGGCTCCCTTATTTCTTAGTTAAGAAAAGACGCATCTTGGCGTCTTTTGAATCGTGCTGTTTAGTAGGTGTTTCTACTTCTAGACGTCTATTCTAATTTTGAATGTGTGAAATACAAGCTTTTTTACGATTTAAGTGAGCCAAACGTTTGCGCTGGGTCACACAAGTTTTTAGTTAAAATAGTGAGATGTTAAACAAATTAATCTCTCATAGTTTGAATTTTGCTCGGGAAAGGGTTTGCAGTAATAGAGGCGCTTTGCGACAATAACGGCGCCCAACACCCTCCGTTGGGATCAGGACTTATTTTTAATAAATTGCTTATGCATTCAGGAGCAGACATGTCTTCTCGTAAAGATCTAGCCAATGCAATCCGTGCTCTTAGCATGGATGGTGTTCAACAAGCTAACTCTGGTCACCCAGGTGCACCTATGGGTATGGCTGACATCGCTGAAGTACTTTGGCGTGGTCATTTGAACCATAACCCACAAAACCCAGAGTGGGCTGACCGCGACCGTTTTATTCTGTCAAATGGTCACGGATCAATGCTGATCTACTCTCTGCTTCATTTGACGGGTTACGAGTTATCTATCGATGACCTTAAGAACTTCCGTCAGTTGCACTCTAAAACTCCAGGCCACCCAGAATATGGTTACGCACCTGGTATCGAGACCACGACAGGTCCTCTAGGTCAAGGCATCACCAACGCGGTTGGTATGGCAATGGCTGAAAAAGCACTTGCAGCACAGTTCAACAAAGAAGGTCACGACATCGTTGACCACTACACCTATGCATTCATGGGTGACGGCTGTCTGATGGAAGGTATCTCACACGAGGCGTGTTCTCTTGCGGGTACTCTAGGTCTTGGCAAGCTAGTTGCTTTCTGGGATGACAACGGCATCTCTATCGATGGTGAAGTTGAAGGCTGGTTCTCTGATGATACGCCTAAGCGTTTCGAAGCGTACGGCTGGCATGTCATTCCAGCAGTAGATGGCCATGATGCACAAGCAATCAACGCGGCTATCCTTGCGGCAAAAGCAGACCCTCGTCCAACACTTATCTGTACTAAGACAGTGATTGGCTTTGGTTCTCCAAACAAAGCGGGCACGCACGACTGTCACGGCGCACCACTGGGTCAAGACGAAATCGTTGCGACTAAAGCCGCCCTTGGTTGGGAGCACGGTCCATTTGAAGTTCCTGCTGACATCTATGCAGAGTGGGACGCTAAAGAGTCTGGCGCTGCAAAAGAAGCGGCTTGGAATGCGAAATTTGAAGCTTACGCTGCGGCATACCCTGCTGAAGCAGCTGAGCTTAAACGTCGCGTTAACGGTGAACTTCCAGCACAGTGGGAAGAGAAAGCAAACCAAATCATTGCTGATCTTCAAGCAAACCCTGCCAACATTGCATCACGTAAAGCATCACAAAATGCACTAGAAGCGTTTGGTCAAATGCTTCCTGAGTTCATGGGTGGGTCTGCTGACCTTGCGCCATCAAACCTAACCATGTGGTCTGGCTCTAAGTCTCTTGAAGCAAATGACTTCTCAGGCAACTACATCCACTACGGTGTACGTGAGTTCGGCATGACGGCTATCATGAACGGTATGGCTTTGCACGGCGGTTTCGTACCGTACGGCGCAACCTTCCTAATGTTCATGGAGTACGCGCGTAACGCCATGCGTATGGCTGCTCTGATGAAAATTCAGAACATCCAAGTTTACACTCATGACTCTATCGGTCTGGGTGAAGACGGCCCAACTCACCAACCGGTTGAGCAAATGGCATCTCTACGTCTGACTCCAAACATGAGCACATGGCGTCCATGTGACCAAGTTGAGTCTGCAGTAGCATGGAAACTGGCTATCGAGCGTAAAGACGCGCCTACGGCGCTAATCTTCTCTCGTCAAAACCTAGCACAGCAAGAGCGTGACGCTTCTCAAGTGGCTGACATCGCTAAGGGTGCTTACATCCTTAAAGATTGTGCTGGCACTCCAGAGCTCATCATCATTGCAACAGGTTCTGAAGTAGAACTAGCAGTTGCAGCGCAAGCTGAACTAACAGCAGCAGGCAAAGCGGTACGTGTAGTATCAATGCCTTCTACTGACGCGTTCGACAAGCAAGATGAAGCGTACCGCGAGTCAGTACTACCATCATCAGTGACTAAGCGCATCGCGGTAGAAGCAGGCATCGCTGACTTCTGGTACAAGTACGTAGGCTTCGGTGGCAAGATCATCGGCATGACTACCTTCGGTGAATCTGCTCCAGCAGGCGAACTATTCAAGATGTTCGGCTTTACTACTGAAAACGTAGTGAACACAGCGAAAGAGCTTCTAGCTTAATAGCTTAGGACTTTCTTGAAAGACAAAAACCAGCAGTTTACTGCTGGTTTTTTTATGTTCGGAATAATGTTGTGATCTGATAAACTCTCGCACCATTACTATAATAGTAGGCCTTGGTGGGAGTGTAGGTATGCTAAGAGTCGCAATAAATGGATTTGGTCGTATCGGGCGCAATGTTTTGCGGGCGGTTTATGAGAGCGGTAAGCAAGACTTAATAAAGGTGGTGGCAGTTAATGAACTGGCGCAGCCGGATGCTATGGCACATCTTCTTCAATACGACACCAGTCACGGACGCTTTCACCACAAGGTTAGCCATACTCAAGAGTATCTGAATATCCATCACCTCGATGGTAGTAAGGATGAGATTCGTATCTTGCATCTTGCTGAGCTGGATTTACTTCCTTGGTGTGATCTTGATGTGGATATCGTGCTGGATTGCACCGGTGTTTATGGTACTCAAGCGGATGGTCAGCAGCATATCTTAGCTGGGGCGGATAAGGTTCTATTTTCTCATCCTGGTTCTCAGGACCTTGATAACACCATTATCTACGGCATCAACCACGAGACCCTGAAGCCTGAGCATAAAGTGGTGTCTAATGGTTCATGTACCACAAACTGTATTGTGCCAATTATCAAGGTGTTAGATGATGCCTATGGTATTCAAAGAGGCACTATTACTACTATTCACTCGTCGATGAACGATCAGCAGGTGATTGATGCTTATCATCCGGATCTGAGACGAACACGCAGTGCCAGTCAGTCGATTATTCCTGTGGATACCAAGCTCCACAAAGGCATAGAAAGAATATTTCCGAAATTTGAAAACAAGTTTGAGGCGATATCTGTGCGTGTGCCCACAGTAAATGTCACGGCGATGGATCTCAGTGTAACTTTAGATACAAACGTGAAAGTTAATGACGTAAATCAAACCATCCTGCAGGCGTCTCAGTGTACATTACAGTCGATAGTTGACTATACTGAAGCGCCGCTTGTTTCGATAGATTTTAACCACGACTCCCACAGTGCGATTGTCGATGGTTCGCAGACCCGTGTCAGTGATGGCCAACTAGTGAAGATGCTAGTGTGGTGTGACAATGAATGGGGCTTTGCAAATAGGATGCTAGATACGGCCTTAGCGATGCATACTTCACATTAATTACATCGCGTGAAATAAATCAGTAGCTTTTTTGTTCTAGCTCTTGAACTATTAAACAAACGGCCCAATGTAAGCTTACATTAGATGGATTTCGAACACCTGTGCTTGCAGCTTGCGAGGGCAGGTGGAAAGTTTTTAAATTAAAACCTTAGAGGACTAACAATGTCTGTAATCAAGATGACTGACCTGGAACTAGCAGGTAAACGCGTATTTATCCGTGCCGACCTAAACGTTCCTGTAAAAGACGGTAAAGTAACTTCTGATGCTCGTATCCTTGCATCTCTTCCTACTATTAAGCGTTGCCTAGAAGCTGGCGCTAAAGTAATGGTTACTTCTCACCTAGGTCGTCCAACTGAAGGCGAATACGCAGAAGAGTTCTCACTACTACCAGTAGTAAACTACCTAAACGACGCACTAGATTGCGAAGTTAAACTAGCGAAAGACTACCTAGAAGGTCTTGAACTAAACGCTGGTGAGCTAGTTGTTCTTGAGAACGTTCGTTTCAACAAAGGCGAGAAGAAAAACGAAGAAGAGCTATCTAAGAAATACGCTGCTCTTTGTGACATCTTCGTTATGGATGCATTTGGTACAGCTCACCGCGCGCAAGCGTCTACTCACGGTGTAGGTACTCACGCTCCTGTAGCTTGTGCAGGTCCTCTACTTGCTGCTGAGCTTGAAGCTCTTGGCAAAGCAATGGATAACCCTGAGCGTCCACTAGTTGCTATCGTAGGCGGTTCTAAAGTATCTACTAAGCTGACTGTTCTTGAGTCACTTTCTAAAATCGCTGACCAACTTGTTGTTGGTGGTGGTATCGCAAACACCTTCATCGCTGCTGAAGGCCACAACGTAGGTAAGTCTCTATACGAAGCGGACCTAGTTGAAACGGCTAAGAAACTAATGAAAGAGTGTGCAATTCCAGTTGCGACTGACGTTGCATGTGCAAAAGCATTTGACGAAAACGCAGAAGCTGAAATCAAGCATGTTTCTGAAGTTCAAGACGACGACATGATCTTCGACCTTGGCCCAGATTCAACTGCAGCACTTGCTGAAATCATCGGCAATGCAAAAACCATCCTTTGGAACGGCCCTGTAGGCGTATTCGAATTTAAAAACTTCGAAGCGGGTACAGCGGGTATCTCTAAAGCAATCGCTGACTCTGCAGGTTTCTCTGTAGCAGGTGGCGGTGACACGCTAGCAGCTATCGACAAGTTCGGTATCAAGGCTGACGTTTCTTACATCTCAACGGGTGGCGGTGCTTTCCTTGAGTTTGTAGAAGGTAAAGTTCTTCCAGCAGTTGCTATGCTAGAAGAGCGCGCAAAAGCGTAATTTTTTAAGGCGAGGACTTTGTTCTCGCCTTTTTGTTAATTTTGCTACAATGCTTTGCGTTGTAAGCAAGGTTTTTTAATCTTTGCAAAAGTGCAATTTAATACTAAACGACAGAAAATAGGACTTATTCCATGTCTAAGATCTTCGATTTTGTAAAACCAGGTGTTATCTCTGGCGACGACGTACAAAAAGTTTTTGAAGTAGCAAAAGAAAACAAATTTGCTCTTCCAGCGGTAAACGTTGTAAACACTGACTCTGTAAATGGTGTACTAGAAGCTGCGGCTAAAGCTAAAGCTCCAGTAGTAGTTCAGTTCTCTAACGGCGGTGCTGGTTTCTTCGCTGGTAAAGGCGTGAAACTAGAAGGTCAAGGTGCTCAAATCCTTGGTGCTGTTGCAGGCGCGAAATACGTGCACGCTGTTGCTGAATCTTACGGTGTGCCAGTTATTCTTCACACTGACCACGCAGCTAAGAAACTTCTTCCTTGGATTGACGGTCTACTAGACGCAGGTGAAGAGTTCTTCGCTCAAACTGGTAAGCCTCTATTCTCTTCTCACATGATTGACCTTTCTGAAGAGTCTCTAGAAGAGAACATCGAAATCTGTGCTAAGTACCTAGAGCGTATGGCTAAACTAGGCATGACACTAGAAATCGAACTAGGTTGTACTGGTGGTGAAGAAGACGGCGTAGATAACTCTGACATGGACGCATCTGAGCTTTACACTTCTCCAGAAGACGTTGCTTACGCATACGAGAAACTAAGCGCTATCAGCCCTCGTTTCACTATCGCAGCATCTTTCGGTAACGTACACGGTGTTTACCAAGCGGGTAACGTAGTTCTTACTCCAACTATCCTACGTGACTCTCAAGCATACTGTGCAGAGAAGTTCGGTATTGCACCTAACGCTCTAAACTTCGTATTCCACGGTGGTTCTGGTTCTTCTGAAGCAGAAATCAAAGAGTCTATCGGCTACGGTGTTATCAAAATGAACATCGATACTGATACACAGTGGGCTACTTGGGACGGCATTCGTTCTTACGAAGCTGAAAACCGTGATTACCTACAAGGTCAAATCGGTAACCCTAAAGGTGAAGACCAACCAAACAAGAAGTACTACGATCCACGCGTATGGCTACGTGCAGGTCAAGCTTCTATGGTTACTCGTCTTGAGAAAGCATTTGCTGACCTTAACGCGGTTGACGTACTGTAATAAGTTTGCAACTTATTAATTAATTTAGAAAAACCCGCTTTTATAGCGGGTTTTTTTTGTCTTCTGTACTATAGTTTTTTAGTGTTATTCTTATAATTTGCAGGAAGCTGAGTTTTAACAGATACCTGACCTAAAATGCACATACACAAGTATGATGCTGTCGCATTTCAGTTGTAACACTTTATTACGGAAGAGAAACTTACAATGTCACAAGAAACCCCTGAAGTACCAGAAGTCCCAAGCGTTGATGCCCTTCATGAAGGGATGCAGGAAGCGCATACCTGGCTAACCAATAACTCTGATTTGTTGATTGGTTATGCTGTGAATATCATTACCGCTGTACTGATCTTGTTTATTGGTAATATCGTTACCAAGATGGTCGCTAATAGCGTCTCCAAGATGCTTGAAAAACGTCGTATGGATAAAGCGGTCGTTGATTTTGTTCATGCTTTAGTTCGTTATCTATTATTTGTTATTGTTCTGATTGCTGCCCTTGGACGTTTAGGGGTTCAAACGGCATCGGTTGTTGCTGTCATTGGTGCCGCAGGTTTAGCGGTTGGTCTTGCATTGCAAGGCTCACTATCAAACTTTGCAGCAGGCGTTCTTATTGTCGCTTTCCGTCCATTTAAATCGGGTGACTATGTTGAGGTAGGCGGTGTTGCAGGTTCTGTGGATTCTATTCAGATCTTTCAAACCGTGCTGACTACCCCAGATAACAAAATGGTAGTAGTGCCTAATGGTGGCGTAATTGGCAGTCCTATTACCAACTACTCAAGGCATGCAACGCGACGTGTTGACCATATCATCGGTGTCTCTTATAGCGCAGACCTTAAGAAGACTGAGCAGGTTATCCGTCAGACTCTTGAAGCCGACGAGCGTCTTCTAAAAGACAAGGGTATCCAGATTGGTGTACTTGCTCTTGCAGACTCATCAGTAAACTTCGTCGTTCGCCCTTGGTGTCGTACAGAAGATTACTGGGATGTGTACTTTGATACCCTTCAAGCCATTAAGATTGCGCTTGATGAGAATGGTATCGAGATCCCATTCCCGCAAATGGATGTACATCTCAACAAAGTCGAGTCGTAATCGATATTGATAGTTTATATAGCGCGCCTGATGGCGCGCTTTTTCGTTTATGGGCATGTGCAACCTTCTGCGCTTTGAGTAGTCAAAAAAGAAACAGCAAATGGAGAGTAATATGAAAATGGTCAAGTTGATGTTTGGTGCGCTTTTATCGATATGGGTTGTCAGTGCGCAGGCGCAGTCGTTCGACTTCCCTCACTTAAGCACGACCGGTTATGGAGAGGTTCTTGCCGAACCAGATATGGCGGAATTTTCAGTACAGGTAGTAGCAGTCAAGGACAGTGCTGAAGAAGCAAAATCAGAGGTTGATTCAGTGGTGGATAAGTTCCTTGCCAGTTTACAAACTGCGGGACTCTCTCGAGAAGATATTCAAAGTGGCAATATCCAACTCATGCCTCAAATGCATTATCCGAAAAATGCCAAGCCAGAACAAAAGGGTTATAGAGCCTCTAGGCAAGTGAGGGTGACCGTTGATGAATTAACATCTTTACCCAAGTTACTTGATGTCGCACTGGAATCAGGCATCAATCGTATCGATCAAGTACAGCTGAGCGTAAAAGATCCTTCGAAGTATCAAGCCATTGCCCGTAATGAAGCCATTAAAGACGCACAAGCAAAAGCAAAGTCAGTAGCTGAAGGCTTTGATAAGACCTTAGAGGGCGTGTGGCAGGTTAATTACCAATCCCCACAAGTTAGACCTATGCTTTCTAGAAGTATGGCTATGGATGCGTCAGAGCGCTCAAATAGCTATCAAGATGCAACCATAGTGATCAAAGATAGAGTGCAGGTAGTTTATAAACTGAAGTAGTAAACACCAGAGAGAAGAAAGCCCCTGTAACGATAATCGCTACAGGGGCTTTTGTATTTTTATACTTTACAACAGCTTAGTGAAGTAGGCGAGCACGGATAGTACCGTCGATCTCTTTAAGTTTTGCCAATGCTTCTTCTGAACGCTCAGCTTCAACATCGATAACCACATAACCAAGATCACCGTTTGTTTGTAGATACTGACCTGCGATGTTAATGCCGGCGCTCGCAAAGATGGTGTTGATTTGTGTTAGTACACCTGGACGGTTTTCATGGATGTGAAGTAAGCGAGAAGCACTTTGATGTTGTGGCAAAGATACCTCAGGGAAGTTCACGCTTGAAAGCGTTGAACCGTTATCTGAGTATTTCGCTAGCTTTCCAGCAACCTCTACACCGATATTCTCTTGAGCTTCTTGTGTTGAACCACCCACATGCGGAGTCAGGATAACGTTATCAAACTGCATTAGTGGAGATTCAAATGGGTCAGCGTTGGTTTTTGGCTCTACAGGGAACACGTCCACAGCTGCGCCGCCAAGGTGGCCTGAGTCAAGTGAAGCACACAGTGCTGGGATATCAACAACTGTGCCGCGTGCCGCATTGATAAAGATAGCGCCAGGCTTCATTAGAGCGAACTCATTAGCGCCCATCATATCTTTGGTTCCTGGGGTTTCAGGCACGTGCAGACTGATAACATCACATTTGTTGAGTAGTTCAGCCATCGTTTGTACTTGGGTCGCGTTACCTAGTGAAAGCTTGTTCTCAATGTCATAGAAGTAGACTCGCATGCCAAGGTTTTCAGCGATAATACCTAGCTGGGTGCCGATATGACCGTAGCCGATGATACCCAAACGCTTTCCACGAGCTTCGTAAGAGTTGTCTGCACTTTTCTTCCAGATACCACGGTGGGCGAGGGCGTTCTTTTCTGGAATGCCACGCATAAGTAATAAGATTTGTCCCAGCACTAATTCAGCAACACTACGAGTATTAGAGAATGGTGCGTTGAATACCGGCACGCCTTTAGCCGCCGCTGCATTCAGGTCAACTTGGTTTGTACCGATACAGAAACAACCGATAGCAACTAACTTGTTGGCCGCAGCCAATACGCGCTCATTTAGGTTAGTGCGAGAGCGAATACCGACGAAATGCACATCCTTTATCGCTTCTATTAACTCTTCTTCCGAGATTGAGCCTTTGTGGTATTCAATGTTGGAGTAACCTGCCGCCTCTAACACTTCAACTGACGAAGGGTGCAGACCTTCAAGAAGCAAGATTTTTATCTTATCTTTGTGTAAAGAGACTCTGGTCATAACGGTTATTCCTTAACATATGGGTAAATTAATTTCGAAAAGCAAACGTTTTCTAAAAGTGAACTCTCTCTAAATTATCAAAAAAAGAACAATTTGGGTAAGAAAATTACAATAAAAAAAAAGCAGACGCTCTTTTGAGCCTCTGCTTTTTCATTTGAATAGCAAAATCAAGTGGTTAGCTATGCATTAATAGCTAAAAACTATATCTTATTCTTCAATTTTCGCGCCTTCTGGCGTGCCTGTAATAACCACATCCGCACCGCGATGAGCAAATAGGCCAACGGTAACTACACCAGGTAGAGCGTTCACCTGATCTTCAAGTTGTTTAGGGTTAGTGATCTTCATGTTGTACACATCAAGGATCACGTTGCCGTTGTCTGTGATGCAGTCTTCACGATAGACAGGGTCACCACCTAATTTAACTAGCTCACGCGCCACATAAGAGCGTGCCATAGGGATAACTTCAACCGGAAGAGGGAACTCACCCAGCACATCAACCGCTTTGGTGCCGTCAACGATACACACGAATTTCTCTGAGATAGCGGCAACAATTTTTTCGCGAGTCAGTGCAGCGCCGCCGCCCTTAATCATATCTTTATCCGCATTGATTTCATCAGCGCCATCAACATAGACACTTAAAGAGGCAACTTCATTGCAATCAAATACTTTAATGCCCAGTTGCTCAAGTTTCTCTGTAGATGCAACAGAGCTTGATACTGCCCCTTTAATTTTATCGCTCATGGTACCCAAGGCGTCGATAAAGTGGTTTACGGTAGAGCCCGTACCAACACCGACGATTGTGTCAGGTTCAACGTAATTAAGCGCTGCCCAACCAGCTTCTTTTTTCATTTCATCTTGGGTCATTCTGATTCTCCAGATAAGAGGTAAAGGGGGTCGTCGCGATTATATACTCATTGATAGAATATTTGAATCGACAAGGGGGGATTACCAACTCCAGGTTTTACTTGGAGTAATGATTTTGTCCAATGGCACATCCCAGTCCTTGCTCGGCAACTTCTCGAGTTGTTGGCAGTCGTGTGCGATACCTATCGGCTTTGGAGTGGGACTATCAATAAAGGGAGTTAAGGTGCGGTCATAATATCCACCACCCATTCCTAGTCTGTGCCCGCGAGTATCAAAGGCCACTAACGGCGTAAAGATGATATCCAAATCGGCTACCGGTACGATTTCCGTCACCGATAATTTGGGCTCAAGAATGCCATATTTGTTGGGAGTGAGATTGGTGTTTGCGGTAAAGCGAAGAAACAGTAGCTGCCCTTTAGAAAACGGATGAAGCACAGGGATACAAGTGTTGATGTTGTTCTTCCAGCACCATTGTATGGCTAGGCTTGGATCTATTTCGCCATCATTGGCGAGATACAGGGCTACATTTTTGGCGCTTGCCAGTTCAGGTAGTTGGCGAAACTGAGTCACTAATTGAGAGGCTGCTGAGTGTTGTTCTGATTCAGTGAGTGCCACACGGAGCGTGCGGATGTGTTTGCGAATGTCACTACGGGTGATGAGTGATTGCATGAGGGACCCCAGAGTGCCGTTGCGGATTTTGGCCCTTGAACCAGCTGGTTCAAGGCGGATCAGCAATGTTGACCGTAGGCTTCTCGATACGAGTCGAGCTTGCTCAATAGCCATCAAGTACTAACCCTTAAGGATTGCTTATCGGCTCAGGGACATAAATCCAGCTGACGCACACCCCAGGGTAATTTTAATTCTGCCATCCACTTGGCTATGTATTGTTACTCTTTAGTTAGAGCTTTGTCTAGCTTGCCATCGAGTAGTTCTAAGCGTTGCTCGATATCATGCTGAATTTCAGAAGAAATTTCTTTTTCTAGTAATTCGTAGCAAACGTTAAGCGCTGCGATAGTTAGAAGTTTTTCGGTATTGGCGACTTTTGTCTTCTCAGCCATATCCTTGATGCGCTGATCAAGATTTTGCGCTGCTTGACGTAAAGCACCCTCTTTGCCCGTTGGACAATTAACGCGAGTAATCTTACCTAAAATTTCGACTTCAACTGCTTGATTGCTCATGCTCGACAACTCGTTACCGCTCCAAAAAAGCCTTGTGCGTCCAGTGCACCTTTAGGCAAGAAACTATAGAAAAACCCCCACTAAGATTCAAGCTTTTCCGCTCATGTACGAGAGATAGGGGGCTCAACTAGCTAGAAACAGAGCAATTTGCTCAATTGCTCGACATTCTCAGTATAACCTAGATGTGATTGATACGAAAAATGAGAGAGCTGAGTCTAGTTTTGCGTCTGTATCGAGTCTTAACCAAATGATAAGATAACCACATTACTCCCATTTAGGACACCCTTTTATGAGCCAAACCTCTTTACCTAATTACCTATCCGTTGCTGATGAACTTAAAACAGCCGGCATTGCCGTGACCCCAGCAGAGATGCATGGCCTACTTATTGGTATGTTAAGTGGTGGATTAGCGAAAGACAGTGATGCATGGCAAGCACTGTTGTTTGACTACACCAATGACGGTATGGGCTGGCCGGTGGCATGTTTGGCTCTCGCTGAGCAGACCTTAAAGGTCGCTCGAGAAGAGTTGGCTGATGACAACTTTGAATTAAGTATTTTATTACCAGTAGACAGCGATATCGTTGAGTATTCAGGGGCATTGAGTGAATGGGTAAGCCACTTTGTATCAGGGTTAGGCTTGATAGATGCACAGGTAAACAAAGCCAGTGAGCAAACCAAAGAGGCACTTCAAGACCTGCTAGAGATCGCAAAGTTAGAAGTTGACCCTGAAGATGATCTAGAGGAACAAGCGGTTCTGCTGGAGCAGGTGCTAGAGCATGTTAAAGTTTGTGCGTTAACGGTTCACGCTGAGCTGGGCACAAAGCCCGCAAAGCCTGAAACGAAAACAGTTCATTAATCGCGCGATACGATAAGGAAGTTTGTTTTGCAGTACGATGTGGTGGTGATTGGTGGTGCGATGAGCGGGGCAACGTTAGCTCTGGCATTGAGTCGCATGGCAAATAAAAAAGTAGCTGTAGTAGAAGCGATTGCCGATTCTTCAAAGCACCCTGGGTTTGACTCCAGAGCCATTGCCCTTTCACTAGGCAGTGTCGATCTATTGCGCCGTTATGGGCTTTGGGATGCTATTCAGCCTAAGGCTACTGCCATTAAATCTATTGATGTATCGGACCGTGGTCACTTTGCGCAAACAGGGTTTGATGCAGAGCAGCTGGGCAAAGAGTTGCTCGGTTCTGTGGTCGAACTCGCTGATGTAGGCGCAGTCTATCGAGAAAAGCTGCAGCTAGATCCCAACATCGATCTCTTTTGTCCTGATGCAATCGAGCAACTTATTCAGCATCAAGAGGGTGTTGAAGCGATTCTTCGCTCAGGAACAACGCTGAGTGCAAAGCTTGTCGTAGCGGCGGATGGTGCAAATTCCAAAGTGGCTGAGCTTATCAATGTGTCCAAATCTGTGGATGATTTCGAGCAGCATGCGTTGATAGCAAATATTGAACTTGAACAACCGCATCACAATCGAGCCTATGAACGCTTTACGTCTCATGGCCCTGTGGCGTTATTACCAATGACAGACAATCGTATGTCATTGGTGTGGTGCATGACAGAGTCTATGTTGCAGCAGGCTTTATCTTGGAATGAAGAGCAATTTTTATCTGAACTACAACAAGAGTTTGGCTGGCGCTTAGGTCGCTTTAAGAAAGTGGGAAGCCTTGCCAGTTATCCTTTGATGCTACACAAAAGAGATCGCCTGACTCATCACCGCGTGGCGTTTGTCGGCAATGCGGCTCAGACGCTTCATCCCATAGCAGGGCAGGGGTTTAACCTTGGTATTCGCGATGTAGCAACACTGGTTGATGTCGCTACTAAATACACAGATAGTGGTGAGTATGCTTGTTTGGCGGAGTTTAAGCGCCTTCGTGAACAAGATCGCGAAGCGACCTGCACTATGACCTCTTCTTTGGTAAGAATATTTTCAAATGAATGGCTGCCTATGGTGGTCGCTCGAAATCTAGGGCTCGCTATTTTTGATATAGCCCCCTCCATGCAAGGCCCGGTTAAAAATCGTAGCCTAGGACTGGTGTAGAACACAGAATGATGAAAAATGTAGATTTGGTGATTGTTGGTGGCGGCATGGTTGGATTGACGCTTGCCCTGGCCTTAAAAGAAACCGATATTCGAATTGCGATTATTGAAAGCAACGAGCCCAACGAAATTACTCCATTAGCCACTTCTCGCGTATCAGCATTGAGCCGTGCCAGTGAAAAAATTCTAGCAAGACTGGGCGCTTGGGAGGGTATTGCTCATCATCGCTGCACCGCCTATTCAGCCATGCAAGTATGGGAAAAAGATACCTTTGCCAAGATAGACTTCTCGGCCAAAGAGCTGCATGAAACGAACCTTGGGTATATTGTTGAGAATCAGATTATCCAGCACTTCCTTGTTGAACAAGTGAAGCAATTGCCAAACGTCACTCTCTTCCAACCGAATAAGTGCTCTAACTTAGCGGTAGGAGAAAGAGAGGCGTGGTTAACCCTTGATAATGGCCAGAATTTGACCGCCAAGCTTGTGGTTGCCGCTGATGGAGCGAACTCATGGGTGCGCCAACAGCAAGACTTCCCGTTGACTGAGTGGGACTATGACCACACTGCCATCGTGACCAATGTGACAATGGCGGAGCCCCATAATGGTATAGCA
Source organism: Vibrio breoganii (assembly GCF_024346795.1). Lineage (NCBI taxonomy): Bacteria > Pseudomonadati > Pseudomonadota > Gammaproteobacteria > Vibrionales > Vibrionaceae > Vibrio > Vibrio breoganii. The sequence goes on from NZ_AP024864.1 coordinate 461,067, forward strand.
AGACAGGTCTTTACCGAAACCGGCCCATTAGCCTTCTTACCTCTTCATGAACCGAATCTGTGCTCTATCGTTTGGTCACAAACTACAGATAAAGCTCAGCAGTTAATGGCGCTGTCAGAGGAAGACTTCTGCAAGCAATTAGCAGTCGATTTTGATATGCGTTTGGGGCAGGTGAAGCACTTAACCACCAGACAAGCCATTCCTTTAAAGATGCGCTATGCACGAGACTTTGCAAAGAACAGAGTGGCTCTGATAGGTGATGCGGCGCATACGATCCACCCTCTGGCAGGACAAGGCGTTAACTTAGGCCTTCTTGATGCAGCAACCTTGGCCCAAGAAATCGAACAATACTGGAACACAGGCAAAGATATTGGTGATTACGCCAATTTGCGTCATTTTGAGCGCTGGAGAAAAACTGAAGCGGTGAAGATGATCTCTAGTATGCAGGGCTTTAAAGAGTTGTTTAACGGAGGCGATCCGTTAAAGAAATTACTGCGCGGCGTAGGGATGAATCTTGCTGGGACATTACCGGGCGTAAAGAATGAAGTAATGAAGCATGCTTTAGGCTTGAAGGGAGACCTTCCTAGGCTAGCCAAATAGCAAAAATTGAAATAAAAAAAAGGAGGCGAGAGCCTCCTTTATTTTAGCCAACTAAATGTAGCAAGCTCGCAGTCTTTTCACTTCGACGTTCACTTCTTTTACTGTTTTGAAGTGACGTTCTTCAGCGTGATGAGGAAGGATTAACTTCCCGTTATCAAACTCAAACTTACCGACGCCGTAAATATAAATTCTTCCCTTGAATAGTCTACTTACGTGTTTTGCAATCATGCTAGGAACATAACGCTTAAACAGTCTCATTTCTGAACCCTTTCTAATTTTTATTTATTCTCTGCCTCCATGGCGAGAACGATTATAGGTTATTTGTTTCTACGAAATTGTGATGCAACTGGATTAATAAACAGAACGCTCATCTGATCTGATGTTTTAAACTGATTTTGCGATTTAGCTCAGATTTAAATGGTGTCCATCTAGGTTTGTATAGGTTTAAGTACTGACTTTGTCGCCTATAAACTGCATTTACCTTCATATAGACCGTGAAATTGCTGAAAAAGTTCTAACCAGTAGAATTATAGGTGTAACTAAGTGTTAATGTGCTGGGAGGGAATGTGGATTTATGGGGTGTTAATAGCTTTTGTGATGTGTGAAAACTGAGGCTTACAAAATTTCAGAACGTCCTCTGTGCGAAGCATGATCCCAGCCATATCGCTACCACTGCTGATAGTGACTTCTGCGAGCTGCAAAACAGAGTGATCGAAGATCGTCGTAATCGATTCAGGGAGTATTAGTGGGGTTAAAGTGCCTGGCTTAAAGCCAGTGATATGAACCACCTCCTCTGCATTGACGCAGGTTGTACGCCGGCAGTTGAAGTGTGCGCGAACCTTTTTAGGATCGACTTGCTGATCTCCAGGTATACACGCCAAGAAAAGCTTACCGCCCATATCTCTCAGCAACACCGTTTTTAACATGATGTGCGAGGAGATACCCCGCTGTTTGGCTGCATCGCCAATAGAGATAGCAGGAGTAGAGTGGGGCAACATAGTGAAACCCACTCCATTCCTTTGTAAAAACTGGGTGACCGCAGTTTCTAGCATTTACTGTTCGATATCGTAGGGCAGTTCCACCAAAGACCAAGTGTTAGTGGTGTCTCCAGCCAGTCTAAACTGAGTATCAAACTCAATGTCCTTGTTAAGGACAATCAATGCCAAAGCCTCACCCTGTTGGTTGCGATATTGCGCGATCGCTTCACCGGCACCACGCCAGTTTTCGCCCACTTGACGCTCAAAGGTGAAGGCAGCGTTCTTGTTTGCTGTGCCTTGCAGTAAGCGCATGACTTTTTTGTTTGTCCCGCGATACTTGGCTCTGGCAACGGTTTCCTGACCGGTGTAACAGCCTTTTTCAAAGTTAATGCCGTCGAGTGCTTGCAGGTTCAATGTTTGAGGAATATGGGTGTTTTGCTGAGATTGAATCACTCGAGGGATACCATTAACCACATCAACATAGTCCCACGCGTCAGCGCTGATCTCTTCGGCGTTTTGCAACTGTGGCTTTAGACTTTCGAGTTCATCTTCATTAACCAGCAATAGCCAGCGCTGCGAATCAATTTTTATCGCGCTGCCAGAAGCGATAGAACGCACATCCCCTTGTCCGTCAGTAATAGAGTCGATAAAGCTGTCAGCTTGTTCGCCGAGCACACCAATACTGATTTGCGATGACAGCTCAAGGTCTACCTTTGAAAAAACCGAATACTTTTTTATTTCTTGTAGGGCGGTTTCAATACCCGACTTATGCTGCCATAAGGCGTAACCTTGATTGTGATGAAACAGTCGAAACAGGCTCCACATTTTCCCTTTAGCATCGCAGTGAGCACCTAAGGTAGAACGCTCAGCGTCCAATTGGACGACATCACAGGTTACCTGACCCTGAAGATAAGATTTGCTGTCCGCACCGGTTACTGCGATAGCTTGCCAGTCAGAGAGTGAAGTCCATGCGAGTGAAGGCAAGTGTAAAGAAACAGAAGATGTTGCACTCATAGTGATTCCTTGAGCTAAGTCGTTGGGTATATGGTAATCACTATTGATGTGTATGTCTAAGGATGCAATTTCAACCCTAAGGTCGATAAATCATCGGATGTAAGCTGCAAGCTGTGATTAAGCTAATAGTTACAGTTTGGCGGGACTGGTACACTCGGGCAAAAGGAATGATTTATTTTTGAGGTAACGCATGTACACACCAGAGCAAAAAGCACGTATTAAATGGGCGTGTCGACGCGGTATGTTGGAGTTGGACGTTGTTATTATGCCCTTCTTTGAAGAATGCTTTGACGGGCTGACCGACCAAGAAAAGAAGGATTTTGTAGCGCTATTAGAGTGTGATGATCCGGATCTATTTACTTGGGTGATGGGTCATGGTCGCAGTGAAAACTTAGCTTTAGCTTCGATGATTGATAAAGTCGTTGCGCATAACCTGAGTAAGGTTCGCTCTTAAGCTCGCGGCACGAACAGCATTTATAGAAAAGGCGCTCATTCAATGAGCGCCTTTTTAGTCTTTACTCTAAATGAGAGTGTTTTGATCAGTTTGGGTAGCTTTTATCTGAACGGTTAGGCACCAAGATGGTCGGCTTAGCTTCTTCTAGCATCTCTGGGTAGTCCAGGGTGTAGTGCAGGCCTCGACTCTCTTTTCGCTCCATCGCACAGCGAACCATCAGATCCGCGACTTGCAACAGGTTACGTAACTCAAGTAGGTTGTTTGAGACGCGGAAGTTGCTGTAGTAGTCGTTTACTTCTTGTTGCAGGAGCTGAATGCGTCGCAGGGCGCGCTCAAGCCTCTTGTCGGTGCGGACTATGCCCATGTAATCCCACATGAACAGCCTTAGCTCATGCCAATTGTGTTGAAGGATAACTTCTTCATCAGAGTTACATACCTGACTCTCATCCCAGCATGGCAAGTTATCGGGCATTTCAGCTTGGTCCAGTTGCTTAAGAATGCTCTTCGCTGCAGACCATGCATACACCACACACTCAAGTAAAGAGTTCGACGCCATGCGGTTTGCGCCGTGCAATCCGGTATAGCTTACCTCGCCTATGGCATACAACTGCTTAACGTCTGTCTGGCCTTCTGGGGTCACCATTACACCACCACAAGTGTAGTGTGCTGCAGGAACAATCGGGATGGGTTCCTTGGTCATATCAAGTCCAAGGTCTTGCAAACGCATGTGAATTGTAGGGAAGTGCTTAGTGATGAAATCAGCGGATTTATGGCTGATATCGAGGTACATGCAATCGGCACCTAGGCGTTTCATTTCAAAGTCTATAGCGCGAGCAACGATATCGCGTGGTGCCAACTCTTCGCGAGAGTCAAAGTCCGGCATAAAGCGCGAACCGTCAGGTCTTAGAAGGTACGCCCCTTCACCGCGAAGCGCTTCGGTCAATAAGAAGTTTCGCGCTTCAGGGTGGAATAAACACGTTGGATGGAATTGATTGAATTCAAGGTTCGAAACACGGCATCCTGCGCGCCATGCCATGGCTATACCATCGCCAGAAGACACATCAGGGTTACTGGTGTATTGATACACCTTCGAAGCGCCACCTGTCGCCAGCACGACAAACTTAGCTGCGATCGTCTCTACATGTTCTGAATCGCGATTCCACACATATGCGCCCACAACTTTTTGTGCATCACCACCAATCTTATCTTCAGTGATTAAATCGACGGCGTTATGTCGCTCTAACACGGTAATGTTTGGGTGGTTAAGGACATTCTCTTGAAGAGAGGTTTGCATGGCCATTCCCGTGGCATCTGCCGCATGCAAAATACGTCTGTGACTGTGTCCACCTTCACGAGTTAAGTGATAGCGAGGCGTATCATCGTCATCGTCGGACTCTTCTTGATCAAATGGAACACCGCCATCGATGAGCCATTGGACACACTTTTTGGCGTTTTCAGCAATAAACTGAACCTTGTCTTTTTCACAAAGGCCAGCGCCGGCAATTAAAGTGTCATCAACGTGAGACTCTATAGTGTCCGCTTCATCGAATACGGCAGCGATGCCGCCTTGTGCGTAGAAGGTAGCGCCTTCACGACTTAGACTTTTACTTAATACGATAACCTTGGATTTTTTGGCAACACGAAGAGCCAAAGATAGCCCAGCTGCACCGCTACCTATAACCAGTACATCACATTGATGCTGAGAGATTGAATTCATTGAGACGTTGTTTCCTTTGTTGTCTGTTAGCCTATGCGCTAACTATTAACCCCTAGCCGAACACTCGCTTAATTTTATAGTTTTTGACGTGTTCTTAACCCACCCGGGTACTAGGGTGCTACTATTCGACTACTACTTGTCGCGCAAAGCATTGCGCTGCATCAACAGTTCTAACCTTAGACTGAAGTTCGCTTCTAATTGGCTATCAAGCGCCTAGTACATCACATTTTTGACTAAGTTTTAAAAAAACCTTAATCAAAATGAACTTTTGTACTTTGATTGAGTCACAATAGTGCTCAAGTAATTGGTGCTGTCAATAATACATTATGCACTGAAAAAACTCATATCTGAGAAGATGAGAGCTGAACATAGGAGTAAAAGCTCGAATGAACGAGCAGTTGACCGATCAGGTACTGATTGAGCGCATTCAAAATGGAGATAAGCAAGCCTTTAATCTTCTGGTAGTTAAATATCAGAATAAAGTGTGTAACTTGATTTCTCGATACGTGAATAATCAAAGCGATGTAGCCGATGTGGCGCAGGAGACCTTTATTAAGGCGTATCGTGCTATCCCTAATTTTAGGGGAGAAAGTGCATTTTATACTTGGCTATATCGCATTGCGGTGAACACGGCTAAAAATCATCTTGTCGCACTAGGACGCAGGCCGCCTGCTACTGACGTAGACGCAGAAGACGCCGAATACTTAGAAACTGGGAATGCGCTAAAAGAAATATCGAACCCAGAAAACTTAACGTTGTCGAATGAATTGAAGGAGGTAGTTTTCAATGCTATTGAAGCACTACCAGAAGACCTGAAAACCGCTATGACGTTGCGAGAACTTGATGGATTAAGTTATGAAGAGATCGCAGCTGTTATGGATTGCCCTGTGGGCACAGTTCGTTCGCGAATATTTAGAGCTCGAGAAGCGGTAGAGAAAAAAATGCAACCGCTTCTTCAGCGTTAGAAGATAATCACAATGGTGAAAGTAATGTCTAACAAAGAGAAAATCTCAGCTTTGATGGATGGCGAGTCGGTAGACCTCGGCCTGATCTCTGAGGTGGAAAATGAGAAGGATGCTCAACAGACGTGGCAGAACTACCATCTGATTGGTGATGTGATGCGAGGGGACGCTCCGGATAACCCTAACTGGGATATCGCCAGCCGAGTGGCCCTTGCCCTTGAAGATGAGCCAGCTCACTCAAACAAGGTTCAGCCAATGCTCGAAGAGCAACCTGCGCCGACTAAGGCTAAAAAAGGCCTCCCTCAATGGCTAACCCAATTTGGTCAAGTAGCGGTCGCTGCTTGTGTATCCTTTGCGGTCATTCTAGGGGTTCAACAGTACGGTGGTAGTGTTGATGGACAGCCTTCACAGGTAGCGGAAACCCTTCCTGTTCTGCAGACTATCCCTATGGCGGGTAGTGTTGAGCCAGTAAGCTTAACTCGTGACTCTGTGCGTGCAAAAACTGATGCGAACAAGGTTTCGCCACAGGATGAGCAAATTGCAGAGCAACGTCGCCGCATTAACACTGTGTTGCAAGACTATGAGTTGCAGCTTCGCCTTAACCATAGCGAAACGAACTCTGACGTAGAAACGGAAGTCAAATGAAGAAATTTCTGGCCAGCGCTTTAGCGCTGCTCAGCTTAACAGCCTCTCCTTTAGCCTTAGCAGAAGATAATCCTGCTGAGGCTCTTCTCCACAAGATGAGCGATGCTAGCGATACCCTCAATTATGAGATGTCGTATGTGTTGATTCGAAAGAGCAGTATTGAGCCTTTGGTCTATCGCCAAGCCAATGATAACGACACGCGATTTGCCCAACTCATGTATTTGAGTGGTCCTGTGCGAGAAGTGATTCGTAGAGGCGATCAAGTCAGTTATATCGAACCGGGTATCGACCCTTTCACGATTGCGTCAGATAAAATGGTCGCGCCGTTAATGCCTATGCTCCGTGTCGATACCGAGCGTTTAAAAGACTACTACGACTTTGTTAAGGTTGGTCGTGCTCGTGAAGCGGGAGCCCCGACTCAAGTTGTGCGTGTTGTGCCTAAAGACGGGCAACGATATTCGTACATCGTGTGGATTGATGAACAATCAGCCCTACCTCTTCGAGCAGATTTGATTGATAGAGATGGCGAAATCCTAGAGCAATATCGAACGGTGTCTTACTCTGTGACCGATCATCTTATCCCAATCATGAAGAGCTTAGAGCAAGCAACACTGCCAGATGTGGTGACATTGCCAGACAGTAGTGTTGATGAGATCTCCTGGAGTGCCGATTGGATGCCTAGAGGTTTTGAAAGCAAGAAGATGCAAAGTCATCCCTTGTTTGGTTCAGACCGAATGGTAGAGAGCCAGATCTATTCAGATGGCTTGTTTCAGTTTTCTATCTATGTTGCCCCTGAAGATGATTTATCGTTGAAGCGTCAGCTTGTCAGACAGGGCAGGCGTACTTTGCAAAGTGCTGTAGTGAATCAGCATGAAATAATTGTAGTGGGAGATATTCCTCCTAGTACTGCGCAACGTATATTACAATCAGTGACTTTTCATTAGGTAACTGATCATGATGAACGCACTGGCTCAAGTGACAAGGGTGACAGAGGTAGCGTCACCCAACTCACGAGCTAAACTTTTTAAAGTCGATCTATCCTGTGAGCAACAGACCAGTTGCAACAGCTGCGCCTCTAAATCCAGTTGTGCCACAGGTCAAGTCACCAAAGCCATTGGCAATAAACAACACGCTTGGTCGCTGACAACACCTGTACAGGTCTCAGAAGGCGACATCGTAGAGATTGGCCTACCAGAAAAAGCCTTGCTGTCTGCTGCAGCCTTAGTCTATCTCGTTCCTCTATTGTTTTTGTTCCTTGGCGCTGTGATTGGCGCTGAGATTTCTGAGGCCATGTTCAATGGCCAAGAATGGGTAAGTATACTCTTTGGAGCCGGTTTTGCCTTGTTGAGTGGGATGGTTGTGAAAGCCAAACTCCGACAAACTAATCATGATGCAGAACAACAAGTAACTCTGATTCGTACCCTAGGCCAACAATTAGAAGTAAAATGAAGATAGCGGCAAGCGCTGAAATTGGGTAGAATCTGCCAACCTGAGCAAAATGATGATGAAAAAACCATCATTTTCCCTTTCAATTTTGTATGAGTCTAACCGCACCTTACTATGAAGAACATTCGTAACTTTTCGATTATTGCCCACATTGACCATGGTAAATCCACCTTATCAGATCGCCTGATTCAAGTTTGTGGAGGCCTTAGTGATCGCGAAATGGAAGCGCAAGTTCTTGATTCTATGGATCTTGAAAGAGAGCGTGGCATCACGATCAAATCTCAGAGTGTGACTCTAGACTACAAAGCAAATGATGGGGAAACCTATCAGCTGAACTTCATCGATACTCCAGGACACGTGGATTTTTCTTATGAAGTCTCTCGCTCTCTAGCGGCCTGTGAAGGTGCTTTGCTGGTGGTTGATGCAGGCCAGGGCGTTGAAGCGCAGACGCTAGCTAACTGTTATACCGCAATCGAAATGGATCTAGAGGTAGTGCCAATCTTGAATAAGATTGACCTTCCAGCCGCTGATCCTGAGCGTGTCGCAGAAGAAATCGAAGAGATCGTTGGTATTGATGCGATGGAAGCAACTCGCTGTTCTGCTAAGACAGGCGTCGGTGTTGATGAAGTTCTTGAGACCATCGTTAGCTCTATTCCAGCGCCAGAAGGTGATCCTGAAGGACCTCTGCAAGCGCTGATCATTGATTCATGGTTTGATAACTATCTTGGCGTTGTATCTCTAGTGCGTGTAAAACACGGTAAGCTTAAGAAGAACGACAAGATCAAAGTAATGAGTACAGGCCAAGTTTGGGGCATTGACCGTATCGGTATCTTTACGCCAAAACAGCTTGATACAACAGAACTGAATACCGGTGAGGTAGGTTGGGTTGTTTGTGGTATTAAAGACATCCTAGGTGCGCCAGTAGGCGATACCCTAACTCACGCTAAAGGCGGCTGTGAAAAAGCACTGCCTGGTTTCCAAAAAGTGAAACCACAGGTTTACGCGGGCCTATTCCCTGTATCCTCTGACGATTACGAAAACTTCCGTGATGCACTAGGTAAATTGAGCCTAAACGACGCGTCATTGTTCTATGAGCCAGAGAGTTCAGCCGCGCTAGGCTTTGGCTTCCGCTGTGGTTTCTTGGGTATGCTTCACATGGAAGTTATCCAAGAACGTCTAGAGCGTGAATACGATCTAGACCTTATTACTACGGCACCAACGGTAGTATACGAAGTGGTTAAGACCAGTGGTGATTTACTGTACGTTGATAGTCCAGCGAAGTTACCAGCGGTAAATGATCTTGAAGAGATCCGTGAGCCTATTGCTCGCTGTAACATCCTAGTACCATCAGACTACCTAGGTAATGTTATTACCCTTTGTGTTGAGAAGCGTGGTATTCAGGTTGATATGGTTTATCACGGAAATCAAGTTGCTCTTACTTACGATCTGCCAATGGCAGAAGTGGTACTAGACTTCTTTGACCGTCTAAAATCAACATCACGTGGTTATGCATCTCTAGACTACAATTTCCACCGCTACGCAGAGTCAAGCATGGTGCGTGTAGACGTATTGCTTAATGGCGATACCGTTGATGCATTGGCTATCATCACTCATAAAGACAACTCGCAAACACGCGGTCGTCAGTTGGTTGAGAAAATGAAGGAATTCATTCCTCGCCAGATGTTTGATATTGCTATTCAGGCTGCAATTGGTAACCATATTATCGCTCGTTCAACCGTTAAGCAGTTGCGTAAAAACGTAATCGCTAAATGTTACGGTGGTGATATAAGTCGTAAGAAAAAGCTTTTGAAGAAGCAGAAAGAAGGTAAGAAGCGTATGAAGCAAATCGGTAACGTTGAGCTTCCGCAAGAGGCCTTCCTAGCGATTCTTCACGTAGGCAAAGACTAACCATTAAAAATGGTTAAGTAAGAATTACAAAGTGAAAGGGTTAATGACCCTTTCACTTTCGTTGTTTTAGAAACAGTTAAATTTAAGGGATTTCAATGGCTAATACGTTTTCACTAATCCTAGTCTGTGTGACTTTGGTTACTGGTATTGTCTACGCTCTAGAAAAGTTCGTTTGGGCAAAGAAAAGAGCGGCCAAGGTGGCAGAGGTTGAGGCTCAAACAACGGGTTTGGACGATAAAACCAAGGCTAAGATTGCTCATCAGCCATGGTGGATTGAGAACAGTGTTTCTATTTTCCCTGTGATCGCCTTCGTGTTGGTATTGCGTTCGTTTATCTACGAACCCTTTCAGATCCCATCGGGCTCTATGATGCCAACCTTGCTGATTGGTGACTTCATCGTTGTTGAGAAATTCTCTTACGGCTTGAAAGACCCTGTATGGCGCAACCAGTTAGTTGAAACGGGCAAGCCAGAGCGCGGTGACGTAGCGGTCTTTAAATTCCCACCTCAACCAAACATTGACTACATTAAGCGAGTAATCGGCTTGCCGGGTGATACGGTTCGCTATACTCAAGATAAGAAACTTTGTATTAAGCCAAGTGGTGAGAAGCAATGTACGCCAGTGCCTCTAATCAACTATACGGAAAGTGAGTTTATACAAAATAACATCCCATTGATTCGTCTAGACGAAACCATGGGTGAACATCAGCACCAAATATTGGTGAATCCACTGCGTCAGGATAACGTAGCGGCGTATCAGCCTAGAGCTGGTGTTCGTGAATGGATTGTGCCACAAGGGCATTATTTCATGATGGGTGACAACCGTGATAACAGCGCAGATAGCCGTTATTGGGGCTTTGTTCCCGAAGCCAACCTAGTTGGTAAAGCAGTTGGAATATGGGTGAGCTTTGAGTTTGATCGCAGTGACGACAGCTTCCTGCCATCTTGGATTCCAACCGGTATCCGTTTAAACCGCATTGGCGGCATAGAGTAATCAGAGAGTATGACTTCTCAATTAGCTAGATTAGAAAAGAGCATTGGATACAAATTCAATGACTTAGATAAACTGAACTTGGCGCTGACCCACCGCAGCGCCAATGGCAAACATAATGAGCGACTGGAGTTTCTGGGCGATTCAATTTTAAGTTTTGTCATCACAGATGATTTGTACCACCGTTTCCCTAAGGTAAACGAGGGTGACATGAGTCGAATGCGTGCCACATTGGTAAGAGGTAAAACTCTGGCTGAACTCGCGCGTGAATTTGAACTCGGAGACTACTTAAAATTAGGTCCAGGTGAGTTGAAGAGTGGCGGATTCCGTCGTGACTCTATCCTTGCAGATGGGGTAGAAGCCATTATCGGAGCTATATACCTAGACAGCGGTACAGAGCCAGTGCGAGCGATTGTTCTTAGCTGGTACATGAGTCGCCTTGAGGCGATAGAACCTGGTGTATCGCAAAAAGACCCTAAGACACGTCTTCAGGAGTTCTTGCAAGGTCGTCGTAAGCCCTTACCGACTTACGACGTAACTAAGATTAAGGGTGAGGCTCACAACCAAGAGTTTACCGTTGATTGCGTAGTATCAGGTGTAGAAAGACCTTTTACGGGTAAAGGCACCAGTCGTCGCAAAGCTGAACAAGCTGCGGCTGAACTTGCGTTGGAGAAATTAACTAATGTCTAATCACGATCAGCCAGAAGATCAAGGTATCGACCTTGATGCGTACTTTGCTTCGCACAACCAAGAAAAAGCAACCTCTGTGGACAACCAACACTGTGGCTTTATCGCTATTGTGGGTCGACCTAACGTAGGTAAATCAACGCTTCTTAACCATATCCTTGGTCAGAAGATCTCGATTACCTCGCGTAAACCTCAGACAACTCGTCACCGTATTATGGGTGTAGACACTGACGGTGATTTTCAGGCTATCTTTGTGGATACCCCAGGGCTTCACATCGAAGAAAAGCGCGCGATCAACCGTTTGATGAACCGCGCAGCGAACAGTTCCTTGAGTGATGTAAACCTGGTATTTTTCTTGGTCGATGGCACCCACTGGACTGCTGATGATGAGATGGTGCTAAACAAGCTAAGAGCGGCAAACTTCCCTGTTGTATTGTGTGTGAATAAGGTTGATAAAGTACAAGACCGCAACCTTGTCATGCAGCACATGCAAGAGATGACGCAGAAGATGGACTTCGTTGATGTGGTGCCTATCTCTGCAAAACTAGGCAAGAACACCGACGTATTGCGCAAGCACGTTCGTGACTTCCTACCAAAGGCGACTCACCACTTCCCTGAAGAGTACGTAACAGACCGCTCTCAGCGCTTTATGGCCTCAGAGATCGTGCGTGAGAAATTAATGCGTTTCACTGGTGACGAGCTACCATACTCAGTGACTGTGGAAATCGAACGCTTTGATTACAACCCTGATAATGATGGTTTCCACATTAACGCTCTGATCCTCGTTGAGCGTAGTGGCCAGAAGAAAATGGTCATTGGTAAGGGTGGTGACAAGATAAAAACCATCGGACGAGAAGCTCGTTTAGATATGGAAGAGTTATTTGGTCGCAAGGTTTACCTAGAGACTTGGGTTAAGGTCAAATCTGGTTGGGCTGACGATGAGCGAGCACTTCGTTCATTGGGCTACATGGATGACCTATAAAGATTAAACTCAAAACTCCACCTTAGACGTGGAGTTTTTTATGGCATCAATACTATGTCGGTAATTGAAGGCTTCCAACGTTGCTTTGTATTGCATCGTCGTCCTTATACAGAATCTAGCTTGATCTTGGATGTCTTTTCTGAGGAATTTGGTCGTGTGACCATCCTGAGTAAAGGCGGCAGAAGCAAGCGCTCACCATTAAAAGGGGCCCTGCAACCCTTTACGCCTTTGCTGCTAAAGTGGTCGGGAGGCGGTTCGATGAAAACCCTTCGCCAAGCCGAACCCATTAGTCTCGGTTTACCTTTGAGTGGAGTAACTCTTTATTCAGCCATGTACATCAATGAAATCTTGGTGCGAGTGATTGCACAAGAGGTGCCCTATCCTGAGCTGTTTATTGACTATCTGCATGCGTTAACCGAGCTTGCTCAAGCCGATAACCCAGAACCCGCACTGCGCCGCTTTGAGCTCGCTTTGCTGAGTGCGCTTGGGTACGGCGTTGATTTTATGCACTGCTCGGGCACAGGCGAACCCATAGACCCTAAGATGACCTATCGTTACCGTGAGCAACAAGGCTTCATTGCATCGGTGCGAAAAGACAACCTAACCTTTATGGGGGAAGAGTTGATCGCCTTAAGTGAAAGACGTTTTACCTCAAAATCTCAGTTGAGCGCGGCAAAGCGCTTTACACGTATAGCCTTAAAGCCTTATCTTGGCGGAAAACCAATAAAAAGTCGGGAGTTATTTATGCCCCGAACACGGAGTATCGGAAAATGAATCCAATCTTACTTGGGGTCAATATCGACCACATTGCGACCCTACGAAATGCGCGTGGAACTAAGTACCCAGATCCAGTTCACGCAGCAGAAATTGCCGAACGTGCAGGTGCTGATGGCATCACCATTCACCTACGTGAAGACCGTCGCCATATCTTAGACAGAGACGTTCGCATCCTAGCTGAGACGATTCAGACTCGCATGAACCTTGAAATGGCCGTCACTGACGAGATGGTTGATATTGCCCTTAAGACTAAGCCAGAGTTCGTTTGCTTAGTTCCTGAAAAGCGTGAAGAGTTGACGACGGAAGGCGGTTTAGACGTAGTGGGTCAGTTCGACAAGATCAAAGCTGCTACAGAGAAACTGGCAGCAGCAGGCATCAAGGTATCACTGTTTATTGACCCAAATTCGAAGCAAATTGATGCATCGAAGGCTGCGGGCGCGCCTTTCATTGAGCTTCACACGGGTCACTATGCAGAAGCACAGACTGAAGAAGAGCAACACAAAGAGCTTAAGGTTATTGCCGAGGCTGCAACCTATGCATCAGGCTTAGGCATCACGGTAAATGCGGGACATGGTCTGACGTATCATAATGTTGGTCCTGTTGCGGCATTACCTGAGATCTATGAGCTCAACATCGGTCACTCGATTATGGGCCGTGCAGTATTTGATGGCTTGAACAAAGCGGTCGCTGACATGAAAGCCATCATGGATCAGGCTCGCAAGTAATGGCCATTGTTGGTTTAGGGACTGATATTGCAGAGATTGAGCGCGTAGAAAAGGCGCTCAATCGCACCGGTGTTAGTTTTGCTGAGCGCATTCTAACTGAGGTCGAGATGGAGCGGTTTCATCAGCTCACCTCAAAGGCTAAGTTTCTAGCCAAACGCTTTGCCGCCAAAGAAGCCGCCTCTAAGGCTTTAGGTACAGGCATAGCAAAAGGTGTGTCGTTCCAAGACTTTACCGTTAGTAATGACGCCTTGGGCAAACCGGTGCTACTGCTGTCGGGCAAGGCTCAAGAAATTTCCCAGCAGCTTGGCGTTGCGCATATTCACCTTTCAATATCTGATGAAAGGCACTACGCCGTCGCTACGGTCATTCTCGAGTGTTAACCCTGTAGGTACAAGCGAGCGGTCGTTTGTACTTTCTCCATTTCATCTTGAAGCTCTAACAACTCAGGCTCAATATCCTCAATGGTCTCTCCTGAGCGCAACATCTGTTCGAGCAACGCACAGGCCTTCTTAAGCTTAGGGACACCACAATAGCTACTACTACCATGCAGTTTATGAATATGGTGGATAAGGTCTTCTCGTGAGCCTAACTGCTCATCAATTGCTTGCTCCACAATCTCATTCACCTCTGGAATGTAATCCACGAGCATCTGCAGCATCTCTTTGGCTAAATCTTCCTTGTTAGCGGATTGAGCCAAGGCCGCTCGCCAGTCAATGATGACGTCGCTGCTTGGCGTAGAGACTACTTCTGGTGCAGAGACTGCAACTGGCTCATCAATTGGGTTTCCACCCCAATGATTGAGTACCTTGAGCAGGACTCGCTCTTCAATAGGTTTGGTGAGGTAGTCGTCCATACCCGCTTGCAGCAATCTATCGCGCTCACCACTCATCGCATGAGCAGTCACCGCAATGATAGGCGTATCTTTGTTGGTTGCCTTTTGCTTAATGGCTTGGCAAGCTGCCACACCATCTAACCCTGGCATCTGAATATCCATTAAGATCAAATCAAAGTGGGTGCGAGTGGCCTCGTCGACGGCGCTCTGACCGTTGGAGCAGGTTATGACTGACTCTACGTGTTCATCTAGCAAGGCGCTGATGAGTTTTAGGTTGGCAGGGTTGTCGTCAACGGCCATCACTTTAAGTGGTAGTTTCTCAAGCAACAGAGGCTCGGGTTTTTCGTAGATAGGCACACTGCTGTCTTGGCCGCGTAGCATCGCCTGCATGATCTTGGTACGTGTCAGTGGCTTGATAATACAGGTCACAGAATGCTGAGCCATCAAGGTTTCAGATAGGGCTAGCTGATTACTTGGCAGACCAATAATAACGTTCGGGCAAACCGCTTTAGCTTGATAGATAAACTCGACCAGTTCTGCCTCTCCCATGATCTCATTCACTGGAACGTTATAGATAATATAATCATGAGGGGTAATGGACTCAGGAATCGCCGAGCGATACTGAGTAACAATACTTTCTTGGGTTAACAGTTGTTGCAGTACATTGGCCGCTTGCAGGTTTTGCTCAATTAGCAGCACTTCCTTGCCACGAATATCTGTAAGATCGATCTGTTCAAGTGGCAAGTCGGTGGTATTGAGGCGAATAGTGAACCAGAAGGTTGAGCCTTGGTGCAGACGACTGGTTAGGCTGATCTCACCGCCCATTTGGCGCACCAGTTTCTGGGTAATGACAAGGCCAAGACCTGTACCACCATAGCGTCTTGAGATGCTGGCATCCGCTTGGCTAAATGCTTGGAACAGTTGGGCTTGCTGGCGCTCAGAGATACCGATACCGCTATCTTTGACCATAAACTGGATCTCAACTTGATCTTCTTTTTGTGTTCGAAGTTCAATGCTGACGTCAATGTTGCCGCGTTCGGTAAATTTAACTGCATTACCCACTAAGTTAGTCAGTACTTGCTGAATGCGTAATGAATCGCCTACCACCCCAGCCGGGATCTTAGGGTCGATCTTCAGGGTTAACTCGAGTCCTTTTTCGTGCGCACTTGGGGCCTGCAGATTGACCACTTCTTCCAGAGATTCTTGGAAATCAAATGGGATATTTTCTAGAAGCAGTTTACCCGCCTCAAGTTTAGAGAAGTCTAAGATGTCATTGATAATGCTAAGTAAATTGTTGGCTGAACGCTCGATAGTTAACAGGTAATCGGTTTGGCTATGCGACAAATTGGTCTTGAGCATTTGACGAGTAAAGCCGATCACGCCATTGAGCGGTGTTCTTAATTCGTGTGACATATTGGCTAAGAACTCAGACTTCACGCGCGCGGCTTCTTGAGCGCGTTTCTTAGCAATATCCAGCTCAACGTTTTGGATCTCCAACTGCTCTAAGGTTTCACGAAGATCGGAAGTCGCTTGGTCGATACTGTGCTGCATCTCTATATGGTATTCAGAGAGCGACATTGCCATGGAATTGATACCGTTCTTCAGTGAATTAAGCTCACCATGCATTTTGCCTTCAATACGTACGTCTAACTGTCCGCGTCGAATTCGGTCCACACTATTTTTGAGGTGGGTAATCGGCGCAGTAATATCTTGCATTAATCGATAGGCGAAAAAGGCGGATAGCCCTACGCCAAGGAACATCACAACCAGCGCTACCACGATCTCTTGATACTGTTGCAGCCTCAAGCTAGAGAGATCCAGCTCTATGGCGATGTAGCCCAACACTTGATTACTTTCTTTTGAGTCTGCTTGAGGCGCGACAAATTGGGCCTCGGCGATGACTGGCGTTCTGATAATCAGCTTGGTATCAATTAACTGAACGGTGCTGTGCAGTGGAATGGGCTCTGATTGTGGGAACATCAGGCTTTGGAAATTAGGATGAAAGTTTGAGGTAACAAATAGTTCGTGATTGGCATCGAATACTGCGATACTTCGCACCACATCTGAGCGCTTGCGATGGCTGTAACTGATCAGCCTTCTCACCGCTTCGCGATTTTGCTGTAACATGGCAAATTCACTGGCAATCGCCAGAGGTTCCACAATGTTGGTACCGGCGGTGATCAATTGCGCTTCAAGGTCGTTGTATCGATTTGAAGTAAAGAACACGCTCAACAACATCCCAACGATGAGTGTTGGGGCGAGAGTCAATGTTATTACGCGTGCGCGAAGTCCGTATCTTGTCATGTTTTATTAATGTGCCGGATGTGAAAAAATAAGCCTTCAAAGGCTTTTGAGTTTCCTAAACTTGAACCTAAGTCTAAATCATTGAAATTAAAATTGCTTCCCAAGAACTCTGTCAGACTGAAAACTCAGTCAAAAGCTTGATGCATGACCGTTAAAACTTACTAGGCACACCTCTATGGCTAACTTTTACAAACCGCAAAAAAATAACAACCGTACCCAAAAGCACTTGAGTCTGACCATCGAAAAATACGACTTTCAGGGAGCAGGGATGGCATACGCCCAAGGAAAGCCGGTGTTCATTTCTGGAGCCTTGGTGGGTGAAGAAGTGGTATGTCAGCCTGTAGAAAGCAAAGCGAAGTTCATAAAGGCTAAATTAATCAAAGTATTAAAGGCCAGTGATGAGCGTGTGGCGGCATTTTGCCCGCACTTTCAGCAATGTGGTGGGTGTACCTTGCAGCATATGCCATACGAGCAGCAGTTAGAGGTGAAGCAACAAGCCTTCTCTAAGGTGATGTCTAAGGTTGCACCGCACCAAGAATTAGAAGCGCCGATAGTGGGAAATAGTAAAAGCTATCGTCGTAGAGCGCGTATTAGCCTGCTGTGGGATACCAAAAAGAGCAAATTACATTTTGGCTTCAGAGAAGGGCAGAGCAAAAATATAGTGACCGTTAGTCAGTGCCCCGTGCTAGCCGATTCTCTTGCCGGTCTATTTCCTGAAATGAAGACTCTCTTAGAAGGGTTATCTCAACCTAAGATTCTTGGTCACCTAGAACTGGTAGAAGCGGACAATACTAAGGTTATCTTACTTCGCACTAGTGCTGAACTAAGAGCGAAAGACAGCAAAGCAGTGTTAGATTTTGCCCAGCAGAATAACCTTACCTTGTATCTTCATGAGGGGCAGAGCAAGCCGAAAAAACTGTGCGGCGAATCACCAAGGTGCGATGAGACTGGCTTCGAGTTGGATTTCTTGCCTACCGATTTTATTCAGGTTAATCGCTCTGTGAATCAGCAGATGGTTTCTCAAGCTATCGAATGGCTTGATGTGAACGAGAATGAAAGAGTGCTGGATCTGTTCAGTGGCGTTGGCAACTTTACCTTCCCACTCAGTGCTAAGGCAAAAGCGGTGGTTGGCATTGAGGGGGTCGATGAGATGGTCTCTAGAGCGAGTGACAATGCGAAGACGCTGGGCATAGATACGGCTGAATTTTATCAAGCTAACCTTGCAGAGCTTACCGGAAAGGAAGGCTGGGCAACGGAGCGCTTTGATAAAATCCTTCTGGATCCTGCCAGAGCGGGCGCTGCGGGTGTGGTGGAAAAGCTCTCTTCATTTGAGGCTTCGCGCATCGTGTATGTATCTTGTAACCCTGCGACTCTAGCCCGTGATAGTGAATCTTTACTTGAGCAAGGCTATAAGGTGGTGAAAATGAGAATTTTAGATATGTTCCCACATACTGGGCATCTAGAATCCATGGTGTTATTTGAGAAATGACGCAAATTTCCAAATTTTGCTAAACAGCTGAATCGCCCTAGGGGTATACTGTTGCAAGAAATGTACGAGAGTAAAATCATAGTTATTTAGGGACGAAATATGGTTGCGGTACGCAGTGCGCACATAAAAAAGGATGAAGAGTTTAACCTTGATGGCTGGATAGGCAGTCTAAAGCAAGGGCAAAAAACCGAGAACAAGCTGCGCAAGCTGTACATCGATTGTGAAGAGATGCTAGCAAGTCATGAGCAAAAGGAATTATTGCTATGGCGTGGGCGTGAGATGATCGAAATATTGATCACTCTATCTATGGATAGAGCGACCCTGCTTGCAGCGCAATTATTCCCAGTTGTCTCTAGTGGTTTATTTGACACCGAAGAGCTTAAAGAGCGTTACGGCCAAGAGATCATGAAATTGATCGAAGGCGTTGAAGAGATGGCCGCCATTGGCCAACTAAACGCCTCCTTAGAGAGCAGTAGCGCTTCTTCCCAGATTGATAACGTTAGACGCATGTTGCTGGCTATGGTGGATGATTTCCGCTGTGTCATCATTAAGCTCGCCGAGCGGATCTGTAATTTACGTGAAGTGAAAAACGCCCCAGATGAAGTGCGCCAAGCCGTTGCTAAAGAGTGTGCCAACATCTATGCACCGCTTGCTAATCGCCTGGGTATTGGTCAGCTAAAATGGGAAATCGAAGACTACGCGTTTCGCTATCAAAATCCGACTACCTATAAAAAAATTGCCAAGCAATTAGCTGAACGACGCATAGACCGCGAGCGCTACATCACCGAATTTGTTGATGATCTCGGATCAGAAATGAAGCGCACCAATATTAATGCTGAGGTAAGTGGTCGTCCGAAACACATCTTTAGTATCTGGCGTAAGATGCAGAAGAAAAAGCTCGCCTTTGATGAGCTTTTTGATGTGCGTGCAGTGCGAATCATTGCTGACCAACTGCAAGATTGTTACGGCGCTCTAGGCATCGTACACACCAAATATAAGCACCTTCCCGGTGAGTTCGATGACTATGTCGCGAACCCAAAACCTAACGGCTATCAATCTATTCATACCGTTGTGCTTGGGCCTGAAGGCAAAACCATAGAGATTCAAATCCGTACCAAGCAAATGCATGAAGACTCTGAGCTTGGTGTCGCGGCCCACTGGAAATACAAAGAGGGCAGTTCAGGTGGTCGCAGTGGCTACGATGAGAAGATTACTTGGCTGCGCAAACTGCTTGATTGGCAAGAAGAGATGTCGGATTCCGGTGAGATGCTGGACGAGTTGCGCTCTCAAGTGTTTGATGATCGCGTTTATGCCTTTACCCCTCGTGGTGATGTAGTCGACCTGCCGATGGGGGCGACGCCTCTCGACTTTGCTTACCACATTCACTCTGAGGTAGGGCACCGTTGTATTGGCGCTAAGGTCGCAGGAAGAATCGTACCGTTTACCCATCAATTGGAAATGGGCGATCAGGTTGAGATCATCACGCAAAAAGAGCCAAATCCCTCTCGAGATTGGCTAAACCCATCATTAGGTTTTGTTCACTCAAGCCGCGCTCGTGCCAAGATAAATGCTTGGTTTAGAAAACAAAGTCGAGAGAAGAACATCGATGCGGGTAAAGAGATCCTAGAAGTTGAACTGGCTAAGATTGGCGCTAATTTAAAAGACGCTGACCTCTACGCCTTGAAACGCTTTAACGTCAATTCAGCTGATGAGTTGTATGCTGGGATCGGCAGTGGTGACTTGCGTATTAACCAAGTGGTTAATCACATCAATGCCCTAGTCAACAAGCCAACAGCGGAAGAGGAAGATAAGCAAGCCCTTGAAAAGCTTAAGAGTGTAGACTCGACAGCGCCGATTGAGAGCAAGCCACACAAAGACGCGGTGGTGGTTGAAGGGGTTGATAATCTCATGACCCACTTGGCGCGCTGTTGTCAGCCGATACCGGGTGACCGAATCAGTGGTTACATTACACAAGGTCGCGGTATCTCTGTGCATCGCAGTGATTGTGACCAACTCAACGAGCTAAGGCATCATGCCCCAGAACGAATCATAGATACGGTATGGGGAAGTGGTTTTGTTGGCTCGTTTATTCTGACCTTGAGAGTGGAAGCGCTAGAGCGCACAGGTCTGTTAAAGGACATTACTACCTTGATTACTAACGAAAAGCTCAAGGTAGCGAGTATGCGTTCACGCACCGATCACAAGCGCCAAATGTCGATTATGGATCTCGATGTTCAAGTGAACAGTGTTGAAATTAGCTCTCGGGTTCAATCTCGAATCGAGCAGATCAAAGACGTTATCTCCGTCAAACGTCTTGGCTAACCCATCTAACAAGCCCCTGAAAAGGGGCTTTCTTTTTTGAATGTGAATTGGAAATATTATGTCAGCTTCAAACTCCATCGAACAATTGCTATCCATAATGGCCACGCTCCGTGACCCTGAACAGGGTTGCCCATGGGACAAAAAGCAGAGCTTTGACACTATCGTTCCCCATACCATTGAAGAAACTTATGAAGTGGTCGATGCCATTCAAAATCAAGACTGGGATAATCTAAAAGAAGAGCTGGGCGACCTACTTTTTCAAGTGATTTTCTACTCGCAAATGGCAAAAGAGCAGCAACTGTTTGATTTTGAAGATGTGCTAGAAGTGCTCAATGAAAAACTTATGCGCCGTCATCCGCATGTTTTTTCTGACGAGAAGTTTGCCAATGAACAAGAAATAAATGACAACTGGGAAGCCGAAAAAGCGAAAGAGAAAGCTCGTTCGGGCAATGTTGAAAAAAGTATTCTAGACTCTGTACCTAAGTCTTTACCTGCACTGAGTCGTGCCAACAAAATTCAAAAACGTTGTGCTAAACATGGCTTTGATTGGGACACCATAGGGCCTGTGGTAGACAAGGTGCATGAAGAGGTGCAAGAGGTGCTCGATGAAGCCTTGCAAGTAACTGTTGTGCAAGAGAAAGTCGAGGATGAATTGGGTGATCTTTTGTTCGCTACAGTGAACCTAGTTAGGCACCTAAATTGCAACCCAGAGGTCGCTCTGGGCAAGGCAAACAACAAATTTGAAAGACGCTTTAGAGCAGTAGAAAAAAAGGTTCAAGAACAAGGTCGCAAGCTAGATGATTGTGACCTTGAGTATCTTGATTCTTTGTGGGATTTAGTAAAACAAGATGAGCGGAAGTAAAATTGGCTTTAGAAGATTGAATTGATTTGAAGCAAAAAATAAAAAAAATGCCTGTGATAAGTTTCACGTTGTGGCGATAAAGGGCTTCTGGTATATTTGCATCCCGTCCAGAAGATATCCATTTCCCTCATTCAACCAATTTCAGGTTAAACATGACGACAAATTACATTTTTGTTACTGGCGGGGTTGTTTCCTCACTCGGTAAAGGTATTGCAGCAGCATCTCTTGCGGCTATTTTAGAAGCTCGTGGTCTTAAAGTGACCATGATGAAGCTTGACCCTTACATCAACGTTGATCCGGGTACAATGAGCCCAACTCAGCATGGTGAAGTGTTTGTCACGGAAGATGGCGCTGAAACTGACCTTGACCTTGGTCACTATGAGCGATTCATTCGCACCAAGATGACTAAGCGTAACAACTTTACAGCGGGTCGTGTTTATTCAGACGTTCTAGCAGCAGAGCGTCGTGGCGACTACCTAGGCGCGACCATTCAGGTTATCCCTCACATCACTAACGCTATCAAAGACCGTGTAATCGCGGGCTCTGAAGGCCATGATGTAGCGATCGTTGAAGTCGGTGGCACCGTGGGCGATATCGAATCACTACCATTTATGGAAGCGATTCGTCAGCTAGCTGTTGAACTAGGCCGTGAACGCGCTATGTTCATGCACCTAACGCTGGTACCTTACCTAGCGGCAGCGGGCGAAGTGAAAACAAAACCAACCCAGCACTCAGTGAAAGAGTTGCTTTCGATTGGTATCCAACCTGATATTCTTGTTTGTCGCAGTGACCGTATGGTTCCTGCAAACGAGCGCAAGAAAATTGCTTTGTTCTGTAACGTACAAGAGAAAGCAGTTATCTCAATGAAAGACGTAGATTCTATCTACAAGATCCCTCAGCTTATCAAGGCACAAGGTCTAGACGATCTAGTTTGTACTCGTTTCGGCATTAATGCGCCAGAAGCAGACTTGTCTGAGTGGGAACAAGTAATCTACGAAGAAGCAAACCCAACAGGTGAAGTGGTCATCGGTATGGTCGGTAAATACATCGAACTACCAGATGCTTATAAGTCTGTGAACGAAGCATTGAAGCATGCAGGGTTGAAAAACCGTCTCAACGTCCACATTAAGTATGTGGACTCTCAAGATGTTGAGAGCAAGGGCGAAGAAGCACTTGCTGGTTTAGATGCAATTCTAGTACCAGGTGGCTTTGGCGACCGTGGTGTTGAAGGTAAGATTCGTGCTGCACAATACGCTCGTGAGAACAACATCCCGTACCTAGGTATCTGCCTTGGTATGCAGGTAGCGCTGATTGAATTCGCGCGAAATGTTGCTAACCTCGCTGATGCGCATTCAACAGAATTTAACAAAGAAACACCAAACCCTGTGGTAGGCTTGATCACCGAATGGGTTGATAAAGAAGGTAACGTTGAAGAGCGTACCGAAACCTCTGACCTTGGTGGTACAATGCGCCTTGGCTCTCAGCTATGTCACCTAGAGAAGGGCACTAAAGCCTATGAACTCTACGGCAGCGCTAAGATCCACGAGCGTCACCGTCACCGTTATGAGGTGAACAACAATTTACGTCCGTTGATCGAGAAAGCTGGTCTTAAAGTATCAGGTCTATCAGCAGACAAAAAATTGGTGGAAGTTATCGAGAACCCTGCGCACCCTTGGTTCGTGGCGGCTCAGTTCCACCCAGAATTCACTTCGACACCACGTGATGGGCACCCATTATTCGCTGGTTTCGTTAAAGCGGCTGGTCAATTCCAACGCGGTGAATTCGACAAGTAAAGGAATGCAGGGGTGTTGAGCGGAGATGTATAGCACCCCTTAAAATTGACATTTTTTTGATTATAAGAGGAAACATTTAATGTCTAAGATCGTTAAAGTTCTAGGTCGTGAAATTATCGACTCACGTGGTAACCCAACTGTAGAAGCTGAAGTACACCTAGAAGGCGGTTTCGTAGGTATGGCTGCTGCACCATCTGGCGCATCTACTGGTTCTCGCGAAGCTCTTGAGCTACGTGACGGCGACAAAGCACGTTTCCTAGGTAAAGGTGTTCTTAAAGCTGTTGACGCTGTAAACGGCGAAATCGCTACTGCTCTAGCTGGCAAAGACGCTAAAGACCAAGTTGCTATCGACCAAGTGATGATCGACCTAGACGGTACTGAAAATAAGTCTAAGTTCGGTGCTAACGCAATCCTTGCTGTTTCTCTTGCTAACGCAAAAGCAGCTGCTGCAGCTAAAGGCATGCCTCTTTTTGAGCACATCGCTGAGCTAAACGGCACTCCAGGTCAATTCTCTATGCCTCTACCAATGATGAACATCATCAACGGTGGCGAGCACGCTGATAACAACGTTGACATCCAAGAGTTCATGATCCAACCAGTTGGTGCTAAAACTCTTAAAGAAGCTCTACGTATCGGCGCTGAAGTATTCCACAACCTAGCTAAAGTTCTTAAGGCAAAAGGCCTAAGCACTGCAGTTGGTGATGAAGGTGGCTTCGCTCCTAACCTTGAGTCTAACGCTGCTGCTCTAGCTGCTATCCAAGAAGCTGTAGAAGCTGCTGGTTACGTACTAGGTAAAGACGTTACTCTTGCTATGGACTGTGCTGCTTCTGAGTTCTTCGACAAAGAAACTGGCAAGTACAACATGAAAGGCGAAGGCAAAATCTTCACTTCTGAAGAATTTAACTTCTACCTGCAAGACCTTGCTAACCAATACCCAATCGTATCTATCGAAGACGGTCTTGACGAATCAGATTGGGCTGGCTTCAAGCACCAAACTGAACTTCTAGGCGACAAGCTTCAACTAGTTGGTGACGATCTATTCGTTACAAACACTAAGATTCTAGCTCGTGGTATTGAAGAAGGCATCACTAACTCAATCCTAATCAAGTTCAACCAAATCGGTTCACTTTCAGAGACTCTAGCTGCAATCAAGATGGCTAAAGATGCTGGTTTCACAGCAGTTATCTCTCACCGTTCTGGCGAAACTGAAGACGCAACTATCGCTGATCTAGCGGTAGGTACTGCTGCAGGCCAAATCAAAACTGGTTCTATGAGCCGTTCTGACCGTGTTGCTAAGTACAACCAACTTCTTCGCATCGAAGAAGCTCTAGGTGAGCGTGCACCTTACAACGGTCTTAAAGAAGTTAAAGGCCAAGCTTAATTATTAGCTTAGCTTGAAGCTTATAGCTTTCGGCTGTTAGCTTTAAATCATAAACACCTCGCGTTTGCGGGGTGTTTTTTTTTGTATTTTTCTTGTCATTAAGTTTGATGCGTGTCGTCTATTACACGAATATGTTATAAATATTAACTAACTAAGGTTAGCCGGGTTCTTGGGCTGAAAGGCTATGAGAGTCAGTTATTAGAGAAGGATTCTTTCGTGCGTGTATTTTCCGTATTGCTGTTTGGTTTACTGGTGCTGATGCAAGCAAAGCTGTGGGCCGGTAAAAATGGCGTTAACGATTATCGCCAGGTTCAAGATGAGATTGCAATTCAAAGCTCAGTGAACTCGGAGCTACGCAAGCGCAACGATGAGATGTTTGCTGAGATTGACGACCTAAGACAAGGACTTGATGCCATCGAAGAGCGAGCTCGCCATGAACTCGGAATGGTGAAAGAAGGTGAAACCTTCTACCGTATTATCGATTCGGACTAATTTTGTATAACCGGTTCTCAACTTGAATAAATATATCGCTATTGTCCCTGCTGCCGGTGTTGGCAGTCGAATGCAGGCAGATCGACCGAAGCAGTATCTCATGCTGCACGGAAAAACTATCTTAGAACACACAGTAGAAAAACTGCTATCGCACCCTGCCATTTCTGAGGTAGTGATTGCTGTGAGTGCAGAGGATGAATATTTCTCTGAGACGACTATCGCGAACCACCCACTAGTGACTCGTGTTGCAGGTGGAAAAGAGCGTTGCGACTCAGTATTGAATGCTTTGGATTATCTCAAACAACAAGACTATCAAGAGTGGGTGTTGGTGCATGATGCTGCAAGACCGAATGTGAATCATGAGGATATCACAACGCTCATTGAACACGGGCGCAAACATCAAGTGGGCGCTATTTTGGCGGCAAAGGTGCGCGATACCATGAAGCGTTCATCGCAGGCTAACGAGATCAAAAACACCGTCGATCGCGTGAACCTTTGGCATGCCTTAACGCCGCAAATGTTCCGCTGCTATCCACTGCAGCAAGCCCTGCAGTCGGCTTTGAATAATCACTCTCAAGTGACTGACGAAGCCTCCTGTATGGAGCTGATAGGGCTATCACCACTTCTTGTTGAAGGACGCGCGGATAACCTCAAGGTAACCCAGCCAGAGGATTTAGCCTTGGCTGAATTCTATTTAAGACCTACGATTCAGGAGCAGTTATGATCCGTATTGGACACGGCTTTGATGTACACAAATTTGGCGGCGAAGGCCCCGTTATCATAGGCGGTGTTGCTGTTCCTTATGAACAAGGCCTAGTTGCTCACTCTGATGGTGATGTGGCGCTACATGCCGTATGCGACGCATTGCTTGGCGCTATTGCAGCGGGAGATATTGGCCATCACTTTCCTGATACGGATGATAAGTGGAAAGGCGCAAACAGCCGCGAGTTACTCAAAGATGTATACCGACGTGTGCAAGAGCTTGGGTATGTACTGGGCAATCTCGATGTCACTATCATGGCACAAGCGCCTAAAATGGCGCCGCATATTCAAAGTATGCGAGAAGCGATTGCGCAAGACCTGCAGACTGAGCTTGGCAACGTCAACGTAAAAGCAACAACAACAGAGCGTTTGGGCTTTACCGGACGTAAAGAAGGGATCGCGGTGGAAGCCGTGGTTCTGATTCAACATTCTAACTAGAGGCGCACTCCAGACTATGAGTGACATACTATCAAATCTTGCTTACCAACACGGTAAGCCAACCGCTAAAGCCAAACTTAAAGCTAAAGCTGAACATTTTGTAGTGAAAGAAGATCTTGGCTTTGAGTTATTAGGCACTGGCGAGCATTTGATGTTACGTGTTCGCAAAACTGGCGAGAACACCAGTTTTGTAGCAAATGAGTTAGCTAAATTCTGTGGCGTTAAGTCTAAAGACGTTAGTTGGGCTGGCTTGAAAGACCGCCATGCTGTCACTGAGCAATGGCTAAGTGTGCACCTTCCAAAAAGCGATGACTTGGATTTCGCACTATTTACAAAAATGCATCCAAGTGTCGAGATCTTAGAAATAACTAGGCACAACAAGAAACTTCGCCCTGGTGATTTAAAGGGGAATTTTTTCGAGCTCACCTTAAGTGAAGTGACGGACGTAGTGGCAGTTGAAGCACGCTTGCAGGCTATTTTAGAAAGTGGTGTGCCAAATTACTTTGGTGCACAGCGCTTTGGAAACAACGGCAACAACCTTGATGAAGCTCGTCGCTGGGGCCGAGATAACGTTCGCACTCGAAATCAAAACAAACGTAGCTTATATCTCTCAACAGCACGCTCATGGATCTTTAATCAGATTGTCTCTGAGCGCCTAAACCAAGAGTGTTTTGACTCAGTTATTGCTGGTGATGTGCTCTCTGAGTCGGGTGAAGTTACCGCAGCTTTAGCCGGTGATAATGCACTGCCAACCTTAGACACTGCACTAGAGATAGAGCAGGCTGCTGTAGATGCAGAACCCGATCTAATGGCTTTGATCCGCGGCAATCGCATGCGTCATGACCGCAGAGCCATTAAATTGCTACCTGAGCAACTGAGTTGGGAAAGCAGTAACGATGAAGTAGTAGTGA
Source organism: Vibrio breoganii (assembly GCF_024346795.1). NCBI lineage: Bacteria > Pseudomonadati > Pseudomonadota > Gammaproteobacteria > Vibrionales > Vibrionaceae > Vibrio > Vibrio breoganii. The sequence goes on from NZ_AP024864.1 coordinate 488,536, forward strand.
AATTCTGGCTGGATTCAGGCTGTTTCGCTACCTCTATCATGCGAGAGGTAATTGAAGAGATTCCTTTCGAACGTTCGTTTGATTAAGAGTACCTAAGTTTAATGAAGATTCTTTTAAGTAATGATGATGGCGTACATGCCGAAGGTATTCGAGTTCTAGCTGAGGAGCTAAAACAGATTGCAGACGTAATCATTGTGGCACCAGACAGAAACCGCAGCGGCGCGTCAAACTCACTGACGTTGGAAAATCCTCTTAGGGTGAATGAGATTGCCCCTAATGTTCATTCCGTGCAGGGAACGCCAACGGACTGCGTGCACTTTGCCTTGAATGAGCTAATGAAAGACGATTATCCAGACTTGGTATTGAGTGGTATCAACCATGGTGCAAACCTAGGTGATGATGTGCTGTATTCTGGAACCGTTGCAGCGGCAATGGAAGGGCACTTTCTTGGCGTGCAATCTATTGCATTGTCTTTGGTTGGAAACACACATTTTAATACCGCGGCTAAGATAGCGCGCCAGTTGGTGGAGCAGCACCAGCGTCAACCTATACCAACCAATAGACTGCTTAACGTAAATATTCCTGATGTTGCCTGGGAAGACCTCGGTGACATTAAGGTCACTCGCTTAGGCGCGAGGCATCATGCAGAAAACATGATTAAGCAACTCGATCCTAGGGGAAAGCAGATCTACTGGCTTGGTCCTCCGGGTAAAGAGCAAGATGCAGGAATTGGCACTGACTTTTATGCACTTGAGCAGAAAAAGATCTCTATCACACCTCTACAAGTAGACCTGACTGCGCATGAGTCTCTGCCTAGTATGAATAAGTGGTTGAAAGGATCGTAGATGGGACATTATCAAGCTCAACGTTTGTCAGAGCATTTGCAGCAGTTGGGCATACGAGACTCTGCTGTGTTGAAGGCGATGGCTAATCTGCCGAGAGAATCATTTTTATCTGAGGCAATGAGACATCAGGCCTATGATAATAACGCCCTGCCTATCGGTAATGGGCAAACCATCTCTCAGCCTTATATTGTCGCAAGAATGACAGAACTATTGGAACTGGATTACACCTCTAAGGTCTTAGAAGTGGGAACAGGCTCAGGTTATCAGACAGCGGTGTTAGCACAGTTGGTTGAACGTGTGCATACCATTGAGCGCATTAAAACGCTGCAGTGGGATGCAAAGCGTCGCTTGTCTAAGCTCGATATTTATAATGTGTCATCGAAATATGGTGATGGTTGGAAAGGGTGGGGCGCACATGCACCATTTGACGCTATTATTGTAACAGCGGCAGCAGCGGAGCTTCCCCAAGCTCTTGTTGACCAGTTGGCGGTTGGCGGACGACTGATCATTCCAATTGGAGACTCACAGCAACAATTATTGAAAATTGTGAAGCATGAGTCTGGAGTTCAGTCTGAGATTATAGAAGATGTACGATTTGTGCCTTTAGTTCAGGGAGAGCTAGCTTAGGTTTATGGATAAGATTTTGCGTTCGATCATTGGGATTGCTCTGATAGCAGCCTTAGTAGGTTGCGCCCCTAGCGGATTTTCTGCCAAAAATCGTGATTATAAGCAACTCGATCGTGGTAGCTTTCGAGGCAGTTTTTATGAGGTAGATAAGGGCGATACCCTTTACTACATCGCTTATATTACGGATCGCAACGTCAATAATCTTATCCGCTTTAACAATCTTAAAGCACCTTATACCCTGCGTGTCGGCCAGAGAATTAAGCTTTGGCACCCTGATTATAAAGATACAACTCCGGCTTATAGTTCAAGTAAACCTGTTGCTGTAGCTCAAACTTCCACTACAAAGAGTCCTCCACCTGCGCAGAGTACAGCACAAAATTCGGGACAGACTTCGACAAATCCACAAAAAAGTGCTACCGCAAAGGTTGATCAGCAGTCCACAAAGGAGTATGTTGGTTCTAAACAAAGTGTTAACAGTGTCGCAACATCGAAACCGCCAGCAAATAAAGCGGTCTCGTCATGGGAGTGGCCAACTAAAGGAAGAGTCGTCAGCAAGTTCTCATCAGGAGAACAAGGCAATAAAGGGATTGATATAGCAGGTCAACGTGGCCAATCGGTTATCTCAACTGCCAGTGGTAGTGTGGTTTATTCCGGTAGCGCCCTTCGTGGTTATGGCAACCTTATTATTGTTAAACATAATGATGATTACCTTAGTGCTTATGCTCACAACGATAGTTTGTTGGTCCATGAAGGACAGACAGTATCGGCGGGGCAAAAGATTGCAACCATGGGTAGCTCTGGCACTAGCGGCGTTAAACTGCACTTTGAGATTAGGTATCAAGGAAAATCCGTTAACCCGGAAAGATATTTACCCTAACTGATGGCATTAAAAGCGGTAATGCCAACCTGTTGAGCCATTGGAGGCGCTATGAGTATGGATAACACTGCAGCAAAAGTGGAAGACCTAACAGAAGAAAAAGTTAGTGCGGAAGTAGAAGAAAGTAGCATTGTTGAAAAGGTAGAAACTCAGGTAAAAGAAGAGTTTGATGCCTCAACAAAGAATCTAGACGCAACTCAACTTTATCTAGGCGAAATCGGCTTCTCCCCACTACTAACAGCAGAAGAAGAGGTTCTGTACGCAAGACGAGCACTTCGCGGAGACGAAGCAGCGCGCAAGCGTATGATTGAAAGTAACTTGCGTCTGGTTGTTAAGATCTCTCGTCGTTATAGCAATCGTGGCTTAGCTCTATTAGACCTAATTGAAGAGGGTAACCTTGGTCTAATTCGCGCCGTAGAAAAATTCGATCCTGAACGTGGCTTCAGATTCTCAACCTACGCAACTTGGTGGATTCGACAAACCATCGAACGTGCCTTGATGAACCAAACCCGCACAATTCGCTTGCCGATCCACGTGGTTAAAGAGCTGAACATTTACCTGAGAACGGCTCGTGAGTTATCTCAGAAGCTTGACCATGAACCAACAGCCGAAGAGATTGCTCAGCAACTGGATAAGCCAGTAGATGATGTCAGCAAAATGCTACGCCTTAATGAGCGTGTGAGCTCAGTAGATACCCCAATTGGTGGTGACGGTGATAAGGCATTGCTTGATATCATTCCTGACATCAACAACTCAGACCCTGAAGTGTCCACTCAAGATGACGATATTAAGCACTCTCTTATCGATTGGCTTGATGAACTCAATCCAAAACAGAAAGAAGTACTTGCTCGTCGCTTTGGCTTGCTTGGCTATGAACCGTCTACGTTAGAAGAGGTAGGCCGTGAAATTAACCTAACTCGTGAACGCGTACGTCAGATCCAAGTTGAGGGTCTCCGTCGATTGCGTGAGATTCTATTGAAGCAAGGACTGAATATGGAGTCGCTGTTTAACTTCGACAGTGAATAACACTCTATAAGTACCCAATAAAAAGGTCAGCATTCGCTGACCTTTTTGTTTTAGCTCCTAGCTTCTAGCTCCTAGCTTGAAGCTTGAAGCTCGAAGCTTGAAGCTGACATCTGACAGCTTGTTTTTACATCATCTTCTTCAACCGATACAGCGCTTCCAAAGCTTGTCTTGGTGTCAGATCATCAGGATCAATGGCGCCCAACGCGAGCTCTACGTCACTTGGCTCTGGGATCAAGCTAAGCTGATTGGCAATCTCTACACTACTTGGGTTGTTTGCTTGTGGTTGGTGGCTAAGCTGCTCTAGTAAGTTGAGTTTTTGTCTCGCTTGCTTGATGACAGGCTTAGGTACACCTGCTAACCCAGCCACTGCTAGACCATAAGACTTGCTGGCAGCGCCTTCTTGTACTGCGTGCATAAAGGCAATGTCATCGCCGTGCTCTACTGCATCAAGATGCACGTTTGCCAATCCTGTTAGCTGAGCAGGTAACTCCGTTAATTCAAAGTAGTGGGTGGCAAATAGGGTAAGAGCACTGATCTGGTTCGCCAGCCATTCCGCGCTAGCCCATGCCAAAGATAGTCCGTCATAGGTACTGGTTCCTCGCCCAATCTCATCCATCAACACTAAGCTTCGGTTGGTGGCATTGTGCAAGATATTCGCTGTTTCCGTCATTTCCACCATGAAGGTGGAGCGCCCTGAGGCCAGATCGTCGGAAGCACCAATGCGGGTGAATATACGATCAAGCAAGCCAATATCTGCAGACTCTGCAGGAACATAAGAGCCAATATGAGCAAGCAGCGCAATCAAGGCCGTTTGACGCATATAGGTGGATTTACCCCCCATGTTCGGGCCTGTAATGATCAGCATTTTACGTTTAGGGTGAAGCTCAATAGGATTGGCAATGAACGGGTCTTCTAGTACCTGCTCTACAACGGGATGTCGGCCGTTAGTAACGGATAATCCGATGTCACTTTTAATGGTTGGGCGGCAGTATTCTAAGGTTTCCGCGCGCTCAGCAAGGTTTTGCAATACGTCAATCTCAGAGACGGCAGACGACAGCAGTTGCAGCTTATTAAGGTGAGGCAATATCAGGTCAAATAACTCTTCCCACAATGCCTTTTCAGCCGCTAGAGCCTTAGATTTAGAGTTAAGTACCTTGTCTTCGTGCTCTTTTAGCTCGGGAATAATGTAGCGCTCAGCATTCTTCAGCGTTTGACGACGAATGTAGTGAGGCGGCACAAGGTGGCTTTGCCCACGACTGACTTGAATGTAAAAGCCGTGAACGGCGTTGTAGCCTACCTTCAAGGTATCTATGCCGTGTCGCTCTCGCTCGTCGGATTCAAGTTTCTCTAGGTACTCAGTAGCGCCATTAGCAAGATCGCGCCATTGGTCAAGCTCTTCGTTATACCCCTCAGCGAGTACGCCGCCATCACGAATGACCACAGGTGGGTTCTCTTTGATTGCTCGCTCTAACAGTTCACATAAACTGTCTAGAGGTTTCGCATCGTTGGATAAACCTTTCAGGTGCGGATTCACTAAGCTTTCTAGTGTTGTTTCTAGTTCCGGCAACTGTTGCAGTGCGGTGCGTAGACGAGCGAGATCGCGCGGCCTAGCAGAGCGAATCGCCAATCGGGCGATAATACGCTCAATGTCGCCAATCTGTTTTAAGGTTTGGCTCAGCTCGGGGAAAAGCCCCTGCTCAATTAACTCGGAAATTGCGTCCAAGCGACTATTCAGCACTGAGACTTCACGAGTAGGTTGATGCAGCCAACGCTTAAGCATACGACTGCCCATGGCTGTCGCGGTATGATCCAATACCTCAGCTAGGGTATTATCAAGGCCACCGGATAAGTTTTGCGTGATCTCTAGATTGCGTCTTGTGGCGGCATCTAGGATAACCGAGTTATCTTGCCTCTCCATTGTGATCGAACGGATATGTGGCATAGCGGTGCGCTGCGTATCTTTGACGTATTGAATCAGGCAGCCTGCGGCGCAAAGGCCCAGCTCTGCTTTTTCAACGCCAAATCCCACTAAGTCTTTTGTACCAAACTGGATGTTCAACTGCTGCTTTGCTGTTTGTAACTCAAACTCCCAAACGGGTCTACGACGGTTGCCATGACGACCTTCCATTAGGTGCACTGGCGCGAAGTCTTCTGGAAATAGCAGCTCTTTAGGGCTGGTTCGCTGCAGCTCTGCGAGCATCGCTTCTTCGGTTTGTGGTTCACATATTAAGAAGCGGCCAGAGGTAATATCTAAAGTGGCATAACCAAACTTGTCATCGTGCTGGTAGATAGCGGCAATCAGGTTATCTACACGTTCTGCTAGCAAGGCTTCATCGGTAACGGTACCTGGGGTAATGATACGAACGACCTTACGCTCAACGGGACCTTTTGACGTAGCAGGGTCGCCAATTTGCTCGCATATAGCCACAGACTCACCCAATTGAACCAGCTTGGCTAAGTAGCCTTCAACAGCATGAAAAGGCACGCCGGCCATTGGGATAGGTTCGCCCGCAGATGCGCCGCGTTTGGTTAACGAGATATCGAGCAGCTGAGAGGCGCGCTTTGCATCATCATAAAACAATTCATAGAAGTCACCCATGCGGTAAAAAAGCAGGATCTCAGGGTTCTCTGCTTTGAGCTTGTGATATTGCTGCATCATTGGGGTGTGTTTTGGCTTTGATTTTACCGACATAATCACTTCTGTTGCTTTTCATTATTTCTATAGAGGCTTAGGATAAATGATTCACAACTAATGGGTAAAGCGAATCAGTCAGATGTCGGAAAGAACATTGGATAACTTAAGTGCTCAAGTGGGAATACTGCTTGAGAAAAATGGCTGGATGATGGCAACCGCTGAATCATGCACTGGTGGCGGTGTGGCGCAAGCGGTAACGGAAATTGCCGGTAGCTCAGCGTGGTTTGATCGAGCGTTTGTCACCTATAGCAACGAGGCTAAGATGGAGATGCTGGGCGTGAACTCTAGCTCATTAGAGCGCTTTGGCGCAGTGAGTGAAGAGGTTGCACAAGAGATGGCGTTAGGCGCGGTAGAGCACTCTGCAGCTCAAATTGCGGTTTCTATTACTGGGATTGCAGGTCCTGGTGGCGGCAGTGAAGATAAGCCCGTTGGCACTGTGTGTTTTGCATTAGCGTTAAATACTGATCTTATACAGGTACAACGCTGTGTTTTTGCTGGTGATCGTGCACAGGTGAGAAATCAGTCCGTTTATCATGCTCTTCAACTAATTGAAAAATATATAGAAAGTAAGTAATTCTTTGTTGGATGCAAAAAAAACACTTTTTCATCTAGACACTGTATGAATTAACAGTAATAATTGATTCATCAATTAGAAATACCCGATTCCATGGAGCATAAAATGGACGACAACAAGCAAAAAGCTCTCGCGGCTGCACTTGGCCAAATAGAAAAACAATTCGGTAAAGGCTCAATTATGCGCCTTGGTGATAACCGCACCATGGACGTAGAAACTATTTCTACTGGCTCACTGTCTCTAGACATCGCTCTGGGTGCTGGTGGCTTGCCAATGGGACGTATCGTAGAAGTCTACGGCCCTGAATCATCGGGTAAAACAACACTAACGCTAGAGTTGATTGCTGCAGCTCAACGTGAAGGTAAAACGTGTGCCTTTATCGATGCAGAGCACGCACTTGACCCTATTTATGCGCAGAAGCTTGGCGTAAACATTGATGCTCTTTTAGTTTCTCAGCCAGATACAGGTGAGCAAGCGTTAGAGATCTGTGACGCACTCGCTCGCTCTGGCGCTATCGACGTATTGGTTGTCGATTCAGTTGCGGCACTAACACCAAAAGCTGAAATCGAAGGTGAGATGGGCGACAGCCACATGGGCCTTCAAGCTCGCATGCTTTCTCAAGCAATGCGTAAGCTAACCGGTAATCTTAAACAATCTAACTGTATGTGTATCTTTATCAACCAGATCCGTATGAAGATTGGTGTGATGTTTGGTAACCCAGAGACCACCACTGGTGGTAACGCACTTAAGTTCTACGCTTCTGTTCGTCTTGATATCCGTCGTACTGGCGCGATTAAAGATGGTGACGAGGTTGTTGGTAACGAAACCCGTATTAAGGTTGTTAAGAACAAGATTGCTGCACCGTTTAAACAAGCTGAAACCCAAATCATGTACGGTCAAGGCTTTAACCGTGAAGGTGAGTTGATTGATCTAGGTGTGAAGCATAAGCTAGTCGAAAAAGCAGGTGCTTGGTACAGCTACCAAGGCGACAAGATTGGCCAAGGTAAAGCAAACGCAGGTAAATTCCTTCGTGAGCACCCAGAAACAGCGCTAGAAATCGATAGCAAGCTACGTGCAATGCTGCTGACTACGGCTCAGCTTGAAGACACTAAAGAGGCTGAGGTAGAGTAACCTTAGCTCAATTATGCTCCTAATATACTGAGCCTTTATCCTAAGGCTCAGTACTTTCCCTTAGCTTCTCTCTTTTTTCTTCGCACTGAATCTAACGAGGTGTGTATGTATTCTCTTACTCCTACTTGGACCGCTAAAAAGACCGCACTAGATCTATTGAGCCGATGTGAATATGGTCGGTACGAGCTACAACAAAAGCTATTGAATAAAGGTTTTGAGTTAAGTGATATTGATGAAGCCGTCGAGTTTTGTCGAGAACATCATTATTTAGATGACCTGCGTTACGCTAAAGATCAAATCAAACAGCATGTGATAAAAGGCCATGGTGAACGTCGGATTCGTCAGGATTTGCACGTTAAGCACGTGCGCAGTGAGGTTATCGATCAAGCGTTAGCAGAAGAGCCTCAAAATTGGTTTGAACTGGCTAAGCTATCAGTAAAAAAGTACTTAGAAGATAATCTTACCTGCGAGAGTTACGAACACTCCAAACAAGTGCGTTTTCTACAATATCGCGGGTTTAGCCCCGAGCAGATCCAATATGCGCTAAATCCTGAGTAAATTCAGAGATATAAACAGCACACTTACTTCTATTACCCAGCAGTAAGTAAAGCCCTTCTAACAAATCTTCGTTAATTCACTAGCATTTTCAGGCAAATTAGACAGAAAACTAGTCGTTCTCCCTTGCTTGATTTACAATGTGGCAAAAATCTAACTTGAACGTTTCAGGAATTGCCACATGTACATGAGCACCGCCGAAATTCGTAGTGCCTTTTTAAAGTTCTTTGAGAGCAAAGGGCACCAGATTGTAGAGAGTTCTTCTCTTGTACCTCACAACGATCCTACACTGCTGTTTACTAACGCAGGTATGAACCAGTTTAAAGACTGCTTCCTAGGAGCTGAAAAGCGTAGCTACTCGCGAGCGACTACGGCGCAACGTTGTGTTCGTGCTGGTGGTAAACATAATGACTTAGAAAACGTTGGCTTTACTGCTCGTCACCACACCTTCTTTGAAATGCTAGGTAACTTCAGTTTTGGTGACTACTTTAAAGAAGACGCAATCAAGTTTGCTTGGGAATTCCTTACTGAATCTCTTGGCCTACCAAAAGAGAAATTGTTGGTTACTATCTACGAAACTGACGATGAAGCCTTTGATATCTGGAATAAGCAGATGGGCATTCCAGCTGATCGTATCATCCGCATTGGTGATAAAAAAGGTGGCAAAGCCTACGAGTCTGATAACTTCTGGACAATGGGTGACACAGGTCCTTGTGGTCCATGTACAGAGATCTTCTATGATCATGGTGAGCATATTTGGGGCGGACGTCCAGGCACACCAGAAGAAGACGGTGATCGCTTCATCGAGATCTGGAACAACGTATTCATGCAGTTCAACCGTCACGCTGACGGTACTATGGAACCTCTTCCAAAGCCGGCTGTTGATACAGGTATGGGTATTGAGCGTATCTCTGCAATCATGCAGGGCGTGCATTCAAACTATGAAATTGATGTTTTCCAAACGCTAATCAAAGCCTCTGCAGAAGCGGTTGGATACGAAGACCTTTCAAATCAGTCTTTGCGTGTAATCGCCGACCATATCCGTTCATGTTCTTTCCTTATCGTTGATGGTGTTATGCCGTCAAATGAAGGCCGTGGCTACGTACTTCGCCGTATTATTCGTCGCGCAGTTCGTCACGGTAATAAGTTAGGTGCTCAAGGTGCATTCTTCCACACTCTAGTGGGCGTATTGGCTGATGTTATGGGTGAAGCTGGCGCTGAACTTAAGAAACAGCAAGCACTGGTTGAGAAAGTACTTCGTATTGAAGAAGAGAACTTTGGCCGCACCCTAGAGCGCGGTATGAGCATTCTTAACGACGCACTGGATGGCTTGAAGAGCGAAGGTAAATCAACGCTTGATGGTGAGACAGTATTTAAATTGTACGATACCTATGGTTTCCCAGCTGACTTAACCAATGATGTTGCACGTGAGCGTGAATTCAACATTGATGAAGAAGGCTTCCAGAAAGCGATGGAAGCACAGCGCAAGCGTGCCCGTGAAGCGGGTCAGTTTGGCACTGATTACAATGAAACAATCAAGCTAGACAGCACAACAGAATTTTGTGGTTACGCTGCGACAGATGGCGAGAGCAACATTGAAGCTATCTTTGTAGAAGGTCAACCAACAGAGAACCTATCAAGTGGTCAAAAGGCCATTATTGTTCTTGAGCAAACTCCGTTCTACGCCGAATCAGGCGGTCAATCTGGTGATACGGGTATCCTAAAAACTGAGCTCGGTGAATTTAAGGTTACTGACACGCAGAAGCTAGGCAATGCCATTGCACACCATGGTGAGCTTGTTGAAGGCGTGATGAGCTTAGGTGAAAAAGCTAAAGCCGCTGTTAATGCAGTGCGTCGTGCACAAATTTCACTGAACCACTCAGCAACTCACTTGCTGCACGCTGCATTGCGTAAGGTTCTAGGTGAGCACGTAACTCAGAAAGGCTCACTGGTTAAAGCTGAGAACCTTCGTTTTGACTTCTCTCACCTAGAAGCGGTAACGGCTGCTGAATTGAAAGAAGTTGAGCGTATGGTTAACGCACAAGTTCGTACTAACCACGACATTGAAACCAATGTCATGGATATCGAGTCTGCTAAGCAGAAAGGTGCGATGGCACTGTTCGGTGAGAAGTATGACGATGAAGTTCGCGTGCTTTCTATGGGTGAGTTCTCTACTGAATTATGTGGTGGTATTCACGCGGCTAACACCGGTGATATCGGCCTGTTCAAGATTACCTCTGAAGGGGGTATTGCTGCCGGTATTCGTCGTATCGAAGCGGTAACCGCTGATGCAGCTCTAGACGCTATCGATGCTGAGCAAGAAAAGCTGCAACAGAAGCTAGTTGAGTCAGCGAAGAAAGCGAAATCACTAGAAAAAGAGATTCAGTACCTGAAAGACAAAATGGTAGCGGCAGAAAGCGCCAATATCATGGGTAAGGTACAGGAAATCAACGGTACTAAAGTGCTTATTGCTGCACTTGAAGGCGCGGACAACAAGAACCTTCGCAGCATGGTCGATGATACGAAAAACCGTATTGGTACTGGTGTCATTTTATTCGCCAATATTACCAACGACAAAGTCGGCTTGGTTGCGGGCGTAACGAAAGACCTCACTGGTAAAGTGAAAGCGGGTGAGTTAGTTAACTTGGTTGCGACTCAAGTCGGTGGTAAAGGCGGCGGTCGTCCTGATATGGCTCAAGCGGGCGGTACAGACGTGGCTGCACTACCGGAAGCCCTACAGTCTGTTATTCCGTGGTTGGAAGAGCGCCTGTAAGCGAAGAGTAATTAACTTGGGTACATTCAGTGCCCAAGGAAAGTAATAGGAACCAAGCATTTTTGTTATCGCAAAGTGCTTGGTTTTGTTGTTTTTAAAGTGTCCTGTGTACAAAGAACAGAAGACTGTTTTAGGAAGGTGGAAAGTAAGTGAAGAACCGATTAATCGTGCAAAAGTTTGGTGGGACATCTGTAGGTTCAGTTGAGCGAATTCGAGCGGTTGCCGAGCAGGTCATAAAGACCAAAGAGCAGGGCAATCAAGTTGTGGTTGTGGTTTCGGCTATGTCCGGTGAAACGAATCGCTTGCAAGGATTAGCCTATGAAGTTGATAGCGTACCTAACTCTAGAGAACTCGATGTCATCTTGTCCGCTGGGGAGCAGGTCACCATTGCTCTATTAGCGATGACTCTCAATAAGCTCGGCCACAAAGCGACCTCGTTAACGGGATGGCAAGCGGGCATTGTTACCGATGATATGCACAATCAAGCAACGATTCAGTCGGTGGATAATGAGAAGTTTAACCAATTACTCAATGACGATCAGATAGTGATTGTGGCGGGCTTCCAAGGCGTTAACCAAGCCGGCGCGATTACCACTCTAGGACGCGGCGGTTCAGATACTAGCGCAGTGACTCTTGCTGGGCTATTAGGGGCCAGTGAATGCCAGATCTTCACTGATGTTGATGGCGTGTATAGCTGCGACCCTAGGGTTGTTGAATCGGCTTTGAAACTAGAACATGTCGACTTTGATGACATGCAAACAATGGCAAGGCACGGCGCTAAGGTTTTACACGAGCCGTGTGTAGAGTTTGCTGCTAAGTACAATCTTGATATTCGAGTCTTATCTTCGTTCTCACCAAAACAAGGTACCTTGGTTACTCGCTTACAAAGCAAAAAAAATGTGTGTGGTTTAGCACTGCAGCGAGAGCTTGCTCGCTTAATTGTTAATGAAGATAAAGCAGAGCAGGTTGCAATGCAGTGTCAATTGCTGGGCATCGCCGTGCATTCTCAAACGACCAAACATTTAATTGTTAACAATAATGATGTCTCCAAGCTATTACAGATCCTATCTGAAGACGTCAACAATGTTGAACCTATTAGCGCTTTGACTATTGTCGGTGCTGAGCTTGAGGGGCTACATCTTAATGTTTTACCTCAATTGTTGGCGAAAGATATCAAAGTTCTTGATAGTTTTAGGTGTGATAGGGTAGTGAAGTTGCTACTATTACCGGAACATCTGGATCGGGCTGCCAATTTTATTCATGCTCAATACATTGAGCAGTCTCATAGTGTTGCTACAGACAAAAAAGCGCTTATTTTGTAATAAGTTCTTTACCAAGTTGTTATTTTTATTGAATAATAGATCTCAAAGTATTTTGAGTGACAGCAAGGAGCTATCGAATGCTAATTTTGACTCGCCGTGTTGGTGAAACCCTAATGATTGGGGATGACGTGACCGTTACTGTACTGGGTGTTAAGGGAAACCAAGTGCGTATCGGTGTAAACGCACCTAAAGAAGTTTCTGTGCATCGTGAAGAAATTTACATGCGCATTCAAGCAGAAAAAGGTAATGGAAACGTTGCATCAGGCAACTACTAAGTTTCTATTGAAAGGCTGGTCATAGGACTAGCCTTTCTTGTTTTATAGTAGGCATAAAGTACATATAACTAGCATTTTTAATCGGTTTGGTTGAAAGTTGTTCTGTTAACCGTTTTTTATGTGATTTTGCCAATAAAATGTTTGACATATTTTTGGTAAATCGTAATATGTGCCTCCGCAAGACGGTGAGGTGGCCGAGTGGCCGAAGGCGCTCCCCTGCTAAGGGAGTATACGGTTTGTAGCCGTATCGAGGGTTCGAATCCCTCCCTCACCGCCATTCTTGCGAACGTTCTTAACGGAACACAATGCGCGTCCTTAGCTCAGCTGGATAGAGTACCTGGCTACGAACCAGGCGGTCGGAGGTTCGAATCCTCCAGGACGCGCCATATCATTTTTTGATATGACAATACTAACTTGTTAGTGATAATGCGGTGAGGTGGCCGAGTGGCCGAAGGCGCTCCCCTGCTAAGGGAGTATACGGTTTGTAGCCGTATCGAGGGTTCGAATCCCTCCCTCACCGCCATTTATTGACCTTATGGTCAATTTTTTTGTTTTCTAAACTGGAAAGTGTGATAGACTTCGCACCCTTCTCAGAACGAGAACACTGTGCGTCCTTAGCTCAGCTGGATAGAGTACCTGGCTACGAACCAGGCGGTCGGAGGTTCGAATCCTCCAGGACGCGCCACTTTACAACGAATGGTTGATAGTAATATTAACGGTTCTATATAAGCCTTCTGTAAAGAAGCACTGCGCGTCCTTAGCTCAGCTGGATAGAGTACCTGGCTACGAACCAGGCGGTCGGAGGTTCGAATCCTCCAGGACGCGCCACTACAACGAAGAATTGATACCAGTATTAATTTTTCTATAAAGTCTTCTGCAAAGAAGCATCGCGCGTCCTTAGCTCAGCTGGATAGAGTACCTGGCTACGAACCAGGCGGTCGGAGGTTCGAATCCTCCAGGACGCGCCACTACAACGAAGGGTTGATATTAGTATCAGCTTTTCTATAAAGTCTTCTGCAAAGAAGCATTGCGCGTCCTTAGCTCAGCTGGATAGAGTACCTGGCTACGAACCAGGCGGTCGGAGGTTCGAATCCTCCAGGACGCGCCACTACAACGAAGAATTGATATCAGTATCAGTTTTTCTATAAAGTCTTCTGCAAAGAAGCATCGCGCGTCCTTAGCTCAGCTGGATAGAGTACCTGGCTACGAACCAGGCGGTCGGAGGTTCGAATCCTCCAGGACGCGCCACATCACAAAACCTCGCTTCGGCGGGGTTTTTTTATAACATTTCATTAGCATCCCCATAACCGTTTATTTACATAAAGCACTGTTTTCTAAGTGTTTTTGATAAATTCTGGTCTGATCTCAGTATTTTGTCTTCAATTCGCATACTTTCTATGCAATGGTTTGCCTGCAAGCACCTGTATAAAGAAAATTGACAAATTTTCATCAATCTAGATAATCAGGTGCTCGATGTAAAAACGTCGAATTGTCAGGAAGACAAATAAAGGAATTTTTTTATGGATAACATCTCAGGTTTGCTATCGGAAGCTGCCTCAATTATGGCCATTGGTATGGCTATGGTTTTTCTTTTTCTTACTTTATTGGTGTTTGTGGTTCGTTTGATGTCGAAGTTACTTCCGGCAGAACAACCAGTGGCACCAGTGAGCCCGCAAAATCTTAAACAAGTTACTCAAGCTGAATCTACCCATCGAGTCGATCCAAAAATTGTGGCCGCTATTTCGGCCGCTGTGCATCGTCATCGTTCAGCTGTAGCCCAATAGACAACAAAAATTAAAAGGAGTTAATGAGCATGTCTAAACCACTTGCAATAACAGACGTAGTACTGCGAGATGCGCATCAATCTTTATTCGCAACCCGTATGCGACTAGAAGATATGCTGCCGATTGCAGCTGAACTGGATAAAGTTGGCTATTGGTCACTAGAAACGTGGGGCGGAGCGACCTTCGATTCGTGTATTCGTTTTCTTGGAGAAGACCCATGGGAGCGTTTGCGTGAGCTTAAGAAAGCCATGCCCAATACCCCAATGCAAATGTTGCTGCGTGGACAAAACCTTTTAGGTTACCGTCACTACGCGGATGATGTGGTTGAAAAGTTTGTAGAGCGTGCTCATGCCAACGGTATGGATGTATTCCGCGTCTTTGATGCGATGAATGACGTGCGTAACTTTGAGAAAGCCGTTAAGTCAGTGGTGGATGTGGGCGCTCATGCTCAAGGCACACTCTCTTACACAACAAGCCCTGTGCACAATTCTGATACCTGGGTTGATCTTGCCAAGCGTCTAGAGGACCTAGGTTGTCACTCTCTATGTATTAAAGACATGTCAGGCTTACTTAAGCCTTATGAGGCTGAAGAGCTGATTACGCGTATTAAAGACGCGTGTGATGTTCCACTAGCCCTTCACTGTCATGCAACAACAGGCTTGAGCACAGCAACTGCGGTTAAAGCGGTTGAGGCGGGCGTAGATATCCTAGATACCGCTATATCCTCTATGAGCTGCACCTATGGCCATACGCCAACGGAAACAGTAGTAGCGATGCTTGAAGGCACAGAGCGCGATACCAACCTGAAACTAGACCAAATCGAACCGATAGCGGCTTACTTCCGAGAAGTGCGTAAAAAATACGCGAAGTTTGAAGGCCAGTTGAAAGGGGTTGACTCTCGTATCTTGATTGCTCAGGTTCCTGGTGGAATGCTCACTAACATGGAAGGCCAGTTAAAAGAGCAGGGCGCTGCTGATCGTTTAGATGAAGTGCTAGAAGAGATCCCTCGCGTACGTAAAGACCTTGGCTATATTCCTTTGGTTACACCGACCTCTCAAATTGTGGGTACACAAGCGGTGATCAATGTCTTAACGGGCGAACGCTATAAGAGCATCACTAAAGAAACAGCCGGTATCCTTAAGGGCGAGTACGGCAAAGCACCAGCGGAGCTAAATGCCGAGCTGCAACAGAAAGTATTAGACGGTGCACAGCCAATTACGTGTCGCCCAGCGGATAAGCTAGAAGACGAGTTTGAATCTTTGACACTGGATCTTCAGAAGAAGGCCAAAGCGGAAAATATTTCACTGGCTGAAGACATTGAAGATGATGTACTAACCTATGCGCTGTTCCCTCAAGTGGGTCTTAAGTTCCTTAAGAATCGTCATAACCCATCTATGTTCGAACCTGTACCAGGCATTGAGGTTGAAGAAACAAAACCTGCTCCGGTTGCAAGCGCAAATACCACAGTAGAAGCCTATAGCGTCAAGGTCGATGGACAGGTCTTTGATGTGCAAGTGGGGCCTCAAGGAGAGCTTACTTCTGTTACTCCAGCAGGTGCGACTGCGGCTGCTGCGCCAGTTGCAGCACCTGTGGCGAGCACCGCAGAAGATGTTCCAGCACCTTTGGCTGGTAATATCTTCAAGGTGAATGTGTCGAGTGGCGCTGTGGTTGAAGAAGGCGATGTGCTACTGATCCTAGAAGCCATGAAGATGGAAACTGAAGTACGAGCGGCACGAGGTGGCGTAGTACAAGGCTTGCATGTGAAAGAAGGTGATTCTGTCTCTGTTGGCTCACCGCTGCTTAGCCTAGCGTAAGGAACCAATACAACATGGACGGTTTACTTACTCTCTGGAGAGAGACGGGCATCGCTAACTTTGAATTTGGCCAGATCTGCATGATCTTGGTGGGTTGCGGGCTGCTGTTTCTTGCTATTCGTAAGGGCTTTGAGCCCTTACTGCTATTGCCGATTGGCTTTGGTGCCATCCTAGCTAACATCCCCAATGCTGGCTTTACCGAGCCCGGTGGATTGCTGTACTACGTCTATGAGGTAGGGATTTCAACTGGGGTATTCCCATTGCTTATCTTTATGGGCGTAGGGGCAATGACGGATTTTGGCGCCTTGATTGCGAACCCTAAAACCTTATGGTTAGGCGCTGCAGCTCAGTTTGGTATCTTTGCGACTTTGTTTGGCGCTATCTTGCTTAACTATGTACCGGGTATGGAATTTAGCTTGGCGGATGCCTCGTCTATTGCCATTATCGGTGGTGCGGATGGTCCAACCGCTATCTTCTTGGCAAGTCGATTGTCTCCAGATTTACTGGGTGCGATTGCTGTTTCTGCCTACAGCTACATGGCTTTGGTTCCAATTATCCAGCCACCGATCATGAAGGCTTTGACCACTCCTGAAGAGCGCACTATTAAAATGGCGCAGCTACGTCATGTGGGTAAAGGTGAGAAGGTCTTCTTCCCGCTAGGTGTTCTGCTCATGACCATTCTATTTTTGCCATCGGCAACGCCTTTGGTTGGAATGTTCTGTCTTGGAAACCTGATGCGTGAAGCGGGTGTTGTGGATCGTTTGAGTAAAACGGCTCAGAACGAACTCATCAACATAGTCACCATCTTCTTAGGTCTTGGCGTAGGTTCAAAGCTGCAAGCGGATAAGTTCTTGAACATCGAAACCTTAGGTATCCTTGGTCTTGGCGCTGTTGCCTTTAGCATCGGTACTGCGGGTGGCGTATTGATGGCTAAGTTGCTGAATAAAGTGTCTAAAGAAGACATTAACCCTCTCATTGGTGCAGCAGGTGTTTCTGCGGTTCCAATGGCGGCTCGCGTGGTTAACAAGGTCGGTCTGCAGGCAAACCCTCAGAACTTCTTATTAATGCATGCTATGGGCCCGAACGTAGCGGGTGTATTAGGCTCGGCAGTGGCGGCTGGTATTCTACTTGCACTAGTGGGATGATCTTGAGCTAATCAATTTCTATATTGAGAAAGGGATGCATTTTTGCATCCTTTTTTTTCACTTATCTCTGACAGCAAAACAATGATATTCCTGAGAATTGTCGGTAATATGTAACGATATGCATCTCAAATGGTCAGAAAAGTATGCCTCTATGGCTTATCTCGTTTACTCGTCACGTATACCTTGTTAATGCTTATTGTTTTGAGACCGTAAACTAATGGATGCTGTGTTTTCTCAGCTCGGTGTTTGGTTTGCAGACTCGGCTCTAACCTTACTGTTTGCTACGGGCTTTTTGAGCGCAACGCTACTTCCTGGTGGTTCAGAAGCGGCGCTCATCGCAACACTGAGCCTTAACCAATATTCAATTTTTAGCATCTTGTTGGTGGCTACGTTAGGCAACACTCTCGGCGGTTTAACCAACTATTGGCTAGGTTTGTTGATACCAAATCGAACTCAGCAAGAAAAACATGGTCACAAAGCCATAGCTTGGTTGCAAAAATATGGCTATTGGAGTCTATTGTTTAGCTGGGCTCCCGTTATTGGTGACCCTTTGTGTTTAGCCGCTGGGTGGCTTCGAATGCGCTTTCTTCCCTGTTTGGTGTTGATAGCCCTAGGAAAACTGGTTCGTTATGCGGTACTAGTAGGGTTATACACTGGGCTGGGTAATCTATAAGGAATAACAATGATCTTATCTCGTCTCAACCTGTCATTGTCCAAGTATAAGCTTGTGGGCACGCTGACGGCCGTGACTCTATTAGCGGCTTGCTCGACTCAAGAGAATACCGTTGAATCAACATCAAATGATTCAGCTATTCAGTTAGTTGAAAAAGTGGATGCCACACCGGGCAAGGCCTCGATCGCTTATTCTAAATACAAGCTTGCCAATGGGTTAACCTTAATCTTAGCGCCTGATAACTCAGATCCTCTGGTTCACGTTGATGTGACCTATCATGTGGGATCAGCGAGAGAAGACATTGGTAAATCTGGCTTCGCCCACTTCTTTGAGCACATGATGTTTCAAGGATCAAAGCATGTGGCAGATCAGCAACACTTTAAGATCATCACCGAAGCTGGCGGCTCTCTCAACGGTACGACTAACCGTGATCGCACCAACTACTTTGAAACAGTGCCATCGAATCAGCTAGAGAAGATGCTTTGGCTAGAGTCCGATCGCATGGGCTTTTTACTAGAGGCTGTCTCACAACGTAAATTCGAGATTCAGCGCGATACCGTTAAAAACGAACGTGCTCAAAACTATGATAACCGCCCGTATGGCTTAATGTGGGAAAAAATGGGTGAGGCTATGTACCCGGAAGGGCATCCTTACTCATGGCAGACCATTGGTTATGTTGAAGACTTAGATAAGGTCGATGTGAATGATCTTAAAGCCTTCTTCTTACGTTGGTACGGTCCGAACAATGCCGTTCTGACCATAGGTGGTGATTTTGAGACAAAACAAGTGCTTGAATGGGTAGAGAAGTACTTTGGTCCAATTCCTCGAGGTCCAGAAGTAGAGGCACAACCTAAGCAACCGGCAGTCCTCAATGAAGATCGCTACGTTACCCTTGAAGATCGTATGATCCAACAGCCAATGCTTGTCATGGGGTGGCCAACGACTTACCAAGGGGAAGCGCGCAATGCTGATCTTGACGTATTAGCTAAGGTATTGGGAAGCGGAAGAAATAGTATTCTTTACCAAAAACTCGTTAAGACTGAAAAAGCGCTTGATGCAGGCGCGTTCCATCAATGTACTGAGCTCGCTTGTAATTTTTATGTCTACGTCATGGCCGACTCCAGTAAGCGAGCCGATTTAACGCCTTTGTACGATGAAGTGTATGACATCATTGAGAATCTGCAGCTTGCTGATATCAATCCTGATTCGCTACAACAAATCGTAGGCAGCGCAGAAGCAAGCTCAATCTTTGCCCTGCAGAGTGTGCGTGGCAAGGTGACGCAATTGGCGTCTAATGAGACCTTCTATCAGCAGCCCGATCGTCTGCAGATTGAACTTGATCGCTTACGTAAGGTGACACCAGAGTCTATTTATAAGGTATATCAAGAGTTTATCGACAATAAGCACAAGGTGACCTTATCGGTAGTCCCTCGCGGTAAACTCGATCTAGCGGCCAAGACAGCGACCTTTGAAACGCCGCCAAGAACACTGCCGGAACACCAGAAGATCGAAGAGAGCGAACTCGATTATCGCTTCGTGAATGATTCGTTTGATCGCTCGGTTATGCCGCAAGTGCAGTCTGCGGTCACTGGCACTATGCCTGAGCTTTATTCATTCCACTTAAACAATGATATTGAAGTACTGGGCAGTGAAACATCGGAAACTCCTACCGTTGTTATGCAGATTAAGATGCCTGCAGGTAACCGCTATGCCCCAGTTGGTAAAGAAGGGCTCGCTAGCCTTACTGCATCTATGGTGTCAGAGGGAGATAAAACCCTAACCAGCGAAGAGCTCACTGCTGAACTGGACAAATTGGGCAGTAGCGCTTCACTCAGTGCCGGTCAGTACAATACAACTCTGACGATTTCGAGCTTGAGTAAAAACTTCACTGCCACAATGGAACTGGTTGAAAATGCGCTGTTCAATCCATTACTGAAAGAAGAAGACTTTGAGCGTGTGAAGCGCCAGATGTTAGAAGGGATTGTATACGAGCACCAAACTCCAAGCTGGTTGGCCTCTCAAGCAACAAGACAAGTGCTATACGGCGATACCATTTATGGACGCTCTTCATCGGGCACTATGGCGTCTGTGAAAAGCCTAACCCTTGATGATGTAAAAGCCTTTTATGATAAGTACTACACGCCAAAGGGCACACAGATCTTAGTCGTCGGTGACTTGTCTGAGAAGCAAGTGCGCAAAGAGCTTGATAGCTTACAAGCGTGGCAGGGCGAAACACCGCCGATGCTGCGCCAGCGACGCCTGCCAGAGATGGGAGCGCAAACGCTATTCTTGGTCGATAAACCAGGAGCACCTCAAACAGCGGTGCGCCTAGTTCGCAGAGGACTGCCGTTTGATGCCACGGGTGAGAGTTACCTTACTCAGCTGGCTAACTTTAATCTAGGCGGTAACTTTAACAGCCGAATCAATCAAAACTTGCGTGAAGACAAGGGTTACACCTACGGGGCAAGTAGCTACATTTCAGCAAATAGAGAGATTGGGGCTGTCGTTGCAACAGCTCAAGTCAGAGCAGATTCAACCGCACCTGCGATTAAAGAACTGATCAAAGAAATGGACAGTGCTGCAAAAGAGGGCTTTACTGATAAAGAAATTGAATTCATGCGATTAGCAGTTGGGCAACAAGACGCGCTCAAGTATGAAACACCGGGGCAAAAAGCCTATTTGTTAAGCTCAATACTGACCTACAACTTAGATCATGACTATCTCGCTGTGCGCAATAATATTGTTGCTGACGTATCAAAAGAGACGCTCAACGAAATGGCGAGTAAGTGGTTTGATCCAGCCGATTATCAAATTATTGTTGTCGGGGATGCGAAACAGCTAATGCCTCAACTTAAGACGCTAAATTTCCCTATTCAAACACTTGAAATTGCGCCTTAGTCGACCCATCTATGGGGTAGTTGTATGCCCTGTGCTTGTTCTCAAGTGCAGGGCTGTCTATTGAGAGAGTGCTCTCTAAAAATAAAAGTGGCCTTGTTTTGACTATATTTTCTAACCGCCTAGCACAGGTGGCTGCCAATAAGCAGGTATTTACGCAGTATGGACGCGGCGTGGAGCGAGAGACGCTTCGCTATAAACCCGATGGCCACATAGCAACAACCCCTCATCCAGAAAGCTTGGGTTCTCCTTTGACCCATGAGTGGATTACCACTGATTTCTCTGAATTACTGATGGAGTTTATTACTCCTGTTTCAAATGATATCCCTACTCTGTTATCTCAATTGCAGGATATCCATCACTACGCTCATAGCAAGTTGGACCAAGAGCAGTTATGGCCATTGTCTATGCCGTGTGCTGTCGCTGATGAAGACGACATTGCGCTTGCACAGTATGGTTCTTCTAACTCAGGCCAAATGAAAACCCTTTACCGCCAGGGGTTAAAGCATCGCTACGGAAGCTTGATGCAGATTATCTCTGGGGTCCATTTTAACTTTTCGTTTCCTGAGAGTTTTTGGGACAGTTTATATGGCGAGCAAGACACGCAACAGCGTCAAGACTCTAAGTCCGATGCTTACTTTGGATTGATTCGAAATTACTATCGCTTTGGCTGGTTGATCCCTTACTTCTTTGGTGCATCTCCTGCCATTTGTGAAACCTTTATTCAAGGCCGCGAAACAGACCTGCCGTTTAAAAAGCTGGAAGGCACTGGTACCTTGTACCTGCCTTACGCGACCTCTTTGCGCATGAGTGACCTAGGTTATACCAATAGTGAGCAAAGCGAGCTAAAGATAAGCTTCAATAGCGTCGGTGAGTATCTTGAAGGCTTGAATCGAGCGATTCGTAAGCCTTCAGCAAAATTCTCTAAGATTGGCGTTAAAGAAAATGGCCAATTCAAGCAGCTAAACAGCAATGTTCTGCAGATAGAAAATGAGCTTTACGCGCCTATCAGACCTAAACGAGTTGCGAAGAGTGGTGAAAAGCCTTCAGAAGCGCTTGAACGTGACGGTGTTGAATACATTGAGATCCGTGCGCTAGACGTCAACCCGTTTAACCCTGTGGGTATTAGTGAGCGTCAGATCCGCTTCCTTGATATCTTCCTGACCTGGTGTGCGCTGACAGAATCCGACCCAATGGATGACTGTGAGCTCAATTGCTGGAAACACAACTGGAATTCAGTGATCACCGAAGGCCGACGCAAGGGTGTATACCTGACGATTGGCTGTGATGGTGAAAAGCTCACCTTGCAACAATGGGTGCATCGCATCTTTGATCAGTTTGAAGAGATCGCCAAGGTGATGGATGAAGCTAACGGCAGTACGGGTTATCAAGATGTTTGCAACGAACTGCGTGATTGGATTGATGAACCAGAATTAACCCTGTCTGGTAAAATGCTTGCCGAAGTAAAAGAAAAAGGCGGAAATGGCCAGTTCGGTATGCAGTTGGGCGATCGCTATCAGCAGCAGTACCGTCAACACAATTACAGCGTTTATTCTCAGCAAGCGATGGATCAAGAAGTCGCGAACTCTGTGAAAAAACAACAACACATTGAAGCTACCGATTCGGTAGATTTTGAACAATACTTAGAAGAATACTTCGCGTATCTGAAATAACCTTGGAGAGCCGATTATGCCCCTATTAGACAGTTTTACAGTTGACCACACAAAAATGAATGCACCAGCAGTGCGTGTGGCAAAAACGATGCAGACTCCAAGTGGCGATACTATTACAGTATTCGACCTTCGCTTCACTCAACCAAACAAAGATATCCTTTCAGAAAGAGGGATTCATACACTTGAGCACCTTTACGCGGGTTTCATGCGTAACCATCTAAATGGTGATTCTGTTGAGATCATCGATATCTCTCCAATGGGTTGCCGCACAGGCTTTTACATGAGCCTGATTGGTACGCCATCAGAATCTGATGTAGCTACTGCATGGGTTGCCTCAATGGAAGACGTACTTAAGGTTGAGGGACAAAACAAGATCCCTGAGCTGAATGAATATCAATGTGGCACTGCAGATATGCACTCTCTAGAAGAAGCGAAAGCCATTGCTAGCGCTATTTTAGAAGCGGGCGTATCAGTGAACAAAAATGATGAGCTTGCACTGCCAGAAGAGATGCTACAAACGCTTAAGGTGTAGTGTTACTTCTGCTAATAAAAAGGCTCCGATGGGAGCCTTTTTGGTTTCTAGTGGATGAAAAATCGCGAATTACTGAATGGGATGAACCTTCACCATCTTGATTTTGTTTTCCGAAAAGTCGATCACTTCCATATTGTGCTCTGCCACCATAATACTGATGTGAGTTTCAGGAAGGTCTTGCAGGTGCTCTAGTATGAGTCCATTAAGCGTTCTTGGCCCATCGGTAGGTAAATCCCACTGCAGCCCTTTGTTAATGTCTCTGATGTTTGCACTGCCTTCTATAAGGTAACTACCATCAGGCTGTGGTGTAATTTCTTCAGCAAGGCTCGGCGCCATCGAGGTAGTAAATTCCCCTACGATCTCTTCTAAGATATCTTCTAAGGTGACCAAGCCAATGATGTCGCCATACTCATCCACAACTAATCCAATACGCTCTTTGTTGCGCTGGAACTTTATCAGCTGCACATTGAGTGGCGTCGCCTCTGGGATGAAATAAATCTCATCAGCAGACTTGAGTAGAGTCTGCTTATTAAACTCATTTTTCTCAAGCATCAAGCGATACGCTTCGCGCAGACGAACCATACCTACAACCTCATCGATTTGGTCGCGGTATAGAACCACTCGGCCATGAGGGGAGTGGGTCAGCTGACGAACAATCGACTTCCAATCATCATTAACATCGATACCGGTAATTTCATTTCGCGGCACCATAATATCGTTCACGGTGACGTTCTCGAGATCCAAAATGGAGACCAGCATGTCTTGGTGACGACTCGGTATCAAGCTACCTGCTTCGTTCACCACTGTTCGTAGTTCGTCAGAGCTAAGGTGATCAGACTTATTGCTTATGCCCTTGATGCCTAATAGCCTCAAAAAACCATTGGTAATAAAGTTAACCAGAATGACCAGAGGTGACAGCAACTTCATCAGTATCTTTAATAAAATACTGCTGGTGTAGGAGACGCGCTCAGGATACATGGCTGCGAGGGTTTTAGGCGTTACTTCGGCGAAAACCAGCACCACCAAGGTGAGGACACCTGTGGCTATGGCAACACCGATATCACCGTACAAACGCATGCCGAGTATGGTAGCGATGGCAGATGCCAAAATATTGACGAGGTTGTTGCCAATAAGAATAAGGCCGATTAAGCGATCGGGGCGGGTAAGAAGCTTCTCTACACGACGCGCTCCCTTATGCCCCTGATTTGAAAGGTGCTTTAATCTATAACGATTCAGGGACATCATCCCAGTCTCTGAACCTGAAAAGTAGCCTGATATAATGATAAGACATGCAAGGAGGGTAAACAGTACCCCGGTTGATATGTCGTCCAAATTAAATGAATCCTTTTATTTAGCTCTTTTCAATTAATGAATGATTTACCGGCAACTGTCAACCATATGTGCCGATTAGGTCAGTATGATCTCACGGACAAATCGACTGCCAAAGTAGGCAAGGGTTAGCAAAAATGCCCCGATAATTGAGAACCAAGTGACCTTTTTACCACGCCATCCCAGCTTATAATGACCCCATAATAACACGTTGAATACCAGCCAAGCGATAAAGGACAGCAAGGCTTTATGGGTTTTGCCGCTACTTAAAAAGTCTTCAACAAATAGCGGGCCACTCATCAATGTAAGGGTAAGTAAGCCATTTCCGATCAAAATGATATTGAAAAGTTGGCGCTCCACCTTCATTAAAGGAGGTAGGTTAGGGTTTAATGCTTGAGAAGTCTTTTGTTTTAGCTTGAAATCAAGCCAAGCCAGCTGCATCGCATACAAAGCCGCAATCATCAAAGTGGCATACGAAAACAGAGCGAGCGTGATGTGAACAATTAAGCCCGGTGAATGCTCGAAGTGGGTGATAAAGGTACCCGGAACAAATTCGGCAGCAATAAGGCTAAGGCAAGAAAATCCGTAGGCAATGGGCAGCAAAAACCACAAGCGAGTTTTAAACATAGCCAAGGTCAGCACCAGTGAGATGATACTACTCACCAATGAAGCGACATTGAGAATACTCATGTTTTGCCCGTAGGGCGCAAAGATACCCTCAACTAACGTTGAAAAGTGCAGGATCAAAGCAACAAACGCTATGCCTAAAACGACCTTTTTATTGATTTCCGACTGACGTAATAGCCCCGGAAGAATAAGAAAGGTTGCCGTTAGGTATAAAAGTACGGCTAGGATAACAACCACAAAGTCCATATTTAGTCGACATTAGTATTTGGATTTAAAAGGAAATTATACACCCAATACCACATTACTGGCTATGTACTTATTGCGCATGGTTTTGTAAATAGTGGCTGTGGGGTATACTTCGAGTAATTAATCGCAATTCAACGCGAAGAGAGCACGATGTTTGATAACTTAACAGAACGATTATCCAAGACGCTGAAGAACATCAGCGGTAAAGGTCGTCTGACCGAAGACAATATAAAAGAGACGCTGCGCGAAGTTCGCATGGCGCTTTTAGAGGCGGATGTCGCCCTTCCTGTAGTACGCGATTTCATCAAGCGTGTTAAAGAGGGTGCGGTAGGTGTAGAGGTATCTAAATCTCTCACTCCAGGCCAAGAGTTCATTAAAATTGTTCAGTCTGAATTAGAAGCTGTAATGGGTGAGTCCAACGAAGGTCTCAACCTCGCTGCTCAGCCACCGGCTGTAGTATTAATGGCAGGTCTACAAGGTGCGGGTAAAACCACCAGTGTAGGTAAGCTTTCTAAACTTCTTTCTGAGCGAGATAAGAAAAAAGTATTGGTTGTTTCTGCCGACGTATATCGTCCTGCAGCGATCAAACAGCTAGAGACATTAGCATCTGATGTCGGTGTGGATTTCTTCCCATCAAGCGCAGACCAAAAGCCTCTAGATATCGCTAATGCGGCTATCGACCATGCGAAGAAGAAATTCTACGACGTACTCTTGGTGGATACCGCAGGTCGTCTAGCCATCGATGAAGAGATGATGGGAGAAATCAAGCAGCTTCATTCTGCGATTAATCCTGTTGAAACGCTATTTGTCGTTGATGCCATGACGGGTCAAGATGCGGCAAATACAGCAAAAGCATTTGGCGATGCACTGCCACTGACCGGTGTGATTCTAACTAAGGTCGATGGTGATGCACGTGGTGGTGCGGCTTTATCGGTTAAACACATCACAGGTAAGCCCATTAAGTTCTTGGGTGTGGGTGAAAAAACTGACGCACTAGAACCTTTCCATCCAGATCGAGTGGCTTCTCGTATCCTTGGTATGGGTGATGTTCTTTCTCTTATCGAAGATCTACAGCGCAACGTAGATACCGATAAAGCAGAGAAGATGGCTAAGAAGTTCAAGGAGAAGAAAGGTTTTGACCTTGAAGACTTCCGTGAACAATTAGGCCAAATGGAAAACATGGGCGGCATGGCTGGCATGATGGGCAAACTGCCTGGCATGGGTAATCTACCTGACAATATGAAAGACAAAGTAGATGACAAGATGTTTAAGCAGATGGAAGCCATCATCAGCTCAATGACCATGAAAGAGCGTCTGCGCCCTGAGCTAATCAAAGGCTCTCGCAAGAAGCGTATCGCTGCAGGTTCAGGTACTCAGGTACAAGACGTAAACCGCCTACTGAAGCAGTTCACTCAGATGCAGAAGATGATGAAGAAAATGCAGAAAGGTGGAATGCGCGGCATGATGCGTAACATGCAAGGCATGATGGGCGGTATGGGCGGCGGTGGTATGGGCGGAATGGGTGGTCCATTCGGCCGATAGGCTCTACCGCTGAAAGCTGACAGCTCTAAGCTAATCTCTGTATTTTTAAGGCTCTATTTAGATAGAGCCTTTTTATTTCAAGTTGTTAACTAGCTCACATTCAATTAGTTGTTTAAAAAGTAGCTAAAGTCCTTGCAAAGACTGGGAATAAGAGTAAAATTCGCTAGCTTTATTTTGGCACGAGACCCCATGCAACTCTAAGAGTAGTTTGGGGTTAATTATTTTATTGAGAAAGCAAAGAGGACGACATGGTTACCATTCGTTTGGCACGTCACGGCGCTAAAAAGCGTCCATTTTATCAAATCGTAGTAGCAGACAGCCGTCGCGCAGCTACAGGTCGTTTCATCGAGAAAGTAGGTTTCTTCAACCCTACAGCTCAAGGTCAAGAAGAAGGTCTACGTCTAGACCTAGACCGTGTGAACCACTGGGTTTCACAAGGTGCTACAGTTTCTGACCGCGTAGCTAAGCTAGTTAAAGACGCTCAAAAAGCGGCTTAAATCAGCAATTTATCTCGATGTTAAGGAAAAGAATGAATGAGTGAACAAAACGAAAAAATTGTTGTAGGAAAGCTAGGCGCTACTTATGGCATTCGTGGTTGGCTTAAAGTTCATTCCTTTACAGACAATGCTGAAAACATTTTCGATTATAGCCCTTGGTTCTTGAACCAAAAGGGGACATGGGTTGAGTGCAAGGTAGAAAGCTGGAAGCGTCATAACAAAGGTTATGTGTGTAAGCTGGAAGGTCTTGATGTACGTGAAGATGCACATCTAATGACTAACCTTGAAATCTCAGTAGCCTCATCTTCATTACCGGAACTGTCAGAAGAAGAATTCTACTGGCGTGAATTGTTTGGAATGAAAGTTGTAACCACTAAAGGTTATGACCTAGGCGAAGTCTCAGACATGCTTGAGACGGGTTCAAACGATGTTTTGGTGGTGAAAGCTAATCTGAAAGATGCTTTTGGCCAAAAGGAACGACTAATTCCGTTCCTTGAAGAGCAAGTGATCATCAAAGTTGATCGCGAAGCTCAACGGATCGAAGTTGACTGGGATCCTGCCTTTTAAATCAAAATTAGAGAGTGAACTATGTGGGTTGGCGTAATAAGCCTGTTTCCAGAAATGTTCCGCTCTGTCACTGATTTTGGTGTAACAGGTCAAGCGGTTAAAAAAGGTCTTTTGTCGGTAGAAGCGTGGAATCCCCGCGATTTTACACAAGACAAACATCGAACTGTCGATGATAGACCCTACGGGGGTGGCCCTGGTATGTTGATGATGGTACAGCCTTTGCGCGATGCTATTAACACTGCCAAACAAGCGGCTCCTGGAAAGACGAAGGTTATCTATCTTAGCCCTCAAGGTCGTAAACTCGACCAGCAAGGCGTAGAAGAGTTGGCAACAAACGAGAACTTGCTTCTTATTTGTGGCCGCTATGAAGGGGTAGATGAGCGCATCATACAATCTGAGGTTGACGAAGAATGGTCAATTGGAGATTTTGTGATGACAGGTGGTGAACTGCCAGCCATGACCTTAATCGACTCAGTATCAAGGTTTATACCGGGTGTACTAGGTGATTTTGCGTCAGCAGAGGAAGACTCCTTTGCAAATGGGTTACTGGATTGTCCCCACTATACGCGTCCTGAAGTGTTGGATGGAAAAGAGGTACCAGCGGTACTAAAATCTGGAAACCACAAGGACATTCGTCGCTGGCGATTGAAACAATCGTTAGGCCGTACTTGGCTAAGAAGGCCAGAGATGCTGGAAAACCTAGCTCTGACTGACGAACAGGAACACTTACTTGCCGAGTTCGTGATGGAGCGAAAGCGCACGAATAAAGACAGCAAGTAACCTATTAAATTTAGATTCAGTTTATTCTAGGGTATAGAAACATGAGTAATATCATCAACGCTCTTGAGCAAGAGCAAATGAAAACAGACCTTCCTAAATTCGCACCAGGTGATACTGTTGTAGTTCAGGTTAAGGTAAAAGAAGGCGACCGTGAGCGTCTACAGGCATTCGAAGGCGTTGTAATCGCTATTCGTAACCGTGGTCTACACTCTGCATTCACAGTTCGTAAAATCTCGAACGGTGAAGGTGTTGAGCGTGCATTCCAAACTCACTCTCCAATGGTTGATAGCATTGAAGTTAAACGCCGTGGTGCAGTACGTCGTGCCAAGTTGTACTACCTACGTGAGCGTTCTGGTAAGTCAGCTCGTATTAAAGAGAAACTTACTAAGAAGTAATGCAAACCTGCATTTCTCATAAGAAAAAAGGAGACCTTTGGGTCTCCTTTTTTTTGTTTTCGATTTTTCGGTTTATAGCTGGTTATTTCAAATGATTACAGCGTTGTCGATGCTCATGTGCTGGTGCTGGTGCACACTGCGCGTCTCCGCCTTGTACTCATTTGAAATTCCTGCGCTATCAATCTAAAAAATATGTGTCTGCTTTGAGTTCTGTTGGCTCTAAGGTCCTGAATCAAGTTCAGGATGACGGTGTGAAAGATGCAGCTCTGTCTGACGGCTTGCAGCTGATAGCTGACAGCTAATCCACTTAGTATTGATCTTCCGACCACCCATCACTATCCGACATATCTGGTGCACCAGCGATGGAGTTTTCTTCATCTGCCCAGTCACCGAAGTCGATCATTTGGCACTTCTTGCTACAGAAAGGACGGTGTGGGCTTTGTTCTCCCCACTCAACATCATTGCCACAGGTTGGGCAGGGTACGATGGTAATCTTGCTCATAGTGTTACTTCTCTTACTGTATTGATTAGCTACAAATAGCCAGTTCAAATTCGATATCTTGGGTGCTGGCTTGGCCAGTATCAAAGTGCATAAACTTGATGGCAAAGCGATTCTTATGCCCTGAAACCATGGGATATACCCCATAATCGTGGGCAAAGTGCAGTCTGAGTATATTGGCTTCGTCTGCATCGCTTTGGAAGAAGCCATTGCGCGCAATCTGGGCTTTAAATTGTGCGGAGCTGCGAGTGAGGTTTAGCCACTGCTGCAACGCATGATTTAATGGAGCCAATGATTTCAGCCACTGCTGAGCATCTGCCATGCGCTTTTCTAGAGGCTGATGAAGCCAATAGTGCAAAGCAGGAAGATCAAAGCAGCACGCCCCGCCAGGCAGGTTAAAGCGCTGTCTAATGGAAGACAAAAAACTGTCTTCTTTAAGTTTGGTGCCAAATCGTTGAGCCCCTAATACCTCTTTGTGCACTAGAGCTATTTCGCTTAATAGACCTTGTAGGCGCTGTTGGTCTACACCCGGTACATTTAACCAGTTACTGTAGGTCAGTTTTAGTTTATCTAGATCTTTTAGCAACTCAGGCTTTAGCTGTATTTGTTCAAATATATCTAATAGATCGAACAAGGAACGAAAAAGAACTTGATAGTGTTGCGGGTCTGAAAACGTCGCGCAGTGTTGTGCTTGACGAAGAAGGCTTTCAATACGCAGATAAGTTCTGGTTTTCTCATTCAGAGGATGTTCATATCTTTGGATTGTCATACATTGCATCCTGCTTTAGACATAATGGTTATTCTCCCAGAAATCAGTGACACAAGGCTAGATATTTACGATGCAACTCAGCAATTTTTTCTGCTAAATGTCCATTGTCGCTATCGTTGTTGATGATATCGTCGGCGATGGCCAGTCTTTGCTCTCGTGTTGCTTGTGCCTTTAATATTGACAGCACTTGCTGTTTAGATACGCCATCTCTCGCTAAAGTTCGATCTATTTGTGTATCAGGAGAAACATCCACAACTAAAACGCGATCAGCCATGCTTTGCAAGCCATTCTCTACCATCAATGGGATGACCAGTAGGCAGTAGGGTGAGGTGGCCATTTCTAGCTGTTGTTGCATTCGCTGGCGGATCATTGGGTGTAGCAGATTGTCGATCCATTGTTTATTGCTTGGATCGGCAAATACCCGTTCACGCAATTGAGCGCGATTTAGGGTGCCATCTTCATTTAGAATTGAACGACCAAAGTGATGTTCAATCGCCGTTAAGCCCTGACTACCTGGCTCTACCACCTCTCTAGCAACAATGTCAGCATCAACGATATCGATATGGTAATTGTCATGGAAATGATTGGCTACGGTAGTTTTTCCACTTCCTATCCCCCCCGTCAAACCGATTATCTTGGACATTAGTACCCTCCAATGTAGCGACTGAGATACCAAGTCACAATATCATCACCAACTATCAAGTAGACCCAACCTGCTATGGCTAGGTATGGACCGAAGGGGAAGGCTTTTTCAACGCCTTGTTGCTTGAGTCTAAGCTGGATAATGCCAAATATTAGGCCAACTAAAGAAGAAAGTAAGATGATAAGTGGTAACGACTGCCAACCTAACCACGCACCCAGCGCCGCCAATAGTTTGAAGTCACCATAGCCCATGCCTTCTTTGCCAGTGAGCAACTTGAATAACCAGTAGACGCTCCACAAAGAAAGATAACCTGCCATCGCACCGATAACCGCATCTTGCAGTGATAATGGGCTGATCCCAAATACCGATAAAGCCAAACCTGCCCACATTAGAGGTAGGGTCAAGCTATCTGGCAGTAACATAGTGTCTAAATCGATGAAGGTGGCGCAAAGCAGCACCCAGGTAAATCCAAGTACTGCGACAGCGTAAAAGCTTGGTTCGAATAGGAGAGCGATGGTGAGACTAAGAGCACCCGAAAGAAGCTCTATTAGTGGGTATCTAGGGCTGATTTTATCGCCACAGGCACGACAGCGCCCTTTAAGGCTTAGCCAACCGATAACCGGAATGTTATGTATCGCTTTAATTGGCGCTTCACATTTAGGGCAACGTGAGCGGGGGAGGCTGATGTTAAAGACTCCTTCAGGTACTTTTAGTTTTAGCTCTGGGTAGGCTTCCGCAAATTCTTTCTGCCATTCTCTTTCCATGATGATCGGAAGGCGATGGATCACTACATTGAGAAAGCTACCAATGATCAAGCCAAGAATGGTGGCGAGTATCGGAAATAGCAAAGGGTAGTGCAAAAAATAAAAATCGAGCATCTTGAGCCAATATTGAGAAAGTCTGTGGGTATGTTATCGCAACTTTAAGTGCTTGTTTACACCTATCTCAGAGATAAGCCTACCCAACTGCACTCATAAGGCTGAAAATAGGTAAATACATACTTAACACCAGTCCTCCCACAAGAGTACCAAGAAAAACAATGACTAAGGGCTCTATTAATTGGCCTAACTTGTCCGTTGCTTCCTTTAGTTGCTGTTCAAAAAGTGTAGCCAATCTCCCGGTAATCACCGCTAGGGTTCCGCTTATTTCGCCAATTTTAATCATCTTTAGCATGATTGATGGGAGGAAAGTGAGGGCTTCTAGGGAGTAATAAAGGCTTTTGCCTTCCTTGATACTATCATTTGCACTACTTAGTGCCTGACGTATAAAGTCATTGCGCACGCCAAACGAGGCGTTGTTCAGACAAGTGACGAGCGGAAGACCCGCTTGTATTCCATTGCACAATAGCAAATTGAAACGAGCTAACTCACTCACAAGAATGCAGTGACCCAGTATCGGGATGCTTAAGCTGTGTTTAGCAATGCTATGACGAAAAGCCTGACTTTTCCGATAACACAGATAGATAAGGCTAGTGATTACCGATAGGCACAATAGTAGTGCCCCAAAATACCGCTGAAGCCAAGTTGAGAGCTCTACGGTGAACTGAGTGAGTGTTGGCAATTCGGCGCCAAAACTATGGAACAAGCTCGAGAACTGCGGGATGACAAATACCATCATTACAGCAAATACCACACACGCCGTTATGATGACGGAAGCGGGATAGATGAGCGCTGACTTTACCTGCTTGAGTAATTGCTGATTTTTCTCTCTGTGCTGGGTGCAATACCCCAGTGCTGTGGAAAGGTCACCGTTCTCCTCACCGATTCGTACAAACTGAAGGTAAATAGAATCGAGAAAGCTAAACATCTGCATTGCTACAGAAAGCCTTTGACCTTGCTGAATCTGAAAATGCAGCTCTTCTAACAAGGCCCGCACGCCTTGTCGTTGGCTGGAGTGTTGCAGTTCATTCAAAGCCAGAGATAGTGGCAGTCCAGCCTCAAGCATTAAGGATAACTGATGGGTAAAAGTGGTGACATCACCATATTTCACCTCATGCTTGTAAGCTGAGGTAAAGGGAACCGGCTTTGCTATGAATTTACGAAGCTCAATGCCTTTACTCCTTAATATCCTTTTTAGTTGGAGAGCTGAATAGGCTAAAAGGTGGCCGGTAATCCTAGGTTTAGAGTCGCCAGCGCCGAGCCAAATAAACAGCTGTAAGCTACTCATGCCCCAGCACTCGCTCGATCTCTTGATGGGTAGTAACTCGTTTCAAGCAAAGCTCTTTGGCGACATTATGTAGACCTTGCTCACCAATGAGATAATCGTTTATCTCTTCTTTGCCATCTTGTAGTTGCGTAATATTGCACAGTAGTAGGCGAGTGATGGGTAACAGTTCGAATACACCAGTTCGACCTTTGTAGCCTTCATTACAGTGATGGCAAATATCGCTGGAGATGTTTTGAACGCAGTTCGGGCACGACTTGCGTAGCAGGCGCTGGGCTATAACTAACTGCAGACTGTCGATAAGGTCTGCTTGATTAATGCCAAGCTGATATAGGCGCTCTAAAGCGCTAAAGGCTGAATTGGTGTGTAGGGTCGAGAGCACCAGATGACCGGTTTGTGCTGCGTGAATGGCGATCTCTGCGGTTTCAGCATCACGTATCTCACCTAGCATGATCACATCAGGATCTTGACGTAGTAAGGAGCGAAGGCACCTAGCAAAGTTAAGGCCAATATGGACATTGGTTTGGACTTGATTGAACCCTTCAAAGTGGATCTCTACGGGATCTTCTACTGTGCAGATATTGATACTGGCGTTAGCGATGGCGCTGAGGCAAGAGTAGAGCGTGATGGTCTTGCCACTGCCGGTTGGCCCAGTCACTAATATGAGCCCTTGAGGTTGTTTAAGTGCCTGCTTTAATGCGTGGCGCTGTTCTTGCTTGAGTCCTAGCTGATCAAGCTTGGGCAGGCTTTCTCTCTCCCTTGCAATTCTCATCACTAGCTTTTCACCCCATAGGGTAGGGAGGGTGGAGACGCGAACTTCTATTTCTTCTTTTTCAGAAAGGGCATAGCTCATGCGCCCATCTTGTGGCAATCGCTGCTCGGTGATATCCAGCTCGGCATAGATTTTTATCTGACTGACAAGCGCCATCATTTTATCTATTGGGAACTGCATGATGGTCACGAGTAACCCATCACAGCGTATTCGCACTCGAGCCTGTTGTTTATCCGGCTCGATATGGATATCTGAGGCATCCCTCTGTTGGCCTTGCTCCATTATTTTGGGAAGAAGATTCAGGTCGCCACTGTCTTGATTATGCGAAGAGCTTAGCTGGCGCTTTACCTGAGTATACAGATACTGGAATTGCTCGATATCAGTGAGAATTAGCTGGGTATTAAGGCGGTGGTGAAATTGCAGCTCGGCTAATAGAGACTTAAGAAGAGGGTCAAAGGAGAGCAGGTGCAACACTCCGTCATTCAGTGATATTGGGATAATAGGATACTGAACAACAATCGACTCAAGATGAAGCTCTTTGATGATGGTTATTATAGCTTCAAGTTTAACGCTTCGATTAGGGCTCGGATTGAAAGCAAGCTGGTGATGATTGGCCAGCATCTGCCCTAGCTGTGCTAATGAATGCTGGCTGACTTGCGATACTTGATAGAGTGCATCAGCAGTCGAGGCTATGGTCCTTAGCGACAGTTGCTCCACGTCAGCTTTATTGAGTATTGCAGGGCTGAGTGAAGCAACAATAGGGTGGGTCATTGGCAGCCCTTTGGCTTATCAATACCCACAGCGCCACTGACGCTACAACTCCAACCCGAGGTATCGTCACGAGCAAAGGAAACCGAAGACCCATCTAATGAACTGCCCGTTGAGCTAAAGGTGAATTGCAGCTGATTGCCACTAATCCCCACCTCCCCAATACTGCCGCCGGCACTCGATACCGTATTGATATCCGTCAGATCGGTAGGAAAAGAACCTTGGTCTAAATAATAGAGTTCAGTTTTGGTTAGTAATCCGCGTAAGGTCGCGGTTGCTGAAGCCAGTTCAGACTTTTTTACATAGTCTTTGTACATGGGAATGCCGATAGCCGACAGCACGCCTATGATAGCGACGACAATCATCAGTTCGATTAAGGTGAAGCCGGTTTGTTTTCTGCTCATTGCTCTTTCCTCATTATTGCTTTCTCCTTGGGTAACTCAAGGTTTGCTGGTGGCAATAAAACTAGAAGCTATGAGCTGTGGTAAAAGAAAGGGAGCAAGCCCTTGCTAAGTGCCTCGCAGTGAATGGAGTAACAGATGTGTGTAGAAGCAGTAATAAAGGAAGAGCCTGTCGCAATAGAGTGAACTATTTCTAAAACTTTGAGATACAAAAAAGGCCAGCAATGCTGACCTTTCTGTATAGCGTGTTGAACTGGTGGCTATTTGAATCGCATGGATAGGTCCATTGCCTTCAAATGCTTAGTCAGAGCGCCAACTGAGATGAAATCAACACCGGTTTCAGCCATAGGGCGGATAGTCTCTAGGGTTACGTTACCTGAGTTCTCAAGTACAGCGCGACCTTGGTTGATTGCCACAGCCTCACGCATCATGTCTAAAGTGAAGTTATCGAGCATGATGATATCCGCGCCAGCATTAATGGCTTGTTTAAGCTCATCAAGGCTTTCTGTTTCCACCTCAACAGGCTTTCCTGGGTTTAGCTCTTTGGCTGTAGAGATGGCTTGCTCAATACCACCACAGGCAATGATGTGGTTTTCCTTGATAAGGTAAGCATCAAAGACACCAATACGGTGATTGAAGCCGCCACCACAGGCAACCGCGTATTTTAATGCACTGCGTAAACCTGGGATGGTTTTACGAGTATCGAGTAGCTTACATCCAGTACCTTCAATCTTGCTTACATACTCGGCAACAAGGGTAGCGCAGCCAGAGAGTGTTTGAATGAAGTTCATTGCGTTACGCTCGCCCGTTAATAGCGTGCGCGCAGGACCGGTAAGAGTGCATAGCGTTTGGTTAGATTCTACCGTGTCACCATCGGTAACGTGCCATTCAACCGTCACTTGTCCGCCAAGTTGCTTGAAGACTTCGTCAGCCCACATCTGCCCGCAGAACACGCCGTGCTCGCGAGTAATGATGGTTGCGATACCTTGAGTCTCTTCTGCGATGAGATTTGCAGTGATGTCCACAGAAGCGTCAACAGAGCCCCCAAGATCTTCTTTAAGTGTCTCTTCTACTGCGCGAGATACTTCATGAGGCAGTTGTTGTTTTAGGTACGCTAAACGAGCGTCACTGTCGTGGGTATTTTTCATAACCAAAACTTTCACTATGTTGTCGAATACTGATTTGTGCTGAATGATACTCTTGCTTGAATTATAATTCAGCAACAATTGCTCTCAGGGAAGAAAAATGTCCGTTAATTTATGGTATCCGCACGCCAAAGCCATCCCATCTCCGCATTGTGATGAGAGACCTGATCCCAAGGACATCTCTTTACTGGTAGTACACAATATTTCTCTTCCACCCGCTGAATTTAATAACGGTAATATTGAAGCCTTTTTTCAAGGGAAACTGGATGCCTCTGTGCACCCGTTTTTTGAACGTATTAGTGGCATGCGAGTTTCGGCGCATTGCTTAATTAAAAGGGATGGTGAAATAGTACAGTTTGTCCCATTTGAAAAACGCGCGTGGCATGCAGGCCTTTCTTCTTTTGCCGGTCGTGATAAGTGCAATGACTATTCAATTGGTATTGAGCTAGAGGGAACGGATTATGTGTCTTATACACAGGATCAATATCAATCCCTAGCCATGCTGACTCAGTTTCTACTCGACGCCTATCCTAAGCTCAGTCCATCTAGAATTACTGGCCATCAGTATGTAGCGCCACTGCGAAAAACCGACCCAGGCTTATCCTTTAACTGGTCTAGATTTCGCAAAATGATCGCAGGTTAGTGCCTGATTGATACATTTGTCATACAAGAGCATAAGTGAACATATAGTTCGCGTGAATACACATTTTTTAACAAATGCATCACAGCCCCCTATTTCTTTGGCATTATTTTGTTATCACGCTCGCCGTTTTATGATTTAAATCAATTTTTTCTAGACAGATGAGAAATTGATATGTTAAGTTTCGCGTCAAGTTGAAATTGGTAATACCAATTAACATCGAGCAGGACGCAGAGATTTAGATGCAAAAAGTTTCCTTTCAAAGTATTCGCCAACCTAAGCTATCTGATGTGATAGAGCGTGAGTTGGAAACATTGATTTTGGATGGGATATTGTCTCCGGGCCAGCAATTGCCGCCTGAGAGAGAGCTTGCCAAGCAGTTTGATGTTTCTAGACCGTCGGTACGCGAAGCAATTCAAAGGCTAGAAGCCAAAGGGTTGTTAACTCGTCGCCAAGGTGGGGGAACTTTTGTTTGTGAAAGCCTGTCTTCTAATCTAACCGATCCTCTTTTGAACCTTCTTTCAAATCATGCTGATACGCAAAGAGACTTACTAGAGACGCGACATGCACTCGAAGGTATTTCTGCTTATTTTGCTGCTTTAAGAGGAACAACAGAGGACTTCCAGCGTATTACTCAGTGCCAAAAGGCAATGAGCGTTACGGTGGATAGCGATGATGTTGAGCAAGAATCTGAAGCCATTATGGATTTCCTGATTGCTATTGCAGAGGCTTCACATAACGTCGTGCTATTGCACATTGTTCGTAGTTTATCTCCACTGTTGCAAAAGAATGTGTCACAAAACTTGATGCTTCTGCACAGCCGTGAAGACGTAATTCAAAAATTAAATGAGCACAGAGCGGACATCGTTAAGGCGATTACATCGAGAGAGCCACAACGAGCCCGTGAAATGTCTGAAACTCATTTAGCGTTTATCGATGAAACATTGTCGGACTTGACCGAAGAACAGGGCAGAAGAGCTCGTTCATTGCGTCGAATTCAACAGAACAAACAGTAAGCTTTTGCTTAGGGTATACCACCCTAGTAGTTGACCTAACTTAATAAAAAAGGATAGTTCGCCATGTCTGATATGAAGCATGACGTAGATGCTCTGGAAACTCAAGATTGGTTAGAAGCGCTTGAGTCAGTAGTACGTGAAGAAGGTGTAGAACGCGCGCAGTTCCTACTAGAACAAGTTCTAGATAAGGCTCGCTTAGACGGTGTTGATATGCCTACAGGCATTAACACTAACTACATCAATACCATTCCGGCCGCACAAGAACCAGCTTACCCTGGTGATGTAACGCTTGAGCGTCGTATTCGCTCAATCATCCGCTGGAACGCAATCATGATTGTATTGCGTGCTTCTAAGAAAGACCTAGACCTTGGTGGTCACATGGCTTCTTATCAGTCAGCCGCTGCATTCTACGAAGTTTGCTTCAACCACTTCTTCCGCGCTCCAAATGAGACGGACGGTGGCGATTTGGTTTACTACCAAGGTCATATCTCTCCAGGTATCTACTCTCGTGCATTCGTTGAGGGTCGTCTAACTGAAGAGCAGCTAGACAACTTCCGTCAAGAAGTTGATGGCAAGGGTATCCCTTCTTACCCACACCCTAAGTTGATGCCTGAATTCTGGCAGTTCCCAACAGTATCTATGGGTCTAGGCCCGATCTCTGCTATCTACCAAGCTCGCTTTTTGAAGTACCTTGAAGGCCGTGGTCTAAAAGATACTTCAGCTCAGCGCGTTTACGCATTCCTAGGTGATGGTGAGATGGATGAGCCAGAATCACGCGGCGCAATCTCTTTTGCTGCCCGTGAAAAACTGGACAACCTATGTTTCCTAATCAACTGTAACCTACAGCGTCTAGATGGCCCTGTAATGGGTAACGGCAGCATCATTCAAGAACTAGAAGGCCTATTTAAAGGCGCTGGTTGGAACGTTGTTAAAGTTATTTGGGGTAGCAACTGGGATTCACTACTTGCAAAAGACACCACAGGTAAGCTTCTTCAGCTAATGAACGAAACTATCGACGGTGACTACCAAACATTCAAATCTAAAGATGGCGCGTACGTACGTGAGCACTTCTTTGGTAAATACCCTGAGACTGCAGCACTTGTTGCCGATATGACTGATGACGAAATCTTCGCTCTTAAGCGTGGTGGTCATGATTCATCTAAGCTATTCGCAGCATTCAACAATGCGAAAGAAACTGGCGGCAAGCCAACGGTTATCCTAGCTAAAACCGTTAAAGGTTACGGCATGGGTGATGCAGCAGAAGGCAAGAACATTGCACACGGCGTGAAGAAAATGGACATGACTCATGTTCAACACCTGCGTGACCGTCTAGGCCTAGAAGACATCCTTTCAGATGACAAACTAGCTGAACTTCCTTACCTGAAGCTTGAA
Source organism: Vibrio breoganii (assembly GCF_024346795.1). Taxonomy (NCBI): domain Bacteria; kingdom Pseudomonadati; phylum Pseudomonadota; class Gammaproteobacteria; order Vibrionales; family Vibrionaceae; genus Vibrio; species Vibrio breoganii. The sequence goes on from NZ_AP024864.1 coordinate 527,943, forward strand.
GCTGGCACTCCTGAATACGAATACATGCATGCTCGTCGTAACGCTCTACACGGTTACACTCCAGCGCGTCTGCCTAAGTTCACTCAAGAATTCCAAGTACCAGAACTAGAAGAGTTCGCTCCTCTACTGGGTGCTCAGAAGCGTGAAATCTCTACCACTATGGCTTACGTTCGTACACTGAACATCTTGTTGAAGAACAAGAGCGTTGGTAAGAACATCGTTCCTATCATCTGTGACGAAGCACGTACCTTTGGTATGGAAGGTCTATTCCGTCAAATTGGTATCTACAACCCGCACGGTCAAGACTACACGCCTGAAGATAAAGGCATTGTTTCTTACTACAAAGAAGCGACTTCTGGTCAGGTTCTTCAAGAAGGTATCAACGAACTAGGTTCAATGGCGTCTTGGGTTGCTGCAGCAACGTCATACAGCACCAACGATCTACCAATGATCCCGTTCTACATCTACTACTCAATGTTCGGTTTCCAACGTATTGGCGACATGGCATGGCTAGCAGGTGATCAACAAGCTCGTGGCTTCCTACTAGGTGCTACAGCAGGTCGTACAACGCTAAACGGTGAAGGTCTACAGCACGAAGATGGTCACTCGCACATCATGGCGAACACTGTGCCTAACTGTATCTCTTATGACCCAACGTTTGCTTACGAGCTAGCGGTAATCATGCAAGACGGTATCCGTCGCATGTACGGTCCTGAGCAAGAGAACGTTTACTACTACCTAACAGTAATGAACGAGAACTACGCAATGCCAGCAATGCCAGAAGGCGCTGAAGAAGGCATCCGTAAAGGTATCTACAAGCTTGAGTCTTACGCAGGTGACAAGTCTAAAGTTCAGCTAATGAGCTCTGGTACTATCATGAACGAAGCGCGTAAAGCCGCTCAGATCCTAAGCGAAGAGTACGGCGTAGCCTCTGACATCTTCTCTGTAACATCGTTTAACGAACTAACTCGTGACGGTCAAGCAGTAGAACGTGACAACATGCTTCACCCAGAAGCGGAAGAGAAAGTACCGTACATCACAACGGTTCTTGGTAGCGAGCCTGCAATTGCAGTCACTGACTACATGAAGAACTACGCTGAGCAAGTACGTGCATTCATGCCTTCTGAGTCTTACAAGGTTCTTGGTACTGATGGCTTCGGTCGTTCAGACAGCCGTGAAAACTTACGTCGTCACTTCGAAGTTAACGCTGGCTACGTAGTCGTTGCTGCGCTTACTGAACTGGCGAAACGTGGCGATGTTGAGAAGTCAGTAGTTGCAGAAGCAATTGCTAAATTCGGCATCGACGCAGACAAAATTAACCCGCAATACGCATAAGACTTCCATTTATTAAGGGAAATAAACAATGACAATCGAAATTAATGTACCTGATATCGGTGCTGATGAGGTTGAAGTAACTGAGATTCTGGTTAACGTTGGCGACAAGGTTGAAGAAGAACAGTCACTGATCACTGTTGAAGGCGACAAAGCTTCAATGGAAGTACCTGCGTCTCAAGCGGGTATCGTTAAAGAAATCAAAGTATCTGAAGGCGATTCAGTTACCACTGGTTCTCTAATCATGATCTTTGAAGCGGAAGGTGCTGCAGCACCTGCTGCTCCAGCAGTTGAAGCAGCTCCAGTAGCTGCTCCTGTGGGCGGTGCTTCTGAGCTAAAAGAAGTTAACGTGCCAGACATCGGTGGTGACGAAGTAGAAGTTACCGAAATCATGGTTGCAGTTGGCGATACAGTTGAAGAAGAGCAATCTCTTCTTACTGTGGAAGGCGACAAAGCATCTATGGAAGTACCAGCACCATTTGCAGGTACAGTTAAAGAAATCAAAGTAGCTTCAGGTGACTCTGTTTCTACTGGCTCTCTAATCATGGTATTCGAGACGGCCGGGTCTGGCGCAGCGCCTGCAGCTGCGGCAGCTCCAGCAGCTCCAGCAGCACCCGCGGCTCCAGCAGTTGCAGCAGTACAAGAAGTTAACGTACCTGACATCGGTGGTGATGAAGTCGAAGTGACTGAAATCATGGTTTCTGTTGGTGATAGCGTTGAAGAAGAACAGTCACTCATTACTGTAGAAGGCGATAAGGCTTCTATGGAAGTACCAGCACCATTTGCGGGTACGGTTAAAGAAATCAAGATTACTGAAGGCGATTCAGTAACCACTGGTTCTCTAATCATGGTATTTGAGACAGTTGGCGGCGGAGCAGCGGCTCCAGCGGCGGCGGCACCTGCACCAGTAGCGGCAGCAGCAGCACCAGCTCAAGCACCAGCAACTAAAGGCGACTTCCAAGAGAACCACGAGTATGCACACGCATCTCCTGTTGTTCGTCGTCTTGCTCGTGAGTTTGGCGTTAACCTTTCTAAGGTTAAAGGCACAGGCCGTAAGAACCGCATCCTAAAAGATGATGTTCAGAACTTTGTTAAAGACGCACTTAAGCGCCTTGAATCTGGTGCTGGCGCATCAGGCAAAGGTGACGGGAGTGCACTTGGCCTACTACCATGGCCAAAAGTGGACTTCAGCAAGTTTGGTGACACTGAAGTTCAGAAACTGTCTAAGATCAAGAAGATCTCTGGCGCTAACCTGCATCGTAACTGGGTAATGATCCCGCACGTTACACAGTGGGATAACGCAGATATCACTGAGCTTGAGAAGTTCCGTAAAGAGCAAAACGCATTTGAAGCGAAGAAAGACTCTGGTATCAAGATCACTCCACTTGTGTTTATCTTGAAGGCTGTAGCGAAAGCGCTTGAAGAGTTCCCTTCATTCAACTCGTCTCTATCTGAAGATGGCGAAAGCATCATTCTTAAGAAGTACGTGAACGTTGGTATAGCAGTAGATACGCCAAACGGTCTTGTTGTTCCTGTATTTAAGGACGTAAACAAGAAAGGCATCTACGAGTTGTCTGCTGAACTAGCGGCTATCTCTAAGAAGGCACGTTCTGGTAAGCTAACAGCTGCAGATATGCAGGGTGGCTGTTTCACTATCTCAAGCCTAGGTGGCATCGGCGGTACAGCATTCACGCCAATCGTGAATGCACCAGAAGTGGGTATCCTTGGTGTATCTAAGTCTGAGATGAAGCCAGTATGGAACGGCAGTGAGTTTACTCCTCGCCTAATGCTTCCATTATCACTGTCTTATGACCACCGTGTTATCGATGGTGCAGAAGGTGCACGATTCATTACCTTCTTAAACCAATGCCTAAGCGATATCCGTCGTCTGGTAATGTAAAAAATAGAGCAGCTCGCAAGAGCTGCTTTTTGTCGCAAATATTTAACAAAATTGGGCGCGACTTGAGATAAAGTAGCGCCGAATTGTTGTATAGCTCACAGCCTAAATGGAATTAGTTTTCTCTTAGTTTACAAGTTTGTAAACTGGGGTGACGCAAATACCCAATTAGCCTGTTAGGGATAATGACTACAAGAGGTCAAAATGAGCAAAGAAATTAAAGCCCAAGTTGTGGTACTGGGTTCAGGTCCTGCTGGATACTCTGCCGCTTTCCGCTGCGCAGACTTAGGTCTTGAAACTGTACTTGTTGAACGCTACAGCACTCTAGGTGGTGTTTGTCTGAACGTGGGTTGTATCCCATCGAAAGCACTTCTTCACGTTTCTAAAGTTATCGAAGAAGCAAAAGCAATGGCTGAGCACGGTGTTGTATTTGGTGAGCCAACTACAGACATTAGCAAAATCCGTATCTGGAAAGAGAAGGTTGTAGACCAACTGACTGGCGGCCTTAACGGCATGGCTAAGATGCGTAAAGTAACAGTTGTGAACGGTTTTGGTAAATTCACTGGTCCTAACACTATCCAAGTGGAAGGCGAAGAATCAACAACAGTTAGCTTCGACAACGCAATCATTGCAGCGGGTTCTCGCCCAATCAAACTGCCGTTCATCCCGCATGAAGACCCACGTATTTGGGATTCTACGGATGCACTAGAACTGAATGAAGTACCAGAAAAACTGCTTATCATGGGTGGTGGTATCATCGGTCTTGAGATGGGTACGGTATACCACTCTCTAGGTTCTAAAGTTGACGTTGTTGAGATGTTTGATCAAGTGATCCCAGCAGCAGATAAAGACATCGTTAAAGTCTTCACTAAGCGTATCAAAGACAAATTCAAGCTAATGCTTGAAACTAAAGTGACCGCTGTTGAAGCGAAAGAAGACGGTATCTACGTATCAATGGAAGGTAAAAAAGCACCAGCAGAAGCTGAGCGCTATGATGCCGTTCTTGTTGCTATCGGTCGTGTGCCAAATGGTGCACTAATCGACGCTGAAAAAGCGGGTATCGAGGTTGATGAGCGCGGCTTCATCAATGTTGATAAGCAGATGCGTACTAATGTGCCACACATTCACGCTATCGGTGACGTTGTTGGCCAACCAATGCTTGCGCACAAAGGTGTGCATGAAGGTCACGTAGCGGCAGAGGTTATCTCTGGTAAGAAGCACTACTTTGACCCTAAAGTTATTCCTTCAATTGCTTACACTGAGCCAGAAGTGGCGTGGGTTGGTAAGACTGAGAAAGAAGCGAAGGCTGAAGGCATTAACTACGAAGTGTCTACGTTCCCTTGGGCTGCTTCTGGTCGTGCAATCGCATCAGATTGTGCTGACGGCATGACTAAGATGATCTTCGACAAAGATACTCATCGCGTAATCGGTGGTGCTGTTGTGGGTACTAACGGTGGTGAGCTTCTTGGTGAAATCGGTCTAGCTATCGAGATGGGTTGTGATGCGGAAGATATCGCACTGACTATCCATGCTCACCCAACACTACACGAGTCTGTTGGTCTTGCGGCTGAAGTCTTTGAAGGCTCTATCACTGACCTTCCAAACAAGAAAGCAGTGAAGAAGAAGTAATTTCTAATTTGCTGAACAATTAGTTTGAAAATAAAACCCAGCTTTTTAGCTGGGTTTTTTTCGGTTTCAAACATTGTTTGTTACAATGCTCGCCCATTTTAAGCGCAACGACTTTTTGAGCACGTCTTGCCATTCAAACGCAAAATTTTGCGACAGTATGGCAACAGGTGGCTATAGTTGATGCGAGTCCAGTAAACGAGAGAACAGTATGAAACATACCGTAGAAGTGATGATCTCTGAACAAGAGGTTCAAGAGCGAGTACAACAGCTTGGTGCATCGATCAATGAGCACTATAAAGACAGTGAAGAGTTAGTTATGGTAGGACTTCTACGTGGCTCGTTTGTGTTTATGGCTGACTTATCTCGCGCAGTTACGGTAAACCACAGCGTTGACTTCATGACGGCGTCTAGCTATGGCAACACCATGGAAAGCTCTCGTGACGTACGTATCTTGAAAGACCTTGATGATGACATCAAAGGCAAAGATGTGTTGCTGGTGGAAGACATCATTGATACGGGCAACACGCTAAGCAAGGTATGTGAAATCCTATCTATCCGTGAGCCTAACTCGATTCAAATCGCGACTCTGCTTGATAAGCCTTCTCGCCGAGAAGTTAAGGTAGATGTGAAGTGGATTGGCTTTGAGATCCCTGATGAGTTTGTGGTTGGTGTAGGCATCGACTACGCGCAAAAATATCGTAACCTGCCATACATTGGCAAAGTGGTACCGTTATAATTAACGCAAGCTAGATAGAAAAATACCCGCATATAGCGGGTATTTGTTTAATTGGGGCTCGTGATTAATCCTGCTTTAGGATCTTCGCCATAGCGACGGGGAAGTTTGCTTCTAGCGTTTCTTTGCTTGAGCAACGCACGCCTAAGTCTTCTAGTTTGCCATCACCGATACCGTATACGACGCCATGTATCTCAACTTCTTGGCCTCGTTCCCATGCGGATTGCATGATGGTCGAGTTTCCTAGGTTGTATACTTGTCCTGCAACGTTGATTTCACAAAGCTTATTTGAACGTTCTTCTTTTGAAAGAGGGTCGAGAAACTCGCGATGTTTTAGGTAGAGGTCGCGGATATGTAGCAACCAGTTATTGATAAGACCTAGCTTAGGGTTATCGATAGAGGCATCAACACCTCCACAACCGTAGTGACCACAAATAATAATATGCTTAACTTGTAATACATCGACAGCATATTGAACCACAGATAGGCAATTTAAGTCGGTATGTATTACTTGGTTTGCTACATTTCGGTGAACAAATAGTTCTCCAGAATAAAGCCCAGTTAGACGCTCGGCTGGAACTCGGCTATCTGAGCATCCTATCCATAGAAAGTCAGGGTTCTGTCCTTGTGCTAATTCAGTAAAGTACTCAGGCTCATCAGCTTTACGAGATTGAGACCATCTGGAATTATTCTCAAATAACTGTTTAATTTCTGGCATTTAAATCCCCTTTATTACATCGACATACTATACACCGTGCAACCGGTAGGATCTGCAAAAATTACTGTACGTTTCACTCATCTGATGTGTATTGATCGCCATTAATCAATGACTTATAGCAATGAACTGAATCCATCATATGTTATACAAACAAGTGCTCAATAAAGCTGTTAATTATTTTCGTTCATTTGTTAGTATACGGTTTCTTCATGGTTGCTTTTATGGATGATTATGCAGTTGTTTGAACGGTTTAAGGATGTTCATCTCAAAGGAGATGTTTTTGGTGGTGTGACTACGGCGATCATTTCGCTGCCATTGGCGTTAGCATTTGGTGTCGCGTCAGGTGCTGGAGCTGAAGCCGGTCTTTGGGGCGCCATAATGGTGGGGTTATTTGCCTCTTTATTTGGTGGTTCATCGACATTGATATCAGAGCCAACTGGGCCAATGACTGTAATTATGACCGCCGTCTTGACTGGAATGATGGCAAAGTACCCCGATACAGGGTTAGCCATGACCTTCACCGTTGTTATGATGGCTGGCGCTTTTCAAATACTGCTAGGAACGCTGAAGTTAGGTAAGTACGTTACTTTGATGCCTTATAGTGTGGTTTCAGGGTTTATGTCTGGAATTGGGGTTATTCTCATTATATTGCAGCTTGGGCCAATTTTAGGGCAAGCGGCTCCTATGGGTGGTGTCTTAGGAACAATCAAATCATTGCCTGGGTTAATAGCTCAAGTAGATTTCAAGGAACTGTTCTTAGGCCTCTTAACGTTGGCAATACTCTTTTTCCTGCCCAAAAAATACAGACAACATGTACCCCCTCAATTGATAGCTTTAGTGGCCGTCACGATTTTGTCTATCTTGATTTTTGATAGCGAGTCTATTCGTCGTATTGGTGAAATTCCTGCCGGGTTGCCCAGTATTGTGCTACCTCATTTCAATGCTGACATCATTACTACCATGGTGATTGATGCTTTGGTATTAGGAACTCTAGGTTGTATTGATACTTTGCTTACCGCTGTGATTGGAGATTCACTAACCCGTAAAGAGCATGACTCGGATAAAGAACTTCGAGGCCAAGGGTTAGCTAACTTAATCGCAGGTTTATTTGGTGCTTTACCGGGTGCCGGAGCAACTATGGGTACAGTAACAAATATTCAGGTTGGCGCTCGCTCACCCCTATCCGGCGTTGTTCGTGCTTTGGTGCTTGCTCTCGTGGTTTTAGTTGCCAGTGATCTCACTGAACCTATACCGATGGCGGTATTAGCGGGAATCGCGGTTTATGTTGGATTTAACATCCTTGATTGGAGTTTTATTCAACGGGCTCATAAAGTCAGTTTGCCAGGCATGGCGATAATGTATGGAGTGATGCTCCTAACTGTATTTGTGGACCTAATTGCAGCAGTAGGCTTAGGAGTCTTTATCTCTAATATCATCATTATTGAACGGTTGAGCCGCGAACAAGCAAGACAAGTTAAAGCGATCAGTGATGCTGATGATGACGATGTACCACTGACTAATGAACAAAGAGGTTTGCTAGAAAAAGCGCAAGGTAAGGTTTTGTTTTTCTATTTGTCCGGGCCGATGATATTTAGTGTATCTAAGGCGATATCTCGACAACACAGTAGCATCTCCGATTATGAAGCTATGATCTTAGATCTTACCGATGTGCCCATGATAGATGTTACCGTAGGGCTAGCTTTAGAGAACGCAATCAAAGATGCAAAAGAAGCGAATTGCCTTGTATATTTGCTTTGTCCTAACCAACAGACTCGACAGCAACTTGATAAATTTCATGTGATTGATTTGGTGTTGGAGGGCAACATATATAGTCACAGGGAAGATGCGTTAGAAGCTGCTTATCAAGCAACAGTTCAATAATTTCACTGATAGTGAAACGCGAGTAAGCACTTGCCATTCTCGCGTTTCCATTCGTAGTCGTTTTTCATCGACTTATCTATTAAATGCAATCTGCACAATAACTAGATTCAAGCCGGACCTTGAAATTTAATGACTTGAGCATCATCTATAGTAGCATCTGCGTATACATAACCCACTCGGTAGAGAGCATGCTCGCATTAGATATAAAAGATTTACGTAAAACGTATAAAGGGGGCTTTGAAGCCTTAAAGGGAGTTTCTCTGCAAGTCAAAAAGGGCGACTTTTATGCTCTACTAGGCCCTAACGGGGCAGGGAAGTCCACGACCATTGGTGTTATCTCATCTTTGGTCAATAAAACCTCTGGTTCGGTTACTGTGTTCGGTCATGATATCGACAAAGACCTTGAACTCGCAAAACAGAATTTGGGTTTAGTACCTCAAGAATTCAACTTCAACATGTTCGAGACGGTTGAGCAAATTGTACTGCAGCAAGCAGGCTACTACGGCGTATCGCGCGCCGATGCAAAAGAGAGAGCGAAGAAGTACCTCTCTCAGCTTGAATTGTGGGATAAGCGCAGTGACAGAGCGAGAACATTATCAGGGGGCATGAAGCGTCGCTTAATGATAGCTCGCGCTCTGATGCATGAGCCTAAGTTACTTATTCTTGATGAGCCTACTGCGGGTGTTGATATCGAGTTAAGGCGCTCTATGTGGGAGTTCTTGCAGAAGATCAATAAAGAAGGCATCACTATTATCCTAACCACTCACTACCTCGAAGAAGCTGAGATGTTGTGCCGTAATATCGGCATCATTAATCGCGGTGAGTTGATCGAAGACACCAGTATGAAGAGCCTGCTCAATAAATTGCAGGTGGAAACCTTTATTCTAGATCTTGAGGAAGGGGTACAGCCTCAGCCGCTGAATGATGTAGTGAGCCAGCACCTAGTGAACGGCTCCCTTGAGATTGAATTAAAGAAAGAGCAGGGGCTGAACCATGTTTTTTCACAGCTAACGGATGCAGGCGTGAAGGTACTTTCTATGCGCAATAAGGCCAACCGTCTTGAAGAGCTATTTGTCACTATCGTGAGAGATCAAACCGAGGAACAGCAGTAATGTATGGCGTATATTGGACGGCTTTTAAGAGTCTACTAGGCAAAGAAATTAATCGCTTTATGCGTATTTGGGTACAAACCCTTGTGCCACCTGCGATTACCATGACACTGTATTTCATTATCTTCGGCAACTTGATTGGTTCTCGCATCGGACAGATGAATGGCTTTAGCTACATGGAATACATTGTCCCTGGCCTAATCATGATGAGCGTAATTACCAACTCCTACTCCAATGTAGCTTCATCATTTTTTAGCTCTAAGTTTCAGAAGAACATTGAGGAGTTGTTAGTGGCTCCGGTGCCTACCTATGTGATTATCTCAGGATATGTTATGGGTGGCGTGGTTCGCGGGCTCCTAGTGGGCACCATCGTGACCTTTGTATCCCTGTTCTTTGTTGATCTGCAGGTTCAGCATTGGGGCGTTATCATCGCGACTGTGTTTATGACTTCTGTAGTCTTTGCTCTTGGTGGCCTGATCAATGCGGTGTTTGCCGGTACCTTTGATGATATCTCGATCATCCCTACCTTCATCTTGACACCTTTGACCTACCTCGGTGGTGTGTTTTATTCCATCAGCTTATTGCCTGAATTCTGGCAGGGCGTGTCTAAGATCAACCCAATCGTCTACATGGTGAATGCATTCCGTTATGGTTTCTTGGGTGTGTCTGATGTGGATATCGTCAGCTCGTTCACTGTCCTAACGCTATTTGTGGTTATCTTGTTTGCTGTGGCTTATCGACTTGTCGATAAAGGCATTGGATTAAGAAGCTAGCAAAACAAAAAGGGAGCCAATTAGGCTCCCTTTTTAGTGACTGGGCTGAATTAACTCAGTTCAACAAGCTTGTTGTCGATAAGTCTTACCGCGCCAAGAAAGGCTGCAACGAGTACAACGGCTTCTTCGGTCGAGGAGGTGACCTCTTCGAGTGTATGAGCATCACGAATAAACAACTCATCTGGCTTCATTCCAGCCTCAGTAATGGCTTGCTCACCAAATGCGATAACAGCTTTTGCATCCGTAGGATCCAGTAAAATCCTATCAGCCATTTCAAGCATGATTTTCGCCAGAGCTGGCGCGACCTTGCGCTCGTCTGTGGTTAATCGGTTATTGCGCGAACTCATAGCAAGGCCATCTTGCTCACGTACCGTAGATACAGGAACAATATTGATATCCATTGCTAGGTCTTCAACCATTTGACGAATTACCGCCACTTGCTGAAAGTCTTTTTCTCCAAAACACGCAACGTCAGGGCTTACTAGGTTGAATAGCTTAGTCACGATAGTGGCGACACCGCGAAAGTGACCTGGACGCGAAGCGCCTTCGAGCATGCTTGATAATAGAGGTACTTCGACAAAGGTCTGCTTGTCCAATCCCTTTGGATACATGATCTCAGGCGTTGGAGTAAAGACTAAGTCAGTACCTAGCTCTTTCAGAAAAGCAAGGTCTTGCTCCATCGTTCTTGGGTAGTTTTGCAAGTCATCAGGATTGCCAAACTGCATTGGGTTAACAAAAATGCTGACCACAACAACATCGGCAATCTGTTGTGCTTTACGAACCAGAGTGAGGTGCCCTTGATGAAGGTTGCCCATCGTAGGCACAAAGCCAATGGTTTTGCCGTCACGCTTATAGCTACGAATCTGCTCGCGAAGCTGAGTCGTGTTTTCAATCGTAAGCATGTTAACTCCTAGGCGATGGTGTGGTCTGGGCCTGGGAATGCACCGCTTTCAACATCTGAGATGTATTTTGCTACCGCGCTGCGCATGTCACCGGTTTCAGCTAGGAAGTTCTTTGAGAACTTAGGCATGTAGTTAGCCGAAATACCGAACATATCGTGCATAACGAGAATTTGGCCATCCGTTACATTACCAGTACCAATACCAATAACAGGAACGTTCAAGGCGTTAGTGATACGCTCTGCAAGCTCTGCCGGGATACATTCTAATAAGATAATTTGTGCACCTGCGGCTTGAAGCTCTAGTGCATCTTTCACCATCTGGTCAGCTTGCTCTTGCTCACGACCTTGAACCTTGAAGCCACCAAAGATATTCACTGATTGTGGCGTTAATCCTAAGTGAGCACATACTGGTACTGCACGTTCTGTCAACATGCGCACTGTTTCAGCTAGCCAAGAGCCGCCTTCCAGTTTGACCATGTTGGCACCCGCTTGCATCAGTTTTGCCGCTTCTAAGCAGGCTTGCTGAGGCGTTGCGTAACTCATGAATGGCATATCCGCCATAAGTAGACAGTTTGGGCTACCCGCTCTAACGCAGCGCGTGTGATAGGCTACCTCTTCAACGGTAACAGGAAGTGTATCCGGTTTGCCCTGAAGCACCATTCCTAAAGAGTCGCCGACCAATAGGACTGGCATCTCTTGTTGTTCGAATAGTTGAGCAAAGCTTGCGTCATAAGCGGTTGAAGAGGCGAATTTACGACCCTCTTCTTTAAGCTTCATTAGCGTATTGATGGTTACTTTTTTCATTTCTAGGCCTTTTACGGGAAGCTGGACTTAGTTTCGGTCCCACACTTGCAACCCATTTCTGTCTACAGACTCAATCAGTTGGCTCAGTGCACTTCCGTCGGGAAGTATTAAATTAGGTTCAATTTCTAGAAGAGGATAAAGCACAAACTCTCGTTCTCGCATACCGTAGTGAGGTACCACTAAGCGTGGCTGGTCGATGGTCTCATCGCCGTAAAGGATAATATCGAGGTCAAGAGTTCGAGGTCCCCAGCGCTCCTCTTTGCGCACGCGCCCCTGCTCATTCTCTATCTTCTGAGTGTTATCGAGAAGCTCTAGAGGCTGTAGTTCAGTTTCTATTTTAACGACAGCGTTAATGTAATCGGGCTGATTTTGAGGACCCATAGGCGTGCTGCTATACAGCGATGACGCCTGAATAACACGGCTGCGAGGAAGATCTCTAAGGCTTTCTATCGCTTGTTTTGCTTGAGCGACAGGATCACCAAGATTGCTTCCTACTGCAATATACGCATTAATCATGAATTAGTTTTCTTCGGCTTTTTCTTTGCAGGGCGACGGCGACGTGCGCTACCTGATTTACCACCACTCGCAAGATCATTCACCATAGCTTGGCGCATGTTTCGACCAGAGTGCTGGAAGGTATGCCACCACTGAGCGAGTTTTTGCGTATCGCCTTGTTCAACTTCGCCACGCATCTCAAGGAAGTCGAATCCGGCGCGGAATTTGTTCAACTCAAGCAGGCGGAAGGCTCTCTTACCCGAGCGGCGCTCTAGGCGAGACTGCAGTTGCCATACTTCTCTAATGGTTGCGGTATGGCGACGTGGGATTGCCGTGCTGCGAACTTGTTCATCAAGAATATGGTTGCCAGCAACCATCATGGCATCGTATTCGCTCATGCCTTGCTCTGCCATAAGGCGCGCAGCATAGGCTTCTAGCGGGTACCACAACATAGCCGCAAACATGAAGGCTGGATTGACCCGCTTGCCTTCAGCAATGCGTTGGTCTGTTGATTCCAGTACCAGCTCAATCATGAGCTCAGCCTTTGAATTTTCTTCTTCGGTAAATAGCTCTGCCACTTGTGGGAACAAGTGCTCAAACAAACCAAACTCACGCAGCAGGTCATAGGTATCTAAACCGTGGCCGGATTGAAGTAACTTGAGAGATTCTTCATACAGACGTGCCGCAGGAATACCCTGAAGCAAAGGCGCAAGATAGTTGATTGGATTGGCAGTTTCAAAGCTGATATCCATGTCTAACTTAGACGCAAAACGAATCGCACGAAGCATACGCACAGGGTCTTCGCGATAGCGAACCTCTGCATCACCGATAAGGCGAACCATACCTTCGTTTAAGTCCTGCATGCCATTGGCATAGTCATGGATAGAGTAATCGGCAATGTTGTAATACATTGCGTTGATAGTGAAATCGCGACGCTCAGCATCTTCGTCTATGCTGCCGTAAACGTTATCACGCAGCAGCATGCCTTCATCAGATTGAACCGCAGTTTGTTTCTCAGGCTCTTGATGATGGCCACGAAAAGTTGCCACTTCAATAATGTCTCGGCCAAATATGATGTGTGCCAGTCTAAAGCGGCGGCCAATCAAGCGGCAGTTACGAAACAGTTGTTTGATTTGCTCTGGGGTCGCATTGGTGGCGATATCAAAGTCTTTGGGCGATTTATCTAAAAGAAGGTCGCGAACGCCACCGCCTACTAAAAACGCATCGTATCCAGCTTTTTGTAATCGATACAATACCTTGAGTGCATTCTCACTGATATGCTCTCTTGAGATATTGTGTTTGTCTCTTGGGTAGATAGTAAGGTCTATTTTCCCAACTGAGTTATTGGTATCGAAATCAGATGTCATCGAGTATGTCGGTTTCTTTTTTAGTAGGAACGAGAGCGCAATAACTAGTGTTGCACTCAATAAAGGTTTGGTCTGAATCAGCTTCAAATCCGCGCATATAATAGCCTAGCTGACGCGATTTGAGAACAAGGTTGTGATTTGAGTCGCTTCTGGAAGCTGAGTTAAGTGCCAATGCTCAATTCCCCAGGCGATGATTTCATCAATTTTGGCGCTATCCATACCTTCAGGCAGAGAAAAACCTAAAAATTGCATTGCCTCAAGCAAGGTCGGAATAGGGTTATCTAGGCTAATACCCTCGGCATGGTTTTGCTTAGAGAGCTTGGCGCCATTTTCAGTGACCGCTAGTGGTAAGTGCAAATACTGTATGGGTGTTTTTCCAAGGGTGTTATACAAACCAATTTGTCGCCCCGTGGGTTCGATGAGATCGGCGCCACGCACTATTTCAGTCACACCTTGTTCAATATCGTCAATCACCACAGCAAGGTTATACGCGTATAAGCCGTCACGACGCTTAATGATAAAGTCTTCTTCGGCAATGGCTTGAGGTATAGCAATTCGCCCATGCTTGAGGTCGTAAAATTCTGTGATTGGGGTATCAACCTTAATACGAACCGCGCAGCCTTCAGCTTGAAGGTGCTTATCTCTACAGTGACCAAGATAATACCCGCCATCGGCTTTTATCTGCTTGCGAGTGCATTGGCAATAGTAGGCTTCTTGCTGCGTGAGCCACTCTTCTATCTGTGATTGATAAATGGGATGTCGTTGGCTTTGATACACGACCTCGCCATCCCAGAAGAGATGATAGGCTTCTAGGGTTTTTAGAATAAGATCAGCGGCACCTGGCATTTCTCTTGGTGGATCAAGGTCTTCCATACGGACTAACCAGGTTCCGTGTTGGCTTTTAGCTTGGAAATAGCTACCCAGTGCGGCGACTAGTGAGCCGAAATGCAAAGGGCCAGAAGGGGAGGGGGCGAAACGTCCAACGTAATCCATACAAACACTTATGACTGAAAAAGGGAGCCTAGGCTCCCTTTAGTTTAAACTATTGCTTTGTTGGCGTTAGCCTTGCATCTGCTTTTCTTTAAGCTCAGCTAGCGTTTTGCAATCAATGCAAAGGTCTGCTGTTGGGCGAGCTTCTAGACGGCGAATGCCAATTTCAACACCACAAGAGTCACAGAAGCCGAATTCGTCTTCTTCGATCTTGTTTAGAGTTTTCTCGATCTTTTTGATCAAGCGACGCTCTCGGTCACGGTTACGTAACTCTAAGCTGAACTCTTCTTCCTGAGACGCACGGTCTACAGGGTCTGGGAAGTTTGCCGCTTCGTCTTGCATGTGTACAACTGTACGTTCTACTTCTTCACGCAATTGGTCGCGCCAAGCTCCTAAAATTTTTGTAAAGTGAGCCATCTGCTCTGGTGACATGTATTCTTCACCAGCTTTTTCTTGGTACGGCTCAACACCTGCTATGGCTAGAATACCTAGCGCTTTTTTCTTAGATTCTGGCATACCGCATCTCCTAATAACCTTATTAAACCACTAAGTGGCTTAATTTAAGGCGGGTATCTATAGCAAAAAGTCCTTGTTTTAGCAACGAGTCTGTTAATTACATTTCTAGATGTACGAATAACTGTGAACAATTCGTCATTTTACAGCCCGTAAAATGGCAACTTGTGAGAGATCTTCATCTGATCAACCGATAGAACTGCATTGTAACAAAGTACTTCAACACCGGCTTTTTGCGCTTGTTTAAGTAAAGTTGAATAATGCTCATCAATATGGGTTGCAGGGGACACCTTTTCAATACCCGAATGTAAAACAATAAACAAAAGTACGGCTCTTTGCCCTGATTCTGTTATCTCGATCAACTCTCTAAGGTGTTTTTGTCCTCGAGTCGTTACTGCATCTGGAAATTGTCCCAAGCCTTCATCATTAGAAAGTAAGGTGACGCTCTTTACTTCAATATAGCAGTCGGCTTTATCCGTTGAGCGTAATAAAACATCAATACGACTATTCTCTGAGCCATATTTCTGTTCGGTTTTGAGCTCTTCATAGCCAGACAGTTCCTTGATAGCGCCTTCTTTTATGCCTTCAATAGCCAGTGCATTGGCGCGTAGGGTATTAACGCATATACGATGTCCCGCTAGTGTCTCTGTTAACTCCCAACTATTGGGATATTTACGTTTAGGGTTATCAGAGGTAGAGAACCACACCCTATTGCCCGGCTCGGCGCATCCTGTCATTGCCCCAGTATTAGCACAATGGATAGTGAGCTCAGAACCGTCATCTAATGAAAGGTCGGCAAGAAAGCGCTTATAACGCTTGATTAAAGTGCCACTTTGTAAAGCAGGAGAAAATTCCATTTCTAAATCATTTGGGTAGAATTGACCAAGGACACATCATGGCATAGGCCCTTCTCTTGACTCAAGCACTATCCAATCTGCCTATCGGCGCAATTTTAGAGGATATTACCGCCTCTCTTAAGCTCAACTCTCAGCTGATTATTCAAGCGCCCCCTGGCGCAGGCAAATCGACCTTTTTGCCATTGCAGTTGCTCCTGGACCCACAATGGCAGGGCAAGATAATTATGCTTGAGCCAAGAAGACTCGCGGCGAAGAGTATTGCCACTTTTATTGCAAAACAGCTTGGCGAGCCAGTCGGTCAGCGAGTGGGTTATCGAATCCGTGGTGAGAGCAAAACCAGTGCTTCTACTCGGCTTGAAATAGTCACTGAGGGCGTCCTTACTCGCATGATTCAATCTGATCCAGAGCTGAGTGACGTTGAACTTCTGCTATTTGATGAGTTTCACGAAAGGAGTATCCATGCTGATCTCGGCTTAGCCTTGGCACTTGAGGTGCAGCAAGTATTCAATGAACAGCTTAAGATCATTGTGATGTCGGCGACGCTCGATCAAGCTGGTCTGCACTCCATTATGCCTGATGCGGCGATTCACACCTCACAAGGACGAGGCTACCCTATTGAACAGCGATACGCCCCGCTTAAGCCAAATCAAAATCTCATCGCGCATATTTGTCAGCAAAGCATCAAAGCGATAAACGAAGAGGCAGGCTCGATTCTTGTTTTCTTACCCAGTGTTGGCCTCATCAATGCTTGCTTGGAATCCCTGAGCAATGAGCTATCACAGGTTAACGGACTCAAGGTACTTCCCTTGCATGGTGGCTTGGATTTTGCCGCTCAACAGCAGGCCATACAGCCGTGCAGTAAGGGCGAAAGAAAGGTGGTATTAACCACCAATATTGCAGAAACCTCGCTGACTATTGAGGGAGTAAGGATCGTTATTGATTCAGGTCTTGAGAACCGCGCGAGCTTTGACTTGAGTAGTGGTATTACTCGCCTTGAACAAAAATGGATATCACAATCATCTGCCATCCAACGTGCAGGACGTGCAGGGCGAACAGAGCCTGGGGTTTGCGTAAGGCTTTTTTCTGAATCTCAATTCAATCAAAATCCATCGCACACCACGCCAGAGATATTACGCTCTGATTTAGCACCTCTGATGCTTGAAGCGGTGCTGTGGGGAAGTAGCGACCTTACGGTGCTGCAATGTGTTGACCAACCGTCACCCGCTGCGATAAATGCTGCTAGTGATTTATTGCAACGCCTAACCTTACTTACTTCTGACTTAACCCTGACTCAGCAAGGGAGACGAACTCTACAATTAGGTGTAGAACCTCGTTTGGGCGCCATGCTTTCACGCGCGCCTGATGCGCTTTTTGATACCGCCTTGGTGACCTCAGCAGTATTGGAAGAGCCGCTGAGAAATAGTGATGATATCGCATTTCAAGTTGCCCTGTTTGCACAGAGGAAGCACCCTAAGCAAGGCGTGCTAAAAAGAAGAGTAGAGAGTTTAGCATCAAGGTGTCATCGTAAGTTTTCAGTTGCCTCGATACAGACAGACCAGGTAGGCGTGTGCCTAAGTTTTGCTTATCCTGATCGTCTCGGGCAGCGACGCTCTTTAAGCGGTAATCAGTACCAACTTGCCTCCGGTCATGGCGCGTTTGTGGATGAGAATAGCCGCTTATCTAGCGATGAGTACTTAGCGGTTGCCAACCTGCAAAAGGGGCGTCAGTCGGCCAGTCGCATATTAGCCGCCGCAAGCATTAGCTTGTCTGAGCTTGAGACTTACCATCGTCTTGAAGAAGAGGACGTGGTGCAATGGAGTAATGAAAAGCAGGCTATGCTTGCCGAGCATCAAACTCGAATCGGTCAGTTGGTGATCAAGCGTAAACCTATTTCACCCTCTGAGATATCGCCTCAGGTGTTGGCGAAAGGGCTACTGAATTACATTGTTAAAAAGGGCTTGCAGATACTGCCTTGGAGCAAGGATTCTGAGGCGCTACGAAGTCGCGTTAACTGCGCAATGGCTTGGCTTCCTGAGAAAGAGTGGCCAGATTGGAGCGAGCAAGGGCTATTAAATAACTTAGAGAGCTGGTTATTACCCTACCTTGATAATGTTCGCTCGGTAAAAGCCCTACAACGCTTGAATATGCTGGATATTCTTAATGCTGAATTAGGCTGGCCTTTAAACCAAGAAATTAATACCTTACTGCCTAAGGCTTTAAAGGTGCCTTCTGGTTCGACAAAAGCGATTCACTACAGTGAGGGGCAAAACCCTAAGCTATCGGTCAAGCTTCAAGAAATGTTTGGTGAGCCTCAGTCGCCAACGGTGGCGCAAGGTAGAGTTAAGGTGACACTTGAATTACTCTCTCCTGCGCAAAGGCCATTGCAGGTCACTCAAGACCTCGCCGGTTTCTGGAATGGAGCCTATAAAGAGGTGCAAAAAGAGATGAAGGGTCGCTATCCTAAGCACCCGTGGCCAGATGACCCTGCCTCACACCAAGCCACCAGTAAAACGAAACGTCATCTTAAGTAACCTCAGATAGGGGCCATAAACCTCAATGCTGAGTCATTAAATAATAAATGGAATCATAGCGTGCCAGAGAAACGGACTCCGCCAAAAAGTCGTCAGGTGAAGAAGCCACAAGCCAAAAAGACACCGGCAAAAAAAGCAGCCCCGAGAAAGCCTGCTTCAAAGAACAGCAAAGCCAATAAAAAGGCTCCTCGCTCCTGGCTAAAGAAGCTTTGGGGCATTACCTGGAAGCTTGGGCTTACCGGGTTTGCAGTGCTTGCCTTTGTAATGATCTATCTGAATACGATAGTAGAGCGCCGCTTTGATGGGCAGCTGTTCGACCTGCCTACCGTCGTCTATGCGCGTATATTAAACCTCGCTCCAGGTACCGAGATCACCCACTCTCAGATGCTAAAAGAGTTGGATGTTTTACATTATCGTAAGGTACGCAATCCTAAATTCCCTGGGGAGTATTCCGCCTCTAGCACTAAGATAGAGCTCATTCGTCGCCCGTTTGAGTTTCAGGATGGCCCAGAGGCTGAGCGTCATGTCATGCTCCATTTTGATAGCTCAAGCGTTACCAAGATTGAATCGGTAGAGAAGAAAGCACAGTTGGGCTTTTTACGCCTTGAGCCGAAGATGCTCGGTATGCTGGAAAAAGATGTCACGGAGCAGCGACTGTTTGTAAAACGACAGGACTATCCAGAGTTTTTGATTGACGCCCTGTTAACCACGGAAGATCGCGACTTTTATCAGCATGATGGTGTCTCACTTACCGCAATCGCACGCGCTTTTGTGGTAAACCTTAAAGCTGGGCGTGCGGTGCAAGGTGGCAGTACTTTGACGCAGCAGCTAAGCAAGAATCTATTTTTGACCAGAGAAAAGACCCTAGTACGTAAGGTGCGCGAGGCCTTAATCGCTCTCATTATCGACCATCGCTATGACAAAGACCGAATCCTAGAAGCGTACCTGAATGAGGTCTATCTTGGACAAAGTGCCGGTGAGGCAATACACGGCTTTGGCTTAGCGGCTCGTTTCTACTTTGGGCAACCTATCCAAGAGCTGCGCATTGACCAAATGGCCATGCTGGTTGGATTGGTAAAGGGACCATCGTATTACAACCCTATTCGTAATCCAGAGCGCGCCAAAGATCGCAGAGATTTGATCCTTAAACTCTTGTTTGAACAAGGGACGCTTGATTCCGATCAGTACCAACAAGCGGTCAGCAGAGATCTGGATCTGCAAAAGACACCACAGATTGCCAGCAGGCAGCCCGCTTATTTCCAACAGCTTAAGAACGAGCTAAATGAGTATGTTGGTGAAGACTTTCAGCAACATGCAGGGCTGCGCTTATTTACCACCTTAGACCCTGTGTCTCAGTCAATGCTGGAAAAAGCCGTGACAGAAACCCTGCCAAGGCTGGAGAAAGGCAAGCCAGAACAACTAGAAGCAGCAGCCATTGCCGTGGACAGACAAACGGGTGAAATTCGCGCCATGGTCGGCGGCAGGCGCACTGGCTATGATGGATTTAACCGTGCATTGAATGCTTCTCGTCAGATCGGCTCTTTGGTTAAGCCTGCGGTTTATTTAGATGCGTTGATGCAGCCGGATAAGTATCGATTGGCGAGCACTTTAGTGGATGAGCCTATCTCACTCAAAGGAAATAAGGGAAGTAACTGGACACCAAGAAACTTTGATAGAAAGTTTCGAGGTAACGTACCGCTCTATCGCTCACTGGCTCAGTCCTTGAATGTACCCACAGTGCAACTGGGTATGACGCTGGGTATTAGAAACGTGCAACAAACCATTGAAAAACTCGGGGTAGGTGAAGATGAGGTTCGTCCTCTGCCTTCGATGTTCCTTGGGGCATTTTCGTTAACGCCTTATCAAGTGGCGCAGATGTATCAATCATTAACTAATTCTGGGCGAAAAGTGCCATTGAGCGCTCTGCGAGTGGTGAAGAATCAAGATGATGAGGTTCTTTATCAATCCTTTCCTCGTGCTCAGCAGGTAGTGCCTGAGCAAGCCGCTTGGCTTACCACCTTTGCGATGAAGAAGGTAGTAACTGAGGGATCGGGGCGCTATCTCTCTGCTAATTATTCTCGCTATGCGCTCGCGGGTAAAACCGGCACCAGTAATGATGGGCGTGACAGTTGGTTTGTTGGCGTGGATGGCAGAGAAGTGGTGACTCTTTGGGTTGGACGTGATGATAACCAACAAGCGTATTTGACGGGCTCTTCGGGCGCTTTGCGAGTGTATGCCGACTACCTAAAACATCGAGAGCCTGAGGTGCTTAGTCTGCCTTGGCCAAAAGGCATTCGTACACTGGGATACCGTAAATTGGACGATGGTAGCCTAGCAGTAGATTGCAGCAGCGACTTCAAACTCCCTGTTTGGGATGAGAGTGGTTTGGCGCTCGAGGAGTGTGAATCTAACGCAAAGCCTTGGTTTAAAAAAATATTACCTTGGTAGGGCCAATGATTTGTCACAAAGTGTGTTAGATTTAAAGGTATTCTAGTAAACGGATTTATAGGAATATCAATTGCTTCGTAACACATTCCTTGTCGGCATATGTGCAGTTTTTGCTTTTACTGTACAGGCGCAATCTGCATCCACAGCAGAGTCTAAACAAGTTAAATCAAATTCCAGACCTACCATTGGCGTAGTGCTCGCTGGTGGCGGGGCAAAAGGTGCTGCTCACATAGGGGTGCTTAAAGCCCTTGAAGAGATGCGAATTCCTGTTGATATCATCACCGGCACTAGTATGGGTTCGTACGTTGGCGGGCTCTATGCTACCGGGCAAAGTGCCGATCAAATCAAAGGTTACCTAACGACAGTTGACTGGAACTCGGGTTATCGCGACCAAGTAAACCGCTCGGATCGTCGCCTACGCGACAAAGAATACGAAGATCGCTACCAGATTAATACCGACCTAGGTGTTGGTATGGGCACCATCAAAACCCCAAAAGGCGTTGTGCAAGGGCAGGGCATGCTGCGTATCTTGCGTGAAACGTCTCGCAACCCTCCTGCAATGGATTCCTTTGATAATATGGCGATACGCTACCGCGCGGTGGCAACCGATATCGTCGAGCTTGAAGAAGTGGTCATTGATAAAGGCTATCTGGTGGATGCCATGATGGCGTCTATGTCTGTGCCGGGCGCACTGCCTCCCTATGAAGTCAACGGGAGAATGTTGGTCGATGGTGGCGTAGTGAATAACATGCCTGTCGATCTCGCTAAGGATATGGGAGCGGACTACGTTATAGCCGTCGATATCTCGAGTAATTACAAAAGCAAAGAAGAGCTGAGAAGCTTTTTGGATGTGGGTGGGCAGCTTTCTAACTACTTAGTGCAACGCGGCACGTTAGAAAAAGCCGAATTACTGACAGCAGATGATACCTATTTGAAACCAAAGGTAGGTGAAATAGGTACGACTGATTTTAGCGCTATGCCCGAGGCTTATGAGTTGGGGTATGAAGCTGCGATGGCCAATCGCGAAAAGCTACAGCGCTACTCGCTTACCGAGGAAGAGTACGCAGCGTATACCAGAAGCAAAGATCTTAAGGCTGACCTTTTGATCATGGGAGATGAGATTCCTATTGAAGCGATTGAAGTGCAAAATCAGAGTCATTACAACCCTGAGATTTTGAGCCATCGTCTAGACCTTTCCACTGATGAACAGCCTACCCCAGAAGAGATTGAAGAGGGGATCACTCGTCTCTATGCCTTGGATCGCTTCGAGAAAATCACCTACCGCGTAGAACAAAGAGAGCACGAAAATGCCATAGTAGTCAGTGTTGATGAAAAGGATTGGGGCCCTAATTATCTGAATTTTAGATTCTATCTTGAAGATGATTTTACAACAGAGAGTCAATACGGACTGGGTGCGTCTATCAACTTTACTGACATCAGTCGGCAAGGTGCAGAGCTGAGAACCAACGTTGAATTAGGTACTGACAAGCTAGTCTCTGCGGATCTCTATGCGCCATTTTTTGCTAACCAACTGTTATTTAACACATTAACGGTCAAATACACTGATGAAGGTCGTAATGTTGCTTTAGCATCCATTACTGGAGATATCGATGATCTGTCAAAAACAACGGACTATATCCCTGTAAGTTATAGGCAGTTTGTGGCGGATTTAGGTATTGGTTTGCAGCCTGCATTGTGGAATGAGATTAAGGTTGGTTTTCGATACACCAACGGTGAGGCAGAACTGTCTACGCTGCCATCGGTGGGTAACTCTAAATTTGAAAGAAAGGCTCTATATGCAAGGTATCTGCACGATACGTTAGATAGCTTATCTTTTCCAACGCGAGGTTCGTTTGTGTATCTAGAGTACATTAGCTCATTTGACTCTGTAGAAGATCAGGGGGCAACCACAGAAGAAGATGAAAGGGTGGATGAATATAAGGTTGATTTAGTGGGGGCTGCCACCTTTTTCGAAAAGCACTCTTTGGTGGCAACGGCAGAGCTCGGTTTGTTTGATGCAAACAATTCAGGAGCCGTACCCATTGATCCTTATGATTTAGGGGGCTTTCAAAATCTTTCGGGTATTCCACGAAACAGCTTGATAGGACAAAACAAGGCCTTTACTAAGTTGGTTTATCGCTATCAGTGGTTTGAGAATGACTTCGGTATGTTCCAATCTCCCGTTTATTTAGGCGGTTCGGTTGAATATGGTGGTGTGTGGACGGGTCCTGAGAAAGATATTGGCGATGCGCCTATGTTCGTTGCAGGCTCATTATTTGCTGGAATAGATTCACCTGTCGGGCCGATTATTCTTGGCTATGGTCAAACTGAAGATGGTATGGCTGCGGTGTATTTGATTATGGGCACCGCCTTTAAATAACGCCTCTGGAGGCATTTTCAGACACAATTTGTAAAAAATTTCATCCTAAGTTGCTATGTTGGTCAAAATGGCGAGATTTTAATTTAAGGTTAATTTTGATATTCTCGGTACACCATTTTGGCCCTTGTTCACTGCGATGCATAAGTGTTGCAGAAATATTACGACAATAGGACAAGGTGTCTGATCAAAGGATGTCTGTAGCTTTTTCAGCTCACAGACCACAACCAGAGGAATGATGTTGTGCTTGAAGCTTATCGCAAACACGTAGCTGAGCGTGCTGAACAGGGAGTGGTTCCAAAGCCCCTAGACGCAGAACAAGTGGCTGCACTTGTTGAATTACTTAAGAACCCACCTCAAGGTGAAGAAACCTTCATCTTAGACCTTCTAGAAAACCGTATTCCACCGGGCGTAGATGAAGCCGCTTACGTTAAAGCGGGCTTTCTAACAGCTATCACTAAGGGTGAGGTTGAATCACCGCTAGTGAGCAAGCAAAAGGCGGCTGAGCTACTTGGCACAATGCAAGGTGGTTACAACATTGAACCGCTCGTTAGCTTGTTAGACGATTCTGAACTGGCCCCTATCGCAACAAAAGCACTCTCTCATACACTGCTTATGTTCGATGCCTTCTACGATGTAGAAGAGAAAGCAAAAGCGGGTAATGAATTCGCTAAGCAAGTGGTTCAATCGTGGGCGGATGCCGAGTGGTTTACCTCAAAAGATAAAGTTGCTGAGAAAATCACCGTTAAAGTATTCAAGGTGACCGGTGAGACGAACACTGATGATTTGTCTCCCGCACCAGATGCATGGTCACGTCCTGATATCCCTGTGCACGCAAAAGCCATGCTTAAGATGGAGCGCGAAGGCATCCATCCAGATGAGCAAGGTAATGTAGGCCCTATTCGCCAAATAGAAGAGCTGCAAAAAGATGGCATTCCATTAGCTTACGTTGGTGATGTTGTTGGAACAGGCTCTTCTCGTAAATCAGCGACAAACTCTGTGCTGTGGTTTATGGGTGACGATATTCCGAACGTGCCAAACAAGCGTACTGGCGGTATCTGTTTAGGTGGAAAGATCGCACCTATTTTCTATAACACTATGGAAGACTCAGGTGCATTGCCAATTGAACTGGACGTGCAAAGCATGAATATGGGAGATGTCATTGATATCTTCCCATATGAAGGTGTAGTGCATAAGAACGGCGAGGTAATCTCTACGTTTGAACTAGGCAAAGTACTCCTTGATGAAGTTCGTGCAGGCGGGCGTATCCCTCTGATTGTGGGTCGTGGCTTGACTAGCCGTGCTCGTACATCTCTAGGCTTAGAAGAAACTGATTTGTTTGCTAAACCTGTTGACCCATTGGCATCGAGTAAAGGCTACACGCTAGCGCAGAAAATGGTGGGTAAAGCCTGTGGCGTAGAAGGTGTACGTGCAGGACAATACTGCGAACCTAAAATGACCACAGTGGGCTCTCAAGATACAACCGGCCCTATGACGCGTGATGAGCTAAAAGACCTAGCATGTTTGGGCTTCTCTGCTGACCTTGTGATGCAGTCTTTCTGTCACACATCAGCGTATCCAAAACCTGTTGATGTAAATACTCATCATACGCTACCTGATTTCATCATGAACCGTGGTGGTGTATCGCTTCGCCCTGGTGATGGTGTTATCCACTCATGGCTAAACCGTATGTTGCTTCCTGATACTGTCGGTACGGGCGGTGATTCACATACTCGTTTCCCTCTAGGTATCTCTTTCCCTGCAGGTTCTGGTCTTGTGGCCTTTGCTGCAGCAACGGGCGTTATGCCACTGGATATGCCTGAATCTATCTTGGTGCGCTTTAAAGGCGAAATGAAGCCAGGTATCACGCTACGTGATCTGGTTCATGCCATCCCTTATTACGGCATCAAGCAAGGTCTACTCACGGTTGAGAAAGCAGGCAAGATCAATGAATTCTCTGGTCGCGTTCTTGAGATTGAGGGCGTTGAACATCTAAGCGTAGAGCAGGCATTTGAGCTATCTGATGCGTCTGCGGAGCGAAGCGCTGCCGGTTGTACGGTTAAGCTCTCTCAAGAGTCTATCGAAGAGTACTTGAACTCTAACATCGTTATGCTTAAGTGGATGATCGCTGAAGGTTACGGTGACCGCCGTACTATTGAGCGTCGCATTACCGCTATGCAAGAGTGGGTAGATAATCCAGAGCTTATGGAAGCGGATAAAGACGCTGAGTATAAGCATGTGATTGAGATTGATCTGGCTGAGATCGATGAGCCAATCTTGTGTGCACCCAATGATCCTGATGATGCACGTCCACTATCAGAAGTACAAGGTACTGATATCGATGAGGTATTCATTGGTTCATGTATGACCAATATTGGGCACTTCCGTGCTGCAGGTAAGCTATTGGAGAAATTCAACGGCCAGCTAGATACCCGTCTTTGGGTAGCACCACCGACTAAGATGGACCGTGACCAACTGACAGAAGAAGGCTACTACGGCATCTTTGGACGTGCAGGGGTTCGTATCGAAACTCCTGGTTGTTCACTGTGTATGGGTAACCAGGCGCGCGTTGCGGACAAAGCAACGGTAATGTCTACGTCTACTCGTAACTTCCCGAACCGTTTAGGTACTGGTGCGAACGTTTACTTGGCTTCAGCAGAACTTGCGGCAGTCGGTGCAATCTTAGGTCGTATTCCGACCAAAGAAGAATACCTAGAGTACTCATCGCAGATTGATGCGACGGCAGCGGATACCTATCGATACCTGAACTTCCATCGTATGGGACAGTACACTGAAAAAGCAGACACGGTGATTTTCCAAGAACCAGCATAACGTCTGATTTACAGCAGATATGAATAAGGCCGCTATCAAGCGGCCTTATTTTTTGCTTCTATCTAGTACGAATACGCTTAGCGTTTCATCGCATACAGAGCGGCAACATTGCGAGCGGTGAGTTCAATATTCTCAGCCGCTTCTGCCAATGCAGTTGGCAGGTCTACCGCGCGATTCACAACCGAAAACACTGCGTCGATACCGTGCCCATGAACCACACCACAATCTGCAGCGAGACAGCCGGCAATGCCGATGACGGGTAGGTTATGTTTTTTGGCGGTGCGAGCAACACCAATCGGCGTTTTACCGTGAATGGTTTGGCTATCAATACGGCCTTCACCGGTAATCACAAGGTCTGCATCCGCAACCACGCTATCTAGATTAACCGCATCCATGACAATGTTGATGCCAGGACGAAGTTCAGCATTGAGTAGCCCCACTAGCGCCGCGCCAAGTCCACCAGCAGCACCCGCACCAGGTAGGTTGATGACGTCTGCCCCTAGTTGCTCTTTCATGATGCTTGCGTAGTGGGCAAGGTTGGCGTCTAACTGTTCAACCATTTCTGGTGTTGCGCCTTTTTGTGGCCCGAATACATGTGAGGCACCTTTAGGGCCACACAATGGGTTGTCAACGTCACAAGCAATCTCAAGGCGAACGTCTTGTAGGCGTGAATCTAGGTCGTTTAGATCTATGGTTGCCAGTTTTGACAGCTCACCACCACCAAAACCAAGCTCGTTGCCTTCAGTATCTAGCATGCGGATGCCAAGAGCTTGAGCCATTCCTAGGCCACCATCATTGGTCGCGCTGCCACCAATACCAATAATAATATGCTCAACACCTTTATCTAATACCGCCTTGATTAGCTCACCGGTACCGTAGGTGGTGGTTTTTAAGGGATTGCGCTTCTCTGGAGCAACTAAATCAAGACCAGAGGCCGCTGCCATTTCGATGATCGCAGTCTTGCCATCACCTAGCATGCCGTAAAAGCCTTCAACGATCTCACCTAGCGGGCCAATCACAGGATGCTTAGTGATAGAGCCACTTGTTGCATCAACCAGTGATTGAACTGTGCCTTCACCGCCATCTGCCATCGGTAGTTTAATGTATTCAGCGTCTGGCATTACTTGCTTGAAGCCGTTTTCAATCGCTTGAGCTACGCCCATTGCAGATAGGCTTTCTTTGTATGAATCAGGAGCAATTACAATTTTCATTTTGAAACCCTTTAACTTAAACAAACAGACCAAATACGCCGAACATCATCACAGAAACAAACGCGATCATCAGACCTACTGCAGACTCGTAAGGAATCAGTTTTAGACGTTCACGAATACCCATATGCACAGCACCGCCGGTAGCATGGAAGAAGCTGCCGTGTGGCATGTGATCAAGAACGGTCGCACCAGAGTGAATCATTGCAGCACCGGCAAGAGCGGGAACACCTAGCTCTAAAATAGTGTGGCTAAATACGCTCGCCGCAACGGCTGTACCGGCTGTGGTTGAAGCGGTAGCAAGAGACATCATGGCACCAGAGATTGGCGCGAGTAGGTATGAAGGCAAACCAGACGCCGTCAAGATATCGATAAGCCCACCTTTTAATGCTGAGTTAGCTACGATGCCCGCTAGGGTACCTGTACCCAGAAGCATTACCGCTACTGGAGCCATGCGGTTTAGTCCCGCAACCGCAAATTGGTTAGAGTCTTTGAAGCGCCCCATAACCACTGCACCAAGAAGGCCGCCAAGAGGTAGTGCAATAAGAGGGTCAACGTTAATGCCTGCAATAGGGCGAAGTGCCAGTAGAGCAATAGCGACAAGAGGCGCAACAATCGCAGCGCCAAATGACGGTAGCTTGCTATGATCAACGGCGACGATCTCAGATGCTGAAACTTTGCTGCCCTTGTTGACTAAGCGCTTAGCGATAAAGTACGCCAATAGCATGCCACATAGGCCAGGAATAACGCCGGCTGCCATTACAGAGGTCAGTGGAACGTTGAACGCATCAGAGGCGGCAATTGCATTGGGGTTTGGCGACATAACGTTACCTGCTTTACCGCCACCCACCATTGCCAGCAAGATTGCTGTCTTGGAGATGTTTGCACGATGAGCAATCGCTAGGGCAATTGGAGATACAGTAATCACCGCCACATCAACGAATACGCCAACAGCCGTCAAAATCATGGTGGCTACCGCTAGCGCCAGTAGAGCTCGCGTTTCACCTACTTTTTTAACTATGGTTTCGGCGATAGAGGTGGCAGCGCCAGACTCGATGAGTACACCCGCTAACACACCAGCAGCCAATATACGCAGAACCGCAGTCACTATGCCTTGAGCGCCACCGATCATTAGGCCAACGGTATCTGTTAGTGATACACCACCCACAATACCGCCAATTAAGGCACCAATAATCATGCCGTAGGCGGGTGGAACTTTCTTCAGGATCAGCGCGATAGCGACAATAAGTGCTGCAAGTGCGCCGAGGGTTGAAACTTCAATCATGTGATATTTCCCAAGTAACAATTTGTAATTTTTCGGCAAATATAGAGAGGGAGGAGTGACAAGTCTTTAGCGCTTGCCACAAATAAGCGAGGGTTTTGGGTACAGTTAATTGTGCATTTGCACAAATAAGGCTATTTCCAATGGAACAAATTGATAGCGATATACAGTTGAAATAGGTCGTCTATGTTGTTGATATTTAATGAAGTTATTTGGTTGATCTTCTCTATTCGATAACGCAAGGTGTTACGGTGAATGTGTAGCTCATTACAGGTGAGAGCTGAATCACAATTCTGCTTCAAATATGTCTTAAGGGTTTTAATAAGTAGCCCTTTGCCGTCGTGCTTTTGCAACTGCAGGTAAGACTGCTCCAGTTGTTCGCGAATCCAAGGGTCTTCTAATAGGCTACTCATGATGGCAGGAAGCCGATGGTCTTGATAAAAGAACACCTCTCCAGAGCGATTGCCTACGCTGTGCATGGTCAGTTCGGCTGTATCGTAGGAGCGCGCGAGCCCGGCCAGTCCTGGAAAGTAATCCCCTAGAGCAATCTTGATTTGAAACTTAGCTTCTTTCTTTATTCGTTTAAGAAGTAGGTTCACTCGCTTGGTTTCAGCCTCTTTAGACCAACCACTTGCTGTTAGTGTAATAGGCTTTAATACCACCACTTCATTTTGTGAAACGGATAAGATCCCAACTAGATTGTCCCGCTCTGGGTATTCCAATAGGTGCACCAATTGCTGCAGGTTCTCTAATGAAGGGGCTTTGTTGTCTATAGGTAATACCTTTACGACGGCGGCAATTCGAGGTTGTTCAAGGTCGAGATCCAAACGCTGGGCAATAGCCTGCAGTTGCATGTCATTTAGGGTACTGCCACGGA
The DNA here is from genome assembly GCF_024346795.1 of Vibrio breoganii. NCBI lineage: Bacteria > Pseudomonadati > Pseudomonadota > Gammaproteobacteria > Vibrionales > Vibrionaceae > Vibrio > Vibrio breoganii. The sequence goes on from NZ_AP024864.1 coordinate 557,497, forward strand.
TCAATTGAAGTACTAATTCTTCTCGGTGCCTTTTGTTCCATTCGACCTGTGACATGAGTGCGGCTTGTTCGACAATAAGCTCTGCGGTCATTTTCACAAGTTCACCAAAATGATGCACTTGTTGCAGTGTTCCTGAAATACCGATTGCTCCAATAACGTGGTTTTGAAAGAAGATGGGTAGGTTAATGCCTGGTTTGACACCTTTCAGATGCTCTGCAGTCGCTTCATCGATGTTTACAACGCGAGACTCGGTGATGGCCAGCACGGCTCCTTCATGCTTTTGGTGCAAACGAGTAGCATCGCTGGAACCAATAATACGTCCATTATCATCCATGACATTGATGGAGTAGGGAATGATCTTCATTGTTCGTTCAACAATTTGTCTGGCGATCATTTCATTCAGTTGCATAACAGGCTCTCATCTTTAAAGGCATTTGTTTCTGGTATTGGCGGCAGGATAGTAACGGCAAACGCGTCAAGATGCTCGTTTCTAAAAAGATAATGGTATACTGCCGAGCATTTAGCGCTTGGTTATTATTGCAGTATAGGTTGAGTTATGGAGTTTGAATTTAGACGCGTATTTGGAAAGTACTCCGTTCAATGCAGCATGGGGCATGAGATTATAGGCCGTTGGCTGAATGAAGAGATTGGTAATGATAGGGAAAAGATCAGCCAAGTTTTTAGTTTGATAGAGCAGGCGAACAATAATCTAGCAGACGTGTTTAATCTTCCCGGTACGGAGATCAGCATCATTATTGAAGCGGGTGAAGTGACCGTGCAAGAAAATGTATTACTGCAGCAATATGAACAAGAGTTTGAGCCAGATATGGACTTTTATGACAGCGAAAGCTCTGGTATGTGCGGCCTAGAGGACTTCTCGACCCTTATTCACCAGTGGCAGCGCTTCTTAATTACGGGTCGATAGGCCCTTTCCCCTTAATTGCACAATCTTGTGACATTTTTTAACATCTTGTGCACTTTTGGTGAGTGCAGTGCACTCATATGGTGCAATTAAATTCTCTCCTTTTCCTGTTTATTCCTTAAATCCTTTAAATTCATAGCCTTAAAAACTTGGCACGCCCTTTGTATATATAAAAGTGTTGATGAAACTAATTATGCAGAGGGAAAGCGATGAAACTTATCAATGCAATTATAAAACCCTTCAAACTGGACGATGTCCGTGAAGCTCTATCGGATGTGGGAATTGAAGGTATGACTGTTTCTGAGGTCAAGGGATTTGGTCGTCAGAAAGGTCACACTGAGTTGTACCGTGGTGCAGAGTATCAAGTAGATTTTTTGCCAAAGGTTAAGCTAGAAATCGCAACACAGGCTGAGAACGTTGACCGTGTTGTTGAGGCTGTGAGTAAAGCCGCACACACAGGCAAGATTGGTGACGGCAAGATTTTTGTCTACGACCTATCTCAGGCTGTACGTATTCGTACAGGCGAAATGGATACAGAAGCCCTTTAAGAATAACGGACAAGAGAATTTATTATGGAACTTACAGCTACAGTAACGGAACTTCGTTACGCACTAGACACTTTTTTCTTTCTTATTTCAGGTGCGTTAGTTATGTGGATGGCAGCAGGCTTTGCCATGCTAGAAGCAGGCTTAGTACGCTCTAAAAATACCACTGAAATCTTAACTAAAAACATCGTGTTGTACGCAATCGCTTGTACTATGTTCTTGCTGGTGGGTTACAACATCATGTACGTAGACAATAGCGGTGGCGGTTACCTACCATCATTTGGCAGCCTAATTGGAACACAAGCCGAAGGCGCAGATCACTCTTTAGAGTCTGATTTCTTCTTCCAAGTAGTGTTCGTAGCAACGGCAATGTCAGTTGTTTCTGGTGCTGTAGCTGAACGTATGAAGCTTTGGGCTTTCCTTGCATTCACAGTGGTTCTTACTGGCTTTATCTACCCAATGGAAGGCTACTGGACTTGGGGCGGTGGTTTCCTATCAGAAGCTGGCTTTAGTGACTTTGCAGGCTCTGGTATCGTACACATGGCAGGTGCAGCAGCAGCTCTATCGGGTGTAATTCTACTTGGTGCTCGTAAGGGTAAATACGCTAAAAACGGTTCAGTTCACCCTATCCCTGGCTCAAACATGCCTCTAGCGACACTAGGTACGTTTATCCTTTGGTTTGGTTGGTTCGGCTTCAATGGCGGTTCTCAGCTAATGGTTTCTGACTTTGAGAACGCAACTGCAGTAGGTCAAATCTTCCTAAACACTAACGCAGCTGCAGCAGCGGGTGCAATCGCAGCGCTTCTAGTGTGTAAGACTACTTGGGGTAAGGCTGACCTTACTATGATTCTTAACGGTGCATTGGCAGGTCTAGTTGCGATTACTGCTGACCCTCTATCACCATCACCACTTGCAGCAGTGAGTATTGGTGCAGTAGCCGGCGCAATCGTAGTATTCAGCATCGTAGGCTTCGATAAAATCAAGATTGATGATCCAGTAGGTGCTATCTCTGTTCACGGTGTGTGTGGTTTCTTCGGCCTGATGGTTGTGCCTCTAAGCAATGGTGATGCAACATTTGCTGCTCAGCTTCTAGGTGCTGCAGTAATCTTCGGTTGGGTATTCGGTGCAAGCATGGTTGTGTGGGCTGTACTGAAAGCAACTATGGGTATACGAGTAACAGAAGAAGAAGAGATGGAAGGCATGGATGTTCACGATTGTGGTATCGGTGCTTACCCAGAGTTCATGACAGTGAAACAATAATTCGATAAATCAATTATTTAACAAAAGGCCTACTTTCGAGTAGGCCTTTTTTTGTGTGTGAAATACGTGAGTTCGAGTAATTTAGTGGAACTTATCTACTAAGTTGAACGTTTTGAGGAGCACACTCCATCGTTAAAGACTTGTTTTGCCTGACTGAATCACAGAAATTGATAACAAAGTTAAATAAATCGCAATTTAGTTGTTTTTTATCATTGTTTGAAACGAGTTCTTGAATATAATAAACGCATTGATAACTATTCTCACTTTCAATTAAGGGAACTAGAATGAAAAAATTACTTGTGTTGACTGCTGCTATTAGCGGTGTATTTGCGCCAATCGCATCAGCTTCAGAAGAAGTGAACGTATACTCTTACCGCCAGCCATTTTTGGTTGAACCAATGTTTGATGAATTTACTAAACAAACGGGTATCACGGTAAACGTTAAGTTCTCTAATACAGGTATCGCTGAGAAACTAGTTCAAGAGGGTGAGTACAGCCCAGCTGACGTAGTATTGACTACAGACATCAGTCGTTTGGTTGAACTAAGCAATAAAGACGTTGTACAGAGTGTTAATAGCAAGGTGATTGATGAAAATGTCCCTGCTCAATACCGTGACACTGAAGGCGAGTGGTTTGCACTGACTCTACGTGCACGTAACGTATACTCTTCTCGTGATCGCGTTGGCAAACTTGGCTCTGATTTTGATTACACAGACTTAGCTAACCCAGAGTACAAAGGCAAGATCTGTACTCGTAGCGGTAAGCACCCATACAACGTTTCTCTAGTGGCTTCTATGGTGGCGCACTACGGTGAAGCGGAAGCAAAAACTTGGCTTGAAGGCGTTAAAGCAAACCTAGCTCGTAAACCTCAAGGTAACGACCGCGCACAAGTTAAAGCGATTAAAGAAGGCTTGTGTGACCTAGCACTAGGTAACAGCTACTACCTAGGCAAGATGGTTAACGATCCTAAGCAAGTTGCGTGGGCTGAATCCGTTTACATTAACTTCCCTGGTCAAGAATCTAACGGCACACACGTAAACGTGAGTGGTATGGCGATGGCTAAGCACTCTCCAAACCGTGACAATGCTCTGAAGCTGATGGAGTTCTTAACGGGCGACAAAGCTCAGCAAATGTACGCAGAAATTAACTATGAGTACCCAGTGAAAGAAGGCGTGAAGCGTTCTGAGCTAGTAGCTTCATGGGGTGATTTCAAAGCAGATACACTAGCACTTGAGAAAATTGCTGAAAATCATGCGATTGCTGTGAAGCTATTGGATGAAACTAAGTTTGACCTGTAATACACTGCATGGGTTAAACACCTATAAACTTTAAGGTTTAGAATTAAGGCGTCTTTAGGACGCCTTTTCAAGTTATTTGATGAAAGAAAAGTATCCCGTATTTCGAACCAGTAGTGCACTCTTAGCTGTACTACTGGTTTTGCCAATTTTAGCCATTTTTTACACCAGTATCGGTGGTGATAACGACTTGTTCACCCACCTTTTTGATACGGTGTTGCCTACCTACGTCTCAAATACCTTCTGGTTGGTATTTGGAGTGATGTTGCTGTCTCTGCTAATTGGTATTCCAAGCGCTTGGCTAATGGCCATGTGTCGCCTTCCATCAGAAAAAGTGTTGCAGTGGGCAATGGTACTGCCTCTGGCTATGCCTGGTTATATCGTCGGTTACGTGTTTACGGATTGGTTTGATTTTGCCGGTCCTTTACAGGTTTTCTTGCGAGACATCACTGGTTGGGGGCCAGGAGACTACTGGTTCCCTGATATGCGTACTTTAGGTGGCGCCATCTGGGTGTTGTCTTTAGTTCTCTATCCGTATATTTATCTGCTGTGTCGCGCGGCATTCATGGAGCAGAGCGTGAGCATTCTGCAATCGGCTAGATTGCTCAAGTGCTCTCCATGGCAGAGCTTTTGGCGTATATCGCTACCGATTATTCGTCCTTCTATTGCCGTTGGTCTATCCCTTGTAGCAATGGAGGCCATTGGTGATTTTGGTACTGTCAGTTACTTTGCAGTGAATACGCTCACCACTGCGGTATTTGATACTTGGCTTGGTTACTCTAATCTAGGCGCAGCCGCTAAGATTTCAGCCATAATGCTGCTCGTGATTATTCTGCTGATCAGTGCTGAGCGATACAGTCGTCGTAAGCAGAAATTGTTCCAAAATCAATTTAATAGCCATGAAAATTTCCGTTATGAGCTGAAAGGCTGGAAAAAGTGGGCAGCGGTGACCTGGTGTTGGTCCATTGTCGCTGTCGCTTTTATCTTCCCGTTACTTCAGCTTTGCCAGTACGCCTATCGCTACTTTTCAGAAAGCTGGACGACTCAGTTTTATCAATATGCGATGAACAGTCTGCAGGTGTCAGTGCTGGCGGCATTAATAGCCTTGATTATCGCAGTGGTACTGAACTTCTATAATCGCTTATCTGCGACAACCAGTAGCAATGTGTTCGTGCGTTTAGCCTCTCTAGGCTACGCTGTTCCTGGAACTGTGCTTGCGATTGGTGTGATGGTGCCGGTACTAACGGCTGACCATTTTATTAATGATATTGCCAAGGCGATGGATTGGGGAAGACCTGGACTTATCTTCTCAGGCTCTATGTTTGCCATTGTATTTGCTTTTGTTGTGCGTTTCTCTGCGGTCGCCATTGGCACTATTGAGAGCAGTATGAACAAGGTATCACCCTCATTGGATATGGCCGCACGCACTATGGGCTGTAACAGTACGCAAATGCTACAGCGCGTGCATATTCCGCTAATGAAACGTGGAGCACTGATCGCCTTTTTATTGGTGTTTATCGAGTCGATGAAGGAGTTGAATGCGGCATTGCTATTGCGTCCATTTAACTTTGAAACACTCGCCACCTACGTATACAACTTTGCCTCTGACGAGCAACTGGAAATCGCGGCGATGCCTGCAGTCCTGCTTGTGCTCGTTGGATTGATTCCGTTAATTATCGTCAACCGTTCTTTGGAGCAACCACACTAATGAGCCGTACCTTAGCCATTAAAGACCTCACCTGTAAGTATGACAATCAGACTGTTTTAGAGTCTTTGTCTTTGAAGGTTAAACAGGGAGAAATCGTCTGTTTGTTGGGTGCCAGTGGTTGTGGTAAAACCACGCTGCTTAAGGCGATATCAGGCTTATTGCCTCTCACTAAAGGCTATATCGAACTTAACGGTAACGTTATTGATGATGGTAAGCATTGGGTTGCACCAGAGCAGCGTAATATCGGGATGATCTTCCAAGACTATGCGCTATTTCCGCACCTAACGGTGGCCGAGAATATCTGTTTTGGCATTCAAGAACTGGCAAAAGAAGTGCAAAAAGAGCGTGTTCTGCAAATGCTTGAGATGGTTCATTTGCAGGAGCTTGGCGATCGCTATCCGCATCAGCTATCTGGTGGTCAGCAGCAGCGTGTGGCTATTGCGCGCTCTCTTGCTTATAAACCTGATCTATTATTGCTCGATGAACCCTTCTCAAATATCGATACCCAAGTACGTCATAAATTGATTGCTCAGATCCGCGCTATCTTCAAGCAAGCAGGCGTAACCGCTATTTTTGTTACCCATAGCCGAGAAGAGGCCTTTGCCTTTGCCGATAAAATGGCAGTGATGAACAAGGGTGTGATTGAGCAATTTGGCACTGCGAGTGATTTGTATCACAACCCCTCAAGTCGATTTGTTGCAGATTTTCTTGGTGGTGGCAGTTATTTACCGGGGCTTAGAGTAGAGCAAGGGCTGTATCAAACTGCCCTTGGTGTGGTTAAAGCGCTATCCAAGCAGCAAAGTACCGATGAGCAGGCTCATATATTGTTTAGGCCTCAACATCTGCAACTGACCGCAAACCCTGAGGGACTGACCAAGGTATTAGAGCAGCAGTTCATGGGTGATCACTTCCGCTACGTTATTGATGTGGATGGGCACAAGCTACTGTCTAGCTCCATAGAGCAACTAGATATTGGTAGCCGAGTTGACGTTACCTTAACACCAACTCAACTTCTGGCCTTCTAAAAAGGGTTGCGGTAGTGAATACCGCGGCCCTGTAATCCTTCCAGATCAAGCTGTAAACGAGATAAGAAATCATTCCAGTCTTTGTTGGTTTCTTTAGTCCACGCCACCTCTGCGATGGCTTGCAATCTAGGGTGCACCATATACTGCAGTCGCTCGGCACTATCAATGAGTTCGCACCATAATCCCGCTTGGATCCCCCATACCTTTTGTTGGATTGGGTCATTGGCGTCTATCTCACTCAAAGGGCGATAGTGATAAGCGTGTTTTAGCGGAGTAATGTTCGCCCAATAGAACCCTGACTCAGTGGCATCAAATTCTTGGGCCATATCGAGATAGGTATATTGACCAGGCTGAAGTACCACATCAAAGCCTTTACGGGCACATTTTATGGCGGCTTCTTCGCTCTGCCATGAATAGATCACCGTTTGCTGGCTAACCTTGTCGCCATACTGCGCCTCTTCCCAGCCAAGCATTCGCTTACCTAAGCTGCTGAGTTTGTTTTCTACGTAGCGTAGAAGATGTCCTTGCAGTTCTTTGGCATCAGAATAACCGTGCTCAGTCATTACGGCCTGGCATTTTTCGCTATCTGTCCAAACCCCTTCAGGCACTTCATCAGCGCCGATATGCACATAAGGGGCAGGGAACAATTCTGCCACCTCTTTGAGCACCTTATCGAGGAACTCATACGTTCCCTCTAGCGCGGGTGAGAGCACGTTGTCGGTGTAGTGCTGCACACTGCGGTAGATGGACTTGTCATCCCTATCGAGCAAAAGATGGGGCAGGGCCTTGATCGCTGCTCGGCAGTGGCCCGGTATGTCGATTTCGGGGATCACAGTGATCCCACGACGCTTGGCGTAAGTGATGACTTCTTTAATCTGCTCCTGAGAATAGAAGCCGCCATATTTGGAATCGATGTGTTTGAACTGAGCCGTAAGGGGCAGATCTTTGCCTCGCCACGCGCCAATATCGGTCAGCTCAGGGAAGGCTTTGATCTCAATGCGCCAGCCTTCATCATCGGTGAGATGCCAATGAAAGTGGTTGTACTTATAGCGGGCGAGTTGATCGATGATCAATTTCACTTGGTCTAGTTGATGGAAGTGCCTTGAACAATCCAGCATCATTCCTCGATAGTCATAAATAGGGCTATCTGATATCTGAATGCAAGTGGCTTTGATGCCATTGCCAAGCAGTTGCAATAGGGAAGCAACGCCATGGCTGAACCCTGGAGAATCACTGGCAAATAGAGTGACTGAGTTACTAGATACCTCTAATTGGTATGACTGGTGAGGTAAGCTTTTAAGCAACTTAAACTCGACTCTGTTTGCTTCTTCACTTAGGGATAAGTCAAGTTCAGGCTTTGCTTCAATCAACCATAAAGCGGCTTCTTTTGCTTGGTCACAGTCAGTGAATATCACCTCATTATGGGCAAATTCAAAGGCACCAGAGTCAATTTGTATCTCTTGAGGTTTAGGGATAATGCCCACGCTCGCCTTGCTTACGGTTTCTATAGGTTGTGGGTTCGACTTTGGCTCAATGAGCTGCAGGGGCGTCACATCCACAGCGTATTGTTCTGGCGCGGTAATAAACGCCTCTAAAATACCATCACATTGTAGCTGCAACGGTGGTGTTGGCATCTCAAACTCAGTGGTAAATTGACCATCAGCTTGTAGCGTTGGCAGTGACTGTAAAGTGCAAAAGCTACCGAGTTGAGAGAGATTACCTTGAGTGTTGCTGTTCGAGTCTAAAAAGCGGGTAATAGAGAAGTAGAGAGTCCAATCTTCGAGTGTCTGTGAAGAGTGGTTGCTAAGGGTCATTGAAAATCGTGTGCGCTGCTCGGTTTGATTAATGACCTTTAGGTCGAGACGAAATAGGCTCATTGAGAGTCTCCTGATAATTCATCACTGGTTTGATGGGCGATTGCTAATAGATACCATGCCGCGTGGGGTAGCCACTGTTCTCCCCAGCGCCAGTTTTGCTCTAAGTTATCGGCGTATTCTTCGGGTTTGAACCCAATGCCTAACGGGTTATCAAAGGCTGCGGTAATGCCATTACAAATCCCACCCTTCGCATTGAAAAAACCCAACTCAGGGAGGTAGTCAGGATTGTTGTGCCCATGCCCATCGAGCATGCACATATCATAGGGATTGAGGCCTAGAATCCAGTTAAGGGGCTGCTGTGCGTAGTTTTTTACCTGAGGGATCAAGTGCGGAGGTAGATAAGGAAGCGCAAAATGAGCCATTGCAGTAAGGGAAGCGAGACGAGCATTTTCTCCTTGCCACCAATAGCCTGATTCATTGTCTTGAGCAATAAAGAAGGCATCACGCTTCTCGCCGCTCACATCCTTGACGTACTGCCTTGGATAGCCAAAAGGATTAGCCACTCTCTGGGTGATGCTCAGCTCAAACAGCATTGAGGCGTTGATGGTGTCGATTACCTGACTTCTTATTGCTGTATTTGTCTCGATATCAAGAAAACAGCATAGCGTGATTACGGGCAACCCAGCTTCTGCTGCGTGGAAATAAGGGCGAGTACCATCCCTATTGGCGGACCAAAAGTTGTGACAGTAATCATCACTAGACTGACGTGCATTTAGCTTCTGAGTCCATTGGCGAGCCTCATCTAAATAGCGAGAATCATGGGTTGTTTTATACAGCTCGACGCTAGCAAGGAGCGCGCAATACTCATCAATAATGTTCTCAGTGCCGTCGTCTAGGTAGTCTTGGTTATGCTCTGTTAGATGCCAATAACCAAGCTGTGCTTTTTCTAAATAGATTTCGCTGTTGAACTCACCGCAGTGTTCAAGTCTAGCGGCAGAGGCAAGGGCTGCAATGGCAACCCCTGCGCCTTGGCGAAAGCCTGCGTGATAATTCTCAAGCTTAATACCGGCTTGGGTCTTATAGGCGCAGATGTCTCGCTGGGCAGGGTCTTTGCTCCATTGGTCGAACACTGTCATGTAGAAGAAACCTTCTGCATCTTGCATTCGCACTAGAAAATCAGCGCCGAATAGCGCCTCGTCCATCAGACGGGTTTGAGTAAACGGGTGGCAGCTTGGCTCAGTTTTTAGCTTGTCTAGGCTAGAGAGTAGATTCCAAACCAGCATAGGAATTTGCTGTGGGTTCAGGTAGTTGGCGTAGGATAGGTGGCTTAGGTACTTACTTAAATCTCCTGAGGCATCATACCAACCGCCAGAGACATCAATAGTTCGCTCTGAGCCCAATAGTGTGGCTTGTTGATCCGCTTGTTCGTAGATGCCGCTACAGCGCTGCGATTTGAAATAATGCAAAAGATCAGAGAAGGTGCGCTTGAACAATAGCTGAGGTTGAATCTCAAAAGAGTGCGATGCACAGCCTTCAAAGCGAGCCAGATAGGTGCCGCTCTTGTTGATCTTGCTAAAGTCAAAAGTGTAGCACCAGCCTATATTCCATTGATCCACCTGAGCGCCGGGCTGAAGTGGTACACGGGCTACCTCTTGGAGAGTCTTTGTATCAACAATGATGATATCGGCATTGTCGACGGTTTGAAGAGGTAGAGGGTGAGGCGAGAGCAGGACACCCTGTTTATCGGCAGTAGTGGAGTAGCCGATTTGATTGATTAACAACTTCATAAGTCGTTATTCCTTATAGAAAAATAGCCCCCAATAATGGGGGCCAAAACAGAAGCCACCCTTAACCCTCGTGCAAGTAACAGCGAACAAAGTGGTTATCGGACAGTTGAGTGACTTCAGGGAGTTTATCTTTACATTTATCGGTAGCGTGTAGGCAGCGTCCAGCAAAAGGACAGCCAGCAGACTCTGGGGTCCACAGCGGTATCTCACCTTTATTTCCTGCCAATTTTTCATGAATTGATTTGGCAGGATCGGGCACTGCAGAGACTAATAATTGCGTATACGGGTGTTGCGGGTGGGCAATCACTTCATCGGTATCACCCCATTCCACCATGTGACCCACATACATAACGGCGATGTCTTCGGCAATGTAGCGTGCGGTGGCAATGTCGTGGGTGATGTACAAAAGGGACATCTGCTTTTCAAACTTCATCTCTTCCATCAGGTTTAGCACGCCTGCACGTATAGACACATCCAGCATTGAGGTGGGTTCATCAGCAAGCACTACTTCTGCACCAACGGCAATGTTTCGCGCAAGGTTTACCCTTTGGCGTTGACCGCCAGAGAGTTGATGCGGGAATTTCTCTGCTGTTTCTTTCGGCGGGATGAGGCCCACCTGCTCAAGAAGATCATACACGCGCTCTTGCAGTTCTTTCTTATTTCCTGATGCCACCTTCTTATGGATCAGAAGGGGTCTCGCGATATGGTGAAAGATGTTGTGGGTTGGATTGAGAGAGCCAAACGGGTCTTGCCATACCATTTGCACGCCTTCGCGATAGCGCATGAGATCTGACTTTTTAGTGATGGTTTGGATATCACGACCACGATATTCGATGTTGCCGCCACTGGGTGCATACATCTTGGCAATCATCTTGGCGGTGGTGGATTTACCTGATCCAGACTCGCCGACTACCGATAATCCACGGCTCTTATACATCTTAAATGACACGTCATTGATCGCGCGCATCATCGGGTTTTTTAGTGCGTTGCTGCTCACTGGAAAGTCTTTAACTAAGTTCTTGCCTTCAATGAGTAGTTCGCCTGTTGCTTTGCTCATGTTACTTCTCCATTGGCCTTAGCTGACTTCTTGTTGTGCGATAGGTTCACCAAACAGGTGACAGTTTGAAAAGCGCTGATGCTCTATTTGACGCAATTGTGTGGGCACTGTTTTGCATCGCTCAGTAACCTGAGAGCAACGTGCCTGAAAGCGACAACCTTCAGGGATTTCTAGTAGGTTCAATGGGTTACCAGGAATACCCGTTAATTTGGTTTTAGGGCCCGTCAACGGAGGGAAAGAACTGCCTAAGCCGCGAGTATAAGGGTGGAACGGCTGTTCAAGAATTTGCTTGGCAGGAGCCACTTCAATCAGCTCACCTGAGTACATGATGCCAATGCGATCAGAAAACTCCACCATCAGTGAAAGGTCGTGTGTGATAAACAAGATAGAGAAACCAAACTCTTCCTTTAGCGCGTAGATCTTCTGCAAGATCTCTCGCTGCACCACTACATCAAGTGCTGTAGTGGGCTCATCCATAATGATCATCTTAGGGTTCAAGGCCAAAGCAATCGCAATCACCAATCTTTGACGCATACCGCCTGAGAACTGGTGAGGATAGTCGCTGAGTCGGCTAGGGTGGATATCAACGATCTCCAGTAGCCCCTCTGCGCGTTTAATGGCTTGCTCTCGAGTCATGCTAGTGTGTCGCATGATGACGTCACAGAACTGCTCTTCCATTGGCAATACTGGGTTAAGGGCGTTCATGGCACTTTGAAATACCATAGACATCTCACTCCAGCGAAACGCCTGCATACGATCATCACTGTATTGAAGAATGTCTTCGCCGTTAAAGATCACCTCTCCACCTGAGATAAAAGCAGGTGGCTTATGCAGGCGCATAAGAGAGAAGGCGACGGTGGATTTACCACAGCCAGATTCACCCGCTAGGCCAAATACTTCACCAGGAGCGATATCAAAGCTTACGTTATTGCACGCTCGTACATCGCCAGCATCGGTAATGTAATCCACACAAAGATTGCGCACAGAAATTAGTGGTTCAGTCATGATCAGTCTCCGCGCATGATAGGGTGGGTTGGAACCTTAACCGGTTCAGGCTTACGTTCTTTCTTGTCTAACTTGGCCATTTTCTTCCAGCGACGCATACCCTTGTGAGAACGAAGTTGTGGGTTAGCAATTTCATCAACTGCAAAGTTAAGCAGAGCTAGGCCTGTGACCAATAGTGTCAGTGCCATACAAGGAGCCAATAACTCCCACCAAGCGCCAATCAGCATAGAAGAGGAGGTTTGTACGTTGTAAAGCATAATGCCCCAGCTGATGGTGTTAGGGTCGCCCATTCCTAAGAAGGAGATGGTGGCCTCCATCATGATGGCGTACATCACGGAGCCAATGAAACTAGCCCCTACGATAGAGATAAGGTTTGGCAGTATCTCGACAAAGATGATTCTAAATGAGGACTCACCCAATACTTCAGCCGCCTTAACAAACTCTTTTTCGCGCAATGCGAGGGTCTGGGCTCGGACAACGCGAGCACCCCACGCCCAAGAGGTGAGACCGATAATTAGCGCTATGGTTAGTGGTCCTGCCTCGCCAATAAATGCGGCAACAACAAACAGCAATGGATATTGAGGGATAACCAGCATGATGTTCATGGCGGCCGTCAGAAATTCATCAACCTTGCCACCAAAGTAACCAGCGGAAACACCGATAATGGTGGCAAGAAAACACACGGTTAAGCCAGCACCAAAGCCAACAGCCAAAGATACGCGAGCGCCATAGGCGACCTGTGCCCAGACATCTCGTCCCATACGCGTTGTGCCTAAGGTGTGCTCTGCCTTCTTAGACATTCGTAGAGTGCGGCTATCCGTTGCCAGATTTTGTGCAACCCACCCCTCCGGGTTTGCTTGAGCGGCTTTCACTATCAAGCCTGGATACTCATGGGGCTTACCGGTACGTTTGTCCGGAGCGTGTTGAGTGATCAATGGGGCAGCAATAGCGATAAATAAAAATGTACTTAGGATCGCCACACCTATCATGGCCACCGTATTGCCTCGAACCAGTTTTAGTATGTCTTTCATGTTACTTGCCTCCCTTGCGTAGGCGAGGATCTAGCAGCACATACAGCATGTCGGCTAGCAAGTTAAAGAACAGCATGAATAGGGTCATGATCAACAGTTGCCCTTGCAGCACTTGGTAATCGCGAGCAGTAATGGCATTAAACAGCACAGTGCCAAGGCCTGGGTAGTTGAAGATGATTTCGATAATTAACTGTCCACCAATCGCCATCCCGAGTGACATAGAAAGGGCGGTGACACTTGGTAGTAAGGCATTTCGCGCCGCGTAGTTAAACACAACGCGGTTTTCGCTAAGCCCCTTCCCCTTTGCCATGGTGATGTAATCTTCGGCGAGCAAGTTGATCATGTTGTTACGCATATTCACGAGGAAGCCACCAATTTGCACGATTGAGGCACAAACCAAAGGCAGTACGGCATGATAGGCAACGTTCTTTACGAACTCCCAACTTGTCCAGTCTGGTGTAATACCTGCGGTATAGGCGTAACCGGTAGGGAACCATTTAAGACCAATGGCAAAGATGAACATCGCCAACATAGCGATAACGACCTGAGGTACGGCTTGAATAACTAGCATGCCTGGGGTGATAAAGGTGTCGTACTTACTGCCACGCTTCCAAGCGGCGAAGATCCCCAGTATTGAGCCAATAGAGAATGAAAGTACTACTGCGGTTCCAGCTAGAAATAAAGACCAACCAAAGGCGCCGCCCAGTAATTCATTAACGCTCAATGGGTAGAATTTGATCGAAGTACCTAGCTCCCAGCTAAGAATACTCTTGATATAAGTGATGTATTGCATCCATAGAGGACCATCAACGAAACCCAACAGTTGTTTCATTGCCTCGATGCGCTCTGGAGTCACTTGGGCTGTCGCGTTCGCAAACATCATGGTAACGGGGTCACCAGGCATTGCTCGCGGTATAATGAAGTTAATCGTCGCTGCTACCAGCAACGCGATAAAATAGAACGATAAACGTCTTAGAAAATATCCCATACCTACACCTTAAGTATCCGATTTATTCCTTATATCGGATAAATTTCGCTTTTTGAGCGAAGAATCCCCTGACGTTTTCGCGCCATAGTTGTTATTGACTTTGAGGGGAATTAACGGCGCACCATTTGGTGCGCCTTTGAGCGTCGATTACTCGACAGGTTTTAGATCCAGCACGTGAAGTAGGCGCTCAGGAATACCAGCCCATACATTTGGACGGCCCTTAGCGTTGTCTTCAGTCCACCAACCTGTGAATCGAGTGGTGTTGTACTGGTAGTTACTTGCACCAGACATGATTGGGATGGTGACCTGATGTTCAGCAATGATGCGCTGAATACCATGGGCAATCTCCATTTGTTTACCTTTATCTGCAGTTTTGTAGAAACTGTTCAATAGGTTGTCTAGCTCTTCATTTTTGTAGAAGTGCATTGCGAAGCGAGGCATACCGCTGCCTTCTTGCAGAGCAGAGTTGTATGCGCTGTTCCAATATAGGTGAGGATCTGCACCGTGGAAGTAGTTGGTGTAAGCCACATCGTAAGTACCCTCAAGCATGGCTTGGTTGTATACCGCAAACTCAGGAGTACGAGCGCGCGCCTTGATACCCACTTCGTTTAACTGCTCTACAGCCAGTTGAACGGTGTTGTTAAAGTCTGTCCAACCGTTTGGAGATTGGATTAACAGCTCAAAAGACTTACCTGATGGAGTTTCAACAAAACCATCGCCATTAGTGTCCTTAAACCCAGCTTCTTTCAGTAGCTTTTGTGCATCTTCTGGGTGGTATGAGTTGAATTTCTGGAACTGACTGTGAGTGCCTTCATCAGACCAAGCCTCGAATGCATAGCCAAGACCTGAACCAAAGTCATTCACAGTACCTGCGCCATAGAACGCGATATCAATGATGGTTTCACGGTCAATGGCCATACCCATAGCGCGGCGGAAGTCTACATTAGTAAGTGCTTCGTTTTTCGCTGGATCTGGGTTCTTAAAGTTAACGACCAGAGCTTGCGTGCCTGCTGGTGGGTACCAGTAACCGTGATTAGGGTTAGCGGCTTTGTAGGTGCGGTCAATGTCTGGAATGAAAGACGATGTCCAATCCAGCTCAGAGTTCACAATCTTACTTAGAAGCTGATCGTTGTTGGCAATCTGGGGAACACGAAGGCAGTCAACATCTAGGTTGTCTGCATCCCAGTAGTTAGGGTTTTCACACTGAATGTACAACTGAGGTGTAAAGGTATCAATTTCAGTAAATGGACCTGAACCCACTGGGTTTTCATTGGTGAAAGACGTTGGATCTTCAACCTTTGACCAAATATGTTCTGGAACAACAGGGACTTTGGCAATTTCATAAGGCACGTTTGAGTTGCCTTCTGTTAGAAGGAAGCGAACCTGGTGGTCATTAACCTTTTCTACTTTGCTTACCCATTTGTTGATGCCAGTTTGATCTAGTGCCGCGTGTGACGCCACGAGGTTGAACGAGAAAACCACATCATCAGCGCTAAAGGCTTCACCATCAGACCATTTTACGCCCTTGCGAATATCAAAGGTAACGCTCTTAAGGTCAGCAGCCATTGTGAAGTTTTCAGCAAGACGCATCACAGGCGTATTACCGTGCATCTCATTGAAAACAACCAGTGGCTCATAGATAAAATCACTAGTAGTACGCAGGTTCGTTGCTAAGTAGGGGTTAAAGTTGCGAACCATTGTAGGGTAGAAATCAGGTACGATAGTAAGTTCCGATCTTGCTGCTGCTGGAGCTGAGATTGCAGTAGCTGCAGTTGCGATTACCGCTGTAGCAAGAACTGTTTTTTTTATGTTAGCAAGCATAGTTTATCCTTAGTCTGTGTTTGCTTCTTTATTAGTAAGTAACCAAGCTTGATTGCCTGAGCCTATTGCTTAAACAGTGCCACCCAACGACGTGACTGCTTAACTGTGGCGGATCATCTGTATGACTCTGATAACCATTGGTTGAGAGTAGAATTGTCTCTCCAGTCAAAATCGTCAATTTACATTCCCGTCAAAAACGTTAAACAAGATAGTTTTGATGTCAAAATCGTTAATGTTGTGTCGTTATTGAGCGCCACTTAAGTTCTTTTTTTATACAAAGAATAATGCTAAGTACGTACATTGTTAGTGCTTACTTACTCTTTGTCCTTTTGACTGCATTGATTGCAATGTGTTGCTATAACTCAGTGATCTTGGTTAAACAAAGATTTATTACTTTATTCGCAAGTTAAAAATATGACTATGGGTTTGTTGTGATTCTGCTCGCAATTTTGAATAAATCAGCACCTGAGAGCCCTGTATTGAGCTTTTTATAGCGGGGTGCATTGCCTTTCTTAGGGCTTATTTAGAAAGGGAAAATAAGAGGCGGAAATAAAAAAAGAGCTCATTACAGTGTGTAATAAGCTCTTTAAGAGAGAATTATTGTGCGACTAAGTTCTGTAACTGCTCCCTTAATTCAAGCAGCTGTGCGCGCTGCGCATCATCGTGATTAGAGTGCGCAAGAATAAAGTCTAAGGAATTGAGAACGGTACGCCAGCGAGGCGTTTTAGGCAGGGTTTCTACCCTTAGGTATTTGTCTAGCGTTCTTGTCTGCAGGGTGCTTCTATCAAGATAAACACGCCACAGGCCACTTTGCTCAGCAAAATTGAATTTAGTGTTACCGTCATGGCTTTCCCAGTATTCAAGTGCGGATGACATACAGTCTACAAGAAGCTGTCGCATATTCTGCTGTTTGCTGTCCTTGCTGTTATCCAACTGTCCAACCAAGTCTGCAAACTCATCGCCAAGCTCTTTGAGCTCTTCCAGTTGGGATTTATCTCCAGCAAACGCGTAACTGGCTAAGGCATCTAACGCCACTTCAAGGTTGTTGATGCGTTGGTTAGCATCATCTGGGTCTGAATTGAAGATAATCATGCCTCGCAGGCCCGTTTCCAACGGCAAGGTAAAGATATCGCTGGCAATGACCTGCTTGGTTTCACCTACGAAGACATCGATATCCATGCTTCGGTGAGGCTGATCAAACTGTAGGTACTTAGGCGCGATAAACTCTTCAATTTGTGAGCGCTTAATTTGCTCAATAGAACGCTTTAGAAGCTCAGTCGCAGACTTATTGGCAAAGGTGATCTTGTGGTTCTCATTGATACAAACAATCGCCTCTGGAGTGCTCTCTAGCTGTTCAAGAAGCTTGGTTTGCGTTTCCAAAAGTAAAGACTCAACCCTTTCACGTTGGGTTAGCTCAGCGCTCAATGAGTCGTTTTCCTGCTTGCGCCTTTCCGAGAGACTGGCATTTATGTGCACCTGAATTCGTGCTGATAGCTCTTGCTTATTAAAGGGCTTAACTAGGTAATCATTAGCGCCACAGTCAAAGCCCTTCACTTTGTCCTCTGTTTGATTCAAGGCGGTGAGCATGATGATTGGCAGCTCGTTGTAGTTGTACTGATTACGTAAGTACTCACAAACTTGGAATCCGCTCAATTCTGGCATCATGATATCCAGCAGCAGAATATCGGGCTTTTCTTCGCCAATGAGGTCGAGCACCTCTCGGCCATTATGTGCGCTCACCACCCTATACCCTTCTACTCGCAAGAAGCTCTCCAGTATCTTGAGGTTAACGGGTTCGTCATCCGCAATCATGACGAGCTTGCCATCTGGATTATTGGGCAAAGAAACAGACTCTTCATCAAACTCGGTTTGATGAAACTCCTCACGAGAGTAGTGCTCAGTGTCTGACTCACTACTAAAGGTTTCAAGCTCTTGTTTGCTTGCAAGTGGCAGGGTCATGGTAAAGGTAGTGCCGAGCATAGGTTGGCTAGTCACAGTCAGTTCACCGCGCATGATTTCAATCAAGCGCTTACTGATAGATAACCCAAGGCCAGTACCTTGATGGTAGCCAGAAGAATTGCTTTGAGTCAGTGGCTCGAAGATATTGTCTAGGTCTTCTTTAGGGATGCCATGTCCGGTATCTATGACCTGTATTCTGAGCTGTTCGCCTTGCTGCTCTGCATTTAAGATCACCTTACCTTCTGAGGTGAACTTGATTGCGTTGCCTACAAGGTTGTACAGCACTTGCTCAAGTCTTTGTGGATCGGCGCTGACCATAGGCAAGCTGCTGTCTATTTGATTGATGATGCGAACGGGCTTTTTATCGACCAAGTGTTTTGATAATTCCACAACCAATTGAGAGGCCGACGACAGTGAAACCGCAGTAGGTTCAAGCTGCAAATGGCCATATTGCATCTTATGATAATCCAAAAGGTCATCCACTAGGTTGGACAATCTGTGTCCACTATTGATGATGATCTCTAGTTGATATCTTTGAGATGGTGGCACGCTTCCATGGGCTTCACTGAGCATAGCTTGGGCGACGCCAATCATACCGTGTAGCGGGGTTCTTAGCTCATGAGAGGTGGTGGCCAAGAACTCATCTTTTAGTTTATCCGCTAGCTGCAATTCACCATTTTGTGTAGCGATGGTATCTAGGTTGAACTCGAGTTCTTTGTTCTGCTCTTTGATCAACTCAATCTTTTCTCGAATTGAACGTTGCATCCTCTCAAAGCTGACTGCAAGTCGTCCTATCTCATCCTTGCGCTCAGTGCCCTCTACATTTTCTTTAAGGTCGCCAGCCGAGATTCGCTCTGCGGCCCAGGTAAGCTTAAGCAGAGGGTGGGTTATGAAGTTCGATAGGTAGTGAGAGGTGATCACTACGATAACAGCAGCGCTTAATACAATGATAAAAAACAGCTTAAATAGCTGATTTACTCGCTCAAATGCGATTTCTTCTGGGGTCTCAACCACCACTGCCCATGTTAGGCCATGCACATCGATAGGCGCGTAGGCTGCGATGGTATTGTCGCCAGATAAGTTGGCGTACGTTTCAACCTCGGCAGAACCCTCAAGGGCCTTTATGGCGACCGGGGAGCTTTGCTTTGAATCAACGCCCTCGCTACTGTCTGCGAGTAGTTTTAAAGACTTATCAAACAAGGATACATTCAGGTTAACCAGATGCTCCTCTGAGATAAGGTCTGTGAGCGCAGACAGTGGAAGTCGGAAAAATGCGTAGCTGTGTAAGTAGCCTCTTTGCACAATCGGGGCGGCAAACCAAGCCACTTCCTCTGTGCTGTCAGAGTTACCGTCAATAGAAAAGTCGCTCATCAGAACGATGTCATTGTATTGTTCTAAGGAGTCTTTGTTTGAGGCGACGTAGTCTTTGAGTTGTTTGAATAGCCCACCCAGTTCAGTTTTCTTGTAGCGCTCTGAATTCAGGTTCGTTGCGTAGTAATCGTATTTTTGCACGGAATAGGCGACGTTGCCTTCAAGATCAACCAAGGCGATATCGTCGAAGTCCGAGCGCTCTAACAAACTTTGGAAGGTAGAATGATAGCGCTTGTGCAGTAATCGGTAGCGCTCAACACTGGTGTAGTTTTCATTGCCTCTGACGGTTTTCGTACGAATGGCATTTCCAGAGCCTGGAATGTATCTCTGTTGGCCAATGCTTCTAGACTCGTCTAAGTCTTTACCTAAGCGCCTGAAAGAGTCAATCAACCCATAAAATCGTCCACCACTGGCGTAAGCCAGTTCCGAATGCACAAAACCAATCACCTCTGAGTCGAGATTGCCGATATAAGCGGTAACCTTATTAGCATTGCCATCCCTCATCGAGGTTAGATACGTGGTGCTTTGCTCTTGGAGGTCTTGAGTGTGGGAACGAAGAAAGAAGAAAGCAACCAGCAGCATAGGAATAAGGCTGACCAACATAAAGGCGCCCATAAGGGTGCTTTGCAGACGTTTAAATTTTGGGCGAGTGTGATTTTTTGACATAGGGTACTAGGGTCTGATAAAGAGATCATCATTGCTGAAATGTACCCGCCAAATACAGTGAGGCAAGCAAAGGCTTAAAAAAGCGTGTTGCCTCACACAGTTTTATTTCGTTGCGTGGTAGATCGCGAACTTATTGGTTTTACTTGTCGTTTCGCAATTACCAAAGGCTTTTTCGATAATCGGAGGGTATTTTAAGAAGCTATTCGCCACAATGACCAGTTCACCTCTACGAGAAAGATGCTTTGGTGCCTCGGCGAGTAGGGTTTCTGTCGCGCTGTAACTGGTATCTAATCCGGAGTGAAAAGGAGGGTTGCTGACAATAAATTGGTAGTCCTTGCTCGCCTCAGAGTAGACGTCGGTGGCAAAAACACGCCCTTTAAGCCCGTTCGCTTGCAAGGTGCGCTTGCTTGATTCCACCGCAAAAGCGCTCACATCACACATCTCTAGTTCTATTGATGAATTTTTCAGTGCCATCGCCGCACCAATAATGCCTGCACCACAGCCAAAATCGAGAACCTTGCCATTGAGTTTTGGGAGATTAGCGAGCAGCAGTTTAGACCCTAAATCAAATTCACCATGGCTGAATACGCCAGGTAGGCTTTGAACTTCGATAGAGACACCCTCTAGCTCAACCTGATAAGACTTAAAGTAGTCGTTGAGCTCAAAGGAGGCTGGTGGCGTTTGGCTTAAGCCCCAGTAAAAAGAGCAGCGGCGTGCTGAGTCGTATTTATTAATAAGACCAAACTCTTTGAACATTTTCTCAATGCTTTTTACCCCGGAACGATTCTCGCCGATAACGGCAACCTCTGTCTCAGGGGGCAGTTTGCTGAGCATCATCTCTAGCAGATACTTAGCTTCACTTTTTGCCTTTGGCCAGTAAAGCAAAAGCATGTCAGCATCAACACTGTTTTCAAACTCAACACCAAATTGGCTATCCACACCGATACGTTGCATCTGCTGATGATAGCCATAATGCGTCGTGAACACGGTCACCGCTTCAGCGTGCTGTTGTAGCTGTTTTGGGAAATGATCCTCTGCTTCTCCTGCAATGACGACGCGTTTTCCTGCGAAGTAGGCAAGTTGACGTTCAGCTATCTGGCTTGGGGCGGTGTAGGCACTCATTTATTTACTCTTACTAGTTGTTATCTTGCTGATCGAGGAAGTCATTGAACTCTTCCTCATACATGTTGAACAGCACCATAGTGATGGCGAAGATCAGCGGGCCGTAGATTAAACCAATTAAGCCGAAGACATGCAAACCGCCAAGCAAAGAAAAGAAGATCATTAAGGTATTCATCCCTGCACTTCCCTGCATCAGCAGAGGGCGAAGAATATTATCGATAGAACCAACGACCGCTACTGACCAAATCAACAAGAATATGGCCCAGCCAGTTTCTCCAGTCAAAAGAAGGTACAGACAGGCTGGCACCCAAATTAATGCGGTACCAATAACGGGGATAAAGGAAGCAAAGCCCATCATTGTTCCCCAAAATAGGGCGGGGAATCCCACCAACCACATAGCAAAACCACCGGCAGCGCCTTGAGCAATCGCCGTTAAGAAAGAGCCCATCACGGCAGATTTAGAGACCTTCTCAATTTCGTCTAGTAGCCTGTCTTCTTGTGAGCGAGACAGAGGAAGGATGTGACGCATATTGTTGATGATTTTGTCATGGTCGCGCAGTAGGAAAAACAGTACAAACAGCATCAAGCCGAAGTTCACCAAAAAGCTGGTGGCACTGCCCACAACGGAGGCACTAATAGCCACTAAGTTAGACCCAAATGTACTGGCCAGTTCTGCGACCTTTTGCCCAATCTCAGACGGTTTTAGGGTGTCGAACGGCAAGTAGGTATTGACTATATCGAGGACCTTAACCACCCAAGGCTGTGCGAATAGCTCCTGCACACCGCCGTCGGCTACCCAGTGATAAACACCCTGCGAAAAAGAGGAACCTTGCTGGATTATTGCCGTGAAGACAAACAACAGCGGTATCACAATGATAAAGGTTAAGATGATGCATGAGAGCAGGGCAGTGGTGTTCCTCATGGTCGGCATCTTCTTATCAAGCCATTCGTGAATGGGGAACATCAGCAGTGAGATGATAAACGCCATTACGATTGAGTTGATATAAGGTCGGATTAAAACAAAGCAGGCATACGCGAAAACCAGTAGCGCAGCAATTAATAGCCATTGGCTAGACGTGAGTTGGAATCTTTTTGGCACTTTGAACGGCCCACTTATAGTGTTTGTGATGATAAATCATAGCGTTATGCAACATGAATCGCTAGAAATAAAAAAGGAGCCAGCAGGCTCCTTATTCACAATGTACAGCTCGTTATTAGGCAGCTAAAGCGGCAAAACAACGATCAGCAGCAGCGAGGGTTTGCTCAATATCGTCATCAGAGTGAGATAGAGAGGTAAAGCTTGCCTCAAACGCTGATGGCGCAAGGTAAACGCCCTCTTCTAGCATCAGATGGAAGAAGCGTTTGAATCGCTCAACATCGCACTTCGCCACTTCTTCGTAGCAGTTAACTTGCTGCTGATCAGTAAAGAAGAAACCAAACATACCGCCTACTTGGCTCACCAGTAGCGGGATGCCATGCTTGTCAGCACGCTCTTTGAAACCTTGAGCTAATTTCGCTGTGATTTCATTAAGACGTTCTTCGTTACCTGCTTGTGCTAATTGAGTTAGACATGCATAGCCAGCAGCCATAGCGATAGGGTTACCTGATAGAGTCCCCGCTTGGTATACAGGGCCCGTTGGAGCAATGTGTTGCATTACTTCTTTACGACCGCCAAACGCACCTACTGGCATACCGCCGCCAATAACTTTACCTAGGGTAGTGAGATCAGGCTTTACGTTGTAGTGCGCTTGAGCACAGCCAAGAGCAACACGGAATCCCGTCATTACTTCATCAAAGATAAGCAGTGCGCCATTTTGATCACAGATTTCACGCAAGCCTTCTAGGAAACCATTGATAGGCGGGATGCAGTTCATGTTTCCTGCAACTGGCTCAACAATGATGCATGAGATTTGATCTGGGTTTGCATCAAACAGCCCTTGAACAGAGTCAAGGTTGTTAAAGGTTGCTGTTAATGTGTGCTTAGCAAAATCTTCTGGTACGCCCGGAGAGCTCGGTTGACCTAGAGTCAATGCGCCAGAACCTGCTTTAACCAATAGGCTATCAGCGTGGCCGTGGTAACAGCCTTCAAATTTCATGATCTTATCGCGACCCGTGTAGCCACGTGCCAAACGGATTGCGCTCATGGTCGCTTCTGTACCTGAGCTTACCATGCGCAGTTGTTCCATTGATGGCACAAGAGAGGACACAAGCTTCGCCATGTTGATCTCAAGCTCGGTTGGAGCGCCAAAGCTAAGACCGCGCTGCGCTGCTTCAACAACCGCATCGCGAATAACAGTATTGTTGTGGCCCAAGATCATCGGTCCCCATGATCCGACGTAGTCGATGTACGCTTTGTCGTCTGCATCATAGATACGAGAGCCATCAGCACGCTCAATGAAAAGTGGAGAACCGCCAACGCCATTAAATGCACGTACTGGTGAGTTAACGCCACCAGGAATAATGGTTTGGGCTTGCTGATAGAGTGCTTCTGATTTGCTCATTAAAGAATCCTTGCTTTTCGGATAGCATTTTTGGGAATGACAGCATTGTAATAAATATTGGCCACAAGTCTAACGCTTGTGTCTCACTATTCGTGTGAGTGTCGGATTACAATACTTGAACACTTTGCTCAGGTATTAGATAATCGCCGCAACAACACAGTCACCTAGAGTGGCAACATCGAATAAAGAGAGGTCTCGGTGAGCGAATTAAATGTCCCTTTGAATTTTTCTGACGCAGCAGCAGCGCGCGTTAAAGTATTGATTACAGAGGAAGAAAATCCTGAGCTTAAACTACGTGTATACATCACAGGTGGTGGTTGTAGTGGTTTTCAATACGGTTTTACCTTCGATGAGAAAGTGAATGAAGGCGACTCGATTATAGTGAAAGACGAGGTGACTCTAGTGGTAGATCCTATGTCTTTGCAGTACTTAATTGGCGGTACAGTAGATTACACAGAGGGACTTGAAGGCGCACGCTTCTTCATTAATAACCCTAATGCAACAACCACTTGCGGTTGTGGAGCCTCATTTAGCGTGTGATCCTACCCTCAGAAATACCCGGCAGTAATCGGTACAGTAGTCAGTTGTAAAGGCTGTGCCGTATAAACAGCTAGGCAAGGTCGCCTACTGATAATTAAAAGGATTTAGTTATGCCGTTAAGAAGGACAGGGCAATTTTTTGCCCAACGACCTTGGATCATCTCGCTTACTCTTGTTGTTGCCCTCGGCGCTTGGCTTGCAGCTGGCGCCCTTAGGGCAGAACAGCCCACAGAGCAGTCCCCAGCAACAGAACGCAACGTACCTTTAGCTAAGGTGGTTGTGACCCAATTTAATGCCGAGCCCGTCGCTCGAAAAATCGAACTCTATGGACGAACAGCGCCAAATCGTCATGTTGAACTCAGCGCAGAACTTGCAGGCACTATAAAAACCTTAAGGGTTCGTAAAGGCGCTACGGTTAAGCGTGGGCAAATCATTGCCATGATCGACAAAGGGGATTTAGAGATCCAGTTGGATCGTGCCAATGCCTTATTGCGAGTTAAGCAAAAAGAGTTTGATGCTGCGACCTCTCTTAAAAAACGCGGACTACAGAATGAAGTGGCTTTCACAAAGGCAGAAGCCGAGCTTGCCAATGCAAAAGCGACCGTCGCTAATGTTAAGTTAGGCCTAAAGAACAGTATTATTCGAGCACCATTTGACGGAATCATCGATCGCTTGCACGTTGAGTTGGGTGATTATGTCTCCCGTGGTGATGAGGTGGCTCATCTTATTGATCTTGAAAAGTTGGTTATCGAAGCCGATCTTAGTGAGCGCCATATCCAGTTAGTAAAGAAAGGGCAAACGGCGAACATCACCTTACTAGGGGGCGAAAAACTTCAGGGCACCCTGCGCTATGTGTCGCGCAATTCCTCTGTGACGACCAATACCTTTCCGATTGAAATAGAAATAGCCAATAAAGACCAAATGCTTCCCTCTGGTGTGAGCGCCGAGGTGGAGTTGGAGTTGGAAACTAAGATGGCCGTTAAGGTGACGCCTGCAATGCTAGCGCTGGATGAGGCCGGTAACCTTGGAGTGAAAACACTGCAAGAGGACAAGGTTCATTTTGTGGGCATTCAGATTGTTAAAGCAGAGCAAGATGGTGTCTGGCTAAGTGGCTTAGGTGACAGCGTTGAGATTGTCACTAAAGGGCAGGGCTTTGTTCGTGATGGTGACTCTGTCATCGCCATTAGACAGTAGAGGGTAAGCTATGCTCTCTATCATTGATGCGGCTCTTAACCGTTCTAGAACGGTATTAACACTACTGTTTATGCTGATTCTGGCAGGGGTGTACACGTATATCACGATCCCGAAAGAATCTAGTCCAGACATTACCATCCCCATTATCTATGTTTCTGTTGGTCATCAAGGTATCTCACCTCTTGATGCCGAGCGCATGTTAGTACGCCCAATCGAGCAAGAACTTCGCTCAATTGAGGGCGTTAAGAAAATGACCTCTACCGCATCCGAAGGTCACGGCTCCGTGACTTTAGAGTTTGTCGCAGGCAGTGATCTCAACAAAGCTATGACGGATGTTCGTGAGGCGGTGGACCTTGCTAAATCAAAGCTTCCCGATGACAGCGATGATCCCACAGTAAACGAAGTGACCCTTGCCAGCGAGCAGCCCATTTTGTCGGTGGCCTTGTATGGCACCGTGCCTGAGCGAACCATAGTTCAGATTGGTCGTCGTATTCAAGACAAGCTAGAGAGCTTTAAGCAAATCCTGGAAGTGGATATAGCCGGTGACCGTGACGATATAGTCGAGGTGATCGTTGATCCCCTATTGATGGAGAGCTACGGCCTAGATCAAGGTGATATCTACAACTTGATTGCTGCTAGCAACCGCGTAGTCGCAGCAGGTTTTGTGGATACGGGCTATGGGCGATTTTCAGTGAAGGTGCCTTCGGTGTTTGCCTCGCTACAAGATGTGCTTGAATTGCCGGTTAAGGTGGATGGCAAACAAGTGATTACCTTTGGAGATGTCGCCTCGGTAAGACGCTCCTTTAGAGACCCAGAAAGCTTTGCGCGATTAGATGGTGAAAGCGCTGTTGTGCTGGATGTTAAGAAGCGCGCAGGAGAAAACATTATAGAGTCGGTGGATATCGTTAAGGCGGTTATTGCTGAGGCTCAAAAGCTGCCTGATTGGCCGAGTAACCTATTGGTTAAGTACACCTATGATGATTCTGAAGACGTTGATCGCATGTTGACGGACCTTCAAAATAACGTGCTGTCAGCCATCATCCTTGTGGTGATCGTTATCATTGCCATCTTGGGAATGCGCACCGCTCTGTTGGTCGGCATCTCAATTCCTGGCTCTTTTCTTACCGGTTTATTGGTACTGTCTGTATTCGGTTTGACGGTGAATATCGTCGTGTTGTTCTCGCTGATCATGGCGGTGGGAATGCTGGTGGATGGGGCCATAGTGGTCACCGAATTTGCCGACAGAAAGATGCAAGAGGGCTCGCCTCGGAAAGAAGCCTATCGAGATGCAGCTAAAAGAATGGCTTGGCCTATCACAGCCTCTACCGCAACGACCTTAGCGGCATTTGCCCCACTGCTATTCTGGCCTGATACGACCGGCGAGTTTATGAAGTATCTG
The DNA here is from genome assembly GCF_024346795.1 of Vibrio breoganii. Taxonomy (NCBI): domain Bacteria; kingdom Pseudomonadati; phylum Pseudomonadota; class Gammaproteobacteria; order Vibrionales; family Vibrionaceae; genus Vibrio; species Vibrio breoganii. Next base: position 584,509 of record NZ_AP024864.1, read on the forward strand.
CCGCTGACCTTGATAGCAACGCTGAGTGCATCTTTGGTGATGGCGCTGGTATTTGTCCCTGTGTTGGGCAGTTTGATTGGTAAGCCACAGTTTATGAATGCAGCGACGCAGACACGTATGCAGCAGCTTCATGATGGTGACTTTGAAAAGGCCACAGGCATTACCAAGCTTTATTACCACACCCTGGCTATCGCCATTAAACACCCTCTCAAAGTGCTGCTGAGCGCGGTATTGTTAGCATTTGCTGTGGGCTTTGCCTACAACAAGGCAGGGCTTGGCGCCGAATTCTTCCCTGAGGTGGATCCGCCATACTTTAATGTTAAGGCTCGCTCCTATGGCGACCTGTCTATTGTTGAGAAAGACAGCATAATGCGCGAGTTGGAACGGGAGATCATAGGTCACCCTGAGCTTGAGAGTGTTTACACTCGTACTGGCGGCCAAGACGAAATCGGCACCATACAGGTGACGCCAGTAGATTGGCAGGATCGCCGCTCGGTGAAAGAGATCATAGAGGAGCTTCGTGAAAGAACGGATAAGTTTGCTGGTGTCGAGATCGAGTATAAGTTTCCGGATGCAGGGCCTCCGGTAGAGAATGACTTAGTCATAGAGGTGACCTCTCGAGACCCTAACTTGATTGATTCGGCCGCCAAGAAAATACGATTATGGGCTGATGGTAATCCTGCACTGACCAATGTCAGCGATAACTCAAGCAAGGAAGGCATTGATTGGACTATCGATGTTAACCGCGCTGATGCGTCTCGATTTGGCGCGGATGCCTCGCTGGTAGGCAATACGGTTCAGTTTGTCACCAATGGCTTAAGGGTGGGGGATTACCTACCCGATGATACCGATGATGAGGTCGATATATTGGTTCGCTACCCTGAAGACAAGCGAGATATTGGGCGCTTCGATGAACTCAGGGTAAAAACGCACGCAGGACTAGTGCCGATTACTAATTTTGCGAAGGTAAAACCTGAGCCTAAGCAAGACACCATTAACCGCTTGGATGGCAAGCGCATCGTTAATGTCGTGGCGGACATGAGCGAGGGCTATAATCTCGCCATTGAGTTGCCATCGATTCAGCAAGCATTGCAAGAGTTAGATCTAGCAGAAGGCGTTGAGTTTAGAATTAAGGGACAAAATGAAGAGCAGCAAAACTCTTCAAGCTTCCTGCAGTCGGCGTTTTTGGCAGCATTGGCTGTAATGGCGCTGATCCTGATCACTCAATTTAATAGCTTTTACCAAGCGTTTTTGATCTTGAGTGCCGTGTTGTTCTCAACCGTTGGGGTGTTTGCCGGTTTGCTGCTGTTCCAGCGCCCATTTGGCATTGTAATGTCGGGCATTGGGGTGATTGCGTTGGCAGGTATTGTCGTTAATAACAATATTGTATTGATCGATACCTTTAACCAGTTGCGCCAACGTGGATTATCAAAGGAAGAAGCGATACTGCGAACGGGTGTACAGCGTCTACGACCGGTAATGCTGACTACGGTTACCACTATCCTTGGTTTAATGCCTATGGTTCTGCAAACCAATGTAGACCTAATCAATCAGAAGATTGAAATTGGCGCACCAAGTACGCAGTGGTGGACTCAGCTCGCCACCGCCATTGCCGGCGGCCTAGCCTTCGCTACAGTACTCACGCTGGTACTGACGCCTTGCTTGTTGATGTTTGGAAGGAATAAGGTGACGACAGAGGAGTAGCTTCTGTTAGCTGACAGCTGATAGCTGATAGCTGACAGCTTTCAGAAAGAGCAAAAGCTACTGTTTCACTAGATAACATTGGCGTCATTCCAGCCTTGAGCTGGAATCTTCGGTGACGCTGAGCTAAATAGGTACGGCCTAAGATACTGGCGTTCGCCAGCATGACGTGAAATTGGATTTTGTTGCTCATCTGAATATAACTTCAACTACGGAAGTCAAAAGAGACGTCATCCTGAACTTGATTCAGGATCTTAGTGCGCACATAGTAGGCTTTGCACTCTGTTATTACTTAGATGCAGTTAGCAAATGCTGATAACGTTCTAATTCGCCTAAACGCTTATTCGCAACCTTCATAAACTCTTTCTTCTTGTTGCCAGTAAGGGATTTAGCTTCTGGCAGCTTAACCGTGCGTGCATTCTTGTGAACGCCATTGACCAAGAATTCGTAGTGAAGGTGAGGGCCAGTGACTCGGCCTGTTCCGCCTAGAGTACCAATGGTTTGTCCCTGCTTAACCCTTTGGCCACCTTTTACCTTGCGCTTTTGAAGGTGTAGGTATTTGGTGATGTAGATATTGCTGTGTTTAATAAACACATAGTTGCCGTTGAATTGGTTGTAGCCGGATTTAAGTACAACACCATCACCCGCGGCGTAGATTGGGGTGCCAACAGGCGCTGCATAATCGGTACCTCTGTGAGCCCTTACCTTGCCTGTTACTGGGTGGCGACGGTTAGGGTTGAAGTTAGAGGTTACACGGCGAAAATCAACTGGAGAACGCAAGAAGGCTTTCTTCATTGCTCGCCCTTTTTCGTCGTAATAGTTGCCACTGTCTTCATCTAAAACGGCTTTGAAGGTATCCCCTTGGTTGCTGAATTGCGCGGCCAAAATCTTGCCTCTACCCACGAACTCGCCTTCCACAATGTTCTCTTCAAATAACACCTTAAAGCTATCATTTGGGCGAATATCCAAGGCAAAGTCGATATCCCAACCAAAGATCCCGGCAACGCTCATGATCTGATTCGGTGTTAATTTTGCCCCAATCGCGGCGTTCCAAAAGCTGGAGGTAATGTTCGCTTCCGCATAATTTAGCTGGGTGTAGACCTTTTTCTTATCTATCACAGCCTTAAACTTATCGCCGCTTTTTACGGCCTTAAAGGTCTCGTAAGGGCTGATTTTTCGCTGCAATTGAATGAGGTTGTTTTGATCGTCATACCCAAAAATCAATTCATCATTAGGACGCAGGCGAGACAACTGTTTATTAATTTCATCATCACTGGTGACTAGGGTATGCAATAGGCGAGGAGACAAACCAATACGGTCAAACAATACAGAGGCACTTTCACCGGATCGCACCTTATGAGTATCCCAGCGCATGACCGCCATAGGCAGCTTTTGATCTGTAGGAGATAAGGCTTTAGCGTTAATTTCTAGAGGGTAAATGCGACCAACTTGATAGTTGTTTTCTTGCTCGTGAAGGCTTCTAGGATCGGGAAGAAGGAATAGAGCGACAACAATAAGTGCACTAAAACAGCAAATTAACGCTCGGTGCAAAAGAGGTAAACGTTGAAAAATGGTCAGCATATCCCGATTCGTTAAATAATCAGTGAAAAATTGGTATTTGATTAGTCTAACTGCTTTCAAAACTAATCGCTATTCAAGTACACTGTCGGGATATATTTTTTCCTGATTTTGTGGGAGCACACTAATATGGCAAGTTTTGAAGCTGCCTTAGCTGAGATCAAGCGCGGCGTTGAAGAGCTGATTCCAGAAGAAGAGCTGATCGCCAAGCTGAAAGAAAACCGTCCTCTACGCATTAAACTAGGCGCAGATCCAACGGCACCGGATATCCACCTTGGTCACACAGTTATTCTAAATAAACTGCGTACATTCCAAGACCTTGGTCATGACGTTACTTTCTTAATCGGTGACTTCACCGGTATGGTGGGTGATCCAACGGGTAAAAACACAACTCGTCCACCTCTGACTCGTGAAGACGTTCTGCGTAATGCGGAAACCTATAAAGAGCAGGTGTTCAAGATCCTAGATCCGGCTAAAACCAAGATTGCATTCAACTCTGAATGGCTAGGTGAGCTAGGCGCTGAGGGTATGTTGCGTCTTGCTGCTAACCAAACTGTAGCGCGCATGCTAGAGCGTGATGACTTTAAAAAGCGTTATGCTGGCGGCCAGCCAATCGCTATCCATGAGTTTATGTACCCACTGCTACAAGGTTACGACTCAGTAGCAATGGAAACAGACGTTGAGCTTGGTGGTACTGACCAGAAATTCAACCTGCTAATGGGGCGTGAACTGCAAAAGTCTCACGGTCAGAAGCCTCAAGCAGTATTGACTATGCCTCTTCTTGTTGGCCTTGATGGCGAGAAGAAGATGTCAAAATCGGCTCATAACTACATTGGTGTGAGCGAAGTGCCAACCGAGATGTTCGGTAAGATCATGTCTATCTCTGATGTATTGATGTGGAGCTACTACGAGTTACTTTCTTTCCGTCCTTTGGCTGAGATTGAGCAGTTTAAAGCCGATGTAGAGAACGGCAAGAACCCTCGTGACGTTAAGATCCTACTGGCTAAAGAGATCATTGCTCGCTTCCACTCTCAAGCGGATGCTGATGCAGCAGAGCAAGAGTTCATTAATCGCTTTCAAAAGGGTGCTATCCCAGACGAAATGCCTGAGTTTGAATTTGAGGTAGGTCGCCCAGTAAGTAACCTGTTAAAAGAAGCGGGACTGTGTTCGTCTTCTTCTGAAGCAATGCGCATGGTAAAACAGGGCGCAGCAAAAATTGACGGTGAGAAGATCACTGACAGCAAATTTGTACCTCAAGCGGGCACGTATGTGTTCCAAGTAGGTAAGCGTAAGTTTGCTCGACTTACCTTTAAATAGGCTAAGTTGTAACCGTTGATTAATAGGCGCCTGTTTGGCGCCTTTTTTACATCTGTGAACTTGTGAACTGCGTCGTGTTTTTGATATATTACGCGCCGCTGGGACATCCCAGTAACCTTTGGAGAACACTATGAACACTACCGACCATCCTCCTAGTATGAAGGGAGAAAAATAACCCTCTGTCGGTGTGTACGTTCTTCGTCTCTACCTCAGTGGTAGAGAATTTTTATCAAATCTTTTCTGATTCTCTCTCGATTTTTCTCCTCACATTCTAGTCATAAATAATCACGGAATTGCCTCGCTATTCTGATGCGAAGCTTACGTGTTATTTCGATGGTCGTTACCCCATTTATATCAGCTTTTTTGCTGGTGTCGACACAGCTAATCGGGAGATTCGCCATGACGGTAATGAACACAACTTTAGCTCACGATGTATCGAACTTTTCTCGTGAGGAAATCTGCGCAGCAACCAGCGCATTTTTGAAATATGATGAAAAACAGCAGGTTAAACTGCTACAAGTCATGCCTATTGAAGAGGCTGTGGCGATTCTTAATCAGTGCTCAGTGGCTTATGTTCAGCATATTATTGCTGAATTAGAAGTGGTTGGGGAAGATGTAAGAGCGCGTCATTTTGCTCATCAATTAGGATTTATACGCTCTGAGGCTGAACCTCACAAAGGGTATCTTTCAACGGGTGTGCTTGCCCATGTGCAGCAGCGCATAGGCTGGATCATTGGCTTGGCTTTGATGGGCATCGTTTCGGGTCTTATCATCGCAAGTTATGAGGATACTTTAAGCCAACTGGTGCTTCTTGCTATCTATATGCCGGTTATTGCCGCTGCGGGTGGTAACACAGGTACTCAGTCGGCAACGCTAGTGATCAGAGCGTTGGCAACGGGAGAGCTTAAGAAAAGGCAGTGGCTGTCAGTGCTTTGGAAAGAGAGTCGAGTGGCGCTGTGTATTGGCTTTGTTATCGCCATAGTCATCGTCGGCCGCATTTTATTGTTTAGTGATGGCGTCTCTACCGGCGGTCATGATCTCAATATCATTGCCTTAGCGATTGCGGTAGCCTTGTTTATTCAGATCTCGATCTCAACCACTTTGGGCGGTGTGCTTCCTATCATAGCGCGAGCCTTCAAGTTAGACCCTGCGGTACTTGTGAGCCCCGTATTGGCATCTATCGTAGATATTACCGGGATGTGGATTTACTTTAGCTCGGTCAATTACTTCTTAGGCTTAACCTAATAAAAAGCACAATAAAAAACGGGCTCAGTAATTTAGCATTACTGAGCCCATTTTTTATGTTCTAGTTTACTGAGTCACTAAGGATTCGTAAAAAGCCTTTTCAAACTGAGTAATGGCTGGCTCAACACCTTTGACCTTAGGTTCTGGGTGGTAGTTGCTAACAAACTGCACAAAGGTGTACTTGATGTTTCCTTGCTCATCATAGCTGTAGCCCACCATGTTATGACTGCCAAACAGTGAGCCACTCTTTCCCTTGATATTGCCCTTGACCGGTGTATTTCGCATACTAGGGCGATACTTCAAGGTGCCATCTAAGCCCGATGTAGGTAGCAAAGCAATAAGGTGCACCTTTTCATCGTTATTCTTGATGTACTGCATTATCTGCATCATGACTTCTGGTGACACTCGGTTATTGCGAGACAGCCCAGAGCCATCCTCCAGAACCGCGTTGCCAAGGTCAATTCCCGTTTGTTTTAGAAGGATCTCTCTAATGGCAGAGGTGCCACTGTTGAAACTCCCTTGCGCTCCATAAAAATCAGCGCCAAGTTGCTTGGTTATGTTATCCGCGTACAGGTTGTTGGATTTATGCAGCATGAACTCAAGCATTTCATCCAAAGAGTCTGATTTGTGCTCCGCCACAAGTGTCGCGTTGTATTTCGCTTTGCCTAGTTTCACCTTGCCATTGAGCTTGATGCTATTTTGTTCAAGGATTTCAGCGATAGTCTTTTTCACAAACAAGCTAGGGGACTGCACTGCAAACTTAAGCGGCAAAGGTTTGTCTCGATTGACTAAACACCCGCTAAGGGTGTAGTTATTGTTGGGCGCGGCGGTCAGGTTAAGGTCACAGTAACTGTTCTTTTTCTCTTCTAAGCTCACCGCTTTTACATTGGTGATGACCTTTATCGGCTGGTGCTTGGGCACATATGCCGAAGTTGCGCCGTTATCCAGCGTCTTTATTGACGCCTGAACGCAGTTACCCTCTAGGCTTAAAGCGGACGCTGGCGCAGCATAGCAAACCCCTAGCACATCCCACGGCCAGCCAACACCGCGGTCATAACCGCTGAATATCGAGCCATCCAAATACAAATCGCCTAGGATGGTTTTGCCTTTTAGATTCTTTAGAAGAGATTCAAGGTCTTGGCGGCTTAAACTGGGGTCGCCGGAGAAACGAAGGGCATAATCTTCGCCTTGTTCAAGGAGTTGAGTAGAAAACTGATAGCCCTCTTTCCAGTGAAGCTTAGCGGCAAGGGCGGTGACCAACTTTAGGGTACTTGCAGGAGGAAGAAGCTGCTCAGCATTAACAGAGGACTCTACAGTGGCATTTTTGGTGACAATAACACTGGATAGCTGCCCTGGAGGCAGTACCTCATAAGGAGTTGAGATTGAAGCAACTGCAACTGTTGAAACACAGGTCAGCAAAAGGGTGAGAGTGCGCATAACGTCCCTAATCAAGGCAATAGGCAATTTAGAGATCAGTATAAACAAAAACACCCGCCAAGAGGCAGGTGTTTTATTAGGATTTTAGGCTGTTATACCATTATAGGTAGTAACGAACACCAACGTTCCACATGTCGTTTTCTGCGTTAGTTAGGTCAGAACCTAGGTCAAGCTGGTAGCCTGCAAACGTAACGAATGACGGAGTGATGTTGTATTCAGCTTGGAAAGCCATTTGGCTGTATACAGTGCCTTTAGTGATGTCGTTACCGTTGCTCTCAACTGCTTCGTAGTTGATAGAAAGGTTTAGGCTGTTTGCAAATGCGTATGCAGCAATGAATTCTACAGCGTCAGTGTCTTTAAGAGCAATGCCAGCGCCAGGGTTAGCAACACCGTTGTAGTTAGAAGTACCGTGCATGTACTCGTTCATTGTGTAAACAGCAGCTACGTAAACACCGTTGCCGTACGAACCGTACTTAGCAGAAAGCGCGTGAGACGTTGCTTCTTGTTTGCTAGCTACACCGTCGGTACGGTCACCAGCGTTGTAAGAGTAACCAACCATGAAGTCAGAGAAGTTTGCACCAAGTGCTACTTGACCACGAGAATCGAAGCCAGTAGTAGCGTTGTCCTGCCAACCTAGACCACCAAAGATAGATAGGTTGTCACCTAGCTGGATGTCGTTGCGGTAAGAAACCATGTTTTCCGCACGACCAGTACCTAGAGCACCGTGGTTGTCGTATAGGAAGTCGTTCGCGAACGCGATAGGCATATCAGCAATACCAGCAACGTCGTAGTAAGGAGACCACTGAGTACCCGCTACAGCGCGACCGAAATCTTCGTGAGTTACACCAATGTAACCAAGACGAGTAGTGAATGAATCTGCGCCACCATCAAGGTAGTTGATAGCGTACTCACCGCGAGCGTCAGCTGTGAAGCCATTGCCTAGGTCTTGAGTTGCAGTGAAGTTGATACGAGGCGAGTTAGAGATAATGTCTGTACCGCCAACATCTGAGTTGCCTTTAGCACTTACAGATACGTGACCGCCAATAGAGAAAGTAGAGCCGTCGTTGTTGTATAGTTCAACAGCAGATGCTTGAGTACCGAAAGCCGCAGCCGCTACTGCTAGAGCAATAATCTTTTTGTTCATTTCCAAGTCCTAGAATGTATTTGTCCGATAAAAAGTGGGTGTTATAAACCCAAACTCCCTTTAAGCAAATCTTGGTTAAGCACTGCACTAAGTTATTGTAATACGCAGTGTTTTACGCTTAATAAGATTTGTTCTCGGTTAGGATTCTGACCTAGATGATTAAGTAGGCGATAGTAAAATGTTGTAAAGGAGGGGAACTTTTTGTATCAAAAAGATGTCAATGTAACTGCAGTGCAATAAAAACAACATGTTAGCGTTGCACTGCAATTGGTATGACATGTGCAGATTTTAGATTTATTTATCTTTAGGTTCTTGTTTTTGTTTGTTTTTTGCTCGCCTTGCTGTGATTTGCATCACGCTTTTATCAACACTTAGCACGTCGAATTTTGATGAAAAAAAGCAGACTTTTCGGTACAATTGACCTATCACTATCAGTTAGTTACCTATTGAGCCTTCGCTTAATAGGTTTTTTGTTGCCCTATATTTGCTGGGCAAATGAGGTTAAATATGGAAAAAGTACCAATGACTGTTCGTGGCGAACAGCAACTAAAAACAGAATTAGAAAGACTGCTTAAACTGCGTCCACTGATCTCTACCGCTATTGCAGAGGCTCGTGAGCTAGGCGACCTTAAAGAAAATGCTGAATACCATGCTGCTCGTGAAGAACAGGGCATCTGCGAAGCACAGATTCGCGACATCGAATATAAGCTATCTGTTGCTCAGGTTATTGACGTAACTAAAATGGATAACTCAGGTAAGGTTATCTTTGGCACGACAGTAACGCTAATCGATGTGGATACAGAAGAAGAATTCAAGTATCAGATCGTAGGTGAAGATGAAGCCGAAATTAAGCTAGGCCGTATTTCTGTTAGCTCACCAATCGCACGTGGCCTTATTGGCAAGATGGAAGGCGATGAAGTGACCATCACTACTCCAGGCGGCGTAAAAGATTACGAAATTGACCGAGTAGAATACCTTTAAGCTATTTGGCTTGTGATATCAAAAAGGCTGCATCAGCAGCCTTTTTTAGTGAACACGATTAATCGTTACGGCCTATTTGCGTGGCAGTTCGATTTTACGTTGCTCTGATTGGCGGTACAGTACTAGTGTTTTACCAATAGTTTGTACTTTCTCTGCACCAGATTCACGAACGATAGCGTCAATGATTAGGCCTCTTGTTTCGCGATCTTCCGACGCGACTTTAACCTTGATCAATTCGTGATGACCCAATGCAAGTTCAATCTCCGCTAGAACAGCCTCAGTAAGTCCATTTGCGCCCATCAACACAACCGGTTTTAGGTCGTGTGCTAAGCCTTTTAGATGCTGCTTTTGTTTGGTGCTTAAGTTCATATCGCGGCCAATTTCTTTTATATAAGGGTTGAAAAATCCTATTTTAACGTCATATAGGTCTCAAGACTATACTTTATCCATGAAACGGGAATATTAGGCTAATTGCCTTCTCCAAACACGTTGGAAATTGAATGAGTAAACAAAAGCATTCGGCCAGTTCGGGTCGATGGTTGAAAGAACATTTTGATGATAAATACGCCAACGAAGCCAGAAAAAAAGGCTACCGTTCACGTGCTTACTTCAAAATGGAAGAAATACACACCAAAGATAAGCTCTTTTCTGCTGGAATGACCGTAGTAGATTTAGGGGCGGCTCCTGGTGGTTGGTCGCAATATGCTGCAAAGATAGTGGGTGACAACGGACAAATTATTGCGTGTGATTTGTTGCCAATGGACCCTATTGCTGGTGTAAGCTTTTTACAAGGTGATTTTCGTGAAGAGAGCGTTCTTGAAGCGCTGTTAGACCGCATTCAACCGAGTATGGTGGACGTCGTAATGTCTGACATGGCTCCCAATATTGCAGGTAATAACTCTGTAGACCAACCAAGAGCTATGTATTTGGTCGAATTAGCCCTTGATATGTGTCGACAAGTTCTAGCTACAAATGGTAGCTTTGTTGTTAAGGTATTTCAGGGCGAAGGTTTTGATCAATTCGTCAAAGATGTACGTGAAATGTTTAAGACTGTTAAAGTTCGAAAACCTGATTCTTCCCGAGCTCGCTCTCGTGAAGTCTTCATTGTAGCAACAGGTTACAAAGGCTAACTGCTCAACAAGCTTGAGAAAGCTTTACATTCTGGCTACAGCATCCAAACTGTAGTAATCTACTTTTAATTACAATTAGTTATCGAGAGGCTTACACCTTGAGTGACATGGCAAAAAATCTAATTCTGTGGCTAGTGATAGCTGTAGTGCTAATGTCCGTTTTCCAGAGCTTTGGCCCTGGAGACAGTAACGGAAAATCAGTGGATTACACCACTTTTATACAGGAAGTTGGCCAAGGCCAGATTCGCGAAGCCAAGATTAACGATAAAGAAATCGTTTTTTATCGCAGCGATAACTCACGTAACGTGACTTATATGCCTGTGTACGACACAAAGCTTCTTGATGACTTGATCAATCAAAACGTGAAGGTGACAGGTACACCACCAGAAGAGCAAAGCCTTCTAGGTACTATCTTCATCTCATGGTTCCCAATGATTCTACTGATTGGTGTGTGGATTTTCTTCATGCGTCAAATGCAAGGCGGTGGCGGTAAAGGCGCCATGTCCTTCGGTAAATCAAAAGCTCGTATGATGAGCGAAGAACAAATTAAAACACTATTCTCTGACGTTGCTGGTTGTGATGAAGCAAAAGAAGACGTTAAAGAACTAGTGGATTACTTGCGTGACCCAAGCCGATTCCAGAAATTGGGTGGTAAGATCCCAACGGGTGTCTTGCTCGTCGGTCCTCCAGGTACAGGTAAAACTCTACTTGCGAAGGCGATTGCTGGTGAAGCTAAAGTTCCGTTCTTTACTATCTCAGGTTCTGATTTCGTAGAAATGTTCGTCGGTGTTGGTGCATCTCGTGTGCGTGACATGTTCGAGCAAGCGAAGAAAGCAGCGCCTTGTATCATCTTCATCGATGAGATCGATGCCGTAGGTCGCCAGCGTGGCGCAGGTGTTGGTGGTGGTCACGATGAGCGTGAGCAAACATTGAACCAAATGTTGGTAGAGATGGATGGCTTTGAGGGTAACGAAGGTATTATCGTTATTGCTGCAACTAACCGTCCAGACGTATTGGACCCTGCATTACTTCGTCCTGGTCGTTTTGACCGTCAGGTAGTGGTTGGTCTTCCGGATGTACGTGGTCGTGAGCAGATCCTGAAAGTACACATGCGCAAGGTACCTCTTGCTAGTGATGTAGAGCCATCTTTGATTGCTCGTGGTACTCCAGGTTTCTCTGGTGCAGACCTTGCTAACCTTGTAAACGAAGCGGCACTATTCGCGGCTCGTGGTAACAAGCGCAACGTTGCTATGGCTGAGTTTGAGCAAGCGAAAGACAAGATCATGATGGGTGCAGAACGCCGCTCTATGGTGATGACTGATGACATTAAAGAGTCAACGGCATACCACGAAGCAGGTCACGCAATCATTGGTCGCTTGGTTCCTGAGCATGATCCTGTGTACAAGGTATCGATTATTCCACGTGGCCGTGCGCTGGGTGTGACTATGTACCTACCAGAGCAAGATCGCGTAAGCATGAACCGTCGTCACCTTGAGTCGATGATCTCGAGCCTTTACGGTGGTCGTCTAGCTGAAGAGCTTATCTACGGTAAAGAGCGTGTATCTACTGGTGCATCAAACGATATCGAACGTGCGACTGATATCGCTCGTAAGATGGTGACTCAGTGGGGCTTCTCTGAGAAGCTAGGTCCTCTTCTTTATGCTGAAGAAGAAGGCGAAGTATTCTTGGGTCGTAGCGTAACTCAGACTAAACACATGTCTGATGATACCGCTAAGCTGATTGATGATGAGATTCGTCAAATCATCGACCGCAACTATGCTCGTGCTCGTCAGATTCTTGAAGAGAACATGGATATCATGCATACAATGAAAGATGCGCTGATGAAGTACGAAACCATTGATGCAGGTCAGATTGATGACCTAATGGAACGTCGTAGTGATATTCGTGAACCAGCCGGTTGGGGTGAGCAATCAAAACCTGTTGAAGAGCCAAAGGCTGAAGCGAAAGCTGAACCAGAAACGGCAGAAGAAACTAAGACAGAACCCGCTGAAAAAGATTCAGAATAATCGCTAAATAAGCAAACCCCGAGAGCTCTCGGGGTTTTTCTGTTTCTACCCTTCCCAAATTTTCGCTTTAACCTTTTTGAAACTCGTTAGTGTTATGATCTTAAACAGTGGAAAAAAACAGCTCGACCTATCTTCACCGCAGATCATGGGCATACTTAACGTAACCCCTGATTCCTTCTCCGATGGTGGCCAATACAACCGAATTGATGATGCTTTAGCTCAATCTCGAAAGATGATTGCGGCGGGAGCAACCATTATTGATATCGGTGGTGAGTCAACAAGACCGGGTGCACCAGAGGTAGAGTTGCAGCAAGAGCTAGAACGCGTCATTCCCGTAATCAAAGCACTTCGCGCTGAGTCTGATGTGTGGATATCCATCGATACCAGTAAAGCTGAGGTGATGCGCCAAGCTACCGAAGCTGGAGCTGACTTGATCAATGATGTGCGAGCACTGCAAGAGCCTGGAGCACTGCAAGTGGCTGCTGACTCTGGAGTGCCCATCTGCCTTATGCATATGCAAGGGCAACCGAGAACAATGCAGGCCAATCCGCACTATGATGACCTTATCTCTGAGGTGGAGCAGTTCTTAGCAGAGCGCATTAAGGCGTGCGAAGCTGTGGGAATAAACAAAGATAAGTTAATACTGGATCCTGGCTTTGGATTTGGTAAAACACTCGAACATAACTACCATCTATTGCAACACTTGGAACAATTTCATCGTTTTGAAATGCCTCTATTAGCGGGTATGTCTCGAAAGTCGATGGTGTTCAAGTTGCTAGATAAAGCACCGGCAGACTGCATTTCCGGTAGTGTTGCCTGTGCGGTTGTGGCGGCTCAAAAAGGCGCACAAATTATTCGAGTTCACGACGTTGCTGAAACGGCTGATGCCGTGCGAGTGGTGAACTTTATGGAATCAATAAAATAATAATTAGGAATTAGAAATGTCTCAACGACGTTATTTTGGTACCGACGGTATCCGAGGAAAAGTAGGCCAATACCCAATCACTCCTGACTTTGTACTCAAGCTAGGCTGGGCTGCGGGCCGTGTTTTGGCTAAACAAGGCACCAAGAAGGTCATTATTGGTAAAGATACTCGTATCTCTGGCTACATGCTTGAGTCGGCGCTAGAAGCAGGTCTTGCTGCTGCTGGTCTAAAGGCGACCTTTACCGGTCCAATGCCAACACCGGCAGTTGCTTACCTAACACAGACGTTCCGCGCAGAAGCGGGTATTGTGATTTCGGCATCACATAACCCGTACTACGATAACGGCATCAAGTTCTTCTCTTCTGAAGGCACAAAGCTTCCTGATGACATTGAATTAGCCATTGAAGCTGAGCTAGATAAAGACATTGAATGTGTCGAGTCCGCTCTACTTGGTAAAGCCTCTCGTATGAACGATGCTGCAGGTCGTTATATTGAATTTTGTAAGAGTACCTTCCCAAGCAACGCAAACCTGAGCTCACTAAAGATTGTTGTGGATTGTGCCCATGGCGCTACTTACCACATCGCTCCAAACGTATTTAAAGAGCTAGGCGCAGAATTGGTGCTTATGGGCTGTGAACCCGATGGCTTGAACATTAACGCTGAAGTGGGTGCAACGGATGTGCGTGCGCTGCAAGCCAAAGTGGTTGAAGAGAAAGCCGATCTAGGTCTTGGCTTTGATGGTGATGGTGACCGCATTATCATGGTTGACCATAAAGGCAATAAAGTCGATGGCGACCAAATCGCTTATATCATTGCCCGCGACGCATTGCGCCGTGGTGAGCTAAAAGGGGGCGTTGTTGGTACCCTGATGACAAACCTAGGTATGGAAAATGGTCTTAAGCAATTGGGCATTCCATTCTCGCGCGCTAAAGTAGGCGACCGCTATGTTATGGAACAGCTAAAAGAAAAAGGCTGGAGTATTGGCGCAGAAAACTCAGGCCACGTAATCTTGCTAGATAAGGTGACCACGGGTGACGCTATTGTTGCGGCGCTTCAAGTTCTATCCTCGATCGTTGATAGTGGCATGAGCCTATTCGACCTTTCTCAAGGAATGACGTTATACCCGCAAGAGCTGATCAATGTTCGCTTCTCAGGCGAAACAGACCCAATGCAATTGGATGTGGTTCAACAATCTGTTGTGCAAGCAGAGCAAGAACTGGGTGATAAGGGACGTGTGCTTCTGCGTAAGTCAGGTACTGAACCTTTAATTCGCGTAATGGTAGAGGGTGAAGATGGAGAGTTAGTACTTAAGTTGGCTAACCGTATCGCCGATACTGTACGTGAATACTGCTAAAAGTCATTAAAAAGCTAAACACTAGATACAAAAACGGCCATCATCTGATGGCCGTTTTTTTTATACTATTTTCACAAAGGGGATGCGATTACTTCAGCATGCCTTCGTTTGCGTGCTCACGTACGTGGCGAAGAATATTCTTAACACCGCGTGCACTTGAACCTACAAGGTTACCAGACTTGATGTAGTCAGTACCGCCAGCAAAGTCCGTTAGGATTGCGCCAGCTTCACGAGCGATAAGCTCACCAGCTGCGATGTCCCAAGGCTTAAGGCCAAGCTCAAAGTAACCGTCAACACGGTTAGCCGCTAGGTAACATAGGTCAAGAGCTGGAGAACCAGTGCTGCGGAAGTCAGCAACTTCTACAAATAGAGAGCTCATGATTTTGAAGTAAGATTCAGAGTGTTGCTTTTGCTTAGTTGGAAAACTAGTTGCAAGAACAGTACCTTGAAGGTCTTTTAATTGCTTAACACGGATACGAGCGTTGTTTAGCTGTGCGCCAGAACCACGTTGTGCAGTGAAAAGTTCGTTAAGCATTGGGTCATAAACACACGCTACTTCTGTTTTACCGTTGATACGAACAGCGATAGATACAGCGAAGTGTGGGATACCCTTAACGAAGTTATTGGTGCCATCCAGTGGGTCAATGATCCATTGAACTGCGTCATCTTTACCTACAGTTAAACCAGACTCTTCAGCAATGATGCTGTGGTCAGGGTAAGAAGACTTGATTGTATCGATAATCACATGTTCTGCGTCTTTGTTGATGTTAGTCACAAAGTCATTTTCGCCTTTCAGCGAGATTTCAATCTTGTCAGCAGTTTCTAGAGATTTCGCAATATGATTGCCTGCTTTTCGCGCAGCGCGAATAGCGATATTTAGCATAGGATGCATAATTATACCCAACGGATGTTAAAGAACGGAAAGCGGGGCGGAGTATAAGCAAGATTGTGGCAAAAGGGAAGTGGTTATTTTTTGCACGAGTGTTTTTTTTATTCCGCTTTTGGGATGTGTTAGTATGCGTCGGTTGTGAAATATAGAGGTAGGCTTGATGTTACAAAACGTCAAAGTGGTATTGGTGGGAACCTCTCACCCAGGGAATATTGGTTCAGCTGCACGTGCAATGAAGGTGATGGGACTGACTCAGTTAGTCTTAGTTGACCCGCAATGTGAAATCGATGAGCAAACCATGGCATTGGCGGCGGGCGCTGACGATGTAGTGAATAACGCACACAGGTTTTCAACCATGCAAGAAGCGGTCGCCGATTGCGCCCTTGTGGTTGGATCGAGTGCACGCTCTCGTACGCTCAACTGGCCAATGTTAGAGCCACGCGAATGTGGTGTTAAGTTTGTCGAAGAGGGAAGACATACCCCTGTGGCACTTGTGTTTGGTCGCGAACGCACCGGCCTAACCAATGATGAACTGCAACTGTGCCAGTATCATGTCGCCATACCCGCTAACCCAGAATACAGCTCACTGAATCTAGCGATGGCGGTGCAAACCCTTAGCTACGAAGTGAGAATGGCCTTTCTAGAAAGTGATAAGGCGCAGTATCCACAAGACGATCCTGTGGTTTATTCACGTCATAACGAATTAGAAATGTTTTATCAGCACCTTGAAAACGTACTTCTTGATACCCAGTTTATTGAGAAGGATAAGCCGAACCAGGTGATGAATAAACTGAGAAGACTATTCAGTCGCGCTCGTCCAGAAGCACAAGAGATCAACATCTTGCGTGGTGTCCTTACGGCGATACAAAAGAAAATTTCGCACAAATAATAGCCATAATCCGTATAGGGTTAAATACTTGAGTAAATTGGTCAAATAAATACTTGACCGTTTTGGTCGGGTATGGGAGACTTTCCGCAACGAAGTAATTGGAAAGAGTGTGATATGAAGCTTACATCGAAAGGAAGATATGCCGTAACAGCCATGCTTGATGTAGCATTGCATTCTCAGTCAGGCCCAGTACCACTGGCTGACATATCGGAACGTCAGGGTATATCTCTTTCTTATCTAGAGCAATTATTTTCAAAGCTACGCAAAGCGGGATTAGTTGCTAGTGTTCGCGGTCCAGGTGGTGGTTATAACCTAGGAAAAGACG
This sequence comes from Vibrio breoganii, assembly GCF_024346795.1. NCBI lineage: Bacteria > Pseudomonadati > Pseudomonadota > Gammaproteobacteria > Vibrionales > Vibrionaceae > Vibrio > Vibrio breoganii. The sequence goes on from NZ_AP024864.1 coordinate 601,451, forward strand.
CGCAACTTATTGCTATTGGTACCATTATTTCAGCGGTTGATGAATCAGTTGAAGCGACGCGTTGTAATGGAAAAGCCAATTGCCAGGGGGGCGCTCGTTGCCTTACCCACACGCTTTGGCGAGATTTGAGTTCTCGAATTAGTGATTTTTTAAACAACATCACCTTAGGTGAGTTGATGTTGGACAATGAAGTTTTAGAGATTTCAGGACGCCAAGATTTAGAGTTAGCCTCTAATCATGGTTTTAGCTCTAAATCGATAGCCGAAGCAATCGGCGTCAATGTCCGCTCATAGAGCAAACAGTTTTACTTGGAGTAAATAATGAAACTGCCAATTTATTTAGACTATTCAGCAACTTGCCCAGTAGATGAACGCGTTGCTGAGAAAATGGTCCAGTATATGACTATGGATGGTACCTTCGGCAACCCTGCGTCTCGCTCACACCGCTATGGTTGGCAAGCTGAAGAAGCTGTTGATACTGCTCGTGAACAGATTGCTGATCTTTTAAATGCGGATCCTCGCGAAATCGTATTTACCTCTGGCGCGACAGAATCAGACAACCTTGCTATCAAGGGTGCAGCTCGTTTCTACTCAAAGAAAGGCAAGCACATCATCACCTGCAAGACTGAACACAAAGCGGTATTAGACCCATGTCGTCAGCTTGAGCGTGAAGGCTTTGAGGTGACTTATTTAGCGCCTGAAGCCAATGGCATTATTGACCTGAACAAGCTTAAAGACGCAATGCGTGAAGACACCGTTTTGGTTTCTATCATGCACGTAAACAATGAAATTGGCGTGATTCAAGACATCACTTCAATTGGCGAGCTATGTCGCGAACGCAAGATTGTATTCCATGTGGATGCCGCTCAATCAGCAGGTAAACTGCCGATTGATGTTCAAGAGACTAAAGTTGATTTGCTATCGCTATCAGCACACAAAGCATACGGCCCTAAAGGCATCGGCGCTTTGTACGTTCGTCGTAAACCACGTATCCGCCTAGAAGCACAAATGCACGGTGGTGGTCATGAGCGCGGTTTCCGCTCTGGCACACTTCCAACTCACCAGATCGTAGGTATGGGTGAAGCGTTCCGTGTGGCGAAATTGGATATGGAAAAAGATTACCAACATGCTTTGAATCTGCGTAACCGCCTATTTAATGCGGTTAAAGATTTGGAAGCAGTAACCGTCAATGGTGATTTTGAGCAGCGTGTACCACACAACCTGAACGTGAGCTTTGCGTTCGTTGAGGGTGAGTCTCTGCTTATGTCACTGAAAGACTTAGCCGTTTCATCTGGCTCAGCATGTACATCAGCAAGCCTTGAGCCTTCTTATGTACTGCGAGCACTAGGCCTCAATGATGAACTTGCCCACAGCTCAGTTCGCTTCTCTTTCGGTCGTTACACAACGGAAGAAGAAATCGACTATGCGGTAGAGCAAATTCGCACTGCGGTAACAAAATTACGCGACATGTCTCCACTTTGGGATATGTACAAGGAAGGTATTGATCTGGACACCGTAGAGTGGGCACATCACTAATTCCAAGGAAGTAGAGGATTAGAGGACTATATTATGGCTTACAGCGAAAAAGTAATTGACCACTACGAGAACCCACGCAACGTTGGTTCTTTTGATAAAGAAGATCCAAGCGTAGGTAGTGGAATGGTAGGCGCACCGGCTTGTGGCGACGTAATGAAGCTGCAGATCAAGGTGACACCTGAGGGCATCATCGAAGATGCTAAGTTTAAAACTTACGGTTGTGGTAGTGCTATCGCATCAAGCTCACTGGTTACAGAGTGGGTGAAGGGTAAAACCGTTGATGAAGCCGCTTCAATCAAAAACTCTGAAATTGCTGAAGAGCTAGAGTTACCACCGGTTAAGGTGCACTGCTCTATCCTAGCGGAAGATGCGATTAAAGCAGCTGTTTCAGACTATAAGAAAAAACATCAAGAGTAATAATTAGAGGGGAGGCTTCCCCTCATCGGCAATAAAGGTTGTAGTATGGCCATCACAATGACAGAAACCGCGGCAGACCGCGTTAGAGCATTCCTAGACACTCGAGGCAAAGGCGTCGGTTTAAGGCTGGGTGTTAAAACAACGGGCTGTTCAGGTATGGCGTATGTGCTTGAATTCGTAGATGACGTAAATGAAGAAGACAGCATCTTCGAGCACAAAGGCGTTAGAGTGGTGATTGATGCCAAGAGCCTTGTTTATCTTGATGGTACAGAGCTAGATTACGTTAAAGAAGGTCTTAACGAAGGGTTTGAATTCAACAACCCTAACGCTAAGAGTGAATGCGGCTGCGGCGAAAGCTTCAACGTTTAACGAGCGAGTTAAGGCTAGGGTTCATCATAAGAGTGAGCCCTCTCTCTTTAGATATCGAGAGTCTCATTATGAACCACTTCGAACTATTCGGGCTACCAGCACAATTTAATGTGGATGGTAGCCTTCTTTCTTCTCAATTCAGAGAATTGCAGCGTCGTTTTCATCCCGATAAATTCGCGACTGCCTCTGAGCGCGACCGTTTGATGGCTGTGCAAAAAGCCGCAAGCATCAATGATGCATACCAAACCCTCAAGAACCCTATCGCTCGTGCCGAATATATGTTGGCTGAGAATGAGCACGATATTCGCTCTGAGCAGCAAACGTTGCAAGATCCTCTATTTTTAATGCAACAGATGGAACTTCGTGAAGAGCTAGAGGAAATTGGTGATAGCACTGACGCGGATGATTTACTGTTTGATTTTGAATCTAAAGTCGCCAAAATGCACAAGCAGCAGTTGCAACAAGTCGAGCAACAGATCAATGATCAATGTTGGGCTGAAGCGGCCGATAGCGTTAGAAAGCTGAAATTTATTGCCAAGTTATTAGTAGAAATCGAACGACTAGAAGATAAGCTACTTAACTAGTCGTATATACAATAGGAATGTCATGCCATTACTACAGATAGCAGAACCAGGCCAAAGTTCTGCACCTCATGAACATAAGCTAGCAGCAGGTATTGACCTAGGTACCACAAACTCACTGGTTGCCTCTGTGCGCAGTGGGCAAGCAAGCCCACTCCTTGATTCTGAAGGCCGCGCTATCTTACCGTCAGCGGTGCACTACAAATCAGATGGCTTTAATGTGGGTTATTCTGCCCTAGACGCTGCTGAGAGCGATCCTCAAAATACCGTTATCTCAGTGAAGCGACTTCTTGGCCGTTCGGTTGAAGATATAAAACAGCGCTATCCAAAGCTGCCGTATACGTTGCTAAACAGCGACAATGGCCTGCCGATTTTACAAACCACACTTGGCAATAAGAACCCAGTTGAAGTCTCAGCGGATATCTTAAGAGCCTTAGGTCAGCGTGCCGAATCTACACTAGGCGGGGAGCTTACTGGTGTGGTTATTACAGTGCCGGCTTACTTTGACGATGCACAGCGTGCAGGAACCAAAGATGCTGCTAAGCTTGCCGGTTTGAATGTACTTCGCTTGCTCAACGAGCCAACGGCGGCGGCAATTGCTTATGGCCTAGATTCAGGTCAAGAAGGCGTGATTGCGGTTTATGATCTAGGTGGTGGCACCTTTGATATCTCAATCTTGCGCCTGTCTAAAGGCGTATTTGAAGTGCTATCAACGGGTGGTGATTCGGCGCTGGGTGGTGATGATTTTGACCACCTTCTTGCAGAGCACATTCAAAAAGAAATGGGTCTAGAGTCGTTAACGGATGAACAGAACCGTATCTTGCTCAATGCTGCGGCAAAGACCAAGATTGCTCTGTCTGACAACGAGACAGCTCAAGTTTCTGTATTGGATTGGCAAGGGGAGATCACTCGTGAAACCTTTGATGATCTTGTTCGCTCTCTAGTGAAAAAGACCCTGATGTCATGTCGCCGTGCTCTGAAAGACGCACAGGTTGATAATGATGATGTGCTTCAGGTTGTGATGGTCGGTGGTTCTACGCGCACACCTTTGGTTCGCTCTATGGTGGGTGACTTCTTTGATAAAGAGCCGTTAACCAGCATTAACCCTGATGAAGTGGTGGCACTAGGCGCTGCGATTCAGGCCGATATCCTCGCCGGCAATAAGCCTGATTCAGATATGCTGCTATTGGACGTTATTCCACTGTCTCTAGGCATTGAAACTATGGGTGGCTTGGTCGAGAAAATCATTCCTCGCAACACCACGATACCCGTAGCAAGAGCACAAGAGTTCACGACCTTTAAAGACGGTCAAACAGCAATGACAGTGCACACGGTACAAGGCGAGCGTGAGATGGTTGATGACTGTCGCTCCCTAGCCAAGTTTGCATTGAAGGGCATCCCACCAATGGCGGCTGGTGCTGCGCACATTCGTGTGACCTATCAGGTTGATGCGGATGGCTTGCTTTCAGTGACTGCGATGGAAAAGAGCACAGGTATACAAGCTGAGATTCAGGTTAAGCCTTCATACGGCCTAAGTGATAATGAAGTCGCAAATATGCTGAAAGACTCGATGACTTTTGCTAAAGAAGACATGCAAGCAAGGGCATTAGCAGAGCAACGTGTAGAAGCTGACCGTGTTATTGAAGGTTTGATTGCTGCGTTGCAAGTCGACGGCGATGAGCTACTCAGCGAGCAAGAGCGTACTGCGCTACTTAAAGTGATTGAAGACCTCATTGCTCTGCGCAACGGCGACGATGCTGATGCGATTGAAGACGGAATTAAGCTGACGGATAAAGCGAGCCAAGACTTTGCTTCCCGTCGTATGGATAAATCGATTCGTCAGGCTTTGTCTGGCCAATCAGTAGATGATATATAGAGATAAGCGGTTATGCCTAAGATTGTAGTTTTACCCCATGATGATCTTTGCCCTGAAGGTGCAGTATTAGAAGCCAATACGGGTGAAACCGTTTTAGATGTGGCTCTAAAAAATGGCATCGGCATTGAACATGCGTGTGAGAAGTCGTGTGCTTGTACTACCTGCCACGTTATTGTGCGTGAAGGCTTCGACTCTCTAGAAGAGAGCGAAGAGCTTGAAGACGATATGTTAGACAAGGCATGGGGCCTAGAGCCTGAGTCTCGTCTAGGTTGCCAAGCGATCGTTGCAGATGAAGACCTTGTAGTTGAGATCCCTCGCTACACGCTGAACCACGCATCAGAAGATCATTAATCAATTTAGCTAACAAGGAGGTTTGCATGAAATGGATAGACACGAGAGATATCGCCATTGAGTTAGTGGAAAAGTTTCCAGAGGTAGATCCGCAGACAGTGCGTTTTACTGACTTGCATCAATGGATATTAGAGTTGGAAGATTTTGATGACGATCCGAAGCACTCTAATGAGAAAATCTTAGAAGCTATTATTCTATGTTGGATGGACGAAGCGGATTAACGGTCCACTTAACATTTATTTAATAAAAATCGGGCCTTAGAGCCCGATTTTTATGTTTTTGACACTTAGCCTAGGCATAATAGGCTCATAAAATCAGTAACAAGCTACTAGAAACGCCTTGTTAGGAAAGGGATATCTTACTTTCCATTAATAACTGAGTTTCCTCTGTCGGAGGAACCGGGATTCCTGTATCTTGAGAACATAAAAGTAACAAACATAATAAGACAAGTAGAGGGCAAGGAGAGGTCATGTCTACAGCAATGCAAGTATCACTATCTACAGATAAAGCAGCACCTCAATGGGGCGAAAACGCCATTCTTTCTCACACAGAGCAAGGTTGTTCTGTGCACATTGGCCAAGGTCATGATTACGGCGCGATTCAAAAAGCGGCTCGTAAGTTAGACGCTCAAGGCATCAAAAGCATTAGTTTAATCGGCAGTGAGTGGGACCTAGAAGGTATCTGGTCTTTTGCTCAGGGTTTCCGTAATCCAAGACGCGACAACACACTGGAATGGCAACCATTGCCTGAAGCGGATGAAAAAGAGCTTCAAGACCGTATTAAGGTGGCTAACTGGACTCGCGATATCATTAATAAGAGTGCAGAAGAAGTCGCGCCACGCCAATTGGCAACCATGGCGGGTGAGTTCATCAAATCAGTTGCACCAGGTCTAGTGAAGTACCGTATCGTAAAAGACAAAGATCTTTTAACGGAAGGCTGGGAAGGCATCTACGCTGTGGGTCGCGGTTCTGCACGAACTTCGGCTATGTTGCAGCTAGACTTCAACCCAACAGGCGACCCTGATGCACCTGTGATGGCTTGTCTAGTGGGTAAGGGCATTACCTTTGACTCTGGCGGCTATAGCATCAAACCGTCTCAGGGCATGACCGCAATGAAAGCGGACATGGGCGGCGCTGCGACCATTACTGGCGGTTTAGCATTAGCGATTCTTCGTGGCTTGAACAAGCGCGTTAAACTTATCCTATGTTGTGCAGAGAACATGATCTCTGGGCGTGCCATCAAGTTAGGTGATGTGATTACCTATAAAAATGGTAAGACAGTAGAAGTCATGAACACCGACGCTGAAGGGCGTTTGGTACTGGCTGATGGCCTTATCTATGCGAGCGAACAAAACCCTGAGGTGATCATTGACTGTGCGACCTTAACAGGGGCCGCTAAAAACGCGCTGGGCAATGATTTCCATGCTCTATTTAGCTTTGATTCTGCATTCTCTGAGCAAGCGCTTGTATGCGCTGCAGAAGAGAAAGAAGGCCTATGGCCGTTGCCTCTAGCGGACTTCCACCGTGGCATGTTGCCGTCTAACTTTGCTGATCTATCCAACATCAGCAGCGGTGACTTCTCACCAGGTGCATCTACAGCAGCAGGTTTCCTATCTTACTTTGTCGACGATTATAAAACGGGCTGGCTGCACATTGACTGTGCTGGCGCTTACCGTAAGTCAGCGACTGACAAGTGGGCTGCGGGTGGTACAGGTATGGGTGTGCGCACTCTCGCAAACCTACTGAACAACCAATAATAAAATTAAGGCCCTGTGGGGCCTTTTTTACCATAAGAAAACAAACGTCTTTAACAAACGTCTTTAACGACCCAAGAGCTATAAGGAAATTAAATGGCCATTGAAAGAACATTTTCTATCGTGAAGCCTGATGCTGTAAAACGTAACCTAATCGGCGCTATTTACCAGCGTATGGAGCAAGCGGGTTTACGCATCGTAGCGGCAAAAATGCTGCACCTTACAGAAGAACAAGCAAGTGGCTTTTATGCTGAGCATGAAGGCAAAGAATTTTTCCCTGCACTAAAAGAGTTTATGACCTCTGGCCCTATCATGGTCCAAGTGCTAGAAGGCGAGGATGCTATCTCTCGCTACCGTGAGCTGATGGGTAAGACCAACCCTGAGCAGGCTGCCTGCGGCACTATCCGCGCTGACTATGCCCTTAGCATGCGTTACAACTCTGTACACGGCTCAGATAGCCCAGCCTCTGCTGCCCGTGAAATAGAGTTCTTCTTCCCAGCTTCAGAGATTCATCCTCGAACTTAATCGCTGATAGCTTCAAGCTGACAGCTGACAGCTTGAAGCTTGAAGCTAAAAAAGATCTACGTCACATATTTCTTGTTGCTGTTGCACAAACCCTGTACAATCTGCGCCCCTAGATTTGTTGTTCGTCTTTGAGAGGCACCATGACTAAAGCAAAAGTAAATCTGCTTGATTTTGATCGCCAAGGCCTACGTCAGTACTTTGCTGATGAGCTGGGTGAAAAAGCATTCCGCGCAGATCAGATTATGAAGTGGATATACCACTTTGGTTGTGATGACTTTGAAAAAATGACCAACCTAAACAAGAAGCTACGCGAAAAATTGCAGCGTCTTACTGAGATTCGTTCACCTTACGTTTCAGAAGCTCAGCACTCTAGCGATGGCACCATTAAATGGGCAATGCGAGTGGGTGATCAAGACGTTGAAACTGTCTATATTCCCGATGGTGACAGAGCGACATTGTGTGTGTCTTCACAAGTAGGCTGTGCGCTTGCATGTACATTCTGTTCAACGGCGCAGCAAGGCTTCAACCGTAATCTTCGTGTCTCTGAGATTGTCGGTCAGATTTGGCGTGCAGCTCGTGAGATCGGTCTAGAAAAAGAAACAGGTCGCCGTCCAATTACTAACGTAGTAATGATGGGTATGGGCGAGCCTCTGCTTAACATGAAGAACCTAATGCCGTCTCTAAACATCATGCTTGATGATTTAGGTTTTGGCTTGTCTAAGCGTAGAGTCACGGTATCCACTTCTGGTGTGGTATCTGGCCTTGACCAAATGACGGGCAACATTGACGTGGCACTGGCGATTTCATTGCATGCACCGACAGATGAATTGCGTAGTCAGATCATGCCGATCAATGATCGTTGGGACATTCAAGATTTCTTAGAGTCTGTTCGTCGTTATATCGCATCTTCAAATGCAAACCGCGGTAAGGTGACGGTAGAGTATGTTCTTCTTGATCATGTTAATGATGATATGGACCATGCGAGACAGCTCGCAGAATTGCTTAAAGACACCCCAGCGAAGATCAATTTAATACCCTTTAATCCGTATCCTGGTTCACCTTATAAGAAACCGAGTAATTCGCGTATCGACCGTTTCCAAAAAACGTTGATGCAATACGACTACACGGTAACGGTGCGCAAGACTCGTGGTGACGATATTGATGCCGCTTGTGGTCAATTGGTTGGTGACGTTATCGACCGAACTAAGCGTACTCAGAAGAACACTGGGGAAGCCATTCCAGTTAAATCGCTTTAACGGATAGTAAACTCGTTGACTAATTTGACTAAGGTTCCCCGGTTTAACTATCGGGGAACCTTATGTTTAAAGGATTGGTCACACTTTTTTTACTCTGTCTATTAGTCGGTTGTGTTACAGTTGATAGTGAGGCTGGAAACGCGCAATTCAATCCTTTCAAAGCAGCGGATGCCAGAATAGAGCTCGGTATAAACTACCTAGCGCTTGGGCATAATGTCAGAGCAAAGCAAAATCTTGAACTGGCACACCGTTATGCGCCTAATTATGTACGCGCTTCCTCCGCAATAGCCTATTATTACCAGCAGGTAGCAGAGCCTGAACTTGCTGATATTTGGTATAAAAAAGCATTGGCAGAATCACCAACAAGCGGTGACGTGTTGAATGACTATGGTGTGTTCTTATGTCGACGACAAGAATATACCTTGGCTCAAAGACAGTTTGAGCGAGCCATTCAACAGTCCGATTACGACTATGTCTCCGCAAGTTATGAAAATGCCGGCCTGTGCGCCACAATGCAAGGTAATCTGCGACTAGCTGAGACCTATTTTCTTAAGTCTTTAGAGCATGAGCCATCTCGCTTCCGAAGCAGTATTGAACTGGTCAAGTTATCTGTTCACTTCGGCGCCTTTAGCGAAGCTCAGCAACGATTACAACATATTCACACGAGGTTTGGTCCTAGGGTAGAGACGCAACAGTTACAAGATGAGTTAGACCATAAATCATCGGTAACGCAATAGTGGCGAATCCCCATCCAAGCTTCCTTAAAGATTGAAGTACTATAAAGAATGAGCAAAGAATCAAACACTACAGATACACAACACCTTGACCCTAAAGAGGGCCATGCAACATCACCTATGGTGGGTGACATCCTAAGAGCAAAACGTGAGTCTTTGGGTATTAGTCAAAAAGAGATCGCCGATCGTCTGCGTCTTAGAGTCGCTATCATACAAAGTATTGATAGCAATGACTTCCAATTAGGCCAAGTACACACCTTTACTCGAGGGTACATTCGCTCTTACGCTCGCGCTGTGGGTGCGGATGAGAAAGTGCTGCTGGAACTGTTTGATAGCTCAGAGTTTGCCAAGCCTACCGAAGATAAAATGCAAAGCTTCTCTCAGCAAACCAAGAAAACCAAACACGATAACAACATCATGAAACTGACTTGGGGTATCTTCGCTATCATAGTGGGGATTTCAGCAGTTTGGTGGTGGCAGAGTGAGCAAAACTCAGACACTGTAGTGAGCGAGCCGATTGAGGTGAATGAGTCAGTGGTCGACGAAAACTACGACCCTGCATTAGACGCTCAATTGCTTGCAGAGCCACAGTCTCCAAATAGAGAAGAGCTTGCTGTAGCCGATAACGAAGCTGCGTTAGATGACGCAGAATTAGGCTTAGAGCCTGCACCGGTTGCTGAAGGTGAAGAGACAACTGCAGTAGATGCACCAAAACCGGTGCAACTACCAGAAATCGATGAGACTCCCATCCCAACGATTGCAATGAACTTCAAAGCGGACTGCTGGATTCAGGTTCAAGATGTGAACGGTAAAACCTTGTGGACTGGCGTAAAAAATGCGGGTCAACAACTTGAGTTAGAAGGACAAGGTCCATTCAAATTTGTTCTTGGTGCGCCTGAGGCGGTTTCACTCTCAATTTCGGGTGAACCTGTCGACCTTTCTAGGTATACTGCGGGCAAAGTAGCACGTTTCACTGCAGAGTAACTATGCATCACGAATCTCCAATTAAGCGTCGTTCTTCGACTCGCATCTATGTAGGCGACGTACCTGTTGGCGACGGCGCACCTATTGCCGTTCAGTCAATGACGAACACCCGCACTACAGATGTAGAAGCCACGGTCGCACAAATTCGCTCCCTTGAAAAAGTAGGCGCTGACTTGGTACGCGTTTCTGTACCAACGATGGATGCGGCTGAAGCATTCAAAGCGATTAAACAGCAAGTCAATGTTCCTTTGATTGCTGATATTCATTTCGATTACCGTATTGCGCTAAAAGTCGCAGAGTACGGCGTTGATTGTCTGCGCATTAACCCTGGTAATATTGGTAACGAAAGCCGTATTCGCTCTGTGGTGGATTGTGCTCGTGATATGAATATTCCAATTCGTATTGGCGTCAATGGCGGCTCTCTTGAAAAAGAGATCCAAGAAAAGTATGGCGAACCAACGGCTGCAGCCTTGGTAGAATCGGCTATGCGTCATGTGGATATTCTAGATCGTCTCAACTTTGATCAATTCAAGGTAAGTGTTAAAGCGTCAGACGTATTTTTGGCGGTGGACTCTTATCGACTACTAGCAAAACAGATCGATCAACCCTTGCACCTAGGCATCACTGAAGCCGGTGGCGCTAGAGCAGGATCAGTGAAGTCGGCGGTAGGTCTAGGCATGTTATTGTCTGAAGGCATCGGTGATACGCTACGTGTTTCTTTGGCTGCTGATCCCGTTGAAGAGGTGAAGGTAGGGTTTGATATCCTGAAATCACTGCGCATTCGTTCTCGAGGCATCAACTTTATTGCTTGTCCAACCTGCTCACGTCAAGAGTTTGATGTCATCAATACAGTCAATGAGCTCGAGCAGCGTCTAGAAGACATTATTACGCCGATGGATGTGTCTATCATTGGTTGTGTGGTAAATGGTCCTGGTGAGGCTGAAGTCTCACACTTGGGTCTTGCTGGTGGCAATAGAAAGAGTGCTTACTACCTAGATGGTAAACGCCAAAAAGAGCGCTTCGATAATGACAAGGTCATTGAGCAGCTAGAGGCAAAGATTCGCGCAAAAGCGAGTCAACTTGACCCAGCAAACCGCATCGACGTTAACGATATTCAAGAATAAATGCTCAGGGCGTAGCCCTGACAATACACGGTATTTAATTGTGGCAAAAACAATCCAAGCAATCCGAGGCATGAATGACTGCCTACCCACTCAATCTCCTTTGTGGCAGAAACTTGAGTCAACCGTTCAGCGTGTAGTCAGTGCATACGGCTACAACGAAGTGCGTATGCCAATCGTTGAGATGACCAATCTGTTTAGTCGCGCTATCGGTGAAGTCACCGACGTGGTTGAAAAAGAAATGTATACCTTTGAAGACCGCAATGGCGATAGCCTAACTCTTCGTCCAGAAGGTACTGCTGGTTGTGTACGTGCAGGAATTGAAAATGGTCTGCTGTACAACCAAGAGCAGCGCTTATGGTACATGGGCCCAATGTTCCGTCATGAGCGTCCCCAGAAAGGTCGCTACCGTCAATTCCATCAGTGTGGCGTTGAGGTATTTGGTATTGAAGGCCCTGATGTTGATGCAGAGCTAATCATGATGACCGCACGTTTGTGGCGTGAATTAGGTATCGATAAGCATGTTCGCCTAGAGCTGAACTCCATCGGATCACTGGAAGCGCGTGCAAACTACCGCACTGCACTTGTGGCTTACCTTGAGCAACACATCGACATTTTGGATGACGATTGTAAGCGTCGTATGCACACCAATCCATTGCGTGTACTCGACACTAAAAACCCTGATGTTCAGGCGATCTTAGGTGATGCTCCACGTCTTTCGGACTACCTAGATGCAGAGTCAAAAGAACACTTTGCGGGTTTGTGTGAACTTCTTGATGCCGCTGGAATCGAATATCAAGTTAATGAACGTCTAGTTCGTGGCTTGGACTACTACAACCGCACGGTATTCGAGTGGATTACTGAGAGCCTAGGCTCACAAGGTACCGTTTGTGGCGGTGGTCGCTACGATGGTCTCGTTGAACAGCTAGGTGGCAAACCAACCAAAGCAGTAGGCTTCGCTATGGGTCTAGAGCGTCTGGTACTTATGCTAGAAACACTAGAACTTAACGAGGTTCGTCGCTCTGTAGATGCTTATGTTGTCACTGCAGGCGAAGGTACGTTGATGGCGGGAATGAAGCTGGCAGAAAATCTGCGTGAGCAAATGCCTGAGCTTCGTGTCATGAACCACTTTGGTGGTGGCAATTTCAAGAAACAATTTAAGCGTGCTGACAAAGTCGGTGCAGCTGTAGCCCTAGTTCTGGGTGAAAATGAAGTATCAGAAGACAACGTTGTGGTTAAGGATCTTATCGGCGGCGAGCAAATCACTATCGCGCAAGCAGATCTTGTGAACAAACTAAAAGAATTAATTTAAGAGGATCGGTCGTGGAATTGTACGATAGCGAAGAACAACAAGTTGAAGCCATCAAGGATTGGTGGAAAGAGAACGGTAAAGCAGTCATCTTGGGTGCTGTGATTGGTCTTGGTGGCCTATTTGGCTGGCGTTACTACCAAGATTCAGTAGTCGAGGGGCAAGAAGCGGCATCAGATGCTTATGGTAAATCCATTCAAGCGTTGCAAGCTCAAGGTCTTGATGCGACTGAGCAAGTGCAAACCTTTATCAATGATAACGCGGATCGCGAGTATGCAGTACTTGCTGCGTTGCAGTTATCACAATCTCAAGTTGCTGCTGCGGAATATAAAGAAGCATTAGCACAACTAGAGTGGGCGAAAGCCAATACCAAAGATGATGCGATTGTACCTGTTATTACACTACGTGTGGCACGTGTTAAAGCTGAAACTGGCGATATTGACGGCGCAATTGCAGACCTTTCTGCAATGCAAGTTGCAGGTTGGGAAGGTCGCGTTGCTGAACTAAAAGGCGATCTACTGCTTCGCAATGGCGATAGCGAAGGCGCTTTAACGGCTTACTCTGAAGCACAACAAGCGGCAGATGCGAGCCAAACTATCCAGTTCAAACTTGATGACCTAGCGAAATAGGACTGCATTGCATGCTAACTAACAAGTGGCTTCGTCGAACACTCATAGCAGTTGCTGCAACTGCTATTGTCGGCTGTGCCAGTGAAGAAGACACTATTATCATGGCCCCAGTGCCTGTAGTAGAGAGTCAATTTACACCGGACGTTGTATGGTCAACTTCTGTAGGTGATGGTGTAGGGCAGTACTTCTCAAAGCTCACTCCGACTTACGCCTACAATAAAGTGTTTGTTGCCAGCCGTGATGGCAAGGTAATGGCATTGGATCCTGAGTCTGGCGATAAAATATGGACTGCGGATCTTGAGAAAGAGGTACCCGCTCGTCTATCTGGTGGAATTAAGGCTTCATACGGACAACTGTTCATCGGTACTGAAAATGGCGAGATGATCTCGCTAGATGCTGAAACCGGTGAAGAGAAGTGGCGTGTGGAGGTGGACGGTGAGGTGCTATCTGTACCTGAAACTGATGCCAACCTAGTGCTTGTACACACTACTCGCGGTGCTCTTGTAGCCCTAGAGGAAGAAACAGGTAATGAAATGTGGACAGTGAGCACCGAAGTGCCAAACTTAACACTACGTGGAACCAGTGCTCCTGTTGCCGTTTCTGGTGGTGTTTTCTGGGGTACCGCTAACGGTCGTCTCGCTGCCGCTATCGTAGAGCGTGGCCAGATGATTTGGCAGCAGCCGGTAGGAACGCCAAAAGGCGCGACAGAGATTGATCGCCTAGTTGATTCTGATGCCAAGCCACTGATTGTCGGCGGTATGTTGTACACCATTGGTATCAATGGACAACTGGTTGCCATCGATCTTCGCTCTGGTTCTCCTGCATGGAAGCGTAATTACTCTTCTGCGCAAGATATGACGACAGACGGTCGTAATATCTACTTGGTAACAGACAAAGACTATATAGTGGCTGTTGATGCACGAAGTGGTACTGAGCTTTGGCAAAACCGTGAGCTTGAATATCGCTTGCTTACCGCACCTAGCATCATAGATCGTAAGATCGTATTGGGTGATAGCGAAGGTTACCTATATTGGTTAGATCGCAATACCGGTGAATTTATCTCCCAGCAGTTAGAGCATGATAGTGGCTTTGCTGTCGCTCCTATTGAGGTTGAAGACGGCTTTGTTATCACAACGCGTAATGGCGACGTCAAGATGCTGAAGATCAATTAGATCTCCCGACGTTTAAATAACGTGATATAATTCACAATTGGCTCTTGACTGGAAACAGTTAAGAGCCGTTTTGTTATTAATTTTGGTGTAGTTATAGGTAAGCAGGGATTAACCGCTTTTCTTACCTATAACTACATAACGCTTTTTATTTTGAGGTCATTATGGTTCCAGTTGTTGCGCTTGTTGGGCGTCCTAACGTAGGAAAATCCACACTATTCAACCGCCTAACTCGTACTCGCGATGCACTAGTTGCAGACTTTCCAGGTCTAACACGCGATAGAAAATACGGTCGAGCAAAGCTTGGTGAGCATGAATTTATCGTTATCGATACCGGCGGTATCGATGGTACGGAAGAGGGTGTGGAAACCAAAATGGCCGAGCAGTCGCTAGCAGCGATTGATGAAGCTGATGTTGTACTGTTTATGGTTGATGGCCGTGCGGGTTTAACGCCTTCTGATGAAGCTATCTCTCAACACCTACGTCGTATTGAGAAGCCAGCAATGCTGGTAGTAAACAAGGTCGATGGTATTGATGGCGATGCAGCAAGTGCGGATTTCTGGAAACTTGGCGTTGAAAACATGTACCAGATTGCTGCTGCACACGGTCGTGGTGTAAGCGCACTGATTGACCGTGCTCTAAACCCATTTGCTGAAGCACTGCAGAAGGAACAAGCTGAGCTTGAAGACCTTACTGACTTCGTAGATGAAGAAGAAGAGAAGCTAGAGTACACAGAAGAAGAAGCGGAAGAAGAATTTAAGCGCCTACAAGATCAGCCAATTAAACTGGCGATCATTGGTCGTCCTAACGTAGGTAAATCTACGCTGACCAACCGTATCTTGGGCGAAGAACGCGTCGTCGTTTATGATATGCCAGGAACGACTCGTGACTCTATCTATATTCCAATGCAGCGTGATGAGCGTGAATATGTATTGATTGATACTGCAGGTGTTCGTCGTCGTAGACGTATCAATGAAACCGTTGAGAAATTCTCAGTGGTTAAGACGCTAAAAGCGGTAGAAGATGCCAACGTTGTACTATTAGTGATTGATGCTCGTGAGAACATCTCAGATCAAGATCTAAGCCTATTAGGCTTTGCGCTCAATGCTGGTCGCTCTATTGTTATTGCGGTTAACAAGTGGGACGGACTGGATACTGACGTTAAAGAACACGTTAAGAAAGAACTGGATCGTCGCTTAGGCTTTGTTGACTTTGCTCGTATTCACTTCATCTCTGCGTTACATGGCACTGGCGTGGGTAACCTATTTGAATCAGTACAAGAAGCCTATAAGTCGGCGACGACTCGTGTAGGTACATCTGTTCTTACCCGTATCATGAAGATGGCAACGGATGATCACCAACCACCTATGGTGCGTGGTCGCCGCGTTAAGCTTAAGTACGCGCACGCAGGGGGTTATAACCCACCAATCGTGGTTATTCACGGTAACCAGGTTAATGATCTACCAGCTTCTTACAAGCGCTACCTAATGAACTACTACCGTCGTTCGTTGGAGATTATGGGTACGCCAATTCGTATCCAGTTCCAAAGCAGTGAAAACCCGTTTGAGGGTAAGACTAGCAAGATGACTATCTCACAAGAGCGTAAGAAGAAACGTCTTTCTGAGATGCTTCGAGGCCGTAGCAAGAAGTAACCTGCCAAGCATTGAATAGAACCGCTTCAGTCACTGAAGCGGTTTTTTTATACCCGTAACCTGGCTGTTTTTGGATTTCTCTGTTCAGATGATCTTTTTATTATTCTCTAATATTTGGCTTTGAGCTTATGTGTGTGGTGATATATCCTGCTTTAAATCCATAAACAGCATATGTAACTTATGCTTTCGGTGTGTGGTTATATAAATGTTCTTTTTTAGGTAGATCGCTGATCACGACCAATAAAGTAGAAGATCAAACAAAGATCACATAAACGCTGTAAGAAGATGCTTTTGATAAAACAGGCTCATAATAGAAACATCTCCCTATCTCATGATACATTAGCATCAGTTAATGTTTGAGAGTTGAGAGGTTCTCTATGTCACAGAATATCTGCCCTGAGTGTAGTAAAGAATTGGATTGGGATGGACAGTATTATTGCGCTGATTGCCAGTCACACTATAAGAAGCTGGCCTTTTGTCCTGATTGTGATGCTGAGTTGGAAAAGCTACAAGCCTGTGGTGCGGAAAGTTATTTTTGTAATGCAAGCTGCAATGAGCTCAAGAGCAAGTCTCGAGCTCGGTTTGAGTTTAAGAAAGTCGATTAATCTTCAGAAGGCTTGACGTATTGTACGCTAGAGGAAACCTCACCGTCGGCAAAGCGTGTCACTAAGGTGTCACCTGCTTTCAATTGCTGAGATTGAGTGACCACCTTACCTTGCTTAGTTGAAATCGAATAACCTCGGCGCATAGTCGCTAGTGGGCTAACCGCATCTAGCTTTTCGGTAAGTAACTCGAACTGATGCCTTTCTTGTCGCACTTGAGTTTCGATGGCCTTGTTTAGCCTTTGCTGTAAATGGCTGAGAGTTTGTTGCTTTTTCGCTATCTTATTTGCCGGAGCATGCATCTCTAGTTGCATCTGCAAGCGAGCAAGGCGTTGCTTAGCTGTTCTTATTTGATCAAGCATGGCTCGCTTTAACTGAGCTTCTTTTTCATCTAACTGCTGGCTTTGCTTTTGCAGTTGATGCTTTGGATGAAGCTTCTCAAGCCGATGTTGCTGGATCAAGACTTGCTGCTGCTGTTGGCTAATATAGCGATTCATGGCATTCATCAGCTGTTTTTGCTTCGCTAGAATGCCTTGCAGTTTGAAGCTTTGATCTCGGCTTACTAATTCGGCTGCAGCGGATGGCGTGGCGGCACGCAGGTCAGCCACGAAATCGGCAATAGTGACATCCACTTCATGCCCTACGGCACTAATAATAGGGATCTGGCTAGAAGCAATGGTTCGAGCCACGATTTCATTATTGAAACACCAAAGATCTTCCAGTGAACCGCCACCGCGTCCAACAATCAATACATCACATTCGTTACGCTCGTTGGCGAGTCCAATCGCTTGAGCAATGCTAATCGCTGCTGCATCACCTTGCACCATAGTCGGGTAGATGATGACAGGAAGGCTAGGGTCGCGTCGCTTAAGTACTTGCAGAATGTCATGTAGGGCAGCGCCCGTTGCAGAGGTAATTACACCAACGTGCTTTGGGTGCTCAGGTATGGTGAGCTTATTTGATTGGGCAAACAACCCTTCGGCGGCCAGTTGCATCTTTAATTGTTCGAACTGCTGCTGTAGTCGTCCATCGCCTTCAGGCTGCATTGATTCAATGATCAACTGATAATCGCCACGAGGTTCGTACAGAGAAAGCCTTGCTTTCACCAGCACTTGCTTACCGTTTTCAGGACGGAAGGTCACTCGGCGATTATTGCCTCTGAACATTGCGCATTTGACTTGAGCACGTGAATCTTTGAGTGTCAGGTACCAGTGGCCGGAGACAGGAGCTGAGAAATTTGAGACTTCGCCAATTAACCAAACGACGCCCATTTCATTCTCAAGGAGTAAGCGGACTTCGGCATTAAGGCGTGAAACAGTAAAGATGTTGCTAGATTGCGGGGAAGGCAAAATGGCGCTCGTCAGACGTGAGTATGGAGGATAGCGCCAATATAATACACAGCAAGGGGTAAAGCGCAAATTTAATTCCAAAAAATGTATAGCCAAACGATTGCGCTCTGCGTATAATCCGTCCGCAATATCAATCCAACTCAGTTTACAAAACCTTGTAAATCGTTGGGTCCTTACTTTAAACATCTATGTTGTGAGATATTGCAAATGTTACGTATTGCCAAAGAAGCGCTGACCTTCGACGACGTCCTACTGGTTCCAGCACACTCCACCGTTCTCCCAAATACAGCGGATCTTCGCACCCGCTTGACGAAGAATATCGACCTTAATATCCCAATGATTTCTGCATCTATGGATACAGTTACAGAAGCTCGCTTGGCTATCGCATTAGCTCAAGAAGGCGGTATTGGTTTTATTCACAAGAACATGTCTATCGAGCAGCAAGCTGAGATGGTTCGTCAGGTTAAGATCTACGAAGCTGGTATCGTTTCTGATCCTGTGACGGTTCGTCCTGAGCAAACCATCGAAGAAGTGCTCAAGCTAACTGAAAAGCATGGCTTTGCCGGATTCCCTGTTGTTGCTGATAATCAAGAGTTAGTGGGTATCATCACTGGCCGTGATATTCGTTTTGTTACTGATATGAGCAAAATTGTTTCAGCAGTAATGACGCCAAAAGAAAACCTAGCCGCTGTTAAAGAAGGTGCATCTCCTGAAGAAGTTCAAGAGAAGATGCATGAAGCTCGCGTTGAAAAAGTTCTTGTTGTAAATAACGACTTCAAACTGCGCGGCATGATCACAGCAAAAGATTTCCATAAAGCTGAGCGCAAACCTAATGCATGTAAAGACGAACGTGGTCGTCTCCGTGTTGGTGCTGCAGTTGGCGCAGGCGCTGGCAACGAAGAGCGCGTTGCCGCTCTTGTTGAAGCGGGCGTTGATGTTCTACTTATTGACTCTTCACACGGTCACTCTGAAGGCGTACTAAGCCGCATCCGTGAAACTCGCGCAGCACACCCAGATCTAGAGATCATTGGTGGTAACGTTGCTACGGGTGCTGGTGCTCGCGCTCTTATCGAAGCTGGCGTAAGCGCAGTGAAAGTAGGTATCGGCCCTGGTTCTATCTGTACCACTCGTATCGTTACTGGTGTAGGCGTTCCTCAAGTTACGGCTATAGCAGATGCAGCAGAAGTGGCAGGTGAATTCGACATCCCTGTTATCGCTGACGGCGGCATTCGTTTCTCTGGTGATATCTGTAAAGCTATCGTAGCTGGCGCATCATGTGTGATGGTTGGTTCTATGTTTGCGGGTACTGAAGAAGCTCCGGGTGAGGTTATTCTATACCAAGGTCGTTCTTACAAGTCGTACCGCGGTATGGGTTCTCTTGGCGCTATGTCGCAAGGTTCATCTGACCGTTACTTCCAAACTGATAATGCTGCAGACAAGCTTGTTCCTGAAGGCATCGAAGGTCGTATCGCGTATAAAGGTCGCCTAAAAGAGATCGTTCATCAGCAAATGGGCGGTCTACGCTCGAGCATGGGCCTAACAGGTTCTGCAACGATTGAAGACATGCGTACTAAAGCTGAGTTTGTTCGTATTTCTGGTGCTGGTCTAAATGAATCTCACGTTCACGACGTTCAGATCACCAAGGAAGCTCCAAACTACCGCTTAGGTTAATTTTTGCGTCGTTGATTGAGATTTTAGCTGCGTCGAAAGTGCTCATTTACTTTTGTAAACTGCGCGCTTTCTCCTTGCTAAAAACTCACTCAACTTAGCTAAAATCACCTAATCCCTCGATATCGTAGGGTAATAATTTATTTAAAGTTTTGGAGGCCATTTGCCTCCATCCATCTAATACTATTGAGATTTCTAAATGACTAAGAATATCCATGACCAGCGTATTTTGATCCTTGATTTTGGTTCTCAGTACACTCAACTTGTTGCGCGTCGCGTTCGTGAAATTGGTGTTTACTGTGAGCTTTGGAGTTGGGATGTAGAAGAATCGGATATCCGTGAATTCAACCCAGACGGCATCATTCTTTCTGGTGGCCCAGAGAGTGTGACAGAAGAAAATTCTCCGCGTGCTCCACAATACGTTTTTGACTCAGGTGTTCCAGTTCTAGGTGTGTGTTACGGCATGCAGACTATGGCTGAACAGTTGGGTGGTAAAGTTGCTGGTTCTGATGAGCGTGAATTTGGTTACGCTCAAGTAGAAGTGGTAGAAGAGTCAACTCTATTTAATAACATCGAAGATGCAATCGCTGAAGATGGCAATGCCCTTCTAGATGTATGGATGAGTCACGGTGACAAGGTTGTCGAAATCCCATCTGACTTCACTAAGATCGCTGTAACAGATACTTGTCCGTTCGCGGCTATGGCGAACGAAGAGAAGAAATACTACGGTGTTCAATTCCACCCAGAAGTAACGCACACTCGCCAAGGCGCACGTATGCTAGAAAACTTCGTTATCAACATCTGTGGTTGTGAAAAACTTTGGACGTCTCAGTCTATCATTGACGACGCTATTGCTCGTATTAAAGAGCAGGTGGGTGATGACGAAGTGATCCTTGGCCTATCTGGTGGTGTTGATTCATCGGTTGTGGCTATGCTGGTTCACCGCGCAATTGGCGACAAGCTAACGTGTGTATTCGTAGATAACGGCCTGTTGCGTCTCAATGAAGGCGAGCAAGTGATGGATATGTTTGGTGACCATTTCGGACTAAACATTATCAAGGTAGAAGCAGAAGAGCGCTTCCTGAGTGCACTTGAGGGCAAGTCTGATCCAGAAGAGAAGCGTAAGACCATTGGTCACGTTTTTGTTGATGTATTCGATGAAGAGTCTAAGAAACTTGAGAATGCAAGATGGCTTGCGCAAGGCACTATCTACCCTGATGTTATCGAATCTGCGGCTTCTAAAACCGGTAAAGCACACGTCATCAAATCTCACCACAATGTGGGGGGTCTTCCTGATGACATGGAAATGGGCTTGGTTGAGCCATTGCGTGAACTCTTTAAAGATGAAGTACGTAAGATAGGCCTAGAGCTTGGTCTTCCATACAACATGCTTTATCGTCACCCATTCCCAGGACCTGGCCTAGGTGTTCGTGTTCTTGGTGAAGTGAAGAAAGAGTACTGTGACTTGTTACGCCGTGCTGACGCTATCTTTATTGAAGAGCTACACAACGCAGACCTTTACCACAAGGTATCTCAAGCATTTACGGTATTCTTGCCAGTTCGCTCTGTAGGCGTAATGGGCGATGGTCGTAAATACGACTGGGTTGTTTCTCTGCGTGCAGTAGAAACAATTGACTTCATGACTGCGCATTGGGCACACCTGCCATACGACTTCCTAGGTAAGGTTTCAAACCGTATTATCAACGAAATCGATGGTATTTCTCGCGTAGTTTACGATATCTCAGGTAAGCCGCCTGCAACTATCGAGTGGGAATAATTCCTCGCTAGCATGAATTAGAGTTACTTGAGCCCGCAAGCCTAGCTAGCGGGCTTTTTTTATGTGACCCAAAAATTAGGAAAAATGGCCCGAGGCATGCGAAAATAGTCCTAATCAGAATAATCGATAGATAGAAGAATTACAGATGGCAAAACTGACCCTTCAAGAGCAAATGCTGAAAGCTGGCTTGGTAAACGAAAAGAAGCTAAAGAAAGCAAAGAAAGGCGCTAAGAAATCTCGCGTGCAAGCACGCGAAGCAAAAGCAGCCGCAGAAGAAAACCGAGCCGCGCAGCAAGAACGTGATAAACAAATCAACCAAGAGCGTGAACAGCAGCGATTGGCTAAAGAGCTTAAAGCGCAAGTAAAACAACTTATCGAGATGAACCGTATCGACACCTCCAAGGGCGAGATCAAATACAACTTTACCGATGGTACATTGGTGAAGTCTGTTTATGTTGACGAACTTTCTCGTACTCAGCTTATCAAAGGTATCTTGAGTATTGCTCGCGATGGCGAGAGCTATGCGGTTATTCCTACCATTGTGGCAGAGAAGATTGCGACTCGAGTACCAGAGGCGATTGTTGAAACTCAGAAACCTGAAGAAGAAACGCCTGATGAAGATGACCCTTATAAGGACTTCGTCGTGCCAGATGACCTTATGTGGTAATGGGTAACCTTGATCCGTCCTGATAAGGTTTGGTAGGGCAGCACTTGCTGCCCTTTTTTATGCCTGTCTGAAAAATAAGCGCTCAAATTTGTCTTTAGAGAAACCATGAAAGAAACTCGGTCGATGTCAGGTCTTTGTGGGGGATAAATGTTACTTTAACGTTTAGATTCACAGCCTTTGTTATAGGATGCAACAATTGTTTACGTTTAGCGGCGCTGGCGTATTACTATTAAGCCCTAGGCATAAAACTAGGTGTTACATGGAATCACTCGTTTAAGGCATCAGCCACGGAAAATAACGGACAATATTATGAAGAAAATACTCACGGCAGTCCTAACGCTTTGTACCGCGTTTGGGGTGGGTGCGAAAGAACTTGATTGGAAAGAAGTGGAAAAAAAGGCTGAGGGACAAACCGTCTATTTTCATGCTTGGGGCGGCAGTCAAGAAATCAACCGCTATATCCAATGGGCGAATAAGCAGTTGCAGCAGCAATATGATGTCACCCTGCAGCACGTTAAGGTCACTGATATCGCAGAAAGTACCCCTCGTCTGATTGCAGAAAAAGCCGTTGGTAAAAGTGAGGGTGGAAGCATCGATCTGGTGTGGATCAATGGCGAAAACTTCAAATCTATGAAAGAGAACCAGCTGTTGTTTGGCCCTTTCACCGAATCGCTACCTAATTGGCAATATGTTGATAAAACCTTGCCCGTAGCGGTGGATTTTTCGGAGCCAACAGAAGGGTTGGAAGCGCCGTGGGGAGTAGGGCAGTTGGTCTTTATTTACGATGAAGAGTTGCTTGCAACGCCTCCTGCTTCATTTGCCGAAATGCTCCGCTACGCTAAACAAAATCCAAATCGCTTGAGCTATCCTAAGCCACCCGAGTTTCATGGCACTAGCTTCCTAAAAGCGCTGCTTATAGAGCTTTCAAATAATGACCCTGCACTGTCTAAACCTGCAACGGAAGAAGATTTTGCTCGACTCAGTTCATTGCTTTGGGCTTATCTCGACGAGTTTCATAGTGTGGCCTGGAGAAGCGGTAAGCAGTTCCCTGCCGGCACTGCTGAGATGATTCGCTTACTTGATGACGGGCAACTGGATCTTGCGGTGACGTTTAATCCCAACGCAGTTTATTCCGCGCAAGCGGCTGGAAATCTTGAATACAGTACTAAGCCCTATGCGATGAATGCCGGTGCTCTATCAAATATTCATTTCCTAGCTATTCCTTGGAATGCCACAGCGAAAGAGGGAGCGCTCGTCGCTATCAACTTTTTACTTAGCCCTGAAGCACAATCTCACAAAGGCGACTTAGCCGTGTGGGGAGACCCTTCTGTTCTTGAACATAAATACCTGAAGGGAAGCGCGCAAGCCTCTGAGCAGTTTGAAGCCATCGATGAGCCTCATCCAAGCTG
Source organism: Vibrio breoganii (assembly GCF_024346795.1). Classification (NCBI taxonomy): domain Bacteria; kingdom Pseudomonadati; phylum Pseudomonadota; class Gammaproteobacteria; order Vibrionales; family Vibrionaceae; genus Vibrio; species Vibrio breoganii. The sequence goes on from NZ_AP024864.1 coordinate 625,184, forward strand.
GCAAGTCTTGATTGAGAAAGAATGGCTTAAGCGTTACGGGCAATAACGGTATATGCTTCGTCTTCTCTACGCACTGGTTGTAGTCTTGTGCGTATTGCCAACCGTTCCGGGAGTGCTAGGTGTTGTTTCGTCTTCACTTAGCTACATTCCCCCACTGGGGATGGACTCACTCTCTTTCACTGGCTTTAAGCAAGTATTTGCTTGGAATGGTGTTTGGCAATCTATCGGCTTAACCCTATTCTCTGCCATTGTCAGTAGTTACCTAGCCTGCGTATTGGCCTTTGCCATTTTGCAACGTTGTTGGAACACCCGCTGGTGGCAGAAGATAGAGCTTTCCCTATCACCTCTGCTTTCTATTCCTCATGTGGCGTTTGCCATTGGCTTTGCCTTTTTGTTCGACCCCACAGGCTTAGGTGTTCGCCTTATTCATGCTCTGTTTGGCTACGATCTTAATCAGTCCACAGGACATGAGCTTGCCTTGCTCATTCATGATCCCTACGCGCTGGGATTAATCATCATGCTAGCCATTAAGGAAGTGCCTTTTTTGCTATTGATGAGTATTCCCATCCTCAAACAATTGAACATTGATAAGACAGAGAAGATCACGGCCTCCATGGGCTACAGCCGTGCACATGCTTGGTGGAAGTCTTTGTTTGTACAATGGTTGGTAAAACTGCGCTTTCCTATGCTGGCGGTATTGGCTTATAGCTTATCGGTGGTGGACGTGGCATTGATTGTGGGGCCAACCAATCCGCCGACCTTTGCCGTACTGGTCTGGCAGTGGTTTAACGACCCTGATCTTACGTTACTGCCAAGAGCATCGGCTGGGGCTATTGTGCTATTTATCATAGCGACGTTGATCATTGCCTTTGCTCGAACAGTTGAATGGTTAGTGACTAAGGGCTTTCGAGGTTGGCAAATCTCTGGGCGACGTGGCGTCATGCTTCCGGGGAGAGGGCTATTTAGTGGAATGATTCTACTTACCGGCGCCATGCTTCCCCTGATGCTAGTGTGGAGCTTTGCCCAGCGCTGGCGCTTTCCTGATATTGCTCCTAGCCGCTATTCTGCTCGATTTTGGGAGTATGAATGGTCAGGTATAGTCAGCACCATTGAGCAAAGTCTAAGCCTGGCGCTGGTCTCTGGAACGGTTGCGGTTGTTCTAGCGTTAATAGCTCACGAATACCGCATTCGACATCGCTGGCAGGTTCCGGGTTATGTCATCGCTATTCCTATGTTAATCCCGCAACTCTCTATCTTGTTTGGATTGCAGATAACCACCTTGTTTATCGGTGGAAATGCCCATTGGTTGTGGGTGTGCTGGGCGCATATGTTTTTTGCGTTCCCGTTTGTCTACCTTTCTCTTGATGGCCCGTGGCGCAGTTACAATGAAGCGATGACTCGCGTCGCACTGAGCCTAGGAAAAACGCCATTATCGGTGTTTCTAAAGGTGAAATTACCTCAGGTGTTTCCTGCTATCTTGTTTGCTTGGGCAATTGGCATCAGTGTCAGTCTATCTCAATACTTACCCACCCTAATCTTAGGGGCAGGGCGTATCTCAACACTGACGACTGAAGCGGTGGCTTTATCCAGTGGCTTTGACCGCCGAGTAACGGCCATCTATGCCTTGTGGCAAGCGCTGTTACCATTAATCTTTTTCTTTATCGCGATATTGGGCAGTCGAATGCAAGTTCGATATCGTCGTAGCAAATTCAAGGGGTTGCAGTCGAATGAGTCTGTGTCTAAAAAATCTCACAGTTCGTAAACTGGATGGCAGTGTGTTGTTTGATAGTTTGAATATGACTATCGATTCTGGTGAAGTCGTGTCTTTGATGGGACCTAGCGGATGTGGAAAGTCGACCTTATTGGATGTTATCGCAGGCCATCTATCAGAAGAGTTTTCTTATCAGGGAGAGGTGGTGCTCAACGAACGCCCGTTGGACTCAGTGCCTGCACATCAGCGCAAGGTAGGGATACTGTTTCAAGACGATTTGTTGTTTCCACACCTTAATATCTGGGAGAACTTAGCCTTTGCGCTCCCTAACACAGTAAAAGGCGAGCACAGAAAACAACAGGCGATTGAGGCGCTTGAGCAAATATCCTTGAGTCAACTGGCCTATTCCTACCCTGAGCAGATATCAGGAGGACAGAGGGCGAGGGTGAGCCTAACCAGAATGCTATTGGCGCAACCTGAGGTAGCGTTATTGGATGAACCCTTCAGTAAACTTGATAAGCAACTGCGCTCACAGTTTCGTGACTGGGTATTCGAGCAGTTAAAGGTCGCCAATGTCCCTGCGCTTATGGTGACTCATGATGAACAAGACATCCCTGATAATAGTCGCGTGTTAAATTGGCCTTGGGAGACGAGCCATGCTTGATAGTTTTAGCATCAAGGTTATCCGCTGGCCCTTAGCGCAAGGGGCGAGAGTTTTAGACAGCCTGGGTATCACTGCCAATCAAACGACCCTATTCGGTTTTATTATCGGTTGTTTTGCTTTGCCGTTATTGGTATTTGAGCAATATACAACAGCACTCTTATTGATACTGCTAAACAGGATTTGTGATGGCTTAGATGGCGCACTTGCCAGAAGGCAGGGGATCACTGATGCCGGTGGCTTTTTGGATATTAGTCTCGACTTTTTATTCTACTCCATGGTGCCGTTTGCCTTTGTACTCGCCAACCCAGAAGCGAACGCCATCGCAGGTGCATTCTTGATCTTCTCATTCATCGGCACGGGAAGTAGCTTTCTGGCGTTTGCTGTAATGGCAGGAAAGCGAGGCATAGATAACCCTGTGTATAAGCATAAGTCTTTGTACTATATGAGTGGCTTAACCGAAGGCACTGAGACCATAAGCTGTTTTATCCTGATGTGCCTATTGCCCAACTACTTTGCAGAGCTTGCATATATATTTGGCGCCATGTGCTGGTTCACTACCGCAACCCGCATCTACTCTGGCTTCCATACGTTAAAATAGTTCCTAGTTCCTAGTTCCTAGTTCCTAGTTCCTAGTTCCTAGTTCCTAGTTCCTAGTTCCTAGTTCCTAGTTCCTAGTTCCTAGTTCCTAGGAACCCCACTTCCCCTTATACCCATATTCAATCTCTTGCTCATAATTGCCGTGAGCAAGAGGTTGATCTGCACCTTATTGCAATTATCAATATTCCTCACTATCAGCTTCAAAACAACTAGATATTTTTTCTTCCTCACTTCTCTTAATCTGAATGGGCTTTCAACGGAAAGCAGTTAATAACAACGGATGACTACTGAGGTCATTCTCAGATAAGGAGGAAATCATGCCGTTAAAACGCCCACGCCCTGAATTGGTAGATAGCAGCTCGTCAAAGGCGAAGCCAAGTCTCACCATGCAAGCGGCAGACTATGGGCACCAGAAAGTATTGAAACCTTTTAAACAGTCATTTGTATTGGCGATGTTTGCTGGTGCTTTTATAGCTCTAGCCTTTGTCTTCTATATCACTGTGACTACAGGCTCATACGAAAACGGTTGGGGTGTGACCCGCTTTATTGGTGGTCTCGCTTTTAGCCTTGGCTTAATGCTGGTGGTTGTATGTGGAGGGGAACTGTTTACGAGTACCGTGCTTAGCTCGGTTGCTTGGGCTCAAAAACGAGTCACTACTAAGCAGTTACTTGGATGTTGGGCTCGTGTGTATGCAGGTAACTTTGCTGGAGCCATGCTGACCCTTGCTTTCATTATGATGGCAAAGATGCACATTCTTGACCATGGCAATTGGGGGCTAAACGCCTTGAGTATCTCTGCGCATAAGCTAGAGCACTCATGGTGGCAGGCATTCTCTCTAGGTGTTATGTGTAACCTATTGGTTTGTCTAGGTATTTGGATGAGTTTTAGCAGTAAAGAAAGTGCAAGTAAGGCTTTTTTAGTACTGCTACCAGTGGCGATGTTTGTTAGCTCAGGCTTCGAACACAGCATTGCAAACATGTTTATGGTGCCTCTAGGTATCGCCATTAAGGCGAGCGCCGATGCTCATATGCTAAGTGCAGCAGCAGAAGCTGGTATTCATCTAGAACTACTCAATATTAAACAATTTATCACTGCGAACCTTATTCCAGTGACCCTTGGAAACATTTTTGGCGGCGCGGTATTGGTGGGGCTTGCTTATTGGAGCATTGAACCAAAGCAGAGCGCATCACCATCAATCTACCCAATCAAAAATTCAGATATTCAATTTTCATCATTAAATTCATTGGAGCATGCCATGTTAGAACAAATGAAACGTTTACGAGTTGCAGACCTAGCCTCAGACAACCAAATCACTTTCTCAGAAGATTTGAACTGTCATTCAGCACTTAAGCTATTGATTGATAACAATCAAGCAGGCGCTGCAGTATTAAGCGAAGATCATCAAGTTCAAGGCTTTATCTCTCAGCAGGATCTTCTTCGAGCAATGTGGGGTCAGGACTTTGACGTGAATGCGGTCATGGTAGTAAAAGACTTCATGCAGACTCCAGTATGCACTCTTACTCCAGAGCAAAGCATTCTGACAGCGCTTGAGCCAATGATTGTTGACCAAGACACTCTATACCCAGTCAATCAAGGCGGTTTCTTCATAGGTGGTGAGGCATTGTCATTCAGCGAACGCCTAGCGAAAGCGGCAAGCAAAATGCCAAGTGCTTACCCTGTGGTATTTAATGGTCAGTATGTAGGTCTTTTGAATCGCGATGCGATTGCACAGTGGGTGGCTAACTTTAATCAGCCACAGCAGCAAAAAGAGAAGGACCTGTCTGTCGCTTAATGCTAAGCGACAGCAAATAGGGCAGGTGTAGCCCTTTTTAAAAAAGCACAACTAAGTTTTTGGGTCACGCAGGGAGTTAATCCTTGCGTGGCTTGAAAGATCTTCCTCTGGTCAATCTTCTCGCCTCAGACAGTAAACATTCTCTAAGTGGTGATTCGCCACTGTCATTACGCCAAATAAACGATATCTCACGCTGCATGTTAAGTTGTGGTGTTGGTAGTACTACCAATTGATTGCTTTCAAGCTCAGGCAATATATCTAGATAAGGTACGCAACCCAAGTAGCTACCGTTAGCAACCAGTGATTTAATCACTCGAATACTCTCGTACTCTTTCCACACCTTAATATTGTCGATAAGGCCATGAACAGCGCCATCGAAGATGCGGCGAGTACCGGCACCAGGCTCTCGTAATACCCATTTCGCTTGTTCTAACTGAGCAAGAGTCACTTGTTTATATTGAGCAAACGGATGATTAGGTGAGGCAATCACTACTAAATCGTCGTCAAGCCAATGTTCTTGTTGTAGACGGCTATCCGTGTTTCTTCCTTCGATAATACCTAAGTCACAGTCATAGTTGAGCAGTGCATCGATCACGTTTTCTGTATTTTCGACCATCAAATCAATGCGCATTTCAGGGAAGTCGTTATCAATTTTGCTGATAAGAGCAGGAACTAAGTGTTTTGCTGCAGTTTGACTAGTGCAAAGAGTTAAATTACCACTAATAAGGTGCTGCTCATGAAGGCCAAACTCAATCTGTCTCGCGTCTTGAAGTAAGCGCTTGGCTCTTGGTCTTAGCCAATGCCCCCAATGACTTAGCACTAATCTATTGCCCTGGCGGTTGAACAGTGGGCGGTCTAAGACAGACTCTAGTTGAGACAGAGACATACTGACCGCTGATTGGGTCATAGAGAGCTTCTTGGCGGCAGCACTGACACTTTCATGGCTTGCAACGGCGTCGAATACAGCGATTTGCTTTAGAGAAAACTTGAACATGCAACCCTCAGAAATGAAAAATAAGTATCAGTTTTTTTGATACTTTGATTTTGCTCCTTAAAATGACTTAGTTCAATAAGTATTCACTGCGGAAATATTAATAAATGTAAACGTTTGCTTATCTTTTCATCTAATAGCGACGATTTCTCTTTCAAAATGCATCGAAAATATTCAGTTGCAGAATGTAATCCGGAACGGTATATTAATCGTCATTCTACGATTGTCGAAATATAATTATGACCAGTTGCCAGACTCAAGAGTGCATCGCACCTGTTATCTCAGACGAGGATGCAAAGCGAGAACAAGAACTCGCGACTTTAGCAAAGGCCATTGCTCATCCTGCTCGAGTCCGAATCCTAAAGGTATTGTTCGAGCTCGAAACAAAGGGCGGCTGCCTGAATGGGGATTTAGTTGGGCAATTAGGTTTAGCTCAATCTACAGTATCAGAGCATCTGCGAATTCTGCGTCAGGCGGGGTTGGTTCGAAGTGAGCCTAAGCCACCTAAGGTTTGCTATCGAATAGAGACGCAAGCCATGCATAGAGTGAAAGAACTTTTTGATAGTTTGTTTTAGTGAAATGAAGCAGCTAATGATTCAGTAGACACTATTTTTTAATTATAATAATCGTCATTCGACGATAAACGAAAGAGATACACAGATGACAACAGCAGCAGCGAGCGCCTCACCAAAGATGAGCTTTCTCGATAGATACCTAACCCTATGGATATTCTTGGCCATGGCGGTTGGGGTTGGTATTGGCGCCGTATATCCAGAGGTGGCTGATCTTAATGAAGCGATGTCAGTGGGCAGCACCAACATCCCCTTGGCTATCGGTCTGATCTTAATGATGTATCCGCCTTTAGCTAAGGTAGACTACAGCCTGCTTGGAAAAGTAGCGCAAGATAAGCAAGCGATTAAGCTTTCTTTGGTCATGAACTGGATTGTCGGTCCGATCTTGATGTTTGTACTGGCTTTGACATTCTTGGGTGATCACCCTGGCTACATGGTCGGTATTATTCTTATCGGTTTAGCCCGTTGTATTGCAATGGTTCTAGTGTGGAATGATATTGGCGGCGGTAACAAAGAATACGGAGCGGCGTTGGTCGCCCTAAACAGTGCCTTCCAAATCGTGACTTATAGCTTCATGGCTTGGTTATTTATTACCGTGTTACCACCAATATTTGGTTATACGGGAATGGTCGTGGATATCTCTATGGCTGATATTGCACAGAGCGTATTCATCTATCTTGGTATTCCATTCTTAGCGGGTTTTCTAGGCCGTAAACTGTTGGTTTCAGCAAAGGGAGAGCAGTGGTACAACGAGGTTTATATCCCTCGCATCTCGCCGATAACGCTAATCGCTCTGTTGGCTACGATAGTGCTGATGTTTAGCCTTAAAGGTGAAATGATTCTAGAGCTCCCAATGGACGTAGTGCGCGTTGCTATACCTTTGGCTATCTACTTTGTATTGATGTTCTTTGTAAGCTTCTTTGTCGGTAAACGATTGGGGATTCCGTATGATAAGAATGCCTCTATTGCCTACACAGCTACAGGCAATAACTTTGAATTGGCGATTGCGGTTTCAATTGCAGTATTTGGTATTAACTCAGATCAGGCGTTTGCTGGTGTGATTGGGCCTCTGATTGAAGTGCCGGTATTGATCGCTTTGGTTAATGTGGCATTGAGAATGAAGGCCAAGTACAAAGTAAAAACTGCATAATTGTGTAAAGATTAAGCCAGTCACTGACTGGCTTTTAAGTACACATTCTTCCATTTTTAATCATTTAATACTCCATTTTCGATCTGATACTGGCAAAAATACACTTTCGTCTGCTCACACCAGTCCCACAAACGTCTTACCCATCACACTTTTTCTAAAATTCCCTGTGTGACCAGTGTCATATAAAAAACCGCTAAAACCCTTAAAAACTCGATCTCCTAGACCCTTTTAGAGAGGGGCAAGTGATCTAGTTATCATTTGACCGCGTCGCACATGCCAGTTTTTCATGTCATACAATATAGTTAAATACATCGATGAGGTGAATGTCTATAGCAGAGGTTAGGCAATGAAAAGTCATGCAGAAATAGCAAAGGATGCTATCGAATTAGTAACACCCGCAATTGAAAGATTGTTTGAAAGAACCAATCGCAAAGAGCTTCATATCGTTGTCATGGACCCACGCGTTAAGCCTTGGGAAACATCATTCGAAGAAGCGATTTTGGTTGAAAGCTCCCTAGGTAATCCAGAGCAGTGGACTATCCCTTTTGATGAATTTGCACGCAAAAAAGCCAAGCAAGCATGGCGCAATACACGTGCAAATATCACCAATCAAACACTACATACAGCGTCACTAAACGAAGATGATCTGCTTTTCTATGGCTCATTTGTTTATGGAGACGTAGTGGTTGGCTGCAGTGGTGTTGAACAATGGTACGACATGCTAATCAGTGGCTGGATTGCAGTAGCAATTGAACAGTTGTGCATGGCCGAGTACCAGAACAACAAAGTAAGTAACCCTACACAAACAACTAGAAACTAATAAAACTGACACAAAAGGAATTAACATGAGCAAACTTCTTAAATCCCTTCTTGTTGCCGCAGGCATCATGGTATCTGCAACGGCTGTTGCAGCGGACTACCCAAGCAAAAATATCCGTTTAGTTGTACCTTTTGGTGCGGGTGGTGGTACTGATGCGGTTGGTCGTACACTGGCTAACTCTGCAAAAGACATTCTTGGTCAAAACATTGCGGTAATGAACCGCACAGGTGGTGCTGGTGCAGTGGGTATGAGCTTTGGTGCTCAGCAACGTGCTGATGGTTACACACTAACAGTGGTCACTCGTGAGATTGCATCTCTACCTCAAATGGGTCTAATGCAACACGATGCTAGCGACTTTAAACTTATCCGCATGGTTAACCTTGATCCAGCAGTAGTCCTAGTTTCTGCAGACAGCCCATACAACACAATCAACGACCTTATCGCAGAAGCGAAGAAAGGCGACGGTGTGGTTAAATTTGCGTCTACAGCAGCGCCAAACTTCTACCTAATGGCTCTTGAAAAAGACCAAGGTATCAAGCTAAACGCTATCCCATACAACGGTGCATCAGAAGCAATTCCTGCAGTACTAGGTAAGCACACTGACGTAACTATGGTTACTCCAGGTGAAGCTATTGCTCAGCTGCGTTCTGGTCAACTTAAAGCACTAGGTGTGATGTCTGAAGAGCGTATTTCGTTCATCCCTGATGTACCTACTCTAAAAGAGCAAGGCATTGACGTTGTAACGGGTACATGGCGTGGTATCGGTGCTCCGAAAAACACTCCAGATGAAGTTATCGAAACTCTAGGTAAAGCATTCGACGAAGCTATGGCATCTGCTGAATTCAAAGAATTCATGGAGAAAGGTGCGATGACTATCCACAACATGAATGCAGAAGAGTTCACTACTTTTGTTGAGCAAGACACTAAAAACCTTGGTGCTCTAATCAACTAATTTCCACCTGGGAGCTCTTGCTAGGGCTCCCTCCTTCTTTGAAGTTTAGCTTTAAAGGGTAGCATTATGATTAATAGAAATGTTGTCTTCCCATCCCTAATCATTGCCCTAAGCGCAGTTATTTTGGTTCTTATTGGACAGTTTGCAGAACCTCGCTTTCAAGACGCGAGCGTCGATGCGAAATTTTTCCCAACAGCCATTGCGGTTGCTCAAATCATTATTTGTATTGCCTTATTAGTGCAACACAAACTCAAATCTACTAACACTGAAATACAGTCAGTTATTTTCTCAAAAATGGCCGTATTCGGTGTCATATTCCTGATTGGATATGCATTATTGATTAGCGTGATTGGCTACTTGTTAGCGAGTCTCGTTGCATTCACAGTTTATCTTGTGTTGTTCAAGGTTAAGAAGCCGCTCTACTACGTAGTGGCATGGACCTTTGTATTTGGCGTTTATTACCTATTCGGTGAGGTGTTCTACATAGCACTTCCTGAAGGTCTATTTTATTAAGGAGGCGGTATGATTGAGCATCTATTGAATGGCTTACTGACCGCGTTCAGTCCAGCTGTTTTACCTATTTTAATCTTTGGTGTTGTGGGCGGAATCGTACTCGGTGCGTTGCCGGGCCTGACCGCCACCATGGGTGTGGCCATTCTTCTGCCATTTACCTTTGGCATGGAGCCAACAGCGGCGCTGGTTATGCTAATCGGTGTCTACATCGGTGGTATCTATGGTGGTTCCATTGCCGCTATCTTGCTGAAAACACCAGGCACTCCGGCCTCAGCCGCAACGGTGCTTGATGGGCATACTCTGGCTGCCAAAGGCCAAGCGGCGAGAGCGCTGAGTATCTCGGCAATCGCTTCGTTTGTGGGCGGGTTGATCAGTACAATCGTTTTGATCGCTATTGCTCCACTGCTAGCAAACTTCGCATTGCGATTTAATGCACCAGAATACTTTGCATTGGCTCTATTTGGTCTAACCATCATTGCCAGTGTTTCAGCGCAGAATATTTTGAAGGGCCTATTGGCGGGTACTATTGGTCTGTTGATCTCAACAGTGGGATTAGACCCAATTAGTAGTGTGCCTCGCTTTACCTTTGGCGTGATGGATCTGTATAGCGGGATCAATGTAATTCCTGTTCTGATTGGTCTATTTGCACTGTCTGAAGCGATCAACCAGATTGAAAAAATCCTAAAAGAGAAGCAAGCTAAAGTTGCTAAATTTGATCACAAGTTGCTGAGCAAACAAGATCTTAAAGATATGATGCCTACAGCAGTTAAAAGTGGTCTGATGGGGACAACCATAGGTTCTGTTCCTGGCGCTGGCGCGGACATCTCTGCATTTGTTTGTTACAACGAAGCGAAGCGTTCTTCGAAGAATCCAGATGAATTTGGTAAAGGTTCTGTACGAGGCCTTGCCGCAGCAGAGGCGGGTAACAACGGCGTAACAGGGGGTTCTCTTGTTCCTTTACTTACACTAGGTGTTCCGGGTGATGCGGTAGCGGCAGTACTATTGGGCGCTCTGATTGTTCAAGGTCTAACTCCTGGTCCTCTGTTGTTCGCTCAGAATCCAGAGGTGGTGTACGGCGTATTCAGTTCAATGCTGGTGGCTAACATTGTGATGTTAATCGTTGGCCTAGTGGGTATTCGCTTCTTCTGTCGCATCATTGAGGTGCCCAAGTTGCTGATGATCCCTATCATCATATTCTTGTCAGTGGTCGGCGCATACGCGATTAACAACTCAATGTTTGATGTGGGTATTGCGATTGCCTTTGGTATTTTAGGCTTTGTGTTAGGCAAAATGGATATACCATCTTCGCCAATACTTCTCGCTATTATCCTTGGTCCAATGGCGGAGACCAACCTGCGTAAAGCCTTGCTGATGTACGATAACTCTTGGTCATTCCTGTATGAAAGACCGATTGCTTTGGCCTTTATTGTGTTAGCTGTCTTCTCTGTGTACTCGACAATGAAGATGAAGAAGAAAAAGCAGATGCAGTTAGATACCTAAGCGGTAAACGAAAACAGAGTGTTAATACTAAGAGCTAGTGAGGCAATCACTGGCTCTTTTTTCGTTCTCAATAATTGAAAATTAAGATTGAGATTATCTCGACAGCAAATGTTACTGATCGTGATCCTGTTCATATCTTGTATTATTATATTAGTGCATTATGACCCTCGCTCGTTAAGAGAAGAGATGGGTATTGTTCCCGTTTCTCTTGGCACTAAAAATAAATACCTAGAGGTTAATATGCATACAAAGAACAAGATTGCTGCTGTTGTTGTTTCAGCACTCGTTGCTGGCCTAGCAGGCTGCTCAACAGCTTCTTCCCCCGATACTGCATCTGCGACACAACAAGCTCCGTCTGCAACGCAAGCTCCGTCAGCGAATAATGATCCGCAACTGGCTGTGCAGTACAACTTAGACGTGAACAAGGTTCCAGCTGAAAACTTCGATCTATCTAAGTTCAAGCTAAATACGCCAAGAGACGATAACAAGCCAGAGCGTGCGGGTAAGGTAATGGAAATCTACAAGCCTATGTTGAATGACAAGGCTAACCCATTCTCTGATGCAGAGTGGTTCTACACTGATTCTGTAACTGGCGCTATGGTGTTTGCTTCTCCAAACAAAGCAATGACAACACCAAACTCTAAGAATGCTCGTAGTGAACTGCGTGCAATGCTTTCTGATGACTACTCATCTCCAAAGAACAACTTCACTATTGCTTCTACAGATAATGCTGAAGCATACGGTGCGATTGGCGGGCACATGAGCGCGACCATGTCTGTTGACTGGGTAAGTACTAGTGGTGATTACAAGAAAAATGGTGCATTTGCTACCGTAATCGGTCAAATCCACGGTTCGAAGAACGAGCCTCTAAAAATCATGTACCGTAAACTGCCAGAGCATGAATACGGCTCTATTTACTGGAACTACGAAACTAATGCTCTAGGTGACGATTACAGCAAGCGTCGTGATATTCGCCATGAAGTGTTCGGTCAAAGCGGTCTGCGCCAAGGTTCAGAAGATCCTGTAACGGGTATCAAACTGGGCGAGATCTTCTCGTACGACGTAAATGTAGAAGGTGATATCATGCACCTAACGTTCACTAAGAACCCAGGCAAACCAAACCAAGAAGTTAAGACGTATGATATTGACCTAGCAAAAGGTGAATACCAAGGCGACAAATACGACCAAGGCTACGCAAACGACTGGATGTACTTCAAAGCAGGTACTTACAACCAATGTAATACTGGCTCAAGCGGTTGTGCAAACAACGGCATCGAAGCTGGCGATTACTCTAAAGTGAGCTTCTTCAAGTTCAGCCTAGACCAATAATTCGGTTTAACTGACATTCATCGAATGTCAAAGAGCATGTCGAGATTTCTGGTGGGGGCTAGAGTCTCGATAGCGGTGAGGGAATCGGGGATTGAACTGTCTTCAATGGCGATTTACCTATGATTCACTTCAATGTTTCCTCACGTTTTTTTAGAGCCTGCTTTTGCAGGCTCTTTTTTTATCCATTGAGTTATACCTTTCCTTAAGGAAGGTACTGTCACTATAGAGGCAAAAAAGCCAAGTGCGTCAGTTCGCACTTGGCTTTTCAATAGTCAGAATTAGAAGGTTAGTTCTAGGCTAGTTCAACTTGCTTAGCCTGCTTTTGTACGCGCTCACCATCAATATCTATGACAATAATGCCTTCGCCAATATCAACCTTCAAAAGACCAGCATTATCCATATCGTGATAGATAGGACTGTTTTCACAACACGCCACAAAGGTATGCTGAGCAGCAGGCGCCGCTTGCCATTCTATATGTCTGATATCTTGGTTTGCATCAGAGACTACAGATTCATGAAGAGAGGTTTCTTCCTGATAGCCTATTTCTACACAGGCCTCTGATAGCCCATTGGCTAACAGCTTTACTGTGTATGCTAACTCGCCATTACTAAGAAGAACGTCTTGTCCTTCCCTCTCTACATTCAGCGGAGAGTGAAGTCGCCATTGCACCGGTTGCGCCGAAGCTAAACTCATATTATCAACGATGAGAACGCCTTTATCTGCGACGGTGACTAAGGTTCGAACAAAGCGTTTTGCATCACTGTAAGTTCGGCTTAAGTCCATTTGTACAACACTCCAGTTAGCCCCTGTCTTATGGGTAATAACGGATGCGGTTGCAGACTCATCGTCCAGTATTTGTCCTCTTCCACCAATCAATGGCAGATTATGCGCTTTGGTGGTTCTGGTCCATTCGCTGTGATGGGCACTGCCAAAACGATAGCCATAACTTCCACTTGGCGTCAGGACACTAGTGTGTGAATCGATTAAGGCGATATTACCTTGATCGGCGTGACGGTGAGAGCTATTGCCGAATTGGCTGGCTCTAAAGAATACAGAACTACGCTTGTTCTTGATGGCACCCAGTCCTGCAAAATCATAATACTGACTGTAGATACCTTCACGTTCTTGGCTCTCGTCTAGGTTCAATAAAGGCCGTTCAGAGTGCTTAATTTGTGGGATCGTTGGCACCACATCGAGCAGGTGTAAATCATAAGAGGAGATCTGTTGTTCGAGCTCTAAACTCATCTCTCGAGTTGCGCGATCGCCGAAGCGTTCAGCGTAGATTCGTAGCGGGTTTTGAGCAAAGAAGCCCGGCCATTCAGCGCCATCGCGCCTGCACCAGAAGCCATCACCAAATGGGTGTATGTCATCTTGGGTTGCCACAAAATCCATCGCAAAATTGCTGTAGTTCTTGTAGAAAGGGTGGTTGTAGAAAGAGAAGCCACTGATTCGCTCAACGGATAAGAAGAACGGATGGAACCACTTACTGTAAGATGAGGAATAAAATGGACCTTCTGCCCAGCTGCCATCTTCGCCACCATAAAATGGCAATACACCCCGGTAGATCATTAGCGAGTAGTTAAGCCAGCGTTCACAGACGCTTTGATCATACTCTTTGTGCAGTGCAAGAGCGGCTACCCCAAGATACGCTGGAAGGCGAGAGGTATGAGAGTGCCCAGGGAACTGCTTGAACTGATCTTGCTCTAATCGCTCCTCCATCTGATAAGCAATGCGAACCAACATAGGCCTTACAAAGCTTTTTTCGCTTTCGGTTAGAAGAGGCGCAAGCCAGTGGTATGCCAAGTAAAGGTTGCGAGCTAGAGAAAGACCAACCTCGTCTCCCCAAGTGCATGGACGAAGCAGCGATGCCGGACCTTCTGGGCTCCACTCTGCCAGTTTGAGTAACAAAGAAACCGCTGTTTCACCGCTTTGCTTATCTCCCCAAATCTTGTACAGCAAGCTTAAAGAGATAAGGTCTCTATCTATCCACTTTCTGACATTCGCAATAGCTGTGCGTTTGCCTTCTTCCTCGCCTCTTCGATAATGAGTCGGGTAGGTAATCGCATCAATATCGGCAAGCTCCGCTGTTTTCTTAAGCTTGTCATAGGCCATCCATGAAGAGATACGAACGTGGTTGATATCCTCATCGAAGTACATCAAAAATTGCTCGTGAGGTTGGCAACGCTCAAATAATTCTTTGGCGGTAGGCGCTAGGTAGTCTTCTGACTTTTCAGTAACGTTAAAAGAAAACCAAGGTGTCGCTTGATGCTCAGCATTAACCAAGCGCCAACGATATTCACCATTTGGAAGCGTGAAAGGCAACTGGAAAGGAGAGGATACGTTCTCCCAACACCACTGCAGAGGTTTATTGGTGTGCTCTAATTCAATACTAAAGCTGTCATGAAAATTAGGTTGAGGCCAGTTAAAGCTTGGTGGGTTTACAAGCACCTCTTGTTCATGTCCTGGAGACATAAATACTTGAAAGTCATGGTTTCTTTGCAATGACAACATTCTATTGCTCCTTCTTAAACCAAAGGTATTCGCCCGTTTCAGGATTGATTTCACCAATCGCTTTTGCTGGAGAGCCAGCAACAATGTGGTAGTCTTCTACCGATTGAGTCACTACCGAGTTAGCGCATACTAGAGCGCACCTACCAATAGTGACTCCCGGGGTGATGACAACGCCTGTGGTAAGCCAAACGCCGTCTTTGATCTCTACTTTGCCTTCTTCAAGGCTACTGCGAGCGCTAAAATGATCCGTTGTTGGGTCATACAAGTGATTCGACGCAACGATAGAAACATGGGGGCCAATGAGTATGTTTTGACCAATGGTGACATCACCATTGATGTAGCTGTACAGTCCAATATAAGAATTTGCGCCAATCTGCTTATCACCAATTCGAACGATAGCTCCCGGAGCAACTCTTACACCTTCGTTTGTGAAGCCCATTATCTGAGCTCGGGTGTTGTCATCGGCCGCGTTATTGCTTTGGGTGGTGTAAAGGGTGAACTTGCGAAATTCTTCATCGGTAAGTTCCCCACCGAATTTTTGTTGTACTGACATGTTTACCTCAATAGATAGGAGGTAACCCTCCTATCTTACTGTTTTAATATTATTTTTATGCGCAGCTTTGCTTAACTTGAAGCTCGGCAGGTTTCTTTACCGTGCGCAATAGAATGAATCCAATAAAGCCTATGATACCCGCAATGATGGCAAACAATGCTTTACCCCAAAGTGGGTTAGGAACCAGCGTTAACATAGCTAAGAATACGGATGCGGTTAGCAGCATCTTGCCAAGCATGATGTGCTGCTTGTTATCCATAAGAATGCTTTGCTCTGATTCTTCGATAACCACTTCAGTATCAACATTGTTGAAGAACTGATTGATTTCAGCCGCACGCTCAGCCGATGGCTCTTTGTAGAAGAAACGAGATAGAACAAAGAACGGAAGAGTAATCGACATATGGCCAATTACGCCCAGTGTTACTGACTTCATTTCAGAGAATTCGCGAGCGGTAAGCTGCGTATCAAGGCCAAGGATTGATTCAATCGTGTTTGGAGTAATTACAAAAGCGATCACAGCTGACACACACATACCGACAAGGATAGTTCCCCAACCCGCCCAATCTGGCGTTTTACGCACAAAGAAACACATGATTGATGGAATAAGCACTGGGAAGCCAACAAGAGTGCCGACTAACATCATGAGATCGAATAGGCCGAATTCTTTTAGAGACGTTAAGAACAACCCGGTAAGGATGATCACGATACCGAATACAGCCGTAAGAATCTTACTTGCTCTCATTAGGTTTTTCTCAGAGAAGTCTTTACAGAAGTATGGTTCGTAAACACTCTTAAGAATGATGCCCGCATTACGGTTCAGCGCTGAGTCCATTGAAGACATAGTGGCCGCAAACATAGCTGCTAGCATTAGACCAACCATACCTACTGGCATTTCACTCTTAACAAACATGTAGTAAGTCGCATCTGCAACCTTGTCGCCTAAGCCTTCTAGACCCCATGTAGTCACATCAGGGTAATTGCCCGCTACGTACCAAGCCGGTAGGAACCAAACAAGTGGACCAAGGATCATTAGTGAACAAGCAAGTAGGGCTGCTTTACGAGCATTCTTTGTGTCTTTAGACGCGATGAAACGGTAAGAGTCGACCATGTTGTTGGTACTAAAGAACTGTTTAACAAAAATACAGATAAACCAGCCAACAAATAGGTAACTGTAGCTATAACCATCACCAATAAGCTGTTGTGTTGGTAGACCTACCTCAAGTAGGTTGCCTACACCGCCTGACTTCCAGATTGCAACCATTGCAGCAATGAAGGTCATTACCGTGATGATGATCATCTGCATAAAGTCGGAAGCGATAACGGCCCAGCTGCCGCCAACCAATGACATGAACAATACCACTAAGCCTGCACCGATAATGGTTTGCTCTAGAGGTACGCCGATAACAGCACTAGTGAACACAGCAAGACCGTTAAGCCAGATTGCTGCTTGTAAAACACTGAGAGGAACGTTTGCCCAAGTAAATACTTGTTCATTTACCGCACCAAGTCGAAGTCTGATGCCTTGCAGAGGACTGATCACTCGCATTTGACGCGCTTTGGCTGCAAAGAAAAGGTAGTTACAGAAGTAACCTAAAGCGTTAGCGAAAAATACAACAGCGACGGACATACCGCTGGTAAGGGCTTTGCCCATAAGGCCGGTAAAGGTCATTGCACTCAATGCCATCATGAAGGCACTGGAACCGACCATCCACCATAGCATTCGGCCACCTCCTCTAAAATACTCACTGGTATTTGAGGCTGCAGAGCGGAAAACCCACCCGAGACCGATGAGAAAAATGAAGTAAACGAGTACAACAATAATATCAATATCCATGCTTAATGGTTCCTGTAGTAATAGGGTAGAGAGGCATAGCTACATCCTTTTTTTCTTGTTTGTGGAGTAGACACATTTTTATTGTGGTCTGAGACCTAACACACGTTTCATCATAAGGAGGCTTATCATAGAGTGGAAATATTATTATTGTATAACAATAATACAATCAACGAATGACCAACTCCCATGGACATTAAGACGCTTAAAACCTTTCTTTCAGTAGCTAAGTTGAAAAACTTTTCAGCGGCCGCTAGAGAGCTAAACACCGTTCAGCCTACGGTTTCTCGTCATATTTCCGATTTGGAAAATGAGCTAGGAACCAAGCTGTTTTTGCGTACCACCCATCAGGTAGAATTGACCGCAGCCGGAGAGGTGTTGTTACCAGAAGCCTTGGCCATTATTGCTAATGATAAACGAGTAAAGGCGTTGGTGGGTAAAGCGTTGGAGTCCAAAGAGTCAGTGCTTAATATTGGGTACCTGGCTACTGCTTGCTCATTTTTCCTGCCAAAGATTCTGGGGGAATTTTCCAGTAGCAATGCCAAGGTAACCACGAACCTTTTTGAGATGACCGCTCAGGAACAGCAAGATGGGTTGGTGGAAAACAAGATTGATATCGCTTTTTCAAGACGTCAGCCACAACTAGATGGCAGCGTGTTCAATGTAGAAAAGATCTATACCGATAAGTTGGTGGCAATCTTGCCGGCCAATCACCCTTTAGCGAATAATACTGAAGTAAGTTTAAATGAGCTTCGCAGCGAAAAGTTCATACTGTTTCGTCGCTCTGAGTGGAGTGAAATGTTTGAGCACATCTCATTGCTCTGCCAAGAGAGAGGCTTCTCGCTGGACGTGAGTTTTCACCCTGAAAATATGCGACACCTGGTCACTTCAGTTTCGTCAGGACTCGGAATATCCATCGCGCCACAATGCATCAAGTTCGTTGCTGATAAAAACTGTGTATGTATCCCAATAAAAGAAATCAGCCTGGTGCTTCCGCTGTATATCTATTACAAGAAAGAAGGTATGAGTGAGCCCCTAGGACATTTGGTGAATAATTGTGTCTCTCATGCTCAAGATATTCAGAAGATGCTGACGGCATCTTGATTATTTATTGAATATCAATGGTTTGGGTTGTTTTCTTGATAGCTGATAGCTGATAGCTGATAGCTGATAGCTGATAGCTGATAGCCTGTCTCTTGATCACAACTTGGACTTTAGGGTACTCGTCATATAAAAGGTCCCCGATAAAAACCCTCGGGGACGACGGTTGTTAATAATACGAACACCAAAGCTGTGCATGCAATGGTCATTGATAGTAACGAGGTTAGTCACGTTCAATGGCAAACGGTGACCATGCCTGGCGGGTTGGCATGACTTCTACGCGGTTGATATTGATATGGTCTGGCAGTGATGCAATGTAAAACATCTGCTCGGCAATATCTTCTGCGCTAAGTGGTGTGGTGCCTTGATATAAATTGTCTGAAGCGCTTTGGTCACCCTTAGTGCGCACTAGGGTAAATTCGGTTTCTGCTATACCTGGGGAAAGATCCGTAACGCGCACTCCCGTGCCTTGTAAGTCACATCTTAGGTTATAGCTGAACTGTTTAACGAAGGCTTTACTCGCACCATAAACATGGCTTCCAGGGTAGGGCCATTGACCGGCAATGGAACCTACATTGATGATAGTCGCGCCTGCACCGGTTTTGATTAGGGTAGGCAAAAGAGCATGGGTAACATTGACTAAGCCGGTCACATTGGTATCTATCATGGTATGCCAATCGGATAGCTCTACTTCAGGGGCGCCTTGTGGTGAAAGGGCTAAGCCAGCATTGTTGACCAATGCAGTAACTGCTGAGAACTCATCTGGCAGAGCATCTACAGCCTGTTTAACGGCGTCAGCATCACGAACGTCCAACTGCATGACATGAACAGGTACAGACAACTCTTCTTTCAGGTCTAGTAATCGTTCAATACGACGGCCAGACAACACTAATGACCATCCCTCTTTTGCAAATCGGTGTGCAGCGGCCTTGCCAAAACCTGAGGTAGCGCCAGTGATAAATGCGATTTTCTTCATGCTAAGTTCCTTCTTAAAATAGGATTATGAGTAGTGCCAACATTACTAGAATGGGCGCTATTGTTTTTCTTGGTGACGGATCTGGATACTTGCTAAATAGCTTTTTGCCCACTATGTTGCCAATGACTGCGGCGGGAAAGAGCAATAAGCTAAATTGGATAGACTGTGTAGAAATGGCATCCACAGACAGCAATCCCATTAACGATGCTAATGAGCTGAAGATAAAAAATACGATGGCTGTGGCTCTTACTTCACTAGCACTAAGGGACAGATTCAATAGATACAAAACCAGTGGTGGCCCTCCCGCAGAGGCGGTCGTCATACTAAACCCTGATACGGCGCCCGCGAGTAATGCATAGCGCTGATTCAGCCAACGTATTTTTAGATTCAGCATAATCAAAGTGCCAGCAACAAGAGAGGTACCTGCAATCATCATCTTGAGCTGATGAGCTGAAACCTGAGAGATGAACATTAGAGAAACAGGGATTGCCCCTAGCATACCTAGTGTGAGCAGAGTCAGTAGTCGCTTGTTGAGCTCTCGCTTGATCCCTCTAAGTAAGCAAAGGCTACTCAGTAGATCCAAAGTCAATGCAATAGCAATCGACTCAAAAGGAGAGTAGATAAAGCTGAGACACAAGGCTGCAATAATGGCAAAACCAAAGCCACTGTAGCCTCTTACCATTCCGGCAAAGAACACAAATACTGCCGCTAGCCCCATCTTCAACCCCATCACTTAATCGTCAATGACATCAATGTAATCAGCCATTGGATTAAGCTATAGAGCCAGTTTTTAAGATTGTGTGAGGCAGGGGGAAAGGGCACTGTCTGACCCAAGGCTTTTTTTAAACTGACCCTACGTCCTTATCAGCGTTTGTCGCCAAGATATCTACACACAACAGTACATCTACACAGCCTAGATATCGCACAGGAGAATAAAAATGAATGGATTTGGAACAGAGGTATCAAATCAGTACGTCCTAGAGCTAGATAAGCATGTCTTTCACTCTTGGTCAGTGCAGGAAGCGGCTCCGCCAATTGCTATCGCGGGAGCTCAGGGATGTAACTTGTGGGATTTTGATGGGAAGCAGTATCTCGATTTCAGTAGCCAATTGGTGAATGCTAATATTGGCTATCAGCACCCTAAGGTGATCGATGCCATCAAGACACAGGCTGAGTCGTTAGTGACTATCGCACCTGCCACGGCGAACCTTACTCGAGGCGAAGCTGCAAAGCGCATCTTAGACCGAGCACCTGACAGCTTTAAAAAGGTGTTTTTTACCAATGCGGGCGCGGATGCTAACGAAAATGCGATCCGAATGGCGAGACAGTTTACGGGTCGAGATAAGGTGCTCTCTGCTTACCGTTCTTACCATGGCAATACGGGCTCGGCAATTGCTGCTACGGGGGATTTTCGTCGCGTACCTAATGAATATAGCCGTGGGCATGTGCACTTTTTTAATCCTTATCTGTATCGCACCGAGTTTAATGCGCAAACCGAGGAGCAAGAGTGCGAGCGTGCGCTGCAGCACCTTAAACGTGTTATTGAATGTGAAGGACCAGAGGCCATTGCTGCGATTCTTCTTGAAACTATTCCAGGAACCGCGGGCTTCTTGTTGCCACCCGAAGGCTACCTGCAAGGCGTTCGTGAGCTGGCTACAGAGCATGGTATACAGCTTATCTTTGATGAGGTGATGGTGGGTTTTGGACGCACCGGTCGCTGGTTTGCGTTTGAGCATTTCAATGTCGTGCCTGATCTCATTACCTTTGCTAAGGGCGTGAATTCAGGCTATGTACCTGCTGGTGGCGTTGTGGTTAGCGAGGCTATCTCAGAGTACTTCAAGAGTAATTTCTTTATGGGAGGCCTAACCTATTCAGGTCATCCACTCGCGATGTCAGCCATTGTCGCCACTCTAGATGCAATGGAAGAGGAAGGCATTGTTCGATACGCCGATGAAGTGGGAAACAACGTTCTTGGCCCTGCGTTACTGGAACTTATGGAGAAGCATAAGACCATAGGAGATATTCGCGGAAAAGGCATGTTTTGGGCGCTAGAACTAGTGGAAGACAGAGCAACACGTGAGCCATTGAGTAACAGCAAAATAGCGTTACTGAAATCTAAGTTAACTGAGAAAGGGCTGCTGACCTTTATTGTGAATAATCGTATTCATGTGACGCCACCTTTGATCATTAAACCTAACGAGATTGCACAAGGTGTGGCGATCATCAGTCAAGTGCTGGCTGAGTTTGATTAATCTGCCTAGAAGCAGCCGATAAAAAAACGCCAAGACAATTGTCTTGGCGTTGGCGCATTGAATAAAACGGGATACTTGGTCGAGGTTAACCTTGTATCACTCTTGCGAGTTGTTCGATTCCGGGAGTAATGAGCGCCTTATCTATTGCATGAAAACCAAGCCTAAAGTAAGTATTAGTTTCAGGGTGAGATTGTTGTTTATCCATAAAATGTGAGTAGCCGGTCTCTATAAGCACACCGCGAGATGAGGCGCGAGAGGCCAGTCGCTGACTGCTCATTTTGTCGGGAGTTTCGAGCCACAAAGCATTGCTGTAGTTGTCTTTTGCTAGTCGCGCACAATCAGGAAGATAGTGCTCAACGGCATCATTGATGGTTTGCCAGCGCTGACGAGTATTGTCTTTAAATCGGCGAAGGAAGCTGTCGTAGTACCCTTGTGAGATAAAGTGGGCCATTTCCATTTGCACGCGGCTTGGCGGGTGTCGATACATGAGGCGGCGCAATGTGCGAAGCTCGTAGATTAACTCTTCCGGTGCAACGATATACCCTAGGCGTAATCCAGGAGCCAGTATCTTAGAGAAGCTACTGACATAGATAACCCGATTGTCTTTATCTAATGCCTTAAGCGCAGGCAGAGGCGCCCACTCAGAGTTACTGTCAGAGTCATAATCATCTTCGATAATGATGGCGTCATTGGCTCGTGCTTGTTGCAGCAGTTCATCACGCCTTGTTTTGCTCATGGTGACCCCTGTTGGGGCTTGATGACTTGGGGTGACATAGAAGTAATCACACATGGAAGAGAGCTCGTTTAACTTCAAGCCATCTTCATCCACAGCATGCGGGTGCAGCTGTGCGCCAGCCAAACCAAAGATATTGTTTGCCTCTTTGTAGCCCGGGTTTTCAACCCCCACACGAGTCCCCTTATCCATGAGCAACTGAGACACTAGATACAAGGCGTTTTGAGAGCCAATGGTTATCAATATTTCATCGCTCTTGGCGTGTATGCCCCGTTGCGGAAGCACGCGTGTGCGTATCTGTTCTACGAGCAGTTCAACGTCTTTATCGACTTTATCGCAAAGCCAGCCGTGATCATGTGGATCAGCAATGACCTTGCGCGCCGATTCACGCCATTGAGCCAGTGGGAAATCATTGATACTAGGTTGGCCATAAATAAATGGATATTGATAGCAGCTCCAATGTGACGGTTTAACGATGCGAGGAAAGCGATCAGTAGAGATTTTTAACCGGCTAGCCCAGTTTGGTGCGCTGGCGGGATTGTCTGCCTCAAAATGATCCAGCTCATCCTCAACCTCTTGCAGTCTTAATCGATATTTTTCAGACAGATAGTAACCACTTCTTGGCTTGCTGATCAGGTAGCCATCATCAGACAGCCCTTCATAAACCAGCGATACCGTATTACGCGAAACCTTTAGCTGAGTAGAGAGCTTACGGCAAGAAGGCAAAGCCTCATCCGCAGAGAACACCCCTTCGAGTATCGCCTTTACTAAGTACTCACGTACTTGTTCTTGTAAGCTTCTCTTCGAATCGAATTCAATGAAACAGCTGTAATTGATTGCCATTGAGCCAACCTCTTTATGATTATTATTCACTGCATTTCATTAAGTGGTGCAAGAAGTAAGCCAGTCTACCCATTTAGTATTATCTTGCTGTTTTCCAAGACTGTCCCAATCGGCCTATAAAATTGGCTCTAACTCACAACCTTGTCCTGTCTCTAAAGTGAAGGTGTCCACAAATACAGCAAGGAATGAATTATGAGACAGGGTATGAAACTGAAAAAATGGGTAGCAGTCGCGGCAGCAACGATGACCTTAGGTATGTCTAGTTTGGCACTCGCAGATGAGATGCCATCGTTTGCCAGTAATGGCTTGAAGGTGGCAACAGAGGATAACTACTCTCCATTCAACTTCATTGCTCAAGGCAAGGCGACGGGCATTAACAAGGACTTGTTGGATGAGCTTAGAGCTTATTCTGAGTTTGAGGTAAAGCAAGACATTCTGCCTTGGACTGGCCTATTGGCTTCTGTTTCTGCAGGGCAATATGACTTAGCGTTAACGGGTGCAATCGTTACCGATGCCCGCCTCAAAGTCTTTGATTTCACGCCACCGATTGCCTCAGCGCAGCACTACTTTGTTGCCAGAGCAAAAGATGACAGTACCAATACCATTAGCGATCTCGATGGTAAAACCGTCGGTTTGCAAGCGGGTAGTGCGCTTTTAGAAAGACTTCCAGAGCTTAAAGAAATGCTTGAAGCCCAAGGTAAAGACCTAGGTAAAGTCGTTGAATATCAATCTTACCCAGAAGCTTACGCCGACCTTGCAAATGGTCGAGTGGATTATGTCATCAACAGCGTTGTATCCGTTAATGAGGTAGTAAAAGCCAAGTCTAAGATGTTTAAAAAGGGTGAAGCCGTATCAGGACCTGGCTTTGTTAGCTGGCCTGTACCTAAGGACAACCCTGAGCTTCTTGCTTACCTAACCGAGTTCTTTGCTCACCTTAAAGAGACGGGCCGATTGGCGGAGCTTCAAGAGAAGTGGTTTGGAGAGTCATTTGAAGACCTACCAATGGAAGCCATTGTATCTGTCGAGCAATACCACAAATTGACCGCCGTCCAATAAAAAAGAAAGCAGAAAAAACGTCACAAATCAGTAGCGACCAAGGCCAAAATAGAGCACACACTGCCGTTGCCTTGGTCCTACTTTCCAAAATCGTTTCAATTATTCAAGCAGACAAGTAGGTGTATATGGATTACTACGCGTGGATGCAATTGCTCCAAGGGGCTTGGACAACCGCATGGATATCGATGGTGTCGATTGCCCTCGGGGTTGTCATTGGGCTGGTGATTGCCCTTGTTCGAATGGCTAAGCTTCCCGTCATTGACCAAGTGTTAGGGGTCTATGTGAGTTGGGCGCGAGCCACTCCTTTAGTGACCTTAGCCTTGTTTATCTTTCTCTCATTTCCCTCTTTCGGCATCAATCTCGACAAACACTTCTCTGCCATCTTGTGCTTAACCCTGAATACCTCAGCATTTAACGCCGAGATTTGGAGAAACGCCTTTATTAATTTCTCTAACGGGCAAAAAGAGGCCGCCGAAGCACTCGGCATGCAGCGACTTACTTACTTTAGACGCATCATGTTTCCGCAGATGGTGATCATGAGTCTTCCTGCTCTTGTGAATGAGATGTCATTTTTGATTAAGGGCAGCCCTGCTATTGCGGTGATTGGCGTGGTTGACCTTACTCGCGTCACCAATCGCATTGCAGCTGTGACCTATGAGCCGTTAGTGCCAATCTTGTGCGCCGGTGTCCTTTACATGCTCATCATAGGCGTACTGATCAAGTTGCAAGAAATCGCAGAACGTAAAGCCGACTACCTAGCGAGCTAATACCATCACATTAAGGAGTAATTATGTCTGAATGGGAAATCATCTGGCAGCAAAAAGACGTATTTGTCTCGGGATTTGGCAATACTTTTCTATTGTTTATTATTGCCTCTGTAGTGAGCTTTCTACTGGGTATTGCACTCTTGTATACCTTGGAAAATGGCACTAAATGGCTAAAAGGCAGTGTCGTTTTGACCATCAACATTATGCGCACCCTGCCTTTTTTGATCTTGGCGTACTTGTTGTATTACGGACTGCCGCAAGTGGGTATCCGCATGGATGCCTTTACCGCAGGGTTGGTTTCATTGAGCCTCTATCACGGCACCTATTTTTGTGAAATCTTCCGTGGTATCAGAAAGGGGCTAGATCCTGGTTTTATAGAGGCAGCTCAAGCCTGTGGCTTTTCAAAATTTAAGATCTTTACTCGCGTTGTTGTGCCCAATGTGCTGTTTAAGTCGGTGCCTTTGATTGCCAACCAGTTGATCATCTGCCTCAAAGATACCGCGTTCTTGTGCATTATCACGGTAGGAGAGATCACCGCTGCGGCTAACAGTATCCAATCGACTTATTTCATTCCGCTCAATGCGTTTATTGTCGCTATCGCACTGTACTGGCTGATCAGTATCGTCATAGAGCAGATCACTAAAATTACGCTCAACAAAGTTCAAGAAAGAGGGCTAAGCCATGCTTAATCAAACATTAGAAACCAAAACAGTTGCATCATATAAAGAGGTTGCGCCCATTGTTGAACTGCCTATTAAGCACTGTGAGTCAGTAATTGCCAGTGATGCGGAAGATATTGTGAAGGTAGTGAATCTATCCAAGCAATTTGATGGCATTGAGGTATTGAGAGATATCAATCTGACCATCAAAAAAGGGGAGGTGGTGAGTATCCTAGGTTCTTCAGGTTCGGGTAAATCAACGCTGCTTCGCTGTATGAACTGGCTTGAGCAACCTGAACGCGGCACCATTCATCTTGGGGATGAACGCATCGGCATTAACCCACAAACGGATAAGCCTCTTAAGTATCGCGATTTAGCAAAGATGCGTGAGCGAATTGGTATGGTCTTTCAAGGGTTTAACCTTTGGCCACATCTCACTGTGCTGAAGAACGTGGTGGAAGCCTTATTGCACGTTAAGAAAATGTCGAAAGCAGAGGCCGAAGACATTGCTAAAGTGCAGCTAGAAAAAGTAGGGATGTCACACAAGCTCGACAGCTACCCAAGTATGCTCTCCGGTGGTCAGAAACAGCGTGTTGCTATTGCCCGTGCTCTTGCGATGGAGCCTGAGGTGTTATTGTTTGATGAACCAACGTCTGCCCTTGACCCTGAGCTGGTGGATGAGGTTCTGTTGGTGATGCAAAAGCTGTCTAAGGAGGGCTATACCATGGTGGTGGTGACCCACGAAATGGAGTTTGCCAGAAATGTATCAAGCCAAGTGGTGTTTCTTGAAAAGGGCATCTTGATAGAAAAGAACCCACCCGAAAAATTCTTTACTAACCCAGACTCTCCAAGGGTTAGGCAGTTCTTGAAACTGGATTAAGTTGAAAAGGCTAGCAGTGCATCTGCTAGCCTTTTGGCCTACTGTAGTACTTTTACTATAGGTGGTCTAAAGCATGTGATGCTAGGTCATAACTCAGCGTTTGTTGCTTACCATCTTTAACAAAAGTGCAGCTGACACTGTCTTGTTTCCACTCAATAAGTTCAACAGATACCGCTTGTTCATCAGACAAATCGTGCAATACCACAGCGTTAAATTTCGCGGCAGTGCTTCGAACAAGAGAATAAGCTAGATCACTCACAGCTGGGTTGTCAGGTGCATACCCAGTAAGAACTTGGCATGCCTCATTACTCCAAATGTGCTGAGTGTAATCGGCTTGATCCTCTATTCCATAAGTCAGTGCATGAGATTGAGCTTGCGCTGATAAACGAGCCTCTGTCATGCGCGCTAGCGGACCCTGCAACGGATTCTCAATCGTTGACATTGTCTGAGCGTGCTTATGAGTGCCACGTACATGATAGGTAAGATCCAGCTGCTGCTGATTCGGGTTATCAATCTTGTGTAATTCGACCAACAGGTTATCCAGCCAAATCAATACTCTACGGTACTTCACATTTTGATAGCTTGAAGAATCCCACTGCACGATAGTATGACTATCAACGCTAGCTTCTTCTTGTGACCAATCCACCTCAGCATCGATTACCGTAGCCGTATCGCCTTGTAGATAGTGATTCAACACAGGGTTGATTGGGGACTGGTTTTTCTGGTTTACCGCAAGCGTGTTGTGGGTAGCTGTATTCTTGTAATAGCCGTAGTGAAGCTCAGCGCCGTAGCCAGTAGTGCCAAGATCAGGCAGGATTTCTTTGCCTTGACGAGTCACAATGATACCAAGACGATCATAGTGATCATGCTCACCGCCATAAGGCGCGTGTTTATATAGCAATGCATTGTCATTCTTGGCATCAAATTCTAGGGTAATCCCTGCCTCTTCGGCATGAATAGGCTGGCAAACCAAAGGTTTTGCGAGTGGCAGTTCATCCACACCGTAAAGTAATGCCTCTATGTTATCGCGACTGATGTTTTGGTAGATGCTCGCTAGCGTTCTCGCAAACAACTCACAAGGGTACTGTCTTTGCGCAAACTCAAACAAGTGAGCATGAGTCAGTTTTTGCTGTCCATTAATGCTGTCATTGAGGCGTGGGAACTCACCATTATTCAGGACTAGGCTTAACGGGAACTTCAGCATTTTTAAGAAGTTAGCGTTACTGCTGACTGAATAAGGCGTATTACAGGCCATTTTCTCAAAATTGAGTAGCGCCTGCAGTGCGTAGTAATGGTAGTGAATTGAGCCTTCAAACCACATGCCTTCATTTGTGCAGCCATGATCCAATTGGTAGTGAATGCCATACTCAGTATTGAGAGCAAAGTCGATGTAGCTTTGCTCATCCAAGATAAGGCCGATAACCCCAACCGTAGCGTTGATCTTCATCTCATGATTATGCAGTTGCGCCGTGCGATGCTTCATTAAGAATTCAGCGCCCTCACGCAGTAATCTATCTTCGACATACTGCTGTTGCTCTGCAGAGAGTTGGTCTTTGACGAAGTCATATCCGCGTGCAAAATCTAGATGGCAGTTAGCCTCACACAGGGTTTGTGCGTTGGCTTTGCCAGGGCCGTTGTAAGGGATGCCGCCATGTTCTTCATAATCTGGGTAGTATTTCGCGTACTCTAAAAGAATCCCCGTCACTTTATCTAGGTATAGATTATCGCCAGTCAACTGCCATAGTAGGCCAAGGTCGTAACAGGCCTTTGCATTTAAGCCATTGAGCCAGCGCCACCAAGCTCCGTCATACGGCTGGCCAGTGAATTCTTTTCCATCAACAGGACAACAATGAGATTTAGGCTTGTAGCGATCCCAAGTGAGACGAACACCGTGCTCAGGACAGAAATAGTAGAGATTCCATGTCGCGATACCTGTCTCTGGTACTAAAGTGTCGTGATTGAGCACCACATCATTGTTGTTTTTGAGCGTTTCAATCATAGAGACACTCGCGCGCTCGATGATTGCCTGTATCTCTGATTCAGAAAACTGTAGCATGACAAAATACCTTAATAGCTATGCTATGTTGTCGAATTTAAAATAATTATTTGCATTGTGGTAGCAGATGTTTTCTACGGTCTGCCTAAGTAGATCTAGGTCGTAAGGGATCTCTCCGCTCTCAACCCAGCTTGCAAGTAAGTTGCACAGCACACGCCTAAAATATTCGTGTCTGCTAAATGAAAATAGATTGCGGGAGTCCGTTAACATGCCCACAAACCGACCTAGAGCACCTAGGTTTTTTAGGCTAGTGAGCTGAGCCTCCATGCCGTCTTTGTGGTCGTTAAACCACCATGCTGCGCCAAATTGAATTTTGCCCGGAGCATCATCACTCTGAAATGCACCCGCTAAACAGCTAAGCAGTTGGTTGTGATTGGCATTGAGGTTGTAGAGCACCGTCTTTGGCAGTTTGTGTTCTCTATCAAGATCGCTAAGGTGCTTTGCTAGCGCCTCTATATCTAAATCATGGTCAATCACGGTAAAGCCAGTACCTGCACCAAGCTCTTGTTTGCGTCTTTCATTCACATTGGCAAGGACTCCAATATGCAACTGTTGGCTCCAATGATATTTGTGATAGAGCTTGCCAAGTTGGTTTAATGCGTAAGTGGTTAATTGGGCTTTTTCTTGCGCTGACAGTTGTTGTTCAGTCAGTAGTTTGAGGAAAATACTTTCGCATTGCCCTGTGCTTCCTTTGGCATAACAAACCGTTGGCAGGCCGATATCAGAAAGTCTGCATCCCATTTCATGAAAGAATTCAATGCGACTGGCAATAGCCTCAATGTAGTTACCCAGTGAGCCAATATTGATACTGGTGATCTGGCTTAGTTGAGATAGGGTACTCAAAAAGCCTTGAGTGTTGCTAAATGCGATGAGTTCATCGGCTCTGAAGGTCGGTAAAACCTTAACTGCAAAGTCTGAATGCTTAAGCTTTTGATGGTATTCAAGATCTGACAGAGGAGAATCGGTGGTACAAAGCGTATCAACATTGAGCCTCTCCAATACCGAACGAGTGCTCATGTTTGAGGCTCTTAGTGCGCTATTGCAATGATTCCAAATGGCTTTTGAATTGCTTGGGTTAAGCAGCAAATCACAGTCAAAAAAACGTTTTAGCTCTAGATGCGACCATTGGTACAAAGGGTTACCCAAGAGGTAGGGCATAGCCTCACACCACTTGTCGAATTTTTCACTATCAGTGGCGTCGCCCGTAATGTAGCGCTCAGCGATACCGTTGCTTCTCATTGCTCGCCATACATAATGATCACTGTGCAGCCATGCCTCAGCGAGGTTTTTATGCTTGGTATTGAACCAGATATCTTTTGCATCAAGATGATTGTGATAATCAATAATCGGCATAGTTGCGGCATAGTTGCGATACAGATGCTGAGCAAGAGATGAGGTTAACAGCACATTGTCATGGATGTATTCTTGGTACATGGTTAGCCTTATACATAGAGGGGGAATGCTAAGACATTCCCCCTCTATGTTCGGTAAAGAGATTACTTTGAGGTTGGGTCAATGTTTAAACTTTCACTACAATTCAGTCGTCAGATAGACGCTGATTACGACAGTTATAGTGTTGTATTAATTACAAAAAATCTTTTCTCATAGGTGTGAAGTTATCCAGCAACACACCTGCTTTTAGGCATGTACAGCCATGAACAATGTCAGGCTTTTTGTACATAGTGTCACCGGCTTTCACAATCTTGCTTTCGCCACCAATAGTGAACTCAAACTCACCGGATAGAACGTAAGTGATTTGCTCGTGTGGGTGGCTATGTAAAGCACCAATAGCCCCGTCATCGAAATGCACTTCAACAGTCATCATGTTTTCTGAATGAGCTAAGATTTTGCGTTTTACACCTTCACCCAGATCTTCTAACTCTATGTTTTGGTTATAAATAAACATTACTGATCCTATTAGCGAGACAGCCAGCCACCATCAACTGCGATGGTGTAGCCATTGATGTAATCAGATGCACTTGAAGCGAGGAACACACATGGACCAGCAAGATCTTCAGGTGTACCCCAGCGAGCTGCAGGGATACGGCCAACAATTTCAGCGTTACGCGCTTCGTCAGCACGCAGAGCTGCCGTGTTGTTAGTCGCCATGTAGCCCGGTGCAATGGCATTCACATTGATATTGTGGCTTGCCCACTCGTTTGCCATAAGGCGAGTCACACCCATTACACCACTCTTTGACGCAGTGTAAGAAGGCACACGGATACCGCCTTGGAAAGAAAGCATAGAAGCGATATTGATGATCTTGCCGCCTTCACCTTGAGAGATGAACTGCTTAGCAACGGCTTGAGACATGAAGAACACAGACTTAACGTTGATGTCCATTACGTCATCCCAGTCTTGCTCTGTGAAATCAATCGCATCATTACGACGAATGATTCCGGCATTGTTTACTAGGATATCGATACGACCCAGCTCAGTAACGGCTTGATCAACGATTGAAGGAATGTCGTCAATTTTCATCAGATTTGCACGAATATCGATGAACTTACGGCCTGTTTCTTTCATTTTTTCAATGGTTTCTGTTGGCTCTACGATGTTTACGCCAACGATGTCACAACCAGCGCTTGCAAGACCTAGCGCCATGCCTTGTCCAAGACCAGTATCACAGCCAGTCACAATGGCTACTTTATTTTTTAGATCGAATGAGTTGAGAATCATTATTAAGTCCTATGTGTAATCACGTGTTGGGTACAACATTGTGTTGTTTATGTGGTTACATTAAACAAAATAAATCGATCAATCAAGTAAAATGAAATTGCGTTTTAAAAATAAAGTGTGAAAGTGTGATTTTTGAGACCTACGTTGAATTATCCGACTTAGCACGTACTGTTGAGGTGCTAGTTCTTGGATGGTTGAGCGAGAGGAGGGCGGAAGCTAGAAAGTTAGAAAGTAGGAAAGTGTAGGGAATAAAAAAGGCCTTTCACAAAGAGTTCGTGAAAGGCCAAGCGTGGAGACAAATAATCTAGGAGTTAAAAGGTGAACTATTTACCGTTTAGTTTTAGCGCTGAGAATGTCACGCTGTTGTAGTCGCCATTCTTTTTATCGATAGCGAAATCGCCAGTACCTTGACAGCCTGGACCCCATACAGGGTGAGATTCTTGAACACTACACTGACCGTAAGCGCCTGCTTTGAAGTAGAAGTCATCTTCTGCATAGCCAGTTGGGTGGTCTTTCGCATCGATGCCCTTGCTTAGGTCGATGTCATAAGTCACCTTGTCGTGTCTTGCTGTTTCGAAAGTCAGGTGCATCATGGTGCCCTTAACTTCAACTTTGTAGCTAAACTCTTCACCTAAAGCGATGCCCGCTTTACCCGGCTCCGCTTGGTTTTCCCAAGTGTTACCCCATACTGGGTAAGCGATATCTGCACGGTTTGGATCTTTTTTCTCTAGGTTACGCTCGTAGTTCCAGAAAACTGAACCGTATTCGTGACCTGGGAATTTCTTGTAGAAGATTTTCAGTGGTTCGTTGCCGTGACCGTAACCGGTTTTAGCTTCAATCAGAGCGTTGTGTTTCTTCGCGTGGATCTGACCAACCACAACTGAGTGTGCAGGGTATTTTTCAGGGAATTTAGCGTGAAGAGAAACGTGGTTAACCTTCAGTGTTGCTTCTAAAGTACCGCCAACTGCGCTGTATTGATCCGCTTCTGGGTGGCTTGATAGCGCCCACTGGTTCATCTTAGAGTCGGTAAGAATGTTGTCGAAGTTTGCACCGCGAGGCATTTGACGCAGCTCGGAGCGGGCATTCTTAGAGTTCTTTGTAGTGATAGCTTTGTTTTGTACTTCAAATACAAGATTGCCATCTTTATCTAAGTGGAAGAAATCTTCGTGAGAGTAACTTAGCATTGCAACGCCTTCAATCTCATCCACTTTGCCATCTTCATTGATGTCTGAAGGGATAGTGATCTTCCAGTTACGCATATCGAATTTGTCTGCAGGAACAGGGTACGAAACTCCGTTGTTGGCTACATCAGCAGCAGCCGGTAGAGCAAGTAAGAGTGAACCCGCAAGAACAAGAATTTGTTTCATTATGTAATTCCTTGTATGTATTATTGTCGTACATAATAGATGTGCTAATTACGAAGAAAAGAACATAAGCTACGATGTGCATGATTGATCACATTTTGAAACACAATCATTAGATCCAGCTCAAAAAATTGAGCTGATGATTGCGATGAGTAACCAATTAATTGGATGGATAGGCGAGTTGTATTTGAGGGTGGTACTTTGCTATATCTTGGAAAAGAGTCACTGTTCTCAGTTTGGAGAGGATGTGTATTGAGGTTTTCAAATAACTGACTCTATTTAAGGCTTTGAAAAATAATGTTTTATCTGATGCTGGCCAAATAAAAACAGCACGCAGGTTGCGTGCTGTTCAGATTGGAAAAGACGTCGGTGTTAGGTCTAATCATCCATCAAAGAGTAAAGGTCGTGATTGGCGTCAGCGCGTGCATCGTCTGCAATTGCTTTGCACTGTTCTGTGTCTGCTGGGTTCAACCCTGCAGCCAGTTCAATCACTCTTTCATGATCGTTAACGGCTTGAGCCTTACCAATTTCCATACAAATGTCAGGGTTTGCTAGTACTGAACCAGAGAACAGTAGAGCAAGTATTGCTGCGCTTTTCATATTTGCCTCGACGATTTTGGCTATTATCGAGACTGTTTACGTAGCGATGCTGATTTTGGTTCAGAATGGTGACATCAAATATCGAGAGTCAGAAAATTAATGCTTATATCTAAACGTATTGCTGTCATCGAGAATGTCGATCTTGATTGGCGCCAAGCCCTTGCTACTGTCTCCAATTTTGTTGAAGGCAACCAATGACAAATCAATCACTCGCCCCTTAACGTAGGGCCCTCTATCGTTGATCTTCACGTCGACACTCTTGTTGTTTTGGGTGTTTGTTACTCGCACGATAGTGCCGAAAGGTAAGGTCTTGTGTGCGGCGGTGTAAGCTCGCATGTTGTAGGTTTCACCGCTCGCCGTAAGTTTTCCATGAAAGGCATTGCCGTACCATGAGGCTTGGCCATTCAGGTCATGCTTTGATGCGTATTGTTTTGTTTTTGCCGAAGCACCGCTAGAAGCCGATGAACATCCAGAAAGAATAAGAGCTAAAAGAATAGGAATAATGATCAGTAGTTTTTTCATTTATAGTATCTATTAAGGGTTGGAATAGTGTGTTTCAAATAGATCTTAGCGATGAATGATTTCCACACGTCATAGCTGTGTAAAGGATGGAAACTATAAACAGAGTGGTGTTCCAATGAGCAACATCTCACACATACTTTAAGTTCTGGGCTTCTGAAAGGATTGCATTGGCGAGTGTTGGCTGTCTTTGAGCAAAGATACTTTTCACTGACTTAACAAAAAGTAAGCCAATCAAGAATCTGGGTTACTCTTCTCCATCGCTCAACGCAAATTTGATTTCCTCAGAAGAGAAGCCTTTTCGAGAAAGCATAGCGTAGGCTTTACTTCTTTCTTTGAAGTCATTCAGGTCGTAAGACTTTTTATGTAGCTGCTCGAGGCAAGAAGTAAAAAAGTCTATCTCTCCGCTGTTAATCGCTTGC
This sequence comes from Vibrio breoganii, assembly GCF_024346795.1. Lineage (NCBI taxonomy): Bacteria > Pseudomonadati > Pseudomonadota > Gammaproteobacteria > Vibrionales > Vibrionaceae > Vibrio > Vibrio breoganii. Next base: position 659,579 of record NZ_AP024864.1, read on the forward strand.
TCGATGAAAGAATCGAGGTCGGAAATATCAATTTTACGCTGCTTGAGTTCCTGTCGAATGACAGTAAGACCTTTGCCTTTTCTCACATACTTGAGCACTTCTTTTTCTAGGTCTGCTTTTTCAGCCTTTATCTCTAAATTAGAGCGTAGAGTGCCCACATGGGGATGCTGAGAGATAGCCGTTTGCACTTGCTGAAACGTAAACCCACGCTTTAAGAGAGAATTAACCAGCTTCTCACGGCTGATCATAAACTCCTGATATTGGTTATTGAGTCGCTCTAGCAAAATAGCCAACTCGTCAATTTCAAGTCGCTTTTTAACGGTATCGATAGCGCTGACAATAGTGTGCTCGCCAATCCCTTTATGCTTCAATTTTTCGACAATGTAGTTTGAACCATACTCACTACTAAAAGAGCGCTCAGCAAACTGCTCGGCAAACACAGAGTCAGACTTGAGATAACCGTAACCTCGAAGGCTCTCTAAAGTCTGATCGATCCACTCTTGATTATCTGTTTTTGCTTTGAGCTTAGTCTGCAGTTCACTCTCGGTCATATCTCTCTGAGTAAGGTGCCACATAGCAGAATTCATCACGCTCTCGATGCGTGCGGCTTTTCTTGGTTTGTTTGAGTCAGAGTTCATGGTGGTACCGAGAGGTTTGAGTGACAATGATTATCATAACTCAGATTGTGGCACTTTTTACTAACCTATTAGGTTTGATGTTTTAATTTAGCTAACAGTATTAAAGAAAACAAAAAAGCCAGCGATGAGAGAGTCGCCGGCTTGAATACTATCAGTGTTTTAATTGATTACGCTTTATATTCCGCGGGAACTTCAGATATGTAAAGGGCAGGAGCACCTTCAAAATCACTCGTAAACAAAACACCTTCATCATTTGGAGTAAAAGATGGGTGCGGATGTGTAATCTGACGATCACCGTCTAACACATCCCAAGACGTACTATGCTTCGCAAGCTTCGCAAATGTCTTCTTTTTAGTGTTCATGATGTACAAGAAAGGGTCATTTTCAATGTTGTAACTTTCCGCATCAGCAACATCTACAGGAGCATCACAACCATCACCCACCATCAAAGAGCCATCAAAGTTACTCATTAAGTGAGAGCAGGGTGGCATAACCATTACTTCTTCATTTTCAAGTGTCTCTGGGTTTGCTTTATAGATTACGCGGTCTGTTTGTCCTTTAAAGTAAGAAACATATGCCATAGCACTGCCATCAGGAATCCAAAACTCGTGAGTACAAGACTCTCCAGGCTCATGTGACTTGATTTTACGCACCTTAGAACCATCTTCATTGACTAACCACATACGTGCATCAACTAAGTCATGAGGCCCTTCATGACAGAAGCCCACGGTAGAATCATCAAATGGACGATAAATTGGGTGTCCTAACCATGCATTTTCTTGGTGCACCACTTCAAGTTCACCAGTTTCAATATCTACCTTGATGAGACGACATGTTGGATTGGTATGATAGAACTGAGCAAACTTTTCCCAAGAGGTTAGTGGTTGCCAATCTTGTTTGAGAATCTCGATACCCACCAATTTTGTACAATCAGAGTTAGCTACCCAAGTGCCGTAACCTTTCCAGTCTTCTTCAACGGTGTAAATAATACTTTCATCTAATGTAACGAGGTCAACTTTCATTAGACTAAGTTCGTTTTTCACATAGAAGAAAGACTTATCGTCATCTGAAATGAAACCACCAAATGTGTTGTCCCCTGTCCCTTCGGTAAGTTGGATCGCTTTTTGTGATTCCATATCAAGCAAGTAGTAATTGCGATGACCATCAAAATCACCGGCAAATAGAAGCTTTGAGCCATCCTTAGTAAAGCATTTCTGGTAGAAGTAATTGCGATGACAAACGACATCTGCTGGAGTTAGACGTGTTACTTTCACTTGTGTATCGCTGTCAACAAAGGTTTCAAAACCTAGCTGAATCACATTACCTTTGGCCATTATATATCTCCGATTGGAGCCACCTATTAATAGGGTGGCTCAGTATTGCTATAAAAAATAGGGTTTAATTAGTTTGTTTGTTGAGTCAGTTCTTGTACTTCATCGACGCGAGCACTGCGTTTAAGAGCATAGCCCACAGCAAATACAGCGGCTGCACAACACAAGAACACAACGCGGCCCCAGAGTGGGTTTGGTATTAACACCATCAATGTTAGACCCGCTGCCATGTAAATTACTAGGGTGCCAAGCTTGTTACGTTGCATACGGTCAACGATATCTTGACCTTCAGATTCAATAACTTCAGTTTCAACATCTCTGAAGAAAGCATCAGTAGACTCTTTGTTTACATCTGCTTCTTCTTTATAAAATAGAGTTGTTGCCCAGAAGAAGCCTGCAGTTATGAATAGGTGCGCCGCAATTGTGATCATCGTACGCATCTCTGATACTTCACGGCCTGTTAACTCATTGAGCCCGAACCAGCCACCAACGACTTGTGGAGTAAAAATATTCACCACCGACAATGAAACAAAACCACCGACGACAACTGTTGCCCACGGCGCCCACTTCGGCGTCTTACGAATAATCATGCCAAAGAATAGAGGAACTAGAATTGGGCCTTGTAGAAGAGTTGACACTTGCATCATCAAGTCAAATAGACTTAGCTCCTTCAATGACGTGAAGAATTGAGCCATAAAAATAACCATCAGGCCATTGGCCAAACAAACCACTTGACCAGTGCGAAGTAGCTCGCGATCCGAAGCTTTACCCTTACGAACAATATTTGAATAGAAACTACGAACAAAGATGCCAGAGTTACGGTTCAGAGCTGAGTCCATCGAAGACATCGTTGCAGCAAATAGGCCAGCCATTAATAGACCAACAGTGCCAACTGGCATCATTTCACGAGCAAAAACCAAATAAACTGCATCACTTGCTTTTGCGCCTAACTCAGGGTATTGCGCTGCAGCATCAGGGAAGGCAATAGCTGTCACCCAAGGTGGAATAAACCAGATCACGGCACCAGTAAGCATCATCACACCCGCCATCAGTGCCGCTTTACTAGCATTCTTTGAATCTTTTGCATTCAGGAAGCGGTAAGAATCCTGCATGTTGTTGATACTTTGTAGTTGTTTCACTACAAAGAATAAGAATACACACACCATCATTAATGGATAGTTCATATCCGGACCAACCCAAAAGTTCTCTGGGAACTCACGAACGATCTCGCCGGGACCACCAATATAAACTAATGCCACAATCGCACAGGCAATAGAAATAATTGCGATAACTAAAGTTTGGATAAAGTCAGAAGCAACCACCCCCCATGCGCCACTTAATAAAGAGATAGCCAGTACTGCGAGACCCGTGACCCAAATGGTTGTCATGATATCTGCATTGAATACCGCAGAAGCAAATATCCCTAAACCATTAAGCCAAACACCCCCGTTAATAATGCTTAGTGGAATAATCATCCAGGTAAAGAACTGCTCATTGGTATTATCGAATCGACGTCGAATGCCTTCTGTAGGGGTATCTACTCGCATTTGACGATAACGCTTCGCAAAATATAGATAAGCCACAACGTAAGCTAGGATATTACCGATGAAAACGCCCAATACAGCGAAACCATCGTTGAACGCTTTACCTGCGGCTCCGGTAAATGTCCAAGCGCTAAACTGCGTCATAAAGGCAGTCGCGCCAACCATCCACCAAAGCATCTTACCGCCACCGCGAAAATAATCACTAGTACTGTTGCTTGCCATTTTTTTGAAAAGCAAACTGATTGCCACCATCAGGCCAAAGTAGCCTGCGATGACGAGATAATCGTATTCCATATAGACCTCGAAACGCTGTTTTAATTTAATGAAATTCTAGTTTCATATTGTATTTATTACTGTGATTAAAATCGAAACAACGGTTCAAAATGTACAATTTAGATGGTTAGTGTGATCTTTGTCACTATTGTATTTGAAATCTTTAGCTTTCCGTGGGTACCTAACACATAAAAGTAAACATTAAAGGAAAGAATGTGCTCGTAATCTGAACAATCACGTCCGATGCATAATGCGTAAATTCAAAGAATTACAGCTTTGTGAGTTTGTTTTGATGCAAAACGCGGAAAGATACGATCTTGAAATTTGTTGGGCTTCTTTGTTCAAGGATGAGAATAGAAATTTTTCAGGTTACTTAGGACGCTTAAAGGGAAGGCGATCCTATCCAAAAACAGCATTCTTTTTCTATAGGTCTTGGTTTGAGGATTTTGGTATGCGACTGCACTTGAAGTGCCTAGTACTATTTTCTGCTCCCCAACAGTAGGTTTTGGGGGACAAAATGCCTAAGATGCAGTGACATCTCTTGAGAACTCTTAAGAATGTAAGTGGTTTATTTATGGTGTTATAGGCAAAAAAAGGGACACCCTGAGGTGTCCCTTTCCAATCGATTGGTGGAGCTGGCGGGAGTTGAACCCGCGTCCGAAAACCGTTCATCATTGGTACTACATGCTTAGTCGATCTTTAAATTCACCAAGTACCTGCGAACCGACACGCTAGTAAATGACTATCCTGAATTATATTTCGAACTTCATCTCTCAGGCGGGAGAATCCGATCTAGCTAGTTTGGGTTTGACTCTTTGTTATTCCCCGTCTTACAAGCGGAAGCTAGGGCAAAGAGGCTCTCAGCAGGTTATTAAGCTGCTAGTGCGTAGTTTTCGTCGTTTGCGACTATTTTTTTGCGGCTTTTTACGTGGCCAACCGCCCCACGACATGCACCTCAGACTTCAGAATTCCCGTCGAATCCTAGATCAGCCCCTAGTGTTCTTGCATAGTACCAGAAAAGACTAGCCTGTCTAGCACCATGCCTACTGGATGCTCAATATTAGCGCAGTTTACTCTTCATAACACGTGCTTTATCGCGCGCCCAGTCTTTATCTCTCAGATCGGTACGTTTATCGTGTAATTTCTTACCCTTAGCGACACCTATCTTAATTTTAACCCATGAACGCGACCAGTACAGGGATAATGCTGTAAGGGTCATGCCATCACGGTTAATGCTACCGAAAAGGTTGTCTAGCTCACGACGCGAAAGCAGAAGCTTACGGATACGAGTAGGGTTAGCTACAATATGAGTAGACGCTTGGTTAAGTGGTATAATGCTCATACCACTAATGAAGGCCTCGCCATCTTTAAGATAAACGTAGCTTTCAGCGATATTCGCTTTACCCTGACGTAAAGATTTTACCTCCCAACCTTGGAGCTCTAAGCCAGCTTCAAGCTCGTCCTCGATAAAGTACTCGTGACGGGCTTTTTTATTCAGCGCGATAGTATTACTAGACGCTTTGGTTTTTGATTTTTTCTTTGCCATAATGGCGCCATTATACGGATTGCCTTATTATAGGGAAATTCTTTTTACTCGGTTTAGGGTAAAGCTCAATAAAATTAGCGATTTAGTAGTTGAGGAGTAGTTATGCCGCAGGTGACCCGTTCAGCATTGGTATCGTTTAGCGCTGAACAAATGTTCCATTTGGTCAACGATGTCGCGCGATATCCTGAATTTTTACCTGGATGCTCTGGCTCTCAGGTGCATGATTTTGATGATACAAAGATGACAGCCTCTGTGGATGTTTCAAAGGCGGGTATCAGTAAAACTTTTACCACTAAGAATGTATTGCATATTGGTCGTGCGATTGAAATGAATCTGGTTGATGGCCCATTTAAGCACCTTAAGGGCGGTTGGTTCTTTACGCCTCTTGATGAGGGAGCGTGTAAAGTGGAGTTGAAGCTTGAATTTGAATTCTCTAGCCGAATGATAGAAATGGCCTTTGGTAAGGTATTCAACGAGCTGACTTCTAACATGATTAATGCCTTTACCCAGCGAGCAAAACAGGTGTACCCGTGTTATGAGTATTGATTCCGATATGATTCATGTGGAAGTGGTGTATGCACTGCCGCATGATCAACGAGTAGTGGCACTGGTCGTAAATAAAGAACTGACTGTTGAGCAGATCATAGAGCAGTCGGGGCTGTTAGCCTTGTTTCCTGAGATAGACTTGAAACAGAATAAGGTCGGCGTGTTTAGCCGTAACGTTAAACTTGATGCAACGGTTAGAGACAACGACCGCATTGAGATATATCGACCACTATTGGCCGATCCAAAAGAGATTCGACGTAAACGAGCCGAACAAGCAGCGAAAAAAGCCGCGCAGCAATAAATTGAGAGAAATAAAAAGGGGAGCACATGTTGCTCCCCTTTTTTTGTGTTTGGTGTTGCGACGCCGTTACTGAATAGCTTGATTGAAAGCTGGGCCTGCGCTGAAGTCACCTTCGATGCGTTCTAGGCGCTCGTCACTGCCAAAGAACACGAAAAGGTTCTTTTGCTCAGGGTCGTTATGACCTTTTGTGAAATGATAGATGTAATACCATTTGTTTGGCTTACCGTTTTCTACCAGCATAGGTGAGCCTAGAACATAGCGTACCTGTTCTTTCGACATGCCAATACGAAGCTGATCTACTGCAGATTGTTCGACAAAATTGCCTTGGCTAATATCAATTCGATAAACCAATTTTTCTAAGAAAGCACAGCCAGATAGCATTGTTAGTGCCAGTGGAACTGCGATTAACCATTTTGTAAGCTGCATATGATCAGGTCTTTAACTTCTAAATAAAACTCGGCAGATAATAAACAAGCTGAGCCAGCTTGTATAGAGAAACAGCCATGAGAGTGGGGATTGCCTGTTATTGACTGTGCAAAATATGACATTTCCCGTGTTTTCATGGCTGTAGACAGTCGGATTTAGCTTGAGTTCCTTTAGGCTGCCATTAACTCTTTGGCGTTGGCCAATGTTGAGGAGGTGATCTCACTTCCTCCTAATAGCCTTGCCAGTTCCTCTACACGTTGCTCTGTATTTAGGGTAAACATTCTTGTTTCTGTGGTGCCGCCCTTGGCTTTCTTGGCGACAAACATTTGCTGATGGCCACTACCGGCGACTTGCGGTAAGTGAGTCACACACAGGATTTGCGTACTTTCACCCAGTTTGCGCAGCATTTGTCCAACCACAGCCGCAGTTGGACCGCTGATCCCCACATCCACTTCATCGAAGATTAGGCTAGGGGTTTCTACTTTTTGTGCAGTGATTACTTGAATCGCCAAAGAGATTCGTGACAGCTCACCACCAGAGGCGACCTTGCCTAATGGCTGTAAAGGTTGCCCAGGGTTAGCCGAGACTAAGTACTCGACATCATCAGTGCCCAGTGGCGATGCATATTTAGGGTCGTTATTAATACTGATATCAAAGCGTGCCTTTTCCATACTTAGCTGGTGCATGCTTTCAGAGATCAGCTTATTGAGCTCCTTTGCATAGCGCTTGCGCGACTTGCTCAGTTTTTCTGAGCTTTTTAGGTACTTCTCTAGGGCTTGTTCTACTTCAGCTTTAAGTTGCTCAATGCGTTCATCGGAGCAATCAAGGGCTTCAATTTGCTTTGCCAGATCTTGATGGTGCTGATACAGGTCTTCAGGCAAAACTAAGTGCTTTTTAGCCAAGGACATTACGCGAGAGTAGCGCTCTTCTACCATCTGCATACGCATTGGGTCCATATCGATGGAATCAAGATAATTACGCAGTTCACTACTCGCCTCTTCCATCTGGATCAAGGCTTCGTTGAGCATTTCGCTGATGCCTGAAAGGGAGCTGTCTAGTTCACCTAATTGCTGGGTTTGATGTATCACATTGTGCAGTAGGGCAATGGCATTAACATCGTCATTGTCGTTAATCACATCAAGGCTTTGTTGAGTTAATGACAGAAGCTCACCGCTGTTGGATAGTTTTTTGTGTTCGTCTTCCAGCTCGCTGAACTCATTTTCTAGAAGGGCTAATTCATCTAGCTCTTTAATTTGGTATTCAAGTAGCTGCTTTTGGGCAAGATTTTGTTGACCATTTTGAATGGTTTGCTTGAGCGTGTTATCGGCTTGGCGCCAGGCTTGGTAATGCTTTTGAACATTATTCAGTAAGCTTTGATGCCCAGCATACTGATCGAGTAAGGTGAGTTGATACTCTTTTTTAAGCAATTGGTGGTGGGCGTGTTGCCCATGGATGCTCACCAGTGTCTGGCCTAAGCTCTTAAGCTGAGAAACAGGCACAGGATTGCCATTAATGAAGGCGCGAGAGCGACCATCTTTGCCAATAACTCGACGTAAAATGCATTCCTCACCATCGGTAAGTTCGTTGTCTTCTAGCCAACGTTGTGCACTGAGGTTGCTCTCAATCATGAAGCTGGCGCACAGGTCTACCTTGTCTTCACCTTGGCGTACCATGCCCGAATCAGAGCGGCTTCCCAAGCACAGACCTAAGGCGTCGATAGCAATAGATTTACCAGCACCTGTCTCACCCGTAATGGTGGTCATGCCTGGCTGAAGTTCAATTTGTAGCGATTTTACAATGGCGAAATTATTAACACTAAGATGAGCTAACATACAAAAATCCATAGAATGAAACACTGTATATGGAAACAGTATATACTGGTTTTACATACAGTAAAGTCACTCAAATAGATTTTTGTTGTTTTTTGTGTGCTGGCTTAAAAAAGTTTGCTCGACCAGCCCAATTTCTCTCGCAGTACATGGTAGTAGCTGTAGTCTTTTGGATGGATAAGTTGCAGTACATTATCACTACGATAAATGTGTATCTCATCACCAGGCTCTACAGGCAATGAAATCTGCCCGTCACAGCTCACCTCTTGGGTGCCACGGTTATCCGGAGCTAATACCAACTTAATACGACGATTCCCATCCACTACTAGCGGACGGCTTGATAACGTATGAGGAAACATAGGCACCAAGGAGATGGTGTTTAGGCTTGGGGATAGGATTGGACCACCGCCAGAGAGAGAGTAGGCAGTAGAACCGGTTGGCGTTGAGAGTATCAAGCCGTCAGAACGCTGTGAGAAGGCAAAAGAGTTGTCGATATACACCTCGAACTCAATCATATTAGCCACTTTACCAGGGTGAAGCACTGCTTCGTTGAGCGCCGCATTTTGGCTTTTTACCAGACCGTGACGATGTATCTCAGTTTCTAAAAGAAAGCGCTGTTCTGTGAGGTAATGGCCGTCTAGGACTTCTTCTAAGGGTGCTTTGAAGTTATCGGGGTCTAAATCGGTCAGGAATCCAAGATTGCCCTTGTTGACACCAATGACCGAAATATCAAATCTAGACAGAACACGAGCAGCGCCTAGCATGTTTCCGTCACCTCCGACTACAATAGCTAAGTCGGCCTCTTTGCCTATTTGCATTAGGTTGCTAAAGACCTTGTCGTCTAATTCGGGCAACAACTCTTGTAGTCGGTCATCAATAAGAATGCGATAGTCTTTTTCAGCAAGCCAATGATAGATCTCATGGTGAGTCTGGATGGCACTGATGTCGCGAGGTTTACCCAAAATAGCGATTGTAGAGAAATGCTTGCTCATTTTAGTCCCAAAATAAATGGTTAGGCTTGATTCAGAAACGATGATCCCCATAATAAAGGCAAGTTGAATTCAGATGCTAATTTTTTGTGGATGCATTTCTGTCAAAATAATAGCACTTTCAGGAATATGCGTATCCGCGTCGGAGAGATCATGAGCGATAAAGAAAACAAGATTAATGAAGAAGAACTAGCACAAGCGGCCAATGAAGCTGAACAAGTTGCAGAAGAAGTGACTGAAGAAGCTGAAGTGATCGGTGGTGAAGGTGACATCGAGTGGAACGAAGAAACTGACGCAGAAGTGGAAGAATCTAAGGTTGCTCAACTAGAAGCCGCATTGCTTCAAACAGAGATGCGCCTTAAAGAACAGCAAGACAGCGTTATTCGCGCTAAAGCAGAAGTTGAGAACATGCGTCGCCGCACAGAGCAAGAGGTATCTAAAGCTCGTAAATTTGCGATCAACAAGTTTGCTGAAGAGTTGCTACCGGTTATTGATAACCTAGAGCGTGCAATGGAAGCGGCAGACTCTGAGAACGAAGTGGTTAAGCCATTCCTTGAAGGCATCGAAATGACACATAAATCATTTACTGATGTTGTTTCTAAAAACGGTCTAGTGGAAATTAACCCAGTTGGCGAAGCATTTAACCCTGAACTGCACAATGCAGTATCTATGGTTGAAAGCCCAGATCATGAAAGCAATACCGTAACTATCGTATTGCAGAAGGGTTATGAGCTTAACGGCCGCGTGGTTCGCCCTGCGATGGTAATGGTTGCTAAATAAGCGTCCAAAGCATCAAGTTTTAAAAAGAGGCTGTTTTCAGCCTCTTTTTTTGTTTTTTTTTCTGCCCAAGTCTTGAAACAAAGAATCCAGACCCTATCTATGGTGCAGAGCAATTAAACATAAGCTAACTGCTACTAACTAATTTGTAGCTTGGGGTTGAATCCAAGCTAAGCATCCCCACTTATGGGGTAGTAAAGAAACAAATAATCAAATTTTTGGAGATAGCCTGATGGGTAAAATCATTGGTATTGACTTAGGTACAACTAACTCATGCGTTTCAGTTCTAGACGGTGAAAAGCCACGCGTAATCGAAAACGCGGAAGGTGAGCGCACAACCGCATCTGTAATCGCATACACAGACGGCGAGACTTTGGTTGGCCAACCTGCTAAACGTCAAGCAGTAACCAACCCAGAAAACACGCTATTTGCAATCAAGCGTCTAATCGGTCGTCGTTTTGAAGACGAAGAAGTTCAGCGTGACATCGAAATCATGCCTTACAAAATTGTTAAGGCTGACAACGGTGATGCATGGGTAGAAGCGAAAGGCCAAAAAATGGCTGCTCCTCAAGTATCTGCTGAAGTTCTTAAGAAAATGAAGAAGACTGCAGAAGACTTCCTTGGTGAAGAAGTAACTGGCGCTGTAATCACAGTTCCTGCTTACTTTAATGATGCACAGCGTCAAGCAACTAAAGATGCTGGTCGTATCGCAGGTCTTGAAGTTAAGCGTATCATCAACGAACCAACAGCTGCTGCTCTAGCATACGGCCTAGACAAGTCTGGTGGCGATCGCACTATCGCAGTTTACGACCTTGGTGGTGGTACATTCGATATCTCTATCATCGAAATCGACGAAGTTGAAGGCGAGAAGACGTTTGAAGTTCTAGCAACTAACGGTGACACTCACCTTGGTGGTGAAGACTTCGATAACCGCATGATCAACTACTTGGTTGACGAGTTCAAAAAAGAGCAAGGTATCGACCTTAAAGCTGATCCTCTAGCGATGCAGCGTGTTAAAGAGGCAGCAGAAAAAGCGAAAATTGAGCTTTCTTCTACTACTCAAACTGACGTAAACCTACCTTACGTTACTGCTGACGCGACTGGTCCTAAGCACATGAACGTTAAAGTAACGCGTGCGAAACTAGAAGCTCTAGTTGAAGACCTAGTTCAACGTTCTCTTGAGCCACTTAAAGTTGCTCTAGCGGATGCTGACCTATCTGTAGGCGAAATCACTGACGTAATCCTAGTAGGTGGTCAGACTCGTATGCCTATGGTTCAAGCTAAGGTAACTGAGTTCTTCGGCAAAGAGCCACGTAAAGACGTTAACCCTGACGAAGCAGTAGCAATGGGTGCTGCAGTTCAAGGTGGTGTACTTGCGGGCGACGTAACTGACGTACTTCTACTTGACGTAACTCCACTGTCTCTAGGTATCGAGACTATGGGTGGCGTAATGACTAAGCTAGTTGAGAAGAACACGACTATCCCAACGAAAGCGAACCAAGTTTTCTCTACAGCAGAAGACAACCAGAACGCGGTAACTATCCACGTTCTTCAAGGTGAGCGTAAGCAAGCGTCTTACAACAAATCTCTAGGTCAATTTAACCTAGAAGGCATTCAGCCTGCACCACGTGGTATGCCTCAAATCGAAGTAACCTTCGACCTTGATGCGGATGGTATCCTGCACGTTTCTGCGAAAGACAAGCAGACTAACAAAGAGCAGAAGATCACTATCCAAGCGTCTGGCGGTCTAAGCGACGACGATATCGAGAAAATGGTACAAGAAGCAGAAGCTAACAAAGAAGCGGATAAGAAGTTCGAAGAGTTAGTGACTGTACGCAACCAAGCTGACCAAATGATCCACGGTACTCGCAAGCAAATTGAAGAAGCGGGCGACGCACTTCCTGCTGAAGAGAAGACTAAGATCGAAGCAGCTATCACTGAGCTAGAAGAAGTTAAGTCTAGTGATGACAAAGAAGCAATCGACGCTAAAGTTCAAGCGCTAATGACTGCGGCTCAAAAGCTAATGGAAATTGCTCAACAGCAAGCTCAAGCACAGCAAGCACAAGGTGCTGACGCTGGCCAACAACAGTCTCAAGACGACGATGTTGTTGATGCTGAGTTTGAAGAAGTGAAAGACGAGAAAAAATAATTCTCGACACTATAGCGAGTGAATTCACGATGAAGGTACTGCCTTCTATGGATAACTCGCTCTAGTTTAGAAAATAACTTTTTCTATTCTAACAGTAGCTTATGGGCGTTTAGGGAAACCTTAACGCCCTTCTGTTTGTAATAATAGCTGTCGCTATAGATGATATTTTTAGAACCTAGAACCTAGAACCTAGAACCTAGAACCTAGAACCTAGAACCTAGAACCTAGAACCTCCATCTATATCGATATAAACACTAGGCGGCCAAGCCGCTTGCAGTAAACAATTTGGTGACGAAACACATGTCTAAACGTGATCTTTACGAAGTACTGGGCGTAAGCCGAGACGCTTCTGAGCGTGATATCAAGAAAGCATACAAACGCCTTGCAATGAAGTTCCACCCGGATCGCAACCAAGGTGACGATGGCGCGTCTGAGAAGTTTAAAGAGGTTAAAGAGGCGTACGAGGTCCTTACTGACTCTCAAAAACGCGCAGCCTACGACCAGTATGGTCATGCAGCCTTTGAACAAGGTGGCATGGGCGGCGGCGGCTTTGGTGGCGGCGGCGGTGCTGATTTTGGCGACATCTTCGGTGATGTGTTTGGTGATATCTTTGGTGGCGGCCGTCGTGGCGGCGGTCAACAGCGCGCACAACGTGGCGCTGACCTACGATACAACATGGAACTGACCCTTGAAGAAGCGGTTCGTGGTTGCTCAAAAGAGATCGAAGTTCCTACGCTAGTAGGCTGTGAAGTGTGTGATGGTTCGGGCGCGAAGAAAGGTTCTTCTGCTCAGACGTGTGGCACCTGTCATGGTCATGGTCAGGTTCAAATGCGTCAAGGCTTCTTTGCTGTACAGCAAGCCTGTCCTACCTGTCACGGTAAAGGCAAAATCATTAAAGACCCGTGTGACTCGTGTCATGGTGAAGGTCGTAAGCACAAAACTAAATCACTTAACGTTAAGATCCCGGCTGGCGTAGATACGGGCGATCGTATCCGCCTATCAGGCGAGGGTGAAGCGGGTGAACACGGCGCTCCTGCGGGCGATCTGTATGTTCAAGTACACGTTAAAGAGCACCATATCTTTGAGCGTGACGGCAGCAACTTGTATTGCGAAGTTCCAGTTAGCTTCACTATGGCCGCTCTGGGTGGCGAAGTAGAAGTTCCTACTCTAGACGGACGTGTAAGCCTGAAGGTTCCTGCTGAAACGCAAACGGGCCGTATGTTCCGTATGCGCAGTAAGGGTGTGAAAGGCGTTCGTGGCGGTCCACAAGGTGACTTGATCGTGAAGCTAGTTGTTGAGACGCCAGTTAAGCTGAACGCTCGTCAGAAAGAACTGCTTAAAGAGTTTGAAGAGTCTTGCGGCGGAGAAGCGGCTAACAAGCATAAGCCAAAGTCTGAAGGCTTCTTCGACGGAGTTAAAAAATTCTTTGATGACCTAACCAGCTAAGTATTGATTAGCGTTTGATTTGTAAAGGCCAACCTAGTGTTGGCCTTTTTTGTACCAGTAGAAGTATGAGTTTTTGCGTCTTATCCCCTAAGATTCTTTTGTCAGATTTACCACCGTTATAGAAGCAACTAGTGTTCGGTTATGAACACGACAATCAAGAGCATTAAGGGTTACTCTCTTATCGAGGTATTGGTGTGTTGTTTGTTACTGGGGATAACAGGCCAGTGGGTAGTTAGCCCAGTTAAACAGCAACTTGATAATTTCAAAATGAAGCGCGCGGTAGCTCAAGTTCATACCGCTTTTATTGCGGGGCGAGATGCCGCCTATGGGATGAAAAAGGACCTATGGCTTCATATTCAATCAACACCAAGTAATAGTTATATCGCCCTTCATGCAGACGCCGATGCACGTACTGCATCTTCCATATTCAATAAGGCGATTAACCCGCAAATCCTCTCCGATGTTTCTCTAAGCTCGACCGCAACAGCGCTGCGATTTTCAGGCCTAACCGGCAGACCATCGGGCAACGGCAATATCAGTGTTTGGCTAGATTCAGAGAGCAAAATCAAAGTGATCTACCATGACATTACTGGAAGAATCAGGATTTGCGCTGCCGGTGAACGTACTTATGGCTATAGCACATGCTAAGGGCACAAAGCGGTCTATCACTGCTTGAGTTGGTTCTCGGGCTTAGCCTGTCCAGTTTGCTGTTGCTCTCTTCTTCTACCTTATTTGTGCACCAACAACAGTTGTTGTCACAGCAAATCAAGCGCACGCAACTGCTCATTGCCAGCCATCATCTAGCTACTTACCTAAGAGGTGAAGTAAGAAGGGCTGGGTACGCACAATCTTCTGGCATCGAGATACAAGGAGCAAAAATCTCTCTGGGTTACAAAGATGAAGCAGGAGAGTATCGTCGAGTATCAATTTGGCGAGATGCGCTGCAGACAAACTCAAGTATTGCGCTGGCTCTCACGGGTCCGAACTACCCTTGCTCGATACCTGTTCTAACGCCATCAACTTTTCGATGTTGAACGACAAGCTTTTATCTATGAGAGACTTTGAGGTTACCAAGGCTACTGATGACGGAAGTTTGCTGCGCATTGACTATGCCATAGCGCTAAAAGGAGAGTCTCCTAGAGCCAATATTATCTATGTGGCATCACGTAATATGCAAGTAGATGGCGATGCATCACAGTAGAGGGTATGCACTCTTTATGGTGCTAGTTACTCTATTTGTGATGGGGTTTATCGCTTTAGATAACTCTCGCTATTTGACCGATTCAATGAAGTGGCAAGCTCACCTGCATCACAAGCGGCTGAACCTCGATTGGCAACTTGAGTCGGCCATCAATTGCTTGGCTATATATACCATCTCGCTACAAACACTCCCAACAGTGCAATGCGCGCAAGATGGCAACACAAACTTGTCGGTTGAAGCCCAAGAGACGAAGAACCAATTTAAGCTTCAAGCAGACCAAGGGAGTATAGCCAGTAGCGCTGTAATGACGCTTGGGGAGATGGAATATGATGCGGCCATTGCCTCAAATCAGGCTTTACCTCAGGGCATATTGGGATCTTCGATATTCGTTGGACCATCGGTGGTTTCGCATTTCTTTGGATATACGGATCTCAACCTCTTAAAACCGCGTTGGGGGGAAGAAATTGAAGTGACGTCAAAGCAGGCCTGCGGTGATGATCTTTTACTGAAAAGTGCGAATGGTGCTCGCAGTTTCGTCATTATTGGCCATTGCTCTATTAGCACTTATCATTGGGACCAATTAACCGCTTTATCCTCAAGTGAGCCATTTTTTCTATTGTTTGTTGGCGGCGACTTGGCTCTTTCTGGCAGTCAAACGCTACAGGGAGTCATCGTAATCTGGCACTCTCTTGAGGAAAGCTTTGAGGTTAGTATTGTCGAAAATCCAAAGATTGAGGGGGGATTGTTTTTAGAGCTTTCAGCGCCGATTTTGCTTGAGCAAGGCGTCCTAGAGGTTGTGGAAAATGAAGCGCATCTTATGACGTCTAGATTTAGGTTTGCTAAGCGAGAATGGCTCAAAGGCAGTTGGCGTGACTTCTAATTGTTCTTTCAGGGAGTTGGGGGCTTCCATGCTTGAGGTATTGGTATCCGTCGCTTTGGTGTCACTGCTGTCGCTGAGTTTGATTCAAGGTGGTGTGTTTTTGCAAAGAGAGTCGAAGCACGCAGAGCAATCCTTACTTGTACTGCATCATATGGAAAACTATTTGGAGTACGCCCGCATTATGACGATTGCAGGCACTGCCATCGACTCGCAGTGGCCAGGGCTAGAAGAGCTCAGTGTTGATATGACGCTCTCTAGCAGTAATCAAACATCATCTGTGGGCGTATTGGGGACCAAGCTAGAGGTTGCTGCTAGTTGGGTCAATCCATGGGGTCAGCCTGAATCTGTTGCGATATCCACTTGGGTAGCATTTCATTAACTCTATATTAACTGCCAGCCATCAAATGTTGCAGAGAGTAATAATCAACGATATTAATACATAAAGTATCGTTTAGGTAACCGCTCGGTTGCGTTTGTGGATTAATTGTAGATTTACCTGTAATGGGATTATTTTGCACTTGTTAACTGGGTGCAAAATAAGCGCCAGACACCTCATTTTGCAAACTTAGATTCTGTTTTTTCGCATTAGTTTGGGTAAAATGTGCGCCCTAATAAAAATAATACCAATTTTTTAGCATTTTACATTTTTGTAAAAGTCACAGAGCGGTAATCTAATGAGCAACCAAGCAGCAAACACAGCACCTAAACAAGGTGGCATGGATCGCTTCTTAAACCTGATAGAAAAAGCAGGTAATAAGATCCCAGATCCAGCTATCTTATTCTTTTGGGCATTAATCATAGTTTGGGTTTTTTCAGCCCTACTTTCTAATGTCTCGTTTGACCTAATCAACCCGCGCACCGGTGATCCTCTTGAGATTACAAACCTATTAACCGGTGATGCGTTGGCTCACTTCCTTGCGAACATGGTAACGACCTTCACTGGCTTTGCTCCTTTAGGTATCGTTCTGGTTGCAATGTTGGGTGTTGGTGTAGCAGATTCTTCTGGCTTCATCACTACGGGTCTAAAGAAGATGTTGAGCTTCACGCCAGCTAAACTTCTTACTCCAATGCTTATCCTTGTTGCTATCGTGTCTCACACAGCAGCAGATGCTGGCTACGTATTGGTTATCCCACTAGGTGGTATCATCTTCCACGCTGCGGGTCGTCACCCTCTAGCGGGTATTGCAGCTGCATTTGCAGGTGTATCTGGTGGTTTCTCTGCGAACTTTATTCCTTCTGGTATCGACCCGCTTCTAGCTGGCTTTACTCAGACGGCGGCAAACGTTCTAGACCCTGAATACATTGTTAACCCACTAGCAAACATCTACTTCACTGGCCTATCTTCAGTATTGATTGTTGCTATCGGTTGGTTTGTTACTGAGCGCATCATCGAACCTCGCCTAAACGCGACCACTAAAGTAGATGAAGACGCTGAAGAAGCACCTGATCTTGGCTCTATGACTGAGCTAGAAGCGAAAGCATTCAAATACGCTGGTTGGTCAATGATCGCGGGTATTGCACTACTTGTATTTGCAATCATGCCTGAGAACTCTGCACTGCGTTCTCCTGAAGGTGAGATCACCGCATTCTCTGCGCCGATCATGCAGTCAATTGTTCCATTGATCTTCATCCTATTCATCATTCCTGGCATCGTATATGGCCGAGTGGTAGGTAAGTTCTCTAGCAGCAACGACGTCATCAAATCTATGTCTGACACCATGAACACTATGGGTGCGTACATGGTAATGTCATTCTTCTGTGCTCAGTTCCTAGTGGCGTTTGGTCAATCAAACATCGGTACTATGCTAGCGCTATACGGCGCTGAAGGCCTAAAAGCGATGAACCTTCCAGGTGAAGCAACGGTTGTTGGCATGATTCTACTGACAGCGATGGTTAACCTTCTTGTAGGTTCTGCATCGGCTAAGTGGGCACTGATTGGTCCTATCCTAGTTCCAATGCTGATGGCGGTAGGTATCTCTCCTGAGCTATCACAGGCTGCATACCGTGTGGGTGATTCTGTATCTAACATCATCTCTCCACTAATGGTGTTCTTCCCTCTAGTTGTGGTTTATTGCCAACGCTACGTTAAGAACACAGGTATCGGTACCCTAGCTTCTCTAATGATGCCATTCTCAATCGCAATGCTGATTGGTTGGACTATCTTCTTGCTAGCTTACTGGGCTCTTGGTATTCCACTAGGTATCCAAGCACCTTACACTTACACCATGTAAGTGACTTATAGATAAAAGAAAAGCCCGCCTATTTAGGCGGGCTTTGTTGTTTCTACGGGTTGGTATTACAGGTGTTTAGCGTGGAAGGCTAGATGATCGTCGATAAAGCTTGAGATAAAGAAATAGCTATGGTCATAGCCAGCCTGCATACGAAGCTCAAAGTCCAGTTGCTGCTGTGCGGCCACATCAATAAGGTGGTTAGGCTTCAGCTGCTCTTCTAAGAAGCCATCAGCATCACCTTGGTCAACAAGAATCGGCAATTGACAGCCGTGCTTTGCCAGCAGCTTACACGCGTCATAGTCTTGCCATTGCGCTTGATCATTACCTAGGTAGTTAGAGAACGCCTTGATGCCCCAAGGGCACTCAGTCGGGTTGGTAATAGGACTAAACGCTGAGATTGATTGGTATTTGTCTTGATTCTTCAGCCCTATGGTCAAGGCGCCATGACCGCCCATGCTGTGTCCCGAGATCGCTTTTTTGTGGGTGACTGGAAACTGCGACTCAATTAAGGCTGGCAGTTCATCGACCACATAGGAGTACATCTGATAGTGTGCTTTCCAAGGCGCCTCGGTGGCGTTTAAGTAAAACCCAGCTCCTAGTCCGAAGTCATAGGCTTTGTCGCTATCATCGGGCACTGAGTCACCTCTAGGGCTAGTGTCGGGAGCGACGATAGCAATACCCAGCTCAGCGGCCTTACGAAATGCCCCGGCTTTTTGCATGAAGTTTTCATCGGTGCAGGTGAGTCCTGATAGCCAGTAGAGCACAGGAACAGGGTGTTGCTCGGCCTGCGGGGGTAAGAAGATGGCAAAGGTCATCTCACATTGTGTAGCGCTGGATTGATGAGTAAATCGTTGATGTAACCCACCAAAGACTTTTGTTTCATTGATTTTGTTGATGCTCATAAAGGGTTCCCAAAATAAAAAAGCGGCGCTACATCCTAGATATAGCGCCGCTATTACTGCGGTTATTTATCGAAATGGATTACTGTTCGAATACTTTCACCTCGGTGCATTAGGTCAAAGGCTTCGTTGATGTCTTCAAGGCCCATAGTGTGGGTGATGAACTCTTGCAGGCCAAACTCGCCAGCCATATAGCGATTTACAATCTCAGGCAGTTCAGAGCGGCCTTTCACCCCGCCAAATGCACTGCCGCGCCATACGCGCCCAGTGACTAACTGAAATGGACGAGTAGAGATCTCTTGCCCTGCACCGGCAACACCAATGATAACGGATTCGCCCCAACCCTTGTGACAACACTCAAGAGCCGAACGCATCACATCGACATTCCCGATACATTCAAATGAGTACTCAACACCGCCATCAGTCATATCGACGATCACTTCTTGGATTGGTTTGTCGTAATTTTTCGGGTTGATGCAGTCTGTCGCGCCTAACTGTTTTGCAAGTTCAAACTTACTCTCGTTGATATCAACGCCGATGATGCGATTAGCTCCTGCCATTTTTGCGCCGATGATCGCCGACAGACCGATACCGCCAAGACCAAAGATAGCCACGTTATCGCCTTTTTCTACCTTGGCTGTATTTAATACCGCACCCATACCTGTGGTAACACCACAACCGAGTAAACACACCTCTTCAAGAGGGGCATCTTTGTTCACTTTTGCCAAAGAGATCTCTGGTAGTACTGTGTACTCAGAGAAGGTAGAGCAGCCCATATAGTGATAAATAGGCTGACCATCTTTATAGAAGCGCGTTGTGCCATCTGGCATCAAGCCCTTACCTTGGGTTTCGCGTACCGCTTGGCATAGGTTGGTTTTACCTGATTTACAGAATTTACACTCGCCACACTCTGCGGTGTAAAGAGGTATTACATGATCACCTACAGACACACTGGTGACGCCTTCGCCGACCATCTCTACAACACCGCCACCTTCATGGCCCAGAATTGATGGGAAGATACCCTCTGGATCTTCGCCCGATAGAGTAAATGCATCGGTATGACACACGCCGGTTGCGATGATCTTAACCAGAACCTCGCCTTTTCTTGGCAACATAACATCCACTTCTTCCATCTTCAGTGGTTGGTTTGGTCCCCAAGCAACAGCTGCGCGTGATTTGATAAATTGGTCGGTCATAGTGATTTCCTATTGGCGAAAGAGTTAGTTAAAACTTTAGACTATGAGAACGATTATATTGTTTCTTTTATGATGATAAACTAGCCTTTTTGAAAATCACTTTTACGCAGGTGTAATAATGAGTCAGTGGGAAGGCATTGAAGAGTTCGTTGCTGTGGCGGATAGTGAAAGTTTCACTAAGGCTGCTCTCGCACTCGATACCTCTGTTGCTCAGATCAGTCGTAGATTATCCGCTTTAGAAGCTCGACTAGGCGTCAAGTTGGTACATAGAACGACGCGCAGAGTGTCGGTGACTGATATTGGCTTAGGGTATGCTGAACATTGCCGTATGCTACTTGATGGACTGGCAGAAGCAGAAAGAGAGGTTACCGAATCGCACTCTTTGCCTATCGGCCGTTTACGGATCACGGCGCCCACTACCTATGGAGAATCGGTGATAGCGCCCTTGCTAATGGAGTTTGTTGCACTTTACCCTCAGCTCGAGCTGGATTTGCAATTGAGTAACGATAGGCTAGACCTCATCGCTGATAAATTCGATATTGCGATTCGTATCGGCGAGCTTCCAGACTCCACTCTCATTGCAAAGAAGCTCTCAGAGCGTCAGCAATATGTGTGCGCAAGCCCTGACTATATTGCTGAGCATGGAGAAGTACCACATCCTTCTCAGTTGGCTGACTATGATTGCCTGTTGAGCTCCTCTTCTACCTGGCGTTTTCTGGAAAATAACAAAAAGCTCAACCTTACGATGAGAGGGAGCTTTCGATGCAATAGCGGAAATGTCCTTACTGCAGCTGCCTTGCAAGGGCGAGGTGTAGTTCAGCTTCCTGACTTCTATGTGGCGTCGCATATAGAAAAGAACAACCTAGTAGAGCTGCTCCCTGATTATCGCTGTGAGCGAGAGCCTATCTGGGCGCTGTATCCGCAAAACCGTCATCTTTCACCTAAAGTCAAAATGGCAATTGAATTCTTGAGCGCGAAACTGGCTCAGGGTACATTGCCCTCAAATTAATTCGTAGGCCTTGATATGAGCGAAATAAACACTCCATCCTTTTCTGAACAAGACCATCATTATATGCAGCGTGCTATAGAGCTTGCGCAAAATGCAGAAGATGAAGGCGAGGTGCCGGTAGGCGCGGTTCTGGTAAGAGATAATGAAATCATTGCTGAAGGCTGGAACCGTTGTATTGGCGCTCACGATGCGACCGCTCATGCTGAGATCCAGGTACTGCGAAAGGCCGGTGAGGCTTTGCAAAATTATCGACTGCTTGATACCACCTTATACGTCACTCTTGAGCCTTGCCCTATGTGTGCAGGTGCCTTATTACACAGCCGAGTAAAACGTATTGTGTTTGGTGCGCAGGATCTTAAGGCTGGGGCGGCAGGAACGGTGCTTGATCTATTTGAAAGCCAAGCGGCTTATCACTATGCCACGGTTGAATCGGGTTTGATGGAAGTAGAATGCAGAGAACAATTGCAGGCGTTTTTTAAAAGGCGCAGGAAAGAGCAGAAAGAGTTAAAGCGTTTGAAAAGAGAGGCAGAGCAGAAGGGGGATTAGGCAAACATTCAACTTCTTTGCGCCAAATGTTTGCTTTCAGTTTTACTACAACGCTAACGTTACGTAAGAACGGTTTCGCCAAAGAAGCTTCTTCTTGTTATTGGCTAGCATACGCTTACGACGGTTAGCTGAAACAGTGCTATTTGATAATTTCTTAGATAGCTTTCTTTTTAGTTTCAACGAACAATCTCCTATGAACTTCATGTAAGCAAACAATCACTGACGTTTCGATGTTTGCACTACACATATATAGAACATGATTGTTACTATAATATGAATCTAAACATAGGATCTAGATCGCAAATAAACGCAAACGATTGTTCAGTTGAATTTAATTTGTGAGCTATCTCTCTCTATTCCTCGGTGGCGGATTCACTTTCATCGCTGAGTGTTTCAGAAGCCTCAGACCTTGCAGACTCTAGGGCTTCTATCACCATCAGGCCATCGGTGTTGGTTTCTACATTGGCATTGTCACGCTGATCAATATGTCCAATGATGCTTTGATAGTAACGACGAATATTTTCCACATAATTGAGAGCCTCATCACCACGGGCATAGCCGTAGCGTGTGTACTCGTAGTACCCCTTTTTACGAAGCAAAGGTAGGCGCGTTTTCACATCACTCCACAGATCAGGGTCGGCACCTTGTGCTTTGGTTATGCGTCTTGCATCCATTACGTGCCCATAGCCAACGTTGTAAGAGGCTAAAGCAAACCAGATCTTTTCATGCTGATTGATACTATCGGGAATGCGATTAACGATCTTTCTCAAGTAATCAGCACCGCCTCGAATCGACTGTTCAGGGTCAAGGCGATCGGTGACACCCACACTTTTAGCAGTGGGTAGGGTCAACATCATCATGCCACGCACGCCTGTCGGCGATTTTGCATCTGGGTTCCAATGCGACTCTTGATACGCAAGGGCTGCGATTAAGCGCCAGTCAAACTCACCGGCATACTTTTGAAAGAGAGGTTCCCATTTAGGCAGCTTGCTGTCTAAGGCGCGCACAAACGCGCGAGTATCGACATAATCAAAGTCTTCGATATGCCCAAAGTACTTCTCTTCTATTAGCTGTAATTGACCATTTTGTTGAATGTCGCCAAAGAACTCTAAAACCAGAGCATAAAGGCTCTCGTCTGCGCCTCTGCGCAAGAACCAAGACGTAGGTTGGTCTTCTGTCAATTCAAACGCGAGTGCGATATTAGGGTAGATACGTTGAGTAATGGAAAGCTCAATAGAATCGGCGACTGTAAATAGACGCTCGCCTTGCGAGACTTGTTTTAGCAAATCATTAATATCATAGCTATCGGTGATCTCGTATTTAAGATCAGGATGCTCCTTCGCAAGATCCAAGAGGGTCTGCTCAAAATGCGATCCTTTAACCACAGTAATGGATTCACCGCTTTCAATGAGCTGGTCTAGGTTGCGAGGGCGCCAAGTGCCTTTTTTGTAGACCACTTGCTGGCTGACGTAGTAATAAGCCGGTCCCGCTCTAAACGCTTTAACTCGGTTAGGTGCCTGAGTAAGGCCTGCCGCAACAATGTCGACCTCGCCATTTCTTAATGCAGGGAATAGCTCAGAGAGGCGATAGGCAGGTTTGATCTCCAAACGAACGCCAAGTTGCTTCGCAAACTCTGACGCTAGCTCATACTCTAAGCCGGTGGGGCCATCAGGGCCGATATAATAGGAGAGTTGATTGTTTAGCGTTCCAACGCGCAGCACACCTCGGTCTTTGATCTGTTGCAATTCGTTCTTAGTGTCGGTTTCGTACTGACAGCCAGTGACAGAAAGTAAGGCTATGAACGAGGCCATTAGCAGGGAGAATTTAGTTAACACTGACGTGCGCATTGTGCGGGACAACTCCGAATAATAAGGGGGATTTTTTTTAACGCTTCGCCCTTTATATCAAACCCCTTATCACCGGGGAAGTGAAACTAGAATCATGAGCAAACTGTATTCGCATCTGAGGGTTTGACCTCACGATGTATCCATCAGAGATACCTTGACGCAAAAATTTGCGCAAACGGTTGCTTTTTGTGTTACTTCACAAAAAGATTTGCTTTATAATACGCCCGAAACAACCCAGGTAATATTGAAATAAAGATGGATAATTTAATTAAGTTATTGTTTTTATTTGAATATTATCTTTAATCCATCATCAAAGAGACCTAAGCACATGAGAATTTTGCGTGGCTCCCCAGCTCTTTCTGAGTTTCGTGTACAAAAACTACTAGAACTTTGCCGTGAACAAGACCTGCCAGTAACAGGTATTTATGCTGAGTTTATGCATTTTGCAGACGTGAGTGCAGAACTTGACGCGTCAGAGGCAGAGAAGCTTGAAAAGCTGCTTACTTATGGTCCAACGATCGAAGAGCATGAACCACAAGGCACTTTAGTGCTTGTGACTCCTCGCCCAGGCACTATCTCTCCTTGGTCTTCTAAGTCTACAGATATTGCTCATAACTGTGGCTTGGACAAGGTTAAGCGTCTAGAGCGTGGTACGGCATACTATGTTGAAACATCTGTTGCTTTGGATGAAGCACAAACCAAGGCTGTAAAAGCATTGGTACATGACCGCATGATGGAAGTGGTCTTTGGTGAGATGGAACAAGCTGCTGCACTATTCACTGTTGCAGAGCCAGCGCCGCATACTGTTGTCGATGTACTAGCCGGTGGCCGCAAAGCCCTAGAAGACGCCAATGTAAACTTGGGTCTTGCGCTAGCGGAAGATGAAATTGATTACCTAGTTGATAGCTTTAATACACTAGGTCGTAACCCTAACGATATTGAATTGATGATGTTTGCTCAAGCAAACTCTGAGCACTGTCGTCATAAGATCTTCAACGCAGATTGGACAATTGACGGCGTAGTTCAAGACAAGTCACTGTTCAAGATGATCAAAAACACCATGGAAGTTACCCCTGACCACGTTCTGTCTGCATACAAAGACAACGCAGCGGTTATGGAAGGCTCTAAAGTGGGTCGTTTCTTCCCGAACCCAGAGACTCGTCAATACTCTTACAATCATGAAGATGCACACATCTTGATGAAGGTTGAAACCCATAACCACCCAACAGCAATCTCTCCTTGGCCAGGTGCTTCAACCGGTTCTGGTGGTGAGATTCGTGATGAAGGCGCGACCGGTATTGGTGGTAAGCCAAAAGCGGGTCTAGTGGGTTTCACCACATCAAACCTACGTATTCCAGGTTTTGAGCAGCCATGGGAAACGGACTTTGGTAAGCCAGGCCGTATCGTTACGGCTTTAGACATCATGACTGAAGGCCCCCTAGGTGGCGCAGCATTCAACAACGAATTTGGTCGTCCAAACCTATTGGGTTACTTCCGTACTTACGAAGAAAAAGTCACCTCTCACGCGGGTGAAGAAATCCGTGGTTACCACAAGCCTATTATGATTGCTGGTGGTATGGGTAATATTCGTGACGAGCACGTTCAGAAGAAAGAAATCCCTGTAGGCGCTAAGCTAATCGTACTTGGCGGCCCTGCGATGAACATCGGCCTTGGTGGCGGTGCTGCTTCTTCAATGGCGTCTGGTCAGTCGGCAGAAGACCTAGATTTTGCCTCTGTTCAGCGTGAAAACCCTGAAATGGAGCGTCGCTGTCAAGAAGTGATCGACCGTTGTTGGCAGCTTGGCGATGACAACCCAATTGCCTTTATCCACGATGTGGGTGCTGGCGGTATCTCGAACGCACTACCTGAACTCGTCGATGATGGCGAGCGTGGTGGTAAATTCCAACTGCGTGATGTGCCAAACGATGAGCCGGGCATGAGCCCACTAGAGATCTGGTGTAACGAATCTCAAGAGCGCTATGTAATGGCAGTTGCGGATGAGAACATGGCAGCGTTTGACGCTATCTGTAAGCGTGAACGTGCACCGTACGCGGTTGTAGGTATCGCAACTGAAGAGCGTCAGCTAACACTCGAAGATTCTCATTTCGATAACACACCAATCGATATGCCAATGGACATCTTGTTAGGTAAAACACCTAAGATGCACCGTGACGCGCAAACGCTGAAGGTTGAAAGCCCGGCAATCAATCGCGATGGAATTGAGCTAAACGAAGCGGTTGATCGCGTACTTCGCCTACCAACCGTTGCTGAGAAAACCTTCCTAATCACCATTGGTGACCGCAGTGTAACGGGCCTAGTCGCTCGCGACCAAATGGTTGGCCCTTGGCAGGTACCGGTTGCGAACTGTGCTGTGACTGCAGCGAGCTACGACACTTACCACGGCGAGTCTATGTCTATGGGTGAGCGTACTCCAGTGGCACTGCTAGACTTCGGCGCTTCAGCTCGTTTAGCGGTGGGTGAGTCTCTCACTAACATCGCGGGTACTGACATTGGCGATATTAAACGCATTAAGCTTTCAGCAAACTGGATGTCTCCAGCAGGTCACCCCGGTGAAGATGCTGGTCTTTATGAAGCAGTGAAGGCTGTGGGTGAAGAGCTATGTCCAGCACTCGGTCTGACTATCCCTGTGGGTAAAGACTCTATGTCGATGAAGACTAAGTGGAACGAGAATGGTGAAGACAAAGAAGTGACTTCTCCACTTTCACTGGTTATCACAGCATTTGGTCGCGTAGAAGATGTGCGCAAGACGGTAACTCCGCAGCTTCGCACGGATAAAGGAGAGTCTAGCCTAGTCCTTGTTGACCTTGGCAATGGCAAGAACCGCATGGGTGCTACAGCACTGGCACAGGTTTACAAGCAGTTGGGTGATAAGCCTGCTGATGTGGATAATGCAGAGCAGCTAAAAGGCTTCTTTGACGCGATGCAAACCCTAGTGCGTGACGACAAGCTGGTTGCTTACCACGATAAAGGTGATGGCGGTCTATTTGTTACCCTTGCTGAGATGGCGTTTGCTGGTCACTGTGGCATGAAAGCTGACATCTCTGATCTAGGCGAAGACACGCTAGCGACACTCTTCAATGAAGAATTAGGTGCGGTTGTTCAGGTTAAGAACGAAGACCTTGAGCAAGTGCGCGCAGTATTGGCAGCAAACGGCCTAGAAGCATGTTCACATGTTATCGGCAGTGTTGAAGCAAGCGACAGCTTTGAAATCTTTGCTAACGGCAGTGCAATCATAGAGCGCTCTCGTATCGAACTACGTACTATCTGGGCTGAAACGACGCATAAGATGCAAGCACTGCGTGATAACCCTGCTTGTGCAGACCAAGAGTTTGCAGCGAAGAAAGATAATTCTGACCCAGGCCTAAACGTAGACCTAACCTTCGATGTCCGTGAAGATGTAGCGGCACCATACATTGCAACAGGCGTTAAGCCTAAGATGGCAATCTTGCGTGAGCAAGGTGTCAACTCTCATGTAGAAATGGCTGCTGCCTTTGACCGTGCTGGCTTTGATTCTGTTGATATCCATATGAGCGATATCCTAACAGGCCAAGCGGTACTTGAAGAATACCAAGGCCTTGTGGCTTGTGGTGGCTTCTCTTACGGTGATGTTCTAGGCGCTGGTGAAGGCTGGGCTAAGTCTGTACTGTTTAACTCAGCGGCTCGCGACCAGTTTGAAGGCTTCTTCAACCGCGAAGATACCTTCTCTCTAGGTGTATGTAATGGCTGTCAGATGCTGTCTAACCTTAAAGAGCTGATCCCTGGTGCTGACCTTTGGCCTCGATTCGTACGTAATGAATCTGAGCGCTTTGAGGCTCGCTTTAGCTTGGTTGAGGTTCAGAAGTCTGATTCTGTGTTCTTTGATGGTATGGCGGGCTCTCGTATGCCTATCGCTGTATCTCATGGTGAAGGTCGAGTTGAAGTGAAAGATTCAGCTCATCTGAATGCGATTGAGAACTCAGGTACGGTTGCACTGCGTTACGTAGACAATAACGGTAATGCGACTCAGCAGTACCCGAACAACCCGAATGGTTCACCAAACGCAATTACAGGTCTAACTACAGCAGATGGCCGTGTGACTATTATGATGCCGCACCCAGAGCGTGTATTTAGAACCGTAGCCAACTCATGGGCTCCAGAGTCTTGGGGTGAAGATTCGGCTTGGATGCGCATGTTCCGCAACGTTCGTAAGAATATCGGCTAAACAGCGTTAATAGTCTTATTTATATACAAGAGCGACCTGCAAAGGTCGCTTTTTTTTGTGTCTAAATTTAATAAGTTACGAATAGTTTCTGGTTTGTTGCTGGTGTTTGGTATTTGTAGCTTTAGTTGTTGAATCTTTGCATTTATTAACCTAACCTTTTGATGTTGAGTGTATTTATTAGGTTCACATATGATTCCTAGGTCGGGAAGACGGAATTGACACTAAACTTACAAGCAAGTTCAATTATTTTATTGTAAACAATTGAAAATCAGCTATTTTAGATAGGCAGATCACCTTTTTCATTATAAAAATTTGAAGGATTCATAGCATGAAAAAATTTGGCTTAAAGGCAGTAGGTTTGGCAGTTGTTGCTGCTTCGTTAAGTGGTTGTATCGGTAGTAACGCAGTGACTGGCTACGTAATGAAGTTTAACCTTGAAGTGGTTGATAACCGTTACGCTCGTGGTGGTGTGAACATGCTTCTTGCACCTGTATACGCACTAACGGTAGCGGTGGATGCGTTGATCTTTAACTCCATCGAATTCTGGGCAGGTAAAAACCCAATCAATGGCAAGCCACATATCTTCGACTCGAAAGTGAAGACTATGTACAACATGAACGATGACCTTGATCCTTCACTGACTGAAGCACCTCTAGACCCAATTTCTATGCGTCAGGTTGAATCATCTACATTCGAAGCAATTGATGCAGATACGATTCAAATGAACGTAACCTACAACAATGGCGACAAGGCATTGATCATGGGTGTACGTGACGGCGAAAAAGTTAGCTACTACTACAACGGTGAGCTAATGTCTGAAACTACGCTTTCTCAACTTGAAGAACTAGCAGCAACTAAAGCATAACGCTTTGCTCTAGATATAAGAAAGCCGAGCTAAACGCTCGGCTTTCTAGTGCCTGAAACAGAGAAAACTTATGCTTTTTCAGGGATATGCTTAAGTAGGTTCACCATCTGTTCCCAGAATAAATCAACAGTGTCGATTTTCACTTTCTCATCAGGAGAGTGAGGGAATTTAATGGTTGGGCCAAATGACACCATATCCATGTTTGGATAAGGCTTCTTAAACAGACCACACTCAAGACCGGCATGAATCACCATAATGTTGGGTTTGTGACCATACACTTCTTGGTACATGTCACGGAAGATAGCCATGATTTCTGAATCTGCATCCGGCTTCCAACCAGGATACGCACCAGAAAATGCGATCTTAGCACCAGACAGTGTCGCAACAGACGTCAGCATGCTTTCCACTTGGCTGCGACCTGAGTCGATAAGAGAGCGAATCAAGCAAAGCGCCGTCACCTTATCTTGTTCTGTGGTGATCACACCAAGGTTAAGAGAGGTCTCCACTACGCCTTCAATGGCATCACTCATGCGAATCACGCCATTTGGACATGCGTTTAGCGCGGCAACTAATGATTGCTGGCTTTGAGTTGAGAAAACACCGAATTGAGCTGGTGCATCTTCTACAAAGGTAACCAGATTGGTTTCAATAGCGCCTAGCTCGGCCTTAAGCAGGTCAGTGTAAACTGCGTACAGCTCTTCAAGCTTAGCTACATTTGCTTGAGGCAGGGCAAGGGTAACAGAGCCTTCACGAGGGATAGCATTGCGCAGGCTGCCACCGGTAAAATCAATCAGTCTTAGTTCTAGCTCTTCGGCGTGGCCGGCAAGAAAACGTGCCAGCAACTTGTTCGCGTTACCACGACCAGTGTGAATATCACAACCAGAGTGGCCGCCTTTCAAGCCTTTCAAGATCAGTTTTTTAGTCACAGAGCCTTGCGGGGCATCTTCACGCTCGATAGCGAATTCAAGGCTAGAGTCAATGCCACCGGCACAACCCATATACACTTCGCCTTCTTGCTCAGAATCGGTATTAAGAAGGATGTCCCCCTCAAGCCAGCCTTGTTGCAAACCAAAAGCACCGGTCATGCCCGCTTCTTCATCAATGGTTAGCAGTACTTCAATTGGGCCATGGGCAATATCGTTTGATGCAAGAACAGCTAGGCATGACGCCATACCAATACCATTATCAGCACCTAAGGTAGTACCCGTCGCCGTTACCCATTCGCCATCGATATAGGGAAGAATAGGGTCAGTAGTAAAGTCATGAATGGTATCTTCATTCTTCTGAGGAACCATGTCGATGTGCGCTTGTAGCACAACACCTTTCTTATTTTCCATACCAGGAGTTGCAGGCTTTTTGATGAAAAGGTTGCCTACCGCATCTTCTTTAACGTCTAGTCCTTGTTCTTTAGCCCAAGCAACAATGTGATCGGCTAATGCTTGTTCATGCTTAGATGGGTGCGGGATAGAACAGATCTTATCGAAGAATGGCCAGATTGGATTTTGAGTTTGTTGAGTGATCTCGCTGAGAAATTGGGACATGTAATACTCCTTCATGCATACAGATAGCAACTAAGTACTCAATTCGGCCTAGAGTAGGCCGATGAATGGTGGGCAGGATATCACTGTGAACTAGGGTTGGACAGGCAAACTCGTAACTATTGAGTAAGTTTTATTATCATTTGTGACGCGATAGTGAAGCAATTGAGGTTAAGTTATTTATTTTACGTGTGAAATTAAATTACCAAATCAGGTCGTAAAATAGCCCGTTTTGGATTTTCATGCCCCCACTTAAGAAAAATACTTGTAATTAAATTACAGGATCGGTAATATTAACCCTGTCGATACAGACTACCCTTCTGTGAGCCACCCCGCTCATCATTTTGTCTGTATCTATGCTGAATTAAAGTGCTAATTTGTTGATTTTAAACTAATTAGTCTTGGGATTTTAGATGGGTACATCAATAGCTTGTCAGCTAAAGATGTATTTCATATAGAGTTTCAACCCTATTTATAGGGTTTTTAAGCATGTGATTGAACTTCGGTTCACCCCTGATATATTGGAAATTTATTACTGATTTCATAAGCCGCCCAGTTTGGAGCGGCTTTTTTTTCGCCTGAATTTCTCATTCGAAGGCAGTCAATGGTGATGAAAGAGTGGGGGATGATGTCAGTTTGAGTGCTCTTCTGATGATTACTGGGTAAGAGGCTTATTTCTATGTGCTACATAAGTGCTTATCTGTCGTTTTTGAGTTGTAACTTTAAGACAAGATGAAATATTAACCTCATTTTACAGAGGGAATTAAGTCTTTCATATTTATAAATATCAATGACTTAATGTATACGCTTACATTGGTGACCTGCGCATTAAGTGATCCAAATGAATTTATAGCCAAAACAGTATGGTATTTCGTGATATTACTCACTATAATTCACGCCAATTTAGATACGCAAACGATTACTTTTAGAAACTTTTAGGAATTGATTATGCTCGAGAAGCTATTCAAACTACGTGAACACGGCACTACGGTTCGCACGGAAATCATTGCAGGTATGACTACCTTCCTGACAATGGCGTACATCATCTTTGTTAACCCATCGATGCTATCTGCAACTGGTATGGATCACGGTGCTGTATTTGTAGCAACCTGTTTAGCTGCGGCTATTGGTTGTTTCATCATGGGCCTCTACGCTAACTACCCAATTGCTCAAGCCCCAGGTATGGGTCTTAACGCCTTCTTTACCTATGGCGTTGTTCTTGGCATGGGTTATGAGTGGCAGGTTGCACTGGCAGCGGTATTTGTATCGGGCATCTTGTTCATCTTGCTTAGCTTGTTCCGTATTCGCGAGTGGATTATTAATTCAATTCCTATGTCTCTGCGTACCGGTATCTCAGCGGGTATTGGTTTATTCCTTGCATTTATTGGCCTTAAGAACGCAGGCATCGTAGTCGATAACCCAGCAACATTCGTTTCTCTTGGTGATATCACGAGTTTGAATGCGGTTCTGGCAGCAGTTGGCTTCTTTATTACTATCGCTCTTGTTCACCGCGGCGTTCGTGGTGCGGTTATGATCGCTATCCTTTGCGTTACCGTTTTCGGTCTAATTTTTGGCGATGTGCAATACAACGGCCTAATGTCAGCTCCACCGAGCCTTGCACCAACATTCATGCAATTGGATTTTGCTGGTGTATTTGAAGTTGGCATGATCTCAGTTATCTTCGCATTTTTGTTTGTTGACCTTTTTGATACAGCGGGCACGTTAGTGGGTGTTGCAACTAAAGCAAACCTAATCAAAGAAGATGGCAAGCTACCTCGCCTTAATAAAGCACTACTGGCTGACTCAACAGCCACTTCTGTGGGTGCTTTGCTTGGTACTTCTAACACCACATCATACGTAGAATCAACCGCTGGTGTTGCGGCTGGTGGTCGTACTGGTTTGACTGCAGTAACCGTAGGTGTACTTTTCCTATTGGCTTTGCTGTTTTCTCCATTAGCGGGTATGATTCCGCCCTATGCGACAGCAGGAGCGCTATTTTATGTAGCTATCCTGATGCTTTCTGGTCTAGTGAACATTGACTGGAGTGACATTACAGAAGCTGCTCCTGTAGTAGTAACTTGCCTGCTAATGCCTCTAACGTTCTCTATCGCAGAGGGTATCTCTCTAGGCTTCATCTCTTACGCTGCAATCAAATTGTTGAGCGGTAAGGGACGTGACGTTTCCATGAGTGTTTGGGTTATGTCTGCTGTCTTTATCCTAAAATATGTTTTGACCGCTTAATTGCGTCATTAAATAGGTTTTCAAGTTATGCCAAAAAAATACATCATCACCTGGGATGAAATGCAGACAAACTGTCGTGAGCTTGCTGCTCGCCAAATGCCTGCTGAACAGTGGAAAGGTATCTGGGGTGTGAGCCGCGGTGGTCTAGTACCTGCTGCGATTCTTGCTCGTGAATTAGGTATCCGTTACGTTGATACTATTTGCATCTCAAGCTACGACCATGATCATCAACGTGACATGAGCGTACTTAAAGCTCCTGAAGGTGATGGCGAAGGTTTCCTAATCGTTGAAGATTTAGTGGATAGTGGTGACACTGCACGTAAGCTACGTGAAATGTACCCTAAAGCGAAATTGATCGCGGTATGTGCAAAGCCTTCTGGCGCTGAGCTACTGGACGATTACGTTGTTGATATCGCTCAAGAAACCTGGATTGAGCAACCTTGGGATATGCAGCTGCAGTTCGTTGAGCCAATTAATCGCAAACGCAAGTAATTTGCTCTTTCGATGCTCACAAAGTATCGCAAAATAATTTTTATATTAAATGCCTCTATTTAGAGGCATTTTTTGTTTATGCTTAAGCATAAGTTCAATTCGAAGATGCCTCTCATATGACTGAAGAACACAAAAAAAATCTTTCCGAACAGCTCTTTTCCAAGCATTTACAAGCCAAGGAAACCTCTGGCTTAACGCAGTACATGCCAAGTAGCCTGAGCATCTTAGAGAGCAAGCCACAGCACTCTTGGTATCGTAATCTGCGCCGATTGCAATGGATTTGGCAGGGGGCAGACCCCATTGAACAAGATCAGGTGCTTGCGCGTATATCCTCATCTGAGCACTCTCGAAGCAACGACGAATGGCTAGATACCGTCATGGGATTTCGTTCGGGAAACTGGGCCTATGAATGGACCCACGCAGGGATGATTCATCAAAAACGCGCAGCAGAGTTAAAGGGTGATGAAGCTGCCGAGGCTCTCTATAAAGCGAGTCTTTATTTCAGCATTGCAGCCTACCCACATATCAAGGGCGATAATCTATCCATACAAGCTCAGGTATTGGCGAATAAGGCGTACGAAGAAGCATCCCATGCGAGCAAGTATGTGTTTAAGCAGCTAAATGTGCCTTATAAAGGCAAAACGGTGCAGGCGAATTTACATCTGCCACATACTGAACGCCCGTTACCTGTAGTGATCGTTTGTGCTGGGCTAGATAGCGTACAAACCGATATGTGGAAGCTGTTCCTTGATCACTTGGCTCCCAATGAATTTGCGATGCTGACCATTGATATGCCATCGGTGGGTAAGAGTAGTCAATGGACCCTTTCAGAGGATACCAGCTGCTTGCACAAAGCATTGCTAGATTATCTACCTGAAGTTCCGTTTGTGGATCACTGGAAGGTAGGATTGCTTGGCTTCCGCTTTGGCGGCAATGCTTTGGTTCGCTTAAGCTTTTTGGAGCAAGACAGAATTAAAGCATGCGTTGCAATAGGTTCTCCTGTACACGACATCTTAGCTAACCCAGACAAGCTGACGAACATGTCGAAGATGTATCTCGATGTTCTTGGATCTCGTTTAGGTAAGTCACCTATTGATATTCAAAGCTTGGCAGGGCAGATGTCAGCATGGTCTCTTCGCACTCAAGGCTTACTCGCGGCTCGTCGCACCAATGTGCCAATGCTCGCTATCTCTTTGGAAGGCGACCCGGTAGCGCCGCATAGTGATAATAAATTGATCGCAATGTCGAGTAAGATAGGAAAAGCGGTGAAGATCCCTTCAAAAAATTTGAGCTCTGGATACCAAAAATCACTAAACCTAGCGATAGATTGGCTTCTTGAAGAATTAAAATCGTGACAAGGATGTTAATTTAATGGCACTATAAGTGTTGCTTATGTAACTGATGAGCAACATAAAATTCGCTGTGCGTAGTTGTGCATGGCGAAGCATAAATAAATGGAGTTATTATGCCAGGTACCCAACCTACTTATCATCGCATGATCGCAAAGCTCAAAGCGATTGGTCCTTATCTACGTGAAGCGGAATGCAAACCCAATCTATTCTTGTTCGATTGCTTGTCTGTATGTGTCGACGACACTAAATCACCAGAGTGCCGAGAGTTTTGGGGCTGGTGGATGGAACTCGAAAAGCAAGATGATGAAAATATCTGCACCGCTCGCTTTCATCACGGTATGTACAACGCGTCAGGCGCATGGATAGATGAAAAGCTTCCAGCTGCCGCAGAAGCCGAAGTTCAGCGCACTCAAAGTGTTTTCCAAGCAAAAATACAGAAACAGCTGAGTGAGCAATTCGCACTAGAATTCGCTCTGCATGAAGACTCAGAAGCTGTAACGTAGAGAAAAAACTGTGATTCAAGGCGCCTTAGGGCGCCTTTTTGTTTTTTTACTTGTGCAACGGGTCTCAGCTTGCTAAAAATGAGACTCTTTTATCAGTATCATTGAGTAACAAATGCAAGCTAAGACAGTTGTGGTGAAACTTGGCACAAGTGTGCTAACAGGGGGCTCTCAGTTCCTAAACCGCGCCCACATGGTTGATCTCGTGCGCCAATGCGCAGAATTGAAGCAGCGTGGCTATAACCTAGTACTAGTTTCTTCTGGCGCCATAGCCGCTGGACGAGAGCATCTAGGACACCCCAAACTCCCCAACTCAATGGCAAGTAAGCAACTCTTAGCTGCGGTCGGCCAATCACACCTTATCCAAGTGTGGGAGTCGTTATTTTCTATCTATGGCCTAAAGATTGGCCAGATGTTGCTGACTCGAGCGGATCTTGAAGACAGAGAGCGCTTCCTAAACGCTAGAGATACAATTAATGCCTTAGTTGAGCATGACATTATCCCGATCGTGAATGAAAACGATGCGGTTGCAACCACCGAGATCAAGGTTGGCGATAACGATAATCTTTCGGCCTTGGTTGGGATCCTGTGCGGAGCGGATACGCTATTGCTACTGACCGATCAGCCCGGTTTATTTACCGCCGATCCAAGAAACAACCCTGAAGCTGAATTGATTCGAGAAGTCACCACCATTGACGAAACCTTGCGTAAAATCGCAGGTGGCAGTGGCACAACCTTAGGTACCGGTGGCATGGCGACGAAGCTGCAAGCCGCCGACATTGCTCGCCGTGCTGGTATTGAGGTGATCATTGCTGCCGGAAGTGCGCAAGATGTGGTCATTGAGAGTGTTTCCTCTTCGCCAAGTGGCACGCGCTTCGTAGCGCTTCCTGAAGCCCTTGAAAATCGTAAGCGCTGGATACTGGCAGGGCCTGCAGCAACGGGTGAGATTGTTATCGATGAAGGCGCAGTGAGAGCCCTACAAACCAAAGGCAGTAGTCTTCTTGCTAAGGGTGTCATTGGCGTTAATGGTAACTTTGCTCGTGGTGAAGTTGCGCGCGTTATCAGTCAATCTGGAATCTTGATTGCGAAAGGCCTAGTTAGCTATTCCTGTGACGATATGCGCCAGATAAAGGGCATGCACAGCAAACAAATAGGTGAAGCTTTGGGCTATGACTATGGCTCCGAAGTAGTACACCGTGACGATTTAGTCATGATGCAAGATTAGTTGCTCACAAGAAATTATAGAGGATGACACAGTGGATCTAATTCAACTTGGCCAGCGCGCAAAACACGCATCTTTTGCCCTAGCAACGACGACCACAGCAACGAAAAACCAAGCTCTAGCGATTATGGCTGATGAGCTTGAGAAGCAGTCGCAAATTATTCTAGAAGCGAATGCCATCGATATTCAAAGCGGTCGTGAAGCGGGCATGAGCGAGGCGCTTCTTGACCGTTTGTTGCTAAATGAAGCTCGATTATCGGCAATTGCTGATGACGTTCGTAATGTCATCAAGTTAAATGACCCTATCGGCAGCGAACTGGACAGCCGCGTGTTGGAAAATGGCTTGTCGCTATCTCGCAGACGAGTACCTTTAGGTGTAGTCGGTGTGATATACGAAGCTCGTCCAAATGTGACCATTGATATTGCGTCTTTGTGCCTTAAAACCGGTAACGCCAGTATTTTGCGTGGCGGCAGAGAGACCTTCCATTCAAACATGGCTCTGGTCAAGGTTATCCAAACGGCACTAGAGCAAGCAGGGTTGCCAGCAGCTTCGGTTCAATACATTGAAAAGCCAGATCGCGAGTTGGTTTCACAGCTATTGAAGCTAGATGATTACGTTGACATGATCATCCCACGTGGCGGTGCTGGTTTACATAAGATGTGTAAAGAGAACAGCACTATCCCAGTGATCATTGGCGGCTTTGGTATTTCTCATGTGTATGTTGATGAGAGTGCGGATATTGAGCGATCGCTAACAGTAGTAGAAAACTCTAAGGTGCAGCGTCCTTCTGCGTGTAATTCTTTGGATACCTTGCTGGTTCACCAAGCTATCGCTGAAGAGTTTCTAGGCAAACTTGCTCACCAACTGAGTGACAAGGTCGAGTTTGTGGCTGATGCTTCTGCATTGCCCTATTTAACCAATGCCGCGAAGTTTCGTGAAGCGATTGGCGGAGACTTTGACACTGAGTGGCTTGCCTTTATTTTGGGTGTAAAGGTAGTGAAAGATGTGGATGAGGCAATCGAGCATATGCGTGAGCACAATGCGAGCCACTCTGATGCGATCATGACCAATGACCTAAATAACGCAGAGCGCTTTATTAACGCGGCAGGTTCTGCTGCGGTTTATGTGAATGCGTCTACGCGCTTTACCGATGGTGCTCAGTTTGGCCTTGGCGCTGAGGTGGCGGTTTCTACACAAAAACTGCACGCTCGTGGCCCTATGGGTTTAGAGGAGCTCACCAGCTATAAATGGGTTGGGAAGGGTAACTACTTACCAAGACCATAATTAGCTCCTACGGGCAACGGTCTGAAAACCAAGATGATTCAGGTTATTAAGATTTTGACATAAAAAGTAATGAGGGCTCTATCACAGAGCCCTTTTTTGATGCTGAGGCATAGAGCTTCACCCTCGAATCAAATCACTAAATCCGTTACACTAATCAGATCAAATTGCATTGTTAATAATACTCACTAGTAATATCAGCATAGTGTCCCCTTTCATCGTAAAACTATGGAGCTTGTATGCACTGCCCATTTTGTTCAGAGAATGAGACGAAAGTAATCGATTCCCGATTGGTTGCTGACGGGCATCAAGTACGCCGTCGTCGCCAATGCCTAGCATGTAGTGAACGCTTTACCACCTTTGAGACCGCCGAGCTGGTCATGCCGAAGGTGATTAAGTCCAATGGAAACCGCGAACCCTTTAATGAAGATAAATTATCTAACGGTTTGCATCGTGCACTTGAAAAACGTCCTGTTAGCGCAGATGCGGTAGAGCTTTCTATGAGTGTCATCAAGTCCAAGCTTCGAGCGACCGGTGAGAGAGAGGTTTCCAGCGATATGATTGGGAATCTTGTAATGGAGCAATTGAAAGAATTAGATAAGGTTGCCTACATTCGTTTTGCGTCTGTTTATCGTAGCTTCGAAGATATCCGTGAGTTTGGCGAAGAGATCGCCAGATTAGAAGACTAACTCGTAGAATAGATTTTCAACCTCAAAGAGTCATAAATGCGTTTTTCTGTATTTGACCATCAGATGATGGCGAAAGCGATAAAGCTGGCTGAAAAAGGCCGCTTTACCACACACCCAAATCCCAATGTTGGGTGTGTCATTACTCAAGGCGACGCTATTGTTGGCCACGGCTATCATATTCGTGCGGGTGGCCCGCATGCGGAAGTGCATGCCTTGCGTATGGCAGGCGAAAAGGCGTTAGGTGCAACAGCCTATGTAACACTAGAGCCTTGCTCTCATTATGGTCGCACGCCCCCTTGTGCTGAAGGGCTCATTAAGGCGGGTGTTTCCCGTGTTATCTGCGCGATGCAAGACCCGAATCCGCAAGTTTCTGGCAATGGTATCGCCATGCTACAAGAGGCGGGTATAGAGGTTCAGGTAGGTCTATTGGAGTCTGAAGCTGAGCGCATCAATCGTCCTTTTTTGAAAAAAATGCGCACAGGTTTGCCGTGGGTTCAGCTGAAAATGGCAGCGAGCCTAGACGGCAAAACAGCCCTTAGCAATGGTCAAAGTCAGTGGATAACCAGTAGCCAAGCGCGTGCAGACGTTCAGCTTTATCGAGCACAATCGGGCGCGATTCTCTCCAGCTCAAAAACAGTGATTGATGATAATGCCTCTTTGAACGTGCGCTTTGCTGAACTGTCCGATGAAATCCAGTCCTTGTATCCTGAGGGTGAGGTTAGACAGCCGCTACGCGTTATCTTAGACCGTCAGCAAAACATGACCCCAGAACTGCGCCTGTTTCATACAGATGGTGAGGTGTTGGTGATTTCTGAGCAAAAAAATAGCCAACAAAAGCATATTGATTTACCCAAGCTACTTGCAAAACTTGCTCGCGAACACAATATAAACCACATCTGGGTAGAAGCTGGAGCGACATTAGCCGCTAGCTTTATAGAGCAACAACTCGTCGATGAGCTGGTTGTCTATTTGGCACCAAAGATCATGGGAACCGATGGTCGTGGCTTGGTGAACCTATTGGGTTTAACCAGCATGGATCAGGCCATTGATCTGAACATTGAACAACTCACCCAAGTAGGGCCGGATATTAAATTGGTTGCTACGTTCAAAACATCAAAATAGAGTAGGAATTACTATGTTTACCGGTATTGTTGAAGCCGTTGGCACGCTCTCTAGCATTACAAATCAGGGCGAAGACATATCAATCACGGTGGAAACCGGAAACCTGGACATGTCTGATGTCAAATTGGGTGACAGTATTGCCACCAATGGCATTTGTTTGACGGTTGTACGATTTGATAATCGCTCGTTCACTGCAGACCTATCTGTAGAAACGTTGACGAAAACAGGCTTTAGCCAATATCAGGTGGGTGACAGAGTAAACCTAGAAAAAGCCATGCTACCGACCACTCGCTTTGGCGGCCACATTGTTTCCGGGCACGTGGATGGCGTTGGCACTATTGTCGAAAGAATTCCAGTGGGTCGCGCAGTAGAATACTGGGTTGAAATGGCACCGGATCTTGAGCGCTACGTGGCTCAGAAAGGCTCTATTACCGTCGATGGTATTAGCCTAACGGTGAATGACTTACGCAAGAATGGTTTTAAACTTACTATCGTGCCACACACGTCAGAACAAACCATTATTGATGAATTTGAGGTTGGCAGAAGAGTCAATCTTGAGGTCGATGTCCTTGCTCGCTATATGGAGCGATTGCTTGGTATGGGCTCGAATCAGCAACAAGGTTCCTCTACTATTACGATGGAATTTTTACAACAAAACGGCTTTGCATAGTCGTTTCTATACGCGTGCGACAGACACTTAACTAGGAAAGAAAAAATGCCTATCAGCTCACCGCAAGAAATTATTGAAGATATTCGCTTAGGTAAGATGGTTATCCTAATGGATGATGAAGACCGCGAAAACGAAGGCGATCTTATCATGGCTGCGGAACATATTACTCCTGAAGCCATCAACTTCATGGCAACCTACGGACGCGGTCTTATCTGTCTGACCATGACTCAAGAGCGCTGTGCGCGTCTTGGTCTTCCTCCTATGGTGCAAGATAACAATGCTCAGTACTCAACGGCGTTTACCGTTTCAATTGAGGCTGCTGAAGGTGTGACTACGGGTATTTCTGCTGCTGACCGTGCTGTAACGGTACAAGCGGCAGTCGCGGCTGATGCAAAGGCTGCTGACCTAGTACAACCAGGACACATCTTCCCTCTATCTGCGCAAGATGGTGGTGTACTCACACGTGCTGGACACACTGAAGCTGGCTGTGATTTAGCACGCCTAGCGGGTTGTGAGCCTGCATCGGTTATCGTCGAGATCCTAAAAGCCGACGGTGAGATGGCACGTCGCCCTGATCTAGAGATCTTCGCTGAAAAGCATGACGTCAAACTAGGCACCATTGCTGACCTGATTGAATACCGCAACAATACCGAAACAACAATTGAGCGTGTCGCAGAATGCAAAATGCCAACCGAATTCGGTGACTTTGATATGGTGACGTTCCGTGACACCATTGACAATCAAGTTCACTACGCGCTTCGCAAAGGCGAGGTCTCTGAAGAACCCTGTCTAGTGCGTGTGCACTTACAAGACACCTTTACGGATTTACTGCACTCTAACCGCGATTCTGATCGCAGTTGGTCTCTAGACAAAGCGATGAAACGCATTGGAGAAGAGGGCGGTGTTCTTGTGGTTCTTGGTCACGAGGAAACAAATGAGCAGCTCATCCACAAGCTGAAAGCATTTGAACAGCAAGACAAAGGTGAAGCGCCTACTATGGCTAAGAAACAAGGCACATCACGTCGCGTAGGTGTGGGCTCTCAAATCTTGGCTGACATGGGCGTAAGCAAGATGAAGCTGATGTCATCAAGCAATAAACGCTACCACTCTCTGTCAGGCTTTGGTCTGGACGTTGTAGAATACGTGTGTGAATAACAATGAATATGGATGGGTCGCTGTTTTGACCCATTTAACCAATAACTCGAGAATTAGCTGAAATGATATTAGATCCTAGTCACACTATTGTGCTAGAATCCGGCGATTCTCGCTCATGAGATAGTTGAAGGAAAACTTATGAAAGTCATCGAAGGTGGATTTCCAGCACCCAATGCAAAAATTGCTATAGTAATTTCGCGTTTTAACAGCTTCATCAATGAAAGCTTGTTGTCTGGTGCTATCGATACCTTGAAGCGACATGGACAGGTTGCAGAAGAGAACATTACAGTAGTGCGTTGCCCAGGTGCGGTAGAATTACCACTTGTTGCTCAACGTGTTGCTCGTACTGAGAAATACGATGCTATCGTTTCTCTAGGTACGGTAATTCGTGGCGGAACGCCACACTTCGACTATGTTTGTAGTGAGTGTAATAAAGGTCTAGCACAAGTGTCACTGGAGTACAGCTTACCAGTAGCATTTGGTGTTTTGACTGTTGATACCATAGATCAAGCTATCGAGCGCGCTGGAACCAAGGCTGGTAACAAAGGTGCAGAGGCTGCACTGAGCGCGCTAGAGATGATCAACGTTCTTTCTGAAATCGATTCCTAATGGGGGCCAGTGTGAAACCAGCCGCACGTCGTAATGCACGTCAATTTGCTCTACAAGCTATATATTCTTGGCAGATCACTAAAGAGAATATCGCTACTGTAGAAGAACAGTTTTTGTCCGCTGGAAAGTATGGTGAAGAAGACACCCATGCTGACGAGCCAGCGTTAAATGAACAAGAGACAGATGTAGCATACTTCCGTGACCTGTTGACTGGTGTTGCACTGTCTCACCAAGAGCTCGACAGCAAGCTACGTCCATTCCTTTCTCGTCCTATGCAGGACTTGGACATGATGGAACTAGCTCTACTTCGTCTAGCGATTTATGAGATGACGCGTCGTGAAGACGTTCCTCATAAAGTTGTTATCAACGAAGCGATTGAATTAGCGAAAGTGTTTGCTGCTGAAGACAGCTACAAGTTCGTTAACGGTGTGCTTGATAAAGCAGCACCATCACTTCGTAAAAACAAATAATAGTCGAAACCGATTGTTGAAAATCATATAGTTATAAAGGTCAGCATCTGCTGGCCTTTTTTGTATCTGTTGATTGAGTAATTAAAGGGGAGTGAGTGTGGCAGGAGAGTTTGAGCTGATTAGCAAGTACTTTGCTAAACAGAAGCTAAAACGAAGTGACGTTGAATTATCTCAAGGTGATGACTGTGCACTGCTGGTTTCCCCTCCAGGTACTCAGATTGCCGTCAGCACTGACTCCTTAGTTGCGGGTACTCATTTTCTTGAAAATGCCAATCCTAAGTGGGTAGGGCACAAGGCGCTCGCCTCAAACATCAGCGATTTGGCTGCTATGGGGGCAGAGCCTGCTTGGGTCTCCATGGCAATCTCACTGCCTGAGCCTGATGAACAATGGCTTGAAGGGTTTTGTGAAGGGTTCTTCAGTCTTGCCGATAGCCATAACCTACAAT
This sequence comes from Vibrio breoganii, assembly GCF_024346795.1. Lineage (NCBI taxonomy): Bacteria > Pseudomonadati > Pseudomonadota > Gammaproteobacteria > Vibrionales > Vibrionaceae > Vibrio > Vibrio breoganii. Next base: position 702,058 of record NZ_AP024864.1, read on the forward strand.
TGATTGGTGGAGATACCACGCGGGGCCCACTGAGCATTACGCTCACCATTCATGGCTTTGTTCCTGAGAAGCAAGCGCTGTTGCGCTCTGGTGCCAAGGTTGGAGATAAGGTCTTTGTCAGCGGTTCTCTTGGGGATAGCCATGCTGGACTTGAGGTGATACTGGATAAAGAGAAGCGCCTTCTGCCGCACGCCTCAGAACTTGAAAAACGTCATTACTGCGCAAGTTCTAGAGCGAGTTTGGGTATGCTCCTAAGGGGTAAGGCGAGTAGCTGCATCGATATTTCAGATGGTTTGATTTCGGATATAAAACACATTATGGAACGCTCTAATGTAGGTGCTGATTTACATTGCGATAAGCTTCCGGTCTCTCTAGAACTGGTTGAGTTTTGCGAGGGTAAGCAAGCAGCTCAGAGCTATGCATTAAAAAGCGGTGAAGAGTACGAGCTTTGTTTTACCGTGCCACAACATCTGATAGAGTCGGTGTGTCTGGCTGCGAAAAATGAAGGCGTTCAGGTCACTGAGGTTGGAGAGATCACTGATTCTCAAACCTTGAAACTGTTTCGTAATAACAAAGCCTTACAAGAGAATGTGGCCGGTTTTGACCACTTTCGTTCTTGAATCTATTGACCATAACGACTTAGAGACACTCAATGAGCAATCCCCTTGATAAGATTTCGTTAGATAACCCCTGGCATCTATTAGCAACAGGTTTTGGTAGCGGTCTCTCACCGATCATCCCTGGCACTATGGGCACCTTGGCCTCTATTCCGCTCTATTTAGCATTAGTGCAGTTGCCATTGGGGGCGTATGCGGTGGTTGTATTACTCTGCTGCATTATCGGCATCAAGATTTGTGATGTGACTGCCAAGGATATGGGCGTGCATGATCACGGCTCTATCGTATGGGACGAATTTGCAGGATTTTGGATTACCATGCTGGTGGTGCCACTATTGAGCATTCCCGCCAATGAGTGGCGCTGGCTTATCGCAGGCTTTGTATTATTCCGCTTCTTCGACATGGTAAAACCATGGCCAATTAGCTACTTAGACAAACATGTCCATGGTGGCTTCGGGATTATGATCGATGACATTCTAGCCGGTGTGATGGCTGGATTGTGCTTGGCGTTACTTGGCTGGGGTTTGGGCTGGGTATAGTTGATTTAGGCCCTAGACCCTAGGGCCCAGAACTCAGGGCCCAGAACCTAGGGCCCAGAACCTAGGGCCCAGAACCTAGAACCCAGGGCCTAATAACTACTTATCTAGATACTCTTCAATCTGACGCTGAATGCCTTTGGCATCTAATTCTAGTTCAGCGTGCATCTCTTCTTGTGTACCTTGAGCAATAAATCGGTCTGGAAGACCTAAGTTTAATACTGGCTTAGCGATTTTTTGCGACATTAGGTATTCCAAAACACCGCTACCTGCACCGCCCGCAATCACGTTCTCTTCGATAGTCACCAATACATCATGCTCTGCGGCCAATTGCTGTATTAACGCTTCGTCTAGAGGCTTCACAAAGCGCATATCGGCCACTGTGGCGTCAAGTTGCTCTGCTGCTTGCTGTGCATTATCAAGGAAGGTACCAAAGCTCAAGATAGCAACCTTGCTACCCTTGCGAACAACTCGGCCTTTACCAATTTCAAGGGCAGTAAATGATTGCTGAATTTCAGCGCCAATACCACTGCCTCTTGGGTAGCGAACCGCTGCCGGCCCCTGATGTTGATGGCCGGTGTACAGCATCTGACGACACTCGTCTTCATCGCTTGGTGCCATAATCATCATGTTAGGGATGCAGCGCATAAAGCTAAGATCAAAAGCACCCTGATGGGTTTGACCATCCGCGCCGACAAGCCCTGCTCGGTCAATCGCGAACAAAACGGGGAGATTCATGATGGCAACATCATGGATTAGCTGATCGTAGCCACGCTGTAAGAAGGTGGAGTAGATCGCCACAATAGGTTTGTTACCAGAGATGGCTAAACCGGTCGCTAGCGTCACAGCATGCTGCTCAGCTATTGCCACATCAAAGTACTGTTTTGGAAACGCTTTGGAAAAGCGCACCATGCCAGAGCCTTCACGCATAGCGGGCGTGATTGCCATTAACTTAGGGTCTTGCGTCGCCATATCACACAGGAAATCGCCAAAGACTTTAGAGAAGGTTGGCTTGCCACCCTTGCTCTTTGGTAATGAACTTGTCGCCGGATCAAACTTAGGCACGCCATGATAGCCAATAGGGTCTTTCTCAGCAGGCTCATAGCCCTTACCCTTCTTGGTCATGATGTGCAGGAACTGCGGCCCTTTAAGGTGACGCATGTTCTTCAGTGTTTTAACCAGTTCTAATACATCGTGTCCATCAACAGGACCTATGTAGTTAAACCCTAGCTCTTCAAACATAGTGCCAGGAACAACCATGCCTTTCAGGTGTTCTTCAGTACGACGAACCAACTCTTTAATTGGTGGCACGCCGGATAAGACTTTTTTACCGCCCTCGCGAATCGAGGTATACAGGCTACCTGACAGCACTTGAGCAAGGTGATTGTTCAGTGCACCGACGTTTTCAGAGATAGACATCTCGTTATCGTTTAGCACCACAAGCATGTCTGGGTGAATATCACCCGCGTGATTCATTGCCTCAAACGCCATGCCAGCAGTGATTGCGCCATCACCGATAACGCTAACCACCTTGCGGTTCTTACCTTCTTTTTCCGCACCAATGGCGATACCGAGAGCCGCACTGATGGAGGTGGAAGAATGGCCTACTGAAAGTACGTCATATTCGCTCTCACCTCGCCAAGGGAAAGGATGCAAACCGTCTTTTTGACGAATGGTTGGCAGTTGCTCGCGACGACCGGTTAGGATTTTATGTGGATAAGCCTGATGTCCCACGTCCCACAGAAGTTGATCATAAGGGGTTTGATAGACGTAGTGCAGGGCAACGGTAAGCTCGACCGTACCCAAGCCTGAGGCTAGGTGACCACTGGATTGACTTACGCTGTTGAGTAGGTAAGTACGCAGTTCATCACAAAGTGTTGGAAGCGTCTCTTTAGGAAGAGAACGCAACTCATCAGGCGTGTTGGCCAATGCCAATGTTGGGTATTTCGAGATATCAAGTGTCATATGTATTCGCGCTGATAAGTGAGTAATTAGTTCTTTCTTTCGACCACATAGCGAGCAAACTGCTCTAGAAGGTCAGTGTTGTAAGGAATGCCTTCCAGCTCTAGCAAGGCCTTTTCTAACAACTGTGTGGCCTTAGCCTGCGCCCCCTCAAGTCCGAGAAGCGAAGGGTAGGTCGATTTGTTCAACGCTAAGTCTGAGCCTTGAGGCTTGCCTAACGTTTGCGTATCGCTAGTGATGTCTAAAATGTCATCTTGGACTTGAAAAGCCAGTCCTATGTTTTCTGCGAAGGCATTAAGACGAGGCAATTGCTCGATACCTTGCTCACCGGCGGCTAATGCTCCCAATTGAATGGCAGATTTTATCAGTGCGCCTGTTTTATTGCGATGAATCAGTTTTAGCTCGTCTAGAGAGACTTGACGATTTTCTGCCTCTAAGTCTAGAGATTGCCCAAGGCACATTCCTGATGCTCCAGAAGCATTTGCCAAGCTTTGTACCATCTTTATACGGTAGCTTTCCGCTTGAGGGGCAAGTTTGCCCTCTGCCAAGATGCTAAAGGCTAAAGTCTGCAAAGCATCACCGGCTAAAATAGCGGTCGCTTCATCAAACTCAATATGGCACGTAGCTTGACCACGACGTAATTCATCGTCGTCCATAGCAGGCAAGTCATCATGAATTAAAGAATAAGCATGAATGCACTCGATGGCCGACGCTGGCGTATCTAATGAGTCATCACTTAAACCAAACACTGAACCAGTGGCGTAAACAAGAAAAGGCCGAGCACGCTTGCCACCCAATAATAGCCCATAGCGCATTGCCTGAATCAGGTTATTGTCTTGAGAGTGTAAAGAGTCTAACCAGGTCTCTAATTGCTGGTTGTTGCGCTTCTGGTAGCGTTCAAGTTGTTGTTTAAAATGGATCATCGCCAGATTCAAATTTGAAATCTTGAGGAGTCGCTTCAACCTGATTTTCCATCAAGATTGAAACACGTTGTTCTGCTTGGTCTAACTTGGATTGACCAGCGCGAGCCAGTGCAATACCGCGTTCGAAATTCTTCAATGCAGAATCGAGTTCGAGATCACCTTGTTCAAGCTGATTGACTATGCTGTCGAGCTCTTTGAGAGACTCTTCAAAACTCATATTCTCTGGTTTTTTGGTCGCCATGTTCATTCTTTTCTGCGCTAGGATCTGGGAAAGGTAACTCAGGCAGGAGTTATGGTCAATTTTAGCAGTTAAAAATCCTGCGATATCACTAACTTTAGTTCATTTTCTGATAGTTAAATGAACAGACAGGTGAGTTGTTTTATTTTTACTCTGCCTTAAATAGGTATATAATTCGTCGCCCTCAATTATCCCTGCATTTCCAATCAGCAGAATAATTTAGGCTAGACTCAAGTCATCGACTAATCAGAAGTGAAGTTACCTATGAAGTTTATTGTAAAACCACATCCAGAAATTTTTGTAAAAAGCGAATCAGTAAGAAAACGCTTCATACGTATTCTGGAGTGCAATCTCAGGATCATCATCCAGCGTCGCACAGAATCAGTGGCAGTATTCAATCGTAGGGATCATATTGAGGTTTCTTCTGAGAGTCACCAATACTACCAAGAAGTGCTGGAAATCCTGACGCAAACTCCGGGTATTCACCACTCGTTAGAGGTCAAGCAATCAGAGTTTACTGATATGCATGACATCTTCGAGCAAGTGCTTGAGCTCAGCCGTGATCGTATCGAAGGCAAGACCTTCGCCTTACGTGCTAAGCGCCGCGGTAAACACGACTTCTCCTCCATTGAGCTAGAACGTTATGTTGGCGGTGGTTTAAATCAAGCGGTGGAGAGCGCCAAGGTTAAGCTTACTCGTCCAGATGTTACAGTTAACATTGAAGTGACGGGTGAAAAGCTAAACCAAGTGTTGGCTCGCCATAAAGGTTTGGGCGGCTTCCCTCTTGGTACACAAGAGGATGTATTGAGCCTGATTTCTGGTGGTTTCGATTCTGGTGTCTCGAGTTATTTGCATATCAAGCGTGGTTCAAAAACCCATTACTGCTTCTTTAACCTTGGCGGTCCTGCGCATGAGATTGGCGTTAAGCAAGTCGCGCACTACCTTTGGAAGAAGTACGGCTCTTCTGCGAAGGTGAAGTTCATCTCTGTAGACTTTGAACCTGTGGTTGCTGAGATCTTAGAGAACGTTGAAGACGGCCAAATGGGCGTAGTGCTTAAGCGTATGTTTATGCGTGCTGGAGGCATGATTGCCGATCGCTTTAAGATTGAAGCTCTGGTTACGGGTGAAGCACTAGGTCAGGTATCTAGCCAGACGCTAACGAATCTACGTCTTATCGACGGCGTAACCGAAACGCTGATCCTTCGCCCGCTGATTAACTGGGACAAAGAAGACATCATCGACTTGTCTCGCATTATCGGTACTGAAGACTTTGCCAAGGTAATGCCTGAGTATTGCGGCGTTATTTCACGTAAGCCTACGGTTAAAGCCGTTAAAGGTAAGCTTGAAGCTCAAGAACAGAACTTTGATTTTTCTGTTTTAGAACGAGTAGTTAGCGAGAGTCGAGTTATGGATATTCGCGATATCGAAAAGGAAAGCCTAGAACAAGCGCCTGAAGTCGAGCAAGTAACAGCGGTTCAAGAGCACGCCATTGTGCTTGATATTCGTAGCCCAGAAGAAGAAGACGATAACCCTCTTGAGATCGACGGTGTCGAGGTTGAGCATCTGCCTTTCTACAAACTGGCGACTAAGTTTGGTGATCTTGACCAGTCTAAAACCTACCTACTGTACTGTGACCGCGGTGTAATGAGTCGCTTGCAGGCGTTGTACTTACAAGAGCAAGGCTTTAGCAATATTAAAGTCTATCGCCCTTAGTCATCACATAAACTAATTTTAGCCGAGGTCAGTCACTCTGATCTCGGCTTTATTTTTTATTTCAGACATAAAAAAACACCGCTCAGAGGAGCGGTGCGAAAATGACAGACAAGTTCATTAAATTGGAAGTATGCTTCGGTTAAACCCAAGCAGTGGTAGAAACTACCGTGCTCAAAATGAGCTCACAAACACAACATCGCAAGTAGGGATCCATGCCAAAGGCATGCCGTTTAGACCCCCGTCGCGTGGGACGCAATATAGATTTTCTCTGGCTGTTGAACAACGGACAATTTATAATGTTTCAGATAAAAAAAACTAATGCTAGATAAGATAGAATGGCAAGACGATTACCCCCACTAAAATCACTGAAGGTTTTTGAAGCCGCTGCACGTCATTTGAGCTTTACACGGGCAGCTGAAGAGCTGTTTGTTACTCAAGCAGCTGTCAGCCATCAGGTGAAAGCGCTTGAAGAATATTTAGGCTTAAAGTTATTTAGAAGACGCAACCGCTCCTTGCTGTTGACTGAAGAAGGGCAGAGCTATTTCCTTGATATTAAGGATATCTTTACGTCCCTGTCAGAGGCGACCGATAAGGTGCTAGAGCGCAGTGAAAAAGGCTCTTTGACCATTAGCCTGCAGCCTAGCTTTGCTATCCAATGGCTAGTTCCTAGGCTTGCTGATTTTAATGAGCAAGAGCCCGATATTGACGTTCGTATCAAAGCGGTCGATATGGACGATGGCTCATTAACCGATGACGTTGATGTCGCCATTTACTATGGTCGCGGAAATTGGCACGGATTGCGCGCTGACAAATTGTATCAAGAGTATTTGATCCCTCTTTGTGCACCACGTTTGTTAGACGGTGTTAAACCGCTAGGCTCATTAAGTGACCTATCCAAACACACTTTGTTACATGATACTTCGCGTAAGGACTGGAAGCAGTTTGCTCGCCAGCATCATCTCGAGGGGATCAATGTCAACCACGGTCCAATCTTTAGCCATTCAACCATGGTGTTGCAGGCGGCGGTTCACGGACAAGGTATTGCGTTAGGTAATAACGTGTTGGCTCAACCTGAAATTGAGGCCGGTAGATTAATCAGTCCTTTTGATGAAGTACTGGTGAGTAAGAATGCCTTTTATGTGGTGTGTCACGAGAAACAAGCAGACGTTGGACGAATTGCTACATTTAGAGACTGGATGCTGAGTATAGCGGCGAGCGAAGGTGTACCTTCCATTAGCCAAGATGAGAATATTTTAGACGCGATAGCGTCGAGCGTTGAAGCTTCTTAACGCATTGAAACGAGGTTTAACTTGAAACAGGTTATTTTATATTGCCGTGCAGGCTTTGAGAAAGATTGTGCTGGCGAGATTCAAGACAAGGCAAACAACCTTGAGGTGTTTGGTTTCCCCCGCGTTAAGCGCAATAGTGGCTATGTTCTGTTTGAATGTTACACCGAAGGGGATGCGGAACGCTTAGTACGTGAGATTGATTTCAAAACGCTTATTTTTGCTCGTCAAATGTTTGCTGTTGCAGCGAGTTTGGAAGAACTGCCAGAATCAGATCGCATTTCACCTATCTTAGATGCTCTAGCAGAGCAAGAAGGTGTTCCTACGTGTGGTGACTTACGAGTAGAAACCCCCGATACCAATGAAGCAAAAGAGCTTTTGAAGTTCTGCCGCAAGTTTACCGTGCCACTAAGGCAGGCAATGCGTGGCAAAGGGTTGCTGTACAAGAAAGACAACCTGAAAAAGCCTGTGATGCACCTGTGCTTTGTTGAACCAGGTAAGTGTTATGTTGGGTACTCTTATGCCAACAATAACTCACAGTTCTTTATGGGCATTCCTCGCTTGAAGTTCCCTGCAGATGCACCAAGTCGTTCGACACTTAAGCTCGAAGAGGCATTCCATGTCTTTATTCCAAAGAGTGAGTGGGAAGAGAGATTAGCATCGGGCATGTGGGCTGTGGATTTGGGCGCTTGTCCGGGCGGTTGGACATATCAGTTGGTGAAGCGCTCTATGTTCGTTCACGCTATTGATAACGGCATGATGGCACAAAGCCTGATGGATACAGGTCAAGTGAAGCACCAACAAGTGGATGGCTTTAAGTTTGAACCACCGCGTAAGAATGTCACTTGGCTAGTATGCGACATGATTGAGAAGCCATCACGTGTTGCTCAATTAATGGGTGAGTGGATCATCAAAGGCTGGTGTAAAGAGGCGATCTTTAACCTCAAGCTACCTATGAAGGGTCGCTACGATGAAGTGCTTGGTGATATTGAGAACTTGAAGGTCTTTTTGAAAGAAAATGGCATCAAGTTTACCTTGCAAGCGAAGCACCTTTATCATGACCGTGAAGAGATCACGGTACATGTGCAGTCGCATACTAACTTGGGTTGGTAATCGGCTTTTGTCATCCTGGAAACTACGCTAGTAGTTATTCAGGATCTTGATGAGTGCTAATACTCAGTTTCGCTGACTCTAAGATACTGGATAAACACTGCGTGTTTTCCAGTATGACGGTGTTTGTTTTGTTTCTTGTTCTAACAATACAATCAATCACGCCTCAGACACGTCATCCTGGAAACAACGCTAGTAGTTATCCAGGAACTTGGTGAGTACTCATATTTAGCTTTGCAGACTCTAAGATACTTATATGGACTCCCTCGGTAAATCAACAAAGAATTTGGAAAACAAGTATAGATGCGCACTTATATACGGGCTTTATTGAGGAGCTACCTCGCCCTAAAATGTAGTCGCACCAATAGGCTATTTCTCGATATCGGCAAGTTTACTGCCTCGAATCTTATCTAGCTCATACTGGTCGGTCTTACCTGTCTTACATCGCTCTTCGTTGACTATGCTCGGTCTATCATGCCAATTTAATTGGCTGATAGTCCGAATCATTCTTTAATAAAGCATAAGCGGTTCGAACGGTTTTGTTCGCTAAAGCAATTGCAGCGATCTTTTTTCCTCGTCGTTCGACAAGTGCTTGTAACCACTGTTCTTTGTTTGTTGTCGCTGGACGGTTTAATACATGAGTGATAACGGAAAGCGCTCCTTGAAATAAAACTGAACGAAGTCGCTTATCCGCACTGTACCTAGATATATGTCCAATACGTTCTTTCCCGCCGGAACTGTTCTGTTTAGGTGTTAGCCCTATATTAGCGGATGCTTCTCGGCCATTAGAAAAGTTTTCACCTCGCCCTAATCGTAACGCTAACCCTAGCGCCCCTAAGGGCCCGACCCCTTCTAGCTTCATCAGCTTTTTGCAAATATGATGCGACTTAACCAAAGACTCGAGCTGCCTATCTAGTTCTTGCAAGTGTTCAATTTGGCCCAATAAATGTGACCATGACTTGTGTAGCGCGGTTCTAAAACTATCAGGTAAAGAGTTATCAGCATCTTCCAGGATGAAAGGGATTTCCTTTCTTAACTTAGATAGGCCTTGCGGTAGAATAATTCCGAACTCAGCTAATACTCCTCGCATCTGGTTACTTTGTGCGACTAATTGAACCTTAGCCAAGTGTCGCATACGCTCTAACGATTGAAGTGCCTGCTCCTCAGTTGAGTGAATATGAGTACCATGGATGTGCTCTTGCTGTGCTGCAACACCAATAGCTAAAGCATCATTCCTATCTGTCTTTTGCTTGGTTTGAAAAGCTTTTACTGCTCTGGCATTGATGACTTTTACAATGTGGCCTGCGCTAATTGCGAATCGAGCCCAGTAGTGTGCACTGCCACAGGCTTCCATAGCCACGAGGGCTTGTTTTTCATTTATCAGAATTTCTTTGAGTTTTGCTCGACTGACTTCGCGGTTATAAATGACTTTTCCGTTAGGGCAGAGTTTGCAAACTTGGAATACATTCTTTGCTAAATCAATAGCTAATAGATTAGGATTAGTCATGTATGGACTCCTTTGGCTAATCTTTAGTCGGATTAAGACCGTAGCTCCTCAAGGAGAGGGAGTCCATACATCTGGATAAACACTGCGTGTTTTCCAGTATGACGGTGTTTGTTTTGTTTCTTGTTCTAACAATACAATCAATCAAGCCTCAGACACGTCATCCTGGAAACAACGCTAGTAGTTATCCAGGAACTTGGTGAGTACTCATATTTAGCTTTGCAGACTCTAAGATACTGGATAAACACTGCGTGTTTTCCAGTATGACGACCTTGGCTATGCTCACAGTTCAAATAATACATTGAATCACACCTTAAGCGTCATCCTGGAAACTACGTGAGTAGTTATCCAGGATCTTAGAGAGTGTTAAACCCGAACATTGGCACTCTCTAAGATCCTGCTGGGCTGGCACTCCACTGGGCTGGCATTCCAGTTTTCATCAGGATGCCGGTGTTGCTATGGCTTAACCCAACGTAAATCCTGAAGATTAAACCCAAGCTCTAAATCAGTCTTTAAAGAGGCCAATTCACGGCATAGAAGGGCGTGCTCTTCATTCCCTGCAATCTTCTTTTTGTACTTTTCAGCTAAGCCTTCATCGGCAAAGGCTTGCTCAAGGTTTTCGTTGTCAGTGAGGATCTCACGAGCCGCTTTCGGCCCAATGCCGGGAATACCGCTTAAACCTGTGCCACTGATGCCAGTGAGCCCCCAGTAATCGCTCAGTTGAGAGACCTGTACCGCAAATTCTTTCTCTACAAAGGCCTGATCTAGCCAGCGATGCTGGAAGTAATCCCTGATGCGTAAGGAGGGAGAAAGCAGCTGACAGTAGCCTTTATCCGTGGAAATGATGGTGACTTGGTGCTGCTGGCTTGCCAGTTTTACTGCGAGTGTGGCCACGAGATCATCCGCTTCATCCCCATCAGAGAGCAATGAATCAATGCCGAGTTCCCACCACGCTTGTTGAATCGTATCTAAACCTAACGCAAGAGCCTCAGGCATAGGCTTACGGTTTTGTTTGTACTCAGGGAAACGCTCTTCTCGCCATCCTCGCTCTTGCTGATGGTGATCGAATACTGCAATGATATGGCTAGGCTCGGTTTCATTGAGAATGCGTTTTAGGGTGCGGGTGGTGGTTTCTATAGTGCGCTGGATATCAGTTTCGTCAGGTTGCGCTGAATGTACGCGACGAATGAGGTTTAAAGCATCAATGATAACCAGGTGTATAGACATAACAACAAACTAAAAAGGGGCCGTAGCCCCATTGTAACTAAAATTAGATCAAGAGTTTAATCTTAATCTGAGGTTTGCACTTTATAGCAAGGGGTATATGCCGAGCCCGGGAGTTTCATCCGTTGCTGCTTAACGAAATCCCCCAATAAGATGTCCATTTTCTTCATCAGCTCTTTGTCACCATCAATGATGAAGGGTCCTTTCTCTTCTATCTCTTGAATGCCTTCAGCCTTAACATTGCCTGCGACAACGCCAGAGAAGGCTCTTCGCAGGTTCGCCGCGAGAATTTCAGGGGGTTGGTCCATGTGCAGATCTAGGTTGTGCATATTTTCATGGTTAGGGTCAAAGGGCATCTGGAATTCAGGTTCAATATGCAGTGACCAGTTGTAGCTGTAGGCATCTTCATTCTCTTTGCGTTGCTGCCTGACCGCAGGCATAGCTTCTTTAACAATGCGAGCCGCTTTTGCAGGATCGTCGATGACTATTTGATAATACTTCTGCGCTTGTTCGCCAAGGGTATCGCGAATGAAGTTATCGATGGAGCGGAAGTAGGCTTCACTTTCTTTTGGCCCAGTTAACACAATAGGCAGTGGCTGATCTTGATTTTTCGGGTGCATCATAATACCCAGCACATACAGCAGCTCTTCTGCGGTACCTGGGCCTCCAGGGAATATCACGATGCCATGTGCGATACGAACAAAGGCCTCAAGGCGCTTTTCGATATCCGGCATGATGATCAGCTCATTCACTATGGGATTAGGCGGCTCTGCTGCAATGATAGAGGGTTCGGTTAGGCCAATGTAACGAGACTGCTTATGTCGTTGTTTTGCGTGACCGATAGCTGCGCCCTTCATTGGACCTTCCATTGCACCCGGCCCACAGCCGGTGCAGATGTTCAGTTCGCGAAGTCCAAGTTCATGTCCCACAAGGCGGGTATATTGGTATTCAACCTCGTTGATAGAGTGTCCCCCCCAGCACACCACAAGATTTGGCTCGATGCCTGGAATCAAAACCTTAGCGTTACGCAGGATGCTAAATACTAGGTTGGTCACATGTACAGAGTTGTCGAGTTGCAGTAGCTTGTTTTGTTCCATAGACATGTGCACAAATACAATATCGCGCAATACGGCGAACAAGTGCTCTTGGATGCCTTTGATGATAGTGCCGTCGACAAAGGCATGTTCTGGGGCATTACTCAGTTCGAGTTTTATGCCTCGCTCACGTCTGAGTACGTTTACATCGAATGACTTATATTGCTCTAACAGTTTTTTACTGTCATCGGTGTGACTGCCGGAGTTGAGCACCGCCAGAGTACAGTTTCGATAGAGGTTATAGATATCACTTGAGGCGGTCTTTTTGAGACGTTCAACTTCAAGTTGAGAGAGAAGATCCATGCTACCCGCAGGATTGATTGTCGTAATCATAACTGCTCCTTATTAGTAACACTAAGCTCAGAGAAGTGAGAGGAGCTTAGCGGTGGGCTGTTGAACAAGCCCACAATTTATACGCAGTGAAACGGACATTGATGTAATGAACCGTATGTTCCGTCTAACCTTAACAGTAGATGCCAGACTAACAATTGCAATAAAAATTCGACTAAAATTAGTAGCTTAAAATGATCGTTAGGTTAAATCCTGAGCATCTTCATGTTTGGGTAGCTGTTCCAAAGCTTGCGTCAAACTCTCTTCTAGGCATGACGAATGGACTTTGATTAAGCCGTTTCGAATGGCATTTAAGATAGAACGGCGCATATCATCTTGAGCAAAGCACGCAGCCGGTGCCAGTGGAATAGCGGTGAAGGACACCCACTGACTTTCCTGTTCAAGTTGCACCACAGAGTCACAAATATCAGCAGCTAACAACAGAAGATCAATAAGGTCTTCATCGTTGATAGCGGTATAGGCTCTTGGTAAAAACGGGTAATCGGCAATGCTCACACCGAACATACGATCGACCTCATATTGGGTTTCAAAGTTATCAATGACCTCCTTGAATCGATCAAATAGAAGCTCAGGTTGATGCAACTTCTGTGGGTTCGGCTCGATATACAAGAATGAACTGTCTGACAAATGATAAAGACGAGTGCCCTCTTTAAGGTGATTTCTGATGTGGTCACCAAAGGCTTTCTCTGTAGATCGTCCTGCTTTATAGCCATGCTTCGCATAGATATCGAAGATCATTGGCACGTTAATCAAGGCGAACTTTAAGCGATCATTTAGCGGCTCATCGATAAGTTGTCCAAATCGCCATTGCTCATAGCTGGTCACTGACTTGTTGAGAGAAGTAGGCAGTTTTCTACTCAACATCCTCATGTTTCTTAGACCAGAGCGAGGGTGTGTGTAGAGCTCCTGACTCAGCTCTGCAATGATTTTGTGTTTGCGCCCTAGACGACGTGCATTTAGCACCACCAAGAAGAACAAGATGGTTGTAGTGACACCTAACACTAAGGTTAGAGTTTTGGACTTGTCGTAATCAACACTCAGGTCGCTCAGCTCGTCTACTTGATCCTTATAGTGTAAGGACTGCTCAATAGAAGAGACTTGATTGAGGAAGGTTCGGCTTATCAGCTCATCCTTTTGCTGGAGATTAATCGCAGTAAGCCTGTTGTATTCCTCAAGGTAGGTGAGCGAATCTTTGTCTTTATTGACGGATTTAGTCACGCGATGCAGTAGTGATAAGGCCTCTAACTGAATGGACTGATCGCCCATCTTTTGCGCTTGTTCTAGGGCTTCTTTACCCAGCTTCTCTGCTTTTTTAGGCTCGTTCTGCAGGAAGTCTAATTTTGCGGTCAGCAGTGTCGACTTCACTCTTTGTGCTTTGATATCGGTATAGTCGAGCAACTCGGTTGCTCGGTTTAGATAGCGCTCTGCCAAAGTGAAATTAAACAGGTTTAGATAGGTTTCTGTGAGCTTTAGTCTCAAGTCGATAATGCTTTCCAGATCCTTTTCCGCCAGCTCTTGATCTAGTACGTTAAAGTAGTGAACCAGTGCGAGGTTGTAGCGACCTTGAATGAAGTAGACATCCGCAAGCTTACGCAAAACGGTCGCAAACAGAGGCGATTGGTCGTAGTTTCCGTAATAGCTCGCTGCTTGAGATAAGTGCTCTTGGGCTTTTGCATAGATCTGGCGCTCGAAATAGAGGTCAGCCAACAGGTGATTGGCTCGAGCGATATACTGAGCGTTATCCTTACCGATTGCCACCCAGTAGCTTTCAATTAACTCTTTCAATGCTGAGTTTAATCGATGGACTTTCAGGTAGTGCTGCCCCAGTTGAAGGCTTGCTTCGAGGCCTTGCTGGTAGCTAGGGAGCCCTTCGGCGTATTTTTTTGCACGTAGAAAGCTTTTTTCGGCTTTTTCGTTTTCACCTATATCTGAGTAGACCTTGGCATGTACCAAGCTCAGCTCATACTCAAGTCTATCCTTGGTTAAGCCTTCAATATGCGACGACTCCATCATCTCTTCGATTTCAGCAAGAGGCGCCTCTACTTTGCGAAGGTCCTCAGTCATTCTCCATAACAAGCTGGTCTTTAGCACGCGAGACTCAATTTCTCGCACGATCAAGTGATTGGCGACAGAGATGGAGATACTTTGCTCTAGGCTAGACAGCGATGAACGGTAATTGCCAAGAATATAGTCAGCGATACCTATGGTTTGATACGCGTGAATTTGGTTGGTGGCCTTTGCAATCGGCGTCATCTTACGTTTGACTGCATTGGTCGAGAAATCTTCTTCGTTTCTCAGGTTGCCTTGATTATTAAGGTAAACCTTGGCCTTATTCTTTGATTGTAAAGGCGTAACGTGAACTAAGCGTCTGGCGTCAATTAGGTCCTTTGTCAGGCTGCTGGTGGTCTCACTCGCGGTCGTTGGTAGCGAAAATACGATGACCAACAAGGTAAGTAGGGGGAGGGTGGATAACCTGAACAAAGAACCCATCATTTATTGTCTCGCCAAGCGCAAAGTGCTGTCTGGAGCGTTTGATTCACTGTCTAAGCTGGTGCGATACGGATTGATATCTAGACCACCGCGGCGCGTGTAGCGAGCATAAACCGACAAAGTCTTCGGCTGGCAGAAGTGCATGATGTCCGTGAAGATTCGTTCCACGCATTGCTCGTGAAATTCGTTGTGTTCTCTAAATGACACTAGGTAGCGCAATAGAGCCTCTTGATTAATTTTCTTACCACTGTATCGAATCTCAACACTTCCCCAGTCTGGCTGGTTGGTAATTAGGCAGTTAGACTTTAGAAGGTGACTGTGTAATACCTCATCCACGGATTCTTCAGATACGCTGCCCTTGAGGTAGTCAGTGCTGAATTCATATTCTGTAATTGAGATATCTTGTTCGTCAATACAAGCGCCTTGCATATCGACAATAGGCTGCTGGTTAAAGTCTTGAACTCGACTCAAGGTCACCGAAGCCTCTCCTCCTGCACAAGCGGATAAATCAACAGATAATTGATTTTTCACCGCGTCCCAATCACTAAATTTCGTTTGATTATAGCTGTTTAGATACAACTTAAAGGATTTGGATTCAATCAAATTTGGAGAGCTCGCAGGTATAGAAACCTCGCCAACAGCCACTTGTGGCAAGCCATTGGCATTGAGCCAAGATAACTCGTATAACGTCCAAATATCTTGCCCCTTAAACGGCAATGTATCGCCAAGCTCCAGATCATCTCGGTTGAGGCTTCTTGGTACTGCCTGCAACAACTCGGGGTCATAGAGAGAAGCGTATTGCGTTTTTTGGCCAAGGGTTAGCCCGGCAAGCTCTTTTGCGTCTGAATATTTGCTCATTTTACACTGCGTTATAGAGTAGAATGTTAGGAATTTTACTGAATAGATACTTCGATGTCATCAACGGAACGCCTGTAGGGTTATTTATGTCCAATTCAATCGCCAATGCGCTTAACTCAATTCATCAACAATACCTGAAAACCTTTGAGCAAGAGTACGGCACACTACCGACCAGCTCAGAGCTGGTGGGCGTTGCTTCTCCCTGTATTCAAGACAGCAAATCAGGAGAGGTATTCTGGAAACCACTTCAACGTGATGAACATGCCGACTTTACCAATGTAGAGCAGGGAATTGAGCTGTTGCTGCACTCTGATATTAAAGAGTTCTACGGCAGTCATTATAGCGCTGACTTGACCATGAGCTGGAAAGGTAAGCCTCTTACTCTGTTGCAAGTATGGAGCGATGAAGACTTTGTTCGCCTACAAGAAAACATTCTGGGTCACCTAGTCACACAGCGCCGTTTAAAGCTAAAACCTACGGTGTTTATCGCCGCCATTGATTCAGACCTTGATGTAATCTCTGTATGTAACATTAGCGGGAATGTAGTGCTGGAATCGCTAGGTACCGACAAGCGTGAAGTGCTTGCGGAAAATCTACTGGAGTTCCTGCAACAACTGGATGTAGAGGTCTAGTATGTTTGTCTGTGAATTGCAGTTCGAATGCTATGACAACACCACATTCACCGCGGTTGAGAAGTCCATCAATGGCCTGATGGAGGCGCTGCGTTTCAATGGTCAGGTATTAGGCAGAGAGTTTCCCCTCGCAATCGATGGTGGGACGTTTAGCTTGCGTTGCGTGTGTCCTGAAAAAGACAGCCTGCACCCAAAAAACCATTCGGACTTCGTGCGCTTTTCTATGGCAAAGCTATCAGAGGCAGGATTGCTCGCGCCGAAATTGAGAGTCTTGGGGCAAGATCTTAATTCAGAAGAAACATGCACAGAGGATGCCCCTAGTTGGCAGATCCTCTATACCACCTATGTGCATACCTGCTCGCCACTGAGAAGTGGTGACTCATTTATGCCGATCCCTCTATATCGTAATCCACCCACGCTCAATGGTGACCATAAATCCATTATTAAATGGCAAACAGAGTGGCAGGCGTGTGATGAGTTGCAGATGGCGGGTGGCTGTAAGGCGGAGCATGCGGCCTTACGCGAATTAAACTCGGTCGACAGTGACATCTACCGCCGTGGTTGGGATTTGCGCGGGCGTATTGAATACATCACTAAGGTACCGACCTACTATTATCTGTATCAAGTGGGAGGCGAGAGCCTAAAGCAGGAGCAACAACGCAAATGTCCGAAGTGTGGTGGTGAGTGGTTATTAGATGAACCTCTGCATGACATGTTCCACTTTAAATGCGACTCGTGCCGACTGTTGTCAAATATCTCTTGGGATCACTTGAAGTAACGCCCTTTTAAGTTGTGAACCTAAATCTAATCCTTTGGAAAAAGAATGATTTCTAAAAACCAATTAAAACTTATTCGTGCCCTAGGCCAGAAGAAACAACGCAAGGCTCATGGATTGTTCCTTGTTCAGGGGGAGAAAAATGTCCTTGAATTAAGCAACAGCCAGCTCACGGTTAAGAGTGTTTTTGCGACCGCTGATTTCTTGTCAGAGAATAGTCAGTCACTAAAAGGCTTTGACCGCGTTGAGGCGACGCTCGATGAGCTGACAAAAGCCAGCACTTTGGTGAGTAATAACGCGGCCATTGCAATCGTTGAGATCCCACGCGTTGATGTACCAAAGGCGGAAGGACTGATGATTGCCTTAGACGGTGTATCCGATCCTGGCAATCTAGGTACGATTATTCGTATAGCAGATTGGTACGGCATCAAGCATATTGTTGCGAGCGCGGATTGCGCCGATCCATACAACCCTAAGACCATCAGTGCGACCATGGGAAGCTTTGGCCGAGTGTTTGTGAGCCAGTTAGATCTACCTAGCTACCTAGAACAAGCAGAGCTGCCAGTATATGGGGCATTTCTAGAGGGAGAGAGCGTTCACAAGAAAGCTTTTTCTGCGGACGGTATCTTACTGATGGGCAGTGAGTCTCATGGTGTTCGTGAACAGGCTGCAAAGTTTGTGACCGATAAGGTAACCATTCCTGCTTTTGGTGGTGCAGAGTCGCTGAATGTCGCGATGGCAACAGGCATCATTCTGGACAACCTTCGCCGTCAACACAGCTAACAAAAACCAATGACGCTGGTGGGATTATCTCTCCAGCATATCCAACTTGTTAGGCACGCCATTCCATTTTTCTGCATCGGGTAGGGCGGGCTTAACCTCAGTGATGTTTGGCCATTCTTCAGCGAGTTCTTCGTTCAGCTGAATAAAGACTTCTTGGTCTGGGGCTAGTTCATCTTCCTGAAAGATAGCTGCGGCATCGCATTCCGGCACACAAAGGCCACAATCGATGCAGTCTATAGGGCTTATCACCATAAAGTTAGGCCCTTCATAAAATGCGTCCGCAGGGCATACCGCCACACAATCGGTGTATTTACATTTTATACAGTTATCGGTTACGACAAACGCCATGGTGATGAACTCTCATTAGTCTATTTTCGGATGGGCGATGATACGGATACCAAACAAAAACACAATATTTGTCCTATAAAATCTTCAAGGGTTTGTGCTTTTATTTGTCATGCTTACCGCCTAGTTTAGCACTCCCACTACAAAGTAAATTGTCTCAAGATGCGGTTAATTAATATGACAGACCTCTCAAGTTAACGTAAAATCCCCGCCATTGTGAGCAAGTGTGAGTGAATATTCGCCGATTTATACCAATCACACTAAGTAAGTGATCATAAATAGCGCAGGAAAAATGCTCGAGAACAAGGCAGGATTTTTCGATAAGTAGTTATTCTACAATCAAAAATTCTAAGGCAGTTATCGAGTATTTTAACCAGCTAGAATGACCAGTTATTTAGTACGATTGGTATTCTACCTGGCTTTATGCGCTTTACCCTTTAGCTAAGACACCTACTACGAGACATCTGCATGATACGTTTGACCGAAATAAAGCTTCCTTTAGATCACAAGGAAGAGGCTATTCAAGCTGCCATAGTGAAAAAACTAGGCATCACTTCTGAGGAAGTGCTTTCTTTTAATATGTTTAAACGTGGCTACGATGCTCGTAAAAAATCAAAGATCCTGCTGATTTACACCCTAGATGTTGAAGTAGAAAACCAAGCACAACTGCTTGAAGCGTTTGCTGACGACCCGCACGTGCGTGAAACTCCTGATATGGAATATAAGTTCGTTGCACAAGCTCCAGAGAACTACACCGAGCGTCCAGTTGTGGTTGGATTTGGCCCTTGTGGTTTGTTTGCCGCCTTGGTGCTGGCACAAATGGGCTTTAAACCTATCGTGGTTGAGCGAGGAAAAGAAGTTCGTGAGCGTACTAAAGATACCTTCGGCTTCTGGCGTAAACGCAACCTAAATCCAGAATCAAACGTGCAGTTTGGTGAAGGCGGAGCAGGAACCTTCTCTGACGGTAAGCTGTATAGCCAGATCAAAGACCCTAAGTTTTATAGCCGCAAGGTGATCAACGAGTTTGTCGATGCGGGCGCCCCTGCTGAGATCAAATATGTCAGCAAGCCACATATTGGTACCTTTAAACTTGTCACCATGATTGAGAAAATGCGTGCAACAATCATTGAACTGGGTGGTGAGATTCGCTTTAGCACCCGTGTTGATGATCTGCATATGGAAGACGGCCAATTGACTGGCCTGACACTGTCTAATGGTGAAACTATTAAGTCTCGTCACGTTGTATTGGCTGTGGGTCATAGCGCACGTGATACCTTTGAGATGCTGCACGAACGTGGCGTTTATATGGAAGCAAAACCATTCTCTGTTGGCTTCCGTATCGAGCATAAGCAATCAATGATTGATGAAGCGCGTTTTGGTAAAAATGCAGGTAACCCAATCCTTGGCGCTGCCGATTACAAATTAGTACACCACTGTAAGAACGGTCGCACTGTATACAGCTTCTGTATGTGCCCGGGCGGCACAGTGGTTGCAGCTACCTCTGAAGAGGGGCGCGTAGTAACCAACGGTATGAGCCAGTACTCTCGCGCCGAGCGCAATGCCAATAGTGCGATTGTAGTGGGTATCTCCCCTGAGCAAGACTACCCAGGTGACCCACTTGCGGGTATTCGCCTGCAACGTGAGCTAGAGTCTGGCGCATTTAAACTGGGCGGCGAGACTTACGATGCTCCAGCGCAGAAGATTGGCGACTTCTTGAAAGGTCGCGATCCAAGCGCATTGGGAGAGGTTGAGCCTTCATTTACTCCAGGCATTAAGCTAACGGATGTGTCTAAGGCATTGCCAGATTACGCAATCGAAGCCATACGTGAAGCTATCCCTGCCTTTGATAAGAAGATTAAGGGTTTTGCAACGGAAGACGGTTTGCTGACGGGTGTAGAAACTCGCACCTCTTCGCCACTGTGCATCAAGCGTGGTAAAGACTACCAAAGCATCAACCTAAAGGGTTTCTTCCCTGCAGGTGAAGGCGCGGGCTATGCAGGCGGTATCCTGTCTGCAGGCATCGATGGTATCAAGGTAGCTGAGGCGCTGGCGCTATCCATCGTAGCTGAGTCTGAAGCGGGATAAATCAGGATCTAGAACCTAGGATCTAGATCCTAGGTTCCTTCTATTTCTTCGCTCGCGCTAAAATCCTATCTAGCGCATTGGCAAAGTCGCGTCGCTCAGTCTGTGACAATGCACTTGGGCCGCCGGTTTGCACTCCTGATGAACGCATAGTGTCCATGAAATCACGCACGTTAAGGCGAGCCTTAATGTTTTCCTTAGTGAATAACTCCCCACGACTGCTTAATGCCTGTCCACCCTTAGTGATGACTTCGTCAGCAAGGGGAATGTCTGAGGTAATGACCAGATCATTGGCTTCTATGCGCAGCGCTATCTCATCATCGGCAATATCAAAGCCTTGACTGACCTGCACAAAGCGAATGGTGTTGCGCTTAGGCAGTGGGATAGTGTGATTGGCAACAAAGATACATTCAATTCCTGTTCTCTCAGAGGCGCGCACTAGTGTTTCTCTAATGACCTTTGGACACGCATCGGCATCGACCCATATCTTCATTATTGCTTACCTTCTAGTGCTTCGATACGGCGAGTGAGCTCGATGATCGTTTTCTCTAGTGTTTCAATCTTTGAATCAGAACTCTCGCTATTCACCGCGACTTCAATTTTTGGAACACGCTTGGTGCTCTTCCAGTTCTTGATAGCGGCAATGAGTGCTGGCATAGGAACCTTACTGCCAAGGCGTGCTTTGACAAGTGCCATGGTAGGTTCTTTACCTTCAGATTCAAGTGCTTGGAAAATCTGATTTAATTCGTCGGTAACTTCTTTAGTGAGCATAGTATCAATTCTGGTTTAACGATTTATCGTCATCCTATCGAAATCACTATCATGAGTACACAGCAACTTATCAATCGCAGGCTTAACCATGCTTATTATCCGTGACTATCATGAGCGAGATCGGCAAGAATTTATTCGCCTTAATACGTGCCCGATCAATCGCGCCCACATGAATGGCGCACATTCTTATGAAAGTGCCTCAAGGCTGTTTGATAAGTTGCAGGGTGAGGAATCAACGATAGCTCGAGCAGTAGAGGTTAATGGTCGTTATGTAGGGCATCTATTTATCAGCGAACAAGAAGAGGGCTGGGAGCTAGGCTTCATCTTTGATAATGCGTATTGGGGGCAGGGGTATGCGACTAGAGCGCTGAAAATGTTGATGGAACAACTGCCTGATAACCTCTCAAAACCGCGTGTATTTGCGACTATTGATGAAGGGCATAGTGCGTCAGAGCGAGTGATAGAGAAGCTTGGTTTTATACAAGCTTCCCGACACGAGGATGAGTATGGTGTTTATTATCTCTATCGCTTAGTAAATTAGATGCGATGAGGATCGGTGTGAAAATGCGAGACTCGCAGTCCGACCATGGTTAATTCGCCTTGATAGCAATCATCACCTAGGGCTGAAAACTCAAAGGCAAATACCGTATGCCAGCCCAATTTACCATCGGGGCGACGTATTCTGTGCGCTCCAGAAGAAATGCTGACAACCTGCAGTTCCAGTTTTTTGCAATGCCTAATAATGGCAGTCTTGGCCAACTCGGCCTGGCGTCTGTGTTGCCAGAATAGAGTAAGGAAAATCGCTAACCCGAGTATGGCGAGCAGGTTGTCCATTTAGCTTTGTCCCTTAGTATTATTTTGTAAGGTAATTAATGCTTGAGCCAGTTCTTGTGAGGGAGCTTGGTGAAGCATTGGCAATATCACCATGCGCAGCTTCGGCTGCATCACTAGGTCGGCAAATAGTTGGTTGAATAGCCCTTGGTTATTGGTTTGTGCCAGTCTTACTAAGAATTGTTCAGCAAGCGTGCTTTGCTGAAGTGGCTCCCAACAGCGACCGGCAATAGCGATCAAAACTTCCTGATGGCAATATTTACTCTCTGACAAAATAGCCGTCACAAGAGAAGTGAGTTTATTCCCTTTGTTGCCAGATAGTGCGCGAGCCAGTGCTGATAATAGGAATAGGTCACCCTCTGGGTGATTTAGCTGATCCAACGCTAGGTCATACAACCTGGTGGCGAGAGAGTCGCTGATATCACAATGCTCTAGGGCTCCTAATAAAGCGTACAGAGGCTGAGTCGGCAGTTGAGAGAGGCTTTTTTTCACCATCAACTCATTGTTCGATTCTTTTAGACGAGCGCAGATATCTGTGATCCCTTGCAGGCCGACAGTTTGCCAATTATTCCAGCCGAGATCGCCCTTAAAATAGGTCAAAGCATGGGCATAATATTGACTTGGAGATAGATCTAGCTCAGCACTGACTTGGCTGTTAAATACCGCTAGCTTGTCTTCTTTTGGCTTGAAGGTGTATGGGTTGCTAGCCAGTTGCTCTTGCACTTCTTCATTCAGTTCTTTTTGCAGTCTTGAACCCATAGCCTCAAGTACAAACTTGATGAAGTTACCAATGTCGGCTGAGTTTAATAAACCACGCTCGTCCAAGTCGAACTTAAGGAACCAAATCCAAGGCTGCTTTTGCTCGTTCCAGTAGGTGATGGCAAATTGCGCTTGGCGCTGAATAGGGTAAGGATAGGCTTGTCGGCCTAGTTCAATACTTTCAAATTCATCGTTAGGGATCAATTCGATACGGCGACCTAAGTCGTGTACCTTAAAGTGACAATCGCTGTCTCGTAATATCTGTGTCAGTGTCGAAATATTTTCCATTTGCCTACATCTAAATAACCCATACTCTCCCTATAACATGGTAATCTTGCGCCGAATTTCAAGAGTAACAAGAGAAATAGCTTGAATACAGTTCACCTACAGACGCAAAAACTGCTCATCGATGCGGAATATACCCTCAAGCAATCTGGCTTGTGGGAAGTAAATAAGCCGTCTCCTGAGGCGCTGATGAGCACCCAACCCTTTGCTGTGGATACTCTTCATCCTGAGCAATGGCTACAATGGATCTTCATTCCAAAAATGCAACAGATTGTAAGCTCGCAGCAAGCCTTACCTGTTGGGTTCGCTATTTCTCCGTACTTTGAGCAAACTTGTCAGGGTAAGCCAGAATGGGCAAAGGTAATTAAAGTGCTGAAAGAGATTGATGAGGTATGTGCGTAATGTTGGAGATCATTTACCAAGACGAGTTTATCGTTGCCGTTAATAAGCCTGCAGGGATGTTAGTGCATCGTTCTTGGCTCGATAAGCATGAAACCCAGTTTGTCATGCAGACACTGCGTGACCAAATAGGTCAGCATGTGTTCCCTTTACATCGTCTTGACCGTCCAACCTCTGGCGTGCTTGTGTTTGCTTTATCTAGTGAGGTTGCCTCACAGATGATGCCTATGTTTGCTGAGCATCAAATGCAGAAAACCTATCATGCGATAGTGCGTGGCTGGATTGAAGAGGGTGATCGACTAGATTACGCCTTGAAAGTAGAACTGGATAAGATTGCGGACAAGTTTGCCGATAAAGAGAAAGAAGCTCAGCAAGCGATAACGGATTACCGCCCCTTGGCTAAGATTGAAGTGCCGTTCTCAACAGGGCGCTTTCCTACCTCTCGATATTGCTTGATGGAACTGCAACCCCTGACGGGCCGTAAGCATCAGTTACGCCGACACATGAAGCACTTGCGTCATCCTATTGTTGGGGATACCACGCATGGGGATGGCAAGCACAATCGCTTGTTTAAAGAGAACTTAGCCAGTGACCGCTTACTTTTGCATGCATCAAGGCTTGAGTTCGAACACCCCTTTACTGGTGTGCGACTAGTGCTTGAGGCAAAGTTTGATGAAACGTGGCGACAACTCATTGAGCGCTTTGAATGGCAAGGTGCATTCGACGACGAGTAAGCGTTATAAAACAGAAAAGCTCATACTTAGAATGAGTTAAAGTATGAGCTTTTTGTATCAGGGCGATTATTTCAGCTTTTCTAGATCGGCTTCAATTTCTGCAATCTTGCCCGAAACCACTTTTTCTAAGTGGCGTAAATCTGACAGTATTTTTTGTTTCACGTCGACATCTTGAGACTTGACGGGTTTAGTCAGAGTATTGAGCTCGTCGATAACCAAGGTCAGATTGCGGTTAATTTCTGTTTTGTTTCGGTATTGCCCGCTACCATCATCGATAAGTACACTTTTTACCTGTCTTGGGTACTTAAACTTTACACTCTTTGCGAATAACTCACCTTTTTGCTTTTTAAAGTAGATCTTAAGAACATCTTTATGAGCTTCTTGGCGCAATGAATAGCGGTCAATTTGCTTTGTTTCGTGAATTCCCAACCCGGTTAGGTGTGGATACATAGGCACCTCTGCGATCAAATTTGCTGAACTTCCTAGTGAAGAGCTCCGTGATACCAATCGTACTCAATAACTGAACACTTACCTAGTGTGATTGGTATGAGTATGGCTTTTCATACTTAATTGTAAATCTAGCAGGGAATCAGGTGCTTAGGTAGCGAGATCCCCTTCAACCCTGCTTTCATTCACATTTTAGTTTGGCGCCAGCTCCGATAAGTTCTCAATTAGGTTTTGACGTAGGGTCTCTTGAAGCGCTGCATCCAGCTTTTTACCTTCCGGAGAGGTGATGATAAACAAATCCTCCGCTCGCTCACCAATGGTGGTGATTTTGGCTGAGTGCAGGTGCAAATCCATCTCGGCAAAGGTCGCGCCCACTGCCGCTAACAGGCCAGGGGTGTCTAATGCGACTAGCTCCATCAGCGTCTGTTTCGCGTTTTTGGTCTCGATAAACTCTGTTCGTGTTTTTACCTTAAAGTGAACGAGGTTTCTTGGGGTGCGTCGCACCTTAATTTTAGTCAAACGACCATCTTTGATGACATGTTGCAGGTGTTTGATAACCGCTTCATGCCTGCGCTCTTCAAGAGGCTGGTTGTTTTGGTCTAACACAATGAAGGTGTCTAGAATGTATCCATCACGGCTCACCATAACCTGAGCGTCATGTACGTTGAAGTTTCGGCGATCCAACTCGGCTACCACACTGGCAAAGAGGACAGGCTGGTCTTTGGTGTATACAAACAGCTCAGAGCCCCCTCGAGTGGGTTGAGGGTTGATCAGCACTAATGGAGAGTCAGGGTCTTCTTGCTCAAGGATAGCCTGAGCGTGCCACGCCAGTTGCTGTGGTGTGTGACGAAGGAAATAGTCAGCCTTGAAGCGTTGCCATAGCACCTCGATTTCACGCGGCGTAAAGCCTTGGCTACGCAGCACAGCAGAGGCTTGTTGCTGATTGTGTCTAATTCTATCCCTGACATCGACGGGGTGCTCTAGCCCGCGACGCAGGGCTCTTTGTGTGGAGTAGAATAACTCAGTTAAAAGTGAGCGCTTCCAGCTGTTCCAAAGCTCTGGATTAGTCGCGCAAATATCGGCAACGGTCAGGCAAACAAGAAACTCTAGATACTCTTCTGTCTTCACCTTTTTGGCAAACTCGGCAATGACGTCAGGGTCTTGAATGTCGCGCTTTTGTGCGGTGACAGACATCAGCAAGTGATTTCTCACTAGCCATGCAACCAGCTTAGCTTCAGGTTTAGATAAATCGTGATCGATACAGAAATCGTACGCTTCTTTTTCCCCAATCACGGAGTGATCGCCACCTCTGCCTTTGCCTATATCGTGGAAAATGGCGGCAATGGTCAGCAGTTCTGGCTTCTGAATTCTGGGCAGTACCTCACAACAAATAGGGTGCTTTTCCCTGTTTTTTGCAAAGCTGAACTTATGGATATGCTTTAGCAGTCGCATACTATGTTCGTCTACGGTGTAGACATGGAACAAATCAAATTGCATCTGCCCAACGATCTGGCTCCATTGTGGGAGGTAAGCAGACAGTACACCTAACTGATGCATTAGCCTGAATGCCTTGGTGAGTGCGTTGGGGTGTCTCACCAATAGCATGAATTTTTCGCGCGCTTCAGGAATGGTATGCAAAAATCGATTCAGGCGTCGCCTGGCAGTACGCAGTTGGCGCAAGGTAGGTGGCGCGACACCCGTTATCGTAGAGTCGTTGGCGATATGGATAAACATATCCAAGATGGTATCCGGACGAGCCTGAAATAGGGCCGGCTTTCTCGCTTCAATAAGATGGCCTCTGCGCTGAAAGTCTTCATTGATGATTTCAGCGGGGATTAACTTACCTTGATTCAATATCGCCTGATCAAATAGCTTGAGCAGCATTTTGTTGAGCTCAGTGATGCGACGAAGGGTACGATAAAACTCTTTCATCATGCGTTCAACAGGCTGGTTTCTTTCACCCGTAAACCCAAGGTTTTCCGCCACTTTCGCCTGATACGCAAATGAGAGGCGGTTGTCATAGCGCTTTAGTTCAATGTGCAGTGCGAATCGGATCTGCCAGAGAAAGTTCTGACACTCTTGCAGTTCACGATACTCGGCATCGGTAAGAAAGCCATGGTGGCTCATTTCTAATAATGAGGTAGCACCGAAGTGACGTCGTGCGACCCAACTCAGGGTATGTATATCGCGCAAACCACCTGGACTGGACTTAATGTCCGGCTCCAAGTTGTAGCCTGTGTCGTGGTATCGAGCGTGTCGCTCTCTTTGTTCTTCCAGTTTGGCTTTGTAGAATATTTCACTGGGCCAGAACTCATCAGAATCAATTTCATTTCTTAGGCTTTGAAAGCAATCTTGGCTGCCACAAATGAGGCGAGATTCTTGAAGGTTGGTCGCAACAGTCAGATCTTCTCTAGCAACCTGCAGGCATTCTTTGACGCTTCGTACGCTATGCCCAACCTCTAATTTTAGATCCCACAGCAAGGTAACAAACTCACTGATCTTGGGAGTCCACTCTTCTTTAAGGGTTCTTTTAGAAAGGATAAGGATGTCGATATCAGACAGCGGATGTAACTCACTACGGCCATACCCGCCTACAGCGACTAAACACACGCCTTCGATTTGATTAAACCCATAGTGCTTCCATAGTCGCTCTAGCAAGGAGTCCATGAAGTCACTGCGCTCTTGAACGAGATCCGCTACAAGGTGATGTTCAAAAAATGAGTGCTTTTGCTGATCACCAAAATCTTGAAGAAGTGTTCGTAGAGTCTGTATATCAAGTTGTTCTTGAGGCAACTTGGTAGGGGAGAGGGCATTTAGGTTTGGCACGCACTAAATCCTTTTTATGCATTAAGGTCACTACTTCTGATACTTCCTGATTTTACGTCTGATGGCAAGGCAAACTTCAGTTTATAGCGCTCTAATACCTTGAAGAGATTAAGGAAAAAACCAATATTTTCAGACACTTTAGGGAATGTTGTTCTAATCTATGAGGAAAGGATTTTTGTATCAGAGGATAAAATGAAAAGGCGTTATTCGATAAAACTGACAGTGATCAGTCTCTTTATCCTCACTACTTGTCTCACTGCCTCTGTTGCGATTGGTTTGCAGTATTACTTTAGTAAACAGCAAGCATTGCAAAGCGCACTACAGAAGTACCAAAATATCTCTAGCCTCATCACCAAAGAAGTGAAAAATGTCGATAGGGTCTTTAGTAATTTGACTTTATTACTGTCGGGCCTCGGACAAGATTTTGAACAGTTCGATGAAAACTTGCTGGCGAGAACGGCCTTTGCTCAATTAATGAGAGGAGATCCGATATTTTATAGTTTGTATATGGCAAGGGCAGATGGCCACTTTTATCAACTCATCAATTTGAATTCTTTAGAGGAAATTAGAGAAGATCTAGGTGCTGAATCATCGGATCGTTGGGTATTGGTTGAAATAATTAGACAAGGGCAAAAAAACATAAAGACAACCTCGTTCTTTGACCACTCATTTCAACTACGAGATAAGGTTTCGGTAGAAAGTAAATATAATGCAGTTCAAAGACCTTGGTTTGTGGGTGCGCAAAATTCGAATCTTTTTAAAACAGAGCCTTATTTATTCCACAATGTTCAAGTTAGTGGTCAAACGTATGCTTCAAAAATCGACGATTCAGTATTTGGCAGTGTGCTTGGGATGGATGTCATATCTGAGACACTATCGAATAAAATAAAAGGTCGCTTGGGACACGGAATAACTAAGCTACCCGCAGAATTTTATGTTTACGATGAAACGGGTGCACTCAAGGCATCTTCCAATGACAATAAACTTATTTCGCTACCTGATGTCACTCCTTTAAGTTTAACAAAAGACCAGCAAAGCCTGATTGCCTCTATTGGAAACATTGAGGTATCAAACCAAACCAATTGGCCTCCCCTAGATTTTGCTGTGCGCGGAAAACCCGCAGGATATTTCGTTGATAAGATGCGAATTATTGGCCTTAAAACCGGTATCCGCCTTAAGTTCATCAATGGTGTTAGTTGGGCTGAACTTGTTGAAGAGTATAAGCAAGGTGATGTTGATATTCTTTATCCGGTTGCGAACAATGCCACAAATAGATCTTTTGGTGCGTTGAGTGCCCCCTTAGCTAGATTTGATTTTGGATTAGCCACTTCAGGAAACGGCTATGGCGGACTTGATCAATTGCTTGGGAAAAAACTGGGCATTTTGAAAGGCTGGTCAATCATTGAAGAGATAAGGGTGAGCCACCCTGAAGTTCAAATCGTTGAGCTAGATGATCTTTATGCTGGATTGCTCTCTCTTTATAGTGGCGATCTTGATGCAGTAATGGACCTAAATGTAATTCTTGAGAGCACCATAGAGCAGCATTTCTTTGATGGATTGACGGTCAACGTTGTCGACGCTAAGCAAGATCTTCATTCGACCAATACCTTTCATATGGCGATTGAGAATATTGACTCCCAGGTGGGCGACATCATAAATCAAGCTATCGCGAGTTTCACACCAGAAGAGATTCGTTTTCTCGAGACCAAGTGGTTTTCTAAAGGCAGCCCAAGTGGTGTTGTTCCGTATGAATTCTTAATTGATGCCACTAAGGATGAAAGTCTGCGCGACCAGTTACTGACGTTTGAGGTGGATGGAGAGAGTTATTTCACTTACATAGAACAAATTGACCTATTTGAACGCGGTACTGAATATTTTAGCATTACGGTTCCTTCTGAATCTTTATTGGATGCTGCATTGAGTAATGTAGTTGCGTCTACTTTAGGTTCTGCCGCACTGCTAACTCTGCTTATCCCACTATCTCGAATATTCTCAAAGCCTATTGTGAGTCCTATTCAAGCCTTGATTGAAGAGACAAAGAAGGTGCGAGAGCGTCGCTATTCAGATGTGGATGGCGTGCCATCTCGGATAAAAGAGATCTATCAACTCTCACGATCGATTGAGACTACAGCTAATGAGCTTTCGGTCTATGAAAAGCAGCAGCAGGAGTTTGTTGATTCCTTTATCAAGCTCATTGCACAAGCCATCGATGACAAGTCACCGTACACTGCAGGGCACTGTAATCGGGTGCCAGAGCTAGCCATTATGCTGGTTGATCAGGCCGAAAAATCGAGTGATGGTTCCTTTGCTGAGTTTGGTTTTGAAAGCGATGCGCAAAGGCGTGAGTTTAGGATTGCCGCTTGGTTGCATGATTGTGGCAAGATCACGACCCCAGAGCACATTGTTGACAAGGGCTCAAAGCTTGAGGCGAATTACAATCGTATCCATGAGGTTCGTACTCGATTTGAGGTGATGATTAGAGAGCAGATCATTGCTTTTTATCAGCAGCAGGCTCCAACATTACAACCTGAGCAGGATAGTGCTCTTCAAGGGGACATTGAGCTGTTAAAGCAAGAGTTTGCTGAGGTTGCCAATGCCAATGTGGGGGGCGAATTCATGGACGATGAGGCGGTAGAGCGAATTGAACAAATTGCGAAACGCACCTGGACTCGCTACTTAGATGACCAGCTAGGCTTATCCCCAGAAGAGCAACGACGTCTGGAGTCTCGAGGTATTCGCTCAGTAACTCCTGCCGTTGAGTCCTTGCTGGCAGATAAAGCTGAGCATCTCTACAAACATCCATCGAAGATTGAGTATGACCCAAGCTTTGAAATAAAGATGGAGGTGCCTGAGTACCTCGCGAACAGAGGGGAGGTCTACAATCTAATCATTCGCAAAGGCACGCTAACCGCTGAAGATAGATTTAAGATCAATGAGCATATTATCAGTACTATCAAAATGCTGGAGCGCATGCCATTCCCTGATGATTTATCTAAGGTGCCACGCTACGCGTCAACTCACCATGAAACCATGAAGGGTACGGGCTATCCAAGACAGTTGAAGGGAGAGGAGTTGAGCATCCCAGAGCGCATTATGGCGTTGGCGGATGTATTTGAAGCGCTGACCGCCGCAGATAGACCCTACAAGAGCGCTAAGACCCTCAGTGAGTCTTTGAGAATTATGAAATTCATGGTGCAAGATGAGCACCTAGACAAAGAGACATATCGCCTGTTCTTGAGCAGCGGAACGTATCTTGAGTACGCTAAGCGTTACCTAGCCCCTGAGCAGATAGATGAGGTTGATATAACAGAATACTGGGTTTAGAAGTTTATAGTGAGAGAGCCTTGTTAAATGCACTCGATGACTTAGAACGATCGTTTTACAACCCTCTAGGGTAGTAAAACACGTCATTGCCGAAGTCTCTTATCGGCAATCTATATCTTGTGCGCTTTAGATCCCCCGACCAGAGTGCTGGCCCAGAAAAGCGCTCGGGGATGACGGTTAGTTGGCACTTGAACTGAAAGCTGATAGCTGACAGCTTTAAGCTATCAGTTTGATCGGTGTAATCTCATTCTCTAAGGTCGGTCAGAATTTTTCCAAGCACAAAAAAGCCAGCATTACGCTGGCTCATTTCTCTTAACTGTTCACCATCAATCGAGGGATGGACTCTTCGTTACGAAGGGTCAGCACTTCACAACCATCTTTAGTTACTACGATAGTGTGTTCCCACTGAGCTGAGTTTTTGCCGTCGCCCGTGTAAACCGTCCAATCATCATTGGCATCGATACTACAGCCGAACTTGCCAGCGTTAATCATTGGCTCGATGGTAAAACACATACCTTCTTTTAGTACGCGGCGGTCGAAGTTTTTATAGTGCACCACTTGTGGCTCTTCGTGGAATTCATTGCCAATACCGTGACCACAGAAATCTTTAACTATAGAGAACTTGTTGCGTGGGTTCTTTTTGTTGTTCTCTTTGATGTACTTTTCAATAACCGTACCGATTTCGCCTACAGTCGCACCAGGCTTAACCTGTTTCATCCCTAGGTAAAGTGCTTCTTGAGCCACCATACAAAGACGCTTATCACTTGGGTCTACATCGCCAATCAAGAACATCTTAGAGGTATCACCGTGGTAGCCTTCAGGGCGGGTGCTAAGGTCGGCGTTTTCATCGTTCGGAATAATCACCGTAATATCGATATTAACGATGTCACCGCTTTTCAGTACAGCCGGTTTCTTTTGGCCGTTGCTGCCCACCGCGTCTTCTGGTGCAGGAATACCATGACATACGATATGGTTGATTGAAGTACAGATAGACTTAGGGAACCCGTGATAATCAAGCGGAGCAGAATACGCACCGTTTTCTAGGGTAAATTCGTGACAGATTTTGTTCAGTTCTTCAGTAGATACCCCTTCTTTTACGTGTGGGGCTATCATCTCTAAAACGTCGGCTGCTAATTTGCCGGCAACGCGCATTTTTTCGATTTCTGCTTCAGTTTTGATTTTTATCGACATGCTGTACTCAGTTAACTCTTGCTTCAATTGCCTTTATTCTAACAACACTGGGCACACTCGCAAATGAAAATAAAACTCAAGTAGGGACGCCTTTCGTCTCTTAAGTGAAATAAACGTGATATTTCTGGTAATCGAGCCCAAAAATATGGTATAAACCGCGCCGAGATAGATTCCATTGTCTTCCTATTTTGAATAGGGCGAGGTGTTTTTCTATGTCACACACTTAATTTACTTAAATCACACACATTTCGTCACATGTTTCGGGGTGCTCCGGTTTGCGATTGCAAACAGAGGGAGTCGAGACCATGGGGAATGTGGAGGCCTAACCCCAATTTAGAGGATTTTAAAATGGCAACTGTATCAATGCGCGATATGCTAAAAGCTGGTGTTCACTTCGGTCACCAGACTCGTTACTGGAACCCAAAAATGAAGCCATTCATCTTTGGTGCTCGTAACAAAGTTCATATCATCAACCTAGAAAAAACTGTTCCTATGTTCAACGAAGCTCTAACTGAGCTTGCTAAAGTTGGCGAGAAAAAAGGTAAAGTTCTTTTCGTTGGTACTAAACGCGCTGCATCTGAAGCTGTTAAAGAAGCTGCTATCGCAAGCAACCAATTCTACGTTAACAACCGCTGGTTAGGCGGTATGCTAACAAACTACAAAACTGTTCGTCAGTCTATCAAGCGTCTAAAAGAACTTGAAGCTCAAGCTCAAGACGGTACTTTTGAGAAACTAACTAAGAAAGAAGCTCTAATGCGTACTCGCGAAATGGAGAAGCTAGAGAAATCTCTTGGTGGTATCAAAGATATGGGCGGCCTACCAGACGCTCTATTCGTAATCGACGCTGATCACGAGCACATCGCAGTTAAAGAAGCGAACAACCTAGGTATCCCTGTATACGCTGTTGTAGATACTAACTCTGACCCAGACGGTGTTGATTACATCATCCCTGGTAACGACGATGCAATCCGCGCGGTACAACTTTACCTAAACGCTGCAGCACTATCTGTGACTGAAGGTCGTAACAAAGACGTTGCTACTGCTGCTGACAAAGACGGTTTCGTAGAAGAAGCTGAGTAATAGCAGCTCCAAGTCACACTTAGTTGTTTGCCGGGAAACCGAACAGCAGATAAACTAAGTGCTAGTATGCATCAGGGGCCCCAATTTAGGCCCCTGAATTTTACCTTTTGAATCAACTTGAGGATTAGAGAATGGCTGTAACTGCTGCTCTAGTAAAAGAACTGCGCGACCGCACTGGCGCAGGTATGATGGACTGTAAGAAAGCTCTTACTGCTACTGACGGTGACATCGAACTAGCAATTGAAAACATGCGTAAATCTGGCGCTGCTAAAGCTGCTAAGAAAGCAGGCAACGTAGCTGCTGAAGGCGCGATCATTGTTAAAGATGCAAACGGCGTTGCTGTTCTTCTTGAAGTTAACTGCCAAACTGACTTCGTTGCTAAAGATGCAAACTTCACTGCATTTGCTAACGAAGTAGCTGACGCTGCTCTAGCATCAAAAGCTTCTGTTGAAGAGCTACAAGCACAATTCGAAGAAGTTCGTATTGCACTAGTTGCTAAAATCGGTGAAAACATCAACATCCGTCGCGTACAGTACGTTGAAGGTGCTGAAATCGCTTCTTACCGTCACGGTGAGAAAATCGGTGTTGTTGTTGCTGGTTCTGGCGACGCAGAAGTACTTAAGCACGTTGCTATGCACGTTGCTGCTTCTCGTCCAGACTTCCTTAACCCTTCAGACGTACCTGCTGAAGTAGTTGAGAAAGAAAAAGCGGTTCAAGTTGAAATCGCTATGAACGAAGGCAAACCTGCTGAGATCGCAGAGAAGATGGTTGTTGGCCGTATGAAGAAATTCACTGGCGAAATCTCTCTAACTGGTCAAGCGTTCGTAATGGAACCAAAGAAATCTGTTGGTGAAGTTCTTAAAGAGCGTGGCGCAGAAGTAACTGACTTTGTTCGTCTAGAAGTTGGTGAAGGCATCGAAAAAGCGGCAGAAATGAGCTTTGCTGATGAAGTAGCTGCAGTTCAAAAAGGTTAATCATTAGCCTTAATGAATACCAAAAAGACCGTGGCAATTGCTACGGTCTTTTTACGAATAAATACTTAAGTTTAGCCGTTGAGAATAGTGACTTATAATTAGCTTCTAGCTTCTAGCTTCTAGCTTCTAGCTTCTAGTCTTCAGCTTGCAGCTTGCAGCTTGCAGCTTGCAGCTTGCAGCTTGCAGCTTGTAGCTTGTAGCTTCTAGTCTTCAGCTTGCAGCTGATAGCTGATAGCTATTATCTGAGTCTCCATCCTCAACTGTTAATCGATAACTCTTTTAGAAGGTATACTTCATGACGACAAACCCTAAACCAGCATATCAGCGTATCCTGTTAAAACTGAGTGGTGAGGCTCTTCAAGGCGAAGAAGGCTTTGGTATCGACCCAACTATCCTAGAGCGTATGGCTCAGGAAGTGAAAGAGTTAGTTGAACTAGGTGTAGAAGTTGGTGTGGTTATCGGTGGTGGTAACTTGTTCCGCGGTGCTGGCCTTGCAGAAGCAGGCATGAACCGCGTAGTTGGCGACCACATGGGTATGCTAGCAACAGTGATGAATGGCCTAGCTATGCGCGATGCACTGCACCGTGCATACGTGAATGCTCGCGTAATGTCAGCGATACAGCTTAAAGGCGTGTGTGACGATTACAACTGGGCTGACGCTATCCGCGAACTTCGCCAAGGTCGCGTAGTGATCTTCTCTGCAGGAACGGGTAACCCATTCTTCACAACGGACTCTGCTGCTTGTCTTCGTGGTATCGAGATCGAAGCGGATCTAGTACTAAAAGCAACAAAAGTTGACGGCGTATACAATGCTGACCCTGCAACGAACCCAGACGCTGAACTTTACAGCAAGTTATCGTACAATGAAGTACTAGATAAAGAGCTTAAGGTTATGGATCTAGCTGCGTTCACATTGGCACGCGACCACAACATGCCAATTCGCGTATTTAATATGAACAAGCCAGGCGCACTACGTCGCGTGGTGATGGGTGAAGCTGAAGGTACTCTTATCAGCAACGCTGAGTAATCGCCCAAGCACAACTTAGTTAGGTCATTAGACCCCGACAATTTCAAAGGTGAAATCGTGATTAACGAAATCAAACAAGACGCGCAACAGCGCATGGAAAAAAGCGTTGAAGCGCTAAAGAACACTCTTTCAAAGGTGCGTACAGGTCGTGCTCACCCAAGCCTTCTATCTGGTCTTTCTGTTGAGTATTACGGTGCTCCAACGCCTCTTAACCAAGTAGCAAACGTTGTTGCTGAAGATGCGCGTACTCTAGCAATCACTGTATTTGACAGAGAGCTTGCACCTAAGGTTGAGAAAGCAATCATGCAATCTGACCTAGGTCTAAACCCAATGTCTGCAGGTACGGTTATTCGTGTACCACTTCCACCGCTGACAGAAGAGCGTCGTAAAGACCTAGTTAAGATCGTTCGTGGTGAAGCTGAAGGCGCTCGCGTCGCTATTCGTAACATCCGTCGTGACGCAAACAGCGACTTTAAATCTCTTCTTAAAGATAAAGAAATCTCTGAAGATGAAGATCGTAAAGCACAAGACGAGATTCAAAAGCTGACTGATGTTGCCGTTAAGAACGTTGATGATGTTCTAGCATCAAAAGAAAAAGAATTGATGGAAGTTTAATTAAACTGGTTATCGATTGACTGCTCAAACGCTGCACCCTACAGTGCAGCGTTTTTTTCTGCTATTATCTCCCTCCTGTTAAATGTACCTAATCCTTTTATGTCTGACATACCTGTAACATCAAGTGCACTTCCTCAGCACATCGCTATCATCATGGATGGTAACGGACGCTGGGCAAAATTACGTGGCAAGCCAAGAGTTTATGGCCACAAGAAAGGAGTGAGTGCAGTTCGTAAGACTATTACTGCTGCGGCAAAGCTTGGCGTTAAGTCAGTAACCTTGTTCGCATTTAGCAGTGAGAATTGGCGCCGTCCAGAAGAAGAAGTCAGTCTTCTAATGGAACTGTTTATTACTTTGTTAACCACTGAAGTGAAGCGTTTGCATAAAAACGATCTTAAACTGAGGATTATTGGTGACAAAAGTGGCTTCAACTCTCGTTTACAGAAAAAAATAGCGGAAGCTGAAGAGCTGACACAAGATAATACAGGTTTGGTGATCAATGTTGCTGCCAACTATGGTGGTAAATGGGATATCACACAGGCCACGAAACGTATTGCTGAGAAGGCATTGCGTGGTGAGATTCAGCCAGCGGATATTACTGAGCAACTGATTTCACAAGAAGTGTGCCTAGCCGATTTACCTGAGGTCGATCTCTTGATTCGTACTAGCGGTGAATCGCGCCTAAGTAACTTTTTACTATGGCAAGTGGCTTATGCAGAGTTTTATTTCTGCGAAAAGCACTGGCCAGACTTTGACGAAGACGGCTTAGCCGAAGCTATCTCTTGGTATGTCAATCGCGAACGTCGATTTGGCTGTACTGGAGATCAGATCAAAGCACTAATGGACAATAAATAAGGAAGTCGCCTTGAAGCAACGCATTATTACGGCACTGATTCTAGCCCCTCTAGTCATCCTTGGGGTATTCATGTTGCCGCTATCGGGCTTTATGCTCATGCTTGGTTTTATCACCCTACTCGGATTGTGGGAGTGGACCCAGTTTGTCGAGATGGGCACTCGAGCTCAAAAAATGGTACTGCTTTTTGCCTCCTTTCTTATCCCTTTTCTGTTTATCCCAGAGAGCGTACTCAAACTATCCGAATTGACCGGTGCATTACTTGTGGTCGTAGTGGGTGGTGCCATTTGGTGGCTTATCGCTAGTGTTCTGGCCATTACTCATCCTAAATATACGGCTTCTTGGAAAGACTCCCACTTATTGCGTTTCGTGTTTGGCGTACTGACCTTAGTGCCTTTCTTCTGGAGTATCGCAGCACTGCGTGCTATCGATATTGACACCGATTTTTACTACGGTGCTAAGCTGGTTATGTATGTGTGTGCTCTGGTATGGGCTGCAGACAGCGGTGCTTACTTTGCTGGCCGCAAGTTTGGTAAACACAAAATGGCACCAAGCGTGAGCCCGAATAAGACCATTGAGGGGCTGATTGGCGGCATTATCGTGGCTATGTTGATTGGCTGGGGACTGACCATTTGGTTTGGTCTAGAGTTTTCTACCCCTTGGTTAATGATGCTACTGACCCTTGTTACTGTAGTTATTTCGGTATTGGGTGACCTTGTTGAGAGTATGTTTAAGCGTGTCGCTGGCATCAAAGACAGCAGTAATATTATTCCAGGTCATGGTGGCGTATTAGATCGCATCGATAGCCTAACCGCTGCATTTCCGGTATTTACCGTTCTTTATTTCATGTTGCAGTAAACGGCACTTGACTGGTCAATTAGCATGAAAAATATCACTATTCTAGGTGCTACCGGTTCAATCGGTAGCAGCACCCTTAAGGTTATCGCACAGAACCCTTTGCGATACCGTGTGTTTGCTCTTGGTGCGGGTAGTAACCATGCTCAAATGTTTACTCTGTGCCAACAATGGCAGCCTAAATATGTCGCAATGGCGGATAAAGCGGCCGCTTTAATCTTACAAAAAGAGTTAGCAGCAGCGGGCTGTAAAACTGAGGTTCTAGCAGGAGAAGAAGGGCTTTGCCATATTGCCTCGCTACCTGAAGTTAATATGGTCATGGCGGCAATTGTTGGCGCTGCAGGCCTGTTGTCTACAATGGCGGCAGTGAAGGCGGGTAAGCGCGTGCTATTGGCTAATAAAGAAGCGCTTGTGATGTCCGGTCAGCTATTTGTGGATGCGGTGAAAGAACATGGCGCTGAACTTATGCCTGTGGATAGTGAACACAACGCTATCTTTCAATGTCTACCTCAGAGCATTCAAACTAACCTCGGCCACTGCGCTCTTGATGATGCCGGTGTGCATAAGATCTTATTAACAGGATCGGGTGGGCCATTTCGCTACAGTGATATAGATAGCTTAGCCTCGGTAACGCCAGAGCAAGCTATTGCCCATCCCAACTGGTCTATGGGCCCAAAGATCTCTGTAGACTCGGCCAGCATGATGAATAAAGGCCTAGAATATATAGAGGCTCGCTGGTTGTTTAATGCCAATAAAGATCATCTGCAAGTGGTTATTCATCCTCAATCTGTGATTCATTCAATGGTGCAGTACACCGACGGCTCGACACTTGCACAGATGGGCGAGCCCGATATGTGTACGCCAATAGCCTTGACGCTTTCTTATCCACAGCGCGTAGAAGCGGGTGTTAAGCCCTTAGACTTCACTGAGATGGGAGAGTTGACCTTTATCAAACCAGATTTTGCTAGATATCCGTGCTTGGAACTGGCAATTGAAGCTTGTTATAGTGGGCAACACGCGACAACGGCGCTGAATGCGGCAAATGAAGTCGCAGTGGACGCGTTTTTGCAACACAAGATAGCATTTACTGATATTGCGCGAATAAATAGTGCTGTAATGAACAAGGTTTGTGCAACTGAGCAAGCCAACCAATTGGATAGCTTGGAAAGCTTGATAGAGCTAGATAGAATGGCGCGCATTCTCGCTCGCGAGCAACTGGGTTAAGGATAGACGTAATGACCTCCATATTATGGAATTTTGCTTCATTTATTGTTGCGCTGGGCATTTTGGTCGCAGTTCATGAATATGGCCATTTTTGGGTTGCCCGTAAATGTGGGGTTAAGGTTCATAAATTTTCTATCGGTTTTGGTAAATCTATCTGGAAAAAGATAGGTAAGACGGGAACCGAGTACTCTATTTCTGTGATTCCTCTGGGTGGCTACGTCAAGATGCTTGATGGGCGTGTAGAAGACGTTGCCGAGCATGAACAAAATCAAGCCTTTGATAAAAAGAAGCTGTGGCAGCGAAGCGCTATTGTTGCTGCTGGACCTCTTGCTAACTTCCTTTTTGCTGTCTTGGCCTATTGGCTCGTATTCCTAATTGGTATTCCAGCAGTTAAGCCAGTAATTGGTGAGGTAACTCCCAATTCTATTGTTGCTCAAGCTGGAATTCAGCAAGGCATGGAACTTAAGTCCATCGATGGCGTCAAAACCGCGGACTGGGAATCAGTTAACATGCGTTTGATTTCGCGTATTGGCGATGATCAAATGACGGTAACGGTGACTTCGCCAGAGGAAGTCGGCCAAGAGCAGACCTTTGTTGTTGACCTTAACGGCTGGAACTTCGATCCAGAGAAAGAGTCCGCCATGGGCACGTTAGGTTTTAGGCCTTATTCTCCTGAGATTTTCCTGACGTTTGCTCACGTGCAAGAGGGCGGAGCAGCCGATGAGGCAGGCCTTAAGGTTGGGGACACGGTTTTATCAGTGAATGGTAACTCTGTGAGCGAGTGGCAAGACTTTGCCTCTCATATCCGCGATAATCCCGGCCTACCATTGCAGTTAGAGGTTAATCGCGATGGTATGACAGTACCCATCACTCTTACTCCGGGCGTACGAGAGACTCGAGAGGGTGATATGGGCTTTGCGGGCGTATCGCCTGAAGTGGGTGAATGGCCTGATGAGTATCGATTTGACCTGAGGTTTGGCCCTGTAGAGTCTGTCGGCAAAGCGATTGAGAAAACTAAGCAGGTGATCTCTCTAACGCTGAGCATGTTGAAAAAATTAGTCGTGGGTGACGTAGGATTGAACAATCTGAGTGGCCCAATATCTATAGCCAAGGGAGCTGGAGCGACAGCAGATTATGGTATAGCTTATTTTCTTGGCTTTTTAGCCTTAATAAGTATTAACCTAGGAATTATCAACTTGGTGCCATTGCCTATATTGGATGGCGGGCATCTGTTGTTTTTTGCGGTCGAAGCGGTGATTCGTCGCCCGGTACCAGAGAAAATTCAAGAAATGGGGTACCGCGTCGGTGGCGCAATTGTGTTTGCACTGATGTCTATCGCAATTTTAAACGATTTTATGCGACTGTAGTCCAACGGGACTAACAGCGTATTTTTATAGGAAGTTAGAAGTCGATATGTCGCTAAAACGTATCCTGCTTACCGCGTTACTACTTGGAAGTAGTGCTGTTCACGGTGCAGAAAATTTTGTAGTTGAAGATATAAGAATCGAAGGTTTGCAGCGCGTTGCATTAGGTGCTGCATTATTGGAGATGCCTGTTCGTGTTGGCGATGATGTCGGCTCGAAGGATGTATCGGACATCATTAAATCTTTATACCGCTCTGGCAACTATGAAGATGTAAAGGTGTTGCGCGATGGCAATGTGTTGGTGGTTCGAGTTACAGAACGCCCTACTATTGCGAGCGTGTCATTCTCTGGTAACAAGGCCATTGAAGAAGAGCAACTACAACAAAACCTAAATTCATCAGGTGTTCAAGTGGGTGAGGCATTAGACCGCACTGCATTGAGTACCATAGAGAAGGGACTTGAGGACTTTTACTACAGTGTGGGTAAATACAACGCGTCTGTACAAGCCGTTGTAACGCCTCTTCCTCGTAACCGTGCTGACTTGAAATTTGTCTTCTCTGAGGGCGTTTCAGCCAAGATCCAACAGATTAACTTCATCGGTAATACCGTCTATTCAGACAGTGATCTTCTATCGCGCTTTAACCTAAATGTTAACGTGCCATGGTGGAACTTCATGGCGGATGATAAATACCAGAAGCAAGTGCTTGCCGGTGATCTGGAAGCGCTGAAGTCTTACTATCTGGATCAGGGCTACCTCAAGTTTAAGGTCGACTCTAGCCAGGTTGCTATCTCGCCGGATAAGAAAGGGGTATACATCACTCTATTCTTAGATGAGGGTGAGCAGTACAAGGTTGAAGACGTCGAGGTCCGTGGTGAGCTGATCGGTAAGCGTGAAGAATTTGAAGGGATGAACCCATTTGAGAAAGGCGATGTCTATAGTGGCGGCGCTGTTACTGGAATGGAAGAGTCAATTAAGCGAGTGCTGGGTGAAGCGGGTTACGCATATCCTAACGTGCGCACCATCCCAGAATTTGATGACGAGAACAACACCGTATCCCTAGTGGTGAATGTAGAAGCGGGCAACCGTATTTATGTTCGTGACATTCGTTTTGTGGGTAACAACATCACCAAAGACGAAGTACTGCGCCGTGAGATGCGTCAAATGGAAGGCAGCTGGCTGAACTCGAGAAACCTAGAAACAGGTAAGACTCGTTTGAACCGTTTGGGCTTCTTTGAAACCGTTGATGTTCAGACCGTTCGAGTACCAGGTACCGCAGACCAAGTGGACGTGGTGTACTCGGTGAAAGAAGCGAACTCAGGCAGTGTTAACTTCGGTGTTGGCTACGGTACCGAGTCGGGTATCAGCTTCCAGCTTGGTCTTCAACAAGACAACTTCTTAGGTACCGGTAATCGCGTTGGTATCAACGCTATGACGAACGACTACCAACAAAACATCAGCTTAGAGTACCGTGACCCATACTGGAACCTCGATGGTGTGAGTCTGGGTGGTAAGATCTTCTACAACAAATTTGAAGCTTCGGAAGCGGGTATCGTCGACTATACCAACGAAAGTTACGGCGGTTCTTTGACTTGGGGTTTCCCATTTGATGAATTGAACTTCTTCGAAGTAGGCCTTGGTTATACGCACAACAGTTTGTCCAACCTTGACCCATACGTACAGATTGAAAAATTCCTTCAATCTCAAGGGGATAACTACGATCCGTTGAATAATACGCTTGATACGGACGATTTTGATGTTTCTCTGACATGGACGCGTAATAATTTAAACCGTGGTATTTTCCCGACCTCTGGTAACCACCAACGCCTGACGGGTAAAATGACGGTTCCTGGTTCTGATGCCCAGTACTTTAAAGTTCAGTACGATGCGAGACAGTACTTCCCACTGAACCAGAAGCAAACCTTTGCACTATTGCTACGTGGCCGCTTAGGTTATGGTAATGGCTATGGCAAGACTGACGGTAACGACAACCTGTTCCCGTTCTATGAGAACTTCTATGCAGGTGGCTTCACCACCCTGCGTGGTTTTGGCTCTAACTCAGCAGGTCCAAAAGCCGTTTATAACGACCCAACGGGTTGTTCAGGCAATGGCGGTGGTAACAACCCATGTTACTCTGCAACAGACGAATCGGCGGGTGGTAACGCAACGATGCTAGGTAGTATCGAGTTGATTGTACCGACGCCGTTTGCGGGCGATGAGTTCCGTAACCAGCTCCGTACCAGTGTCTTCTTTGATATTGCAAGTGTGTGGGATACTGAGTTTACTGATGTAGCTATTGATGAGAACCTACCGGGCTCTAAATACTACTACGACTACTCAGACCCGTTTGCATTCCGCGCTTCCGTTGGTGCTGCAATGCAATGGATGTCTCCGATGGGACCATTGGTCTTCTCGTTGGCAACGCCTATAGAAATTTATGAAGGTGACGATAAAGAGGTCTTCACCTTTACAATTGGTAGAACCTTCTAATCTTTGAGGAAAACATTTTGAAAAAACTAATTAAAGCAGCTGGCCTAAGCCTTGTAGTCCTATCGACATCTTTGGTAGCGCACGCGGCAGAAGCTGCGCAGAAGGTTGCATACGTAAATACCGCTCAAATCTTTCAAGAGCTTCCTCAGCGTGAAGCTGTTCTTAGGACTCTTCAAGATGAGTTCAAAGACAAGTCGGCTGAGCTGAAAGAAATCGAAGGAAAGATTAAGAGCAAAATGGATCAAGCTCGTCGCGAC
Organism: Vibrio breoganii; assembly: GCF_024346795.1. Classification (NCBI taxonomy): domain Bacteria; kingdom Pseudomonadati; phylum Pseudomonadota; class Gammaproteobacteria; order Vibrionales; family Vibrionaceae; genus Vibrio; species Vibrio breoganii. The sequence continues at coordinate 744,885 of NZ_AP024864.1, forward strand.
GGTGAACTGTTAGGCGACGACGGTGTTCGTAAGCTACAAATCGAAATCGCAGGCCTTGAAGCAGAATACAAGCTTAAGGGTCAAGCTCTAGAGCGTGACGGCAAGCGTCGTGAAGCTCAAGAGAAGCAAAAACTATTTAAAGTTATCCAAGATGCAATCGGTGTTGTTGCCGAGCGTGAAGGTATTGACATGGTTGTAGATGCACAAGCTCTACAATACGCTAAACCTGAACTGGATCTTTCTCAAAAAGTAATCGACGAGCTTAAGTAATCGACTATGACAAAACTGACGCTAAAACAACTTGAACAAATCACGGGTGGCACACTGTATGGTGACCCAGATGCTACGGTTTCTTCTGTGGCAGCGATGGATAAAGCAGTAGAGGGGCAAATTACCTTCCTGTCTAATCCTCGCTACAAGAAGCAATTGCCAGAGTGTAAAGCGTCAGTGGTCATGGTGAAAGAAAGTGAACGAGAGCATTGCGCTGGTAATGTTCTTGTTGTTGCTGACCCTTATGTGGCGTATGCCAAGGTGGCTCAAGCATTGAATAATGCTGAAGTACCTGCAGTAGGGATCTCTGCCTCGGCATTTATTGCTGATGACGTAACCTTAGGAAGCAACGTTTCAGTGGGCCCAAATGCTACTGTAGAATCCGGCGCAGTCCTTGGGGATAACGTCTGCATTGGCGCAGGCGCCTATGTCGGTAAAAATGCTAAAATCGGTGCAGGCACTTGGTTGTGGGCGAACGCAACTCTCTACCATCATGTAGAAGTCGGTGAGCGTTGTGTGTTCCACTCAAGCTCTGTGATCGGTGCTGATGGCTTTGGTTATGCAAACGAACGTGGCGAGTGGATTAAGATCCCGCAAGTGGGTTCGGTAAAAATCGGCGATCGAGTCGAGATTGGTGCGAGCACTACCGTTGATAGAGGTGCTCTAGATGACACCATTATTGAAAGTAATGTGATTCTGGATAACCAACTTCAGATTGGTCACAACGTGCGTATCGATTACGGTTCTTGTATTGCTGGCGGTACTGTCGTTGGTGGTAGTACCCATATCGGTAAATACTGTATTATTGGTGGCGGCGCAGCCATCTCAGGACACTTGGAAATAGCAGATGGGACAATGATCTCAGGTCGAGCTATGATCCTTAAGAGTATCACTGAGAAAGGGGTATACTCCTCTGGTATGCCGGCACAACCTAATAGGGAGTGGCGCAAATCTGTCGCTCGCCTAAATAGGCTAGAAGACATGCTGAATCGCCTCGGCGAGATTGAAAAAAGGCTTGGCGAATAAAGTTAGCATTAGGGCCTGCAATAAGCAGGTCTTTTTAGTCTATAATTCTCAAATAAATTAAAGCGTTACATTAAAGGAACTGAACTTTGACTTCTGAAAAAAAGACCATGGATATAATGGAGATCCAATCTCTTCTTCCACACCGTTACCCGTTTCTACTGCTTGATCGAGTAACCGATTTTGAAGAAGGTAAGTACCTGGTTGGTTTGAAAAACGTGAGCTTTAACGAACCTCAGTTCCAAGGCCACTTTCCTCAATTACCTGTTTTCCCAGGGGTTCTTATCCTAGAAGCGATGGCTCAAGCAACTGGCCTACTTGCGTTCAAGACCTTTGGTGAACCAAAAGAAAATGAATTGTACTACTTTGCTAGTGTTGACCAAGCGAAGTTCCGTAAACCTGTTAGCCCTGGTGACCAAATGATCATCGAAGTAGAACTGTTGAAAAACCGTCGTGGTATCGCGATGTTCAACGGTGTTGCTAAAGTCGATGGTGAGGTTGTTTGTTCTGCAGAACTGAAATGTGCTCGTCGAGAATTCTAATATGATTGATCCTACTGCAAAAATTCACCCTACTGCAGTTATTGAAGGTAATGTAAAAATTGGTGCCAACACAACGGTAGGCCCGTTTACATACATCAGTGGCGATGTAGAGATTGGTGAAGACAACGAGATTATGTCTCATGTCGTAATTAAAGGTTTGACCAAGATTGGTAATGGGAACCGCGTGTTCTCTTTCGCTATTTTGGGTGAAGAAAACCAAGATAAGAAATATCAAGGCGAAGCCACGCAACTTATTGTGGGTGATCGCAATGTGATTCGTGAAAGTGTGCAAATGCATCGCGGCACGATTCAAGATAAAGGCATTACTCAAGTAGGTAGTGATAACCTATTTTGTGTAAACGCACACATTGCGCATGACTGTGTGATTGGTGACAACGTTATCTTGGGTAACAATGCCACACTAGCGGGTCACGTGAAGGTTCAAGATTATGTTATCTTGACCGCCTTGGTTCCGGTACATCAGTTCTGTACGCTGGGTGCGCATGCCTTTGTTGGTGGTGGCTCAACTGTTGCTCAAGATATCCCGCCATTTGTAATGGCACAGGGCAACCACTGTAGCCCAATCGGTATCAACTCTGAGGGCATGAAGCGTCGCGGCTTTGAGAAGCAAGACATTCTAGCTGTGCGTCGCGCGTTCAAAACACTGTACCGCTCAGGTCTAACCTTAGATGAAGCCAAAGAAGAGATTGCCAAATCAGCTGAGGAATACCCAGCGGTTAAGCAGTTTATGGACTATCTAAATAATGATGTTAATCGTGGCATCATTCGCTGATTTCAGTGTTTAGTGGACCCTCTAAAAGATCGCTGTAATGGGCGGTCTTTTTGTTTGTATATTTCAGGAAATACCTCAGGAGAGCCTAGTATGAGTCGACCATTACGTATCGGTGTTGTTGTCGGAGAGTTGTCTGGAGACACTCTTGGCGAGGGTCTTATTAAAGGGATCCAGCAACGCTACCCTGATGCAGAATTTGTCGGTATCGCTGGCCCTAAGATGCAAGCCTTGGGTTGCCGCTCTCTGTTTGACATGGAAGAGCTCTCAGTCATGGGCTTGGTTGAGGTGTTAGGTCGATTACGTCGCATTCTGCACATTAAGAAAGAAGTGGCTAAGTTCTTTAAAGAGTGGCAACCGGATGTCTTTATCGGCATCGACGCCCCTGATTTTAATCTGCGTCTTGAACTCGAGCTAAAAAATGCCGGTCTTAAAACCGTGCATTACGTCAGCCCATCGGTATGGGCATGGCGACCAAAGCGTATCTTCAAGATTGATGCAGCGACAGACCTAGTCTTAGCATTCTTACCCTTTGAGAAGGCCTTCTACGATAAATACAACGTCGCCTGTGAGTTTGTTGGGCATACACTTGCCGACGCCATTCCTTTACATTCGAGTAAATCAGAGGCTCGCGAGCGTTTTGGTTTAGAGCAAGACAAGCGCTGGATAGCGGTATTACCAGGCAGTCGTCGTGGTGAGATTAAGCTGATGGCTGAAGACTTCATTGGCGGCTGTAAATTGTTGCAAGAGAAGTACCCTGATATCGGATTTATTGTTTCTGCTGTGAACCCAGCAAGACGAGCGCAATTTGAAAAGGCTTGGCAACAAACGGCGCCTGAGCTCGACTTTCAAATTATAGAAGAGAATTCAGCGCGCAATATTATGGCCGCCGCTGACTATATTCTGCTCGCTTGTGGTACCGCTGTACTTGAAGGCATGCTAGTTAATCGCCCTATGGTCACCGCTTATAAAGTCAATAAGCTCAGTGGCTTTATCGCCAAGCGTATGATGCTCAATAAATACTACAGCTTGCCTAATCTCCTTGCTGATGAAGAGTTGCTGAAAGAGTTGATCATGGAAGAATGTAATCCGCAGAATATCTTCGAAGCGATGCAAAACATTATCGATGGCGATACGTCTTACATGACAGAGAAATTCACAGAGATGCACTCTTGGATCAAGCGTGATGCCGACAAGCAGGCAGCCAACGCAGTATTGAATTTGATAGGCAAGTAATATGGTTAAAGCAAAAGTAGAATTCCCCCCATTTGAATACCCGCTAGGGTATACCTTATTTGCTGGCGTGGATGAAGTTGGACGTGGTCCATTAGTGGGTGATGTGGTTACTGCTGCGGTGATTTTAGACCCCGATAACCCCATTGAAGGGGTAACTGATTCAAAGGCATTATCAGAGAAGAAACGACAAGCGCTATTTCCTGAGATAAAAGAAAAAGCATTAGCTTGGTCTGTGGGGCGCTGCTCTCCAGAAGAGATAGACCACCTTAATATTCTTCATGCCACTATGTTAGCAATGACCAGAGCCATTGAAGGGCTTTCAGTTCAGCCTGATTTCGCCTTAATTGATGGCAATCGAGTGCCCGACTTAGCCATGCCTGGATTAGCGGTAGTTAAGGGTGACTTAAGGGTTGCTGAGATAAGTGCCGCCTCTATCATTGCTAAGGTGGTGCGCGATGAAGAAATGATCGAGCTTGATAAAAAGCACCCAGAATTTGGTTTTGCAAAACACAAAGGCTACCCAACCAAGGCGCACTTTGAAGCCATCGAACAACATGGCGTGATTGCAGAGCATAGAAAGAGTTTTAAACCCGTTAAACGAGCGCTGGGCTTAGAGTAATCCCAACTCGAAACAACTTAATCCTAAAATTTGAATTCCTTCTCCAAAATAGAGATTAATGGACTAACGGAACAACAGAGTAATTATGACAGAGCCTAGGTTTATACATTTACGCGTCCACAGTGACTATTCCATGGTGGATGGCTTGTCTAAAGTGCCACCTTTGGTAAAAAAGGTCGCTGAGATAGGCATGCCTGCAATGGCGCTTACCGATTTCACTAACCTTTGTGGTTTGGTGAAATTCTATAACACCGCTCACGGCTCTGGTGTTAAGCCCATTATTGGTGCTGATTTTACAATGCAATCGGACGAGTTTGGTGATGAACTGACTCGTCTAACGGTTCTTGCTGCCAACAATCAAGGCTACAAAAACCTTACCCTGTTGATCTCAAAGGCTTACCTTAGAGGACACGTTCAGCATCAGCCCGTCATTGATAAGGCGTGGCTTGCTGAGCTAAATGAAGGCTTGATCGTCCTTTCTGGTGGTAAGAGTGGTGAGGTAGGTAAAGCCTTGCTCAAAGGCAATCATGACCTTGCTGCGCAATGCGTTGGGTTTTATCAGCAACATTTTGCAGATCGGTTTTATCTAGAATTGACGCGAACCGGTCGCGTTGATGAGGAGAGCTATCTCCACTTTGCGCTTGAGTGTGCTGAGCAAACTCAGTTGCCTGTCGTGGCAACCAATGAAGTGGTCTTTGTGAACCAAGACCAGTTTGATGCCCATGAAATACGTGTTGCTATCCATGACGGTTACACCCTAGAAGATCCTCGTCGCCCTAAAAATTACAGTGCTCAGCAATACCTGCGTACAGAAGAGGAGATGTGTGAGCTCTTCTCTGATATCCCTGAAGCGTTGCAGAACAGTGTTGAGATCGCTAAGCGCTGTAATGTTACCGTGCGCCTTGGAGAGTATTTCCTACCGAACTTTCCAACGGGTGATTTGACCATTGAAGACTTCTTGGTGCACAAATCCCAAGAAGGCCTTGAAGAGCGTCTAGAGTTTCTATTCCCTGATCCTGCTATTAGGCAGCAAAAGCGCCCGGAATATGACGAGCGCTTGCAGATTGAGCTTGAAGTTGTCAACCAGATGGGCTTCCCCGGTTATTTCTTGATCGTAATGGAGTTTATCCAGTGGTCTAAGGATAACGACATCCCTGTGGGCCCTGGCCGTGGTTCAGGTGCCGGTTCATTGGTGGCTTACGCACTCAAGATCACCGACCTTGACCCGCTAGAATATGACCTGCTGTTTGAGCGATTCTTGAACCCTGAGCGTGTCTCTATGCCCGATTTCGATATCGACTTCTGCATGGATAAGCGTGATCAGGTTATTGACCACGTAGCGGAGCTCTATGGGCGTGATGCGGTTTCGCAGATCATTACTTTTGGTACCATGGCGGCAAAAGCGGTTATCCGCGATGTAGGCCGTGTATTGGGTCACCCATACGGCTTTGTCGACCGAATTTCCAAGCTAGTACCACCAGATCCTGGTATGACTCTGGCGAAAGCATTTGATGCTGAGCCGCAGATGGGTGAGTTGTACGAGGCGGATGAAGAGGTTAAAGACCTTATCGATATGTGTCGCATCCTAGAGGGCTGTACACGTAACGCCGGTAAGCACGCCGGTGGTGTGGTTATCTCTCCAACTACGATTACCGATTTTGCACCTATCTACGCGGATGCCGAGGGACAATTCCCTGTTACTCAGTTTGATAAGAACGATGTAGAAACTGCAGGCTTGGTCAAATTTGACTTCTTAGGCTTGCGTACGCTCACCATCATCGACTGGGCTTTGGGGTTAGTGAATCCTCGCTTGGAAAAAAGCGGCCAACAACCCATTCGCATCGAATCCATTCCACTAGATGATCCGGCTTCGTTTAGGCTACTGCAGAACTCCGAAACTACGGCAGTATTCCAGTTAGAATCCCGAGGTATGAAAGACCTTATCAAGCGTCTTCAGCCGGACTGTTTCGAAGATATTATTGCATTGGTAGCCCTGTTCCGCCCAGGCCCGCTGCAATCGGGTATGGTAGATAACTTTATCGACCGTAAGCACGGTCGTGAGGCCATCTCTTACCCAGATGAAACGTGGCAACATGAGTCACTGAAAGAGACGCTAGACCCAACCTACGGCATCATTCTCTATCAAGAGCAGGTCATGCAGATCGCTCAGATCCTGTCAGGCTATACGCTAGGTGGGGCTGATATGCTTCGCCGTGCGATGGGTAAGAAGAAGCCAGAGGAGATGGAAAAGCAACGCTACATCTTTAAAGAGGGCGCGGAGAACAACGGCGTCGATGGCGAGTTGTCGATGAAGATCTTCGACTTGGTAGAAAAGTTTGCAGGCTACGGTTTTAACAAATCGCACTCAGCGGCTTATGCTTTGGTTTCTTATCAGACTCTGTGGTTGAAGACGCACTATCCAGCAGAGTTCATGGCCGCGGTAATGACCGCTGATATGGACAACACCGAAAAGGTGGTTGGACTGGTGGATGAATGTCTTCGCATGGGGCTGAAACTGCTTCCGCCAGATGTGAACTCAGGCCTTTATCGCTTCAATGTCGATGAAACTGGTGCAATTGTGTATGGTATAGGTGCTATCAAAGGCGTGGGCGAAGGCCCTATTGAGAGTATCATCGAAGCTCGAAACAAAGATGGGCACTTTAAAGACCTGTTCGACTTTTGTGCTCGCATCGATCTTAAAAAGTGTAATAAACGCGTTATTGAAAAGCTGATACAAGCCGGTGCACTTGACCGCTTAGGCCCGCACAGAGCCGCTATGATGGCTTCGGTGGATGCCGCAGTGAAAGCCGCAGGCCAATACCATCAGGCTGAGGCCTTTGGTCAGAGCGACATGTTTGGCGTATTAACGGACACTCACTCAGATGTAGAGCAGGCGTACGCTCAAGTTCCTGAGTGGCCAGAGAAGGTATGGCTAGAAGGGGAGCGCGAAACCCTTGGTTTGTACCTAACGGGTCACCCAATTAATCTGTATCTTCGTGAACTGGCTAAATACACCAGTTGTCGATTGAACAATGCGACTCCTACAAGACGAGACCAATCGGTGACCTTAGCAGGTCTTGTTATTGCGGCTAAAGTGATGACGACTAAGCGAGGAACACGTATCGGTATTCTTTCTCTTGATGACCGTTCTGGCCGAATGGAGGTGATGCTTTTCTCAGATGTGTTAGAAAAGTATGCAGAATTGGTAGAAAAAGATAGAATTGTAGTGGTTTCTGGACAGGTCAGCTTTGATGATTTCAATGGTGGCCTTAAAATGACGGCGCGCGAGGTTATGGATCTTGGCCATGCTCGTGAAAAATACGCCTCAGGACTCAGTATTTCGATCTCTGAGTCTCAAATCGATGCCCAGTTCTTTGAACGCTTTAGTCGAGTGTTGGAACCGCATCGCGCTGGTACTATCCCAGTCAATATTTATTATCAACGTAGCGACGCAAGAGCTAAGCTCTCTTTGGGAGTGGAATGGCGAGTGACGCCAACCGATACGCTGATAGACGATTTAAAGCAGTTGCTTGGTAATGACCAAGTGGAACTCGAATTTAACTGATGACAGAACACGCTGTCTTCAGCTCAAAAGAATGAAGGAATGCTAGATGACTTTGAACTTTCTAGAGTTTGAAAAGCCAATTGCAGAGCTAGAAGCAAAGATTGAAGCCCTGCGCGATGTAAGTCGACACGGTGGAGAAGAGGGAGTTGATCTGAACAAGGAGATTGCTTCCCTTGAAAAGAAGAGCCTAGAGCTGAAGAAAAAGATCTTTGGTGACTTAGGTGCATGGCAGGTAGCTCAGCTAGCTCGTCATCCACAGCGCCCTTATACGTATGACTACATTGAGAACGTATTCACTGAGTTCGATGAACTGTGCGGTGACCGTACGTTTGCTGATGATAAGGCTATCGTTGGTGGTATGGCTCGTCTAGATGGTCGCCCTGTAATGATCATCGGTCATCAAAAAGGTCGTGAAACCAAAGAGAAAGTGATTCGTAACTTTGGTATGCCTAAGCCGGAAGGCTACCGTAAGGCATTGCGCCTAATGGAAATGGCTGAACGCTTTAAGATGCCAATCATTACCTTTATCGACACTGCAGGTGCTTACCCTGGTGTGGGTGCAGAAGAGCGTGGTCAATCTGAAGCCATCGCAACTAACCTTAAAGTGATGGCAGGACTAACGGTTCCAGTTATCTGTAACGTTGTTGGCGAAGGGGGCTCAGGTGGCGCTCTTGCTATCGGTGTGGGTGACTATGTCAACATGCTTGAATACTCAACGTACTCAGTGATTTCTCCAGAAGGCTGTGCTTCAATCTTATGGCGTGACTCAGATAAAGCCCCGCAAGCGGCTGAAGCTATGGGCCTAGTTGCTCCTCGCTTGAAAGAGCTTGGCTTGATTGATGAAATCATTTCTGAGCCTCTAGGTGGCGCGCATCGCGATCCTGTGCATACTGCAGAGAACGTGAAGAGCACGCTGATTGCTCAGCTTAAAGAGCTGGAAGGCAAAAATAACGAAGAGCTTTTAGAGCGTCGTTATGACCGCCTAATGAGCTACGGCTACTGCTAATCTAGGCAACTAGGTTGAGAATGATTTATTGTTAAAGGTGAGCTTGGCTCACCTTTTTTGATTCTGCTTGTTTTGATTTTACTCGTTAAGGGAACATCGTGAAGTCTGTTATTGAAACCTTTTCAGATGTGATAACTGCCTGTCTTATTGAGGATTCTAGCCGATTGGTGCTTGCGCTAAGTGGCGGCCTAGATTCTAGAGTAATGCTGGCGTGCTTGTCTCATTATCAATTACAGAATCCACAGCTAGAGGTGCGCGCGGTCCATGTTCATCACGGATTAAGTGACAATGCTGATCATTGGCTGGAGCAATGTAAAACATGGTGTGAAGAGGCCAGAATCCCTTTTTATGCGGAGTTTGCCAATCTAGACATACACAGTAAGCAGAGCCTTGAAGCCCAGGCGAGAGAAGCACGCTATACGCTATTGTCTCAACACCTAAGCAAAAATGATTTACTCCTTACAGCTCAGCATGCTGATGACCAGTTAGAGACCATGCTATTGGCACTAAAGCGTGGTAGTGGTCCTAAGGGATTGGCAGCCATGGGTGTGAAATCTGCGTTTGGTGGGGCTGTGTTGGTGCGCCCATTTTTATCACTGAAGAGAGAAGCGCTTGAAGACTTTGCCAAGCAACAGAATCTTGATTGGGTAGAAGATGAAAGTAACCAAGACACGCAGTTTGATCGAAATTTTCTTCGTCACCAAGTGATTCCCGCTTTATCAAGACGCTGGCCAGAAATACAAGCCAATGCATTGCGAAGTGCGCAGCTCTGTTTTGAACAAGAACAGCTATTGGATGAGCTTCTAGAGCAGCAGTATCAAAGCGTTCTCAACGCTGATGATAGCCTGAATGCTGAGTCCCTATGTGAACCGTCAGAAGCCATACGTAATCGCTTGCTAAGACGCTGGTTTGCTCAATCTGGTCTTCCCATGCCCGGCAAGAAACAACTAGGGTTGATTTACCGAGAGGTCATTAACGCGTCACAAGACGCCAATCCTAAATTAATCATCGGCAAGGTGAGCGTAAGACGCTTTCAAAAAAGTCTATTTCTGGTTGAGCAGAGTAAAGAGGCGTCGTACTGGCAATCCGCTATTGTTATTGATACAGCCTTGGAGTTACCCAAGGGGTTAGGCCTTGTAGAGGTCAGTAGCCATAGTGACATTGGCTTACTTGTGCGAGCACCAGAGCAGGGTGAAAAAGTGTGGATTCAGTTTAATCCTGGAGGCTTAACCGCTCACCCAGATGAGCGCTCTGGGAGCCGAAAACTAAAAAAACTGTTTCAGGAGTATCAAATTCCGCCATGGAAACGATCGCAGACACCTATTTTGATGTATAACGAAGAGGTAGTTGCGGTCGGCGATTCATTCGTATGCAGAGGATACGCAGGCTCAAGTCACCGTTTTTATTGGAAAAAACATAATTAACAAGGAGTAATTATGAAGAAGTCTCTCATTGTTGCGGCTCTATTAACGTCGTTGGTAGGGGTTACAGCACAGGCTGCTGATATTGAAGCAGGTAAAGCGAAAGCGAAAATTTGTGCTGCATGTCATGGCGCTGACGGTAAGACCGTTATTGACGGCTATCCTAATCTCAATGGTCAAAATGCCAAATATATCGTGACCTCATTGAAGTCCTACAAGGCGAAGCAACGCAATGGTGGTCTAGCAGCTGTTATGCAGGCGCAAGCGTCAATGCTCAGTGATCAAGATATGGAGAATCTAGCGGCTTATTATTCTTCGATGAAATAATAGCAACACTTTTTACTCTTTTAAGCTCAAGAATGCACAATTCCTATATGGTAATTTGCTAGAAATCGTTGATAATACTTGGACTTGTCATAGGCTTGACCGAATTAGGGAGTAGGAATGAAAAAGATTGATGCGATCATTAAACCTTTTAAACTTGATGATGTGCGTGAGGCGCTAGCTGAGGTTGGAATTACAGGGATGACGGTTTCTGAAGTTAAAGGCTTCGGTCGTCAAAAGGGCCACACTGAGCTTTATCGTGGTGCTGAGTACATGGTTGATTTTCTTCCTAAGGTTAAGCTGGAAATTGTTGTATCAGAAGACGTTGCGGCGCAATGCATTGATACAATCGTTGAAACCGCGCAAACTGGTAAGATTGGCGATGGTAAAATCTTCGTGACCGACGTAGAGCGTGTTGTTCGCATCCGTACAGGCGAAGAAGACGAAGACGCGATTTAATCGCGCTGAAAAATCACTGCAAGCCCTCGCCATTGTGCGGGGGCTTTTCTTTTCTATGAGATAAGAATTAGTATAAGGTTATAAAACTGAACCATTCACACCTTGTTAGCTAGGTATCTCACACTATGACCTCACCCTCTAAAAGGTGGCTGCTTGCACCTGTTATCGCTGTGCTGTTGACCACAGCAGTGCTCGCGATTGAATTTCCAATTAGCCTGCCTGATTCCGAGCATTTGATTATGGCGGATGGGATCACCGATACCGAAACGGAAAGTGCATTTCAATGTTCTGTATTTGAGCAAAGTGGTGAGGCTATTGATAATAATGGACGCATCGATGTGTTGGTTTGGAATATCTACAAGCAAAATAAAGATGATTGGCAATCCGAACTGACCCAATTGCTCAAAGGTAAGCAGCTGGGTTTGTTGCAAGAAGTTAGCTTTACTGATGAATTTAGGACTTGGTTATATCAACTGGATTGGGTAGGACAGCAGGTGAAAGCCTTTGAATCATTTGATGTTAGCGCGGGTGTATTTAATATTACTCAAGTCTATCCTATTCGTGCTTGTGCACAGTTAGACGCAGAACCCTGGATACAAATCCCCAAGTCAGCGCTCTTTGCCACCTATCCTTTGTCTAATGGGGAAGTGCTTGCGGTAGGCAATCTGCACGGCATCAACTTTACTATTGGCACTAAGGCATACTCAAAGCAGCTAAAACTATTGGCAAGTAAGCTTGAGCAACACAATGGACCTGTCATTGTGGGCGGGGATTTTAATACCTGGAGCGATGCAAGGCTTGAGCAATTGGCGAAGATTATGTCATCGGCAAATCTTAAAGAAGCACAATTTGAGCCCGACCAACGAACCGAGTTTATGGGGGGACATGTGTTAGATCATATCTACTATCGTGGCTTAGACCTAAAAAAAGCGGAGGCGCCCACTAGTGACGCCTCCGATCATAATCCAATGCTAGCGAGTTTTTCTATTACAGAGGTTAAACGCTAACCTTAGTGACATCCACATACAGCTTGAGCTTTTGCCCGGGCTGCAGGTAGTCAGATTTATTCAGGTTGTTCCATTTGATCACGTCACTAGAGCGCACTTTAAATCGGCTGGCGATAGTGCTAATGCTGTCCCCACTGCGGACGTTGTAGTAAACGGTGCGCATTACAGCGCCTTGCTCACCCTGTTTCCACACCACTAACTTCTGACCAATACGTAGCGTGTCTTTCGGTGCCATACCGTTCCACTTTGCCAATGATTGTACTGATACATTATGTTCTTTAGCTATGGTCCAGAAACTCTCGCCCGATTTCACCGTATGAGAGACCTTGTAGTCGCCTCGGTTGCGCGATTGGGTCTGTTTTAGACGGTTGTCCGCACTTAGGGCATAGGTGCTGTCTGACTGGGTAGAGGTCGGAATCAACAAGTAACGTCCCGCCCTAATATTGGAGTCAGACATGCCGTTGGCATTCTGAATGACCTTTATGGTGGTGTTATGTTTTTGTGCAATAACACCTAAGCTATCACCTGGCTGAATTTTGTAGCGAACCAGTTTGACACCCTTGCCACGATTTTCTTCAACCTTGGCTAAGAATTGCTCTTGCTGCTCCGCTGGGATCAACAGCTTTTGTGGCCCTTCAGGAGCCGTAGCCCATTGATTGTAAGCTGGGTTGTAGCTCTGGAGCTCCTTCACTGGTATACCGGCATATTGCGCGGCAATGCCGAGATCAAGTTGCTCTTTGGGATCCACTTCAACCAATACTGGTTTGTTGGCAATCGGTGGGATCTTCACGCCGTACTTTTCTTGGTTTGCCACAATATCGGCAATCGCCATTAGCTTAGGAACATAAGCACTGGTTTCTTTTGGCAGTTGCAGTGAGAAAAAGTCGGTTGGTTTGCCATCTCTTCGGTTCTTGCGAATGGCGCTGCTAACACGACCGCTACCGCTGTTGTACGATGCGATGGCGTGGTTCCAGTTGCCGTCAAATCTTTCGTTAAGGTAGGTCAGATAATTTAGAGCAGCATCGGTTGAGGCAACCACATCGCGACGACCATCGTACCAATAGTCTTGCTCTAGGCCATACATCTTGCCTGTACCTGGAATGAACTGCCATAGACCCGCTGCGCTACCATGAGAGTAGGCGAAGGCATCATAAGAGCTTTCAACAACAGGCAGTAGTGCCAGCTCTAGCGGCATGTTTCGTTCTTCAATCTTTTCGATGATCAGATACAGAAAAGGTTCGGCTCTTTTAGAGACGGTTCTTAAATGACTTGGGTGTTTGATGTACCAGTTGCGGTAGTAATCAACCATCTTATCGTCGGCGACGGGCAGCTCTAATTGCATGCCAATACGCTTCCAAAGATCGTCTTGTTGTTGGGCTGTGAGCTCCGGAGCTTTTTCTGTTTCTTCTACAGGTAGCGTTTCTGCGTCCGTAGAGCCATCGATGGGCTGTGTCTGTTCAGCTTGGCTTTCTTCTGTTGTAGGAGGAAGCTCTGAGACGTCCTTATCCGTGGGCTGTTGTGGAGCCTGACAACCTGCAAGTAGCAGAGCCAGTATCCAGCTGTATTTCAATCTCATTAAAAAGCCTTTCCTTTGGTGCTGAATATAAAAATTTGTCCGAGTTTACTGAATTAGAAGCTATCTTTCCATTTACGTAAGGCGGTAAACACGCCTTGTGGGCTAAGATCTTCTGTACGATGTGACACAGAATTGACAACCTCTGGGATTTCTACCCTCAAAAAAGGGTTAATCCATTTTTCCTGTTCAATAGTAGTCGGTAATGTTGGTTTTTGGTGAGCTCTGAGCTGATTTACTTTTTCTCTGTAAATTTGTAACTGCGGGTTACCTGGCTCAATCGCCATGGCAAATGAGAGGTTGCTTGAGGTGTATTCATGAGCACTGTATACCTCTGTTTCTACTGGGAGGGCAGCCAGTTTTTGTAGAGATTGCCACATTTGAGCGGGCGTTCCCTCAAACACGCGGCCGCAACCGGCAGAGAACAGCACGTCACCACAGAAAAGTTTGCCATCCCCTACGTAACCTATGTGCCCTAGAGTATGCCCAGGTAAGCCCAGAACTAAGAAACGCTCGCCAAATAGGTCTAGCTGCTGTCCTGCATCAACCGAGTGCGTCAGACCTGCCACAGCATCATTTTTAGGACCTACAATCATGGTGTCTGGATAGGCGCGCTTGAGCTCCGATACTCCACCAATATGGTCAGCGTGGTGATGGGTGACTAAGATTGTGGTGAGTTCCAATTGGTGTTCTTTTAGGTAAGACAGCACTGGAGTAGCATCACCGGGATCAACAACCGCACATTGACCTTGCTTATTGTGAATAAGCCAGATGTAATTATCATTAAATGCGGGTATGCTTTTTACGACTAACATTAAGATATTCCTATTGTTTCTGTACGGATGACTGCTGAATGCGACCAGCTCGGGTATCACGGAAAATTAATCAGCCCCATTCTTGGGACGACTTGCCTAAACATGCTTGGGTGCGCGATGCGATTCAAATGCGTTTGGATGAGTGGTGCCCAAAACTATTTGGCTATCATATGCTTAAGCTTGGCGGTTTAAGTTGTGAGATTACCAGCTGCAACTGTAACATTCAGCATCAAATCAACCTAGATATAGTAAACCCAATTCATAGCATCGTAGCCGATGCTTATGATTTACCCTTCCTAGAGAAGAGCATAGACGTTGTTTTAATGGCGCATCAACTTGATTATTGCTTGGATCCGCATCGCTTATTGCGAGAAGTAGACCGCGTGTTGATCGATGATGGCTATCTAATACTGACAGGCTTTAATCCAATCAGTTTATCGGGGTTGAATAGCTTGATGCCATGGCGAAAGAATAATCTGCCTTGGAGCGGGCGAATGTTTACGCCGTATCGGGTTCAGGACTGGCTCAGTGTACTTAATTATCAAGTGGTGCACATGGACAGTTATGGATTGATACCGTCGAAAAAGCAACGTGCGATATGGACTTGGATAGAAAATGGGATAGGGGGCTGGAGTATGCCGTTTTGCAGTCAATACTTTATCGTGGCTCGCAAGAGAACGTACCCGCTTAAACCGATAAAACCCCATTGGAAACTGAAGCGTCGCCTGTCTCCAGTGAGGTTAAATTGCCGAGTTAACCCTAAAGCCTAGTATTACCTGTTTAGCTTAAGAAGGCTGATAACCGGTATCTTCATCGGTAGGAGTTTCTGCTGCTAGACGAGCAATCTCGTCACAAATTTCGTTTTCTCTATGCCCTGCATGACCTTTTACCCATTTCCATTCTACTTGGTGGCGTTGGTTTTCTTTGTCCAACGCTTGCCATAGATCAGCATTTTTTACGGGTTTTTTATCCGACGTTTTCCAGCCACGTTTCTTCCAGTTATGAATCCACTGAGTAATCCCCTGGCGTACATACTGGCTATCAGTGGTAAGGACTACCGTACATGGCTCCTTAAGAAGCTTAAGCCCTTCAACGGCTGCCATCATTTCCATGCGGTTGTTGGTCGTCAGTGTGAAGCCTTTGGCTATCTGTTTTTCGTGCTCTTTGTAGCGCATGACGATGCCATAGCCACCTGGACCTGGATTGCCTAAGCAAGATCCATCTGTGAAAATCTCAACCTGTTTATTCATGATTTGATATGATTGTCTGTATAGAGGCCTTCCTATTAGTCTGACACAGTTTTAATTATGAATACTAGTAACAATTCGCGCCGCATAGTGGTGCTCGATACAGAAACCACAGGTATGAACCGTGAAGGCGGTCCTACCTACCTTGGTCACCGAATCATAGAGATCGGTGCTGTAGAGATAGTGAACCGTAAGCTAACGGGGCGTCACTTCCATGTCTATATCAAGCCAGACCGTGAGATTCAGCCAGATGCGATTGCAGTCCACGGTATTACCGATGAATTCTTACGAGATAAACCAGAATACAAAGATATTCATAAAGAGTTTCTAGCGTTTATCGATGGGGCTGAGCTTGTTGCTCATAACGCGCCCTTCGATGTCGGCTTTATGGATAATGAATTTAGCAAGCTAGACCCTTCTATCGGAAAAACGGAAGACTACTGCAAAATTACCGATTCCTTGGCAATGGCTAAGCGCATGCCAAACATGCCAGCGCGCAAAAACCTGGACTCACTAGCTAAGCATTTCACCATCGATATTTCCGCACGTGTATTGCACGGCGCTTTGCTCGATGCCGAGATACTGGCAGATGTGTTCTTGTTTATGACCGGTGGTCAAACAGCGATTCAGTTTGGCGGTGATAGCAGTGGTGAGGCTGGTGGAGAGAGTATTCAGCGCGCGGCATCGGGAAGAGCCCCGCTTAGAGTCATCAAGGCCAGTGATGATGAGCTAGCAGCCCATGCGGAAAGATTGACACTGCTCTCTGGTGAGCCAAGTTGGTAGTAGCGCTTTAAAGAACCCAGAACCCAGAACCCAGAACCTGGGTCCTAGGTCCTAGGCCTCAGTTTGATATGACCCCGTAAAAGTAGACACGGGGTTTTATTTTACTAGTTCGAAATCATTGGGACTAACTCTACCGAGTGTCCCATGTTTTCTTACTGAATTATAATAATTAACGATATAAAGTCGACTTTGAGTGATCATTTGCTGGCGAGATATCTCTCCAAGGTTACTCATCCACTCTTTTTTGTACTGTGCAAAGAAGCTCTCTGCACACGCATTATCCCAGCAATTTCCTTTCCTAGACATACTCACGGTAATGTTCCGTTTGTGATGCCAAAGCAATGTATTCTCAGCCGTATATTGGGTTCCTTGATCTGAATGAAATAGTAATTTGTCACCGTCCGGCTTTCTGAGCTTCCATGCTCGATTTAATGTCTTTATGACTAAGTCAGCATTGTTTATTTTGCTCGTTCCCCAACCAACAACTTTTCTTGAGTACAAATCAAGAATTACACACAAGTATTGCCAACCATCCCGGCACCTAACCTGAGTAATATCGGATACCCAAACACGATTAGGGTCGGCGACTTTAAACTCTCGATTCAGCAGATTAAAAGCGTTAATGGTATTTGATTTACTCACTGCGCGACCAAAGCTGCGTTTACAAGCCCGAGAACGATAGCCCATAGCTTGTAGTAAGCGCTGGACCCTCGCTTTGCTGCACACAAAGCTGTTTTCAATCGCAAGTTTCCAAAGCTTCCGATAACCAGGAATACAGTGCTGCTCGTCGCTGGTAGCCTTGAGAAAATCAGATAATGAACGATTCTCTACAGACCGTTCACTAAGTTCACTGTTCAACCACTTATAATACCCTGAACGAGAGACTTCAAAGAGATGGCAAAGCCACTTAATCGGTCGCTTGGCGCTATGGTTCTTAGCTATAAACTCAAACTTTATTCTTTTCGGCTGTCGAAGTAGGCCTTCGCCTTTTTTAGCATGTCATTCTCCATTTCAGCCCTTTCAAGCTGCTTTTTAAGACGAGCGACTTCTCGCTCTAGCTCAGCTAAAGAATGCTCTGGACCTTCGTTCTTAATCGGGTTTGAAGTTTGCTTAGATGATGTCAATTTGCGCCTCCATTTACTCAAAAGCCTAGGATGAATACCTAATGACTTGGCGACTGAGTTTACTGTATCTGGAGACACTAGTGATTTTTGAACTGCGTTTCTTTTAAACTCGTTTGAAAATACTCGTTTTTGTTTTACTTGCATGACACCTAATCCTTAAATTAGGTGTCTACTTTATTGAGGTCGTATCAGTTTCACTTAAGACTTGTTGCGACTTTACCGAGTTAGCTGGCAGTTCTAGCGGGTCAAAGTCATCGACATTGATACTGCGAAGTCGGTGCTGTTCCGCCTCTATTAAGATCTCTGCTTCTTCCTGACTGATCACGTTAGCTTCGAGTCCTTGCTTCGCAATAAGGTCTAGTCGGGTGAAAGACCTACGCTGTTCAAGAGCTTTGCACACTTTATCGAAGATAGGCTCAGCTTGCAGTACGACGGTTAGCGCTAACTCTAATTGCCCTTGAACACAGTACTTCGATGGCTCTAGGTATTGATTACGTCCAAGTCGAGAGCGCGTCGCACTCGGTGTTTGCAGTATCTTAGCTAACTCGCTATCCAGAGCATCTGATGGTGCTTTGCGCACGCGCCCAATTGGCATTAACAGCACACGCAGCTTAAGCCCCATCCATTTCACAGGGAAGTTCACTAAGAAGTCATGCATCGCAGACTCAATCTTAAATAAGCTGTCTTGAGCGGTCCAATGCACCAGTGCCAGGTCTTCTTTAGGGCTACCATCTAATTCAAAGCGCTTGAGCATTGCAGAGCATAGATAGAGCTGTCCTAGCATATCGGCTAAGCGTGCAGATAGGCGCTCTTTACGCTTCAAGGAACCCCCAAGGAAAGCCATAGAGACATCAGAAAGAAACGCGAGGTTTGCACTGTAGCGGTTAAGCTTTTGGTAGTAGCGTTTGGTTTCATCATTGGTGGGCGCGTCAGAGCCTAAGCCATCAGTGACACCGAAAACTAGACTGCGAGATAGGTTACTCATAGCAAAGCCAACATGGCTAAATAGAGCCTTATCAAACTGCGCTAAAGCATTCGGTGCATCAGAATAGGCCATTTCCATCTCTTTAAGGATATAAGGATGGCAGCGAATAGCGCCTTGTCCGTATATCATCAATGAGCGAGTCAGTATGTTTGCCCCTTCCACTGTGATGGAGATTGGAGCGCCTTGGTAGGCACGCCCTAAGAAATTAGAGGGGCCGAGCATTACGCCCTTGCCGCCGGCGACGTCCATCGCATCAATGGATGCTCTTTGACCTAGGTGAGTACAATGATACTTAACAATGGCAGAGATAACCGACGGCTTAGCGCCATTATCAATGGCACCCATGGTTAGTAGGTTTGCTCCTTCTAGTAGGTATGCACTACCTGCGATGCGAGCGAGCGGCTCCTCAATCCCCTCCATTCGGCCAATAGGTTGTTTAAATTGACGACGAATACGAGCATACGCACCAATAGCAAGAGCATTGGTCTTGATTCCACCGGTATTAGCTGACGGTAGGGTGATTGCACGTCCCACTGATAAACATTCCACCAACATTTTCCAACCTTGGCCCACCATCTCTTGTCCACCAATGATGAAATCTAGAGGTACAAACAGGTCTTCTGCTTGTGTAGGGCCGTTTTGAAATGGAATGTTTAGTGGGAAATGCCTGCGGCCAATCTTGACGCCGTCAAGGTTGGTGGGGATCAGGGCGCAGGTGATACCGAGGTCTTCCTTGTCACCTAATAGGCCATCAGGGTCTCTCAGCTTAAAGGCCAAGCCCAAAACGGTAGCAACGGGTGCCAGCGTGATGTAGCGCTTGTTCCAAGTCAGGCGCATACCCAGCACTTTCTTACCTTGCCATTCACCTTTACAAACAACACCAAAATCAGGGATAGCGCCCGCATCTGAGCCTGCTTCTGGACTGGTTAATGCAAAACACGGGATCTCTTTGCCCTTTGCAAGACGCGGTAGGTAATGGTCTTGTTGCTCTTTGGTACCGTACATTTGCAGTAGTTCACCCGGGCCAAGAGAGTTCGGAACGCCAACGGTCGAGGCAACAACGATAGAAGTACCGGCCAGTCTTTGTAGCACTAGCGCCTGAGCGTAGGCTGAAAACTCAAGGCCGCCGTATTTCTTCTTGATGATCATGGCAAAGAACTTATGGTCTTTCAGGTATTGCCATACCTCTGGAGGCATATCGGCTATCTCATGGGTAATTTCATGATCATTGATCATTGAGCACAGCTCATTCACTGGGCCATCGAGAAAGGCTTTTTCCTCTGCAGAAAGCTCAGATTTTGGAATGTCTTTTAAGAACTGCCAGTTAGGCTTGCCTTGAAACAGCTCTGCTTCCCACCAGGTTGTGCCGGCATCAAGCGCCTCTTTTTCGGTTTGGGACATAGGTGGCAACATGCCTTTAAATAAAGCTAAAACCTTTTTGGTCACGATATCCTGACGCCATTTATCGAACATCATAAACGCGGTGACAGACAGTAGAGCAGCCCAAGCAATGAAGGAGAAGCCCGATAGGATGGAACAGATAATCAAGGCTGTTGTATTGGCCAGAAACCCAGAAAACAGTGATGTACGGTGATACAGGCAGATGCCTGACGCCACGATTAGGGTAAGTAGAGCAACAAGTATTTCCATGTAAGAAGCATCTCCATTAAGCAGTGTTACCCCTTAATAATAGGTAAGAGGTCTAACCAGTTCAAATTAGTATCGCAAATGTTAATTATTTGTAAAGTGTTATTGGTGGTGTTTTGTGAGTTGAGTCGCGAGCGGCATCAAAAGTGATTTGTCGGTGAAATAGTAGCCATTGAGCCTATTGAGTTGGAAATCTGCGAGTAAGAGTCTCGACACTGCTAAACTTTTCTTGTTACATTCGATGCTATAACAATGGCGTTATTAATCAGGAGAAATCTGCCATGTACCATGACCTTATTAAGGGTGAATTAAATGAAGCTGCTAAAGTACTAGAAGCTTTTCTATCGGATGATGAGAACATTGCTCAGATAGAGAAAGCTGCAAGAACCATTGCGGATTCTTTTAAGCTTGGTGGTAAGGTTTTGTCTTGTGGTAATGGCGGTTCTCATTGTGATGCTATGCACTTTGCTGAAGAGTTAACAGGACGATACAGAGAAGACCGCCCAGGATACCCTGGTATCGCAATTTCTGATCCTAGCCACCTTTCTTGCGTGAGCAATGACTTCGGCTATGAAGCGGTGTTTTCTCGCTATGTAGAGGCCGTAGGCCAGAAGGGGGATGTGCTGTTTGGACTGTCTACGTCTGGTAACTCAGCCAATATACTAAGAGCTATTGAAGCGGCCAAAGCAAAGGGAATGAAAACCATTGCTTTGACTGGTAAAGACGGCGGTCAAATGGCGGGTACCGCTGATGTTGAAGTGCGAGTACCACATTTTGGCTATGCCGATCGTATACAAGAGATACATATCAAGATCATCCATATCATCATTCAATTAATTGAAAAAGAGATGGAAGCTCAGTAAGGACACTGAGGATTTATTAGCAGGAGATTACTATGTGTGAACTGCTTGGCATGAGCGCTAATGTGCCAACAGATATCTGTTTTAGCTTTACTGGCTTGATTCAGCGTGGGGGGAACACAGGACCTCACACCGATGGCTGGGGGATTACTTTCTATGAAGGGAAGGGCTTTCGCACCTTTAAAGACCCAAACCCCAGCTGTGATTCAAAAATAGCAGAATTAGTACAAAGCTACCCTATCAAGAGCTGCGCAGTGGTTAGCCATATAAGGCAAGCGAACCGAGGGGCGGTTAATCTAGAAAATACCCACCCATTTACTCGAGAGTTGTGGGGCAGATATTGGACGTTTGCACACAATGGGCAATTATCTGATTATCATGAAATGCACACCGGTCGACATCGTCCGGTAGGAAAAACAGACAGTGAACTGTCTTTTTGCTGGATAATGCATAAATTAGAGGAACGCTTCCCTGAGCCCCCTCAAGACATGCAGCCCGTCTTTGCTTACATGGTTACCCTGTGTGATAGCTTAAGAGAGTTTGGCGTGTTTAACATGCTGCTGAGCGATGGTGAGTATGTGATGGCGTATTGCACCAACCATCTTTATTACATTACCAGGCGCGCTCCTTTTGGTAAGGCGACTCTTATCGACGAAGACGTCACCATTAACTTCCAAGAAGAAACAACACTCAACGATGTCGTGTCAGTGATTGCAACCCAGCCTCTCACCGATAACGAAACTTGGCACAGGCTGAAACCGGGCGAGTTTACGCTGTTTCAAAATGGTGAGGTTGTTGCGGGTAACTCAGACTTATTGGTTGATGTAGCTTACGCGGCACCAAAGCCAGCCAGTCAGGCACCCACACAAGTACTAGAAGAATAAAACAAAGGCACGATAAACGTGCCTTTGTTGTTTTTGCAGTCTGTCCACTTTAGACATAAAAAAAGCAGCTCAAAGGCTGCTTTCTAGATGTTAACTTTTCCAGTTTATCTCACCAGAAATTACCTGTCGGACTATGTCCGGGTAGAGTTGATGTTCCGCTTTTTGTACCTTAGTCATAAGGCTATCGGCATCATCATTAGCCGTGATGGTGACTTTGACTTGACCAATGATCGGGCCACTATCGAGTTGTGGGGTCACAAAGTGAACGGTACTTCCGTGCTCTGAGTCCCCTGCATCAATGGCGCGCTGGTGGGTGTGAAGCCCTGGATACTTGGGAAGCAGTGAAGGGTGGATGTTGATCATCTTGCCGAGGTAGTGTTCAACAAATTCATCACTGAGAATTCTCATGTAACCAGCAAGTACCACCAAATCTGGTTGGTACTCGTCGATTTGCTTCATCAGAGCCATATCAAAGCTTAGACGGTCAGCAAAGTTCTTGTGAGATAAAGCATGGGCTGGAATCGCCGCTGTTCTTGCTCGTTCAAGGCCATAGGCTTGCTCTTTATTACTAAAGACAGCACAGACTTGACCTTGAATGTCACCGTTTGCACAGGCATCCATAATGGCCTGAAGGTTACTTCCATTTCCGGAAACAAGGACGACGATTCTAGTCATGATTAACGGATCTCTACTTGCTCTTCTTCGCCATTTGCTTCAGCGATTTGACCAATAACCCAAGCGTTTTCGCCTTCTTCATTAAGAAGAGCAACCGCTTGTTCTGCTTGATCTTTAGGCAGAGCAACGATTAGACCAACACCACAGTTGAATGTACGGTACATTTCGTGAGTGGTAACGTTGCCGTTCTCTTGAAGCCAGTTGAAGATAGTAGGCCAGTTCCAGCTGTTGCCGTCGATAACTGCTTTAGTACCTTCAGGAAGAACGCGAGGGATGTTTTCCCAGAAACCACCACCGGTAATATGAGAGATAGCGTGGATATCATGCTTCTCGATCATTTTAAGTGCTGATTTGATGTAAATCTTAGTTGGTTCTAGTAGATGCTCACCCAGTGGCTTGCCTTCAAGATCTTGGTTTAGATCTGCATTAGACACCTCAAGGATCTTACGAACTAGAGAGTAACCGTTTGAGTGTGGGCCGCTTGAACCTACAGCAATCAAAGCATCACCGGCTGCCACTTTAGTGCCATCGATAATGT
The DNA here is from genome assembly GCF_024346795.1 of Vibrio breoganii. Lineage (NCBI taxonomy): Bacteria > Pseudomonadati > Pseudomonadota > Gammaproteobacteria > Vibrionales > Vibrionaceae > Vibrio > Vibrio breoganii. The sequence continues at coordinate 768,278 of NZ_AP024864.1, forward strand.
CTTCTTTTTCTACAACACCAACACAGAATCCAGCAACATCGTAGTCGTCGCCTTCGTACATGCCAGGCATTTCTGCAGTTTCACCACCGATAAGTGCACAACCAGACTGTACACAGCCTTCAGCAATACCAGCAACTACATCAGCAGCAGTGTCTACGTCGAGCTTCCCTGTCGCGTAGTAATCTAGGAAAAATAGAGGCTCAGCACCCTGAACGATCAGGTCGTTCACACACATAGCAACCAAATCGATGCCGATGGTGTCGTGCTTTTTCATATCTAGTGCAAGGCGTAATTTAGTGCCAACGCCGTCTGTACCCGAAACCAGTACTGGTTGCTTATATTTGGTTGGCAGTTCGCATAATGCGCCAAAGCCACCAATGCCACCCATGACCTCTGGACGACGTGTGCGTTTTACAGCACCCTTAATTTTGTCAACCAGTGCGTTGCCAGCGTCAATGTCTACACCAGCATCTTTGTAGCTAAGAGAAGCCTTGTTACTACTCACGGGAAATTCCTCGTTTAGAAAAAGTTAGGGAAGAAAAATCGGCGCTATTCTAACAAGGGATAATCGACAATAGCAAACGTTTGCGCGGTTATTTCTGATTGTTATTGATTTGAGCCCCTAGATGATGATTTATTTTGCAATTAAAGTAATCTGTTACCTAGCAATACAGGCTCACTTTTTAGATAGTCGTAAATTGCATTCTTTAGTTGGGATTAATTGCGCCTAGAGGGCTGTGCGACTCGTAACTTGGTGTCGTTTGGGTATATAATTCCTAGGTTTGTTGATTTTAGACTGGAGAAAGGCATGAAAGTCGTTGAGGTAAGACACCCTCTTGTGAAACATAAGTTGGGTTTGATGCGCGAAGGGGACATTAGCACCAAGCGTTTTAGAGAGTTAGCTACAGAAGTAGGTAGCCTACTCACATACGAAGCGACGGCAGACTTCGAAACTGAGCGCGTAACGATCAATGGATGGGATGGCCCAGTTGAAATTGACCAAATTAAAGGCAAAAAGGTTACAGTAGTGCCAATTTTGCGTGCAGGTCTTGGCATGATGGACGGCGTGTTAGAGCACGTACCTAGTGCAAAAATCAGTGTCGTTGGTGTGTACCGCGACGAAGAGACCCTAGAGCCTGTTCCATACTTCAATAAGCTAGCGTCATGCATTGATGAGCGAATTGCACTGGTTGTTGACCCAATGCTGGCAACGGGTGGCTCTATGATTGCCACCATCGACCTGCTTAAAGAACAAGGCTGTAAGACTATTAAGGCACTTGTGCTTGTAGCGGCGCCTGAAGGTATTGAAGCACTAGAAAAAGCTCATCCTGATATCGAGCTATACACAGCTGCGATCGATGAGTGCTTGAATGACAAGGGCTACATTGTTCCTGGTCTAGGCGACGCTGGCGACAAGATCTTCGGTACTAAATAATACCCAAAAAACCAACAAGAATGGGGCGCTTTCTAGTGACTCTACTTGTTGGTTTTACAATCTTTGCTTATTATTTTCTAACTACTTCATATTATTGAGTTATTTATGCGATTTTTGGCTTGTATGCTAGCGGCGTTAACGTCTTTTTCTGCGTTTGCAGTCACTAAGGTCAATGTGTTTGATACCGAAGCAGTGGTGATTAAACAGAAAGAAGATGCAAGATACAGCGGTGAAGAGTTGGCTCGTCGCGAAGGCATGAGAGATGTTATCGTTCGAGCAACTGGTGACGCTGCCTCTTTGGATAATGCGGTAGTGAAGAAAGCTATTACTCAAAGTAGCCGCTTTCTTTCAACGATTACACCGTCTGAGAAAGGTGGACAACCTACTCTAAAGATGTCGTTCAACCCTAAACAGATTCAAGCATTGCTTGCTCAAGCAGACTTGCCATATTGGCCTGACGAGCGCGCTCGTTTGCTAGTCTGGGTGGTTGAAGACAACGGGTATGATCGCACCATTAGCTGGGAACAGTCTCAAAGAACCTCTATTGAGAATCTAAGATACGTTGCCGCTCAAAAAGGCCTGCCTATTACGGTGCCTGTGGGCGACATTGATGATGTAACTAGCATTCAGCCAACTGAGGTATGGGGTAACTTTACCAAACAGATCTCTGACAGCAGTCGTCGCTATGACGTTGATGCAGTGGTTGTGGCGCGAATTACTCGTAATGGTAGCCAGCAGAACCTGCGTTGGACCTTGTATGATGACAAGCCTCAGTTCATTGCTGATGCTTCTTTGTCTCCAGTAACGGGCGAAGCCTCGGGCACAAACAAGCAAGTAACAGAGACATTTGTTGCGGATCTTGGTCGCTATTACGCTCAAAAGAGTTCAGCTAAGGCCAGTGGAGAGATTGCATCTTCAGTTGTCGTGAACTTTAAAGGCGTAGCTGAAGCTCAGTCATTCTTTAACATTGAGCGCATGCTAGAAGACCTTTCCAGCGTAGCGTCAGTAGAGCTTATGCATGTTATGGGGAGCTCGGTTGATTTTCGTGTGAACCTAATTACTGACGCAGCGGACTTTGACCGCCAGATTCTGCGTAGCAACAAGGTAACGAAAGTTGAAGCTGCAGTAGAACCTACGCCAGTAGAACCTGCAACTGAAGCACAGGCTGAATCTACGCTAGACGCACCGCAATCAGGTGCAGAATCGACAACAGTTGACAACACTGAATCTCAAGCTGCTGAAGAGGTTAAGCCTACTACTGAAGAGTCTGTGGAACCTAAGCCTGAAGTATTGATGTATGAATGGCAGTCATAGAATAAACCAATAATAATGCGTTTGTTGATAAGCCAGTAGCTCTTGCTACTGGCTTTTTTGTTGTTTCTGTTCTTGCTTCGTTCCTTGTATAAGACTGGTTAGATTCATCGGGGTCTATTGCTAATCCTTCCCTTAGGTTTCTGAGTTTTTCGTTTTTTTATTTCTCATTTCTGTTTTTTTGCTTATCCAACGGCCATCCCATCAAAACCGTTTTACACCGAATACTATAAGTATCAACTGTTACCGGTAACTTGAGTGGAATGATGCTGAAGAGGACTCGAAATGATTAGCAATCCAATAATAAAAGGGTTTCACCCTGACCCATGTGTATGTCGTGCAGGTGATGACTACTACATTGCCACCTCGACCTTTGAGTGGTTTCCAGGGGTTCGAATATTTCACTCTAAGGATTTAAAAAACTGGAAGCTGGCTTCAATGCCTTTGGATACCGTTGAGAAGCTCGACATGAAGGGTAACCCTGACTCTGGTGGTATTTGGGCTCCGGCTCTTAGCTATGCTGACGGCAAGTTTTGGCTACTCTATACCGATGTAAAGGTGATAGATGCACCATGGAAAAATGGTCGCAATTATTTAGTGACGGCCGAAAATATAGAGGGGCCTTGGAGTGAGCCTATTCCGATGGGAAATGGCGGGTTTGATCCTTCATTATTTCATGCTGATGATGGCAAAAAGTACTACGTTTATCGCACCTGGGGGCCGAGAAATCATAGCGATCCTATCAATGAGATAGTGGTGCAAGAATATGATGTTGCCTCACAAAGATTAGTGAGCGATAGACAGCCCATATTCAATGGTACGGTCCTAAAGTACACAGAAGCCCCTCATCTGTATAAAAAAGAGGGCTACTACTATCTCCTTACCGCAGAAGGCGGTACTAGTTTTGAGCATCATGTGACTGTGGCTCGCTCTAGGCATCTACTAGGGCCGTACGAGATTTCTCCGCACGGTGCATTGCTATCTACTTGGCATACGCCCGATAATCCACTGCAAAAAGCGGGGCACGGCTCCTTGGTTGAAACGCCTGATGGTGAGTGGTTTATTACTTACCTAGTGAGTCGTCCGTTAAAGTTTGCGGGCAGACCAAGGCTAGCTAGGTGGGGGCGAGGGGCGTGTTCTCTAGGAAGAGAAACAGGTATTGACCGTATTGAGTGGATAGATGGCTGGCCCTCGGTGGTGGGTGGAAAGCATGCGAAGCTAGAAATACCAGAGTTGAACCTTACCGTTACTTCTCCTGCCGAGAGTGAGTCTATTTATGATGACTTCTCTGCTGAGTCCTTGCTCACCCACTGGCAAACTCTCAGGATCCCGTTTACCGAATCTATGGGGAGTTTGAATGAAAGACAGGGGTATTTACGCTTGCGTGGCAATGATAGCTTGCTGTCGACATTTGAGCAGTCAACGGTAGCGACGCGTTGGCGTCACCATGATTTTATTGCTTCCACCAAGCTGGAGTTCGAGCCGACTAACTTCCAGCAATCAGCGGGCTTATGCTGTTACTACAACACCAGTAACTGGACCTACTTAGCGGTTGAGTTTGATGAAGAGCGCAAGCGTCGCTGTTTGCGAGTGATGCAAGTGGACAAGCAGGCGGTCAGTTATCATTTCTATGATAATGAATCCATAGAGATCCCAGATGATGTCCGTAATATTTGGCTTAGTGTGCGCATCGAGGGCTTAACTTATCAATACAGCTTTTCATTTGATGGCAAGGCATGGCAAAAGCTGCCTTTAGTACTCGATGCTTGGCGTTTATCGGATGACTATATTGACGGGCGAGGGTTCTTTACAGGGGCCTTTGTTGGGCTTCATTGTGCTGATATTAGTGGGTTTGGCTGTCATGCTGACTTTGAAGAGTTTAGCTATGAGCCTACTGGCGGATAGTTAGCGTGCGTACTAATTAGACGTTCTAAGAAAAAGCCCCATCGACTGATGGGGCTTCGTTGTACTTTTTGACCTTAACGCTCGCGACCAAAACGCTCTTGCTCTTCTTGCTTGTATTCAGAGAGCTTCTTCAGCTTTAAGCCTAATTCTCTACCTCGCAATCGGCTATACACGGTATTGCCGATAAACGCGATACTGGTTAGCAGCACCTCCACAATGGCCAGCATTCTCTCGCCCTCATCCACGTAGACCAAGGTGAGTGAGTGCAGGAAATACAGCAGAAGCACGAAGTTTGCCCAAGCAAAGGTATACGGCTTTTGCTGCAATATTCCCTTAATAGGGAAGAGCAAAGGCAGTGCCCAGGCAATAGTCAAAAACCACGGACTGAATTCCAGTGGTGGAGATATGAGGCTATGCCAAAGTATGACCCAAGCCAAAAGCGCAAAGTGCCCCGTTTGAGCCACTCGTAACCATAACCTTGTTTTTGACGCCATTTCAGCAGGGGATGTGGTTGGCATTATAGGATCTCTAGCACCTGTTGTGGTGGGCGGCCATGTCGAGCCTTGCCATTAGCAATCACTATTGGGCGCTCAATAAGCTTGCGGTTTTCAAGCATCGCCTTAAACAGGTCTTGCTCTGTAAGAGAATCACTCCCAAGGTTGAGCTCTTTATAAATCGCTTCCTTGGTACGCATCATTGCACGTACGTTAGGCAGTTCAAGCTGAGCATATAGGCCTTGCAGCGTTTCAATGTCTAAATCAGCATCTAGATAAAGCACAACCTCTGGAGCAACCCCATTATCTTCCAACAGTGCGAGCGTTTCTCTGCTTTTTGAGCAGCGAGGGTTGTGATAAATAACAACAGACATGAAGTTTCCTTTTCTAATTTTGTAGCGCCATAAATTGGTCGCGTTGTTGTAAAAGTTGATCAATGCGCGCATCAAAACGTGCTTGTTGAAGACTGCCTAATTCAGATATTTGAGCTGCCTGGGTAAAGCTTTGAATCGCTCTATTCCAGTTGGCGTTCAGCGCGTACAGCTCTCCGCGGGCAGCCAGTTCATTTGCAGGGTCACTTAAGTTGGCGTGTGCCTTACTGAGTAGGTGCCAGCCGTTAGTATCATTTGGATTATCGTGTGTGTATCTTTGCAGCATGCGAACCGCTTGCTCATTTTTCTCAGCTTCAATCATTACATTGGCTAAGTTGATCTGCAGCACTGGGTTACGAGGCTTGATCTTTAGTGCTTCTTTGAGAAGCGCTTCGGCTTTTTCAGGTGTTTTCTTCTCAATGTTGAGATCGGATAACGCATCCAACACAAAGTTGCTGTGTGGGAACTGCTTCTGAAGTGACAGTAACAACTCTTCAGCCTTATCGAGCTGTTTGGTATCGAGATAAACCAACGCCTTACCATATTCGTAAGTCGGTTTCATGGCCTTGGAGGCGGACTTTTCTTTTCGTTCAAGCCAGTCCATTGCACCATCACTGCTTATCCCCACATACCGAGCCACCACGCGCGCCTTGGCCATATGAAACTCTAAAGAGGGAGCAGCAGGATTGATAGGGTAGGCATCCGCCCTAGATCGTGAGTCAGTAATACGATCCTCTGGCAATGGGTGAGTCAGTAGCATTGGTGGTGGCTTACTTGCGTAGCGATATTGATCTGCTAGACGACCAAAAAAGCTAGGCATAGCATGAGGATCGTAACCCGCTTTGATTAGCGTATTCATGCCTACACGGTCTGCTTCTTTTTCGTTGCTTCGTGTGTAGTTGATTGCACTTTGCATTGCGCCAGCTTGGGTTGCGGTCAACGCAGCGATACCCGCTTCAGGCGCAGCTATAGCTAATAAGATAGAACCGGCAAGAGCGGCTAGGGTGACTGGGTTTTTTCTGGCTTGATCTTCCATACGACGGGCTAAGTGTCGCTGAGTAACGTGAGCGATTTCGTGCGACACTACTGAAGCAAGTTCGCCCTCTGAGTTAGCATGTAAGAAAAGGCCGGTATGGATAGCAACGTGTCCGCCAAAAAAGGCAAACGCGTTAATGTTTCGGTCTCGTATTAGGAAAAACTCAAACGGTGTCTTTACATCTTCTGCGTTTGCGACAAGGCGATACCCCAAGCTTGAAATATACTCGGATAAAACAGGGTCATTGATGACAGGTTGGCTCGCCCTAAGAATGCGCATATAGGCATCGCCATAGTTTCGCTCTTGGTCTATGGTCAAGGTGCCACCCGCAGTTGTCCCTATATCAGGCAAGTCTGAGGTATTGGCTAGACTGGGCGAGCTAAGGCTCAACGTTGCCCCCAGAAGCATAGCTAATACTGAAGGTGCACGTTTCAAAATAGAGGCATTCATCGTTTGTTTAACGTCAGGTCCTGTTCGGTTCTTGAAAGGGTATACAACTGTAGACTCTGCATTTCCCATTTGGTTTCTTGGAAAGCGCATTAACGAGAGCTATTAACAATTTGTACACTAGGTTAGCACGGGATAATAGTGGTTTTGAACTAAAAAAGATTTACAATAGACGTATTTAGAATAAACAGAAGTCGCTTTATTATGTCGATGAAAGTCATTGATCTTACTGATGAGCGATGCCCAATGAGCTTGTTACTGGCGAAACGCGCCAGCAGGGACCTCAAACCATCTCAGACCCTGACCTTTTTGGTGATGGAGCTGAGCTCTGTAAATGATATGCAGGCCTATTTTTTACGCCACGATATGCTCGTGGATGTGAGGAAAGCCCCTCACTATTATTACTTAACCATAACTAAAGAGTAGACCCCATGCTTGATATGATGAAGCAATGGTATAAACGCCGATTCTCAGACCCTCACGCTGTTAGCCTAGTTGCGATCATCTTATTTGGTTTCATTACCATCTATTTCTTTGGCCACCTTATTGCACCCTTATTGGTGGCTATTGTATTGGCTTACCTCCTAGAGTGGCCTGTTGTGCAGCTTATACGGTTTGGTATCCCTAGAACCTTTGCCGTAATTTTAGTCTTGTTGTTGTTTATCGGCTTAGTATTGGTCGCCTTTATCGGCATTGTTCCTACCATTTGGCAACAGATCGGTAATCTAATGAATGATGTACCGAACATGTATCTCGAACTGCAAAATTACATCAACAGTATTCCAGAGCGTTATCCGGAACTGGCGACTGTGACCAATGTTGAGTTTGTGTTTGCTGACATGAAAAACAAATTCGTTGGTCTGGGCGAGAGCATAGTTAAGGGATCGCTTGCCTCTTTAGTCAGCCTAGCCACGATAGGCGTTTACTTAATCTTGGTACCGCTTCTGATTTTCTTCTTGTTAAAAGATAAAGAAGAAATGCTAAGCATGTTGGGCGGAATGCTTCCTCAAAACCGTAACCTGGCTTATCAGGTATGGCATGAAATGAACGACCAAATCTCAAACTACATTCGCGGGAAGGTATTAGAGATTTTGATTGTGGGTGGCGTAAGCTACGTGACCTTTGTGATTCTGGACCTGCGTTACTCAGCACTACTTGCCGTTGCGGTAGGTCTGTCAGTATTGATTCCATATATTGGCGCAGCGGCAGTGACTGTGCCCATTGCCATCGTTGGATTGTTCCAGTGGGGACTCACACCACCGTTTTATTACTTATTGATTGCCTACGGCATTATTCAGGCTTTAGATGGCAATGTGCTGGTTCCGGTTCTATTCTCAGAGGCGGTAAACCTGCACCCAGTCGCGATTATTATCTCGGTATTGGTGTTTGGTGGCTTGTGGGGATTCTGGGGGATCTTCTTCGCGATACCTTTGGCGACCCTAGTGAAAGCGGTGGTGAATGCCTTCACTCACCCTAATTTGGATGCGGTAGAGTAGCGTTAAACCATCACTTAGTGTGAGGTAAAAGAAAGCCAGTCATTAGGACTGGCTTTTTGTTTTTAGGCTTGGTTCAAATAGTCCAACACCACTTCATGGTGGGTTTTGGTTTTGAACTTGTTAAACACATGCTCAATGACACCTTCCTCATTGATAAGGAAGCTAATACGGTGCAAGCCGTCATAGACCTTGCCCATGAACTTCTTCTCTCCCCAAACCCCAAACGCCTCTGCGGCAGAGTGGTCTTCATCTGATAGTAGAGTGAAGTTGAGGTTGTCACGTTCAATGAACTTGCCTAGTCGTTTCACAGGATCGATGCTAACGCCAAGCACTAACACATTGTGTGCATCCAGCTCTGCTTTTACATCACGAAGGCCTTGAGCCTGAACGGTGCAACCTGGGGTCATCGCTTTAGGGTAGAAGTAAAACAGGACTTTTTGTCCCTTAAGGTCTTTCAGTGAGACGGCATTGCCATCTTGGTCTAAAAGAGTCACATCTGGTGCCGGAGTACCAGCCGTTAATGTTTGCATTGAAGTTCCTTAAACATTATCCGTTGTTAATGAAGTTGAGAGTTCCTTTGACGCCGAGGTCGTCGCAAAGAGAAGTAAAGTCTTCTTGCAACTGCATCAAATTGTATTCATTTGATAGAAAAGCCGTTATCGAGATCTGAAATTGGTCTTCACCCTGTTTGGTTTTTTCTTTACTCAGAGTACGGGCGCTTAGCGAGCTAATGCCTATCTCTCTATCTGCAAAGAAGTGGGTGATTCTCTCTGTAAGACCAATCTTATCCGTTGCCTGAACATTCACCTCTAGAGTAAAGCCTTGTGCTATCTCTTGGTGAGGTGAAGTACGTTTAACTATGGTGATGAGGTCATGTTCTTGGCCTAATTGTGGAAGTGAATGCTCCACTCGAGTGACCTGTGAGACCGTGCCGGAAATCAACATGATTAGGGTAAAGTCATTGCCAAATAGCGCTATTCTGCTGTCAATGATGTTACAGCCTAGATCTGAGACTAAATGAATGATTTTGTTGCCAATACCTGGGCGGTCTGTACCGACGGCAGTAATGACTAGGTGCTGCGCCATAGTGTGATCCTTCGACTGACAATAATCTTATTAGCATACACGGAAACAATTGCAGTTGTGTTGGTAAATGTTAGAAAATCTAACATGATTAACATCTGCCGATTTTTAGAGGTCGACAGGGTCAAACTGTATGCAAATAAATGGTAAATAATTCACGGCTAAGCCTTTATCCGCTTGTGTTATCTAATCTCTATCAAGTACCATGCGATATCAATGAAATTTAGGGAGTGAATCATGTTTTCAGGAAGTATCGTTGCTTTATTAACGCCTTTCAATATCGATGGTGAAGTGGATTACCAAAGCCTCAAGAACTTGGTTGAGTATCATATTGATGCTGGCACCTCTGCGATTGTTGCAGTGGGTACTACAGGTGAGTCGGCAACGCTTACCGTTGAAGAACATGTGAAGGTCGTTAGTAAGGTAGTCGAATTTGCTGATGGGCGTATTCCCGTCATTGCAGGTACTGGAGCAAACGCCACTCACGAAGCTATCACTTTTAGTCGTTTACTTAACAATTCTGGTATTGCAGGTTGTTTAAGTGTCACGCCATATTACAATAAGCCTACTCAAGAAGGCTTGTACCAGCATTTCAAAGCCATCGCTAAAGCGAGCGCTGTGCCTATCATTTTGTACAATGTCCCTGGTCGTACCGGTGTTGATATGCAACCTGAAACTGTTGCTCGCCTGGCTAAGATTGACAAGATTGTTGCAGTTAAAGATGCCACTGGCGATCTCTCTCGTGTTGAAAAACATAGGGAACTTTGTGGCGAAGACTTTATCTTACTTAGTGGTGATGACGCTACGGGTCTAGATTTCGTTAAACTAGGCGGACACGGCGTTATCTCTGTGACCAATAACATTGCCGCACGCGATATGGCGGACATGTTTAAGCTAGCTGAGCAAAATAACTATGCAGAAGCGGAAATCATCAACCAACGTTTGATGGGTCTGCATTCTGGACTGTTTGTTGAGTCGAGCCCAATCCCTGTAAAATGGGCTGCCCATGAGTTACATTTGATTGAGAATGGCGGACTACGTTTACCAATGACGCCGTTGTCAGAAGCCGGCCAAGAAGTGGTTAAGGCAGCATTGGCACAAGCCAATATCAGCTAAATCTATTATCTACGATTCACGCCTCAACGTAGGCGTGAAGAGTCAGGAGTTTTAATGAAGTTTGTTAATCAGCTGGTGCTCAGTTCACTGGCTGTCGCTATTTTAAGTGGTTGTGCAGGTAGTGCAGCAGAGCGTCGTCAAGCAAAAGACGACTTTAAGTATCTAGATGCAAAGCCTCTTGATGTCCTTGTCTCGCCCGAAGATCAGCAACTCGAAGAGTATCCGAATTATCAGATCCCTGAAGGTGAATACATTGGTGGCACGGGTAGAGAAGTCGATATTCGACCTCCTCAGCAAGTTCTAGAGCTCATCCCTGGTGCACGTACAGAGCAGCGTGATGGGGTTATTACCCTTTGGCTGCTAACTGAAGATGAACGCGACAAGGTTTGGCAGACGGCTCAAGATATGATGTCAACGCGCGATATCAAGCTTATAGAATCGACAGACAGCACTATCGAAACCGATTGGATCGTGTGGGAAGAGGAAGATGAGGAAGAAACCCTCAGCAGTCGCTACCTCATTGAACGATTTGAAAAAAATTCTCGCTATGGCTTCCGCATTAGCTTGATTGCTTGGAAAGAAGGCCGTCAAGAGCAGGCGGTGAGCTACACCAATAAAGAACGATACAACACCTTGATGACGAACTTGGTGATGTCTCGCTACGATCAAGTGGTTCGTGAAGAAGCGGCAAAACAAGCGCTAGAATTGGTTAAAGTGATTCCTCTGAGCATGGGTAAAGACCGCAGCGGTCTGCCTATTATCATTGCTCGTGCACCCTATGATGCTTTCTGGCAGCGCTTCCCGGAACTGCTGCCAATTATGGGCTTTAGTATTGATGAGCGAAATCAATCTCAAGGTGAAATTAAGGCCTTGTATGCGCCACCAAGTGATGATTTCTGGGAAAGTGTAGGCACCAAGCCACTGAGCTATAACGGAGAGACTTACACATTCCTGTTGGGTGATTTAGGTAACCGAACCTCCATTAACATTACCGATGCTTCTGGTAAGCCTGTTACAGAGCCTATGTTAGAAGAGATGATTCCAGTGTTGGCGACTATGATGCAGCAAAGCACTGAACCAAAAGAATCAGAATCGAACTAAGTCTCTGATACTGAAATTAAAAAAGGAGCTTCACACATGTGATAGCTCCTTTTTTTTGTTCGCGATAAAGCGTTATTCTCCGCCACTCTCTCCATCATCATTAGATTGGCCTGGGCTTTTCTTTTTCAGGTGTTCATTGACCTTCTTCTGGCGCTCTTCATCCAACTCTTTGAGTCGTTCAATATCGTCTTTCTGATCTCTAGACATAGTACCTACCTTCATATTTGCAGTGTATTTAAGTGCTGCAATATTACCGACAATAACGCTAACTACGATGGTAATGATTACCCAAGGGTTGAACAATAAATCTAAAAACATGCGTGAGATGTCCTACGTAGTTGAAATGTTGGTAACATATTGAGTGTAGATGCTATTGAGGTGCTTTAATACCTCGCGGCTTCCCTCTATTGGGTTTTGCTCTAGGGTTTCAGCAAGCATGCTTTGGGTCAGTTGCTCTAAGGCAAGGTTAGAGGTTTGCTGGTGGCTAAGGTGCCAAGGCTCGATTGCTACGCCCCCCTTGTCTTTAGAGTAGGGGAAAAAGAACCCCAGTTGCTGCGCATTGCTAAGCAACCACTGATAAAACGGTGCCTGATGTCCCTCTAAGTATTCCCATGGTTCTAACTGAAGCTTGGTATCGGAAGGCAGAAGGTTGTGGGCGTACAAATCAAAATCACACCCCCAATGATGGCGACTTGCCCCGGGAAGCGCAGACCAACGCAATATGGCATGAATGCGCTCCTCTATAGAGAGAGACTTGGCATCAAGCACTTGACCATCACTACTTAGAGTCGGTCTCAGACCCAGATACTTGTTGTTCCATATCAGGCGTTGCCTTGCAAAGTCACGATAACCACTGGCTATTGCAATCTCGAACCCTGCTTTTTTGGCAAGAGCAACCAGCGATAGAAGCGCCGATTCAACATCCTTGTGAACCAATACCTCACGCTCATTGAGACTCAGAATCGTAAGGTGTGATTGGCTCAGCCCGGTAAGCTGTCGGTGATCCCAGTCGCTAGTCTTTTGCATATTATTGACCCAGTAGGTTAACCAGAACGTTTTGGTACATGTCAGCCAGTAGATCTAAGTCTTCCGCCTTCACGCATTCGTTCACCTTGTGAATGGTGGCATTCACTGGGCCCAGTTCAATGACCTGAGTGCCCATCTTGGCAATGAATCGACCGTCGGAGGTTCCACCTGTGGTAAGAAGTTGAGGCTCTACGCCGTTCACTTTAGCGACAGCATCAACCACAGCCGTTAATAGGTCACCGGTATCTGTTAGGAAGGGTTCGCCATTTAGCGTCCACTTTAGGTCATAGTCAAAGTCATACTTGTTCAGCACCTCGTAGACGCGCTCTTTGATCAGCTCATGATGGATCTCAGTGCTGTATCTTAGGTTGAACATCGCATGCAATTCGCCTGGAATGACATTGCTCGCGCCCGTACCACCATTGAGATTTGGGATCTGGAAGCTGGTTGGCGGGAAGAACTCATTGCCATTGTCCCATTCTATTTGGCTTAACTCAGTTAGCGCAGGAAGAGCATGGTGAATCGGGTTCTTCGCAATATGTGGGTAGGCGACGTGGCCTTGAATACCTTTAACGGTCAATTCACCCGTAAATGAGCCTCGGCGACCGTTTTTAACAACATCACCCACCTTTTCTGTGCTTGAAGGTTCACCCACAATACACATGTCGATGATTTCATCACGAGCAACAAGGGTGTCAACGACTCGGGTCGTACCGTTGATGAACGGGCCTTCTTCGTCTGATGTGATTAAAAAGGCGATAGAGCCTTTATGGTCAGGATTTTCAGCGATAAAGCGCTCTACTGCAACAATCATAGAAGCCAGCGAGCCCTTCATATCTGCTGCGCCACGACCGTATAGGTAGCCCTCTTTTACTGTTGGCTCAAATGGAGGTGTGTGCCAGTCATTGAGGTTTCCTGCTGGCACCACATCAGTGTGTCCAGCGAAGGCAAACAAGGGCGCTTCTGAGCCCTTACGAGCCCATAGATTGAGCGTATCTTCGAAATGCATGACTTCAATGTCAAAGCCGAGCGCTTTAAGACGTTCAATCATCAGAGGTTGGCAGCCAGCATCTTCTGGAGTGACAGATTGACGGCTCATCAAGTCGATAGCCAAGTCTAAAACAGGACTTGAGTTCATCCTAATTCCTTAAATATGAAAAATGTTGTCGTATTGGTCGGCTTTAAAGCCAATATGCAGAAGATCGCCAATGCGTATGATAGGGCGTTTGACCATGGCGGGATGCTCAAGCAAAAGGGCAATGGCATTGTCACGGTCTAGGGTTTGTTTTTGTTCGTCAGACAGTTGTCGGTAAGTGGTGCCGCGCTTATTGAGCACTTGTTCCCAACCAAAAAAGTCACAAAACTCGCTCACGATTTCGGTAGTGATACCTTGTTTGCGATAGTCGTGAAAGGTGAATTCTATTTGATGTTCTTGAAGCCACTTCTTGGCTTTTTTTATGGTGTCACAATTTGGGATACCATACATGATTACGCTCATGATCTGTCCTTAGTGCGTTTATCGATACTTGAATCCTACCAAACAAATCCAACATCTTGTATACCTAACTCGGTTTGAAGTAGCGCACATAAGCGATGAATTGTGTAAAAAAATTCACAAAAGCGAATAAAGAGTCAATGTTGTTTGATCAGACTCAAGTCGTTCTCGCCCATATTGGCAATAATTGGTGAAAACAGTTGTAGGAGGTATCAATGGAATTGAATCCTGTTTTTGCTCGTCGTATATATTTAGCTCATTTGGTTGCAAGCATGGAGCGTCCAAATGTTCCCAAATTAATAGAATGCACAGGTTGGCCACGTCGCACGATCCAAGATGTTTTGAAGGCCCTGCCGGGGATCGGCATCTCGTTGAAATTTGTTCAGGATGGTTGTCGCCACAATGATGGCTACTATCAAGTGTCCGATTGGGGCCCGCTAGACCAGCAATGGGTGGCAGGCAATACCACCGAAATCCGCTCTCACCTGTCTTGATACGCTACGCAGCAGTAAGCACAACATAAGCAATAAAACCTATCCAACTGACGACTAATAGTGCCCAAGGTAATTTACTTGAGTTGGATGGGGCTTCTGTTTCTGCCACATCACCGGTTACCGATTCAGTCGCGCTTTGTTTTTGCCTTTGACTGCGTTTTTTTTGCTTGTCGGCTTCACGCGCCTTTTGCTTCTGACGTTTTTTATATTCAGCGATACCCTTTTCTATTCCCAACGCAATGAGCTTGGTTTGCTCTTTGGTTTGCCCAGGTTTTTGGGTAGATTTAGCGACCTGCATCGCTTGTTGTTGGGTTTCTGAAGAGATTGTCGTATTGTTCTTTTTCATAAGTTTTTTGCAAGTGAAGTGCCAGAGTTAATTATGCCCTTAATTATAAATAAGTTCTTCAATAGAAAGTGGATAATGTGCGTTATTTAATTGAAGAATATGACAAGAATGGCTATCTAAAAGCGCCAATTTGGCTTTGGTTTGCTTGGTTGTTCTTAGCCAGAGGCTGGATAGTGTTTGTGATGGCAGGAGTCACTCGCGATAAAGGAAGCGATATCCTTTCGATGATCTATCCTAACTCTTTCAGTCTATATATTATGATGTGTATGGGAGTGCCGAGCCTGCTGTTAATGTGGGTGATTGGGTTAAGAAACCCGGATAGAAGATGGCTAAACAAATTGATTGGCCTCGGTCGTATGACGACCATCCTACTCTCTATCGTCCAGTTGGCACTCGAGTTGCACTATATTTCTTTGCAACATGGTCAGTTTACTTGGGGCGCAGCCCTATCAGTCGTTGGATTGAGTTGGATTATTATTTATCTATTCAACAGCCGACGAGTAAAAGATTGTTTTGACAGCATTTCGGATAATTAGTCTAAGGAAATTACAATGATTCAACCTCAAGCGGCCATAGTGCCAGAACCGGGCCCATTTGCGTTATACGTGCTTATCAAGGTTACCGGAGATAAAAGCAAAGTACTGAACGCACTGCAACAGATGGGTGACTGGGTAGGGGATATCAATTTCAATCAACCCGGTGCACATTTAACCAGTAGCATTGCTTTTTCTCACCAATTTTGGAGTGAGAGCATTTCTAAAGACGTACCGAGCGAACTGATTCCGTTTCCTCGCTTAGAGTGTGGCGATATTGAAGCACCGACAACAGACGTCGATGTACTGGTGCATTGCCATTCGCACCGTCACGACCTGCACTTTTTCTTACTGCGTAAGTTAATGCAAGAGATCGCTAATGACGTCACTATTGTTGATGAAACTTACGGTTACCGTTACCTAGATTCGCGCGATATGACGGACTTTGTTGATGGCACTGAAAACCCGAAAGGGGATGCAAGATCTGAAGTGGCTCTTTTAAGTGAAGGTCCTTTTGAAGGCGGCAGCTATGTAATGGTGCAACGCTTTGAGCACAACCTACCTGCTTGGAATGCCCTGTCTGTCAGTCAACAAGAACAAAAGATTGGTCGAACTAAAGAAGATTCGATAGAGCTTGAAGACGTGCCGGCTGAGTCTCACGTAGGACGTGTAGATATCAAAAAAGAAGGCAAGGGCTTGAAGATTGTCCGTCACAGCTTGCCGTATGGCTCTGTCTCTGGTGATCACGGGTTACTCTTTATCGCTTACTGTAATACGCTAAGTAACTTCACTGATATGCTTGAGAGCATGTATGGACAAGTCGATGGCACTACCGATGCGCTACTGGATTACACAAAAGCAGTCACAGGTGCGTACTTCTTTGCGCCGAGTCAGACGATGTTGAAGCAACTGGCTCTGTCTTAATCGATTCATGCCTAACCGCAAGCGCGAGTTGGGCTGATTACTGATTGATAAGCATAAAAAAACGCAGCCATTGGCTGCGTTTTTATTCACTTGAATCTAAGTAGAAGTTACTTAGTTACGCGTAGAACTGGAGTTTCACCAACAGTTACAGCGCCAGAAAGCTTGTTCAGCTCTTTGATTTCATCCATGTTAGAGATAACAACTGGAGTCAAAGTAGATTTCGCTTTCTCTTCTAGGAATGCAAGGTCAAACTCGATGATAGTATCACCAGCTTTAACTTCTTGGCCTTCTGAACCGATGCGAGTGAAGCCTTCACCTTTCAGTTCAACAGTGTCGATACCGAAGTGAACGAATAGCTCGATACCGTCAGTTGATTCAATAGAGAACGCATGGTTTGTCTCAAAGATCTTACCGATTGTACCATTCACTGGTGCAACGATTTTGTTGCCAGTTGGTTTGATAGCGATGCCGTCACCAACGATTTTTTCAGCGAAAACTACATCTGGCACATCTTCAATGTTAACGATCTCACCAGAAAGAGGTGAAATGATTTCGATTGAACCTGCAGCGTTGCCTTCGTCCGATACCAGCTTCTTAAGTTTGTCAAACAGACCCATTACATGCTCCTAAGCAATTAATTTCTATTAAATTATATTATTAGTTTGTTTTGTCCGCGATAAATTTCTCAACGTGCGCTTCGATTTCTGCGGCAGTTGGCATTTGAAGAGCTTCTTCTGCCATTGCTTTTACTTCCGCGAAGTTTGCGTTGCGAATTACTTTCTTCACTGCAGGGATAGAGATGCCGCTCATAGAGAACTCATCTAGGCCCATACCTAGTAGAAGAAGTGTTGCACGCTCGTCGCCCGCTAGTTCGCCACACATTCCAGTCCACTTACCTTCCTTGTGAGAAGCGTCAATCACCTGCTTGATCACAGTTAGAACAGCCGGTGATAGTGGGTTGTATAGGTGAGAAATAAGCTCATTACCACGGTCTACTGCTAGAGTATACTGAGTTAAATCGTTTGTACCAATACTAAAGAAAGAAACTTCTTTCGCTAGGTGGTGAGCAATTGCCGCTGCAGCCGGAGTTTCAACCATAACACCAATCTCGATGTTTTCGTCAAACGCTAGGCCTTCAGAGCGAAGTTCTGCTTTGTATTCTTCGAGAGCTGCTTTCAGTTCACGGATTTCCTCAACAGAGATAATCATAGGGAACATGATGCGAAGCTTACCGTGTGCTGATGCACGCAAGATGCCACGAACTTGATCACGTAGGATTTCACGACGATCTAGACTGATACGAATTGCACGCCATCCTAAGAATGGGTTCATTTCTTCAGGAAGATCCATGTACGGTAGGTCTTTGTCACCACCGATATCCATAGTACGGATGATCACAGAGTGACCGTTCGCTGCTTCAGCAACTTCTTTATAGGCTTGGTATTGCTCGTCTTCAGTAGGAAGAGCAGTACGGTCCATAAATAGGAATTCTGTACGGTACAGACCAACACCTTCACCGCCGTTGCGGTTGATGCCGTCACAGTCTTTAACTGTACCGATGTTACCGCACACTTCTACTTGATGGCCATCAAGAGTGATTGCTGGTAGATCTTTCAGTTTTGCTAACTCGGCTTTTTCCGCTTGGAAAGTATCACGAACTTGTTTTGCTTCGTTTAGCTGAGCTTCAGTTGGATTAATGATGATCTTGTTGTTCATCGCATCCAGAATTAGCATGTCGCCGTTTTTCACTCGTTTAGTGATGTCGTTAGTACCCACGATCGCTGGAAGCTCAAGAGAGCGAGCCATGATAGAGGTATGAGACGTACGGCCGCCGATGTCACAAGCAAAGCCTAGAACGTAATCTAGGTTGATTTGTGCTGTTTCTGATGGCGTTAGATCGTAAGCAACAAGAAGAACTTCTTCATCGATGTCGCTTAGAGAAACGATGTTGATGCCTAGTGCGTTTTTAACAAAGCGAGTACCGATATCACGGATGTCCGTAGCACGCTCTTTTAGGTATTCGTCATCTAGAGACTCAAGCGCAACAGCTTGCTCTTCGATGATGGAATGGATCGCATGATCTGCAGTCAGTTTCTCGCCTTTAATAAGAGCAAGAATTTCGTCTTCTAGTTCTTCGTCTTCAAGAAGCATGATGTGACCTTCAAAGATCGCTTCTTTTTCTTCGCCAAAAGTCTCAAGGGCTTTTTGCTTGACGATTTCAAGTTGGGCTGCTGATTTGTTGCGAGCGTCATAAAAACGCTGAACTTCTGCATCGACTTGGTCGGCAGAAATTTTTTGTGTGTTTAGAACGATTTCATCTTCTTGAAGAAGTAGTGCTTTACCAAAAGCAATACCTGGAGACGCTAGAATACCTGAGATCATAGCTTTACCTTAAACTGGTCTATAAGTGGGCGGATTACTAATTTTTAGCTTACATAGACGCTATTTCAACAAAGCCACTTGGTTGTTGACAACGAAGTGGCTTTAGTTTTTGAAACAGTAGTCTCTTAGTGTAGCTCATCCATTAGAGCTACTAGATGGTCAACAGCTTCAGTAGCTTGTGGACCTTCAGCTGAGATAGTAACCATAGTGCCTTTAACTAGACCTAGAGTTTGAAGCTTGAATAGGCTTTTCGCGCTAGCGCTTTTGCCGTTAGAAGTCACAGTGATATCTGCATCAAATGATTTTGCTTCTTTAACAAACTGCGCCGCTGGACGAGTGTGAAGACCGTTTTCTGCAGTGATTTCTACTTGCTTCTCATACATGTGATATACCCCGTTGATATTAGATTATGTTTTGAAGTCTGAGCCGCCTATTTATTGTTTAAACTGGCTCATGACTTTGACTACGTAAGTTCTTATGACTTTTATGTGTAGCCTAAATTCGTGCTTCTTTTATTTTGAAGCGAAAAATAAAGCCTAGAAATATTACCAAATGCTGACCGCGAATCAATAAAAAAGCCCCTAAAAGGGGCTTTTTTGGTTGAAAACTTGATTTGGGCACACTTTTTTTGTGCTTATTGCTGATTCTCTTTCTCTGTGAATATACCAGCAAACAACGCAGTACTGAGGTAACGCTCACCAGAGCTTGGTAGTACGGTTACGATAGTTTTCCCAACAAATTCAGGGAGTTCCGCGATTTTATTAGCAGCAACAACCGCTGCACCTGAAGAGATTCCGGCTAAAATACCTTCTTCTTCCATCAAACGGCGTGCCATATCGATAGCTTCATCTGAAGTGACAGTCACAACCTTGTCTACTAGCTCTAAATCTAGGTTGCCAGGGATGAAACCAGCGCCGATACCTTGAATTTTGTGTGGAGCAGGCTGCACATCTTCGCCTGCAAGCACTTGGCTGATGACCGGAGACTCAGCGGGCTCAACAGCAACAGAAGTGATTGCCTTGCCTTTCGTTTGCTTAATGTAACGGCTAGTACCGGTAATTGTACCACCAGTACCGACACCAGAAACCAATACATCAATCTCGCCGTCAGTAGCTTCCCAAAGCTCAGGGCCTGTGGTTTGTTCATGAATTGCAGGGTTTGCTGGGTTGTTGAACTGCTGAAGAAGCAGAGTGGTTTCTGGGCTTTCAGCCACAATCTCTTCTGCTTTAGCGATAGCACCCTTCATGCCCTTAGCTGCTTCGGTAAGAACAAGGTTTGCACCTAGCGCTTTAAGTAGCTTACGACGCTCAAGACTCATTGACTCAGGCATGGTTAGCGTCAGTTTGTAGCCACGTGCTGCTGCAACAAAAGCAAGAGCAACACCCGTATTACCACTGGTAGGCTCTACAAGTTCAATGCCTTTGGTTAGCGTGCCTGCTTTTTCTGCTTCCCAAATCATATTGGCGCCAATACGACACTTAACACTAAAGCTAGGGTTGCGTGCTTCAATTTTAGCGAGAACGTTGCCGTTGCTGACGCGGTTTAAACGAACGAGAGGCGTGTTACCTATAGTGAGTGAATTGTCATCGTAAATTTTGCTCATGCTTGCTTCCTTGTGCGTTGACGCGCTATGTCATTGAGGTCGAGCCATACACTGTTGATGACTCGAGCAAATTGCTTCTACAATCCTAGAATAAGATGCAACTATCTTGTTATAAAGGAATAAAAGGTTATAACTAATAGCTAACTTTTTGATGTTGTTTGAATTCTGTTACCCACATTAATGTAGCACCACACACGGCAACCGGCATGATAACCAGGTTCAAGAGAGGGATGGAGGTAAACAGCGCCACCATCGAACCGTAACCATAGGATTTACCTTGCTTTTGTTTTAGCGCAAGTCGCATAGAGTTAAAGTCGACCTTATGATTATCAAATGGGTAGTCGCAATACTGAATGGCCAGCATCCATGAGGTAAAGATAAACCATACAAAGGGAGCGATAGTTTGACCAAAGGCGGGAATGAGTAGCAGCAAGAATAAGCCTAATGCTTTAGGCATAAGATAAACAAGCTTGCGCCATTCACGCCCCAATATTCGAGGTACATCCTTAATAAGGTCTGCCACACTTTGGTCAATCATTCCCTCGGGACTGAGCTTTTGTTCTACCTTCTCAGCCAATAACCCGTTAAACGGGGCGGCAATAAAGTTTGCTAGAGTACTAAAGAAGTAGGAAAAGGTTGCTAGGATAGTAATAGCAAGTAATGGCCATAGTAGGTAACGAAGCCAATCTAAAAACTCAGGTAAAGCGCCAAGCCATTGCTCAATCCATTGATTGAGATTGCTAAATAGATAGAAGAGTGCGCCACCGACCAAAAGGATGTTGATCAGTAGTGGCATAAATACATAGCGGCGCAAACCAGGTTGTAATGCCAATTTAAATCCGGAGAAAAAGTAACCGAAGCCTGACATTGGGTTCAAATTTTGATGCATTTTGTCTTCCTATGACGGAGATTGTCGCGAATTATGCCTAATATAAGAAAAGCGTGCTCAAAATCACAGCATAAAGTGAATAGATTTTATTAAAAGATTCAACTCTCTAGGAGAGTTTTGTTAAAGTAGTTTAAGTAACTCAATCTCGGTGTCTCACCAGGGTAAAGCAGAGAGCAAAAAATGCAGGAATTGCGAATCGTACTGATAGTTGTAGGTGTGCTAGCGATAGCGGGTCTACTTATTCATGGTTTATGGACGAATAAACGCGAACAAAGTGGTAAGTTTTCGGATAAACCATTAAGTAAATTAGCCAACGAGTCTTCAACAGATCTCTCTAGCGAGTTCTCAACTGAGTCTGAGGTTGTGACTCCTAAGAGTCCGGCAACAGAGACACCGGTGATTGAAGATGACTTCGATGTGGTAAAAGTGAAGAAAAAGAGTGGCAAGAAAGAGCCAAGCTTTTCTAGCTTCGATGATGATATCGGTGATCCACTGTTAGACAACCATGACCACGATGATGTTGAGACAATCAGACCGACTGTCGCGGTTAATACGGATGAATTACCAACGATTACCATTAGCTCTGATGCTTACTCTAAGCATGAAGACGAGCCATCTTCTGCCTTTGTTGCTAAAGAGCCGCAGATAGAAGAGAGTGTGGAGCCTGAGGTGATAGCCGTTGAGCCGGAAACTACGCCAGTTGCTGTTGCTGCTGAACCTGAAGAACCAGAACTCGAAGTATTGGTTTTGCACGTTAAGGCTTTGCCAAACCAGATCTTTGTCGGCAGTGATTTGTTTGTCAGCATGGAACAAAACGGTCTTCATTTTGGTCCTATGGACATTTATCACCGCCATGCGGATATGTCAGGTACGGGCAAAGTGTTATTCAGTGTCGCAAATATGCTTAAACCGGGCACATTGTCTCACGATGACCCCGCGACCTTCACTACAGAAGGTATTTCGTTCTTTATGACCTTGCCAAGCTATGGCGATCCTGAGCAGAACTTTAAGATCATGCTGCATACTGCACAAATGATTGCCGATGATCTAGGTGGGCACGTATTAGATGATAAACGCTCACTAATGACCCGCGATCGTATTGATGCCTTTAAGCGTCAGATTCAGGAGTTTGTGCAAAGACAAAAACAAAAAGAGACCAGCAATATAGTCTAACTCTTTGGTTTATAAACAAGATTACATAAAGGGCTCTCCATAGAGCCTTTTCTTTTCCCTATTTTTGAGAAATCCCTATGCCAGATTCTATTCAACAACAACACGCTAAGCTATCTGAGGCACTGCATTATCATGCGGTGCGTTACTATGTTGAGGATAGCCCTGAGATCCCTGATGCAGAATACGATCGCTTGATGCGTCAACTCATTGAATTAGAAGAAGGTAACCCTGAATTAGTCACGGTGGACTCACCCTCGCAAAGGGTAGGCGGCGCGCCATTGTCAGGCTTTACCCAAGTCACCCATCAAGTGCCAATGTTATCTCTAGATAATGCCTTTGATGATTCGGAGCTCAAGGCGTTTCATAAACGCATGCAAGATAGACTGAATAGCAGTGAGCTTGGTGCGTTCAGTTGCGAGCCTAAGCTTGACGGCCTAGCGGTGAGTTTGATGTATGAAAATGGCGTGTTAGTTCAAGCGGCAACCCGTGGTGATGGAACGACGGGTGAAAACATTACTCAGAACGTTCGCACCATTAGCGCTATCCCTTTAAAACTGCAGGGCGAAGGCTATCCAACGCGACTTGAAGTGCGCGGTGAAGTCTTTATGCCTAAGGCGGGTTTTGACCGTTTTAACGAGCAGGCGATAGCGAAGGGCGAAAAGCCGTTTGCTAACCCAAGAAACGCAGCAGCGGGTAGTTTGCGTCAGTTAGATTCGCGCATTACGGCAAAACGTCCTTTGGGTTTTTATGCCTATAGCGTGGGCGTTATTGAGGGAGGCGAGCTGGAAAACAGCCACTATCAACGCTTCTTGCAGCTCAAAGAGTGGGGATTACCTATGTGCCCTGTGGTGCGTAAGGTTGAAAACCTCAATGACGTGATTGCTTACTACCAATACATTCTTGAGACGCGAGATGACCTTGATTACGAGATAGATGGCGTAGTGATCAAGCTTGATGAAATAGCAAAGCAAGAGCAACTTGGCTTTGTCGCTCGTGCTCCGCGTTGGGCTATTGCCTACAAGTTTCCGGCACAAGAAGAGCTTACAACACTCAATGATGTGGAGTTTCAGGTAGGGCGCACCGGCGCCATTACGCCAGTAGCTAAGCTTGAGCCTGTATTTGTTGGTGGCGTGACGGTCAGCAATGCCACCTTGCACAACGCCGATGAAATCCAGCGTTTGGGCGTGATGGTGGGAGACACGGTTATTATCCGCCGTGCGGGTGATGTGATCCCTCAAATCACCGGCGTGGTGTTAGATAGACGCCCAGATGATGCCAAAGAGATTGTCTACCCAGTGGTATGCCCAGTGTGTGGCTCCGATGCTGAACGTACCGAAGGTGAAGCGGTGACTCGTTGCACCGGTGGCTTGGTATGCTCTGCGCAACGTAAGCAAGCACTGAAGCACTTTGTATCGCGTAAAGCGATGGATGTAGATGGCTTAGGCGACAAGGTCGTTGAGCAATTAGTCGAAAAAGAAATGGTGCAAACACCAGCCGACCTTTTCAAGCTAAGTGCAGGTCGAATTACGGTTCTTGACCGTATGGGACCAAAGTCGGCGCAAAATGTTGTAGACGCCCTAGAAAAATCAAAACAAACGACCCTACCTCGATTCTTATATTCTTTAGGCATTCGAGAAGTAGGAGAGGCAACCGCAGCCAACTTAGCGCAGCACTTTAAGACCCTTGAGCGTATTGAACAAGCAAGCGTTGAAGCGTTGCTGGAAGTGCCCGATGTTGGAGCCATTGTGGCTGAGCACATTAAGGCATTCTTTGCTCAAGAGCGAAATCAAGCGGTGATTGCCGAGCTTATCGAGAGCGGCATCAACTGGGCTGAGATTAAGGACGTGGCAAATGCCGAAGAATTACCTTTAGCAGGTAAAACGGTCGTGCTAACGGGCTCACTATCCCAACTTACCCGCTCAGATGCTAAGGCTGCATTGCAAAACCTAGGGGCTAAGGTAACGGGCAGTGTGTCGAAAAATACGGATATCTTGTTTGCTGGTGAAGCGGCAGGCTCTAAGCTAGCAAAAGCGCAAGACCTTGGGGTTGAAATACAAGATGAGCAAGGGCTGATTGATTTAATGCAACAGCACGGCATTAGCTAATACTGAGTATTGTCTGCTTTAAAAAGGCTTCTAGATGTTCATCACCTTAGAAGCCTTTTTTATTTGCTTTGTAATACGTGAGTTAAAGCATATTAACTCTTTTGGCGAATGTGCAAGATAATGCCTTCGACCTTATGGACCTCAACAGCGGTGCCCGCTTCTAGGCTTTGTTCGGCCACGGCTGTCCAAGAGGTATCGCCCAGTTTTAGGCGACCTTTACCAGCGGGGAAGTCTTGCTCTAAGGTGGTGAACTGACCAATCAAGGCCTGTGAGCGTTTATTCAGAGTAGTCGTCTTTTCATCGATTTTATCTTTGCCTTTCTGGTAGCGCCACCAAAGCCAAGTAGTGATGAGGCCAAAGCTTGCAAAGCTCATCCACTGCATCTGCCATCCTAGAGGAAGGGCACTAAGAATGGCGCCAACAATAAGAGCAGAGATGCCAAGCCAAAGAAAGTAGCCAGCAGTACCTAAGACTTCAAAGCACAGTAGTGCCAGGCCAAATGCTAGCCAATGCCAATGGTTAACTTGTTGCAGGAGCTCTATCACGATTTACCCTTGTCATCGGCAGTTTTAAACATCTCAGCAACGCCAGCAATGGAGCCCATTAAGCCTGTTGCTTCAAGCGGCAACATAATGACCTTTCCGTTTTCCGCTTGGCCAATGGATTTCAGCGCATCGGTATAGCCTTGTGCGATAAAGTAGTTAACGGCCTGCATGTCACCTGCAGCAATCGCATCAGAAACCATTTGTGTCGCTTTTGCTTCTGCTTCAGCCGAACGTTCGCGAGCTTCAGCTTGCAATATTGCGGCTTGCTTCTCACCTTCTGCTTTTAAGATTTCAGATTGTTTGTGACCCTCGGCTTTAAGGATCTCCGCTTGTCTAATACCCTCGGCTTCAAGGACTTCGGCACGCTTGTTTCGCTCTGCTTTCATCTGTGCATTCATGGCAGCGGTGAGGTCGGCTGGTGGTTGAACATCTTTGATCTCAATACGAGTGACTTTAACGCCCCAAGGGTTAGTCGCTTCATCGACAATCGATAGTAGGCGGGTGTTGATCATATCCCTTTGGCTGAGCATTTCGTCGAGTTCCATCGAGCCAAGCACAGTACGGATATTAGTAAGAGTAAGATTACGAATAGCGTGCTCTAGCTCAGTGACTTCATAGGCCGCTTTAGGCGCATCAAATACTTGTACGAAGCACACCGCATCTATGGTGACGTTGGCGTTGTCTTTTGAGATGACTTCTTGAGCTGGGATGTCCATTACTCGCTCCATCATATTGATCTTATTACCAATGGAGTCGATAAAGGGAATGATAAGGTTCAGTCCTGGCTGTAGGGTTTTGGTATAGCGACCAAAGCGTTCTACGGTCCAGTGACTTCCCTGAGGAACGGTTTTGATCCCAGCAGCAATTAAGATAACGGCCAATGCGATAAAAATGGCGATGGTAATGAGAGTAGAGTCCATGCTTACTTTCCTAACGATGAAGTAGTAGAACGCTAACTATACTCTATTTCTAGGGGATATTTTGTGCGAATAGATTAAAAAAGGCGTGAAAACGTCACGCCTTGAACAGAAAAAAGAGCCTTATTATTCAATAAGATTAGTAAAGAATAGAGTACAACTGGCGACGATATTGTTTAGCCGTTGCATTCTCTTGTCCTAATGCAGACAGAACATCCATAAAGGTTTTTCTCATCTCACCGTCCAATGCACCTAGGTCTTTAGAAATAAATGTCCACAATAACTCAAGGGCTTCATCGCTGCGGTTCACTTCATGGTATTGCAGCGCCAGTTCGTTGGCGATTTTAGCGTTCTCAGCGTCATTGGTTAGCTGAGTCTCTAGGGCTTGTATCTCTGGGCTGTTTGCCGCTTGCGCGTGAAGCTCTAGTTTCGCCATCAATCCTTTGTAGTAGTTGTCTTGATACTCTAGCGGGATATGAGATAGCACAGCTTCCGCTTCGCTAAATTGCGCGGTTGCGATTAGGCAATCAGCTTTAGCCAGTTTTACTTCACCCTTATTTTGCAACTCTTCAGGTAAAGAGCCAAACAGAACGAGTGCTTCTGTGTATTGCTGTTCTGACATCAAGCTCAATGCTTTTTGCAGATTAAGCTCATCTTGGCTTGGCAGGTGTTTTTGTAGCATGGCCTCAATGGCTTGAATTGGCTGCGGTCCACCTAATCCATCAATGGCTTGGCCTTGACTAAACAAAGCGATAGTCGGCAGCGCCTGAATACCAAACTGTCCGGCAATTTGCTGCTCTTGCTCGCAGTTGAGCAGGGCTAGGGTGAAGGCGCCGGCATATTGCTGTGCAAGTTGCTGGATTTGTGGAACAAGATCAGCGCTCTCTTGACTCATCGGCGCCCAAAAGTAGACCACAACGGGTGTGTTCATTGAGCCTTCCAAGATTTGTTGGAAGTTTTGTTGGTTCATTTCGACGATGAATTCTGAATGCATGAATGTGTCCCTAGACTAATGATGAGTATCTTATAGATTGGGTTACTTTAGGCAATCTCAAGGTGTTTGTTTATGAAAACCAAAAAACTCAGGCCATTCTCGCTAATCTCATTAATTAACGGAGCGAACCTGAGTTTCTGTAGGCTTGGTTAGTGTATGGGTTAAATTAGCACTAAAACAAGAACCACAACCCCCACACTTAACCAGTTGAGTTTGTTTAAAGACATACTGTCCTCTGAAACTTAAACATGATTAATCATAACAGGCTGTATTTTGCACACCTTTTATTACAAATTTATGGCGAAACGGCGATTTTGTAGAAAAAATTGTAAAAAGTTAGTGTGACAAAATTTGCGACAGCGCTGGTTGAACCCTTGAGTAATTGAAAGTGAAGCCCATTTCAGTGAGTCGTTTGGGCTTGGCTTTGACGCTATCAAACAGTAAACAACTGGATTCGCCTAAGGCCATCTGCATGGCAAATTTAGGTGTAAATAAAAAGTGCGGTCTTGAGAGGGTCTTTGCCAATGTTTGGCTAAATTCTTTGTTGGTGACAGGGTGCGGTGCCACCATATTAAAGACGCCAGAGCAGATCTCGGTTTCGAGTAGAAATTGAATGGCTCTCACCATATCTTGAATGTGAATCCACGGCATATATTGCTGACCAGCACCTAATGGGCCGCCAAGACCAAGCTTGTAGGGCAATAGCATTTTTTCTAATGCGCCCCCATTTTGGCCTAATACGATCCCTGTTCGAAGTAGCGCGACTCTGGTTTGCTCGCTGCGCGCTTGATTGGCGATGTCCTCCCACTCTTGACAGACGCAATGCGGAAAACCCTCAGCCTTATATGGGGTTTCTTCGTCGACTCGAATTTGGTTTTGATCTCCGTAAATGCCGACTGCAGAACCGCTAATAAATACCTTAGGCGGATTTGAAGAGCGTTTGATGAGGTCGACGATTTGACGAGTGATGTCCCAGCGACTGTCACAAATACGCTTCTTTTGTTGATCAGTCCAGCGCTTATTCACAATCGGCTCCCCGGCCAGATTAATCACTGCATCAAAGTCACAAAGGTCTTGCAGGTGATCAAGAGACTGCACAAAGTGCAAGCAATTAGGGTTTACGTGCTTTAATTGCTGCGCAGCGTTGTCACTGTCACGAGTCAAGATAGTCATTTGATGAGGGATGAGTTGTTTGACCAATGCGCGACCAATAAACCCAGTACCACCAGTAATCAATATGTGCATACCTGCTCCAAGTAGAGTAATTGCCAGTCGACGTTATGTGTAAATCCAGCGCTAGGCTGAAAGAGCCTATAATTATAGACGTTACATTTCGAGCCTTACGTCACACCTAGGCCACGGATAATTGACCATAGTTAATCTATAAGACTAACACACGGTTTAATTTCTTTAATACGTAAGGAATAACGCAAGCAGATGAATGTCTTCCTACGATCTTTCATTGATAGTGCAAAAGATCTGACGCCCATCGTTTTGGTGGTGGCATTCTTTCAGCTAGTTATCCTGCAACAACCCCTCCCACACTTCTTTACTATTCTGTTCGGCATGCTACTGGTGGTGCTCGGACTTACCTTATTTGTGCTTGGGCTCAATATGGGGCTGTTTCCCATCGGAGAGTCGATGGCGCAGGCGTTTGCACGTAAGGGCAGTGTAGCTTGGTTGATATTCTTCTCTTTTTGTCTTGGTTTTGGCACAACCATAGCGGAGCCTGCTCTTACGGCTGTAGCAATGGAGGCCGCAGAGGTGGCGGCGAAAGAAGGGGTGATCGCGTTTAATGATGACAGCATGCAGGATTATACCTTCCACCTTAGATTAACCGTCGCGCTGTCGGTGGGGTTCGCCTTGGTGCTTGGGGTGTATCGAATTCTCAAGGGCTGGCCCATCCATATCTTGATCATCAGTGGCTACTTGCTGGTGGTCTCGCTGACCTTTTTTGCCCCGCAAAGCATCATCGGCATTGCCTATGACTCGGGTGGGGTGACAACCTCGACCATCACTGTACCTTTGGTCACCGCTTTAGGCGTGGGGTTGGCCTCTTCTATCAAGGGCCGCAACCCCATGGTGGATGGCTTTGGGCTAATCGCATTTGCTTCCTTGCTGCCCATGATCTTCGTCATGCTGTATGGGATGTGGCTGTCATGATTACTCTAGCGCATACCCTTGAAGTATTTGCCTCTACAGTCATGGATGTTTTCCCCATTGGTGTGATCTTATTTGGTTTTCAGGTGGCGGTTCTGCGCAGACCCATACGAAATTTGCCCTCAGTATTGCTCGGCTTCGTATTAGTGATTGTGGGACTAGCGCTGTTTTTGATTGGATTAGAGGCGGCGCTATTTCCGTTAGGTGAAACCATGGCCATGCAGTTAACCATGCCTGACTTCTTAAAAGAGATGCGTTTATCTGAGTCAGGTTTGCTGCATTGGTTTGATTATTACTGGGTGTACCTGTTTGCCTTTTGCATCGGTTTTAGTACCACCATAGCCGAGCCCTCGTTAATCGCGGTGGCCATTAAAGCCAATCAGGTTTCCGGTGGCAGCATTAAGGTAAACGGCTTGCGATTGGCGGTGGCGCTAGGGGTCGCGATTGGCATTACATTAGGGTGTTATCGCATCGTTGCCGGAGACCCGATTCATTATTACATCATAGTGGGCTATCTGATCGTTATCGTACAGACCTACTTCTCTCCATCCATGATCATTCCCCTTGCCTATGACAGTGGCGGTGTTACCACATCAACCGTCACTGTGCCCATAGTGACCGCGTTAGGTTTAGGGCTCGCCTCGACGGTGCCAGGTAGAAGCCCACTGATTGATGGCTTTGGGCTTATTGCCTTTGCCAGTTTATTCCCAATTATTACCGTAATGGGGTATGCGCAGATTACACGCTGGCTTAACCAGCGCCATCCTATTAAGGAGGATTCTAATGCGATTTAAATTGATACTAGCCTTTGTTGAGGATATCCGTACGGATGCGGTACTTGATGCCGCTCGGTCTGCGGGTGCAACGGGTGCGACTGTGATCAGTAATGCTCGAGGTGAAGGGTTGAATCAAAAGCGTACCTTCTTAGGGCTGACGCTTGAGGTTCAAAAGGACGTACTGTTGTTTGTGGTTGAAGAGCACTTATCGCGCCGTATTTTGGAGAAGATCAGCGATATTGGTGAATTTGACCAAGAATCAGGACAGGGTATTGCAGTACAGATAGATGTAGAGGATGCCGTTGGAGTCGCCCATCAGGTTGAGACTCTAACCAAGATAGTAGAGAGGGAACTATGATATGAAAAGTCACACCAGCCGCAGAGTAAAGGATGTCATGTCTGCAACCTATGCCATTGTTGATGGCTTAATGACGGTTCAGGAAGCAATCGGCATAGCACGTGAAAACGAGGTCAAAGCACTGATCGTTAATAAACGCCATGAGGATGACGAATATGGTTTGGTGTTGATGAATGATATTGCCAAGAAAGTATTGGCTCAGAATCGTTCACCGGCTCGAACTAATGTCTATGAGATAATGAGTAAGCCTGCGTTGTGTGTATCACCAGATATGAACGTCAAATACTGCGCACGATTGTTTGAGCGATTTGGAATTAGTCGGGCTCCGGTTGTATTAGATGGCAATGTGCTTGGGATGGTGAGCTACAACAATATTGTTGTGAAGGGCATGGTGCTAGATTCGGAGTTCTAACCAAGCAACAAGAGCCTAGCATAAGAGTGAAGTAACAGCTGTTTACCAACTTCAGGCGCTATCCTCTGGAGAAAAACAGAGGGCATTGTTACACTCTCGGGCAATGAAAGACGATAGAGTAATTCAATATGAAACTGTTTTTTGCTTCTGATTTACATGGCTGCCTAGCCTCAACAAAAAAAGCTGTCGAAGCTTATCACGCCTCTGGTGCGCAGCATTTTATCTTGCTTGGCGATATCCTAAACCATGGGCCGAGAAATCCAGTTCCAGAAGCCTATGCGCCAGCGCAGGTAGCGGAACTTCTTAATAAGTATAAAGACGACATTATTTCAGTAAGAGGTAACTGTGACAGCGAAGTGGATCAGATGCTGCTTGATTTCCCTGTACTGAGTGACTTTGCCATTGTATTACTAGAAAGCGGCAAGCGACTGTTTTTAACTCATGGTCACTTGTACAACCAAGATAGACTACCTCCACTCAAAAGCGGTGATGTTCTCGCGCACGGACATTCTCATTTGCCTGTAGCCGCATCAATGGGCGAGTACACCCTGTTTAATCCTGGCTCTGTAACCTTGCCTAAAGGTGGCAATGTAGCAAGCTACGGGTTGCTTGAAGATAACAAACTCAGCGTTGTTAGCTTTGATGGGGATGTGTTGGCGGAAACGAATATATAGGGATTTAGGGTTCTAGGAGTATAGGGCCCTAGGACCTAGGACCTAGGGTCAAAAAAAGGAGGCTTAGCCTCCTTTTTTATTTTACATCGTCGGAGTCGATACCAACACTCGAGAACCATGCCCTAGGCTGGTCAGCAAGATTGAGTTGTCATCGATGATGTCCACGCGACGGCTTTGTTGGGCATCAGTGATAAACAGCTGCTTTATCACTCGAAGCTGTTGTTCAGTGAAATCTTTGCTATCGATGGCTGCAGAATCTTTAAACTCTTTAGGGTCGATCAGCAGGTAGTTATCACTTAATTGCCACAGACCTGACTCAGTAATGTTCATCGTAAATGATACAACATTGACGTCATTAAACAGCTGGATACGTGATGCACGGATATAGTCGCCATTGGGTAGGTATTTCACATTAGACATAATGTGAACCTTGTTCAGAGGCCCAATGCTATCGTCAGCGAGATCAGAGTAAACAAACGTATCAAGGTTTGTTTGCCATTCACGAGAGGTCAGCACTTGTTCGATCTTGACGTCGCTGCCCCAGTATAACCAACCACTGAATACCACAGAGATCACTAATAAAATTGATGCTACACGTTGGTTCATTACTTACGGCCTCCTTTTGCGCAGATCTTGGCAAGGTCTTGCTGTTTGCCAACAAGACGGACAGTGCTATTTTCAGAGGTAAACTGTGGACCGTGAATGTAGCTTAAATAGAGTTGTTCTGATTGGCTTGCCGTTGCAATGACTTCAACAGGATCGGACTCATCCGTATAAGCGGTCATGTAATGGTCTACACAGCTTTCGATGCTTTCCATCCAGTTAGTCAGATCAGGGTGGCCCTCGGTTGTTTTAACCGGTACATCATTTACTACCGTGACGGCACGGAATGTAGAGGGTGAAGAATTAGGGATCATCAGCGCAATAATTGGCAATAAAATCGCCACTAACAGTAAAATTCGGGTGTTTGTATCCCAATTTGACCAGAACGCTTGTTTCTTGGTGTTTTGCTCGGCTTTAGATTCTTTTAGCTGCGATGTAGTGATCGAAGCAAGAGCCGGCTCTGCTGCAGGAGTAGCGGCTTTTTCCTCGGTTTGAGGAGTCGGGGTTTCGCGCTCGACAGACGAAATCAATTGATAGCCACGCTTCGGCACAGTCTTTACAAACTGTGGAGATTTGGTGGAATCCTTTAGCATTTTTCTAAGCGTAGAAATTGCCTGAGTTAGGCTAGAATCATCAACTTGAAAACCTTGATCTCTCCAAACAAATTCATGCAGTTGGTCACGAGTAACCACCTCATTTGGATGTTCGCAAAGTAGGGTGAGGATTCGACTTTCATTACTACCAAGTCGCACTAAACTATCGTCATCTGATTGATCGACAAGTGAGTTGCTGTTTGGATCAAAAATATACTTCTGGGCTAGTACGTATTTAATACCGATTTTACTCATTTAGATCTTCTTTGATTTTCGCTGACACACGCTTCCGTAACCCATCACACTCATTCCATATGAAGTGTGAGATATATCGCCTTTTAGAGCGAATAACCGCCATAGCATAATAAAATTTTATCTAAAAAACAGTTTTTTTATACTAATTGACCTTGAATTTGCACTTCTCACCCTTATTTCATGCCTTATGAGTACAAGCATCAGCAAATTCGAACCTGGTGCGGTTATGAGTAAACATAAAAGTATGGAGTCAAAATGAGCGAGACTGTGTCAGCTAATAAAGAAACTCGAGGTTTCCAATCAGAGGTAAAGCAACTGCTGCACCTTATGATTCACTCACTGTATTCAAATAAAGAAATTTTCTTACGTGAGCTTATTTCTAACGCGTCAGATGCGTCAGATAAGCTGCGCTTCCAAGCACTATCTCAGCCTGACTTATACCAAGGCGATGCCGATCTAGGTGTGAAGCTTTCTTTCGATGAGAAGACCAACACACTGACCGTATCGGACAATGGTATTGGTATGAGCCGTGATGATGTGATTGAACACCTAGGCACAATCGCAAAATCGGGCACTGCGGAGTTCTTCTCTAAGCTTTCTGAAGACCAATCAAAAGACTCACAGCTTATTGGTCAATTTGGCGTTGGTTTCTATTCTGCCTTTATCGTGGCGGATGCAGTAACTGTACGTACACGTGCTGCAGGCCTATCGGCTGACCACGGCGTGCAGTGGCACTCAGCGGGTGAAGGTGACTACACCATTGAAGACATTACCAAAGAAAGCCGCGGTACTGACATCATTCTTCATATGCGTGATGAAGGTAAAGAATTCCTATCTGAATGGCGTCTACGTGATGTGATCAGCAAATACTCTGACCACATTGGTATTCCTGTTTCTATTCTTACCAAGGTAACGGATGAAGAAGGCAAAGAAACAGACGAAACCAAGTGGGAGCAAATCAACAAGGCGCAAGCGCTTTGGACTCGAGCAAAATCTGACATCAACGATGAAGAATATAAAGAGTTCTACAAGCATGTTTCGCATGACTTTGCTGATCCATTGCTATGGAGCCATAACAAGGTAGAAGGTAAGAACGATTACACAAGCCTATTGTACGTTCCTTCAAAAGCACCTTGGGACATGATGAACCGTGACCATAAGAGCGGTCTTAAGTTGTATGTTCAGCGTGTATTCATCATGGATGACGCAGAGCAGTTCATGCCTTCGTACCTGCGTTTTGTTAAGGGCTTGATTGATTCAAACGATCTGCCACTGAACGTGTCACGTGAAATCCTGCAAGACAACAAGGTGACTCAGTCACTGCGTAATGCGTGTACTAAGCGCGTTCTTACTATGCTAGAGAAATTGGCGAAGAAAGACGATGACAAGTACCTGTCTTTCTGGAAGGAATTTGGCCTAGTGCTAAAAGAAGGCCCTGCAGAAGATGCTTCTAACAAAGAGAAGATCGCGGGTTTATTGCGTTTTGCTTCAACAGAAGTCGACAGCAACGAACAGTCTGTAAGCCTTGCAAGCTATGTTGAGCGTATGAAAGAAGGTCAAGATAAGATCTACTTCCTTACTGCTGACAGCTATGCCGCAGCGAAAAACAGCCCGCACCTTGAGCAATTTAAAGCGAAAGGCATTGAGGTTGTGCTGATGTACGATCGCATCGATGAGTGGCTAATGAACTACCTAACAGAGTTCGACGGCAAACAATTCCAGTCAATCACCAAAGCTGGCCTAGATCTTAGCAAGTTTGAAGACGAGCAAGAGAAAGAGAAGCAGAAAGAGACGGAAGAAGAGTTTAAGTCTGTAGTTGAGCGAACTCAAGAGTACCTGGGTGATCGCGTGAAAGAGGTTCGTACCACCTTTAAGCTTGCAAGTACTCCAGCGGTAGTGGTGACCGATGATATGGAAATGGGCACGCAGATGGCTAAGCTTCTTGAGGCTGCAGGTCAAGCCGCTCCTGAGGTGAAGTACATCCTAGAGCTAAACCCGGAGCACGATCTAGTTAAGCAAATGGCCGATACCGCTGATGAGATCGCCTTTGGTCGCTATGTTGAGCTTTTGCTTGGTCAAGCGATGCTCGCAGAGCGTGGTTCTCTAGAAGATCCAAGCCAATTTTTAAGCGCGGTAAACCAATTGTTGATTAAATAGTCAATCTCACGGATTAGTCGCAAAGCTGAACATTGAGCCCAGAATTATGATAGTATTCTGGGCTTAATCATTACTAAAAGTAGAGTTATACCGAAACTTACAACAAAATCAGTGGCTTACTGTTTGTTGTCGGTTTGTGAGCTTCGGTATAAAAGAAGAACATTAAAGAGGAAAAACAATGCGCATCATTCTTTTAGGTGCTCCTGGTGCAGGTAAAGGCACTCAGGCTCAGTTCATCATGGAAAAATACGGTATCCCACAAATTTCTACTGGTGACATGCTACGTGCTGCTATCAAGGCGGGCACTGAGTTAGGCAAAAAAGCTAAAGGTGTAATTGATGCAGGCCAATTGGTTTCTGATGATATCATTCTGGGTCTTATCAAAGAGCGTATTGCACAAGACGATTGTGAGAAAGGTTTCCTACTAGATGGTTTCCCACGCACTATCCCTCAGGCTGATGGCCTGAAAGAGATGGGTATTGATGTTGATTACGTTATCGAGTTTGACGTAGCTGACGATGTGATTGTTGAGCGTATGGCCGGTCGTCGTGCTCACCTTCCATCAGGTCGTACCTACCACGTTGTGTTTAACCCGCCTAAAGAGGAAGGTAAAGACGACGTAACAGGTGAAGCTCTTGTTGTTCGTGATGACGACAAAGAAGAGACTGTTCGCGCTCGCCTAGGTGTATACCACACGCAAACTGCTCCGCTAGTTCAGTACTACGGTAAAGAAGCAGAAGCAGGTAACACTAAGTACCTTAAGTTCGATGGTACTAAGCAAGTTGCAGAAGTAAGCTCTGACATCGAAAAAGCGTTATCTTAATCATTGCTTATTGTTAAGCGAATTTAGATACTAGAAGGACGACCAGTTGGTCGTCCTTTTTTATTGCTTATATGTCAGGACGTTATGGAAAACCAATCTAAAACAGGGGTGTTATTAGTTAATCTAGGGACCCCAGATGAAGCAACCCCTAAAGCCATTAAACGATTCTTAAGTCAGTTTCTGCACGACAAGCGTGTAGTGGATATGACGCGTTGGTTATGGTGCCCATTGCTGCACGGCGTGATATTGCCCATTCGCGCTCCCAAGGTAGCCAAGCTTTATCAAGGGGTGTGGATGAGTGAAGGTTCACCCCTGATGGTATTCTCTTGCAGGCAAGCGAGTAAGTTAAAGCAAAGCCTCAATGTTCCAGTTGAGCTTGGGATGACCTATGGTAATCCAAGCTTGCTGTATGGCATGCAGTCACTGCTTGAGCAGGGCGTTGAAAAGGTGATAGTGCTACCTTTGTACCCACAGTACTCTGCAACCACAACCGCTGCTGTTGTTGATGGTCTGGGTAAGGCGTTCAAACAGATGACGGTGGTGCCTTCCTTTGAGGTGATTGGCGACTATCACGATCACCCGCTTTATATTAAGGCTTTGGCCGACTCTGTACGAGAGTCTTGGCGTGAGCGTGGAGAGAGTGATTACTTACTTTGCTCTTATCATGGCATACCGAAACGATTTGCTGACAATGGTGATGTCTACCCTCAACATTGCGAGAAGACCACTGAGCTTTTAGCGCAAGAACTAGGACTAGGCTCAGACCGAATGGGCATGACCTATCAATCGCGTTTTGGTCGCGAAGAATGGCTACAGCCATATACCGATAAGACCCTAGAGAAGTTGCCCAATCAAGGAATTAAAAAGCTGGATATCATAGCACCTGCTTTCTCTGTGGATTGTCTTGAGACATTAGAGGAGCTGTCTGAAGAGTGCTGTGATATCTATAAAGAGGCGGGTGGTGAAAGTTTTAACTATATACCGTGTCTCAATGATAGCGACAAGCACATTGAATTGATGGCGAGCCTAGTAAATGCGCGTTTACTGAACGGCGAATGAGCACTCATGCTCGGTCGGATTTCATGTCTGTAGGTGAGCTGATAGAATACCAAGGTTAAAATTTTGGCGCAGAGCCTAGTATCAGATAAAAGGTAGCAGCCATGAAACGTTGGTATTTATTGTATTGTAAGCGCGGTGATCAAGAGCGGGCGCAAATGCACCTTGAAAATCAAGGTGTTGAGGTTTATTACCCGAAGATCACTGTAGAAAAAATGGTTCGAGGTAAGCGTCAGAAGAGATCTGAGCCTCTGTTTCCAAGCTACATGTTTGTACGCTTTGATTTTGAAGTAGGGCCTTCGTTTACCACTGTGCGCTCAACACGTGGTGTGTCCGACTTTATCCGCAATGGCGTTTACCCTACAGAGTTGCAAGGTGACCTAGTGTATACCCTTAAGCAACTCGAGGGCTCTCAGGAAGACGCTGAGATTGAATCTGACTTACTTCAAAAAGGCGATGAAGTTATTATCAAGTCAGGACAGTTCGCTGGCGTCGATGCGATTTACCATGAGGCTGATGGTGAGAAGCGCTCTATTTTGTTGATTACGATGATCAATAAGAAAGTAGAGGTTCAGGTCGATAATCAGGATATTGAGGCTAGGTCCTAGGTCCTAGAACCTAAAACCAAAAAGGGCGCTAAAATAGCGCCCTTTTCTCGTTAACCAGTCTAATGACTTAGTAAGCCTCGTTATGTACCGCTTTAACAGCGCGACCAGAAGGGTCAGCGTTGTTCTTAAACGATTCATCCCACTCAATGGCTTTAGCCGAAGAGCACGCTACAGACGGTCCACCAGGAACACACTCAGCCGCTGACGGTAGCGGGAACAATTCTTCAAAGATCTCGCGGTATACATAGCCTTCTTTAGTTAAAGGAGTGTTGTATGGGAAGCGGAACTTAGCGGTTTCCATTTGCTGATCCGTTACCTTAGCTTCAGCGACTTCACGCAAGGTATCAATCCAGCTGTAGCCAACGCCATCAGAGAACTGCTCTTTTTGACGCCATGCGATAGATTCTGGTAGGTAATGCTCAAAACACTCACGCAGGATGTGTTTCTCCATCTTACCGTTGCCACACATTTTGTCTGCTGGGTTTAGACGCATCGCTACGTCAATGAACTCTTTGTCTAGGAAAGGTACGCGGCCTTCAACGCCCCATGCTGCCAGTGATTTGTTAGCACGAGCACAGTCAAACATGTTCAACGCCAGTAGTTTACGTACTGTTTCTTCGTGGAACTCTTGTGCGTTTGGCGCTTTGTGGAAGTACAGGTAGCCACCAAAGATTTCATCGGCACCTTCACCAGAAAGTACCATCTTGATGCCCATTGCCTTGATCTTGCGCGCTAATAAGTACATTGGCGTTGACGCTCGAATCGTTGTCACATCGTACGTTTCAATGTGGTAAATCACGTCACGAATCGCATCCAAACCTTCTTGGATTGTGTAAGTCATTTCGTGGTGTACAGTACCGATCTGGTCAGCGACTTCGCGAGCGGCAATAAGATCCGGCGCGCCTTCTAAGCCAACAGCAAATGAGTGAAGCTGTGGCCACCAAGCTTCAGATTGGTCATCATCTTCAACACGCATTGCAGCAAAACGTTTTGCGACAGCAGAAGTGATAGAAGAATCTAGACCACCTGAGAGTAATACGCCGTATGGCACATCTGTCATTAGCTGACGTTTTACGGCATCTTCTAACGCTTTTGTCAGGTCTTCTTTGCTGGTGGAGTTGCCTTGAACCGCTGCGTATTCGTTCCAGTCGCGGATGTAGTAGCGAGTTGGAGCGAGTGCGCCTGATTCTAGGTAGCAACCTGGAGGGAATTCGCTGACGGTTTTACACACTGGTACAAGTGCTTTCATTTCTGAAGAAACGTAGAAGTTTCCGTGCTCATCATGGCCCTGGTATAGAGGAATGATACCAATATGGTCACGACCAATGAGGTAAGTCTCTTTCTCTTCATCGTAAAGAACAAACGCAAAGATACCGTTTAGCTCTTCAAGTAGGTCAGCACCCATATCTTGATAAAGGGCTAGAATAACTTCACAGTCTGAATCTGTTTGGAAGTCGTATTTACCTTCGTAACGTGCTCGGATTTCTTTATGGTTGTAGATCTCGCCATTAACCGCTAGCACTAGCTTTTTGTCTGGGCTGTATAGAGGCTGCGCGCCGCTGTTTAGACCCACAATCGCCAAACGCTCGTGCGCTAGAATCGCTTTTTCTGATGAGTAAATACCAGACCAGTCAGGTCCGCGGTGACGAAGTTTCTTCGACATCTCTAACGCCAATGGGCGAAGTTTCTCTGCATCACTTTTTATGTCGAGGATACCAAATACCGAACACATATATCTTCCTTACAAATTCATTTCCGTATGTGTTCAATTTGCCATTGTCGCTAAAAAAAGCAACCCACTAATCAACATTTTAATAATCAAAGAGTGACTAATGTTGAATTTGTTTAATAAAAAGGTCTTTTTGTTAGATGGCGTCTAATGCAAGTTAACTATTAGACAAAATCAGTGTAGGGATGGGGCTAGTTGGCAATAAAGTAGTTATTGCGTCCGTTGGATTTGACTCGATACAAAGCCTGATCTGCTCGTTCAAAAAACGCCACTTTATCCATAGAGTGTGAATCAAACTCACAACCGCCGATGCTGACGGTAAGGTGTGATTGAATAGGGTGAGGAATTTCCAGCCCATTGATGCTGCTTAGGATGTGCTGAGAGAGTATTTCCAACCCTTTTTTATCCGTATCAGGGAGCAAAAGCACAAACTCTTCACCGCCGTAGCGCGCAACGACATCTGCTGGTCGCTTCGCAATGCTTTCTAACGCTTTTGCTACCTTTGTTAGGTAGACGTCACCGGTATGGTGCCCTAACTGGTCATTAACCATTTTAAAGTGATCGATATCTACCACTAGCAATCCTAATGGCGCGGATGAGCGAGAGGTTCTCTTAATCTCGTCTCTTAAATGTTGGTCGAAGTAACCGCGATTGAATATTCCGGTAAGGGCGTCTTTACCAATCAATTGCTGAAGCTCTTTTTTCTGCGCTTCTAACTCCATTAATTGTAGGGTGATTTGTTTTTTTGCTTTCCATTGTTCTTTGTCGTAAATGAAGGCTTGTAACTTGGTTTTATAGTGATCACTGCCTAAGTAGAGCACCCAAGTGAGCATGATAGAAATAGAGAAATATAAGTGGAAAGAGGCAATGGGTACGTCTTGAGCTATTTCTACAATTAAGAATCCTGTGATTACGCTAAAGCCCCACACATAAACGATTTCTCTGACGCGCAGGATCATCATCTTTGCCATAGCGGTTACCAATATTACCGAGAGAGGGGCAAGTGTGATGGAGAGGGTAATCATCGCTGCATGCTGCGCTACGAGTAGGTTAGAAACCACGAACAAGCACACTAGGTTGATTTTGTTATTTGTAGGCAACTTTATCAGGATGAACCTGACGAGTAAAAAGGCTAATGGCAGCACATAAACCATGTAGAAGTGAAAAAACGAATTGATGCTTTCTGTTGCCAGCAAAAAACTTTGTCCCTCCCAAAGAGGCATGCCAACACCTAGCAACAGCATGAATAGTGCGAGCAAAGGCAGCCAGAATTTTAACTGTTTTTTATTGTGCTCTGCTACATAGGTACTAAAACCACGAGGAACGCCAATGCTGGAGGTTAGGGTCACACACTCTCACTCGAAAAAGACTTTGTATCAATAATAGAACAAGTCTGAGCCTAAACGGGAATATTCCTTATTATCAATGAAATAAAGTAAATCGAGCCCTCAATGAGGGCTCGATTTCGTGCTATTTGATGGGTGTGAAGTTGGGGGATAATGTATCGCACACGTGCCGTGCAAAACCGCTACCCGCTTCTCGATAAATGTCGAATGCCGCATCTGCACCCAGTTCAATAAACTGCTCAACTTGGTCCTGATATTCAGCAATGGCGGCGACTTTCCCTTGGTAGCCTCGAAGTCGTAACTGCTCTAGGGCGAAGCGGTTACCTTGGTTATTCGGTATGGCCAGTAAGACCAATTCTATTTGGTCCAATTTCTGGATGCGTTCCCAAAAATCGGAGTCGGTCACGTCACCACAGATGGTGTTTCTAGCATGGCGTTGGTGGTGATCGGCTGTGTCATTTCGTATTTCTACGCCTAAACAGATATCGCCGTGGCGCTCTGTGAGTTCATCGTAGGCACCCGTCCCGATACGACCCATACCCAGCACCATAACCTGAGCCTGACCAACGC
Organism: Vibrio breoganii; assembly: GCF_024346795.1. Lineage (NCBI taxonomy): Bacteria > Pseudomonadati > Pseudomonadota > Gammaproteobacteria > Vibrionales > Vibrionaceae > Vibrio > Vibrio breoganii. Next base: position 809,619 of record NZ_AP024864.1, read on the forward strand.
CAATAAACTGGTCGCGAATATTAATCTTGGCGTCGCTGTGCTCTTTAAGCCAGCTGGCACTGCGACGATAGATGCTATTGCTAAAGCGGTTAAGGGGTGCAGCAATAATGAAAGAAATCGATACGGCTAGGGCGATAGAAACCATGATGTCACCGGATATCCAGCCTTGTTTGTAGGCTAAACCGCCGACAATCAAGCCAAACTCACTAAAGTTAAACAGCGTGAGTGATGCGAGTAGCGAGGTTCGAACTCGAAACTTAAATCGGTCTAAGATGAGGTAATACAGTACTCCCTTAACTGGCAACAACAGCATGAATACCAGAGCCAGAATCAATCCAGCCACGGTCGGTTGTTCGGACAGACCAATGTTTAAGAAGAAGCAGACCAAGAACATCTCTTTCAAATTAAACAAAGATTTGGAAAGCTCAGACGCCTTCTTGTGTCCGGCAAGCAGCATTCCAAGAATTAGCGCACCGAGATCGCCTTTTACGCCAACCAATTCAAATAGCCCAGCACCCACAACTAAGGCAAAGAAGATACCGCACAGTACCAGCAATTCTCCGTGGCCCACTTTATCCAATACTTTGTAGAAAAGAGGGCGGACTAACGGCAGCGCAAATAGGATAATGGCGTACCATTCTGGGACCTTACCGGTAGATACGGTCAGAAAAGCCACCGCAAAGATATCCTGCATAACCAAGATACCGATGGCAATGGTGCCATAGACGGAGTTTAGTTCACCGTTATCTTGTAGGGCCTTGATGGCAAATACGGTGCTAGAAAAAGAGAGTGCAAAGCCTAAGATGATGAGCTGCGCAAAGGACATATCAGCGAAAAGGTTTACACCGATAACCTGCAATGCCACTAAACAGAACGTAAAAAAGGCGGTAGAGGCGAGGTTGTGCAGGGTAGCGCCAGCCCAAATCTCTTTGGACAGTAGCACCTTAATATCCAGCTTTAGGCCGATAGTGAACAGCAGTAAGGTGACACCAAGATCAGCAAGCTGATTGATTGCATCGTTGCTTTCGAAACCAAAGGCATTCAGGGTGAAACCAGCCAGCAAAAAACCGACAAGGGGAGGGAGGTTACAGCGCTGTGCGACAAAGCCGGCAACAAAAGCACCAAAAATGAGCATTATATCCATTTATGCAGTCTCGAAAGTGGTTGAGAAATTGGCGCATATTCAACCACAAACGAGTCTGAGATGATTGAACTTATTGCGTAGAATCCATCAATTTTTGTAACAATATGCCATTTAACATGGCTCGTTTAACAATAGCAAACGCCCCCATTGTCGGATACTGCTCTAGTTCAGAGGAGACAATAGGTAAGTCTTTATGAAACGCCGTTAGCGATTGGCTATTTACGTTCCTTTGAATTGCGGGGAATAATACCTCTTTTGCCTTGGTAATATCACCTGCAATGACTATCTTTTGCGGGTTAAACAAGTTAATCACAATGGCCGCCGCTTTACCCAGTTGATCGCCTACGCGTACGATGCTTTGTGTTGCTAGTGCATCGCCACTGAGTGCGTGCTTGCAGATAGCATTGATTGTGACTTGAGGCTCATCGGCGAGCGTTGAGTTATAGCCTTGTGCCAAACGTGCTTTCACACCTTTGATAATCGCAGGGTTAGCAGCGATCGTCTCTAGGCAGCCGAAGTTACCGCACTGGCACTGCTCGCCAAGAGGGTCCACTTGAATATGACCGATTTCGCCGACGTTTCGGTTTGAACCTAGGAACACCTGACCTCCAGCCATAATGCCGGAACCGGTTCCACGGTGAACACTAATTAGGATGGAATCTTTGCAGTCACGGGTTGCGCCAAAGTAGTGCTCAGCAAGAGCCATACCTCGGATATCATTACCGACAAAGCACTCAGTCTTAAATTCATCTTTCAGAATTTTCGCTAAAGGCAGGTTATCAATCTTAGTGTTAGGCATGTATTGCACAACGCCTACATCTGGGTTTACTAAGCCAGGCAAAATCACACCAATCGCAATCAGGTTATGAGAGATACCTTCGTTGCTGGCTTTGAAAAGCTTAATTTTATCGAATATTTGCCCAACCAATTGCTCTTGGTCGCTGTACTGAATTGCCGATTCACTTTGCGCTAGGATCTCTCCGCTCAGGTCATGCAAAGACAATTGAATATAATCTCGGCCAACACGCACTGCGATAGAGTGGAACTGAGTCACTTGTGTGGTTAGGGATATTGCTCGTCGGCCACCAGTAGAGGCCTGCTGTGCAACCTCTTGTACTAAATTACATTCCAATAGCTGACGAGTGATCTTAGTGACACTTGCTGGCGCTAAATGGCTCAATTCAGCAATCTGAATGCGTGATATAGGCCCTTGTTGATCAATCAGTCGATAAACAGCTGCGCTGTTCAACTGCTTTACTAGGTCTACGTTGCCAATTTGTCCGCCAGTCATAATTATCCCTGTTTAAATTGACCGTTTACTACGGTCGCTTTAACGTTAAAGTCGTTGTTGAAAATGGTAAGGTTCGCAATCATATCAGGTTTTACGCGACCTAGTTTATGCTCCATGCCCATTGCTTTGGCGGGATAGAGTGTTGCCATGCGCAGTGTTTCATCGAGAGATAAACCTGCATGCTTAACGCAGTTCTCTACGGCTTCAATCATGGTAAGTGCAGAACCGCCCAATGTACCGTCTTCACCCACACACATTCCATCACGAACGTACACGGTCTTACCGACGAAATTGAACTGGTCCATTTCAGCGCCTGCTGGAGCCGTTGCATCTGTTACTAGTACCAGCTTTTCGCCCTTAAGTTTGTGAGCGATACGGATGTTAGCATAATCAACATGATGCCCATCAACGATAATGCCCGCATATACGTCTGGAGTGTCGAATATTGCACCAACGACGCCTGGCTCACGACCTGTCATTGGCGTCATAGCGTTAAATAGGTGAGTGGCAAAGGTAATGCCTTGCTCAAAACTATCACGCGCTTCTTGATACGTTGCGGCAGTGTGACCAATAGAAACAACAATCCCAGCTTCTTTCAGTTGTTTGATGTGCTCAGGTCTGTTTTGTTCTGGGGCTAGGGTTACCTTGGCCACTAGGTCTGAATGCTGGCAAATAAAGCCGATCATCTCATCATCCGATTGACGAATGTATGACTCGGTATGAATGCCTTTTCTTGCAAGGTTAAGGTAAGGACCTTCAAGGTGTAGACCCAGTGACTGATGCTTGTTTTGTTCCTGATATTTACGCTGAGCTTCGATAGCGCTGCGCATACTCTCGTCTGAAGAGGTGATCAGTGTGGGTAGAAAGCTGGTGCAACCGGACTTCAGGTTGGCTTCGTGCATAATCTGCATCGTTTCAGGGGAGATGTCATCATTGAGCATCACACCACCGCAGCCATTTAATTGCAGGTCGATGAAGCCAGGGCTTAGGTTAGCGCCTTGTAGATCGATACGTTCAATGCCTGCGTCTAATGTTTCTTCAAGGCATACCGCCTTGATACGGTCGTTCTCGATGACAACCGCGTGGTTATTTAAAATGTCGCTACCCGTGAAAACGGTGCAGTTCGTTAATGCATACATACTTGCTGCTCCTAATTAAAGATCTTTGATGTTTTCCGCTTCTAACTCGCGGAAATATTTAAGGGTTTTGACTTTCAATTCTTGAGAAGCTGGAGAGTCAGCGACAATAACGGCTTTTGAATGCATCTGCATTGCGCTTACTGTCCATAGGTGATTCACCGAGCCTTCTACTGCAGCTTGCAGTGCTTGAGCTTTATTGTGGCCAGTAATCAACACCATCACTTCTTCTGCATCGAGAAGCGTCGCAACACCGATAGTCAGTGCATACTTAGGCACTTGGCTAATGTCACCATCAAAGAAGCGAGAGTTAGCAATACGTGTTTTTTCGGTCAGCGTTTTAATGCGTGTACGTGATGAAAGAGACGATGCCGGCTCGTTAAATGCGATATGACCATCATGACCCACGCCACCCATGAACAGGTTAATTCGGCCATAAGATTTAATCTTAGCCTCATAAGCTCTGCACACGGCATCGTGGTCTTCAGTGTTGCCATCCAACAAGTTTATGTTTTGCTCTTGAATGTCCACATGCTTGAAGAAGTTTTCATACATAAAGGTGCGGTATGACTCTGGGTGATCGCTAGGCAAGCCAACGTATTCATCCATATTGAAGGTCACCACATTCTTAAAGCTCACTTTTCCTGCATTGTACATTTCAATTAAGTACTTGTAGGTGTTCAGCGGTGTTCCACCAGTAGGTAGGCCAAGCACAAAAGGTCTGTCAGCGGTTGGGTTAAACTTATTTATTGTATTGACAATATGTCGAGCAGACCAACGACCGACGTCTGCGCTTGTTTCTAGTGGGATGAGCCTCACGGTGGATACCTCGCCAAGATTTAAGATTCTGTTTAATTGTCCTTAGTATACTCAAAATGTTCGTTATTTTTAATAGTGAAATAAGTTTTATGATCTACCTAACAAAAACAGGCTGTCTACACAGATTGCTATGACATGGCTCACGTTTTATGGGGTTTTAATTTGCGACGCAAATTTAAGCCATTAAGATGAAGAGGACTAAATTAATCAGCTAAAAAAAGTTTTAAGCTTATTTTCAGATTCCTCAGGGGGAGAAGTAACGTGAACATTCTTGGATATTTTCAGAAGGTAGGTAAGGCGCTAATGGTGCCGGTTGCTACGCTACCAGCAGCAGCGATACTCATGGGTATCGGTTATTGGATTGACCCGACCGGTTGGGGTGGCAACAGTGCACTAGCTGGCTTCCTTATTAAAGCGGGCGCGGCAATTATCGACAACATGTCTTGGCTATTCGCTGTAGGTGTTGCTTACGGTATGTCTAAAGATAAAGACGGTGCAGCAGCACTGGCTGGCCTAGTAATGATGTACGTTGTTACTACTCTTCTATCTCCTGGTGCAGTAGCACAGATTCAGGGTATTAGTGGCGACGCAGTTCCAGCGGCATTTGGTAAGATTCAAAACCAATTCGTAGGTATCCTAGTCGGTATTATCTCTGCTGAGATCTACAACCGCTTCTCGACCGTTGAGCTTCATAAAGCACTAGCGTTCTTCTCTGGTAAGCGTCTTGTTCCTATCTTGACTTCTTTTGCTGGTATCGTAATGGCATTCGTACTTATGTACGTGTGGCCTGCAATCTACGATGGCCTAGTACACTTCGGTGAGTCTATTCAAGGTATGGGTTCTGTAGGTGCTGGTATCTATGCATTCTTTAACCGTCTACTTATCCCTGTTGGTCTTCACCACGCACTGAACTCAGTATTCTGGTTCGACGTTGCAGGTATTAACGACATCCCTAACTTCCTAGGTGGCGCTAAGTCTCTTGCAGAAGGTACTGCAACAGTAGGTGTTACTGGTATGTACCAAGCGGGCTTCTTCCCTATCATGATGTTCGGTCTACCGGGTGCAGCACTGGCTATCTACCACACTTCAAAATCTAAGAACAAAGAAAAAGTAGCGTCTATCATGATTGCTGCAGGTTTCGCTTCTTTCTTCACTGGTGTGACTGAGCCACTAGAATTCTCATTCATGTTCCTAGCGCCAGCACTGTATGTTCTGCACGCTGTTTTGACGGGTGTTTCTGTATACATCGCAGCATCAATGGAATGGATTGCAGGCTTTGGCTTCTCAGCAGGTCTTGTGGATATGGTTCTATCTAGCCGTAACCCACTAGCGAAAGATTGGTACATGCTAATCCTTCAAGGTCTAGTATTCTTCGGAATCTACTACGCAGTGTTCCGTACAGTAATCGTTAAGTTCGGTCTTAAGACTCCAGGTCGTGAAGATGACGAAGATGGTGCTTCAACAACTGTGGGTTCTTCAAACTCTTCTGAGCTTGCGAAGCAGTACCTTAAAGCACTAGGTGGTCACAGCAACATCTCTTCAATTGATGCATGTATCACTCGTCTACGCCTAACTCTAAACGACACGAGCGTAATCAACGAGAAGCAACTGAAAGACTTAGGTGCAATGGGTGTGGTTAAACTAGGTTCAAATAACGTTCAAGTTATCCTAGGTCCACTAGCAGAAATCGTAGCAGGTGAGATGAAACAAATCCCTGCAGATGCTGACCTAACAACTGTACAGCTTCCATCTTAATCAATAACTCCTAGATTATTGTGCCAATGCCTCCCTCGGGAGGCATTTTTTTTACCTTTCATAACACAAACATCTAGATTTAGTTCTTTAGACGAATACAATGTAGGGCGTAGAAGAATTTCAAAATTGAACCATGAGGTGTTGTAGATGAGTGAAGCTGAGGCTCGACCATCGAATTTTATCCGCCAAATCATCGATAAAGATATCGCGGATGGCAAACATAACAGCGTGCATACTCGTTTCCCGCCAGAGCCAAACGGTTATCTGCATATCGGACACGCTAAGTCGATCTGTCTAAACTTTGGTATTGCTCAAGACTATCAGGGCCAGTGCAATCTGCGCTTTGATGACACCAACCCTGAAAAAGAAGACATTGAATACGTTGATTCAATCAAGAACGACGTTCAATGGCTAGGTTTCGACTGGTCTGGCGATATCTGTTACTCGTCAAACTACTTTGATCAGTTGTATGCGTATGCTGTTGAGTTGATCAACAAGGGCCTAGCTTATGTTGAGGAGCTAACCGCTGATGAAATCCGCGAATACCGCGGTACGTTGAAAGCACCGGGTAAAGAAAGCCCATATCGCAACCGCACCGTTGAAGAGAACTTAGCGTTATTTGAAAAAATGCGTGATGGTGGCTTCAAAGAAGGTGAGGCGTGTCTGCGTGCTAAGATCGATATGAGCTCATCATTCATGGTGATGCGTGATCCGGTTCTATATCGTGTGCGTTTTGCTCATCACCATCAAACCGCTGACAAGTGGTGCATTTACCCGATGTACGACTTTACTCACTGTATCTCGGATGCCCTAGAGGGAATTACTCACTCTTTGTGTACCCTTGAATTTCAAGATAACCGTCGCTTGTACGACTGGGTTTTGGAAAACATTACCATTGAGACTCAGCCACATCAGTATGAGTTTAGCCGCCTAAACCTTGAATATACGGTTATGTCTAAGCGTAAGCTGAGCCAACTAGTGACTGAAAACTTGGTCAATGGCTGGGATGACCCGCGTATGCCAACCATCTCTGGTTTGCGTCGCCGTGGTTTTACGCCTGCGTCTATCCGTGAATTCTGTAAGCGTATTGGTGTCACTAAGCAAGAGAACATGATTGAGTTTGGTTCACTAGAGTCTTGTATTCGTGATGACCTAAACGAGAATGCACCTCGTGCAATGGCTGTTCTTGAGCCTGTTAAAATCGTGATTGAAAACTACCCAGAAGGTCAGGTTGAGACGCTAAACGTTGCTAATCACCCAAACAAGCCTGAAATGGGCAGTCGTGAAGTCCCCTTCACTCGTGAAGTGTGGATCGAGGCTGATGACTTCCGTGAAGAAGCGAACAAGAAGTACAAACGCCTAGTGTTAGGTAAAGAAGTACGTCTGCGTGGCGCTTACGTGATTAAGGCTGAGCGCATCGAAAAAGATGAGCAAGGCAACATCACTACTATCTTCTGTACTTATGATGATGAGACGCTAGGTAAGAACCCAGCGGACGGTCGTAAAGTGAAGGGTGTTATCCATTGGGTATCCGCTGACAAAGGTGTTCCTGCAGAGATTCGTCTATACGATCGCTTGTTTACGGTACCAAACCCAGCAGCGGCGGAAGACTTTAAAGCAACGATTAATGCTGAATCATTAGATGTGAAGCAAGGCTTTGTTGAACCTAGCCTAGTGGGCGCTGAAGCAGAAGCGGGTTATCAGTTCGAGCGCACAGGCTACTTCTGTGTGGACAGCAAAGACAGCACTGCAGAGAACTTAGTGTTTAACCGCACAGTCGGTCTACGTGATACTTGGGCAAACAATAGCTAATTAATGCTTTTGTATTAAAAACAAAAATGCCAGCTAGATGCTGGCATTTTTTATGTCTGATTTATGAGGCTAACTTTAGTCAATCGTTTAGAACGTAAGAGACATCACCTGTTCGAGAGTCATACCAGATGACATGCTTAGCTGACTCAGGGTCGGGGTCATAACCGTCTTTGGTGAAGATAAAAACACACTTAGAAAAATAATTATTGTCATCTTGTTGCCGAATAGCGTAGAAATCATACTCTTCAGCTTGGGCGACACTATCAGTCGCAGTAAGGGATGAGTCCAGAAGCCTATCCCACAACAAATAACAGGCTTTGTCGCCCTTACCAATATTAAAGGGTGCTCCCATAGGGTCATTTTTATCAACGCCCAGTGGATACCCAACATCATTCATATCCAGATGACTGTCTATGCTGTTGCTACCTTCAGTGGCATCTGTGCCTTCGGCATATCCAGGCATATTGGCGTAGGATTCTGTGCCTCTGCCTTCTAGCGCCCATCTTTGATGCGCAAAATTAATAGACTGTTGGAATTCAGCAGCCGCACCTTGAAGCATCGATTCTCGCGCGTCAGAGTTAAGATCTAAAAATCGCGGGGCAGCCACTACAGCTAGCACCGCGATTATCACGATAACAACAACCAACTCAATCAGCGTAAATCCATTTTTACTGATAGACATTTTGTTTATGACTCTACTACTTAGGCGTGTGCGCCTTAGGATCAGCCTTACAGTCACCATTGGCACAGCGGCCGTATAGGTAAAGACTATGGTTAGTCAGATTGATATTGTAACGTTTTGCAATCTCACGCTGACGCTCTTCAATAACTTCGTCGCTAAACTCAATCACTGAGCCACAATCTAGACAAACAAGGTGGTCATGGTGGTGCTGGGTAGACAGTTCAAATACTGACTTGCCGCCCTCAAAGTGGTGACGAGTAACAATGCCTGCGTCATCAAATTGGTTGAGAACTCGGTAAACGGTAGCAAGACCAATCTCTTCACCGATATCTATTAATTTCTTGTACAGCTCTTCCGCACTGATGTGCTGACAACCTGGCTGCTGAAGTAGCTCTAAAATTTTTAAGCGTGGTAAAGTGACCTTCAACCCTGCTTCCTTTAGGGCTTTATTATTATCTGGCATGCATGTTCCTATAAAAATCTGAGCCTTACTCTAATGTTCATTATATGGGAAGGAACCAGAACAATAAACCATGTACTTATGATGGTTATTTCTTTTGGTCATAAAACGGAAGGATGTCACGAATAGTATGTGATAAATATTTACAAATTTGTAACTGGTGAAATAACAGGTACAAAAAAGGGGCACAAGGCCCCTTTTTCAAAATTTCAAAATCTGTACAAGATTAGTCTTCTAGTTCAGCAAGACACATCTCAGCGTGGATTTGATTAACCCACTTTGTTACGCGCTCGTCAGTCAATTCTGGCTGACGGTCTTCGTCGATGCATAGGCCGATGAAGTTGTCGTCATCAACAAGTGCTTTTGATGCTTCAAACTCGTAACCTTCTGTTGGCCAGTGACCCATGATAGTGCCACCTTTGCCTTCTACGATATCGCGAACGGTACCCATAGCGTCACAGAAGTATTCAGCATAATCTTCTTGGTCACCACAACCAAAGATAGCGACTAGCTTAGTGCTAAAGTCGATACCCTCTAGTTCAGGGAAGAAGTCGTCCCAGTCACATTGAGCTTCACCGTAGTACCAGGTTGGAATGCCGATCAGAAGCAGATCGAAGTTATCAATGTCTTCTTTGCTGCTCTTTGCAATATCTTGAACGTGAACCAGTTTTTTACCTAGTTGCTTTTGAATCATCTTTGCAACAGCTTCTGTATTACCAGTATCACTGCCGAAGAAGAGACCTACACTTGCCATAGAATCAGTACCTATATTAGATGTAATCGGATGCGTTTATAAAGTGAGTTGTAGGTTATATACCCGAGCCTTCCCAAGAGAGCTGAATAAGCCCCTTGATAATGAAACCGGCACAACCTAAAAACAACACAAGCCATACGATACGACGGCCAAATGGAGGGACATTACCCTGCTTTAGAACGTCTTTGATTGCGAGACCGATGAGTAAAAATACGGAGGCAAACAACAAATCAAGTCCAATGGATTCAATCTGATTTATGTAATCGTAGAGCATGGCATCCCTTTATGCTTTATCAATCGCGGAACTATATCACAGTCAGCTTATATCTGTTTACCCTTGACCCTTAATTTTGTGCAATAAACTTGCGAATAACGCGCAACACCATGTCCGGTTTCTCGGCATGCAGCCAGTGTCCTGTATTTGCAATCACATGTGCTTTGGCGTTCGGGAACTGGGCCATTATCTCAGGCTGATGTTCACCTTGAATGTAATCCGAATCCGCGCCTTTAATAAAGAGGGTAGGCAAAGGGTTTTCATCTAGGACTGACCAGGTCATGATCTCAGAATATTGTGACTTAAGTGCTTGATGGTTGAAGCGCCAATCCAAGGTATCGCCGTCTTTATATAATGACTTGCTCAAGAATTGCCTTACACCTTCCATCTCGATGTGCTTGGCCATTAGACTCATAGCTTCAGAGCGCAGTTTTGGCTTCTGTTTGGCGACTTCTTGAATTCCCGCAAACACATTGCTGTGTCGATCCACATTGTAGGCGACAGGGGCCATGTCCAATACAATCAATCTTTTGATGTTCACTGGGCTAATTGAGGCGTATTTCATTGCTACCTTACCGCCCATCGAATGGCCAACCACGGTTAACTCATCTAGCGCTAATTCATCCATTAACTGACGAATATCTTCGGCCTGTGCGGCATAAGTATGCTCATCACTGTGCAAGGATCGCCCATGATTGCGCAGATCCACGCTAATCACTTGGTGATCTTGGCTGAGATCGCGGGCGAGGAGGCCTAAATTATCCAAACTTCCAAACAAACCGTGGATCAAAAGTATAGGTTTACCATGACCTTGGATCTTATAGTGTAACTGGCTCGACATTTTCTCCAATTCCCTTTTGCTTTCCGTAGAGACTTACTCAATAACTGGGTATAATCTGGCGCAGTTTAAACTAATAAGATTGTGAAAAGCGAATGAAAACCATCGAAGTTGACGAAGAACTGTATAGATTTATCGCGAGCCGTACCCAACGCATTGGAGAGAGTGCATCCGATATTCTACGACGTTTACTAGATGTGGATGGTATAGCCAAGCTAGAAGCAGAGTCTGTTGAGGCAAAGCCAGAAACAGATATTGAGCCTACAGGCGCGGCTACACCTATCATCGTAGGTAAACCGTCGCAATCGATTGACCCTATCAAGCAGATTCGCAGTGAACTTATCTCTGATGAATTTGCCGCTTTAGATAAAGCGATTGATAGATTTATGTTTGTATTATCTGCACTTCATCGAATTGATAAAGATGGATTCGCCGAAGCGACTCAGGTTAAGGGTCGCAAACGCGTTTACTTCGCAGATAACGAAGCAGTGCTCTTGGCAAGTGGCACCACGACCAAACCAAGAGCCATTCCTGGGTCACCTTTTTGGGTGATCACCAATAACAACACCAGCCGTAAACGTCAGATGGTTGAGCAGTTGATGGTGAGAATGTCATTCCCCGCCGAGTTAATAGAGCGAGTGGCTCGCTCAATTTAATCCCAAGGAATTATGCCTGCAAAGAACTTCCCCCTTTTTGCGGGCATTTTAATATTTGAAGAACTATAAAAAAGGAATAACACAATGGCTATGCATCCTCGCGCTGGGCAAAAGGCTCAGCAAGAAGATTTACACAACATCCCTCAGTTGGTAGCTAACTATTACCTACTTCAACCTGAAGCAGGCAACGCGGATCATAAGGTAGCATTTGGTACCTCTGGACACCGTGGTAGTGCTGACAAGACTACGTTCAACGAAAACCACATTCTAGCTATCGCTCAAGCAGTAGCTGAAGTTCGCGCAAGCAACGGTGTGACTGGTCCTCTATTCGTGGGTAAAGATACTCACGCACTTTCAGAGCCAGCATTTGCAACGGTTGTCGACGTATTAGTGGCAAACGGTGTGCAAGTTATCTGTCAAGAAGACGAAGGCTACACGCCAACTCCGGGTATCTCTCACGCAATCCTTACTTACAACTTGGTTAATGATGCAAAAGCAGACGGCATTGTAATTACTCCGTCGCACAACCCACCACAAGATGGCGGCATCAAGTACAACCCAGTTCATGGTGGTCCTGCTGAGGGTGAGCTAACTCAAGCTATCGAAGATCGCGCAAACGAGATCATCGCAGCAGGTTTAGCTGATGTGAAACGTGTAGGCATTGCCGCTGCAAAAGCGAGCGAGTTATTCGTTGAGAAAGATTTGGTTGCTCCTTACGTTGCTGATCTAGTGAACGTTGTTGACATGGAAGCAATCCAAAAAGCAAATCTTAAGATTGGTGTTGATCCACTAGGTGGCTCAGGCATCGATTACTGGCGTCAAATCCAGAAGGCTTACAACCTAGACCTAACTCTAGTAAGCGAAGCAGTAGACCCTAGCTTCCAGTTTATGTCTTTGGACAAAGACGGCGTGGTTCGTATGGACTGTTCTTCTCCCTATGCAATGGCTGGTCTTCTAGCACTGAAAGACGACTATGAGCTGGCATTTGGTAACGACCCAGATTATGACCGTCACGGCATTGTGACTCCAGCAGGTCTAATGAACCCTAACCACTTCCTAGCGGTATGTATCGATTATCTATATCGCCACCGTGAAGGCTGGGGCGCTGAGGTTGCTGTTGGTAAAACTCTAGTATCAAGCGCAATCATCGACCGCGTTGTTGCTGACCTTGGTCGCGAGCTATGCGAAGTGCCAGTTGGCTTCAAATGGTTTGTAGATGGTCTATACGAAGGTAAGTTTGGCTTTGGTGGTGAAGAGAGCGCGGGCGCGTCATTCTTGCGTAAAGACGGCACACCTTGGGCTACGGACAAAGATGGCATCATCCTATGTCTTCTTGCAGCAGAAATCACTGCAGTAACTGGCAAGAACCCACAGCAATACTACAACGAACTAGCGGCTAAGCATGGTGAGTCTAGCTACAACCGTATTCAAGCGGTTGCCAATGGCCCACAAAAAGACGTACTTAAGAAGCTATCAGCTGAAATGGTGTCTGCGGATACACTAGCCGGTGATGCAATCACTGCTCGTTTGACTCACGCTCCAGGTAACGGTGCGGCAATTGGTGGTCTTAAAGTGACGACAGCCAATGGCTGGTTCGCAGCGCGTCCATCAGGCACAGAAGAAATCTACAAGATTTACTGTGAAAGCTTTAAGGGTGCTGAGCACCTGAAGCTAATTGAAACTGAAGCACAAGAGATTGTGAACCAAGTATTCAAGGCAGCAGGCCTATAATTTAAGCCTTAGAACTGACGTTTTATAGCTTAAGCCTGAATAAATAAATCCCCATTGTGTTTGCGCACAGTGGGGATTTTTTATGGTGTTAAATCGGTTGTAGGTTGTTTATACCTGCTTATTTTTTTGCTTTCTCTGAAATAAAGTGACAAGCAAGATTGGTGCACAGAGCATCAGCATAAAAACAGATATGGCTTCAATCAATTCGGTCATGGAAACTCCTAGATGAACCGCATATGTATCAAGTGTTTTGAATCAGCGAGACTGTATGCCTATGCAGGCTGGGATTCAATATGAGTCTGTACGCTTATGCGATGTTTCTTTATGAGTAAGTGGATGTGCAACATTTAAATTGTTGTATTAAAACGATTTAATTGCACTCGTTATTGACTGTTTTGAATATGAAATCACAGTTTCTACAATTGACTAGATATTATTGGGCCAGTCATCAGGAACAATAAACCAAAAGCGTCCAGATTCACTCTGACAGTGCAAGATCTTGCCTTGAATACTATCCAATAATGGAGAGTTTTCGGTTCTACCCGCAGCCCAAAGAGGCTTATCTAAGCGATACAGTTTTTCATCTATTTGATGAGCTTGATTCTGATGACACCAATAGCCCACGATCTGCGAGGTGTTTATCTTTTTCCCTTCACAATGCGTAGGCACAGTGTGAGCCTCAAAAGGATTAATGTACAAGCGTCCTTGCATTAACAGGTGTTGTGAAAGGTCTTTCCATTGTGGATATTGACGGATAAAGATGTCTGATTGTGTGTGCTGAAGCTGCCTTTCCAACATATGTTTAAGCTTTTTATCAAGTCGGTCTATGGCGTTAGGGCCGTACCATTTATCCTCATGGAGCAGATAAAACTTAATGGCGACCTCCCAATGCTCAAATCTATCGTGCTGGTGGTTGTGCAGAATAAAATCCAGCTCGCCAATGGTTCTTCCATTATCACTGAGCTGCAGTTCAGTGGTGGTGATGGATAGGGAAGGGTGGTGTATGAACAGTTGCTCACACAAATACTGATAGATAAACCCGAGCCGAGGGTTACCCGTATAGGTATGCATTTTCTCAGCGCAGAGGGTTTGAAAAGGAAGCTCCTCTACAATAACCTCATCACCATGCAACAGTGGCGGTGTTGTCGCTATCCAATCAGCGAATTGAGATAATGTAGAGACATCAACATAGGTATTTGGCATTGGCTAACAGACCCTAGTAGCTAGACGAGCAGACATTTGTTTGTTTAACTTGCTACATATCAGACGTATTTTCAATTATTTGGAAGCAAAATGAACAATTTACAACTGCAACGCATTCTTAATGACAAGCTTTCCCCTGAACTGATTAAAGATTACGCGCCAAATGGACTTCAGGTTGAAGGAAGCAAAACCATCAATAAAGTCGTTACTGGAGTGACTGCTTCTCAAGCGCTTATCGATAAGGCTATCGAGTTAGGTGCTGATGCTATCCTTGTTCATCATGGTTATTTCTGGAAGGGTGAGCCTGAGCCGATAGTGGGTATGAAGGGGCGCCGTATTCACTCATTGATCAAGAACGATATCAATCTTTATGGGTATCACTTGCCATTGGATATTCATCCACAACTGGGTAATAACGCTCGTCTAGCACAGCTTTTGGGCATTGATGTTGAAGGCGGGTTAGAGGGGCATGCTCAATCTGTCGCGATGCACGGCCGCTTGAAGCAAGCAGTGAGCGGTGCGGAATTTGCCAAGCGCATCGACAAAGCGCTAGATAGAGAGCCACTGCATATCGCGCCTGAAAACGCCGATAAAATGATTGAAACTGTTGGTTGGTGCACGGGTGGTGGTCAAGATTACATTCAATTGGCTGCAGACAACGACTTGGATGCCTTCATTTCAGGTGAGATCTCAGAGCGCACCACCTTTGTGGCACGCGAGCAAGATATTCATTACTTCTCAGCGGGTCACCACGCTACAGAGCGCTATGGCATTAAAGCGTTGGGTGAATGGCTAGCCGCAGAGCACGGGCTAGACGTCACCTTTATTGATATTAATAACCCGGTTTAATGGCAACGGGTATCCCCTAAGCACTAGCAATCACTTGCGGGCTACCCTTTTACTTGAGCTTACAGACTGAATCTCGCTCAACCAACTCTGGTACCAGGCTATTAGACGGCGAATATTTACGGTTATCGATTCGTGCTAGCAAGGCTTTCGCTGCCACCTCACCAATTCGATGAACAGGATAATCTATTGTCGTCAGTCTCGGTCTCACGTGCTGACTATGGCTATCGTTATCAAAGCCGATAACAGATAACTCTTTACCAATAGTAATACCTCGCTCCGCACATACATCATAAACCGCCAACGCTATATTATCGTTCTGACAGAAGATGGCGGTGATTTTCGGTGCTCGATCAAGCAATCGTCTTACTGCATCGTGGTTTCCCTGATGGTCAAACCGCCCTTCGATCACATACATTGGATTGTAAGGAAGCCCGGAAGCACCAAGCGCGTTTCGATACCCTTGCAAGCGGTCTCTACTATCAACCTTACTCATTTGGCCGCTGATACAGGCTATTTCAGTGTGACCATTGTCTACCAAAAACTGAGTGGCAACCATGCCACCTTGCTCATTGTTAATGTAGATACAGCTCTCGGCAATCTCAGGAACAAGACGGTTAACGATCATCGTATTGGGATGGCGTAACAGCAAGCTAATCAGTGTGTCATCGGAGAGCTTATCGGAATGAAGAACCAATCCGTCGACTTGTTTAGCAAGGAGGAATTCGATGGAGTCTTGTTCTTTTTTTAAGGACTCTTGACCACTGGTTACGATCAGGTGCATGTTTTTCTCACGCACCTGCTGTTCAACGTGATGCATTAGAGGACCGTAAAAGGGGCTGTCGAAGGAGCCAACTAGCATGCCAATACTATTGGTTTTGTTGGATGCTAAGGCTTGGGCAGACGCGTTTGGCTGAAAGTTCAAAGCCTTCATCGCTTCATAGACTCTCTGCTTGTTAGCCTCCTTCACATAAGCGTGCCCGTTGAGAACTCGAGAAACGGTTGCTGTTGAGACTTTTGCTAGCGCTGAAACTTCTTTTATCGTTGCCAATTTTATTACCCGTTAATTTACTTCTCGAAACAGTGATAATTTTGTAAACCTAGCTATTTCAAGAAAGAACGAACATTCATCGTTGAGTTGAATTGCTCGGATAGTCTAATTATAAACATACCTTATGCTTAATTCAGCCAAATAATTGCTTAGGCTAGGTATAAGCACACACATGTTACAAGCTGTTAATATACGCTACTAGACACCTTACTTTCAACTAATGCAAAACATTTTGTAACCGCTTACATATCTGTGATGTGGTTCTTAATTTGAGAGGGTTGGAGGTTACATTCTCTAAATTAAGGTTTATGGTTTGTTAAGTTTTTGCAATCAACCCTCTTTTTCATAGGCTTTTATGGATTGCTAGTGACTCTTTTGGTATCTATTTGGGGCGTTTTTTGCTCTTTTGTAACCGCTTACAATATTCATGCGGTCAATGATATCGCTACTTGGACAGTTAAATTGATGAATACAAGGAAACGCAATGGAAGTGAGTAATCGACGTTTTAAAGTCGCAAATCTAGCTCTCGTTACCGCTATAGCATTAGCTATGATGGGATGTGGCGATGAATCCCTTAGTTCACAAGCAGGAGCATCCGCAGATAGTCCTGATGGTTCTGGAACACCAACATTACCAACACCAACGCCGCCATCAGGTAGTGATATGGTCGTATTTGAAAACTCCGTGAATGCCAAGTGGCCTGCATGGGATTGTTGCGGTGGAACAACGCCAATTTATCCGATGGAGCTTGATGAGTACGGGTTAACGACAGAGTTTAGAGTCGGTGAGCAACCAGCAGTATTAGGGTTTGTTCGTGCTGAAGGACTTGCGGGTGTCGATGTCAGTGACATGGAATCTGCAGGCATGCTTGAATTTGAGATCAAATTACGAAACAGCCCTGGTGACAATGTAAATTGGATTGTGAAACTAGAAAGTAACGGCGGAGATCAAGAAAGTAATGGCGAAGCCGTTGAGTTATCTATCCCTGCACCAAAAATTGGTATGTGGACCAAGGTTCAAGTTTCTCTTGCGGATTTGTCTAATCAAGGCCTTGATTTAACCAATATCGATAAGATTCTGATTAACCCTGCATGGGAAGAGGGTGAGGGGGCAGTATACCGAGTTGATAATGTTAAATTTGTTGACGGTGATGCGTCTGAGCCAGAAAACCCTTCCGACCCGATTATTCCAAATGAGTCTGATGAAGGCTACAAGCCAGATCTAGTGGTTGCAATGGAAGATTTTGGTGGTGCAGCATCAGAGCAAGCGGCTGCCAATCCATCGAGTGAAACATTACCTGCAGGAACCTTGATAAAAACGATCAAACCAGCAGGTGCAGAGATATGGGCTGGAACGACTCTTGGTGATATTACTGTTCTTGACATAACACCTGAACGAAGCATTGTTTCCGTATGGGTGTTCTCTGCAGAAGCAGGTATACCGGTGTTATTCAAAGTCGAAAACTCAGTAGTACCAGAGCAATTAGCTGAGGTGTTAGTTCAAACTTCGCTTGTAAACGAGTGGGAAAAGCTTGAGTTTGATTTTAATGATTTAAATGGCGGTGTATTAGACCCAAACTATAGCTTTGACAAAAAGTCCATATTCTTTGATTTCTTGGCAGAGGCTGCGAACAAGGAATTTTACTGGGCCGATATGACATTTGTTGAAGTCGACGAAGTTGTTGATCCAGAAGAGCCGCCTGTTGATCCAGAAGAACCACCGGTAGACGATGGAGAGTCTTTTGTCATTTTCAATGATGTTGCTAATCCTGCGTGGTTAGCATGGGATTGCTGTGGCGGCACTGCCCCAGCCGTCATTACGGATAGTGACGATAACTATGGCGCTGTAACAGAGTTCAACATTGTAGGGGCTACGGTCGTGGGCTTTACCTCTAGAGATGGCGATGGAGCGGTAGGTGGTGCTCCCGTTGATGTCTCTGCGTGGCAAGACACTGGTACAGTATCATTTGACCTGAAGTTAACCAATGACAATGGTGCAATTGATTGGAAGTTTAAGGTTGAATCCGCTGGTGGTGGAGCCTTGGAGCTTACTCTAGCCGATGTACCAGAATTGGATGTTTGGAAACGTTATACCTTTAACTTAAGTGACTTAGCCGATGGCGGCGTGAACCTAAGCGCAATAGATCTCGTTATGATGTTCCCTGCATGGGGCTCGGGTGATGGTGCATCTTATGTCGTTGACAATGTAATCTTCTCATCGGCAGGCAGCTCTGCTCCAGAAGAACCAGAACAGCCAGAAGGGCCGGTATTACCTCCAGTAGATGTTGAAGGTAATGTCGTTGTGAATGGTGATTTTGAAACCGGTTCTATTGACCCTTGGTATTCGATTGGCGGCGGAAGTGTATCTATCGATAGCGGTGCCGCGCGTTTACAAGCAGGAAATGGCGCTGAATCTAGGATTAAAGCTAATGGAATTGGAGCGGGCGACATTAATCCAAACCAAACCATTACTGTTTCGTTCTCTTATCGTGGTGAAGCCGTTGATGGTGGTGTAGCGAATGCAATTATCCACTTTATTGGTGATGGAGTTGTTGGTACTGAGGTCATTGATATGCCTGCGCCTACTACTGAATGGCAATCATACTCTCAAGAAATGGTCGTTAGTGCAGGAACATCTGCAGGCTTAGATTTCACTATTGGGGGAGTTTGTGGTGCGGTAGCAACCTGTAGTGTCGACCTTTTCTTAGACAATATTGCTGTAGTGCCCGAGGAAGGAACCGGGGAAACACCAGATAACCCAGAAGAAGGCCCAATTCTGCCACCTGATGATGGAACCGGTAATCTCATTGTGAATGGTGATTTTACTGATGACCTGTTAACCCCTTGGTTCCAAGTTGGTGGTGGTAGTGTTGTTGTTCAAGACCAGTCCGTTACTGTTGCCGCTGCGACGGGAAATGAAGCGAGGATTAAAGCTGAAAAAGTCGGTCAGGGCGTAGTGACCGCAGGCCAGACAATTACTTTGTCTTTCCAAGCTAAAGGCTTCACTGCAAATGGTAGTGTTGCCAATGGGTTGCTGTATACGACAAGCTCAGCAGGTGTTTCTAAGACAGATATCTTTGATATCCCTAATTTGACGACAGTATGGAGCGAATATAGCTACGACTTTGTTGTTGGTGACAATCCTGAGTGGGGACTAGACCTAGCTATTGGTGGTGTGTGTGGTGCCGTAGATGGATGCCAAACGCAAGTGTCGTTTGATAATGTTCGATTAGAGATTAAATAACCCTAACGCCACATAGATATAGATCTATGTGGCGTTTTTTATGAATGTAATTTAAGTCTCTTAAGTTGAGTAAAGATTTATAAGGAAGTAGTAATGAGACGGTCTAATTTTAAGATTTTCGCAACCACAGTACTGTCCTGCCTACTCATTGCCTGTGGCGATGAGCAGCTGAGTGTTGGTGGTAATGCTCCGGATGCTGGCGGTGATAATGATATTGCTGAACTGGCCCCGCAGCCAGTCCCTACCTCATTCCCAACAGCGAGAAATGGTGAGCCTCTGCTAGGAAACCCTGAATACCTAGCGGTTTCTTATGGTGCTTGGCGCACAACCACTCGCGAGTCAGGAGCAGAGGTTCCTTCTGTTGCTGAACATAAAGAAGATATGAAAATATTGTCCGCAATGGGTATAAAAGTATTGCGTACATATAACACCCAAGGCTTCACTGGGCTAGATGGAAAGAGCAATACTGAAAACTTATTGCAAGCCATTGATGAGTTACAACAAGAGGATTCATCATTTGAAATGTACGTGATGCTAGGGGTGTGGATTGACGCACTGAACTCTTGGACGGGTAATGAAGTAATACACGATCAAGAAAACCCTGTTAATGCGGATGAAATTGCCAAAGCGAAGGAATTAGCTCTAGCGTATCCAGATATTATCAAGGTAATAGCGGTAGGTAACGAAGCCATGGTGGCGTGGGCTGAATATCATGTTGTGCCTAGCATTATCCTTGACCACGTCAATGATTTGCAATCTTGGAAGATGCAAAGTGGTGATACAGATGATTTGTGGATCACAAGCTCTGATAATTTTGCTGTTTGGGCGGGTGATGATGCCAATGGTAACAACAACGATCAGACCGATATTAAAGCACTGATTCAAGCGATTGATTATGTTTCTTTACATACGTACGCGCATCATGACACGCATTATGACCCAATCTTTAAAGAGGAATGGAAGGTCCCTCTTAGTGAACAATCTTTATCTAAAGAGGAGCAGATTGCTTCTGCGATGACCAAAGCGCACAGCCGCAGTATTTCTCAACTAGCTCAAGCACAAACATTTATTAATAGTGTGGATCCTACCAAGCCGATTCATATTGGTGAGACTGGCTGGTCAACCGTTTCTTCAGAAATGTTTGGAGAAGGTGGAACTCAAGCAGCTGACGAATATAAGCAGAAGCTGTTCTACGACGCTATGCGAGAGTTTTCCAATGACTTCGGTGCTTCACTGTTCTTCTTCCAAGCCTTTGATGAGCCGTGGAAAGGTGACCCTAATAATCCTACGCACTCAGAAAAACACTTTGGCCTAATTGATATTGATGGGAACGTTAAATATGTAGCGTGGGACAAAGTCGACACGCTAAATAATCTAGGTCTAACTCGTGGTGATGTTTCGTCTTTCCAAGCTAGCTTTTCTGGCGATGAAATTACTTTAATGGATACCGTTCTACCACCTCCGTTTCAAGCTGCTGTTGCGCCGCCAGAAGAAGGTGAGTTTCAGGTATTGGGCGCTGCCTTGTACTCAGGAGCTGCCGCTTATGGTTGGGATAACCCAATCACGGCATGGGCGGGTGTAGATGAAACGACAGGAGTTCTAACGGTTGCGGCAGACCCAGCATTGGCAGCAGTCTGGGGATGGGGCGCAGGTGTTGGTATTGCAGGTCAAACGAGTAACCTTTCTGGATATCAATCAATGAGTTTCCAAATTAGAGGCGTAGAGAGCGGTGAAAGTGTATTAGCTCAATTTGGTTTCTATTTGGGTTTCCAAACAGAGGGGGGTGGCAATCACTGGATTCGCTTTAATGCAGGTCAAGGTTATTCCTTAACTACCGATTGGCAAACAATCAACGTCAATCTTAGTGAGTTTTCTGGCACACCTGACCTTAACCAAGTGATTTCGCCATTTACTATCTCTGATCTCTATGAAACATCCGGAGGAAGCGCGCCAACCAAGAGCAATATAGAGGTTAGAAACATCTCTTGGTATGAGTAGTTCTCCTTTGTTATTAGTTACATGATTTGAATATTGTAAGCGACGAAGTGCCCAAGCACTCGTCGCTACTTATAGACTCATTTATACGTCACTGGCTTAGATTCTGAAGCAAACGACGTAATCAGATAAAAGGTTAGAATGCGATGCTAGATTCGCTTATTAACAGAAAAAAAACCTCCTCAACCATGTTGCTAGCACTTGGCCTTACATTAGGTTTCTCTGCACCAGCAAGCGCCGGATGGGAAGTCCAGTGGATAGATTCTTTTGAAGGTGACGGGGTTGATTGGCGTAATTGGACTGCACAAACTCAAGCCAATTATAACAATGAAGTCCAGTGCTACACCGCTGACGACTATTCATCCGAACGAAATTATGACGTGTCTGATGGCACATTAAAAATCATAGCTCGAAAAAAACTGCACAGTTGCCCAACACTTGGAGGCCAAACTAAGTCTTGGACCTCCGGACGATTAAATAGTAAAGACAAACGAGAATTTTTATATGGTCGTATTGAGTCAAGAATACGCTTCCATAATCTAGAACGAGGCACTTGGCCTGCGTTTTGGATGCTAGAAAACCGCATTGCAGAGCAGCCTATTAAAGGGGATGGTGATAATGTCGGTTGGCCTAATCCAGGAGCAGGAGAAATTGATGTTTGGGAATGGTTCTCTAATCAACCAACCAGCTACATTACTAATTTTTATAATGCTTCAGGTTGCGGCAGTGAATACCGTCATCCATACCCTCAAGGTGCAGCTGATGTCCTAGAGTGGCAAAAATATGCAGTGGAGTGGACACCCGATAAAATTGACTTCTATATGAATGATACATTGGTTGTCAGCCAAAATATTCAAGGTTGTCGTCAGTACCAAGAGCCAATGTTCGTGCTACTTAATGTCGCCATGGGTGGTAATTTAGGTGGGAGTATTGATCCCAACCTACAACAAGCCACGATGGAAATCGATTACATAGCGCATTGCCAATTTTCGGAAGGTAATGATGCAAAGTTCTGTGATGAACAAACTCCTAAATCTGATGAGTTAATTCCGGCTATACCCCTACCAGAACTTCAGCTTACTTTAACTCAAGGTAATGGAAGCGTTGATGTGATAGAGCCTTTTGCAGGCGAAGCTTCAGTGACCGTTGATATAGATCTATTGGACGAGCAGAAGGCAGATTATAGCCTTTACTGGCAAGTAGACGATATTCCTAGCCCTGTAATGGAGATGCAAACGTTGACATTTGACCCTTCATCGATGCTCGATGGCGACTACGAAATTGGAGTATTGCTAGAGCATGTTACGGATGAGTCATTAAACAGCAGAGCCGTAATGATTGTCCGAGTTCGAAGTAAAGAAGATGCAACAAGCCCTCCTATTGAGCCGACACCTAGCAGTGGCAGCTCAGGAGGTAGCTCTAGCTTACCGTTCATTTTCGGCTTATTTCTTTTGGCAGTTTCACGTCATAGTTTCTGCAAAATCTTGAATTAGATAGGGATATCAATCATGAAAAATAGTATGAAAAAAATAGGGGTCGCTTGCGTAATGACCGCTCTGTTTGGGTGTGGCAGTGATAGCGATAGTAGTGGTTCTAGTTCAGGTAATGAGCCTAGCTCCCCAACGCCAACGCCTGAACTGAGTCAATTAACCATTGCGATTCGAGACGCTAATCTACAAAGCCACCTAACTCAAGCATCTGTAAAGATTGGGAACCAATATAAGGATACCAACGCACAAGGTGAAGTGACTTATGAAGTTGAAGATGGTGTGCATACAATTACAGTGAATAAAACCGGGTATCATTCGACTGAGAGCCAAGTCTTGATTGCCGGAAATGACTCATCTGTAGTAATGGACTTAGAAGCACAAGAGGTTATTCCTGCACCAGAAGAAATGTTTATATTTCACTCACAAAATGATGATTCATATTACATGCAATACTGGGGCGACACTTGGGGCTCTGGAGCTTTGGTTCAAGATGTGTCGGATGATCCTGATTATCCTAAAGTGTTGAAGATAGACAGCGGCACAAACTGGGGAAATGGTGCAGGGATCGCATGGGGTAATGAGCAAGTTAATGCTATCGATACCTCTAGTTATACTCATGCAAAATTTGCTCTTAAGACCACAACGTTCACAACTGTTCAGGTTAATGTTCAAGGGTTTGGCATTCCAGACTTTAGCTCCGACTATCCGATTAGCTCAGGTGTACCATTATCTAATGGTTGGGTACAGTTCGAGGTGCCAATACCTACAACCTACGATTTAAAATGGTTTGGCCTTGTATTTACAAGTGATCAGACGAGTTCTGTATTGCTGAGTGATGTGTCTTTTATCACTAAGGAAGTCAGTGTAAGTCAACCAAGCGTACCTGCACCGACTCCAGAAGCCATTGATAGTGAAGTGTTCTCTATATTTAGTGACAGTCTTTCTGAGGATAAATTTGTATCTCTATGGAATGAAAATTGGTGGAATGCGCCATTTTATTCGGCAGGAAGCATTGAAGGGAACAACTATGCGCGTTATGAAATCTTAGGCTCAGGAGCAGAAGGTGGGGTAGTAGGTATTCAATACGGTATCGAATATGGCTCGGTCGATGTATCAGAACACAATACCTGGAATATGGATTTATATGTTGAGCCTGGTATTAATCGGGTAATGCTTCAACTAGTGTCAGGTGATGGCTCATCGACTTATAGCATAGATAACCCACAGGCGGGTCAATGGTTGTCACTACAAATACCGTTCTTAGATATGGCTATAAATGGCAATGGGGCATTAAATACAGCTCAAATGCAGATGGCCGGTATTCAGCTTTGGGGTGAAGCTGGGAAAGCGATATTTGTTGATAATATTTACTTCTCAGGTCAATCGAATAGCTATGACTTAAATGTTTCAGTTAAGGATACTTTTGGTGCAGCATTGCAAAATGCTGAAGTAATCGTCGGCATTGATGGTGAACATGACGTGGCATACAAAGTTATGACCAATAGCAGTGGTGTTGCCACTCTAGTGTTATCAGAGGGAGTGCAAAAAGTAAAAGCTGTGGCAGACGGGTATGGGGTGACGCAGCAATTGCATACGGTTGACTCAGGTGCAGCGTCACTAAACCTTACACTGTCCGCACTTAATCCAGGACCAGTAACAGCAGCCCCAACTCCTAATGTATCTAGCAACGAGGTTATTTCACTATTTAGTGATAACTTGGATAGTCCTCACTACATCACTTATTGGTCTGATCCATGGTGGAATCCACCTGTGCACTCGATGATAAATATCGGTGGTAATGCGACCGCCAAATTTCAAATAACGCCAGATGGAACTAGCGGAGGTGTTACGGGAATACAGTATGGAGTGCAGGAGCCTGTTGATGCATCCGCAATGACAGGCTTGAGGTTTGATTTTTATGCAACCTCTGGTGTTACTAAGGCTCAGTTCCAATTACTGTCGCAAAGCGGTCCACTAATCTATGACTTAAATAATGTTCAACATGGTCAATGGGTGACAGTGGAACTCGGCTTTGATGCACTTGGGGCGGATGCAAGCTACAACAAAGCAGCAATGCAGCAGTTAGGCATGGCTTTGTGGGGAACAACTAGCGATAGCGTCTACTTAGATAATATCTATTTCTATTAACGTAACATCAAATGTGACCTTTAAAGTTGCCACTTAATTATTAACGAGTGGCAATTTTTTTTGAGAGTACCATATTTGATCCGTCTATTTTATCGATACGTATCCTCCGCTAAGCTCCACCTTGAAGCCTCACTTGAGCTAATTTTCTTCTAATGAATAATAGCCTCTAGAGTGATACCTCTTAGACATAAAAATGTTATTTCTATTGATTATTTCAGCATAAAAAGCGAAAGCGTGCGCTAATTCAAAAAGCAGAACGGTGGTACTTGATATAATTTTGTAACCGCTTACATTTTACTTTAAGCAAACAAAAGTAAGTAAGTGTTTTTCCAAGGGCAATTGTAGGCATAAGGTAGACGAGCGTTTATCGAGTCCACTGCAGGCAAGGATTGTTAGGGCTAGAGAAAGATTTTTTAGTGTCGTTCGTCGATCAAATGTAACCGCTTACATTGTGGCAGGTTTGACCATCAATCGAAATAGTAGGAAGTCTAAGAACATGGAGTTAGAAATCGTGAGCAAAACTATAAACCGAACAATGTTGGCAAGTTTGATTCCACTTATATTAGCAGGCTGTAGCTCAAGCAGTGCTCCAGTGCAGATTACTCCAGACCAACTGGTAGATACATCAAAAACACCAGATACAGGCTGGCAGATGGTTTGGAATGATGAATTCTCAGGCACCGAAATCGATAAATCTAAGTGGAGCTTTGAAGAAAACTGCTGGGGTGGCGGTAACAATGAGCAGCAATGTTATACCGACCGTAAAGTGAACGCGTTTGTTGATAGTGGTGTTCTGCATATTGTTGCGAAGAAAGGCAGTTTTACTGGTCCAAACAATCCCGATGGCGACATGCGCGCTAAAGCGACCCTTCCTTATACGTCTGCACGCCTTAGAACCTTAAACAAGGGTGACTGGAAGTACGGTCGCTTTGAAATTCGAGCTCTCATGCCTTCCGGTCAAGGAACCTGGCCTGCGATTTGGATGTTGCCAAGTGATTGGAAGTACGGTACTTGGGCGGCATCGGGCGAGATAGACATCATGGAAGCGGTCAACCTCAAGACACCAACCGATAAAAAGGATGCGGCTGAGGGTGAGGTTGAAAACCGCATTTATGGTTCTCTACATTACGGCCGAGCTTGGCCTGAGAATGTACACACTGGTACCGAATATGTTTTACCAAACAACGCAAGCCCTGCGGATGCTTTTCATACCTATGCCATTGAATGGGAAGAAGGCGAAATCCGTTGGTACGTCGATGATGTTCACTACGCTACCCAAACACAAGACGGCTGGTATGGCCAATATAAAGAGAATGGACAGTTAGTAACGGCGCCGGATTCTGCGCCTTTTAACGAGCGTTTTCACCTGCTACTTAACCTTGCGGTAGGGGGTGCTTGGTCTGGGAATACCAATGAAGGTGGCATTGATGCCTCAGCCTTCCCACAAACTTTAGCCGTTGATTATGTTCGAGTTTATCAATGCTCAAACGACGTAGAAACAGGTCGTGGATGTGCAACGAGTGATGAGAGCATTCAAATCACCAAAGGCCATGAAACGCCGAAAATCTTAGTGGCTGATGCCAACTACGGAAAAGGAAATTCGCTCGAAGTCTTTTCTGAGCAGATTAACCCTCTTCTTGTATTAAGCGGATATGATCCTGACGCCAACATCAATGCGAGCTTTGTTGATGATGCGAGCAAAGGAAAGGTATTGCGCATTGAAAAATCGGGTGCCAGTGGTAACACCTACTTCAAAACACCAGAAGTGGATCTGAGTGATTGGCTAGCAAGTGGTGAGTTGGTATTCGACCTGCTTGTTGAATCAAACCCTGGTGATTCTGAACTGCTTGTGAAGATAGACAGCGGCTGGCCAAAGGTCAGCGACCTAGGCGTGTCACTACCTTCTCAAGGACAGTGGCAAGAAGTGCGAATTAAGTTGTCAGATCTTGCGAACGGAGGCAACCGCTTCGCTGCAGGAAACAAAGTAGATATGAGCAAAATCATAAACTTGCTGGTTATTGAGCCTCAAGGTGAGATGACGCTAATGATGGATAACGTGCGTTTTGAACGCTAACTAAATTGGAAGGGCAGGCGGTCTGTCCTTCTCATTTTGCAATCAAATTGATGAATTGCCGCGCCATAAAGCTCGGCTAAAAGTAAATGGAGTTTATATGAAAATGTCAAAGGTCGCTTTGGGTTTAGTTACAGCATTAACGGGACTAGCAGTTGCTCCTACAGTGCTTGCAAATCCGGTTGAAGGGTTTGAATACCACGGTTATTTCCGAGCTGGTGTTTTGATGAGTGCAGAAAATGATTTCAAGCGTTCAAACTTCGCGGGACAAAAAGAAACATTAGGACGTCTAGGTATCGAAGCCGACAACAATTTTAGCGCACAATTTGCTAATACCTGGACATGGGATGAGGATAAAAGCTTCAAGATCAATCTAGGTTTTGGAACCATTGATGAAGAGGCGGGGATTAGTACAAGCGCAGAAGCAAAAGGCGCCGGTATCGATAACGGCTATGTTGAATTTACGGGCATGTCTTCATCCGGCGTTGTATGGGGTGGTGGTCGAGAATATGGAAAGGTCGACAACTACATCTTTATGACCGATTTCTTTTACTCAGATATGTCGGGCATTGGTGCAGGTATTGTCAGATATGAGATCGGTGAGTCGTTGTGGGACTTGGCTTATATCGCTAGTGACCGTTCAGACTCTGAATTTGATCGTTGGAACGACGACTCTGCGGTAATTGGTAACAACACTACTAACCTTAATAACCTATTACACGCGCTTCATATTGGCGTTTCATACGGTGACGTTAGACTTTCTGCGTTAGTCAAAGGTATGCCGGATAACTGGGATAAAGAAGGGAATGAATGGGCAGAATCGGGCTTTGATTTAACCTTTACCTACACCATGCACAGCTTCTTTGGGTTACCGGGTAATGGAGATTCCAAATTAATCGTTCAAGGTGGTAAAGGTCTAGGTGCTGGTAACTTGCTGGGCGGTACGATCACGGGTTACAACGCCTATGGACCAGGTTCTTTAGCTCAAGGTCAACATAATGATTGGGGTGATGCAGGGGATGCTACCTATCTGATCACGCATTTAGAAGATGATGATACCTCTGGGCGTGTATTGCTATGGGGTCGCTACACCTTCGACAATGGACTCAGCTTATTCCCTTCTGTTCAAGGTCAATACAACCATATGGCGGAGGGTGATGCTCGCGCAGAATCTGACTACAACTACTGGGTTTCGGCAATGGTGCGTCCAACGATGCCAATTAGCGAATACTTCTATCTGCAAGGTGAGCTCGGTTATGTCTACAACAACTGGGGTGGTTCATCGTGGACGCAAAGCAAGTTTACTATCGCACCGACATTTATTATGGCAACGCCATACGGTGTCGCGCCTGAGATTCGTTTCCTCGCGAGTTACCTACCTGAGTCTTGGACCAACGAAGTGGATCAGCCTGATGGTTCGACTAAGCTGGAAAGTGATTTTATCGTTGGTATTCAAGCGGATGTATGGTGGTAATGCCGGCTGAGACTGTCTGATTTTAGTTAATTTCTTATAGTTTACTTAGTCTAAGGCGATGTAGATAAGTTTGTGATTGATGGGGGATCAGTCACAAACAACAAACCAAGGTTTATGGCTCATAAACCGAGCTGTGGTCTCGTGTAACCTAGTTATCTGCCTAAGCTATGTGTTGTGATTGGTAAGACACAATAATGCTATTTAGCGTCGCCTCTATGAGGCGATTTTTTTGTTTCTGGCGCTGAGAGTAGGGCAGTAAACGGTCGATTGTTGTGAGTTAAATGAGAGCTTATGTGTAGCCCGAAAACGAAAAAAGCCGTATCGAAATACGGCTTTTGATCGTTGTGGCTTAAGCTGGACTATTCACGTTCGTGAAGAGGCTTAAACTCGCGCTGCGTTTCACCAGTGTATAGCTGACGTGGGCGGCCAATGCGGTTGTGCGGATCACTGTGCATTTCGCTCCAGTGTGCAATCCAACCAACGGTACGAGAGATAGCGAAGATAACCGTAAACATAGATACTGGGATACCAATCGCTTTAAGAATGATACCTGAGTAGAAATCTACGTTAGGGTACAGTTTCTTCTCTACAAAGTACTCGTCTGATAGAGCAATACGCTCAAGTTCCATTGCTACATCTAGCAGAGGATCTTTAATGTTCAGCTCTTTCAATACATCGTGGCACGCTTCACGCATTACTGTTGCGCGTGGATCGTAGTTTTTGTAAACGCGGTGACCGAAGCCCATTAAACGGAATGGGTCATCTTTGTCTTTCGCGCGTGCTACATATTCTTCAATCTTGTCTACGCTGCCGATTTCTTCAAGCATGTGTAGGCAAGCTTCGTTTGCACCGCCGTGAGCAGGTCCCCATAGAGATGCAATACCCGCTGCGATACACGCAAATGGGTTAGCACCAGAAGAGCCAGCCAGTCGAACGGTCGACGTAGAAGCATTCTGTTCGTGGTCAGCGTGCAAGGTAAAGATCTTATCCATAGCACGAGCAACAACAGGGTTTACTTCATATTCTTCACAAGGATTTGCGAACATCATATGAAGGAAGTTTTCTGCATAGCTTAGGTCGTTTCTTGGGTAAATAAATGGTTGACCTATGCTGTACTTGTAGCACATTGCCGCTAGTGTTGGCATTTTCGACAACAGTCGGAATGCCGCAATCTCGCGGTGTTTATCATTATTAATGTCTAGTGAATCGTGGTAGAAGGCCGCTAGTGCACCAACTACCCCACACATTACCGCCATTGGGTGGGCGTCGCGACGGAAGCCGTGAAAGAAGCTTGCGATTTGCTCATGCACCATAGTATGGCGCGTTACAATCTTCTTGAAATCCTCGTATTTTTCACGAGTTGGGGCTTCTCCGTACAGCAAAATGTAGCAAACTTCCAAATAATCCGCGTTGTTTGCTAATTCATCGATTGGAAAACCACGGTGCAATAGAATGCCCGCGTTACCATCAATGTAAGTGATTTGAGATTCACAAGATGCAGTGGCAAGAAAACCAGGGTCAAAGGTAAAGTAACCCTTGCTTCCCAATGTACGAACATCGATCACGTCTGGGCCATCGGTTCCCTTCATAATCGGCAATTCGATAGGCGCTTGACCCTCAATAGTCAGAGTCGCTTGCTTATCTGCCATAACATTCTCCTTTGTTATTTTATTTTCCATCTTGATTCAA
This sequence comes from Vibrio breoganii, assembly GCF_024346795.1. Taxonomy (NCBI): domain Bacteria; kingdom Pseudomonadati; phylum Pseudomonadota; class Gammaproteobacteria; order Vibrionales; family Vibrionaceae; genus Vibrio; species Vibrio breoganii. The sequence goes on from NZ_AP024864.1 coordinate 840,182, forward strand.
TGGTGCACCAAATTTGTACTGATCTTCGGGCGAGAAGTCAATTTATATACCTTTTTGTGTGCACTTGTTTAGGTTTCTATACGTAGAATTAATAAAAATTGGGTCTATGTAACATTATTTGTTAATGCAATTGTATTGGTTTGTTAACGGTCGTATAGTGGCGCTGAAATCTAAGCTATATCTTTGTTTCATCTCCCTATGATATCGGCTTTGCTAAGGGAGAGTTTTCTATTTTATAGACTAACAAAGTGACAAAACATTCAGGGGCGACCCATAGTTATGTAAGTTTTTGTTAAATTTCTGCTAAAGAAGCCCAAATGTTTACAATTTGTAAAACTGCTCAAAGGAGCTGAGTGAGCACGCCGTGGACAAGAAAAAAACAAGACCTGTCAATCTGGACCTCCAGACGATTCATTTCCCGATCACTGCCATTGCTTCGATCCTGCACAGGGTATCTGGTGTTATCACCTTTGTCGCTGTCGGAATCTTACTTTGGTTACTTTCCATTTCTCTGTCATCACCTAAAGGGTTTATGGAGGCGGCCAGTTACGTTGATGGCTTCTTCGTTAAATTCATTTTGTGGGGAATACTAACTGCGCTTTTCTACCATATCGTGGGCGGTATCAGACACCTTTGCCAAGACCTAGGGTATTTTGAAGAACTAGAGAGCGGTGCTAAAAGTGCACAGATCTCCTTCATCATTACCGGCGTTCTAGCACTCGTTGCGGGGATAATCGTATGGTAAATAACGTATCTTCATTTGGACGCAATGGCGTCCATGATTTCCTGCTGGTTCGTGCAACCGCAATCATCCTGACCCTCTACACCATCTACTTATGTGGATTTTTCCTGATCTCAGGTGACATAGGGTATATGGAGTGGAGCAACTTCTTTGGTGGACTGTTCACCAAGATCTTCACCATGATCGCGTTGTTCTGCATTCTGATTCATGCATGGATTGGTTTATGGCAGGTACTGACCGACTACATTAAACCGGCGCTATTGCGCGGTAGTCTGCAACTGGTTCTCATTGCAGTGCTACTAGGTTATTTCTTCTCTGGCCTATTTATTCTTTGGGGGGCATAAATGACGATTCCAGTTCGCGAATTTGATGCAGTAGTCATTGGTGCTGGTGGTGCAGGCATGCGTGCAGCACTACAAATCTCTGAGCAAGGTTTGACTTGCGCATTGTTATCAAAAGTATTTCCTACTCGTTCTCACACAGTATCAGCGCAGGGTGGTATCACCGTTGCTCTGGGTAACTCACATGAAGACAATTGGCAATGGCACATGTACGACACCGTTAAAGGGTCGGATTACATTGGTGACCAAGATGCTATTGAATACATGTGTAAGAACGGTCCAGAATCTGTCATTGAGCTAGAAAAAATGGGTCTTCCATTTTCTCGCTTTGAAGACGGTTCAATTTATCAGCGTCCGTTTGGCGGCCAGTCAAAACAGTTCGGTGGCGAGCAAGCTGCACGTACTGCGGCGGCAGCTGACCGTACAGGTCATGCACTACTGCACACCCTATACCAACAGAACATCAAATACAAAACCACGATTTTCAGTGAGTGGTACGCCCTTGATTTGGTGAAAAACCAAGACGGCGTAGTCATGGGTTGTACGGCTATCTGCATGGAAACTGGCGAGATGTGTTACTTCAAGTCGAAGGCCACAATCTTAGCGACCGGCGGCGCAGGTCGTATCTATTCTTCCACCACTAACGCTCACATCAATACCGGTGATGGTGTTGGTATGGCACTTCGTGCAGGCGTCCCTATGCAAGACATGGAGATGTGGCAGTTCCACCCAACCGGTATTGCAGGTGCAGGTGTACTTGTGACCGAAGGTTGTCGTGGTGAGGGTGGTTACCTTCTTAATAAAGACGGCGAGCGCTTCATGGAGCGTTATGCTCCGAATGCGAAAGACTTAGCTGGTCGTGACGTAGTGGCTCGTTCAATGATGATCGAGATCCGTGAAGGTCGTGGCTGTGATGGTCCTTGGGGTCCACACATTAAGCTGAAGATGGATCACTTAGGTAAAGACGTACTCGAGTCACGTCTGCCAGGTATCTGTGAACTATCACGCACCTTTGCTCACGTTGACCCAGTAAAAGAACCGATTCCGGTTATCCCAACCTGTCACTACATGATGGGTGGCGTACCAACGCAGGTGTCTGGTCAAGCAATCAAGCTAGATGCGAACGGTTCTGATGTTGAAGTACAAGGCTTGTTCGCTTGTGGTGAAATTGCATCAGTATCAGTACACGGCGCTAACCGCCTAGGTGGCAACTCGCTACTTGATTTGGTGGTATTTGGCCGAGCTACTGGTCTGCACCTTGGCGATACGCTGGCAGCTCAATCAGAAGCACGTCCAGTTTCAGAGTCGGATATTGAAGCTTCTCTGGCTCGTACTATGCGCTGGGAAAACAGCACTAGCGGCGAAGACCCTGCTCAGATTCGTAAAGACATGCAAAGCTGCATGCAAAACAGCTTCTCGGTATTCCGTGAAGGTGAAGCGATGGCAACGGGTCTTGACGAGCTGCGTGTTATCCGTGAGCGTCTGCAAGATGCGCACCTTAGCGACAAATCAACAGAATTCAATACACAACGTATTGAGTGTCTAGAGCTAGACAACTTGATGGAAACCGCTGTAGCAACGGCTGTTGCTGCGAACTACCGTACAGAGAGCCGTGGCGCACACGCTCGCTTTGACTACCCAGACCGTGATGATTCGCAGTGGCTATGTCACTCAATCTATAACCCGGAAACGGAGAGCATGTCTAAGCGTGACGTGAACATGGAACCTGTGCATCGCGAAGCGTTTCCACCGAAAGCTAGAACCTATTAAGGGAGCGAGATATGAACCTGAATTTTTCTGTCTATCGCTATAACCCAGACGTAGACAGCAAGCCCTACATGAAACAGTACACGCTAGACGTGGAAGAAGGGTCGGACATGATGGTGTTGGATGCGTTGATCTTGTTGAAAGAACAAGACCCATCGCTTTCTTTCCGTCGCTCATGTCGTGAGGGTGTGTGTGGCAGTGATGGCCTCAACATGAATGGTAAGAACGGTTTGGCGTGTATCACGCCACTGTCTGCCTTAAAAGGCGATACCTTGACGATTCGTCCGCTACCAGGCTTGCCTGTTGTGCGTGACTTGATTGTTGATATGACTCAGTTCTATGACAATTACGCCAAGGTGAAACCGTTCTTGATTTCAGACGGCGAATTGCCACCATCGCGTGAGCATAAACAGTCTCCAGAAGAGCGTGCACACCTTGACGGTTTGTATGAGTGCATCATGTGTGCATGTTGTACCACATCATGCCCATCATTCTGGTGGAACCCGGATAAGTTCATTGGTCCTGCGGGTCTTTTAGCGGCTTATCGCTGGTTAATTGATAGCCGAGATACGGCAACTGATGAACGACTGAGCGATCTAGACGACGCATTTAGTGTTTTCCGTTGTCATGGCATCATGAACTGTGTCAGTGTATGTCCTAAGGGGTTGAACCCTACCAAAGCGATTGGGCATATTAAGACAATGTTGGTCAATCGTTCGGTATAGATTATTGAAATTACGGGCTTTTCAGAGTTTACTGTTTAGCCCGTCATAGCCAAACATTTAGGTTTGGGCAGAAGTTCGGCAAAGACCGAAACAATAAGTATTAATCTACAGGTTAAGGGAATATATGCATAACGGTGTGATGAAGGCATGGCTCGAGTCTTCACACTTGGCAGGCGCCAATGCAACGTACGTAGAAGAACTCTACGAACTTTATCTAAGTGACCCAGATCTGGTGAGTGAGGAATGGAAACGCGTTTTTGATGAACTGCCAGTGCAGGCATCAGAGCAAGGGGAGCAATCTCATACGCGTGTTCGTGACTACTTTCGCAGACTTGCACAAGAGACTAAGCATTATAATGTCCAAGTAAGTGATCCTGATGTCGATGCAAAACAAGTAAGGGTACTTCAACTTATTAACGCCTATCGATTTAGAGGCCACCAAGCGGCCAATCTGGATCCACTAGGCTTGTGGGAACGCCCAGTTCAGCCTGAACTAGACCCTGCGTTCCACAGTCTTACCGAAGACGACCTCAACGAAAGTTTTAACGTCGGTTCTTTTGCGGTAGCGCAAGAAACCATGCAGTTAAAAGACCTCTATAAAGCGCTCAACAAAACTTACTGTGGCTCCGTCGGTGCAGAATACATGCACATGACCAACACAGAACAGAAACGTTGGGTTCAGCAACGCCTTGAATCGGTTCAATCTCAACCAGAATTTACTCTTGATGAGAAGATCACCTATCTTGACGAACTTACCGCAGCCGAAGGCTTAGAGCGCTATCTTGGCGCTAAATTCCCAGGCGCAAAACGCTTCTCTCTAGAAGGCGGTGACGCACTTATCCCTATGACTAAAGAGCTGATTCGTCATGCCGGTCGCAGTGGTATGCGTGAAGTCGTTGTGGGCATGGCTCACCGTGGTCGCTTGAACATGCTAGTCAACGTTCTGGGTAAAAAACCTCAGGACCTGTTTGATGAGTTTGCGGGTAAGCACGATGAAACGTGGGGTACCGGCGATGTTAAGTATCACCAAGGCTTCTCAGCTGACTTTGCCACTCCAGGCGGTAATGTTCACTTAGCATTGGCATTTAACCCCTCTCACCTAGAGATCGTTAACCCAGTAGTTATTGGTTCAGTACGTGCTCGTCAGGACCGTCTTGGTGACAAGAATGGTTCAAAGGTATTACCAATTACTATCCACGGTGACTCTGCAATCGCAGGTCAAGGTGTGGTGCAAGAGACGTTTAACATGTCTCAAGCGCGTGGTTTCCAAGTGGGCGGCACGGTTCGTATCGTTGTGAACAACCAAATTGGTTTCACAACTTCTAACCCTCGTGATACGCGCTCAACCATGTACTGTACTGATATCGCTAAGATGGTACAGGCACCGATCTTCCACGTGAATGCTGATGATCCAGAAGCAGTAGCGTTTGTAACGCGCATTGCCCTTGATTACCGCAACACGTTTAAGCGTGATGTTGTTATCGACCTTGTTTGTTACCGTCGCCATGGTCACAACGAAGCCGATGAGCCGAATGCAACACAGCCGTTGATGTACCAAAAAATCAAAAAGCACCCAACGCCACGTAAGCTGTACGCTGATGTGATGATGGAGCGCGAAGAGATTGGTATCGATACTGCGACGCAACTGGTGAATGAATACCGAGATGCCCTCGACCACGGTGAAGTGGTGGTAAAAGAGTGGCGTCCAATGGCATTGCATTCAGTGGATTGGTCTCCTTATCTAGGCCATGAATGGGATATGGAGTGGGACAGCAAGTATGAGCTGACTCGCCTTAAAGAACTGGGCAACAAGCTCTGTGATTACCCAGATAGCCACAAACTGCAAAGTCGCGTAAATAAGCTTTATAACGACCGCAAGTCCATGGTCGAAGGCGAGAAAGCCATCGACTGGGGTATGGCAGAAACATTAGCTTATGCCACCTTAGTGGATGACGGAAAACGCATCCGTATCTCAGGTCAAGACTCAGGCCGTGGAACCTTCTTCCACCGTCATGCGGTATTGCACAACCAAGAAGATGCCAGCACCTTCGTTCCACTTGCGAATATCCATGATAAGCAAGGCCCGTTCCAAGTGTTCGATTCAGTATTGTCCGAAGAAGCAGTATTGGCATTCGAGTATGGCTACACCACCGCAGAGCCGGGTGGCCTGACTATTTGGGAAGCTCAGTTTGGTGATTTCGCCAACGGCGCTCAGGTAGTGATTGACCAGTTCATCTCTTCTGGTGAGCAAAAGTGGAATCGTCTATGTGGTATTACATTATTGCTACCTCATGGGTATGAAGGGCAAGGCCCAGAGCACTCATCGGCTCGCCTAGAACGCTACCTACAGTTGTGTGCTGAACAGAACATGCAGGTTGTTGTGCCATCGACCCCTGCGCAGGTGTATCACATGCTGCGTCGTCAGGTAGTGCGCCCAATGCGTCGTCCTCTTATTGTGATGTCACCTAAGTCGCTATTGCGTCACCCGCAGTGTGTGTCGTCTCTAGAAGACCTAGCGGAAGGAACCTTCCAATCGGTGATTCCTGAGGTGGATGAGTTAGATAACGCTAAGGTACGCCGCGTTGTATTCTGTTCGGGTAAGGTTTACTTCGACTTACTAGAAGAGAGACGTAAGCGTGAGTTTGATGATGTAGCGATTGTTCGTATTGAACAGCTATATCCATTCCCGCTAGCGGACCTTCGTGAAGTGATCTCGGTTTACCCCGAAGCGAAAGACTTCGTTTGGTGTCAAGAAGAGCCACAAAACCAAGGTGCTTGGTATTCGAGCCAGCACAACTTCCGAGCAGCAACGCCATTTAACACAACCCTTAGCTATGCAGGTCGTCCTGCCTCTGCATCACCAGCGGTTGGTTATATGTCAGTTCACTTGAAACAACAGAAAGCGTTAATCAATGACGCTCTTACAATTGATAAAGAACTAGAAGAATAAGGAAGCCCAACAAATGACAATTGAAATTCTGGTTCCTGATTTACCTGAATCAGTTGCAGATGCTACCGTTGCAACTTGGCACAAAAAGCCAGGTGAAAGAGTAGAGCGTGATGACGTATTGGTTGATATCGAGACTGATAAAGTTGTCCTTGAAGTACCCGCTCCAGAAGCGGGTGTTCTTGAAGAAATTTTCGAAGAAGAAGGTGCAACAGTTCTTTCAAAGCAACTTCTTGCAAAGATCAAACTTGGCGCTGTTGCTGGCGAGCCAACGAAAGACAGCACTGAAGATACAGAAGCCTCTCCAGATAAGCGTCATAAGGCGTCTTTGACAGAAGAGAGCAATGAGGCATTGAGCCCTGCTGTACGTCGTCTTCTAGCTGAACACAACCTTAGCCCATCCGATGTGAAAGGCACAGGTGTTGGCGGTCGTATTACTCGTGAAGATGTCGATGCACACCTAGCGAACGCGGCTAAAGCAGCAAAAGCGGCACCTGCAGCCGTTGCTGAGCCTGAGCTACCTGCAGCAGCTCGTACGCAAAAACGGGTGCCTATGACTCGCTTGCGCAAGACAGTTGCAAACCGTCTGCTAGAAGCGAAGAACAGCACAGCAATGCTGACGACGTTCAACGAAGTGAACATGAAGCCAATTATGGACCTTCGTGCACAGTACAAAGACTCATTTGAGAAGCGTCATGACACTCGCCTAGGTTTCATGTCTTTCTACGTGAAAGCTGTGACAGAAGCACTGAAACGCTACCCAGAAGTGAATGCGTCTATCGATGGTGATGATATTGTTTATCATAACTACTTCGATATCAGCATGGCGGTATCTACACCGCGTGGCCTAGTGACTCCAGTGCTAAAAGACTGTGACACACTCAGCTTTGCCGAGATTGAAAAGGGCATTAAAGAGCTGGCAATCAAAGGCCGTGACGGCAAGCTAACTGTTGATGAGTTGATTGGCGGTAACTTCACTATCACTAACGGTGGCGTGTTTGGCTCTCTGATGTCGACACCTATCATCAACCCACCACAAGCCGCTATCTTGGGTATGCATAAGATCCAAGATCGCCCAATGGCTGTCGATGGCAAGGTTGAAATCCTACCAATGATGTATCTGGCTCTGTCTTACGATCACCGTTTGATTGATGGCCGTGAATCAGTAGGCTTCTTGGTAACCATCAAGGAACTACTAGAAGATCCAGCACGTCTTCTATTGGATGTTTAATTAAGAATTAGGGGTGCCCCTTGGCACCCTTATTAGACCTTCGGGTCATAGCTCAAGAAGTACCCTACACCTGTTAAAGAGCAATCTTTAGCGAGAGGAAATTATTTAGGCGAGCGCTCAGCACTCGTTTAAAAAGGAATGGAAGATACTAATGAATTTGCATGAATATCAAGCTAAACAACTGTTTGCTGAATTTGGGCTACCTGTACCAGAAGGGTATGCCTGCGATACGCCACAAGAAGCGTTCGAAGCAGCAGGTCGCATTAGCACAGCAAAGAAAGTGGTCAAGTGCCAAGTGCATGCTGGTGGCCGTGGTAAAGCGGGCGGTGTTGAACTGCACGATACCAAAGATGGTGTTAAAGAGTTTGCTCAAAAGTGGCTAGGCAAAAACCTAGTGACTTACCAAACAGATGCGAATGGTCAGCCAGTATCGAAGATCTTGGTTGAAGAAGCGTCTAACATCGCTAACGAGCTTTACCTTGGTGCTGTTGTTGACCGTGCTTCACGTCGTATCGTGTTCATGGCTTCAACTGAAGGTGGCGTAGAGATTGAAAAAGTAGCCGAAGAGACTCCAGAGTTGATTCACAAAGCGGCTATCGATCCTTTGGTTGGTCCTCAGTCTTACCAAGGCCGTGAGCTTGCGTTTAAGTTGGGCCTTTCTGGCGACCAAATCAAACAGTTTGTGAAGATCTTCATGGGTCTTGGCAACATGTTCGCTCAATACGATCTAGCACTTCTAGAGATCAACCCATTAGTTGTAACAGCAGAGAACAACCTGCTTTGTCTAGACGGCAAGATCAACATCGATGCAAACGCTATGTACCGTCAACCTAAGCTTCGTGAAATGCACGATCCATCTCAAGAAGATGAGCGTGAAGCACACGCAGCTCAGTGGGAACTGAACTACGTTGCGCTAGATGGCAGCATCGGTTGTATGGTAAACGGCGCAGGCCTAGCTATGGGTACGATGGATATCGTAAACCTACACGGCGGCCAACCTGCTAACTTCCTAGACGTAGGCGGCGGCGCGACTAAAGAGCGTGTAACTGAAGCGTTTAAGATCATCCTATCTGATAGCAATGTTAAAGCGGTTCTCGTCAACATCTTTGGCGGTATCGTACGTTGTGACCTGATTGCTGATGGCATCATCGGTGCAGTTGAAGAAGTGGGCGTTAAGGTTCCAGTAGTAGTTCGTTTAGAGGGTAACAATGCCCCTCTAGGCTCACAGAAACTGGCAGAAAGTGGTCTAAACATTATTGCTGCAAACTCTCTGACTGAAGCAGCGGAAAAAGTAGTAGCTGCAGCGGAGGGCAAATAATGTCTGTACTAATTAATAAAGATACTAAAGTTATCTGCCAAGGCTTTACTGGTGGTCAAGGTACGTTCCACTCAGAGCAAGCGATCGAATATGGAACGCAAATGGTCGGTGGTGTTTCACCGGGCAAAGGCGGTCAAACTCACCTTGGTCTACCTGTGTTCAACACAGTACGTGATGCAGTAGAAACAACTGGTGCAACAGCATCCGTCATCTACGTACCGGCGCCGTTCTGTAAAGATGCAATCCTTGAAGCTATCGATGCAGGCATCAAGCTTATCGTGACTATCACGGAAGGCATACCTACGCTTGACCTTCTTGATGTTAAGGTTCGTCTAGACGAAGCTGGCGTTGTGATGATTGGTCCTAACTGCCCAGGCGTAATTACTCCTGATGAGTGTAAGATTGGTATTATGCCAGGACACATTCACAAGAAAGGTAAAGTGGGTATCGTATCTCGCTCTGGTACGCTGACGTATGAAGCGGTTAAGCAGACCACAGACGAAGGCTTTGGCCAGTCTACCTGTGTTGGTATTGGTGGTGACCCAATTCCTGGTTCAAACTTCATCGATATCTTGACGCTATTTGAACAAGATCCTGAAACTGAAGCTATCGTGATGATCGGTGAGATCGGCGGCACAGCGGAAGAAGAAGCAGCGGCATTCATTAAAGACAACGTCTCTAAGCCTGTAGTGTCTTACATCGCAGGTGTTACAGCGCCTCCAGGCAAACGCATGGGTCACGCTGGTGCAATCATCTCTGGTGGCATGGGTACAGCTGAAGACAAATTCCAAGCGCTAGAAGCGGCTGGAGTTAAGACAGTGAAAAGCCTTGCAGACATCGGCAAAGGCCTACGCGAGATCACCGGTTGGTAATCTAGCTTTTCCTTTGATGTAAATACGCGAAAGCCTCTGATTGTTCAGAGGCTTTTTTGTTGGTGGTGAATACTTGTGCTCACTAAGATCCCGGGTAAATGACAAAGTCATTTTCCGGGATGACACAAGGTTGATACGAATGATAATAGTTAAATTACAGTCATCCTGATGAAAACTGGAATGCCAGCCCAGCAGGATCTTAGTAAGCACGGAGTTGAATTTTTCACTATCCAAGATACTGGATAAATACTCCGTATTTTCCAGTATGACGATGTTCGCTGTATTGAAAACTCTGATAGCTGATAGCTGATAGCTGATAGCTGATAGCTGACAGCTTTAACCCCGCTTCTATCCTGCCTGCCTCTTAAACTGCGCCAACAAAAACAACACAGTCGCACTAACCACAACCGAAGGACCCGCAGGTGTATCGTAGAACCAAGACATGCTCAATCCGGTACATACACAGATCATGCCGATAATAGAGGCCATGATCGCCATCTGCTCGGGACTGCGGCACAAACGCCTTGCGGTTGCTGCGGGGATAATCAGTAGCGAAGAGATAATCAAGGCGCCAACAAACTTCATACCCACGGCGATAACTAAACCAATCATCAGCATGATCAGCAGTCTCATCAGTGAGATATTCACCCCTTCAACTGCCGCTAACTCTTCGTTTACGGTGCTGGAAAGCAGTGGTCGCCAAAATGCCACTAATAGCAGCATGACCACAGCAGCGCCCATATAAATAAACATGACGTCATAGTTATTCACCGACAAAAGGTCACCAAATAGGTAGCCCATTAAGTCGATACGCACGTTGTCCAAGAAGCTCACCGCAATAAGACCTAGGGATAACGCACTATGCGCAAGAATACCAAGCAAGGTATCGGTTGCGACGAGTTGTTGTCTCTGTAGTGTGACCAGAATTATGGCTAGTGCCATACAGCACACAACGAGTGCCAAATAGAGGTTAATGTCTAATAAGAAGCCCAAAGCTAATCCCATTAGAGAGGCATGAGCTAGGGTATCGCCAAAGTAAGCCATCTTTCGCCAAACGACGAAAGAGCCAAGAGGGCCGGCAATAATTGCGATACCAAAGCCTGCGAGCATTGAAGGCAGTAAAAACTCAATCATGGGTATGTCCGTGTTTGTGGTTGTGACATGAGGTCGCGTCTCCTGTCACTGGATCGCCAGAGAGATCATGATGATGATGGTCGTGATGATGTTGATAAAGTGCGAGACTGGATTCAGGGGTATTGCCGAACATCTGCAAATAACTTGGATGATTAGAGATCGCTGACGGCGTGCCTGAACAGCAGATATGGTGCTGTAAGCAAATCACATTGTCGGTTTTGGCCATCACTAAATGCAAGTCATGAGAGATCATAAACACCGCACAGTTAAATCTATGACGAATGGTATCGATGAGGTTATAAAGGTCAACCTGACCTTGTACATCCACTCCTTGAGCTGGTTCATCGAGTACCAGTAATTGCGGTCTGATCAAAAGGGCTCGAGACAAGAGCACTCGCTGCGTTTCCCCGCCTGATAGCTTATGCACATCAGCCTGAATAAGGTGGCTCGCACCCACAAGGGCGAGGGCATCTTGGCGCTCCTGCTGACTGTATTTTCCTGCCAAACGCAGAAAACGATCAACCGTAAGAGGCAAGGTCTCATTAAGTTTTAGCTTCTGCGGAACATAGCCAATACGTAGCTTGTTCTGTTTAGTGACCTTTCCTGAATCTGTTTTTTGCAGTCCCAGTATGACTTTCACTAGGGTGGATTTACCTGCGCCATTTGGACCGACTAGGGTGGTGATTTCTGACTCATTAATTGAAAGGTTGATCTTATCTAATACCTTTCGTTGTTCAAACTGAACAGTCACGTCTTTTAGGGTGACGAGTTGGGTCATAGCATTCAGGCCTATGTATGGGTTGGAGTGCAAACCGGGTTTTCTACCCGTGTTCACCCAAAGAGTAAAGTAAAATAATAGTGCGCAAACATACTTATCGTTTGCTTATTACGAATGATATAAAGTAACATTTGCGCAGAAATTTGGCTATTGCAACGGAACCGCATCGATGAAACGTTTACTTTTATGCCTGCTCTCATTGAGCTTTGTTACTAGTGCCCAAGCTATTGAGGTGCTAAATAGTATTAAACCGATACACCTTATTACCCAAGAGATCACCAAAGGCGCGTCTTCATCGTCAGTACTACTGGGTACCAATATGTCACCACATGATTACGCACTGCGTCCGTCAGATGTGAAAAAGGTTCGCGATGCCGATCTGGTGATTTGGTTTGGGCCTGAACTTGAAAGCTTCATGTCTTCTATTGTGGAAAGCCAAGATAAAGTATTGACCATTAGTCAACTTCCAGATCTGGACCTTCGTCATTATGAAGAAGGGCATCACGATCATGATGGTCATAATCATGGCAATACTGATCCGCACTTTTGGTTAGGTCCAAAGCAAGCAGGGACTGTTGCAAAAGCCATTGCGAGTAAAATGATCGAGCTAGACCCTGACAATGCGACTTACTACAAAGACAATCTTGAAGCCTTCATGAGTAATCTGCAGCTGACAACCAGCGAGATCAATGCACAACTTGAGCCTGTACGGGATCATGGATTCTTTGTCTTCCATGACGGCTACGGCTACTTTGAGGAGTTCTTCGACTTAAATCATTTAGGTCACTTTACGGTAAGCCCAGAAAGAAAGCCGGGAGCAAGAACTCTTATCCAAATAAAAACGCGTTTAGCTGAAGGGGACGTCTACTGTGTCTTTAGTGAGCCGCAATATACACCAGCCGTGATTGAAACCGTCACGCGAGGCAGTGATGTGAATACTGGTGAGCTAGATCCATTGGCAACAGATACTGAAGATAAACCAGGTGCTTATTTTGCTTTCTTAAAGCAACTATCTGGTCAGTTTGAGACGTGTTTGAAATAAGTAATATTGAAACTTTCATAGGGCGTCCTTTTTTAAAGGGCGCTTTTTTTTGATTTAGAACAGGTGACTTTGTAACAAGTTGTGTTAAAGTCTACGCAAATGATAACGATTGGCATTTAGATTATGAAGCTCGCTGAACTCACAATAGGACAAGAAGCCACTATTTCTTCTCTGCAACAATTAGATGGCTCTACTCGTAAAAAACTGATGGTAATGGGGATTCTTCCCAATACGCCAGTTACTTTAGTACGCAAAGCGCCTATGGGCGACCCACTACAGGTGAGAGTTCGAGACGTTAGCGTTGCGATTCGTAAATCTACAGCAGAACAAATTTCAGTAGAGGTTGCATAGTGGACTACTCAATTCTGACCGTTGGTAATCCAAACAGCGGTAAAACCACACTTTTTAATGCCTTCACCGGTGCAAACCAAAAAGTCGGTAACTGGGCTGGTGTGACCGTTGAGAAAAAAACCGGTCTTTATTCTCTGGCTGGCGAAGAGTTTAGCCTGACAGACCTTCCGGGTATCTATGCTCTGGACAGTGGTAATGACAACAACAGCTTGGATGAGACCATTGCCTCTCGCGCTGTGTTATCGACGCCTGCTGACGTTATCATCAATGTTATCGATGCCACTTGTTTAGAGCGAAGCCTATACGTAACCCTACAGCTACGTGAGTTAGGTCGTCCTATGATTGTTATCTTAAACAAGATGGATGCGTTGACTCGCATGGGTCAGAAGGTCAACATTAAAGGCTTATCTAAAGCGCTTGGCTGCCCGGTTATGGCAGTGACAGCAACTCGTATCAACGAGGTCAACAAGCTTAAAGCCGACCTGCACAAGATGTTGGCGACAGGTATTGAGGTTGAACCTCTAGCACTGGACTACGGCGCTCAATTTGAAGAAGTCGTGTCTGATATTCAAGATCAGTTTGAAAACGACATGGTGAGTAATCGTGCTCTGGCTATTCGCGCCCTAGAGAACGATCAGCTTGTCATGCACACAGTACCTGCGGAAGTAAAAGATGCGACCGCTCAAGCACGTCATTCTCTTGATATGGATATTGACCTGCACATTGCTGATGTAAAGTTCACCTTCTTACATGAGCTGTCTAAATCCTTCAGAACGACAGAAGGCAAGATCACTCGTCGCCTAAGCGAAAAGATTGACGCCGTGGTTTTGAACAAATGGATTGGTGTGCCGCTGTTCTTTGGCGTGATGTACCTGATGTTTATGTTTGCTATTAACATCGGTGGCGCGTTTATCGACTTCTTTGATATCGCCTTTGGCGCGGTATTAGTTGATGGTACTCATGCGCTGCTAGATCCAGTTCTACCTGCATGGATGGTGACTCTGCTTGCCGATGGTGTCGGTGGTGGTATCCAAACCGTAGCAACCTTTATCCCTGTTATTGCCGGACTTTATCTATTTCTAACCCTGCTGGAAGGCTCTGGCTACATGTCTCGTGCGGCATTCGTACTGGATAAAGTCATGCAGAAAGTGGGCCTGCCGGGCAAAGCCTTTGTTCCATTGGTATTAGGCTTTGGCTGTAACGTACCCGCGATTATGGCAAGCCGTACACTAGACCAAGAGCGTGAGCGCCGTTTAGCGGCATCTATGGCTCCGTTTATGTCTTGTGGTGCTCGACTGCCGGTATACGCGTTGTTTGCAGCGGCGTTCTTCCCAAGTGCTGGTCAAAACGTGGTATTTGCGCTGTATGTGATTGGTATTCTAGCCGCGGTATTTACTGGGTTTATTCTGAAGAACACTATCTACCCTGGTAGCAATGACAGCTTCGTTATGGAAATGACGGATTACGAAATTCCTCGTCTGCGTAACGTAATTATCAAGACATGGCAAAAACTGAAGCGCTTTGTATTTGGCGCAGGTAAAACCATCGTTGTGGTTGTGACTATTCTTAGCTTCCTAAACTCTATTGGTACTGATGGTAGTTTTGGTAACGAAGACAGCGAGAACTCTGTTCTATCTAAGGCAGCTCAAGTCATCACTCCTGTGTTTGAACCTATGGGTATCGAGCAAGACAACTGGCCAGCAACGGTAGGTATTGTCACAGGTATTTTCGCAAAAGAAGCCGTGGTAGGGACATTGAACAACCTATACGCCTCACCTTCTAATGAAGAAGCCGAGTTTGATTTAATGGCGAGTCTAGAAGAGGCAGTAATGTCGATTCCTGAGAACCTAAGCGGTCTGAGCTTTAGTGACCCGCTAGGTATCGAAGTCGGTGACCTGACAGATACTCAAGCCGTGGCGGATGACCAAGAAGTTGACCAGTCGGTGTTTGCGAACCTACAGGGTAAATTTGCTAACGGCCATGCAGCCTTTGCTTACCTGCTGTTTATCCTACTGTACACACCGTGTGTAGCAGCGATGGGTGCGTACGTTCGTGAGTTTGGTGCTCAATATGCACGCTTTATTGCCGTGTGGACTATGGGACTGGGTTACTTTGGAGCAGTGCTTTACAACCAAGTAATGAACTTCTCAGCTCATCCTGGAAAGAGCGCTATTTGGATACTGGCTGTGATGATCGTATCGGTGGCAACCTACTTAGGGTTGAAGCACCATGGCAGCAAACAGCAGTTCCAAGAACAAGAATCTGCGGCGTAGACGACTATGATACTACAGCAACTCAAGTCCTACCTTGAACAGCACGGCACTACTGAGAGAGCCGTGCTTGCTAATCACTTCGGTCTGTCTGAAGACGGTGTAGACGCAATGCTTCAAGTGTGGGTGAACAAAGGTAAGGTCACCCGCATGTTTGACACCATCAAGGGTCAAGAAAAGGGCGTGCGCTATACCATCAATCAAGGTATTAGCTTAAACGTTCAAATGTAAACGTCGCTACACGCTAAGTTTCCAATCAGCTAGGTTTAAACTGCTCGCAGTTGCCTAGCTTTTTTTTGATCTGCTCTAGCAGTTGCAGTTGTTCCAGGTCGCGTCTAAATTCACCCTTGGTGTTTCCCCATACCGGCCCTGGCCATGCATGGTCGGTCTTAAAGCGCGCAATATGATGAACGTGCAGCTGCGGCACCATATTGCCCAGAGCCCCAAGGTTCATCTTATCGGGCGAAAATAACGCTTCTAGTGCCTGCATCACCGTTTGTGATTCTATCAAGAATTGTTGCTGCTCTTGCATTGGCAGGTGGTGAAGCTCTTTAAGCTCATGCTTCTTGGGCACCAATATCACCCAAGGCACGCAGTTATCTTTATGCAACAGCGCTAAGCTCAGAGGAAACTCACCAATCATATTGGTATCTTTTGCTAACTGCGGATGAAGTTGAAATTCCATCGATAATCCCTTGTCATTATGCGGTAACAGGCTCTGCCGGTAGTGCTTGTTTAGGCTCGCGGCTCATCATCAGTGCGCCGCCCACTAGCATTACTGCACCTGTGATCTGTTGTGGAGTTAATGTAGCATCAAACGCCACCCAGTTGATGGCAACAGCGGAAACAGGAAAGAACAATTCTGCAATTGTGCCGTATCGCGCAGGTATTCTTTCAAGCCCTTTGTAATAGATAAACATCCCCAGTAGACCCGACAGCAACACCATATAAAACAAGCTAACAAAACTGCCCTCAGATAGGGTGAAGTGTTCACCATAACAAAGCATCGCAACGGTCAGTGCAACGAGAGCAAGGCCAAAGCGACCTGACATGATTTGCATGGTGTTATAGCCCATCATCGTTAGCTTGCGTCCATACACAGTGGAAGCTCCCCAGGCAACAACGGCGAGCAATGCTGAGCCATAGCCAAGCAAGATGGCAATCAATTTCGGGTCATAATGCCAAACTGAGCCTTCTGACCATAGCTCAATGATATCTGGCGCAATCATCACGATACTGCCGATAAGACTAACGCTCGCCCACAGGACAAAGTGTTTCTGTAGCTTCTCTTTGAGCAAGATAACCGATAGCGAAATAGCCACGATAGGCTGAAGCTTCTGCAGCAAGATCACTATAGTCGGATTCATCAGGGTAAACGCCTTAGTGAAGGCGAGGGTGCCAATGGCTGAGCCAAGTACACCAATCAAGATAAAGGGCAGCAGTGAGCCCTTGATGTAGGCAAAGCGCCATCTAGGCACTGCAATTTGCAATAGGGCAATCATCACCACTAACACTATGTGTTCAAAGAACACTATCTGTAGGGTGCTGTTAGTCTCTAAAAGAGGATAACGAAATAGGGTATCAGCAGCCCATAAACCAGCCGCGATCATTACAAAAACTATACCTGCCACGAGGATCTCCAAATTCATACCAGTAGCGACGCGCTATCTGGTTAGATTTCTAAAAACGTGAACAGAGCTAAGAGGTAAGGCAATATGATGCGCCAAACTGCCCAAGACGCATCTTGAGTGCAGTTTTGCAATAAACGCATTTAACACCAAGGCGAGAGCTCGCTTGGTGGTCAATACGCTAATCAATTGTGTCACTTCTTTCATCCGGACTGTAACCGTCGGCTCTGGATTCACACCAGATCTGCTGTTCCTTCACGTAGTGAAGGCGCTCGTGGGCTCAAGCTAGGCTTTTACCACCGGTGGGGAATTTCGCCCCGCCCTGAAGTCTGTTTAAGGTAGCAAAATTTAGACGATGAGAAAATGGATTTTTATAGCTGAAAGCTTTTAGCTGTCAGCTGTCAGTTTTTAAAGCAACAGCTACTTGGATTCATCTGCAGACAAAAAAAAGAGACCCATAAGGGTCTCTTCAAATCTTTATCTGATAGCTGATAGCTTAAAGCTGTCAGCTATCTCAATTACAGCTTCTTAGAAACTACCGCAGTCAAACCAATGATAGCGATTGCAAGAATCATGATTGGGCCTTTGCCGCTTTCAAAGCCGCTTAGGATACCTGCGATTGCAACTACAGCAACTGCTACAGGGATGATGTACTTAACTAGGTTGTACCATAGACCGAATAGTGGGAAAGATACTTTACCGTCGTTAGTAATTTCTTTCTCTAGGTCAACACGGTTTAGACGCCAGCCTGCGAAGATACAGATGAACATACCGCCAACCGCTAGGAATACTTTGTCAGTTAGTAGGTCGAAGATGTCGAATACGCCTGTATCGAACAGCTTAGGACCAAGACCACCTAGTGATAGAGAAGCAAACACACACATCACTGCCATTACTGCACTTGCAGAAAGTACAGCGTTAACACGCTTCATGCCTTTCTCGTCGATTAGGTAAGACACAACTACTTCTAGTAGAGATACAGAAGAAGTCAGTGCAGCAACCGTTAGACCAACGAAGAAGATAAGTGCAAAGATAAGACCTGTGCCACCCATTTCAGCAAATAGCTGAGGAACAACAACGAATACTAGACCTGGGCCAGCCGCTGGTTCCATGTTGAATGCGAACATTGCTGGGAACATAGCGATACCTGCAAGTAGAGCTACCGCAGTATCCATACCTACAACCATACCTGTAGTTTGAACAAGGTTCTCTTTCTTCTTCAGGTAGCTACCGTAAGTGATCATACAACCCATACCAAGAGATAGGGAGAAGAACGCTTGACCCAATGCAGCTAGAACAGTTTGGCTATCTACTTGAGTGAAGTCTGGTTTGAATAGGAACTCAAGACCTGCGCTTGCGCCAGGTAGAGAAAGACCTTTAACCGCTACGATGATAAGAATAAGGAATAGCAAAGGCATTAGGATCTTGCCTGCTTTCTCGATACCACCAGAGATACCCTTGCTCACAATAACAATGTTAAGCACTAGGTATGCGCCCATCCACAATAGTGGTTGGATTGGGTTAGAGATGAAGCCACCAAAGCTATCTCCGATTGCTTCAGGGGTGTCTAGTAGGCCAGTAGCCACTTTAGGGATGTACGCTAGAGCCCAACCACCTACAACAGGGTAGAAGCCCATGATCAATAGACCACTTAGTACACCAATAACACCAACAAAGCTCCAACGCTTATCTGTTGATTTAAATGCGCCTACAGCAGAACGGCTAGTGTGACGGCCGATTGCAAATTCAGTCAGCATTACGCTGAAACCAATAATGATTACGAATGCTAGGTAGATAAGTACGAATGCACCACCACCGTTCTCACCCGCTGTGTACGGAAATTTCCAAATATTACCAAGGCCAACAGCTGAACCAGCCGCTGCCATTACAAATCCAAGTTTTGAACCCCAGTTATCACGAGGGGCTGCTGATGCATTTCCAGTCGCCACAATTACTCCAAATTTAATGTTGTGTTTTTACTACTCGGCGCCTTAAAAAGAGGGGTGTAAATAAAGGTTTACACCATATAAGTTTTGAGTGACGCTCTAAGAGTGGCAAGTTAACCAGTTTGTGAGTAAAGTTGAAACCCTTAAAAGTACATTTATCGGGCATTGATCGCATAATTGCAGTTAATCGCTAGTTTATTGCACAATCATTAGCTGATTGCCCCTAAAAACACCTCTCTGAAAAATGTTTCCGCTTGAGTCGTTCAAAGAACTTTACGTGTTTTAGCGCCACTTTCTGTCTTAAAGTCTCTTGTTCTTGAACAGCTCTGTGGCTTACGAACTCAAATCTATCGCTTGGTTATTTAGATATTACCTCTGCATTTATATTCACTTTAGTTGCCTATAATTGCGTTTAAACGCTATTCCAGCCAAATTCTCTGCTTAACCTCTCTAATGTCTTCAACTCCTTTGCCGTTTCTCTTTGAATCCATTGATGAATTTCTTTAACAATGTCGGAAGTACCTCGGCAATGGCAGAAGTATTGCCAAGCACTAGGCTGGATTTGTGCATTGCTAGGACAAACTAAATAGCCGTGTTCCAGCTCAGGCAAGATCAATAGCAGGTCACTCACGGTCACTCCTTGGCTAGATAAACAAGCACTCAAGGCCAAATCCAGAGTAAAGAAGGTGGTGTTGCGTATCTTTGCGCTGTCTTTGTGTCCGACACGGGCTAGCCAGGTTTTCCAGTCATGATGGTCAAGGGTGGGGTGCAATCGTGGCATCGTGAGTAGAGATTGCAGGCTACCTTCTTTTGAATACAGCTCTTGAGAGCACACTGGCGCCATGTATTCATCTCTTAAAAACACCACATCAGAGCGCTTCTTATATTGGTGGGGAATCCGAGTGTTAAGAATCAGCAAGTCATAGTCAGTGGATTTAAGGGCTTCATCTTCATCAATAGTGGGAATCACCACGATCTCATGTTCAGGGTAGCGCTCTTGCAGCTGCTGTATCTTTGGGAGCAATGAGCGAGTGGCATAACTGAGCGCGGCCTTAATTACGATTCGCTGCTGCTGATTGGGTTGCCAAGACTGTATTAAGGTTTGTACGCTCTGATAGTTCCGCTGAAGCACAGCAAACAACTCTGAGCCTTGCAGCGTTAAGTCGATGCTTCGATGCCCTCGCACAATTAACTCGACACCTAGGCCTTCTTCGAGCTGTTTGACCTGACGACTGACGGCGCTTTGGGTGACATTCAACTCATCCGCTGCCTCAGTAAAACTCAGGTGGCGGGCAACGGCCTCAAAGGTTTTCAAGCTGTTGTGGGAGTAAGGGATATCGGGATAAGGCTTCATAGTTCTTCACATGATCTCAGGTAATGCCAACTGACATAAATGTTAATTGAATCCTAGCTCAATTAGCAGTACTTTGAGCCCAAATCATAGAGGGCTGTATGAAAAACATTCTTAAACTGGCATTGCCGCTGACATTATCCCAACTCATCGCTATGGCATTGGTACTCACCGATGTTTGGATGATGTCACAAATCAGTGTTGCCGATCTCGCCGCTGGTGGATTGGGTGCCTCTGTGTATTCGTTTGTTTTTCTTATGGCAGGCAGCATCGTGGGTTGTGTCGCCAATTTGATTGCCATCGCTTACGGGCAGAGTATTGCGCGCCCTGAATTTGGCCAGCAGCAGATCCGCTTTGCGGTCAAAGGCGCAGTGATGCTTTCTGTTCTGCTAGCGGTCACACTGAGTTTTAGCTTCTTGTATGCACCTCAACTGTTAGCGAAAGCTCAACAATCACCAGAAGTCATAGATATCGCAATGCTGTATCTGAGCGCATTGAAGTGGGCAATGTTGCCAACGCTGCTTTTGCTTGTTCTGCGCGGGCTTACTAGCACCTTTGGTGATGTGCGCTCAGTGATGGTGATGTCGATTCTGACGGTAATCATCAATGTGCCAATCAGCTACTTCCTTGCCTTTACTTTAGATTGGGGTATTGCAGGCCTTGGCTACGGTACTGCAATCGCAGCTTGGTTCGTATTAGTGGGTTACGGCACTTGGGTATTTCGTCAAAGCAAATACCAACGCTTTGCACCTTGGCAAAATATGCACGAGTACACCCCAAGACTCATGGGACCGCTTTTGTCTATGGGTATGCCAATTGCCTTAGCGGGCATGCTGGAGCACGGCCTTATCTATGGTGGCACCTTGATGGCGGGTATGATTAGTGTGGCATCTTTAGCATTACACCAAATTTTACTGCAGTGCTTGTCCTTTACCTGGAACATCAACTTTGGCTTTGCACAAGCCTCTGCCATCTTGGTGGGCAAAGAGTACGGTGCGAACAATTACGATGGCATCAAAACCATCGCCAAGAAGAGCTTTGTAGCAGTAACCGTGCTGAGCTTTGTGATCGCCTTTGGCTTTATCGTGTGGCCTGAAGCCATTGCTAATCTATTCCAGTTGGATGCAGAGGGCAGTCATGAACTGACCACTTTGTTGACGTCGATGATCTGGGTAGTGGCATTATGCTTTGTGGTGGATGCATGGCAGCTACTCGCCATTAACCTGCTTCGCGGAATGAAGATAGTGATGGTGCCAACCATAATGACGGCAATCGGTTACTGGGCATTTGGCTTGCCAGCCGCATGGTACTTGATGAAGGCTTATGGTTTAGCCGGTATTTGGGGTGGTATTGGTGTCGGCCTTGGCGTTACCGGTGTGCTTTTACTAGCGCAGCTCATCTATGAAACCAGACGCTCTAGCAATCGAACGTTAATGCAAGCGGCCTGAGACTCACTTCTCAACTTGAGATTTGCGTGAGCGTGAGTCTCTTAGCCTTTGATATACTCAGTTGTAAATCAACGCAAAGGATGAGCTCGATATGTCAAAAACCGCAAAAATTCACAATGAAGACAAGCTAGTAAAAAAGGCAATAGAAGTCGGTTTGAAGATGGCAAAGATGCAAGGCATTGATTTGCCGAGTTCGACAGGACCATTAAAGGCGCAAGGTGTGTACCTGTTTCTAGTAGGCGTAAATCAAATCACGCCATTGCCAGACAATAAGCTAGACGGTCCTAACATCAAGCACCGCTTAGCGCTTTGGATGCACAGCGTGTTGCCGGATAATGACCCTCTGAAGTAGTAGCAATTAACAATGAAAAACCTCTGTTTGTAGTCATACATGCAGAGGTTTTTGTTTTTCTGGATAACAAGGTTTTGCCCCATTGTGAGCTAGAGAGGGATTGAACTCAGTTTCAAACCCTGCAATTTAACTTACTTTTCCTCATACCTAGAATTCTAACAATGTGGCCAATTTCAGTGTGTCACTACAATCACACACACTAAATTACGTGTAGTTATATTAGGTATGTCTAGGTGTAATTTCAGCTTACTTTTTGGACAAGTTATGATCCCCTCCCACTTTGAGTTTTTATGTCGAAAATTCAAGTAGCTTATTTGTTAATTCTATTTACAAGGCTTTGATTTTTATGTCAAAAAATAAAGGTTTTACCCTAATTGAATTGGTTGTAGTCATCGTGATTTTAGGTATTTTAGCCGTAACGGCAATGCCAAGATTTTTAGATTTACAAATTGATTCAAGAATTGCTGCGCTAGAAGGTGCAATAGGTGCGATTCAAGATGCGAATAGTTTAGTCTATAGCAAAACGGCTATTGAAGGAGTAGAGACGGAAGAAGATTTAGATGGCACTGAAATTGGATATCCAGGAACTCAAATCACCTACGGTTATATGAGAGCAGACGACGAGACATTAAAAGAGTTTGTTGAGGGTTTTGAAGGGAAGGAGTGGGTATTGGAGGATGATTATGATGTTAAAGGTAATTGGAATACTCGCATATACCTTGCCGACTTTGGTGAGCATGACCAAAGTTTCCTTTGTCATATTCAGTATGAAAGAGCTTCTACAGAAGGTGTTCGTCCGCGAGTGCTGATTAATACAGAAGATTGTTAAACGGTAGCAAACCCAAACAGCGACCAAGTTTGTCTGCATGTAGTGGCTGAATAAGTGTGGCCACTACATTAGTGGTTTTGCAATACCTCGGCTAATCCGTTAACGGCAAGTTTAGCTAAAGCTGTAGCTCATTTATGTCCAAAGGTGTGCCTAGGGGGCATGAAACACGAAAATGCCCCAAAACCGCTTAGACCATTTACTCTACACATTTTACTACTACCAATCGAAGTAAGTTTTTCTAATGTGTAGGAATAGCTATGTCAGTGTCAGTCTTATGACGTAACTGTTTGTACAGTTTATTAGGTTTATCTGACTGCAAAGTATAAAAATGGCTTATTTTGTCGAGGATTCAGTCTCGTTTTGTCGATAGAAAAATCAATAAGCCATTGTTAATTATAGGCTTATTGCTTGTCCTATCTGAGATAACGAACATTGTGAAAAAGAGATAACACGCACGCTCGTTTTTATGTAAAGACAAAATGCTGAAAGTGATGCATATGCTTTATATTTCAGTGGTTTATGCTAGCCTGAATGAAAGTTAGGCAAGCAGAAAAACGAGCAGACCTCTTATTAAGAATGTTATAACACAAGCGGTATTACAGCATATAGCAAGGATAGATTATGGAAGAATACTGGAATCCTATGGTTCCCGAATTATCGGTACGCAATTTTGAAGCGTCGTTATCATTTTACGTCGATGTGCTTGGTTTCTCTGTGCGTATTAAGCGAGAAAATCCTGACTTTGTATACCTTGAACAAGAACAGGTTCAGATCATGCTCGAACAAATCACGGATTCAGGGTGGATTACAGGTGAGTTAGTTACTCCATTAGGACGTGGAGTAAACTTCCAAATAGAGCTTTCAGACTTAGAACCGCTAGTTGAAAGATTGAAGAAAGCTAACGTACGTTTTTTCCGTGATTTAAAAGAAACATGGTATGACATTGGTGAAAAGCTATCAGGTGAACGAGAGTTTCTAATACAAGATCTAGATGGTTATTTACTAAGGTTTACCCAGCACCTTGGAGAGAAAGCGAAACCGCCAGAGTAGTGTTATAACAAGGCGTTTAACAGTGACCAAAAACGCTTGGCATTTTCACTTCGTGAAAGTATATGCCATGGTTTTTGGCTCGTTAACTTAGCGTTACTTTTCAATACCTCAGCTAATCCGAAATCTAACAAGCTCCTAATCTCACCAACTCGCCTTTGTCCAAAAGCTTGTTAGATAAACCATATACCCAGTGTGATCACCAAGGGATTCTGTCGTACCTTAATTACCAAGCGACTTTGTCATTACGTTAACTACCGAGGGATTCTGACGGAACTCATTTAGCTTACCTTTTAAAGTAATCAATGGAGCTTTAGAGGGAGCGAAGGATGTTCTATATGGATTCTAAATCCCAATTTACTGTCGATATTATCTGTAAAATTGTCGATGGAAAAATCAGCATCAACAGTGCTACTACTTTGCTCAACAAGTCTCGGAGAACTGTTGAACGTTACCTTAGTCGATATCGGAAAGAAGGTATTCGCTTCATCATTCATGGAAATCGAGGGCGTTCTCCAGCCAATAAAATCCCAGAATCGCTCAAGAAAGAAGTCCAAAACCTCATACAAACCAAGTACTTCGATTTCAATCTGCAGCATCTTTCTGAAGTCCTAAGAAAGAACGAAGGTATCGCCATTAAGCGTGAGACCTTACGCTCTTGGGCTCACGATATCCATCATGTTAAACGTGCAAAGCGACGCAGAAGTCGAGTCAGAAAGTATCGAGAGCGTATGGAATTACCGGGATTAATGCTTCAAATGGATGGGAGCCCTCACCGCTGGTTTGGTGATGAGAAATCTTGTTTGATCGCTATGATTGATGACGCCACCAGTGATATTCATGCTCAGTTTTTCCCCTCTGAGACCACCGAGGGCTGTATGAGGGTGATGAGAGCTTATATTGAGAAACGAGGGGTATTTAAGACACTCTACGTCGATAGAGCGGGTATCTTCGGTGGTCCCAAGCGAAGTAACTTCTCTCAGATGCAACGAGCTTGTGACGAGCTCGGTATCGAAATTATCTTTGCAAACTCACCACAAGGGAAAGGGCGTATCGAACGATCATTCGATACCTTCCAAGATAGGCTCGTACCAGAGTTACGAGTACGCAAAATCATCGACATGGAGAGCGCAAATCGTTATCTACAAGAAGAGTTCATCCCTAATTACTGGGATAAAAAGGTTCGAGTTCAACCCAAAAGTTCTCGCTCTGCTTTCAAGCGCTTACCACCTAACTTGGATCTGAATAGCATCTGCGTGCAGAAAGAGTATCGAACAATACGACGCGATCACACGTTCGGCTTTGACAACAAAAGGTATGTTATCGACTCGCCAATCCGCTACTCCATTGAAAATCAAAAAATAGAGATCCGATGTCAGTTCGACGGCACATTCTCCGCTTATTTTGGCCACCGCCGATTAGATATTACGGAGCTGGTTGAGCCTCGTAAATGCAGTGAATATGGCAAGGAGGTTCAGCGAAAAATAGAAGCACTAGAGCTCGTTGAACAGCTCGGTAGTATCTCTAAAGCAGCCCGTATCCTTGGTTGCTCCCGTCAATCCCTGTACACCTATCAGAAAATTATGGCAGAGGAAGGGCCTATAGGTCTGAAACGGATCAATAAACCCCTCAAGCGCAACAAGCAGCGTATATCGGAGCATGCGGAAGACAAAATTATTGAGCTGACGCTGTTAAACCCTCATGCGACATTGATGCAACTGATGAAAGAGTTAAAACAACACGACATCACAGTGAGTATCGGCACGATTAAAAACATCTGGAAAGAAGAAAACCTCAACACTAGAGAGCTTAGAATTAAGAAATCACAATCTCTGAATATCGACGTGTAAGGCAGCAAGTATCAATCCTGACTAGAATGTAAGAGCATGACAGAATCGGTTGGTACTTATCCCGTCAAGATCCCTCAGTAATGACATAAACCATATACCCAGTTCTTAAAATGATATTGGAAATCCATTTCTCGATTTGATGTGACGTGGTTCTATGAGACAGACTCAATTTTACAAACATGAATCTAGTCTTTAACTTGGGTGTTAAGCAAAACTGCCACCTCTTTTCTCGCTTGGGTCTTCCCATGTGTAGCCACCACCGCGCTTCTCACTTGGGTCTTCCCATGTATAGCCACCACCGCGCTTCTCACTTGGGTCTTCCCATGTATAGCCACCACCGCGTTTTTCACTCGGGTCTTCCCAAGTGTAACCACCACCGCGTTTTTCACTTGGGT
Source organism: Vibrio breoganii (assembly GCF_024346795.1). Taxonomy (NCBI): domain Bacteria; kingdom Pseudomonadati; phylum Pseudomonadota; class Gammaproteobacteria; order Vibrionales; family Vibrionaceae; genus Vibrio; species Vibrio breoganii. Next base: position 866,546 of record NZ_AP024864.1, read on the forward strand.
CTTCCCAGGTGTAACCACCACCACGTTTCTCACTTGGATCTTCCCAAGTAAAGCTAGTGTGAGTATCAGTGATATGGTCAGTATTTGGATTTGATGCAAAAGCTGCAGGTACAGTAAATACAGATGCTAATAGGACAGTAGAAATTAACTTTTTCATATAAACCTCGTTTAGGGATTGTGTTTGGGAACAGGGCTTATACTAATGATCTGAAAACGATCTATCGGTCATTTTACGACAGCGTTATAACTAAATAGATTTCCTATTCTTAGCTAACTTGGTGAGGAAAAAACACAAAAAAGGCGAGCCAATTAGGCTCGCCAAAACCACTTAAAGAGTGGAAATGAACAGATGATAATGTCACCAAGGCGGGAAGATTAGTGAGTGCTACCGCCGCGACGCTCAGATGGGTCGCCATGTGGATGGTGCTTGTCGATAGCGTCTTGATTCAGTTTCGCATGCTCACAAGCTACGCCCGTCATTACTGAAGTGCCTTTGTTTAGTTCACACTCGACCAATGGGCCAGAAGCGCTCGAACCAATGCTAGCAAAAGCAGTTGAAGTAAATGCAGCAGTTAGAAATAGAGCAGAAATAAACTTTTTCATATAAACCTCGTTTAGGAATTTCGTTTCGGGAACAGGGCTTATATTAAGGATTTGAAAATCGACGATCGGTCCTTTTACGACACTCGGCGATATTCCAATGGAGAGACACCAACATAACGCTTGAAGGCTCTGGCGAAGTTGGAAGAGTCGGTATAGTTAAATTGATAAGCGATATCGGTGACGGAGAAATCTGTCTGCTTAAGTAGGCGCTTTACCTTCTCAAAGATCAGATAATCGAGCTCAGCGCGATAGGAGGTAGATTCTGCTGCTAGCATTCTCTGCAAGGTTCTTGCCCCTACATCTAATAGCTCACAGGCTAATTCAATAGGCACTCGACCAAAGTTGACATAAGGTGATAGCGCGATGCGAAACCGAATCAAGAATGGATTCTTGGTGTGGTCGAACTGGATTTGGCTTTCTCTAGTATTGGATTGGACCTTCTGATGTAGAAGTTCATTTGGAAGAGCGATACCAGTAACGGATCGCCCAAGAAATGCGCTGCAGTGCTTAAATTCAGGCTCACTTAAAATGACGGGCTGCTCTGGGGTACTTAGCGCCAGTTTCTCTACTTTCCGACTTTTCCCAATAAAGCTTTCCACCATCAGCCTCAAAAAGATGATAGAAAAGATCTCTACAGGTTCGTTCCATATTTTGTGTGATTCAGCAGGTTGAGTTAACCAGGTTTCATTGCCTAGGATTTTGCTATCCAAATGGGTGCCCGACATTAGTTGAGATGCAGACATTACATGCTGTTCTAGAGCTTCTGCAAGCGTGGAGTAGTGCCCGAGGTTCTGGTTCACCTGTGGAATAATGTCGTCACGGATGACGGTCTCAACCGCTTGTAAAAACTGATGAGGGGTAAGCTTTGAGTACAGAAGGTAGATAAGATACTTGAACACTGTATCAGGGAGGTGTTGCTCTCTAGCGTCAATAAAGAAATCCGCCGGGATCAACTCTTGGCTGAGCTGAATATGCTGTTGTTCTGCCACTTTGTGTAGGCTGGCAATCATAGATTTATCAACAAGATGTATCGCGAGAGATGAGCTCAAGTTTGCGCCTTATTAAACCTTTAAAGATTTAAACTTAGCAGAGGATATAGCAGGCTTCCTTGCCCAAAATCAAATTAGAAAATATCGGCCAGATGGTTGGTGACTACAGGCGTGATATTAAGGCTGAGCATAAAGTCAGGATCTTTGTCTGCTTTCTCTATGTAATAGTTACCCTCAAGGCCAAATTGCCATGGTCGGTTACCTAGCATGACAGTCTTTCGCACCGTGATATTTAATGGGATCTTTGCTTGGTCAGTATTCCAGTCGTAAGTCATCACGGGTGTGGTACCGACAGACCAAGCGTTGTCTAGCAGGCCAATTAAAAAAAGCTGCATTGAGGTGCGGTTTATATCTTCATAAGGACCGTTGTTTGATACACCCCATAGGTGGTTAGGGAACAGGCCCGCTGCCCAGTTTTGGGTTATCTTCCCGAGTAGGATTTCAGGACCTACAGCAAACTGTTCTTCACTAAAGCCATTACTTCCCGTCGGCAGTTGAGTGAATACACCCACAGCGAGTAGGTTTCCGTCACCAAGTGTTGGTGCATAAGCAAGGTCGAAAGAGATATCACTGAAACCGCTTGAGTCACTGTAATCTAGGTCATTGGCAGTATAGGCAATGGCTGGGCGAAACAGGATCTTGTCGCCATTATCTAGAGGAAAGGGCATCGAAGGCTGGAATACCCCTGTATGCTGTTCACCGTGGTCGCCAGATGCGTATTGCATCTTGAAGGTAAGACTCGCCAGTGCTGTGTTTGGATTAGCGAGTTCTTCGAGGCCTTGTCCGCTTGATCGTTTTGAGCAAAGGCAACTGAGCTTGCTAACGTCGTCAGCAACAGTAGTTTGTGTATTTTCATTGAGAATTTCCTAGCTGAAATGGAGGAGATTCTATTGGGTTGAGAGTGGCTGTTCGGTCTTATTGCGACAGGAGTTCTAAAAGTTGGATTAGAGTTTTTGGCCAGTAAAATGTAGGCCGGCAGAATGGTTGAAATACTAGAAGCATTGCAAAAAGTCGAAATAATTAATTGACCGTAACTCTGAACTGTCCATTTCCGAGTTAGCTCATCTATTCCAAACACCAAAAAGGGTCTGAGCATAACATTCAGACCCTTCTAATTTCTATTCGCTCAGCGAAAGCTTCTATTACAAACTCTCAAGCGCCTTCTGAATCGCTGGGCCAATCTGGCGTTTGCGCGAAGTTACGCCATCCAGAGTCAACATGTCAGAGGTTGGTTTAACATTAAACGCAGTCTTGATAACTTGGTAATCACCTTGATCAACCCACAGTAGGTTGGCTTTCTTGTCTTTGGTATCCGTGATAGAGAAGAACAAGTGATCCAGTCCGTTGGCTTCTTTGTAAGTTTTCATCGCTGATTGCAGTTCATCCTTGCGGTCAATCAACTGTTGAGCCGTTAGGGTTTCTGCTACGCCGATGCCTACCTTTTTACCGCCATATTCAAAGTTTTTGTAATCCATAGTTAGGATGGTTTCTGATGATAGGTGGCTTAGGTCTGATTTGGCCACTAGCATCTGCTGGCCGAAATCTTCGAGGTCTTCAATGCCTGCAATTTTCGCTAGTTTGTCGGCAAATTCTCTATCGTAGTCTGTAGTGGTTGAAGACTGGAATACGACAGTGTCAGATAGGATTGCGCCTAGGCCTGCACACGCAAGATGCTTAGGTAGGGTAACGTTAAGCTTTTCGGCGTTATCAGCCAAGATAGTTGCCGCTGAGCCCCAGCCGCGGATATCCATGGCTACGATTTGTGGGGTATTGATTGGTGAGCCGCCAATAGCGTGGTGGTCAATTACTGCCACAATGGAGTTTTGATCGATAGTGGGTGCTAACTGCGTAGTCTGGTTAAAGTCCACCAAGCCTACTTGGTATGAGGAATAGTCTGATTCAACGCGAGGAGACTCAGCCTTACAGTAGTTAAGAACGAACTCTGACTCAGGGTTGATTTGCTCAGGAACTGTCGCGGTGCCACCGTAGATGTGAGCTGCAAGTAGCGCCGACATTACTGTATCGGTATCAGGGCTTAAGTGACCCGTCCACACCAAGTTGTCGGTATCGTTATTGGCAGGTGTTTGCAGATCAAAAGCATAGCTTGCTGAACTGGCGGACATAATTAGAGCTGCAACTACAGGTGTAAGTTTCACGGACATTCCTTTTAGGTTTAACTAATGAAGACCATAAGCTAAACACTATTCATTGCAGATAAATGTCATCTATATTTCGTTTTTATTTCAGTAGGTTAGTGTGCGGAAGGCTTTACTGAGGGCAAATAAAAAGGCCTGAACGTTGAAGTGACCCCTTAAAGTTGGACATTTCTGTTAAGCGGCTTTTAAGGCCTGATTTCGATATTCCGTCGGAGTCAGGCCTTTTAGTTTCACTTTGATGCGCTTTGTATTGTAATACTCGATGTATTCGTCAATATGTGCGATTAAGTCATCGGCATCTTCAAAGTGCTGATTATGGTACATTTCTGTTTTCAGTAAGGCAAAGAAGTTCTCTGCTACTGCGTTATCTAAGCAGTTTCCTTTTCGTGACATACTTTGAGTTAATCCCTGCTCAGCGAGAGTTTTCTGATACTTCCTATGCCTATATTGCCACCCTTGATCGCTATGCACTATTGGCTTAGCGTCTTTGGCTAAGGTTGCAACCGCCTCTGTCAGCATGTCAGTGACCAGAGGTAAGCACGCATTTTTCGCAACTTTGTAAGCCACAACTTCCTGCGTAAACAGATCAACGATTGGTGATAGGTACACCTTCTGCTGTTGAACTTTAAACTCAGTGACATCAGTTACCCACTTTTCATCAGGCTTCGTTGCACTGAAGTCCCGTTTAAGTACATTTGGAGCGGTTTTTCCAGTTTCTCCTTTGTAAGAGCGGTACCGCTTAGGTCTGACCGTTGATTTCAAGCCTAGTAATCCCATCAGGCGTTGAACTGTCTTATGGTTAAGCCTGACGTCGTATTTCCTTAACTCTAAATGAATACGACGATATCCATATCTCCCTTTATGGTCATGATATATTTTCTCAATCAACTGTTTTTCATCTTGATAGCTTTCGGCAGCGTTGTTCGACTGTGCATGATAATAGAAGCTACTTCTTGCTAATTTAAGGGCATGCAAGAGATGTTGTTGTGGATATTGATTTTTAAGAGCTAGAACTACTTTCGTTTTTTCTTTGTTCGACGATGCTTCTCCTGTTCCAGCTCCTCTAACTTTTTTAGGACAGCATTCTCAGCTCGCAAGTACGCTAACTCCTCTTTGAGCTCTTCCAGTGTTTTCTCATCATCGCTCTTGTTTTGAATAAAAGGATGCTTACTCATTGCGGGTCGTCCTCTGCTACGTTCAAGCCCCTGGAAGCCATATCTTTCATACTGTTTGAGCCAAACAGCGAGTGTGCCAGAGGAAGAAAAATTTAAAACCGCACTAGTGTGACTGATAGACCAACCATTCGTCCACATATGAGTCAAAGCTTGGAGCTTAGTTTGCGCATTCTTTGCAAAACCATGAGGGATAAATGCCTGAGAGCCATGGATATCGAATACTTGTGCCCAGTAACGTATTTGGCGTGATGGTATAGAATGAAGACGAGAAAGCTCCTGAGAACTTTCGCCTTGTAGATATTGTTTAGCTATTGAGCATTTCAATGCTCGGTTGTATTTGGACATAAAAAGACCCCCAATAATTGGTGTCCAACTATTGGGGGTCAGTTCACGTGATGTTCAAGCCTTCTCGTTTGTCTCGTTCTAAAGTGGCTTAACTTTAAGCCGCGATAGTTCGATGAATTACATGCGCTCTAGAGTTTCAATACCCAGTAGAGACAGACCTTGCTTGATGGTCTTCGCTGTAAGCGCTGCTAGTTGCAGACGGCTTTGCTTAACCGCTTCGTCTTCTGCTACTAGGATTGGGCATGCTTCGTAGAAGCTAGAGAATTGACCCGCTAGTTCGAATAGGTAGCTACACATGATATGAGGCTGACCTTCGCGAGCAACAGCTTGTACTGCTTCTTCAAACTGCATCAGTTTAGCGATAAGCGCTTTCTCTTTTTCATCAGTAACGATGATATCGCCTTGCAGGTCGTCCATAGACACGCCAGCTTTTGCAAATACAGACGCTACGCGAGTGTAAGCGTATTGCATGTACGGCGCTGTGTTGCCTTCAAATGCCAGCATGTTGTCCCAATCGAACACGTAGTCAGTGGTACGGTGCTTAGAAAGGTCAGCGTATTTAACCGCAGCCATAGCAACAGTAGACGCGATGTTTTTCTTCTCGTCTTCTGCAAGCTCTGGGTTCTTAGATTCGATAAGCTTGCCTGCGCGCTCTTCAGCTTCGTCAAGAAGGTCAACTAGACGAACAGTACCGCCAGCACGAGTCTTAAATGGACGACCGTCTTTACCTAGCATCATGCCAAATGCGTGGTGCTCAAGAGAAACGTCTTCTGGCACGTAGCCAGCTTTACGAACGATAGTCCAAGCTTGCATTAGGTGTTGATGCTGACGTGAGTCGATGAAGTAAAGTACGCGGTTCGCGCCTAGTTCTTCATAACGGTATTTTGCACAAGCGATGTCGGTTGTGGTGTATAGGAAGCCACCGTCACGTTTTTGAACGATAACGCCCATAGGCTCGCCGTCTTTGTTCTTGTACTCGTCTAGGAATACAACCTGCGCGCCGTCATCTTCTTTCGCTAGGCCTTTTTCTTTAAGGTCAGCAACGATGCCTTTTAGCATGTCGTTGTATTGGCTCTCACCCATCACGTCGTCACGAGTTAGAGATACGTTTAGACGGTCGTAGTTCAGTTGGTTCTGTTGCATGGTGATGTCCACCAACTTCTTCCACATGTCTACGCAGAACGCATCGCCACTTTGTAGCTTAACGACGTAGTTACGAGCTTTAACCGCGAACTCTTCGTCTTCGTCGTACAGTTTCTTAGACTCACGGTAGAAGGCTTCAAGATCAGACAGTTTCATTGAAACTTCGCCATCTTGCTCTGAAACGCGCTCAAGGTTTGCGATAAGCATACCGAACTGAGTTCCCCAGTCACCGATGTGGTTAGCACGGATCACTTTGTGTCCCAAGAACTCAAGCGTACGAACTACAGCATCACCAATGATGGTTGAACGAAGGTGACCAACGTGCATCTCTTTGGCCACGTTTGGCGCAGAGTAATCCGCTACGATAGTTTGCGGTGCTTCTGATGCAACGCCAAGACGAGAATCCGCTAGTGCTGCTTTTGCAGACTTCGCTAGGAACTCTTCGCTTAGGAAGATGTTGATGAAACCTGGGCCTGCGATTTCAGTTTTGCTAGCGATGCCATCAAGGTCTAGGTGCTCAAGCACTTTTTGAGCAAATTCGCGTGGGTTTGTACCTAGTCGCTTTGCAACGCCCATTACGCCGTTCGCTTGGTAGTCACCAAACTGAGCTTTTGCAGATTGACGCACTGCTGCTGGGCTGCCTGCTGGCGCGCCTGCTGCTTCTAGTGCTTGAGATACTTTGTCGTTAATAAGTGCTTGGATATTCACACGCAATTCCTTCAATTCAAGGAGTGTCAAGAAAGCTAATAATAAGTGCTTTCGTGCCGTAGTTCACAAAAATGGGGGTAATGATAACAAGATCAGCGCTGATCTAAAAGTGCTCTCAAAGGGTGCAATCCAATTAATCTGTAGCAAAACTCTCTGTTGCAGGTAAACTTCTGCCAAAACCGGATTAAATGACCAAAGGGTAGGGAATATGGAGCAATTACAACAGGCAAATCTGCACCCACAACAGATGCTAGATAGGGTTGATGCGTTTGCTGAAAAGATAGCCGTTTTGGGACAAGAACTAGGGTTAGACCTTAGCCAATTTCAGGCGGATCATATTGCCCTTAGAATCAATGACTCGGCTCTTGCTAAGCTTGCTCACGAGGCGTGGTCAGAGCTAGGCGCGACCATTTCACAGGCACAAATCAATGGCAGACCTATCGTAGTGATTGCCTTTGATACCCCAATCACCGCCGGTGCTTGGTCTATTGATTGCCTAGAGCTTCCTTATCCCGCAAAGGGTAAGATCTATCCTTCTCAAGATTGGGAGCACATCGAGTTTGTGATTCCATCAGATAAAGTCGATGCGCAAGAATACCTGCAAGATATCAAGCAGCGATTCCCAAGCTTTAACCTTGAAACAGGGATGAAGATGAAGCTGTCTAGCCCGAAGGGTGAAGGGGAGCGTTTAGCCAATCCTACTGTAGCGTTTAAGAAAGACGGAGTGTGTATCAAACTGCATCCGCATCCGCTAAAGAAAATAGTAGAATCAGAGCAAGCGTAACAAGGTTAGAAACTGAACCCCGGGCGGGGTTCAGTCAAAGAAGATCACAAGATAACGGTCTTATTGCCGTAAACAAATACGTGGTCGTTCACTACCTTATTTAGCGCTTTACTCAGCACGTTCTTTTCAACGTCACGACCTGCTTGTGCCATATCTTGAGCACTGAAGTTATGATCCACAGGGATCACGTCTTGCTTGATGATTGGGCCTTCGTCTAGATCGTTGGTCACAAAGTGCGCCGTTGCACCAATGATTTTCACACCGCGCTCATAAGCCTGAAGATAAGGCTTAGCACCAATAAAGGCCGGCAAGAAGCTGTGGTGAATGTTAATGATGCGATTGTGGTAATGCTCAACAAAGCTTGGCGTTAGGATACGCATGTATTTGGCCAGCACTAGGTAATCAGCGTCAAAGCCATCGATGGCTTCTTTCACTTTCGTTTCATGCTCTTCACGGTTTAGCCCTTCATGGCTCACGTGACGAAACGGGATATCAAACTTCTCTACTAATGGCTGCAGGATGTCATAGTTACTGACCACTGCGGTGATATCCACATTTAGGCTGCCATCAAAGGTTTTCATCAAGATATCGCCTATACAGTGCGATTCCTTGGTGACCAACACCACTACCTTCTTCTTGCTTGAATCCACCAATTTCTTGCTGGCGTTTTGAGGCAATGCAAACGTTAGGTCTTCCATAAATACCGAATCGTTGAAGTTGCCTTCAAGCTCAGTACGCATAAAAAAGTGACCACTGGTGTTGTCTACAAATTCATTGTTATGAATGATGTTCAGTTGATGTTTGTAACAGATATTGGTGATCTTCGCGATCAGCCCTGGCTCGTCAGAGCAATGGGTGAGTAGGGTCTTTCTTTCCATGATGACTCTTTAATAAAAATGATGAAAATAGGTCTGCTTCGACATTATCCAATTTTTCACCTGCTTGCAAATTCCACGGGTGGCTAAATTGCCCAGCACCCTAAGCTCACAGTCGCACCAATGGGTAAAAGCTGACATAATTATTTTTTCGCTCAATCAACAAGGCCCCTTTTGTGAATATCAGTACTGTTTTTTCTGCCGATGGCGCACTAGGTAAAGCGATCTCAGGCTTTCAGCCGCGTGATGAGCAAACCATGATGGCAGAAAATGTCCATCAAGCTATTAAAGAGCAGTCTCAACTGGTGGTTGAGGCGGGCACGGGTACTGGAAAGACATTTGCTTACCTTGCTCCTGCATTGTTGAGCGGTAAGAAAACCATCGTCTCTACGGGGTCGAAAAACCTGCAAGAACAGCTGTTTCACCGCGACCTGCCATTGATGAAAGATGCACTGGGCTTTACGGGTCGTATTGCGCTGTTAAAAGGCCGCGCCAATTACTTGTGCCTTGACCGATTGAGCCGTCAGATTGTCGAGAGTCACGGCCACCATTCCGATCCGCAATTACTGACCCAATTGGTTAAGGTTCGTTCTTGGTCCTCATCAACAAAAAGCGGCGACCTTGGTGAATGTGAAGACCTTGCCGAAGACAGCCGAATTATCCCAGATATTACTTCTAACAATGAAAACTGCTTAGGGAAGGAATGTCCGAGTTTCGGCGATTGCTTTGTGTTTAAGGCACGCAATAAAGCGCTCGAGGCTGATCTTGTGGTGGTGAACCATCACCTGTTTTTGGCGGATATGGCGGTAAAGGAAACCGGCTTTGGTGAGCTGTTGCCAGAGGCGGAGGTCTTCATATTCGATGAAGCACATCAAATCCCAGATATTGCCAGCCAATACTTTGGTCAGTCTATTAGCTCTAAGCAGATTGCGGATTTAGCCAAAGACATAGAGATTGGTTATCGCACGGAAGCCAAAGACATGCGTCAGCTACAAAAGGTGGCGGATAAACTGGTGAGCTCGGCCTCTGAGATGCGTATTTCTCTGGGTGAGCCCGGCTTTCGTGGCAACTGGCGCGACGCGCTGAAAAATCAAAAGCTACAACGAGAGATGGAGCGCCTGCAAGACGCACTGCAGCTGTGCCGTGATGTGCTCAAAATGGCGCTAGGTCGCAGCCAGCTTTTAGATACGGCGTTTGATCGCGTCACTCAGATACAAAACCGCTTAACGCGGGTTTGCGATACCTCGATCATGGGGTATTCCTACTGGTTTGAATGCACCCCAAGACACTTTTCATTGAACATTACACCGCTTTCAGTCGCTAATAAGTTTCAAGAGCAAGTGGATGCACATGGCGGAAGTTGGGTGTTTACTTCGGCGACCTTGTCGGTATCGGGCGACTTTCAGCACTTTACCTCTCGCTTGGGATTAAAGGCGAAAAACAGTTTAGCCTTGAGCAGTCCCTTTGATTATCAGTCACAAGCAAGGTTGTGCGTGCCTCGCTATTTGCCTGAGCCAAACAGCCCGCAAATGGCGCAAAAGCTGGTGTCTATATTGACGCCGGTTATTGAGACCAACAAAGGGCGCTGTTTCTTCTTATGCACCTCGCACGCCATGATGAAAGATCTCACTGAACGCTTCAGACAACGACTAGACTTGCCTGTGCTAATGCAAGGGGAGAGCAGTAAGCAGGCGTTATTAAAAGAGTTTACTGAACTGGGCGATGCCTTGCTGGTGGCCACCGGAGCATTTTGGGAAGGGATAGATGTTAGAGGTGACGCGTTAAGCTGTGTTATTATCGACAAATTGCCGTTTACCGCCCCTGATGACCCGCTGTTAAAGGCGCGCATTGAGGACTGTAAACTCAACGGTGGCGAACCCTTTTATGAGGTGCAACTCCCTGATGCTGTTATTGCATTGAAGCAAGGGGTGGGGCGCTTAATTCGAGATAAAAGCGATAGAGGTGCATTGATTATCTGCGATAATCGCTTGGTAACACGCGATTACGGTAAGATGTTTTTATCCAGTCTGCCACCGATACCGCGCACTCGTAGCGTTTCGAACATTATAAATTTCTTACAGCCTTCGACCGATGTCGTGATCGAGGCTGAATAGTACAGCGAATAATTGAGTAATAGATGAAAGCGAAAATTCTAGCACTAGATACCTCAACCGAGTTTTGCTCTGCAGCCATTATGGTTGACGGAGAGGTGTTATCTAAAGGTGAGGTTGCCCCTCGTGAACACACCACCAAGATCTTGCCAATGGTGGATCAACTCTTGGTTGAGGCAGGTTTGAAACTGGGTGATTTAGATGCCCTTGCTTACGGCCAAGGCCCTGGCAGTTTTACGGGTGTTAGAATTGGTATTGGTATTGCTCAAGGCCTAGCCTTTGGTGCTGACTTGCCTATGGTGGGGGTTTCTACCCTGCAAGCAATGGCTCAAGGTGCGTATCGTACCACTCAAGCAAACAACGTGGCGGCTGCCATTGACGCTCGCATGAGTGAGGTGTACTGGGGTCGATTCAGTCGTATGGAATCTGGCGTTTGGCACATCGAAGATGAAGAGTGTGTGATTCCTCCAGCTGAGCTTGCTCAGCAAACTGCAAAAAGCGAACTGGTTTGGGCTCAAGTGGGCACGGGCTGGGAAGCGTACGCTGAAGAATTAAATCAGCTTGAACTTAAGCGCACTGACAGCGGTCTACTATACCCTGAATCACAAGATATCGTTATTTTGGCTCAGCACGAGCTTGCCAATGGCAATCAAGTGGGGGCGGAAGAAGCGTCACCTGTTTATCTACGTGATAAGGTGGCTTGGAAAAAGCTTCCGGGTCGAGAATAACCACATCACGTTAGATACGTTGTACACGGAGACTGTATGTATCGAGTATTAACCGCTCTTCTTTTGGGTTTAGTGTTGGCGGGCTGCAGCTCTTTGCCTGACTCGCTTGTTTCGAGCAACGAAAAGATAGTGACCGACTACGGTAACTGGGTGAACAGCGCACCCGAAGAGGTCTCCGAAGTACGACTTGGCGGTGTGATTGCTAAGATCACGAATCTTGAGGCAAAAACACGCCTTGAAATCGTGAACCTACCCATAGCCAAAGATGGCAAGCCGGATATTAATGTAGAGCCTGAAGGGCGCTTTGTTGCCTACGTGGATGGCTTTATTGACCCTGTAACCTTCGCCAAAGGGCGTTTGATCTCTGTGCTAGGAAAGCCTGCCGGCAATGAGAGTGGCAAAGTAGGAGAGTATGAATATCGATTCCCTGTGCTTAATGCCGACGGCTACCATCTATGGCAAATCAAAGAAAAGCTGATTGTGCATGATGAACCGCTGAGCATGTTCCCTTGTCGTTCGCTGTACTGTCGCGAGGTCAACTATGGACCTAGAACAGGACACGTCGTGCAGAGTGTTGAGTAACGGTGTTATCAGAACGCACCTTTGAGGTTAGTGACTACTCGCTATCGGCTTTGTGTCATGAACCACAGAGCCCCTCACATTGTGTTTTGATGTTACATGGCTGGCTAGATAATGCGGCGTCATTCACTCCTTTAATAGACGTAATGCGCTCGCTACACCCAGATATCCAGCTTATCTCTTTAGACCTTCCCGGCCACGGTTATAGCTCCCACTCGCGTAGCGGCTATTATCCGTTTCATGACTATATTGATTCCCTACATCAAGTTATCACTGAGCTTAACAAAGAACTCGATTGCCCGCTAACCTTAGTCGGGCATTCAATGGGTGCGCTTATCGCGAGTTGTTACTCCGCGGCTTTTCCGGAGAATATTGATCACTTGGTTCAAATCGAGGGTTATGGCCCGATATCTGAGCCGCCACAAAACAGTTTAGAACGATTGAGAAAGGGTGTGCTGAGCCGGCAAAGAGTCAGCAAAAAACCAGCGCGTTTCTTTGAAAGTTTTCAGGAAATGGTGCAGCTGCGCGCTAAGCGTTATGTTTTAAACGCGGATGAAATCACTCCGCTGGTAGAGCGAGATTCTGAGCAAACAGAGCAGGGTTGGCGCTGGCGACACGATAAAAAACTCAAGGCAGAATCCCTGTATCGGATGACAGAAGCGCATGCGAAACAGGTTGTTGATGCTCTTCCTAAGTCAAATCTACTCATTTTGGGTGATGCGGGTTTTACCCATTTGAGCTCAATTTGTTCCCCAACGACGCGAATTTCACACATTAAGGGTGGTCATCACTGCCACTTAACCTGTCCAAGGTCTATTTCTGAGGCAATAATCGCTCTAATTTTGTTCGGTTAGTGTGCTTTTGTGAACACCATTTGAACGCCTTTGGATTTTCCAGCTATCCTGTAATGGAATCCCAATAAAACAAAGAAATTCAACCTGATAGTCGTATATAATGCGTTGCTATTTTTTCAGGAGTAATAACGTGAATAAACCTTGGCTCTCTCGATATCCTTCTGATGTACCAGAAATGATTGACCCAGATACCTACCCATCTTTGGTCGAGCTGTTTGAAAACAGTGTTCTAAAGTTTGCGGATCAACCTGCCTTCCTCAATATGGGGTCGGTAATGACGTATCGTAAATTAGAAGAAAGAAGTCGTGCATTTGCTGCGTATTTGCAGAATGAATTAAAGCTTAAAAAGGGCGATCGAGTTGCCTTGATGATGCCTAACCTACTGCAATACCCCATTGCGTTGTTTGGTGTGCTTCGTGCCGGCTGTATTGCAGTGAACGTGAATCCACTCTACACCCCTCGCGAGCTTGAACATCAGTTGAATGATGCCGAAGTAGAAACCATTGTTATTGTTTCTAACTTTGCGAACACTCTTGAGCAAATCGTTGACAATACCTCTGTGAAAAACGTGGTATTGACGAGCCTAGGACAAATGCTACCGACAGCCAAAGGTACGGTTGTCGACTTTGTCGTGAAGTACGTGAAAGGCATGGTGCCAAAATACGATCTTCCTGGTGCTATCTCATTCAAAAAGGCATTGCATAAAGGCCGTCGCCTTCAATATGTTAAGCCATTTATGAGTGGTGAAGATATTGCCTTCTTGCAATACACAGGTGGTACAACTGGCGTGGCCAAAGGTGCGGTTCTGACGCATCGCAATATGGTTGCCAATGTACTGCAAGCCAAGGGGGCATACGCCGCTAAGCTAGAAGAAGGTAAAGAGTTAGTGGTTACGGCGTTGCCGCTTTATCATATCTTCGCTTTGACAGTGAACGGCTTGCTATTCTTAGAGTTGGGTGCCAACAACCTGTTAATCACCAACCCTCGTGATATTCCGACCTTTGTGAAAGAGCTGAAGAAGGTACAGTTCACCGCGATTACCGGTGTCAATACCTTGTTCAATGCCTTGGTCAACAATGAAGATTTCCACGAGCTGAACTTTAGCCGTATGAAGCTATCTGTTGGCGGCGGTATGGCGGTTCAACAAGCGGTGGCGGATAAATGGAAAAAGACCACAGGTGTCTTTTTGCTGGAAGGCTATGGTTTGACAGAATGTTCTCCACTGGTATCGGGCTGTCCACACGACATGGTCGATTACAACGGCGCTATCGGTTTACCTGTACCGTCTACAGAGGTTCGTATCGTTGATGACGAAGGCTTGCCTTTAGAAAATACTGAAGTGGGTGAGCTGCAAGTCCGTGGCCCGCAGGTTATGCAGGGCTACTGGAAACGTCCAGAAGCAACCCGTGAAGTGATTACTCAAGACGGCTGGCTATCAACGGGTGACATTGTTAAGTTTGATGACGAAGGCTTCTTGCACATTGTCGATCGTAAGAAAGACATGATTTTAGTGTCTGGCTTCAACGTCTATCCAAACGAGATCGAAGACGTGGTTGCTCTGCATGGTAAGGTGCTAGAAGTTGCCGCGATTGGCGAACCGCACGATGTATCCGGTGAAGTGGTTAAGATCTGCGTAGTTAAACGCGACCCATCTTTAACCAAGGATGAACTAATTAACCATTGTCGTCAGCATCTAACAGGTTATAAGATACCTAGGATTGTTGAGTTTATGGAAGATCTGCCAAAGACAAACGTCGGCAAGATCTTGCGTCGTGAATTACGTACTGACGCTAAAGAAGCAAAATCGGCTTAAACGAAACCGATATTGAACATAAGCCCCTGCAGAGCAGACGCAATCAGCGCATGCAATGCAGGGGCATTTTTAATTATGGAAATATAAAGAGACTATTTTGAATTATCAGATAGTGACAGACACTCAAACTCTGGCACAGGCGTGCGAACAAGCCCGTCAAAAAGAAGCGGTGATGTTGGATACCGAATTCGTCCGTACCCGTACCTTTTTCCCGCAGCTTGGCTTGGTGCAGATGTACGATGGCGAGCTTCTTAGCTTGATAGATACCACCGTTATTGATGATGTCACTCCGATAGTAGAGCTGCTACAAGACACCTCTGTGCTTAAGGTATTGCATGCGTGTGGTGAAGATATTGAAGTCTTCCAACACCATTTCCAGAGCGTCCCTACGCCTATGGTTGATACGCAGGTCATGGCGGCATTTTTAGGGCACGGCCTTTCGACAGGCTTTGCGACCTTAGTGAACGAATACTTGTCAGTAGCGCTGGATAAAAGCGAATCGCGTACAGATTGGTTGGCTCGTCCATTGACGCAAAAGCAGTTGGATTATGCAGCCGCGGATGTGTTCTATCTGCAGCCTTTGTTTGAAAAGCTGCAAGCGGCTCTTAAGGAGTCGGGTTACTGGCAGAATGCGATGCAAGAGTCTGAGCTTCAGGTGTCTAAGCGTATTCGTCATCATGAGCCAGAGAAAGCGTATCTTGATATCAAGGGCGCATGGCAATTGTCTCCACAGCAGCTTAGCGTTCTTAAGCCGTTGGCAACATGGCGCTATGAAACGGCACTGCGTAAAGACTTGGCACTTAACTTTGTGTTTAAAGAAGTCGATCTGCTGGCTGTTGCTCGCTTTAGCCTCACCTCAGCACGTGATATGGAAAGAGAGCAGTGTGATGTACGCTCGGTACGTCGTTATAGCGCTGTGATTGCCAATATTGTGCGTAAGGCGCAAAGCACGCCAGAAGCAGAGTGGCCACAAAAGATTGATCGCTTGGTGGATCTACCGAACTACAAGCAGACGTTCAAGTCATTGAAAGACGAAGTGAACAAAGTGGTGAAGGACTCGCATCTTGCCCCTGAGTTCTTAGCCTCTAAGAAGCAAGTGAACCAACTTATTTCGTGGGTATGGCGTAAGAACATGGCGCCAGAGTCTACCCCTGATTTAATGCAGGGCTGGCGTAAACCTCTGCTTGGTGAGCGCTTGCTCAAGAAATTGAATTAATAAAAAAGGCGATGAGAAATCATCGCCTTACTTTTTCTATCAGAGTAAGAACTATTCTTCTTCTGGTAACTTCACGTTTAATTCGAGCACTGAGATGTCATCATCTTTGTGCTCAAAAGAGACGTTCACCATGTTTGGATCGATGTCTACATACTTGCTGATCACCTTCAAGATATCAGCCTTAAGCTCTGGCAAGTAAGACGGCGCTGGGTCGTCATGACTGCGACGCTCTGCAACAATGATCTGCAAACGCTCTTTGGCAACGTTAGCCGTCGTCTTCTTTTTTGGAC
This sequence comes from Vibrio breoganii, assembly GCF_024346795.1. Taxonomy (NCBI): domain Bacteria; kingdom Pseudomonadati; phylum Pseudomonadota; class Gammaproteobacteria; order Vibrionales; family Vibrionaceae; genus Vibrio; species Vibrio breoganii. Next base: position 882,975 of record NZ_AP024864.1, read on the forward strand.
GGAAAAATTCTAGTAAAGACATAAATTAATTAACCCCCAAATAGACGTTTGAAGATACCTTTCTTCGGCTCCGTAAGGAATCGAAACTCGATTTGCTCACCTAGTAGACGCTGTACTGTGTCGTGGTAAGCCATGCCTGCATCAGACTGCTCGTCAAAGATAACTGGCACGCCCTTGTTAGACGCATTCAGTACCGCTTGGCTCTCAGGGATCACGCCTAGTAGGTTGATGTGAAGGATTTCTTCTACATCTTCCACGCTTAGCATCTCACCTTGAGTTACGCGAGCAGGATGATAACGAGTCAGTAGCAGGTGCGTCTTCACAGGCTCAAGGCCTTGTTCCGCGCGGCGTGATTTAGAATCAAGAATACCTAGGATGCGGTCTGAATCGCGTACTGATGATACTTCAGGGTTGGTCGTTACAACCGCTTCATCGGCAAAGTACAGTGCCATTAAAGCGCCTTGCTCGATACCCGCAGGAGAATCACAGATAACAAAATCAAAGCCCATTTCGTCCAGGTCATTCAATACTTGCTGAACGCCTTCTTTAGAAAGTGCGTCTTTATCACGAGTTTGCGATGCAGGCAGAATGAATAGGTTTTCTGTGCGCTTATCTTTAATAAGTGCTTGGTTTAGTGTCGCTTCGCCGTTGATGACATTAACGAAGTCATACACTACGCGACGCTCACAGCCCATAATAAGGTCTAGGTTTCGTAGACCGATATCGAAATCGATAACAGCGGTCTTCTTACCTTGCAGGGCTAGACCCGATGCAATAGCGGCACTGGAGGTGGTTTTCCCTACGCCGCCTTTTCCTGAAGTAACAACAATGATACGTGCCATCATTTTATCCTTTATTTAATATTGAGGAGATCGCAGTGCAGGGTTTGGTCCGTTAAACCCAAAATCACTTTTTCTCCCCAGAAGTGAGATTCTATTTGTTCGCTAAGCCAATAGTTTCCAGCAATGGAGACTAATTCTGCTTGCATGTTATGACAAAGTATTGAGGCCGCTTGCCCGCTCGCGCCTGCGATAGCACGTCCGCGCAAAGTGCCATAAATATGGATGCTTCCGTCAGCAATCACCTCGGCACCCGCGCTCACATGGCTCAGGATGATTAGGTCGCTGTCTTTGGCATAGATCTGTTGTCCAGAACGCACTGGAGTACGAATTATTTTGCTTGGCGTAATGGCTACGGGTGCTTTATCTGGACGGTTGGTGCCAGTCATAACAGCAAGCCCAGCTTCTCTTGCTAGCTTTTCGAGGTGTTTGTTGGTGCAATCGGTGACGCCCACAGGCACCATACCAATATTAATAATGCCTTGTTTGAGACGAGCTAAATCGAGCTCAGAGTTTGCCTGAGACAGGTTAACGACCAGTGGAGCAGCTTTAAAAAAGGCAGGGGCCTTAGCCACTTTTTCATCTAAATAACGAATTGCTGAATCAGTGTCGTGCTCATACATGTGAAGCACAGTAAGTGGAAAACTGCTTCCCTTTAGATCTGGAGTTTGAGACATCTAACCTAGCCTTGGCATATAATCAAACAGTTACCTGTTATGTTATCTATCATAGTGACAACGAACAAGTAACTTGTTGTCAAATGTTGGTTTTAAGCTCAAAATTACACAAAGTCTTTAAAATTGACACTTTAGCTGTTTAAGCTTGGATATGAACTCGATAGATCAAGGCGATATATGATTTGTGCAATCTATAAAAGTAACAAAAAACAGGGGATGTACCTCTACATCACTAAGAAAGATGATTTTTCTGCAGTGCCGGATCAATTGATGCAGATGTTCGGTAAGCCGACCATGGTAATGGTAGTGAATCTCGCGAAGCGCGGTCTTGCCACTGTCAATGTCGATAAAGTAAAGGAGTCACTTCTAAGCGATGGCTTCTTCCTGCAGTTGCCACCTCCAGTAGAAAATGAATTGGATGCCTATAAGCGACGTAAAAAAGAGCAAGACGATTCGGCTGATTAACACGCATAAAGGAATAGAGATAGCATGATAAGGATGTTGAAGTGCGCAAAAAGCATTGGGCTTATCTTACTAGCAAGTAGTTTTTCAGTATCAGCGAATACGCAGATACCTGAACGAGATGTCAGCTTTGATGAATACGTTGTTGCGCTAAAAAGTGAGGCAGCAGAGCAGGGGATTACGTCTAAAACTGTAGAAAGTGCCTTTGCTAATGTGCAGTTTAAGCCTCGTGCGGTATCGGCTGACCGTTCTCAGCCAGAAAACAAAATTACTCTGGATGAGTACATACCTAGAGCTGTACCAAAGTGGAAGGTAAAACAGGCCAAGCAGAAGTATCGCAAACACCAAGCTGAGCTTGAGCGCATCGGTGAACTTTACGGCGTCCAGCCAAGGTTTATCGTTGCTCTATGGGGCGTTGAGAGTAACTTTGGCGTGCTAACAGGCGGTTACAATGTGATTGATGCTTTGACCACTATGGCTTATGAAGGGCGCCGTGAGACGTTTTTTCGCAATGAGCTGATGGCGGCGCTAACCATTTTAGATGAAGGTCATATCACCGCGAAAAATATGAAAGGATCGTGGGCTGGCGCTATGGGTCAGCCTCAGTTTATGCCAAGTTCTTTCTTAAATTACGCGGCTGATGGTAATGGCGATGGCACCAAGAATATTTGGAAGAATGAATCCGACGTGTTCGCCTCTGCTGCTAATTATCTAAAGCAATCTGGATGGAATGATACCTATACCTGGGGTCGTCAGGTGACCTTATCTGAGTCTCTAGATGATAGCCTCTTTGGGCGACAGCCAGAACAATCCAAAACATTGGCGCAGTGGCAAGAGTTGGGTGTTCGCAACCTGCAAGGGCATGATTTACCTAAGCTTAAAAAGGATATTGATGCTTGGCTGATAGCGCCAGACTCATCGTCGGGGCGAGTGTACTTGGTGTACAACAACTATCAGGTGCTAATGAAATGGAACCGCTCCTACTACTTTGGTTTGGCGGTGAGTCATTTAGCAGATCAGCTGAAATCATTATAAAAAAAGAGCGAGGACTATCCTCGCTCTTTTTGTTTTGTTTTGTTTGTGCAGTCTTAAAGCTTATTTACCAAACTGCTCGCAGGCAATCATGGTGTTTTCAATCAAACTTGCCACTGTCATTGGGCCAACACCGCCTGGTACTGGAGTGATAAGGCTTGCTCTCTCGCGTGCAACATCATACTCAACGTCACCAATTAGCTTGCCATTGTCTAGGCGGTTAATACCTACATCAATCACGATCGCGCCTTCTTTCACCCAGTTGCCCGGGATAAAGTTAGGCTTGCCTACCGCAACCACAAGCACGTCAGCCTGACGCACGTGGCTTTCTAAGTCTTTAGTAAAGCGGTGACAGGTTGTAGTTGTGCAGCCCGCTAGCAGAAGCTCAAGAGTCATAGGACGGCCAACAATGTTAGATGCACCCACGATGACCGCATGCTTACCGTGTGTTGGTACGTTGTAACGCTCTAGCAGAGTGATGATACCCTTTGGCGTACAAGAGCGAAGCTTAGGCATACGCTGTGCAAGACGACCCACGTTATAAGGGTGGAAGCCATCTACGTCTTTCTCTGGAGTGATACGCTCAAGGATCTCAGTAGAATCAATGCCCGCTGGAAGTGGAAGCTGAACCAAGATACCGTCAATTTCATTATCAGCATTGAGCTGGTCAATCAGCTCTAAAAGCTCTTGCGCGGTAGCGGTAGAGGGCAAGTCAAAAGACTTCGACACAAAGCCAACCTCATCACAAGCGCGGCGCTTACTACCCACATAAACTTGAGATGCAGGGTCTTGACCCACAAGAACAACAGCTAGGCCAGGTGCACGTAATCCAGCCTCAGTGCGAGCTTTTACTCGCGCTGAAACTTCAGAACGAACGGTTTGAGAAATCAGTTTTCCATCAATGTTTTGAGCAGTCATGACGATCCCTAAGTTAAGGCGGTTCAACATTTTGGCGCATTGTCGCAGAAACGAAACAGTTTTGCTACATAGCAAACGTTTGCGTCGGGTATTTTATATCCACAATGTATAACGTTGACTTTTTTTTCGGCACTTAGATCATAATGTTCAATAAAGCCGTTGACCATTGATTCTCAACTCGTATAATCCTTCCCCATAGCGCGCCCTTAGCTCAGCTGGATAGAGCACGTCCCTTCTAAGGATGTGGTCGTAGGTTCGAATCCTACAGGGCGCGCCACATTCTATAAGGCCTGACGACTTTTTAAGTTGTCAGGCCTTTTTCGTTTTTGCTGTTCATAGTCTAGTTAGCTCTTGGTTAGAGATGAAAGGATTTGAACCTCCCTAAAACTTCTGTCGTTCTGATACGCACCAACTGCAAGTCTATATATTGAATTATTGGCTGCCATGGTGGCTATATCAATACTAAAGTCGTCGCCTAATCGCCCTGTAATTTTGATTTGACCATTTCATACAACCAAAGATGCTTTTTGCTTTTGCGGTTTTTTCTGTGGATGTAGGCGCATAAGGTTAATTTGTTTACTTCGGGTATGTTGGTGACTTGGATAGCGCGTAATCCCTCACCACAATGCTTAGCGTAGTTGCCAAGCGCAGGAAAAATCAGGTCGGAGTGCAGTGCTGCCTGTTTCACGCTACTGGCTGAAGTGCTCCGATACATGACTTTTATAGGCGTACCACGTTTTTCCATTGAGGCTTCAATGAGTGAAGAATGGAACTGGTTAAATAACGGCATTTCAATTAAAGCAAAGTTGTAATTGAGTAGCGCTTCAACCTCAACGGCCTTTTCTTTCAGAGGATGGTCTTCCCTTACCATTGCAAACACTTCGACATCGACCAAGGGCATCTCATAGATATCTTTGCTCATGTGGGCAAATTGAAACTGAATCGCCATATCGACTTGCTCGCTTAGAATCATTCTAGGCGTGTCTTGAGTGATGTTGTGAGCGGCAAAGGCGACATTGGGAGACACGTTCGCGATCTGTGAAAACAGTAGGGAGGGTAGCCAGGGTAGGATTTGTTGTCCCATTTCAATGGTAATAGTGCCTTCTAGATTGCCGGGATCGAATTGATGATGTTCATTCAATGCAACTGATAATTGCTCCATGATGGGTGTCAGTGCCTTGAATAAACTGTCTGCAAAAGGAGTCACATCAAAGCCTTTTGTGGCCTTGATGAACAGTTCGTCGTCAAAATGATTTCTTAATTTACTGATGTTTTGACTGACGGCTGGTGGGGATATAAATAGCAGTTCGGATGAACGCTTTAAGTTTCTTTGTTGATAAACGACAGAGAATAACTTGAGTAAGTTTAAATCTAGGTTCTTCAGTTTATCTTTTGTCATCTTATGCTCTGCTTAGGTATTAAGTACAGCTTAAGACTAAATGCAAATCTAATGAATATCCAATTAACAAGTGACTTTATATTATGACGGCACTTCCAGCGACAGGACGTTGCATCTTTTACTGAAAATAGGGTCTTAATAATGAAAAAATCAATGATTGCTTTGTCTGTCGCTTCGGTATTTCTGTTCGGTTGCACGTCTTCTGACGACTCGAATAACACTGTAGGTTTTGTCGCTCCCGAGACGGTTGTGGATACGTCTGATTGGGGCACACGCCCTGAAGCAACAGGCTTGACATCAGAAGAATTCATTTGGTCTGAAGGGATGGATTTTGCAGCCAACCTAGTAAAAGTAAATGGTCTTAACACATTCAATACGCCTAGCATTGCAAGTGTGAACAACCAAATCCTAACGACTCCAAACGTGAATGTGTTATACACAGCGGCTATCGTCGATACGACAGGAGGGTTTACGCTTAACTTGCCAGTTGATAACAGCCGTCTAGTCACTGCGCAAATTATCAACCTTGATACGCACACCACACCGGTTCATCTTACTAAAGGTGGTGAGTACACTTTCTCTTCTGAAAAGTTTGATAACCATGTTGGTATATTAGTGCGTATTGGTGTCGAAGATAACGCTGATGCTGAAGAGCAAATTGACGTTATTTCAAATGAACTCTCAGTCACCGCTACTAATGCAAACCCTCTACCTTCGTACGACTTAGATAAATTGCTTGCTACGCGTACAGCATTAAAGCAAGAGTTTGCAAAAAGTCCGATGGATAGCTCAGGTGGCATGGTTGAAACAACCTACAAAATCGCTGATTGGGAAAAATACACGCTAATTAGTGCTGCAGGTTGGGGGTTGAGTGCCGAAGAACGTGCATCATATAAATTGATCCCTGGCCCTAAAGATCTAGAGTGCAGCACAGTGACGTTTGAAGGTCCTGTTGTGGATACTAACGCTAACGGTTTTTACAGCCTGACTATTTACGGCAAAGATATGTTCTTAATGGCCGATGAAAGCAACACAATCAAAGGTGATGAAACGGGTCAGATTGAAGTGACGGTTGGCCCGAAAGAGTGTAAAGAAGGTGCTGAAAACTATCTTTACGCAGCGAAGCCTTGGAATATTGTCTTGAGAGCGTACGAGCCTGAAATCGAAGCGTTCATGAATTTACCTACAGCGACTGTTGTTACTCAGTAATCAAAAAAGCGTCGTAAAAAAGAAAAGGCAGTGGAGTTCTTCTTCACTGCTTTTTTGTATCTGCTTAACCAACAGGAATAACTACTTTCTGATGATGCTTAATTGCAATTTATGAAAATCTGGTTGGAACGCATCACCTCACAACTTTACCAAGCATTAGCAAACACCTGTGTCCAGTAGATGCCGTATTGGGTATCTGCATTTTCTACTGCGCTTGCGCCCATCTCTGTGACATTACTGCTCATTATATTTTGGCAGTGGCCAGCGCTGCTCATCCATGATGCCATGACGTCGTCTATTGAATTTTGCCCAGCGGCGACATTTTCCGCCCATGCATTGGCTGAATAGCCGGTATCTGCGACGCGTTCTGCGGGTGTGCTGCCATCCGAGCCTGTGTGATCCATGAAATCGCCATTAGCCATATCACTTGAGTGCCTGAATGCGGCTGCTTCTAAGTCATAATTCCATTTTAGGGCAGGTACTGCTGGCATGATGGTTCCGCCACAGTTTTGCTCTATTGAGCGGGCGTGATTGACTGCAGTTAGCATCAAGCTTGCGAAGTCATCTTGTTCTGGGGTTTGCTCGTCGGGTGACGTTGATTCTGGCTCTGAGCCGTCCTCGTTTCCTGGTGTGCTTCCGTCACTATCGGGAACCGTCGCTATGGGATCGTTTGTTGGGTCTGTTTCTGAATTGGGCTCGGAGTTACTCGTAGAACTCGAACCTGAGCCACAACCGATTAAAAGAGTCGACAAAAGGATGATCGGTATATATCGCATTGTTGTACCTAAACTACCTTGTACAGCACCTGTACTTTGATTAAAACGTGTTCACACGAGCCATTATACGGCTCGATTATTGAGCACATCAATATATGCAGGGTGATTCTTACGTTGTTCTGACAAAGCAAAAATGGGGCCGATTCTAGGTGATTGATTTATGGAGTTATTGTGAAAGAGTGTTTTTTAACCAGACAAAAAAGAAAAAGGTCAAGTCTATAATAGACCTGACCTTTTGATTTAGTAGTAAGTACTAACCAATAGCTACTTAATTAGCTCAATGTTTCTCACTGTGAATGTAAATCCAGCTTGGCTAGCATTCCATGACGGTAGCGAAGCGAGTGGGGTATTCACATTGTTAATGTTTAAGCTACCAGTGTTAAGTTGTGACATTGGTACTGAGACCTTGTGCCACTCGCCCACAGGGTAATCAGCGCGAGGCAATAGTAGGTCATCACCAGGGCCTTCTGGAGATTCCATCTTGATCACTAAGCCTTGAGTGGCATTTTCACCCTCGTTGGCTGGAGTACCATAGGTTTCTACATAAAGCTCAAACTCTAGCGTGCCATCAAGGTAGTTTTCTAGGTTCTGAGGCTCACCTTGAACGAAGACAATACCTTTGTAGCTTTCTGGACTTGTTGCATCGTAGGCAACGCTTAAATCGCCATTCGACAGTCTTTGATAAGTCATATGACCTTCGATACCTTGCCAGTCATCCGTATTCACCTTGTAGTCGGTTAGGTTTGGCCAAAGCGCGCTTACATCGACAACGTCTTGATCAAGTGGAGGCAATACTTCACCTGCTATTTCTTCACAAGTTAGCGCATCTTCAGCAGGATCGATTGAACGAGGTACAAAGCGAATTTCACCAAGGTTAAATTCGAATTCTTGAGACTCGTTTGAGTACAGCAGGAATGCGGTATTCATCATTGGGAAGCTCATGCCTTCATCAGCAAGACACTGCAAAGGTATCTTGATGGTTTGCCAGTTGCTCTGTGATGGGTCTGCCAGTGGTTTTGGTAGAACTTTTCCGACTTCCACTTCGCCAAAACAAGGCCACTCACAGTGCATTGATAGAATGAAGTTATCAGGTATTTCTTTCTTCACATCGATATCAAACTGCAGCGTTGCATCCGCATTGAGATATGAGTTTCTATCCTCACCTTGCTCGTCATAGGTTTGCATGTACAGTTGACGCGCGCCTTCTCCTGAGAAAGTCACATTAATAGCATCTTGCTGGTGCATGTAGTTGATAGGGTGAGTCGTTAGGTTACCAATGGTGGTTTCTGAACCATTTGAAACATCAACGCCAGCCCAACCGGTATTATCGCCAGACATTCTTGCAACAAACTCACCAGAGCTTGAACGTCCAAAGATTTCTAGAGGCTCGGTAGCGATGCCATCGTCAGGTTTGTCCTGCCCACAGCCAAACTCTCGAGGATCTAGAGGCAAGTTATCCAAGTCTTGATCTTCGGTATTGCTAGAGTAGGTCAAGCCATAGCCGTAAGGGAATAGTGGCTTGTGCTCGCCTTCAATGTCTTGCTCTGTTTCTGGAGTCACGTAGTCTTTAATGTTTGGTGCGTGACGGTTGATGGTTGTCGAGCATTTTAGGTTAGGCCAAGAGTAAGACAATGAACCGGTGAAACCATGGTTGTCTTGAGCAAAGAGTACATCGGTGATGCCTCCTGCTTCTGTACCCGGAAGCCATGCTGCAACGAATGCATCTGATTTATTGATTTCTTCATTGACGTACAATGGACGGCCAGAATAGAACACAGAAACCACAGGATTGCCTTGTTGTTTCAGTTCTCGAATGAGATCTAAGTCTTCGCCATACTTGGATTTTAATGTGGCGTATTCAAGGGTTTGGTTCTTCTTAATGTCACCAAACATCTCAGCGTATGGGTCTTCACCAAACACAACAATTGCCGTGGTGTCTTCATCGGCTTGATTAATATCAGTAATGACATTTTCTTCACCTACTAGCTCACGCATGGCCATCAGCATGGTTTGAGCACCAGGGAAATCGCGCTCGATTTCATTTTCTGTGCCTTGCCAAGTCAGTGTCCAGCCACCGGTTTGTTTTTGAATGTCATTTGCCGCACTACCTAGAACCAAGTATTTTTGATTAGGTGAAAGTGGCAGAATATTGTCGTTATTCTTTAGAAGAACGAGTGATTGGCTCACGGCTTCTCTCGCCAATGCGCGATGCTCATCCGCACCTAAGATGTCAGATTTACCCGCATAGGTACGAAGCGATGGTTGTGGTTTTTCCCAAAGCTGCGCGCGCATTTTCACACGCAGAATACGGGTAACCGCGTCATCAATACGTTCCATTGGGATAATGCCATCTTCCACTTGCTGAATGACATTGTGGTAGAAAGACTTCCAATCGTTGCGAGAGGTCACCATGAATACATCGTTACCCGCATTCACTGCCTCTGGACAGTTTGCAGCGGTACAACCGTTGATCTCACCTTGACCATTCCAGTCGGTAACAATGATGCCGTCAAAGCCCATTTCGTCCTTTAGTACATCATTGAGAAGATACTTACTGCCGTGGATCTTATAGTTGTACTCACCCGTACCCGTTTGGTCGTAGTTAGCAGGGTTGTGCCAAGAGTTAAATGAGCTCATGACTACCTGAGCGCCAGCATTTAGCCCTGAGAAGTAACCGGTAGCATGGATGTTTCTTAAATACTCCTCGCTGTAGTGGTTTTCGCCGCGGTCAACACCATCAAGGGTACCGCCGTCGCCAACCCAGTGTTTCACGTTAGAGATGACGTGACTGTCGGTCTTGATACCGTTTTTACCACCTTGAAGACCGGTAACCATACGGCCTGCATAAGCGTAAATCACCTCAGGATCTTCTGAGTAGCCTTCATAGACTCGGCCCCAGCGATAATCTCGAGGAGACGCAACCGTTGGTGCAAAGGTCCAATCTAGACCGGTAGCCACGATTTCTTTTGCGGTGGCACGACCGATCTCTTCAATAAGGTCAGGGTTTCTGGCGGCACCTAGACCAATGTTGTGCGGGAATACCGTCGCCTTGAATACGTTGTTGTGACCGTGTACTGCATCGGTTGCCCAAATGAACGGGATATCGAAGCCTCTATCGGCATACGCTTCTTTTAGAGCAAACCAGTATTTATCTGACTCTTTTGCCCAATCTTCTGCTGTGGCGTATTTGTCCTCATTTGGCCAACCCCCGCCACCGTTTAACAAGGAACCCAGTTTATATTCTTTGGCTTCTTCTGGAGTGACTTCGCGAAGGTCGGGCTGAACCATCTGGCCCACTTTTTCTTCCAGCGTCATTTTCGCTAGAATTTTTTGAACTCGATTTTCTATGCCGGGGTTGGTTTTAACAACACTGTCTACTTGGGGCCATTCATCAAAGTGGGGAATTGTGAAAGCGCTTTCTTTGGCGCCCAAAGAAGTACAACCTAAGATTAATGTGGCCGAAATTACACTGGAGAGTAAATTTATTTTTGTTTTCATTATTGGTCTCGTCATTGAGGTAAATGATATCCGTAGAGCATTGATATGCGGGGGTAACATTCATACGCTCTATGCATGATATTAAAGTGAATTTAATTGTATAAATGTGCGCCAATTAAAGTTGTAACCCATTGACTTGTATGATTAATTTTAAATGTGAGTGACCTAGAAATAGTGCAAATCAAATGACAGAGTGTGTCAAAACATGATCCGGGTTAGAGTTATTTTCAGCTAGTTATGTAAGCGCTTACATAAAATATTTAAAGTGTCTATGTTATTCATTTTTAACGCATTTCATAAGGTTAAAGTAATTGTACACCTACAAACCTTGCCAGAAGCGCCACTGCGCCAAAACAGAATAGGGAAAGTCCGACACATAACAGCAATGAAATCCAAAACGTAAAACCTTCTATAAGGATAGGGAAGAGCAAAAACATAGGAAGAGTGGGGAGGACGTACCAAAAGGTATAAAAGGAATGATTGGCGAGTTTCTCTCTAGGTAATCCCTCAATGTGCATCCAGATTAGAGCCAAGATAGTGACAGTAGGCAATGCTGCAACCAGCGCACCCAGTTTATCGCTGCGCTTGGCCACCTCTGAGATGAACACGATTAAGCCTGCGGTGATGAGGTATTTAGTGATGATCCAATACATGCTTTATCCCCTTAGGATTATCTATGAATTATAGAAACCTTCTTGCACTAAACCTGATTTATTTGGCACCTTTGCAAGGCCCTCTGAGCTTAAGATAAAGGTGGCTGATATCGAAACGTAACGATGATCTGTTTGTAACTAGATAAATGAGGTATTTGTACTTTTGTTACATATAATATTGATGCTGATCACATAACTGGTTAGAATGTCGGCATCAATCTGAAATATTACAACAATGAAGGTGCATATGAACTCAGCAACAGTAGTGAATACCAATACTAAGAATGCGTCATCCACAGTCGCTATGCGTTTTGATGAAATTTGTGGTGTGGTAGGTTTGTTTTCTTTGTTTGCAACGGGTGTGGTGTTGCTAAGTTTGCAGTGGATTGCATAGCAAGTCGTGAAGAAAGACGCGCGTAGATACCCGCGCGTCTTAAGTGTTTACTGTTGTGCTTCTAGGTTTAGAATCGTGATAGCGTTTGCTACGCTAGTGGCAAGAACATCAATGGCGCCAGTGCGCAAAGCGCCTAAGATAGAGAGTGGCTTACTATTCTCTGCTGCGATCGCGATAACCTCTGGTATTTTTTGATAATCAGCAATAGTTAAACCTACAACGCGGTTACTCATTTTAGTATCTTGAACCTCTCCCTTAATATCGAAAAAGTCATACCCCCCCACTTCTCCGACAACGCCTTGTTGGATTCGTGCCTCCACCATTTCTTGAACTGAAAACCAGCCTTGGTTAACCATATAACTATTCTCAGCGAGATCACCAATACCGACCAATGCCACGTCAGCTTTACGAGCAATATCCATAGTTTGGCGAACGGTAATGTCGTTCATCAGAGTATTGCGCAGGTCAGGATCTGAGATGTAGGCCGGGGCATAAAGGGTTTCACTCACACCACCAAAGGTTTTCGCAAACTGTCGAGATATATGATCGGCATTTAACATGCCACCTCTAGGGTGAATACCACCGATGCTGGCAACGAAGGTGCACTCTTTGGGGGTGACTATGCCAATATGCTCAGATACCGCAGATACGTTTCTTCCTTGTCCAACAGAGATGACCATGTTGTCGTTTAGGCTAGAGGAGAGATAGGTAGAAACTACGCTGGCGATCAGTGTTCGTTGTTCTTCTTCACTGGGTTGATCTAGAGCGATTAAAGCTCGCTTTAAGCCGAATGTTTCTTTTAGTTTTTCTTCTAATTTAGCACTGAAAACCGGATGGTACTTAACCGTGATCTCTACGATACCAATGTCTCGAGCTCGCTTTAGAAGTCGACCCACTTTAACTCGGGTTAGTCCAAATCGCTTAGAGATCTCTTCTTGCGTTGCGCCATCTTGATAATAGGCGACAGCAATTTCGGTGAGTAGGTTCGTTTCTTCTGTTTGTTCGATTTTCATAGCGTCCATTCAGTATTTTTACTGCATAACACAAAGAATAATAAAATTAATAAGTTAACAACAGGTAAATTGCCTACTTTAGTAAAAAAGTAGGCAATTTACATTATTAGCACACCAGTTCGGCGAGGTTTGCATCTAGGTGCTTAATGTCGTGTGTTGACTTTATCTTGCGAATGGTTCGGTTCTTTCCTTGGATCAGGAGTGTTTCCGTAGTGATTAGGTCACCATCACGATAAACACCATCAAGTAAATCACCTTTGGTAATGCCCGTTGCCGAGAAGATCACATTGTCTGACTTAACCATATCATTGAGAGCCAATACTTGGTTTGGTTCAACACCCATTTCAATGCAGCGTTTAATTTCGATATTGCCATGGCGGATATTGTCATCAGATTGTTCTTTGACTTGATGTCGTGGGAGCAATCTACCCTGCATGTCTCCATCTAGCGCTTTCATTACGGCGGCGGTCACAATGCCTTCTGGAGCACCGCCAACACAATACATAAGGTCAATATCACTATCGGGCATACACGTCAGGATAGAAGCGGCGACGTCACCATCAGGAAATGCATACACGCGGATTCCCTGTTGTTGCATTTCACGAATAACAGCTTCATGTCGAGGCTTGGCAAGGGTCACAACAACAAGCTCTTCTAAATCTTTGTTCAGTGCCTTTGCTACGTTATGTAGATTTTCTTGTAGAGGAAGGTGTAGGTCGATACTACCTTTGGCTTTAGGACCCACTACAAGCTTCTCCATATACATATCGGGCGCCTCAAGAAAGCTGCCTTTTTCGCCGGCAGCTAAAACGGCGATAGCATTAGATTGTCCCATCGCTGTCATTCGTGTTCCCTCTATAGGATCCACTGCAATATCCACAGCGCTGCCACCTAAACCAAGCTCTTCGCCAATATAGAGCATTGGAGCATCATCAATCTCGCCTTCTCCTATGACAATCCTGCCATCGATAGAGGTGTTATTCAGTAGATAACGCATCGCTTCAACGGCTGAGTTGTCCGCTGAGTTCTTATCTCCTCTTCCCAGCCATTTGTAACCCGCTAATGCTGCACCTTCTGTGACCTGAGAAAAGGCTATGGATAGTTCTGGTTTCATTGTCGTGTCCTTAACAATAGTTAGCTGTGTGTTCATATGTTCATATAACTTAACAAATGTTCACTAATATAAAAAGCAACGAATGTTAATTTTTTTTGATGCTCTATATGCGTCCTATTGAGCATTTCAACGGTAAATACACAATTGGCCATTGATTTATAACTGAGCGCTCCATTATCTATCTTTCGTTATTAAATAACTGAAAAATAAAGAAAATATAGCATGCCTATGATATTTGATTAATAAATGGACAGCTTGTATATGCAGGATTTTTATTTGATCGTAATCACAGACACGCACGGCATTGTTGTTTTTTTGTGATAATTATCGCGTTTGTAACTCGCGGTATGTTGCGGTTTGTAACAACTTGTTTACTATCATTTGTAACTTGTACGGAACATATGAACAGTGAGGTTGGGATGTCGATTGCAATAGGGTGTGATGATGCAGCAGTAGAACTCAAAGAAATACTGAAGCAACACCTGAGCGCAAAGGGAATTGAATTCGTTGATTATGGAGCCGCTCCAGAAGATGGAATTCTTTACCCTGATGTAGCTAAGGAAGTCAGCGTGGCGGTAAGTAAAGGGCGACACGAGAGAGGCATCATTCTTTGTGGCACGGGTATTGGCGTATCAATCGTTGCAAATAAGGTCCCAGGGATCAGAGCGGCCTTATGTCATGACACCTTTTCAGCAGAACGTGCGCGTAAGAGCAACGACGCACAAATTATTACTATGGGTGCAAGAGTTATCGGCAGTGAATTGGCGAAGAGCATCCTAGATACATGGCTCCAATCAGAGTTCTCTGATGGACCATCAACCCCAAAAGTAAATCGAATCAAGGAGATAGAGAAAGAATTTATCGCTTAATCAATTTGCTTAATTAATGGACTAACGTGGAACATACAATGAAAAAAACTATTCTAATACCAAGTGCAGTAGCTGTAGCAGTAATGATGTCTTCAACAGCGTTCGCTAAAGACCTGAAAGTAGCGACCAGTGCGCAAGTAGGCTCTCTTCAGTACAACACGACAGAATACTTTACTGACTATGCAAACAAAGAGTTTGATAAAGCAGGTATCGATTACAACTTGAAGTTTTTCGGTGCTGCCCAATTAGGTAAAGACAAAGATGTTCAACAAAAATTGAAGCTAGGTACGATTGACCTTGCTCTATTGACGTCAACGCTTCCTACTCATGTTTCAGAAATGGCACTTTTTGAATTACCTTTCCTTGTTTCTGACCGTGAACATGTAGCAAAAATTGAGCAAGAAGTGTTCTGGCCTTATATCGCGCCTGCGGCTGAAAAGAAAGGCTATCGCGTTATTGGTTTTTGGGAAAACGGCTTCCGTAACATCACTAACAGTGAGCGCCCAATCAATACACCAGCTGATTTGAAAGGCCTTAAGATTCGTACTCCAAACAGCTCTTGGCGTGTGAAAATGTTTAAGAACTGGGGAGCAAACCCAACTCCTATGAGCTTCAGTGAAGTATTCATTGGCTTGCAAACAGGCGTTATTGATGGTCAAGAAAACCCATACACTAACATTTATGCCGCTAAGCTAAATGAAGTTCAAAGCTACGTAAGTGTGACTAATCACGTTTACACGCCAGCGTATTTGACTGCGGGTGCAAAACACTACGGTAAGCACTCTCAAGAAGTTCGCGATATTTTGGAAGCATCAGCTAAGGCTGCTCAACAATGGGGCTACACCCAGGCTGCACAACTTGAAACCGAGCTGAAAGACAAGTTAGTGGCTGGTGGTATGAAGCTGAATGTGGCAGATCGCCAGGCATTTGTTGATGCAAGTGGCCCAATCTACGACGACTTCAAGAAAAACGTAAATAACGGCGATGTTATGCTGACAAAAGCACTATCAAGCGCGCAATAACCATTTAAGTCATGTCCCGTAAGGGGCATGACTTTTTCTTTCTTTTGGGGGACAAGATGTCATTTAGAAGCGGTATAAATGCCATATCCAATGTTTTAGAAAAAGTACTCATTGTTGTTTCAGCAACGATTCTATTGTCGTTAAGCGCAATCATAATTACAGCGGTATTCTCCCGTTTTAGTGGTGCTTCTTTGTATTGGTACGATGAAGTATCTGCCATTTTATTGGCTTGGCTTAGTTTCTACGGTTCTGCGCTTTGCGCACTTAAACGATCTCATATGGGCTTTGGTGGTTTTATAGCAAGCTTGCCACTGACCAGCCGTAAAGCACTCTTTTTGCTTAGTGAACTTATTGTTATCAGTTTTTTTGTCACCATTGCCTGGGCAAGCTATTACATCTTGCAAATCTTCGGCGATGAGACCTTAACCAGTCTGGAATTTGTTCCGCTTTCATTTGCTCAGTCAGCACTTCCTATTGGCGCAGTCTTGTTTGTAGTGGCGCAGCTTTGCTCTTTCCCTAAAGCGTGGGAAATGGTTAGCAAGGGCACGACTCAAGAAGGCGAAGAAATAGAAGAAGCCATTCGCGATGCTAAGAAAGAGATGGCCGATGTCATGGAGACAGTGAAATGAGTTCGATTTTAGTTTTGGTTTGTTTGATTGCCCTTGTGATGATCAATGTACCTATTGGCATTGCAATTGGTGCGGTTGCTTTGGTTGGTATGGTTGCAACCTCAGGTATTGATTCAATTTACAACGCTGCTTTAGCGATGTTTGAAGGTGGTTCGAAATTCACCCTATTGTCTATTCCATTGTTCGTTTTTGCGGGTGCATTGATGAACACTGGTGGTATTTCACTGCGATTGATTAACTTTGTTAATGCTATTGTTGGTTTCGTGCGTGGTGGTCTGTCTATGGTGAACGTGGGCGTGTCGATGATTTTTGCGGAAATCTCAGGCTCGGCCGTTGCTGATGTGGCTGCATTGGGCTCGATCTTGATTCCAGCGATGAAAAAGCGTGGTTATTCAGGTAGCTTCTCTGCTGCTGTGACGTCTTCTTCTGCATCACTTGCTGTCATTATCCCACCCTCGCTACCAATGATTATCTACGGCGCAATGGCTGATGTGTCTATTTCACAGCTATTTGTAGCGGGCATTATTTCTGGCTTATTGGGCGCAGCAGGTATGTTCGGTGTGTGTTACTACTACGCCGTTAAGTATGACTTGCCTCGAGAAGATTCATTTAGCTTACGTAAGCTTTGGGTCGCGTTTAAAGATGCTTTTTGGGCTTTGACTCTACCGTTTGCAATCCTTGGTGGCATCCTATCAGGCTTTATGACAGCAACAGAAGCTGCAGGTATTGCCGTACTGCTTGCACTTGTTATCTCAGTTTTCATCTACAAAGAAATGTCGTTGAAAACCTTCTACAAAGCAGTAATGGAAGGTGTTACTGGTACATCAGTCGTGATGTTGTTAGTTGCGACGTCAGCTGTATTAGGCCTGTTTTTAACAGAGCAAGAAGTTCCTCAAGCAATGGCTGCTGGCATCCTTAGCATTTCAGAGAACAAATATGTTGTTCTTATGATGTTGAACTTAATGTTACTGGTCGTTGGCATATTCTTGCATGGCGCAGCTGCCATCATCCTAACAGTACCGATTGTGTTACCTCTGATTCACCAATTGGGAATCGATCCTATCCACTTTGGCATTATGTTGGCTCTGAATATCTCGATCGGACAGCAAACGCCACCAGTCGCCAGTGTATTAATTACGGCCTGTTCGATTGCTAAGAAAGATATTTGGTCCGTGACAAAAGTGAACGCGATGTTCATCGCAGTATTAGTAGCGGTATTGATGCTCGCGACCTACGTACCCGCAATCTCTATTGGATTTGTAAATTACCTATACAACTAAATTTAAGGACAAATGAAAATGACGAAACCAACTATTGCTCTAGTGCTAGGCGACCCATCAGGTATTGGCCCGGAAGTCGCGGTTAAAGTGCTAAGCGAACAAAAGAATAGAGAGCTGGCTAACATATTAATTATTGCTGAAGAGTACGAATTACGTAAAGGCATGGATGTGGCGCAGGCAAGCTTTGACTACCAGCTAGTATCAAGCTTTGAAGAAGCCGAGTTTAAAAACAATACGCCAGCGCTACTGACATTCAAGAACTCTCATGCAGATGACATTGAATACGGCAAGGCGACCGCGCAGGGTGGTCAATACGTATTGGACTCTTTGAAGATAGCTGTAGATCTTACTCTTGCTGGAAAAACTCACGGAATCTGTTTTGCTCCTCTGAACAAACAAGCAATGCATATGGCGGGTCTAGCGCATCGTGACGAGTTGTCTTGGTTTGCAGAGCTTACTGATTACAAAGATTTTGGCTGTGAAGTGAATGTGGTTGATGACATTTGGGCGGGTCGAGTTACCTCTCATATCCCATTTAAAGATGTGGTGGACAATCTAAGTGTGGAGTCAGTACTAGAAACCATCGAGCTGATGGATCGTACTCTTAAGTCAGCAGGCTTCCCAGAGCCGAAGATTGCAGTACAAGCTCTAAACCCGCACGGTGGGGAAGGCGGCCTATTTGGCGATGAAGAAATCACCATTATCACGCCAGCGATTGAGAAAGCGAAAGAGAAAGGGATCCAAGCCTTTGGACCATACCCTGGTGATACCACCATGTGGATTGTGCAAAAACAAAACATGAACTCGGTAGTGTCTATGTATCACGACCAAGGTGCTACTGCTTTGAAAATGATGGGCTTCGACCGTGGCGTTACAGTACAAGGCGGCATTCCGCTACCAATCGCTACAGCAAACCACGGCAGTGCATTTGATATCTACGGAAAAAATATTGCATCAACAGCCGCTATGGAAAATGCCTTGATCACAACAGTGAAGATGGCGACGACCTACCAGAAGAAATTTGCGTAAGGAAACTATCATGAGAAAGCCAAAGAAACTGATTAATGACCCAATGGTAGTTGCTCAAGAGCAATATGAGGGTTTGTTGGCGGCAATGAGTGGCAAGCTAGAGGGCCTACCCGGTATCACGGGCGCGATTCGTACTGACCTACCTAGCGATAAAGTGGCTATTTTGACGGGGGGCGGCTCTGGCCATGAACCATTGTTCGCAGGCTATGTGGGTAAAGGTCTAGCGGACGCAGCTGCCTTAGGCGACATATTTGCAGCACCACCACCAAACGTAATTTTGCAAACCACAGAGGCGGTAGATAACGGTAAAGGCGTTATCTATATCTATGGCAACTATGCTGGCGACAACATGAACTTTGATATCGCGTCTGAGCTGGCTGATGACGATGATATCAAGACGCATACCATTCGCGTATGGGATGATGTGGCTTCTGCGCCACTGGAGAAAATAGAAGAACGTCGTGGCACCGCGGGTGATCTTTATGTATTGAAAATTGCGGGTGCTGCATCGGAAGCTTATGACGATTTCGACAAAGTCGTTGAAGTGACTGAGCGTGCTCGTGATTACACACGTTCAATTGGTGTGGCCCTTTCTGCCGGCTCGGTACCTCAAACCAATACCTTTAATTTTGAACTGCCTGATGACGAGCTTGAAATCGGCATGGGGCTCCATGGTGAACCAGGTGTTGCTAGAGAGAAAATGAGCACTGCCGACGAAGTCGTAACTAAGCTCATTGACCAGTTGTGTGATGACCTGCCTTATCAAAACGGCGATGAAGTGTGCCTTCTGGTGAATAACTTGGGTGCTTCGACCTATATGGAGCTACTTATCGCAACTCGCCAAGCGCACAAACTATTGGCAGAACGTGGTATCACAGTACACGACACGCTAGTGGGTAACTACTGTACCTCTCAAGAAATGTCAGGGTATTCACTGACCCTGCTCAAGCTCGATGCAGAGCTGAAAGAACTATACAACCAACCTTGTGACTCATTTGCTTTAAGGAAGTAAGACAATGGACGTAGTAATTGCAAAAGAAATGATGGCTTATGTTGCTAAACAAATGGTAGCGAGTGAGCCGGTGTTAACTAAGTTTGACCAAACCATTGGTGATGGTGACCACGGCATTGGTATGGAACGTGGATTCAAAGCGGTCCAAGAACTGCTAGCAGATGAGAGCTATCAACCTGCTGATGTGAGCAAGCTACTGTTAAAAATCGGCTCCACAATGATGGCGACTATGGGCGGTGCTTCTGGCGCTATCTTTGGTACTTTGTTCCGTTCAGGTGCAAAAGCAATTAAAGGCGCGACCGAGCTAAACGCTGAAACATTGTCTGAATTTTTATCAGCAGGTTTACAGGGTGTGTATGAGCGTGGTGGCGCGAAACCTGGCGATAAAACCATGATTGATGCACTGGTGGCTGCAGTTAAGGAATCTGAGTCTCGCAAAGGCGATTTAGCAGAGAATTTACCTGCCATTGCCGCTGCCGCTCAGCAAGGTGTAGAAGCGACTAAAGATATGATTGCCACAACGGGTAAGGCAAAAACATTGGGTGAACGTTCTCTAGGACACCCAGATCCTGGTGCTGTGTCTATGGCGTTTATTCTTCAATTTATGACTGAGTTTGCTACGGAGCAAGTGACAGCATGAAAAAAGTGTGGATAGGCACTAGTTGGAAAATGAACAAAACCAGCGCTGCGGCGGATGCATGGGCATCCGCGGTAGCACCTGCGGTAAAAGCGTGCTCGGAGTCGGTTCAACCTTTTGTGATCCCTTCTTTTCCATATATTCAACAGGTGAGTGAGCAACTGAATGATAAAGGTGTTCGCATCGGCTCACAGAATATCTGTTGGCAGGATGAAGGCGCTTATACAGGCGAAGTGTCACCCATACAGGTAAAAGATTGTGGAGCCACTCTGGTTGAAATTGGCCATTCTGAGCGACGCGCGATGTTTGGTGAAACGGATGAACGAGTAAACAAAAAGGTACTTGCTAGTCTCAAGCATGGCTTAACCCCTTTAGTGTGTGTGGGCGATACTCACGATGAAAAGCGTTGGGGTGTGTCAGCAGAGTCAGTCATTAGGCAGGTGAAGATTGCCTTATACGAAGTGCCAAAAGAGCAAGTTGCAGATGTCATTATTGCTTATGAACCGGTGTGGGCGATAGGTGAGCAGGGTATCCCTGCGACATCAGAGGAAGCAGAGCGAGTGCACTTAGCGATTCGTAATGCTTTGAGCGCTGAGTTTGGTTCATCAATTTCGCAAAAAATGGTTCTACTTTATGGTGGCAGTGTCAATCTTGATAACGCCTCTGAACTACTAGACCAAGCGAATATCGATGGCTTGTTTGTGGGCCGTACTGCTTGGAATGCCGATGGGTATTGCCATTTGCTAGAAATAGCGCAAAGCAAAGCGAACTAAATTAGATGCAACAAGTGCAGTTAATTGGATGGATATTAGTCGGCTTTATGTTGGCTAAATTCATTCACGCCTTTAACGAAACCAGAGTGGGTTGGGTAAGAAGCTTTGCATTTGCTTTTTTAACGCCCACTCTATTTTTTGGTTCAATGGTGAAGGCTGACTTTGATCACTTGCCATCTTTGAATCTGGTGATTAGTTACCTATTGGCCATGTTCACTCTATTTGTGCTGATGCGGTTATTTCTTGCTAAGACCTGCGATGAAACATCGTCCTGTTCAAACATAAAGTCGATCTCAGCGTTATATCCTAATGCTGTTGGTGTTGGCGTTCCGTTGATCTTTTCTTTGTACGGAACGGAGGCCGAGCTGATATTAATGGGCGTGGTATTCATCAACTTAGTCTTGGTGTTGCCTCTTTTTAATATATTGATGATTCGCAGTGGTGAGGCTGGGTTCTACAGCTATCGAAAGGTTGCTAGTGACCCCATCATTATCGCAATTGTAACGGGTGCTTTGATCAACTTGCTTTCCATTCCTTTGCCGTCTTATCTACTGAGTGCGGTAGATCATGTTGGAATGTATGCGTTGCCTATCATTTTACTAGTGTTGGGAGCGAGCTTGAGTTTTTACAACACTCAACAGCTATTACAACAGAAAGTCACTATGTTGTTGTTTGTGAAAATGATTGGATTCCCATTCATTGTGCTGTGCATCAGCTACTTTTGGTTACAGTTGGATTTACTTGAAATGCAGGTGTTGGTGTTACTTTGTAGTTTACCCACCGGAATTAATGTCTATTTATTGGCAGAACGCTACCAAGTCGCGAGGGAAGCCACAGCAAGTGTCATTGTCGGATCGACGGGGTTATCTCTGTTGTCGGTGTTTGCTTGGGAAGTCATTGTTTCGCGTTTAGTTTGAGCGAAACATATAAGGATATAGAAAATGAGTATTTTAGATAGGTTGGCGATTAATACCGCTATTTTTGATGGGCATGATTTGAAGATCTCTTTAAAAACGATCAAAAGCCTAGGGGTTGGATATGTAGAGTTTGCCTTTAATCAAGGATACGTAGGCCAGCTCGATAGTGACATGTTCTCTGAGGCTCATGCTCACTATTTGCTCTCTCTATTGGAGAAAGAGCAACTTAAAACAGAAGCCTTAGGCTGTACCATGAACCTTGCTTCGCCCAATGCACTAGAAGAGTTTAAAATGCGTATACGCTTTGCTCATCACTTAGGTGTTAAATACCTCAATACATGTACTGGGCCTATCGGTGATCGCCATATTATTATCAATAACCTCAAGCAATTAGCTCCTTATGCCGAAGAGCATGGATGTGTTATTTGTATCGAGAATGGTGGGGATCATAACTTTAATGCCTTCACTAGCGCTGATGATGGCGTGCGCATACTTAGTGAAGTGTCTCACCCCGCATTAGCGCTTAACTTTGATCCAGGAAACAGCGTTTCTTTGGCTCCCAACCTGAGCCCAAGTGAAGAGGCACGTATTGCCATGCCATTCTGCCGACATTTTCATGTGAAAGATGTCTCGGTTCATGATGATAAGTTTACCTTCCCAGCCTTAGGTCAAGGTATGATCAATTTTAAGCCTATTGTCGAGTCATTGAGTAATAGGTGTGTTCCATTCAGTATTGAAAAGCCACTAAGAATGCATAGACGTAAGGATACCTTCCCTGTGCGTGGTCGCTCCCCTGAGAGCATTGAAGAGATCACTCGAGTATTGGACGAAAGTATTTCTTACATTCGCCAGTTAGCCAGTAATTAGTTTCAGTTTAACCAGATACGGACCCTAGTAATGCCTATCAGTAAAATAGAAGAAGTTATCGAAGATTATCGTCAGGGTAAGATGGTGATCTTAATGGATGATGAAGATCGCGAGAATGAGGGTGACATCATGCTCCCTGCCGAGTGTGTGACAGGTCAAGATGTCAACTTCATGGCCACTCACGGCCGAGGCCTGATATGCCTGACCATGACTCAGGAACGCTGTAACAAGCTTAATCTCTTTCCTATGGTGCAAAACCCAACAGAACCTTGGGCAACTGCATTTACCGCCTCTATTGAAGCTGCTAGTGGGGTGACAACGGGCATCTCTGCTGAAGACCGAGCGGTAACCATTCAGGCTGCTGTTGCAAAGCAAGCGGTAGCATCCGATCTTGTCCAGCCTGGGCATATCTTTCCTTTGGCGGCTAAAGACGGTGGGGTACTTAGCCGTGCAGGGCATACTGAAGCGGGTTGTGATCTAGCTCGACTAGCGGGATTTGAGCCTTCTTCTGTGATTGTAGAGATCTTGAATGAAGACGGCACAATGGCTCGCCGTCCTCAATTAGAAGTGTTTGCGGAAAAACATAATATTAAGCTCGGTACTATTGCGGACTTGATTGAGTACCGAAATACTCAAGAAACGACGATTGAACGTATTGCTGAATGTAAGATGCCAACTGAGTTTGGTGAGTTTGATATGGTGACCTACAGAGACACCATAGATAACCAGATTCATTATGCGTTAAGTAGTGGCTCAGATTTGGAAGCGCCTCTAGTGCGAGTGCACGTATACGATCAGCTCAGTGACGTACTATTGTCTACCCATGCAGGGCAGCCTGTTTGGCCAATAGATAAGGTTTTGAAGAAGGTAGCTAACGAAGGTGGTACGGTTGTTATTTTAGGCCAAGAGCAAACCTCAGAGGCTAAGATACAAAAGATCAAGTCAATTCAAATGCAAGCGGAAGGCGAGGCTACTCCTAAGCACAAGCCAGTGGATACGTCACGTCAGGTGGGTGTTGGCTCTCAGATATTAGCGGATCTTGGAATATCAAAAATGAAGCTACTCTCATCTTCAAATAAAAGGTATCACGCCTTGTCTGGTTTCGGCTTAGAGGTAGTGGATTACATTACCGAGTAAAAACCAAATTCGGGTAGTTGTATTTGCCAGTAAGTTATTGCTTACTGGCTTTTTTATGCCTTGAGTAAATTAGGGTCAACAGACCCTAGTATCGCCAAGCAATAAATCGACTGATTTTCTGTCCCTGAGACATCTCAACAACCTTGACCTCGCTCGCACCTAGTTTGCCAAGTACCTTCTGCATCGGTGCGACGTTCTCTTTTTTGGATATAAGGGTACTAAACCAGCCTACTTGCTCTTTAAATAGGGCACTTTCTACGGCCATGTTTTTGATGAAGGCCTCTTCGCCGCCCGGGCACCAAAGCTCCGCTTTTTGGCCACCAAAGTTGAGTCCTTGTGGCGCTGATTTTATTGGCTGGCCTTTTTTATTCATAGCCTCTGAGCCGCGCTTGGCTCTGTTCTTTGCAAGATTGTCAGCCTTTCGTTTTGTCCCTTGCTCCGCATCCTTTAAAGATTTGTGAAAGGGTGGGTTGCACATGGTGAGGTGATAGTACTCGCCCTCTTTAATGACTCCTTTGAAGATATTGTCAGCATTTTTTTGTAGGCGCGGGACTATCTTCTTCGACAGATGAGGGTTTAGCTTGGCAATCTCGGTGGCGACCTTGATGGATATTGGGTCAACATCGGACGCAGTAAAGTGCCATTGGTAGTCCGTGGCACCAATAATAGGGTAAATACAGCTCGCCCCTGTGCCGATATCGAGAGCATTGATGGTGTTATCGGTGGTATCCAATAAGTCTGCTAAGCGGTGCACATAATCGGCACGTCCTGGGATCGGCGGGCATAGATAGCCCTTTGGGATGTCCCAGAACTTCACCTGATAGTGGTGCGCCAGCAAGGCCTTATTAAGGGTTAGCACGGCTTCAGGGTCACTAAAGTCTACGGTTTGCTCTCCCTTAGGATTGAGTGTCACTTTACGCTTTAATTCTGGGAGTGCTTTTACCAAGGCATCGATATCGTAACGTCCGTGGTGTTTATTTCGCGGATGAAGACCGGCTTTCACAGCTTTTTTTGCGGTAACTTTGTTATTTTTCATCAGGATATCGATACTCGGTATTGGGTGTCTGCATTGCGGTCGCTACTTTAGCACAAGCTTAGCTTAATGTTAGCGCAAGCTTAATTAATCATACAATTGGATCTATCGCACAAAGACTGATATCTTCGCGCCTCTTTGCCATTCTTCACTATGTTAGAGCACTATGCGCGGTAACTCGGTCACTCAAGCCATCTTATTATTGGTCTTTGCCAATTTCTTAGCTTCACTCTCGGATGTTTCACTTAAGGTCCTTAATGGTGAGGTGCCCACCTTTCAGTATGTGTTGATCAGGCAGATCATGAGCCTGCTGATCATTGCGCCATTATGGCTGCGCCTACCAAGGGAAGAGCGTATGCAGGGTTGTGGCAAGATTAACTTTTGGCGCTCGCAATTTATTTTGATTGGCAGCGGCTGCGCTATGGTGGCGATTACCCATTTAACCTTGGCAACGGCGAACGCGATGTTTTATGTGGCCCCGTTAATGATGCTGCCATTGTCGATCATCTTTTTGAAAGAGATGCCTCCGATGAAGAAGGTGATCGCAACGGGTATTGGCTTTATTGGCGTGCTGGTGGTGTTAAGACCTGAGCATTTTCATTGGGCGGCGATTATTGCCTTGGGTAGTGCTTTGGCGATGGCGGTAGGCAATATCTTAATCAAGCGCTTGCCGGTTTCTCAGTCAGTGGTGTCGACGCTGTTTTGGACTACCGCTTTAACGATCCCTGGAGCGTTTTTACTGGCGCTACCGAATTGGGGTCCCATTGAAATTCGTCACCTGTTTTGGATCTTAGCGATCAACTTTTTTGTATTGAGCTATCACGCGCTGGTGGTTGTGGCGTATAAAAAAGCCCCTGCAAGTCAGATAGCCTTGGCAGAATATTCAGGTCTGGTTTTTGTTACCCTGTTTGGGATCATGTGGTTTGACGAGATCCCAGACCTGTTGACTATCATTGGTATTGCGATGATTGTGGTTCCGTTAATGCCCATCCGCTGGCGCAGAAGAAAAAAGCCCACCGATAAGGCTGCGGACATAGCTACCGATGTAGCCTCATAATCTAGCGTTATAGCTAGGGCTAGGGGTAGTACACAATATTTTGAAAGCGCACGGTTTCAGTTATGGCTTTGTAGCTGTGCGCTTGATCTGCAAAAAATCGAACACACTCTCCTTGCTGTAATGGGTGCCAGTCACCGTCGAACCACATAGCGAGCTCCCCCGATAACACGACAATATGCTCAATGACCCCATGGCTGTGAGGTGTAGAGTCTTGCTGGTGAAAGTCTGTAAGCTGTATTTCAAACATCTCAAACTGGGTATCGCCTTGATAGCCAAACAGCGTATCAACCTTCATCTTACTGTCGTTGGGAAAGGCTTGGGTGTGCTGACGCAGTTCTTTGTTTGTGGCAAAGAAAGAAGAGAAGGACACCTCTAACCCACTGGCAATTTGCCAAAGCTTGTTGATGGTAGGGCTGGATTCACCTCGTTCAATCTGCCCAAGCATTGCTTTGGACACCCCAGTGAGCTTTGCAGCAGCGTCTAGGCTAAGCTGTTTATCCAGACGAATCGATTTTAACTTCTTTCCCACTTGCTGCTTAAATAGCTGTTCTGACACTTGATACCACGCTCGTTTTCCCTGCTTATCCTTTATTAGTTTAGAGCTGTACGTTATAGCGCACAAGTGCTATCTTTTGATTTGTGCGTTATTGCGCACAAAGGATGCTGTTTATAGTAATAGGGGAAGGGCAAGGGTATGCACGTCAGTCAGTATGGTCAGAAGATCCATCGCTTCTTTAATCTATCTCATGTTACCGCAGGGTTTATTGCGGTGTTGGTCGGCTATACCAGCTCTGCGGTCATTATCTTTCAAGCTGCTAATGCAGCGGGTGCCAGTGCTGAGCAAATCAGTTCATGGCTGTGGGCGCTAGGTGTAGGGATGGCGGTGACCACTATAGGCTTATCCCTCTTTTATAAAACCCCCATATTAACGGCATGGTCGACACCTGGGGCGGCATTACTGGCAACCTCACTAGACGGCGTTAGTCTCAATCAGGCGATAGGGGTGTTTCTGTTCTCATCCACCCTAATACTGGTGTGCGGCCTAACGGGTTGGTTTGAAAAACTGACTCGCCATATACCAAGCTCTATCGCTTCTGCCATGTTGGCCGGAGTCTTATTGCAGTTTGGTCTAAATGTGTTTACGGGAATCGCCATCGACCCCTTGCTGGTGGGGGGTATGCTCATTGGCTATCTTGTTCTAAAACGATGTGTTCCTCTGTATACCATTCCCTTAGTGCTGTTGATAGGAGTCGCCATAAGTTTGACTCAGGGCTCATTAAGATTAGAGGGCATCAGGTTAGAAATGGCCGCTCCTGTTTGGATTTCCCCTGAGTTTTCTTTATCTGCGCTGATAGGCATAGGGATTCCCTTATTTGTGGTGACCATGGCCTCACAAAATGTGCCGGGTATTGCTGTGTTGAGGGCGAATGGCTATCAGACGCCATCGTCTCCACTTATCTCAACCACCGGATTCATGGGCGTGCTGATGGCACCGTTTGGTGGCTTTGCGTTTAATCTGGCTGCCATTACTGCGGCTATATGTATGGGAAAAGAAGCGGGCGAAGATCCTAAAACGCGTTATATGGCATCGGTATGGGCAGGCCTGTTTTATCTGCTCACTGGGCTATTTGCGGCAACGGTAGCGACGCTATTTTCGGTCTTTCCGCAAACCTTAGTGTTTACCATAGCCGGACTCGCTCTAGTGGGAACCATAGGTAATAGCCTTGCTATTGCGCTAAATGACGCGAGTGAAAGAGAGCCAGCCTTGCTTACCTTTTTAATGACCGCATCTGGCGTGTCGCTTATGGGTATTGGTAGTGCTTTTTGGGGATTGTTATTGGGTATTACCGCTTATGCACTTTCTTCAGCAAGTCGCCGTGAATATGCCTAGAATTGAATGAGTTAGTGAACCCTTTGTACAAGGATTGATGGCGTTGAAAAAAGTATTGTTATTGGTTACTCATAGTATCGCAATTGGCTTTGGTTTTGCCCTTGGTATTTATGCACTGCCGATTTTGACCGCCCCACCGGCACCAACGGAACAAATCATTCAGCATTTTGATAAGGCTGAGTTTACCGCAAGCTTTGATAAAGAGCGCCAAGACAGCGACTTTTTCCATTGGGGAGAAGGAAAGGTGATGCTTAGCGCAGAGCAAATCTCCTTTGTGGGTGAATTAGCGCCGGGCCCTGACTACAAGTTGTACCTCTCTCCAGACTATGTAGAAACAGAAGCCAAATTCAACCAATTAAAACCACAGATGGTGCAGGTGGGAGACGTAAAAAGCTTTAACGGCTTTAGTCTCACTGTCGATAAGTCCATCGACCTTGAAGATTACACGACCGTGATTATTTGGTGTGAAAGCTTTGGCGAATTTATTACCTCCGCCAAATACAGAGACTAGGTCTTATACTCGCTTCCCCCTAACATTCAGGGGGGAAGCGAGTAATTAAATAGGTGATAAGCGCTTAATCAGACTCCAATACAGGTTTTTCAGCAGTAGCAAAAAGCCTATGGGGATCAAAATGGTTTTTAGCGTGAACATTGCAATCAGGGTGAGTAGATTGATGACTAAAGACTCTGTTTTTTCCTGAAGTTCATCAAAGCTTTGTTGCATCTCTTGCTTGGTTTGTTCAAAGCCATTGGTTACGTTATTCCACGTTCTTTTCGCGCTGCCCAGTAGGCTATCATCTTCCTCGTACTCTGCTGCCTTTCCGTCAATCAACTGCTGATTAAACTGATGCAAATCTGTGGCAATAAAATCGGTCTGCTGGGTGATCTGTTCTGTTTGTTCATTTAAAAACAAGGTATCGACTAGGCTATTGAGCAATAGTGTTCCTACTAGCAGATATCGAGTCAGACAGAGGACAAAAAATAGCGACTGTGTGAACTTCAAAAATCGACTAAAAGACGATACCCACAAGGTAACCAAATAGGCAAAGGCACTGATGGCTATGGTTATATTGACCAATTTGGCTGAAAACACATCCAGTAAGATTTTCTGTAAGCCCAGCGATGCTAAAGCTGTGGTAAGTACGGTAGAAGTCGACTGCAGTATCTCTGTTGCGGGCGATAGAATCTCCCCAACACTCACTGTAAGGAATGGGACGCTGATTTCAGTGCCTTTCAGCATAGATATGACAGCATGAATACTGCGCACCGATGCAAAGGCGACAACGCCTTGTTCTAAGGATTCGTTGAGTTTGATATCGGCGTAGTGATCCGCAAAGTTTAGCACTGCGCCAATGGTGAGAAGCAGAGTAATTACGGTAAGGAGTGCGCGGTTTGATTTCGGAGATGAAGGCGCAGCAGTGTCGTTTTTTAAAGGTGTTAACTCACTCATTTTTCTGGGCTCGAGTTTGGTCAATTAATAAGGAGCAGGAATTTGCTTGATGACGTTGGCAATACGTTTCTGAGTTTCATTATCCAGAGTCAGTTCGAAGGCTGCTAGGTCTTCCTTTAGCTGAGACATGCTCGTCGCGCCAATAATGCTAGAGGTCACCCCCTGAACGCTGTTACACCAAGCTAACGCCAGTTGCGCTGGAGTAATGCCGATGTCTTTGGCGATGTCAGCGTACTGCGCTACGGCGCTGTGTGCGAGTTCAGTGCTTCGGTAGATGTTATTTGAGTTCATTAAGCTCCAGCGGCTGCCTTCAGGGCGAGCGCCATTGGCATATTTCCCGGTTAACAAACCACTAGCCAACGGTGACCAAGGTAGATAAGCGACATCCGCATGATGGCAGTGTTCAATCAAGTAGGGCCAATCCTTTTGACACAGTAGGCTGAACTCGTTTTGTATGGAAACCATCTTAGGTAGGCTGTGTTTTTCGGCAAGCTCTAGATAGGTGCTGATGCCCCAAGTCGTTTCGTCGGATAGCCCACAATGGCGAATCTTACCTGCGGTAATACATTCGTTGAGCGCCTGTAAGATCTCTAGCATTTGTGAGCGCTGTGAGCTGACGTCAACG
This sequence comes from Vibrio breoganii, assembly GCF_024346795.1. NCBI lineage: Bacteria > Pseudomonadati > Pseudomonadota > Gammaproteobacteria > Vibrionales > Vibrionaceae > Vibrio > Vibrio breoganii. Next base: position 913,187 of record NZ_AP024864.1, read on the forward strand.
TCTGCGAAGCTGAAGGTATTTGGCCATTGCTTACCAAAGTGAGGAGAGGTTCTGTTTGGCCAGTGCAGTTGGTAAAGATCAATGTAGTCCGTTTGCAGCCTCTTTAACGAATTCTCTACCGATTGAATAACGGCTTCGCCAGTAATAGGGCCACCATCGCGAACCCAATGCATGCCGGGCCCTGCAATTTTTGTGGCAATAATAGTCTCTTGACGCTTAGCTTGATTGCGAGCGATCCAGTCACCAATGATGGCTTCAGTTTTTCCATAAGTATCTGGAGTAGGCGGGATGGCGTACATTTCTGCGGTGTCGATAAAATTGACGCCTTGCGCTAGGGCATGACTGATTTGCTCATCGGCATCTTGTTGATTGTTTTGCACTCCCCAAGTCATGCTACCTAAGCAGACGCGCGATACTTGCAGTTCACTATGGCCAAGTTTGGCGTATTCCATGTGGGCTCTCCTCATCCTGATTATCTCTTTAAGATACTCTATGGCACTCGCTGAAACCAGTAACTTGAGTTATCTTGGAGTTAAGCTTTCTGGCAACTGTAATGGATGGATGCTCTTTGCGCCCACATCAAATTAAGATCACGACCTTCAACCTGTTTAATTACCTAGCGCCTCCGGGGGCGTATTACGACTTCGAAAACATCTATAGCTTTGCCCATTGGCAGGACAAACAACATTGGACACTCCAGCAAATAGAGGCTTCGGATGCCGACGTGATTGGTTTTCAGGAGATCTTCAGTGCCGTTGAATTGGAAGAGCAGCTCGCTAGCATCGGTTATCCGTATTTTGCGGTGATTGATGAGCCAAAGGTCGAGAGTGATTTTATCCATTCAGAGCCAGTGGTGGGCATTGCTTCTCGCTATCCATTGCTGTCGGTCTCTGCGATTGAATCTGACCCTACGGCATCGGCAGAGTTAGGTTTTGCTTTTAGCCGAGCCCCCTTGCATGCACTTATCGAATTGCCGGTTATTGGTAAGGTGGATTGTGTGGTGGTGCACTTTAAGTCTCAGCGGCCCAAAGCCCTTAGCGTCGAAAACCCCGGCTTGAAGCCGATTGAGAGTTGGCGTTCTACCATGCAAAGGGGGCTTGAGGCTCGTTTTATTGATGCTTTCTTTGCCCAGCGTAAGCGCAGCAAAGGTTACCCTCAGGTATTGATGGGAGACTTTAATCGAGATTTATCCAGTGCCGAATTTTCTTGTTTCCATACGACTCGCGATGATGAAACAACAGGGCTTGGCGATTCGAAGACCCTTTTAGCACAAGAGCCACCAATACAAGCCACACACTATTATGGCGCAAAAGGCAGCGTCCTAGACTACATCATGCTTTCAGAGGAATTTGATCGCAATAGTGCGTCTTGTTTGTTTGAGGTGAGTCATTATCAGGTCTCTGATAGTCATCTTGTAAACCCTATCTATGCCATCGACCGTATGGCCAGCGACCATGGCATTGTGACTATCACACTCACAGAGCGAGATTAGATTAGCTAGTCCACTTTATATCAAGCAGCGGTTTTGATTCTGGATTAAGCAATAATGCCTGATTGCCCGTTTGAACTAATTCGGTTTCAATGGGCAGCAGTGCAGGGCGCTTAAAGTTGACTTCGACCTCTGCTGGCGCAATATCCAGAGACACTAGCGAGCGAGCCAATAAATAGAGGCCGTGGGCGATGGGTTTCTTAAAGCCGAAGGGTGCGGATGTCAGCCTGTGCAAATGGATGGGATTGTAGTCGCCCGATACCCGTGCATACCCGCGAACGCTTTGCTCTGTTATCTTCAGCCGAGCAATATGCTGAAAGGCACTAAAGTCGTCCGCTATTGGCGCAGGCTTATTTCCTCGCTGGCTACTCGTGATGGAAAAATAGCGGCTATCGAACCCACACATTCGTTCATCATTTTCAAAAAACTGTACACATAACTCAAACTCTATGCCTCGAGCCTTGCTTTCAACATGGCCAACCGAAACAGTGACATCGTAGTTTGCTCTAGTATCGATCTCCTTATGTCGATAAAAACGAATTCCAGTGTGGATTAACCCTAATGTCTTCAGCGGAAACTGATTGTCGGTGAGTAGATGCAATTGCGCCTTTTGGCTGGCAACAAATAAATAGGGCAAGGGCAGCTGCGCATGAGTAAAACCACAATAGCGTTGGTAGCTTTGTAGGTGCGTTTGGTCAAAGTGAAAATCTTTTACGGTGTAATGTAACTGTGGGATAGCGGAACGGGATTGAGATTTGAATAAAGTTCTGCCCAAAATGCGCAGATTGCTCGGCAGATTTTTATATTCAATGGTTTTTTGTGACATTAATTGCTTATCCCTAAGTACGGTTTACTTGTCTATTCATGAATGTTAGCAAGCATTATTAAAACTATCTTATTGAAATAACGTAAATTTTATCCAGCTCTCGATCTTAAGTAGTTAACCAGTTGCATAGTTGTAATGTTAGATTGCATTTATGCCTATTGTGACACTCGCTCGTTTGACTTAAATTTAGTGGCACAGGTGATGGGGTTCCACCTACTTAACCGCCGACCAGTCGGCTAATGACTCCTACCAAAATCGGAAACAGTGACTCATGGTCTTTATGACCTTTGAGGCTAGTACCTTGTAGTACTCGGTTTGGTAGGGCGTATCTAATCCATCTTGCACCCAATCCTTTCTCGCACTGTTTTCCCAACTTTATTCATTTGTTAGAGCGGAAAACATTATGCATTACACAAACGAAATTCAATCAATGTGCCCAATTCAACGTGGCGACCTACATGCTTCTTCTCCTATTCCAGTAGAAGGCCGTATGATCAATCCTAAAGAGGTTATTGCAATCTCTGGTCTAAGCCACGGCGTAGGTGCATGTGCACCTCAGCAAGGCGCTGCTAAACTTACTCTCAACGTAAAGCAAGGCATCATTGAAGAAGTTCTAATCGAAACCATTGGCTGTTCAGGTATGACTCAATCAGCAGCAATGGCATCAGAAATTCTTACCGGCAAAACCATTCTTGAAGCAATGAACACTGACTTAGTGTGTGACGCTATCAACGTGGCAATGCGCGAAATCTTCCTTCAGTTTACCTACGGTCGAACTCAATCAGCATTTTCAGATGGCGGTCTGGAAGTGGGTGAAGCACTAGAAGACCTAGGTCAAACTCTTCGTAGCCAAGTGGGTACTAGCTACTCAACTAGAGCGAAAGGCGTTCGTTACATGGAAATCGCAGAAGGTTATGTAACGAAAATGGGTCTTGATGAAAACGATGAAGTCATCGGTTACCAATACATGAACCTTGGTAAATTCATGAAAGCAGTCAACGCTGGCGTTGATGCTGAGACAGCACTGGCACAAGCTAGTGGTCAGTATGGTCGTTTCGACGAAGCTGTTAAAACTATTAACCCACGTCAACAATAAGCGAAGAGGACTGAATCATGAACAACGCAACTCAAGCTCTACTAACCGAAATGAACATGAACTCTTTAGAAGAAGCGTTCGCTTATTGTAAAGAATTTGGCATCGATACCCGTGAACAAGTCATGGAAACTCAGCCTATCGCTTTTGAAAGCGCAGTTGAAGCGTACACTGTAGGTACCGCTTACGCTCTATTCACTGATAGCAAGACTTCAATTGAAGCGGCAAATGCCATTGGTAAAGGACTACAAGCGTCTTGTAAACCAGGCAGTGTGGCAGACCAACGCCAAGTTGGTATTGGTCACGGCGCGCTAGCCGCTCGTCTTCTAGATGAAAAAAGCACCTGTTTTGCTTTCCTTGCTGGCCACGAGTCATTTGCGGCAGCAGAAGGCGCAATCAAGATTGCACTTAACGTAAACAAAGCACGTACTACACCGCTTAAAGTTATCCTTAACGGTTTAGGTAAAGATGCAGCCTACCTAATCTCACGCATTAATGGCTTCACTTACGTAAGAACTCAATACGACTACGATACTGGCGAGCTTAATGAAGTAGAACGCCGTCGTTTCTCTCAAGGCCCACGCGGCGAGATCATCTGTTACGGTGCTGACGATGTACGTGAAGGTGTCGCTATCATGCGCAGTGCAGGTGTTGATGTAAGTATTACTGGTAACTCTACTAACCCTACACGCTTCCAACACCCTGTAGCGGGCATCTACAAAGCAGAATGTAATCGCGAAGGTAAAGCGTACTTCTCTGTAGCATCCGGTGGTGGTACTGGTCGTACTCTTCACCCTGATAACGTGGCAGCAGGTCCTGCATCATACGGCATGACAGATACTATGGGTCGCATGCACGCTGACGCTCAGTTTGCAGGTAGCTCTTCAGTACCCGCACACGTTGCAATGATGGGCTTCATCGGTATGGGTAACAACCCAATGGTGGGTGCATCTGTGGCTCTTGCAGTAGCGGTTGATGAAGCGCTAAAAGCAAAAAGAGTTTATACCAACCGTACTAAATAACTGGTCAGCCTAGCTGGTTAAAATACTCGATAACTGCGTTAGAATTTTTGATTGTAGAATAACTACTTATCAAAAATCCTGCCTTGTTCTCAAGTATTTTTCCTTCGCTATTTCTGATCACTTACTTAGTGTGATTGGTATTAATAAATAATTCTGGAAGTTAGCTGACCATCCCTCTTGTTCTACTCATGCGTTGTCATGAATAGCAGCTAACTTCTAGTCTTATGCTCAAATAGATGGATCTCTACCGCCAGATTGATATCTATTGTTATCACCATTGAGCTTTCAGCTGACAGCTGACAGCTGACAGCTAACAGCTAACAGCTGAAGGCTAGAAATTATGATGATACCAAGACAACTAGTGATACCGCTCATTGCTTTTTGCTTGTGGGCACAAAGAGCAAACTCTTTCCGATGGGTTTGCTCTTTTTCCTTTTGTAAATTAACAAGTTCACTTGTAGAGTTGTCACACTGTAGTATTCAAGGATGAATCAATGTCTGCGTTTTTGGCTGGCTTTTCTATTGGTCTATCACTCATTTTGGCTATCGGAGCGCAAAATGCCTTTGTCATAAAGCAAGGCTTGCTTAGGCAGCATGTATTTTGGGTCTGCTTGGTATGCGCCGTTTCAGATGCTCTGCTGATCAGTGCCGGTGTCGCAGGCTTCTCTGTGGTAGTGAAGGCTTACCCTCAAGTGGAAGATATTGCGCGATATGGCGGTGCATTATTCTTGATTGTGTATGGCACTAGCAGTCTGTGGTCTGCCTTTAAGAATAAACATACATTAGACCCAACCGCTAAAGCACCTTCCTCATTAAGTAAAACCCTCGCCGTTTGCCTCGCCTTTACCTGGCTCAATCCCCATGTCTATCTTGATACCTTGGTTTTATTGGGTTCAGTGTCGACTCAATATGGCGCAGATAAACACTTATTCGGTATCGGGGCGGTGTGTGCATCCTTTGTTTTCTTCTTTAGTTTGGGATACGGCGCAAGATTATTAACCCCTTACTTCAAAAAAGCCCATACTTGGAAAGTACTTGAGGGAGCGGTGGGCGCTGTGATGCTGATACTCGCTATCGAATTATTACGATAAACTTCTAGGTCAACAGACCCTAACAACCGACAAGGAAGTGACAGTGGCGCAGCAGCAAGCGAAATTCGTCGAAGGCTCAACCATGAGGCATATCTTGACAATGTCAGGGGCCGGTTCCATTGGTTTAATGTCGCTATTTATTGTCGACCTCCTAGATATGATGTTCATCAGTATGCTAGGGCAGATTGAACTGGCAGCGGCGGTGGGCTTTGCTGGAACAATCATCTTTTTCTCCACCTCAATATCTATTGGTACCTCCATTGCGATGGGCGCCTTGGTATCGAAAGAGCTTGGCGCAAAGCGCGTTCAAAGTGCTCGTCATCTTGTTATCAATGTTTTGGTGACGGCCTTTTTGGTCAACGCGGTAATTACTGGCGTGATGGCCTATTACATCCCTGAGTTATTGCAGCTCATTGGCGCGAAGGGCGCGGCATTTGAGCATGCCAAAGACTATATGTATATCTTACTGCCAAGTACGCCCATTGTGGCTCTTGGTATGGCTGCTGGTGCCGCATTACGTGCTGCAGGAGATGCCAAACGCTCTATGATGGCGACTATATGGGGCGGGGTGGTTAACGCAATTCTTGATCCTATATTTATCTTCGTGTTTATGTGGAACGTAGAAGGCGCAGCTTTGGCCTCTGTCGTGTCTCGATTTACGGTACTGGCTTTTTCCTTAGCCCCACTGATCAAACACCACGACTTGGTTGGCAAGTTCCGATATAAGCAGTGGCTCATTAGCCAACGAGCGATATTTGTCATTGCGCTACCCGCTATCTTTACCAATATCGCTACCCCAATAGGCAATGCCATCGTCACCAGTTCCATTGCGCAATATGGTGAGGATTTTGTGGCAGGCTTTGCGGTTGTTGGGCGTCTGACACCGGTAGTGTTTGCCGCTATTTTTGCGTTATCGGGCGCGGTAGGGCCTATCATTGGGCAGAATTATGGAGCTGATCGCATCGATAGGGTGAAAGAAACGCTGTTGAATTCTTTAATCGTAGTCAGTATCTACTGCGTTACCGTAAGTCTTGTCTTATACCTCCTTCAATCCTTTATAGTCAGCGGTTTTAACTTAACGGGTGATGCTGATGTGTTAGTTCGAACCTTCTGCACCTTTGTCGCTGTGACGTTCCTGTTCAATGGCGCTCAATTTGTGGCGAACACCTCGTTTAACAATCTTGGTAAGCCTTTGTATTCCACGGCTCTTAATGTAGGTAAGGCGACCGTTGGTACTATCCCTTTCGTTTATATTGGCTCGGCTTGGTTTGACGCGTTAGGCGTATTGTACGGACAGGCGGTGGGCAATATCGTCTTTGGCTTGATTGCGCTGGCCGCTCTTAGGTTTCATGTCCATCAGCTGAACAAGGAGGCGGCTGTTGAGGATGAGGTAGATGAAGGGTTGCACAGCGTTAACATGCAGCCGTTTTGTACTCATGATGCTGTGGTAATGGAAGAGCTTGCGAAGAATGATGAACTGGCAACAGAGCAAAAGTAATAAGACGCGGAGTTAAAAAAAGCCTATAGAGAGTCTCCCTATAGGCTTTTTTGTATTTTGTCGCTGTTAGCCCGCTAGGACGTCAGTTGCAACCTTGTAGCTAGGATCTTCTTTTACGTTGATCTCTACAAGGCTACCTGCTTTGTGCAGCAATGCACGGCAGTCTTGGCTAAGATGGCGCAAATGTAGCGTTTTGCCAACAGCGGAATAGCGCTCAGCCAGAGTTTCAATGGCTTCGATCGCTGAGTGGTCAGCAACGCGAGAATCAGCGAAATCAACGATCACGTCGACAGGGTCGTTGTGTGCATCGAACAGTTCTAAAAAGTTAGCCGCAGAGCCGAAGAATACAGGGCCGTGAATGCGGTATTCCTTTGAGCCTTCTTCATTGGTCTGGCTGCTTGCATAGATGTGTTTCGCATGTTGCCAAGCAAACATCAGAGCCGAAGCTATAACACCCACTGCAACCGCAACGGCGAGGTCAGTCAGCACTGTTACAACAGTTACTAGAACAATAACAAAGAAATCTTGCTTAGGTACGCGGCGTGCCAACTTGAATGTTGCCCACTCAAAGGTGCCGATAACTACCATAAACATAACGCCAACTAGCGCAGCCAGTGGAATCATCTCGATAAGCGCTGAAGCAAACAGGATGAATATCAGTAGTGCAACTGCGGCAACGATACCAGAAAGACGACCACGACCACCTGAGTTAATGTTGATCATAGATTGACCAATCATCGCACAGCCACCCATAGCGCCAAATACTGAACAGCTTAGGTTTGCGATGCCTTGACCCACACATTCGCGGTTACTCTTACCACGGGTGTTTGTCATTTCATCAAGAACCGTTAGCGTCAGTAGTGATTCAATTAGACCAATCGCTGCTAGAACGATGGCATAAGGCAAGATGATCTTCAGTGTCTCAAGATTGAATGGTACTTGAGGAATTGAGAATGTCGGTAGGGAGCCTGCAAGAGTTGCCGCATCGTTACCAGACATAGCACGCAAGAAGTCAACAACAGTGCGCGTATCAAGACCGCCAAATTGAACAATTAGGGTTACTGTAACTATGGCCACCAAAGAAGATGGGATGGCTGTGGTCAGCTTAGGAAGGAAGAAAATGATACCCATAGTCAGTGCAACAAGACCTAGCATGATCGTCATTTGACCAGCAGGAAGCCAAGTCATTACACCGGCAATATCGGGTGCTTTAAACTGTCCCAACTGAGCAAGGAAAATAACAATCGCTAAGCCGTTCACGAAGCCAATCATTACTGGATGAGGCACCATGCGGATGAACTTACCTAACTTAAATATGCCGGCAAGCACCTGCAATAAACCGGTAAGCATGATAGCGGCAAATAGGTACTCAACACCATGCACGGCAACAAGGCTTACCATTACAACAGCCATTGCGCCTGTCGCACCAGAGATCATACCTGGACGACCGCCGAAGATAGAAGTGATTAAGCCAACGATAAAGGCAGCGTATAAGCCAACCATAGGGTCAACACCTGCAACAAAGGCAAAGGCTACCGCTTCGGGTACCAATGCAAGTGCTACGGTTAGACCGGACAAAACGTCATTCTTGACGCTTTGAGCTGAAAACTGTGGAGATTCAAACATTTGTGTTATTTCATCTTTTGGTTTGGGTTCACGACCGGAGACTTAAAGAATAGTCGTGATAGTGGATATTTGCGGAATATGGTTACACCAGGTAACACATTCATGCTTGCTATTATAATTTTCGTCGGCGAATGCTAACGGAAACGAGGTTGAAGTGCAATCAAGGGATGAGAAACTGCAGTAATATCCAATAAAAAAAAGAGCCAGCATAAAGCTGACTCTTTTCTAGCTAATCCAAATTAGTAATTTGGTTTAGTGGTTCCGGCCGTTGCCTTAGCAGTAGCAGACTGACTGCCACCGGCTTTGCCTTGTAAGCGTTCGCTACGGAAATCGGCTGCCTTGACAGTAATTTCACGTGTTTCCTGTGGACCAGGCGCGCTTGTCATTCCTGACCCTGCGTGACCCTTAAAGCTCATTGTCGCTTTAGGAGCAGACTGCGGTACTTTTGGTGCAGGCGCAGCTTTCACTTCTGGCTGCTTCGCTACCTCAGGAGTAACAACTTCTGCTGTTTCCACTGGCGCTGCTTCTACAGGTGTAGTTTCAACAGGCGTTGCTTCAACCACTACGGCTTCTGGTGCAGGAGCTTCAACTACTGGTGCAGGCTGCTGTTCAACAGGCTGTTGCTCAACAGTTTCTGCAACGATAGGTGCTGCCACTGGTGCTTCAGCCACTACAGGTTTCGCTTGCTCTACCTTGGTTTCAGTAACTTTAGCTTCAGTAACCTTAGCAACTTCAACCTTAGCTTCTTCAACTTTAGGTGCTACCTTAGGTTGTTCTGCTTTAACAGGTTGAGCGGCTTTCATTACGATAACTTTACCCATAGACATTTCAGGGAAAGCAACACCACCGATTACGCTAACGGTTGTTTCTTCAACTTTAGGCGCTTTCTTCTTCGGCTTAGGCAAGTCGTACTTAGGCATCACTTTACCCATTGCCATCTCTGGAGAGGCAACACCACCTTTGCGTAGGCGGAATGGGTTAGGTCTGCGATCGCGACCGCGACGACGACGTTGGCCACTTGCACGTAGGTGACGCGGAGAGCGGCGGTTACGGCGTTGTTGTGGTGCTTCGTTCTTCTCAGCGTTTTCGCCTTGAGCATTGTCTTCAGCTGAAACTTTGCCTTTCGGTTGTTGCTTCTTCGCTGGTTTTTCTGCTTCAGGTTTAGACACTTTAGCCGCTGGAGCTTCCGCAGTTACGTCCTGTTGGTTCGCTTCTGCTTGCTGATCCTTAACGCGTACTTGTTTCTTCATCTGACGACGTTGACGACGTTGTTTAACCTGACTTGTCTTGGTTTCTTTGTCGTTTTTCGCTTCAGGCTCTTGCTGAGCTTGCTCGGCAATTTGCTTACCTTGCTCTTCAACTTTGCTTGGCGCTTTTCTCTCTTTACGAGGTTTACGCTTGTTCTCTTTACGAGGTGCATCTTGTTGAGGTGCTTGGTCGCGAGGTGCTTCTGTCGTGGTCTCTTCGTTCTCAGACTTGTTACGGTTTGGACGGTTGTTACGACGACGGTTATCACGGTTATTGCGACGACGGTTATCGTTGCGATCGCGACGTTGCGGTTTTGGCTTGCTTTCTTCAACAGCCGGTTTCTCTTCTTTCACTTCTTCTTCTGAGCTGAACAGTTTACTGATAGCTGAGATGATGCGAGAGAATAGGCCAGGTGCTGCAGGCTTAGCTGGAGCAGTAGCCACAGGTGCTGCCGCAACCGGTGCTGCTTGCGGTTTTGGCGCAGGCGCTGCTGATTGAGCAGGAGAAGCGAAACCTTGTAGTGCAGGCTCTTCAATGCGTCGAGGTGCAGCTTCAACTTCACCAGCATCGCGAGCTTCTGCTTCTTTCATTGCGTCTAGTTTCTTCGGCAATAGGTATGAAAGCAGGCTTTGTTCTTCACCTTCACGAACACGAACCACCTCAAAGTGAGGCGTTTCCATGTCTGAGTTAGGAACAATAAGGATCTTAACTTCTTGGCAACGCTCGATGTGATTAACACTACGACGTTTTTCGTTCATCAAGTAAGAAGCAATAGGCACAGGCACAACAGCAAGTACTTGAGCTGTGTTGTCTTTCAGTGCTTCTTCTTCAACCAAACGAAGGATAGATAGCGCTAGAGATTCATTGTCACGTACAACACCGGTACCCGAACAACGAGGGCAAATGTGGTGGCTGGCTTCTGCTAGAGAAGGGCTCAGACGCTGACGAGACATCTCTAGAAGACCGAAGCGAGAGATACGACCAATCTGTACACGAGCGCGGTCAAGACGCGCAGCTTCACGAAGGCGGTTTTCTACTTCACGCTGGTGGCGTACTGGAGTCATATCGATGAAATCGATAACAACCAGACCACCTAGGTCACGTAGACGCAACTGACGAGCAATCTCATCGGCCGCTTCTAAGTTAGTGTTCAGTGCGGTTTCTTCGATATCGCTACCCTTTGTTGCGCGAGCAGAGTTGATATCGATAGAGGTTAGCGCTTCCGTTGGGTCGATAACGATTGAGCCACCAGAAGGCAAACGAACTTCGCGTTGGAACGCAGAGTCGATTTGGCTTTCAATTTGGTAGTGGCTAAATAGTGGTACTTCACCTTCGTATTTTTTAACACGATTGATAAAGTCGGGACGAACCAATTGAATGTGCGCTTGAGCACGCTCAAAGATAGTGTTGCTATCGATAAGGATCTCGCCAATATCACGACGCAAATAGTCGCGAATAGCTCGAACGATAACATTACTTTCTTGATGGATCAGGAAAGGCGCTTGATTTGCATCAGACGCTTCTTTTACTGCAGTCCAGTGGTTAAGAAGTACGTTTAGATCCCATTCAAGTTCTTCAGCACTTTTGCCAACACCTGCTGTACGAACGATTAAACCCATACCTTGAGGCAGTTCTAATGTACTTAGAGCTGCTTTAAGTTGAGTGCGTTCGTCACCTTCGATACGACGAGAAATACCGCCTGCACGAGGGTTGTTAGGCATCAGTACTAGGTAGCTACCCGCAAGAGAGATAAAGGTAGTTAGGGCTGCGCCCTTGTTACCACGTTCTTCTTTCTCTACTTGTACAATGACTTCTTGGCCTTCTTTAAGCACTTCTTTAATGCTTGGACGGCCTTGGTATGTGTAACCAGCAGGAAAGTAGTCGCGAGCAACTTCTTTTAGAGGGAGGAAACCGTGTCGCTCTGCACCATAGTCAACAAACGCCGCTTCTAGGCTTGGTTCGATGCGTGTGATACGTCCTTTGTAGATATTCGCCTTCTTTGATTCATGGCCAGGGCTTTCGATATCTAGATCGAATAGCTTCTGTCCATCAACGAGGGCGACACGCAACTCTTCTTTTTGAGTTGCGTTAATTAACATTCTTTTCATTCGAAATCTCGTTGTGATTCTTTAATTATTTCAATTGTGTTTATCGCAATGGTTTCTATCGATGGTGTCTGATCCCATGGTCAATCAATGCAGCCTCTCGGCTGGAAGGGATGCTCGGGGACACTTTAGCCATCACATTTTTCTCTTCAGAAAAACATGATCTGCGAGTAATTGCAGTCGATCTCTGCATCGATAGGTAAAAGTCGCGCGATAAGTTTGTTCATTATCAATGTCTTATGCCTTACGCAGCACTGGGAAATGAACAATCGACTTTCGTCTTTTTATCAATTTGCACCTTAGAAAAGTGTAAAAAATAACCAAGAGGGCATATTGATTGACGAACTATAACAGTGTCACTAATACACAGCAATCGACAAACAGATAAAGGATAGAAATAAATCTAAAAACTGCGAAGGCTGTACATATAAGTAGCTGATATTAAACTGTTTAATAAATGTCAGCAAAAATGACAAAACTGTGACGGCTTAATGTTGTACACAGGTTTTTAAATAACCAACAAACAGGAACACAGCTTGTTTCAGTTATCCATTTTAGTAGAGAAAAATGTGATTTACAGCACTTTAGGATGTTAGACTAAGGGAATGAGTGAAATTAGAACCCAAGTACAGTTTGTTGACATAGATTCCGACATGGCTGGACAGCGCATTGATAACTTTTTGCGCAATCAATTGAAGGCGATCCCTAAGAGCATGGTTTACCGAATCGTGCGTAAGGGAGAAGTCCGTGTAAATAAAAAGCGTGTTAAAGCAGAATACAAGCTGCAAGCGGGTGATATCGTCAGGATCCCACCTGTGACCTTGCCTGCTACCGAAGAAGCGCCGGCCCTTAGCACTAAGCTGAATAAGGTGTCAGAGCTCGAACACTGCATTTTGTATGAAGATGAGCATGTGCTGATTCTTAACAAGCCATCGGGCACCGCGGTTCATGGCGGCAGTGGCCTGAAGTTTGGCGCTATTGAAGCCTTGCGAGCGCTTAGACCAGAAGCGAGATTTTTAGAGTTGGTGCATCGCATTGATAGAGATACCTCTGGAATCCTATTAATCGCTAAGAAGCGTTCGGCATTGCGTCATCTACAAGCTCAATTTCGTGAGAAGACTGTACAGAAGTACTATTTCGCGTTAGTGATGGGTGAGTGGAAGAGCAGCATTCGTAAAGTAACTGCGCCACTTCTCAAGAATGAAGTGAACAGCATTGTGCGTGTAAACCCGAACGGCAAGGCGTCAGAAACTCGCTTTAAGATAATTGAAAAGCTCAACAATGCGACTTTGCTACAGGCGAGCCCTATCACCGGGCGTACGCATCAGATTCGTGTACACACTCAATATGTAGGTCATCCAATTGCATGGGATGATCGCTATGGTGACCGCCGTTTTGATGCTTTCACTGGGAAGGTGGGTCTTGACCGTCTTTTCTTACATGCGGCAAATATTAAATTTATCCATCCAGGTACAGAAAAGGAAATGGACATTTCTGCACCAATGGAAAATAAACTGCAACGTGCTATCGAAGGGCTACGTGTTAAGTAGCGGCGTTACCTAATACAGAAACCCCTTCGTTTTCGAGCAAAGTAATAAGATCGATGAGTGGTAGCCCAATTAATGTATTTGGGTCTTTACCCTCCAAAGCTTCAAATAGAGCGATGCCCAGTCCTTCGCTCTTGAAGCTACCAGCACAATTGAGAGGTTGTTCCAGCTCAACGTAACGCTTGATTTGAATGTCTGTTAGAGTTTTGAAATGAACCTTAAAGGTATCAACAACCACTTGAGTGTGACACTGCTTGCTGTTGTATAATGCAAGGCCAGTGTAAAACGTAATAGTTTGGCCGCTTTGAGCGTGCAACTGTTGAATCGCGTTTTCTACCGTATGCGGTTTACCGACGATTTGGCCATTGACCACACACACTTGGTCGGAGCCAATAACGAGGTGATTGCCATCGGGTAGGACGCAAGATTTCGCTTTTCCTTCGGCCAGTCTGGCAACGAGTTGCTCGGGTGTTTCATTGTCCTGAGCGGTTTCGTCAAAATCTGGGCTAAGCTGAGTAAAAGAAAGAGATAATTTATGCAGAATTTCAGCTCGATAGAGTGATGTTGAGGCTAAAACAATTTGATATTCGCTCATGAATTCCATCTATGGGTCAGTATTGATTGCTATAGAATAATCGACGTACAAAAATTGAGTAAGTTTTTTCTGTTTTCCTTTGACTAAATATAAATTGAGAGATAATATTCGCGCCCTATGCAAAAGGTAAAAATACCGCGAACGGTTGACCCGAGTAAAGCTGCTCAGAAACGACTAGACTATGATGGCATCATCCAAGTCAGTCTGCTCAAGCGCTTGGCCGAGTCGGTCGAAGGCGTAAAACGCGACGCAGAAGTCACATTGTCATTTGACTTAGATGAACAACGATTGGTCGTTATCTCTGGTAAAGCTAACGTCGAAGTCGATTTAGAGTGTCAACGCTGCAATGAGAACTTCACACATGTTTGTGAAGTCCAATTCGTCTATACCCCTAATAAGGGCGAAAAGACCGAAGAGGAAGCCCCGGAAGAGTACGATTTGGTAGATCTGAACGAGTACGGTGAATGCGATCTCATACAGTTAGTTGAAGACGAGTTCCTTCTAAATTTGCCTCAAATAGCAATGCATGATGTTTCTGACTGTAGCGTAAATACACATAACTTGGTTTTTGGTGATATTCCTGAAGAAATTGAGGAAGATAAACCAAACCCGTTCGAAGTTTTAAAAAGCTTAAAAGCAAAGACAAAGGAGTAGGGTCAATGGCCGTACAAAAGAGCAAAAAATCACGTTCAATGCGTGGCATGCGTCGTTCACACGATGCGCTAACTACAGCTGCACTATCTGTAGACGCAACTTCAGGTGAAACTCACCTACGTCACAACGTGACTGCTGAAGGTTACTACCGTGGCAAAAAGGTAGTCAACAAGTAAGGTTGCCTTTTGCAAACGATTACCGTTGCACTTGATGCAATGGGTGGGGATTTCGGTCCCCATGTTACAGTGCCTGCCGCCGTGCAGGCATTGTCTATTTTCCCAGAGCTGAAAGTTATATTAGTGGGCGACGAATCTGTCCTCATTCCCCACCTCTCTACATTGGGTTCTTACCCCAAAGACCGAATTCATATCGAGCATACCGATAAGGTCATTGCAGACACCGATAAACCTTCTTCCGTCATGCGCCGTAGCGTAGGCACTTCTATGCGTCGAGCCATCGATCTTGTTGAAGATCAGACTGCACAGGCTTGTGTGAGCGGAGGAAATACAGGTGCCTTGATGGGACTCTCTCGTTATCGTCTAAAGTTACTTCCCGGCATTGAAAGGCCAGCACTGATCTCTGCTTTACCTACCCGTAGTGGCCAAAAAGTATGGTTGTTGGATCTTGGCGCAAATGTCTCCGTCGATGCGAACACGCTATTTCAATTTGCGGTGATGGGCTCAGCACTTGCTGAAGAACACCTGCAACGTGCACCAAGAGTGGCGATATTGAATGTGGGCGAGGAAGAGATTAAGGGAAATGATCTGGTAAAAAACTGTGCTGAAATGCTTCAGCAGGTAAAATCAATTAATTACACCGGCTTTATCGAGGCTCATCAATTATTACACGATGAAGCGGATGTAGTGGTATGTGATGGCTTTGTAGGCAATGTATGCCTAAAAGCGTCTGAAGGAGTCGCAAATCTATTCCTTGAAAGGCTAAAACGTCATATGCTGTCGTCTAAGCTAAGAGCTTGGATTTCAAAATTATTCTTCTCTGAGCTGTTTTCTGAGCTAAAACAGCTGAACCCCGACCAGTATAACGGGGCAAGTTTGCTAGGATTGCGCGGCATTGTCATTAAAAGTCACGGAAGTGCGGATAAAACTGCTATCATCAATGCAATCATAGAGGCAGTTCACGAGGTCAAACGTCAAGTACCCAGTCGTATAAGTGACCGTTTGGAAACCGTTTTACTCGAGAGGCAAAATTAGTCTTCATGTATAGCAAAATATTAGGCACAGGCAGCTATTTGCCTTCCCAAGTGCGCACCAATGCAGATTTAGAACAAATGGTAGATACTGCCGACGAGTGGATTGTTGCTCGTACAGGTATCAAAGAACGTCGCATCTCTGCTCCCGATGAATCGGTGGCGGATATGGGCTTTATTGCCGCTAAAAATGCAATTGAAATGGCCGGTATCGATAAGAAAGATATCGATCTCATCATTGTTGCTACTACAAGTGGTAGTCATGCATTCCCATCTTCAGCGTGTCAGGTCCAAGGACTCTTAGAGATCCCTGGTTGTGCTGCGTTCGATGTGGCAGCTGCATGTACGGGCTTTGTATACGCACTATCAATAGCAGACCAACACATCCGTTCAGGCATGTGCAAAAACATCTTAGTTATTGGCTCTGATGCTCTGTCTAAATCAGTGGATGAGATTGATCGTTCAACGGTTATCTTGTTTGGTGATGGTGCAGGTGCTGTGGTGTTAGGTGCAAGCGAAGAGCAGGGCATCCTATCGACGCATTTAGGCGCTGATGGCCGTTATGGCGAGCTGCTTAGTCTTGAAATGCCAGTTCGTGGTGGTGAAGTCGATAAGTGGCTACACATGACGGGCAATGAAGTATTCAAGGTGGCAGTAACCCAACTTTCTCGTTTGGTTACCGATACGCTAAAAGCCAACAACATGAGTAAAGAAGACTTGGATTGGTTAGTGCCACACCAAGCAAACCTAAGAATTATTACCGCAACGGCAAAGAAACTGTCTATGTCTATGGATCAGGTGGTAGTGACCCTTGATCGCCACGGCAATACTTCGGCTGCAACAGTTCCAACAGCGTTGGATGAAGCAGTGCGAGATGGTCGAATTAAGCGTGGTCAGACGCTGTTGCTAGAAGCCTTTGGTGGTGGTTTCACCTGGGGTTCTGCGCTGGTTAAATTTTAATCTAAGCGCGTTCGATTAACCAAAAGAAGTGCCTTTGCACTTCTTTTTCAATATTTAGCAAGGCTTAAAGGACGAATTATGAGCAAATTTGCAATTGTATTTCCAGGTCAAGGCTCTCAAAGCCTTGGTATGTTAGCTGAACTTGGCGAGCAGTTTGATATTGTTAAACAAACATTTGCAGAAGCTTCAGAGGTGTTAGGTTACGACCTTTGGGCGCTTATCCAAGACGGCCCAGTTGAAGATTTGAACCAAACTCATCGCACTCAACCCGCACTACTGGCTTCTTCTGTTGCAGTTTGGCGCGTTTGGAACGATCAAGGCCTAGCGACTCCTGAGCTATTAGCGGGTCACAGCCTAGGTGAATACTCAGCGCTAGTATGTGCGGGTGTTATTGACTTCAAAGAAGCGATTAAATTGGTTGAGCTACGTGGTCAATTGATGCAAGAAGCGGTACCAGCAGGCACGGGCGCAATGTACGCCATTATTGGTCTTGCTGATGATGCGATTGCCAAGGCATGTGAAGAAGCGGCGCAAGGTGAGGTTGTTTCACCGGTTAACTTCAACTCTCCAGGTCAGGTGGTTATCGCAGGTAACAAGGCGGCTGTAGAGCGCGCGGGTGTACTGTGTAAAGAAGCAGGCGCTAAGCGTGCACTGCCTCTTCCTGTTTCTGTACCATCACACTGTGCACTTATGAAGCCAGCAGCGGATCGTTTGGCTGAAGCACTTAAAGATATTGAGTTCAACGCACCAACGCTGCCAGTGATCAACAATGTGGATGTGGCTGCTGAGACGGATCCTGCAAAGATCAAAGATGCACTAGTGCGTCAGCTATACTGCCCAGTACGCTGGACAGAAGGTGTGCAGAAGATGCACGAGCAAGGTGTTGAAAAACTTCTAGAATTAGGTCCAGGTAAAGTACTAACCGGTCTAACTAAACGTATTGTAAAAAGCCTAACGGCTGCAGCGGTCAATGACACTGCATCCCTTGAAGCGGCGAAATAAGATTCTTAACGGAGATAACGAATAATGAACCTTGAAGGAAAGATCGCACTAGTTACTGGTGCTAGCCGTGGTATCGGTCGTTCTATCGCTGAAACATTGGTTGCACGTGGTGCAACAGTGATCGGTACAGCAACGAGCGAAAACGGTGCTGCAGCGATTAGCGAGTATTTAGGTGACAAAGGTAAGGGAATGGCACTTAACGTGACTGATCCTGCGTCTATTGAGTCAGTTCTTAAAGAGATCACCACAGAATTTGGTCCTCTTGATATTCTAGTGAACAACGCAGGTATCACACGTGACAACCTGCTAATGCGCATGAAGGACGACGAGTGGACAGATATCATGGACACTAACCTGACCTCAATCTTCCGTTTGTCTAAAGCCGTTCTACGTGGCATGATGAAGAAAAAGTGCGGTAGAATCATCAATGTAGGTTCAGTAGTTGGTACTATGGGCAACGCTGGACAAACAAACTACGCGGCAGCGAAAGCGGGCGTAATTGGTTTTACAAAGTCTATGGCACGTGAGGTTGCTTCTCGTGGAGTAACGGTCAATACTGTAGCACCGGGCTTTATCGAAACTGATATGACAAAAGCATTGAATGATGAGCAACGCGCTGCGACGCTCTCTTCTGTGCCAGCGGGTCGCTTAGGTGATCCTCGTGAGATTGCAGCTGCTGTGGCATTCCTTGCCTCTCCAGACGCTGCTTACATCACAGGTGAAACATTGCACGTCAATGGTGGCATGTACATGGTGTAATTTTGCGCATTTTTGGCGTGATATATGTCAAAAGTGCCATTAAAATCGGTTAAATTCACAAATTTGTGGTTTGACCAGCAAGGATGCCCTTGCAACTTTTTAACTTTCGAATAAACTACGCAAAACATCGCATTAAGCGACTTATGTATAGGAAATAAAAAATGAGCAATCTTGAAGAACGTGTAAAAAAAATCATCGTTGAACAGCTAGGTGTTGACGAAGCTGAAGTTAAGAACGAAGCATCTTTCGTTGACGATCTAGGCGCTGACTCTCTAGACACAGTTGAGCTAGTAATGGCTCTAGAAGAAGAGTTCGACACTGAGATTCCTGATGAAGAAGCAGAGAAAATCACTACTGTTCAAGCTGCTATCGATTACGTAACTGGCGCTCAGTAATTCTCTTCTCAGGCGGTCTATCTTGGCCGCCTGATTCATTTCAGTTCCCTTATTGTTTAAAATCAATATCTAACTAATCTAACCCGGAGTAAAAATCGTGTCCAAGCGTCGTGTAGTTGTCACTGGCATGGGTATGTTGTCACCGGTCGGCAACACCGTAGAATCTTCTTGGAAAGCCCTGCTATCTGGTCAAAGCGGTATTTCAAATATCGAACACTTTGACACCACCGAATTCACAACACGCTTTGCAGGTCTTATTAAAGACTTTAACTGCGAAGAGTACATGTCTAAAAAAGATGCTCGTAAAATGGATTTATTTATCCAATACGGTATCGCAGCAGGTATCCAAGCTCTTGATGATTCTGGCCTAGAAATCACTGACGAAAATTGCACTCGCGTAGGCGTGGCGATTGGCTCTGGTATTGGTGGTTTAGGTCTGATTGAAAACGGTATCCATGTTATGAACGACAAAGGCCCACGTCGAGTGAGCCCATTTTTCGTTCCGTCAACCATCGTAAACATGGTTGCAGGTAACCTTTCTATTATGCGTGGCCTTCGTGGTCCTAACATTGCTATCTCTACAGCCTGTACTACTGGTTTGCATAACATCGGCCATGCGGCACGTATGATTGCTTACGGTGATGCTGATGCGATGGTTGCGGGTGGCTCTGAAAAAGCGTCTACTCCAATGGGTATCGCAGGCTTTGGTGCAGCTAAGGCTCTATCAACTAATAATGAAAACCCACAAGCAGCTTCTCGTCCATGGGACAAAGCGCGCGATGGTTTCGTATTGGGCGATGGTGCTGGCATGATGGTACTGGAAGAGTACGAATCAGCTAAGGCACGCGGTGCTAACATCTACTGTGAGCTAGTTGGCTTCGGTATGAGTGGCGATGCGTACCACATGACCTCTCCAAGTGAAGATGGTTCTGGCGGTGCACTAGCAATGGAAGCGGCAATGCGTGATGCGGGTGTGACTGGTGAGCAAATTGGCTACATCAATGCACACGGCACTTCGACTCCAGCGGGTGATGTTGCAGAACTTAAAGGCGTTAAACGCGCTCTAGGTGATGCAGGCTCTGCGCAAGTGAAGGTTTCTTCTACTAAATCTATGATTGGTCACCTATTGGGTGCTGCAGGTTCTGTTGAAGCTATTATCACAGCATTGGCTCTTCGTGACCAAAAAGTTCCGCCAACAATCAACCTAGATAATATGGATGAGCGTGCTGCAGAGCTAGGTATCGACTTGGTGCCAAACGTCGCTCAAGATGTTGATATCGAATATGCTCTATGTAACTCATTTGGCTTTGGTGGTACGAACGGTTCATTAATCTTCAAAAAGATTTAATAATCCTAGATACCATAGAACAAATAGTTAGCTAGAATAGTTTGGGTCAGACTCAGTTTCAAAGAAACTGGCTCTGGCCTTTTTTATTGTTAGTAACCTATGGAAAGAGTGCATGTATTGGATAAATGGAATCCAAGAAGCCACTGTCTCGGCCAGTGACAGAAGCTTCAATTACGGAGACGGCGGTTTTACCACAATCAAAACGATTGATGGAAAGCCTCTTTTTTGGTCTTTGCATGTAGAAAGGATGCAAGCCTGTTTGCAGCTGCTACAAATTTCTCAGCCTAATTGGAAACAAGTGCGGGCATGGGTGGAGCAGGCGGCAATAGAAAAAGGCTTAGGGGGCGTGAAGCTCCACGTCAGTCGAGGCAGTGGCGGTAGAGGGTATAGTCCTGCGGGAGTTACCGAGTCTTTAGTGACCATCAGTGAATTTGGCTACCCTGCACACTACAAAGAATGGCAACAGCAAGGCGTTGAGCTAGGCGTTGCTGAGCACAAACTGGGAATTAATCCCCTATTAGCCGGGCATAAACACAACAATCGATTAGAGCAAGTGCTGTTAAAGGCCGATATTGAACAGCAAGGCCACCTTGACGGGGTAGTGCTTGACCTTAATGACCATATCGTAGAAACAACGATGGCAAATCTATTTTGGGTTAAAGGTAAGACGCTCTATACCCCTAGTATGGAAAAGTGTGGTGTGTCTGGTGTCATTCGCCGATTAGTTATCCAAGATGCTCAGATGTTGGGTATGAAGGTGCTGTTTGGTGAGTTTGAAATGGGACACTTATTGACCGCAGATGAAGTTTTCATGTGTAATTCCTTGTTAGGTATCGCTCCTGTCGTAAAAATCACACATAAATCCTATCCAGTCGGTATAATCACACGCGACTTTCAGGAGAGTATAAATAGTGCTTAAAAAAATCATCACCCTTTGTATCATCTGCATTCTTTTGGCTGGAGCGGGTTTGTTCTACGTTTGGAACCAACTCGACGGCTATGTTAACCAATCAGTGAAAATTGATGAGCCCACTCTAGTGACTATCGAGTCGGGAACCTCATTTAATTCGTTGTTAAATCGATTTGAGAAAGACGGCTGGATTGAACCAAGCGACTTTTCTCGTTTATTGCGTCGTGCGCACCCTGAACTCACTCAGGTTAAAGCGGGCACCTTTCAGGTACAGCCGAATCTTACCCTTAAACAAACCCTTTTAGATTTGGTCCATGGGCAGCAGATGCAATTTAGCATCACCTTTGTTGAAGGAAGCACCTTTAAAGAATGGCGCGCAATGTTCGACGAGGCGCCCCACCTTATACACACGACCAAAGACATGACTGAGGCTGAGATAGCCGAAGCCCTGCAGATTGATAGAGAGAAACTCGAAGGTTTATTCTTGGCTGAGACTTACCACTATACGGTAGGCATGTCAGATTTGGACATCATGAAGCGCTCTCATACACAGTTGAACCGTGTTCTAGAACAATATTGGGGTCAACGCCAAGACAAACTGCCTCTGAAGAACGCTTATGAAGCGCTTATCCTAGCCTCTATTATTGAAAAAGAAACGGCGGTTCCCGAAGAGCGCCCGTTAGTATCGTCTGTGTTTGTTAATCGCTTGAATATTGGCATGCGATTGCAAACAGATCCGACCGTTATCTACGGTATGGGTGATAAGTATAAAGGCAATATTCGTAAGCGTGATTTACAAACGCCAACACCATACAACACCTATACCATGTACGGTCTGACACCAACGCCAATTGCTATGGTCGGTGAAGAGGCAATAGCCGCAGCTGTTGACCCGGATGACAGCAAGTATCTGTACTTTGTAGCAAGTGGTGATGGTGGGCATGTCTTCTCTAAAAACTTAAGAGATCATAACCGCGCTGTTCAAGAATATCTAAGAAAGCTAAGGGCACGTAAATAAATGGAACAAGGTAAGTTTATTGTTGTTGAGGGCCTAGAGGGCGCCGGAAAAAGTACCGCTATAGCGAGTATTATGTCGGTGTTAACCTCGTCAGGTATCGAGAATATCGTCTCAACAAGAGAACCTGGTGGTACTCTTTTAGCGGAAAAAATGCGTGCTTTGGTCAAAGAAGAGCATGAAGCAGAAGAGATTCAAGATATCACCGAATTACTTCTTATGTATGGCGCTCGAGTACAGTTGGTAGAAACTGTCATCAAGCCTGCATTGAGCTCAGGTAATTGGGTGGTGGGAGATCGTCATGACCTTTCATCTCAGGCATACCAAGGTGGCGGCCGGCAGATCCCAGCAGAAACAATGCAGTCATTGAAGCAGATTAGCTTAGGTGATTTTAAACCCGATCTTACCCTATACATGGACATTGAGCCGCGATTGGGTTTAGAGCGTGCGCGCGGCCGTGGCGATTTGGATCGCATTGAAAAAATGGATATTTCGTTTTTTGAGCGAGCACGAGAGCGCTACCTAGAATTGGCTAACAGCGATAGTTCGATTTTAATCATTAATGCTGCGCAGCCGATTGATAAAGTGGCCAGTGATATTGAAGCAGCACTAATTCATTGGTTAGGAAGTCACGAGTAATGAATGGTGTTCAGTACCCATGGCTATCTGAAACTTGGACGAATTTGCAGGCGAGCATGCAACATGGCTCATTGCCTGGCGCTTTGCTGTTTAGTGCAACGGAAGGTCTTGGTGAAGAATCACTGGTTGAAGCATTGCTCAAGGTGCAATTGTGCAACAGTAGTGAAGTAGAGGCATGCGGCTTTTGTCACAGCTGTGCATTATTTCAAGCTGGGACACACCCTGATCTACATCGAATTGCACCCGCTGAGGGTAAAGCGACCATTTCAGTGGACCAGATCCGTGAAGGGAATCGCTATGCTCTAGAGTCGTCCCAATTGAGTGGCCAACGAGTCATTATTATAGAGCCTGCTGAATCAATGACAGAGCAGGCGATGAATGCGTTATTGAAGACACTCGAAAGCCCACCTGATAGCTGTGTGTTTATTTTAAGAAGCCATGCACCTCATCGCTTGTTGCCTACGATTAAGAGTCGCTGTCAGCATTGGCACGTTAAAACACCTGTGCTGAGTGAATATCAGCAATGGCTAACGGCTAATGGGATCTCTGAGGTGCCTGAGCTGTATTATCAGCTGTGCTTAGGCGCTCCATTAAAGCTAAAAGCATTTATTGATGAAGGGCAAGGCGCGGAGTTTGATTCTACATTGGCTGCGTTAACGGATTTTATTGAGCAGGACTTTGCATTACCGAAAACCTTCGTAGATAAGTGTTCTACGGACACGCTCGCTAAGCTGAGTTTGTTGTCATTGGCTTTGATCGAGCTGCAGAAAGGGTATTTTGTTGAACTGCCTACGGTAGAAAACCACCCTCAATTAAAACGTCTCAAATCAGTTTTAGATTATCAGCAGGTGTTTGACATGACACGAAGACTCGCCAAGTTTATTGAGCAACTTACCCTTCATACTGGGCTTAATAAAGAACTACTATTAAGTCAGTGGCTCATTGAAACGAAAACTAGATGATTATTCGTACTAGTTAAAATTATTGTTTACAAGGCGCGCGCATAGCGCGTTTTTTTATAGGTGTTATATGTTTGTAGATTCTCATTGCCATCTTGATAAGCTGAATTATCAAGACTTGCACACTGGTGTAGCCGACGTCATTGCTAAAGCGAAAGCAGCAAACGTCAAGCAACTGTTATCGGTTGGAGTGACCCTTGACGCTTTTCCAAAGATGATCGAGCTCATTACTCCCTTTCCACAGGTTCATGCTTCTGCAGGGGTTCATCCTCTTGATGTGGAGAGCGCATTTGACCTTGAACAGCTTGCTTCTTTTGCTCGACATGAAAAGGTAGTAGCGATTGGTGAGACCGGTCTTGATTTTCATTACAAGCCAGAGACCAAGAACTTACAGATCGAACGATTTGAACAACAAGTTGAGCTAGCGGTTGAAGTAAACAAGCCTTTGATTATCCATACGCGACAGGCACGAGCAGAGACACTCGCAATATTGCGTGACGGTGGGGCAGAAAAGTGCGGTGGGGTTATCCACTGTTTTACTGAAGACCAGTCATTTGCAGAAGCTGCGATGGAACTCGGATTCTACATTTCAGTGTCAGGGATCGTGACTTTTCGTCAAGCTATTGAATTAAAAGAGGTTGTTAAAAAATTACCTCTAGAACGTTTGCTTATTGAAACAGATTCTCCGTATTTGGCGCCAGTGCCTCACCGAGGAAAAGAGAATCAACCTGCCTATGTAGTTGAAGTTGCAAGCTATATTGCGCAGCTAAAAGGCATTTCATTAGGTCAGGTAGCGGAAAAAACTACGCAAAATTTCGCCGATCTTTTTTTGCGTCGCTAAGTTAGTTTTTGTGCGTATTTCACCTCTTTGGTCTAAAATGATGCGATAACTTAGCATAATTACCATATGTGTTGTTTATTATGTTATGTGTTTAAAATCGACTTCACATAGCTGTTGTAGTAAGTTTCCGTATAAAAAATAAGTACTTGAAAGCGCGTACATTAGTGAATAACGTCATTTTTAATGTAGTTTTTTTATTTAAATACAGTTACTTAGGATGCATTTGTTTGTTTATTGTTCGTGTTGTCGAATGTGATCCATAACGGCTTTTGAAAACTTAGATTTTAGTCAGTGAGGAAAGTTGAGGCGCATCAATATATATTTAGAGACGAAAAATATAATCGTAGAGGTTACATTTCTTCGATGGGAACCATCATTCGGACTACGGGGGTAAGTCGATGGGACCCGACAAAATACTAATAATCTTTCAGGAGCATAAACATGTTTAAGAACCTTTTTGCGAACTTGCAGAAAGTTGGTAAGTCTCTGATGCTACCAGTATCAGTACTTCCAGTTGCAGGTATTCTACTAGGTGTCGGCGCCGCTGACCTTGGTTTCATTCCAGACGTTGTATCTAACTTAATGGAACAAGCGGGTGGCTCAGTATTCGGTCAAATGGCTCTGCTATTTGCTGTTGGTGTGGCACTTGGCTTTACAGATAACGACGGTGTAGCAGGTCTAGCTGCTATCGTTGGTTACGGCATCATGACTGCAACACTTAGCGTTATGGCTGGTGTTATGGGCGTTGAGAAAATCGATACTGGTGTTCTAGGTGGTATCCTAGTCGGTGGTGTTGCTGCATGGTCATTTGCACGTTTCTTCCGCATCCAACTTCCAGAGTACCTTGGCTTCTTCGCTGGTAAGCGTGCTGTGCCAATCATCACTGGTTTCCTATCTATTGGTCTTGGTATCCTACTTTCTATCGTATGGCCACCAATCGGTTCTGCAATCGGTGCATTTTCACACTGGGCAGCTGAACAAAACCCTGAGCTAGCATTTGGTATCTACGGTATCGTTGAGCGTTCACTAATCCCATTCGGTCTTCACCACGTTTGGAACGTACCTTTCTTCTTCGAAGCAGGTTCTTGTGTTGACGGAAACGGCGTAGCTCAAAACGGTGTTCTAACTTGTTACCTAGTTGCTGATGAAGCATCTCGTGCTGCAGGTAATGGCTTCGGTCAACTTGCTGGCGGTTACATGTTCAAGATGTTCGGTCTACCAGCTGCTGCAATCGCTATTGCACACTGTGCTAAGCCTGAAAACCGCGCTAAAGTAATGGGTATCATGCTTTCTGCTGCGTTGACTTCTTTCCTAACAGGTATCACTGAGCCAATCGAATTCTCATTCCTATTCGTTGCTCCTGTACTTTACGGAATTCACGCACTACTAGCTGGTTCTGCATACGTTGTTTCTAACGTACTAGGCTTTGTACACGGTACATCATTCTCACACGGTCTAATCGACTTCATCGTTCTTTCTGGTAATGCTCAGAAGATGGGTCTAATGGTTGCTGTTGGTCTTGGTTACGCTGCAATCTACTACTTCGTATTCCGCGCTGTTATCACTGCTATGGACCTTAAAACTCCTGGTCGTGAAGACGAAACAGAAGAAGCAGCTTCAGTTGCAACTGGTTCTGAACTAGCAGGCGAGCTTGTTGCTGCATTCGGTGGCAAAGCGAACATCACAGGTCTTGATGCTTGTATTACACGTCTACGTGTAGCAGTGGCTGACACTGATAACGTTGACCAAGATAAGCTTAAGCAACTTGGCGCAGCGGGTGTAGTTGTTGTTTCAGGTGGTGTACAGGCTATCTTCGGTACTAAGTCTGACAACCTTAAAACAGACATGGACGAGTGGATTCGTAACAACGGTTAATATCCACATATAACCATGATACAAAAAGGAGGCTTAGGCCTCCTTTTTTTGATCTTGAACAAACTGCGATGCTCTAATCACCCTTGGTATACAAGGGCTGAATGTGTTACTAGAAATAAAAATGTGTTACGAAACGCACTTTTACAGATTTCATCACATATCGCTGACAAAGAGCGCTAAAATAAGGTTAAAATTCGCGAAGTTACACATAATCAAGGATACATAAAGTGAATATTGGGAAGTTAGCATTGGTCACGGCAGTTCTTACTGGGGTAGCAACCTATGTTGGAGCAGCGAAAGCAGCCGGTCCTACTAATGTTAAAGTAGGTATGGCGTTTGATCAGGGCCTAAGTGCGGTAGTTAAATTTGAAGACAGATTTAACTTAACTGTAGGCAATGATGGAATGGCGTTTGATTACCATTTTGCCAAAGGCAGCTTTTCTCAAGATGTTCCTTTTGATTGGTATGTCGGGGCTGGTGGCTGGTACGAATGGGATGACGATTGGGGTCTTCGAGTACCGCTAGGCTTGGATTGGAACTTCGCGCCAAATTGGAATGCCTTTGGACAGGTTGCACCAGAATGGCAGATTCAAGACAAATCGAAGCTTAAATTTGGTGCCGCAATAGGTGTGACTTACCGCTTCTAATTTTTATGCAAACAGATACAAGAAAGCCGACATAAACTATGTCGGCTTTTTCATTACTGATAGCTGACAGCTTTAAACTGTCAGCTACTCGTTTTTATTGCTACTTTTTCATTGCCTTACGGATACAGATGGCTGCGCCACCCCAAGTAATCCCAAGGCCAAGAACCATCATAATGATTGCGCTAGTCGTCATAATTACGCTTCCTTTTTGCTTAGTACGTTAATCGCTACACCAATGATAACGAGAAGAGCGAGTAGTCCCCAACCTAGTAGTAGCAGATCAGATTGTGCGTAGCCGCCGTAACCGTCTGTTAGGGTTGCTTTCAATGTGTTGAATAGTGTTAGCGCTAGAATTGCTGGGCTTACAAACTTCAAGCAAACATCAAACCAAACGCCAATTTGGAAATCAGAGACTGAGTTTACATAGTTGCGAATCGTTGCGGTCTTAACAATCCATACAATCAACAGAACTTCGATGAAGCAGCTTAGTACGATACCAATCTGGTTAGTGAAGTAGTCAACAAGGTCTAGCAGTAGCAAACCACCGTTGGTAGCAAACGCTAGAGAGACTATCGCGCCAATACCACACACCAATGTCGCTGCTTTTTTACGTTCTAGCTTAAACTTATCAATGATTGCCGATGTTACCGCTTCAATGATTGATATGTGCGAGCTTAAACCAGCAATAGTCAGTGCTAGGAACAGTAGTGGACCTAGGATATAAGGAGCAGGTAGCTCGTTGATTGCCGCAGGCAATGTAACGAAGGCAAGACCTACACCAGCAGAAACCACGTCTGTGAGCTCTTTACCTTGTTCATGTGCCATGAAGCCTAATACAGAGAAGATCATGATACCCGCAAGGATAGAGAAGCCACAGTTAATCAATACCGTCATAAAGGCGTTGTTATTGATGTCTGATTTCTCTGGCAGGTAGCTAGAGTAAGCAAGCATGATTGCAAAGCCGATACTTAGGGTGAAGAAAATCTGACCGTAAGCCGCTGCCCACACCTTAAGATCCATGATCTTACTGAAATCTGGTTCAAACAGGTAGTTGATGCCGTTAAGTGCACCCGGTAGGAAGATAGTGCGACCGATTAGCACTAATACCATGATGAACAATACTGGCATCATGATTTTAGCTGCGCGTTCGATACCAGACTTAACACCACCTGCAATGGCTGAATAGGTGATAGCCCAAGCTAGAAGCATGGTGCCCGCAATCTTCCATTGGATAGAGCCAAGGTTAGACGGTGAGTTATCACCTAGGTTCAAGTACTCGCTGAAGAAGAAGGCGTTAGTGTCGGTTCCCCAACCCTGATTGAAAGACATGCCAAGGTATGAGATCGACCAACCGATAACAGCAACGTAGTAAACAGCGATACATGCTGCAATACCAACTTGGAACCAGCCCAACCATTCAAACTTTGGATTGACAGAGCGAAGTGCTGCAGGTGCAGAACCACGATATTTTTGACCCAGCTTGAATTCCATAATCATAAATGGAATACCGGCCGTTAACATGGCGAAAAGGTAAGGGATAAAGAATGCGCCACCGCCATTTTCGTAGGCCATATACGGGAAGCGCCATATATTACCTAGACCGATTGCTGAGCCTACTGCGGCTAAGATAAATCCGGTACGGGAACCCCATTGTTCTCGTTTCATAATTACTCCTTGTAATTACTTATGAAGAGTTGCAAATATTAATTGAGAGTTAAGAGTCTCTTTTGCTTAAATAACCAGAGTGTATAAAATAATCACCTCGCATCAATGCGATAAGGTAGTCATTAGTTCTGGTTCAACGCTTAATAAGTAGTGGTTTATTTTTAAGAATTTACTGCCCAGACTCTAAAACTAGTAGAATATTCTGGGTCATAACGGCAGGTTACCGTGAGATATTCTGTCTGGCAAGATATAATAAGGCTCATATATGGGAAGAATGATCGCAGAATTGCTGGTGATAGGGAGCTTATTAATGGATTGTACTGCAAATGACTTTCTGACCGTTGTCATCAATTAAATAAATGCTTTAAGTTAGAGGATATGACTAAATGTTAATTTAAGAGCGAAAAACCAAGGATCTCTCGCTCGTTAATATATTGTTGTGATTATGTGTCGATTTAGAAGCTAAATCTAAAGCCTAGGTTGGCTTGAACTTGGCTCATCCAGTCACCGGAGAACGCATACTTACAGCTTGTACCATCGCTAGAAGAGTTACATACCGTAATGGAATCCCCATCAACCAAGGTTCCTAAGTAGCGAACCTGTCCTTGCAGAGCAAAACTGTCAGTGAATTTGTATTCGACACCGCCATAGAAGCCTGCAGAGAATTTGTATTCATTGCTTGCGCCCTGAACATCTATTTGTGTTCCACCCAAACTCAGACCTATGTAGGAGTTCCACTTGTCTCCTGATGGATAAAAGACGGCACTTTGAAAGTGCAAGTAGCGCAGTGTGGTATCAAGATTAACGTCTTCAATTGAAGAGTCTTGTTGAGAATAGAGTAAGCCTAAGCGCCCTGCATCGACATTAGTTTCAATCGCAATGTTGTAGTTGACGGCTTCCTTGATATCAAAACTGCCATTCTCTTCGGTATCAAACGAACCACCCATGCTGTAGCCAACCATAGGGGTAATGTGGATGTTTGCTTGAGATACAGCAGGATAACCACAGGCTAGTACCAATAGGGTGAGGGTCTTTCTGTTCATAGTATTGTCATCCTTGTCAATCTAGAGCATGTTTACTTAGTGTCAACGATCGACACTCTCGCTAATGTAGCGACTAAGTTACGTAGTTGTAATTGTGACAGTAACTGCATAATTCTGCACGGCTTTTCGCTAAGTCTTGAGAGGTAAACTGAGGAATGCTAAAACTTATGTTAACCCTAGGTATTATTATCTTTAGGGACTGTCGAATATCTATAAGGTGAGAGAATGAGTACCGATCTGAAATTTACCATAACAATAGTAACCTCAATCTTTGCAATACTTATCGCTTATGGATTAGTGGCGGTGTTTAGCTAATTTCATTTGGTGAATAAATGGACAATAGTGGGTTAGTTTGGGGTAACAATGCCTTATACAAGCAAGAGATGTTTGCTGAGTATATTAATGGCAAAAATGCGCTAGTTGCACAGGGAGGAGGACAACGTAGTATCTTCACCGCCGGTGTTTTAGATGCCTTCTTGTATTCCAATTTTGACCCATTTAACACCTTCTATGGCACCTCTGCTGGCGCGCTCAACCTTTGTGCGTACCTCTGCCGGCAACCCGAAATCGGCAAATCATTCCTTTTAGACCTCACCACTGACGATCGTTTTTTCAATCTTTTCAGTTTTATCAGGCAAAAACATTATATTGGGCTCGATTGGGCGCTCGGTAAGATTTGTTCTCCTCCTTATAAACTCGATATTGATATGGGGAAAGAAATGCTCGTTGGAAGAGAGGCCTTTGCTGCAGTGACACGAGCAGACAATTTCCACGATGACTATCTCCCTATGCTTGCGACCGATTGGCTAGATGTTATACGGGCAACGTGCGCGATACCTAACCTTGTATCTAGGCCCATTTCTGTAGCAGGTAAGGAATTTGTGGATGGGGGGGTCTCAGCGTCGGTACCGGTTCAAGAAGCTTGGAGGCAAGGCGCTCGCAGTATTGTGGTAATTCGAACCGAGTTACCAGAACACCCTTTGCTTACAGGGCAAGAAGGAGCAGAGTCTGCGCAGGCGCATGACAAAGAGGTCTGGTATCGCAGTCCGATAGACAATATTCAAAGCTTTTGGAACGACAAGCTCGATCAAGGCAAAAAGAGTATTGAAGACTTTATCGATGAGAGAGTGGGTCAAAGCGGATCTGGAAAACCCATGTCGCGTTTAGAGCTACTCAATGGAGGTCGATGGTTATTCGGGGCGGACAACGTCTATCGATTGTCTCATTTGCTAGGCAATCGACTCGATGCAGGGTTAGCCGATATGCTAATGGTGCACTATCAAACCTATGCGTTGACTCAAGAATTTATCTCTAACCCACCTGAAGACTGCTACGTGATGCAGATCATCCCAGAAGAACCTCTGCGCAGTTCGTCGCTGATGAGCAGTACCGAGGACCTACTCTTTGACTATCAGCAGGGATTAAACTCGGGATATCGCTTCATTGATGAGTATCAGAGCACTCGAAAAAGAAAGATAAAGAAAGGCGCACGCGTTAATTAGCATTCAATGGGTGAGCATGCTCACGCCTTGAGATAACAGTGCTTCACATTTACTTCGAGCTGTAAAAAAATAGAACCTCACGATTGGGGAGAAATTCTATGTACACGGCTCAACCAAGCCACATTGACCATATTAAACAGATTAACGCCGGCAAGGTGTATCAACTAATTGATCAATTTGGTCCCATCTCCCGAATCGACCTATCTAAGCTGAGCGCTCTTGCACCAGCGAGTATCACTAAGATCACCCGCGAGCTTATCGATGCCCATCTTATCCATGAGACGGTTGTGCAAGAGGCGACAAGTCGTGGTCGCCCTGCTGTTGGATTGCAAACCAATAATGAAGGTTGGCAGTTCTTATCGCTTCGTCTAGGCCGAGGTTACTTAACCATCGCACTGCATGAATTAGGCGGCGAGGTGATCACTGAAAAGTACATCGATATTGAAGAGCGTCATCAAGATGAGATGCTTGAGCGTCTGTTGTCTGAGATTACTCAGTTCTTCGAAGACAAGGGAGCAGTACTAGAGCGCATGACCAGTATTGCGATTACCCTACCGGGTCTTGTTCACTCTGAAAGTGGTTTAGTGTTGCAGATGCCTCACTTTGATGTGAAGTATCTTGAGCTTGGCCCTGCGTTGTATAAAGCGACAGGCTTGCCTGTATTTATTGCCAACGATACGCGTGCATGGGCACTGGCTGAAAAGTTATTTGGTAACTCTCAGCAGAACAAGAACTCTGTGCTGATCTCTATTCACAATGGTATTGGTGCAGGGATTATCCTTGAGGACAAAGTCCTTCAGGGTCGCTTGGGGAACGTAGGTGAGCTTGGCCATATCCAAGTCGATCCGAATGGTTACCCTTGCCACTGTGGTAATAGAGGCTGCTTGGAAACGGTAGCCAGCTCTCATGCGCTGCTTCGCCAGGCCCAAGAAGCCATAGCCGCCGGTGATGAAACCAGTTTAGAGCTAGAAACCCTATCGGTCATCAATATCTGTATGGCGGCCAATAATGGCGATGAAGTAGCTCTGAAGATCATCATACAGCTAGCAAAGCGTCTAGGTATGGCGGTGTCTTTGGTGGTGAATATGTTTAACCCAGAGAAGGTGCTTATTGGTGGCGACATCAACGTAGCCAAAGGCATCATCTTGCCTGAGATTGAACGCTGCGTGCAGGAGCAAAGCCTGCCTATCTATCGTCAAGACTTAGAAATTGTACCAAGTCGTTTTATCAAGAATGCCACCATGCCGGGTGCCGCCTTGATTAAGCAAGCCCTATATGATGGTGTACTCTTGATGAAAGTGGTCGAGGGCTAGGCCTTAACCTCTTTAGCTGGCAAAGGCTGATTAATCTGCTCACTAAGCTCAATTAATATCTGGTCATACACTTTAAATATGGTCAGTGATAACGTACTTGTTAGCTGATAAAGTTCTCGTTCATCCAGCTCTTCTATATGACCATGGGCAGAGATGATTTCAGTCAATTGTCTTGCCGCCTGACTGGTACTCGGAGCATGTACGCCCAAGGGTGACAGTAAGCTCAATCGATTTATTTTACGCAGCAGTACCTGTGCCTTCAGGTTCAGACGCTCACACTGCAGCTCATCTCTAGAATCACTCACCAGCATTCTAAACTGGGTCAATGCCTCCAATGAATCAATGACGTGGCTCCACTGCCGTGAATATTGTTCACTCAATTCCACCTGATCGGACTCTACCAACCAAGTTAGCACAATTTCATCAATGAGGTACAAGGTAGCGCGTATGGCTTTACCGTGGCTCATTTGGCCCTTAGATGGCGTCATATCGCGCCATTCAAACAACAAGGTTTGTATCTGTTTCATCAAAAGACGAAACATTGGACGGTCATTAACAAAGCTTTTTTCGACGAGGAAGAGCAGTGAGTTACTGATGTTTTTCTCAATCTCAACGGTATGGTTATCGGGTATAGGTTCAAAGCTAAGATGAGTGTGGGCAAGGTGCCTGTGCTCGCGCAGTTGCTCGGCAACGCTGCGCAGTTCGCACACTAACCGATAGCGATTGTCATTGAGTTTGGATTGCCTGCCGTGTCGCATCAATAAATAGAGCACGATGATAGCGCTGAGACTGGCTGCAATAATCATGAACATAACTTACTCCCTAAAAGCT
Organism: Vibrio breoganii; assembly: GCF_024346795.1. Classification (NCBI taxonomy): domain Bacteria; kingdom Pseudomonadati; phylum Pseudomonadota; class Gammaproteobacteria; order Vibrionales; family Vibrionaceae; genus Vibrio; species Vibrio breoganii. The sequence continues at coordinate 946,892 of NZ_AP024864.1, forward strand.
ACGAGCCAAATAAGTGTAATGCAGTATCTATGCCAGAGTGATTTTGTGCGCTTTCGTCAATAAAAACAGCGAGTCGCATATGAAGTGTGAATTAAGTTGCGTTACTTGAGGGCGATATTGCACTGGTTTGGCGCAAAAAAATACCGGCCATTAAGGCCGGTATTTTAGTATTGAACCACTTTGTGACAGTACGGCGTTTACATTACGCGCATGCCTGGCTGTGCACCTTCGTGAGGCTCTAAGATCCAAAGATCTTTACCACCAGGGCCAGCTGCCAATACCATACCTTCAGACATACCAAACTTCATTTTACGAGGTTTAAGGTTTGCTACCATTACGGTGTGCTTACCAATGAGGTCTTCTGGCTGATAGGCTGATTTGATGCCAGCAAATACTTGACGAGTTTCACCACCAAGATCCAGTACCAGTCTTAGTAATTTGTTCGCTTTAGGCACAGATTCACACTCAACGATCTTAGCGATGCGCAGGTCAACCTTGGCAAAATCATCGAACTCGATTTCATCAGCGATTGGCTCTTTAGTCAGCTCAGTTTCGTTTTTAGCTTGCTCTGCTTGTTCTTTGGCCGCTGCTTCAGCTGCCGCATCTTCTTTCGATGCTTCAACCATTGCTTCTACCTTTTTAGGGTCAACACGGTTAAATAGCGCTTTGAACTTGCTGATCTCGTGATCAGTCAAAGGCGTTGCGACACCTTCCCAAGTCAACTCTTGATTCAAGAAGCCTTCAGTGCGAGCTGCAAGCTCTGGCATAACAGGTTTCAAGTAAGCCATTAGCACACGGAACAGGTTAATGCCCACAGAACAGATGTCTTGAAGCTCTTTGTCTTGGCCTTCTTGCTTAGCAACAACCCAAGGTGCTTTTTCATCAACGTATTGGTTTGCTTTATCTGCCAGTGCAGTGATTTCGCGTATAGCTCGGCTAAATTCGCGAGTTTCGTACAGCTCTGCAATACGGTCAGCGGCGTCAGCAAACTCTTTGTATAGCGCTGGCTCAGCAAAGTCTTGAGACAGCTTGCCTTCAAAGCGCTTGGTGATGAAGCCAGCATTACGAGACGCTAGGTTAACGATCTTGTTTACAACATCAGAGTTTACACGCTGAGTGAAGTCTTCAAGGTTAAGGTCTAGGTCATCAATACGACTGTTTAGCTTAGCCGCGTAGTAGTAGCGCAGACACTCTGGATCTAGGTGATCTAGGTAAGTGCTCGCTTTAATGAAGGTGCCTTTAGATTTAGACATTTTTGCGCCGTTTACCGTTACGTAGCCGTGCACAAAAACATTGTTTGGCTTACGGAAACCTGCGCCTTCTAGCATGGCTGGCCAGAATAGGCTGTGGAAGTAAACGATGTCTTTACCGATGAAGTGATACAGCTCAGTGGTGCTGTCTTTCTTCCAGTATTCTTCGAAATCTAGGTCATCACGCTTGCTACAAAGGTTCTTGAAAGACGCCATGTAACCCACAGGTGCGTCAAGCCATACGTAGAAAAACTTATTCTTCTCGCCTGGGATTTCAAAACCAAAGTAAGGTGCATCGCGAGAAATATCCCACTGTTGCAGGCCTGATTCAAACCACTCTTGCATCTTGTTCGCGGTTTCGCTTTGTAAAGAGCCAGAGCGAGTCCACTCTTTTAGCATGCTTTCAAACTGCGGAAGGTCGAAGAAGAAGTGCTCTGAGTCTTTCATTACTGGAGTCGCACCAGATACCGCAGACTTAGGATTAATAAGCTCTGTTGGGCTGTAGGTCTCACCACAGTTGTCACAGTTGTCGCCGTATTGGTCCTCAGACTTACACTTAGGGCAGGTGCCTTTAACGAAGCGATCCGGTAGGAACATTTCTTTTTCTGGGTCAAACAGCTGCGAGATAGTACGGCTAGAGATAAAGCCATTCTTCTTAAGCTCAAGGTAGATGTTAGACGCCAGCTCACGGTTCTCTTCACTGTGAGTGCTGTGATAGTTATCAAAGCTGATGTCAAAACCTGCGAAGTCTTTTTGATGCTCTTCGCTTACCGCTGCGATCATGTCTTCTGGCGAAATTCCCATCTGCTGGGCTTTAAGCATGATAGGGGTACCGTGCGCATCATCGGCACACACAAAGTTTACCGTGTTACCACGTAGGCGTTGGTAACGCACCCAGATATCAGCTTGGATGTGCTCAAGCATATGGCCTAAATGGATTGAACCATTGGCATACGGTAGCGCACAAGTGACGAGCATTTTTCTTAATTCAGTAGTCATACTTAACTTTTCGCAGATAGGTTAAATTTGTAGGCGCTTATACTACCGTAAGCTAGCAATAACGAAAAGGATCTCACGGATAAATTGCATTGTGTTTACCTAGTAACAAGTAAGGAAACCTAGGTAATTGCTGAAAATAACCGCGTATATGTCGATAATTTGTTATAGGTGGAAGAATCCTGTTAATTCAGCGCGATATTAGCGCTAAGATGTATTCATAACTAGAAAAGGACGCATCAATGAATAAAGAAATACAGGGTCTTCACGCTTGGTTGAATCAATTTCAGCATCCGTTACTTGTGAGTGAGTGGACGGCGACTCAAGGCGTGGTGACCGTAGACGAAAAGGACAAAGCGATTGATGTAGAGATCCCCTTTTTGGTGGAGTCTTTAACGCAAGCGGTTGGCGATTGGATATCACAGCACGATGCTCCAACTGAATGGGATGAGTACACGTTTTATGTTTCAGCCCGAGTACGCCCGCTTGAGAGCAAGGTTGTCAGTAGCCTAACCAGCATTAAAAATATCATTGCCGTGACATCGGCAAAGGGCGGAGTGGGCAAATCCACCACTACCGCAAATCTGGCTCTGGCTATCGCCAAGCAAGGCGCTAAGGTAGGCGTGCTGGACGCTGATGTGTACGGTCCTTCTATTCCGTTGATGTTCGGTACTAAGGGCAAAAACTTAGAAATCATCGACAATAAGTGGATGAAACCGTTAGAAGCGCACGGCGTTTTTACTCAATCCATTGGCTATTTGATTTCAAGTGATGATGCAGCGGTTTGGCGTGGCCCTATGGCTTCGAAGGCGTTGATGCAACTGCTTAAAGAAACGCAATGGCCAGAGTTGGATTATCTGATTATCGATATGCCACCGGGCACGGGCGATCTGCAGCTGACCCTTTCTCAAGAGATACCATTAACCAGTGCATTAGTGGTGACAACACCGCAAGACTTGGCGCTGGCAGATGCAATAAAAGGTATCGCCATGTTTGAGAAAGCCGAGGTTGGAGTATTAGGGCTTATCGAGAACATGAGCTATCACGTGTGTAGCAATTGTGGCTCACATGAAGACATCTTTGGCAGTGGTGGCGCGGTGAAATTAGCCGCAGAAAAGGGGATATCAGTATTGGGTCAATTGCCATTGCACCTTAACGTTCGCCGAGACATCGATATGGGGGTGCCTTCTGTGGTAAACCCTGAATCAGCAGAGCAAGCGCAAGGTTATTTACAACTGGCAGAACAAGTGGTGAGTCGCTTATTTTGGCACGGTAAACCCCAGCCTGAACGCATCAGTTTTGTTGAAGTAAAATAATTGTGCGCATTGTGTACCGCATTTGCTAATGGCTGACTAAATTATGCCCAACCTTCAGGGATTATGAGCTTATTTCTGGTATCAAAGTTTATCAATCCCTATAATTACACGGTTTAAATTCTGTTTTTCGTTAGGATCAGTAAATGTCTGAAAATAATCAATGTGTCATCGTCGGCATCGCGGGTGCATCGGCGTCCGGTAAGAGCCTTATTGCTAGTACTATCTATAACGAGCTGCGTGCAAAGGTAGGCCCAGATCAAATCGGTGTAATCACGGAAGACAGATACTACAATGACCAAAGTCATTTGAGCATGGAAGAGCGCGTAAAGACCAACTACGACCATCCAAAGGCATTGGATCACGATCTATTGTGTGAGCATCTTCAGCAACTGGCTGATGGCCATGCGGTTGAAGTGCCAGAGTACAGCTATACAGAGCATACTCGCACTAGCAACACGAAAACCATGACACCTAAAAAAGTTATTATCCTTGAAGGTATCTTGCTACTAACAGACCCTCGTCTTCGCAAGATCATGCATGCAAGCGTATTTATGGACACTCCTTTGGATATTTGTTTGCTACGCCGTGTGAAGCGTGATGTTGAAGAACGTGGCCGCACTATGGAGTCCGTACTGAACCAATACCAAAAAACAGTGCGCCCAATGTTTATGCAGTTTATTGAGCCGTCAAAGCAATACGCCGACATCATTGTTCCACGTGGTGGTAAAAACCGTATCGCGATTGATGTATTAAAAGCACATATTGCTAAATTATTGAAATCTTAGTAATTTACTGACTAGTTGTCGCTTTAATAGACTTGGCACACACGGTTTCATTACACCTAAAGAATAAGCACAGTATTTTTTAGGCTGACGTTACATACAAGTGGCAAGTTTTGGTTAAGAATTAAATGGCACGGATGTGCCATTTTTTGTATCTAACGTTTGCCAAACCCAGCAAGCGCATAGAAAAATCAGGTTACAGGGAAGAAAAGATGAAAAAGCTGTCACTATTTATCATCACACCAATCGTGTTGGTCGTATTAGCCGTCGTCGCCTTGCTAGTATTTGTCGACCCCAATCAATTTAAACCCATGCTGGTGGAGCAAACTAAGAAGCAGACCAACCTTGATTTAACCATTGAAGGGGATATTGGTTGGCAGTTCTTTCCCTCTATTGGATTCTCTCTTGGTAAAACCACGCTAAGTAACCCGGAAGGGTTTAGTGCCCCTAACATGTTAAAAGTCGACCAAGTCGGCTTGGATATCTCCGTTCTGCCATTGCTAGATAAAGAGCTAAGAGTAGGAAATGTCACCTTGGTTGGCGCTGAGTTCTATATGGAAACTCACGTCGATGGCAGCAGTAACCTCGATGCCTTAACGGGATCTCAACAAGCAACTGACGAATCAGTCGCTACTGAGTCCACTACTGAGACAAGCACTGAGACCGCAACTACCGATGCACCCGCAGAACCATGGACTATCTCACTTGAAGGGGCAAACATTGAAAATGCCTTTCTTGAGATCAAAGACGACCAGGCTAAGTTGTATACCAAGCTGGAGAACGTCAACCTGCAGGTGGCTAACTTTAAATTTGACCAATGGACACCAGTAAGCTTTAGCTTCTCTGGGGTAAACAACCAACAGAAATTCGCACTATCCGGTAAAGCGAACGCAAAAACCAATGCAGAATTTACCGATTACCAAGTTAAAGACATTGAAGTCGGCGGAAGCTTCTCACAACCTGACTTTGATCTTGCCAGCTTTGAATTGAAAGTGGATGAGTTCAAATTGGGTGCGTGGGCAAATATATCCTTGCTGGCTAAAGGTAATGCTGCGGGCAACGAATTTGATCTTACCAGCACAGTAAAAGCTCAGCTGGAAAAAGACCTCGCGACCTTTGGTATTAAAGATCTTGCTTTAGAAACTCCACTAAAGGGTAAAGATTTGGATATCGAAACCGTTAGGCTGGGTATGTCGTCATTTAGGTTTGGAGAACCAGGTGGTTTTCAGTTAGCCGTAATTGGTAATGCTGCGGGTATGGATAGCAATATTACAATGATGGGGAGTCTGTTGGTTGATGAGGCGATTTCCAAGGTCAATATCAATGGCTTTGACGTGAAAGGTAAAGTAGCAGGAGACGCGCTACCGCAAAACCCTATCAATTTAGATATCAACTCGAACATCGAATTTGATCTTACCAAGAATAAATTGTCGCTAATTCTAAACAAGCTGGCTGCCAACGACCTGCAATTTGATGGCACTACTAGCGTTGTGTTAGCGGATATTCCCAAGGTTCGCTTTAAGCTACATAGTCCGAACATCAATGTTGATGAATGGACAGGTGCAGATTCGACGCAGCCTGCGACAGCAGAAAAGGCATCGTCAGGATCATCAAATCAAACACCACAGGCAGCACAAGAACCGGATTTATCTGTACTGAAGACAGTAGATGTTGCAGGTAATATCACCATTGATAAGCTGCAGGCCAGTAACGCTAAGATGCAAAATGCCTTTGCGGATATTGCCATTAAAGGTGGCGTGTTTAACCTGCGTTCTTTAAAAGCAAGGCTTTACCAAGGCAGTATCAATGCCAAAGCCGTAGTCAATGCGAAGCAGCCTGTTGCGAGCTACGACATCGATGCAGCGGTTAAGAACGTAAAGGTTGGCCCTTTACTGGTGGATGTAGCGGATAACAACACTCTTGAAGGCACGGGTAATATCGATATAGACCTGAAGGGTAAAAGCCTTATCCCGGATGAACTGAAGAAGCACTTAGCCGGCACCATACAGGTCAAGTTTGCAGATGGTGCGATCAATGGCATTAATGTGGCGCAAATTATTCGTACTAACTATGCCAAGTTCAAGGGTGAAGAAGTGCCAAAGGAAACTGAGGCCAAGAAAACAGACTTTAGCGCTATGAATGCAGTGGTTAAGCTGAATAAAGGGGTGGCAACACTGTCTGGTGTGTCGGTACAGTCACCTTTATTGCGCATCAAAGCGAGTGGTGATGCGAACTACCTAAAAGAGACCATGGATATCTTAGCGAAGACCTCGGTAGTGGGTTCTCTTGAAGGGCAGGGCGGTAAAGACATTGATGATCTGACCGATTTGACTATTCCATTGCGTATACAGGGAAGTTGGGCGAGCCCTAAAGTGAGCTTAGACTTGGCGGCCCTGCAGCAGCAAGAGATCGAACGCAATAAGAAGAAGCTTGAAGAGAAAGCTAGAAAAGAAACTGAGCGCGGTTTGAAAAAACTACTGGGTGATAAAGCCAGTGATGAAGAGACTAAGAACATCACGGATTCATTGCTGAAAAAATTGTTCTAATCGAGGCAAATGACAATGAAAACCTTAGGTTTAATAGGAGGAATGAGTTGGGAGTCCACTCAGACCTACTATCAGCTGTTAAATACTCAAGTAAAGCAGCACCTAGGTGGTCTAAATTCGGCGAAGCTCGTGCTGTATAGCGTCAACTTCGCCGAAATAGAAAAGCTTCAGCGAGAAGGAGAGTGGAAGCAAGCGGCTAAGATTTTGTCTAGAGCTGCACTTTCATTGCAAACCGCAGGTGCAGAAGCGATTGTGATCTGCACGAATACCATGCATAAGGTGGCAGAGGATATTGAGCAGGTTATCTCAATTCCTCTACTCCACATTGCGGATGCGACCGCGCGAACCCTTAAGCAAGAAAATATCGATAAGGTTGCATTGCTGGGTACCGCCTTCACCATGGAGCAAGACTTTTATAAGCAGCGACTGACTGATCAGGCTATTTGTGTATTAGTGCCCAATGAAGAGCAGCGCAAACAGATCCATACGATCATCTATGATGAATTGTGCCAAGGTAAGATCTTGCCTGAATCTCGTCAGATCTATCTTGATATAATTACAGACTTAAAATCTCGAGGAGCCGAAGGCGTGATTCTCGGCTGCACAGAGATTGGGCTGCTGGTTAACAAGGAACACACAGATGTCCCCTTGTTTGATACCACGCTGATTCACGCTTCTTCCGCAGTAGAGTGGTCCCTGACCTAAAAGAGCAGAAATCAATAGAGCGCACTCTTACCTACCAATCAATACCTTTGCGAGCCATGATGCCAGAATCGAAGGCGTGCTTAACATTACGCACCTCTGATACCGTATCAGCCAATTCAATTAGCGAGCGGTGCGCTCCACGACCTGTGATGACCACAGATTGCTGGGTTGGGCGCTGTTCAATGGCGTTAATCACTTCGTCCAAATCTATATAATCAAAGCTGACCATATAGGTAAGCTCATCGAGCAGCACCACGTCGAGACTTGGGTCTTGCAGCATCTTTTTGCATTCTTGCCATACCAGTTGTGCGGCTTCAGTATCTGCCTCTTTGTTTTGTGTTTCCCAAGTAAAGCCTGTCGCCATTACATGAAATGTCACTCCATGCTGCTCTAAAAGGTTTCGTTCGCCGTTATCCCAAGTGCCCTTGATAAACTGCGCCACGCCACAGCTAAAACCGTGTCCTACAGCGCGAGCCACAGTGCCAAAGCCTGATGTGGACTTTCCTTTTCCGTTACCGGTTATGACCAACACTAGCCCTTTTTCTTCCGTAGCCGCAGCTATCTTCTCATCGACTTTTTCTTTTAGCTTTTGCTGACGTTGCTGGTGGCGATCCTGTTGTTGAGTCATTGTCCTTCCCGTTACATTGCTGACATATTGCCGTCATAACTGCGACACAGAATGATGGTGTTAATAGAGCATTCTGCCAATGGTTAAAAATACTCGGTATTGAGACTTGCTGATCCCGAGTTAAGGCTATGATAAACATAGTTCTACTGATAAAAGAAGGATTGATCGCAATGAAGATTTTGGTTGTGTGTATGGGAAACATTTGCCGCAGTCCAACTGCAGAGGCCGTGCTGCGAACGAGAGCCGAAAATAACGGCTTATTGATTGAGGTAGAATCGGCAGGCACCATTGATTATCACCATGGAGAAAAGCCGGACAGTCGTGCAGAGGCGGCAGCGCGGAGCAGGGGCTATTCCTTTGGTAGAAAACGAGCTCGAGGTGTAACGCAAGAAGATTTCTATTACTTTGACCAAATACTGGCAGCGGACAAACAAAACCTCGCAGACCTTCAAGGTATCTGTCCTAGCGAGTATCAATACAAATTGGCTTTGTTTCTTAAAGGTGCAGACCTAGAGACTGATGAAATTCCCGATCCTTATTATGGTGGTGAACAAGGGTTTGAACGTGTGCTTGATCTCATAGAAAGTGGCAGCGACAAAATACTTTCTCAGTTGTAACTTGCTCTGATGGTAATAGGGGAAGCCGGAGTAGGTTTCCCTTTTGCAACAGGGATGATGTATAAGTGGGAGCAATTTGTTTTTATTATGTAATCAGCGGGTTGAATTTACTGTAGTTGAAAGCAATGAAAAATTGATACGACTCACGAATGTAACCAAATGTAAATTTGATCGCTAAAAGTGTATCAAAAGTTGATTTATATCCCCTTTTAAATGCAATGCCTCTGCTAACTTGCGTCGATAATTTGAACATTAGCAAGGTTTATCGACATGTTAGAACTTCTCATTGGATTGGTCGCCACAGTAATCGTCGGCTATTTCATTATTAAAGGTTATCGAGCAGCAGGTGTGCTGCTGACCGCTGGCCTTACACTCCTTATTATTACTGGTCTGCTAGGTCACACTGTATTGCCTGCTAAGGTTGCATCAACGGGGAATACCTTTACGGATGCACTTGAGTTTGTGAAGTATATGCTTCAGTACCGTGGGGGTGGTCTAGGACTGCAGATCATGTTGCTGTGTGGTTTCGCTTCTTACATGACACACATTGGCGCAAACAATGTGGTGGTAAAGCAGTTTTCTAAACCTCTTTCGTTCATCAAATCGCCTTACATTTTATTGGTAGCGGCTTATATCGTGGCGTGTTTGATGTCTTTGGCAGTAAGTTCTGCAACAGGGCTTGGTGTGCTATTGATGGCGACTTTGTTCCCTATGATGACGGCGATGGGTATTTCACGTCCAGCCGCTGTTGCTGTGTGTGCATCGCCTGCTGCGATCATCTTGTCTCCTACTTCTGGTGACGTGGTTATTGCCGCTGAAAAATCGGGCATGGCATTAGATATCTTTGCTTTCCAAACGGTATTGCCAGTTTCTATCAGTGCTATCGCGGTTATGGCGGTTGCGGCTTACTTCTGGAACAAATATCTAGATAAAAAGCAAAATACGCCAATGGAGAAGCTAGACCTTTCAGAGATGGAAGTGAATGCCCCTGCGTTCTATGCCATTTTGCCGTTCTTGCCAATCCTAGGTGTGTTCTTGTTCAACGGACGCACGATTCCTGGCCTCTCGCTAGATATCTATACCATCGTTGTACTGTCTATCTTTATCGGCGCTGTAGTAGATTACGTGGTGAAGCGCTTTGACGGTAAGCAAACCCTTGAAGATCTTGAATCTTGCTATGCGGGTATGGCTGATGCGTTTAAAGGCGTGGTAATGCTACTGGTGGCTGCCGGTGTATTTGCTCAAGGCCTAATGTCTATTGGCGCTATCGATAACCTGATTCACCTAGCGGATAACGCAGGTGCAGGCGCGATTGCTCTAATGCTATTGCTGACGGGGCTAACAGTTGCCGCAGCCATCGCTACCGGTTCTGGTAATGCGCCATTCTATGCGTTTGTTGAACTGGCTCCAGCGTTAGCGGGTAAAATGGGTATTAACCCAGCGTTCCTTATTATCCCAATGCTTCAAGCTTCTAACTTAGGCCGCACAATCTCTCCTGTTTCTGGTGTTATTGTAGCAACCTCTGGTATGGGTAATATCAGCCCATTTGAGGTGGTAAAGCGTACCTTTGTTCCCGTTATGTGTGGTCTTGCCACCGTTATTATTGGTACCATTTTCCTTGTACCTATGGCGGCGTAATCTGACAGCGTAATCAATTCAAATAAGCTCTCTACTCTCAATTAGAGAGCTCTCTCGAGGTGTATCATGACAGTTTCTTTTGACGTAAATACCTATATTGAGCAGCTTTCCAAGCTGGTTAATATAGATTGTGGCAGTGCGAACGTGCAGGGCATCGCTAACGTAGCGGATGTGCTGACTCTTATGTTTGAGCAAATAGGGTTTAACGTTACAAGACGTAGCGTTGATAGCGATGCAGGCCCTTGTCTAGAAATCACCAATAAGCCCAATGCTGAGCGTTACGATGTCATGCTTTGTGGGCATATGGATACGGTATTTCCCGATGGCACAATAGCGACGCGTCCCTTTACTTTTGATAGTGAGAAGATCTATGGCCCTGGTGTGACGGATATGAAGTCGGGGATCCTAAGCGCATGGTATGCACTGCAAATGCTGTCTTCGGAACAAAGAGATAAGCTTTCTATTCTTGTTGCGCTGAACAGCGATGAAGAGATTGGTTCGCGATATTCTCGAGAGTGGGTGGAGTCTTTAGCCCGTAAGAGTAATAAAGTGCTAGTGTGTGAGGCCTCGCGAGCAAACGGTAACCTGATCCGCTCTCGTAAAGGTAATGCAAAATATGAGCTGACCTTTCATGGCGTTGCCTCCCACGCAGGCTCGGCGCTGCAAGATGGCGTGTCGGCTATTTACGAGCTAAGCCACTGGTCATTGGCTATTAAAGATATGGTGAACCTAGAGACGGGCACCACAATGAACGTGGGTACGGTTGAAGGGGGAGTGGCTGTTAATGTGGTTCCTGATCACGCTAAGGCGATTGTCGACTTACGCTTCTGGAATAATGAAGAAGCAGAAACTATCCATCAAAAACTAGAACAGATGGCAGCAACACCGTTTGAGGAAGGCGCACGCGTGGAGGTTAAGCGATTGGCCTTTAAACCCGCTATGATTCCCACTGCTGCGACGGAAGAGATGATTGAACTGGTGAGTGCTGAGGCAGATAAACTGAATCTTGTTTACGGCTGGGAGAACGCAGGTGGCGGATCAGATGGTAACTTTACCGCCAACGTAGGCACGCCAACTCTGGATGGTTTTGGGCCGTCTGGCGCTGGTCTTCACTCGGATAAAGAGTATCTTCTGATTGATTCTATCAAGCCAAGGCTCGACCTATTAGTAAACGTACTTAATCGTTTATAAAGACTAAATTTGGAAAAAGCCCCTATTGCTGTGACTCGAAAGAGCAGTGGCAATAGGGGCTTTTTGTTATTTCCCTTGACTGAACGTCGGGTAATCAGTGAGTCCTTTTTCACCGCCGCCAAACAAGGTATTTGGATCGTGCTGTGCTAGCGGTGCACCGATTTGAATTCTCTCTGGCAGATCAGGGTTTGCCACAAATGGTCGGCCAAATCCGATCATATCTGCCAATCCTTCTTCGACTGCTTTTGCGCCAGTGTCGGCTTTATAGCGACCAGCGTAGATCAAGGTATTCTTGAACGCCTCGCGCAGCGCAAGCTTAAACGCCTTAGGGGTATCAGGGGCGTCGTCCCAGTCCACCTCTGCAATGTGTAGGTAGGCAATATTATGCGAGTTCAATAGCTTAGCCGCTTCGGTGTACGTATGCTCTGGGTTTGCATCCACTGTACCATTTAGGGTTGTCAGCGGTGCGAGGCGCACGCCTACACGGTCTGCTCCAATAGCATCAACCAGTGTTGTCACTACTTCGTCCAAAAAGCGTAAGCGGTTCTCTAGACTGCCACCGTATTCATCGGTTCGGTTATTCGACTCAGAATCGATAAATTGATTGATTAGGTAACCATTGGCTGCGTGAAGCTCGATGCCATCAAAGCCCGCTTCTAGTGCATTTAACGCTGCTTGATGAAACTCGGCGATTACATCTTTGATATCTGCAGTGGTCATTTCTCTTGGCTCAACCACATCCACAAAACCCGGCTCATCTGAACCATTATCGATGAATACCTTAACGTTCTCAGCCTTGATTGCTGAAGAAGAGATAGGCTGGTTGCCATTAATATTATCTGGGTGGGTGACGCGACCTACGTGCCAAAGCTGAGCGAAGATCTTTCCACCATTGCCATGTACTGCAGTGGTAACCTTTTTCCAACCAGCAATTTGTTCTTTGCTATAGATACCTGGAGTCCAAGCATAGCCTTTGCCCATAGGCGAGATCTGAGTGCCTTCAGAGATGATGAGGCCGGCTTGAGAGCGCTGACCGTAATAGGTTGCCATCATCTCATTTGCAACATCGCCTGGTTGAGACGCTCTAGAGCGAGTCATTGGAGGCATTACAATGCGGTTCTTGAGGGTGATGTTGCCAAGTTTGATAGGTTCAAATAGTGCTGAAGTCATGGGTCAATTCCTTAATGGATTGGAAACTGAGGCTAGACTATCAGCGCGCACTATTGTCTTAAACCGCAAAATGAGCAAAATACTTTTACTCATTTTGCAATAATCGATTTGGTTTAGAGGTTAACCGAGGTAGCTCTCAATGCCGTTCAAGAACATCTGAACCGCGATCATTAGCAGTAGCATTCCCATTAGTCGCTCAACAGCCTTTAGGCCCTTTTCGCCAACGATACGCTGGAATAGCTCTGAGAACATTAAGATCACAGCAGAGGCCAACCAAGCACCAACCAGAGCTAACGACCAATCCATCATGCGGTGTGGATCTTGGTGAGCAAGTAGGATTAAGGTCGCAATGATAGAGGGGCCAGCCATCATAGGAATAGCCAGCGGTACTATCAGAGGTTCTTCACCTGCCCCTAAGCTCGCACCAAGGCCACCCTCTGGCGGAAAAATCATTTTTAGACTGATCAAAAATAGAATGATAGCCCCAGAAATGGATACGGCTTCTTTATCCAATCCAAGGAAGGTGAGGATCTGTTCGCCTGCGAATAGGAATAGGAACATTACCACGAGCGCTATCACTAGCTCACGAATCAATACTAGGCGACGTCGTTTCTTATCAATATGTTTTAGTAATGACGTAAAGATGGGCAGGTTGCCCATAGGGTCCATGATAAGAAATAGCATCACAGCGGCTGATATAGTATCCATTCAATGTCCTGATAGCTGGGGTCGATTAGGCCCTGTTGACCTTTTGCGATCACATTTTGCTTTAGAAGGCCGAGATTATGAAACAAGATGTGTCTACCTGTACAGAAGAATAGTCCTTGTTTTGTCAGATAGTTAGCTTAAATAAGAGGCTAGTTTCAGAAAAAAGCTCAGATAGTTGTCGTCTTTTCCTTACCCACTCCGTCTTATAGAGGTTAGATAACTATTAAGAGAGTAAAACATGTTAAAGATTGTCAGTTTTAAAATCTGCCCTTTTGTTCAACGAGTGACAGGTGCTCTAGCGGCCAAAGGCATTCCGTTTGAGATTGAATACATTAGTCTTAAGGACAAGCCACAGTGGTTTTTAGACCTTTCTCCTAATGGACAGGTTCCTGTATTGATTACGGAGTCGGGTACGGCATTGTTTGAGTCTGATGCTATCGTTGAATATATAGAAGATGAATATGGCCCACTTGAAGAGAATGTGAGCAATGAGCAGCGTGCGCTAGATAGAGCATGGAGTTATTTAGGTACAAAGCATTATCTTCCTCAATGTGGAGCAATGAGTAGCAAGAGTGCGGACATCTTAGAGCAACGCTCTGAAAAGCTAATCGCGGCATTTAACAAGGTAGAGGCAAAGTTGGACTCTGATTTCGCCTTTTTTAAATCAAACCAATTAAGCAATATTGATATCGCATGGCTGCCTTTGCTGCATAGAGCGCATATTATCAAACAACACAGCGGCTACGATTTTTTTTGCGGTTTACCCAAGACTCAGGCATGGCAAAGGAACGTGCTGAATTCGGGATTGGTTGAGCAGACGGTGTCAGAAGACTTTGAAACGGCATTTAAGGCCTTTTACTTAAACAACACCTATCTTGCAGACAATCAAAATATTGTTCAGCCAAAAGGGTGCGGCACACAGACTAGCTGCTGCTAAAAACAAAGTAGACAAAGCCTCTTATAAAGGGGCTTTGATGCATAAAGGATGACAATGAAGATAGAAGCTATTTGGTCTGAATATCAGGCGAGCCTCAAGGCGTTTTTATTGAAGAATGTTTCAAATGCCGATGATGTTGATGATCTGCTACAAGATATCATGCTAAAGACCCACCAAAATTTGCATCGCATTGAAGATGTGAACAAGCTAAAGCCGTGGCTTTTTCAGGTAGCGAATCGAGCAATCATTGATTTTTACCGAGCGAGAGCTAGAAAAGACAACTTCAACCCTGATGATCTTTGGTATGAAAATATCGAGGAGAGCCTCTATCAACAGATGACCCATTGTGTACATCCCTTCATTCAAGCCTTACCTGAAGAAGAGGCAAAACTGCTGACTGCTATCGAGATAGAAGGACTATCGCAAAAAGAGTACGCCCAGCAGATAGGTGTGGCTTACTCAACGCTAAAATCACGAGTACAAAAGGGGCGAAAGCTTTTATTTGAGGTCTTCAACCAATGCTGCGACTTCTCAGTCAATGAGCAGGGGGAGCTCGTCGATATTCATACCAAGAATGGAGCGCGTTCACGATCGTGTTCAAAGTGTTAGCCTTTGATTGAATAAAAAAGCACCATCCGAAAGACTTAGGATTGTTGCCATAGAAAAGCTATGGTAAACATATTGTTACGTCCCCTTAGTTCAGCTGGATAGAACAAGGGCCTCCTAAGCCTTAGACACAGGTTCGAATCCTGTAGGGGACGCCACTTTTCCTCATTTCCCCTAGCCTTGCCTAAACCCTAATACATACTGCCGAAATACTACTTTTATCCCCTACAATTTCTTTTCTGCAGAAAAAGTTATTTCAAAAGGTACACTCTATGCAAACGCTGACGCAACCGATTGCATTGCAATCTTTGACGTTAAGTGTCGTTAAGGTGATGCTATATAGTAATTATTTAGAGCTATAACTCTAAATAATTGGCGGGGTTGATTAATAACTAGAAACACATTGATTGAGTGAATGCATAGCTTGGCTAAAAAATACGACTATTATTCCCCTCGATTTTTATATCGAAAATAAACGAGGAATTAATGTCTTTGACCAAAAAGATTGCAGTATGCAGTGCTTTATCACTGGTAATTGCCGGCTGTAATAGTTCAAGTAACTCCAGAGCAATAGTGGATCTTCGCTTGATGGAAACTACGGACCTTCATGGAAACATGATGCCGTTTGATTACTTCGCGAATAAAGAGGAACCGAGCTACGGATTTGCTCGTACCGCATTGATTATTGAGGATGCGCGTAGTGAAGTGACAAACAGCATGTTGTTTGACAATGGTGACCTTATTCAAGGTAGCCCAATGGCAGATTACATTGCAAATCAGTTTGCACAAGATAATGACTACTTTAATAAACATACTCATCCAGTTTACAAAGCAATGAACTTGATGGACTACGATGCCGCCAACATTGGTAATCATGAGTTTAACTACGGTTTAGATTTCCTTGCTGCGGCAACAAAGGATGCAAACTTCCCTTATGTTGTATCAAACGTATTTGAGTATGATGAAACCCTTTTAACGATCGAGCATTTTCAATCGAATACGTGTGATGTTGTTGGTACGCAGCTTGGCGCAGAGTTTTTGAATGTTGCTGAGCCTGCATTCCAACCATATGTCATGTTAGACCGCACCTTTGTCGCGCGAAACGGTGAAGAATATAATGTAAAAGTGGGGGTTATCGGCTTTACTCCACCGCAAATCATGAGCTGGGATGCTAGTCACCTAGAATGTAACGTGGTTGTATCTGATATCCAAGCAACCGCAACATACTATGTGCCTATAATGAAAGAAGCGGGTGCTGATGTTATCGTTGCAATTCCTCACTCAGGCCTGACTGGCGGAGATCAAGATGGTGAGTTCATCGAGAATGCTACATGGCAGTTGGCTAGGGTAGATGGCATTGATGCAATCATGTTTGGCCATGATCATAATAACTTCCCAACTACATCAGGCAGTTATGATGGTATGGATGGTGTAGATGCACCTGCCGGTAAAATCTTTGGCAAGCCAGCGGTAATGCCGGGCTTCTGGGGTAACCATGTGGGCATTATTGATCTGGTACTGGAAACTCGTGATGCTGGTAAGTCTTGGACTGTAAACTATGAACAAAGCACAACAGAGCTTCGCGCATTGCCAGAAGATGAGAGTGCAAAGCACCAAGCTGTAGTGGACGAAGTGGCAGCCGAGCATACTGCTACTCTAGACTATATGGCAGAGCCAATTCTCGCTATCTCTCAGAAGATCAATAGCTTTTTCTCTGCGGTAGTACCGGATCTATCTGTGCAGATCGTTAACGAAGCTCAGTACCATTGGGGTCTAAGCCAAATAGGTTCTCCAGATCTTGATTTTGAGCCTGGTTCGATTCTAATGTCTGTTTCTGCACCGTTTAAAGGTGGTCGCGGTGGCAGTGATGATTATACCGATATCAATGGCGACCAACTGACGAATGCCAGTGTTGCCGACCTTTACGTATTCGACAACAACACGCCTTCTATCTTGAAGTTGACGGTTGCGGATATTAAAGAGTGGCTAGAAACCATTGCTTCTCAACAGTACAAAACTGTACAGAACGACGGTGATTACTTACTTCATCAAATGTTCCGTAGCTATAACTACGATGTGTTCTACGCAGGTTGGGACGCAGAAGGTAATAGTATTGGGCTTAACTATACTATTGATGTGACAAAGTCACCTCGATACTTAGTTGATGACCAAGGTGAGCTTACGCTTATCGACGGCAAGCCTCAGTTAGATTCGCAGGATAGCCGTCGCATTGGCGAGTTAACTTATGATGGCCAAGAGTTGCTTGATGAGCAGATTGTTTATGTTGTAACGAACAACTACCGTGCTTCTAATGACTGGATCCCTGGCATTGACAATGCAGAAGAGGTTCTTAAGGATGCGGCTTACACTAACCGTGAATTAGTTGATCAATATCTGAAGCATCTTGCCGAGAAAGCGGACTCTAAACAAGCGGTTCCTGAGCATGAGTTTGTTAATGCTGAAAACTTTAGCTTGATTGGTTCTCAAGGCCTGACAGTGAACTTCTTATCATCGCCACGAGCAAAAGCATTTTCTGATGAAGTAGATTCAATTGAATTCACTAACGAAACTGGCAATGTTGGTGATAACGAAGGCTATAGCGTGTACACCTATACGTTTGAGTAATCGTTTTTATGGCTAATTAATAACTTAGGGCAGGCCAGCAGGTCTGCCCTTGTTGTATTTAGTTACACTTTTGTTTCTCATGTTTCATTTATCAAATAACAACAGAATAAGGTCAGGTTGTAACTGTTTGTTTTATATTGATTTACTGTTAAGTGATGATATTTCCCGAAATGTTATATCGACTATTCCATATAAATCATCAGCCTCATTTATAGTTCATTCTCTGTACAGCGATGCCACACCCTAAATAATAAAACGGTAGTCGCGTACATATTTGGCTTAGACACAGAGAGAATTGATCATGCAGGCAACCCTTACCCCCACATTTACCTCGACCAACCCCGATACTATATCGCTACTAAGGAAAGTAGACCTTAACCTTATTGTTGTATTTGAGGCTGTGATGGCTGAAAGGAACGTGACTCGCGCAGCAAGGATCTTAAACATGTCTCAACCAGCCGTAAGTAACGCATTATCGCGTTTACGTGCTTTGTTTGATGATGAATTGTTTGAGCGCATGGGTCGTGGCATTGTGCCTACCGTTCGCGCTGAACAACTTCAGAGTTCGTTGAGCCATGCTATGCATATTATTAGAGATGAACTACCCAACAGTCGTTTTGTGGCTGAGTCATCATGCCGCAACTACCATATTGTGCTTCGTGCACCGCAAGATCAGCGCTACTTGAGTAATCTGATTACCCTGGTATCAGAGCAAGCACCCGGTATAACTTTGTCTCTGATTTCAGAAGCGAGTCAGACAACGACTTCCCTTAATCAAAACGTTGATTTTGTTATTGATGTAGAGTCTGTAATGACAGAGGGCTTTACCAATAGCTTGCTAGTATCCGATGAGCTAGTTGTGGTGTTTGCTAACAATCACCCACGTCTGACTCAATATTCAAACCTTTGCTTCGAGTTCTTACAAGCAGAGAAAATGGCAGTAACCGCAAACATGCAGTCACGAGTTCAAAAAATCAAAGCATTGAGCCAAAAGCCAACATACCTTTCGAGCAGCTTAGACGAGGTGATGGCAGTGGTAGCCAATACGGATTTAATCACAGTTGCTCCAAGACGCGTAATAGAACAAGCAGGAAGTCAGTTCGATATTCGTATGCTTCCATTACCGGGCAAAGATGACCGATTCAATACCTACTTGAACTGGCATAGAGCGAATGAAAAAGATGGCTCTCACACTTGGATGAAAGAACAAATTCAAAGTGTATTTGAGAATTCGCTGCCTTTTATTGCCAAGTAAGATTGATTAGATAAAAACGCCAAAGATAGCCTCATCAAATTTGATGGGGCTTTTTAGTTTCTAGGAAGTCGTCATGTTTATACAGCAATAAGCAGTATCGATATGATGTGCACGCATACCTGAAATGCAAACATGTGATTAGATGAATATCACTACAGCTTTTAACATGGATCTTTTGTCTGTGTTTCAATATGCGTCGATGCTCATTCTCTACTAAAGCATTCCTATTCCTAACTTTATGCTGCCCTTTGTGGGGATGGCACGCGTTTGCCTCTAGCTCTGAGTCTAAAGACCCTAATCGTCCGATGTTTTCTATCCTTGGCGGGCCGGGGTATATGCCAGAAACTGGGTTAATGCTGGCCGTTGGCGGACTCTTCTCCTTTAAGACAGAAGACGATGATGCGCTACAACGCTCGTCTATTACCTTGGTAGGGGTTGCCAACGAGCTTGAAGAGGGGATTGGCTTTGGGGTTCGCTCAAAGCAAAAGGTCTTCTTTGCGGATGACGATATTCGTTATTTTGGACACTTGGATGCGGGCCATCAGAGTCTCTATTACTGGGGTATCGGTTATGAAGCGGGCACTTCGCAGAAGGCAAGTGATGACTTGCTGGTGGATCTCGAATTCGTCAAATATAACGCTGACCTTACATTTCGGGTTTATGACCAGCTTTATATTGGGCCGATCTTACGATTGAAGTACTTCTCACCCACTGAAGATAAGATCCCAGACTCAGCACTGCAAGACCCCAACTTTAACCGCTTCAAAGACTTACCGTTAAGCCTCGGCATTGGCGCTGCCATTCAGTGGGATAGCCGAGATGTGGCGGTTAACGCGAGGCGTGGCCACTTCTTTAACCTAGAATATTCAAGCTACTCTCCAGATTGGGGTAGTGATTCTGAGTATGAAAAAGCCCTCTTTGATTATCGCTTCTACCTTACTCCAAGAATGGGATCCACCTTTGCGTTCTTGAACCGAATCGAATTAAGTGATGGCGACGTCCCTTATTACGATATGGCAACCCTTGGCGGTATGGATTTCATGCGAGGCACCTACTTAGGTCACTTTCGAGACTTTAATGCCACAGAAAATACAGTGGAGTATCGTCATACGTTTAGAGACGGTGACGGTTTGAGCCGACACGGTGTCACGTTATGGCTTGGAGCGGGCTCTATTGGTGAGCAAGCAAGTGATCTGTATCAGGATTGGGTTGTGACTTATGGGGTGGGTTATCGCTATGAGTTGCAACCAAGGATGAATGTTCGCGCAGACTTGGGCTTCTCAAATCAAGATGAGGTGGGGTTTTATCTCACCTTTACAGAGGCGTTTTGAGTATGCGCTTCTTGTTTTGCTTAATCATTCTTAGTCTGTTGAGTGCGATAGCTCAGGCTGATTCTGCTCGTGTTGATTTCCCCGATCAGCAGCAGCAAGAGCACCTGAATAAAAAGTACGACCGTATGTTGCCGTTTCATGCTCAGCAGGCAATCGACCTTGGTTACCATCTACCACTGCCTTTTTCGCTCTCGTTGGTCCCTAGTGTGGCGAAGCAAGGCTACGATATCCATTCCCTTGAGGTCTCCTACGGAGACAACAATTTAAGCGATAAGTATGACCTTTCTCAGGTAACGTGGGGAGACCCTGAGATTGAAAGTGCGACTTTGCAATTAAGAGCAGCTGCATGGGTTTTGCCTAATTTGCAGGTGGGGGTGCATGGCGGTCGCTTTCGAGGACAAACCGCTCTTAGCGTTGCAATACCGACATCTATATTTGAACGCTTCTCCGAGCATTGCCAAGCGGATCCAAGATTGGGTGGTGAACTGTGCGACAAGATAGGTGAGGTGATAGAGATACCCACCTTTGAGATTGATGATATTAAAGGAACAAACTGGGGCTTTTCGGCGAATTTTGTGGGTCAGTTTGGCGGGTTTACCTATGTGATGCCGCTGAGTATGACTCAATCCAAAACCGATGACGGCCGTACTACTGCAAAAACCGTGGTGTTCAGTCCTCGTATCGGCCAGTTGTTTCCCATTGAGGGCTATGGCGCCATCTACGGATATGTGGGAGCCGCTTATATGAATACGGAAGGTCGAGTTGCGGAAGACGATGCTTTAGGGCTTGAAGGGTTAAGTTACTCTCTAGAGCAGAGTAGCTCTTCGCAATACGCTGCTGTTGTTGGTATGAACTGGAACTTTGCTGACTCATTTGGCACTAGCCTTGAGTTAGTAGCAGGACCAGAACGAAACCTAGTAAATATGGTAATGACCTACTCATACTAAGGGCATTAAGGGTTGAGAGTATGACCCGATTCAAATCCTGACGACATACTTCACTTTTCTGTGAAGAAACGCTTACTAATTAATCGTTTACATTGGTTGGCCATAATAAGCCTGTGTTACTATGCCATTTCTTTGGAATAGGTACTGGCGGGCTATGCTGGAAGTAAATGGATTAACTGCAATTCGCGATGAAAGAATTTTATTCGAAAGCCTGTCTTTTACTGTAGAGGCCGGAGATCTGATTCAGATCGAAGGGCGAAATGGTACGGGTAAAACGACGCTGCTTCGAATTATTGCTGGTTTAGGTGATAAAGAAGCCGGCGATATTGCATGGAAGAATGAATCCATCTTTGCTGACCGAGACAGTTTCCACCAAGACCTACTATTTTTGGGACACCAAACGGGTATCAAGCGCGATTTGAGTGCCTTTGAGAACCTCTCGTTTTATCTCAATATCAGTGGCCATTCCTATACCCATGATGAAGTTTGGCAAGCACTAACCAAAGTCGGTCTTGCTGGGCGAGAAGATGTGCCAGTAGCCCAGTTGTCTGCGGGACAACAACGCAGAGTTGCTTTGGCAAGACTATGGTTAAGCAAGCACCCACTCTGGATCCTTGATGAGCCACTGACGGCCATAGACAAGCAAGGAGTGAAGGTCCTTGAACAGCTGTTTCTTCAGCATACGGAGCAGGGAGGTATGGTGTTGTTGACTACCCACCAAGATATGTTTGAGAACAACAGCAAGCTACGCAAGATAAGGTTGGGTCACTAATGTTTAAGCATATGTGGGCCATTATTCGTCGTGAGCTGTTGATTGCGTTTAGGCGTCGCGCAGATGTTTTTAACCCATTGTGGTTTTTTATCATCGTTATTACCCTTTTCCCACTTGGTATTGGTCCTGAGCCCAATTTGCTGATGCGTATTGCTCCCGGCATTGTATGGGTTGCAGCGCTATTGGCGGCGCTTTTATCTTTGGAACGACTATTTCGTGATGACTATCAGGATGGGGCGCTTGAGCAATTAATGCTGATGCCACTGCCATTGCCATTAGTGGTTATCTCTAAAGTGATCGCGCATTGGATTTTGACTGGCTTACCTTTGATTCTCATCAGCCCTTTATTGGCTGTACTGCTAAGCCTGACTTGGGAGTCTTGGAGTGCGGTATTGATTACCTTGCTGCTCGGCACCCCAACTTTAAGCTTTTTGGGGGCAATTGGTGTTGCTTTGACCGTTGGGCTACAAAAAGGCGGTGTTTTATTGAGTCTTTTGATCTTACCCTTGTATATTCCGGTACTAATTTTTGCTACCTCTGCAATTGACTCTGGAGGGTTAGGCGTTGCATACAACGGCCAAATCGCAATTTTAGCGGCCATGTTAGTGGGCTCGATAACATTAACGCCATTCGCAACTAGCGCAGCATTGCGCGTATCGGTAAATTAACCTTAATTTTCTCAGAGAGTAAAAAACATGTGGAAGTGGCTCCATCCTTACGCAAAACCTGAAGCAACTTATAACCTATGCGGAACCCTGCAACCTTGGTTTACAGCGTTAGCTGTAGTTTGTCTCGTTTGGGGAACAGTGTGGGGACTGGCTTTCGCGCCAAGTGATTATCAACAAGGTGATAGCTTCAGAATCATCTATATTCATGTGCCTTCAGCAATTTGGTCAATGGGCGCCTACATGTCGATGGCGATTGCGGCCTTTATTGGTCTGGTTTGGCAGTTGCGCCTAGCCAGTATCGCCGCTTCAGCAATGGCACCAATTGGCGCTGTGTTTACCTTTATAGCACTAG
Organism: Vibrio breoganii; assembly: GCF_024346795.1. NCBI lineage: Bacteria > Pseudomonadati > Pseudomonadota > Gammaproteobacteria > Vibrionales > Vibrionaceae > Vibrio > Vibrio breoganii. The sequence continues at coordinate 969,932 of NZ_AP024864.1, forward strand.
TAACAGGTGCAGTTTGGGGTAAGCCTATGTGGGGCACTTGGTGGGTATGGGACGCACGCCTGACTTCCGAGCTCGTGCTTCTATTTCTCTATTTAGGTGTTATTGCACTTTATCACGCCTTTGATGACCAAAAGACAGCAGCAAAAGCGGCTGGTTTACTTGCTGTGGTAGGTGTTATCAACTTGCCCATTATTCACTTCTCTGTGGAGTGGTGGAATACACTCCATCAAGGCGCCACCATCACCAAATTTGAAAAACCATCAATTTCCAATGACATGTTATGGCCATTGCTGCTCAACATCTTCGGCTTTGCCTTCTTCTTTGGCTCAGTGACCATGACTCGTTTTAGAACCGCGATTCTGCAAAAAGAGGGACACAGACCTTGGGTGCAAGAACTCGCTAAACGTACTTTTGCTAAAGGGTAACGCATGCATTTTGATTCCCTGTCGGACTTATTTTATATGGGAGGTTATGCCTCCTACGTTTGGGGTGCTTTTGCCATCACGTTTGGCGCCCTAGGTTTGATTTTTCTATCGAGTCGCTTAGACAGTAAAGCGACTTTAAAAGAGGTTAAAAATCGGATGGATCGCCAAGCGCGTATCGATGCGGCTAAAAATATGGAGAACACACTATGAATCCTAGACGTAAAAAGAGAATGGGCTTAATTGTCGCTCTGTTGGTTGGTTTGGGAGCTACGATAGGTTTAATGCTGTATGCACTAAATCAGAATATGGATTTGTTCTATACGCCGACTGAGATCGTAAACGGTAAGAGTAACGGTGAAAAACCAGAAGTCGGCCAGCGTCTACGTATTGGTGGCATGGTTGTCGCCGGTACCGTATCTCGCGATTCAGAGTCGCTACGTGTGTCTTTTGATGTTGCGGATATTGGCCCAGCAGTGACGGTGACTTACGATGGTATCTTGCCGGATTTGTTCCGTGAAGGGCAGGGCATCGTAGCTCAAGGCGTTTTGACGGATAGCCATACCGTTGAAGCCTTTGAAGTATTAGCGAAGCACGACGAAGAATACATGCCACCTGAGGTTGCTGAAGCAATGAAGGTGGTTCACGAGCCTCTTGAGTACACTCAAGAACAACAACAAGGAAGCGCTCAATGATTGCTGAGTTAGGGCATTTTGCTCTCATCGTTTCACTCGCGATGGCGGTATTGTTGAGTGTGTTGCCTTTATGGGGCGCCTCTAAAAACAATGCGTTACTGATGAACACCGCAAGACCTTTGTCTTGGGGTATGTTTATCCTGCTAGCGATTTCGTTTTACATCTTGTGTTGGTCTTTTTATCACAACGATTTTACGTTGCAGTATATCGCGAATAACTCCAACAGTAGCCTGCCTTGGTACTACCGCATTACTGCTGTTTGGGGTGCGCACGAAGGCTCTCTACTACTTTGGGTATTGATTCAAGCGGCTTGGACGGTTGCTGTTGCTACCTTCAGTAAGGGTATGCCTCAAGAGTCTGTGGCTCGCGTACTCGCGGTTATGGGCCTGATTACTGTGGGCTTTTTGCTGTTTATCATCGTCACTTCAAACCCATTTGATAGGACATTACCTTACTTCCCTGTCGATGGGCGAGACCTTAACCCACTGCTTCAAGACCCTGGATTGATTATCCACCCGCCAATGTTGTACATGGGCTATGTGGGTTTCTCTGTCGCTTTCTCATTTGCTATCGCATCACTAATGACGGGTCGACTTGATACTGCATGGGCGCGTTGGTCAAGACCTTGGACAATTGCGGCATGGGCTTTCTTAACTGTGGGTATTGCACTAGGTTCATGGTGGGCTTATTACGAGCTTGGCTGGGGCGGCTGGTGGTTCTGGGATCCAGTAGAGAATGCTTCGTTTATGCCTTGGCTAGCGGGTACGGCTTTGATGCACTCATTAGCGGTAACTGAAAAGCGCGGAACCTTCAAAGCATGGACAGTGCTACTGGCGATTTCTGCTTTCTCATTAAGTTTGCTCGGCACCTTCTTGGTTCGTTCAGGCATCTTAGTATCAGTGCACGCCTTTGCGTCTGATCCTGCTCGCGGCATGTTCATTCTAGGCTTCTTGGTCTTTGTTATCGGCGGCTCTCTATTACTGTTTGCTCTGAAAGGTTCATCAGTACGTGTACGTGGCAACTTTGATTTAGTCTCTCGTGAGAACGCACTGCTGGCGAACAACGTGTTACTCGTAGCTGCTCTGGTTGTGGTGCTTGTTGGTACGTTGTTACCGCTAGTACACAAACAAATTGGCCTTGGCTCGGTGTCTATCGGTGCGCCGTTCTTCAACACCTTGTTCACTTGGCTGATGGTGCCGTTTGCCTTCCTATTGGGTATTGGTCCTTTGATGCGCTGGAAGCGTGACAGCATTGCGAACTTTACCAAGCCAATCGTGATCAGTGGGGTTATCTCGCTAGTATTGGGCGCGGTAATGGTGACGCTATTGGGTGAGCGCTTTACTGGTCTTGCATACCTTGGCTGGGTGATGGCGCTGTGGATCATCTGTTTACACTCGTTTGAGCTTTATACCAGAGCGACACACCGTCACTCGTTTGCAAAGGGTATCACTAAGCTACCTCGCAACCACTGGGCGATGATGTCAGCGCATATTGGTTTGGCAGTTACTGTGATAGGTATCGCTATGGTGCAAAACTACAGCATCGAACGCGATGTGCGTCTTGCTCCGGGGGATAACTTCGAGATTCAAGGTTATAACTTCTACTTTGATAAAGTGCGTGATAACGACGGCCCTAACTACGACGGTTATATTGCCGACTTTGATGTCACTAAAGATGGTAAGCACATCAATACGCTACACGCAGAGAAGCGTTTCTACACCACAGCTCGCTCTATGATGACAGAAGCGGCCATTGATGCTGGTGTGACTCGTGACTTGTATATCGCCATGGGTGAGAAGCTTGATGATGGCGTTTCATGGGCTGTGCGTATCTACTACAAGCCATTCGTTCGTTGGATCTGGGCTGGTAGTTTGTTAATGGCTATCGGCGGTGCTATTGCCATCAGTGATAGACGCTACCGCTTTCGTAATAAAGCGGTGAAAAAGGAGTCGTAATGAATAAGAAAGTATTATTTGTACCTCTAGTGATGTTTATGGTGTTAGCAATGGTGTTTGCTACCCAGTTAACTCGCAACGCAGGGGGCGATGATCCTACTAAGCTGGAATCAGTACTGATTGGAAAGCAAGTGCCTGTGTTTAAGCTTGAAGACTTAGAAACCGAAGGTCTTCAACACGATCAGGCAATATTTACCGGACAACCTTTGCTTCTTAATGTTTGGGCAACTTGGTGCCCGACTTGTTATGCCGAGCATCAGTATCTTAATGAGCTGTCCTCTCAAGGCGTGAAGATCATTGGCTTGAATTACAAAGATGATCGCGTTAAAGCCATCAAATGGTTAAGAGAGCTGGGCAATCCTTACATGGTTAGCTTGTTCGATGGCAGAGGAATGCTAGGACTTGATTTAGGGGTTTATGGCGCGCCAGAGACCTTCTTAATTGATGCCAATGGCGTAATTCGCTATCGCCATGTGGGTGATGTGAATGCAACCAACTGGCGTGAAAAACTAGGTCCTATGTATCAAGAGATGCTTGATGAGGTGAAATCATGAAAAAGTGGTTAATTGCCTTAGTTGCTTCAATGATGATGAGTATGACTGCGTTTGCTGTTATTGAGATTCATGAATTTGATTCTCCAGAGCAAGAGCAGCAGTTTCACGAGCTCAATCAAACGCTTCGCTGCCCAAAATGTCAGAACAACACTATTGGTGACTCTAATGCAGAGCTCGCCCTCGATCTTCGTGAGAAAGTGTATGAGATGACCAAAGAGGGTAAGTCTAAGCAAGAGATTGTCGATTACATGGTGGCACGTTACGGTAATTTCGTGACTTATCAGCCACCGTTTACTGCAGCAACGGCTATTTTGTGGCTCGGACCACTGTGCGTAGTATTAATTGGTTTTGGTTTCATTCTCACCAGAAGCCGACGCAAACCAGCCAAGGCTGTAAAGAGCACACCACTGAGTGCAGAAGAGCAGCAACGCCTTGATGCATTGCTTAAAGAAGACAATGGAGACAACAAATAATGACGTTGTTTTGGATTTCTACCCTAGTTATTGTCCTCTTTTCGGCGGCACTAATTGTAATTCCACTGGTTCGCAAAAAAGCGGTCAATGATGCAGAGCGTCGTGATGAGCTTAACAAAGCGATATTTAAAGAGCGTGTTGCTGAGCTTGGCGTTGAAGATGAAGAAGGTATTGTTGTTGATAAAGACGAGCTGATCGTCGATTTGAAGCAAGCACTCCTTGATGATATTCCTCAAGATCAGCAACTAGCGTCAACAAAACTGGCCTCTCCAGTACTTGTTGCCGTGGTATCTGCCGTTCTTTTATTGGGCGTTTCTTATGGCTTCTATGCTAAGTTTGGCGCAATCAATGATGTGAAACATTGGCAGGAAGTAAGTGCAAACTTACCGGCTCTTAGCAAGAAGCTAATGGATGCCAATGGGCAACCAATGAGCGACGATGAGCTTAAAGATCTTACTTTAGCGCTAAGAACTAGCCTGCATAGGAACAGTGATGATGCGACTGGCTGGCTACTATTAGGCCGAATTGGACTGGCCAATCGTGATATCCAAACTGCTATTGGCGCAATGGAGCGAGCGCGTAAGTTAGAGCCTGAGAACCCTGATATTCAGCTAGGCCTCGCGCAAGCACTCACCCTATCTGGTGATGAAGTAGATCAACTTGAAGCAGAGCGTCTTCTTCATGATCTGCTGCGCAAAGACTATGTGGATTTACGCGTGTTCTCACTGCTTGCCTTTAGCGCATTTGAGAAACAAGACTATGCAGGCGCAATTCGTTACTGGAGAACCATGCAGCAGCTTATTGGCCCTGACGATAGTCGCTACGAGATGCTAGAGCGAAGCATTAGTAGTGCCCAGCGTAGCCTTGGCACAGAAGGCGAAGCCGCCCCAGGTCTGGTGCGTATCGGTGTATCACTATCAGAAAATGTGGCATTGCCAGAGCAAGGCGTGTTGATCGTATCTGTGCATAGGGCGGACGGTTCACCGATGCCTGTGGCAGCAGCGCGCTATGGCTTAGGCACCTTCCCTCGTATGATCATGATGGATGATGGAAATAGCATGATTGAGGGCAACAACCTGTCGGACCTAGAAGAGTTCATCGTACGTGCGCGTATTGATACCGACGGCAATGTCTCTACCAAAGGTGGTGACTGGTATGGTGAGAGTGAAGTGACGACTAAAGGGGAAGATGTTAATTTAGTCATTAATAGTCAATACTAGTTCTAGTGATTGAGGGTGCAAAGGCAGGGCCTTTGCACCTAACTAATTGAATCGACAGGGAACGGATGTCCTATATGAGTCGAATTTGGATCTTGATTGTCACATTGATGATAGGCTGTGCTTCCAATCCTGAAGGGGATAGCGAAGGACGAGCCGTGTCTCATCCCAATGATCCCTTTGAAGGCTTTAACCGCACCATGTGGGATTTCAACTATGACATCCTCGACCCGTACTTTGTTCGCCCTGTATCCCTTGCCTATACTGGCTACACTCCTAGTTTTATTCGAACCGGCATTAGCAACTTCCTTGCTCATCTAGACGAGCCCTCAAGTGTGGTGAATAACCTTTTGATGGGTAACGGCACCCTCGCATTTAATCACTTTAATCGCTTCTGGATTAATACCACCTTTGGTGTTGCTGGGCTTTATGATGCCGCAGCACACGGCGGTATTGCGAAAGAAGAAGATCGCGTGTTCAGCGATGTCCTCGGTAAATGGGGATTAGGAAGTGGTTGGTACTTCATGTTCCCAGGCTATGGCCCGTACACGCTGCGCGAAGTAGGGGATTTTGCCGATGGCCTCTATCCAACACTTTCGTACCTCAACATTTGGGCAAGCTTCGGCAAATGGGTGTTTGAGGGCATGGAAACTCGCTCTGCACTAGTAGCACAAGAAGAGTTGCTGAATAACTCCCCTGATCCTTATGCGTTATCCAGAGATGCCTACCTACAGCGCCGTGCCTACAAAGCCGATGTTGCAGACCACGAAGCCGTTGACGAAGAGGAAGAAGATTTCTTGGATGATTATTTGGATGAGGAGTTTTAGTTTTTAAAAGCTTCGAGCTTCGAGCTTCAAGCTCCAAGCTTCAAGCTCTGATATGACCCCGTAAAAGTAGACACGGGGCTTTACTTTACTAGCTCGAAATCATTGGGACTAACTCCATCGAGTGTCCCATGTTTTCTCACTGAATTATAATAATTAACAATATAAAGTCGACTTTGAGTGATCATTTGCTGGCGAGATATCTCTCCAAGGTTACTCATCCACTCTTTTTTGTACTGGGCGAAGAAGCTCTCTGTACACGCATTATCCCAGCAGTTTCCTTTTCTTGACATACTAACGGTAATGTTGCGTCTATAGTGCCAAAGTAAGGTGCATTCAGCGGTATATTGTGTTCCTTGATCCGAGTGAAACAATAGCTTTTCACCATTTGGTTTCCTCGCTTCCCATGCTCGATTTAGTGTCTTTATGACCAAGTCAGCATTATTAATTTTGCTTGTTCCCCAACCAACCACCTTTCTTGAATACAAATCGAGAACTACACATAAATACTGCCAACCATCTCGGCACCTAACTTGAGTGATATCAGATGTCCAAACACGATTGGGCTCTGCGACTTTGAACTTTCTGTTAAGTATATTAAGGGCAGTAATCTTACTCGACCTATTAGCTGCGCGACCAAAACTGCGTTTACAAGCCGTAGAGCGGTATCCCATAGCTTGTAGCAAGCGCTGAACCTTAGCTTTGCTACACACAAAACTATTCTCTACCGCCAACTTCCACAACTTCCTGTAGCCGGGAATGCAGTGTTGCTTGTCACTAGTAACCTTAAGGAACTCAGACAGAGAGCGGTTCTTTACAGAGCGTTCGCTAGGCTCACTGTTCAGCCATTTATAGTAGCCTGCACGAGACACCTCAAAGAGTTCACACAGCCATTTAATTGGCCGTTTAGCACTATGGTGCTTAGCGATAAACTCAAACTTTATTCTTTTCGACTGTCGAAGTAAGCCTTCGCCTTTTTTAACATATCATTCTCCATTTCAGCCCTTTCAAGTTGTTGTTTAAGACGAGCGATTTCTCGTTCTAACTCAACCAAAGAGTGCTCTGGACCTTCGTTTCTTAAAGGGTTTGAAGTTTTCTTAGATGATGTCAATTCTTGTCTCCATTTACTTAAAACAGCGGGATGAATTCCTAGCGATATTGCGACAGATTTTACTGTATCTGGAGACCTCAGGGATTTTTGAACAGCGTTTCTTTTAAACTCGTCTGAAAATATTCTTCTTGGCTTTATTTGCATGACACCTAATACCTTAAATTAGGTGTCTACTTTATCGAGGTCGTATCAGCTCCGAGAGCCCAGGTCCCAGAGCCCAAGTCCTAGAGCCGTTATCCCTATCCTTCTGATTTAACTTGCTTTTCCCATTTACCTTCTCTTACATCCTGTCATTTTCCCGTAATTAAAATTCACCTAATTGTTCATTTTATTCAATTAGTCTCCCATGGATTTTATAGACAACCATTATTGGGGAAAACATGAAACTAAAGCTAAGTGCTCTGGCTGTTGCCAGTGCTGTTTTACTAGCTGGGTGTAACGATAGCTCAAACGATACTACAGACAGAGATAAGCCACCTGCAGAAGTCTCCGGTGTTAAGATTGCCTTTATGCCTGATATCCATTTTCATGATGTGTACGGTGATTTCAAGGATGGCTCATTTGATGGTCTGTACAATAGTATCACTGGCAAGGGTGCCACGATCCGCACCATGCAATCTCAGATGGAATCAACGCGTCTTTTCAATGAAAACTATTTTGCGATGATTGCAGCGCTTGATGATGTGGTGGAGCGTGGAATTAAGCACGTTGCGCTACCTGGCGACTTTAGTGATGACGGCCAGCCTGTGCACATGCGTGGCTTGGTTGAGATTTTTGATCACTACGCCGAAAAATATGACTTAGAATTCTTTGCAGCCCCTGGCAACCACGATCCAACGCGTCCATTTAGCATTCCAAACGGCAAGCGCGACTATCTTGGTGAAGGTGGTAAGGAACAACGCATCTACAGCCGTGGTTCAAATGGCTGTGACGGTTATGCGGGTGACTGGACCATCATCCATGGTGAGTGGGATTTACCACAAGTATGTACTGAAGAGGTACAAGAGTGGGGCTATAAGGAGATCATGGATATCCTAGCACCACATGGCTTCCATCCAACGCCAGACCACTTCTATTTTGAAACGCCATACTCATCTCAAGGCGCTCGTGATCATTATCGCTATGAGACTGCTTATGTAGAGTCTAAGTTTGAAAACCGCTTCTTCGAGATTTGTCATGAAGGCACAGGCGGCGACTACAAGAAAGAAGGCTACACGTCATGTTCAATGGTTCCAGATACGACCTACCTAGTTGAACCTATTGAGGGTGTCTGGTTGATGGCTATTGATGCTAACGTATACCGACCAAAGGCAGGCACTGCTGACAATTCCGAAAACGGCAACGACTTTGACGGCTCTAGTAACGCTGGTTACAACATGATGCTGACTCACAAAGAGCACGTGATTGAGTGGATAGCCGATACCGTTGAAGCGGCAAAAGAGCAAAACAAGGTACTTATCTCGTTTAGCCACTTCCCTATGACAGACTTCTTTAACGGCGCTTCAGAAGAGATTGAAGACATCTTTGGCGAAGGCAACTTCCAGCTTAAGCGTGTTCCAGAAGATGATACGTCAAAAGCACTGGCGCAAACGGGTCTAGGCATCCACGTGGGTGGTCATATGCACTTCAATGATACGGGCAAAAAGCAGTACAACATTGGTGGTGAAACCTATACCTTGTTCAACATTCAAGCTCCGTCGTTAGCGGGTTATATTCCGGCTTACAAGGTTCTTGAAATCCTTCCTCAAGGTCAAGTTGAAGTAGAAACCGTCATTATCGAAGAAGTTCCTCGCTTTAATGAGCTGTTTGAGCACTACGCTGAAGAGCACGCTCATCTAACTGCTATGGGTAAAGAAGACGCATGGACTCGTGAGATCCTTGATTCTCAAGATTACTACGAGCTAACAGACTGGCATATTAAAGAGCTAACTCGACTGCGCTTCTTGCCAAATGAATGGCCACAAGATCTGAAGAATATGCTGTTTAATATGGATGGCAAGCAGATGCTAACCCTATCTCAGCTCGAGACAGATATTACGGTTTGTCAGCTGAAAGCAGCATTAGATATCCCTTGTGCAGATGCATTTGCCAACGAAGACCTAGACAAGTTCTTGCAAGACTGGACTAAAGCAAAAGAGAAGGCGACTGCGCTAGCCAATCAGCATGGCATGAGCCTAATGTCGTTTGCTGAGTGGAACGGTACTGAACTGGCTACAGACTTCTATCGTCTGCGTAACGCTGATGAATTAGCTTTCCGTGATATCAAACAGTCACGTCTACCCCAGTACAAACTGCTGAGTGATGAGCTGTCTGAGATGGATACTGAGATTCGCTTGCCGGCAGGTTCTGAGGGGCATACCCCGGTAGGACAGGTATTCAAGGTGCGCTTTGGTACTCTATTCTACATCCTTGACCGTTTCGCGACGGGCGAAGCGAGTGACCACTTCCTAATTGATACTGAATTGGGCGAAATTATCGACCTGAAGAAGGTAGCAGACCGCGAAGCGATGCTGTAATTTAAACAAAATAACACCGAGGGCGAAATCAACGGGTTTGATTTCGCCCTTTTTTGTTTCTCAAATATTAGTAAAGAACTCGCTAGGTTTTGTTTTATGCATCTCGAAAAATTCTCCGATATCTATCAGCGCGCCGCTAAACGCAAGGGTGGCAGAGCTCAACTTGAAGCTCGACTTTCTGTCCCTTTTTCTAACGAAGAAATAGCGAAAATTCCTGATGACCGCTGGCTGTCTATTTTTAGTCTCAAGGTGTTTCAGTCAGGGATGTCATGGAAGGTTGTTAGAGACAAGTGGCCAAATTTTGAAGAGCTGTTCTTTGGTTTTAAACCAGAGCTACTTTTGATGCTATCCGATGAGCATTGGGAAACGAAGGCGAAAGATCCCAAGATTATTCGACATTTTGGCAAGGTAATGACCATTAAAACCAATGCTGAGATGTTGATGGACGCAAGGCTGACACACGGCTCATTCGCCAAGATGGTATCCGAATGGCCATCAGAAAACATCACAGGCCTATGGGATCATTTGAAAAAGCACGGCGCGCGATTAGGTGGCAATACCGGCCCATACGCACTGCGCCAAATGGGCGTAGATACCTTCATTTTATCCTCAGATGTTGAAAGTTACCTGCGAAACTACGGCATTATTGATGGTGGTCGAGACACCAAAAAATCACGCGCTGCCGCTAACAAAGCATTTTCCCACTGGCAACAAGAGTCGGGCAGAAGCTTGAGTGAGATAAGTCAGGTGATTGCGTTTAGTTGTGGGGATAATAGGGTTTAGCGGCGGGGAGATGCTTCTCTGGGCCCTAGGTTCTAGTCGCTAGGATTCTCGATGCCTCATCATCTACTAAAGCTTTTATTGTAGGGTTTGGAACGCACAGATCATAGATTGCCGATAAGAGACCTCGGCAATGACGTGTTTATCTAGGCTAGTAGTGTTCACGGGGAGTAATCCGGGTCATCCCCGAATGCTTTTATCGGGGATCTGTGATTGCACAAACCAGAGATTGCCGATAAGAGACCTCGGCAATGACGCGTTTTTCTAGGCTAGTAGTGTGAACAAGGAATAATCTGGGTCATCCCCGAGCGCTTCTATCGGGGATCTCTGACTTTAGAGCGTGAGAAGTCATCAGACACAAAAAAGGTGCTGAACCTAAGCTCAACACCTTTCATTTAGATGGTTTCAGTCAGACTTAGCTTAGAAGCTGTGGCTGTACTGTAGACCTACTAGGATTGCGTCTGCGCGAGTTGTAGCTAGTAGCGCGCCGCCTTCTTCAGAGACTTCTTCATCAGAACCGATTAGGTAGGTAATACCAAAGTCCATATTTGAATTATCGCTGAAGTGGTATGTTGCACCAGCAGAGATCCAGTTACGATCTGAGTCAGGTACAGAGATTGACGTGATTTCGTCTTGAGCACTAGTGTCATGCATGTAACCAGTACGTAGAGTAAACTTGTCATTTACATACCAAGTACCACCAATTGCAAAGTGCCAGCCATCTTGCCATTCGTATGGTTTAGAATAACTACCGCCACCTGGGATGCCAGCGATTGACTGAGTAGGATCTAGGTTTTCGAAGTCAATCTTATCGAATGCGCTCCAACCAATCCATTGTACAGAATAGTGTACTGCGAATGCTGTATCTGTAATACGGTGGTAGCCAGAGAATTCAGCCATATCTGGCAGAGGGAGTGTTAGTTCTTGTCCGTAGTCATCCTCTGCGGTGATTTCTGGACTGTAACGGTAAGACAAACCAAAACGGTTATTCTCGTTTAGCTCATAAACTGTACCCACATTGAAGCCTACACCCCAACCGTCAGCATCTTGTATGTTTACAGCTTGAATAGCCGGTGGCGCGCCTAGCTCTTGGGCACCGCGTCGGATAGTACCTTTACCGTAGATGATGTCTAGACCCGCACCAAAGCTCCACTGCTCATTTAGACGATAAGAGCCTGAAAGACCAATATTCATGCTTAGGATGTCTGTTTCACCACCGAATGCTGAGTTGTTCCAATAGTCGCTACCAGAGAAATCAGTGCTAGTACCAAAGTTAGAGTAGGCGTTGATACCCCATGCAAACTTGTCGTTTACAGGAACGATCAAGTGAATGTTTGGGGCAACAGATGTACCGCCTACATCGTCGTAGCTAGGTAGAGGTGCGTAGCCGCCTGCATCTGGGCTAAAACCTTGTACATCTTTAACAGAAATATCAGTAATGATCGCTTCAAAACCAAGAGACAAAGAAGTTTTATCAAAAAGGGCCATTGTCGCTGGGTTACGAGCCATAGAAGACGCGTTATCTGCGATTACTGCGTCACCTGCAAATGCACGACCAATACCTGTCGCTGATTGTGCGTTAAGTTGAAAGCCTGCTGCGTGTGCTTGAGAAGTTGAAGCAATCACTGCTGCTGCAAGTAGAGAGCGTTTAAGAATACGCGTCTTATTCATGAAATATTTCCTTATGGTTTACGCTAAAATCCTAGCGCATCAACCGGGTCTTTTTGTCGAAGTCGGCTGATACTATTGATTATTATAATTTTAACAACTCAGACCACTACCCAAAATGGCTAAATTGTTTAGTTTTGAGAGCAAGATGGTGCAATATCTGTGTAATATCGCGATTCTTAGAGTTATTGCTCTAAATCAATTATTGATAAGAAAAATAGGTAAAAAATGATAACCCCTTAACAATTATGAGTTGTAAGGGGTTGAAATCATTGGGGTATTGTAGCTATGAGATAGGCTTTATGATACTTGCTAACCGCTCAGCAACACTTGCAACATCTTCGTCACTGTCTCCGACGAGTATCATAGAAGCAGTGCCAATGGGAACTACAGTGCCGGACATTTGTTTTTCGCTAAAGTTCACTGCATGATCTGAGCTGATATTGGTAATAAAGAGGGTGATTCGCCCTTTTTCACCTTGGAAAACCATGTGCAAAGCGTTACTTTCACCAAAACCACAATGGTTTAAGTAGTACACGTGGTATGGGAAGCTCTCACTAAATTGATACGCAAATGGTGTTAGCTTGGTATTGATTTGATTAGAGTTAACCTGCTCATCGAGATTGTCTGTAAACGGGCTTTCTGTAATCACATGCTGCATGGCTTCATCGGCAAGGCTTGCATGGGCAACAGGTACAATATTTGCTGACCAATTGAGCTGTCCGATCATAATCCCGGCTGCAAATGCGACAGAAGCTGCGATAGCAAGACTACGTTTGGCAAAGCTTGGGCGCACTACGTTGTCTTCAGTACTCTGATTAAACAAAATCTTATCAGCCAAATTCTCCGGCACATCAACACGCATCGCCTGCTCGATTCTCGCGTCCAGATTTAATACGTCATCAGCAAACTTGGCATTGCTGTCACTATTTGCGATGGCGCTGAGTAAGTCTTCGTCTCGCGCTTTCGGGTCAGACATGATGCGGCGGCGAAATTCTAAATCATCCATTTTGCCTCCCCTGATTTGAAGTTGATGAATCAAGTAACTCTTTAAGCTGGTTTCTAGCCCTAAAAAGGCGAGTCATCACAGTATTTTTGTTTAGGTCTAATATGTCACCGATCTCTTCTCCGCTGAATCCACCGACTACTTGCAGGAACAACGGTTCTCGATATTCGAGGTCAAGGCGCATTATCTGAGCTTGAAGCCACTCACTTTGATGAAAGCCATCATCGCTACTGTGCCCTTCGTTGCCAGGATCATCTATATCAACAAGATCAAGCTGCTTTCTTTCGAAACGTCGAGCGTTTTCTCGTCGAAGTATGGTGATGAGCCAAGACTTAGCGGCTTTGTCGTCTTGCAAAGAGTCCAATGCCTTCCATGCTCTTAAACAGGTTTCTTGCACAAGATCTTCTGCAACAGAGCGATCTTTGCACAACCAGTATGCATAGCGAAATAGGTCTCGATGATAAGCGCGTACGAGCGCTTCGTATTTTCTTTGTTTATCCATATTAGAGTCGACCGGAGAGGTCGAACTTTTCTTTCGAGATTTTTCTTTTTTGTCGAAAATCCGCAGTATTGCCACACAACCTCCTTGGTTTATGCGTGCTTGTTACATTCACTGTAACTATAACAAGAGAAAAATTGATCTACTTCAAAGAATGAATGCTCAGTTTCCCTATAGTACACCCCGTCATCTGGTCGGACATACCAATTGCATATTGGAGACAATCGCATAATGTAAGCCCACTCAAGTGACAGTTTCCTTTTAGACTGACTTCAATCTCTCACTTAACCTTTTGCCTTTTGGCTATTCACCATTTTTTAGTGAGATTTGACGATACAGTGAGTAGTACACTGTATTAACAGTACTTTATAACCGCACCCTTGAGTGCGGTTTTTTTTTGCTTAAGATCTAGTTTGCTCATTTTATCTTTTGATTTCATTAACATTCTGATTACAATGGTTGAGGTCTGACCTCTTAACTAAGGATGTGTGATGGGATTACAACAGTTGACGACCCGGCAGGGAGATAGGGTGGCAGTAGTCGCTGGGCTTCGAACGCCCTTTGCGAGACAAAGCACAGAACTCAAAGATGTGCCTGCATTAGATCTTGGCAAAATGGTGGTAAGCGAAATGCTTGCCCGTACAGAGATCGACCCGGCAATGATAGAGCAGGTCGTTTTTGGTCAAGTCATCCAAATGCCGGCTGCACCGAACATTGCGCGTGAGATTGTGCTGGGTACAGGCATGGCTATTAATACTGATGCCTACAGTGTGACACGCGCTTGTGCGACCAGTTTTCAAGCGACAGCGAATGTTGTAGAGTCGATTCTCGCGGGTAATATCGAGGTGGGCATTGCTGGTGGCGCAGACTCATCATCAGTGTTACCAATTGGCGTGACCAAATCTCTAGCCTCAAATCTCTTAGCGCTGAGCAAAGCTCGCTCGCTATCACAAAAGCTCAAAATCGTAAGCAGCTTCAAGATGAAAGACTTGATGCCTGTGCCTCCCGCTGTTGCTGAATACTCTACCGGATTGTCGATGGGACAAACGGCAGAGCAAATGGCAAAGACCCATTCTATCTCTCGACAGGATCAAGATGCATTAGCGCATCGCTCCCACGCATTTGCTGCAGAGGCGTGGAATGAAGGTAAGATCCGTGATGAGGTGATGACAGCCTATCCCGAACCTTATAAGAAGTGGATTGATACCGATAACAACATTCGCTTTGACTCCACCATTGAAGGCTACGCCAAATTAAGACCCGCCTTTGACCGTCAGTTCGGTTCGGTAACGGCAGCCAATGCTACGCCGCTTACGGACGGAGCAGCTGCGATAATGCTGATGACAGAAAGTAAAGCGAAGGCACTCGGCCTAGAGATTCTAGGGTACATTCGCTCCTATGCGTTTTCAGCCACTGGCGTTGAGAAAGACATGTTGATGGGACCTTCGTATGCAACACCGATAGCACTAGACCGTGCTGGTATTTCATTAAATGACCTGACTCTTATCGATATGCATGAAGCCTTCGCCGCTCAAGCGCTGGCGAATATGAAGATGTTTGCCAGTGATAAGTTTGCACAAGAAAAGCTAGGCAGAAATAAGGCGATTGGCGAAATCGATATGGATAAGTTTAATGTGCTGGGCGGCTCTATTGCTTATGGTCACCCATTTGCTGCTACCGGCGCTCGTATGATTACGCAAACCCTAAGAGAGCTCAAACGACGAGGGGGCGGGTTAGGTCTTAATACCGCATGTGCGGCGGGCGGACTGGGTGCTGCGATGATCTTGGAGGTGGAATAATGAGCGAGACTAAAACATTTAATCTAACCATAGATTCAGAGCAACTAGCTTGGCTATCCATTGACGTGCAGGGTGAGAAGATGAACACCCTACAAGCGGCATTCGCTGACGAGATGAACGACATCTTGGAGCAGCTTGAAGCGAAGAAATCAGAGATCAAAGGCCTGATTGTTCACTCCCTTAAACCCGATAACTTTGTGGCTGGCGCCGATGTGCGTATGCTCGATGCCTGTAGCACCGCAGAGCAAGCAACAGAGCTTGCAACGACGGGTCAGAAGATGTTTGCAAGATTGGGTGAGTTTCCCTTCTCTGTGGTCTCAGCCATTCATGGCCCGTGCCTTGGCGGTGGACTAGAGCTAGCATTAGCGTGTGATTATAGAGTGTGCAGTGATGATGATATTACTCGCTTAGGTTTGCCCGAGGTTCAACTGGGTTTGTTACCTGGTTCAGGGGGCACTCAGCGTTTGCCTCGTTTGATTGGTCTTATGGCCTCTCTTGACTTGATCCTTACTGGCAAACAAGTGAGAGCGAAGAAGGCAAAGAAATTGGGCCTTGTAGATGCCAGTGTTCCTCAGAGTATCTTGATGGATGTCGCGAAGACCTACGCCGCTAAATCTAAACCCAAACGCAAAGCGCCAGCCAAAGAGAAACTCATCTCCAGCATTGGCTTGAGTCGTAAAGTGATTTTTGATCAAGCTGCAAAGAAAACTAATCAAAAGACGCGTGGAAACTATCCCGCTGCTGACAAGATTCTTGAAGTGATGCAGTTTGGCTTAGAAAAAGGCTTTGCTAAGGGGCTTGAAAAAGAAGCGCTTGAATTTGGCAAGCTAGTGATGACCTCTGAATCTAAAGCGCTGCGTTCTTTGTTTTTTGCTACGACAGAAATGAAGAAAGAGAACTTTGGCAATGCTACGCCTGCAAAGGTTAATCATGTGGGTGTCCTTGGAGGCGGTCTGATGGGAGCGGGGATTGCGCATGTTTCACTGGCGAAAGCCAAGCTACCCGTAAACCTTAAAGATGTGTCTCAAGATGGTGTGCTTAATGCGCTTGGCTACAACTACAAGCTTTTAAACAAACAGCGCAAGCGTCGCATTCTTTCTAAAGCACAGCTGCAATCTAAAATGTCTCAGCTTCGCGGCGGAACGGACTACCTAGGGTTTAATAAAGCTCAGGTGGTTATCGAAGCCGTATTTGAAGACCTTGCGTTAAAACAAAGTATGGTGAAAGAGATTGAGAGTGAGTGTTCAGATAACACTATCTTTGCGTCTAACACCTCATCTTTGCCTATTCATCAGATAGCCGAAGGTGCTCATAGGCCAGAAAATATCGTAGGCCTGCATTACTTTAGCCCAGCAGAGAAGATGCCTTTGGTTGAGGTGATACCCCATGCAACCACCTCAGATGAAACTGTGGCCACTGTGGTAGCCCTAGCTCGTAAGCAAGGCAAAACGCCGATTGTGGTCAAAGATACCGCCGGATTCTATGTGAACCGTATTCTTGCACCTTATATGAACGAAGCGGCGCAAGTATTAATGGCAGAGCAAGAAATAGAGCATATTGATAATGCCTTGCTCAACTTTGGCTTCCCTGTAGGCCCAATAACCTTGCTTGATGAGGTAGGTGTGGATATTGGTGCCAAGATCATGCCCATCCTAGTCAAAGAACTAGGTGAGCGATTCCAAGGCCCAGATCTGTTCGATACCCTGCTTAATGATGGTCGCAAGGGTAGAAAAGTCGGCAAAGGGTTCTATCAATACAAAGGCAAGGACAAGAAGGTGGATAAATCCGTGTATGGATTATTGAAACTGACGCCTTCCCGCAGTCTATCTGAAGAAGATATTGCCCTTCGATGCACTATTCCATTGCTGAATGAGGCGGTACGCTGTCTTGATGAAGGGATTATAGCGAGCGCGAGAGACGGCGATATTGGCGCCATCTTTGGTATTGGCTTCCCGCCATTTACCGGTGGTCCGTTCCGATTTATTGATACCTATGGCTTGGAGAACTTGATCGAGAAGATGAACCAGTTTGAGCTTAAATACGGTGAGCGATTTAAACCGTGTCAGGGCTTGCTAGATAGATTGGAATCTGGTGAGAGGTTTTATAGCTGACGGGTAAGCCCATTTTGGGATGAGACAATAAGCGAATTGAATAGGCGTAACTCTTATTAAGGGTTACGCCTTTTTTTTGGTTCGGTAGTTAGGGATCATTATTGTGCGTACAAAGATCCTGTTGGGCTGGCTTCCAGTTTTCATCAGGATGACGAGAAAAAGAAGCGTCACCCCGGAAAGCGAAGCTTATCCGGGGTCTTAGGGTGCACATTGCTACCTATCTACCTCTCAATCTTCGGCGAATAAATGGAATACGCCGTAATCTGCCCTGCCATAATCGCAGAGAACATGAACAATGCTGATAATCCAATGCTAGGGATCGGCAGTATCGATTGCTCAAACACGGACTCACTGGCACTGACCAGCACTCGGCTACCGGGTACTAGGATAATTATGCCTTGCAGAATATAGATGGAACCGGTCAGGTTCATCTTTTTTGCGATCCATGTGCCGTAGAGGGTAATAATGACAGTGGTTAGCCAAGTCCCTACAATCCAGCCACTGCCAAAACCGAGATAATACGGTCCCCACATACCAAGTACAGCAACAGGCAGCCCTAGTAGCATGTCTCTTGGCTGTGCATTGAATATGATGCCGATAGCAATAGATATAATGGGTAAGCCTGCGATATGCATCCACACTGGCACATCATTGGTATAAGTCAGAGAGTCACTCATTCCCCATATTGCTTCGCCCACCTGAACGCCCATGAAGATACCGATAAAGAGCTTTATTAAGGTCAGTGCACTTTGCCCAAGTAAACTGGTTCCCGAGACAAGGTCGTTGAAGGCGAGACATTCGAGCGAGTTGGCAATGGACAAGCCGGGCACGAATAGCACGATCGCGGCGATACATAATGCATACACGGGAATGGGGAGCCCTTGGCTACTCAATCCAGCGACACAGATACCGGTGAGTAACGCCGCAATAAATTCAACCGCGATGGTACGACGCCCACGCAGCACCATTTGACAACCCCAAACCATAAACCCGAGAAAGAGTGAGCAGATGATCGCCTCAAGCGTACTGCCGATAAGCATCAGATAGGCTGGTGGAATGGACATATTTGCCAGAGCAACCGCCCAGATAGGGTAGCGAAAAGGCTCTTTCTTGGTTGCGCCATTAGGTCTTCGCAGACGTTGTATGGTTTGAGCAAGAAGGCTAAGGTCGATAGAAGCGGGCGGTAGGCGCTTCATAATGACTTTATTGTTGTCTTCGGGAAACTGGTAATTAATCGATGTTGGTAGTGCCTGCAGCATAACTTGAACGTTATGTTGTTTCGCATAATGTTGAGTGAATTTTTCTACCTTATAGGGTGGGCATCCACTCTTGTGCAGAGTGTTTCCAAATTCAACTATTTTGTCGAACATTTCTTGCTGGGGCATGGCTACTAACAAAGATGATTAAGAATGTCGCGAATGTAACAGATAAACAGCATCAAAGCCAAAGCATGCGCTTAGCTTTGATACTGTTTCTGTCGATATTTCAATTCGTTGCTAAGGTCAACAGACCCTAGCCAAGCTCCACATCTTTAGGCATCAGCTGAAACTCTTCAATAGAGCCTATTTCCTTACCTAGTTTCAATGGCGGGGCATCGTGGTGTTGGTTTCCTTGCGTGTGCATGACAAGGCGGTTGGCCGTTCTTGGCTTGAGCTGTTCAACAACAAAGCGAATCATATCTGCGCGAGTAAGATCGCGAATCTTATCCACCACAATCTCTCTGTTATTAAAGTCTTTATCTTTATTGCCGATAGAGACCCACAGTCTTTGACCTTTAGTTCGTAGATTATTGTCCGGCGCCATTATTTGATTGAGTAGTCCTTGCTTACTGTTTTGCCATTGCGCTTCGGTGAGCTCCAACAGCACCATATAAAACGCATTCAAGAATTCATCGATAGAAGCGACAAGGTCTATAGGAGCGGCAACGGGTGACTGAACGTAGAGGACAATGCCTGGAATGCGGTTTAGTGGCATGTTTCCTGTTCCCACCATGTAACCCAGTTGCTGCTTGGTGCGGATTTCATTGAAAAATGCCGACGACATTAGATGATTGGCTAGGGTGAATGTGGCAATTGACGTCGGGCTAGAGTCTTTACCTTGGTGATATATAGCCACAGCAGAGTCGTCTTGATTACATTTAACTTCTCGCTGGAAAGTCCCTTGATTGCCCAGCTTCACTAGAGGGCGCAGTGACTCTTTGTATACCTGATTTTCTACACGTAATGCATTCTTCAACTCATCAGAGATTTGATGGGCCGCTTGTTGAGTCCAATCGCCGAACACAAACATCTCTACGTAGAGTTTGCCCAATAGCATAGAGACAAATTCTGGAAGTTGATCAATGGTCACTTCTTCAAGGGCATCAGCAAGTATAGCCGCGGGTGGATTGTTAGGTTGTAAGATCCCCGATAATTGATTAAACAGCTGTGAAAGTGGTCTATCTTTGCTGGCATTTCGCCATTTTCGAAGGATCTGAGCTTTAATGGTGTCAAAGCGTTGCTGCTCAAAATTTCGAGTGGCAAACTTTTCCAAGATCATCTTCAATAGCTGAGGCTGTTTTTCACTAAAGCCAGAGATAGTCAGGGTTAAGCCCCCCTGATGGGCATAAATGTTGTAGCTCATGCCTGCAATCTCAGCCTGATAAGACTGGCGAGACAAAGCCTCCATGAACAGCTCAACACACAGGCGCAGCTTCACTATGCTTTGCGGGTCTTTAACAGAGCATGGACTGTCAATGGCGATGTACAGTGATCCTTTGGGTACGCGAAAGTCCGGCTCTTGAAGGTGCCAAAGCCTTAAACCAGGCAACTCTTCAATGAGCGTTGGTAGCTTTTTGCGTTCTTCGAGTGGTTTTGGGTCTAAGTCGTAGCAAATAAACGGATTTTTACTCGGAAGTGCAAACTCATCATTAGCATGTGGATTGTTCCAGCGATGAACTTGCTCGGAACTTAATTTCTTAGATGAGTAAGGGGTAAAGTACCAATCCGCTTCTTTGTCATACTCAAGCCCTTTGGCGGTCACCCAAACGCGGAGGTTTTCTACGCAAAAATACGGGACAAAGCTTTCGATTAGTGAACGGTCGAAATCGCTCATGCGATAGTCGCCGTACAGCACCTCTTCAATGGGGTAGTGTTGTAGATTCATAACCAGATAACTGGCCAGATCCATGGGTTTCACCGATTCTTGGAAGCGAAATGCCGATTCTAAAACCGCTTGCTTCTCATGATAACGCCAATCTTCAATACCCTCTTCAAACACCAGTTTCATGTAGGAAAAGATCATCTCAATGATGTCATCAATATGATCAAGCCCTTCGGGTGTGAGCAGACAGCCGATAGTGAATTCTCGGAAGTTGCCACCACTGATTCCACCACCGGCAGCTAAAGAGGTCACCCAATGCTTATTTTTAAGGGCTAAGGTCAAGCTTCCCGGCCCTTCATAACCAATGAGGTGGGCAAAATAAGACAGAGGCTTGGTGGCGTAATGCTTATCCATATTGGGGAAAGAAAAGGAGAGGCTTAGCTTTCGCACTTCTTTTTCCGGTTCTATCTGGATATACAGTTGCTGCTCTTGCTCGGTGAGCAATGGGGTGGTGAGGGTCTTACCATTAAAGTCTTTATTGGGGATATCAGAAAACAAGCCAGTGGCTAATTCTTCAAGTTCATCCAAAGATTGAGGGCCAACCAGTACTGCGGTCATAAGATCGGCTGAGTATTTTTCATCGTGAAAGCGAATGATTTCGTCTCTGATTGAACCACTTTCTCTGTCACTTAGCGTTTCTTCGTTGCCCACAGAGAATTTGGAAAACGGATGAGCAGGGTTCACCAGTTCTTTTTGTACTTGATAGAAACGGCGAGAATCATCATGGATCTTCATCTGGTACTCAGAGTTCACGGCTTGTCTTTCTTTGTCCAAGGCTTCTTGATTAAACAGCGGAGAAATAAAAAACTGGCTGAACCTGGATAGAGCAGGCTCAAAGAAGTCTGGGGATACATCGAAGAAGAAGCAGGTGTGCTCAGTACCGGTCCAGGCATTATTACTGCCCCCGTGCTGGCTTATAAACGTTTGGAACTCGCCGACTTTAGGGTAAGCCTTAGTGCCAAGAAAGAGCATATGTTCAAGGTAATGCGCCAACCCTTCACGGTCGGCAGGGTCATCAAAGTGGCCTACTCTTACCGCAAGTGAGGCAGATGAACGGAGTGCTTCGGGAGCCTGAACCAAGATAACCTTAAGTTGATTGCTTAGGGTTAAGGGACGATAGCTGTTTTTATCATTCGGGCTTTGATGCACTTAACGCTCTCCTTTGAGTTACTCACGTCCAGAGATGTTAATCTCTATCGAGGTAAACTATTGTTTTGTATATCAAGTATGGCGGAGCAATGACGTCTAGCAAACCTAAAAAGTAAATTTTTATTGAAATGCTAGCTCAATCAGAGATAACCCTATGGGTTATGGTGTACTCTTTCATGAGGCAGTCACAAGTTTAGGATAGAAATGAACGTATTTATCATGCGCCACGGAGAGGCGGGAAGCTTTGCCATAAGCGACGCCGAACGTACTCTGACTCAGCGTGGAGAACAGCAGTCATTAGAGGTCGCTAAAGCTGTGGTAGGGCAGGGTGTGTCCCATTTTGATCTCGTGTTAGTCAGCCCTTACATCCGAGCTCAGCAGACGTGGGATGTGATTAAAGATCAATTCTCAGCGACAAAGGTTGAGGAATGTGCGGATATTACCCCTTATGGTCAGTCCGATGACGTATATCAATATGTATGTGCAATCGCAGACACCCAGCAGCCGAAGTCCATTCTTCTTGTCTCGCACTTGCCTTTGGTGGGCTATCTAACCGCTGAGTTTGTTAATGATATGAGCGCGCCTATGTTTCCAACCTCGGGCTTTGCTGCCATAGACTTTGATCTTGAGAGCAGTAATGGCGAGTTGATGTGGCATATTGCACCTTAATTTGCCTATAAAAATTCACACACAAAAACGGCGACCTCAGGTCGCCGTTTTTAATAGTGTGGTTACTTATTTAGGCATAATCACAGTATCGATCACGTGAATAACGCCGTTTGATGCCTTGATGTCGGTCGCGGTTACCGTGGCATTGTCTACCATTACGGTGCCGTCCATCACTTTAATCATCACCGTGCCACCTTGCACTGTTTGTGCTTCACTCAGTTTCACAACATCGGCTGCCATTACCTTTCCTGCCACCACGTGATAGGTCAAGATTGCCACCAACTTATCTTTGTTTTCTGGTTTTAGTAGCATTTCCACTGTGCCGTCGGGCAATTTGGCAAACGCTTCGTTGGTGGGTGCGAATACCGTGAATGGGCCTTCGCCTTTCAGCGTATCAACCAGTCCTGCTGCCTGAACCGCCGCGACTAGCGTTGAAAAATCGTCATTGCTTGCCGCCACATCAACAATGTCTTTTTTCATGCCGTGATGGCCAGCATAGATATTAAAACTTAGCGCCAGTAAACCGACCAACCAAACTGCTTTTGTTGCGAGTTGTGTGAACATAACGTATCCCTCGTGTTGTCTTGTTGAATATCCAAATGCTTTGGATACATGCAACATTGATTACGCAACGAGGGAGCAAAGGATCATTATTTTTCCGGAATAGAGAGCAATACCAACAGGGCACCCGCGCCGCCAAACTCGAGAGGGGCTTGGTGATAAGCCATGACATCAGGGTGCTGCGCCAGCCACAATGGAACCTTCTGTTTGAGAATATGCTTACCAATGCCATGCATCACGCTGGCACAGTGCACGTTTTCTTTGATGCAGTGCGCAATCATTGCGCCAAGTTCACGCTTCGCTTCTTGTTGAGTCATGCCATGCATGTCTAAATAAACATCGGGTACGTAAACGCCGCGTCGCAATCGCTTCACTTCGTATTTAGACACATCGCTTCGCGCATAACGGGTAGGGCCGTCGTCACTGAGCATAGGTTCGAACTCATCAGAGAAGAAAAATTCGTTGTCTTTGGCTTCTCTACTGAACCTTTGCTGTTGTTTTTGCTTTGTCTCTCTTTTTGGCGGTTGGATTATGGTATCCTGTTGCAACTTTTTAACGCCCTGTACTGCTTCTTTAAACAAAGCAAAGTCATCATCACTTGGCTTATCGGATTTGTTCATGGGATTAGTTTTCTGATCTATCTTTGATTGGGCAGTATTGTAGCGCTTTTTGGAGAAAATTTTGGATAAGATTTTTGTAGATGAAGCAGTGTCGGAACTTCACACACTGCAAGACATGATTCGTTGGACAGTTAGTCGATTCAACGCGGCGGGACTATTTTATGGTCACGGCACAGATAATGCGTGGGATGAAGCTGTACAATTAATCCTGCCTTCACTCTATCTACCCCTAGATGTGCCTTCGCATGTCTTAAACTCGCGCCTGACTAGTAGTGAACGCTTACGTGTCGTAGAGCGAGTCATTCAGCGTATTAACGAACGCACTCCAACCGCTTACCTGACTAACAAGGCATGGTTCTGCGGTATGGAATTCTTTGTTGATGAAAGAGTACTAGTGCCACGCTCGCCAATTGGTGAGTTGATCGAAAGTCATTTCCAGCCATGGTTGGTCGACCAGCCAACTCGTATCATGGATATGTGTACGGGTAGCGGTTGTATTGCTATTGCGTGTGCGCATGCCTTCCCTGATGCCGAAGTTGATGCGATTGATATTTCTTCTGATGCGCTAGAAGTGGCAGAGCAAAATATTCAAGATCACGGCCTAGAGCTTCAAGTTACGCCAATTCGTTCAGACTTGTTCCGCGATTTGGTTAAAGAGAAATACGACCTGATTGTGACTAATCCGCCATACGTGGATGAAGAAGACATGAACAGTCTGCCTGAGGAATTTAAGCATGAGCCTGAATTAGGCTTAGCGGCGGGTACTGATGGCCTTAAGTTGGTGCGTCGTATCCTTGCTAATGCTCCTAATTACTTAGCAGAAAATGGCATCCTGATTTGTGAAGTGGGCAATTCAATGGTTCACATGATAGAACAGTACCCACAAATTCCATTCACTTGGATTGAATTTGCGAACGGTGGTCATGGCGTATTCATGTTAACTCGCGAGCAGCTCGTTGACTGTGCAGACGAATTTGCTCTGTATATCGACTAGTTTTAAGAACTAAATTGAATAACGGCACCCATGCAGGTGCCGTTTTTTGTTGTCAAAGATCTTTACAATAGAGTGTGATAAGGCGAGTATGAAAGACATTAGCTCGCACAAAACAGACTTACAATGAGGAAGTAATGGCAGGAAACAGCATTGGCCAGCATTTTCGCGTAACCACATTTGGCGAAAGCCATGGTATCGCTTTGGGTTGTATCATCGATGGATGCCCTCCTGGTTTAGCCTTAGAAGAGGCAGACCTTCAAAAAGACCTAGACCGTCGCCGTCCGGGTACCTCTCGTTATACTACCGCTCGTCGCGAACCGGATGAGGTGAAGATCCTCTCTGGCGTGTTCGAAGGGCAAACGACAGGCACTTCAATTGGTCTGTTGATCGAAAATACCGATCAACGCTCAAAAGATTATTCTGAGATCAAAGACAAATTCCGCCCAGGTCATGCTGATTACACTTACCATCAAAAGTATGGTGTGCGTGATTATCGTGGTGGTGGTCGCTCTTCTGCTCGTGAAACAGCCATGCGTGTAGCCGCAGGTGCGGTAGCGAAAAAGTACCTAGCGCAAGAGTTTGGTGTTGAAATCAAGGCTTACCTCACTCAAATGGGTGACGTAAAGATTGAGAATGTCGATTTTGATGAGATTGAAAACAACCCGTTCTTTTCTCCAGATGCAGCAGCGGTTGAAAAATTTGATCAACTGATTCGCGATCTGAAAAAAGACGGCGATTCTGTAGGCGCAAAACTTCAGGTAGTCGCAAAGAGCGTACCTGTTGGTTTGGGCGAGCCTATCTTTGACCGCCTAGATGCCGATATTGCCCATGCACTTATGAGTATCAATGCTGTTAAGGGCGTTGAAATTGGTGATGGTTTTGAAGTGGCTGCACAGAAAGGCAGCGAGCATCGCGATGAGCTAACACCGGATGGCTTTGCATCAAACCATGCTGGTGGCATCTTAGGTGGTATCTCAACTGGCCAAGATATTGTTGCCAACATTGCACTTAAGCCGACATCGAGCATTACCGTGCCGGGTAATACTATCAACCGTCAGGGTGAAGCGACGCAGTTAATCACTAAAGGTCGTCACGACCCATGTGTGGGTATTCGCGCAGTGCCGATTGCTGAAGCTATGCTAGCGATTGTGGTGCTTGATCATTTGCTTCGTCATCGTGGGCAAAACTTTGGTGTTTCTACAGAGACGCCGAAGATTTAAAGTTAACGTTGATGAGTACTAAGGCCTTGAATAGAAATGTTCGGGGCCTTTTTGTTTGGTGTCACAAATTCAGCTTTGTTCATAACGGTTAGCAATGGTTTCGCCTTTGACCGGCGAGGTACTTTTTGTCTGCAGCAACAAAAAGTACCCAAAAAATGCCGCGGCTACTTTTCCTTATTCCTAAATTTACCAATTACTACGAGTAGCGTGGCTAAACTCGCTTCGCTCAGACAAGCGCCACTCACCTTCGGTGCACTCTAGCAATCGGTAAATTTAGGAGGAAAAGTAAGGCCGGAGTAGAGCGTAAAATTATTGCAATGTTACGCTTTGTGATGAACATACGAGCGTATATGTGATTTAAGCCACTAGTGCAGTGAGCTTTCTGCTTCAAGATGAAATGAAGGTAGGCGCCATTTGAATCGCACGGCTGCCATTCTTAGTAGATAGCCCACAATCAAGGTGGTTATTGTCGCAGTAACATCGCTAATGCCGAATTCAAGTAGGGTTAGGTACAAGCCCGATGCGATTAGTGCCACTGAGGCATACAATTCTTCGTGCAATACCAGAGGTGTCTGACGACAGATTAAGTCTCTTAAAAGCCCGCCAAAAACGCCAGTCACCAAGGCTGAAACCATACAGATAAGCGCATGGTGTCCCATGCCCATCGCCACCTTAGTACCGATAATACTAAACACGATCAGTCCCAGAGCATCTAAGCGAATAAATACTCCCTTGAGT
Organism: Vibrio breoganii; assembly: GCF_024346795.1. Taxonomy (NCBI): domain Bacteria; kingdom Pseudomonadati; phylum Pseudomonadota; class Gammaproteobacteria; order Vibrionales; family Vibrionaceae; genus Vibrio; species Vibrio breoganii. Next base: position 996,654 of record NZ_AP024864.1, read on the forward strand.
TTGATTACCCATTTGGCAAATCCAGTAGTGAGTATGCCTGCAATACAGGTAATCACTAAAAATTCTGGATTTTTCACCCAGCTTAGTGGGTAGTGGCCGAGCAAAATATCACGGACTGTTCCGCCGCCTATGGCTGTTGCACTTGCTACTAGCATTACTCCAAACCAATCCATTTTACGTCGACCTGCGCTTAATGCGCCTGTCATAGCTTCTGCTGTAATTCCAATGATATACAAAGCACTTAGTAGCATGTTGTGAGACTCTAATCGTGACCAGTTGTGCTGGTAGGCGGGAAAATTAGGCGTGAGTGTAGAGCGAAATCCGAACGGTGACGAATGAGATTTTGTACCGACGCAATCGTTTGTCAGATTACTAAATCTAATGGCGGGCGAATTACTGCGGGTTTACCTATCGCCTTAAAAAAGAGACAATATTGTTTTACATAGATACAACGACCAAAGCTCGCTATGACTCACGAGTACTCAGACCTAATCACTCTATTTAACGATACTTTTTATAGCTCGTTCAATACCAAGCTAGAACTCGGCGGAGATGAGCCGATCTATCTCCCTGCGGATGAATCAAATCACCATCATCGCATCATTTTTGCTAGAGGCTTTTATGCCTCTGCATTGCATGAGATCGCGCACTGGTGCGTAGCAGGGCCCGAGCGACGACTTATTGAAGATTTCGGCTATTGGTATGAGCCAGATGGTCGCGACGCCAATACACAGGCGGAATTCGAAAAAGTGGAAATCAGGCCACAGGCCTATGAGTGGATACTTTCACAAAACGCCGGGTTTCGGTTTCAAGTCAGCTGTGACAACTTGCACGGCGCGTTTGAGCCAGATAGATTAGGTTTTATGAAAAAAGTGCATGCAGAGGTCATCGACATTTTAGAGAAAGGCTTGCCAACTAGGGTCGAGATGCTTTCTAATGCGCTTCGGGAACATTACAGTGTCCCTTCACTTACTCAGGAAGACTTTAAGGTACTTTAAACCATGATTTTACAACTCGAAGAACAACTCCTTGACACTATTGACCAAACCGTAGCGACAGCCTCGGATGATGAGTTGTTTGCTGGTGGTTATCTGCGTGGTCACATTTCCCTTGCTGCCGCTGATTGCGAATATGAAGCCGTTACTGAAGTCGCCGTATTCAAACAAAAAATTGAACAAAGTTTGGCGGATGCGCAATCTGAGCTGACTCCAGCTGATCGCGTTATCGTGGCAGACATGTGGGATGGCTTATCAAAGGCGATCGTTTAGTCTTTAACTCGACCCGTTTACTTGTTCAATTTTTTTGATGAAGTTGTTACAACTGACTCTATGGTCAAATGCTCTGATCTTATTATTATGAACGTAACACTAAGAGACAGTTAAAATAGGAAGTCATCATGAAAGTAGTCGCGTTTGGAGCCAGCACAAGCTCAACCTCTATCAACAAAACTCTAGCCGCTTATGCCGCTCAGCAAATTCCTGGTGCCGATGTAGAAGTCATTGACCTAATTGATTTCCCTGCGCCGCTGTTCAGCGAAGATACAGAGAAAGAAATTGGTCATTCTCAGTCGGCACAAAAGCTGATTGCTAAGATCGGCCGCGCTGACGCTGTGATTGTCTCGTTTGCGGAACATAACGGCAGCTACACTGCAGCGTACAAAAACCTATTCGACTGGGCGACTCGCATCGAGCGCAATGTGTTCCAGAACAAACCTGTTGTGTATTTAGCCACGTCACCGGGCCCTGGTGGTGCACAGAGTGTACTGGCAAGCGCAGTAGGCTCAGCACCGTATTTTGGCGCTGACGTGAAAGCGTCACTGTCTATCCCAAGCTTTTACGATGTTTTTGATGTCGAGAGCAATGAGTTCAAGGAGACTGAGCTCAAAGGGAAGGTTCAAGAAGCGGTCGATACCTTGGTGGCAGAGGTCGCGTAAACTTCTCCCGCATCGAATGAAAACAAAAATGGGCTCAACTCTGAATAAAGTGTGAGCCCATTTTATTATCCAAACCTATATCTCTTTCTAGATCTTATTTTTCGAGCCCAGGAATGGGTTTGCCTTTTCTAAGCTTTCGTACCCACATCCGACTGGGGTGCACCACTTCAAGCATATCGGTAGACATAGGCAACGGCAGTCCAAGGATCTGAGAAGCCAATACCTCAGCCAGCATTGGAGCCGATGTTAGTCCGCGCGACCCCAGTCCTAATAAGCAAAACAGATTTGTGTACTGGCTGACAGGGGTTGGTTGGGCGCTGTTTCGCTTATACAAGTTTGCATACTGCTCGAGTATCAGTTCAAACTGTCCCACATTTCCTGCAAAAGGAAGGTGATCTCGGGAAACACTGCGAACCCCTTGTCGAGAGTCGTTGTCGCTGATATCGACCTCTGTTGTCCACGCTTGCTCCGGTATGCATTGCTTTAGCTTAGAGGCATTCTGCTGCTGAGCCTGTGGATCGAACGCTGTGGTCAAGTCGCTACGATCATAGCTGGCACCAATACAATGTTTATCCAACGGACTCTTTGGCGTTAGGTAACCATCGTAACAAACCACTGTTTTTAGTTGTTGCAGATGCTCATTGGTAGGAATATGGCTGACTTGTCCTTTTACCTTACCCAATGGTATTGATTGGCTTTGAGTAAATTGGTCGAACAGATGGCCATTTGCAATCACAACAACAGAATGCTCAAACGTCCCTTTGTTAGTCGCTAATTGCCATTTTTGGTCTTGTTCAGTTAAGTCGGTGACTTCATGACTTAGCTTGAGAGTCAGTTTTCCTTGCTCACTGAGCAGTTTAAATACGCCTTCAGTACATTGCTGAGGGGATAACCATCCGCCAAGAGAATAAAGCACCGAGCCAAAGGAGCAATCTAAGCCCGCTGTTTCACGGGTTTGCTGCGGGCTTAATGACTTGATTAGCTCTTGTGGATATTGCCCTTGCACTAAGCGAGAGAGTTTTTTGTGCTCTGCTTCATTCCAAAAAAGCTGAGTCACTCCGCACCAGTCATGGTCAAAATCCACTTTATTCGCAATCTGATCATAAAACTGTCTCGCAAAGGTAAAGCCATTGGCAAACACTTGAGACACCGCATTGTTATTGCCATTGAGAAGAGGGTAGAGCGCCCCTTGTCGGTTTCCTGATGCGCCTTCTGCGAGAGATTCATCTTTGCAATAGAGGGTGACGCTCGCCCCTTTCTGAATCAATGAATATGCTAAGCAAGCACTGGCAATGCCACCACCAACAATTGCAATATCCCCAAGGTGCTCTGCTTTTTCAGTTGCAGATTGGCGCTCAAACAGTGGCGAGAGGTTGACGTAAGGCTGCTTGTTGACCATAGAGCCTGCAATCATTTCGCGCTTGTGACCAAAGCCTTTCACTTTTTTCATCTCAAAGCCCGCTTCAATCAAGCCTCGACGCACAAATCCAGCTGCGGTAAAGGTGGCAACGCTACACTCTTGCTTAGCTATTTTGGCCATGCCATTAAACAGGTCTTGATTCCACATCTCTGGATTTTTACTCGGGGCGAATCCATCCAAGAACCAGGCATCAATAATGCCTTCTTGATAAGTGGGGACTCGAGGCAGGTTATCTTTAATATCACCGAGCCATAAATCTAAGGTAATGGCACCATCGGCTAAGATCAGGCGCTGACATTCAGGCAATGCCATAGGGTAGTGCTGCTGAAGTTCGGTAGCGTACTTTTCCAGCTCAGGCCACGCTTTGTGTGCTTGCTTGAGGTCATGCAAGGTAACGGGGAATTTCTCAAAGCTGATAAAGTGCAGTTGAGTCAGGTTACTTTGTGGATTTTCTGCTCTAAATTGCTCAAACTCTTTCCATACCGCCAAAAAGTTTAGACCGGTGCCAAAACCTGTTTCAGCGATGACAAATCGCGATTGGTCATATTTGTGCCATCGCTCTGGGATATGGTTTTGAGTAAGAAAGACGTAGCGAGTCTCAGCAAGCCCGTCATTATTGGAAAAATAAACGTCATCGAATTGTTCAGAGATAGGGGTGCCGGAGTCGTTCCAATCCAGCTGTGCATGTTTAATTTTGGGCATATTGATCATAGAATGAGTCGTTAACTGTAGAGATTGTACAAATATCTAGGAAAGCTGACCACTTTATCCGGCCTTTCTGGTTATCATCTAGCGGAAATTATGAATTATAGGAATGTCACATGAAACGAGTCGTGATCACCGGTATGGGTATTGTTTCCAGCATCGGTAACAACGTCGAAGAAGTACTAGAGTCTCTAAAAGCTGGCAAATCTGGTATTGAAGCCTCAGAACAATTTAAAGAAAAAGGGCTGCGTTCTCAAGTTTGGGGCAGTCTGAAGATTAATCCAGCAGAACATATCGATCGCAAGCAAATGCGTTTCATGGGTGATGCGGCAGCTTACGCATTCATTTCTATGGAACAAGCCATTGCTGACTCAGGCCTGGCTCCAGAGCAGGTTTCTAACGAGCGCACAGGTATTGTTGCAGGCTCTGGTGGTGCATCTTCACTAAACCAAGTAGCGGCTATCGATATCCTAAGAGAAAAAGGCGTTAAGCGTGTCGGTCCTTACATGGTAACTCGTACCATGGGTTCTACAGTATCCGCTTGCCTAGCAACACCATTCAAAATCAAAGGTGTTAACTACTCAATGAGCTCTGCATGTTCTACATCAGCTCACTGTATCGGTCACGCTATGGAGCTTATCCAACTAGGCAAACAAGATGTTGTTTTTGCTGGTGGTGGTGAAGAGCTTGATTACAGCATGTCGATGATGTTCGATGCGATGGGTGCACTGTCTACTAAATACAACGATGAGCCGACTCGCGCTTCACGTACCTACGATGCAAACCGCGATGGTTTCGTTATCTCTGGTGGTGGCGGTATGATGGTTGTCGAAGAGCTAGAGCACGCTCTTGCTCGTGGCGCAAAAATCTACGGCGAGCTTGTCGGCTACGGTGCTAACTCTGATGGTCACGATATGGTGGCTCCATCAGGTGAAGGTGCGGTTCGCTGCATGAAGATGGCGCTGCAGAATGTTGATTCTGTAGACTACGTGAACACTCACGGTACATCGACTCCTGTTGGTGATGTGAAAGAGCTAGGCGCAATCCAAGAAGTATTTGGTGGCAACAGCCCAGCAATCTCAGCAACGAAAGCAATGACAGGTCACGCACTAGGTGCGGCAGGTGTACATGAAGCTATCTACACTGCACTGATGCTAGAGCACGGCTTTGTTGCGCCAAGCATCAACGTTGAAAATCTAGACGAAGCAGCTGCGGGTCTTGATATTGTGACTGAGAAGCGCGATCAAGAGCTTAAGACAGTGATGTCTAACAGCTTTGGTTTCGGCGGCACGAACGCAACGCTAGTGTTCAAAAAGTACGAAGGCTAATCCCGCTTAGGGCACATGCCACTCCCGAGCGCTTTTCTGGGTCAGCACACTGGTCGGGAATCTGGTTTTGTGTAGCCCAACAAACTATTTTAAGGCCCGACAGGCTTTGCTTGTCGGGCCTTTTATTATTAATCTATAACCCTGCCAATCACTTTGAAGCCCTGTTAATGAAAATTGTAATTGATGAAAATATGCCTTACGCCAAAGAGTTATTTGGTCAGCTAGGCGAGGTTATCGCGTTATCCGGACGTACTATCAATGCGGATGACCTAGTCGACGTTGATGCCCTGATGATTCGCTCTGTCACTAAAGTGAACAGTGAGCTGTTGTCTAAAGCCAACAAGCTAAAGTTCGTGGGTACTGCAACGGCAGGACATGATCACCTTGACGAAAAAGCACTCGAGGCAAAGGGCGTTGCTTATACTCACGCCCCTGGCTGTAACAAGGTGGGTGTGGCGGAATATGTCATTTCATCATTGATGGTGCTTTCTCAGCAACAAGGCTTCTCAATCTTTGAGAAAACGGTCGGCATCATAGGTGCAGGGCAAGTGGGTAGCTATTTAGCGAAGTGCCTTTCTGGCATCGGTATTAAGGTGCTGCTTAACGACCCAATAAAAGAGGCTGAAGGTGACACTCGTAAATTTACCGCGTTAGAAGAATTGCTAGAGCAAAGTGATGTGATTTCTCTGCACACGCCGATCACCCGAGACGGCGAGTACCCAACACATCATCTCATTGACTCTGAGCGTTTGCAGGCAATGCGTACTGATCAAATTTTGATTAATGCAGCTCGTGGACCGATTGTAGATAATTCTGCGCTAAAACAGAGGCTACAACGCAATGATGGCTTCACTGCAGTGTTGGACGTGTTTGAGTTTGAGCCGGAGGTCGATCTTGAGCTTCTTCCATTGCTGGCTTTTGCTACGCCACACGTTGCTGGATATGGCCTAGAGGGTAAAGCCCGCGGCACGACTATGATCTTTAACTCTTTTTGTCAGTTAATCGAGAGCCCACTTTCTGCCAATGCTGCCGATCTTTTGCCCATCGCGCCAGTACCTGAAATGCACTTATCTCGCCCTTGGGATGAAGCAACACTGCACAACATCACACAATTGATCTATGATGTGCGCAAAGACGATGCCCTGTTTCGCCGAAAGATTGGGAAAACGGGTGCATTTGACCAAATGCGCAAAGAATACTGGGACCGCCGAGAGTATGGCGCGGTGACGCTGACCGGTGATGCGTCTTGTAATCTGCAACCCTTGCAAGAATTAGGTTTTAAGGTAGAGGTAAGTAAATGAGTCAAAAATTTAATGTGGCTATTTTAGGCGCGACTGGTGCTGTGGGTGAAACACTACTAGAAGTGCTTAAAGAGAGAGATTTCCCAGTAGGAGATCTGCATTTACTGGCCAGTGAGCGTAGTAAGGGTAAGAGCTACCGTTTTAACGGTAAGAGCATCGAAGTACAAAACGTTGAAGAATTCGATTGGTCTCAAGTTCATATCGCTCTATTTTCAGCGGGCGGTGAATTGTCTGAGCGCTGGGCACCTGTTGCGGCAGATGAAGGGGTTGTCGTCATCGACAATACTTCGCAGTTCAGATACGACTACGACATCCCTCTCGTTATTCCTGAGGTGAACCCTGAGGCGATTGCTGAGTTCCGTAACCGTAACATCATTGCAAACCCAAACTGTTCTACTATCCAAATGCTAGTGGCTTTGAAGCCCATTCATGATGAAGTAGGCATTGAACGCATTAACGTGTCGACCTACCAGTCAGTTGCGGGTGCAGGTAAATCAGGCATTGATGAACTCGCAGGCCAAACAGCGAAGCTACTTAATGGTATTCCTGCAGAACCTGAAACGTTTTCTCAGCAAATTGCATTTAACTGTATCCCTCAGATCGATGCGTTTATGGATAACGGTTACACCAAAGAAGAAATGAAGATGGTGTGGGAAACACAAAAGATCTTCAATGACCCTTCAATCATGGTTAACCCTACCTGTGTTCGTGTTCCTGTTTTCTATGGCCATGCAGAAGCCGTTCACGTAGAAACGCGCGCTCCTATTGATGCTGCGCATGCTATCGAGCTGTTTGAGCAAACAGAGGGTATTGAGGTTTTCCAAGGTGAAGACTTCCCAACTCAGGTACGCGATGCTGGCGGCAAAGATCACGTTATGGTCGGTCGTGTACGCAATGATATTAGTCATCAAAGCGGCCTTAACTTGTGGGTTGTTGCTGACAACGTGCGTAAAGGTGCGGCAACTAACGCGGTACAAATCGCTGAATTATTGATTCGCGATTACTTCTAAACGGTGACTGCTTCTATGAAGTAATGCTCGTTTGATTGACAAAGCCAGAGTTGACTCGTTCATCTCTGGCTTTTTCTATTTAGGCAAGATAAAGCTCAATGATTAACCATTAGCGGTATTTGCAACACATTTTTAACGTAAATTGGCATGCTGTTGTTGTCTTTTGTTGTAAATTTTAGCAAATTAGAACTATTCATCGCCTAAGGTAAATCTAGTTGCGCTCTCAAATGGAATTGTATCGTCGTACCCTTATTGTAATAGCTTGTCTTCTGTTCTCAGTTGCTTCACATGCTGAAGAAATTCGCCTTGTTGGTCCGAACGGGAAACTGCAAGCGGTTCCTACCTATATTGTTCCAGATACCCTTGATGGCACGACGCTAAATCGCGACCAAAACAGGCTTTCCACTCAAAGAACGTATGGCCCTACCGCTATAGACGAGACCTTATGGTCTATTGGCCAAACGGTAAGAACCAGCGAGCAGCAATCTGTCTATAAGATGGTGCTGGCTATCTACAGAGCGAACCCCACCGCCTTTGAAGATAGAAACATTCATTTGCTGAAACCTGGTAGCACGATCACGATTCCAACGGATGCTGAAGTAGAAAAGCAGAGCGTTGCAGAAGCGGTTCGTTTATTCAAAATTCATGAGCGAAAAGCGAGTTATCTTGCCAAGGTGGCCAGTGAAAATGCACCTACTCAGATTAATGTTGAAGACCTCGGAGCGCGAGAAATTCAGCAAAATCAAATAGAGTTTTTGCAGAAGCAATTACAATCGTCGCAAAGTGAATATAATTCTCTGCAACAAAATAATCAGGATTTGCTTAGGGCTATCGGCACCATCCGTACCGATGTCGTCGAGTTAAAAGGTCAGTTAGACCTCGAGTCTGAGCGTCGAGCCAATGTTGAGAAAATACTCATTGAGCAGCGCAATACACCCGCAACAATAACCAACCAAGACGACACAACCTTACTCACTAATGTATGGGTGATTGTGGCGCTATCGGCGGCAGTCACAGCCTTGATCATGTTGCTGATCATTAAGTTAACCCTTTCCATAAGACCTGTTCCTCAAATCGGCAAAGAGCCCTCAGCGCCTAAGGCATTAAATCCAGCGCCTGTTACACGGGGTGATGATGAGCCTGAGATTGAAAACGTAGAACCTGTTGAAGCGAAAAAAGTATTAGCAGCTGATGATGAATCTACACATACTGAATCTCAGCAAGGCACAGTAAATCCTTTAGATAAAGAGTTTGAGCAAGAGCTTGATAAGATCTTGGCGGATAAAGAAGAGAGCGAGCATGACGAATCGCCAGAAGCGGACGTTAAACCCAACTCTCAATCAGAAGTCGAGCCAGAAGAGGTTGTTCATGACGAAGACTTGCCAGAATATGGTGAGAAAGAGGCGTTAGCTGATGCTAGAAAAGAAGCGCTAGAGCTGTTAGCTGAAGACGATACTCATAAGATTTCTGAACCCAAGCCTGCAGATGAAGAGTCAGTCCCTCAATCGTCGTTAGAGTCTGAATCACAAGAGATTAATCCTACTGAAGACGTTGTGTCGCAACAGATACCTGTTGAGAATGAGCCATCAGTAGAACAAAAGCCTCATAGCCCTTATAAGACTATCGATGAAGTGATCGCCGAGGGAGACTCTGCGCCTACGACAAACCCAGATGAAGAAGAGCTAGACCTTAGGGTTGGGCTTGATGAATTCCCCGATGTGATTGGCAAGGTAGAGCTAAAAGACGTTGATTTGGAGGGAGAAGTCGCAAGTCAGTTAGATCTTGCTACGGTTTACATTCAAATGAACGACCTAAACCATGCCAGTAAGTTGTTAAAAGGGGTGTTGGAAAAGGGCACGCAAGAGGAGCAACAGCGCGCTCAGCAGCTATTGGAGTCTATTCGCTCTTAATGAAATTTGTGAGGTTAACGTGCATCGTTTATACTGCCCGCCCCAAATTTCAACTGGATTGTGACTGATGAGAATCGCCCTAGGCATCGAATACGATGGTGCAAAATATTATGGTTGGCAAAGACAGAATGAATTCGATTCTGTTCAAGAGCGTTTAGAGAAAGCACTCTCCATAGTGGCGAATCACCCAGTAGAGGTTCAATGCGCAGGTCGCACAGACGCTGGCGTACATGGCACCGGACAAGTAGTGCATTTTGATACTACAGCGTCTCGTAAGATGCTGGCTTGGCAAATGGGCGTAAACGCTAACATGCCAGGTGATATTGCCGTACGTTGGGCCACAGAGGTTTCTGAAGACTTTCACGCACGATTCAGTGCCACAGCAAGGCGCTATCGCTACGTTATCTATAACCATGCCTTGCGCCCTGCAATCCTAGCAAAAGGGGTGAGCCATTATCATGGCGACCTTGATGTAGACAAAATGCATCAAGCTGCCCAGTTCTTGCTAGGTGAAAATGACTTTACGTCATTTAGAGCGGCACATTGTCAGTCGCACAGTCCGTTTCGCAACATGATGCACATTAACGTGACTCGTCATAACCACTATGTCGTTGTCGATATCAAGGCGAATGCCTTTGTCCATCACATGGTGCGAAATATCGTCGGTAGCTTGCTGGTGGTAGGCCGTAATGAGCAGCCGAGTGAATGGATTGAGTGGTTATTAGCGCAGAAAAATCGCTCCCTAGCAGGAGCAACGGCGAAAGCCCACGGATTATATTTGGTAAAAGTGGACTACCCAGAGGAATTCGCTATTCCTGAATTGCCTATGGGACCGCTGTTTTTACCCGAAGAATTGTGATGAAACGCAAATATAGCGTCAATTTGATGTCATTTTGCGGTAATAATTGAGTAGTAAGGGATAGGTACAACCAGTTTTTTATCTACACTAGAGTGGATCTATGGTTTAATCCTTGCAAATTATCAACCTCTTGCCGTTGCGGCGAGAGCTTAATGAAAAAGGTCTTTCATGAGTTGGCTTGAGAAGATTTTCAACAAAAGCAGTATTTCAACGTCTCGCAAGGCGAATGTTCCTGAAGGTGTATGGACGAAATGTACCTCTTGTGAACAAGTTTTATATCAAGCAGAGCTACAGCGTAACTTAGAGGTTTGCCCTAAGTGTGATCATCACATGCGCATCTCTGCACGTAACCGTTTAGACAGTTTTCTAGATGCAGATGGCCGTGAAGAGCTAGGTGCAGAGCTAGAGCCTCAGGATAAACTGAAGTTTAAAGATACTAAGCGCTATAAAGATCGTATCACTACTTACCAAAAGAGCAGTGGCGAGAAAGACGCATTGATCGCAATGAAGGGTGCTATACACGGTATGCCTGTTGTAGCGTGTGCGATGGAGTTTAAATTCATGGGCGGCTCTATGGGCTCGGTTGTGGGTGCACGCTTTGTTCGCGCTGTCGACGCTGCAATTGAAAACAACTGTGGTTTAGTCTGTTTCTCTGCAAGTGGCGGCGCTCGCATGCAAGAGGCGTTAATGTCTCTGATGCAGATGGCAAAAACCAGTGCAGCTCTTGAACGACTTTCAAAGAAAGGTTTGCCGTTCATTTCTATTATGACTGACCCAACTATGGGTGGCGTATCAGCAAGCTTCGCGATGCTAGGCGACATCAATATTGGTGAACCTCGCGCAGTTATCGGTTTTGCAGGACGTCGTGTTATCGAACAAACGGTTCGTGAAGACCTACCTGAAGGCTTCCAAACCAGTGAGTTCCTACTTGAGCATGGTGGTATTGACATGATCGTTGATCGCCGTGAAATGCGTCAAAGAGTGGGTGGCTTATTGGCCAAGTTGACTAACCATTCATCACCTTTAGTGGTTTCTGTTAACGAAGGCCCAAAAGAGGCTGAATACGAAGTACCCGTAGCGCCAGAAAAATAGTACAGTACTCATTATCTGCCAGTAATTAGCGTTATATAGATAGATGAGTTCACATATCCCACAAGCCACATCATCCCTAACGGTGTGGCTTGATTATTTACAGTCCATTCATACCAGTGCGATAGACCTAGGTCTTGACCGTGTATCTCAAGTAGCCCAGAAAGCGACGCCTAGCCTGACTAAGCCTGCTCCCAAAGTGATTACCGTTGCCGGAACCAATGGCAAGGGCTCAACGTGTGCCATTATGGAAGCCATATTGCTCGACGCTGGATATAGCGTTGGCGTATACAGCTCTCCGCACCTTATTCGTTACAACGAACGCGTTCGAATCAATGGTGCAGAGCTTGCAGACGAGTTTCACGTTGCTGCTTTTGATGTTATCGAAAAATTAAGAGGCGACATCAGCCTCAGCTTTTTTGAATACGCGACGCTTGCTGCTTTGCACTTATTCCAGCAGCAAAAAGTCGATGTAGTGCTTCTTGAGGTGGGCTTAGGCGGTCGTCTAGATGCAACCAATATCGTCGATCACGACGTCAGTATCATTACTAGCCTAGCGGTGGACCATGTTGACTGGCTTGGTGACGACATCAACGTCATTGGCTTTGAAAAAGCGGGCATCTTCAGAGCGGGCAAGCCGGCGATCTGTGGTCAGCCTAATGCACCGATGACAGTAGCCGCTCATGCCGATGATATCGGTGCGACGCTTTATCAGGTTGAATATCAATATTCGTATAAAGAAGACGGCGAATTATGGCATTGGCAGTCTGGCAGCTTTGATGTCACCGACTTACCAAAACCGAATCTTCCGTTAGCCAATGCGGCTACCGCTTTGATGGCGTTGGGCGTGTCTGATTTAGACCTAACCGATGTGAATATTGTTAACGGCCTAAAGCATGCCAAGCTTGCGGGACGAATGCAGTATTTATCGCAACAGCCAACCGTCATCTTAGATGTTGCTCATAATCCGCACTCTGCCGAATACTTGGTTGCTCAATTGCAACAGCGCTATCCACAGCAAAAAATAAGAGCGGTTGTTGGAATGCTTCATGATAAAGATGTGGCAGCCACAATCGAAGCGCTCTCAAGCTGCACGCAGCATTGGTATCCTGCTTCGCTAGAAGGCCCTAGAGCGGCGTCAGCCGATGAGCTGTGTCAATATCTGGATAAGGGCACCGTAGGATTTGAAAACCCTGTGGAAGCGTTTGAGCAAGCTATGAGTGATGCAGGCAAAGAGGACATCGTCGTCGTATTGGGATCATTTTTTACCGTAGGGGCCGTGTTGGAACACTGGCAAACAAGGAGAAACAATGGCGAGTAAATTTCAAAGTCGCTTAGTCGGTACCATAGTACTCGTTGCCGTCGGGGTTATCGTACTCCCTGATGTGTTAGATGGTGAGAAGCTTCACTACAAGGAAGAGTTTGTTGCCATTCCAATCAAGCCTCAGCTTGAATCAGAAGTTGAGTCCTTCGAGATCCTAGATCCTGTCGAAGAGGATGTATCACTACCACCTGAGCCAGTCGAAGAGATCATTCATGAAAGCTCTGAGCCAGTGAAAGTGGCAGAAACCAAGCCAAAAGCTGAGCCTAAACCAGAGGTGAAACCTGAACCTGAAGTGGTTGAGGTAAAAGAGCGTAAGGTTGAAGAGCGTAACAATTATCAAGACAGTGGTTGGATTATCCAGCTCGTTTCTTTAAGAAATTCCGAGAATGCGGAAACCTTGGCAAAAGATCTCCGCACCCGTGGTTACCGAGCGAGCGTTGTAAAAGCGAATGATTTTTACCGTGTGATAGTCGGTCCTGATGTATCACGTTCCAAGTTAGAATCGCAACTGCCTGAATTGAAAAAGATCACTGGCGCTTCTGGCCAGATTCAGACATTTAAGCCACTAAAACCATAAAGAAAACGTTTGCGTCGCGCATTTTTCTGTTAGAATGCGCGCCAGCATGAGGAAGTAAAGCTCATGAATTGGATAGATTTTACTATTTTAGGTGTGATCGGCATCTCTGCGCTGATCAGTTTGGTACGAGGTTTTGTTAAGGAAGCGCTCTCGTTAGTGATTTGGTTTGGCGCCTTTTTTATTGCCAGCCAGTACTACATTAGATTAGCGGTGTACTTTACAAACATCCAAGATGACATGGTCCGAAATGGAGCTGCAGTTGGCGCTCTGTTTGTGGCAACGCTAGTCGTTGGTGCAGTCATTAACTACACCATAGGGCAGTTGGTCCAAAAGACAGGTCTGTCGGGAACAGATCGCGTGCTTGGGGTCGTGTTTGGTACTTTGCGCGGCGTATTAATCGTTGCTGCAGTACTGTTTTTTATGGATGCCTTTACCAGTTTGTCGAATTCCGACTGGTGGAAGCAATCGCAATTGATTCCAGAGTTCAGTCGTCTGATCGCACCGTTTTTCGAACATCTTAAAGAAACGTCTAGCTTTTTATCCGGCGTGATATAAAGCTAAACTGGCCAATACTGAGGGTTTAGACATGTGTGGTATTGTTGGAATTGTAGGCACAACTCCTGTTAACCAATCGATTTATGATGCGCTTACGGTTTTGCAGCATCGTGGACAAGATGCTGCGGGTATTATTACCATAGATAGCAATCGTTTTCGTCTGCGTAAGGCAAACGGTCTAGTTAAGGATGTGTTTGAAGCCAAACACATGCAACGCTTACAAGGCTCGGTAGGTATCGGACACGTTCGTTACCCTACTGCAGGTAGTTCAAGTGCGTCTGAAGCACAGCCTTTTTACGTGAACTCTCCTTTTGGTCTCACGTTAGCTCATAACGGCAACCTAACAAACGCTGCTGAAGTTCGTCAAAAGCTTTTCGAACAAGATCGTCGTCATGTAAATACAACCTCTGATTCAGAAGTTCTGTTAAATGTACTGGCTCATAACATTGATATGACCAAGACATTCAACATTACTGAGAAAGACGTATTTGATGCGGTTGAGCGTGTACATCAGACTATTCGTGGCGCCTATGCCGTAACGGCAATGATCATTGGTCATGGCATGGTTGCATTTCGCGATCCAAATGGCATTCGTCCTTTATGCCTTGGTAAACGTGAAGTTGAAGGTGGCACAGAATACATGGTGGCATCTGAGTCTGTAGCACTCGATGCTGTAGGTTTTGATTTCATGCGTGATGTAGCACCAGGTGAAGCGGTATACATTACTTTTGATGGACAACTGTACACTAAGCAATGTGCAGAGAACCCACAATTGAACCCATGTATCTTTGAATTCGTTTATTTTGCTCGTCCTGACTCATTCATCGACAAAGTATCTGTATACAGTGCTCGCGTTGAAATGGGTAATAAGCTAGGTGAGAAAATCAAGCGCGAATGGGATGATTTGGATATCGATGTGGTTATCCCAATCCCTGAAACCTCTTGTGATATCGCATTGCAGATTGCTCAGATTATTGGCAAGCCATACCGTCAAGGTTTCGTTAAAAACCGCTATGTAGGTCGTACCTTCATCATGCCAGGTCAGCAGCAACGTAAGAAATCAGTACGTCGTAAGCTGAACGCAATTCGCTCTGAATTCAAAGGCAAGAATGTACTGTTAGTTGATGACTCTATTGTTCGTGGTACAACATCCGAGCAGATCATCGAGATGGCTCGTGATTCAGGTGCAAACAAGGTTTACATCGTTTCAGCGGCACCAGAAGTACGCTTCCCGAATGTGTACGGCATCGATATGCCAAGCGCTAATGAGTTGATTGCTCACGGTCGTGAAGTGGATGAGATTTCTAAGCTTATTGGCGCTGATGGACTGATGTTCCAATCACTAGAAGACCTTGTTGCTGCAGTAGGCGAGGGCAACCCTGATATTAAGACGTTTGAGACCTCTGTATTCAGTGGCCAATACGTGACAGGTGATGTGGACCAAGAGTACTTAGACTTTCTTGATTCATTGCGCTCTGACGATGCAAAAACTGAGCAAAACATTGCTCAAGACTTAGCAAACCTAGAGATGTATAACGAAGGCGCGTAATGCTTCTTCAGTTCGAATAATAAGGCCCAGCATCATGAACTGACCCCCAATAGTTGGATACCAATTATTGGGGGTCTTTTTATGTCCAAATACAACCGAGCATTGAAATGCTCAATAGCTAAACAATATCTACAAGGCGAAAGTTCTCAGGAGCTTTCTCGTCTTCATTCTATACCATCACGCCAAATACGTTACTGGGCACAAGTATTCGATATCCATGGCTCTCAGGCATTTATCCCTCATGGTTTTGCAAAGAATGGGCAAACTAAGCTCCAAGCTTTGACTCATATGTGGACGAATGGTTGGTCTATCAGTCACACTAGTGCGGTTTTAAATTTTTCTTCCTCTGGCACACTCGCTGTTTGGCTCAAACAGTATGAAAGATATGGTTTCCAGGGGCTTGAACGTAGCAGAGGACGACCCGCAATGAGTAAGCATCCTTTTATTCAAAACAAGAGCGATGATGAGAAAACACTGGAAGAGATCAAAGAGGAGTTAGCGTACTTGCGAGCTGAGAATGCTGTCCTAAAAAAGTTAGAGGAGCTGGAACAGGAGAAGCATCGTCGAACAAAGAAAAAACGAAAGTAGTTCTAGCTCTTAAAAATCAATATCCACAACAACATCTCTTGCATGCCCTTAAATTAGCAAGAAGTAGCTTCTATTATCATGCACAGTCGAACAACGCTGCCGAAAGCTATCAAGATGAAAAACAGTTGATTGAGAAAATATATCATGACCATAAAGGGAGATATGGATATCGTCGTATTCATTTAGAGTTAAGGAAATACGACGTCAGGCTTAACCATAAGACAGTTCAACGCCTGATGGGATTACTAGGCTTGAAATCAACGGTCAGACCTAAGCGGTACCGCTCTTACAAAGGAGAAACTGGAAAAACCGCTCCAAATGTACTTAAACGGGACTTCAGTGCAACGAAGCCTGATGAAAAGTGGGTAACTGATGTCACTGAGTTTAAAGTTCAACAGCAGAAGGTGTACCTATCACCAATCGTTGATCTGTTTACGCAGGAAGTTGTGGCTTACAAAGTTGCGAAAAATGCGTGCTTACCTCTGGTCACTGACATGCTGACAGAGGCGGTTGCAACCTTAGCCAAAGACGCTAAGCCAATAGTGCATAGCGATCAAGGGTGGCAATATAGGCATAGGAAGTATCAGAAAACTCTCGCTGAGCAGGGATTAACTCAAAGTATGTCACGAAAAGGAAACTGCTTAGATAACGCAGTAGCAGAGAACTTCTTTGCCTTACTGAAAACAGAAATGTACCATAATCAACACTTTGAAGATGCCGATGACTTAATCGCACATATTGACGAATACATCGAGTATTACAATACAAAGCGCATCAAAGTGAAACTAAAAGGCCTGACTCCGACGGAATATCGAAATCAGGCCTTAAAAGCCGCTTAACAGAAATGTCCAACTTTACGGGGTCACTTCATCATGCTGGGCCTTTTTTATACTTTCAATTTCAACCAACACTGGTTTAGTTAAAGTAATCTCTGATGTAGTCGATCAGTAGTCGTGTTTTCTCTGGGATATGGTCTTTATGGTTATACAGCATAAAGATATCACGTGGGTTTGCTGCCCATTCTGGTAACACTTGTACTAAGCCACCACTTTCGATGTGATGATTCACCATTACGTTGGGAATCAAAGCAATCCCGACACCCGCAGAGCAGGCATGTCTCACTACATTAAGGTCAGTTGCTTCTAGTCGACCTTTCGCTTTGTTCACTACAGTCTCACCGTGAGTATTGAGCAATGACCAGTGGGTAAGGGGTAAGCCTTTTAGTAGGGCATGATCGGTAAGGTCTTCTGCATGTTGCAATGACGCTGAGCTGTTTTTCAGATACTCAGGGCTAGCAACTAAGATGTCTTTAACTTCGGTAAGCTTACGAGCGATGAGGTTTGAATCTCGTTGAGGGCCCACACGAAAAATCATGTCCCACTCTGTAGGGTCAAGTTCATCAGCGCGGTTGGTCATGCTAAGGTCAATCTGGATATCAGGGTAGGTATCCATGAAGCCTTCAAACAACGGCATCAACATACGCTTAGTTAGGTTAGCAGGAGAGGAGACTCTCAAGCGACCTGCCGCACCGCGACACTCTTCACCCAGTTCTACTGCAGCACTTGAAATTTGCTTTAGTAGAGGGCCGCATTGCTCATAAAAGCGCTGGCCGGCTTCTGTTAGTGTTAATTTGCGAGCGTGTCTGTTCAGCAGCCGTAAATCAATTGCGTCTTCTAACGCTTGTATTCTTCGAGTAATGGTCGCAACGGGTATGCGAGTGGCTCGAGAGGTGGCTGTATAGCTTCCATGCTCCACGACTTGGCGGAACAGATTGAGGTCATCAAGTTTCATAGTATCTTTCATGATCTAGATATTCGCTCACTTTCAAAGGGGGGTAACAACCCTATTGGGTCAGGTGATTTAGTGTTTATTATCAAACAGTTTTTACAATTTGTCGTCAAAATAAGTCATTTATCTTTGTGATTATTTAAACGGACATCTAATGTTATAGCAATTGAAGTAGACTTAAAGAGTATAAAGTGCACCAAGAGAGTACCTTAGTGGAGCTGCCGATGAATCAAAAATATGCAGCAGACGTTCTTATATTGGATGATGATGCCGTATTTCGAAATTTAGTACGTTCACTACTTGAGACCCAAAACTATCGCGTCTTTGAAGCGGATAATGGTCTTGAGGGATTACAGCATCTTGCGAAACATGTACCCGACTTGGTGATTTGCGATATTGAGATGCCGTTGTTAAATGGTATGGAGTTTGTGGAAGAAGCCAGTCATCAATATCCCTCTTTGCCCCTGATTGTTATTTCCGGTACGGAAAAGATGTCGGTGGTGGCAAAGGCTTTGAAATTCGGCATAAAAGACTTCGTCACTAAACCTATCGTCAACCCTACTCATCTTCTATCGACGGTAGAGAGTACCCTTGAAGAGGCGAAAGATTCCGCATTGGGCGCAAGAGACTTTACCAGCCAATGGTTTCAGTTAAATCCTCAAGGTGAACTGCCAGAAGACCAGGAATTGCATTGGCACCTAGAGTACCTAGATAATCATCCTGATATATCCCGTGACTTGTTGCAGGCTTTAGTTCCTGAGCAGAAAACAAGCCAAGGCGTGTGGAACTGCCACTTTCGGGTACTACAAAGCTCTGAATCCATGCCCATCGTCTATGACTACGCATGGAGCATGAATGGGCAGTTTCTATTTTACGTTCTTGATTCTGACTCGGCCGAGCAGTTTGGGGTGTCAACAACCTTATTGGTTCGAGCCTTGTTCAATGATTATATCCGTAGCCAAGAATCACAGGTTTTTCATATCCAAGATCTAGTGAATAACCTTGAAAAAGCCATTCGCTATGCTGATTGCGGTGAACCCATCAATGCGATAGTCGGTCTTGCTGATTTTTCAAACCGTGAATTTAAGGTGATCAGCGCAGGTGTTGCGGGCGTTTGGAGCACTTCGAATGCAAACCATGCACTCGCAACTCAACAAAGCTTGGGTGACGATAAGGTGTTGCATCAGGAACAGTTCCCCCTTTCCACAACGGGGAAAAATAGTCTGAAGCTGTCTGGTCTAGCGAACGCTAACTGTCAAATTGTCATCGAAAGCAAAGCGAATTAGTCGTAAACCTAGCTTCAACTTCTTTTTTTTGCCTAGTTCAGATATTCTCTTTGTAGACTTATGCGTGGACAAGGCTTTGCAGTAGTGGCTATCCCCCAAAACCCAATAAAAAGATGGATGTTAATCTCCCTAGGGATAGTGTGCCTTGTGTTAGGGATAATCGGCGTTGTGTTGCCGTTGTTACCGACCACTCCTTTTGTGCTGCTTGCCAGCGCCTGTTTTATGAGGAGCTCTCCACGCCTTAATCAAAAGCTTCTCTCTCACCCAACCTTTGGTCCTATTATCGAAGACTGGCGAGATACCCGTGGCGTAAAGCGCTCGGTTAAGCGCAAAGCGTACTGGCTGATTTTGTTTAGTTTCGCTTTATCTATTGCTCTAGCGCCAATTAACTGGGTGAGACTGCTGTTGGTGGCCATAATGGCAGTATTACTGCTGTGGTTGAGCCGTCTTCCCGAGCCTGCTGAGTAACTCAAGAACGAAAACTTGAGGCATACCAAAGTGTGGCTTGCTCAAAATTGATAAAATCACTACCATATCGTCCACTTATATCAATCTAATCACTATGGTCAGAGACTCTGGTTATACTTTGGTTAGAGAGATATCAATCGCACTCAACCCATACGCAAATTGGCGTCAGTTCATCACCATGATTTAGGCTAGCCTGAGTGCTCATACTCAGCGTTTTAGCAATGCGAAATCAGGGGTGAACGACTATGGTTAGGGTCTGAATTAAACTGTAAGAATTAACTATGAATATTGAAAAGCAAGCCCTGATCAAAGCCAGCATCAAAAGCATTCCAGACTACCCGAAACCAGGTATTTTATTTCGTGACGTGACCAGTTTGATGGAAGATGCAAAAGCGTATCAAGCCACGATTGAGATGCTTATCGAACGCTACCAAGGCATGGGCTTTACTAAAGTGGTGGGCACTGAAGCACGTGGGTTTTTGTTTGGTGCACCTCTAGCGCTTGAATTGGGTGTTGGCTTTGTTCCAGTGCGCAAACCAGGCAAGCTACCTCGTAACACTATCTCTCAATCTTATGAGTTAGAGTACGGTACCGATGTACTGGAGATCCACACCGATGCGATCACCGAAGGTGACAAGGTACTTGTGGTTGATGATCTGCTTGCTACCGGTGGCACAATCGAAGCAACAACCAAGCTGATTCGCCAACTTGGTGGCATCGTTGAACACGCAGCCTTTGTTATCAACCTGCCAGAGATTGGTGGTGATAAGCGCATTGAAAAAATGGGCATCGAAGTGTTTAGCCTATGCGAGTTTGATGGCCACTAATCCTTCTCATCTATCAGGATAATTAATGAGTTATTTAGCGTTAGCACGTAAATGGCGTCCAAAGCGATTTAAAGAAGTCGTAGGGCAAGAGCACGTCTTGACCGCGTTGGAAAATGCATTGGATCAAAACCGTTTGCATCACGCCTACCTGTTCAGTGGTACTCGTGGTGTAGGTAAAACGACGATTGGTCGCCTACTAGCCAAGGGCTTAAACTGTGAAACTGGCATCACTTCAACACCCTGTGGCACGTGCCAAAGCTGTGTGGAGATAGATCAAGGTCGATTCGTTGACCTGTTGGAAATCGATGCTGCCTCCAGAACTAAGGTTGAAGATACTCGCGATTTATTGGACAACGTTCAATACAAGCCAGCTAGAGGTCGCTTTAAGGTTTACCTGATAGATGAAGTGCATATGCTGTCAAAGCATAGTTTTAACGCACTACTGAAAACCCTAGAAGAGCCACCTGAGTATGTGAAGTTTTTGTTGGCGACAACGGATCCACAAAAACTGCCAGTGACGATTCTGTCTCGATGCCTTCAATTTCATCTTAAGCCTATTACTGTTGATGATATTCATCAGCAGCTTGAGCACGTTCTAGAGCAAGAAAGTATTGCCAGAGAAGATCGTGCCCTAGGTATGCTTGCCCATGCTGCAGATGGCAGTATGCGTGATGCCTTGAGCCTTGCTGATCAGGCCATTGCTTTAGGTAACGGCAATGTAGTGACAGAGCAAGTGTCGCGAATGCTCGGCACTCTAGATAGCGAACAAGCGCTATATCTGATTGATGCCATTGTTCATAAGCAGGCATCGAAAAGCCTAGAGGCATTAAATCAGCTTGCCAGCAATGGCGTTGATTGGGATGGCTTGTTGCAAGAGCTGTCAATGCAATTGCATCGCATCGCTATGTATCAAGCGCTTCCTGCCACCTTAGATGCGGGTCATATGGACGCTGAGCGGGTTCAACACCTTGCTGAGCAAATCTCTCCGCAAGAGGTTCAGCTTTACTACCAAATCGCTTTAAAAGGGCGTGGTGAGCTTTCTATGGCACCAACAGAGCGAGCAGGGGCAGAGATGACCTTGCTGCGAATGCTAGCGTTTAGCCCAGCTGACAAGCCTGCAGCGAACACTATCTCTACGCAAAGCAATATCAGCAGTGAAGCAACACAGTCCTTACCTATAGTGGATACTGCGCCGGTAGCGGAAAGGCCATCGCCGGTTCAACAAGCGAAAAAGGTGTTAGAGCAGGGGGGTGCTAAACCGGTTTCATCTGAGCCTCGCCCTGCAGAACCGTTGCAACAAGCTCCTTATTCTGCACAGCAACCGCCTATTTCTACACAACAACCGCCTATTTCAATACAGCAACCGCCTAGGGCTGATGTACCTCCTGTGCACTCAGGATATGAACCAGCGGCTCAGCAGGACCAAGGTGCCTCAAACCTAGTTCAGCCAGCGGAGCCTGTTGGTCATGACACAACGAACGAGCCACAAACTTCGGTTCAGAGCCCGCTGGTAGGTCTTCGTCATCAACTTCGTTCTAAGCGTCAAAGCAAAACATCAGTACAAGGCGATCGCTCAAAAAAGGGTGAGGCAGTACAGACAGGCAAGAAAGAAAGCGTACTTCAGCGAGTGACTCAAAAGCACCCGCCAAAGACACCTTCAGAGTCCGTGCTGCAGGAAAAAGTCGATACCAGTGGTCAGCCATATCAATGGCAAGCGTCAGAGTCTTCTCAACCCAAAGAAATAAAGCCAGGCCTAACACCGGCATTGTTGAAAAAGGCGTTGGAGCATGAGAAGACACCCGAAATGGTGTCCAAACTGGTGGATGAATCTGTCGCACAAGACAGCTGGAGCGCTTTGATAGCTAAGCTGAATACCGCTAAGCTAGTGGAACAGTTAGCCTTGAATTCGCACTTTGAGGAAAGCGAGGGTGGGATTGTCTTGCATTTAAGACCGAGCCAGCAACATCTCGACGGAGACAAATCTCGCAGCGAGCTGATGCAGGCGCTTGCTGACGTGACAGGGCAACATCGGGAGATAACGGTACAAGTCGATGAGCAAGGTCAAACACCGTTAGAGCTACGAGAAACCCTGTATCAACAAAAGCTTGAGCAGGCGTTTAACAGTTTAGAGAGCGATGAGCATATAAAGTTTATTGAGGCCCGTTTTTCAGCGGAACTGGATAGAGAGAGTGTTCGTCCAATATAGGGTTGAAATGGGTTAGGGTAATCCCCATTTCACTAGTAATTATCAATACCGATATCAAAGAGAGATTCAGAATGTTTGGAAAAGGCGGTATGGGCAACCTAATGAAGCAAGCCCAGCAAATGCAAGATCGTATGGCGAAGCTTCAAGAAGAGATCGCACAAATGGAAGTAACTGGCGAGTCTGGTGCAGGCCTAGTTAAAGTGACTATCACTGGTAGCCACAATGTGCGTCGCGTTGACATCGATGAGAGCTTGATGGAAGACGACAAAGAGATGCTTGAAGACCTGATTGCAGCAGCATTTAACGATGCAGCTCGTCGTGTTGAAGAGACTCAAAAAGAAAAAATGGCTTCTGTGACTGGCGGTATGCAACTACCACCAGGCATGAAAATGCCTTTCTAAGAAACAGAACTAATCAATGCGTACCAGTAACATGCTGGAGCAGTTGATGGAGGCCTTACGTTGTCTACCTGGGGTGGGTCCCAAGTCGGCGCAGCGTATGGCCTTTCATTTATTGCAGCGAGATAGAAGTGGTGGCGTTAAGCTAGCGGACGCCCTCAGTCAGGCAATGACTGAAGTGGGTCACTGTGGCGAATGTCGAACCTTCACGGAAAACGATGTTTGTCATATCTGTAGCAACCCCAAACGGCAGCAAACAGGCCAAATATGTGTGGTTGAAAGCCCAGCTGACATTGCAGCCGTAGAGGCAACAGGTCAGTATTCAGGACTCTATTTCGTGTTGATGGGGCATCTTTCTCCCCTTGATGGAATTGGTCCTAGTGATATTGGGCTTGATAAGCTCGACTTTAAGCTTCAGGAAGGCGAAGTCACCGAAGTGATATTGGCGACTAACCCAACGGTTGAAGGTGAGGCCACAGCTCAATATATTGCTGAGCTATGCCATATTCACCAAGTCAATGCTTCTAGGATCGCTCATGGCGTACCTGTCGGTGGCGAACTGGACCTAGTGGATGGCACCACCTTGTCTCATTCCCTCCTTGGGCGACACAAGCTTTAATAACAAGATGTTAAAAGGCCGCTTAGTGCAGACTAAGCGGCCTTTTTTATGCTTTCTCACTTAGTGTGATTGGTATTACTACTCTTTGCCAGCAACTGCTTTGTAGATGATAGCGCCGATAATACCGCCAATAATAGGTGCTACCCAGAATAGCCATAACTGACTGATTGCCGCGTCCCCAACAAATACTGCCACCCCGGTGCTTCGCGCAGGGTTTACTGAAGTATTGGTGACAGGGATACTGATCAAGTGAATCAGTGTGAGACATAGGCCTATAGCAAGAGGTGCAAAGCCCGCCGGAGCTCTACCATCGGTCGCCCCCATAATAACGAATAGGAAGACGGCAGTGAGAACGATTTCAGTCACTAGTGCCGCGGTCATTCCATAGCCCATAGGCGAGTAATCGCCGTAGCCATTCGTAGCAAACCCGCCAATATCGGCGCCTGCTTTACCCGTCGCAATCACATACAACACACCACCGGCAATAATGCCGCCAATAACTTGTGCAATGATGTAGGGGACGACTTCCTTGGCTTCATGGCGACCACCAGCCCAAAGGCCAATAGTCACCGCAGGGTTTAGGTGACAACCTGAGATATGGCCAATAGCATAGGCCATAGTGACAACAGTAAGACCGAAGGCTAATGCAACGCCTGCAAAGGCAATACCAAGATCGGGAATGCCAGCCGCTAAAACAGCACTACCACACCCTCCCAATACCAACCAAAATGTTCCAATCAGTTCGGCTAAGTACTTATTCATAAGAATCCCTTCTATAAGTGTTTGATTCTTAATAAAGGTAGTCGGTTTTTTCTAAGTGTGGAAAATTTTATAGGGATACAAAACGAAGAACTCTGACAAAAGCTACTTTACGCAGTACAGCTTTCTAGATCATTGAGAATGAAAAGCGCTTGTTCACGGGTATCACCGCAGACCCATTCTGCTGCTTTAAAACCATGACAAACGTCGGGGCGCTCTTTTTTACCAAAAAGCTTACACAAGTTATCTTCGGTCAGTTGTTTGCAGCGTTCACCGGCGTTCTTGCCGTTAGGATGCAGTGGAAAGCTGCTAGAGATACTTGGCGCTATACAACAGGCACCACAATAAAGACGACATTCCATACAGTTGAGCCTTACAAGAAAAGTGAAGGGGGATTATCAACAGTTTTACTAAGATTGAAAGAAGTTTCTGCACTCGGATGAAAAGTATTCATGTAAGTGCTTGATTATCGCTTTTGCTTGTATTTTAAGCGATGAATAGGTATAAAACGCCTCCAAGTTTATGACGGTAAGATTTAAGATGACTTCTCCATTTTGGCAAACAAAAACACTAGAACAGATGAGCGAACAAGAGTGGGAAGCTCTATGTGATGGCTGTGGTAAATGTTGCCTACACAAACTTATGGACGAAGACAGCGACGAGGTTTACTACACTAATGTGGCCTGTAGCTGGTTAAACAGCAAAACCTGTAGCTGTAAAGACTATGCCAATCGTTTTGAGTCTGGTGAAGAGTGCTTAAAGCTCACACGCGACAAGATTCACGAGTTTCATTGGCTGCCAGAAACCTGTGCTTACCGCTTATTGTCAGAAAATAAAGACTTGCCTGAATGGCACCCGTTGATCACAGGTTCAAAATCAGCCATGCACGCTGCAGGCGAAAGCGTTCGCAACAAAGTAGTGTATGAGATTGATGTTGTGGATTGGGAAGACCACATCCTTAATCACCCAAATAGAAAGTAACTACTCACAATCTGTCTTCGCATCCGAATGCGGATGTGTGGACATGCCATGATTGAGAGCTCCGCTAACAACCTGCTCGGGTAAAGGTAAAACTAATAATTGGTACTCAGGGAAGGGGCTTTGTTTTGATATATCTGAAACCTCTGTCACCGGTGTAATCAGCGCAATTTTGAGATCCGGCATTCGCTTGTTGAGTGAGTAGGCAATGCCCATCCCATTCTCAACATGAAACTTTCCAGCCGTATGCATCACCTGATGTTCAGGGTTGTCTTTAATGTGCATAGCAATACTCTCCGCCATGGTCTCATCCCATGAAACCTGAGCCGCGTACATCTTTTCTACGACATCTTTATCCATCCCTTCCATCATCTCGGTGAAATTTGCCTTATAGGGCCTATCAGAAGTATCCAATTGCGCCGCCACAAACTTGCGCTCTTTACTATCGAGCTGATTAAGGTAGTCAGGGCCGACCTTTCCGATACAACGCACAATATCTCGTGGGGCATTTGCCGCAATTACAGGCATGTTCGCCGCTTTGGCTTGCTCAACAAGAGCGCGATAGTCACTGGTGTAATTAGGCCACGCATTTCCATGAGCAATCAGCGCTAATTCGCCAATTTCATCATTCAAATACTGATCGAGAGTTGATTGCGCAGGTCGGCTGAATTGCTCCATAGAGAGAGCCACGTTTTCGTTCTTATCAAGTAACAATCGGTAGAGATCTGACTGAAAACGATGCACGGCAGAATGAGAGTGCCACTCACCAACGAGGACAACATCTGCGTTTAAGACCTGTGAGGGAAGCGAGGATAGAGTTATTGAATTGGACGGCTTTTGATAAAGCTGATAGTCAAAAAATGTAGTGACAGCAGAGTTCGGTTCTTTAGCAAGGGCTTGGAGGCAAAGAAAACAGGAGAGCAAAACTAAGGTGTTTCTATGTGCATACATATCGGCTCTCCTGCCTGTTTGGGTTAACTCACCCTGTAAACCTGAATATTAAAGTCCGCTTCACACTCAAAGGTATCGCAGTCTTTAAGCTCTGCCTGTAATTCCTTAGACGCTTTCCAAGCGAAGGGTGTCATTTGCAGAAGCTCAAACCCTAACCCTTTTTCTAGCTGCATCTGATAATTGAGTTTAGTTTGTTCCACTAACTCTAGCCCTGCAAATTCATCGGCTTCTTCTTCGTGCAAACGGACTTCTTGATATATACGTTCGCGAAGCTGATATAGATGTCTTGCGCCGGGCGTCACTGTAATTAATAGACCATTAGGCTTTAGGCAGCGCAGCAGTTCTTCTTGTTTACTAGGTGCATAGACCTTAACAATGACGTCTAGGCTGTTGTCGCTAAAGGGCAGTTTATAGCTTGATGCAACACTGAAATGGCAATTTGCGTAGCGTTTAGATGCGTAGCGAACGGCTACTTTGGAGATATCCAAACCATAGACTTGAGCAGTATCGATAAGGGTTTGGGCGATTTCGTTGGTGTAGTAGCCCTCACCGCAGCCGATATCCAATACCGCTGGAGCTTCGATGTTTTCTACGCACTTATTGACCGTCGAGGCTAGTTGCTGCTGCAGGTTTTGATAGTGACCGGATTCTAGAAAGACTCTGCGGGCTTGCATCATCTCTTTACTGTCACCTGGGTTCTTTGAATGCTTGTGATGAGCGGGCATCAGATTTACGTAGCCTTCCTTGGCCTTATCGAACATATGATTGTTAGGGCATTTAAACGTTCGAGATTCTAGGGCTAAAGGTTGTGAACAAAGAGGGCAGGCGTAGATCATAATAACTGGATTCAAAAAATGGTATGCAGATAGTAGTCGCTATCGATGATAGAGACAATGATTATAAGAAGTGACTCTAGCAATGAATCTAGAGTCACTCACAGGCGTTTACTTACAACCGATAGTAGTCGACAGCGTGTAGCTCTCACCAGGCTTAACAACCGTGCCTGACTCAATACTTGGGGCATGCTGACTAGCTTCAATGCACAGCATGGTTTTGTAACCATCGTCTTGCATGTCACTCATTGCTTGCGCTCCCTCGGCCCAAGGGTTCCAGATCACTGCTGAGTTTGAGCCTTGGTTTTCAATGACAATCTCACGCTCAAAGCCAGGATCGCTCAAGGTGATGAGTGGCTTTGGCTGAGTGTAAACTCTGTCGATGGTATCCGTAAGGGTGAGTACGTCGCCGCCTTGAGTCAGTTTCGCTTCGTTTAGGCTATCGATATACTCAGGACCCATGCCACGTGTTTCAACGTTATGGATATCAGAGATATTAAGGTACGTGTGAAGCGCGCCAGAGAAGCGCCAGTCGGCTTCATCTGTGTTAGTTATAACAAGGCTAACCTTTAGCTCGTTACCAATCTCTACGTTCAGCACAGCTTCAAATTGATGTGGCCATACTGCTAGCGTCTCTTCAGAGGTGCTGAGACCTAGACTCACAATAACGCCGGTTTCATTTTCTCTGTGCTCGATAAGTTTCCATTGTGAGGTGCGAGCAAACCCATGTGCAGGTGCTGCAATTCGGCCAAACCATGGCCAGCAAACAGGGATCCCACCACGCAATGCTGCTTTACCATCGTAAATGGCTTGTTCACTCATCCAGATAAGGTCTTGCTGGCCTTGTGGCTTGTAAGAGATGACATGACCGCCGTGAAGCGCGATGGCAGCAGACGCTTTTTCGTGAATGACGCGAACAATCTTAAGCTCGTCTTGCTCAGCGATAGTGACGTTGTCAGAGAGGACCGCTATTGCGGGTAGTTGATATACATCCATATTGAGTTCTCACTAAATTAGGGCGTATTGTGATGCACGATTGAATGTGCAGTTGTAGTTGTTGCCCTAAATTTTTGACAAAAAAAAGGCGACTCAAGAGCCGCCTTCATGCAAATTTCTTAGCTAATGCTTACTTAGAGATGTGAGCGATTAGGTCTAGAACTTTGTTTGAGTAACCGATTTCGTTGTCGTACCAAGATACAACTTTAACGAACTTGTCGTTAAGTGCGATACCAGCTTTAGCATCGAATACTGAAGTGCAAACTTCACCGATGAAGTCTTGAGAAACAACTTGGTCTTCAGTGTAACCAAGAACGCCAGCCATTTCGCCTTCAGAAGCTTCTTTCATAGCAGCACAGATAGCTTCGTAAGAAGCACCGTTAACTAGGTTAACAGTTAGGTCAACTACAGAAACGTTAGCAGTTGGTACGCGGAAAGCCATACCAGTTAGTTTGCCGTTTACTTCTGGAAGTACAACGCCTACAGCTTTAGCAGCACCAGTTGAAGATGGGATGATGTTCTGAGAAGCACCACGGCCACCGCGCCAGTCTTTAGCAGAAGGACCATCTACAGTTTTTTGAGTTGCTGTAGTAGCGTGAACTGTAGTCATAAGACCAGACTCGATGCCGAACTTGTCGTTAAGAACTTTAGCGATTGGCGCTAGGCAGTTAGTAGTACAAGAAGCGTTAGAAACGATGTCTTGACCAGCGTAAGTGTCGAAGTTTACGCCGTTAACGAACATTGGAGTTGCGTCTTTAGAAGGACCAGTAAGAACAACTTTCTTAGCACCAGCAGTGATGTGCTTACGAGCAGTCTCGTCAGTTAGGAAAAGACCAGTTGCTTCAGCAACAACGTCTACGTCGATTGCGTCCCACTTAAGATCTTCAGGGTTGCGTTCAGCAGTTACACGTACAGTCTTACCGTTAACGATTAGGTTGCCGTCTTTAACTTCAACAGTGCCGTTGAAACGACCGTGAGTTGAATCGTACTTAAGCATGTAAGCCATGTAATCTACGTCGATTAGGTCGTTGATACCTACTACTTCGATGTCGTTACGCTCTTGTGCTGCACGGAAAACGAAACGGCCGATACGGCCAAAACCGTTAATACCTACTTTGATAGTCATTATTGTTGCTCCACAACTTTTATGTCAGATTAATTTTAAACTGGTAGTAAAATTACAAAACTCAGTTTCCTTCTGCAACCGATAATCATGCTTATTTTGTTTAAAGTCAAAAAAAAATACTTTCTTATCGCACTTAGCCCTGCAGATGGTCGTTTATTGCACTCATTTGACGAGGTACTGTCCAATAAGTGCGTGTTGCGCAACAAAAAACTGATATTGAAGCGCGAATTTCTATCTCTTTCACATAAGTGGAAGAAAGTATGTGCTACAACATCGGACGAGGCAAGTGATCCACTGCCAAAAAGTCATGATAAATTTTAAATAGGGAAGCAGGGACTCGTTTTACGTATGAGTGATAATAAAAAATCAGACCAAGAATGGCGTCAGGAATTATCAGAAGAAGAATATCGTGTGTGTCGAGAGCAGGGCACTGAAGCGCCTTATAGTGGAAAACTATTGCACAACAAAGCGACCGGCGATTACGCATGCACTTGCTGTAAGACTTTGCTGTTTAAATCAGACAACAAATACGACTCGGGTTGTGGTTGGCCAAGTTTTGATGCACCGGTATCCAATGAAGCGATTCGCTATCTGGAAGACAACAGTCACGGCATGAAACGCGTAGAGATCCGCTGTGCGAAGTGTGATAGCCATCTGGGACATGTGTTTCCTGACGGCCCTATTAGCACCGGAGAACGCTATTGTGTGAACTCGATATCCTTAGTGTTCAACAAGGATAATGAGCAAGGTTAATCATTGTGGTAACTTTGTTACGACATAAAACAACGCAGGAGGGAGACAATGAGTCAAACTAAACCGGATTTAGAGCAAATGGTCGATGCCATTACTCCAGAGGCATATCAAAGGCTTTGCTTTGCTGTAGAAACTGGCCGCTGGCCTGAAGGGACTGCGCTTAGTGAAGAGCAAAGAGCCTACTGTCAGCAGGCGGTAATGCTGTACCAAAGTAAGAATAATACCGAGGCGCAGCACATGACGGTGGCGGCAGGCGGAGAAATCAGTTTTAAATCTAAGAGTGAATTGAAGCGTCAGTTTAACAATGAAGAAACAATCACTAAAGTTAAAGTCGATTAACTAGTGGTGGTTTGTTAAGCCTTCAGCTTATTGTCAATGTTCACTATCTGCTCCACCAGTTGCTGCATATTGTCAGCAACAACCTCAGCCTTTTTATACAACGGATGATAGAGGGCGCCGCTTCGGTTAATGTAAGCGGCGCGCATTCCCGCCGTCATCGCCCCATGAGTATCCCAATCATGGGTTGCCACTAATCTAAGGTCTTCGACCGAACGCTCCACCTTTGACGCCGCATAATGATATACATCCGTACACGGCTTGAAGCTTTCTGTTTCCTCGACGGAGATGACTTGGTCGAAGTACTCAGTAAGTCCGGCATTCTCTATCTGTGTGGTAATTAATTTAGAGGACGAGTTGGATAGGGCAACGGTGCGATAACCATTGTCTCTAAGCCAAATTAGTGCCGGTTTTATATCTGTATGAGCGGGAAGATTCGCAAATGTCGACAATATTTCGGTTTGCTGGGCTTCACTTAGCAATATTTGTTTTTTTGAGGCTAATGTTTGCAGGGCAATTTTTGCAAGAGTCGCAAAATCGGATTTGACCCTAGTAGCGATGGCGACCGTTGAGCTATGCAGCAACATAGAAAACCAGGTGTCGGCATAATCTGCACTGCCGAAGTAGGTTGCAAATTTAGGTTTGAGTGGCGCCAAGCTTAGAACCGTTTCGTTAATATCAAATAAGACTGTATCGCGCATAACCGACTGACCCTATTTTGTTGGATAGGGTGACAATAGCACTTACTGTGATGACAGTTAAAGGCAGATAGGACAAAAGATGAGTAGGGCAGAAGCAAGCCGACTCAACGAATATTGGTCGGCTTATTTTACTTAAAGAAAGGTCGCTACAAAAACCAAGCCAAAAGACTCTAGTCTTATAAACTCATCTCACCATGCAGTACTCGTTGCATCTGAACCTTGATCTCTTCGTAGTCCAAGCCTTGGCTTAGAAGGAAGTGAAGCTTAGCCAGCGCCGCTTCATGAGTCATGTCATAGCCACTGATCACTCCAGAGTCAGCCAGAGCACAGCCTGTTGCGTAGCCGCCCATGTTTACCTTGCCTGCCAAACACTGGGTGAGGTTAACCACGATAACGCCACGCTCTGACGCTTCTTTAAGATGTGCCAGCAACTGCGGGTTTTGCGGGGCATTACCCACACCAAAGGTCAGTAAGATCATGGCATTCACTGGCTGGCGCAATGTATTGCGGATCACCTCATGAGAAATACCCGGATACATAGTGATAACGCCGATAGGCTGAGGAGTTATCGTGTGTACCTTAAATTCACCGACGGGCTTCTTATTCACTTCTGCAATAGAGCTCACCTGAATATTGATACCTGCCTCAAGTAAAGGAGGCAGGTTTGGCGAGGTAAATGCGGAAAAACCGTCGGCATGGGATTTGGTGCTTCGATTGCCACGCATTAGCTGGTTATTGAAGAACAAGGTCACTTCATTGATGGGGTAGTTGGCAGCAATATGCAGGGCATTAAGTAAATTGGCTTGACCATCTGAGCGCAGCTCTGCGAGGGGGATCTGAGACCCTGTCACTATTACTGGCTTGCCAAGATTCTCCAACATAAACGACAGAGCTGACGCCGTGTACGCCATGGTATCGGTACCATGCAGAATCACGAAACCATCGTACTTGTCGTAGTTATTCTTGATGTCGTCGGCAATTTGTTGCCAATCAGCAGGGGTCATATCGGAAGAGTCGATAAGCGGTGCGTACTCATGGATAGTGTACTCTGGCATCTCTGGACGATTGAACTCCGGCATACCAGCAAGTTGCGATTCCATGAAACCTGCTACCGGTACATAGCCGTTCGCGGATTTTTGCATACCGATAGTACCACCGGTATACGCGATATAAATGTGTTTACGTGTGTTCTGCTGAGGCATAAAAACAGGTGCTTTTGACGGGTAACTGATTGGGGCGAAGTATAGCGGATTTAAGGACTCAAGCAATATGACACTGCTGCAAATATAACAAAGCCCAGCGTAATACTGGGCTTTGGTGGTTAGTGCTTACTATTTAAACGTCTATTGCACTTGGCAGGGCAGGCACAAGGTGTAGTAACCGTTTGGATCGTTAAACTGTTGCATCACGCTAAGGTCTTGCTGAACTTGCGAAGCAATAGGCTGCAGTGCGCTAGGAAGCCACATATTAACGTCTAGACCCAAAGAGACTGAGATTCGTTTGCTGAAGTCTTGCAAAAACTGCTGTGCAGGTGACAAAGATTTCTGTAGCCAATTAAGGGAGTAGGTATCTATCTCCGCTAAGCTTGCTGCGCGAGCAATGGCGTCATCAAAATCACCGATAGAATCCACAAGGCCATTATCCACCGCATCTTGACCAGTCCAAACGCGACCTTCCGCTATTTTTTCAACAGCGTCTGCTTCTATGCCTCGGTTGTCACTCACAAGGCCTGTAAAGCGTCGGTAACCATTTTCGATACCTAATTGCATAGCCCGCTTCGCTCCATCGTTTAGACCGGTAGCAATACCAATACCAGAGAAGGGAGAAGTGCCAAGTCCATCGCTGTAGACCCCGTATTTGTTAAAGCCTTTCTCAAAGGTGGTCACGACACTAAAGATACCAATTGAGCCGGTTAAGGTTGTTGGTTGCGCCATGATCTCGTCGGCAGACATCGAAATCCAATATCCCCCAGATGCTGCTAGGCTGGACATAGACACAACGACTGGACGATTTGTTGCCTTGAATGCAATCAGTTCATTGCGAATTACCTCAGACGCAAAAGCGCTACCTCCTGGACTGTCAACGCGAAGTACCAAAGCTTTGACGTCGTCATTTAGGCGAGCTTTTCGAATCAGTGCGGCTGTTGTATCACCGCCCACCGAATTACCTTGCTGCGGGCCATCCATAATGGCGCCACTGGCGACAACGATGGCAATTTCATTATCGGTAAGTACGGGTTCTTGGATCACTTCGTCTTTATAGGTGTAATAACCAACGGATTTAAAACCGTTTTCATCATCGCCACCAAAGGCTTCGATCATCGCGTCTCTTGCTTGTTGGCGAGTCGCTAATTCATCGACCATACCGAGTTGCATTGCCAACTGAGCTAGGCTGCCGTCCGCTTGTTCAAACGCCTTCAAGAAGGCGTCCATACTTGGGTTCAGAACCGATTTCTCAATGCCTCTGTTGCTGGCAACATCATCGACATAGGCTCCCCAAAGTTGACCTAACCATACGCCAGCCGCTTCCTTGGCGGGTGCAGACATATTGTTGCGGGTAAAGGGTTCAACTGCGGACTTGTAAGTTCCCACCTTGAAAACGTGCGTCGTAACGTCGAGGTTTTCTAGCAGGGTTTTGTAGTAAAGAGAATATGAGCTGTATCCGCGAAGTAATACTCCACCATCTGGAGCCAGATAAATCTTATCTGCATAGCTCGCTAGATAATATTGGCTCTGGTTGTAGAAATCTCCAATGGCATAAACAGGCTTTCCGCTTGCCTTAAACTCGTTAAGAGCCTTGGCAATATAACGCAGCTTGGTGAGATTGGTTTCTGGCATTTTCTTCAAGCTGAGAACGAGACCTGAAACGTTTTCATCTGAAGCGGCATGGCGAATGGTCTCTCTGATGTCGTAGAGCACATTTTCTCTCGGGATCTCGTTACCTAGTAGCGAGCCTGTTAATGAATCCATGGGATTGACGAAGCGTCGTTGTTCTACGATTTTCCCTGAAATATTCAGTACCAGAGCTTTTGGCTCTTTTTCGACAGGAGCAACGTCATCTTTTGAGCTAATTTGCGAGAAGCTGAAGTAAATAAAGACGATAGCTGCGATGAATAAAAGGTTGGCGAGAGCGAGGCGAATGAAAGTGATGACCTTCCAAATGCCTTTTATTATCTTACCTATGAAGCGAAACAGTGTTTTCATTGTGTTCTCCGCCTGATCCTTCAACAATCAGAGATTTAGGGGAAATGATTCTTAATGCTAAGTGATAATCAGTCCAATCACAAACCTCTCAGTGCGAAATATTGCTCAAAAGAGTCAAATAAAATCATAGACCTACAGGTTTGCTGTGACAGATTATTCTGCACTCTTAGATATGGTATACGTTAATCGCAAAGATTGTGATTACCTTAACGAATGTTGCGGAATTGTAAAAATATATTTGCCATATGAGGGAACCCGTTTTATCGTGGTCAGACCAGGATGAATTAAGCAAACAGGGGATGCTATGTACCCAAACCTACTTCGACCACTTGACCTAGGTTTTACCCAATTAAGAAACCGAGTTTTAATGGGCTCAATGCACACAGGGCTTGAAGACAGTGCAAAAGGCCTGCAAAAGCTGGCGGCTTTTTATGAAGAGCGTGCCAAAGGCGGAGTAGGTATTATAGTAACCGGAGGCTTCTCTCCTAACCTGCGTGGTCGTCTCTATCCAACGGCTGCACAATTTAGCCGACCAAAACACGCTGAGGCACACAAGGTGATCACCGAAGCGGTGCATCGCCATGAGGGTAAAATTGCCCTGCAATTGCTGCATGCTGGGCGTTACGGCTACCACCCTCTAACTCAAAGCTCTACTCCAGCTAAAGCTCCTATTGCTAAGTTCGCACCCAGTGAGATGAGCTCTAGGCAGGTCGAAAATACTATCGAAGATTACGCCAACAGTGCAGCTCTTGCGAAGCAGGCGGGCTACGATGGCGTCGAGGTGATGGGCTCTGAAGGCTATCTCATCAATCAGTTTATCTGTAAGCGTACCAATAAGCGCGCCGATGACTGGGGTGGCTGTTATAAGAACCGTATGCGCTTTCCCCTTGAAATAGTGAAGGCTATTCGTCGCTCTGCAGGAGACGACTTTATTATTATCTTCCGCCTCTCGATGCTGGATTTGGTCGAGGAGGGGAGCACCTTAGATGATGTGATTTTGCTGGCTAAAGAGCTAGAGAAAGCCGGTGTCACAATTATCAATACTGGCATTGGCTGGCATGAAGCGCGCATTCCTACCATAGTCACCTCTGTGCCAAGAGGCGCGTTTACTTGGGTGACCAACAAGGTCAAACCGCATGTGTCTATCCCTGTCATAGCAACCAACCGAATCAATAGCCCAGAGCAGGCTGAAGAAATCATCGGGCAAGGCGCCGCGGACATGGTGTCAATGGCAAGGCCCTTCCTTGCTGACCCTGAATTCATCCGCAAATCTGCAGATGGCGAGCCGCAATTAATCAATACCTGTATTGGCTGTAACCAAGCCTGTTTAGACAATGCCTTCAAGGGCAAGCGCGCCAGTTGTATGGTCAACCCTAGAGCGTGCTACGAGACCGAATACCCCATTATAAAAGCTAAGCAAAGCAAGCGTGTAGCGGTTGTCGGCGCGGGGCCTGCAGGACTCAGTGCTGCCTTGTATTGTGCCAAGCGCGGGCACCAAGTCGACCTTATCGAGAAGAGCGATAGGATCGGCGGTCAATTTAGACTGGCGATGCAGATCCCAGGCAAAGAAGAGTTTAGAGAAACCATTCGCTACTTTGCCAACCAACTGGATAAGTATGGCGTGAATTTGCTTCTGAATATGGAAGCAACCGAGCAAGTGCTGAAAGAATACGACGATGTGATCATGGCCACGGGCGTTAAGCCAAGACAGGTCAAGATTGAAGGCTTGGCAGAAAGCACCAAGGTGTATGACTATCAAACGTTAATTCGCGAGAAAAGCTATGTCGGCGACAAGGTCGCGGTGATAGGCGCCGGTGGCGTAGGCATTGATGTAGCGACCATGCTCACTGAACCTAGTCGTTACTCTCTGCAAGAGTGGATGCATGAATGGGGCATAGACCAAGAGTACAAGCATGACGGTGGTTTGTATCCTTTCCCTGAGATCCATTCCAAAACAGAAGTGTGGTTATTGCAACGCCGCGACGGCACCGTTGGCAAGGGACCAGGAAAAACAACCGGCTGGGTACACAGAGCGACCCTGCAAAAACGCGGTGTTCATCTACTGGGCGGGGTTAACTATGAGAAACTGGATGAGGCCGGACTGCATCTATCTGTTAAGGGAGAATCGCAAACCCTAGATGTCGATAGTGTGGTGGTGTGCGCTGGACAAGAGTCAGTAAGACCCTTTGAAGATAAATGGGCGGAAAAAGAAGGCCACGTTCACGTCATTGGTGGGGCAAGTGAAGCCGGTGAACTTGATGCGGTTCGCGCTATTCGTCAAGGGTTTGAGATTGCAATTAAGATCTAGTCTCATTTAGATGTTACACTCATTCGAGTAATGTAAAACTGATTCTGGAATGAAAAATACATGGAAGCACTCGATCTATTATTAAACCGTCGCTCAATCGCGAGACTGTCTGCCCCTGCTCCAAGTGGAGAGGTACTAGAGAATATCTTAAGAGCCGGTTTAAGGGCGCCAGATCACGGGGCTATTACCCCATGGCGCTTTGTTATCTCACAAGGTGAAGGGCTGCAAAAGCTGGCTGATATCTTGGTATCAGCAGCAACTGTGGCGAAGGCTGAGGAAGCCGTAATAGAGAAGCTTTCTAAGGCGCCATTTCGAGCGCCTATGGTGATTACGGTAATTGCGAAAACCAAGCCACACCCAAAAGTGCCAGAGTTTGAGCAGTACTTGTCGGCTGCGTGCGCTGTACAGGCGATGCAAATGGCCGCGGTCGCACAAGGTTTTCAGGGTTTTTGGCGTTCGGGGACTTGGATGTTTGATCCCAATGTTGCTAAAGCGTTTGGTGTTGAAGGACAAGATAAAATAGTCGGCTTTTTATATTTAGGTACATCAGAGTGCACGCCAGCCAAGGCGCCCGAGCGAGATCTTGATAAGTTCGTCGAATATCTATAGCCCTATCTCGAGCGTCATTTAGCAAGGATAATCCCTTTATCATTCTTGCACTTAGATTACTGGGTATGTATATTTATCCAGTAATCTATTTTCAGTTAATTTCCTTATGACTCGACTTTTTGTAGCAGAGAAACCTAGCCTAGGTCGCGCAATCGCCGCCGCACTTCCCAGACCCCATAAGAATGGGCAAGGGTACATTGAATGTGGAAATGGCGACGTTGTCACTTGGTGTATCGGTCACCTTCTCGAACAAGTTGAGCCCGACGCTTATGATCCTCGTTATAAAAAGTGGGACCTAGCGGATCTCCCCATCATTCCCGATGCTTGGCAATTACGTCCTCGCAAAAGCGCTGCTAAACAGCTTGCTGTGGTCAAAAAGCTTCTTAAATCCTCGAAACAAATCGTTAATGCTGGCGACCCCGATAGAGAAGGGCAATTGCTGGTGGATGAAGTCTTTGACTACTGCAAGGTGAGTAAAACCAAAAAAGAAGCCGCCCAACGCTTGTTGATCAGCGATTTAAACCTTGCGGCGGTCAAGCGCTCGCTCTCTAGTATGCGCAGCAACCGAGAATTCGTCCCTTTATCCGTATCCGCTTTAGCTCGCTCGCGTGCCGATTGGTTGTATGGGATGAACATGTCACGTGCCTATACCTTGTTAGGTAAAAAAGCTGGCTATAATGGAGTCTTGTCCGTTGGTCGAGTGCAAACACCGGTACTCGGCCTTGTTGTGCGCCGCGATTTGGAAATTGAACGCTTTGTACCACGAGACTATTTCACCTTACACGCCTTGATACCATATCAAGACAACTCCCAAGCCTATGACATCAGGGCTAAAT
Source organism: Vibrio breoganii (assembly GCF_024346795.1). Lineage (NCBI taxonomy): Bacteria > Pseudomonadati > Pseudomonadota > Gammaproteobacteria > Vibrionales > Vibrionaceae > Vibrio > Vibrio breoganii. Next base: position 1,034,783 of record NZ_AP024864.1, read on the forward strand.
GGGTGCCAAGCGAGGCATGCGAAAAATGGCAAGATGAAGATGGCCGCGTATTAAGCCGCGCTTTGGTGGAAAATGTAGCCCACCGAATCAAGGGCCAGCCCGCTAAAGTGGTCAAGTCAGAGCAGAAAAAGACCAAACAAGCACCGCCTTTGCCGTATTCATTGAGTGCCCTGCAGATTGATGCCTCTAAACGCTACGGCATGAGTGCGCAGCAGGTGCTCGATCTTTGTCAGTCTCTGTATGAAAAATATAAGGTAATTACTTACCCTCGCTCGGACTGCCGTTATTTACCTAAAGAGCATTTTAAAGAAGCGTCCTCGGTTTGTGCTGCAATCTTAGCAAACTCATCAGAGCACAAAGTGGCAGTGGAAAACGCCAACCTGTCTCTGCGTTCTAAGGCATGGAATGATGCCAAGGTTGATGCGCACCATGCCATCATACCAACACCGAAAAAGGTGAGCAGTTTGCCAGCGCAAGAGTCTAAGGTGTATCAGTTAATCGCAACCCAATATCTGATGCAGTTTTACCCATCGGCGGAATACGCAGAATCTAAGCTTGAGTTTGATATCCAAGGTGGAAAGTTTGTGGCCTCGGGTCGTCAGTTAATCCTACCCGGTTGGAAGGTATTGTTTCCCGCCCGCCAAGGTGCAAGTAAGGAAGATCAGGCGCCGTTAGTTCCAGCGCTGCAAGAGGGGCAAGAACTGACTTGCCGAGAAGGCGAGATCAAACAAAAGCAAACTGAGCCTCCCAAGCATTTTACGGAAGCGACACTACTTCAGGCGATGACGGGTATTGCGCGATTTGTTCAAGACGATTCATTAAAGAAAATCTTAAGGGAGACGGATGGCATAGGTACAGAGGCTACTCGCGCTGGTATTCTAGACACCTTGTTTAAGCGCGCTCTTTTGATGAGAAGTGGTAAATCAGTACTGAGCACCCCTGCGGGAAGAGGCCTAGTGCAAGCGTTGCCAGACCTCTCAACTTATCCAGATTTGACCGCGAATTGGGAAAAACAGCTACAAGATATGGCAGAGAAAAAGCAGGCGTATCAACCCTTTATTAGTCAACTGCAGCAGCAGCTGTCTCAACTGATGGATACTGCAAAATCAGGCCCTGTCCCAGATTCTTTACGCTCTTTACCAGAAGTGAAAAAACCAGCCTTTAAAAAACGCCGCGCCAGTAAGAAGAAACCTTACTCGAAAGGCGGCGCTAAATAACGAGTTGTGTGATTACAAAGCGTTTGCCAAGGGCTTACCAAGCGATAGTTTGACCATCGTAGTTGTAGAAACCGCCGGATTGTTCCTCTCCAGCGCGTTCTATCACTTCAACTAAGCCTGCCACTGATTGGTTCACATCAATCAGTGCATTGGGTCCGCCCATGCGAGTTTTTACCCAGCCTGGGTGCAGCGCTAAAACGGTATAGCCTTGTGGGCTTAAATCGTTGTGCAGACTTTTTACTACAGAGTTAACCCCTGCCTTTGACGAACGATAAATGTAACCGCCACCAGAGGTGTTTTCTTGCATACTGCCGACACGAGAGGAGAGGATTGCGATGCGTTTCTCACTGCTCTTTTCAAGTACAGGATATAATGCCTCTACTAGCTTCAAAGGGGCGATGGTGTTGATCTCTAGTACCTTTCGCCACTCGTCAACATCGGTGTCACCGAAGCTGCAGCCTTTAGGACCGTAGTAACCCGCGTTATTGATCAGCAGGTCTAGCTGCTCAAATTCGTTCTTGAATGCGTTAACGGCAGCGTAATCAGTGACATCTAAATGCCTTACGCGCAAGTTATCGTACTTTTCACAAAGATTAAGAAGCTCTTCACTGGAGGCTTCGTTTCTATAGGTGGCGACAACGTTCGCCCCTATTTTCAAATACGCAATGGTAAGGCCAAGGCCAATCCCTCGATTGGCGCCGGTAATCAAAACGGTACGCATAGCTACTCCTTATTGCACAAGCTTAGTCTATCTTTAGCATCTCTATAGTCGCGAGTCAGCTAAGGTCGAGTTACAAAACGTACCTTGTGAGTTATCTCAACTATTTAGGTTGAGCGTCTACACATAAACCACTGATTTCTTGAGATTGTTCACTCATCAAATAGAGATAAAGCGGCATGATATCCTGTGGCGTTTTAAGGGTTGCTGAATCTTCTGCCGGATAAGCGCCAGCGCGCATTGAGGTGCGAGTAGCGCCAGGGTTGATAGCATTGATGCGCACATTAGTGTTGCTGAGTTCATCGGCAAGGACTTGCATCATGCCCTCGGTCGCAAATTTGGAAATGGCATAACTGCCCCATAACGCACGCCCGATGTGGCCGACTGTCGATGAGGTAAATACAATGCGCCCAAACTCTGCTTTTCTCACTAATGGCAGTAAGGCTTGGGTCATCAAAAACTGAGCCTTGACGTTGATTTGCATCACTTCGTCAAAGGTATCTTCTTCAATTTGGTCAAACGGACTGATCATGCCTAGCACACCTGCATTGTGCAGTAAGCCGTCTAAGCGACCGTATTGTCCTTCAATGGTTTCAGCCATATCAATGTAATGCTGTTTGGTGGCGCCTTGCATATCCAATGGCACAATAGCCGGCTCGGCATAACCTGCATTAACAATTTCATCGTACGTTTTTTCTAGCTTGTTCACGGTGCGACCAAGCAAAATAACGGTCGCGCCATGCTGGGCGTAAGAGAGAGCGGCTTGTTTACCAATGCCGTCTCCAGCACCGGTTACTAGAATAACTTTGTCTTTTAAAGCGTCAGTTGCTACTGCGTAATCCACAATCTGAGTCCTTTTGTATGCGGTTTTGATTTAACGAATATGAATAGGACGTTACAATACAACAATATTCATCTTCAGGGATAAGACATTGGAATTTTTGTTAGATTACGGCTTGTTTTTGGCCAAAATTGTTACGTTTGTCGCCGCGATTATTGTGGTTTTGGTGATTGCAAAATCAGCATCAACTAAATCAGGCGCAAAGGGATCACTAGAGGTGACCAACCTATCTGAGCAACATGAGCAAAATATCGAACTGATGGAACATCATCTGCACGATGAAGCGTTTATCAAGGCTCGTGATAAAGCGGCGAAAAAGAAGCGTAAAGAAGAAGAGAAAGCGCGCGGTAAAGAGATCAAAGAAGCGGTTAAAGGTGGCGAGCTAGACACTAAGCGTAAACCGCATTTATTTGTATTGGACTTTATTGGCAGTATTGATGCCAAAGAGGTGACTAATCTTCGTGAAGAAATCACCGCCATACTGGCGTGTGCTCGTGAAGGTGATGAAGTATTGGTTCGTCTAGAGTCTGGCGGTGGCATGGTGCACGGCTATGGTCTGGCGGCTTCACAGTTAGATCGCATCAAAGCAGCAAACATTCCATTGACCATTTCGGTGGATAAAGTCGCAGCTAGTGGCGGTTACATGATGGCCTGTGTGGCAGATAAGATAGTCAGTGCCCCGTTTGCGATTGTGGGCTCAATCGGTGTAATCGCTCAAATCCCTAACTTTAATAAGCTTCTGAAAAAGAACGATATTGAGTTTGAGCAAATGACCGCAGGTGAGTACAAGCGTACTCTGACAATGTTCGGTGAAAATACCGATAAAGCGCGCGAGAAGTTTAAGCAAGAACTGGAAGAAACCCATGTGCTGTTTAAAGATTTCATCCGCGAACGTCGTCCGGAACTTGAACTAGAGAAAGTCGCAACGGGTGAGCATTGGTATGGTAGCCAAGCCCTTGACCTTGGTTTGATCGATAAGGTGCAAACATCTGACGATTTAGTGGTAGAGGCATGTAAGGATAAAACCGTACTAGCGGTTCATTACGTGCAGAAGAAGAAGCTAGCAGACAAGTTTGGAAAAGCGGCTGCAGAAGCGACAGATTCAGTGCTGCTAAAATGGGTTCAGCGTGGTCAACGCCCAATTGTTTAGCGATACAATCGCCTAGGCGGCTAACGGTTTAAGTACTAGTGATAGAAAACCGCTAACCATAGGGTTGGCTCTTCATGGGTGGTCCAGGCCACCCTATGTTTTTGATGAGCAGGGATATTGAGATACTCCCCAACGCCTAGCTTTATCGTTTCCCCACTTTCAAACTCAATCTCACCTTCTCCCTTTAATACGATCACCCACTCGTGTTCTTCTTGGTCATACCAACCTGTGTCTGGTGAAGTGTGTCCATGAGAGATAATCCGCTCTATACGGGTGTGTTCACTTTTGAGTAGATCACTAAATAACTCGTTGGGCAAATTATCGGGGATATCTGAGAATAAATTAGGCATAAAAACTCCCTTTTTATGACTATTTTATTATAGCGCTAACTCATCGCCCTGCATGCTACCTAGCCTGTGAGCCATCCTTGTATAATCTTCTGTGTTATTACTCGCAGAGTGGGGTAATTACCTCTATAATATGCCGCGCGTTCAAAGAGACGCACTTAGGGCAAAGACCCACAACAACAAGAAAAACATCTGGAGTAAATATGTCTTCTCTTTCTCCTGTCATTACCGTAGACGGCCCAAGTGGGGCGGGTAAGGGCACTTTATGTATGATGTTGGCTGAAAAGTTAGGCTTCCAATTACTCGACTCAGGTGCGATTTATCGTGTCCTAGCGCTAGCGGCAATTCACCATGGTGTTGATATTGAATCAGAAGATGCCTTGGTACCACTAGCGACGCACTTAGATGTGCAATTTATCGCTCAGGGCGACCTTGTTCAGGTTGTACTGGAAGGTGAAGATGTTTCAAGCGAATTAAGAAAAGAAGAAACAGGAATGGCAGCCTCTAAAGTTGCTGCTCTGCCTCGAGTTAGAGAGGCCTTGTTGCGTCGTCAGCGAGCGTTTCAAACTGAACCAGGTTTGGTTGCCGATGGGCGTGATATGGGGACAGTGGTTTTCCCTAGTGCAGTGGCAAAGATTTTCCTAGATGCCAGCGCTGAGGAACGAGCACAAAGACGCTTTAATCAGTTGCAAGGCAAGGGCTTAGGCGTTAGTATTGACCACCTTTTAAGCGAGATCCAAGAACGTGACCATCGCGATCGCAACAGAGCGGTTGCACCTTTACGTCCTGCGGAAGACGCTTTAGTGCTTGATTCTACAGAACTTTCTATTGAAGAAGTGGTAGAAAAAGCCTTACAATTTATCGAATCTAAACTGTCTTGATTTCACCTTTATTAAGGTAATCAGGGCTTTATGGAACGTTGGTCGCAAGGATGATGACTGGCGAATTTATCAACCCCACGCGGTAGGATGCCCGTGGACGTTTAAATATTGAAGATCAAATAATGACTGAATCTTTTGCTCAACTCTTTGAAGAGTTTCTAAACGAAACTGAATTCCAACAAGGCAGCATCGTTAAAGGTACTGTAGTAGCTATCGAGAACGGTTTCGTTCTTGTTGACGCTGGTCTTAAGTCTGAGTCTGCTATCCCTGCAGAACAATTCAAGAACGCTGCTGGCGAACTTGAAGTTGAAGTGGGTTCTGAAGTAGACGTAGCGCTTGACGCTGTTGAAGATGGTTTCGGTGAGACTCAACTTTCTCGTGAGAAAGCTAAGCGTCACGAAGCTTGGATCGTACTTGAGAAAGCTTACGAAGAAGCTGAAACTGTTGTTGGTATCATCAACGGTAAAGTTAAAGGCGGTTTCACTGTTGAACTAAACGGTATCCGTGCTTTCCTACCTGGTTCTCTAGTAGACGTACGTCCTATCCGTGACACTGCTCACCTAGAAAACAAAGAGCTAGAGTTCAAAGTAATCAAGCTTGACCAGAAGCGCAACAACGTTGTTGTTTCTCGTCGTGCTGTTATCGAATCTGAAAACAGTGTTGAGCGTGACGAACTTCTTGAGACTCTACAAGAAGGTACTGAAGTTAAAGGTATCGTTAAGAACCTTACTGACTACGGTGCATTCGTTGACCTTGGCGGCGTAGACGGTCTACTTCACATCACTGACATGGCTTGGAAACGCGTTAAGCACCCATCTGAGATCGTGAACGTTGGTGACGAGATCCTAGTTAAAGTTCTTAAGTTTGACCGTGAGCGCACTCGTGTTTCTCTAGGTCTTAAGCAACTTGGCGAAGATCCATGGGTAGCAATCGCTAAGCGTTACCCTGAGACTCATAAGCTAACTGGTCGCGTTACTAACCTTACTGATTACGGCTGCTTCGTAGAAATCGAAGAAGGCGTTGAAGGTCTAGTACACGTTTCTGAAATGGATTGGACTAACAAGAACATCCACCCTTCTAAAGTTGTGAACGTAGGCGACGAAGTTGAGGTTATGGTTCTTGAGATTGACGAAGAACGTCGTCGTATCTCTCTAGGCCTAAAACAATGTAAAGCTAACCCTTGGCAGTCATTCGCTGAAATTCAAGCGAAAGGCGATCAAGTAACTGGTAAGATCAAGTCTATCACTGACTTCGGTATCTTCATCGGTCTAGAAGGCGGCATTGACGGTCTAGTTCACCTGTCTGACATTTCTTGGAACGTTGCTGGTGAAGAAGCAGTACGTGACTACAAGAAAGGCGACGAAATCTCAGCTGTTGTTCTTGCAGTAGATGCAGAGCGTGAGCGTATTTCTCTTGGCGTTAAGCAAATGGAAAACGACCCGTTCAACAACTATGTTGCTGACAACAAAAAAGGTGCACTAGTTAACGGTACTGTAACTGCAGTAGACGCAAAAGGTGCTACAATTGAACTTGTAGACGGCGTTGAAGGTTACATCCGTGCTTCTGAAGTATCTCGTGACCGTATTGAAGATGCGTCTCTGATCCTAAGTGTTGGCGATAGCGTTGAAGCTAAGTTCACCGGTGTAGACCGTAAGAACCGCGTAATCAACCTATCTATCAAAGCTAAAGATCAAGCTGAAGAGCAAGAAGCAATGGCTTCACTGAACAAAGCTGAAGACGGCGGGTTCGGTAACGCTATGGCAGATGCATTCAAGGCTGCTAAAGGCGAATAATCACTTTTTTAACTAAAAGATGATCGCTAAGAGGGGGCCATACGGCTCCCTTTTTTTGATTTGTGAATGAGGGAAACTATGACAAAGTCTGAATTAATTGAGAGACTGTGTGCTGAGCAGACACACTTATCTGCCAAAGAAATTGAAGACGCAGTAAAAGAAATTATTGAGCATATGGCCGACACTCTAGAAACGGGTGAGCGAATTGAAATTCGTGGTTTCGGTAGTTTTTCTCTTCACTATCGTGAGCCGCGTATGGGTCGTAACCCTAAAACTGGCGATCAGGTAGAGCTGGACGGAAAGTTCGTTCCGCACTTTAAGCCAGGCAAGGAGTTGCGTGAGCGCGTTAACGACAGTCTATAGTGATAAAGAGTAATGAAAACGGCACTTCATAATGGAGTGCCGTTTTTTTCGTTGTGCTACTCAGTTGATACACCTCAAGTTGATGCGAATTCACAATTTGATTATTGAATACTCAAGTCGATGATAATTTACGAATTAGCATGGTGTAGAGTGTCGAATTACTGCATAATCACTGTTATTACACTGATTTTAAAAGGGTAGTCTTAGTGAAAATTCTAAAGATAGCGTTAGTGTTAGTTCTGTTTCTTATTGCGCTGGCTCTAGGCGCTCAAAACCAAGAAGTGGTGACATTTAACTACTTGCTCGCGGAAGGTGAATTTCATCTCTCTACGCTGATTGGTATCGTATTCGTAACTGGCTTTGTTATCTCAGGACTGGTTTTTGGCAGTATGCATTTCAAATCTCAACTTCAAGTGCGCAAGCTAAATAGAAAACTGAAGAAGCTAACGCCTCAAGTGGCGACTTCTGCACCGACTACCCCGTCCGTACCCGCTTCAATCAAAACAGAGAAGTAAATTTATTGGATGCTTGAGTTACTGTTTCTACTCTTACCAATTGCAGCAGCCTATGGATGGTACATGGGCCAGCGTAGTGCACGTCAAGATAACCAGAGACAGTCTAACCAAATATCCAGACAGTACGTTCATGGTCTAAACCTGCTGTTATCTGAGCAATCAGATAAAGCGGTGGATCACTTCATCGAACTCTTGCAGGTCGACGACGAAACCATAGATACTCACCTTGCTTTGGGTAACTTGTTTCGCTCACGTGGCGAGGTTGACCGAGCGATTCGCATTCACCAAAACCTCATCTCGCGTACCGAACTGACCATTGAACAAAAGAACATTGCTTTGCAGCAGTTGGCCAAAGACTACATGGTCTCGGGTTTTCTAGATCGCGCAGAAAAAATCTACGAGCAATTGGTGGAAGAGCCTGATCATAGAGAACAGGCGCTGCAGCAATTGGTAGCGATTTATCAACAAACCAAGGAGTGGAGCAAGGCTATCCACTACGCTAGCATGTTGGTGAAGATGGGGCGCAGAAAAATGCGCACCAGTATTTCTCATTACTGGTGTGAATTGGCATTGAATGAAAAGGCCTTTGGTAAGCGCGCCAAATCCATTCAGTACTATAAGAAAGCGCTAGCGGAAGACCCTAAATGTGTGCGTGCCAACATATCACTTGGCCGCATCTACATGGAAACGGAAGAGTACACCAAGACCATTAAGTATCTAGAGTCGGTGTTAGCTCAGGATGTCGACTTTATCAGTGAGGTGCTACCAAACCTCGCCGATTGCTATTACCACCTGGGTCAAGAGCCTGAACTGTTAGAGTTTCTTCGTAAATGTATCGACAAGAAAGCGGGTGTGTCCGTCGAGCTCATGCTGGCACAAGTGGTCGCTCAGCATGAAGGCACAGGCGCCGCTCAATCGTTGTTGACTCGACAGCTCATCAAGAACCCTACTATGAAGGGCTTCTACCGTTTAATTGATTACCATATTGCAGAGGCGGAAGAGGGCCGTGCTAAAGACAGCTTAAGCACCCTGCAAACCATGGTTGGTGAGCAATTGAAGGTGAAACCCCATCACAGATGCCGCAAATGTGGCTATTCAACTCATGCCCTTCATTGGCATTGCCCATCTTGCCGCAGCTGGGGTAGCATCAAGCCTATCCGAGGCCTAGACGGCGAATAATACCAATCGTACTAAATAACTGGTCATTCTAGCTGGTTAAAATACTCGATAACTGCGTTAGAATTTTTGATTGTAGAATAACTACTTATCGAAAAATCCTGCCTTGTTCTCGAGCATTTTCCCTGAGCTACTTCTGATCACTTACTTAGTGTGATTGGTATAAAATCACGTTTCACTCTAACAATCTCTGTCTGACAAGGTTAGAATAGGCGCGCTTTATCCCCCATGCCCATACTAGGAGACCTTTCGATGGATCAAAAAGTGATCGTTGCCTTAGACTATGACAACAAGAATGACGCTTTAAACTTTGTAGACCGAATCGACCCAGCCTCATGCCGCTTAAAAGTCGGCAAAGAGATGTTCACTCTATTTGGCCCTGAGTTTGTTAAACAACTCCATCAAAAAGGCTTTTCTGTATTCTTGGATTTGAAATTTCACGATATCCCAAACACTTGTTCTAAAGCGGTTCGCGCTGCAGCTGAAATGGGCGTATGGATGGTCAACGTTCACGCAGGTGGCGGTGAGCGCATGATGACCGCATCACGTGAAATCTTGGAACCTTACGGTAAAGATCGTCCGCTATTGATCGGCGTTACTGTGCTAACCAGCATGGAACAGTCAGACTTGGCAGGTATTGGCCTAGACGTTGAGCCAAAAGATCAGGTATTGCGCCTTGCACACCTAACCAAGAACAGCGGTTTAGACGGCGTGGTATGTTCAGCCCAAGAAGCAAGCTTCTTGAAATCTGAACTAGGTAAAGAGTTTAAATTAGTGACACCAGGCATCCGCCCAGCAGGCGCAGCCGTTGGCGACCAAAAACGCATCATGACCCCAGTTGACGCGATTCAAGCAGGTTCTGATTACCTTGTTATCGGCCGCCCAATCACCCAAGCCGCAGACCCTGCAAAAGTGCTAGCAGAGATCAACGCGACTTTAGCGTAACTATTTAGCTAAAGGCAAATGTCATCCTGATGAAAATCAGGACCTTAGAAAGTACCTCAGCCAGCAATGTGCTCTCCAAGATCCTAGATAAGTTCTCCGAACTTTCTAGGATGACATAGGCAAAGTTATTACGTACCCGTCATGCTGGAAAATACAAAGTATTTATCCAGCATCTTAGAAAGTTCGAAACTTAGAATAAGTGCTCACTAAGTACCTGATTTTCATCAGGATGACGAGCGTAAGATAGGCAAAATTAGTGCGCTCCCGTCATGCTGGAAAATACAAAGTATTTATCCAGCATCTTAGAAAGTTCGAAACTTAGAATTAGTGCTCACTAAGTTCCTGATTTCCATCAGGATGACGAGGGTATGATAGGCAAAGTTAGTACATCCCCGTCATGCTGGAAAATACAAAGTATTTATCCAGCATCTTAGAAAGTTCAAAACTCAGAATTGGTGCTCACTAAGTTCCTGATTTTCATCAGGATGACGAGCGTAATATAGGCAAAGTTAGCTCGCCCCGTCATGCTGGAAAATACAAAGTATTTATCCAGTATCTTAGAAAGTGCGAAATTTAGAACAAGTGCTCACTAAGTTCCTGATTTCCATCAGGATAACGAACGTAAGATAGGCAAAGTTAGTACATCCCCGTCATGCTGGAAAATACAAAGTATTTATCCAGCATCTTAGAACGTTCGAAATTTAGAACAAGTGCTCACTAAGTTCCTGATTTTCATCAGGATGACGAGGGTATGATAGGCAAAGTTAGTACATCCCCGTCATGCTGGAAAATACAAAGTATTTATCCAGCATCTTAGAAAGTTCGAAACTTAGAATTGGTGCTCACTAAGTTCCTGATTTTCATCAGGATGACGAGCGTAAGATAGACAAAATTAGTGCGCTCCCGTCATGCTGGAAAATACAAAGTATTTATCCAGCATCTTAGAAAGTTCTAAATTTAGAAAAAGTGCTTCCTAAGTTCCTGATTTACATCAGGATGACTCTGATAGCTGATAGCTGATAGCTGATAGCTGATAGCTGATAGCTGATAGCTCAACGCCCACCACTGTCACTCTCTAAGATAACTGGATAACCGCGTCGCGGTTTCCAGTATGACGATTTAACTAGTATTACTGTCTATTTGTTCTTAAACAGGCACACCACTATGAAATTTAAACTCAACATCCGGTGTAGTAATTAATTCAGCCTCAACCCTCGCAAAATATTCTACTCGCTCACTAATGTCTTCACTGGCAATCTGCTGAGCTAAGGTTAGATAATCTTGATAGTGCCTAGCTTCTGAGCGCAATAAAGAGATATAGAAATTCTGTATATCATCATCCATATGTGGCGCCAGAGCAGCAAAGCGCTCGCACGATCTTGCTTCAATAAATGCGCCAATAATCAACTTATCAATGAGTGTCTGTGGTTCATAGGTCTTCACATGCTTAAGCAAACCCTTCGCATAACGGCTGGCGGGTACATGGTTGTACTCAATGTCGCGGCTATCCATGATCTCTAGCACTTGATAGAAGTGATGTAGCTCTTCTTTGATCAGCAACACCATCTTATCGATAAGGTCTTGGCTATACGGTGAATCGGATTGAGCAATAATGCCTTTTGAGATATTGCTTTTACCTTTTAAGGTATTCAGGTCACCAATACCCTTGTAGGCAAATTCTTCATAGGGCTTGAACCATTCCAACAGCTGCTGTTTGCTCTCATTGTTTGCCGCGTATTTACGGATCAGGAACATGGCGGACTGACCGGCTTTTAATTCACACAGCAGGTGGTCGATAAGAACTACAGGCAATCGCTCAGGTTTTTTTGCTTCCTCTATCCATTGTGTTGGAGTAGTGCAGTTGAGAAATTGGTGAATGGGTTCGAGAAGGTGTTGATACATGAGAGATCCATTGTCATTACAGCGATGCCGTAGCCTAAGAAATTTGTTTCGCTGTGTCTATAGTGACCTTATATCATGAATATCAATGAAACTACTTTTCATACTAATCCAAAAACGTTATAACTAATCATTATATGTAAAGGAATACGAGGCATAGCATGAAGCTACAGCAATTAAGATACATAGTGGAAGTGGTTAATCACAATCTCAATGTGTCTGCCACCGCGGAGAGTCTTTATACCTCTCAGCCGGGCATCAGTAAGCAGGTGAGACTGCTTGAAGATGAGCTTGGAATACAAGTGTTTGAACGAAGCGGTAAGCACCTGACTCAGGTGACCCCAGCGGGCGAAGACATTGTCAAAATCTCTCGAGAGATCTTATCTCGTGTGGAATCGATAAAGTCCGTCGCCTCCGAGCACACCCATCCAGAAATGGGCACCTTGAACATCACTACCACCCATACTCAGGCCCGCTACGCACTTCCTGATGTTATCAAAGGCTTTACCGCGAGATATCCTAAGGTTTCCCTACATATGCACCAAGGGACACCTTCACAGATGTCTCAGGCCATTGCCAAGGGTACTGCCAATTTCGCTATCGCGACGGAGGCTCTACACCTTTACCATGATGCCATCATGCTACCGTGCTATCACTGGAATCGCTCAATAGTGGTGACGCGTGACCATCCGCTGGCCAATAAGGCGAACGTGACCATTGAAGACCTTGCCGCATATCAACTAGTGACTTATGTCTTCGGCTTTACCGGGCGCTCGGAGCTAGATGCAGCCTTCAACAATGCTGGTTTAACACCACGAATCGTATTCACCGCCACCGATGCTGATGTCATCAAAACCTATGTGCGCATGGGGATCGGTGTGGGCGTTATCGCGAGTATGGCCATCGATGAAGAGCAAGATAAAGACTTAGTGGCGATTGATGCCAGTCATATCTTTGGGGCAAGCACCACCAGTATTGGCTTTAGACGAGGCACCTTCTTGCGTAGCTACATGTTCGATTTCGTGGAGCGTTTCGCGCCGCACTTAACCCGTCCAGTGGTAGAGCAGGCGATTTCGTTGAAAAACAATCATGAAATCACTGAAATGTTCAAGGATATTGAGCTTCCGGTCCGTTAAACATTCCTAATTGATTCGCTTCCCTCTAAAATAAACACCTTAGGGGGAAGCATGCTCACACACTTTACACCGCTCGATCATCTATTGCTTAAATGCCAACACTTTTGGCGTTTTGAGCCTTTTCACGAGAGTCGCTCTCGACAACACCGATTTGCGGATACGCCATTGGCAACCTGGCTTGACGGTTTATCTGCGTCCGATGCTCATTCCCTAAAGCACGACGTATCGAGTGTGTATCAGCAGCTACAAACATTTATACCCGAACTTAAGGATATAGAGCCCTTAGTGACGCTTGAGCACTCATCGACAACGCCACTAGAGCTTGATTCTCATCTTGCCACTGGAATACCCGGAAGAAAGCTAGAACAAATCACGGCTATGGGCTCTCGGGCGCTCTCAGCGCATTCAGGCGCGGAGTGGTTAGAGTGGTGTGCCGGTAAGGGATTCTTAGGGCGAATACTCGCGCATCATTCGGGGCAGGCGGTGACCAGTTTTGAGTGGCAACAGCCACTTTGTGAGCTTGGACAGGCCGAGGCTCACAAGCAAAATCTTCCTGTCACCTTTATTCAGGGTGATGCCTTTAACTGTGACCATCAACATATATTTAATCACAAGCAACATGCCGTCGCTTTGCATGCCTGCGGCGATTTACATGTTTCTTTGATGGAGCACGCGATGGATCACCAGTTAGCCGCGCTATCAATAGCGCCTTGTTGTTATCACTTAATACAGGATGAGCAGTATCAGCCTCTTTCGAGTTTGGGAAAGCAGTCAGCTTTAGCACTATCCAAGTCAGAGCTGCGTATTCCTTTACAGGAAACGGTCACCGGCGGCGAGAGAGTGGAGCGCCATCGATATCAAGAAATGAGTTATCGACTTGGGCTGGATGAGCTTTTACGAGAAGAGCTAGGCTTGAGCGAATATCAACCCATTCCAAGCGTCAAGAAGTCTCAGTTGCAGCTTGGGTTCATTGAGTTTTGTGAGTGGGCGGCGCAGCGAAAGGGCTTTCAGTTACCCGATTGTGATTTTAAGCGTTATCAAAGACTAGGAGAGGCGCGTTTTGCGCGAATGGAAAAGCTCAGCTTAGTGCAAATGGCTTTTCATCGACCATTAGAGATGTGGCTTATCCTAGATAAATCTCTCTATCTGCAAGAGCACGGCTATAAGGTTCATCTAACGGAGTTTTGCGAAAAAAAAATAACACCGCGTAATATTCTCATACACGCGGTGTTATAGCTGACAGTCTGATCCCGTCATCCCCGAGTGCTCTTATCGGGGATCTTCACAACCAAGAGATTGCCGATAAAAGACCTCGGCAATGACGCGCAGGATAATGGCTAGTCGATAGCTGACAGTCTAATCCCGTCGTCCCCGAGCGCTCTTATCGGGGATCTTCACAACCAAGAGATTGCCGATAAGAAACCTCGGCAATGGGTGTCCGGCGTTATTAAGAAAATAGTGCTATCGCCTTGCTAGGCTCAACATATTCTAGGTTGAAGTTGTCGGCGACTTCTTTACATGTCACGACACCATGAATGACGTTAAGGCCGTTCAGGAAGCCTTTGTCTTCAGTAAGCGCTTGTCTATAACCCTTGTTTGCCAGTTTGATGATATAAGGCAGGGTCGCGTTATTGAGGGCAAAGGTAGAGGTTCTAGCTACCGCGCCAGGCATGTTTGCTACGCAATAGTGAACCACATCATCGACAATATAGATTGGATCAGCATGAGTCGTTGCATGGGAGGTTTCAAAGCAACCACCTTGGTCAATGGCCACATCCACGATAGCGGCACCAGGTTTCATTGATTCAATGTGTTTTTTTGTAACAAGTTTTGGCGCTGCAGCACCTGGAATCAATACCGCGCCCACAACCAAATCGGCTTCTAATACATGACGACTTAGTGCTTCTTCAGTGGAATAAACTACTTTTGCACGTCCTTGGAACTCTTCATCAAGAGCGCGAAGCGTATCAATGTTTCGGTCAAGGATAGTCACATCAGCACGCATACCGACAGCCATTCGAGCGGCGTTTGAGCCAACAACACCACCGCCAATGATCACCACTTTTGCAGGCTCAACACCGGGTACTCCACCCAGCAAAAGGCCTCTGCCAGCATTGGATTTCTCTAAGGCTTGTGCACCGGCTTGGATGGACATTCTGCCCGCAACTTCTGACATTGGTGCAAGAAGAGGTAGCTGATTTAAGCGGTCGGTCACGGTTTCATACGCAATGCATACCGCTTTGCTATTGATTAGTTCCTCAGTTTGTGGAAAATCAGGAGCTAAGTGTAAATAAGTAAACAAGATTTGCCCTTCGCGAAGCATTGCTCGCTCAATGGCCTGAGGTTCTTTTACCTTCACGATCATTTCTGCCTGAGCAAAGATTTCCGTTGCGGCTGGAAGAATGGATGCACCTGCTGCGATATAGTCATCGTCGCTGAAACCTATGCCGCTGCCGGCTTGCGTTTCAACTATAACTTGGTGTCCGTTAGAGATAACTTCTCTCACGCTGGCTGGGACCATACCAACTCGGTACTCATGGTTCTTAATCTCTTTAGGGATACCAATTATCATCCTGACTCCTTATTGTTTTCTAGTTATAGTAACTGCATAAATTGCTTATGTGGGGTGTTATCAACTAGTATAGAACCGTTTATTCAAAATTTGATGCTGAATATTTTAATATTGTAGTGTATATTGTTGCAAGGAAGTAAAAAGGTGGAACAAAACCATGTTAGAAGCGAGTAAACCGTCCAAGGAACTGGACCGTATAGACAGAAATATTCTTAATGAACTGCAAAAAGATGGCCGAATTTCTAACGTAGAACTGTCTAAGCGTGTTGGTTTGTCGCCAACCCCTTGCTTGGAAAGGGTAAGACGTCTTGAGCGTCAAGGTTATATTTTAGGATATACCGCACAACTTAACCCCCAATATTTAGATGCCTCTCTACTGGTATTTGTAGAGATCACCCTAAATCGTGGTGCGCCAGATGTATTTGAGCAGTTCAATACTGCAGTACAAAAGCTAGACGACATTCAAGAGTGTCATCTTGTTTCAGGTGATTTCGATTACCTATTGAAAACACGTGTATCTGATATGGGTGCCTATCGTAAATTGCTAGGCGACACCCTGCTACGCCTGCCGGGTGTGAATGACACTCGTACTTATGTCGTCATGGAAGAAGTGAAGCAGAGCAATAACCTAGTGATCAAAACTCGCTAAATTGCTGATTCCCTGAGGTTCTATTTGGGTTTTTACCTCAGCATGTGTTTAAATGAAGATAATCACGGGCGACATTAGTCGCTCGTGTCGTTTATCCGACTAAGACCCGCATGCAATGGATATGTTGAAAAGAAATCCCAAAATTCGAACAGTAGTTCACAAGTCTCCTCACAAGGCCAAACCCAATCTCACCGGCATTCAACGCCTCAGAGAAGGGTGTCTTATCATTGGCGTATTGCTTGCTGTCCTTATGGCAGTATCACTGATTACCTTTAACCCAGCAGATCCTTCATGGTCGCAAACGGCGTGGGGTGGGGAAGTGAAGAATGCGGGTGGCCTAATGGGTGCCTGGATAGGTGATACATTGTTATTCACCTTCGGCGTTCTGGCCTATTTTGTACCAGCCATTATCGTTCTACTTTCTTGGATTGTATTTCGTAAACGCACAGACACAGAACCTGTAGATTTGATGCTATGGGGCACGAGGTTGCTTGGCGGTGCACTGTTAATTGTAACCAGTTGTGGCCTAGCGGATCTGAACTTTGATGACATCTGGTACTTCTCATCCGGTGGCGTGGTGGGTGATGTGATCACCAGTCTGGCACTTCCAACGCTCAACAGCCTAGGCAGTACCCTTGCGCTGCTATTTTTCTGGGGCGCCTCTTTTACTCTGTTTACCGGTATCTCTTGGCTATCGATTGTTGAACGCATCGGTCAGGGCACCTTATGGTGCGTGACCTCTTGCTTGAACTTTGTCCGTGGTGACAAAGAGCAAGTGCTTGAACCTACGCGCCTTGACGATCAAAAATTGGTTTATGCAGATACTTCTCCAGAAGCTCTGCAACCTACGTTAGAGAATACTGAGAGTCCGATAACAGAAGATCCGTTGCTCGCGCCATCTACTGAAGCGCTTGCAGAAGAAACCCCATACAAGATCTATATGCCTGAGGACAGCGAAGACGAAACCTTTACCTTCGATAGAACCAGCAACCTCAATGCGCCGATAGATCAGCTTGAGCGCGATGCCCAACTGGCGAATGATTACGCGGATACTGAAGAACCGACAATAGGTACAGTTACTCAGGCCCCAGAATCTAACCAAGATCCAACTCCAGAAATGGTGATTCCTGAGGTGGAAGAGCATTTTTCTGCCACGGAAGAGATAGTAGAAGAGAAGCCAAGCTTCCAGCCTCCAACGCTAGACCGTGATCCGCTACTTGAAGATGAACAGCAACATTCACACAATCATGACGCAGAGCTAGTCGGAGATTCTTCTGACTTTGATATTGTCGAAGAAGCAGAAAAGCCACAGCCAAGCATCTCTATGGAATCCCTTGATGAGGTGGAAGAGCAGACTGCCGCTTCTGAACAAGAACAAGCGCAAGAACAAGATGAAGAAGTCATCGTTGAAGAGTTAACGGATGCCGAAGCCTTTGCTAAACAAATAGCCGATGAGAAAGCCAGACAAGCGGCCTCTCAAAATCCATTCTTGATTCGTAAAGATGCTGACCTACCCGTGCCAACCAGTCCAATGCCGACGTTGGAACTGCTTTATCATCCTGAAAAGCGTGAAAACCATATTGATAGAGAAGCGCTGCAAAACATAGCGCGTCTTGTTGAGTCCAAACTGGCGGACTACAAAATTAAGGCAGCGGTCGTAGGTATTTTCCCTGGACCTGTTATCACTCGATTTGAACTAGACCTTGCGCCAGGGGTCAAAGTGTCTAGGATTTCCAGTTTGTCCATGGATTTGGCGCGTTCGCTATCTGCATTAGCAGTGCGTGTCGTTGAAGTGATTCCTGGTAAGCCTTACGTGGGTTTAGAGCTTCCAAACATGACTCGTCAGACGGTATTTTTGTCCGATGTGGTTTGTAGCCCGCAGTTTATCGAGAATAAATCGCCAACAGCGGTAGTGCTGGGTCAAGACATTGCCGGTGATGCGGTTGTCGCTGATTTGTCTAAGATGCCGCACGTGTTAGTAGCCGGTACTACAGGTTCGGGTAAGTCTGTAGGTGTAAACGTCATGATTCTGAGTATGTTGTATAAATCAACACCAGATGATGTGCGTTTCATCATGATTGATCCGAAAATGCTAGAACTTTCTATCTATGAAGGAATTCCTCATCTGTTGTCCGAAGTGGTTACAGATATGAAGGATGCGTCGAATGCCCTTCGCTGGTGTGTGGGTGAGATGGAGCGCCGTTATAAGCTAATGTCCGCCCTTGGCGTACGAAACTTGAAAGGCTTTAACGAGAAGCTGAAAATGGCGGCGGATGCAGGACATCCAATCCATGATCCACTGTGGCAACCGGGCGACAGTATGGATCAAGAAGCGCCATTGCTTGAAAAACTGCCTTACATCGTGGTGGTGGTTGACGAATTTGCCGACCTTATCATGGTGGTGGGTAAGAAGGTTGAAGAGCTGATTGCTCGTATCGCGCAAAAGGCGCGTGCGGCGGGTATTCACCTTATTCTGGCCACGCAGCGTCCATCGGTGGATGTGATTACAGGCCTGATCAAGGCGAACATTCCGACGCGTGTTGCGTTTACGGTATCGACCAAGACTGATTCACGAACCATCCTAGATCAGGGTGGCGCAGAGTCGCTGCTAGGTATGGGTGACATGTTGTATCTACCACCTGGCTCTAGCCATACCATTCGTGTACACGGCGCGTTCGCTTCAGATGATGATGTGCACGCGGTAGTGAATGACTGGAAGGCGCGAGGTAAACCTCAGTATATCGATGAGATCACTAAGGGTGAACAGTCGCCAGAAACCTTGCTTCCGGGTGAAAAAATGGAAGGGGAAGAGGACACGGACCCGCTGTTTGACCAGGTGGTTGAGCATGTTACTGAGACGCGTCGTGGCTCTGTGTCAGGCGTGCAGCGTAAATTTAAGATCGGTTACAACCGAGCTGCTCGCATAGTAGAACAACTTGAAGCGCAAGGTATCGTATCGGCTCCGGGGCATAATGGTAACCGAGAGGTACTTGCACCGCCGCCAATTAAAGATATGTAATAGGGCCTCTTGGCCCAGTATTCAGAGAGTAGTATGAAGAAAATATTAGTAAGTTTATTGGTGTTGGTTTCAGGCGCTGTGTCTGCCAACCCTCAGCAAGAGCTTGTACAACGCCTTGATAAAACCGATGGCTTTACTGCGCAGTTTTCACAAACCGTTGTGAGCCCAGATGATGAAGTCGTTATGGAAGGCACGGGTTCCGTTGAGATCGCAAGGCCGAGCCTCTTTCGCTGGACCACCAATACACCCGACGAAAACGTATTAGTGTCTGATGGCGAAACACTGTGGTACTACAGCCCGTTTATTGAACAAGTGAGTATTTACTGGCAAGAGCAAGCCACAGAGCAAACGCCGTTTGTACTGCTAACCCGCAATAAAGCCAGCGATTGGGACAAATACAACGTAATTCAAAATGGCGATCGCTTTACCTTAACGCCAACGGACGAAACCTCTACACAGGGCCAGTTTCAAATTGACATCAACAAAGCGGGAGCAATCTCAGGCTTTAACGTGGTGGAGCAAGATGGTCAGCGCAGTAAGTTTACCTTTAATGACTACCGTGCCCAAACACCGGCTAAGTCGCGCTTCGTATTTGAAATCCCAAATGGGGTTGAAGTTGACGACCAGCGTAACTAAACCTATATCATGAGCAATATGCAATTTGATTTCTCAACGGGGGAGGATTTTCGTCCCCTTGCTGCGCGCATGCGCCCAAGAACCCTTGAGGAATACATAGGTCAACAACATGTCTTAGGCCCGGGTAAGCCCTTATATCGTGCTTTGCAGGCAGGACAGCTTCACTCCATGATCCTATGGGGCCCACCCGGCACAGGCAAAACCACATTAGCAGAGGTATCCGCAAGCTATGCCGATGCTAGGGTAGAGCGCGTGTCTGCCGTGACCTCTGGGGTGAAAGACATTCGAGCCGCCATTGAAAAGGCACGTGACAACAAGATGGCGGGACATCGCACTATCTTGTTTGTCGACGAGGTGCATCGCTTCAACAAGAGCCAGCAAGACGCCTTTTTGCCGCATATTGAAGATGGCACGGTGACCTTTATCGGGGCAACCACCGAAAACCCTTCCTTTGAGCTCAATAACGCACTGCTATCGCGAGCGCGAGTGTATAAGCTTGCCTCCCTCGATACGCAAGATATCGAGCAAGTGATTCAGCAGGCCTTAAACGATGATGAGCGCGGTTTAGGTAAGCTTAAGGCGGAGTTTATCGGTGAGAGCGATCAGCGCTTAGCGGAACTTGTCAGCGGTGATGCGCGTATGGCGCTGAACTACTTAGAGCTGTTGTTTGATATGGCGCCAGAGAAAAACGGCATTAAGCAAATAGACCTTGAACTGCTCGCACAGGTAGCAGGCTCTAAGGTCGCACGCTTCGATAACAAAGGCGATATTTGGTATGACCTGATTTCTGCGGTGCATAAGTCAATTCGAGGCTCAAACCCTGATGGGGCCTTGTATTGGAGTGCTCGTATGATCAAGGCGGGTTGTGACCCTTTGTATATTGCTCGGCGTTTGCTAGCCATTGCATCTGAGGATATTGGCAATGCTGATCCCCGTGCCATGCAAGTGGCGATTAGCGCGTGGGATTGTTTTACACGCATAGGTCCTGCAGAAGGCGAAAGGGCTCTGGCGCAAGCCGTGGTCTATTTAGCGTGCGCGCCAAAGAGTAACGCCGTTTACACAGCGTGGAAACAAGCGTTGCAAGATGCAGACGACACATCAGAGCTAGAAGTGCCACACCACCTCCGTAATGCACCGACTAAGTTGATGCAAGAATTAGGCTATGGTGAGGAGTATCGTTATGCTCATGATGAACCTGGCGCTTATGCGGCAGGGGAATGCTATTTCCCTCCAGAAATGAGCGAGACTCGCTACTATTTCCCAGAAAATCGTGGCCTAGAAACAAAAATTGCTGAAAAGCTGAACTATCTCCATTCTTTAGACGAAAAAAGCACACGAAAGCGCTACAAAAAGTAGTGTTTTTTAGATATCTTTGTTCGATTGAAATTTTACCCTTTTTAGCTCCTTGAGAGTTATCGTTAACTACACGCAGGATTAGCAATGCTAGATTCTAAATTATTTCGTACAGAGCTGGACGAAACAGCAGCAAAACTAGCGCGTCGAGGCTTTACCTTAGACGTTGATACCATTCGCCAACTAGAAGAAAAGCGCAAAGCTATTCAGGTTGATGTTGAAAACTTGCAATCCTCACGTAACTCTATCTCCAAGCAAATTGGCCAAAAAATGGCAGCTGGCGATAAAGAGGGCGCTGAAGAGATCAAGAAACAGATCGGTACTCTTGGTTCTGACCTAGATGCGAAGAAAATCGAACTAGCAGAAGTTCAAGCTCAGCTAGAAGACATCACGCTGTCTGTACCTAACCTTCCAGATGATTCTGTACCAAACGGCAAAGACGAAAACGAGAACGTAGAAATTTCTCGTTGGGGCACGCCAAAAGAGTACGATTTTGAAGTAAAAGATCATGTCGATCTTGGTGAGATGGCTGGTGGTCTAGACTTTGCTAGCGCAACCAAAATCACGGGCGCACGCTTCATCGTGATGAAGGGCCAATTTGCTCGCCTTCACCGTGCTATTGCGCAGTTCATGCTGAATCTGCACACGGATGAGCACGGCTACACAGAAATGTATGTACCGTACCTAGTGAACTCAGAAAGCCTATTTGGCACAGGTCAGCTACCTAAATTTGGTGAAGACCTATTCCACACTGAGCCACTAACAGAAAAAGTGAATGACGAAGAGCCTCGTAAGCTTTCTCTTATTCCTACTGCTGAGGTTCCAGTGACTAACATGGTACGTGATACCATCGTTGATGAAGCAGACCTGCCAATCAAGATGACGGCTCACACGCCATGCTTCCGCTCTGAAGCGGGTTCTTACGGTCGTGATACACGCGGTTTGATCCGTATGCACCAGTTCGACAAGGTTGAGCTTGTTCAGATCACGCGTCCAGAAGATTCAATGAATGCTTTGGAAGAACTCACCGGTCACGCTGAGAAAGTGCTTCAGTTGCTAGAGCTTCCTTATCGTAAAGTGGTGCTTTGTACTGGCGATATGGGCTTCGGCGCTCGTAAGACTTATGACTTAGAAGTCTGGGTTCCTGCACAAAAAACGTACCGTGAAATCTCTTCTTGCTCGAACACTGCTGATTTCCAAGCACGTCGCATGCAAGCGCGTTTCCGTCGTAAGGGTGAGAAGAAGCCAGAGCTTCTGCACACACTTAATGGTTCTGGCCTAGCAGTAGGTCGTACCATGGTAGCGATCCTAGAGAACTACCAACAAGCAGATGGTCGCATTGAGATCCCTGCTGCACTTCAACCATACATGGGTGGTCAAACTCACATTGGTTAATTGCTGATTGTATGAATAGCCGGCTACTTGTTAGCCGGCTTTTTTGTGCCTAGTGAAAATGGATCTCTCTATTAAACAAATAGTAATGGATTAATTACTTTGAATATGTGTTAATGGATTGTAAATCTTTGTTTTGTAGGAGGTTCTTATGGAAGAGAAAAAACAAGGCTTGGAGTATTTTAGCACTCCCCAAAAACTATTTGTCGGTTATACCTTAGCGATTTTGGTCGATTTGACCGTACTTAATTTACTGGATGAGTTCTGGCAGTACGTCAATATTTCCTCATTTATTGTTTCGCTAGGTGCGGCGATATTGCTGCAGTTACTACTGAAGCTATCCATTGGTTTAGAGCATAAGCTAGCGAATTACTTTAAGTCTAAGCCGGGCACTGCACCTAAGGTGTATCGTGGTATCACCACCTACATTATCCTGGTGGGCTCAAAGTTCGTCATGCTTGCTGCTATAGACTTTGTGTTCGGGGATTCAGTGGTATTCAGTGGCCCATACAACGGTATCGTTGCCTTCTTCGGTGTGGTCTTTGCCATCATGATTTCAGAGGCAATTGTCGGTAAGATCTATAGAGCCCTTGGTGACGATTAACAGCATTAGATTACTTTATATAATTGCGTCATCCTGACGAAAGTCAGGACCTTAGGACGCACAATTTTAGATTCAGTAATAATTAACATCCTGGACAGTTGCTTCGCAACTTTCAGGATGACAATCGCTCGGTTAGCTATAAAAACAGCCCCTTATCTTGTACCGCGCTTTCAATAGCCTCTATCAACCTCTGCAACTCATTCGGCTTGATAATGTAGGGTGGCATAATATAAATCAGCCTGCCAAAGGGGCGTATCCACACTCCCTGCTCAACAAAGTGTGCTTGGATCTTCTCCATATTGACCGGCTTATGTGTCTCTACCACACCGATAGCACCTAGGTAACGGGTCTCCTTTACAAGCTCATAGTGCGATAACGTACACAGTGATTGAGAAAACTGCTGTTCTATGGAAGCCACTTGCTGCTTCCAAAGACCTGATTGCAGTATCTCTAAACTGGCAGAGGCTACCGCACAGGCGAGTGGGTTACCCATAAAGGTAGGCCCATGCATAAAGCACCCAGCCTCTCCTCCGCAGACAGTATTAGCAACCTTAGGTGTAGCAAGGGTTGCTGACAGGGTCATATAGCCACCGGTCAAAGCCTTACCTACACATAGAATGTCTGGCTCTATGCCAGCATGCTCTACCGCAAACATCTTTCCTGTTCGGCCGAATCCAGTGGCAATTTCATCAGCAATGAGCAAGATGCCGTAGTGGTCACACAATTCTCGCACGCGTTTTAAGTAGCTTGGATGATACAGACGCATTCCGCCTGCGCCTTGGACTACGGGCTCTAAAATGATGGCGGCTATGTCGCGATGATGAACCTCAAGGGCATCGAGCATTGGCGCTATATCGGCTTCATCCCAATCATCAAAGAAGCCACACTGAGGGGAGTCCACAAAGATGTGTTCAGGTAGAAAGCCTTTGTACAGTGAATGCATTGAGTTGTCAGGATCGGTCACCGACATCGCAGCGAAGGTATCGCCATGATAACCGTGTCGTAGGGTGAGAAACTTGGGGCGACGCTCACCTAAGGTGTGCCAGTACTGCAGTGCCATCTTGAGGCTTACTTCCACTGCCACCGAACCCGAATCAGCAAGAAAGATGTGCTGGAGATTTTTGGGTGCAAGATCGAGTAGCTTTTTCCCAAGCTCAATGGCGGGCTCATGGGTAATGCCGCCAAACATCACATGGGACATAGTATCAATTTGCTGGTGAGCCGCTGCATTTAGCTTTGGGTGTGAGTAGCCGTGTATTGCAGACCACCACGAAGACATACCGTCAATAAGCTCGGTGCCATCTTCTAATCGCAATGTAACACCCGATGCTGATGACACTGGGTAGCAGGTGAGAGGGCTCAGAGTTGAGGTGTACGGGTGCCAAAGGTGTTGCTTGTCGAAGCTTAAATCCATAAAAGAGCTCAAATTGTTCAATTAATGTTCGTTAGTAAACAAAGTTATCCTTGCTGTGTTGACAGTGTATCGCTTCAGGTTAGACTAGCCAAGCAACAGAGCATTAAAAATAATGCCGTTTAGACAATGAATTTAGAAAAGGATAACAGCGTGGAAGTTCGTCATAATTGGACAGTTGAAGAGGTCCAGACACTACTTAATCTCCCGTTTATGGATCTGTTGTATCAAGCACAGACCGTTCACCGTCAGCACCAGCAACATAACTATGTTCAAGTCAGTACATTGCTTTCCATAAAAACAGGGGCGTGCCCCGAGGATTGTAAATACTGCCCACAAAGTGCCCATTACCGCACTGACGTGGATAAAGAGCGCTTAATGGAAGTAGAGCGAGTATTAGAAGCCGCGCAGAAGGCGAAAAACTCAGGTTCTACTCGCTTTTGCATGGGCGCTGCTTGGAAGAACCCTAAAGCCCGCGATATGCCTTTGCTGACCGATATGATTAAGGGCGTGAAGTCTTTAGGTTTAGAAACCTGCATGACTCTAGGTATGTTGACGCCTGAGCAGGCATCAGAGCTTTCTACTGCAGGGCTTGATTATTACAACCACAACCTAGACACCTCGCCAGAGTATTATGGCAACATCATCACCACCAGAACCTACCAAGACCGCTTAGATACCTTGTCCCATGTGCGTGAAGCCGGAATGAAAATCTGTTCCGGAGGGATTATTGGCATGGGCGAGGGCACTGCAGATCGCGCAGGTCTATTGGCTGAATTGGCGAACTTGCCGGTTCACCCTGAGAGCGTTCCTATCAATATGCTGGTGAAAGTAAAGGGCACACCACTGCAAGACGTTGACGATGTCGACCCATTTGAGTTCATCAAACTGATTGCCATTGCTCGCATAATGATGCCTGAATCGGCTGTGCGCTTGTCGGCTGGCCGTGAAAACATGAACGAGCAAATGCAGGCGCTGTGTTTCATGGCGGGTGCTAACTCCATTTTCTATGGTTGCAAGCTTCTAACAACGCCGAATCCTGATGAAGATAGCGATATGCAGCTATTTAAAAAGTTGGGTATCAATACACTAGCAACCAGCCAGAAACCTGATCAGATCCAAGAGCATGAATTGCTCGAGCAGGTCACTGAAAGGGTGGCTGCAAGACCGACAAAAGATGATCTTTTCTACGATGCCACTGTTTGAATCGAGGATCACGAGCGCACTGCAACAAAGACGTGAACAGGGGCTACTTAGAACCCTCACCCCTGTTCATGGCGGAAATACAGCACAGGTCCAAATCGCTGAGCAGGGCTTCGTTAATTTTTCTAGTAATGATTACCTAGGGCTTGCCAATGACAACACCTTGAAAGAGGCGTGGAAAACGGCGGTGGATCGTCACGGTGTAGGCAGCGCCGCCTCGCCTATGGTGACAGGGTTTTCCTACGCACATTTGCAACTGCAAGATGCCTTATGTGACTGGCTTGGATATGAACAGGCGGTATTGTTTAATTCAGGGTTTAGTGCCAATCAAGCCGCTCTTTTTGCGTTGCTTGAAAAGGGTGATTGCTTATATCAAGACAAACTCAATCACGCATCTCTGATGGAGGCTGGCATGTTAAGCCCCGCAACCCAATACCGGTTCACTCATAACAGTACTCAGCGCTTAAGTGATCTGATTGAGCGCAATGGCTCAGGTTTAGTGGTCACTGAAGGGGTATTTAGTATGGATGGGGATAAAGCCCCACTGGCTGATATTCAAATTCAGAGCCACAAACAAAATTGCTGGCTGATGGTTGACGATGCCCATGGCATAGGGGTGTTAGGCAAGGAAGGCAAAGGCAGCTGCGCAGAGTCTTCAATAAAGCCTCAATTGCTGGTGGTGACCTTTGGTAAGGCGTTAGGCGTGCAAGGCGCAGCGATCTTGTGCAGCTCATCCATAGCCGAATATTTGCGTCAGTATGCGCGTCACTTTGTGTATTCAACGGCGATGCCACCGGCACAGGCCGCCACAGTGACTAAAGCGATACAGCTCACTCGCACTCAGCAATGGCGTCGTGACCAATTATCGGATTTACAACATACCTATTCGCGCCTGCTCGGTGACCTTCCGGGTTTTATAGAGACACAAACGCCAATCAAACCCTACTTAGCAGGCTCTGCAGACCGAGCCATGTTGATGGCAAGTTACTTGCGCCAGCAAGGGCTTTGGGCAACGGCAATTAGACCGCCCACAGTGCCAAAAGGAAAGGCCAGAATTCGAGTGACATTATCGGCCAATCATAAGCTTGAACAGATCAGCAAACTTGCTCAATCGCTAAAGCAATTTGAATGTCAGTATGCCAAGGAGGGTTGTTAGTCATGGGCTCAAATGGAGTGTTGATTGCTACGCCAGAGAAACAGGCCATTGCCAGCGCATTTGGTCGTGCAGCTTCTAACTATGACCAGCATGCTCGATTTCAAAGAGACGTGGTAGAGAAGTTACTCGAAAGGCTGCCGGCAAGCCTGATAGGTAAACAGATTCTGGATGTAGGCTGCGGTACAGGTTATCTCACCGAAAAACTACTGCAGCGAGGGGCTGAGGTTGTGGCGTTAGATCTCTCGGACAAAATGTTAGATCAGGCTAGATTACGTTGTGGAAAGCAGGTTACCTATTACTTAGGTGATGCTGAAGCTCTTCCCTTTGCTGATGATAGCTTTGATTACGTTGTCTCGAGTTTAGCGTTGCAGTGGTGCGAGGATTTAAGTGTTCCTATCCGAGAATCAAAACGCGTGTGTAAAGTGGGAGGGCATGTCTTGTTCTCTACATTGGTTGAGGGATCGCTGTATGAATTAAAGCAGGCGTGGAGCTATGTTGATCAGTATCAACATGTGAAGCAGTTTGTATCTGAAAAGGCAATAAAAATTGCGTTGGCTCAATCGAAGTGTGATGGCTCTCAAGTAGACTTGGCAAAAATGACCTATTGGTACCATAGTGCCTTTGAGCTAATGAAAGATCTAAAAGGCATAGGTGCGACTCAAATAGGTGGCCGCTCACAAGGATTAACCAAAAAAAGCTCATTGGTTAAGCTAGAGCAGGTCTATCAACAATTATTTCAGACCAATCTCAAATTACCGGCAACTTACCAAGTTTGCCTAGGGCTAATAAAGAAATGAACAAGACAATTTTCGTTGCTGGAACGGATACGGATGTAGGAAAAACGGTTGTTTCACGAGCTTTGTTGCAAGCATTTAATGCAAGAGGATTGTCGACCATCGGCTTTAAGCCTGTTGCTGCAGGCTGTGAGATGACCGCTGAGGGTGCTCGCAATTCTGATGCCTTGTATCTACAATCGGCGGCTAGTATTGAGCTTGCTTACGATGAAGTGAACCCAGTTGCGTTAATGACACCGGCATCTCCGCATATAGCGGCGAAAATCGACGATAAACCAATCGACACAGCGCCCCTTTCTGAGAAACTGCATCAGCATCAGGAAAATGCCGATTTTGTATTGGTTGAGGGTGCCGGTGGTTGGCGAGTGCCTATCGCAGACGATCGTTATCTTTCTGAATGGGTTGCCGATGAGAAGTTGCCTGTAATCTTAGTGGTAGGCGTGAAGCTAGGCTGTTTAAGTCATGCTATTTTGACTGCAGAAGCAATCAAAAACGATGGTTTAGAGGTTTTGGGCTGGGTGGCCAACCGAGTGAACCCTTGTGAAGAGCACTACCGCGACATTATTACGTTCTTAGAGTCGCAAATTGGCGCACCCAAGATTGGTGAAATTCCGTACATGCGTGGGGTTAAGAAAAAAGATCTCAGCAAATACATCAATCTTGATTCGATCATATAAACGTATTTGTGATCACTGAATACCAAAACGCCCTCTTAAAAAGAGGGCGTTTTTTCTATTCGTATCAAGCTATTTAGTGTCGCGAGCTAGTTGCGATTGCGCGTTTAATACTTGTTGCTCTACAGATTCAGCATCGGAAATGCCTAGCTCTTCGAGGGCTTCTTCTTTGCTCATTCCAAGGTGACAACGAAGTATGTCCAACGCCATTTCATGATTAGTACCATCAGCCATAACTCACTCCTTTTTTGTTAATGATTGGTTAAAAAATAAATATCTTGGCTAACATTTATACCCATTCATTGATTTAACGCAAGACACTTTGCTAAAAAAATCGTCAATTGCGAACAGAACTCTCATTTTGTCGCAAATTGTTACTGCTATTGAGTTTTCGCTTCGCGTCCACATATATAGAATGTGGTAGCAGAAACTTGCAAATCCAATTGAGATACCCCTCTGGGAACAAAGATGATCTTTCTTTGTCTACTGTCTCGGATTGGAACCATAATTACACTGTTCTAGCTTCTTACTTTGGAGAAAATGAATGAAGCGCGTAGCGTTATTTTTACTGACCAACCTTGCTGTAATTGCAGTATTGAGTGTGGTGTTAAACCTTGTTTATGCTTTTACTGGCATACAATCCGGTAGCCTATCAGGTCTACTCGTGTTGGCCGCAGTCTTTGGTTTTGGTGGCTCTTTCATTTCATTGATGATGTCAAAGAGTATGGCGCTGCGTTCTGTGGGTGGACAGGTGATAGAAAGCCCGCGCAACCAAACAGAGCACTGGCTATTAGAGACAGTTTCTCGTCAAGCACAACAGGCAGGTATTGGTATGCCAACTGTTGCCGTCTATGATTCTGCAGACATTAATGCATTCGCAACCGGTGCTAAGCGTGATGATTCATTAGTTGCGGTGTCTACGGGACTGCTAAACAGCATGACCCAAGACGAAGCTGAAGCGGTACTGGCGCACGAAGTAAGCCATATTGCTAACGGTGACATGGTCACCATGACGCTAATGCAAGGTGTAGTGAATACCTTTGTTATCTTCCTATCTCGCTTTATTGCCAACATGGTTGCCAATAACAACAGTGATGAGGGAGAAGGCGGCACTAACATGATGGTGTACTTCGGTGTGTCTATGGTACTGGAGTTAGTGTTTGGTTTCTTAGCAAGCTTCATCACCATGTGGTACAGCCGCAAGCGTGAGTTCCATGCGGATGCAGGTGCAGCGCACTTAGTAGGTAAGCATAAGATGATCGCCGCTCTTGAGCGTCTTAAAACAAGCCATGAACCTCAACTCGAGGGCTCTATGATGGCCTTTGGTATTAACGGTAAAAGCTCTCTAACAGAGCTACTTATGTCTCACCCACCGTTGGACAAACGAATTGACGCGTTGAGAAATACTCAGCAGTTCTAATTTGCTAGCAAGAATATTGATTAAAAAGCTTGGTGTAAAAACCAAGCTTTTTTTTGATCTAATGCTTTGTAAAACACGTAGTTAAGGTAAGTTTTCGCAAAATACACTACCTTTAACTAGACCCAACGAATATCAGGTTATAAAGGTTGAATAAACCAGACGGGGAGGGACGCCCTGTCACAGCCATTAGGAAATGGACGATGAACATTGATACTGTTGCAGATGTATATCAAAGTCTGAGTAAAGACACCCTACACAGTCTTACTCGAATCTATCATCAAGATGTGATTTTTGAGGACTCCGCCCATAAGCTAAACGGCTGGGATGAGCTCTCGTCTTATTTTGATAACTTGTACCAGAACGTGATTGATTGCCGATTCGATATTTTGAGTAAGCATCAAGCGGGCGATGCAGGGTTCATCATTTGGACTATGCGTTTGCGCCACCCCAAGCTAAAGGGAGGCAGTGAGGTCGCAGTGCAAGGCATCAGCCACTTGGAGTTTCGCGATGGCAAGGTGATTCATCATCGTGACTTTTTCGATATGGGAGAAATGCTCTATGAGAATCTCCCTGTGCTGGGTTCAGTGATTAAGACCATCAAAAAAAGGTTGGGGCAATCATGAACCCAATCTTGATTACCGGAGCCACCTCTGGGATAGGGCAGCAGCTTGCCAAAGATTATGCTGAGTCTGGGCAGATCGTTTATGTGTGCGGACGAAACGCTGAAAAACTGCAGGAACTCGCCTCTCTGGGTAGTCACGTAAAACCACTTCAATTTGATCTTACCGACCTTAACTCGTGTAAGGAGGCCCTTCAGGATTTGGACCCGGTTCCACATACTTGGGTGCTTAATGCTGGAGACTGTGAATACATTGATGATGGGGTAATGGATGCCGCCCTGATAAAGCGCGTATTCACCATAAATGTCATCGGACTGGCGAATGCCATCGAAGGCGTCCAGCATCACTTTACTGCAGGTCATCATCTGGTGATTGTGGGCTCTATCGCAAGCGAGATGGCACTACCTCGCGCCGAAGCCTACGGCGCGTCAAAAGCGGCGGTGAGTTATATGTCTCGCACGCTGGGCGTTGACCTCGCCCCTAAGGGCATCAAGGTAAGCACGGTATTCCCGGGCTTTGTGAAAACCCCACTCACCGACAAGAACGACT
This sequence comes from Vibrio breoganii, assembly GCF_024346795.1. Lineage (NCBI taxonomy): Bacteria > Pseudomonadati > Pseudomonadota > Gammaproteobacteria > Vibrionales > Vibrionaceae > Vibrio > Vibrio breoganii. Next base: position 1,065,816 of record NZ_AP024864.1, read on the forward strand.
TTCCAATGCCGATGATGATTGAAGTAAACGAGGCAGCTAAGGCGGTACGAGAAGGCATAGAGTCGGGCAAAACCAACATCTATTTTCCTAAGCGTTTTACGTGGATATTGAGAATTTTGGGAAGCTTGCCGTACTCAATGCAGCATCATCTTGCCAAGACACTGATTAAGGACAAACAGTAATGAAGATAGCGATCATAGGTACAGGGATATCTGGACTCACTTGTGGATACCGCCTACATAAAGATCATGACGTAACCTTATTTGAAGCGAATGACTACATTGGTGGTCATACGGCGACGGTGGACGTTGAAGTTGAAGGTAAGCCCTATACCGTAGACACCGGATTCATCGTTTACAACGACCGTACCTACCCCAATTTCATCGAGATGATGAACGAGATAGGTGTGCGTGGAAACCCAACCGAGATGAGCTTTAGCGTACGCAACGATGGCAATGGGCTGGAATACAACGGTCATGCTCTGTCGACACTGTTTGCTCAAAAACGAAACTGGTTTAATCCCAAGTTTTACTCGTTCATTTCTGAGATCCTTCGCTTCAATAAACTTGCAAAATCCTTGGCAGGTGATGATTCACTTGAAGATCAAACGCTCGGCTCTTTTCTTGAACAACATGATTTTAGTGACTACTTCAGTGAAAACTACATCTTGCCAATGGGCGCGGCGATCTGGTCATCCACCCTTGCAGACATGCGCGTATTTCCTCTTTCTTTCTTCTTGCGCTTTTTCCTCAATCACGGCCTGCTTGATATCAAAAATAGACCGCAATGGTACGTGATAGAAGGGGGCTCTAGAGCCTATATTGAGCCGTTAACTCAAGGGTTTTCCGATAAGATCTTGCTCAATTCTCCCGTTGAAAAAGTGCAGAGAACGCCAATGGGTGTTCGATTATTAGTAAACGGCGAATGGCTGCAATTTGATCAGGTGATCTTTGCTTGCCACAGCGATCAGGCGCTGAAGATCCTAGGAGAGGAGCAAACTCAGCTAGAGACTGATGTGCTGGGGGACATGCGCTATCAAGCCAATGAAGTGGTGTTGCATACTGATACCAACCTACTACCGAAGCGAAATAAAGCGTGGGCTTCGTGGAACTACTATTTGTCCGGTGACCAAGATCAAGAGAACCGATTACCGACCCTAACCTATGATATGAATATCTTGCAGCACATTCAGTCAGAGCACACATTCTGCGTATCTCTGAACAACAGCCCGAATATTGATAAAAACAAAATCTTACGTAGCTTCATCTATCACCACCCAGTATTTACTCGAGAGTCAATTGCCGCGCAGGGGCGTAGCGAAGAGCTTCAAGGCAATAATGCTACTTGGTTCTGCGGTGCATATTGGCGCAATGGCTTTCATGAAGATGGCGTGCACAGTGCACTTCAGGTAGTGAAAGGTATTGAAGCAATGCAAGCGCGTACTCAAGAGAAAGGCGCAGCATGAACAGCGCAATTTTAGTGGGCACGGTGAGGCATAGACGCTTCTCTCCCACAGAACATGCCCTTAATTACCCGCTGTTTATGCCCAGCATCGATGTCGATGAATTCCAGTCACTGAAAAATTCAGTATGGGGATTTGGAGAAAAGTGGTGGCACTGGGCTCGCTTTAATCGTAGCGATTACGTAGGAGAGGGATGCCTAAAATCAGCGGTTCAAGATAAGGTGTTTGAGCTAACAGGAAAACGCTTTAGCGGTAAGGTGGTCGCTGTTGTCCACCTTCGTTATCTCGGCCTCTACTTCAGTCCCGTCAATTTCTACTATGTTTATGATAGTAAAGGGCAATGGCAGATGCTGTTGGCTGAGGTGAGTAATACGCCATGGAACGAGCGACACTACTATGCCATTGATGCCGATGAGGGAGAAAACGGAGAAAACTGGAAACATGATAAGGCGTTTCATGTATCGCCTTTTAATCCTGTAGAGCAGCAATATGTGTGGCGACTCAAACCACTTTCAGAAAAGTTGATGGTTCATCTAGAGTGCCACAGAGAGAACAAAGAGTTTGACGCGACTCTGTCAATGAAGGCGAGAGCCTTCAATAGTAGAAATCTTCTTAAACAATTGATCTGTACCCCGATTTTGACAGTAAAAGTACTCACAGGCATTTACTGGCACGCATTGAAGTTGTGGATTAAGAAAGTACCCATCTACCCGCATCCAGCAAAAAATAAATAATGAGAAAGCAGGAGGCTTTTCACAATGTACGATTCACAATCTTTGGTTATCGAAAAGGATCTTTCGCCTCTACAGCGGTCCGCTCGCGCGCTTCTTCTTAACCACCTACAAAAGCTGCAACATGGCAGATTAACCATCATCGAACGCTTTGAATCGCAATCTGTTTCAGAGTCTTTAGAGTTTGGTTGTGCAACTGAGAGCTTTCACGCCGCTATTGAAATATCCCATCCGGATTTTTATTCTCGAATGCTAAGCGGTGGCAGTATTGCTGCGGCAGAAGCGTATATGGATGGATGGTGGGACAGTAGCGACCTTACCGCAGTGATGAAGTTGATGGCACTAAATCTCAACTCTCTCGATAACATGAACAGCAAGCAAAGCCTTTTCAAAAGAGCGGCATATAAGGTGGGTCACTGGCTAAACAGAAATACTCACATCAATTCTAAGAAAAATATTGGGGCACACTACGACTTGGGCAATGAGCTCTACACGCGTTTTCTAGACAATAACATGCTCTACTCTGCGGCGGTCTACAACAACAGCTCAGACACCTTAGAGCAAGCTCAAATCAATAAAATGGACAGGCTTTGTCAGCAATTGAAGTTGCAGTCGGGTGATACGGTCATTGAAATTGGTACGGGTTGGGGCGGTATGGCGATATACATGGCCAAAACCTATGGCTGTCATGTCACGACCACCACTATTTCAGAAGAGCAGTTTGCCTACGCAGCACAAAAAGTGCAGGAGCAAGGGCTGTCTGATCAAGTTACTCTTTTGAAGCAGGATTACCGAGACCTTGAGGGTCAGTTCGATAAACTGGTGTCCATTGAGATGATCGAAGCGGTGGGGAGAGAGTTCTTACCTTCTTACATCGACAAGTGTCAGAGCCTTCTTAAACCTGGCGGGCTTATGGCGATTCAGGCGATCACCATTGCCGATCAACGTTTTGAATCGTACAGCAAGGGCGTTGATTTTATCCAAAAATACATATTCCCTGGCGGCTTCCTCCCTTCAGTTACCCACTTATTGCAACAAACCACTAAACATAGCCAGTTGGTTTTGCATGATCTCCATGACATAGGGATGGATTACGCCAAGACCCTTCGCGAGTGGCTGCATCGTTTTAACCTGTCTGAAAAAGAGTTAGCAAGCTTTGGTTATGATGAACGCTTCATGCGTATGTGGCGCTATTACCTGTGCTACTGCGAAGGCGGTTTTCTCGCCCAACGCATCAGTACCGTTCACCTAACATTTCGCAACCCAAAGTAACTGATGATGGATAAGGGGCTTCTGGTTAAATCCATATGGTTTCAAAGCCTGTGGTTCCTTGCTGTCATTGGCAGAGAGAACGCCTTTTTTCTATTGCTCCTTACTGTGGGAGCAACGCTTGTTTATTCGGTGAAGAAACAAGAGATCAACCTTGCTTGGTTATCGGCGTTTGTTATATCCGGCATCATCTTGGATACCTTTCATGGCCTTATCGGCTTGTTCTTGTTTCCACAGGCATGGATTCCAGCCTGGCTGATGTTGTTGTGGGTGATTTTTATATGGTATGCCTACCAAATGAAAACAGTTTTGACCCGTTTCCCTCTCTCTATCGTAAGTATGGTAGGAGCGCTCGGAGCAGCCGGCAGTTATTTTGCAGGGTTGAAACTAGGTGCGGTGCAATGGCCATATTCTGACGGACTGACTTTCGTTGTTCTGACCATAGAATGGTTCTTACTTTTTGCACTGATCATCTACTCCCTTAAAGCGTTGGATAAACGAGGAAAGGGACATAACCATCATGAGACTCATCACACTTAAAGCCTTGTTGCTAACCAGCTTAACATCATTTGGAGCAGTAGCCTCTGAGGTACAAGACAATTCCAACAACATCGACGTTGTTAATGGATGGACTCATTGGCCGACGGTGGGCTCAGCTGATCTTAACTTTATGTTCTTTGATGTGTATACCTCGGAGCTTCGTGCACCCGACGGTGTTTATACTGTAGACAATGACATCACGCCTCACCCTATTGCGTTGGCTATCACCTACGAGCGAAACATTTCCAAGAAGCATCTTCTTAAAGAAACCAAGAAACAATGGCTTCATCTTGGCTACTCTCCGACGGATTCTGAACAATGGACCGAGAGGCTAGATGCTATCTATCCAGATGTAGCTACAGGAGAACAACTGGTGTATATCACAGACGGGCAAACAGGTTCGTTTCTATACATTACGCAAGACGGTGCCACTCAGCTTCGCGGCACCATTACCAATGAGGCTTTGAATGATGCCTTTCTTGCTATCTGGCTTTCTCCAAATACCGAATATCCTAAGCATCGTCAGCAACTGATAGGGATGAATCAACGATGATCTCTCGAAAGGTTAAAGCGTTTTTAGCACTTATAGGCGTTCTTCATATCATGGGCTGTAGCGCTGACCTTAGTGATTACCAACAGGACGGCCCTAAATTCGACCTGTTTGGCTACTTTGAAGGCAGCGTTACTGCCTGGGGAATGGTGCAAGACCGCAGTGGCAAGCAAACCCGTCGTTTTGAAGTTGATTTGAACGGAAGCGTTGAGGGAAACGTGCTAACCCTGAACGAGGATTTTGTGTTTGATGATGGTGAAGAATCGACACGTATTTGGGTCATTACTCGTCTAGAGGATGGAACCTACGAGGGCAGGGCTGATGACATCATAGGTGTTGCCAGCGGTGAAGAGGTGGGTAATGCGCTTCGCTGGACCTATGATTTTGAGCTGCCTCGCGGTGACTCAACGGTTGTGGTGGGTTTTGATGACTGGCTTTACCGCCAAGACGAGAAGCATCTGTTTAATTTAACTTCCATCAGGAAATTCGGTATTGAGTTCGGCACGTTAACGCTCTTTTTCCAACGTAATGATTAGGCCTAACTTGTGCAGCAGATCACCGTTTGTTACAAATTGCGCCGGCTGATGCGCCAGTGTTGTGATTGATTATGATACTATTGAGCCACTATAGGCTTTATTTACAAAGTGATTAATGACTGCAATAGCTGAATCTAACCCACTCTTATTTCATAAAACTTACCATCATCCTGACTCTAAGGAATGGGTGGTGTTTGTGCATGGTGCAGGTGGCAGTTCTTCTATTTGGTTTAAGCAAATCAAAGCCTACAAAGAGCACTTCAACATTCTGCTTATTGACCTTCGTGGTCATGGCAAATCCAATACCCTATTTCAAGACATCATTAGCAAACGCTACACCTTCGAGACCGTGACTAAAGACATTGTAAATGTCTTGGATCATTTGAAGATTAAGTCAGCACACTTTGTTGGTATGTCACTCGGGACCATTATTGTGCGTACCTTGGCGGAGATGGCGTCAGAGCGCGTTAAGTCTATGGTGTTGGGGGGCGCGGTAACACGCTTTGATACCCGTTCACAGATTTTGGTAAAACTAGGGGGCTTGTTTAAGAACATCATCCCTTATATGTGGCTATATAGCCTGTTTGCCTGGATCGTGATGCCACAGAAAGGTCAGGTTGAGTCTCGTTTAATGTTCGTTCGTGAAGCGAGAAAGTTATGCCAAAAAGAGTTTAAACGTTGGTTTAAGCTAGCGGCTGACGTTAACCCGGTTATGCGCTATTTCAAAGACAAAGAACTCGATATTCCAACACTCTATTTGATGGGCGATAAGGACTACATGTTCATTAAGCCAGTTAAAGAGATGGTGTCTGTTCATCAAAACAGCCAATTGGTTGAGATTGAGGACTGCGGCCATGTGTGCAATGTGGAGCGCCCTCAAGAGTTTAATCAGAAGTCTATTGCCTTTATCCAATCTATGGTTAACACCAAACCAGCATAGGTGTGTTGATTTGAGTTAGTTACTACCTAGCTAACTCATAGAACTGCCACACTGCCAACACAAGGCAAATTGCCCTTCGTTGACTTCTCCACATTCAGCGCAGCGCCACTCGCTATTTTTTGAATGACTTCCCTTACGCTCAAACTCGGCAATCACTTCTTTCGCTTGTTCTTGCTTATGATGGTCAATTAGCCAAAGATAGGGCAGGCTAGAATCGTCCATTGGAAGCTCGCCTTGCAGGCCAAACATACCCTCACCACGCACTTCAACCTGAATGTTGTGACTAAGCAAAAGCTCACAAAGTATGTGAGCTTGTGGGGGATTTTGCGCGACAAATAGTTTCATTGTATTCCTCAGTTATGCCGTGCTTGAGCCGTTCTGCGGACGGATTTTGCCCATAACCCATTTAGCTATCAGCGGGAATAGCCCTAACAATGCGAATGAAGCTAATACGGTGGGTGAAACGATACCTGACAAGCTATCTATCTCTGCTAATTGTGTACCCGCATTCAGATACACCATAGTCCCTGCAAGCATGCCTAACTGGCTGAATACATAAAACTTAGCGATAGAAATGGGAGTGAGTCCCATAAGCAAGTTGATCAAGAAGAATGGGAACACAGGGATAAGACGCAAAGAGAATAGATAGAACGCACCGTCTTTTTCGACCCCTTTGTTGATGGTCTCTAATTTCGAGCCAAACTTCGCTTGAACCCAATCGCGCAGTAAGTAACGACTACTCAAAAACGCCAAGGTAGCGCCAATGGTGCTAGCAAAAGATACCAACAATAAGCTACTCCAAAAGCCAAACAGGGCGGCACCTAACAGCGTCACCACGGCAGCGCCAGGAATAGAAAAGGCGGTAATGAACACATAACCAATAAAATACAGAGCAGCAGAAAGCACGAAGTTTTCTTCGATTTGAGCGTTCAATGCCAGTTGTTGTGCTTTGGCATTTTCTAGGGTCAGATATTGACCAAAATTCGCACCAAGTAACACGATAGCAACCACTAAAATTAGCCCGATTATCAATTTCTTATTCATGATTCTGCCCTTATCATCCTGAGTAAGTATAGAGACACGACGAGCAATAAAAAACTTTCAAATTAATTATTTTAAGGTGAGAAGGTGGTGCTTGTATTAAGTCGTGTGCGTATGCTCGTTGCTCGCGAGTGAATTTGACCATCGATCTTCCCGTCGTTCCCGAGTGCTTTTATCGGGAACCTGAAGAGTTCCGGAGGTAGCAGACCCTCGATAGGAGCGCTCGAGGGTGACGTGTTTGGTTACTGTAGGGTGCTCTGTTTTGACACTGAGCGTACTCAAATTACAGTACAAACGCACCATCCAAACCCCTCGTCGTTCCCGATCGCTTCTATCGGAAACCTGAAGAGTTCCGCAGAGAGTAGACCCTCGATAGAAGCACTCGAGGGTGACGTGTTTGGGGGTTCTGAGTGCTTTGTTTTGATACTGAGCGGACTCAAATGACAGCACAAACGCACCATCCAAAACACACCGTCGTTCCCGAGCCTTTTATCGGGAACCTGAAGAACTACCGATGTAGTAGACCCTCGATAGAAGCTCTCGAGGGTGACGTGTTTTGGGGCTTTGGTGTGTTCTGTAGGGTGGGCTTTGGGCGAGCAGTTTAATACTGAGCTGACTCAAATTACAGAGTAAAAATACAACCTCAAACCCCGCTCGTCGTTCCCGAATGCTTTTATCGGGAACCTGAAGAGTTCCGGAGGTAGTAGACTCTCGATAGAAGCACTCGAGGGTGACGGGTTTGGAAGTTCAAGGATGACTTTTGTTATTGGTAAGGATTTAACTTAGCAAACAAAAACGGCAGCCCTAGGGCTGCCGTTCTTAAATATTCTACAACTTATCCAGCATTAAGATTACGCACACTCGCGCGTTCAATCAGCTCTGGGTGCATTTCAAAGACACGGCGGTCGTGATCTTTATCCTTGATACGCTCAAGAAGGATCTCAAATGCAGTCTTGCCCACACGACGCTTAGGTTGGTGAACCGTAGTCAGTGGAGGTGCAAAGTAGGCTGCAAGGTCGATATTGTCGTAGCCAATGATCGAAATATCTTCAGGAACCAATAGACCATGCTGTCTTAGGCGACTGATCAAGCCTAGTGCCATGATGTCGTTAAAACAGAACACAGCAGTAGGGCGCTGCTCTTCTGGAATAGCAAACAGCTTGTCGGCAGTTTCAACGGCTGTATCACACTCGAAGTTGCCTTCGAAAATACGTTTCTCGTCAAAATCGATGTTCGCTTCTTTTAGAGCACGCTTATAACCGGAAATACGCTCGATGCACGCCAGTTTCTCAGCTTGACCTGTCAGACAAGCAATTCGCTTATGACCATTTTCGACAAGGTATTTAGTTGCTAGATAGCCACCTTCTTCTGAGTTATCGATGATCTTATCTGCAGAAGATGATTCTGGGCCCCAGTCCATAACTACTTTCGGAATACCAGGGTGAGAATCTAGCATGCCACGCAGCTCTTCAGTCAGGTCTGAACACATAACCAAAATACCGTCGACACGCTTCTCTGCAAGCATGCGGATGTAGTCACGCTGCTTCTCATATAACCCACCAGTGTTACATAGGATAAGGGTATAGCCTTGGCGGTAACAGTAGCTTTCTACGCCGTCGACCACTTCTGCAAAGAATGGGTTCGTCGACTGAGTTACCAACATGCCAATGGTGCGAGTGGTGTTACATTTAAGACTACGAGCTACAGCACTTGGTGCATAGTTAAGCTCTTTTACTGCGTCCATTACACGTTCTTGCGTTGCTTCTGCAACAAAACGAGTTTTGTTAATCACGTGGGAAACAGTGGTAGTGGACACACCAGCTAGCTTTGCGACGTCTTTAATGGTTGCCATGCTATACCTTGTAAAGAAAACCGAGGGTTATTGAAAATGGAATGTTAGGAAGAGGTTAGCACTCTTGGCCTATACTGCAAACGATTGCGCCGGGCAGTCTAGCCATAAATGCAAGTGCTGACAATGCATTTATGGCCATAATGTGAATCTATTACTCATTGCCCAGATAGCGGCAATCTAATTCACAGAAGTTAACGAGCAATTCGGCGACGGAAGAATAAAAACCAAACTCATCATATTGAGTGCAGTTTTCAGAAAATTGCGGTATCCAAGAAAGGATATGCTCTTCTATTAACGCCTTTTGTTCAGCTAGTGCTTGCTCAAGGTGAGACTCTTGCTCTAGCTCATTGGAGCGAATAATTAGGTTACCAAGGAAGTCCAATTCTAAGGCGAGATGATCGGCAGGTTCGTTGAAGTTCTTATCCACTTCAATGCCTTTATCCAGCATTAGCTGCGCCATAGCTTGAGCAGGCTTGCCATTGAGCAGTTTACTGTCATCCAGATAGATAGAGGCGTAAGGCAGTGCAGCATACTTATCTGACGTTAAGAATAAGTCACAAAAATCTGCAGCGAGTTCCAGCTGAGCATCTTCTCTATCTTGAAGGCGGTTGAGCGCGTCAACAACGCGTTCTACAGACTTAACCAGTTCTTCATTTTCGGCCAGCCCACCTAGAAATCCACGTACTTCAGCAGATTGATAGGCCTTCAAGTCTTCTTCTGTCAGTTCTTTAGAGAACAGGCTTGAAAACCACCAGTAGATTTCAGCGCGTTGTTCGTTGAACTGTTTTAGTTCTTGCATAGATAAATCCGTTTCTTTGACACAAATGAAAAGGCTATCTGTATAGATAGCCTTATCGTGTTAAATAGTAACTTAAATTATGAATCAGTTAGTTGGAGCTGACAAGATCTCGTATCTTCTGCCACCAAATTCCCATGGTTTCATGCCAATAGCGCTCAGTTTGCTCGAGATAACGAGCCTGAGGCGTGTATTTGACCCAGGCTTGATTGATATTCGACTGTGCCAAGTAATTAGTAGGTGCAGGCAACGGCTCAAGACCGGCGCTATGGAACTCTCCTAAGGCTCGGTGCATGTGGCTAGCCGAAGTCACAAGGGCTAGGCTCTTTTGACCCACAAATCCTGCGGCTTGCCTTGCTTCTTCCCAGGTATCTTGAGCGGTCTCTAATAGAATGATGTCAGATTTTGCTACGCCCAATGCTAAAGCGACCGTTGCCATCATGCGCGCTTGGCTCATTTCTGAGCCTCCGTCGTAGCCAGACAAAATAAGTTTTGCGCCAGGGTACATACGCAAAATACGAATGCCTTCGCTCAGGCGCATCAACGCCGTTCGGCTTAACTCTGAAGTGGGCGGAATCTCAGCGTCAACCACATGCCCACTGCCAAGGACCATGACATAATCTAGGCTCTCTGATGGTGGTAAAAAGGCGGTGTATTTTCGTTCTAAAGGCTTAAGAAGAGAGGTTGAGACTGGCTGGAATGAAATAGTAAAGATCGATATCAGTGAGATAAAGATGAAAATACAACCAGCTTTATGCCTTCGGGTAAACATAACGAGTGCCAATCCTACGAAGCCAACCAGTAACATTGCAGGCAGTGGCATAAGAAAAGCAGTGATGATTTTTTTCAGTTCAAACATGTTGGGATAAACCAATTCCTAGGTTAGGTGGGGCAAAAAATGTGTCACGGGAATAAATGCCCCGCATTTGGTCGTTTTTTTAGTCGATCGAAGAGTCAAATCAACGACAGCGCTTTATTCTTGACGTCCTTGTGACACAATACGAAACACTCTTAAATAACATCATACCTTAATTAAAAGTGACACAAGATCGTAATTTCGACGATATTGCCCACAAATTTGCCGAAAATATTTATGGCTCGGACAAAGGCAATATACGTCAGACTATCGTCTGGGAAGATTTGCAGCAAATCATAACCCAGATTGGTGGCGACTCGAAACCTCTTACCGTACTTGATGCGGGCGGTGGGTTAGCTCAAATGTCACAAAAGTTGGCGCAGCAAGGCCACAACATTATTTTGTGTGATGTGTCTAACGAAATGCTTTCGTTAGCTAAGCAAGATATTGCGCAAAAGGGCTTGCTAGAGCAGTATCAGTTTATTCATGCGCCGGTTCAAGAGTTGGATCAACATCTCGAACAGCCAGTGGATTTAATACTGTTTCATGCGGTAATGGAATGGCTAGCAGATCCTAAACAAGCGCTTCAAAAATTAATGAGTCATGTAGCCCCAGGCGGCATGGCTTCGATTATGTTTTATAACCACCACGGATTGGTGATGAAAAACGTAATTTGCGGCAACATACCTCATGTATTGCAGGGAATGCCCCATCGTAAACGGTTTAAGTTGCAACCTCAGAAAGGGTTGTTACCAGAAGACGTATACCAATGGCTACAAGAGTGCGATTTGCGCATTTGTGGTAAATCTGGGATCCGATCTTTTCATGACTATATTGGATTTACTCAGTATGTGGGTGATTACAGTCAAGAAGATCTGATGCAACTTGAACAGCAATTATGCAGAACTGAACCCTACCTTTCATTAGGAAGATACATTCATGTATGGGTTCAGAAGGAACAACAGTAGGGAACTGGATGAGTCAACTCTCCCAAGAAGGGCAACAAAGCGACCAAGTCACAGTAGATGAGTTGGTCGGGTGGGTTAAACAACACGATTTCTCCCTTAATCTAAGTAGTGAGCACTTGAGCTTTTTGGTCGGTATCGCCCTGTTAAGTCAAGAACGTTTTGATGAAGAGCTGGGTGAAGGCGAACTGCACGATGCATTTGCCATTGTTCAGCGCGAATTTAATGGCACTGAAAGCTCAGGCAACGCAGCATTCAAGGCCAATAACGCGATCAACAGCTTGGTGGCACAACGACTACTCAGTCGATTTACCAGCGAAGGACAAGAAGGCAGCAGTATCTATCGTCTGTCTCCTTTGGCCGTGGGTATTTCTGAGTATTACTTGAGGCATCGCCAATTTTCTAAGCTTAAGTTATCCATTCAGCTGACATTAGCCGGTAAAGAGCTCACAAATGCCGTCACCATTGCAGAAGAGGAGCCGAGCTCTGAAGGCTGGCGCCGAGACATCTATGGCACGCTTAAGTTTTCGGTAGCTGAAATCTTTGATCAGATTGACCTTAACCAAAGGGTTATGGATGAAGAGCAAGGCCAAGTAAAAACGCAAATAGCCGAGCTGTTGAATCAAGATTGGCGCGAGGCCATCAGTCAATGTGAGAACTTGCTATCGGCAACCTCAAATACCTTAACCGAGCTGCAATCATCCTTGCAGGCTGCCGGCGATGAGCTGCAGTCTCAGCTATTGACCTTGCAACAAATCGTATATGGCAATGAAGAGCTGGACTATATCGATGCGGTATTGTTTAGCTTGCAGGTCAAACTCGACCGAATTATTAGTTGGGGTCAGCAATCCATCGACCTATGGATTGGGTATGACCGCCACGTACATAAATTTATTCGTACCGCTATCGATATGGATAAAAACCGCGCCTTTAGCCAACGACTTCGCCAGTCTATTCAAGACTTTGGAACGAACGCATGGCTGCTGACCTTTGCGGATGCTGAGCGTTTACGAGACCTAAGAGATGAATCTATGGTGCTCAAGAACGATGAAGCGTTAGGCGAATTGCCGCCAGAGGTGGAGTACCAAGAGATGCTACAGGTAACCAATGAGTTAGCTGAGCAGGTTAAAGGTATGCTGAAAAATCATAAAAACCAGGGAGCGAGAATCGACCTCGGTGAGGTACTGCGCAACTATCTTGCCACTCACCCACAAGCGAGCCATTTTGATTTGGCCCGAATGGTAGTCGACCAAGCCGTACGCTTGGGTTACTCAGAACAAGACTACGCGGCCATTCAGCCAGATTGGCAGTCGATTAACGAATATGGTGCAAAGGTACAAGCAAATGTCATCAACAAATTCTGATATGTATATGCCAGAGAACCTGGTACGAGCGATTGCAAATCCGCTGTTTCCTATATTGGATAGCCTGCTTCGCTCTGGTCGTCACATTACTCAAGACGATATGGATAACCACGCGCTTTTGTGCGACTTCGAAACGGATCTGATGCTGTTCTATCAACGCTACAACACAGAACTGGTGCGCGCCCCAGAAGGCTTTTTCTACTTGCGTCCTCGCTCAACAACATTGATTAACCGCAGCGTGCTATCTGAATTGGATATGCTGGTGGGCAAGGTGTTGTGTTTCTTATACCTAAGTCCTGAGCGCTTGGCTCAAGAAGGCATCTTTAGCAACCAAGAGATGTTCGAAGAACTGCTGTCTATTGCCGATCACAAGACACTCATGAAGTTTGTGACCAACAAGGCAACAGGTACCGATCTGGATAAAGAAAAGCTGTACGACAAGGTTCGTACGTCACTGCGTCGTTTGAAGCGTCTTGGGATGCTTCTGCCGATTGGCGAGGGTGATAAATTCCGCATCAGTGAAGCGGTATTCCGCTTTGGCGCTGATGTTCGTGTTGGTGACGATGTTCAGCAAGCACAAATGCGTTTAATTAGAGATGGTGAGGCCGTACCTTCAGAAGAAGTACAGCAAGGAACCCTGCTAGATGAGTCTGAGAGTGAGGAACAAGCATGATTGAAAGAGGAAAATATCAATCACTGACGATGGTGAACTGGAACGGCTTCTTTGCGCGTACCTTTGACATCGATGGTCTTGTGACCACACTTTCTGGCGGTAACGGTGCGGGTAAGTCCACCACTATGGCGGCGTTTATTACCACCTTGATCCCAGATCAAAGCCTGCTGCACTTTAGAAACACCACGGAAGCGGGCAGCTCGCAAGCCTCTCGAGACAAAGGCTTATACGGTAAGTTGCAGCCGGGTGTGTGTTACTCCGCTCTAGAGGTAGTCAACTCACGTAATCAGCGCCTGGTATTTGCAGTTAAGTTGCAGCAGATAGCGGGCCGTGACAAGAAAGTGGATATCAAGCCATTTGTGATTCAAGGACTGCCAAGCTCAATTAAAGCAGCACAGCTGTTTATCGAGACAGTCAATGAGACTCAGGCGAAGGTGTGTCAGTTAAATGAGGTGAAAGAGCGTGTCGCTCAAATAGAGGGTGCTCAGTTTAAGGCCTTCAACTCTATTACTGACTACCATGCGCAGATGTTTGATTTTGGCGTTGTGCCAAAGAAACTGCGTAACTCAAGTGATCGCTCAAAGTTCTATCGCCTAATTGAAGCATCGCTATACGGTGGTATCTCAAGCACCATTACCCGTTCTTTGCGTGACTACTTATTGCCACAAAATGGCGGCGTTAAGAAAGCATTCCAAGATATGGAATCGGCGCTGCGTGAAAACCGCATCACCCTTGAAGCGATCAAAAACACTCAAGCGGATCGTGACCTGTTTAAGCATCTACTCACTGAGTCGACCAACTATGTGGCAGCAGATTACATGCGCCATGCCAATCAGCGTCGTTCAAAGCTAGAAGCCACTTTAGGTTTACGCTCGGAACTGTTTAGCAATCGTCAGCAGATCATTGATAACAATGTGCTACTGAATAGCACTCAACAGCAACTTGAGGCAGTGCTAGAAGAGCACTCAGCATTAGAGCAAGACCATCAGTCGGCTATTGATTACCTGCAACTGGTTCAAAACGCCCTTCAGCAACAGCAAAAAATAGCGCGTTATGAAGAAGATTTGATTGAGCTTAGTGAGCGTCTTGAAGAGCAAATCATGGTCGTGGAAGAGGCTCAAGAAGCCCTTATCACCGCCGAAGAGCAAAGCGAACTGACAGAGCAAGAGGTGGATAGCCTTAAGTCTCAACTTGCTGATTATCAACAAGCCCTTGATGTTCAGCAGACACGCGCATTGCAATATCAACAAGCCATAAAAGCTCTTGAAGAAACACGCACGCTTTGTGATTTAGACATTGAGTCTGTTGAACAGATCCCTGCATTAATTGCCGAGCTAACGGCGCAGCAGCAAGCACAAACGCAGCAGATCCTATCGCTAAAACATAAGCTAGATATTAATTCAGCGGGCGTTGAGCAGTTCAATAAAGCCTTTGAATTGGTTAAACGTCTTGATGCCAACTGTGGGCGCAGTGACGCTGCCAGTTTTGCGAAGAATGCATTAGCAAAAGCGGTGAGCGCGAATAATGATGTGCAGCAGCTTTCTCACTGGCAGTCACAAAAGCAAGATTTGACCAAAGCCGTTGCGAAGCAGCAAGCCGCTCGCGCATTGGTGAGTGAATATCAGCAGCAATTTGCCACCTTGCTGGTTGATGAAGCCGACCTTGAAGTGGAATACGAGCGCCAATCTGGGGCTATTGAGACCTCAGAGATGAGCATTGAATCGGGTCGTGAAAACCTGATAGAGATGCGCCGTAACGAACAGCAAATCAATTCTGAGATCCAACGCTTTGAATCCATAGCGCCTCGCTGGATCAAGGCGAGCGATGCGCTTACTCAGCTAAGTGACCAAACCGATGCTGAGCTGAACAGTGCACAGTCTGTGATGGCGTCAATGCAGTCAGTATTGGAATCTGAGAAAGCCTTACTATCAAGTAAGGATGCGCTGGCGATTCGCCGCACTCAAGTTGAGAAAGAGATTGAAGCATTAGGCGCACCAGGCGGTGCCAATGACGCTCGCCTTAAGGCTCTAGCCGACAGCGTAGGCGGTGTGCTTCTTTCTGAAATCTATGACGACATCACCCTAGAAGATGCTCCGTACTTTAGCGCCATGTATGGTCCGGCTCGTCACGCTATCGTGGTGTCGGACATGAGCGGTGTGAAAGAGCGTCTAGTGGAGTTTGATGACTGCCCTGATGACGTGTATATCCTAGAGGGTGATGTCGATGCCTTCGATGATAGTCAGTTTGAGGTGGAAGAGTTTGAAGGTGCAGTGTGTGTTCAAGTGAGCGAACAGCAGCTGCGTTTCTCACGCTTCCCTAAAGTGCCTCTGTTTGGCCGAGCGGCACGTGAATCTCGTTTAGAGACACTTCGTGAAGAGCGCGACCAATTAATCGAAGACTATGCGAAAGCCTCTTTTGATGCGCAAAAAGCACAGCGTCTGTACCAAGCGTACAATGACTTTGTGGCACACCACGCTCAAGTGGCATTCGAGGACGATCCAGAGCAAAGCATTAGTACATTGCGTAGCCAGCGCAGTGCTCTAATCGAAAAACTATCAGCGCTGCAATCTGCAGAAGCGGAGCACAAAGCGGCATTAGCGAAAGCGAAGAAGGCGTTGTCAGCGCTGGATAAGATTGCGCCGTCTCTGCACTTGCTTGAAGACGAGTCTTTGAGCGAGCGTTTAGAAGAAGTTGAGCAAAAACTAGAACTATTGTCTGAGAGCAAGCGCTACCTAGACCAGTTCGGTCAGACGCTACAAAAGCTTGAGCCGATTGCTAGTTCGCTTGAGGCGGATCCAGAGCAGTTTGATGCTATTCAGGCGGAATATGAAGCTCTAGATCAAGCACTACAGCTCAACAAGCAAAAGACCTTTGCATTATCGAATGTATTGGGGCGCAAAGCGCACTTTGCCTATGCTGACTCGGTGAAGCTTCTTGATAAAAGCAGTGAGCTAAGCGAGCAGCTGAAGCTGAAGCTTGCGACTGCAGAGCAAGAGAAAGATCGCGCTCGTGAAGGCTTCAAACAAGCTCAGCAACAGTTCCAGCAGTACAATCAGCTGCTGGCAACACTGAAAAGTTCGCACCAGGCGAAATCGGAAACCGTTCAAGAGTTCCGCCAAGAGTTGACGGATGCGGGCATTACGCTCGATGAGGGTATCCTAGAGCGTGCACAAACGCGCAAAGAAAGCCTACATCAACGCATTGAAACCTCTCGCATCGCTCAAGCGCAGATGCAAAAAACACTGACAGCCACTGAGATGGAGCTTCGTACTTCTACCAAAGCGCTTAAGAAGCAACAGAAAGAGTACTCAGAGCTACGTACCTTTGTTGTCACGGCAAAAGCTGGCTGGTGTTCAGTGCTTAAGCTTGCAAGAGAACATGATGTAGAACGCAGACTGCACAAACGTGAACTGGCGTATCTTTCGGAGGGCGAGCTTCGCTCTATGTCGGATAAGTCTTTGGGTGCGCTTCGCTTGGCTGTCGCCAATGAAGATGATTTGCGTGATTCACTGCGTGCATCGGAAGATACGGCTTACCCTGAGCGCAAGGTGCTGTTCTACATCGCGGTCTACCAATACCTAAGAGAGCGTATTCGTCAGGACATCATCCACACTGATGATCCTGTAGAAGCGATCGAAGAGATGGAGGTAGAGCTTGCCCGTCTGACTGAAGAGCTGAATCAGCGTGAGAACCGCTTGGCAATTAGCTCAGAGTCGGTATCGAGCATTATCAAGAAAACCATACAGCGTGAGCAAAACCGTATTCGTATCTTGAACCAAGGCTTGTCCAACATTCACTTTGGCCAGGTTAAGGGTGTGCGATTGAATGTGCAGATCCGTGAGAGTCATCAAATCTTGTTGGATAGCTTGGCTTGTCCAGACAAGACGCATCAGCAATTGTTTGATAACTCAAGACTGACCTTCTCCGAAGCCATGGCTAAGTTATTCCAACGTGTGAATCCTCATATCGACATGGGACAACGCTCGCCGCAGGTGATGGGTGAAGAACTATTGGATTACCGTAACTACCTAGAAATGGGTGTTGAGGTAAACCGTGGTTCAGAGGGTTGGCTACAGGCCGAGTCTGGCGCACTGTCTACTGGTGAGGCGATCGGTACTGGTCAATCTATCTTGTTGATGGTGGTTCAGAGTTGGGAAGAAGAATCACGCCGCTTACGCAGTAAGGATATTGTTCCTTGTCGCCTGCTGTTCTTGGATGAGGCAGCCCGTCTTGATGCAAAATCCATTGCGACCCTGTTTGAGCTGTGTGATCGCTTGAATATGCAATTGTTGATTGCCGCTCCTGAAAACATCAGTCCTGAGAAGGGTACGACCTATAAGCTAGTGCGTAAGGTCTTCAAAGACCACGAGCATGTGCATGTGGTTGGCCTGCGTGGCTTTGGTCAGCAATCTGTGGGTTCTGAGCCTATTGATGAGGCTGAGGTGGTTTAGCTATTGCGGAGAGTGTGCGTTATAAGATCCTGGATAAGTTCTGCGAACTTTCCAGGATGACGCTAGTTTAAGTGGATACACACTGCCTAACAACCGTCATACTGGAAGCCACAAAGTGGCTATCCAGCATCTTAGAGGCAACCCATCTGAGCAAAGCGCAACAACCCGTCATACTGGAAGCCACACTGTGGCTATCCAGTACCTTAGAGACAATCCATCTGAGCAAAGCGCAAAACCCGTCATACTGGAAACCACAAAGTGGCTATCCAGTACCTTAGAAACAACTCATCTCAGCAAAGCGTAAAAACTCGTCATACTGGAAACCACAACGTGGTTATCCAGATGTATGGACTCCCTCTCCTTGAGGAGCTACGGTCTTAATCCGACTAAAGATTAGCCAAAGGAGTCCATACATGACTAATCCTAATCTATTAGCTATTGATTTAGCAAAGAATGTATTCCAAGTTTGCAAACTCTGCCCTAACGGAAAAGTCATTTATAACCGCGAAGTCAGTCGAGCAAAACTCAAAGAAATTCTGATAAATGAAAAACAAGCCCTCGTGGCTATGGAAGCCTGTGGCAGTGCACACTACTGGGCTCGATTCGCAATTAGCGCAGGCCACATTGTAAAAGTCATCAATGCCAGAGCAGTAAAAGCTTTTCAAACCAAGCAAAAGACAGATAGGAATGATGCTTTAGCTATTGGTGTTGCAGCACAGCAAGAGCACATCCATGGTACTCATATTCACTCAACTGAGGAGCAGGCACTTCAATCGTTAGAGCGTATGCGACACTTGGCTAAGGTTCAATTAGTCGCACAAAGTAACCAGATGCGAGGAGTATTAGCTGAGTTCGGAATTATTCTACCGCAAGGCCTATCTAAGTTAAGAAAGGAAATCCCTTTCATCCTGGAAGATGCTGATAACTCTTTACCTGATAGTTTTAGAACCGCGCTACACAAGTCATGGTCACATTTATTGGGCCAAATTGAACACTTGCAAGAACTAGATAGGCAGCTCGAGTCTTTGGTTAAGTCGCATCATATTTGCAAAAAGCTGATGAAGCTAGAAGGGGTCGGGCCCTTAGGGGCGCTAGGGTTAGCGTTACGATTAGGGCGAGGTGAAAACTTTTCTAATGGCCGAGAAGCATCCGCTAATATAGGGCTAACACCTAAACAGAACAGTTCCGGCGGGAAAGAACGTATTGGACATATATCTAGGTACAGTGCGGATAAGCGACTTCGTTCAGTTTTATTTCAAGGAGCGCTTTCCGTTATCACTCATGTATTAAACCGTCCAGCGACAACAAACAAAGAACAGTGGTTACAAGCACTTGTCGAACGACGAGGAAAAAAGATCGCTGCAATTGCTTTAGCGAACAAAACCGTTCGAACCGCTTATGCTTTATTAAAGAATGATTCGGACTATCAGCCAATTAAATTGGCATGATAGACCGAGCATAGTCAACGAAGAGCGATGTAAGACAGGTAAGACCGACCAGTATGAGCTAGATAAGATTCGAGGCAGTAAACTTGCCGATATCGAGAAATAGCCTATTGGTGCGACTACATTTTAGGGCGAGGTAGCTCCTCAATAAAGCCCGTATATAAGTGCGCATCTATACTTGTTTTCCAAATTCTTTGTTGATTTACCGAGGGAGTCCATATAAGTATCTTAGAAAATGCCCAGCCTAATAGATCTTCAAATCACCTACAGTAAATCCAACGTATGCTGATACTGGTACTGATACCCAAGACCTACCGATTTAGAGCTATCAATTCGCTTATCCGGCGTATCCACAACTTCAGGTAAGGTAATATCAAGCTCCTTTGATTCAATGGCGGCCTGATAAAACTGCGCTTTATCACAGGTATTGGGCGTGGAGGCATTAATGATGTCATGCCCAATATGATTCATCGCAAACTCAACCACACTAACCGCATCCACCAGATGCAGCATGTTTGCAGGAGCATGGCGACTCACTGAACGTAATCGCGTGGCAAAGCGTGAGGGATGGCGAATCTCATCAACTAATCCACTGCAACGGATCACCACATGATCCATTTCACTGTCTATGACTCTTTGCTCGGCTTGCAACAGGGCGAGGCTTTTGTCGGAAAAATCATTATCACCAAGGGCTAACTCTAGGCTCGCATCTTCCTCTTTCATATCTTTCGATAGAGAAGGGTAAACCGCGGTAGAGCTAATCATGATGACTTTGCGGGCGCCACCTTGTTTTGCTGCTTCACAGATTTGCTGCCAGTTATTGGCATAACTGTCCCAATCGGGAGTTGCACTGCGCCTAAAACCAGGGGTAATACACCCAATAACCACCTCTATTTTCAATTGCTCAATGAGTGATGCTAGGGATTGTATGGAGGGTAGGGGAAGTTGTAATTGGTGAGCAGATAAACCGAGTTCAAGGCTTTCTTCTGTGCTTTCATGACTCGAATTTGTCACGTGAACGGCGTGATTTGAGGCGCTAAGTTGTTTGGCTAATGGGCGGCCAAGCCAACCTGCGCCTATAATTAAGACTGCAGTCATATTTAGTGACTAAGTGCTCTCAATACTTTTTCGGCGTGCTCTGCGATTTCGATGCCTTCATCCGTTAGATAACCACCATCATTTAGAGTGCATAAACCCTTATCGAAAAGTCTTTTGACTGCCAGTTGCACATGTTCTTCTGCGTCGCTGTGTACTTTGATACCGGTTGCAGCACTGCTTAAATCGAATTGAAGAAGTAGATTTAGTTCATCGGTCAATAGTTGGTTGAATTTCATGCTTATTCCTTTTTGATACTTTCTTCCACAGTAGGACTGGAACAGCAGTGAATCAACAACAAACAGTAAAAAACGTTATCTATATCCTACGCCCGCTCAATTGTTCATCACTAAAGGGGCTTCTGAAGGAAATTTAAAAGATTTGTCATTGTCGCGTAAAAAAAGTCAAATTTAACATTGACTCTCTGTCAGCCCAGACCGGACAAGACTTTACACTTTTTATCCACAATTATTGTGGATAACCGCTCTAGAAATCAAAAAAGAGCGATGTGCAAAAAAAGCATCAAACAGCAGAGTAAAGTAAATTAAATTAGTTATTTACATTTACTTTCAATTTAAGTTGCGTCAAATTGCGCGCTTTAAAAATTTGATTATTGATCCTGTTGCTTATTCAAGCTGTGAATAACTCTTGTTGATAGGAAATATCAATCGCAACAACTGGATAGATCAAGGATATGGTCTAAATTTTTAGTATTGGCTCGCCACGGCATTGCTGTGGTGAATGAATAACAACAATCAAGGCAATGTGTATGAGTGATATGAATAATATCCAAGAAGAAGAGAAAAGTTCACTTGAGTGGAAAGCCTTTCTTTTCATCGCAGTCGTTCTGTTCCCGGTTCTAAGTGTGGTGTTAGTAGGCGGGTACGGTTTTGTGGTCTGGATGCTTCAAGTTTTTGTATGGGGCCCACCTGGCATTCATGGTTAAGCAAGATGCAACTAAGAAAACTGATTTAAGAGCGAGAGTAAGATGAAGTCACTAATCGTTAAACTATGGAAAACGATGGGGCGCCCTGCTAAACACATAAGTTTAGGCGTACTCACCCTAGGCGGCTTTTTGGCCGGGGTTATCTTTTGGGGCGGATTTAATACCGCACTAGAAGCCACCAACACAGAGGAGTTTTGTATAAGCTGTCACACCATGCGTGATAACGTATACGAAGAGCTTCAAACAACGGTTCACTGGAAAAACCATTCGGGAGTTCGTGCAACCTGCCCAGATTGTCACGTTCCTCACGAGTGGACCGCTAAGATAGCGCGTAAGATACAAGCGTCTAAAGAAGTGTATGCGCAGATCTTTGGGGACTTAGATACCCCAGAAAAATTTGAAGCGCGTCGCTTTGAACTGGCTCGTCATGAGTGGGACCGTTTTTCAGCCAACAAGTCTTTGGAATGTAAAAACTGTCACAACTACGAATCAATGGATTACGAGTTGATGTCTCCAACGGCTCGAATTCAAATGAAGCAAGCGGCTGAGCGAGACCAAAGCTGTTTGGATTGTCACAAAGGTATTGCTCACAAACTGCCTGAAAATATGGATACCTCAGGTGGTATGGTCGGTGAGCTAGAACAGATTGCACATTCAACCTCTTACTCTAAAGACTCCTCTTATGTGTCTGTTCGTCACCTTCCTTTATACGAAGACAAAGACCTTTCTGTTGAAGCCGGTCTATTGAACCCAGCGTCGCAAATTAAGGTTCTTCAAGTCACTGACAAAGCGCTACAAGTTGAAATTAGTGGCTGGCGTAAAGACAAAGGCTTTGGGCGAGTGATTCAAGAAGACTTTGGTATGAATATCGCGGTGGGCTCTCTACTTAAAGAAGCGGCACAAAGCGATGCTATCGTGCAAAGCTTTGAAGAGAAAGAAGATGAGCTAACCGGTTTGCCATGGAGCCGAGTTATCGCAACAGTTTGGATGAAACCAGAAGCACTAATAGAAAGTTACGATCCAATTTGGGAGCGTGCGGGTGAGTCATATACCGTAAACTGCTCAACCTGTCATACACAGCCTGCACCCGCACACTTCAGTGCCAATGCATGGCCGGGCATGTTCAATGGTATGTCAGCATTCGTAAACCTAGATACTGATAGTGAAGCCTTGGTATTGAAATACCTACAGAAACATTCATCTGACTTCTCAGATGAGCATCACTAATTCTGGACGGAGAGAAATAATGTCATTATCAAGAAGAAGCTTTCTGAAAGGTTTAGGTGCATCAGGCGCTGCAGCATCGGTGATCGGGCCAAGCTTATTAGTATCAAGCTCAGCTAGCGCCGCTTCAGAAACAGAAGGTGTGTGGAAGACTTCGGGTTCTCACTGGGGCGCGTTTCGCGCTCGAGTGTGGGCCGGTAAGGTTCAAGAGATAAAACCGTTAGAAGTGGATAAATACCCCACCGAGATGCTGAACGGCATCAAGGGGATTATCTATAGCCCATCGCGTATCCGCTACCCTATGGTTCGCTTAGATTGGTTGAAGAAGCACAAGTACGCCACAGATACCCGTGGTAACAACCGCTTTGTTCGCGTTACTTGGGATGAGGCGCTTGATCTCTTCTATCGAGAGCTTGAGCGTATTCAAAAAGACTACGGCCCTTGGGCACTGCATGCGGGGCAAACAGGTTGGCGTCAAACCGGCCAAATGCACAGCTGTAACAACCATATGCAGCGCGCTATCGGCTTGCACGGCTACTCGGTGAAGAAGGTAGGGGATTACTCTACCGGTGCAGGTCAAACCATATTGCCATATGTGCTGGGCTCTACCGAGGTGTACGCACAAGGTACGTCTTGGGAGCTTATCTTAGAGAACAGTGACAACATCATTATCTGGGCAAACGACCCAGTTAAGAACCTTCAGGTAGGTTGGACGTGTGAAACTCATGAGTCGTTTGAGTATCTTGAGCAACTGAAAGAGAAAGTCGCTAAGAAAGAGATCAATGTGATCTCAGTGGATCCGGTTAAGAACAAGACACAGCAATACCTTGGCAATGATCACTTGTATGTGAATCCACAAACTGACGTGGCCTTCATGCTAGGCATGGCGCATACCCTGTATACAGAAGATCTGTACGATAAGAAATTTATCGAGCTGTACTGTCTTGGCTTCAAAGAGTTCGTTCCTTATATAATGGGTGAAACCAAAGATAAGGTAGAAAAAACGCCGGAATGGGCTGCGGAAATCTGTGGCGTTCCAGCGGATAAGATTCGTGAATTTGCGCGCATGCTAGTAAGCGGTCGCACTCAGATCTTGTTTGGTTGGTGTATACAGCGTCAAGAGCACGGTGAACAGCCGTACTGGATGGGTGCTGTACTCGCCTCTATGATTGGCCAAATTGGCTTGCCGGGCGGTGGTGTTTCTTATGGTCACCATTACTCTGGTATCGGGGTCTCCTCTACAGGCTTCGGTGCGCCAGGTTCATATCCGCTGAATATCGATACTGGCCAAGAGCCTAAGTACACCAACAAGGACTACAACGGTTACAGCAGCGTTATTCCTGTGGCTCGTTGGATTGATTGTCTCCTAGAGCCGGGTAAGAAAATTCAGGCGAATGGCAGTGAAGTCACCCTTCCTGCCTACAAAATGATGGTCATTAGTGGCAACAACCCTTGGCATCATCACCAAGATCGCAACAACATGAAGAAGGCGTTCAAAAACCTTCAAACCATGGTGACTATCGATTTTGCTTGGACTGCTACGTGCCGTTTCTCAGATATCGTTTTGCCTGCGTGTACTCAGTTTGAGCGTAACGATATTGATGGCTATGGCGCATACTCAGGTCGTGGTCTGGTGGCGATGCATAAGCTAGTCGACCCGCTGTTCCAGTCTAAAACTGACTTTGACATCATGACTGAGCTTACCGCTCGCTGGGGACGTGAAAAAGACTACACTCGCGGCATGTCTGAAATGGAATGGGTGAAGAGCCTATACGATGGCTGTAAGGCATCTAACCCTAAGTTTAACCTGCCTGAATTTGAAGAGTTCTGGGAGAAAGGCTTCCTAGACTTTGGCAAGGGTCAACCTTGGACGCGCCACGCAGATTTCCGTGAAGATCCAGAGATCAGTGCCCTAGGTACTCCATCTGGCTTTATCGAGATCACCAGCCGTACTATCGGACGTTACGGTTATGAGCACTGCCAAGAGCACCCAATGTGGTTTGAGAAATCAGAGCGCTCTCATGGTGGGCCTGGTTCAGATAAACATCCGTTCTGGCTACAGTCTTGTCACCCAGATAAACGTCTTCACTCACAAATGTGTGAATCTGAAGAGTTCCGAGCAACTTATGCCGTTCAGGGACGCGAGCCGTGTTATCTAAACCCTAAAGATGCCAAAGCAAAAGGCATTAAAGATGGCGATTTGATTCGCGTATTTAACGATCGCGGACAGCTTGTTGCCGGCGCAGTAGTGAGTGATCACTACCCTGAAGGTGTGATTCGAATTGAAGAGGGCGCGTGGTACGGACCTCTCAATGAGAAAATAGGCGCAATAGATACCTATGGCGATCCCAATACCCTAACTCAAGACATCCCATCATCAGAGCTGGCACAAGCAACATCCGCCAATACCTGTTTGGTGAATATTGAGAAATTCAAGGGTGAGGTACCACCGGTTACCGCCTTTGGGGGACCACTAGAGGTTTCTTAACCTCTTTTATGATTGAAATGAAAACCACCGATGACACTCGGTGGTTTTTTTGTATCTGTTGATTCTGAACACTGACTCAGTATGTTGGTTCTAGCGTGATTGATACGAGGCCAAACTGCGAACAAAAAAAAAGCCGACCACGAAAAAACGTGCGATCGGCTTGTATTCTTGTGAACAAAAAACTACGTTCACTAACAACGTCAGTTGGCTAGGTGATCCTTGGCTTAAAAGGATCACTGTCACTAATGCACTATGCGTGCCAACTTTTAAAATTATTTATTAAACCTTTGTTATATAAGGATTATACTTAAAAATTTAACTTGTTTTGCAAATTGCATTTTCAAAATGCAACGAATTTTAGGTTTTTGCATATGTGTGTTTGTGCATATTTTAGGCATATAGTTTGGAAGCACCCGCAATCATATACAGATATTAAACAAAGAACCTAAAGACTAAGGTTTCAAGTGCGACAATCCCGAATAGAGCAGGGAAGGTAATTCTAGAAATGATATCTAACCTGTGGGCTAGCGCTAACTTGCCTTCCTTGGCTAAGGCAGACGTTGCAATGCATTGCAGCAGACTGGCGAACACCAAAATAGTCGATGCCAAGATGAAATAATCTAAGCTGGTTAAATAAGGCAGACGAGGCAAGATGGTGTCCGCTGAAAAACGATAAGCAATCAAGGTTAACATTGAGGTTATCGCAATACCTACGTTACTGGCGACATTGAGTGGATCCATCCAAAACACTGCCCAAGACATGGCCACAATCAAAGCTAAGGGTAGGATCATTTTCAGGATGTAATAACTGCTGAGTCGTTCTGCAACAAAGCCATAATTGATGCCCGCGACATTGATGGTGTCATTTTGATAAGGGCGATAGGCTTTTGTTTCAGCAAACCAGTCCAGAATACGCCAGTCCGCAAGGGACAAGCTGCTAGCGATCCCTGAGAACTCTTCAATATCAATCATCTCAATTTCAGTTGGATTGTATCCAGGGGCAACCAGATGGAAATTGAAATCTTGTATATCAAAAGGGAAACGGTTTAGGCGCATGGCTTGCGAATAACTGCCCCAGCTGGCCACCAAGAAGGATACTTGACCCTCAGGGGTAATAGTGACGCTGTCTTTATTGTGAAAGAAGATCTTTTGCTGACTGACGATCTGAAACTGAGGGTGCCAAACCTCATCTAAGTCTTTTGTAATGGGCTCTGGGCCGGGGTGAGCTTCGCGGCTGTCTAGCCAACTTAAGCGATAAAAAAGGCGAATATCAAAACTTTGTGACGAGGTATCAATACCATCTACGTCAGCAACAAATAGCGCAGTGTTTATTTTTAGGGGCAGATCACCGGGCGGTAAGCCCTTTGAGGCGAGGGTAGTAGGAACTATACAAAATAGCGCTAATATAAAAATTCCAATCGTTCGCATCGGCAGTCGCTCCATCAACTTGATCTTCAAATTATAGAGCGATTACCGTGTAACGTCGGATTTACTTTATAGCGAACATAGAACCAAAGTTAAAGCACTGGAACCAAACCTCACTGCTACTAAAGCCAATGTCAGCAAATCTTTGTTTGTGAGTCTCAATCTTGTCAGGAAGCATCACGTTCTCAATAGCACTGCGTTTCTGGCTAATTTCTAGCTCGCTGTATCCATTGGCGCGTTTAAAATCGTGATGTAAATCGATAAGCAGCTCATGGGAGGTTTGATCCTCAAAGATGAACTTCTCAGAAAGGATTAAGATGCCGCCCGGCAGCAGTCCCTTGTAGATCTTTTCAAGCAGCGCCTGACGGTCGTCTGGAGATAAAAACTGCAGTGTGAAGTTCAAGACCACAACAGAGGCGTTTTCAATGACGATTTCTCGGATATCAGCTTCGCGTACATCGACAGGAGTCTTAGCTTTATAGGCATTGATGTGCAGCTTACAACGCTCCACCATTGCCGAAGAGTTATCTACCGCGATGATATTGCAGTTATCTGTGGTGATGTTACGACGCATAGATAAGGTGGCGGCGCCAAGAGAGCAGCCAAGGTCATAGAGATTCGACCCTTCTGTGGCAAAACGCTCAGCTAACATGCCAATCGCCGATATGATATTGCTGTATCCAGGTACAGAACGCTGAATCATATCTGGGAACACTTCTGCTACGCGTTCATCGAAGGTAAAGTCGCCAATCTTTTCAATTGGAGCGGAAAAAATCTTATCTGTGCTCATCGGGATCTTGGTGTGTAAGTAATAACATGCGTAAGTTTAGAGAAAAGGCACCGAGCTGTCATTAATCTAGCTCAATTGCGTTAAAGCTTGTTGTTTTTGCCTTTGTTTGCTCAAAAACAGAGCAAAGCCCACCTTTCATGCAGAAAAAGTTGCTTTGCCTGTCGATTTTAAGGCTATTTCCGAGTATAAATATCGGTTAATTGCGTCGAGATCTTATTGTCTCGACAGAAACTTATTAGTTATTAGAAAAGAGTCGGGAAATTCAATATGCGTAGCCATTATTGTGGTCAACTGAACAAGTCCCTAGCAGGACAAACTGTAGAACTTTGCGGTTGGGTAAACCGTCGCCGTGATCTAGGCGGCCTTATTTTTATCGATATGCGAGATCGTGAAGGTATCGTTCAAGTAGTTGTTGACCCAGATATGGCAGAAGCTACTGCTGTAGCAAACGAATTACGTAACGAATTCTGCATTAAGCTAACCGGTGAAGTTCGCGTTCGTCCTGACAGCCAAGTAAACAACGACATGGCGACCGGTGAAGTTGAAATCATCGCTAAAGGCCTAGAAATCATCAACCGTTCAGACGTGTTGCCACTGGATTTCAACCAAAACAACTCTGAAGAGCAGCGTCTTAAGTATCGTTACATCGATCTACGTCGCCCTGAGATGAGTGACCGTATTAAGCTTCGTGCTAAAGCGTCAAGCTTTGTGCGTCGTTTCCTGGATGACAACGACTTCCTAGATATCGAAACACCTGTTCTGACTAAAGCCACGCCAGAAGGTGCACGTGATTACTTGGTACCAAGCCGTGTTCACAAAGGCAACTTCTATGCGCTTCCACAGTCTCCTCAGTTGTTCAAACAGCTGCTGATGATGTCTGGCTTTGATCGTTACTACCAAATCGTTAAGTGTTTCCGTGATGAAGATTTGCGTGCGGACCGTCAACCTGAATTTACTCAGATTGATATTGAAACCTCATTCATGTCTGCAGACCAAGTGCGTGCAACCACAGAGAAAATGGTTCACGACATGTGGCAAGAGCTACTGAACGTTGACCTTGGTGAATTCCCAGTAATGCCATTTGCTGAAGCTATTCGTCGCTTTGGTTCTGATAAGCCAGATCTACGTAACCCTCTTGAGCTTGTTGATGTTGCTGACATTCTTAAAGATGTTGAATTCAAGGTATTCGCTGGCCCTGCAAACGACGAGAAAGGTCGTGTAGCAGTACTTCGCGTACCAGGCGGCGCTAAGCTGACTCGTAAGCAAATCGATGGCTACGCTGAGTTCGTTGGTATCTACGGTGCGAAAGGCTTGGCGTGGATGAAGGTGAACGACCGTGCTGCAGGCATGGAAGGTATCCAATCTCCAGTGGCTAAATTCCTAAATGGGGAAGTGATCAACGGTATTCTTGAGCGCACTGGCGCTGAGAGTGGCGATATCATCCTATTTGGTGCTGATAAAGTGAACGTTGTTTCTGAAGCGATGGGCGCACTGCGTCTTAAAGTCGGTACTGATCTAGAGCTAACTGACCTAGCAGCTTGGAAACCTCTTTGGGTTGTTGACTTCCCAATGTTTGAAGAAGACGGTGAAGGCAACCTGCACGCAATGCACCACCCATTCACTTCTCCTCTTGGCGTAACGGCAGAAGAGCTAAAAGCGAACCCTGCGGCTGCAAACTCTAATGCATACGACATGGTTATCAACGGCTACGAAGTGGGCGGCGGTTCTGTACGTATCCACAATGCAGAGATGCAAGCAGCAGTGTTTGACATCCTAGGCATTGATGCACAAGAGCAACAGCTTAAGTTTGGTTTCCTACTAGAAGCCCTTAAGTACGGCACGCCTCCACACGCTGGTTTAGCATTCGGTCTTGACCGTCTAGTGATGTTGTTATGTGGTACAGAGAACATCCGTGACGTGATTGCATTCCCGAAAACCACCAATGCATCTTGTCTACTAACAGACGCACCTAGCCTTGCGAACCCAGCAGCGCTAGAAGAGCTTTCTATTGCAGTGAAAATTGCGAAAAAAGAAAGCGAATAACATTCGCGTCTAACTAGTCTAAACTCCCGCTTATATCGCGGGAGTTTTTGTTTGAGGGATAGAAAACATCAATGACGATTATTTTAGGAATAGACCCAGGCTCTAGAATTACTGGGTATGGGGTTATTCGTCAAAATGGTAGGCACTTATATTACCTAGGCAGCGGCTGTATCCGAATGTCGGAAAAAGAACTGCCGGGTAGGCTAAAGCAAATTTATGCAGGGGTGAGCGAAATCATCACTCAGTTCCAGCCAGACGTGTTTGCTATCGAGCAAGTCTTCATGTCGAAAAACGCCGACTCTGCCTTAAAGCTAGGACAGGCGAGGGGCAGTGCCATTGTTGCTGCAGTAAATGCTGACCTAGAAGTTCATGAGTATGCCGCGAGACTGATCAAACAAGCGGTAGTAGGTAATGGCGGTGCTGACAAAGCCCAAGTGCAGCACATGGTTCAACAAATGCTAAAACTACCCGCAAAACCACAGGCCGACGCCGCCGATGCATTAGGCGTCGCAATATGCCACGCCAACACCAACAAAACGCTGGTGGCATTGGCGGGGAAAGCGACCTCGGCTAGGCGTGGAAGGTATCGATGAAAGCTGTCAGTTATTAGCTGTCAGCTGTCAGCTGCAAGCTTCAAGATTGATATGACCCCGTAAAAGTAGACACGGGGCTTTACTTTACTAGCTCGAAATCATTGGGACTAACTCCATCGAGTGTCCCATGTTTTCTCACTGAATTATAATAATTAACAATATAAAGTCGACTTTGAGTGATCATTTGCTGGCGAGATATCTCTCCAAGGTTACTCATCCACTCTTTTTTGTACTGGGCGAAGAAGCTCTCTGTACACGCATTATCCCAGCAGTTTCCTTTTCTTGACATACTAACGGTAATGTTGCGTCTATAGTGCCAAAGTAAGGTGCATTCAGCGGTATATTGTGTTCCTTGATCCGAGTGAAACAATAGCTTTTCACCATTTGGTTTCCTCGCTTCCCATGCTCGATTTAGTGTCTTTATGACCAAGTCAGCATTATTAATTTTGCTTGTTCCCCAACCAACCACCTTTCTTGAATACAAATCGAGAACTACACATAAATACTGCCAACCATCTCGGCACCTAACTTGAGTGATATCAGATGTCCAAACACGATTGGGCTCTGCGACTTTGAACTTTCTGTTAAGTATATTAAGGGCAGTAATCTTACTCGACCTATTAGCTGCGCGACCAAAACTGCGTTTACAAGCCGTAGAGCGGTATCCCATAGCTTGTAGCAAGCGCTGAACCTTAGCTTTGCTACACACAAAACTATTCTCTACCGCCAACTTCCACAACTTCCTGTAGCCGGGAATGCAGTGTTGCTTGTCACTAGTAACCTTAAGGAACTCAGACAGAGAGCGGTTCTTTACAGAGCGTTCGCTAGGCTCACTGTTCAGCCATTTATAGTAGCCTGCACGAGACACCTCAAAGAGTTCACACAGCCATTTAATTGGCCGTTTAGCACTATGGTGCTTAGCGATAAACTCAAACTTTATTCTTTTCGACTGTCGAAGTAAGCCTTCGCCTTTTTTAACATATCATTCTCCATTTCAGCCCTTTCAAGTTGTTGTTTAAGACGAGCGATTTCTCGTTCTAACTCAACCAAAGAGTGCTCTGGACCTTCGTTTCTTAAAGGGTTTGAAGTTTTCTTAGATGATGTCAATTCTTGTCTCCATTTACTTAAAACAGCGGGATGAATTCCTAGCGATATTGCGACAGATTTTACTGTATCTGGAGACCTCAGGGATTTTTGAACAGCGTTTCTTTTAAACTCGTCTGAAAATATTCTTCTTGGTTTTATTTGCATGACACCTAATACCTTAAATTAGGTGTCTACTTTATCGAGGTCGTATCAGCCTGACTTTCATACACAAGTCTTGTTATCTAATCTCAGTGTGATCTAATACTTCCTTTAGCTTATTAGGTCACACTTTCTATGTTTACTTCCAACTCTGAACACTGGGCTGAATTTATTTTTGGTCGCGCACAGCTTGGCGATCCTCGTCGCACCAACCGCCTGGTTAAAGTAGCCAGTGATCTAGCTAAAAACGCCGGTAAATCGGTGAGCCGCTCTTGTGACGACCCTGCCAGTATCGAAGGTGCTTACCGCTTCATTCGAAACGATAGTATCAGCCCTGAAGCCATTGCTGAGGCTGGATACATTCAAACTGACGAGTTAGTTCGTCAGCGCCCTTTAGTCTTAGCACTCCAAGATACTACTGGTCTGAGCTACCGCCATTCTGTTTGTGAAGAACTTGGCGAAGTCAATTCAGGGAGCGACAGACGCCACAGCAATAAAGGGCGAACACTCTATGCTCATTCTACATTGATGTTGGATGCTCAGAGCGAACAAGTACTGGGTTTGGCTTATCAACACTATTGGTACCGAGAGAGTAAGCAAGTACAACAAACCCACCAGTTACAATGCAGAGAGCGTAGTGAAAAAGAGAGTTATAAATGGCAGCATAATGTTGAACAACTTTCATCACGACTTGAAACGCTCGACAATGTCATTGATGTTTGTGATCGTGAAGCGGATATGTACGAATATCTAGACTATCAAATCAACCAGGGTCACCGCTTTGTCGTACGAGCAAGTGATAATCGACGCTTAGTCGGCTTTGATGAAAAGCTTTTTACAGTGCTCGATGCCCTTGAACCAAGCGCTCACTACACCATAGATATTCAACAAAAAGGTGGACGTCGAGCGCGAACCGCAACGATAGCATTGAGCCATACATCGGTGACGTTGCAAAAGCCTCAACGCGCTAAAGCAGAAGCCACTATCACTGTAAATGCCGTGGTCTGCCAAGAAGTCGAACCCAACGGCGAAAAAGGTAAATTACGCTGGGTACTTTATACGACCGAACCAGTGACAACTCCCGAAGAAGCTCGTCAAATAGCTCGCTACTACGAACTAAGGTGGCGCATAGAGGAGTTTCATAAAATCTGGAAATCAGAAGGTACACAAGTAGAAAGATTGCGTATGCAAAGTCGTGATAATTTACGTCGTGTAGCCGTTATTCAAGCCTTTATCGCAGTACGTTTATTTCAGTTACGGGAACTGACGCAAAACAAGGAAGAGGCGAAGAATATTCCATGCACGGTTTATTTCAGTAACGTCAGTTGGAAAATACTATGGAAAGCGGCGCACAAAACTAAGCCAATACCAACAGAGCCCCCTTCACTGCATTGGGGATATTACGCCCTCGCCAAGTTAGGTCGCTGGCATGATAGTAAACGGAATGGTCGTGTGGGAGTTGTAGCATTATGGGATGGCTGGTTACAGCTAATGCAACTAGTCGAATCCTATGAAATGCTCAAAGGACTCGACTTGTGATCAAGAGACAGGCTAGAAGCTTGAAGCTTGAAGCTCGAAGCTTGATCTACCTCCGTCATTGCCGAGGTCTCTTATCGGCAATCTTTGAGTGAGTTCGTTCTTAGATTCCCGATAAGAGACCTCGGGAATGACGATTTTTATAGTATTCAGCCCTCAGTATTCAACACAACCACCGTCGTCCCCGAGCGTTTTTATCGGGGACCTGAAGGTTTGGCGTCCCTCGCTAATCATTGCTAGAATGACGGTTTTACAGCTGTCAGCCGTATGCGTTCAGCCATCAGTCTTCATTTCAAACACCGTCATTGCCGAGGTCTTTTATCGGCAATCTGAAAGTCACTGCGTTCCCAGATTCCCGCTAAAGACATGCGGGAATGACGTTTCTCCGGTTGTTTTCTGTCAGCTGAAAGCTTAAAGCTGACAGCTCACCCCCCGCTATTTGTCCGGAGTACTGGCTATCCGTCCAGTTATTTATTATCATCAATAACATTGTAAACAGTGATTGGAAATAGACAGTGATTGGACGCTTACGTGGAACCCTTATCGAAAAACAGCCCCCAGAGCTTTTAATTGAAGTGGGTGGGATTGGCTATGAAGTACAAATGCCGATGAGCTGTTTTTATGAGCTGCCGGAAATTGGCCAAGAAGCGATTATTTATACTCACTTCGTGGTGCGAGAAGACGCGCAGCTTTTGTATGGTTTCAACAGCGTGAATGAGCGTGCTCTATTCCGTGAAGTGATTAAAGCTAATGGTGTGGGTCCTAAACTTGGGCTGGGTATCTTATCAGGTATGACGGCGGGTCAGTTTGTTAGCTGTGTTGAGAACGAAGACATCTCTACTCTGGTTAAACTGCCGGGTGTGGGTAAGAAAACAGCCGAGCGTTTGGTCGTTGAGATGAAAGACCGTCTTAAAGGCTGGGGTGCGGGCGACCTATTTACGCCGGCCACTGACGCTGCGCCAATGGATAAAGGTCTGTCTAGCGACGAAAGCGCCATTGATGAAGCAGTGAGTGCACTACTGGCATTGGGCTACAAACCGCAATTGGCATCCAAAGCGATTTCGCAGATTGCCAAGCCTGATATGACCAGCGAATCCCTGATCAAAGAAGCTCTGCGAGCGATGGTATAATAGATGATTGAAGCTGACCGACTCATTGCACCGGAAAATCCTACCTTTAGAGACGAAGAAGCGATAGATCGCGCCATTCGTCCTAAAAAGCTTGAAGATTATCGAGGCCAAGACCACGTGCGTGGTCAGATGGAGATTTTCATCAAAGCGGCTCAAATGCGCAATGAAGCTTTGGATCACCTGCTTATCTTCGGGCCTCCTGGCTTGGGTAAAACCACACTTGCTAACATTGTGGCCAATGAGATGGGCGTTAACATCCGCACCACTTCAGGTCCAGTGTTAGAGAAAGCCGGTGATTTGGCGGCGCTTCTAACTAACCTAGAAGAAAACGATGTGTTGTTTATTGATGAAATACACCGTTTGAGTCCTATGGTCGAAGAGGTCCTCTATCCTGCGATGGAAGATTATCAGTTAGACATCATGATAGGCGAGGGCCCAGCGGCACGTTCTATCAAGATTGACCTTCCACCCTTCACCTTGATTGGCGCAACCACACGAGCAGGTTCGTTAACCTCGCCACTGCGCGATCGATTCGGTATTACTCAGCGTCTTGAATACTACAAGATTGAAGATCTGCAGCACATTGTTCAGCGCAGTGCCGATTGCTTGAATTTGTCGATGGAAGAAGAGGGTGCTCTTGAAGTTGCAAGGCGTGCTCGTGGTACTCCGCGTATCGCTAACCGTTTACTAAGGCGTGTACGAGATTATGCCGAAGTGAAGGGTGATGGGCATATCGATTCGGGTATCGCAGACAAAGCCTTGGACATGTTAGATGTCGATAGCCTTGGCTTTGATTACATGGACCGCAAATTGTTGCTGGCCATTATTGAGAAGTTTAATGGTGGTCCAGTAGGGCTCGATAATATGGCAGCCGCTATCGGTGAAGAAAAAGATACTATTGAAGATGTATTAGAGCCTTATTTAATTCAGCAGGGTTATCTACAAAGAACACCTCGAGGTCGAATTGTTACAGATCGTGCCTACTTACATTTTGGATTTGATCTAAAAGATTGACGAATAGTTATGGGGCTGTAATGCCCCTTTTATTTGTCAGACAATAACCCTTCCAAACTCATAACCTTGGTTACATATTCACCTCTTACCGCTCAATAAATGACCCATCTCAATTCACTATTCTTGATTCAAATCAAGGAAACTTTCTGAAATAAAGCCTTTGAAACCAACAAACTAAACCGATAATATAACCCACAGATATATTAGAGGATGCTTAACAACTGTTTAACCGTTAGTTTTCAGGGAATTAATGATTGATACAGTTAATTAACAGCTCCTGTTAATTTTTAACTTTGCGCTTTAGGTTGAACCAGTGTCTAGGAAGACACCCAAGGAGTTCTTATGATAGATGTCGTTGATCTGTCGCGATTGCAATTCGCGTTGACAGCAATGTACCACTTCCTGTTTGTACCATTAACTTTAGGTCTTGCTTTCTTGCTTGCGATTATGGAATCCGTTTACGTGATGACAGGCAAGCAGATTTATAAAGATATGACCAAGTTCTGGGGTAAGTTATTCGGTATTAACTTTGCTCTAGGTGTCGCTACAGGCCTTACCATGGAGTTCCAGTTCGGAACAAACTGGTCTTACTATTCTCACTATGTAGGCGATATCTTTGGTGCTCCTCTTGCCATTGAAGCCTTGGTAGCCTTTTTCTTAGAATCCACGTTTGTTGGTTTATTCTTCTTTGGTTGGGACAGACTGTCTAAGCGTCAGCACTTGGCGGTAACTTGGCTAGTTGCATTGGGCTCAAACTTCTCTGCACTGTGGATTCTTATCGCAAACGGCTGGATGCAACACCCAGTGGGCGCGGAGTTCAACTTTGAAACCATGCGAATGGAAATGGTGAGCTTCTCTGAAGTAGTGTTTAACCCAGTTGCTCAGGTGAAATTCGTTCACACCGTAGCATCCGGTTATACCACTGGCGCAATGTTCGTTCTTGGTATCAGTTCCTACTACCTATTGAAGGGACGTGACGTTGCTTTTGCCCGCCGTTCATTTGCTATTGCCGCCTCTTTTGGTATGGCAGCAATCCTATCTGTAATCGTTCTTGGCGATGAGTCAGGCTATGAGCTTGGTGACGTACAGAAAGTGAAGCTTGCCGCTATTGAAGCTGAATGGCATACCGAGCCAGCACCTGCAGCCTTCACCGCATTTGGTATTCCAAATCAAGAAACAATGGAAACCGACTACGCGATTAAGATCCCTTATGTCATGGGTATCATCGCAACACGTTCAGTTGATAAGCAAGTGACAGGCCTTCGCGACCTTCGTGAAGAGCACGTCGATCGCATCCGCAACGGTATGTTCGCTTATGACCTTCTTGAAAAGCTGCGCGCAGGTGACAAATCTGACGCGAACATGGCAGCCTTTGATGAGGTGAAAGACGACTTGGGTTATGGCTTGCTGCTTAAGCGTTACACCGACAACGTAGTAGACGCAACAGAAACACAAATCCAAGCGGCGGCTGATGATTCAATCCCTACGGTTTGGCCTCTATTCTGGTCGTTCCGCATCATGGTTGCGTGTGGTTTCATCATGCTGTTTGTCTTTGGTATGGCGTTCTACCAGACCTGTCGTCAGAAGATCGAACAAAAACCTTGGCTACTTAAAGCTGCACTATTCAGCATTCCGCTTCCGTGGATTGCGATTGAAGCAGGTTGGTTCGTTGCCGAGTTTGGTCGTCAGCCATGGGCGGTAGGTGAAATACTTCCAACCCATGTTGCTGCCTCTGCATTGACCATGGGCCAACTATGGGCATCACTGGCCGCTATTTTGGCTCTTTACACTGTGTTCTTGATTGCAGAAGTTTACTTGATGGTGAAATTTGCACGTAAAGGACCGAGCAGCCTGAAAACAGGTCGCTACCACTTTGAACAAGACAACGACGATGAAGCGAAAGCGAAAATCGGTCGTCAAGTTGAAGCATAATAAGGGAGTGTAATTATGTTTGATTACGAAGTTTTAAGATTTATATGGTGGGTGCTGATCGGCGTGCTATTCGTCGGGTTTGCGGTCACTGACGGCTTTGATATGGGTGTATGTGCGGTTGTACCTATCCTAGGTAAAACTGACACCGAACGCCGTGTAATGATCAACTCAATTGCTCCCCACTGGGATGGCAACCAAGTTTGGTTAATTACAGCCGGTGGTGCTCTATTTGCAGCATGGCCTCTAGTGTACGCAACGTCGTTCTCTGGCTTTTATTTTGCGATGATCGTAACTCTCGCTGCATTGTGGCTTCGCCCAATCGGCTTGGACTACCGATCTAAAATAGAAGAGCCAAAATGGCGTAAGACTTGGGATATCTGTATCTCTATCAGTGGCTTTGTGCCACCGGTTATCTTCGGTGTTGCCTTTGGTAACCTGTTGCAGGGTGTACCGTTCCAACTGAATGAGTTCATGATGTCCACCTACCACGGCAGCTTCTTCGGGCTACTGAATCCATTTGCATTGTTATGTGGTCTAGTCAGCTTGTCGATGATACTGCTGCAAGGCGCTACATGGTTGCAGATGAAAACCACAGCTGACGTGCATGTACGTGCTCGTAACCTAGCTCAACTTGCTGGTATTGCTACAGCCGTGCTGTTTGTTCTAGGCGGTTTCTGGGTTCAAGGTATGGACGGCTATGTGATCACAAGTCAAATGGACCACAACGGCGCATCGAACCCTCTTGCAAAAGACGTAGTAGTAGAAGCGGGTGCTTGGATGAAGAACTTTGCTGAGTACCCTGCGTTTTGGCTAGCGCCTGCACTAGGCGTGGCGATGCCACTGTTTGCGCTGCTTGCCTCTCGTGCTGAGAAGGGCGGTTTTGCATTCTTGTTCTCAAGCTTGGGCAATGCTGGCGTAATCTTTACTGCAGGCCTAGCGATGTTCCCGTTCGTTATGCCATCAAGCCTTAACCCGGCACACAGCTTAACGATGTGGGATTCAACCTCTAGTGAACTGACTCTTAACCTTATGACGGCAGTAGCCTTTGTTATGGTTCCAGTAATCCTGGCTTACACCAGTTGGACCTACTACAAGATGTTTGGTCGTCTAGATGACAAGTTCATCGAAGAAAACAAGAATTCACTCTACTAAGAAGGGACAAGATATGTGGTATTTCGCTTGGATTTTGGGTGTGTTGCTAGCTTGTGCTTTCGGCATCATCAATGCTCTATGGCTAGAGCACACAGAAATGATGGATCAAGATAAGCAAGACTAAGCTTAACTGACATCCTAAAAGGCCAGAGTTGATATTCAGCTCTGGCCTTTTTTACGTTCTGTGCAAATGGCAAAGTATGCAATACGTGAAATAGGGCAAATGTCATCCTGAACTCGATTCAGGACCTTAGAGAGTGCCATAGCCGACAATGTACCACCCAAGATCCTAGACAAGTTCTCCGAACTTTCTAGGATGACCCTGACAGCTGATTCCCCCTCAGTCATCCTGAACTCGATTCAGGACCTTAGAGAGTGCCAAAGCCAGCAATGTACGTCCGAAGATCCTAGATAAGCTCTCCGAGCTTTCTAGGATGACCCTGATAGCTGATTCCCCCAAGTCATCCTGAACTCGATTCAGGACCTTAGAGGGTGCCATAGCCAGCAATGTACGCCCGAAGATCCTAGATAAGCTCTCCGAGCTTTCTAGGATGACCCTGAGAGCTGATTACCCCCCAGTCATCCTGAACTTGATTCAGGATCTTAGAGAGTGCCATAGCCATCTAATGTGCTACCCAAGATCCTAGACAAGTTCTCCGAGCTTTCTAGGATGACCCTGAGAGCTGATTCCCCCTCAGTCATCCTGAACTCGATTCAGGATCTTAGAGAGTGCCATAGCCGACAATGTACCACCTAAGATCCTAGACAAGTTCTCCGAACTTTCTAGGATGACGCTGACAGCTGATTCCCCCAAGTCATCCTGAACTCGATTCAGGATCTTAGAGAATGCCATAGCCAACAATGTACCCCCCAAGATCCTAGACAAGTTCTCCGAACTTTCTAGGATGACCCTGAGAGCTGATTCCCCCCAGTCATCCTGAACTTGATTCAGGATCTTAGAGAGTGCCATAGCCAACAATGTACCCCCCAAGATCCTAGACAAGTTCTCCGAACTTTCTAGGATGACCCTGACGGCTGACGGCTGACGGCTGACGGCTGACGGCTGACGGCTGACGGCTGACGGCTGACGGCTAGCAGCTACCCCTAATCCCCCCTTAGAATGTGTCTAAATATTGCGACATTAGTCAAATTTTGGCCACTTAGCTCACGAAAGCCGTGCATCCATCAAAAAAAACGTGTTGCCTAAAAAATAAAAAGTTACATTGTGTATATTACAGGCAAAGAAATCAGGGACCTAGGGCATGTCGTCTACCGATAAAGCGCCGTTCACTTGGCCGATACGAATCTACTACGAAGATACGGATGCGGGTGGTATTGTGTATCACTCCAATTATTTGAAGTACTTCGAACGCGCACGAACTGAAATGCTAAGAAGCATTGGCGTGTCGCAAGAAGTGTTGTTACAAGAGAATCTAGGTTTTGTGGTTCGACATATGGATATCGATTTTTTGCAAGGTGCGAAACTCGACCAAGAATTGACGGTCCAAACACACATTGCTCAATTAAAGCGCGCATCTCTCGATTTTTGTCAGGAGATAGTCAATCTAGAAGGCAGAGTATTGTGCAAAGCTATGGTTAAGGTAGCATGTATCAATACCGCCAATATGAGGCCTCAGGCCATACCCAGTTTCATGATCACGGAGTTATCGTAAAGTGTCCGCAGAAATCAATTTTATTGATCTTATCCTAGAAGCAAGCCTATTAGTTCAGCTGGTGATGCTCACTTTGGTTGGCATGTCGGTGGCCTCATGGGCAATGATCATCAGTCGCAGTAAGGTTATCTCCGAGGCTTATGCTCGTACAGACCGTTTCGAAGACAAATTTTGGTCAGGTAAAGATCTTGGCAAGCTATACCAAGAAGTGAAAGCGCGTAAAGACAGCTTATCAGGCATTGAAGAAATCTTTTACTCAGGCTTTACCGAGTTTGCTCGTCTTCGCCGCACTAACGCAGGTTCACCAGACTTCATTATGGAAGGTACTGGAAGAGCGATGCGTGTGTCAGTGGCACGAGAAGTCGACAACCTAGAAACCAACCTGCCATTTTTGGCAACGGTAGGCTCTATCAGCCCATACATCGGTCTGTTTGGTACGGTATGGGGCATTATGCATGCGTTTATCGCACTAGGTCAGGTAAAGCAAGCTACGCTAGCTATGGTAGCCCCTGGTATTGCAGAGGCCTTGATTGCAACGGCTATGGGTCTATTTGCTGCGATTCCAGCGGTGATGTTCTACAACCGCCTTAGTAACCGCGTTGGCAAGCTTGAGCACTCATACGCCACCTTCTCTGAAGAGTTCCACGCTATCTTGCACCGTCAAGCGATGAGCGAAAGGAACTAATCAATGGCGGGTTATCAACCTAAAAAACGCAAACTCACCGCAGAAATCAACGTAGTTCCTTACATTGATGTCATGCTGGTGTTGCTGATTATCTTTATGGTGACCTCGCCGTTTGTCACACAGGGCGTGGATGTTGAGCTGCCTAAAACGCACAGCGCGACACCTGCATCAGAACTTGCTGGAGACAGCGAAGCTAGCTTTATCATCATCGAGATCACCGCTGACGGCGAATTAGGCCTTAGTGTTAATGATGAAGAAGTACAGCGTGGTATGAGCCTTGACGAGGTGATTGTTCGAGTCAAAGCAGAGCGCGCCATTTCACCTGACGCACCCGTAGCGGTGGGTGGTGACGCTTCAACACCATACGCTGAGGTAGTTCTGGTTCTCGACGAATTAGGCCAAGCAGGTATAGCCAAGGTTGGCTTGCTGACGGACATCAAGGGATAGATTCCAGTAAACGATGAAACAAGATAAAAAGTTCACCAGATCGCTCATCATTTCAGCAGCAGTACACTTGCTTCTGGTGATAGCCTTGATCTGGGGAACTAACTTCAATATGTCGAAACCAGAACCTACACCCAATATGGTGGAGGCGGTGGTTATTGACCCCAATGCTATTCAAAAGCAGGCTCAGCAGATTCGCCAACAGCGTGAGGCTGCCTCAAAGGCTGAGCAAGAGCGTATTCGCAAGTTGAAAGAGCAAAGCAAGCAACTTGAGAAGAATCGCAAAGCCGAAGAAGAGCGCATTCGTCGTCTAGCCCAAGAGAAAGCAGAATCAGAGAAAAAAACACGTGAAGCTGAAAAGCAGCGTCAGTTAAAAGAGAAACAGCGCAAGGAAGAAGAGCAGCGCACTAAGGTTGCCGAAGCTGAGCGTAAGAAAAAAGAACAAGCCACCAAAAAAGCGGAAGCAGAACGAGTAGCTAAAGTAAAAGCGGCGGCAGAAGCAAGTAAGAAAGCGGCGAAGGCAGAGGCGGATAGGGTAGCGAAAGAAAAGGCAGCCAAAGAAGCCACTGAAAAAGCACGTAAAGCGGAACAAGAAAAGCTGGCTCAAGAGAAGGCTGCTAAAGAAGCCGCTGAGAAAGCCAAGAAAGAACAAGCTCGTTTAGCGCAACTTGAGCGTGAACGTAAAGAACAAGAAGCGGCACTGAGCGATATTTTCTCAGGTCTTGAAGCGGAACAGCAAACCAATTCAACCGCGCGTAGCAGAGCCATAACCGATGAAGTCACCCGAATGGGTGAGATCTATAAGCAAATGATTCAGCGAGAATTATTGCTAGATGATTCCTTTAGAGGAAAAGAGTGCCGAGTGAATT
The DNA here is from genome assembly GCF_024346795.1 of Vibrio breoganii. NCBI lineage: Bacteria > Pseudomonadati > Pseudomonadota > Gammaproteobacteria > Vibrionales > Vibrionaceae > Vibrio > Vibrio breoganii. The sequence goes on from NZ_AP024864.1 coordinate 1,107,571, forward strand.
TGCGATTGCTTAACACAGGCTCTAACTTCATTGTAAGCGACCTAAGAACTTTGTCTGGAGATTCAGGCCTGTGTCGCGCCGCACAAGTAGCAGTTTCAAAAGTAGGGAGCTTCCCACTGCCAAGCGACAAGGCTGCTATAGATAAATTGAAGAGCATTAACTTAACCGTTGCACCTTAAGAAGGAAAACCTGGTGATTAAACGATTATTTGTAAGTCTATTGATGATGTGCAGTATGGGGCTATCTGTTGCCCATGCCTCACTTGAGTTAGTTATTACAGAAGGCGTCAACTCTGCACGCCCAATTGGGATTGTGCCATTTAAATGGGACGGTCCAGGTAAGCTGCCACACGACGTGTCTGCGGTGATTGCCTCGGATCTTCAGCGTAGTGGCAAGTTCAGCCCTGTTGCGACCAATCAAATGCCACAGACGCCTTATGAAGATAAGGACGTAAACTATTCGGCATGGACATCAATGGGTGTCGATGCGCTGTTAACCGGTACTATTACTGATGCAGGTGACGGCAAGTACAAGGTACAGTACAAGCTTATTGATGTAGTGCGCGGCGCATTAACAGATGGTCAGGCTAAATCGCTACAAGACGGTACCTTGGTACTGTCTAAAGATCATATTTTGTTCAACAAACAAGCGACCGTTCCAGGCCCTCGCTTACGCGAATACGCTCACCGTATCTCAGACTTAGTGTACGAGCAGCTCACTGGCGATCGCGGCGCATTCCTGACGCGTATTGCTTATGTTGTGGTTAACGATAAAGACAAATACCCGTATCAGCTGCGCATTGCCGACTACGATGGCTATAACGAGCGCCTAGTATTGCGTTCTAAGCAGCCGCTAATGTCTCCAGCATGGTCGCCAGACGGAAGAGAGCTTGCTTATGTAAGCTTCCAAAATGGCCAAGCTGAAATTTTCTTAATGAACATCTACACGGGCAAGCGCGAGAAACTGACCTCGTTCCCTCGTCACAATGGTGCACCTCGATTCTCTCCTGATGGAAAGTCAATCGCACTGGTATTGTCAAAGACCGGCGCTCTTCAGGTTTACACCATGGACTTGAAATCACGTAAGTTGAAGCAGATAACTCGTGGTAGATCAAATAATACAGAACCATTTTGGCATCCAGATGGTCAATCTCTTATATTCACCTCTGATAGAGGTGGTAAGCCTCAGATTTATCAAGTAAATTTAGATAACGGGGCATCGAAGAGATTGACTTGGCAGGGTAGCCAAAATTTGGGAGGCCAGATTACTCCTGATGGACGTTTCATGATTATGGTGAATCAGTCTTCTTCAGGTTTCAATTTGGCAAAACAGGATTTGGAGACCGGAGCCGTTCAAGTGTTAACAAAAACACTACTCGACGAGTCTCCGAGCATAGCTCCAAATGGAGGAATGGTGATATACAGCTCAATGTATAATAAAAACAATGTGCTATCGATGGTTTCAATTGATGGACGGTTTAAAGCCAGACTACCAGCAACCAATGGGCGTGTAAGAGCACCCGCCTGGTCACCGTTTTTGTAACGACGTTACTTTTTATACAATAAGGAAAACTTAACATGCAACTTAACAAGGTTTTTAAAGGGCTGCTAATCGCACTACCTGTTCTAGCTGTTACAGCTTGTAGTTCTACTGACGAAGCAACTGACGCTTCTGATGCACAAACTACTAACCAAGAAGCTCAAGCGAACGCAACTGAAACTACAGACACAACTGTTGTTTCTCCAATGACTGAAGAAGAGAAGCTAGCTGAAGAGCGCGAAATGGCTGAAAAAGCACTACGCGAAAACACTACTCTTTACTTCCCATACGATAACTCTACTATCAGCTCTGAGTACGAAGAGATGCTATCTGCGCACGCTCTTTTCCTAAGCGAAAACCCAGACGTTAAAGTAACTATCGAAGGTCACGCTGATGAGCGCGGTACTCCTGAGTACAACATCGCACTAGGCGAGCGTCGTGCTAACGCAGTTTCTAATTACCTTCAAGCATCAGGCGTTCAAGCAGACCAACTTTCTATCGTAAGCTACGGTGAAGAGAAGCCTCTAGAGCTTGGTCAATCTGAAGAAGCGTACGCGAAAAACCGTCGTGCGGTTCTAGTTTACTAATCTTAGGAAGTAAACATGATCAGTAACTACAAGCGAGCAGTTGCGCTTACGTTACTAGCAAGTGCGGCGAGTGTTTCATTCGCCGCACCGGCTCCCGTTTCTGATCTCAACTCTAGCAGTGCGTCGACATCTAAGTCGTCATCCAGCGCTAAAGAAACCGAGACAGAGCGCTTGGAGCGTCTGCTACGAAACAGCAACCGAGTACAAGCCAATTTACAGCAGCAAGTAGACGAGATGTCACTTGATATGAGTGAGTTGCGTGGTGAATTAGAACGTAACAACCACGAAATGCGTCAGCTTATTGATAGACAGCGAGAGTTGTTTATAGAGCTAGACAAGGTTCGTTCTGAACTAGCCAAAGCCAAACAAGCCCCAGCACAGCATGCCGAGTCAGCCCCAGCCGGTAAATATTCTTCAAACCAAGACGAACAAAAAGCGTATCAAAGCGCCGTTGACCTGATCTTGAAGAACAAAGACTATGACGCAGCGACCGTTGCATTGGAGCAGTTTAAGAAAGATTTCCCTGAATCAGTGTACTCGCCTAACGCGAACTACTGGTTAGGACAACTCTACTTTTCGAAGAAGAAAGACGTAGATTCTGCGAAAGCATTTGCTGCTGTCGTTGCCTATAAAGACTCTAACAAACGTGCCGATGCATTGGTTAAGTTAGGGGATATTGCGAGCCGAAATAACAGCACTAGCGCAGCGAAAAAATACTACCAGCAAGCGGTTGATGAATACCCGAATACCTCGTCGGCTAATTCGGCTAAGAAGAAACTGTCTAACTTGAAATAACCTCAATTAATAATCGTTAAGCTCAGCATTTATTTGCTGAGCTTTTTTGCTTTTGGCAAGCACACTCAAAGCAGTGTACAATGCCCGAAGTTAAAGGAAGTTGCCCGAGCATTGCAATGAGCCAAATATTAGAAACAGCACCAACAATTTACCCATTTCCTCCTAAACCAGTACCTCTGAACGAAGATCAGAAGCAGGCGTACAAGGAGAGCATCAAAACCCTTCTTCAAGAGAAAGATGCGGTATTGATTGCCCATTACTACACCGATCCTGAGATCCAAGCCCTAGCCGAAGAAACCGGCGGTTTTGTAGGCGATTCTCTAGAGATGGCTAAGTTTGGTAACCGTCATTCAGCAAAGACTTTGATCATTGCGGGTGTACGCTTTATGGGTGAGTCAGCGAAAATTCTGACCCCAGAGAAAACCATCCTGATGCCAACACTAGAAGCAGAATGTTCTCTAGATTTAGGTTGTCCAGAAGACGCATTCTCTAAGTTCTGTGATGAGCACCCTGACCATACAGTAGTGGTATACGCTAACACCTCTGCGGCGGTTAAAGCACGCGCTGACTGGGTAGTAACATCAAGTATTGCACTAGAGATCGTTGAGCACCTAGACGCTGAAGGCACGCCAATTATTTGGGGCCCAGACCGTCACCTTGGTTCTTACATCGCCAACCAAACAGGCGCAGAAATGCTGCTGTGGAATGGCGAATGTGTGGTTCACGATGAGTTCTCAGCAAAAGCACTAAGAGACATGAAGGCAGTCTATTCAGACGCTGCTATTTTGGTGCACCCTGAGTCTCCTGCAAGTGTTGTCGAGCTAGCTGATGCGGTTGGTTCAACAAGCCAGTTAATCAAAGCCGCAAAAGAGCTCCCTAACAAGCAGCTGATTGTAGCCACCGACAAAGGCATCTTCTTTAAGATGCAGCAGTTGGTGCCAGAGAAAGAGCTTATCGAAGCACCCACAGCAGGTGCAGGTGCAACATGCCGCAGCTGTGCCCATTGCCCTTGGATGGCAATGAATGGTCTTAAAGCGGTTGAATCAGCATTAAAAGAGGGCGGTGCAGAGCACGAGATCTTCGTAGACGAAGCCGTGCGTGTGAAGTCTCTTATCCCGCTAAATCGCATGCTAGATTTTGCAGAGCAGTTAAACATCAAGGTAAAAGGCAACGCCTAACCAAAATGTGACGCTCAAAAAAAAAAAACCTCGGCAATTGCCGAGGTTTTTTATTTCTGACAGCTGATAGCTTGCAGCTGACAGCTAATATTTTATTGCACTTCCGCCAAACTAGCACCGCGCTGCGTCAACCCGCACAGCATCGCAGGCATAGCATTGAAGATCTCAGCAAACTGGTCAAGACCATTCATACCTTCCTCAGAAAGCGTAGCAAGTGAGGTCTCTGGATCATAAAGCATGCTAATTGACAGCAATACACCGCCTAAAAGGGCATTATCTTGGCTATCTTGAGGCATCAGCGTCTGCCAATCATCCTGAGCCAATTGCCAGCCTTGTAGCAAGCCTTCACAGAACTCTTTGGTCGCTTCAGTTACGATCTCTTTATCGCTAAGGTCACATTCCACCGGCCATTGCCATGTGCCTTCAAATAGAGCAGGACGCGCCGCATTCCAAGCATTGATGACTGACTCCAGGTATGACTCTAGCTGCTCACCATCGGTAAACGGAGCGCTCTCTTCGCCACCCCATAGGTAGGCAATCCATTCAGCTGGATCAAGCACGTTCGGTGCAGCCGCCATTGCAGTTATAAATCCAAGGGTTTGATGATAAGGAAGAAGACGATCTTCCAGCTCAGGCTGAGCAATAATTTGTGCTAAATCCAAAATGGCTATCCGTAAAAAAGGTTTTGCATAGTGTAGCAAGCCTTTAAATCCAACTGCACTGCTAAATTGCCCTAAATGCCTCAATTTTCATCGAACTACACAATAATTGTCCAAACAACCGCAAACTAAACAAAAAGCCCTGAATTCTACTTGACCAACCGCCGACAAATCATTAAATTAGCGCCTCGTTGACTGACGCAGTCAACCAATCAAATACGGTGAGTTGGCCGAGTGGCTGAAGGCGCACGCCTGGAAAGTGTGTATACGGCAACGTATCGAGAGTTCGAATCTCTCACTCACCGCCACATTCGAAGAGGTCTGATTTATTAGGCCTTTTTTCGTTTCTGACGCTTCAAAAAACACCTCTCTATTTTATCCTCTCCTCTCTACTATAGTTATCTTAATCAAATCGCCTTCTATAGATATCGGAGCATTCTTGCTATACCTGTCCTTAATACTGATTGGAATACTGGGATACCTAGCTCAGACTACAGGGCTTTGCATGGTGCGCGGTGTTAAAGAAGCTCGTGATGGCAATCCGATGTTTCTCATCGCTATTATCTTTAGTGGCACATTCTCGTGGCTTTCCATTGGCCTTATCTACGTTGTTACTGAACAAAACCTATTTACTACTTATCTCCCTACTTGGCACTTTGCCGTGGGTGGTTTTCTGTTTGGTTTGGGTGCAGCTCTTAATCAAGGGTGTGGGGTGTCTACGATCAGTCGTTTGGCTCGCGGACAACTGGTTATGCTCGCGACCATCGCAGGGTGGATTGTGGCTTGGATTGTTTTTTCTACTTTGATGGTTGATATCAAGCCCAATAGATACGAGATGCCGGTGGCGATGCAATACAGCGCTCTCATTGTTGGCTCGATACTGCTTGGGTTGTTTATATTTCGATTGAATAAAGCGAGTCAAATACTGTGGCTGTCGATGTTGGCTATCGGTTTTATGGCTGGCTGCATTTTTGTCTTCGAACCCCATTGGACGCCAAGTGGTCTGCTTAAAGATGTGAGTTTTTACGTGTGGAATGACGCAGAACATCTTTGGCCAAGCGCAGAGCGATTTATGCTTATAGCATGCTTGGTATTAGGCATGTTAATCGCTGCTATCGCGACTCAGTCGTTTCGTTTACAAACCGCGAAGATGAAGCGTTACTTATGGCATTTGGGCTCAGGCTGTTTAATGGGTTTTGGGGCGGTATTGGCGGGAGGCGGTAATGATACACAACTGCTTGTCGCTCTCCCTGCGCTATCTCCAGCGGGAGTCGTAGCCGTACTGTCTATTATCGTTGGTATTTATACTGGCACTTTGCTTAAACGGTAGGCTGTTGGCAACTGCCGTTTACTCAGTTACAGACAGCCTAGCTACTTTGCTGTCAAACCCATCATCCACGTTTATATGTGAACGCAATTTCCTTTTATATATGAAGCATTGATATTTGCTTAAAATTCGCGCGACTAACCCTAGAGAAATCTCAGTTATATATTCTTCTTTAGTTTCTCTTTTGAGCAATTGATATAGATAAGTTAAGGATTTTCTTGAGGTTTACATTACACTTGTAGCTTATCGTTGTATTTCATATGTCATTGCATTCATTGCCAAGGAACAGATTAATTTATGTCAGAAGTATTAGTACCACCGCTCGTCTCCTTTACCATCGCCATTGCATTGCTGTTTATTGGTAAAGCGATTATTGAGCGCTCAGAGGTATTGAAGAAATATTCCCTACCTGAACCGGTTATCGGCGGGTTTGTGTGTGCGGCAACCGTTGCTGTTCTTTATTATGTCTTTGACATTCAAGTCACGTTTACTTTAGAAGTTCGAGACTTTTTGTTGTTGTACTTCTTTGCAGGCATTGGCCTACAAGCGGACCTGAAAACCCTTATCAAGGGTGGACGACCGCTGTTCATCTTGTTGGTGCTTGCTGGCACCTTTATCGTACTGCAGAACGTTGTTGGTATGTCGGTAGCCACAGCGTTTGGTTTGGATCCGAAGGCAGGCTTGTTGTCTGGCTCGGTTAGTCTGATTGGTGGCGTTGGTACGACTCTCGCTTGGGCGCCAACATTTGTTGAAGAGTACGGCATCAGTAATGCAATGGAGTTAGGCGTAGCTTCAAACACCGTTGGCCTAATCGCAGCCTGTGTTATTGGTGGCCCTATCGCTAACTATCTGCTGAATAAGCACAAGGTGAGCCCGTCAAATTCAGAAGACGTTGCTGTGGGTGCGTTTCAAGACAAACAAGCAACTATAGAACTGAGTCACTACGGTGTGCTACGGGCTTGGTTATTTTTAAATGTCACTTTGATGTTAGGTTACACTATCGGTGAGTCTATTGAAGCGGCTGGCTATAAATTACCGTTATTTGTGAGTTGCCTAATTGCCGGTATTTTGATCGGTAATATAGGAAGGGCTCTTTTCCAGAAACGTCAAACTAAAGAGAAGATCGAAGATGGTCGTAAAGGGCTCGCTATGATCTCTGATATCTGTCTTGGTATGTTCTTAACTATGGCGTTGATGGGGCTTCATATCTGGGATCTAGACGGCATGTTTGGCTACATTTCCGTGATTATGTCAGCTCAAATTCTGCTATCTCTACTATTCACTATCCTAGTGGTTTACTACTTGATGGGCAGAAACTACGACTCGGTGGTTATCTGTTCAGGCTTTGGGGGTATTACCCTTGGCTCTACCGCGACTGCGATTGTGAATATGACCGCGGTAACCAGTCGTTATGGTGCGAGTCCGCAGGCCTTTATCGTGGTGCCATTGGTGTGTGGTTTCTTTATCGATATTGTGAATGCGCTAGTGATCAGCTTCTTCGTAGGTTTGTAAACAGTCAAATGCAGGCCTAGAGAGCTAGGCCTGCGTTCTAGCTGTTAATGACATTTCTTTGGCAATCAGTCGCGCAGCTCTCGGCGCAAAATCTTGCCTACATTGGTTTTTGGTAACTCTTCTCTAAACTCGATGACCTTCGGGATCTTGTAACCGGTTAGATGCTGGCGACAGTGTTTCTTAATATCGTCTACAGAAACCGAGCCGTTAGTGACCACGATAAGCTTAACGCGTTCTCCGGCAACGTCATCAGGCACGCCAACGGCAGCCGCTTCAATGATCTTCGGGTGCAGTGTGGCAACTTCTTCAACTTCTGTTGGGAATACGTTGAAGCCCGACACTAGAATCATGTCTTTCTTGCGATCCTCAATATAGAAAACGCCGTCTTCATCCATGCGACCGATATCGCCGGAGTTTAGCCAGCCATCCTCTGTGAGCACAGCCTTGGTTTCCGCGTCTTGTTTCCAATACCCAGCCATGACTTGGTCACCGCGGATTTGAATCTCACCTACTTGGTTGGTGGGTAAAGGATTTCCGCCATCATCTACGATTCTCATTTCTGTGCTAGGTAGAGGGACTCCGATGGCCGGTACAAATTGCTGCTGAGTATGGACGCCACCGGCAACTACTGGCGAACACTCGGTCAAGCCGTAGCCCTCAATAATTGGCATCCCAGTGATGGCTTGCCATTCATCGGCGATGTGTTTTTGTGTCGCCATGCCGCCAGCAATAGTGAACTCAGCGTTAGAGAAGTCGAGCTCTTTAAATTTTGCATGATTAATTAGGGCTGCGAAGAGGGTATTCAGGCCAAATATCATGGTAAACGGGTACTTACTGAGATCATTAACAAAGGTGTTTAAATCCCTAGGGTTAGTGATCAACAGATTGCTGCCCCCCATATACATCATCAGCATCATGCTCACTGAGTTTGCGAAGATATGGTAAAGCGGCAGGGGTGTGACGGCGTGTTCTTTGTCTTTTGCTGTGCGTGGCCCGAAGTGTCCGAACACCTGCAGCACATTGGCCATCACGTTCTTGTGTGTGAGCATTGCGCCTTTGGCAAGGCCTGTGGTTCCACCAGTATATTGCAAATAAGCAAGGTCGCTTTGCTCAATCTTTGGCGGATTAAAGTCTAGGCGTTTGCCATGGGTTAGTGCTCGTCTCAGTGAAATAGCGCTTGGAAGGTGGTACTTAGGTACCATCTTCTTTACGTATTTCACTACAAAATTAACCAAAGTTCGCTTATGAGGCGCTAATTCATCACCAATGCTGGTAAGAATGACATGCTTTAAGCTAGTGCGACTGATGACTTGCTGCAAGCTGTCACCAAAGTTCGTCACCGCCACTATTATGGTGGCGCCAGAATCTCGCAGTTGATGTTCAAGCTCACGAGGCGTGTAGAGGGGGTTGACGTTTACCACGACCAGCCCTGCTTTGAGTGCACCTAAAATACAAATAGGGTATTGCAGTAGGTTGGGCATCATTAGCGCGATTCTGTCGCCTTTCTTTGCCTTCAATTCTGATTGCAGGTAGGCCGCAAATGCATCACTTTTGTCATTCAGCTGCTGGTAGGTAAGAGAGTGTCCCATATTGACGAATGCGGTGTTGTCAGCAAATTGTTCAAATGGCTTTTTGAACATTTTGTTGATATTGGCATATTGGTCGATATTGATGAATTCTGGTACGTCTTGAGGGTAGGTGTTTAACCAAGGTTTGTTCGATGTTGTCATAGTGCGAATTATTGATGTTGATAAGCTTCTATTTTACCTAACTTCTTGCTCTTTTTTGTTGTTTTACCTCATAAACTTGCGCTCGGTAAAGACATCGAGAATTTTCATCTCTCAAACCACCAGTGTGTGAAGTACATCCTTTGATTAGCAAGATAGGTGTGTTGTGATTATGCTTATTATGAGAAAAAGATAGGGAATCAAATATGCGACTTTTAGCCACACGAGAAGACGGTTGGAACCTGTACAGGGCAGGGGATCAGTATTTTGAATCTCGTATACAGTTATCCGAACAAGAACAAGCTACTAATGGTGAAGAACTGCTCACCAATTCTGGTAATTTGAAGCAGCTTGCCTTCAATTTAGATTCAATCAATGGGTGGTTTAACGACAGCAAAACGCCTGAAGACCTGAAACGCGTGATTGCGGCACTAGAACCTATGATTATCGAGCTTTGGCAGGAAAAAAAACTGGGCTCTTGGGTGATGGAGATCTACTAGATTTCATCGGAATGGGTGGAATCTAGAGTAGATTGGAGCTTATTTTCCTAAAGCGAAGCAGGAGAGCTTTATGATCAAGAGATTAATGGCGCTGTCGCTACTTATCCCTAGCATGATCTTTGCCACAGGGGCTTTCGCCACAGAGCGTGCAGAGCAGGCGTGGGAGTGGATTGACTCTGGCGCAGCCGTGATTGATGTGAGAACGCCGCAAGAGTTCAACGGCGGGCATCTCGACAATGCTGTGAATATCCCCGTCGCTGATCTATCGAGAGCCGATCTCTCTTTTGTGGATAGGGATGATCATATCGTAGTGTATTGCCGTAGCGGCAACCGCTCAGGTAATGCTAAACAAATACTACTGACGAAAGGGTATAAACACGTGCATAATGGCGGCGGATTGCAAATGATGTTGTCAGTGAAGCAAGAATCGTCTTCTGAATAGAAGGTGATTTAATACTATTACCCACAGCTTTTTGGCTGACTCTTCGCTATCCTTTTTATTCATTTAACCCTCAGGATCTTCAGCATTGAGTCAGTTCGAGCACGCCACTAAACCCCAGCCTATAGATGTACTAAATTCTGTTTTTGGTTACGACAGCTTTCGTCACCAACAACAAGCCATAGTCGAGAGCGTGGTGCACGGACAAGATGTTCTGACCCTGATGCCTACTGGTGGCGGTAAATCTATCTGTTACCAGATCCCAGCAATGGTGCGTTCGGGTGTCGGTGTGGTTGTATCGCCACTGATTGCCTTGATGAAAGATCAAGTGGACGCCCTAAGACAAGTGGGCGTGGCGTGCGCCTTTCTAAACTCCACTCAAGATCAATATGAGCAGCTGGAAGTTGAAGCCTCGGTAATGCGTGGTGAGATACAACTGCTTTATGTTTCTCCAGAGCGTCTGCTTATGGAGCGCACTCTTAACCTTCTTGAGCAATCGAGCTTATCGTTATTTGCCATTGATGAAGCGCACTGTGTAAGTCAATGGGGACACGATTTTCGACCTGAATATCAAAAACTGTCCATCTTACCGCAGCGCTTTCCTAATGTGCCTCGCATCGCCTTAACCGCAACGGCCGATGAGCGCACCAAACAAGAAATTATCGCACAGCTGCATCTCGCTGATGCCAAGGTATTCGTGCATAGTTTTGACCGCCCTAATATTCGTTATCATGTCAGTGAAAAAGCCAACGCGAAGCATGAATTATGGGATTTTATTGAGAACAATCATGCCCAAGATGCGGGAGTCATTTACTGCCTATCACGCAAAAAGGTCGAGGAAACCGCAACCTGGCTTTCTGATATGGGGCGCGTGGCTTTGCCTTATCATGCGGGCATGTCTGTCGAGCAAAAGAATCAAAACCAACAGCGCTTCTTACGAGAAGACGGCGTCATCATTGTGGCGACCATTGCATTTGGTATGGGTATAGATAAGCCCGATGTGCGATTTGTCGCGCACCTTAGCCTGCCAAAAAGTATCGAGTCTTACTACCAGGAAACTGGGCGTGCGGGGCGTGATGGAATGCCAGCAAACGCGTGGATGGCTTATGGTTTGCAAGACCTTGTTATGCAAAAGCAGATGGTGGAAAACTCTGATGGCAATCAAGAATACAAGCAAGTGCAGGTGGGCAAGCTCAATTCATTGCTTGGATATTGCGAGCTGAGTGCTTGTCGCCGTCAGACCTTGTTAGGTTACTTTGGTGAGCCACTAGAGCAGGCGTGTGGCAATTGCGACAACTGCTTAAACCCACCTAAAACATGGGATGGTACTCAGGCGGCGCAAAAGGCGCTTTCTACTGTGTATCGCTCAGGTCAGCGCTTTGGTGTGACGCATCTAGTGAATGTGCTACTTGGTAAAAGTGATGACAAGATCCAGCGCTTTGGTCACGACACCCTATCTACCTTTGGTATTGGCACTGAGCTTACCGCTGAGCAGTGGAAGGGGGTATTTAGACAGCTCATTGCAATGAATTACCTGACTGTTGAGGGTATGTATAACAATCTAAGGCTGACCGAGCAGTGCCGCGCAGTGCTAAAGGGTGAGCAAAGCATAGAGCTACGTGAACTTCGCAAGGCTAAAAAGAAAAAATCCAGTGGGCCGAAAAAAAGCAGTGCGCTTTCTGCTCAAGATGCTGAGGTGTTTGAGAAGCTAAGAGAGCTTCGTGCAAGCCTCGCCAAGGAACAAAACGTCCCAGCCTATGTGATTTGTCACGATGCCAGCTTGGCTGATATTGCCCTAAAGAGACCCACCACATTGGATGCGCTAGGTGAGATATCAGGTTTTGGTGAAGCCAAGGTTGCTAAGTATGGCGAGCCGATTATCACACTGATGAATCAGCAGCCTAAACAACTCCCTACATTAAGCGCCACAGAGCAAACCACCCTTGAGTTATTTCAATCGTTGAAAGATGCCGAATTGGTGGCAAAAGAGCGCGCAATTGCACTCAACACCGTGATGAGTCATCTAGCATCAGCCATAGAGCTTGGGGCATGCCAACTGCAACAAGTGATTGATATTGAACCCTTTGAACTAGAAGAATTTGACGCTGCCATTAAGCAGCTCAATAGTCTCACTGAGGCAAAGCTAAAGCCGCTGTTTGAGCACTTTGATGCCAAATACGATTACGGCACTTTGCGCTGTGTCGTCGGCCACTTTGCTTACCAGCAGCAGCTGGCTACGCTAGCGAGTTAGTCGCTAGAACGGAATATCGGCCTCAAAGGTGACCCACTCTTTAGTAACGGGGTGGGTGAAGCTGAGCTGCTGTGCATGCAGATACAATCTTTTGTCTTTGCGGCCATATAAGGTATCGCCAATGATGGGCATGTTAAGCCCCTCGGCGTGAGCACAATGAACTCGTAGCTGGTGGGTGCGACCTGTTTCTGGATACAGCATGACCTTGCTGTGTCCATCAATGGTTTCTAGAAGTTGATAGCGAGTGTGCGCAGGCTTGCCTTCCTCATACGACACCATTTGCCTTGGCCTGTCATAAGGGTCACCACATAAAGGCAGCCTAATATCCCCTTCTTTTTCCTGTAGTTCCCCATCAATTAAGGCCGCGTAGCGTTTTTTTACTTCACGAGAGATGAACTGCTTTTGCAGGGATTTGTTCGCACGCTTAGTGAGGGCAAACACCAACAAACCTGAGGTTGCCATGTCTAAGCGGTGCAGGGCAAAGGGGCCTTCGGCATCGGGATACATTTGCTGTATGCGGTAAAACGCTGAGTCTTGAATGTGTCGACCAGGCACAGAAAGAAACCCTTCAGGCTTATTCACCACCACAATGTGCTCATCTTCATAGAGGATAGGCAAAGGCTTATCTTGTGCAGGATTTTCTAGCAGCGGATTAGGGTCGACTTCTAAGCCCTGTAACATGTGCGAGAGGATCGGGTGACACTTACTCATGCACGAAGGATAAAACTGTTTGTGCTGACGAATCTCAGATTTAGGTGAGTGACCCCACCAAAATTCCGCCATAGCGATTGGCGTGTAATCATTAAGATAGGCGTATTGCATTAGCTTGGGCGCGGCGCATTCTCCGGCTCCCGCTGGTGGCACTTTATAGGCGGTTTGGGCAAATATTTGGTTCAGATCTTGACGTTGTCCGTCGGCATTTAAGAAAGAATAATAGGCGAAGATCTTGTGCTGAAGTTGGTTAGACAAAGCTGCGCGTTGGGCTTTTAAATCCGCGATGGCTTGCTCAATGTGAGTGATTGTCTCAGTCAGTGCCGTTCGCTTATCTGCCCACTCTTGCTTGAGCCACTTTAACTGATTCTTTTGCGCCACACTCTGCTTAGCTAAGCTTTTCTCAAGCTCTTGATACTCCAGCTCTGATAGGGTGCTTTGCGCTTGGGTGCGCTCGATTTTGCGACGCTTTCGACTGTCTGCGATATCAGCTTGCAGCCCCTTTATTTGAGAAGACTCTTCTTCAATCAGCGATGAAAGCCGCTGTTTTAGGGGCTCGATATTGCAGGTGCTTACAAAGGCTTTTAGCTCTTTGGAAACCTCGTTGACCTTTTCTAACTCATCCCTATAAAACCCGTCATCATCCAGCATATCGTACACCGGCGGTACGAACCCTTGATGATGGTTCGTATCATCAATTTTGCCAGAAAAAGCGCTGAGAAACCCTAGCTCTCCTGCACTGTTTTTTACCACCAACACACCAAACATCTTGCCCCTAGCAGAAGGACTTAGTTCTGTATTTAGGCTCTGATCGTCTTGCAGGCAAAAAAGCTCATTAAATCGAGCATTTGAACTCAGGCTCTTTTGTAGCCGTTCGCAGGCGATGATCGTCAGCGGGTTCGGATCATAATAAAAGGGAAAGGTGAATCGCTCCGGCATCGGTAGTGAAGAGGAGGCTTGTTCAAATTGGGTGAAAAGCGGGTCGATGCTCATGGGTTTAACGGTACCTTAATGCGAAACGGAGGCTGGATATAGAGCCGATGGGCAGATTGTATTGAATACCGGCCTCATCTACCAGCATAGCGCGTTTTTCTATTCAATATACTCCTCATGCATATCAGGTATAGAAATGAATAATTGGAGGTAATCCTCAAGGTTATTTATTGTGACTGTGTTGTGGGGATTACGGAATAGGGAGATGGCCAACACTCTTTGAAGTTAGGGCGCCATACGTAGTCACTACCATACGTATTTTTAGAGCCCAACTAAAGTGAGAGTGAGTAATGAAAAGATTGTTCGGTGTTTTAAAGTGGCTAATGAAGGCAATTGGAGTACTCAGTGCTGCTGTTGCAACTTCCCTATTTTTCTCTACCTTATCCAACATTCACGGTAAATCTATGCCGGCCAGCGAGTTTGTCGATGGTAATCCTTCCATCATTAAACTCCTCAATTCTGAAATCTTCATGGGTCTCATCTTCGTTGTGACCATCTCTATCTTTGCTTACGTCGCTTATTTGCTATGGCAATTGCACGAGGTTGCAGTTCACGAGAGTGAGCATCGCAACAGCGCACATACCAATGTGGTATTTGCTTTATCTTTGTGTGGTTTGTTTATTAGCAAGACTTGGTGGGTATTGGCGATTGTGATTGCGTTTACTCGCTGGGACATCATTGGTAACTCATTGAGTGGTGTGATTCGTCGTGGTGTAGAAAAAGGCAACCTGTCAGCTGAGGAGACTAAATAATGAAAGAGATCATGCTTCCCTATGTATTCATTATGTGGATTCTGGTTAAAGCCGGAGTTATTAAGTGGAACCTGCGCAATGCAACCATGATCACTGCATTTGGTGCCTTCTTAGCAATGACACTGTTTACCGTGAGTCGTTTCTGGGCGCCTGTTGATTTGACAGACAGCAGTACCGTTAAAGCGCCGCACGCGGTATTAAGTCCTTTAGTGGGTCAAAAAGTGGAAAACGTTATGGTTAACCATAACCAAGTGGTCGAGAAGGGCGAGTTGCTTTACACCCTTGAAGCCACAGATTCTGTTGAAGAAATCAAAGGTCTTGAGGCTCAGATCCAAGCGATTAAGCATCAAATATCTGCAACCGAAACCCAGATCAAAACAGACGAAACCACAATGGCACGTCTGATGAAGCTTGAAGAGTACAGCAGCCAAGCAGAGCGTGATGACGTAAGAAACGCCATCATGCAAGGTTATTCACGCCTGTCAGAGCTGCGCGCTGAGATTGCAACCATTAACGCCCAGATCAAAGAGAACCAATGGCTTAATGAAATGAACCAAGTAGTTGCTCCATTTGATGGTCAGATTGGTGTTGTCAATATCTCGAAAGGCACTCGCACGGGTAACATGCACATCTATGACACCAGCAAGAAGTTTATGGAGATGCGTGTCAGCGACCAAACCTATCGCTACATCAAAGAGGGTCAGTTTGCCGAGTTTTATGTTAACTCTCACCCTGGTGAAGTATTCCGAGGCAAGGTACACAGTATTACCAGCGGTACTGGCGAGGCGACAGTGTCAGTGAAAAACGGCGCGCAGAATGTAAAGCAACACGTAGGAAATAACGCGGGTGCTCATGGCCGTACTGTCATCATTGAATTTGAAGAGCCAGAAGGCTACAACATCCCCATTGGTGCAACGGGTTCAGCGTGGATTTCTGCCACTAAACCGCACCCAATTCTAGGGTTCATGGATATCATTGGCGGGGCAACAGTTAGGCTGAAATCATTGAAGGCTTACCTTAGCGCGCTATAGTGAAAGTAGAATATTCAATCAATAAATAGAGAGTTTTTGTTGAGTATCAAATAAAACCCTACAATTTGTGAGTGAATAGACAGCATAAGGCATATTTGCGGTGTAGAATTTAATCAGCACGCAAATGTGCCTTTGTCGTATGTGGAAGAAAATTTGAGGCGAAATGCGTGATCTTGACTTAGTTTGTGGGTAAATAACACCGCAATTCTGTGCGGTCTGTTTGTCCACCTGTTTAGGAGAAACAGCGCATGTCCTTGTTATCAAAGACCATCGAATACCCATCTTATCCCGGTACACCTGCCGTCATTCATGGCAACGGAGCGGTTGCTCACGTTATGGATTATGTTTGCGGCGGCGTTATTGGTTACCCCATCACCCCCTCAACTGAAATCTCAGAGCTGTATGAAGCGTTTCGCGCTCAAGGCGGAATGAATGTATGGGGACAGCATCCGTTCTTCTTCGAGCCTGAGGGGGAGCATTCTGCGCAAAGTGGCGCATTGGGTGCTGCGCTTACAGGTGGCAAATACATCTCAAATGCCTCTTCAAGCCAAGGTATCTTGTATGGCTTGGAATCCCACTATGTCACGGTAGGTAAAAAGGCCGCAGGCTTCGTACTGCATGTGGCAGCGCGCTCAGTCTCCAGACACTCTTTGAATGTGATGGCGGGACACGATGATGTCTATGCGCTGCTGTCTGCGGGCTACACCACTTTGTTTGCCAGTAATGCTCAAGAAGCGGCCGATCTTGCCGCCATCTCTTATCGAGTCAGTGCGCTCTCGCTAATACCGGTTGCCAACTGCATGGATGGATTTGCCACCAGTCATATTCAAAGCGAAGTACGGCTACCTGAGCCTGAGCTGTTAAAAACCTACCTAGGCGATCCTTCAGAGCGCATTCAAGCGCCAACCGTAGCACAGCAGATGCTGTATGGTGCTAAGGGGCGTATTTGGCAACTCAATGTCTTTTTAGACAAGCATCAAGATGACTTCTGGCCCGATAAATTGCGGGATATCAAAGATTATCTAAAGGCCAATGAAGCGCAGCTAGAGCAAGATAAAGAAGGCCGGTTAATCGCCCATACATTGGACTTTATCCCAGCAGAGCTGCACAAAAAATGGCGACGAGTGTGGGTTAACAGCTATGAAAAGGGCAGTCGTCAACGAGTGCCGGCGCTAATGGATACCCATAACCCTGGGCTGACTGGTGGTGTGCAAAATCAGCCCGATTATCAAGCCGGGATTGTTGATCATAGGGTCCACTTTCAATCGGATGTGCCTAAGTTTATCAAGCAAGCGATGCGCGAGTTTGCCCAGCTTACCGGCAGACAATATTCCCCTGTCATGCAATACCAATGTGAAGATGCAGATTATGTGATCTTAGGTCTGGGCTCAGTGACAGACGATGCTGAAGCGGTGGCCGAGTATCTTCGAGGTAAGGGCGAAAAAGTAGGGGTGGTCAGTATTAAGCAGCTGCAACCTTTCCCTGAAGCGCAGCTCATAGAGGTATTAACTGGCAAGAAAGCCGTGACCATATTAGAGCGTTGTGATGAAACCAAATTAACTGAGCGCGTCACTCGAGCCTTATTTAAAGCAAGAGAAAACGCTGACAGTCATCGCCATGAGAACATTCCGTTTCTTCGTGAGCTACCGCAAATCAGCACTGGCGTTTTTGGGCTAGGTGGCCACGATCTGCAGCCTCGTCACCTCGTTGCGGCATTTGCAAATATGCAAGCGGTGCAAAGTAAGCCTTTCTTCTACCTTGGCAGTCAGTTTTTTGATAACCAAGCCTCTGAGCAATTACAGGTCATACAAAGAAGACTCAAGGACGCCTATCCAGAGACTGAGTTGATGGCATTGTCCACCGACGAGAATCCCCAATTGCTTCCATTTGAGGCGATACGTACGCGTTTTCACTCAGTGGGTGGCTACGGCACTATTGCTACGGGCAAGTTATTAACCGATATCCTTGCTGGCGCATTAGAGCTGCACTCTAAGTCCATGCCTAAATACGGTTCAGAAAAGAGCGGCGCGCCTACCAACTTCTTCATTACCTTGTCACCAGAGCCGATAAAGATCACTAATGCGGAACTGCAAGAGGTAGAGGTGGTTCTATCCCCTGATCACAAGGTCTTTATGCATACCAACCCGTTAGCGGGTTTGACCCAAAACGGCACCTTTATTCTGCAAACACACCATACTCCAGAGCAAGTATGGAAAGAGATCCCAGAAGCCGCCAGACAGTACATTCGCCAGAACAATATCGACTTCTTTATTGTGGATGCCTTTAAGGTAGCCAAAGAGCAAGCCCCTAGCCGAGATCTTGAGATCCGTATGATGGGTATCGCCTTCATTGGCGCGCTGTGTGGGCATGCTCGCCAAGTGATAGGCAGTGCTGATGAAGAGGCAATGCTAAACCGAATCGAGCAGCAAATAGCCAAGAAGTTTGCCAGCAAAGGCCAAGCAGTGGTCAGTAGCAACATGGCTGTGATTCGCGAGGGTATGCATGCCACTAAACAGGTCTGCTATCAAGATTACGAGGAGTTCGTTCCTAGTCGCGAAAACAGCGCCCAAGTCACTCTAGATGATAAAACAACTCGTGCCAGCAGCTGTCTGTTTGACCAAGATTACTTTGATAGCATTGCAGGTAAACACTATGCCGATGGCAGTATTGCTGAAGCGCCGGTTATCCCGGGCTCGGGCATGTTTATGCCGCCTTCTAGCGCAAAAACCAAGAACAAGGGATTGTTCCGTTTGAATGTGCCTTTGTTTGATCCTGATAAGTGTACGGGTTGTATGGAGTGCACCATCGCCTGTCCAGATAGCGCAATACCGAATGCGGTGCATGAGGTGCATGACCTTATCAATAATGCGATAGAGACCCTTGCTGTTCCTCCAGCGCAAATCTCAGCCCTGAAAGCCGAGGTACCTAAACTGAGTGATGCAGTAAGACATTACTATCGCACTCACTCTAAAGAGGAATCTCTTCCTCTGCATAAAGCCATTGCATCAATGCTTGATAGCATGACCTTCAATGATGGCAAGGTTCAACAGCAATTTGCGAGTGTGTGTATCGCATTAGAATCTATGCCAGTGGCGCGTACTAAGCCCTTCTTTGATGCTATGGAAAAAGCCATGCCCGGTAGCGGAGGATTGTATTCGGTTGCTATAGATTCGAGTAAGTGCAGTGGTTGTATGGAGTGTGTGGATGTGTGCGGTCCTAACGCGCTGCAAAAGGTGCGTCAAACCACTGAGCTCAATGAGCAACTCCATCACAGCTTCGAAACGCTTGCAGCGCTTCCAAACACGCCGATTCGATTTATCGATGGCCAAGAGCCTAAGCGCTTATTACTGGATAGAGACAATTACTATGCAATGAGCGCCGGTCACGGCGCGTGCCGTGGCTGCGGGGAAGTCACAGCCCTTCGCTTGGTAACCTCAATCAACCGAGCCATGGCAGAGCGTCGCAATAAGGCACACCGTGCACAACTAGAAAGCTTATTGGATAGGCTAGAGAGTAAGCATCGTCAGCTGTTTGAAACCGAGCAGCAGCCTGATCGTGCTCAGCGAATTGAAGATACGGTTAAGGTATTGGAGCGACGCCTGTATGAGTTTGAACATGGACCTACAGGTGACGGACCGGCCGATGCGCTGATTGCCAATGCCACCGGCTGTAGCAGTGTGTATGCGTCCACCTTCCCATCCAATCCTTATAAGGTGCCTTGGGTAAACAGCTTGTTCCAAGATACGCCAGCACTCGCAAAAGGCTTATTTGAGGGCGAGGTTGCCAATCAGCTAGAGCAGATTAAAGCGCTACGCTGTGCCAAGTTGGAAGTGGAAGACCTGTATGATCCTAGCATCCACGATAAGCAGCTTAACTATTTAGAATGGCAACAGCTCTCTAGTGATGAACTCAATCTACTGCCCACAGTGTTCAGCATCGGCGGGGATGGTGCCACCTACGACATTGGTTTTGGCGCGCTATCTCGACTGCTGACAACCTCTACGCCAATTAAGGTGTTAGTGCTTAATACGGGGAGTTACTCCAATACGGGAGGACAAGCCTCAACCGCAAGCTTTACTGCTCAAGACTCAGACTTGAGCCGAGTGGGCAGCGCACATAGTGGTAAGCAAGAGGCGCGAAAAGAGTTAGGTATCATCGCGATGTTCCATCCACAGGTCTTGGTGGTGCAAACCTCGACAGCCATACAGGGGCACTTTATGTCTAACCTAGTGGAGTATCTCAATTATCAAGATGCCCCTGCTTTGTTTGATGTGTATACCCCTTGCATGGGCGAGCACGGAATCGCCGATGACGCCAGCACTAGGCATTCACGCTTTGCCGTTGAGAGCCGAATGAACCCAATATTTGTGCACGATCCACGCAAGGGAGAAACATTGGCTGAACGGCTTTCGCTAGAGGGTAATCCCGATATCCAGCAAGACTGGACTCAGCAGATGATCACCTATCTAGATGATGATGGAATGACTCAGCTTCTAGAAACGGCGCTCACTCCTGCAGATTTTGCCTTGTTTGAGGGACGCTTTAAAAAGCATTTCTCTCTTGCTACCAGTGAGCGAAACCTCATTGAACTGGCCGATTACGTTGGCATGAGCGTGAGTGAGCGCGCAGATAAAACGCCGTTTATCTGGTCTGTAGATAGCTCGCAGCATCTAATCCAACTCACGGTATCAAGCTCCATTGTCGCACTCACCGAAGAGCGGTTAAATAACTGGCACATGCTGCAGTATCTGAGCGGACAGCAAATAGCTAAGGTGCAGGCAGAGCACCAAGCAGAGATTGCCCAGTGGAAAGCGCGCTATGAACAAGCGGTTGAGCGCAATGAGCAAACTATAGACACCATAGCTAACGGATTGGCAGAGTTGGCACTTACCGTAGATAACGAGGTGCAAATTCCGGTGACGCAAATCGAGTCAACGGATACAACGCCTGCTGTAAAAGGGGCAGTGGATAGATTAGTGAGTATTGCCAAATCCGATATGGCAAGTTGTACGGACTGTAAAACTTGCTATCAACAGCTTCCGGAATTGTTTGAAAAGACCACTATCATCGAAGAGGGTAAGGCAAAGATAGTCAGCCGAGTGATTCCCAACGTCTTTGATAGTCTGATGATTACCAACGAGCTTATTGAGCGAGCCTCGCGCATTGCTGATGAGTGTGACGCCGAGATCATTCACGTTAATGTCTCGCAGACTTCGGAGGTGTAGCATGGTTTCGACAATCAGTAAGGCGCAACAAACGCTGCTAGAGCAGCGAATGCGCAAAGACCCCAAGCGCTTTCAGCAAATGGTGATTGATGAGAGCATGCAGGCAATTCAAGCGGCGCTGAAGTATGGAGAACTCTCGGCTTCATTTGTAGAAAAGCTGTGGGAGCTGCTGCTCATAGATGACGAACTCAGTATCACGTTGCAGCGCTATTTATGGCGAGTGCCTCTTAAACAAAAACGCGCATTTGTGCGAGGCATCGACCGACACCTTAGTGCTCGGTATCCCATGTTTGAGGGCTTATCAAAGGGGTGGCCTGGCAGTAATAATATTCCCCCTTATGTGCGTCCTGCCGAAGAAAGACGTAAGGATTTTGACTTAGTCAGTCAGGGTTACCTTGGCTATATGGGGCTGGGTTATAGCCTGCGTGAGGTTGAGCTATTTGTTTGGCTTGAGGTACTGAGAGACAAGCAATGTGAAGACCGCCCATGTGAAATCGGCGTGCTTCAATGCGACCAGCAAGGCGCTCCTAAAGCGGAAGTCGAAGGCGGCTGTCCTGTTAAGATCCATATTCCGCAGGTACTCAATTTGATGGGAGAGGGCCGGTTGAAAGAAGCCTTTGAGCTGATTCGAGATGCGAATCCTCTACCTAACGTCACTGGGCGAGTGTGCCCACAAGAATTGCAATGCCAAGGGGTTTGTACACACAACGATAAGCCCATTGAGATCGGTCAACTAGAGTGGTTCTTGCCTCAGCGTGAACGCGAGCTCAAAGATGCAGGCGGCACAGGGGAAATAACCAACAACCCTTGGGTCATGGCCACCAAGCCGCCCATCGCTATTGTGGGCTCTGGGCCATCGGGCCTTATTAATGCCTACTTGCTGGCTAAGGAAGGTCATCCTGTCACTGTGTTTGAGGCCTTCCATGCCTTGGGCGGGGTACTTCGATATGGCATTCCCGAGTTTCGATTGCCCAACCAATTGATTGACGATGTGGTTGATAAGATCAAGGCCCTTGGCGGGCGATTTGTCACAAACTATATCGTGGGTAAAACCGCGGCTTTAAGCGATCTAAAAAAAGCGGGATTTGTGCGGATCTTCGTGGGAACCGGCGCCGGTTTGCCAAGGTTTATGAATGTCCCCGGCGAACACCTACTTAATATAATGTCAGCCAATGAGTTTCTGACCCGCGTCAATCTTATGCATGCCAACCTAGTGGACTACGAAACACCGCTACCTGAGATGAAAAATAAAGAGGTGATGATTCTCGGTGGCGGCAATACCGCAATGGATGCCGCGCGCACGGCATGTCGATTAGGGGCTAATGTCACCATCGTCTATCGTCGAACTGAGCAAGAGATGCCCGCTAGAGTTGAGGAGCTTCATCACGCCCTAGAAGAGGGGATACAACTTAAAGAGTTGCGTGCGCCGTGTGAGTTTCATGGTGATAAAAATCATGTACTCAGCAGTGCCACGTTAGATGTGATGGAATTAGGTGAGCCTGATGCGTCAGGTCGCCGTCGCCCTCAAGTGACAGGCAAGCAAGAGCTCATCAAGGTGGACTTTGCCATTATGGCCTTAGGCAATAGCTCTAACCCTATTGTGAAAGACGCCAACCCTGATCTCAACACCTCAAAATGGGGAACCTTACTGCTGAACAAAGACTCGCAGCAAACCTCAATAGAGGGGGTGTATAGCGGCGGTGATGCTACAAGGGGCGGTTCAACGGCCATCAAGGCGGCAGGTGATGGGCAGGCCGCTGCTCGCGAGATAATGGCAAATTTGGACTTCAATACTCAAGAGTTGCAAGGTCTCGTTGAGAGTGCCAGCCGTTATACCGAATTGGGTCAGACGCCAGCCAAGATCGTTAAGCGGAAACAGTTAACCGAAGAGATTGTCGAGTTCACCATTAAAGCGCCTTTGATTGCACAGTCCGCTAGGGCGGGGCAGTTTGTACGAGTATTGAGTGATGAAAAAGGTGAGTTGATACCGCTTACATTAGCTGATTGGAACGCGGCTGAAGGAACTATTGACCTTGTTATTCAGGGACTAGGAAGCAGCTCTAAACTGATCAATAAGATGCAGGTTGGCAACAGCTTCTGCGCAGTGGCGGGCCCTTTAGGTCAAGCCAGTAAGGTCACAGAACACTCGGGAAGAGTGGTTTTCACCGCGGGTGGGGTAGGTTTACCTGCGGTATTTCCTATCTTGAGGGCCCATCTAGAGATAGGTAATCAGGTGACGCTGATCTCTGGTTTTAGGGGCAAGTCGCACAGCTTTTGGACAGAGCCTGGTGGTCGATTAGAGAGATTGCGTGAGCGCTATCCCGAGCACCTAAAAATTGTCTATGCCAGTAATGACGGCAGTCTTGGCATCAAAGGCTTTGTCACCACACCGCTTGAGCAGATGATGCTTGCCCATAAAGGCACCACGAAAGCTAAGGTTTCAGAGGTGATCACCATTGGCCCGCCTATGATGATGCGCGCGGTGAGTGAGCTCACTAAGGATTTTTCTGTGCCCTGTGTGGCGAGTCTTAATTCAATTATGGTTGACGCGACTGGCATGTGCGGCGCTTGTATGGTGCCGGTGATGCTCGATGGAAAATTAGTGCGTAAACATGCGTGTATTGATGGCCCTGAAATCGACAGTCACATTATTGATTGGGACAAGTTCTTGCCAAGGTTTAATCAGTTTAAGCCGCAAGAGTATCAAAGTCAGATTGACCACAAGCTAATAGATCCGGAGTGATAGGCAGTAGAAAACAAGCCGCCCCTAAATAGGATGACTGCTAGGGGCGGCTTTGTTTACGGTGAGATAAAAATGATGATCTATTCGATAGTAAGGGAGGCTAGGCCAACCAGACTTGGCGCGGTAAGAGGTTCAACACTACTCACTTTTACTTTGTAGCCCTGTCGCAAGTATTTATAGATATCTTCAGTGCTTTCGACATAGGTATAACCTTCATCAAACCTTGCCTTGCTGACCGCAAACTTGCCATTTCTATGTCGATGGGGCTGTTGTATAAGCCCTTTGTGTTTGCCCCGTTTTGTTTCGTAGAAAATCTTCATTTTAATTACCTCTGCTAATCTAGAGCACAATCAAAAGGACCATGGTGTTGTGTGGTTTTTTGGAAAACTCTGGTAGGGATTATCTCTTTATTCATCGGGTTTATGTGTTTTTCTCATCACATAACATCATGATGAATAGGGCGGAATTCTTTATCTTTAGAGTGGATCACGCTACATGCTGAAAAAGTAATCGTATTGTAAATGCTGTGTAGTATTTGAGAGTGAGTAGGGTTGTAGGGGCGGTGCTTTTGAAAGGAAAAAGCATATAAAACTAATGCCTTATGTATGAAAATTAATATACACGCCTTTCAAAATGTTAATAATTTGTATAACTTAGTGGTTTGACCACTATGTAAGGTGAAGCGATATGTCTCGAGTGACCTGCACTATTGATGATAATCAGATTGCAATAGTCAGCCTTAATCGTCCTGATAAACTCAACGCCATTGATATGGAGATGTTCAAAGCGGTGAATGCCATAACGCGCGAGTTGAAAAACGATAAACGGGTGAGGGCAGTGATCGTTAGAGGCGAAGGCAGTGATTTTTGCTCTGGGCTTGATGTGAAGTCTTTATTAACCAGTAAAAGCGGTGCGCTTTCTTTGCTCTTAAAGTGGTGGCCAACTCGTGCCAATGATGCTCAGCGCTTTTCCTTGGGCTGGCGCGATATCCCGTGTCCGGTGATATTTTCTATCCATGGTCGTTGTTGGGGGGGCGGGTTGCAGTTAGCTAGTGGAGGGGATTTTCGTATAGCGAGTCCCGATGCTACCTTTTCTATCATGGAAGCCAAGTGGGGACTCATTCCTGATATGGGCGGGGCTATCGCCTTTCGGGAGTTAATGCGTAAAGACCATACCCTAGAGATGGCCATGACCGCCAAAGAGATCGACAGCCAAACGGCGAAAGAGTACGGGCTAGTCACTAAGATCGCAGACGATCCCTATACGTGTGCCTATCAACTAGCCTTGGAGTGCATTAACCGTTCTCCAGATGTATTAGCCGCGAATAAGAAGCTCTACCATAACACCTGGTGGTCGAGTCAAGGCAAGGCGCTACTGCTCGAGACTTGGTATCAGATTAAGGTTGGGATGGGGAAGAACAGAGTCATTGCGGGTAAGCGAGAGCGTAATCCTGATGATAAGCCGGATTACTTGCCGAGGAAGTTCAAATAAGGCAGTGTTTTTATTTTGTAGGGGAAAGGAGTCTCTAAGATTCTGGATAATTACTGTGTAATTTCCAGAATGACGTTTAGGGCGTGCAACTTAAGCTCAAGTTCAAGTTCAAGTTCAAGTTCAAGCGAATAGCAGCACAGTGCCGTCACTCACGTTACGCAGTAACTTTGCCGATACGACTAACTCATTGTCGTCGAGTAATAGCACTTGATAGCTATTTCTGCCTTCCTCAGCATATTCACTGCTCATCTGAGAGAAAAGAGAGGCACATTTACCATACGAACCCATAAAGGTATCGGCTAGGGTCAGACTGCCATTGCTGTGCATTGCATAAAGTGCGATAGATGAACTGCTCATTGCTTGGTCTCAAGATATCATTGCCTGCTGTTAGTAAGGTAACTTTAGTCTTGAGGCCTTGATCATTGAACTAGCAAAATTACCAGCAAGGGCGCGGGAAAATGACAGTTCTAATCAGTGTGCCGTGTAAAACGGCACTTATCCCTTCTTCGAAAGCTTGATATACACCAGAAGCGACAAGAAGATAACGCCTCCACCTATCATCTTTTGCGTACCTACGACTTCTCCTAGCATGCTGATACTCAGCATCAGTGTCCAAACGGGCTCTAAAATCATGATCAGTGATGCTGTTTCCATCTTGACTGAGAACTGGCCGACCGTTTGTGCTAGATAACGAATCGAGGTGGCAATGAGTGTCGATACCGCAAACCAAAATAAGACATGTCGATTCAGTTCGAAAGCCTCTGGCTGAGTAATGCCCACCGAGATGGCGCCAATTAATCCAACCGCAAACAGTTGCACACAGATAGAAGTCAATGGGTTGAGATTGGTGATCACACGCTTGTTTAAAACAAAGTGCAGCGACAGCAGCCCCGAAGCCAATAAGAAATACCATTGGCTTCTATCCACTTGCCAACCGTTGGCAAGGGTCAGCAGAGCCATGCCTAAGATAGCGATAGGTAAGGCAACCCAAAAGGCTCGATTGGGTTTAACTCGAAATAATATCAAGGATACGAATGGGGCAATTATCATGGCAAGACTCATGATAAAGGCACCTTCAGCAAGCGTGGTTGAGATAGAGACTGCGTAAACCCAAACTTGAATAGACAGCGCTAGGACGAAGCCTACACCAAGCAAAGAGATAATCTGTTTTAGCTTGAGTGCGAGAACTTTTTTATAGCAGAAGGGAAAGAGAATTAAGCTCGCTAGCAGGAAACGACTGGTAATGAACACTTCGCCGGGAACTTCGAGAATAACGAGTTTAGAGGCTATCCAACCTATTGCGGCTAGAATAGTTGCCAATACAAGAAACAACTCGCCTTTGAGGGCCTTAAGATTCATGGTTATCCTAATGTAGGCTTAAAAACGATAAAACCCTGCGAGAGCGCAGGGTTTTTGATTGTGTTGAGCGATGATTAAGCTTGGTAGACGGGGTAGTCGGTTAAGCCTTGCTCTGCACCACCAAATAACGTTTCTGGGTTATGAGAAGCTAGAGGATAACCCTTCTTGATACGGTTAGGAAGGTCTGGGTTTGAAATAAACGGGCGACCAAAACCAACCATGTCGGTAGTGTTTTCTTGGATAGCTTCAGCACCTTTTTCAGCATCGTAACGACCCGCGTAAATTAGCACGCCTTTGTACGCTTCACGAACGGCAGTTTTGAACTCTTTTGGTGTTTCTGGCGCATCTTCCCAATCGACTTCGGCAATGTGCACGTAAACGACGTTCAGCTTGTCTAGAAGCGCTGCCGCTGCAACGTAAGTCTCAACCGGTGTTGCATCAACAGTGCCGTTTAATGAAGTAAATGGCGCTAGACGTACACCAACGCGATCACAACCAATGGCTTCAGACATTGCAGTTACCACTTCACCAAGGAAGCGCAGACGGTTTTCAATTGAGCCGCCGTACTCATCAGTGCGGTTATTTGCTTCTGAGTCAATGAACTGGTTGATTAAGTAGCCGTTTGCTGCGTGCAGTTCGATACCATCAAAGCCCGCTTCGATAGCGTTAAGGGCTGCTTGACGGTATTGCTCAACCACCATTTCGATATCCGCTTTTGTCATCTCACGTGGTTCAACAACGTCAACAAAACCCGGTGCATCAGTACCATTGTCGATGAACACCTTTACATTTTCTGCTTTCAGCGCAGAAGATGAGATAGGCTGCTCGCCACCGATGTTGTCAGGGTGCGTTACGCGGCCTACGTGCCATAACTGAGCGAAGATTTTGCCATCGTTCGCATGTACAGCGTCAGTGACTTTTTTCCAGCCAGCAATTTGCGTTTCAGTGTAGATACCAGGAGTCCAAGCATAGCCTTGTCCCAATGCTGAGATTTGCGTGCCTTCAGCAACGATAAGGCCCGCTTCTGCACGTTGTGCGTAGTATTGAGCCATCATGTCGTTAGCAATGTTACCTGGCTGACTTGCGCGAGAGCGAGTCATTGGTGGCATTACAATGCGATTCTTGAGAGAAAGTGGACCCAGTTGAATCGGTTGGAATAGTGCGTTAGTCATTATTATTTTCCTCTCAACTTAGCCTAGTTGGATCAGTTCGATTGCGTAGCCATCAGGGTCTTTAACGAAAGCGATGTGAGTCTCGCCGCCTTTTACTGGACCTGGTTCACGAGAGACATTGCCACCCAGCGCTTTGATTTTATCGCATGCTGCGTAGATATCGTCAGCACCAAGAGCGATATGACCGAATGCATTGCCGTGGTCGTACGCGTCAGTATCCCAGTTATAGGTAAGCTCAATAGTGGTTGAGCTTGATTTGTCATCAAAGCCAACAAACACTAGCGTGTAGCGATACTCTGTGTTTTCGTGACGCTCAAGCTCCTTCATGCCTAGAACCTTAGTGTAGAACTCGATGGATTTATCTAGGTCGGCAACTCGAAGCATAGTGTGTAGAAATTTCATGACTTATCCTCGTTGGCATCGGTATTTGACCAATGCTTGGTATGAGTGGAATTCGATTAAGCTCACTATACCTAAGGGAATTAAAGATAAGAAATTATCATTGATTATCCAAACTATAATGAAAATTTATAATAAAAAGGGTTTCGATAAATCGAAACCCTTATGAAATCCTTTGAAGGAAGAGAATTAGACAGTCAGAGGAATGATGGTAACCAATTCACCTTGTTCAACTTTGGCATACAAAGGCTCAATCTCAATCAAGCAGTTAGCTTCACTCATTGAGCGCAGTATTCCTGAACCTTGTTTACCGGTGGAGCGAACCACCAGTTGGCCTTGCTCATTTAGGCTGTAAACACCTCGCGTAAACTCAGTACGCCCATGACGAGAGCGCAATGACTCACTCGCTAATGCGCGAAGTTTAGTGGGTGCCCATTTCTGATCGCCTTGCATTTTGCGAATAGCCGGCTCGACAAAGTTAATGAACGAAACCATAGTCGCAACAGGATTACCCGGAAGACCAAAGAATGGCGTCTCACCAATCTTACCAAAGGCGAGCGGTCTGCCTGGTCGCATATTGATGCGCCAAAAGTCGATATTACCGTTTTGCTCCAGCACGTCCTTGATGTAATCAGCATCACCTACAGAGACGCCACCTGTGGTCAGCACTAGATCGGCACTCTGCGCCGCCTCTGAGACGGCCTTTTCGATTTGATGATGGTCATCTTCAAGGATCCCAAGGTCTAAGATTTCACAGTTCAGTTGTGTGAGCAGGCCAATCAGGGCATAACGGTTTGAATCGTAGATGCAGTTTTCTCTTTGCGGCTGACTTGGGTGTTGCACCTCATCACCGGTGGAGAATATGGCCACCTTGAGCTTACGCTTAACCAAGCATTGGTTGATGCCTAGCGAGGCAATCATGCCCATTTCAGCTGCGCCTATTTTGCAACCCTTCTCAAAGACACTTTGTCCTTCGGCAAGGTCTTCTCCAGCGGAGCGAACATTTTGCCCTGGCTTGATTGTTGCGCCATTGAAGGTGACAAAATCAGTACCTTGTTCAGTGAAGGTGTCGGATTGCTCACGCATAACAACGGTGGTGCCATTACTAGGCACTGGCGCGCCAGTCATGATCTTAACCGCTTCGCCTGCTTGCAATGGATGCGGATAGCTTTGACCTGCCATCACTTCGGCAACGAGCTTAAAGCGCTCAACAGACACATCTTCATCGCGAATCGCAAAGCCATCCATTGCTGAATTAGTGTGTTGCGGAACGTTGATACTCGATACTACATCTTCGGCCAAGATATGCTGCAGGGCGTGATCCACTTCTACGCGGGTATGTCCCTCTATCTCAGAGACGGCATCCAATATACGCTCTATTCCTTGCTCTACAGAAAGAAACGCGGGTGAGAGGGTATCGCAACACGCAGCAACACTCTCTTCACTTTGCTTCTTGTTTACTTTGTCGCCAGATTTCACTCTAGCGGCGATAAACTCTGCGATAGCTTCCAGGTCGTTGATGTCAAACTTCGGCAGTGGGCAATCTAAAACGATATCGGTGGCAACCGCGATGATGTTGTCATCACTTGGATACATCCACGGGTTGTGCAAAGCCTCACGGCGCAATTCAATCTTTGGAAACGATTGACTCTTAAATCCTTCGATGAGGATCAAGTCGAGTTCATCATGCTTAAATTGCATTAAAAGGTGTTCGAAGCTTGCCTCTTCGTCAGGGGTTTCAGTGATCATGGCGTTGCGATAACGCGAGCTGATGTACATCTGCGTCGCGCCAGCCTTTCGCAAGCGATAACTGTCTTTGCCTTCTTGATCGATATCGAAATTGTGATGGGCATGCTTAAGAACGCCAAGCTTAAGACCTGCGCTAGTGAGCAAAGGAATAAGCTGCTCAAGTAGGGTAGTTTTCCCCGTACCGCTAAACGCGGCAAAGCCAAGAATTGGCGTGTTACGAATCATTTTCATGGGTTACTGCTTAAATTTAAGTAATTCTTGCTTCGAGTTAAGATTCACAAAGCTTTCTTTGATGTCGCTAAAGTCGATCTGTCTTGTGTTGCAGCGATCGTAGAAGAGGATGATCTTACGCTCACCATCATCAAGGAACTGCTGCAGTCGCTCTAATACGCTACGACGGAACACAGTGAAGACGGGCTGTATAAAGTCACCATCATGGGCCACTAATATCTCGTCTTCCTCGTTTATTTCTTGCTGCATACGCTGAATCAAAGTGGGAGAAATTTGGGGGCAATCGCATGGTACAAAACCCACCCATTCACTGTCTACATGGGTTAACCCAGCGTGAATTCCGCCCATTGGGCCAACAAACCCTTGGTATTGATCGGCAAAAACCGGCGCATATTCTTGATAACGCTCTTGGCTGCGGTTGGCATTGATGTAAACAGAGTCGCTATGGGATTTGAGAACCTCAAGAACGTATTCGATCAGTGGTTTATTATTGAGTTCCACTAACCCTTTGTCTTGACCTTGCATACGAGTGGCTTGGCCTCCGGCTAGGACGACCCAGCTTATTGAATTCATATTAGTTTCCTGAAATATTGTGGGAAATGGGTTCGATGTGTTTGATTTCTTCATCGATAATTCGAAGATGAGGAGTCACTGTGAGGCCCTGATTCTCTATGCTCCATTGAGTATCACAGAGATTGGTTAGCCCGTTTTGCTGATGACTGGTGATAACAATACTTGAGCCTCGATCTAGCAGGTCTTTGGCAAGAGAAACTATGCCTTGCGTAGACTCCAAATCCAATGACGCACTGGGCTCGTCCATCAACAATATAGACGGGTTGACAATCCAAGCTCTCGCCATGGCAAGGCGTTGTTTTTCACCCCCAGAAAGCACCGAGCAGTGTTCGTCTGCCAAGGACTCTAAGCCTACTTGCCTCAAGGCGTGAATCGCTCGAGTTCGACTGTTTAAACCTTGTTGTGACGTAAGGGGCAGGGCGTAGCGAATGTTATCCACCAAGCTTGCATCAAACATATAAGGCGACTGATGCAGATACACCACATCTCTGAACAGTTTTCGTTTGAATAATCGATGGAATGTCGAAATCTCATTGCCATTTATCGTGCCACTGCTTGGGGTTGTCAAACCGGCAAGAATCTTCAGTAAGGTTGTTTTACCAACGCCATTGTGGCCTTTTAAATAGATGGCATCGCTAGGGCCCAGAGTTAGACTAGGGATGTGAAACAGAACCCGATCATCATAGCGCTTAGACAAATCTTGGGCTCTTAGTTGTATTGACATTGATTCTCGCCTCTAGACTCGAAGATGACTTTGCCCGCGCAAAGACGTTAAGACAAAATTGAGTATCAGTGCTAGCAGTAGCAACACTATACCCAACGCCACACCCTGTGAAAATGCACCTCTTGAACTCTCTAAGGCAATTGCTGTGGGTATGTTACGTGTATGACCTAGGATATTACCCCCGACCATCATGGAACATCCGACCTCTGTGACTATTCGTGAAAATGCGGTCACAATGGCAGCAATTAACGCAAACCGTGTTTCCCATAACAGTGCTCTAAATACCTGAGGATAGGACTTCCCTAAGGTAATGGAGGTTTCGACGTTGCGCATATCGACGCTTTGAAACCCTGCTTGGAGCATAGAGATAAGAATAGGCATTGCGATGAGTATCTGTCCAAGTATCATCGCTTTTTGTGTGAACAGCCATTGCCAGTCGCCCATGGGGCCGGAGCGAGACAGTGTCATATACAGCAATAAGCCGATGACCACGGTCGGCACCGCCTGCAGTGTGTTAACTATTGAAGTGACAATATTTCGCCCAGGAAAAGGGGCATAGGCCAGTAGTAGTGCAATAGCGATGGCAGGCAGTAAGGATAAACTGAGGGCGAACAACGACACACTGAAGGAGATAGAAACTACCTTCCACAGCGCGGGGTCGAGGCTAAGAAGCAGCTTAATGGCTTCTATTGTAGTGTCACCAATATTCATTAGTTGGACGTTTTCGCATCAGCAGTAAACAGTTTCTCCCCCTTGACCTGAAATTGGTCAATCAAGTCTTGAGCCTTGTCGCTAACGATCCAATCACTGAGCGCTTTAGCACCGTCAATGTTTAGGTCAGGATAGCGCTTCGGGTTAACGCGAATAATTTGGTATTGATTGAATAGGGCAGGGTCGCCTTGCACCCAAATCGCAAGATCGAGCGCTTCTTGATAAGCAAGCCAAGTGCCTCTGTCAGTCAAAGTATAGCCTTGTAATTCCGAACTCATGTTCAATGTCGGCCCCATGCCTTGACCGATAGAGCGGTAGTTATCCCACTCGTGCGTACCGTTGCCCGCTTCCCACAGTGACAGCTCTTTTTTGTGCGTGCCAGAGTCATCGCCACGAGAAATAAAGACCGACTTGCTGTCGGCAATCTTAGTTAAGCCGCTGGCTGCTGTATCCGTTTCGCTAAGCTTAGCTGGGTTATCTTTAGGGCCGACCAAGACAAAATCGTTGTACATGACCGAGCGAGCATCGACACCAAATTCTGCATCCAAGAAGGCTTTTTCGGCCTTTGGTGAGTGGGTAAGAACGATATCGACATCCCCCATCTCTCCCATTTTTAATGCTTTACCTGATCCCGTCACCAATAATTGAACCTCGTACCCAGTGTCCTTGGTAAAGGTAGGCAGCAGATAATCCAGCAGACCTGAGTGATAGGTGCTGGTGGTGGTTGCCATGCGCAGCGATTGTGAGTCTGCATGTGCTGGAGCAGTAACAAGGATTAATGAAGATAGCGCAGCCAGCAACGCTGCCCTTTTTTGAGTGTGTTGGAGCTTTTGAATGCGTTGAAATAAAGGTTTGAGAAACATGAGTCTTATCGATCCTTGTTGATGTCTTCATTATCAGCATGCTTGCCGTCGAATTCGATTTTTTCTACCCCGTGGTAGACCTGAAAGCGCAGTCCCTTGGCTCTGGCGATGATAGTGATGCCAAATCGCTTTGCCAATTCCAGACCCATTTGAGTAACGCCAGAGCGAGAAAGCAGGGTAGGGATACCCATCTGAGCGACTTTGATGACCATTTCTGAAGTGAGTCGACCTGTGGTGTAGAAAATCTTATCGTCACCCGTATCTTGGTTAAGCCACATCTCACCCGCTAGCGTATCCACCGCATTGTGGCGGCCGACATCTTCCACAAAGGAAACCACTTCTCCTTCTCTGCACACGGCGCAGCCATGAACGGCACCGGCCTTTTTGTAGGTATCGTTGTAATGGGTCAGCGCCATCAGCGTAGAATAAAGGGCACTTTGTTTGATTTTTGTTTGTGGCACTTGATAGTTCTCTAGGCTCTTCATGACGTTGCCGTACATGGTGCCCTGTCCACAGCCCGAGGTGACGGTTTTCTTTTTTAAGGCTTTTTCTAGGAAGTCTGTATTTTCTTTGGTGACCACTGCCACACTGTTTGTCTCCCAATCTATCAACACGGAATCAAGTTGGGTAGGGTCTGATATAAAGCTTTGATTTTTAAGATAACCTAGCACCAGAGCACCAGGGTGAGACCCAAGGGTCATTAGTGTCACTATCTCTCGCCAGTTGAGCAGAACGGTTAAGGGACACTCGCAAGCAATATCTTTGCTCAGTGGCTCTCCATATTCATCAAAAACAGTCACGCTCTGGGTTTGAGACGGGGGCTGGCCAACGGCAACAAAATGGGGCGCTTTAGGCATCCAGAATTCCTTTTTCTATACTAGAACAGTGTTGTGTAGAAAGGTGAGGGGGCAAAGCCCATCTTTCAGTTACTCGAGCTGGCTCGGGTAGAACTATTTAAATAATAATGACTTAGCTTAACGAGGTACCAATGAAAACGGAAGATAATTGGCCCATTAGATGTCAGATTAT
Organism: Vibrio breoganii; assembly: GCF_024346795.1. NCBI lineage: Bacteria > Pseudomonadati > Pseudomonadota > Gammaproteobacteria > Vibrionales > Vibrionaceae > Vibrio > Vibrio breoganii. The sequence goes on from NZ_AP024864.1 coordinate 1,141,841, forward strand.
TCTACATCAAACACAAAACTCTAAGTGGCAAACCAGCAATTGGAACATCGAAGAGATATTTTTAGACCCTTCGAAGAGTGAGACGGGTATCGATGCTGAAATCCAACTGTTTAGAGATGAGAGAACCGATTACCGTTTTAACCTAAATTCACAAAACCCCAAATTGTTCGTGGTGTTGGAAAACGATACCGAATCGCTAAGCCTTGTTTCAGTTACTGTGTCACAAAGCGTAGCAGGCAGTTTTCTTGATGGCGACTATCTGGTGCTATCGTTAGATTTGCCATTGGCGGTGCAGGCGTGGATGGAGGCCTATCTTGCTCGTCATGGAGAATTGATTGAGCACAAACGCAAGAAACGTAAAGGTGCGGGCCGTGCCAGTCGATAGTGGAAGATCAGGAGTGTCAGTATGAGCCGTGGATTGTTTGAAAGACTGCTGCATAAGCATTCAGCGCCTGCCGAGCTTGAGGAAGAAATAGACAATCCTCAGCTTGAGGTGGAATCTGAGGCGATCGTTGAAGAGCAACTAGAGCTCGACGAAGCCAATTTGGAGTCCATAGATTCGAGCGAGCTAGCACAGCAAGAACCGACATCAGACGATGAAACAGAAGTCACAGAAGAACAGAAAAAGGGCAATGCCATGTCTGCGCTGTTGGCTTCAGATGTCGCCCCAGAGTTAAAGAAGCGAGCGTTGCGTAGCCTCTTTTTCAGCGGGCAATTTAGTGAGGTTGACGAACTCAATGACTACGCCCAAGACTTTAGTCAGATAAAACCGCTATCTGCCGATGTCGCCAGTAAACTTCGTAATTGGACGCGCGAGAAAGTGGAGCAGCTCGAGGAGTTAGCGGAAGACCTTGAGCCTACCGAGGAGTCGCAATTGCTCACTACTGACGAGCAAAGCCAAGAGCGCAAGCTTGAAGAAAGTGATGCTGAAATTGAGACTGTAGAGAGTCAGTTAGTTAACAAAAAAGAAACACATTCAGGTCTCGATAACAACTCCGATGAGGGTGAATCTGCACTAATTAGAGAGGATGCAAATAAAATTGCCAAGAAAATCACATAGTTAATAAATTTTCCTGCGTAATGCCTCAAAATTTCTATGGGTTTAATATTATTCTACAAAATATCTGCAATCCTTAAGCAAACTATTCACAACAGTAAGCTGAGCTTATTCACTAACTCACAGGATGCGAATGCTAAAGGAATTTTTGGCTCAATCGACCTCAAGCAATGGCCAAGCGCGAAACTACGCCTTTAACAATACGTTAGAGCTCTCAAACCTTATTCCACCCACCGTCAGTTATGAAAGTCACGGTGCTTTATTGGTTATTGCGGCCGCTGAAGACCTTGAATCACTTCAGCTGCAATTTTCTGGGTTAAGTTCGGTGACTTTCGCCACCCCAGCAAACTCACCTGTGCAAGGTGACATAACCCCTTATTACTTCTCGTCAGCGTCTCTTAGCGGGTATATGGGGCGTTTTTCAATTTACCTATCACAACCCAACTCATTATCTGAGGTAGACCTTGCGCCCGTTGCAATTGGGCAGCAGTACTTTGATCTGATTTTAGATTTGAGCCCGCAAGCCTTGATTGATAATGAAGTGCCTCCTGTGGGTTATTTCCCTGTGGGAAGAGGCTATCCCAAACTTGAAGATGCCGCAGAAGAAATTAATGCTTTGGTTGGCACCTTTGATAAGCCCAAATTTTTCCGTTTAGATACCGATAAGTGCGCGCACAGCTCACGCGGTGTTAAAGGGTGCGAACGCTGTATCTTGTCCTGTCCTGCTGGTGCTTTGACCAGCGAGGGGAGCGATGAGATTGGGCATAGAATAGAGATCAATCCATACCTCTGCCAAGGGGTTGGAACCTGTGCTACCTCTTGTCCCACCGGCGCGATTGAATACGCACTTCCGTACCCTCAAGAAACTCAGGGCTACATAGAGCGAACGCTGCAGAACTACCAACAGCAAGGTGGCGAGTCGCCTATTATCCTGTTTTGCAGTGAAGAGCATGAAACCTATAACCTCATGGCGCTTAGAGCACTGCCTGAGAATGTCATCCCCATTGTGGTGAATGAGCTCCCTTCTGTGGGCATAGATACTTGGTTTGCGGCTCTTTCCAACGGCGCGACTCAGGTATTGTTCGCCGCCAGTCGTCGAATGCCAGCCACTATTATTAGAGTGTTGGGTGAAGAAGTGGCTGTGGCGCAAACCCTGTTAAGGCAACTGGGTATTAACGCCGGTTGCGTTGATATCTTGTACCTAGAAGATTTGAGAAGCCAAGCTCCTAACTTGATTGAGCAACCGTTAGGCGTTGCCGTTGGCGAGCTTGAGGGCGACAAGCGTTCGAGACTATTTCAAGCATTAGATGGATTGGCGAAATCTTTCTCGCCACTTCAGCAGCAAGTCGCACTTCCAGCAGGAGCGCCTTATGGCACCGTTGAGTGCGATACAGATAAGTGCACCTTGTGTATGGCGTGTGTAGCGGTTTGCCCAACCACGGCTATCCATAACGAAGGCAAGCTGCCTTTACTCAATTTTATCGAGCAAGATTGTGTTCAATGCGGATTGTGTGAGGGAGCATGTCCTGAGGATGCACTCGCTTTGACCCCTAGAATGAACTGGGATCAGGAGCAACGCACCAATGTCACCGTATTACACCAAGATGAGCCAGCGCTCTGTTTACGTTGTCAAAAGCCATTCGCTCCTAAGTCAATGATTACCATGCTTCAAGGGAAATTAAAGGGTCACTCTCACTTCTCTGATGACAATGCGATCCGTCGAATTGCCATGTGTGAAGACTGCCGAGTTGCGGATGTTTTTGAAGAAATGGCGAAAGATCCTACAAAACAGCTAAAATATTAGGGGTAAGCATGAATCAAGAAGCACTACAGGCACCGCGCGCCGATATTTATTTGTTACTTGCTACCTTGTTCAGACAGCCTCCAAACAGCGATTTGCTTAAGTGGTTAGCTGAAATAGAAACGGAAGACAGTAATAGTCAAATGAGTGCCGATTGGCAGGCACTGAAGCAAGCAGCAAGCCAAGCGACGCAACAAGAATTAGAAGAAGAATACCAAGATTTATTTATAGGGGTTGGAAGAGGGGAGGTCATGCCCTTCGCTTCTTGGCATCTCAGTGGTGCCTTGATGGAGAAACCCTTAATAGCCCTAAGGCAAGATCTTACCGCGCTGGGTTTTGAGAGAAACGACAGCGTGAAAGAGCCGGAGGATCACATTGCAGCCATCTGCGAGGTGATGGCGATGTTGGTAGAAGAGAACTCTCCGCAACAAGGGGTGTTTTTTAATCGGCACATTGGCACTTGGTATAAAGATTTAGTTAAGCAAATCCAGAGCGCAAACGCGGCTGGGTTTTACGTGGTTGTAGCAAGCCTTCTTGCCTCCTTTTTGGAGCTGGAAGCCGTAGCATTGAGTGAGCAGAGCATTGCTGTTCGTTCGAGTGAACTGGATTAGGTTGAGGATGGAGTCATGAAAAACAACAAAGAAATTGATAGTCATCGTCGTAAAGCGTTAAAGGCTTTAGGGGGCGGCGTTGTAGCAGGTGCAGTACTTAGCACGGCGACAACAACAGCTCAGGCGAACCCGATTGATGTGAATAACGAACAATCGAAAGATGAGCAGGGTTACAAAGAAACCCAGCACATCCGCGACTATTATGATTCACTCTAGGAGCCTAAGACTATGAAACTAACCAAGCGCTCTGACAGCACCTCAACTCCTAATCAAAAGTTCGGTGTTAGCCGTCGTACCTTCATGAAAAACTCATCTCTGGCCGCTAGTGGTGCCGTGGTGGGAGCGGGGATCTTTGCTCCCGGTATGATGAAAAAGGCACAAGCCAACACTGAAAACAAAGACGTTAACGTCGAAATCAAGCGTACCATCTGTTCTCACTGCTCTGTTGGCTGTGGTATCTATGCCGAAGTGAAAAACGGCGTATGGACAGGACAAGAACCTGCGTTCGATCATCCATTTAACCTTGGCGGGCACTGCGCTAAAGGGGCAGCGCTTCGTGAGCATGGTCGCGGTGAGAAACGCCTCAAGTACCCAATGAAACTTGAAGGTGGTAAGTGGAAGAAAATGAGCTGGGATGAAGCCATCAATGAGATAGGCGACAAAGCCCTGCAAATTCGTAAAGAATCAGGCCCAGATTCGGTGTATTGGTTGGGTAGTGCCAAGCACAACAACGAACAAGCCTACATGTTTAGAAAGATGGCGTCGCTGTGGGGAACCAACAACGTTGACCACCAAGCACGTATCTGTCACTCCACCACAGTATCTGGGGTAGCCAATACCTGGGGTTATGGTGCGATGACCAACTCTTTCAACGATATGCACAACTGTAAGTCGATGCTATTCATAGGCTCAAACCCTGCAGAGGCGCACCCCGTCGCCATGCAGCACATCTTGATAGCAAAAGAAAAAAACAACTGTCAGATAGTGGTTGCCGACCCAAGACGTACACGCACGGCCGCTAAAGCCAATCACTATATTTCACTTCGCCCGGGTACTGATGTTGCCTTTATTTGGGGCTTGCTATGGCATATCTTCCAAAACAAATGGGAAGACCAAGAGTTCATCCGCCAACGTGTGTTTGGTATGGAAGAAATCCGCAAAGAGGTAGCGAACTGGACGCCGGATAAAGTTGAGCGTGTAACGGGTGCTTCTGAAGACCAAATGTACAAAACCGCGAAGATCCTAGCGGACAACCGCCCTGGTTGTATTGTTTGGTGTATGGGGGGAACTCAGCACACCACAGGTAACAACAACACTCGCGCTTACTGTGTGTTAGAGCTTGCTCTAGGTAACATGGGTAAATCAGGTGGCGGTGCAAACATCTTCCGTGGTCACGATAATGTGCAGGGCGCAACTGACCTTGGCGTACTATCACACACTCTACCAGGCTATTACGGTTTGGCACCTGGCTCATGGAAACATTGGGCCAAGGTGTGGGATCTTGAGTACACCTGGGTACAAGAGCGTTTCGACCAGAACAAATATCGCGGCAAGCTACCAATGAATAACATGGGTATTCCTGTTTCTCGTTGGATAGATGGCGTACTGGAAAACAAAGAGAACATTGAGCAGAACGATAATATTCGCGCCATGTTCTACTGGGGGCATGCGGTTAACTCGCAGACTCGTGGTCCTGAAATGCGTACTGCAATGAAGAAGCTGGATATGATGGTCATCGTTGACCCATACCCAACAGTTGCGGGTGTGATGAACGACCGAACAGATGGTGTTTATCTGTTACCGGCGACTACTCAGTTTGAAACTCATGGTTCTGTGACCGCATCAAACCGTTCGCTGCAATGGCGTGACAAAGTCGTTGAGCCTTTGTTTGAGTCGAAACCTGACCACGAAATCATGTACTTGTTGACGAAAAAGCTAGGTTTCTCAGAACAGCTGTTCAAAAACATTGCCGTTGAGGGTAACGAGCCGTCCATTGAAGACATTACTCGCGAATTTAATAAGGGTATGTGGACGATTGGCTACACAGGTCAAAGTCCTGAGCGCCTTAAAGAGCACCAACAAAACTGGCATACCTTCCATAAAACCACGCTGGCCGCCGAAGGTGGTCCTGCAAACGGTGAAACCTATGGACTGCCTTGGCCTTGTTGGGGTACAGCAGACATGAAGCATCCAGGTACCCATATCCTGTATGACACATCTAAACCAGTAGCCGAAGGCGGTGGTAACTTCCGCGCGCGCTTCGGGGTTGAGTTTGAGGGTGAAAACCTTCTGGCAGAAGACAGCTATTCGAAAGATTGTGAGCTGCAAGATGGCTTCCCTGAGTTTAGCGATAAGCTACTTAAAAGCTTAGGCTGGTGGGATGATCTGACAGCAGAAGAAAAAGCGGCTGCTGAGGGTAAAAACTGGAAAACAGATTTGTCAGGTGGTATTCAGCGAGTCGCCATCAAGCACGGCTGTATCCCATTTGGTAACGCTAAGGCGCGCGCCATTGTATGGACATTCCCTGATAGAGTGCCTTTGCACCGTGAGCCACTGTATACGCCGCGCCGAGACCTTGTGAAGGATTATCCAACGTGGGACGACAGCGAGTCTATTTATCGACTACCGACCTTGTATAAGAGTATTCAGGATGTCGACAAATCGAAAGAGTATCCCATTGTTCTTACCTCAGGCCGCTTGGTTGAGTACGAAGGTGGTGGTGAAGAAACACGTTCTAGCCCATGGCTAGCTGAGCTTCAACAAGAAATGTTTGTTGAGGTGAACCCTAAAGACGCGAATGACCTCGGCATCAGAGATGGTGACATGGTTTGGGTTGAGGGTGCCGAGAAAGGTAAAGTGCATGTGAAAGCTATGGTGACCCGACGAGTCACTCCAGGGCTGGCGTTTATGCCATTCCACTTCGGTGGTAAGTTCCAGGGTGAAGACCTTACCGAACGTTACCCAGAAGGCACGGTTCCTTATGTCATAGGTGAAGCAGCAAACACTGCAACCACCTATGGTTATGACCCAGTTACTCAGATGCAAGAAACCAAAGTAACTCTGTGTAATATTCGAAAAGCGTAAGGAAACCTAAATTATGGCTAGAATGAAATTTCTATGTGATACCAAGCGTTGTATCGAATGTAACGGTTGTGTCACTGCATGTAAGAACGAAAACGATGATGCCTTGGAATGGGGTATCCAACGTCGCCGCGTAGTCACACTAAACGACGGTGAACCGGGCGAAAGCTCAATCTCTGTAGCGTGTATGCACTGTACCGATGCGCCGTGTATGGCGGTGTGTCCTGCAGACTGCTTTGAGTACACCGAAGATGGCATAGTGCTGCACAATAAAGACCTATGTATTGGTTGTGGCTACTGTCTATTTGCCTGCCCATTTGGCGCACCGCAATTCCCTCATACCTCAGCCTTTGGTGAGCGCGGTAAGATGGACAAATGTACCTTCTGTGCTGGTGGACCTGAAACAGAGAACGGCTCTGAAGAAGAGCGCGCAAAATACGGTGCTAACCGTATCGCAGAAGGCAAACTGCCTATGTGTGCTGAGCTATGTTCTACCAAGGCACTGCTTGCGGGTGATGCTGAAGTGGTCTCCGATATCTTCCGTCAGCGCGTTGTTGAGCGCGGAGCTAAAGGCGCTGGATGGAGCGATGGTGAAGATATAGCGTTTGATGCGACCAAAAGCTAGTTAGAGGGAGCAATTCAGATGCAGTTAGCGAAACAATGGACTTTGTTGCTGTTAACGGTTTTCGCCAGTGTTTTGATGTTAGTGAGTACATCAAGCTACGCAGAAGAACAAAAGGCGAACACCGCAGCAGAAAAAGAAATGGTGCAACTGGCTGGTGCAGACTATTGGCGAGATGTGAAAGGAGGCGTTGAGGGTACGACAACCTCAAAATCTCCTGAGCACGGTGTGTTAATTAGTGTGCCTGGACAAACGTGGTTCATTCTAAAAGAGAAGTGGATGTCTCCAGCGGCCGCGGTCGCTATCTTTGGCAGTATCATGATGGTGGTATTGGCCTACTTCTTAGTTGGACCACTCATGCTCAGTAAGCCGCGCACTGGCAGAAAGCTCAATCGCTGGTCTCGAATGGATAGGGCGCTTCACTGGACAATGGCCTTTACCTTTTTGACTCTTGCCTTTAGTGGGTTGATGTTGGTTTATGGTAAGCACTTCTTGAAGCCGTTTATCCCGAGCGAGCTATGGGGCTTAGTCATTATGACGGCCAAGCAATACCATAACTACATAGGACCAATCTTCTATATCCTGCTTATCTTCATTTTAGTGAAATGGTGGCGTAAATCTATTTTCAACAAAACCGATATGCAATGGTTTATGAAGATGGGTGGCATGTTCGGCAAGCATAAAGGCTCACATCCATCAGCAGGATTCTCCAATGGTGGTGAAAAGATCATTTATTGGATGCTGATAGTGGTCGGAGCGGTTGCCGCAACCAGTGGGGTCATCCTTGACTTCCCTATCTTTGACCAGACCAGACGTGATATGGAGATTGCAAACCTAGTACACATGATCTCGGCTCTTGTATTGATCTGTGGCTTTGTATTCCATATCTATATCGGCTTGTTTGGCATGGAAGGTGCGCTAGAAGGTATGGTCACCGGTAAGGTAGACGAAACCTGGGCTAAAGAGCACCATGACCAATGGTTTGAAGAGGTAAAAGATCAATTGGAAGAAGCTCCAGTTAAGGGAGCAAACAAAAAGGATGGGGTGAGCAATGAATGATCATCATAAAGGCATTTGGTATGCCTATATAGGCAGTATTCTTACTCCATTCACCTTGTTGCTGTCGGGCGTCATTGCCATCGTGTATGCAGGGTATCGCTTAGATAAGGACGAAGACAGTGATGTAGTGATTTCTCATTACTACAGCTTGATCAGAAGCTTCTTCCTGTTTTTGACTTTCTTTGTAGTGCTGATAGTGACGGTCGCGACCTCAAACGGTGTGCTTATTGGGATTAACGATTATTGGGCACGTAACAGCGCATTAGTTGAGATTGCACACTTTATCCCTATTGCCGGTGGCATCATTTCCGCCATAGCCATTGCGGTGTGGTTCGTTCGAATGTTCAAAGGCATGCGCCTATTGAAAGAGAACAAGCCTGTGGTTCAAGCAAAATCGCTGCATCAGTTTTCTCAGACTTAGTGCTGAATTGATAACGCTTGAAATCAGAAACACCAGTGTGATGCACTGGTGTGTTTTTATGATTATTGGGTGTGAATGGCCCACGAAGGCACTCTCTAGGATTCCGGATATTTGCGTTGCAAATTCCGGAATGACGTGGGGTTTGTGCCTTTATGTACTACGCCAGCTCGAAACAACAGTCGTCATCCTAGAATTTGCATCGCAAATATCTAGGATCTTGGGTTGCACAAAGTTGAGCAATTTAGCTTCTTAGATTCCAGCTAAAAGACTGCTGGAATGACGGCAGGAGTGTAGTGCTATGAACTGGATGCACAAGAAACAAAAGTCGTCATCCTAGAGTTTACGAAGTAAATATCTAGGATCTTAGGTTGCACAAGGCTGAGCTATGTAGCTTCTTAGATTCCAGCTGAAAGACTGCTGGAATGACGTCAGGAGTGCAGTGTTATGAACTGTAGCCACTAGAAGTAATAAGCGTCATCCCAGAAAGCGGAGCTTATCTGGGATCTTAGTGCGCACAATGCCGACTAATCCAATCGTACAGCTTGAGTCCGAAATAACTGGAAAAATTATCTCTTACCCTTCCCCTGAAACTGCTTAACGCTCTTCTTACTATTCGTACGACGATTCGCCTTTTTATCTCTTGGGGCACGTTTACTTTGCCCAGAAGAGGGCTTATCGGTAACAGGAAACCCTTCAAGCTCTTCAAGAGGAAGCTCGCGAAGCGTCAGCTGGCGAATAGCGCTTAAGTACTCTGTTTCACCATGACACACTAAAGAGATAGCCACGCCTTGCTCACCGGCGCGTGCTGTGCGTCCGACGCGGTGCACATAGATCTCAGCGTTTGATGGCAGCTCAAAGTTAATCACAACAGGTAGGCTCTGCACATGGATACCGCGAGCCAGAAGGTCGGTCGCAATGAGTACATTCACCTTACGCTGTTTAAACTGCTCTAGTGTTTCTTCGCGCTCTTGCTGAGATTTATTGCCATGCAAAGCGGCGACTGAAATGCCCGCTTTAGTCAGCTTTTTGCACAAAGCATCCGCGTTATCCTTAGCGCCAATAAACACAAGGACTTGCGACCAGTTATGCTGTTTCAGCTGGGCAATCAAGGCATTGGTTTTGCTGCCCTTATTTACCAAGTACAGCGTTTCTTCAATGCCCCCGACCACACTATTGGCGACGCTGGTTTGAATTCGCTTTGGCGAATGCAGTAATTCCTTTGCTTGAGTCTCTAGCTTTTCTGAGAAGGTAGCAGAGAACATCAAGGTTTGACGCTTTGGCGGAAGAAGAGAAACAATCTCTTGAATATCTGGCCAAAAGCCCATATCTAGTAATCTGTCTGCTTCATCAAGCACGAACGCGCTAAGTCTGCTGACGTCTATTGACTGATCTTTTAACAGATCCAGCAGTCTTCCCGGAGTCGCAACCAGTATTTCAGGGGTTAAGAGCAGCTGCTCTTTTTGCCACTCTTTATCAATGCCACCACACAGAGATAGCGCGGTGATATCGACGGTGTTGGCATACGGTTCTAGAGTGTCGCACACCTGAGTAGCCAGTTCTCTGGTCGGAACAAGAATGATGGCTTGGGTGCTACAAGGCTGCAGCCTGACTTGTTCGAGTATCGCAAGGCCATACGCCAGTGTTTTACCACTGCCTGTTTGAGCAATAGCGAGCACATCTTTGCGTCCTAGGATTGCAGGAATAGCTTGGCTTTGAACCTCGGTAGGCGTCGTAAAATTGGCCTGCAGAGTCTCGCTTAGCTCAGAACATAGGGTTAACTGTGAAAACGGCATAATCAATCTTGGGTGGTGCTGTTCGGGCGTAGGTGAAGTTGAAGACCCATTAAGAAATTACGAAGGATCTGGTCTTGGCACTCACGGTAATGCTTGTTGTCAGGCTTTCTGAAAAAGGCACTTAGTTCGTGTTTGCTCAGTCTAAAGTCGACAAGCTTCAATGTATCAAGAATGTCTTCAGCCTTCATATTCATAGCGATACGAAGCTTCATGAAGATCATGTTGTTGGTAAGGCGTGACTCTGGCTCAGGTTGAGCACCTTCGCGCTTACCGCGTTTTTGATTGATCAGGCCATTAAGAAATTGAGCTAATTCTTTGTCGATGATTTTGCAAAAAGAGTCATCTTCTTCTTTCTTGAGCCAATTAATAACCTGTTCACGGGAAACAGTAAGATCAGCGGCGTTAAACACCTCGATCATTTCATTATCGTTGAAGTCGAAGGTGTAGCGGATACGGCGCAAAATATCGTTATTAGTCAAAATAGTTCCTAATGGAGTTAAGTGAAGGGTGCAAATGGCGTGCACCATAACACAGACAAATGAATGTATATAAATATTAGTTTGTGATTCTGGTTATTGTGGAAAAAACGCTAATAACTTGTAATGAGAAATCGACGTTAAAGAGGTAACTAAATAATGCGAGTAGAGATTGTAGATTGGCAATCAAAAGATGAGATTTTTCTTGTTCGAAATACCGTGTTTACCGCAGAGCAGGGCATAGATACTAACCTAGACTTTGATGGTCTAGATGAAGAGGCGGTACATGCGCTGGTTTATGACAATGATGAACCTATCGCAACGGGGCGCATGCTCGAAGATGGTCATATTGGCCGCATTGCCGTACTTATCAGCCACAGAGGCAAGGGATTAGGCACTAGCATCATGGAGGCTTTGGTGGATGAAGCTCGCCTTAGAAGCTTTTCGAGAGTCTACTTGGGCGCTCAGGTACATGCGCTAGATTTTTATCAAAAACTGGGATTCGAACCCATAGGTGAGCGCTATGAAGAGGTGGGCATAGAGCATCAAACTATGCAGCTTAGCCTGAACTGAAATATTCTCCATAAACTGTCTAAAGCCACATTTAGTAAAACTAGCGTCACATTCAGCCAATCAATATTTTGACTTGTGTTAGTCCACTAGTAAGGTATATGCGACGATATGGGTAAATTTGAATAACAATAACCCAATCGTTTTGGACTAATAATCAAGGAGATGGTTGTGTTTAAACGAAACTTAATGTTGGCTTTAGTGTGTTTACTTCCCCTATCAGTAAGTGCTGAAAACTATTCAATTGGTACCGGTGGTCAAAGCGGTATCTACTATCCATTCGGTGGCGCACTGGCGAAAGTCTGGTCTGAACATGTGCCTGAAGTAAATGCAAAAGCAGAGGTAACAGCTGCTTCTGTAGAAAATACGATTAAGGTTGTACGTGGCGACATGATTGCAGGGATTGCAATGGGTAACGTTGTGTTAGATGCCTACAATGGTCAGGGTAAATTCCCTTCAAAAATGCCAGTAAAGACGCTTTTTGCGCTTTACCCAAACTTAGTTCATACCCTTACTTTAGAGAAGTCAGGCATTAACTCGTTATCTGATCTAAAAGGTAAGCGTGTTTCTTTAGGTGCTCCAGGCAGTGGTACAGCGGTAACCTCAGCAGCACTTCTTGAGTCTATCGGTATTGATGTTGAGAAAGACATCAAGGCGGTATACCTAAACTACTCAGAAACCACTAACGCATTGGCTAATGGCCAAGTAGATGCGGGTTTCATCGTAGGTGGTCAAGGTGTTGGTGCAGTAACGCAAGTTGCACTAACGCATAAAATCAAAGTCCTTTCTATCTCTGATGCAGAAAGCCAAGCGTTTGTAACGGCTAACCCAGCATACAGCTCTTATGATATCCCAGCGGATGTGTACAACAACGTTGGCGAAGTCTCTACGCTAAGTGTTTGGAACGTATTGGTGGTGAACGCGAATATGGACGATGACATGGCTTTCAACCTAACCAAGGCTGCCTATGAGAATATGGGTGACATTCGTAAGGTGGTTAAGATGGCTGAAATGACTACTCCAGAGAACGCTTCTCGCCTGCAAGGTGTACCTCTACACCCAGGTGCGAAGAAATACCTAGACTCTGTTTCTAAGTAAAACCACCCAACAAAAAAGCAAGCGTGATGCTTGCTTTTTTGTGCTTCTAATTCTTATCTATTTTTTCTTTCAGGCGCCGTTATGGATGTAACTAATAACGAAAATAACCAAGATCTTAGTGCTAACTTGCCCTATGAAAGAGTGACAACATTCTTTGGCTATTCAATATTACTGATTGCTGTTGCGTTATCAGTGTTTCAAATCTGGCAGGGAATAAGCTCAACTATTTCAGCCACTTATTTTAGACCAATACACCTATGCTGGGTGCTGGTGCTTATCTTTTTGCACTTCCCGTTAATCAGTAATCGCCGAAGCAAGTTTTACTTGGCGGGTCGCTGTATTGACCTGGTTCTCTGTGCGGTTGTTGTGTTCGCGGGCTACCGTATGTCAATTTTTGACTACAACGATATCAATTACCTCTTCTATGGGTTACAGCCAGCCGACATGTTTGCCGGCGGCGCATTAATTGCCTTACTAATGGAAGGCTGTCGCCGCACCGTGGGTTGGGTGATGGTGCTTATCGCTGTGCTATTTCTTAGCTACAGCATGTTTGGTGACATGCTGCCAAGTGCCATCTCAATTAAAACCTATTCCCTACAAGAGCTGATACAGTTCCAAATATTCTCGGCTAACGGCGTGTTTGGCTCAGCACTGGGCATCGCGGCAACGACCGTATTTATCTTTGTGCTATTTGGCGCGTTTTTAGAGGTGACGGGCGCAGGTAAGTTCTTTATCGACCTTGCGTTTGCCATTGCTGGTAAGTACCGAGGTGGTCCTGCAAAAGCGGCAGTATTGGCTTCGGCGGGGCTGGGGTCAATCTCAGGTTCAGCGATCGCCAACACAGTAACCACAGGCTCAATCACCATTCCGATGATGAAAAAGCTTGGCTATAAATCGGAACAAGCAGCAGGAATTGAAGCAGCGGCGTCGACTGGCGGACAAATCATGCCACCTATTATGGGGGCAGGTGCGTTTGTTATGGCGCAATTTACTGGCGTGCCTTATAGCGAGATCATGTTTGCTTCCATCGCACCGGCGATTTTGTACTTCTTCTGTACCTTGCTTTATGTACATCTTATGGCGTGTAAATTGAACCTGCAGGCAGTGAGTAAAACAGAGGCGGTGATCGCGGTAATGAAGCATGGTGCTCATCATCTTATCCCGCTGGTATTAATCACTACGCTACTCATGATGGCGTATTCACCACTTTTGGTAGGTGTCGCAGGATGTGCGGCTATCTTAGTGGTGGCAAGCATGCGTAAGCATAGCCGAATCGGCCTAAAGAAGTTTTTTGAGGGTATGAAGAACGGTGCGTTGCTAGCGTTGCCAATTTCTGCGGCGTGTGGTGCAGCAGGTATTATTGTTGGGGTGGTGGGACAAACCGGTATTGGACTTCAGTTTACTCAATTTGTGATGGATTTCTCTGGCGGTTACATGATTATCGCCCTTGGACTTATCAGTATTGTGGCGCTGATCTTAGGCATGGGTTTACCTGTAACGGCAGCGTATATCGTATTGGCCGTTATGGCGGTGCCTATGTTGACTGACTTTGGATTGCCGATACTGACCGCTCACTTGATTGTATTCTGGCTATCGCAAACCTCAAATGTTACTCCGCCAATCGCACTAGCGGCGTTTGCTGGGGCCGGCGTGGCCAATGCCAATCCTATGAAGTCTTCAGTGGAAGCCTTTAAGTTGGCAGGGGGCTTGTTCATTATCCCGATCATGATGGCATACACTAACTTGGTCAATCCTAATGAAGGCATAGTCGCGCTAATGCTTTCAGTAGGGCAGACCCTGGCCATTATCGTGGCTATCGCCATCACCATTGAGGGGTACTTACTAGGAACGCTCAACAAGGTGGAGCGTATTGCAGCTGCTGTCGCTATACCATTACTGCTTCTTAACCCGTTTAATGTCGGGGTATTGGGCGCAGTGATCATTGTTGGGATTGCGGTGGTTCAGTGGCGTTCCCATAAGGCGGTAAACGCTAGCTAGCATCTAATAGCGACCAACAAAACAGTACCTAGCCCCGGCTCTTAGAGTCGGGGCTTTTTATTGTCGTCATAAAATTTAGTTGACACTATCAACTTAAATAATTATAGTTGCATATATCAACTAAATGAGAGGGCGAATTATCCATGAATGCAATTGCTGTAATGCCAATGACAAGCTCAGAAGAAAAGCGCACACCTTTGTTTTTGAAGGTGCTCGCAATGATGGGGATGATGACATTAATGGGCGGTTCAATAACCGGATTGATGACTTACCTAAATCAAGGCTATAGCGAACTGTTTTATGCTCAATGGATACGAGCTTTTCTTACCGCAGCGGTGACTGTGATGCCTTTGGGTTTTGCGTTTATGGCGCTACTGACCAAGCTCGCTGAGCGCCTCCTTCCTAGCTCTAGTGAGAAAGTACGCAACATATCCATTGGCTTGATTATGGCATTGGTTATGGAATCGGGAATGGCATTTAGCACTGCGGTAAATAGCGTGGGTATTGCTGATACATCGATGCTGATGAGTACCTGGCTAGACACCTTAGTAAGAGCCCTGCCTTTAGCATTGCTGTTAATGGCCGTGGTATCGGTCACGCTCAAACCGAAAGTTGAACGTTTTTTAAAAAGCTAGAAATATTAATTAAAACAATGAGGTAACCCTATGACTCGTATCACCAGACAAGATCACAACTACCGCATTACTATTGAAGAAGTAACGCAAGAAGAAAGCAAAACACTGCAATTTGAGTTTCAAGACCGTGAAGATATGTTCAAAGTTGTTGAAATGATTAATAAAGGCAGTGAACTACCCAAAGAAGAAGCCACCAGAGTGGCAGTAGCGCTTCGCTTGCTAGGGCCGGTAATGATGCAAAACAGAAAGCATCCTTTGTTTGCGGACTTTATGCCCCATTTCAAAAACTTTATGCAGAACTTGAAAAGCACCATCAAGGCTTCGGTTAGTGCATAGAAACCAATAGGCAAGGCACTGTGAATGAGCAGTGCCTTGCCTTTTTCTACTAGGATTAAAATTACTATCGACGGGCGGGTAATTAATATGAAAATAGCGGTAACAGCAGCAAGCGGTCAACTCGGTGGTGCGATTGTTTATGCACTGGTCACTCTTATCTCAAAAGAGAACGCCGTCGCCCTGGCGCGCACTCCAGAAAAAGCCAAACATCTAGGCGTTGAGGTTCGTCGTGGTGATTATGAAAACCGAGCCGAGTTGCAAGCCTCACTACAATCTGTCGATACACTGCTCATCGTCTCAGGGATGGATGCCCCCGATAAGCGTATAGATCAGCACCGCAATGTTATCTCAGCGGCTAAAGAGGCCGGTGTGAAGAAGATTGTATATACCAGTGTGCAAGGTGCAGAGCAGGGCACTGCTTTTTCGCCGGTTATTCAAAGTAATCGTCAGACAGAGCAAGATGTCAGAGAGTCGGGTTTAGAGTGGGTTATTGGTCGCAACGGTATCTATATTGAACCGGACATTGAGTATGTAGAGAGCTATAAAAAACTCGGCGTCATTGTCAATTGTGCGGGCAACGGCAAGTGCGGTTACACCACGCGAGATGAGCTAGCCTATGCCTACGCCAAGATGCTGACAGAAGATAAACACAACGGCCAGACCTACAACCTTAACGGTGAATCCCTATCTCAATACCAACTGGCAGATTTCATCAGCACCGCGTTTGATACCCAGTTAGAGTACCAACCTATGTCAGTAGCAGAGTATCGAGAAGACAGAATAGCGGAGCTTGGTGAATTTATTGGAACCGTCATTGCGGGCATTTACCAAGGGATCAGCGAGGGTAAGGCGGACAACCCAAGCCATTATGAACGCGCTGCAGGCAGACCTCATATAAGTTGGACTGGTTATTTTAGTGCTTTGAAAGGGTCTAGATAACAAAATCGTGCGCTTACAGGCCATTAATGCGACAAAATTGCCCTTGTAAACGAGTTTAATATGGCGATATACCCACTACTTGCGGTATATATAGCTAATGATTTGACACTTTGGGAGAGTATTAGTGGCGCTAGTAACCAAGTTTTGCCCTGCATGTAACGAGGGCACAACCCATGAAACATCACATCCTATGCATTGGATTCACCTCATCATGACCATTTTTACCGGTGGTCTGTGGGGCATTATCTGGTTATGGAGAGGCTTGATGAAGCGTCCCTGCGTTTGCTCCCGTTGCGGTTGTGATAACTCGTAACCACAATTTGGATACTAAAAAGCCCCAGCCTCATAAATTGAGATAGCTGGGGCTTTTTGTTTTTACCGCTTAGTAAGAGATGTGGCTCAAGATATAGTTGATAATCTCTTCATCGGTGCTGATTTTCTCTGGGTTCAAACCAACCTTTGGAATGTAGTTTGATTTCATGCGCTCTTCAGCGGTGTTGTAGATGCTAACAACACGGTCAGCAACCGCTTCCATAGGGTCAATGAAGTGGATGTCTGGGAACTGTTTTTGCAACAAGTTACGCACTAGCGGTAACTCTGTGCAACCTAAAATCACTGTTGATACACCCTTGTCAGCAAGAGGTTGAACCGCTTTTGCTAATAGCTCAGCATTGCGCTCAAATACACCAGATTTAATGCCATTCTTTATGCGAATGTCTTGACCGCATTGTGTTTTCTCACCAGTCACTTCACCGTAAATAGCACTGTGCACATAGTGCTCTTGTGCGTAGCTGTCTGGCTTAACGAACACAAGGTGCGCATCTTCTAGATACTGGTCGTAGATACCTGAGTTGTATGTGCCGTTAGTACACAGAATGCCGACAATAGACTCAGGGTCTTGTGCTTTGATGGTGTCTACCGTGGTTTTCAGCATATCGACAATATACACGCCTGTGCATTGCTGAACGCGCTCTCTAAAGTAGTGCGCAGTGTTACAAGTCATTACCGCAAAACGCACGTTGTTGCGCTCAAGCAGTTGCGCAGATTTAAGCAGCTCACGTACAGGGTCTTCACCGCCCTCATTGATGGCTTCAGAGCGATCTGGGATATCTGGGTTTTTCACCACAAGCATACCCATATGGTCCTGATCTTTAAGAGCGCCATGCTCCATCTCTTTCTTCGCTACGATATCCTGAAACAATGCATCCGCCTCTGGACCCATGTTACCGATGACACCGAATAATAATTTTTTCATCTTCTTTACTCCAACGTCTGAATACGGAGTAGTTTATGGTGATAAAAGCAATCGTATAAATCTCGTTTGAAGGATCTAATCATCTAAAGGCTGGAAGTCGTCATCCTGGAATTTACGAAGTAAATATCCAGGACCTTGGGGTGCACATTGCTGGGTTAAGTAGTTTCTAAGATTCCGGATATTTGCTTTGCAAATTCCGGAATGACGAGTGAGAGGGCAATTGTACGAAAAAGATGGTGCAATATTGATGAGTGGGAATGTCTGACGCATGTGGAGAGCTTGAGGCGCGACAATTAATTACCAAACACAACACAAACTGTCATCCTGGAATTTACGGAGTAAATATCCAGGATCTAGGTGAGCACATTGCTGGGTTCAGTAGTCTCCAAGATTCCGCTGGGCCGGCAACCCGGATATTTGCTCTGCAAATTCCGGAATGACGGGTGAAGGGGGCGTGTACGAAAAAGGAGTGCGAGATTTTGCTACGTAGGGGAGTCTGAGGATCGATAATTAATGTGCAAAACACAACACGAACGTCATCCTAGAATTTACGCAGTAAATATCTAGGATCTTAGAGAGCACATTGCTGGATTGGGCTCTCTCTAAGAATCCGCTGGGCGGCAATCCGCTGGGCCGGCAATCCGCTGGGCCGGCAATCCGGCTTAAAGACTGCCGGAATGACACGGGAGAGTAGAGAGCATATTACTGACTTAGACCACCCACCAAACATCAATACAACAAATTCAAGCTATTTAGAATCACCAAGCCAATGGTGGTAGTCACAACCGATAATATCGTAGTAAGGGCAATGATATTCGCCGCTAACGTCGAGTTACCGCCCATAGAGCGTGCCATCACGTAGCTTGCAGCTGCAGTAGGCGAGGCGGTCATGAAGAAGATGATACCGAGCGCTTCGCCGCGAAAACCAAGTACGTAGGCTAATAGACAGCTGACGATAGGCGCTGCAATCAGCTTTAACGTTGTGGCAATCCAGGTTGGCGTGATTTCATGTTTTAGGGAGTTAAGATTTAGCGAACCGCCGGTACACAAGAGTGCCAGAGGGAGCGTCATGCTGGCAAAGTAGTGCCCTGCATCAGAGGCGACCTTAGGCACGGGAAGGCCAATAAATGAGTAAGCAAAGCCAGCCATAATTGAAATGATCAATGGATTGCTGGTAATGCTCTTGGTCATGGTTTTCAGTGCGCTGGCGCCCGTTTGCGCGCCCTTAGGTGTCAGGGAGATTACGGCAAGAACATTATAAAGTAGGGTGGTTGCGGCAACATAGATAGCCGCGGTTGCGAGCCCTTCTGTGCCATACATATTGGCGACATAGGCTAAGGCGATGATGCCCGTGTTGGCACGAAATGCCCCTTGTACCACCACGCCTTTGTCTTCGTTACCCTTAAGCAGTACACCTACCAAAGCGGTGCAAAATGCAAAGAACAGCACATTACTTCCCACGCTAAACCCAACCAGTGACGCGCTGGTGGCAAAGTCGTGATCGGCTTCAACTAAGCTTAAGAACAGCATTGTCGGTAGGGTAACCTTGAATACCAGGTTAGAGGCACTTTCGATGAAGGCGTCATTAATTATGCCGATTTTCTTAAGGACCACTCCCATCACCAAGATCAGACAGATGGGTCCGGTAACAGAAATAGAGAAAGCGAGTTGGTCAATAAGTCCCATAACAGCCTACATAGATAAAATTTTAAGAGAGCACCTGTTTACTGTTAATTTGTAATACAAATAAGCAGTGATGCCTATAATGCCATGTTTTTCACATGCTTGGCAAAGTGAAATCCGAGGAAGTGAGGTCAAAAGCGCAATAATCGTTGATTACTATTTCATCACCTAAGGTTACTTTTTGTTTTTAATCACGTAAGATGTGCGCCTGATTTTTCTCGGGAAGACAATGTGAAAAGAGAACAGTTTGAGTTATTAGCACCAGGTGGCGATCTAGACTCGATTAAGGCGGCAATCGCTGCGGGCGCAGACGCAATATATTGTGGTCTTGACCGCTTCAATGCGCGCAATAGAGCCACTAACCTGACTCTAGATAATCTTAATGGGGTACTTGAACTCGCTCATCAGCATCAATGTAAGATCTTCCTGACGCTCAACGTTCTTATCCTAGAGAGCGAGATCCCTGCCATAGTGCGCCTGCTTAGTCAGCTGAATACCACTAAGATTGATGGTGTAATTGTGCAAGATATGGGATTGGCGTATCTACTCAAGCACCACTTTCCAGCACTAGATGTGCATGCGTCGACCCAGCTAAACACACACAACGAAGGGCAAATACTGTTCTTAAACCAGTTGGGTGCAAGCAGGGTGAACCTTTCACGTGAGCTGAACATCAAAGAAATTAAGCACCTAGCTCAGTTTGGTCTAAAGCACGATGTATTCATGGAAGTGTTTGTACACGGCTCTTATTGTATCGGCTTTTCTGGCTTGTGTTACATCAGCTCTGCGCGCAATGGCGCCTCTGGCAACCGTGGCCGTTGCAGCCAGCCTTGTCGTGAGCAGTATGAAACGACGCAAACGGGCAATGATTACCCGCTTAATCTAAAAGACAACTCTGCGTTTGGTGATCTAGAAGCGCTCGTGGATGCTGGGGTGTATTCACTTAAAGTGGAAGGGCGTATTAAGAAGTCTCATTACGTGTTTACTGTGGTGGATAATTGGCGCAAGCAAATCGATAGGTTGTGTGACGGTGAAGCACTATCTAGTGATACCACTGAGCTGTATACCGTGTTTAACCGCGACTTCTCCAATGCGTTTTTGCAGGCCGACTTTGGCAAGAATATGTACATCGATAACCCTAGAGACAATGCAGTAACGCACTTCTC
Organism: Vibrio breoganii; assembly: GCF_024346795.1. NCBI lineage: Bacteria > Pseudomonadati > Pseudomonadota > Gammaproteobacteria > Vibrionales > Vibrionaceae > Vibrio > Vibrio breoganii. The sequence goes on from NZ_AP024864.1 coordinate 1,162,442, forward strand.
TAAGGTGTATGGCGTGACATCTGAAGAGCAACTAAAGCAGGTGAAAACCAAGCTTTACGATGATAAGACCGAGATTATTCAGCGCGTCGCCAAAGAAACCGCTGATTTTGATATTTCAGGTTTTACCCACAACGGCTCGAGCCTGAAAGGCGCTATCGACACACCGCAGATTGAAAAGTTGTCCCATCATCGACCAGAGATGGCGGCCCCTAAGCTGTCTGTATTGCTTTCTTCTGAAGAAGACTTGGCGCTGCTCAGCAACGATAATGCCGATTTCTATTTCCAGCTGCCAATGGGAATGAAGGCTGAGCTTGCGAGCTTGATTGAGCTGTTCACTGAAAACCCAAGGCTGAAGCCGTGTTTTCCTGCAATATTGATTGGTGATGACTTTGCTGCGGCCATCGAGTTTTTAGAAGCGGTTCGACCTGAGCTACTGATCACCAATAACTCAGGTGTTGCCTATCAGGCTAAACAACTGGGTCTTGGTTGGGTTGCCGGCCCTCACATGAACACCACCAACTCGTTTGCAATGTATTGCCAGCAGCAAGAGTTTGCAGCCTCTGGCGCTTTTATCTCTAACGAATTAAGCAAGAAGCAGATTCGTCATATTAAGAGACCAGAAAACTTCAGAACCTTCTACAGTATCTATCATCCCAATACGCTGCTCACCAGTCGTCAATGTTTGTTCCAACAAACAGAAGGGTGTAAGAAAATAAAGGTGAACAAGGGCTGTTTAAGAAAGTGTGAGAAACGTACCTCAATCATCAATCTAAAAGACAACCCTTATGTGGTTCAAAAACACAAAGGTAGTCACAACAGCATCTACAGTGAACACAATGTACTTAACCTTGAGTTGCTATCAGACTATCCCGAACTGTTTACCGATGTGCTCATTGATTTGCGAGACATTCAAACCGAGACGCAATTGCTGGTGGGTAAAGAAGAGTTAGTGGCACTGTTCGAGCAAGCTCTGCAGAGTAAAATGACAGACTCAGACGCGTCACAGTTTATTCATAGCAAAGTTGCGCCAACGGGCAATAAGCAATATCACAAGGGTGTATAATTGCTTCACTAAACTAGATAAGGATATCAAAAGAAATGATGCTACCGAGTCGCGAGTTTGAGCGTTACCATGCACATGTGTACTTTGACGAAACGAGCCTAGAGATAGCAACGAGTTTGCGCGAGCCTGTTGCAAGTAAGTTCAATATTGAGCTTGGCCGAGTACACACCAAGCCGGTAGGACCGCACCCTTGTTGGAGCTACCAAATCTTGTTTTCTCATGACGAGTTCGATGAGATCATTACTTGGCTAGATGCTCACAGACAAGGCCTAACGGTACTTCTGCATCCTGAAGCGGGCAGCTTTGTTATCGATCACACTGAGCGAGCCGGCTGGCTTGGTGAGCCAGTTGAGCTTAACCTGAGTTAATGTAGACACCTATAAAAAAAGAGAACCAATAGTGGTTCTCTTTTTTGTTTGGGAGCGTTTAGATTACATGAACCACTTCCACCACACGAACAGTGCTAAGAAACCGAACAAGTACACCAATCCAACGATAGATAGGGCTTTTAGTTTTGGCCCTACCGCTAACTCAGCAGGCAGCTGGGTACGCGTTACTAGGATGTAGTTAAGTAGCGCAAAGAATGGCGTTGTGATGAAGGCCAGAACCATTGCAAAGTCGAGCATAGGCAGCAGTGCTTTTGCTAGGAACACCACAATAAACAGCGCCGATAAAGAGACGATCAACATCCATGCTTGATTCACTGCCGGGTGAATCGTCTTTTTCTTGCGAAGTAAACGCTGAGACTCTGTGATTACGCGAGAGTAGCCATCGATAACCGTAATGGTGCTACCAAAGATACAGAAGAAGGCAATCACCGCCACAAGGTAGCGAGACCACTCACCGATAGTTGCCGCATAAAGGTTGATTAACTGGTGCGAGAAACCCACGCCCGACGCCTGAAGCTGCACACCAGAACCGTGAAGCATTAGCGCGCCTAGAGCCACAAACACCATCGCCAATACAGCAGTGCCAATGTAACCAACGTTAAAATCAAACAAAGCCGACTTAGCTGTCACTTCTTGCTCGCGGCACTGACTCTTCAGCCACATTGAGGTCAAGCTTGAGATCTCAATAGGAGCGGGCATCCAACCCATAGTCACAACGATGAAGCCAATAGCAGCAAGTGTCCAAGGAGACGGTGATACAAAATCTGGCTGTGGTTCAACTGGGTTACCAAAGGCAATGGCTACTGCAACAAGAGTTGTCACGGTCAGCACTGCCATGATCGCTTTAGACAAGGTATCCAGCGCCTTGTAGTGCCCCACAAACAAAATAGTCAGGCAGGTTACCAGTACAATCACACACAGCACAGGCATAGAAAGATCAACTGGGATGAAGTAGGCCAGCAAGCTTGCACTGAACATCAACAGCGCCGCTGTGTTAACGATTGCCGAGATCACACTGAGTAACGCAAACGAAACCAAATAAGGCTTACCTAGGTTTGAATACCCTTCAACAAGGCTCGTCTTTGTACCCACCGTATATTGAACGCCAGCTTTAAAAAACGGGTATTTAAAAAGGTTCACCAACAGAATCAAAATAGCGAGTTGCCATCCATAGATAGCACCGGCCTTGGTTGAAGCAACAAGGTGAGAGCCACCAACAGCGGCGGCTGCAGCCATTACACCTGGGCCTAATGAGCGAGCTAATGTGCCTAATCTAGATGGAGAGGGTTGAGAGGGTATTGCGTTTTCCATTACTACGTCCGTGTTGTTATTTTCCATTGTCAATACCGACTATAAATATCATATAACCTTAAGGTGTCAATAATTAGATACACCATTAATGAGATATGTGCACTTTAGCGGATTAAGCGCTCCTTAAATGTACGATCGTTGCAGAATTAGTGTGCCAGTTAGCTAAGAGTTAATCACCTGAATGGCGATGCTGTTGATAGAGGGTGAGGGCGATACCACCTAAAATAAGTCCCATGCTCACTAGGTTTTCAGTGGTTAAGGATTCGCGAAGGAATAAGACGCCCATGATCATAGCGATGGCTGGGACTAAGAGTTGTGACAGTGACGCGTTCAATAGCGATATCTTGGGTACCACCGCATACCAAAGTACATAGCCGAGCCCAGAAGTGATAGCGCCGGAGATCACAGCGTACATAAGGCCTTGTGAGCTTATAGTATGGGTATCAAACGCCCAAGGGATTAGGCCTATAGATATCACCGAGGCAACAATAAAGCCTTTGGTGGTTGCTGGCAGCGCGGCTCCCGTTTGTTTGCCTAGAAGAGTGAACCCAGCCCAACTGATTCCCGACAACAACATGGCTAGCATAGGCCAGATAACAAGTGTTGAAGAAGACGGGTTTACCAGCCAAACAAAGCCAGTAAAAGAGACTAGAATCCCTAGCCATTCTAGAGTGCTAAAGCGGTGTCCTTGAAAGAGGTGCATACCTAGTAAAGAAAATTGTACAGAGCCGAACAAAATGAGAGCGCCAATGCCCGTTGTGAGCTCGGTATAGGCCAGCGAGAAAAGCAAAGCGTAGAGGAACAGGCATATGCCTGAATAGAGGCCGATGCGCCATTGATGATAGAAGCCCTTTGCTCCCTGTGATAGTAACAATATTGCACTGAGCGTCAGGGCCCCAGAGACGATGCGAACGAGAGTAAAGGCCTCTGCGGATATGGCTCCATCAACCAGTGCTAAGCGCGAAAGCAAAGAGTTGGCAGCAAACGCCATCATCGCAAGTCCGGTCAAAAAGAGTATTCGCACTTAGTATTCCTTTTCCTTATGTCTCTCGTAATAACAAAAAGGGCTCAATGAGCCCTTAATATCAGTAACCTTAGTTAAGCTTCGACAGTTTGTCGTCAACGATGGCTTGCAGTTTATCGTAATCAAGATAACCGCTTACCATCTCATCGCCGATGAGCATTGCAGGAGTACCTCGCATGCCTAGAGCACGGAAAAGCTCTAGGTTCTTATTGATGAGTTCATCGCTTTTCATCGACGCATTCATCAATGCCGTAGTGTCGGTGTTCTTTGCTACCTTGCTGATGGAGTTGAGGTTGTGAGCGCCGGGTTTTGCCACCATCAACTGGTGAACCTCTTCATAACTGCTGCGCTTCTCACGCCATACGTTCAATGCGAAAGAGGCCGAGTTCACGCTACTTTGCTCCTTAAGGGGAACATAGAGGTTAATCACACGAACCGTATCTGGGTTGTTCTCCACAAGCTTGTAGAGCTCTGGATCAAACTTCTTACACCAAGGGCAACTGTAGTCCGTAAATACGACCAGTGTTATGGGCGCTTCTTTATTCCCTATGGATGGCTGAAGGTCGTTATTGTAGAGATAGTCGTGATTTTGAGTTAGCACCACTTTTAGCTGACCTTGTTGCTCAATGTACGCCTGCAGGTTGCCATGAAGGCTATCCACCAACTCAGGGTGTGATTGCAACATGTCTGCAATGTCTTGTATTTTTTGTGACGTTGTATCTTGATTGGCGTTCACTGGTGCCACAAAAACAAGCAGTGAAGCGAATAGGCCAATAAATAGATTTTTAATGTTCATGAGATGCCTTAAAGAAGCCACAGTCTAGCGAGTAGACCGATAGGCGTTGTAATTCCAGTAGTAATGTTTTTAATCTCGCCATTTTCAACAATGGCTATGGTCGGGGTCACTTTGAGGTTCCAGCGTGAACTTATCTGACTTCTAGGGTCATTAATGTTCTCAAACTGATAATCATGACTATTGAGGTAAGCCTGTACGCGACGTGCTTCACCGGATGAGGCGCTGATGGCGACAACGTCATAGTATTGGCTTAGCCAATTGATGGTGGGCGTCACAAACTTACACGCCCCGCACCAGGTTGCCCAAAAGTACACGACCACGGGCTTATCTTGACTAAGAACGTCTAAGTCTATGGTGTTCCCTGAAAGCGCTGTAGCGTGCGTCGTTGGGCTCTCGCTAGAGGTAAAATCTCGAGTGCGCCACAGATCCACTGCAACGGATATTACAGTAAACAGCAGGATATACAGCAGTGCTTTTTTAAAGGTGCTTAACACTTTCTTCATCACAGCTTTCCTCCGGCTTGCTCTATAGCCTTGAGTACAGCTTCACTGCTCAGAACCGTCGGCAACGCAATGCCTTGCGGGGCATTTGGGCCATATACGATATTAAATGGCACGCCATAGCGGTTATAACTTCTTAAGAACCCCGTCACTCTGTCACTCGGTCGCGTCCAATCTCCCTTCATTCGAATGACATTGCTGTTATCGAGAGTCGAGTAGACTGGCTCTTGTAGCAACACCCCTATCTTATTGGCTTTACAGGTAATGCACCAATCCGCGGTCACATCCACAAACACGACTTTATTGTCAGCAACGTATTGCTCTATATCTTGAGTGGAGAGTTGATGCCATTGGCGCACTTTAGGTAGGGGAGTCGCCCAACTATCGGCAGTCACACTTGCCGTAATTAAGCCTCCGCCCACAGTCATGATGCCAACAACGCCAACGACTGCTGCAACGTTTTTCCCGTAGGCCGATTTAGACTTAACGATAAGCAGGCAAAACAGGCTAAGTCCTATGACGATAAGCCATAGCAGTGATACATGATTGCCTAATAACGAAAGCAGCCAGATACTGGTTACTAGCATCATCAAACCAAACACGATTTTCACCTTGTTCATCCATGCGCCGGGCTTAGGCAATTTCGTTGCGATTGACGGGAAAGTCGCGACGAGCAGCCACGGAAGAGCCATACCTAAAGCAAGGGCTGAGAAAATCACAAACAGTGTGCTTATGTCAGCACCTAGGGCAAAGGCTACAGCGGTTCCCAAAAAGGGCGCTGTGCAGGGCGTGGCGAGTAGGGTGGCAAACATGCCCTGAACAAAGTGTCCGGAGTAGGAGTTATCTCCCTTGCCTGCGAGCCAAGTGGAAATACCAGAAGGCAAGCGTACCTCCATCAAACCCAACATATTCATGGCAAACAGCGCGGTGACCACAAATAAGAAGCCTAAAAACCATGGGCTTTGGAACTGAATGCCCCAGCCTAAGGCGCCACCCGTTAGTTTGACGATGGCCAAAAACAGCGCGATCAACCAGAACGAGGCCAGAATGCCAAGGGCTGATGCGATAAATTGCCATCGAATCTGACGCTTTTCTTGGCCTTGCATACTGACAATGGAGCCAAGCTTCAACCCTAAAACAGGCAGTACACACGGCATAATATTAAGAATAAGGCCGCCAATAACCGCGAACATAAACATCTGCCATAGACTTGGAGTAATAGAATTTACCGCTCCAGTGCTGACCGCAATGTGTTCTTCGGCGAGAAAGTCTGAATCTGAGAAGGAGACCGAAACGGTTTCGTTCTCAAGCGACGGTGCTCCTAGCCAACTGGTTACCTCAAACACCGCATGCAGTGTGTTGCCCTCTAGCGTAATGCTCGGCTTCTTAAAGCTGGCATCTTCTACATTCTCGGCTTTGCCATCCACAAGCACATCCGGGGAGTGCCAAGGGGTTGTCTTGGTTACGCTAACTTCTAGCTTAGAGCTTGCCTCGTCCCATTTTGCTTCTAGGTTGCTCAGTAAAGGAGAATCCTTTGGCACAGAGCTAACGGCCTTGGCGTAACTGAGCATTGCCTTATCGTTTGTTGTGAGGTCATTGGCTACAAACGAAAGCGTGATGGGGTAGTCGGTGAGGACGCAAATAGTCGTGCAGGACGGAAGCGTCAGTGTCGCATTCAATGTTGCAGGTTGTGATAGCTCATTTAAATGCAAAGTGATAGGAAAGATCACATCGGATTGATAGCCCAAGGTCTCTATTCCCAGTAGCGAAAAACGCTCTGGAAATGGCCAGTGCCATTCTAGGGATTCAATATTCGTTGATGCGGCATAGTCGATACTTGGCGCGACACCGGCTTCGCCTGCCGTGCGCCAATAGGTTTTCCAGCCATCATCGAGCTTAACCTCTAGCAAGCCTTCAACAGTGTGAGTGTCCCTGTTAGTTTGGCCTGTGAGATCAAAACGTACCTGAACGGGGGGATGATCGGCAGAGGTAATCCAACCCGAACTGACCTCGGTCGCGGAGACTATCTGCGTTAAGCTGATTAGCCATAGAAATAGCAAGCCCCTCAACAAAGGCTTGAGTAGAGTGCTAGTCATAAATTTAGTTTTAAGCATAGTTTTTCCATAAATAACAAAGTGATAGTTGTGTATAACCATCTTTTGTTTATTCACGAAATACACAAAGCCTGAGATAGAGTCGCGGCGGAGGTCCTGTTGGCTCGGTAAAGAGACGCACAGGTTTAAAAGAGCTGGTGACGGTGAAGATGCCAATCAGAGCAATTAATAATAATGCAACAGCAAGGTCTTCCATGCTGACTTGATGAAAACTTAACAGTTTTTCCGATAGTGAGCAGGGTGTTTCAGTTAATGACGAACTGCTTTGTTGGCTGATCTCTGTTGAGGCAATTTGTTCGGGAGAAATGGTACAAAGACTGATAAAGCCAACATTTTTTGCCAGACACACCAATATTACCCACCATACCAATAGTAGGGAGTATTTTGCGGTTAGGTGCCTTTTCTGCTTGGGCTTCACGATATCGTTATAGAGTCTTGATTGAGTCCGTTAGGCGTAACTTAACACACTCTAGGCAGGCAATGAAATACAAATGCTTATCAGTTAATAGTAGGTGCGCTTACTGGCATAATGTAAATGCAACTTGTCTGTCATAAGTTCGTAATGCTTTGATTTTAGGGTACTTGCACAACAACACTTCCATAACAGCACTTCCATAGCTACGTGGGCACAAACACAAAGGTACACAATGAATTGTCTGAACAAGTCTCTTATTGCACTGACTACGTTGATAAGCGCAACGTCAGTATGGGCTCAGGATCTCACCTCGGTAAAAGAGGGGGATGTCTACCAAGTCACCTTGTCTGAGCTTAAGCCGACACAGCCATCTGTGGGCTACGATCAGATTTACTACAAGCTAGGCCGCTATCAACACGATGTGAAAAAGCAGTTTGATGAAATCTGTGAGGCCAATGGTCAGAAGGGCTTAACATCTTTTGATGAAAAGTCAGTACCTTCAAACCCAGAGTCCTTTGTTTGTGAGCAAGGCATAGGTGAAAAGCGCAAAGACATGAAAACCATAGTGCTTGCACCTAACAACGAAATTTATCTAACCGATGGCCACCACACTTTCAACACCTTCTGGCATATGTCAGGCGGTGGCAGTGACTTCAAGGTGCACGTGATTGTTGATAAAGACTATCGCCACCTAGAAAACATGCAGGCGTTTTGGGCAGAACTTGAAGCCGACAAAAATGCCTGGTTGTATGACCTAAACAATAAAGCCATTACCCACGATGAATTACCACAGCAAATGGGTATCAGCAATTTCGCCAATGACCCATACCGCGCCTTGATGTACTACTCACGCGACGTCAGCTGGAATAAGCCAAAGCAGCCCGTGCCATTTCTTGAGTTCTACTGGGCTAAAGAGCTAAAGCCTGTGTTTGACCTAAACCAATATGACCTGACAACTGAGCAAGGCTACATGAAAGCGGTGAAAGAAGCGGGTGACGTCATTTTGTCTTTAGACACCGAAAACCTAGGCGGTTCGGGTTTGTCTGCTAAGGCAATGGGGCAGTTTGACAGCTTCGATGAGAAAAGCTTTCAGAAGATGACTCGCAAGACGAGCAAGCTTAATTATATGTTGGGGTATAAGCAGGGGTTGTAAGGTTCTGTGGGGGCTGGGTTCTGGGGTGTGGGTATATGGAGAGATGGTCGATAGGAGCGCTCGACCATGACGGTTATCCAAGCTTCTAGCCGCGAGCTCCAAGCCTCAAGTTTAAAGCCTCTAACCCAGAGCCCAGAGCCGAAAGTCCCGAACCTTAACCACCGTCATTCCAGCAGTCTTTTAGCTGGAATCTTAGGTACTACGCAAGCCAGCAATGTGCACCCTAAGATCCTAGATATTTGCCATGCAAATTCTAGGATGACGATACTCCAGAACCCAGAACCCAGAACCCAGAACCCAGAACCCAGAACCCAGAACCCAGAACCCAGAACCCAGAACCCAGAACCCAATGTCCTGAGCTCCAATTATCGTCATTCCAGCAGTCTTTTAGCTGGAATCTTAGGTAGTGCCCAAGCCAGCAATGTGCACCCTAAGATCCTAGATATTTGCCATGCAAATTCTAGGATGACGATGCTCCAGAACCCAGAACCCAGAACCCAGAACCCAGAACCCAATGTCCTGAGCTCTAATTATCGTCATTCCAGCAGTCTTTTAGCTGGAATCTGATTGACTACCAAAGCCAGCAACGTGCCCCCCAAGATCCTAGATATTTGCTTCGCAAATTCTAGGATGACGGACACAACCCCAATCAATACTCCGCATACACACTCGTCGTGCCATCAGCATGAAACGCGATAACATCGAAGCCTTTGTACTCATCCCCCGGCTTTGCCATGCCTGGTGAGTGCATTGGCATGCCTGGTGCTGCTAGTCCTTTGATGCCTTGTGGGCGCTCTTTAAGAAGGCGGGCTACGTCTTTTTCTGGCACGTGTCCTTCAATTAAATAACCATCAATAATCGCCGTATGGCAAGATTGCAATTTGGCTGGCATGCCAAACTCACGCTTGACGTTAGTCCAATCCTTTTGCTGTTGGATATCCACTTGATACCCTTTCTGCTCCATGATTTCTGCCCACTGCGTACAGCATCCACAGCTTGGAGATTTGTACATCTCGATGTTGTTACTCGCGAAGCTTAGGCCACTGAATAGAAGAGATGCGGTAAGGATTGCTTTGTTAACTGTTTTCATTGTATTGCTCCATTGCCAAGCGACTCGCTGGGCAATTAAATATTGTTTAGATAAGTGTAAGACACTCTGATAATTCGATTAGATGAATAGCGAATTAAACAATAGGAGGCCGCAATACGGCTTGCTTATAGGGTGGCAGAATATCTGAAGAAGCTAAAGAGTAGCTGGTCTCATCAAGGCTAGTACTGGATAACAATAGGGCGGATGAAGGCAAACTAATTAAACTGCCACAAGCCTGCTCACAACACTGATGCGTGGCGCTAGTACACCCAGTTGTGGCTTGTTGGTGTGACTCCTCACAGTAATCGGCATCCGTTGATGTTTGCGCTGCTGCGTTGTGATGCTCGATAGGCTGGACTTGAGATACTGACGGAAAAACACCTGCTACTAGCAGAGCCAGTATCAGTGTTATTGCAATTATGCTGTGTGAGTGAAATCGTTTAAGCATGGTCAGTATCCGTAAAGTTCCTATTCGTTATAGCTCATATTAAATTTTCTCGTCAATACAAATGTTCGTTTCAGTGATGAAACTTAAACAACCATAAATCAACGTCTTAAATAGTTTGACCTGTGACCTGCTCACAGGTTTTAGACTGGTGCGGAACTTACTTTAACGAGGAGACATCACATGGGATGTTGCAACAAAGCACCTGAGGGTGGCACGCGTTCGCTAGGGCCATTGCTTAAATTAGTGGGGCTATTATTCGCGGTTATTTTTGTTCTTGCCTTATTTACAAATTAAACTCTTGACCTATGTGTAGCTCCTAGGTTTTACACTAAGGTTATAGTTAGAAAATCGAACACTAGGAAATGGCCAATGATTACCTCAAAACTTGCTAAATCAGCCAATGTCTCACCCGATACTGTGCGCTATTACACCAAGCGTGGATTGATCACGGCGACTCGAAATCCTGACAATGGATACAAAGAGTACGATCTAAACGCGCTACAGAGGCTGAAGTTTATCCATCAAGCAAGGGATCTTGGTTTTGGGCTGAAAGAGATTGAGGACATATTGGCTTCCACCGAAGACGGCAGCTCACCGTGCCCTAAGGTGCGAACAATGATGGCGGATAAGATTGTAGAGACAGAGGCGCAGATCCTCAGACTGCAACAACATGTCACCATGCTAAAAGAGACTTTTGAACAATGGGGAGAGCTACCGGATAGCTTGCCAACCGGTGATTCCATTTGTTGTTTGATAGAGTCTTGGACTGAGGAGAAGAAGTAATGAACCAGTTTAACCTTCAGCTCGAAGGTGTCTCTTGTGGCGGCTGTATCAATAAGATAAAACGAGCGGCCCTTGAACTAGACAGCCAATTCACTATCGACAGCAGTGAAGATAAAAAATGGGCGCGTGTGGGCACAACGCTAGATATTGCAGGCATCTTAGCTGTGATAGCAAACCTAGGTTACAAAGCGAGCGAGAAACCTTTGCCGCAGATTAACAGCAGGGTAGCGAACGTATCTTGCCAAGGCTGCGTGAAGAAGATCACCAACGCACTTGTTGAGCTTGATAAAGACGCGGTCGTTGCTGTCGATATTGAAGCTCAAACTATTGAGGTGAAAAGCCTATTGTCTAGTGAGCAGGTGCAATCTTCATTGCAAAGCTTAGGTTATGCCCTTGTAGCTGATGCGCCAACAGAAGAAAATAACCCAGTATCTGAAAAAGCCGATGCGAAGGTTATTGATGTTGATGAGGCTAGTCTAACTCGCCTTAACCTATCAGGTGTCACCTGTGCCAGTTGTGTTGCGACCATAGAAAAAGCATTAACAAGTAAGCAAGGCGTGGATTCGGTGAATATCAACTTTGCCAATCGAACCGCAAGTATTTATTCGAGCTTGCCTGCAGATAGCTTGATTCAAACAGTCGAAGGAGCAGGCTACGGCGCGTCACTCATCTTAGATGAAACCCAAGCAGAACAAGAGCGTGAACAGGCCGAGCAGCAAGAATATCGCGATAAGATTCGCCATACCATTTTGGGCCTTGGCTTAGGTGTTCCCCTAATGTTGTATGGCTTGCTTGGCGGATCAATGACGGTGAATACGCCCAGTGAGCAGTTCATTTGGTTGATTGTGGGTTTATTGACCCTAGCCGTGCTCTATTTTAGCGGTCGACACTACTTTGTTGGCGCGAGCAAAGCCTTTGTTAATCGCAGCGCGAATATGGATACGCTCATTGCATTGGGCACAGGCTCAGCGTGGCTGTACTCTATTATAGTTGTAGTCATGCCAGCTTTGCTCCCCGAGAGTGCTCGTCATCTCTACTTTGAAGCCTCGGCTATGATCATTGGTTTGATAAACCTAGGGCAAGCCTTGGAGCTAAAAGCAAGGGGCAGAACCTCTCAAGCAATCAAGCGCCTTTTGGATTTGAGAACCAAAACGGCGGTGGTGATTCGAGATGGGAAAGCTCTTACCTTGCCAGTGGAAGAGGTGATCATTGGAGATACATTGCTGATTCGCGCTGGAGAAAAAGTACCTGTCGACGGCAAAGTAATTGATGGTGAATCGTCTATCGATGAATCTATGCTAACCGGTGAGCCTATTCCGGTAATCAAATCAGTAGACGATACCGTGTCTGCAGGCACCATCAATGGCGATCAAAACCTCACCATAGTCGCGACTAAGATTGGTAGCGATACCATGCTCGCTCAGATCATTGAGATGGTGTCTAACGCTCAAAACTCTAAGCCATCAATCAGCCATTTAGCGGACCGCGTTTCCAGCGTATTTGTGCCTACCGTGATGATACTGTCTATTGTCACAGCCTTGATGTGGTACAACTTTGGGCCAGCGCCAACGGTGATTAATATGCTAGTCACCGCAACCTCAGTGCTGATCATTGCTTGTCCTTGCGCCCTTGGCCTCGCAACGCCTATCTCTACCATGATAGGTATTGGAAAATCGGCAGAATTTGGGGGCCTTATTCGCAACGGTGATGCCTTGCAAAAAGCCAGTGCTATCGATGTTGTGGTGCTGGATAAAACCGGCACTATCACACAAGGTAAGCCGAGTGTGGTGAAGGTTAGAACGGTTCAAGAAAGCGAGGCAACATTGGGGTACTTAAACGCCATTGAGCAGGGCTCTACGCATCCGTTGGCGTCGGCTATTGTTCATTACTGCCGTGAAAACGCACAACAACTGGACAGCCATAATGTAGTGGGATTCCAGTCATTGAATGGTCTAGGTGTGCGAGCGGAAATTGACGGCCATACAGTGCTACTTGGCAACGAAAGGTTGATGGCCGAGCACAGCATTGCTATCGATAGTGCTCTTTCTCTTGCCGATGAATGGGAGCGTCAGGCGCAGACCGTGGTGTATTTTGCCATCGATAATCAGCTGACCACTGTGTTAGCGATTAGCGACCCTATAAAGAAAGAATCTAAACCCGCGATTGCAGCCTTGAAATCTTTAGGTATTAAGGTGGTAATGCTGACTGGAGATAATGAACACACCGCGCAAGCGGTAGCCGCTGAGACGGGTGTGGATGAGGTCCATGCGCAGCTTTTACCTCAGGATAAGCTAGAGTGGGTGACTAAGCTTCAACAGCAAGGCTTGGTTGTGGCCATGGTGGGTGATGGTATCAATGATGCGCCAGCGCTAGCACAATCTGATGTGGGCTTTGCCATTGGGCATGGCACCGATGTGGCTATCGAAAGCGCGGATATCACCTTAGTGAGAGGGTCACTGTTTGGTGTGTCTCAAGTGATCGAAGTGAGTAAGGCCACGATGAAGAACATCAAGCAAAACCTGTGGGGCGCGTTTATCTACAACTCCCTAGGGATCCCTATTGCAGCCGGTGTGCTATTTCCACTGACAGGCATGTTGCTTAGCCCTATCGTAGCTGGCGTGGCAATGTCGCTCTCTTCCATTACGGTGGTCAGTAATGCTAACCGACTAAGATTGTTCTCACCAAAATCATCAGCAGGTATTCATCATGATTAATATTATCGGCATACTACTTATCGCCTTTATTGTGTGGTGGTTTTGGCTAAAATAGTCCAATCGCAAAATAATCATCAAAGCTGACAGTGTCAGCTTTTTTTTATTAGCAATTTCAAGTGCCTATTGTTGAAAATTGACATACTCTTTGTGGAGGGAACAGTGATACAATGGCCTGTAATAAAAGTGTCATAATAAGGATGGTGTGCATAAATGTTGGATCTGAAGGTAACGGCAAAGAAGAGCATTGAACTTCAGCAAACGCTCGCCGCCGATTCACAGTCTGAAACTAAGGTAGAGTTTGTCATACCCAGCAGTATAGATCTGGGCGATACCTTTTCGGCTGGAGATTTCTTCGATAAATCATTTACTCAGACTCGCCGCTTCCATAAAGGCAAAAGCATCAGCTTGATGTTGCTTTACATCAAGATCCTAGAAAAAGAGCAATTGCCATACGAGTCTTATAAGACCTCAATTAGCCTTTTTGCCTACTTATTTATCAACGACATCCGTTCATTTAAAACCAATCAAGAAAAAGAAGAGCAGGCAGTAGAAGAGATCATCGAGAAGGCAAAAGGCCACTCAAATATCTTGACCTCGTTTCGTCGCTTCTCACTTGAAGATGACCAGAAATTTGAGCGTTTTCGCAAAGTGGATGCGATTCTTTCCTACGAATTTGAGCAGTACCTGCTTCGCCAGACTGCGACTTTGCAAAACATCAAAGGGGCAACAGCTGCTAGGGATTACCTAGCACAGCTGTCAATGGCAGAAGATGAATACCGCGTGACTCAAATGTATGAAGGTATCTACTCGGTTAAAAGTGTAGAGCCAGAAGACCAAGAGAAGCTGACGCGAGTATTTAACCAAACAGATCTACAAAAGAAGCTGCTAGAGCTTCCTCTTCGCGTGCACAGCAGCAGCAAGCGAGTGGGGGAGAAAGAGCGCTACCTCTCTCTTGCTATCGCAACCGGTTTAATCATGTTGGGTTTTAGTGTGGTGATCTTCCAGTTTCGCTTAATGGGTCTGGATACCGATTTGCAGTTTGTGTTGGCATTTGCCGCTCTTTATGTTGTGCGAGATGTGTTTAAGGAAAGCATTAAAGCCTGGGTGTTTGAGAAGATCATTCGCAATAAACCCCGCGTTGTCTCTTGGTTTGGTATGCCAGACAAAAAGACAGGCATTGGAACTGGCGAGACATGGTTTAACTCTCAGCCCAACTCTAAGGTCGCTATTGCGAACCGTGAGAACATATCGCTGTTCTTTAGAGAAACAGTAAGTCTGAAGAACTTTGAGTACAACGGTTTTAAGAAGATCAAGACCAACACCAGCATTGATCTTGGTCCCATCATGCGATGCTTTCCAAGTGAAAACCGAGATATGTATGTGTATTCAACGGGTAACAAATCTCGCAAGGTGAGTATTTCTCGTCGTGGACGCATTGAAGTGAAGATCCATGAGAAAAAGACGGAGCCAGGTGGTGTTAAGGAAAGAACGGCACGTTACCGCGTCACTTTCGATCGCACTAAGATCATCAAGCTAGAACCTCTGCAGTAACCAAGGACTCATGCTAAACCTGACCTTTCAACAGTGGGCGCTTATCGCCGATATCTACACACCATTGCTTGCGCTATGGAGTGTAGTTTTATTGCGTCAAGAGCCTACACCACAGCGCAAGGCAAGCTGCACCGCTTTGATGGTGACCATTTGTATTGTGTACGGGTCGAGATTTATCGATGAATGGCTAGGAATTTGGCCGGCGTTTCATTCGGATTACAGCACGCATACCGCAGTGGCATTGGCCTTGGTGGTACACATAGTCATAAAGGTTGGAGTGTGGGGCAGGTTGGTCGCCGTGGGTTCTCTGCTGGCCTATCTGCAATTGATGAATCATCAGGAGTACCATACCTATCTAGATATGGTATCTACGACAATCTATTTACTGCCCCTGTTTTGGGTCAGCTGGCTGCATTTTGGTGCCAGCGAAAAAGAAGCCTTTAGAAGGGTTGATTAACCATAAACCACATGTAACTGCCTTCTTCTGACACTGCGTAGTCAAATCGTACCACCACACCTGCCGCCAATGCCCTAACCGCGACACCTGCATCGAGTTTCATGTCTTGGGTCAATTCACCCAAATCATACTCTGGTGCAACTTGACCGGCTTCGGCAAATGCTACCAATTGGAACCAATCGATGTTCAAGAACCTCAACCAAGAGACTTCCTTAATCGGGTTATAACGCAGGGTGTAACGATATTCAGCGGTTGCGTATAGGCTTGCTTTATCATGGAAACGATTTGAGTCGTAGCCGCGCATTCGAGCGTGCCCACCTAACGTTGCCCCCTCGTTGTAGGGAGCGCCATCTTCAACAGTTTTTCTCTGGCCGTCTACGTCAACAATATTCCAAGAGGGTGAATATCCTGTCCAAAAGTTGAAAGCGAAGATGCGTTGGCGAGCCCAATCACTTTCACCGATAGAAAGGTATTTGCTGACATCAAGCTCTACAAAATTCCAAGTATTGTCGGGAGAGACAATGCTTCCTTCATAGGAGTACCCCAAATATTGGCGACTACCCATGGAAGGGTTTGGAGCAAAATCGGTGTTGTCGTATTGAATACCAAACTCGAATGCACTCATGTCACCTTCTCGCTCAATCCCTGCATCATCTTCATAAGATTGATAACGATTGAACTGACGCATGAGTAAGATAGTCGTACCGGTTTCTAACGGGTTCCAATAGGTACTTTTTGGGCCATCGACCAACATACCGTTTCTCAAGTAGTAATCGACAGTGGCTCTTTCTTTCGCGGAGCCTAGTGGCAACACGTATTCAACCTTTATATCTAACCAGTTGGAATAACCATCACCTTGAATGTAGTCATCCTGACTTGAACCAGAACTGCCCCATCTAGGGTCTTCAAACGCTATGTTGCCATTGGTATAGGCTCTTTGTTCTGGAAAGTAGGCATACATGCCAGCTAGGGAAATAAATGCCCGCTTTGCAAACCAAGGTCGATAGTTCCATAGTCCACCTGAGAGTCCATAGCTATCGGCGCCAGCCCAGCCAGTACCACCAATGACCATCTGCTCTTGTCCAACGCCCTGTACAACGCCGCCGATACCGACATTGAGTCCCATAGACTCAGTGGAGAAAGCGTAGGGAAGAACCATGGCATTCTTAGTGTTATCAGCGTTTTCTGCTCGGTGGATAGTGTATTTCATACCCACCGGCGTAGCGGAGTAGGCACAGCTAGAAAAAACACCGAGCGCAAGCAGTGACTGAGTCGCAATATTAGGTACGCGTTTTAAGAAAGGCTTTGACATCAATTGGCTGAGCATCCTGCTCTGAATGGAAATTATCGTATTAATGCTAGCTTACAAAGAATTCATTAAACGTTAAAGAAATGTATCAACAGAGTGTGGTTAAACGAAGAGTTTTTGCGCGTTTTCGAATAAAAGAGAAGCGATCTCAGTGATCGCCCCTCAATTTCGAAAAGCTTATATCCAGAATAATGAAGCAATAAAGGTAAGTGCGCCAATACAAGCAATGTTAAGAACAATACCCACCCGCATCATTTCTTGTTGCTTGATATGACCAGAACCAAACACGATGGCATTTGGCGGTGTCGCAACCGGCAGCATAAATGCACAAGATGCTGCGACGGCGATAAGCACCGAAAGCACGACCGGTGACATACCAAACACTTCTGCCACTGTGGCAAAGATGGGGATTAGCAGCGCCGCACTGGCGGTATTACTGGCGAATTCGGTTAAGAACACTACAAACAGTGCGATGATGGCGATGATGAACAAGATCCCAAAGTCTGAAATCAAGCTACTCAGTGAGTTTGCTAAGAACACACTGGTACCGGTCGCTTTAAGTACGTTACTTAGGCAGATACCACCGCCAAATAAGATAAGTACGCCCCAGTCAGCGGTTTTTTCAATGTTTTTCCAATGAACGACTCGTGCAAAGCTCACCAAAACTATGGCAGCAAGAGCCACTATGGTATCGAACTTAGAAATACCGCCAAGCATAGAGTTGATAGGCTTACTGAAGATCCAGCAGAACACGGTTAAAGAGAAGATAGCCAGTGTCACGATCTTGCCTTTGTCCCAGTTTACTGGCTCTTTATTAAGCTCAAAGGTGCCTTCCAGGTTAGGCTTGAGGACAAAGTACAGGGTAGCAACCGCTAATGGCAGCATGATAACCGCCGCCGGGATACCAAATGCCATCCACTCGGTAAAAGTCAGTCCAACTTCAGCCGCGGCAATCGCATTAGGAGGCGAACCCACTATCGTTGCGATACCACCAATACTGGCACTGTATGCCACACCAAGCAGAACAAACACGTAGGTCTTACGCTCTTTATCGGCATCAACCTTACTAAGCACGCCCAATACTAGGGGCAACATCATGGCTGCAGTGGCGGTATTACTGATCCACATGGATAAGCCGGCGGTGACACCAAACAGCATAAACACAGCCGCGCTCATCTTGCCTTTTGCCAAGATCAGAACCTTATCAGCGATCACCTTATCTAAGCCTTGCACATGCATAGCAGCGGCGAGAGCAAAGCCTCCTAGGAATAGAAATATAATGGGGTTGGAGAAGTTACTCAGCGCGGTTTGTGTATCGAAGATATCGAATACAACGGCGAGTATAGGCACAAGAATGGCGGTAATGGTGACGTGCAAGGCTTCGGTTAGCCAAAGCACGGCGATAAATACCAAAATACTGATGCCGAGCACCACTTGAGGCTCAAAGGGTAAAGACTTATATAGGGCAAAGAAGAGTACGATATCGGCAAGGATAATCAGACTATTACGGTTAAAAAACCACTCTCTGGTGTTAGTGGGGAGAGGGACACTATCATTTCTGTTCATATTATTATTCCTCAATAGCTCATTCTTGTTGTATTTATGATCAAGAATTGGTTGTAGAACGAAGAGTAGGGACTACCACTTTTGGGTTAATAAATGGTCACACGTTTTATGATGATTTGAAATGAAGGTATTGCTGAAATGTTAACCGCATCAATAGTGTGGTTATTTTATTGTGCTACATCAGATTGGCATCACAATTGATGTGTAACAAGCTGAATTGATTGCAAATTGAGAGAGATGCACTATCAAGGAGTACAGGCATCTAGCCATAAAAAAGGAGTGGTCACCTACAAGCTTCCACTCCAAACGGACAAACTGTTAACTCAGTTGATTAACTCGATTTAGTTGTTTTTCATATAGTCGAGCATTTGTGTTTTAAAGACATCACTGTTGCCGCCAAAGATGGCTTGTACGCCTGTACCGACACGCACCACGCCAGCGGCGCCCAATGCTTTTAGTCTGGCATCGTCCACTTGGTCTTGATCCTTCACCTGCATTCGCAAGCGAGTGATACACGCATCAGCAGAAACAATGTTTCCCTTACCGCCAAAGGCTGCCACTAGTTCTTTTGTGAACTCATCGCCCTCTAAAACGTCTTGCGCTTCTTCGGTAGTGTCTTCGCGACCCGGTGTTTTAAGGTCGAAGTGCTTGATGAACCAAGTAAACACCACGTAGTAAACCGCGGCATAGGCTAGGCCAAGAGGAATGATCATCCATCCTTTGGTTGAGATACCGTAGAAGGTGACGTAATCGATAAGACCCGCACTAAAGCTATAACCGTGTTTAACACCAAGAATGATGCAAAGCGGGTAAGCTAGCCCTGCCAAGATAGCGTGGATTGCATATAGAGCAGGGGAGATAAACAAGAATGCAAATTCAACTGGCTCTGTGATACCCGTTAGGAACGAAGTAAGCGCAGCCGATACCATGATTCCCATAACCTTGACGCGGTTCTCTGGTTTAGACGCACGGCCAATAGCAATAGCAGCAGCAGGAAGGCCAAACATCTTAAACAGATAACCGCCTGCAAGGTTACCGGAATTAGGGTCGCCAGCGAAGAATCGAGGGATCTCGCCGTGGAATACTTGACCTGCCGCATTGGTGAAATCACCCGCTTGCAGTTGAATGATAACGTTAATAACGTGGTGTAAACCAAATGGGATCAGTGCACGCTCTGCGGTGCCGTAAGCCCAAAATGCCATTACTGGGTTTTGCTCTGTTGCCCAATGACCAAAGGCGTCAATGCCTAAGCCGATTGGCTGCCAGATAAAGGCAAGAACAATACCGAGTAATAGCATCGCAAAGGAAGTAATAATAGGAACGAATCGTTTCCCCGCAAAGAAGCCCAGATACGCTGGCATCTTAATGGTATAAAAGCGATTAAACATGTACGCACCAACAGCACCGGAAATGATACCGCCCAATACGCCCATATCGATGTGATCGACCCCTAATACGCCTGCCATTACCTTTAAGGTTGCGATCAGAACGTAGTAGCCAATACCTGCCGCTACGGCACCTACACCGTCGTTATCGGTAAAGGAGATGGCGACACCCAGAGCAAAAATAAGCGGCAGGTTACCAAATACGGCGCCGCCAGCTTCAGCCATAAGCTGTGACACAATGGGTGGAATGATGGCAAAGTTAGCTGAGCCAATACCAAGTAATATACCGGCCGCTGGCATGGATGCTATAGGCAGCATAAGTGCCTTACCAACCTTGGACAGGCTGGCGAAAAAGTTACTGAACATGTGATTACCCTTCTATTTTATATTTTTAGGCATCGAAAAATAACGCTTTCAATACCATTACTCAAAACGTATTAGTGAAAACTAACTCTCTGATTTTTATATGCTTGTAGTTGCTTATTTGTGAGAGTGAACTTTTGGTGTTTAACTCGAGAAGAGCCGGTTATCTTCAATCCTTGAAGAAGAACCAAGCTCTGAAAAGGGCGGTGATAATTAGCCTATCTGTGTTTATAAGGGGGGGATGGAGCATAAAACACAGATAAATTAAGTATCACCTTAAACGGGTTAGCCGCTATGAAGTGGGCTGATTGATTTGGACGGTTTAGCTACTTGAATCTCACTCTTTGTCATTGCGATTAACCGAGTGCTAATGCTGAAAGTGCAAATATGTTGTGAAGTCGCTTTCATAACCGTCGCCTCTAAAGAGTTGTCTTGTTAGTGAACACATTCAGTATCGCTATTTTTAAGGTTATTAAAACAGCTAGGAAGATAGGAAAATGTTCCTGATATTGCATTTATCACTTCATTTTTATGTCGAATAGGCTATTTTTAGGTTAAATAAGGAATAGAAAATAATAGGAGTGCTATGAAGCCGGTAAAATTGGTGAGGTTTTTTGCTCGACTTGAGCCTTACGCAGTGCATGAAGAGAATGCGGTGCTACTGGATGAAGTCTCAGAAATGCTATATACAACAACGCGTTATGCACGGACTTTGCTAGGTGACATGCAAAAAAACGGCTGGCTACAATGGACACCAAAAACCGGAAGAAATCAGCGTTCAATTCTAAAAAAACTCTATTCTGAAGCCGATATTCGCCGTCAAATCGCCATAGATTTTATCTCTCAGAAGCAGTTTGAAGAGGCTTTAGAGGTACTGCAGGATAATCAGCAGTTGTTTGGCGAATTACTGAAGCAATCTTCAGGCGCAGGCTTACACAACGGCTTGCTGCATGTGCAACTGACCTATAATCGCACCTTTAGCGCGCTTTATCCTCACAACATTCTACGAAACAGCGAACGATTCTTTGTACGCCAGCTTTATTCTTGCTTAGTAAAACAGGACGCTAAAGGAATCACTTCGGCTGACATTGCCCACCATTGGCAGATGAGTGAAGACGGCAAGATCTGGTCATTTTATCTAAGGCCCAAGGTGCAGTTTCATGATGGCAGCCCTATACACGGGCAAGCGATTGTCGATCTTTTCAATGCGTATCGGAAGTTACATGGGTACAAGAAGGATCTATCGCACCTGACCCGAATAGAGTCACCTCAATCTAGAGTGGTCAAATTCTACTTAAATGCTAGAGATATCGACTTTGCTTCAAAGTTGGCGGATGTGAAGTATTCCATCCAACCGGCTACACAAGTGACCAAGAGTATTGCAAAGCAGAAGGCTGTGATTGGCTCTGGCCCTTTTACTTTGCTTGAACAAAGTGATAAGTGGCTGAAACTAAGGGCTTACGAGGCATTTCATGGCTATCGATCATTGACCGATGAACTGACAATTTGGCATGTGCAATCCACAAATGGCGGTGAGTCGTACAGTCATAAGTTGCTGTCTCAGCAAGGCGAAGATGATGCCGATCCAATTCTAGAGCCCACAAAACAGTTGAGCATAGAAGATGGCTGCTTGCTTGCCGTATTCAATCAAAATGCCACTCAGAAATTGCCTACAGAAACACGTCGCTGGTTAAGTCATGTGATACAAGGTGAAGCACTTTGGAAAGACATAACGAACAACAAAGTGCCTATTAATCTTGTGCCAGCGGAAAATTTCTACCCGTTTTGGAAGCCATGGGATTCAATAGCGGGAGCGCAATCTACAGAGGTGCAGCGTTTATCGATTCTTATCTACAACCACTTCGGGCTTAGGGTATGTGCACAGGCTATCAGCAACGTGCTTGAGAGACACGGCATTGAGGTTGAAATCGAAGAAATGTCCATAGAGGCGTATGCCAAACTCGCTATGAGTGATGGGTTTACTCAAGATATCGTCTTAATGAATCTACTATTGGACGACAATCTGCCGACATCAGCATTGTTGGCGTTTCAAAGTGATATTGCACTTAGAAGCTGTATGGACGCTAAAACGAGCGAATGGCTAGACTTGAGCTTAGGTAAGCTATGCGCTGACGTTCAGTCCCCACATTACCTTGAACGATTAGAGCCAATTGGCAATTACCTGATCAGTGAAGCGATAGCTAAACCACTATTCCATCACCTGCAGTCGATGAGCTTTCAGGAGCTGTTTCATGGCGTTGACATGACCCCTTGGGGCTGGCCTGACATTCAACAAATTTGGTTAGAAGAGTAAAGTACCAAGCAAAAAGGAAATAACGAAGATTATGGCAACAGAATACTTAGCAGATGTTATTGACGGTAAAAAGGTGATTCAGAGCTTAGATGTGTCAGATCTCAGCGCAGGAGAGCACACCTTTTGGTTTCGGATCTGCAGCAATGCTTTAGGCCAATGGTTACATTTACCTGTAATGGTCTACAAGGGCTCTAAGCCAGGCAAGCGTTTCATGATAACCGCTGGTGTGCACGGTGATGAATATAATGGCGTGCTGGTGGCACAAAAGGTCGCATCTCAATTAGCCTCTGCTGAGTTCTCAGGCTCGGTGGTGATTGTCCCTACAGTGAACCTTTCCGGTATGCTTAGTCATAGCCGAGATTACAGTTCAAACGATCCTGACCATTCTACAGCCAACCTCAATCGTTTCTTCCCTGGAAATAAAAATGGCAATGAGGCGCAGCGCTATGTCTATCAGCTGTGGGAAAATTTACTCAAGCCCAATGCCGATCTCGCCATAGATCTTCATACACAAACCAGTGGCACCATCTATCCCTTGTACGTATTTGCCGACTATCGCCTTAATGATGCGCTCAACATGGCGCGCTTAATGAACCCAGATGTCATTTTTGACGATCCCGGTGACCCCGGTATTTTGGAGACAGTTTGGAATGAACATAACATCCCCTCTATTACCGTAGAGGTAGGGGTGGGGCGTTACAGTGATTACCCATTGGTGGAGCGCTCTACAAAAGGAGTGCTCAATGTGTTGCGCGATTATGAGGTATTAACAGAAGGTGAAGCGTTGGAAGCGGAACCACCGTTTGTTGAAGGTAAAGAGCTGACTAGCATTCGCGCTGAAACTGGTGGATTTTATCAGCCTCAGGTGGAGTTACTTGAACCAGTGAAAGAAGGGGATCTCTTATCCGTGCAAACAGATTCGTTCGGCAAAGAGGTTAAACGGTACTATGCGCCAAGAGCAGGCGTCGTGTTGAGCTTTAATGTTGAACCAATGAGAGCAACCGGGGCTCTGATTGTGCGTCTTATTCACTAACCAATTCTTTTATGAGATTCGCTTGGCGCCAAAAGCCGAGCGTCTCTTCATTGACTTCACCTTGCTCACGAGCGGTTTTCAGCATCGCCATTTGGAAGGTTTGACTGAGTTCTGCTTGGCCTAACAGTGCAAGACTGCGAATGATTCGAGTGATTCTCAAATGATTGTGGTCCATGGGCTTTAACCATGTGTGGTCCTGCATATTGAGGTCCTCTTTGGGCACAATAGAGTTACCAAAAAATCGCATTCCAAAAAAGTCTAACATCATGCCTAATGAATGAAGCTGCGCCTCACGTAATACTTCACAGGCACAAAAGTAATCCTGAGTTGACTGACAGGCGATAGGACTGTGGGAGTGAAAGCGGCTAGGGGTATCAATAGGAAATAGCCACTGAATATACTCATGGTCGTATTCTAACCAAAATGAGTCCAATGCCCAGATTTGCTCAATTCTTCTTCCTTTATGATCGGACTTCAACCCGAGCATGAACTGACAAACAGTCTTCATTGTTTACTAAAACTACCATGTAAAATAGCTACTTAGAGCGTAGCGCAAAATAAATGAATTGCGTCAATGCTAAACGTTGTAGATTAGAATATCTATTCATAAGGCAGATCAATAATAACTATTTACAAAAAGGTATTTACCTACTATGAAACCGGTTTCATTTTGTGTGTTAAATAGTATACAGAATTCTCTATCCATCATTATTATGACGATGTGAATTAATATCGTACGACACTCTATAAACAGTTCTGCTCTGATGAAGCCTTACAAGATGTCAGTCGATGACCTTTTGAGATTCAATGATAAACCTACGGCAGGAGAGAGTAGCCTTGTGTTGCAGAGGGTGACTAGAGATGTGTATTGGCCGTTTGGAATTGGAACGATATGCAGATAATTGAAGCTAATAAGTAAAGAAACACTTTCTGTTTTATTGAGTAAATTCTCTAGTTAAGTAATAAAATATGCAAAATGAAATACCGTTCTTTGCACTGCTATTTAAAAATGCATCTATTCATAAACTATTTGTAATAAAATATGTCAATGTAACCTTCTGAAAATAAATGGATTAATCAGTCATGAAAGATTCATTTAATAAATAAATCTTTCATCTAGTTTCCGCCTAACTGTCATCTAAATTGATTAACTTTCTTCGAAGTTTATTAGCCAACAGGAAAGTACAATGAAACTAGTTAAGACTGCAGTAGCTACTGCATTAATGTTCTCTGCAGCGGTTTCAGCAATGGACTCACGCTATCAAGACCGCACTGGCAACCTAGTTGCGGACGTTCCACAAAATGAAGCCGAATGGGTAAACCCTTCTACTCTTATCTTTGCTTATACCCCGGTTGAAGACCCAGCGGTTTATGCTGATGTATGGAGCGAGTTTCTTGAGCATCTAGAAAAAGAGACGGGCAAAAATGTTCGCTTTTTCCCAGTACAGAATAATGCAGCCCAAATTGAGGCAATGCGCTTTGGCCGTCTACATATTGCAGGCTTTAACACAGGTTCAACGCCGTTAGCGGTTAACTGTGCAGGTTTCGCGCCCTTTACCATGATGGCAGCGGAAGACGGCTCGTTTGGTTATGAGATGGAAATCATTACTCACCCTGATTCAGGCATTGAGAAAGTGGAAGACCTTAAAGGTAAGAATTTAGCATTCACCTCGCAAACGTCTAACTCTGGCTTTAAAGCGCCATCCGCTATCTTGGATGCAGAGTATGGTTTGAAGCCGGATGCGGACTTTAAGCCAGCGTTCTCTGGCGCCCATGACAATTCTATCTTAGGAGTGGCTCATAAAGACTATGACGCAGCAGCGATTGCTAACTCTGTATTAAATCGTATGTTGTCGCGCGACGTGGTGAATGAGCAGCAAATCAAATCGATTTATAAATCACAGACGTTTCCTACCACAGCGTACGGAACAGCGCATAACCTAGCGCCAGAGCTTCAAGAAAAGATTCAGCAAGCGTTTTTCACTTTCGATTGGCAAGGGACTAAATTGCAAGAAGAGTTTGAACGCAATGGCGAGGCGCAATTTGTGCCAATTACCTACCAAGAGCACTGGGAAGTGATTCGCACTATCGATACGGCAAATCAGGTTTCTTATACCTGTAGCTAACCAGAAATACCACTCACTAAAAGGCCCGAAATAGAGTTTGGGCCTTGCTTCACATCATCATTATTTAATACCAATCACACTAAGTCAGTGATCAGCGAGTTTGATCGGTTATTTAGTGCGATTGATATCACCTCCCCAAAGGAAGGTCATGTCTACATTAACTCTAAAAGGCTTAACCAAGCATTATTCTTCATCGGATAAGGCGCTTACCAATGTCAATCTTACCGTTGAACCCGGTGAGGTAGTGGGTCTAATTGGCCCATCAGGCGCGGGTAAATCTACACTGATTCGTTGTATCAACCGCCTTACTGAACCCACCGACGGACAAGTGCTGTTTTCGGAGAGAGATTTGGTCAAACTCTCAACATCGAACCTAAGGCAAGCTCGCCGAGAAATTGGGATGATATTCCAAGAGTACGCCTTGATTGAGCGTTTGACGGTTATGGAGAATGTGCTATCAGGCCGCTTAGGTTATGTAAGTTTTTGGCGCAGCTTTACTCGTCGCTATCCAAGCGAAGATATACAAGCGGCTTACGCATTACTGGACCGTGTAGGCTTGTTGGAGCACGCCAATAAACGCGCCGATGCGCTTTCTGGTGGACAGCGACAAAGGGTTGGAATTGCAAGAGCGTTAGCTCAAAAGCCTAAGTTATTGCTGATTGACGAACCTACCGCAGCGCTTGATCCAAGAACTGCCCGTCAGATCATGCGTTTGATCAGTGAGATCTGCGAAGAGCAGCAGCTTCCAGCCATCATCAATATTCATGATGTTGAACTCGCCAAGCGCTTTGTTCAGCGCATCGTGGGTCTTAATGCGGGTGAAGTAGTCTTTGATGGCAAGCCAAGTGAGCTTGATGAAAACGTATTGACCAATATCTATGGTCAAGAAGACTGGAATGAAACAACGGAAGAAAACGCTGAGCCTTCTATGGCTAACGCGACATTCACCGAGGCGTTAGCATGAGTGGCAGTTACCCTAATCAGTGGAAGAAGCCGCCGCTGATCTCAAGTGCTTGGGTTCGTTATGGCATTACTGCCATGGTGGTTATTTACCTCTATCTTGCCACCCAATCCATCAGCATTAACTGGATGCGCATTTATGAGGGAAGCGAGAGAGGCTGGCGCTTTATCGTTGCATTCATGAACCCTGACTTTGCAGGGCGTTGGGACAATATTTGGCAGGGCTTAGTAGAAAGCTTAACCATGACGCTAACCTCTACGGTAGCGGGTGTGCTCTTATCGATTCCTTTTGGGCTGGGCGCTGCCAAGAACCTAGCACCAAAGCCAGTGTATTTCTTTTGCCGCGGATTTGTGGCGATTGCGCGAAGCTTTCAAGAGATCATCGTCGCTATCTTGTGTGTCGCCCTGTTCGGCTTTGGCACCTTTGCCGGCTTTGTCACCCTCACGTTTGCCACCATCGGCTTTCTAGCTAAGCTGTTTGCTGACGAAATCGAAGCCATAGACCCCGCACCTTTGACCGCTATGCGTGCAACCGGCGCTAGCTGGCTACAACAGGTCAACTATGCGGTTCAAGCGCAAGTAATGCCGCGCTTTATTGGTTTATCCATGTATCGTTTGGACATCAATTTTAGAGAATCAGCCGTGATAGGTATCGTAGGCGCTGGTGGTATTGGCGCAACGCTCAATACGGCCATGGATCGCTATGAATACAGCGCAGCCGCCGCCATTTTGTTGATCATCATAGGCATCGTAATGGTGTGTGAATACGTCTCAACCATCATTCGTCAGCGCGTACAGTAGGGGATAATACGATGAACAATTTACAATCTATGCCTACTGCGTGGCAAAAATACGATCAGAAACAAACCCTCACCCAATGGGTGTGTTGGCTGGCATTTGTTGCCTTAGTGGTATTTGCTTGGCAGGTAATGAACCAAGATACCATCTGGTACTTTGTCACTGACTCACCAAATCAAATCGCAGATATCGGCTCTCGCATGTGGCCGCCAAGATGGAGTTACTTAGAGCAACTTTGGCTACCGCTATGGGACACCCTTAACATCGCAACCCTTGGCACCTTACTAGGCATAGTGCTCGCGTTCCCTGTTGCCTTTATGGCCGCACGAAATACAACACCAAGCGTGGTTTTTGTCAGACCTATTGCGCTGTTTATCATTGCCGCAAGTCGCTCAATCAACTCGCTTATTTGGGCATTATTACTTGTGGCGATTCTTGGACCAGGTTTACTGGCAGGTATCATCGCTATTGCACTTCGCTCTATTGGCTTTGTGTCTAAGTTGATGTACGAGGCAATAGAAGAGGTGAACGACACCCAAGTGTCTGCTATCCGAGCAACGGGTGCTTCGTCGCTACAAGTACTTGATTACGGCGTGCTACCTCAAGTAATGCCAAGCTTTATCGGCACGAGTCTGTTTCGCTGGGATATCAATATTCGAGAATCAACGGTATTAGGACTGGTGGGCGCAGGTGGTATTGGTTTGAAGCTTCAAGAATCAATGGCAGTACTAGCCTGGCCACAGGTAACCGTCATCTTCTGCGCTATCTTGGTTACGGTAATCGTATCGGAGTGGATCTCTGCTAAGGCGAGACATGCTTTGATCTAGAGTTAAACAAGGCTGATATAGAAAAGGGGCAGCTTTAATAAGCGGCCCCTTTTTGAATTGCTGTTACTCAAACACTGACAGCGCACGAGCCTTAGTACAATCTGCTGGGAATTGGTTTTGTACCGCATCAATGGATGAGCACACTTTTGCCAATGCAGTATCGTTATTCCAGATGAACAGCCCGCCAACAATGATTACCGCTGCGACAATGATGAGTTTTTTCATGTAGTTAATCCGTCTTTATATGAAATCTGTTTTAAGGATAGCCCAAACTTTTCTAATAACCTCATATGAAAACAAAGGTTTAGGATTTGCCTTTTTTAGCCGTCAGCCGTCAGCCGTCAGCCGCAAGCTGCAAGATTTGTTTTCCCTAGATCTTAGAACTCAAAAGTCCTTCTTGTACTGTAAAGTACGAAGTGTTTGTTAAGTGTTATGGGTGTGTAATATTTCAGCCTTGTGCTTACTAAGATCCTGGATCAAGCCCAGGATGACTGTATCGGGGATAATTTAGGCATCGATTATACTTCAAATAATCTTTGAGATGACACCTCTGACTGCTGATGGCTGACAGCTTCTAGCTCATGCACACCCTTAGATCTCCAACAAAAAACTCGGAGATGGCGTACTAGGTTTTTCTGTATACACGAACATTTCCCTCATTTTCCGATAACTAACATTTAAGCTTACACGTGTACGCTAAAAGTGGCATACTCATTAGCCGAGAAGTTAACCAGTGTTGTGTTATGTCAATTGTAATCAGCAATCAGTACAGTAAGAATGAAGAGATCGCCAATTCCGTTACTCATGGTGTAGGGATGATCTTTGGCATTGTCGCGCTAGTCTTGCTACTGCAAAAAGCGCTGTCTCATGATGCGGATACAATGACTATCGCGAGCATGGCTATCTACGGCTCGAGTATGATAGTGCTGTTTCTCGCCTCTACGCTATACCATGCAGTGCCTTACCCACGCGCCAAGCGATGGCTAAAAACCTTTGATCATAGTGCCATTTATTTACTGATTGCAGGGAGTTACACACCTTTCTTATTAGTAGGTCTGCGAACGCCTTTGGCCATTGGGTTAATGGTTGTCATTTGGAGTATTGCGATTCTGGGCATTGTAATGAAGCTGGCCTTTGTTTATCGCTTTAAGCGCTTCTCTTTAATCAGCTATATCGTCATGGGCTGGTTATCGCTCATAGTGGTGTATCAACTGGCGATAACGCTTCATTCTGGTGGGGTGGCACTACTGGCGGCGGGTGGCCTGATCTACTCGCTCGGCATTATCTTTTATGTCAACAAACGCATCCCTTTCAACCATGCGATTTGGCACTGTTTTGTATTGGGTGGGGCGGTGTGCCACTTCTTAGCCATTTACTTCTACGTTCAGCCGGTTTAAAACTCATACCTTGTTGATCAATATAGTGTTTTATCCTAGTTTTTAAACAGGGGGAAACACTATGCCTAAAGCTATGAACACCATATCAGCGTTTGCAACGCTTTCCATTATTGCTTTGTTGGCAGGCTGTCAGTCCGATCCGGAGCAGCTAACGGCGATGGAAGCGCCCAGCGATCCCATACAAAAAATGGTATTTGAACAGATACTGGAACCAGAGGGATTGACGGACAGAAGCTATCCGTTTGATTACGGTTATGCCGACCTCAATGGTGACACCGAGGACGAGGTCTTTGTGCTAATGCAAGACCCATACTTCTGCGGTACAGGCGGTTGCTCTGCATACCTGTTCAATTCTTCGTTTGAAAAAATGAACACCTTCACCGTGGTCAAAAAGCCGGTATTGATTTCTCATACTGATACTAACGGCTGGAAAAACATAACGGTATGGAGCGATGGAGCTCTGCGCTTATTAAAGTACGATGGTGAGTCATATCCAAGCAATGCTTCCACTCAACCCATCTTTAACCGCGACGCAAGAAAGAGAAGGGCACATGACCTTGCAATACAAAGCGATCTCTATCTTGACGGTGGCTACGAGCTAACAGAACGTACCGACCTTCCCATTTTTACCCCTATAGATCAGTTCAGGTTTCAGTTTAAGCGTGAATCCGATCCCGATAGTGTGTTTGTAGTTAAGGTAAATACGCTAACAAGTGATATCTTTTTTAGTAAGGAATGAATCACACAGAAAAACTGATGGCGAATCCTGAACACAAAGAACACCTGGATGGGTTAGATAAGATCAGCGTAGTGTCCTACAGATCGGGCATTACGCTGTTTGCATTGTCGCTTCTTGCTTTGTTTAGCGCCGAGTTGTTGTGTGTGCTTGAAATGGAGACGGCTCCACTGCTGAGGGAGTGGAGCATCAAGTGCATTGCTGTTTCGGCCGCTCTTAGTGCCGCTAATATCCATGTCTATGACAAGAAAGTTCGCGCCCTCATTGCATGGTCGAGTTGGCTCGGGTTGGCTTTGTTTATTGTTCTGCCCACCAAAGAATGGCTGTACATTGGCTTCATGTTCATTACCTTTTCTGGAATCGCCTTAAAAGAGTCCTACTGCTTTAAGGTTAAAGGGTTAAACCTAGTGCCTCTGCTGTTAATCTCTTCGGTGTTAGTACTGTGGATGAAAGAGCCAACGATACTTGCACCATTAGTCGGTCTTAGCGGTTTTATCTTTGCCGTATTAGCAATAGCAAAATGGAAGATGCCATTGCACTTTGATATTGGCAACAAAGCTAATTACGATATTTGAGACCTCGGTATTGTGTAATTATTACCCTAGTTGATGCAGATCAACTAACTGTTCATAAACCCACCAATGTGAGTACGTACATAAGTATCCAGTAGTATATTTATTACATTAGCATTAGTTAATTTAGTGTTTGGTGTAGCAAGTAAGTCGGGCTTATTCATACTCAATCTAATCTCTCAAGCAGATAAAGAATAACGCAACACAACAGAGATTAATTGCCCATGAAGCTGGCCCACAAAAGGTATTGTGGCCTATGAACAAGTTATGGTTTTTGCTTCTTATCGTATTTTCTCTTCCTGCCTTCAGTGCCTTCTCTGAAGCACAGCAAGCCCCCCCTAAAGAAAACTTAGCCACGACCAGCACCGCTGATCATTCAACCTTTGAAAGCCTTCATCAAGAATTCGACTATGCCCCAGATGTCACTGAAGCCTGCTTGGAGTGTCACACCGAAGCGTCTAAGCAGATGCAGGAAACGTTCCACTGGAACTGGGCGAAGAAAGTGGATGGCATTATGGTGGGCAAAGCAAAGAACGCTTTCAATAACTACTGTGTCTCTGCACGTGGAAACCAAAGCTGCACTCAGTGCCACACAGGTTATGGCTGGCGTAATGACGACTTTGAATTAGATGCGCCAGAGAATGTGGACTGCTTAGTGTGTCATGACACCACAGGAACCTATAAGAAATCGGCCGCCTCATCTGGACACCCTTACTACGAAGATAAAATGCTAGGAGGAAAGCTACAAAAAGCGGTCGACCTAGCCTTTGTCGCACAAAATGTGGGTAAGCCAGATCGTGATAATTGCCTAGCGTGCCATGCATTAGGAGGCGGCGGTAACGGCGTAAAACACGGCGACACAGATCTTTCGTTAATTGACCCTAGCTTCGGGCTAGATGTTCATATGAGCAGTGAAAAGCTGGACTTCGCCTGCCAAGATTGCCACACCACCAACGACCATAAAATCTCTGGTCGCTACAATGACCGCAAAGCCTTTATTGACCATGAGTTAAACATGGGCCGTGAAGATCGCATGGGCAATAATGTTTCGTGTGAAAGCTGTCATAGCGCCACCCCTCACGATAACCGAGAAATTGATAACCATACCGCTAAAGTTGCCTGCACCTCATGCCATATTCCCGAAATGGCTCGTGGGCCTTATCTCACTAAATTGTCTTGGGATTGGTCAACCGCAGGAGACCTGAAAGACGGAAAACCCTATGTGATTGATGCCGAATTTGACGGTGTCGAACACCATGCTTATATGAGCAAAAAAGGGACCTTTACCTGGGGAAAAAATGTGGTTCCTGAATACCGTTGGTATAAAGGTGAACTAGAGCAAATGACCTTCCAAGATACCTTTGACCCGTCAATGGCTCCTATAGATATTAACCCGCCAACCGGTAATTACGATGACCCCGACGCGCGTATCTGGCCATTTAAGATCCATCAAGGCAAACAGCCTTTTGATACCCAGAACAATAAGATGTTGCCCATTAAACTCTACGGCCGTAAAGGTTCAGGCGCTTTTTGGACCGAATTTGATTGGGACAAAGCCTTGGTAGCCGGAGCTAAATTAAACGAGGTGGATTTCAGTGGTGATTATGGCTTTATCGAGACGCTGGGCTACTGGCCAATCAAACACATGGTTGCACCGGCAGAGCAATCCGTTCGCTGCTCAGAATGTCACAGCAGAGATAGCCGTTTAAATGGGTTAAATGACTTCTACCTAGTTGGCCGTGATAGAAGCACATTCGTTGAGTGGTTTGGGGCTATCGCTATTTGGGGCGGTTTGGCAGGAGTGGGCTTGCACCTAATGGTTCGATTAATAAGCATACGCCGACGCAAAGCGCAGGCTGACAAAGAGTTCGGAGAGTAATTATGAGTAATTCCTTAGTCATATTTAAACGGTTCGAGCGGTTTTGGCATTGGGCACAGGCGTTGCTGGTTCTCACACTCATCGTCTCTGGCTTAGAGTTGCACGGCTTAGTATCAGTTTTTGGTTGGGGCAACGCGTCTGAATATCATCATTGGACTGGGTTTATTTGGGGTGCACTCGTGATCCTGATATTTACCTGGATTTTTACCACAGGAGAGTGGCGTCAGTTTATGCCAGAGCACAAAGGCATCGAAGGCGTAGTGCGTTTTTATTTATTCGGAATATTTAAAGGAGATAAGCACCCACATCATATGTCGGCCAAAGATAAGTTTAATCCCTTGCAACGAGTGGCGTATTTGTTGGTGCTTTTTGTCCTTGTGCCTTTGCAGATCCTAACGGGCATTATCTTCTTTTTTTACCCTGAGCTAAGAGCGGCAGGGATTTTGAACAGCATTGAGCTAGTCGCGATAGTCCATACATTTTGTGCCTATAGCGTGATGGCGTTCCTTATTGTGCACCTTTACCTGATCACACTAGGTGAGAAATTAACAAGCCACCTAAAGGCCATGATCACAGGGAAAGAGTAAGCCAAAGACAATAGATAAAGTGATAAGAGGTAATGACAATGAAAAAGCTCATATTAGGTCTAATGATTGGCTTGCTCTCCTGTGGCGTGCAAGCGGACGCAGCAAAGGGGCAGGAGGCCTATCTTGAATACCTTCGGCCGTTGTTTGGCTATAACGGTCAAGATTTTGCAAGCCAGCACTTAAAGGTGGAATGGAAGCGTTACTTTAAAAAAGACGCAGCGCGGTTCATCAAGAAATACAGTAGCAAACATCCAGAGGCTAGTGAGTTCTTAAACAGCGCCAAGTTCCAAGAGATTGCACCAGATGTAGCAGACTTTGCCATGAAATATGCAGCAGACAGCGGTGAACTTGCTGCCTGTGATTAACGCAAAAGAGGGAATTGACTATGTTAACTACAAATCGAATGGTTGCCTCGCTGCTATTGGCTGTGCCTTTGCTGACTGTATCCATAGCAACTAGCGCGGCCGAAGTAACGGGCAAGATCCAATCCATTATTCACTCATCAAAGGTGATCCAATATTTAAACCCTAAAACCAAAGAAGTGAAGGTATTAAAATACACCGACGAGACTACATTGTTGGAGGCTGATTCATTTAAAGACCTTACGGTGAACACCAAGTTTAAAGCGGTGGTTGATGACGACAACGTTGCGACTCAAATTAAAAGAGTGCTGGTGAAGCTGCCACCTGAACAAGTAATTGATACCGATGCCTTAGCTGATCTAATGGATGAGGGTAAGCCAGTATTTATCGGCGATGCGCGTCCGTTATCCGTGTATAACGCGGGCCACTTGCCTACTGCGAAGGCGACGCCATCCAACCAACTAAAAGACCATTTAGATTGGCTACCTAGTGATAAAGAGATGTTGTTGGTGTTTTACTGTGGCGGTGTGACTTGTCCGCTAAGTCCTGCAGCGCTGAAGATTGCCGTTGCGGCGGGGCACACCAATGTTAAAGCGTATGTTGAAGGCTTCCCTGCGTGGAAAGCGGATGTGTATCCTGCTCACGTAAACCCAGAATGGATGGAGAAAAACCTAGATATTCATCATGTCATCTTAGATGTGCGCGAAAACCCAACCTCAAGCGTTAAAGGCGCTGTGCACATGCCTGCAAGCCAACTTGTCGAGCAGCATGCTAAGTGGAATGCCGACAAGTTCGAAGTGGCAAAACGCACCGTACTTGGCCTTCGTGATAAGAAAGCACCCGTGATTATTGTGGCGGATAACGATGACAGCGATGAGGCGATAGAAGCCTTCGAGATCTTAACGTTCTGGAAGTATAAAAATGCCGTGATCTTACAAGGTGGCATGCAAGAATGGACTCTAGCCAAGCGCCCACTTCAAACTGAAGGCTTGCCTACAGAGCTCGTCTACGAGAAAAAAATGCTACCAGGCGCCGTGGAAGAGTCGGTGTTCGTTACCGCAGCCAAAAAAGGCAATGCCACCATCATAGATGTGCGCAACCCTGATGAAGTGGCAAATGGTCACATTAAAGGTTCGATTAATATCCCATTATCAGAGCTTGATGAACAACTGGCCAAAGTACCAAAAGATGGCCTAGTGATACTGCACTGTGAAGCAGGCGCAAGAGCGGCATTGGGGTATACATTGCTGAGTAAAAAAGGCTACACCAATGTGAAGTACTTGAATGACTCGTTTAAAGGGGTGGTGGTGGACAACGGCATTAGTTTGTTGTGAGTTTTAAGTCATAAGCCACAAGCCACAAGCCACAGGTTTTTCCTCGTGCCATCTTATGAGGAACCTAAGATTCCGGATAACCCTATCGGGTTTCCGGAATGACGTTGTGAGGGTGTGTGTTTTAAACGCACAATCCCGAATCTCGTCATCCCAGAAAGCGATAGCTTATCTGGATTGCCAGCCCAGTGGGATCTTAGAGCGCACTCATTATCCTATGAACCTCCCACATATTTCCCTAACAACAACCCTCACTCATTGCTATAATCCAGCCAAACCAAACAGAGTAAGCAGCACATGAGCATTAACAGAGAAGAACTACAAAACAATCCACTACACGGTCTTAAACTGGAAGACATGGTTCAAGAGTTGGTTGACCATTACGGTTGGAACATTCTTGATACTGCGATGCGCTTTAACTGCTTTCATACTAACCCCTCTGTCGCCAGTAGCGTTAAGTATCTTCGCAAAAGTGAATGGGCAAGAGAGAAGCTAGAGGCGTTTTACCTGTCTCGCTTCAAGCGCATGCCGCGTCCAACGGAAGAAGAGAAAGAAATGCCGCCAAGAATGCGTACCTTCGCAAACGGTATTGAGCCTAGAGAGCCAATGGAATTGACTGTCGATTCTATCTTGGCATCACAAGCTAAAGCGGCATCAGCGTTCAAAGAGAAAAAAGCACAAGAGCGCAGAAACCGCTCTCGCAGATAAGCGATGTAGTGCTACAAGCACTCAATAGAGATGTCTGAGAGTAACCACAAAATAGCACTCATTAGGGTGCTATTTTTGTATCTGTAATTCACTCTGATAATTTGTCCTATCTCAATCTGCTAAAGCAATCGTTTGCCTATATTGATTAATCCATATGCGAACGCGGAATGATTGTGTGATCCATCGCACGTTTGCCAGTTTAAAATATTTGTTGCCCTATAAAATATGTTTTTATTCTGCGGTCTCGAAGAATATTGTTCTTCGATGATACGTAGAGGCGCATCGCCTAAGAGTAGTTAAGTGGAGGTTGACACCCCATTGAAGCTTAACGAAAGGAGTCGATGCCGAAGCAGTGTAGATGGTCACTCGCATTGCTGGGGTTGTTCTAAATAAGAATAACACTGTCATCTTCGACTCTGTCGGGATGGGGAGCTACAACAGTCATGCGCTTGCATCTTTTCTATTGCTTTAACGCCAGTCTATTGTCTATCAGTGCTCACTAATACAGCCTTCCTCTAATTCGATTATTTTTTCATTTTTGGAGTATTTTACGAATGGCTGATTATGGATTGCTATCCATCGTTCCCGCTATATTGGCATTGATTCTGGCGTTCACCACGCGCCATGTTGTTTTGGCCCTCGGCGTTGCCGTGATAAGTGGTATGTTGATCATCACTCAGGGTAACCCTGTAGACACCGCATTGATGTTTTTGACGGACGGTCCGTTTGCCCAACTTGCTCAAACCACTAATGCGCAAATCATTATTGTTATTACCATCATCTCTGGCTTTATCTACCTTGTAGAGCAAAGCGGCGGGATGACCGCGTTCTCCACTATGGCGACACGCTATATTTCATCGCCATTAAAGGCGCAGGTGGCGACGTGGGCAACGGGTATCGGTGTGTTCTTTACCGACTCTGGTAACTCACTTATCTTAGGTCCAATGTTCTCGCCAATCTTTAGCAAGCTAAAGCTAAGCCGTGAGAAGCTGGCCTTTATTATCGACTCCACCTCATCACCGGTGTGCGTACTAATCCCTATCATTAGCTGGGGCGTATACTCGCAGGGTTTGATTGAGAATGCCTACAGCAACATGGGTCAGCAAGTAGATGGCTTTACCACCTTCTTACAAGTGATTCCGTACCAGCTTTATGCCTTATTGGCGTTGTTCAGTGTGCCTGTGTATGCGATGCTGAAAAAAGACTGGGGCCCAATGGCGGAGGCGGAAGCCAAAGCACGTTTGTCTGCTGATGTCGAAGAAGTACAGCCGAAAAGCACAGAAGGTAAGTCAGCATCGATGACGTTGATTATTCTTCCGCTAGGGGTGTTGTTTGGCTCTTTGATTGCGTTATTTACTTACAACTACCATCTGCATGGCACCATTAATGGTCCAGTAATTCGTGCAAGCCTTGGTACGAGTTACTTGATTGCGTCCATTACAGCGATTGGCTACTACGCCTACACCAAGACAATGACCGCTTCTACAGCGTTCAATACCTTTGTTGCGGGCATGCAGCGCATCATGTTGATCCTGATGATATTGCTACTGGCTTGGACACTCGGCGATATCTGTAAAACACTAGGTACCGGTGATTACATCAGCCAAGTGATGAACGACCGTCTGCCTGTATTCTTGTTGCCTGCGATCATCTTTATTATCGGTAGCTTTATCTCGGTCGCGACAGGTTCATCGTGGGGCACATTTGCTATCTTGATCCCAATTGCTGTACCAGTGGCTTCCGCACTAGGCGCTGACCCAATCATCTGTATTGGCGCAGCTCTAAGTGGTGGTATGCTAGGTGACCATACGTCGCCTATCTCTGATACGACCATTCTGAGCTCGATGTCGACAGGTTGTGATCACGTCTCTCACGTACGAACTCAGTTCCCGTATGCAATTTTGACTGGTGTTACAGCGTCAGTTGGCTTTATGCTAGCAGAGATAACTCGTAGCCCATACACGATCCTAGCTATTGCAATTCTTCAGGTTGCACTCATTACCTTTATGGTACGTCGACAGGGTAGAATCCAGCGCGTCGTGCCTGCTGTATAAGAAGGAATTTTAATAAATGAAAACACTATTTTGGCTTCGCGATGAAGTAAAACCAGGAGAACGTCGCACTGCACTGACTCCCTCTGGCGCCAAAGCATTGATTGATGCAGGTGCCGAGATTGCGGTTGAACACAGTGAAACGCGCATTTTCCCAGACCAAGCTTACGCCGATGTAGGCTGTCAGCTGGTGGAAACACACTCTTGGGTAGATGCGCCAGAGCACGCTTATATTCTTGGTCTAAAAGAGCTAGCAGAAGAAAGCTTTGCCCTAAAGCACAAGCACATCTATTTTGCTCACGCCTTTAAAGGACAAGACGAAGCCGTTCAGATCCTTTCTCGTTTTAAAGAGGGCAGTGGTCAGGTTCTAGACCTTGAGTTCTTGCGTGATGCACAAGGTCGCCGTGTATGTGCATTTGGCTACTGGGCCGGTTATGTGGGTGCGGCAATCGGTCTTTCAGGCTATGTTCATCACACACAAAGCAGTGACGTTTACCCAGCCGTTGAAAGCTATGCCGACCGCTCTGAGTATCTAGCAGTACTGAGTGAGCAGTTAAAGAGCGCCGAGCAAGCACCGAAGGTATTGGTTATTGGTCAGTTCGGCCGCTGCGGTAAAGGCGCAATGGATCTGTTCACAGACCTTGGCCTTCAAGCACAAGGCTGGGATATCGAAGAAACTAAAGCGGGTGGTCCATTCACCGCAATCAATGACTACGATATCTTAGTGAACTGCGCCTACCTTGCAGAAGGTACGCCTCCATTCCTCACTAAAGAGAGCCTAGGCGAATCACCACGCCTAAGCATGATCAGTGACGTAAGCTGCGATCCAAACAACCCTGATAACCCAATCAGGATCTACAACCAGTGCACTAAGCTCACTAAGCCAATCATTGACTCAGTAGTTGACGGTGTTCGCGTACAAGCCGTTGACCACCTGCCAACGGTTCTACCAAAAGAGAGCAGTGAAGATTTTGCAGGCCAACTGCTACCGCACTTGATTGACCTTACCCAAGGTAAAGATCCAGAAGGTATCTGGGCTAGAGCACAAGAGTTCTATTGCTCTGCTGAGAAGTCGGTGTTGGCTGAAGCGTAAGTAAGTTTCTATAGCTTAACTAAGATAGAGAAAGAGGTAGGTGCTAATGCATCTACCTCTTTTTTCATATACGGCATGAACGTGGTTAGACTATGCGACCACGCAAAGACTTGGTCTGTCCTTTTTTCTTCTTCGAATCGATACGTCGTCTTTGAGAAGCCTTGGTTGGCTTAGTTGGTCGACGTTTTTTCTGCACCACAGTGACACTCTTAATCAATTCTTGAAGACGATTGAGCGCATCTTGTTTGTTCAACTCTTGGGTTCGATACGCCTGAGCCTTGATCACCACCACACCTTCACTGGTAATGCGACTGTCCGATAGGGCAAGCAATCGCTCCTTATACACAGCAGGCAGGGTAGAGCGATTGATATCAAAGCGCAGATGTATTGCCGACGAAGTCTTATTAACGTTCTGACCACCTGCACCCATAGCGCGAATGGCAGTCATTTCGATTTCCCAATCGGCTAGGGATACGGTGTTGGAGATCTGGAGCATATGGCTATCTCTGCTGGTAAGGCGTTAAAGATGAATTCGTTAGAATTAATAGAAATTACGTGAAGAATTTGGAATAACTATTGGAACAGTCCTGATTTTGCTCTTTAATGGTAGTAGTGTTGAAAAGAGTAAAGTTATGTCTGATAAATCATCTATTTACGATAAGTTCGCCCAGAAATTCTTTGAACAGTATACCACAACAACTTTTGAAGAAGTTCACGATAGTTGGCGTCATTATTGGCCTATGTCTGGAGATAAAGTGCTAGATGTTGGGGCCGGTATAGGCCGTGATGCCTTATATATGAGTGAAACTGGATGTGATGTCTATGCTTTAGAGCCGTCAAAAGAGATGAGAAAACTTGGAGAGGCGCATACTGGTAGCAAAGTCACGTGGATCTCTGATTCTCTGCCGAGTTTAACAAAGATTGTGAATCTTGGAGTTCGATTTGATGTGATTCTACTAAGTGGTGTGTGGATGCACGTCCCCCAATCCTCTCGTGCTAGGGCTTTTCGAAAACTGTCTAATTTGT
Organism: Vibrio breoganii; assembly: GCF_024346795.1. Classification (NCBI taxonomy): domain Bacteria; kingdom Pseudomonadati; phylum Pseudomonadota; class Gammaproteobacteria; order Vibrionales; family Vibrionaceae; genus Vibrio; species Vibrio breoganii. The sequence goes on from NZ_AP024864.1 coordinate 1,202,673, forward strand.
TGGCTCCGAACGGTAAGCTGATTATTTCACTAAGACATGGTGATTTTTCAGATGGTCGAATGTCCTATCCTGTTTCTATTACAGAGCTAGAACAATTTGCTAAAAGCTCTGCTCTATTAATGGTATTCGCTTCTGATATTGAAAATGACACATTGAAAAGGGCTGATGTTCAATGGCAAACAGCCGTTTTTTCATTGCCAGATGATGGAACTGGCGACTTAACCAAGATTAGACATATTATTGTCAACGACAAAAAAACAGCCACATATAAGTTAGCACTATTGCGTACCTTACTCAGGATCGCCGACGCTCATCCAGGAGCAGTGATGGATAGGCATGATGGTAAGGTACTTATTCCTGTCGGATTGGTTGCTTTGTATTGGATACGCCAGTTTAAGCGATTAATAGATAAGCCAAATATTCAACAACTGAAAAGTTCAGAAAAGAATTTGGCTTTTGTAAAAGATGATGGATGGAGGAAAATTACTCACTTGGTTGCTGATGATTTATCTATAGGCTCAATGTTTTTTGGGAAGGAAGCTATAGCATTAAGTAATGCAATTTCAGATAGTATCGATACTATTAATGCAGGGCCGGTAAAACATACGTACCAAGGGGATACCTCTAATCGGTACTTTCAGATTGAACGTAATAGGAAGAAAAAAGTAGAACAGGTGGTTCTTGATTCAGATTATTTTGCTAGTTTTGGGACATTTTCTCTCGATGAAAGTTTATGGGAGTGTTTACGCTTATACCATTCATGGATTGAACCATTGGTGGTTAACCAGTGGGTATCAGAGATGCGAAGTTTCCAACTAAACAAGGACAGAAACATATCACTTGAAAAGTATCATGAATATTTAGTGTGGAACGACAAAGGACACGATACAAAATTAGTGAGAAAGAGAGTCGAAGAGTTAAACCAAGATATTAATATGGTTGAAAGTATCTGGAGCGGAAGGAAGTTAGTTGGTGATTATCATATCGATCATTGTCTGCCATTTGCGTATTGGCCTAATAATGACAGGTGGAATTTGTTTCCAGTGCTAGCGAAAGAGAACCGTAGTAAAAGTGATAGGGTACCTAGTGCAACTCGTCTTAGTCAGTCTAGAGGTAGAATACTTAACTGGTGGGAACTAGCTTGGGGGACGGAGCAGGATCAGAGCCGTTTTTTTACCGAGGCTTCGCTCTCTTTACCAAATATTCCTGTTGCCTGCAGGGATTTCGAGGAAGTCTTTGAAGCAATGAGCCTTCAAATTAAAGGCGTTAAAAGTAGGCTGTTGATTTCAGATTGGTAGTCAGAAAGCCAAGGCATTTTCAAACCTTGGCTTTATCAACACTAGATGAGCACTTACGCCTCTAGTACTTCAAACTCAACCGGGCTTTCCATATTGTCTAGGAACTCTTCAATCACTACGCGGTTGTTGGCGTTGATGGTGATGCCCCATGGGGTTTCTTTTGCATCTTCAATGAAGATAATTTGTTCTGCGTTTGATTCCCAAAATTTCACGCTAGAAGCGTCGAAGTAGTCGTGAAGCTTTTGAGATAGCGTGCGCTTTAGTTCCGAACAAAGCTGAGAGTTGTAGTCCCTTGGGAGTAACGTTACTGAAAACATAATGAACCTCTCTATCAATCTGAAAGCATGACACTGCGGATTCGCAGGCATGTTTATTTGATAGATATAATACCTAAGAGTTCCATTTTATGCTTACCACTACACGCCACTTTGGAACGAAAACTGCTCAATCTAAGCTTGCAAAATAATCGCCAGATTCTGTGAACTTAATCACTTTACCTAATACACGTTTACCATCTTCACGTGTACGGCGGTATTGAATGTAGCGACTGTGCTCTGGGCCAAAGCTAATGTGTATTGGCCTATCTGAACCGTAATAGTAGAGACGGTCAAAGGGCAGGTGCTCGGTGATGAATTTCGCGACCAAATGCATCTTGTCTTCAAAGCCCTTTACCCACAAATCACAGGCTGCGCCGTCTCGAGTGCAGATTCTATTCCCTGCTAGGTTAAGCTCACTTGCAGCGTGCTGATCTTCTTTCGGGCCAGTATCACGAGGACTCATGCGCTGTATATAGCGGTTTAGTTCACTGCTGTTAAAGCCATACGAGATAGTGACTTCGCCAAGCTGCGCTTCAATGGGAACGAGTATCTGAGAGGCCAGTTGCTCTAGGCTTAGTTTAGAGTCGGGGTTTGGTGCATTGTCACCAACATATTCTGGGTGAGCCTGCTGATGCCAATGGATGAGCTTATTGTAGAGTGGGTGGTTCATAGAGTGATGCGATTAGTGATTGAATACAGATAGATTAGCGTTAAAAGCGACCTAGAGTGTCTTTTATGTACAGTGCATGGAAAAGTGCCCAGCGAAAACTGGGCACTTTTGAGTGCTGTGACCTGATAGGCACTCTACTGCGGGCGTTTAGCCGTATTCTCTGCAATCTTCACAATCACCTTCACCGCTTGTTTCATGCCATCAATGCTGACGAATTCATGAATGCCATGGAAGTTATAGCCGCCGGTAAAGATGTTTGGACACGGCAAGCCCATAAAGGATAAGCGAGCGCCGTCAGTACCACCGCGAATAGGCTTGATGTTTGGCTCGACATCGCAATCAATCATCGCTTGCTTGGCAATATCGATGATGTGCGGGTATGGCTCTACCATCTCACGCATGTTGTAGTAGCTATCGCTAATCTCGAGTTCAACATGCCCGTTAGTGAGTTGGCTATTGAGCTTGTCAGCTTGTGCTTGCATGAAGGCTTTACGGCTTGCTAGTCCATCACGGTCAAAGTCACGGATGATATAAGAAAGCTCAGCCTTAGCCACAGCGCCAGTCATTGAATTAAGGTGATAGAAGCCTTCGTAGCCTTCAGTGCATTCTGGTGTTTCTTCACTAGGCATCAGCATTTGAAATTGCGCTGCCATGTTGATGGCATTAACCATTTTATTCTTTGCGGTGCCTGGGTGGACGTTAACACCGTGACAAATCACTTTTGCCGATGCCGCATTAAAGTTCTCATACTCAAGTTCGCCAACAGGGCCGCCGTCTATGGTGTAGGCCCACTCGGCGCCGAATCTTTCTACATCAAATAAGTTGGCTCCGCGACCAATCTCTTCGTCTGGAGTGAAACCAATGCAGATGTCGCCATGTTGTATCTGTGGGTTGGCCTTAAGGTAAGCCATTGCTGTGATGATTTCGGCTATGCCTGCTTTGTTGTCTGCCCCCAGTAGGGTGGTACCGTCAGTCGTGATCAGGCTTTGACCATGCAGTTTGTCGAGATCAGGGTATTGAGACGGAGTGAGTACCTCTCCTGAATCGCCCAGTACAATCTTGCCACCTTGATAGTTGTCGACAACCTGCGGCTTTACATCTTTACCTGAAGCGTCTGGCGCGGTGTCCATGTGGGCAACAAAGCCAATGGCAGGGACATCAAAATCGACATTAGAAGGAAGGCGAGCCGAAATGTAGCCATTGTCATCGAGAAGCACATCACTAAGGCCAAGCTCGCGCAGTTCGCTTTCTATCTGCTGTGCCAGAACGCGCTGTCCCTCCGTGCTTGGGCACTGCTCGTTTGCACCATTCGATTGAGTATCAAAGCTTACATAGCGCAAGAAGCGCTCAACTAAGTTGTCCATTGTTCTACTACCTTATTCGTTCTTTAGCCCAACAGTATCAGGCTAGTGGCGGCAAATTGAGTTGCGATATATCAGTTTTCAGTAAGTTTTGAAAAATTAACAAGCAAGGTGTTGATGGATTCAATCCAGTCTTTGCCCATTAGAACAACCATTATCCAATAAAGCGGCCCTTCAAACCTCTCATGCAATGCCTAGACGTTCCTGACCTAGTAGTGTGATCTGGCGCATTGTCCAAGGCGTTTCATATTAGCCTTTAGTCTAAATTGTAAACAATTTGATTGTAATTAGTGATTAATGAGCCTATTTTTTAACCATAAATTACAGATTGTCGACAATGTGAAGTGGAAATGAATATTCCCCAATTAGTAAAAGACTCAACCAAATCAGAGAATCTTACCGAGTTTCTTATTGAAGCTGTGGTCAGTGGTGACTTAGCTGAGGGCAGTAAGATCTCAGAACCAGAGCTCGCCAAGCGCTTTGAAGTGAGCCGCGGTCCATTACGTGAAGCCTTGATGCGTTTAGAAGGGGTAGGGCTGATTGAGCGCATCCCGCATGTGGGCGCTCGAGTTATTAGCGTGTCTAAGCAGCACTTGGTGGAACTGTATTGTGTTCGCGAGTCGTTAGAGGGCATGGCAGCAAGGTTGGCCGCCAAGCACATTACCGAGCCAGAACTAGAGCGATTAACTCTGCTACTTGAAGCGCACGGCGATCACCTTGCCAATCGAGATGGGGAGTCCTATGCCCTGCAGCAAGGGGATTTCGATTTTCATCATCAAATCATTCACGCCAGCCGTAATTCGCACTTGATAAAGCTGTTGTGCGGCGAGCTGTATCACTTAATTCGAATGTATCGTTACCAGTCTCCTAGAAGACATAACGATCCGCACAAAGCGCTACTAGAACACCAATTTATCTTAGAAGCGATTCGAAACCGCGATGAGGAACTGGCCGAGATACTGATGCGTCGTCATATCTCTGGTAGCCGTCGTCTACTCGAATCTGAAATTGATTGAGCCATTGAGGACAAGATAATGAGCCAAGGAAAGAAGTTTAGACAGGCGGTGTCGGACAACCATCCATTACAGATCGTCGGCACCATTAATGCGTATTGTGCGTTGATGGCAAAGCAGGTGGGGCATCAAGCGATCTATCTGTCGGGTGGCGGTATTGCCAACGCCTCTTACGGTTTACCGGATTTAGGCATTACCGACCTTAACGATGTGCTGGTGGATGTGGAGCGTGTGACCAATGCCTGTGACTTACCCTTGCTGGTGGACATAGATACGGGGTTTGGCGGGGCGTTCAATATCGCCCGATGCATTAAATCCATAGAAAAAGCCGGTGCAGGGGCGGTACACATTGAAGATCAGGTGGCGCAGAAGCGTTGTGGTCATCGACCAAATAAGGAAATCGTTACTCAGCAAGAGATGGTGGATAGGGTTAAAGCCTGCGTTGATGCGCGCATCGACCCTGACTTTGTGATTATGGCTCGCACCGATGCACTGGCAGTAGAGGGCATGGACAAAGCCATTGAGCGTGCCATTGCCTGTGTTGAAGCGGGAGCAGACATGATCTTCCCTGAGGCCATGAATGAACTGGGTCAGTATCAAGCCTTCTCTAAGGCTCTGCAGTCAGCAACGGGAAAGGCAGTGCCTATCTTGGCCAACATCACTGAGTTTGGTCAAACGCCACTGTATCACTGCGACGAGTTAGCAGAGGTGGGTGTGGACATGGTGCTGTATCCATTGTCGGCGTTCCGCGCGATGAACAAAGCGGCAGAAATGACCTACATGCATTTGTTAGAGCAACGAAACCAAGAAGCCCTGCTTGGGGATATGCAGACGCGAGCAGAGCTGTACGACTACCTAAATTATCACGACTTTGAAGACAAGCTGGATAAGCTATTTCGCCAATCGTGATACCGGATTAATGAAAAGCCTGAAGCGCGTAGTGATAGAACAGCAGTAAATGCGCAGACGGGATACAAGGAGTGATTATGCCATTAACAACTACCGCGCCAATTGGAGGCGCAGGACTGCGAGGCCAATCGGCCGGTGTTACGTCATTATGTACCGTGGGTAAATCGGGTACGGGCCTTACCTACCGAGGGTACGATATTTCAGATTTAGCCAAGCATGCGGAATTTGAAGAGGTAGCCCATCTGCTATTGCGCGGACATCTGCCTAACCAAACCGAGCTTGATCAGTACAAAACAGCCTTAGTGGCGCAGCGCGGTCTGCCGGATGCATTAAAGAAAGCCCTTGAGCTGATTCCTGGGACGGCGCACCCGATGGATGTGATGCGAACCGGTTGTTCGGTATTGGGTAACCTTGAACAAGAGCAAGACTTCTCACAGCAACAACAAGCCACAGAGCGAATGTTAGCGCTGTTTCCGGCGATGATTTGTTACTGGTATCGCTTTAGCCATGATGGCGTGCGAGTAGACACCGAAGATCAGTCTGAGTCTTGTATTGGTGGTTACTTCTTAAAGCTGCTCACAGACAAATCCCCCTCAGAGCTTCATAAGCAAGTGATGCACTGTTCGTTAATTTTGTATGCAGAGCATGAGTTCAATGCCTCAACCTTTGCCGCTCGCGTGTGCGCCTCAACCCTTTCTGATATTCATTCTTGTATTACGGCGGCCATTGGTACTTTACGTGGCCCTTTGCATGGCGGAGCAAATGAAGCGGCGATGGAGATGATTCAAGACTGGAAAAGCGCGGAAGAAGCAGAGCAAAAAATCCTGCAAATGCTAGAAGCGAAAGACAAGATCATGGGCTTTGGTCATGCGGTTTATCGCGAGTCAGACCCGCGAAATGCACTGATTAAGCATTGGTCAAAGGTATTGTCTGAATCCGTGGGTGATACCAGCCTTTATGCTGTGTCGGAGCGCGTTGAATCGGTGATGAAGCGAGAGAAAGGCTTGTTCTGTAATGCCGATTTCTTCCATGCCTCGGCCTATCACTTTATGGATATTCCCACCAAGCTGTTCACGCCAATCTTTGTGATAAGCCGACTGACGGGCTGGGCGGCGCACGTTTACGAGCAGCGTGAGAATAACCGAATCATTAGACCAAGTGCAGATTATACCGGCCCTGAGCATCAAGACTGGTTACCTATTGAGAAGCGTAAATAAAAGGAATTTATTATGAGTAACAATGTAGATATTAATGAGCGCCAAGCCCCTGATGAACTGTTGGTGACCATTGCCGACTATGTAATGAACACCGAAATTGAGTCCAGTGAAGCCTACGATACCGCGCGAAACTGCTTAATGGATACCATTGGGTGTGGCTTGCTTGCGCTTCGCTTCCCTGAGTGTACCAAGCATCTAGGCGCAGTGGTGCCGGGAATGCAGGTTGCCAATGGTGCGCGCGTACCGGGTACTTCTCATGTGCTAGACCCAATTACTGCCGCCTTTAATATCGGCTGTATTGTGCGCTGGCTTGATTTTAACGATACATGGCTCGCTGCTGAATGGGGGCATCCATCGGATAACCTTGGCGCAATCTTGGCAGTGGCGGATTATTTAAGCCAGGTAGCAATATCTGAGGGCAAAGCCCCTTTGACCATGCGCGATGTGCTAACCGCAATGATCAAAGCGCACGAGATCCAGGGCGTTCTAGCGTTAGAGAACAGCTTTAACCGTGTTGGTCTTGATCACGTACTCTTGGTGCGCGTTGCCTCAACTGCCGTGGTGACCAAAATGCTGGGCGGTAATCGTGACCAAGTCATTGATGCGTTGTCCCATGCATGGGCGGATGGCGGAGCATTGCGTACCTATCGTCACGCGCCTAATGCGGGCTCTCGTAAGTCTTGGGCTGCAGGTGATGCTACCTCGCGTGCGGTGCGCCTTGCGATGATCACCATGAAGGGTGAGATGGGCATTCCCACTGTGTTGTCTGCGCCAGGCTGGGGTTACTTTGATGTTCTGTTTAAGGGTGAGCAGTTTAAGGTGAATCAGCCGTTTAACAGCTACGTGATGGAAAATGTTCTGTTCAAGATCTCTTTCCCTGCTGAGTTCCACTCTCAAACGGCGGTAGAGGCCGCGGTGACCTTGCACAGTGAGGTAAAAGAGCGCCTTGATGAGATTGAGCGTATTGAAGTGACCACTCATGAATCGGCCATTCGCATTATTTCTAAGGTGGGCGAGCTGGCAAACCCTGCAGATAGAGACCACTGCCTGCAATACATGATTGCTGTGCCAATGATTCATGGTGACCTAATTGCAGAGCATTATGAGGATAGCTTCCATAAGGGCGATCCACGCATAGATGAGCTTCGCTCGAAGATGAGCATTGTAGAAGACTCTCGTTATACCCAAGAGTATCTTGACCCTGAGAAGCGCTCTATTGCCAACGCCATTCAGGTGTTCTTTAAAGATGGGAGCTCAACGCAAAAAATTGAGGTTGAATACCCAATTGGTCACCGTCGCCGCAGAGAAGAAGGCATCCCTGTTCTTGAGCAGAAGTTCTTGAGCAGTCTGCGTACCCGTTACCCAGAAGCTAGCTGTCAGAAAGTCTTTGCACTATGTAAGGATGCTGACCGTTTAGAGCAAACCCCAGTTCAAGAGTTCATGAATCTGTTGGTCATCAACTAATTGGAGACAGGCTATGTCGAACTATCAGGATGAATATAACAATGCTGCGACTAACCCTCAGCAGTTTTGGAAAGAACAGGCTCAGCAGATAGATTGGTTTACGTTTCCTACTCAGATTTTATCTGATGATGAAAATGGCATTGAGCGCTGGTTTGCTGACGGCGAGCTGAATACCTGTTGGCTTGCTCTGGATTACCACGTTGCCAATGGCCGAGCCAACAACACGGCGCTGATTTACGACTCGCCAGTCACGGGCACCAAAAAGCGCTATTCCTATGTTGAGTTGCGTGATCAGGTGGCAAAAGTGGCAGGCATGCTCAGCAATCTTGGGGTAGAGAAGGGTGACAGAGTCGTTCTTTATATGCCAATGATCCCTGAGGCAGCAATGGCGATGCTTGCTTGTGCCAGACTCGGCGCTATTCATTCTGTGGTGTTCGGCGGTTTTGCGCCTAATGAGTTAGCCGTGCGTATTGAGGATGCTGAACCAAAGGTGGTTTTGACCGCCTCCTGCGGCATCGAAGTGAACAAGGTGCTGGAGTATAAGCCATTGGTGGATAAGGCGATCATGGATAGTCGCTGGAAGCCTTCAAATGTAGTGGTATTCCAACGTCCTCAAGCCTTGGCAGAGCTTGGGCATGAAAGAGATCTTGATTGGCAAACAGCGGTAAGTGCTGCCAAGCCTCATGACTGCGTTCCCGTTAAAGCTACCGACCCGTTATACATTTTGTATACCTCAGGCACCACAGGTAAGCCTAAGGGCGTGGTTCGCGATAATGGCGGACATGCGGTCGCGATGAAGTACTCGATGAGCAGTATCTACAATATTGACCAAGATAGAGTATTTTGGGCCGCATCGGATGTGGGCTGGGTGGTTGGACATTCGTACATTGTGTATGCGCCGCTGATTCATGGCTGTACTACTTTGCTATTTGAGGGCAAGCCAGTAAGAACCCCAGATCCGGGTGCATTTTGGCGAGTGTGCGAGGAGTATCAGGTTCAGGCGATATTCTCTGCGCCAACGGCGTTTAGAGCCATCAAGAAAGAAGATCCGCAAGGGGTTGAGCTGGCAAAATACGACCTTAGCAAGCTTGATACCATCTTCATGGCAGGAGAAAGGCTAGATCCACCTACGCTGGAGTGGGTTACTGAAATGACTCATAAGCCAGTTATCGATCACTGGTGGCAAACAGAAACCGGCTGGGCGATCGCCGCGAATTTAACGGGTATTGAGATGATGCCGGTTAAGCCAGGTTCAGCGACTGTTCCTGTACCGGGTTATCAAGTGGAAATACTGGATGAATCGGGAGATCAAGCAAGTGCTAACCAGCAAGGTTATGTGACCTTGAAACGCCCATTACCACCGGGCTGCTTGCCAACGGTATGGCGCAATCACGATAGGTTCCAATCTGGGTATTTGAGTCATTTTGATGGGTATTACCTATCAGGTGATGGTGGCTACATGGACGAAGACGGCTACCTGTTTATCATGGGTCGTATTGATGATGTGATTAATGTAGCTGGGCATAGGCTATCTACTGGTGAAATGGAAGAAGTGGTCGGTGGACACCCTGCCATAGCAGAATGTGCGGTTGTAGGTATCCATGACGACCTTAAGGGTCAGAAACCCCTTGGCCTGGTGGTGCTCAAAGACGGTGTGTCAGTGGAAGATGCCGCTCTTGCTTCTGAGTTAGTTGGCAAGGTTAGAGCGGAGATTGGAGCAGTAGCCTGTTTTGACCAAGCGTTGGTGGTGGATAGGTTGCCTAAAACTCGTTCCGGCAAGATTCTACGTCGCGTGATTCGTCAGATTGCCGACGGTGAGCAGTACGTGGTGCCCTCTACGATTGATGATCCGAGCAGTTTGACTGAGATTGAGAGGGTGTTGGAGAGGTGAGGGCTAGAATGCAATGTAAAATAGATGCCCGATAGGAGCGCTCGGGCATGACGGTTACACCAAATAGTGCAGACTTCACTAAGGCGTCATCCTGATGAAAATCAGGCTCTTAGAGAGCACAAATTAGATGGGCAATCTCCAAGATCCCGGATAAGTTCTTCGAACTTTCCGGGATGACGTTTTTATTTAACGACTTGCGCTGTAAATTAACTCTACTTAGTACGGTACATCTAATACAAAGCAGATGTTCGATAAGAGCACTCGAACATGACGAGTCTTCCTATGTCATTCAGGCAGTTTTTAAGGTTCTCTGAACTTCTTTGGATGGCAATTAGAACGCACAATACTCAAATATACCGTCATTCCGGCGGGCTCTTAGCCGGAATCTTAGGTAGTTCAAAACTACGTATTGTGCGTTCGAAGACCCACTGTCTCAGCTGAATCTCGGACCACATAAACCTAAGTAATGTACCTCCCAAGATTCTGGATAGCGACAAAGTCGCTTCCAGAATGACGATTGTTCGACTACTTTCCCTTCAAACTAACCCTACTTAGTAAGATCAATCTGATACAAAGCAAACCCACTTTCATCAGTAGCAACTTGCTTCATAGGGTATTGGCCCTTGTCCTTGATGAACTGCGCTGCTTTTTCACTTGGTGAGGTTTCAAAGCGTACATCCAGTTTGGTGTCGGTCTTAACCGGAGCAAAACGCCAGTTGTTGTCTGCGCTTGGGGTTACTTCGCCTTTGTCTGCACTTACTTGTGAGATGTAGTTCGCAACGATAGTGCGGTTTTCATCTGGTGAGTCGAATGCGATGAAGTCAGGGCCTGTGCCTGGGAAGCTGTTGCTGTAGGCACGGTAGTTGTTGGTGGCGATGATGAAGTCTTGCTTCATATCGATTGCTTTACCTTGGTAGGTTAGGCCAACAATACGCTCAGACTCTGGGTTGATCACCTTACAGCTTGCGTCGTACTTAGCAGGCTGAGTTACATCGATTTGGTATTCAACGCCATCAATCACGTCAAAGTTATACGTTCTGAAGTTATCCCAGTCGATAAGACCTTGCGGCTCGGTGCTGTTCACATCGATTTGGTTGAATTGACCGGCGCTACATTCAAGCCACTCTTTTACTTCGTTACCTGTTACCTTAAGCGCTACTAGCGTATTCGGGTATAGGTACAAGTCAGCTGCATTGCGGAAGGTCAGCTGGCCTGATTCTACCTCAGTGAAGTTAGCAGGATCGTTCTTGCGGCCGCCTACTTTAAATGGTGCAGCCGCTGAAAGTACAGGCGTTCCGTCTAGATCAGGGTCACCTTGAATAAAGCGCTCAACGTAATCTTTTTGTGCAAGGTTAACAATCTGAATGGTTGGATCGTCTTGTACAAGTGCAAGGAAACTGTACATCACATCGTTTGCTTTACCAATAGGTTGGTTAACAAACTCACGCGTGCCTTTATGATCTTCTTCTAGTGCTTTCACAATGCCCGCATCAGGTTCAGCTAAAGATTTGTTGTTCGCCGTATCAAAGATTGGGCGCGCTTCAGATTGACCGTCAGTCACTACCCATTTGCCGTCTTTTTGTGCCAGAGTTAAGTCCATAACACCCACGTGGCTGCCCCAGCGACCTGGCATAACAGCGGTTACACCGTTGATTGTACCTTTCTCGTTATCGATGCCTTGGATGTTATCAAAGCCTTTGCCTGGGAATACTGCGTGAGAGTGGCCAAAGGCGATAGCATCAATACCTTCAACTTCTGATAGGTAGTATGTGGAGTTTTCTGCGCCTTGTTTGTACGGGTCTTGAGATACGCCAGAGTGAGGGATCGCGACAATGATATCAGCGCCTTCTTTCTTCATCTGAGGGACCATCTTTTCAGCGGTTTCTTTGATGTCTTCCGCGTAAACACGGCCTTCTAGGTTCTTCTTGTCCCATACCATGATTTGCGGTGGTACGAAGCCGATGTAGCCCACTTTTACCTTGTGAGACTCGCCGTCTACGTCAGTAAAGGTATGCTCTTTGATGATGTAGGGCTTAAACAGGTGCTCGCCGGTTTTTTTGTCAAACACGTTGGCACTGATGTAAGGGAATTTGGCATCGTTGATGGTTTCAAATAGAAACTCAAGGCCGTAGTTGAATTCGTGGTTGCCGATGTTACCCACATCGTAATCAAGCTGGTTCATAGCCTTGTAGACAGGGTGTACTTCACCCATTTTGATGCCTTTTGAAGCCATGTAGTCACCCATTGGGCTGCCTTGGATCAGGTCACCATTGTCAACCAATACACTGTTGTTTACTTCGGCGCGCGCTTCTTTTACTAGAGTTGCAGCACGAGCAAGACCGATTTTCTGTGATGGAGAATCTTTGTAGTAGTCATAGTCCATTACGTTGGTATGAATGTCGGTCGTTTCGATAATACGAAGCTTGATTGTGTCTGCCATAGCAGGGCCAGCCATTGCTAGCATGCCACCTAAAACGGCCAGTGAAATTGGTTTGATTGATGTTCTCATTGTGCGCTCCACGCCAAAAGAGTGATAAACGCGCTAAATGTAACAAATTGCGAGGAAAGGACGGTGATTTAGTGTCAATAGGCCGCTATCTTATTGCGATTCTGCGACCTATCTCACGACTCTTTAAGCGGGTTGAACGTCGAACTTACGTAAGTATCTAGGTAGCATGGTTTCATTGCCCAAAATGCCACCTTGGTGAACATACAGTACATTGATGTCTGGATTTTCGTCCATCCATGGCAGTAGGCAATTCCACATATAAGGGTCGTACAAAAGGTCAAACTCGACGTTGGTGATTTTCTCTAGTTTCTGCCAAATGCGGAATTCACTTTCATACAACTTGCCAAAGTGATGCTTGTAATTAGCAGACAATACGGTAGGAAAGTCCTTGCCACCGAGTTCTTGCCATTGAGAGTGAAGATACTCGTTGCCACCCACACAGGCGCAGGTGAGCACTGGGATTTCATGTTGCTTGAGGTGTTTGTGTAGATAGAACGCGGTCGTGCCAGTGCCAGAGGGAAGGGCGATAGCAAATTTTTGATTGGGGCGATAGCGAGTCCAAGTGAGTAATTCGCTCGCTAGCCCTTTAATGCCTTCTTCTGACAGGTAAGAGCGCCCGCCTTCGGGGATCACCAGACAATTTACCTCTGGTTGTCTGACGTCTCGAATGTAATCAGCAGGATGAATACCTTCTGAGAAGGCGCTGTCACATTCTATGATATTAGCGCCAAGTTCGAGAGCGCCTCGGTAGTTGCCTCGAGGGTTGTCTTTAAGCCACTGCGGAATGCGCTGAACGTAGAACTCCAGCTTCCATTTTTTGATTTTACACAGCGCAGCCAAAGAGTAGAGAGAGTTGGCTTGTATGGAACCGTAACCGATAAGGGTATCAATGCCAGCATAGTCATCTTGTAACAACCGCATGAATTTTCTAGCTTTATTGCCAGAAAAATGTTGATGTAGTTGGTCATCGCGTTTTAAATAAAAACAGTGGTCGCGAAAGATATGTTGTGTAACTGGACTAGTATCAAGTTTCATAGGTGTGCTTAGCGATCATTATAGGGCAAGTCGAATCAGCAAAAGTCGGTCATCTTAGTGTTATTTGACGCTTAAACCAAGATGATTTGTTCACATTAATACGAATTTATATAAAGGTATGGAATGAAAAACGGACGCTTTTTGCGTTTTGCTAAAGTCGGCGCCGTAGGTTTTGTGGTGGATATTTTAGTATTTTCGATATTGGTTTACGGGTTTGGCTTACCCACCATGTTATCGAGAGTACTTTCATTCATTGTCGCTGCCACCACGACTTGGCTCGGTAATCGCTTATATACATTCAAGAGTACCTCAGATCGCTTTGGTCAATGGAAGCGTTTCTTTCTTTCTGCTTGCATCTCAATGCTGCCTAACCTGATGGTGTTTAAAGGCTTACTGCTTTTTCTTGGGGAAAACCCCATTACTCATGTTATTGCGTTCGTGTGCGGTGTTGCGGCGGGCCTAGTGAGCAATTATCTGCTTAGCGCCCGATGGGTCTTTCGATAAAAAAGGGTCGCTAAATGCGACCCTTAGACGTTATCAATTATGCAGGAAGAGTTTGTGCGTCGTGCACTTTATCTTCTGTAGTGTCCGGCTTGCTTTCCGCACCGTGCATCCATTTAACTAGCGTGTTCGACATGAACAGTAGAATAATGCCCGAAACGGTTGCCGCTACAGCAATGCCACCAAAGATAGACATAGCGCCGTAGTCGCCTACGTGAGAGCCAATGAAGCCCGCTACGTAGTTCGCAATGGCGTTGAAACCAAACCACGCACCCATTAGCAATGATGCTAGGCGAAGCGGAGCCAGTTTGGTCACCATAGAAAGGCCAATTGGAGAGATACACAGCTCACCTAAGGTATGGAAGAAGAACGCGCCGACCAACCAAAACATTGAGGTCTTCACGGTCTCATCACCACCTTGTTGAAGCACTGCGCCTACCATGAATAAGAAGCCTACTGCTAGGAAGAACAGCGCTAGAGCAAATTTCACTGGCGAGCTCGGCTCACGTTTACCAAGTTTCACCCATATCGCAGCCAACAATGGCGCTAGTAGCATGATGAAGAACGGGTTTAGCGATTGGAACCAAGCTGCAGGGACTTCAAAGCTACCTAACATGCGGTCAGTGTATTGCTGGGTGTAGATGTTCATCAAGCCGCCAGCTTGTTCAAAACCTGCCCAGAACACGATAACGAATAGACCCAGTACCATGATAACTTTCAAGCGATCAGTTTCTTGTTTAGTCAACGGTGCTTTCTGCTTGTTGCTGTTTCTTTGCTGCGCAAGTTTAGCGGCAGGAACAGTACCGATTTTGCCTAACCAAGAATGGCCAAGGCTTACCTGAAGTACCACACTCAGTACCATACCGATGCCCGCTACAAGAAAGCCTGCATTCCAACCGTAAGAGTTAGCCACACTACCGGCAACAACACCTGCGATAAGCGCGCCAAGGTTGATGCCCATGTAGAAGATGGTAAATGCACCATCACGACGGTTATCACCTTCTTCATAAAGGTCGCCAACCATAGTAGAAATGTTTGGTTTAAATAGACCGTTACCTAGGATAAGTAGCGTTAGACCAAAATAGAAAGTGGTATGAATATCAAGTCCAAACGCATGGTTAGGCAGTGCTAATGAAAATTGGCCGAGGGCCATTAACACACCACCAATAAGAACGGACTTACGTTGTCCTAAGAAGTTATCTGCAATCCAGCCACCAATAAGAGGAGTAATATAAACTAGGCCAGTATAGATACCGTAAAGATCAAGTGCTTCCTTAGTGCTCCAACCAAGACCGCCGTTAAGCGTGGTGTCTGTAAGATAAAGAACAAGGATGGCACGCATTGCGTAATAAGAGAATCGTTCCCATAGCTCGGTGCTAAATAGGAGAAATAGGCCGCGCGGATGGCCTAAGATGTTTTTTTGAGTAGTCATAGTTGTGTCTGTATATAGTATTTTTAGTATGAACGCAGTTAGGTATACAGGGATGAAGGCATCACATCAATGACCGTAAATTGCATTAAATATGCACATTTGGTGATTAAGTTGTTGTTTTGTAGAGGTTAATTGGAATAAATAGCACGTGGATCATGTGCTGGAAAGTAACTTTCCATTTTTGCCTATCAAAAATTATCCAGAGAAAAAATCGTACTGAAATTGTTTGCAATGCAAGCGGTAAGGTTGTTTTTTGCACACAAAAAAATCCCCAATATCTGAATAACAGTTATTGGGGATTAATGTGTACTTTAGCTTGTTAATTAAGCCAATTTACTTAAGCGTAAAGCTCTAGGTTCTCTTTCGCGTAAGCTTCAAATTCTGTGCAACCACCAACGTGGTCTTGGTCGATAAAGATCTGAGGTACTGTTTCTACAGGTTTACCAACAGTCTTCTCTAGGTCTGCTTTCGAAATGCTTTCTGCATGGATATCAACGTAACGATAGTTAAAATCTTCACGCTTCTCTTTAAGCTCTTCAGCAATGTCTTTTGCGCGAACGCAGAATGGGCAGCCTGGACGACCAAAAATAACTACAAACATAAAATTCTCCTTTTCCGTTGCAGAAACTATGCCTCAACCCTTCACTGAAATAAAGAATAAATTACCTGTTACTGTGATAGGAAGCACCTATCAAAACTAAGCGGTGACGGTTTAATCAAAACTAGATATCAAACGAAGTGTGATCTGATATGTAATGTAAACTGTTTGTAGGTCTTTATGAAAAATTTGATTGAAGTAAATCAATAAATTAGTGCCCATTAGGGTGCATGCTAATGCTTACCCTAGAGACTAACAGAGGATGTTTCTATGTTTCAGTTTATGACTACATCAAGGATCGTATTCGGCGAGGGGGCTCTTCAATCATCGCTCTCAATCCTTAATCAATTTGGTTATAGCGTTTTGCTAGTGACAGGGAAGGATCTCTCTCGCTCGCAAATGATTACCCGTTATCTAAAAAGCCAGTCAATGCGCTATCAACATATTTCCGTGAGCAACGAACCCAATATTACTATGGTCGAGGAGTCCGCTGTTGTTGCGCGCCGCTTCAAGCCAGATATGGTGGTGGCTATTGGCGGAGGCAGCGTGATTGATATGGGGAAAGCGCTAGCAGCAATGGTGACTAATAATGGGGATCTGTACGACTATGTGGAAGTAGTGGGGCGAAATGTGCCAATTAAAGCGGCCCCTCTTCCTATGATTGCCATTCCAACGACAGCCAGTACAGGCGCGGAAGTCACTAAAAATGCCGTACTAAAATCAGGCCAAGACAAGGTAAAAGTAAGCCTTCGCAGTCCGGAGATGCTGCCTAACGTTGCCATAGTGGATCCTACACTAACCTACGGCACTGATCCTCAGACGTCTGGGCGAGGTGCCATGGACGCATTTACTCATCTAATGGAAGCCTATGTCTGCGGAGAGCCAAATCCGTTGACCGATATGATTTGTGAAGAAGGCCTTAGGCGCTTAGCCCGCTCTATTATTGCTGGATGTCGTCAAGACAACCCAAGAGCACGTTCGGATCTCTCATTTGCCGCCATGTTGGGTGGAATGGCGATTACCAATGCAAAACTAGGTGCGGCTCATGGCTTAGCTTCTGCTTTGGGAGGCAAGATCAGAGCACCCCACAGCGTAATCACCGCCAGACTGGCTCCTTTTGTAATGAATGAGAACATGCGAGCGGCTAAACAAAGTGGGCGCAACGATCTTCTGACGCGTTACCGTAAGATTGCTCAGTTTGTTACGGAGAATGATGACGCGCATATGGATGATGGCATACATTGGGTCAATAGCATGTTGGATAAGCTCGAGTTGCCGACCTTGTCCCACTATGGAATATGCGACGTGTCGTTCGATTCAATTGCAGAGGATGCCTTGAAATCTGTGGCAATTAAGGGAAATCCATTGCCGCTAACTCAGGACCGATTGGTTGAGGTGTTAAATCAAGTGTGTGCCTGTGACCATAGACAAGATAATAGGCAGGACAGAAGAGAGCAGGGTGACGATTTACCGGAAATGGTTTGAGTCTTGCTGAGATAAAAAATGCGCGATAAATCGCGCATTTTTTATGATTGTCTTGGAATTAAAACTGTTCGTCTTTACCGAAGCGCGACTCACGCAGTGCTTCTTTTACGCGTTTTAGGTTGTCTCTGAAGCTACTACCACGTCGCAATGTAAAGCCAGTAGCCAATACATCGATGATCGTCATTTGAACGACACGGCTCGCCATTGGCATGTACACATCGGTATCTTCTGATATATCTAGGGTGATAGTCAGGGACGCTGCTTTATCCAGTGGAGAGTTCTTTGATGTTATGGCAATAACCGTTGCGCCATTGTCTCGGGCTAGGTGCGCAATTTCGATCAGGCTTTTGGTTCTGCCTGTGTGAGAAATTAAAACTACCACGTCATTGTCAGTACTATTGATACAGCTCATGCGCTGCATAACAGGATCGTCAAAGCAGGTAATTGGGATATTGAAGCGAATAAATTTGTTTTGAGCATCTTTTGCAACAGCAGAAGAGGCGCCTTGTCCGTAAAATGAGATACGCTTTGCTTGAGTGAGTAAGTCGACAGCTCGGTTGACTTGTTGCGCATCTAAACTGTTTTTTGCCACATCAAGGCAGGCCATGGTCGACTCAAAAATCTTATGAGTGTAGGCATCAGGGCCATCGTTTTCTTCAACGTTTCGGCTAACGTAGGGAGTGCCATTCGCTAGGCTTTGCGCCAAGTGTAATTTAAAATCTGGAAACCCTTTGGTGTCTAAACGACGGCAAAAACGGTTCACTGTTGGCTCGCTGACATCAGCCAGCTTGGCTAAAGTTGCGATACTCGAGTGAATTGCCGTTTGGGGGTTAGCCATTATTACTTCAGCAACCTTTCTTTCGGACTTACTGAAGTTCTCTAAATTTTTTTGTACTTTTTCTAAAGTATTCATGAAGTTGGCTTATTGAATAATTTGAATGCGTGAACTCAATAATGAGACCGACGGGCGCGAAAAAACGAATGAAATCAGTATATACCGTTATGTTCTAGCGGTGTAACAAAACCGAAATTTAATGACAAGTAATGCGTTAGAATATGACAAACTTCAAACTTGAAGCCGTAAATTACCCGTATTTAGCCACCAAATTGTGCAATATTTAGCGGCTATTTAATTTGTGAGTAAAAAAATTACAACTCAGATTCGATAGTGCTGACGAGGGCATCTATCTGTTTGTTTAGCGATGGCGCCATCTTAGCGATCTCACGCTGTTCATTGAGAACACTGTTGAGTATATCGTGTGTGGTCAATGGGTTTGCTAATACCACTCTAAAGACGATAGTGGTCATGCTATCCCATTGCTTTGGCGTGAGTGTAGTGCGCGATACAAATGACAAACCATTTTCACGTTGACGCTTCTGGATAAATTGCGTCAAACCATTCAGTAATTCGTTTAGCTTGTGCTTATTCTTGCCGCTGGCCTTTTCTAGTGCCAAACGAACACGCGCTGGGATATATCGATACGTGAGCAAACATAACTCAGGGTCGGTGATTAGCTCAAAATCGTCCTGCTGACTGACTAAATCTGCAAAGTATTGCGCCTTGTCTAGACCTTCATTGATTAACAACTCATACCCTGGTCGGCTGATAATGTGCATGCTTGAGTACACCAGCATGGCCATACCCGAGCGAGAGCCCTCAAGGGAATGGCTACCAAGGTCTTTTGAACCTTTTCGCAGAATGTAGGCCGCGTGATGCTCAACACTTGCCATGGCGTGAGGGTCTTTAAACAGAACCATGCCAGCGCCCATTGGGATGTACAGCTGTTTGTGCGCATCAATGGTGACAGAATCGGCAAGTTCAATGCCCGCAAGCAGGTGACGGTGTTTATTAGACATCAGGGTCGCGCCGCCCCATGCAGCATCAACATGGAAGTGACATTGGTGCTTTTGGCATTGCTTGGCGATATCTTCTAGCGGATCAATGTTACCGGTTTCTGTGGTACCGGCTATCCCGACGACTGCGATGGTTTTAATGCGGTTTGATTCAAGCTCAACCAGTTTCGCCTCTAAATCATCGAGACAGATCTTGTTGTTCTCATTAGTCTTGACGGCAATCAGGCTTTCTCTGCCAATACCCAAAACGTCGGCGGCTTTCTTCAGTGAATAGTGGCCACGCTCGGATACAAGGATTGCAATGCCTTCATACTCATAGTGCTTAAGCGCCTTGAAAATACCTTGTTGCTCGATGCCTTTAAAGTCACCGTCGGCAGGGAACGCATTGTTTCTTGCCACCCATAAAGCGGTGATGTTCGCGATGGTCCCGCCAGAGCAAAATGCGCCAAGGGAGTGCTGTGCGCTATGCATCCATTTTGCGTAGAAGTCATCGTCCTGTGCATAAATTAGGTTATGCAACATACCCAAGACTTGACGCTCTAATGGCGTGAAGGCTTTGGAGGTTTCGATTTTCACCAAGTTTTGATTCAGCGCAATCATGATCTTTGATAGTGGCATCAAGAAATAAGGCAGTGCTGACGTCATATGGCCAATAAAGCTTGGCGATGAGGTGTGTACAGAGTGAGACACTAGAGTGTCTAGCAAGTGCTGAGTGTGCTCTGAGACGAAAGTTGGTGACTCAGGCAACAGGGAATCATTGAAGTCTTTCTCGATTTCTCGAAGAGGCTTTTCCTCAGCAACGATATGCTCTTTTAGGAATTCATTCAGGTTTAGTGAAAGCCTGTCTTCGATTTGAGTCAGTGTAGATTCTGGCCCTTCCGGGACAGTAAATATTCTGAGTAAGCTTTCGAAATCAACTTTCGCTGTTTTATCCTGTGAAACCATATTGAATGCGTTTGTATTGCTGAAATTGCGAGACAATGTAATAAATAAATGAAGCAAAGTCTCGCATTATTTTTTATGTGTTGCTTTTATAAACAGAGTCAATGAGTGACTAAGATTTACAGTCCATTGCGACAACGTCTTGAATTGACTGGTTATATGAATCGAGAGCGCCTTGGATCTTGTTTGGATGACTGAGTAGATCAGCAAGAGCTGAGCGGAATTCATAGTTCTGTGGGTGTGACTTCGCTTGACGATATTCGAAGCTTTGTTTAGCGATGTTGCCTAATTCATCATCACGAGTGGCTAGTTCTTTAATATCGCTTTGGGAGAGCTGTAACCAGGACTCAACGTCTAATTCAGTAGAGACTTTGTTCGGTTGAGACTCTAAAAAGGTATGTACAGCAGCACGATTTAATTCAAAGTGCTTTTTACGGCCCTCTAGGAACCACTCACTCACTTCTTTAAGCTCTGGTGAATCTTGACTCGTCATAGTGGCAAGATCTTGATACCAGTTGATTGAGGCATCGATGTAGGTGTCGTATTTTTCGATCTGACATTCCGTGTTTGCTGCAAATGCAAAAGTTGGCAAGGCTGACAACAGTAAAACCAGCGTTTTGTTCATCTTATTATTCCCTAGGTTGATAGACCCTACGAGTGTAGTGTGGCTAATCTAGCAAATCTCATATCAATTACCAAAGCGTTCAATGATTGAATGTGAGCGATCGCGCCTTATCTTTACATTCCCAATCCCGAAAAGGTCAGGATCAAGATAGGAACAAGCAGACTAAGGATAAAACCGCTCACGATAGCAACAGGTACACAGCGAATTCCGCCGGTTTGTTGTATTACTGGCAAGGTAAAATCCATAGCAGTAGCACCTGCGTAACCAATGGCAGTGCAAGGGCGAGTTTTTATTAGCATGGGAATGAAGATAAGCGCTACTAATTCTCTTAATAACTCGACGATTAGAGAGGCACTGCCATACAAAGGCCCGTAATTATCGGTGATCAGGATGCCAGTTAATGAGTACCAGCCAAAGCCAGACGCCATAGCCAGTCCCTGACTAAGGGGTAAGTCCAATAACAGAGCCGAAACAATACCGCCTAGCCATGATGTAATGACAATAACGCCTGCGATGATAAGTCCGTGTTTGTTGATGATAATTTCACGAAGCGTCAGGCCACTGTTTCTAAGCTGGATACCAATTAAGAACAGCAGTACAAACAAGGTCCACTCACTCGCCGCATGCACCCACGACCAATAGCCTGGAAAAACCAGACCGATAATGACCCCAAGAGCGACCACAACGACCAACTTTAATGACTCTGATGCCATTTGTAGCAATGGCAATTTATTTTGCTTTCCATCAACCGCCAGCGGCAACTTCGCATCGATGAAGGGTAGAGCGAATAAGTTGAATACACTCATGCTGACAAAAAAGCATGCGGTGACAGTCAGAATCTGCTTGATGTTGCCGCCAAGGTTATCCATCCCCGCAATACTCAGACCCATAAGGAATAGGATGAATAACACAGTGTGCGAGCAGAATTGATTGATCTTATCGAGAATACGGGAGTTTTTGACTGAAATCAGATACCCAACAATAAGGGGTATGAAAATGAATAATAATCCTGAAAACATATGTTGCTGGGGCTCTTAATGTTTATATGCAAGTGAATTATCTGACCTTGCATGAATCCTTTCGAAGATGGACTAGCTTACACCAAGCTTATTCAAGAGACGAATAACTATTGTTCTCTTTAGCCATGAATTTTTTCAAATAATACAATTTCTTGTGTGAATGTTGGGTGCGATCTAGCTCGCAGCAAGTAGTCCTTTTCATCATTGCAATAATACTAGCGTTTACTCGACAACCGTATGCCTGCCCGCAAAAATTATAAGGTACCGTTTGCATAAGCATTCTTTGTGTATTTACGTACGGTAGTGAGATGGAACTAAGGAGAATTGTGTTGTGGCTATAAATGGAATTAAGGCTGTAATTGATGATATTGAACGCTTTGAAGGACTTTGTACACGTCCTATGTTTGGAGGGACGGGCTATTTTGTTAACGATGCCATGTTTTTACTGGTCGATGATAACAAGGCGTTCTTAAGAGGAGGTCAAACGCTCACAGAAGAGCTCATTGATTGGGGATGCGAACAGTATCAATATCAAAAACGAATAGGCTGTGCCAAGGTCCAGTACTACGACATTACTGACATGCATGCACAGGAGAGAGCTCGAGTTCAATTGCTGTTTTTTCGATCCATTGAGATTGCGAAGCAAGATAAGATCAAATGCAATTGTCATGACCGAATTCGAGACTTACCTAACCTACAGCTCAGTATTGAGAGAATGCTGGCGAGAGTAGGCATTATTGATATTGCAGAGTTAAAGCAAGCAGGATCAAGTGAGTCTTTTAAAAGGCTACAACAAATCTACGGCTTAGATCTGAGCATTAACTTGCTTTGGAAATTGGAAGGAGCGATTAGAGGGATTCACTTTTCTTTGCTAGAGCACAAAATCAAAAATAGCCTTCTTTCTAAGGTAGTGTCGAGAGGGCACCCTCGCTCCTAATACTCACTTTAGGCATTTTACTTTTATGATTGACGTACTACCTATAAAAGTAAAAAGCCTGACTTTGATAGAGTATCAAAATCAGACTTTCAATCACTTAATCCAATAAAGCGTGCTAACTCAGCATTAGCGCTGTGATTGGTTAAACTTGTCCTTTAGCGTGTTCAGCGCGACACACTGCAGCAGTGAATACTACGTCTGTTGAGCTGTTTAGGGCTGTTTCAGCAGAATCTTGGATTACGCCGATGATGAAGCCCACCGCAACAACCTGCATTGCCACTTCGTTTGGAATACCAAATAGGCTACATGCTAGAGGAATAAGCAGTAGTGAACCGCCCGCAACACCTGATGCACCACATGCAGAAACTGCAGCGATAAGGCTAAGTAGGATAGCCGATAGGATATCTACTTCAATGCCTAGCGTATGCACTGCTGCAAGCGTTAGTACTGTGATTGTGATTGCTGCGCCACCCATGTTGATGGTTGCGCCTAGTGGGATAGATACAGAGTAAGTATCTTCGTCTAGTTTTAGTTTCTCACACAGTGCCATGTTGACTGGAATGTTCGCTGCACTTGAACGGGTGAAGAACGCAGTAACACCACTTTCACGTAGACACTGAAGTACTAGCGGGTATGGGTTTTGCTTAGTTTTAACCCAAACAATGATTGGGTTAACCACTAGCGCGATGATTGCCATTGCACTTAGTAGAACAAACAGTAGGTTTGCATAGCCAAGAAGTGCACTAAAGCCTGTTGTTGCAAACGTTGCAGCAACCAAACCGAAGATACCAAATGGGGCTAGGCGGATAATAAAGCGAACAATTTGTGATACGCCGTGGCTAAGGTCTTCAAAAACCGCTTTCGTTGTGTCAGAAGCGTGGTGAAGCGCAAGACCTAGACCGATACCCCAAGCAAGAATACCAATGTAGTTAGCATCCATTAGAGCGTGTACTGGGTTGTCGACGATCTTAAATAGAAGCGTGTGTAGAACTTCTGCAATCCCTTGAGGAGGTGTCGCACCTGTTGCACTGTCAACTAGGGTTAGCGTCGTTGGGAATGCAAAGCTAAGTAGAACAGCGGTGATCGCAGCTAAAAAGGTACCAATTAAATACAGGATGACGATCGGACGCATGTAGGTATGTTGGTTTTTCTTCTGGTTGGCAATAGAGGCTGCCACCAAGATAAATACCAAAATAGGAGCAACGGCCTTTAGAGCACCAACAAACAGACTACCTAGTAGTCCTGCGCTGGTGGCGGCAGAAGGAGAAGCAACGGCTAAAAGGGCGCCGGCAACGATACCGACTAAGATTTGCAGGACAAGGTTACCCTTGGCCATACGGGCGATGAATGTGTTTTGCATAATATATCCATATAACTGGGATGAGAAAGCCGCTCCCAGGGTTTTTATAAGTTATAAGACGCTGGCTTAAACGCTTTTCTTGGGTTTGCTGACCTCTTGTGAGTAATTGTAATTAAAGGTAAGCAGCACATAGCATAAAAGGATAAATCTCAATGTCTAGTGGATAATCGTTTGCATTGGTGCTTTTTTAGCTTTCTGTAGTGATCATCGTTAACAATTTAGATTTATTTGTAACATTTGGGTGGTGGGGCGGGATAAAGGAGTAATGCCGTCATACTGGAAAACACGCAGTGTTTATCCAGTATCTTGGGGGGTGCTAAAGCTGACTTTTGGCATTTTCTAAGATCCTGATTTTCATCAGGATGACGTTCTGGACTCGTCATATTTGTGGCGCACATCGTCATACTGGAAAACACGCAGTGTTTATCCAGTATCTTAGGGGTTGCTAAAGCTGGCCTTTGGCACTCACTAAGATCCTGATTTTCATCAGGATGAGGGTCTATCCCCGTCACATTTTCAACGAAACGTAGCGTCATACTGGAAAACACAGAGTGTTTATCCAGTATCTTGGGGGGTGCTAAAGTTGGCCTTTGGCACTCACTAAGATCCTGATTTTCATCAGGATGACGGTCTAACTCCGTCACATTTTCAACGAAACGTAGCGTCATACTGGAAAACACGCAGTGTTTATCCAGTATCTTGGGGGTTGCTAAAGCTGACCTTTGGCACTCACTAAGATCCTGATTTTCATCAGGATGACGGTCTAACTCCGCACATTTTCAACGAAACGTAGCGTCATACTGGAAAACACGGAGTGTTTATCCAGTATCTTAGGGGTTGCTAAAACTGACCTTTGGCACTTTCTAAGATCCTGATTTTCATCAGGATGACGGTCTAACTCCGCACATTTTCAACGAAACGTAGCGTCATACTGGAAAATACGCAGTGTTTATCCAGTATCTTCGGGGTTGCTAAAGCTGACTTTTGGCACTCACTAAGATCCTGATTTTCATCAGGATGACGGTCTAACTCCGTCACATTTTCAACGAAACGTAGCGTCATACTGGAAAACACGGAGTGTTTATCCTGTATCTTAGGAGTTGCTAGAGCAGACCTTTGGCACTTTCTAAGATCCTGATTTTCATCAGGACGACGTCACCAACTCTGCTTTCGGTTTTTTCGCCATTAACTTAAACATTGCTGGCACGAAGTAGAAGGAAATAAGCGTTGTCAGTGTTGTGCCTCCGGCGATGGCGACCGCAAATGGGGGCCAGAAGCCTCCGCCACCAATAATGAGAGGGGTAAAGCCTCCCACGGTAGTGATGGTGGTTGAGGTTATGTGCCTGGTACAACTCATTACAGCCGTTAGTATTGCCTCTTTGTCGCCTGCGCACGCTTCTGGGCTTGCTTTTAGCTCCGCTAGTATGACGATGGCGGCGTTAATAGCTAAACCGACAATGCCGAGCATGGCGATAATAACGGTAAAGCCAAACGGGTAGTCGAAGAGGAATACCGACAGTATCCCAAGGCCTGCTGCAAGGCCGGCAACGGCAAAGATGATTCCGCTTAACCTAAATGAATTAAAGGAAATGACGACCACCAAGATCATTAAGGTGATCACCATCGACAGGTTGGCAATCAAGCTGTTAACGGACTCATCGCGCTCCGCTGATTCGCCGCCAAACTCCATACGATAGCCTGTCGGTAAAGAATAACTCTCTAGCGCTTTTTGAAAGTCATTGAGCACGGTTTGTGGCAAAACGCCAGATTCGAGATAGCCTTCAATGGTATTCACTCGCTGTCCATCACGCCTTGGGATTGCGCCACGGCTTGGCGTGAGCTTAAGCTCGGCAATTGTCGAGATACTGATGCCTGTGGTGTACATCTCAGAAACAACAGGCAGTCTTAAATTACTCAAGTGAGTAATATTTTCTCTATCCGAATCACCCACGCGCACGCGCACTGGAATAGATTCACTCGCCTCAATGATGCTACCACTTTCTCTGCCCACTAAGGTCGCTTGTAGAAGGTCGGCAAAGTCGCTTAACGCTAGGTTGTTTAATTTTGCTGTATCTTCATCTACATCAAGCCACACCTTTGGTGTGCCCGGTTGTAATGTCTCTCT
This sequence comes from Vibrio breoganii, assembly GCF_024346795.1. Taxonomy (NCBI): domain Bacteria; kingdom Pseudomonadati; phylum Pseudomonadota; class Gammaproteobacteria; order Vibrionales; family Vibrionaceae; genus Vibrio; species Vibrio breoganii. The sequence goes on from NZ_AP024864.1 coordinate 1,229,235, forward strand.
GGTGTGGGTGACGTGATTGGTATTGGCCAATATCAGTCTGATATCTTCGCCAATCATTTTCAGTCTATCTAGGTTTTCCCCGTAAATGCGCAGCTCTATGGGCGCTTTGAACGGAGGGCCTTGCTCTAACTTGCGCACTAAAATCTGTGCGTTGGGTATGCTTTGGCTGAGCTGACGTTGCAGCTTTGGAATTGCATCGTTCGCCGACTGGAAGGTATCCATCTTCACCATCGCTTGCCCAAAGTAGGGGGCTTTGCTTTGCGAGGCTTGCAGGTTGTAATAGAAAGAAGGGAAGTTAGCCCCGAGTAGCCAATTGACTTGCTCGACTCCCTCATATTCTCGAATGATGGCGTCCACTTTCTTTGTGGCTTGTTCGGTGGCGTAGATGCTCGCTTGAGGCGATAGGTACACTTGCACCTCAAACATATCTCTGTCTGATGGCGGGAAGAACTGCTCTGTCAATTGCGACATACTCAGGTATCCGCCAATGGGAACAGTAATTACCAAGGCAATGGCGATGAGCGGACGGTGAATGGCAAATGCCACAGTTTTAGAAAAAGCTAGAGTGAGCGCAGGAAAATGTACCCCAGTTTGATACCAGCGATTCGACGATGTATGACTCGGTAATATCTGCGCGGCGAACCCGGCAATGATAGTGTGAGAAATAAGGTATGAACCCACTAGAGAGAAGGATACCGTAATGGCGATAGCACCAACGAATTCGCCACTCGCGCCAGGCATTAAGAAGATAGGTGCAAAGGCCAAAACTGTAGTTAGAGTGGAGCCTAATAACGGCACCCAAAGGTGTTCAATCGCCTTAAGTGCTGATTCGAGTTTCGCCTTACCTTGCAGTCGGTAGGTCTGAATAGTATCCACCATCACTACGGCGTTATCGACCATTATGCCCAATGCCACAATCAGGCCTGTGACGGACATCTGATTGATAGGGATTCCTGTAAACTTCATCAATACCAAGGTGAGCATAGAAGTTAAAGGAAGAGCGATTGCCACCATAATTGCAGCTCTAAAGCCGAGTGTGAGCAGCAGCACCACCAAGATAATGCTAAAACCGAGCAGCAAGCTACCGCTTAATTCCGATAGTCGCGATTCGGTATACCCTTGCTGATTAAAGAGGATATTGACCTTAATGTTGCTCGGTAGCTCTGTTTGATACTGCTCAATGAGGGCCTCTGCGCGAGGCGTCCACTTGTCCACGCGAAGATGTGATTGCATGCGTGCGGCGACTATAACGCCAGGCGCTCCATCTATCACGGCGATTTCATCAGCAGGGGTCTTTTGGGTTCGCTCGACCGTAGCGATATCACCAAGGCGCACCATGTGCCCTTGTTCGTCAATAGAGATAGGCACTTGGCGGATGCGTTCAAGGGAGTCGAGATCAGAGGCGATTTCTAGACCAAAGCGTGAGTTACCGTTGACCAGTTCACCGGCTGAGTTCTTTGCGTCTGCCCCATCAAGGCTATCGGCGATGCTGGCACTAGAGCCGCCCATGGCGACCACGCTGTTGGTATCAAGGCTGACTAGTACCTCCTCTTGTGGCATGCCATATTCGTCAACAAACTCTGTACCGGAGAGTGAGCGCAAACGTGAGGCTAGCTCTTTTGAATATCGACCTAAAGTCAGTAGGTCACTTTCCCCTTCACCTTGCCAAATGAGTGAAGCGATAAGAGTAAAGGCGTAGGTGTGGTCGCTATCAAGCTCTGGCGCTAAAGTGCCGTCTGGAAGAAAAGGGGTGACGTCAGAGAGTTTGTCGCGGGCCTTGGACCATATAGCGTCCGGCTGGGTAATGTCATCGTTAAGTTCAATGGTAATGATAGAAACGCCGGGGCGAGATGTCGATGAAAGCAGCTTTACCTCACTGAGTTCACGCAGTTTGTTCTCAACCACTTCGGTTACTAGCGCCTCAACACGCTCAGCACTGGCACCAGGGAAGGTGGTGGTGACGTTGGCAAAGCGATTGCTGATGACTGGATCTTCCGCTCTTGGCAAGGTATTCAGCGCAGAGAAGCCACTGACCAACAAAAATGCGGTCATCAGCACAAGTAGTCGGGTGTTGGATATGATATTGATAAGTTTCATATTCTATCCTTAGCCCTGCTTAGGTGAGACGACTTGACCAGGTACGACGCGGTGAAGTCCGTTTTCAACAATGCGCTCACCCTCAGAGATAGCACCCGCTACATACGCTTGCTCATTGTCGGCAAATAGCACCTGAATACTGCGTCGCTCAATAACGTTGTCTTGGGTTAGGACAAACACGTTCCATACGCCGCGAATCCCATCAGTTAATGCTGTATTCGGAATCCAAAAGCCAGCTTCAGGGATGTTCTCGGTGCAGGTCAGATAAGCAAGTTGCCCATCCAGTACTCGCGCAGTGTCGGGCAGAAGGTAGCGCAGACCAATACTGCGAGAGTTAAGATCGACAGTTCCACCAGGGTTGATCAACTTGGCGTCATACTGATTCTTGCCAATACGAATCTTCGGGTCGGATATCTGGCTGACTTTACGCAATTGTATGGTTGGGATGCCGATGAAGGCTTCTTTGTCATTTTCTGATAGTAGAGTCAGTGTGGGGGAGCCGGCATTGACAACGTCACCGAGAGAAACGTGGCGTCTGCTGACCGTACCGGAGTAGGGCGCCTTAATTGTCGACTTGGTTTGTTTAAGACTGTTTGCCTGAATGACAGCGTTGAGCCTGACGGTATTCGCTTGCAGCACGCCTTTTTGGCTGTTGAGCGCATCAATTTCCGCTTCAGCACTAAACCCTTTTGATTTGAGCGACTGCTGCCTTTTGAGGTTAGCATCCACCAAGTTTAACTGGGCGCGTATTTCATTTCGCTGTGCTCTTAACTGCCTAGCCTCGGTCTCTAGTAACTGAGTATCAAGGGTGATTAGAGGAGTACCTCTGTCGACCTTATCCCCTACATCGACCAATATGCTGGACACTTTTCCTGCAAACTCAAATCCAAGACGTGCTTTTTGTCCTGCCTGAACGGTACCTACATACTCGCGCTCTACTTGATATTGCTCGCTTTGCTGAAGGGTATAGGTTTGAACAGAGACGGTTTGTACGTACTCTTCTTGTTGGGCCTTTGAATCAAAACAGCCACTGATCGCTACTGACAATGACAATAGTGAAACGACTTTGAATTTTGATGTGTACAACATGACAGACATCCTTGATGCAACGTTTATGAGTCTATTAAAACCCAATCAAACTAGACTGTCCAGTTTGATTGGGTTATATTTGTAAAAAATATTGAGTATTTGAGAGAAGACATGGTTAGCAGAAGTGAGCGTAAAAGAGATCAAATTCTTCAAGCGGCAGGAAAGTTGTTTGCGGAGCACGGTTATGGGGTGAGTATGGATGCCATATCTAAGGCCGCTAACGTCTCAAAACAAACGGTGTATGCCCATTTCAAAACCAAAGATGTGTTGTTTGAAACCTGCATACAGTCTAAGTGTGTGAGTAACCGTATTGATGAAAACGCGTTTAATACCGACGCTCCGGTTAGGGATGTGCTACTTGAGTTTGGTGTTCGCTTTCAAAATATGATGTTGGATAAAGGGGTGCAGCAAACCTTTCGCAATGCCATTAGCCAACTGGAATTGCATCCAGATCTAGCGGCGCTTTATCTTGAATCCGGCCCCAAAATGACCAATCGGGTGTTGAGCAATTATCTCTTTAAAAAAGTAGATGCAGGTGAGTTGTCTCTTCAAGGATCAGCAGAGGACGGCGCTATGCAATTGCTGTTACTGTTTCATGGTAGAGCTGTGTATTGGGCAAATTTGGGGGAGGATAGTGGTGAAACCCCCGAACAGCGTGCAGCCTACATTGAAAGTTGTGTGGATCTGTTTTTAAAGGGAAATGGGCACCGGGTGTAAATAGTGTGATATCAAAAGAATTATTCGTATCGTAATTTCAAAGAGTTATGTAACAATTGAAGTCACGGTAGATTATTTCGCAGATAAGGATATTTCATGACCCTGCCTTCACTTAGCGTACTCGCGACCTCAGTACTCATCGCTAGCCAATTTTCATCTCAAGTGTTGGCAAATCCATTGCCTCAAAATGTAACGCTTGCGTCTAGCCAAGAGCTAGTGCGCGCCAATGATGCCGAAGTAGCCACCCTAAACCCAATTAAAGCGGAAGGGCTACCAGAGATGCACGTGGTTCGCGATCTTTTTGAGGGCTTGGTTATTCAAGATGCCGATGGCAACGTCATTCCAGGTGCCGCTGAGCGCTGGGACAATGAAAACAATCAAGAGTTTACCTTCTATCTTCGGAAGAACGCCAAGTGGTCTAATGGTGACCCTGTCACGGCTGACGATTTCGTCTATAGCCTTCGTAAAGCGGTTGACCCTAACACTGCATCACCGAATGCTTGGTATCTGAAGCTGACCGAAATGCTCAATGCTGAAGATATTATTGAGGGGAAGAAGTCTCCTGATAGTCTCGGCGTGGAAGCGTTGGATGACCACACTCTTAAGATCACCTTATCTAAGCCAGTGCCATACTTTTTAGCGATGACCGGTCATACCGTTATGATGCCGATTCATAAAGCGAGTGTGGAGGCCAATCCTGATTCATGGGCAAGGCCAGGAAACTTGGTATCCAATGGGGCATTTGTCATAGACGAGTGGGTGGTGAATGAAAAAATCACGCTTAAGCGCAATCCAAATTACTGGGATAGCAAGGATACACGATTAGATAAAGTCACCTATATCCCGTTTGAAAGCCAAATGGCGGCTTATAATCGTTATCGTAGCGGAGAGGTGGATATTACCTCCGATGTGCCGGCGCAAATGGCCACCAAGCTGGCTAAAGACCTTCCAGATGCGTATCAAGTAGCGCCTTTGTTGTGCACTTACTACTACGCGTTTAATACACAGCGCGAAGCCCTTAAAGACCCTAAGGTCAGGCAAGCCTTGTCTTACAGCATCATGCGCGATGTGGTGACTACAGGCATCACCAATAGCGGTCACCTTCCAGCCTATACCTTTGCTCACAAAGACGTAGCGGGCTTTAATGCGACAAAGCCAGATTATGCGAACTTAACTCAAAAAGAGCGTGACGAAAAAGCAGCAGCGCTGATGAAGGAGGCGGGCTATGACGAATCAAACCCTCTCACACTTAACCTTCTATATAACACCTCAGAGAGCCACAAAAGCATCGCAGTTGGCATCGCCTCTATGTGGCATAAGACATTAGGAGTGAATGTCACCTTAGAGAACCAAGAGTGGAAGTCTTATCTGGACGCGCGCAAGGCCGGGGAGTTTGATGTACTGCGCGCCTCTTGGTGCGGGGATTATAACGAGGCCTCAACCTTCTTAAGCTTGTTTACCTCAGACAACGACAGAAACTTTGCCTTCTATGCAAACCCTGAATACGACGCGGTGCTGGATAAAGCGCAAACCGAAACAGACGAGACAAAGCGCAGCGCGCTGTATGACCAAGCTGAATCTATCCTAGCCACAGATATGCCTATCGCTCCGATCTATTACTTTATGCAAGCGCGCTTAGTACGACCGAATGTCGGCGGCGTTCCCAAGCACAATGCTGAAGGGCGTATTTACTCTAAAGACCTTTACATTAAGAAGTTGTGAGTAAGCGGATAGCGAAAAAGGACCTTCCCTCTAAGGTATGCCGCTCCTGCGGCCTACCTTTTGTCTGGCGCAAGAAGTGGGAGCGATGTTGGGATGAAGTGCTTTATTGCTCGGAGCGGTGTCGTAGGAAGAAAGTGAAGAAGGAAGGATCATAAGAGTAATTGGTTGGGCTAGTGCGACTTTAGATTCCCGATAAAAGACTTCGGGAATGACGGGGTTGAGAGTATTTCAACCTTTGCCTCAATATCTCAATCTCTTATATCTATCCTGCTCTAAACGTCATTCCGGCCTTGAGCCGGAATCTCAGATGGTGCAAGGCTTTGGTTTGTGCGATAAGAGGCATTGCCGTTTAGATGGTTTAGCACTCAGTATCGACTACTCTCACCGTGCAGATACAGCCATCTTCAGGGCAGGTTCGATTATTCCCAGTGCGACCACCGAATGAATCATAGATGACATAGCAGCCATCAGGGAGGTCAGAGTCGGTGTAGTTCCTACTGTTTAAATCACTTTCCTGAAATGGATAATCAAAACCAATCACCGTGTGTCTATTTCCTATTTCGTAGGTAACGTCGATACTCGTATCTAAGGTCAAAAAGTCGATAACGGTAAGGGCATCACCTGATTCACCACGACTTTCAGGACAGAGTGTTCCCCAATCAATTTCTACTGACCCAAAACCAAAATCGATAATATAGTCATTCTGATCATCAGGTATTGTGGGCTCTGCTGTCAGTCCTTCGATATAGGCCTTTGATTGGACCTGAGTTATCGCAGAATCCAATGCACTATCGATACCATCCAACGTCGCTATACGTGCGTCTGATTGCAGATTAATAAATCGTGGCGCTGCGACTACCGCCAGTAAGCCTAGAATTACAATTACGACAATCAGTTCGATGAGGGTAAAGCCTTGTCTCATCTTGTGTTTCATTAACATATCCTTATGTCCGCTCCTTTAAATACTCTTTAAGAGGGCGTTTACGAATCTATTTTTAACTGTGAATATAGAATGACGTACTGAGAAATTGTTGGCAAGCTTTTGTTATATTTGAGTTTGTTGAGCCTTGAGAGATTCCCGATAAAAGACTTCGGGAATGACGTTTTGCTGGTGGATGATGCTTTTGAAGACTAAAGTACTAAAGAACCCAGAACCCAGAACCCAGAACCCAGAACCCAGAACCCAGAACCCAGAACCCAGAACCCAGAACCCAGAACCCAGTGCCAACGTTTACCACGGAATTGTCTCTCCCGCATAATCCTTAAACGTCCCTGAAGAATCCGCATCCAACGCATCTATCTGTTCGAGCAGCAAATGTGCGGTTTGCATTGGTGTCATTAACTGACCCTCGGGTAGGTTTCTTTGGAAAGGTTCTGATAACTGCGTATCTGTGGTGCCAGGGTGCAGGGCCAATACTGCAATAGGTTTGTGACTACGTTGCCATTCGTTGCGCAGGTTCTTAAGGGCCATATTAAGGGCGCTCTTTGAAGCTCGGTAGCTGTACCATCCGCCCAATCGGTTATCTTCGATGCTCCCTACGCGGGCGGACAAAGTGACAAATTTGGCGACATCGGTTTGGTTGCTGGACATAAGCTTGTCTTGAAAGTATTTAGCAAGAAGTAACGTCGGCAAGGTGTTGCGGCGAAAGTTTTCAATAAAGAAGTCAGCATCGAGCTGTTTGATGCTTTTTTCTGGGCCGTGGTGCTGGCAATGAAGAAGGCCAACGCAGTTGATGATCCAGTCTATCTGGGAAAACTGATGGCTCAGCTCTTCAACCTGCCTTTCGTCAGTAACGTCAAGGCGATGCCATGAGACCCGTTCGGCTTCAAACTCTGGCTTATTACTCAGATACGTCGCCTCAAAGGTAGCAAAAGGGAAGGCCTCCATGCATTTTTCAAGGAGGGCTGAACCGATACCACCGCCTGCACCTACAATCATTATCCGCATTTTTGCCACTCTTTATCTAGCCAACGATTGATGAAGGCTCTCGAAGGGTCATACATCTGCGTTTGCTTATCAAGGTCGAAGCGTCTGACAGGTTTGGCGTCTGCGCCAACACCAGCAATGTATTGCCAATTTCCCCAGTTTGAGCCGACGTCATAGTCAATTAAGTTGTGTTCGAAATACAACGCACCGAGGCGCCAATCCAAACCAAGCTCGTGTATCAAACAACTGGCGACCAACTGTCTGCCTCTGTTTGACATAAATCCCGTGTTTTTCAGCTGTCTCATGCAGGCGTCAACGATATCAAAACCCGTCTCGCCGTTGATCCACGCCTCCAGTGTCGCTGCGTCGTCATCCCATAGCTGTGGCTCTTTGCTTATGCCTCCAGAGTGGAACAACTTTTCTTGATGCCATGCACTGTACCAATGGAAAAACTCTCTCCAAAGCAATTCAAATTTGATCCAGTAACTTGAATCATTCGCGCCGTGGTCGCGCTCAAATTGAATAACGCTGTGCCAGATTTGTCTTGCTGAAAGGTTGCCAGAAGCTAGCCATGGGGAAAATTTGGTCGAGTTATCCCAACCATCTAGTCGGTTTCTGACCAGCTTATAACTGTGCGGGAGCTGCGACGAAAAGTAGTGAGACAGGTGATTCTGTCCTGCATCCTCACCGCCAACAAAGTTGCCAAAGGTTGCCTCTGTCATGAAGATAGGCTCGGCGGACATGCAATCAATACCAATGGGGGCGGGTAAGGTTACAGGTTGCTCCAGGGGTTCGACGATAGTGAGATGTTCTACGCGCTTTCTAAATTGGGTGAAGGTTGCAGGTAACGTCTCAGGCGTAAAAGGAAGTTGGCTTTGGTGGAACAAAGATCCTGTATAGGCATTGCACACAGTCAGCTGTGGAAATGTCTGAGCAATGGCTTTCTCCGCTTCTTGCTCATACATACCAGGGTGAAACGCTCGATATAGAGTGTTGATCTGCAGCGTATCTATGATCTGGCAAAGTTGGGGAAAATCGTGTGGTGTATATAGTCTGTGACCGTACCGGCTGAGAGAGTCCGCCAAGTTGCTTAAAGATTCGTGTTCAAAACGTTCAAGGTGCTCTGACCTAGCAACGGGAGTGTGCTCATCTTCTGAATTGGTAATTTTAGAGTAGGGCAGATAAACGCAAATCAACTCCTCTACCTCATGATTGGCTCTAATGAGTAGATTGTTGTCGTTGATTCGGCAATCGTTGCCAAACCATATTAACCCGCGTTTTTTATCATTCATCCTGATCGCACCCACTGATTTGCTAGTGAATGTTAATACGTAGATGTGGATGAGAGCGATCTAATGCTCGTCAAAGAAATCCTTGTTACGGATGTACTTGCTCATTAAATGATAAGAGAAAGGGCGAATGAGCCAACTGATTAGAGAGCGCCCTAAGCGAATGAAGGTAGGCGTATTTTCATAGATGCGCCCGTTGTACAGCCAAAGCAACTTTCCAACATGCCAATAAGCGAGGGGAATTAAGGGCATAAAGGTCACTATGTCTAGGTCGCAGCAGACGCGATAGGTTTTATGTGACAGTCGATAATGCTTTTTAAAGCGCCAGCAACCCACCGCAGGCTGGCCAAAGGTAACGATGCGCTTGATGGCTTTGGGGTAATGACGCTCAACATAATCCCCAATGACACTGCCGATGGCACCTCCCGATGAATGACCGGTGATAACAAGGCGGTATCCACTTTCAAGACGTGGCTCAATGATGGCCAAAACACGCTCAAATACCGACAGCCCAAGCTTGTCATCTCTGTGAGAAGGAGGGCTTTCTTGAGACAGGAGATAGTGGAAGCCGGCGTGGATGGAGTAGTCGAGGCCGAAATTTTTGCAGCTCTTGTGCCAGAATCCAAGGTTTAGCAACCAGTCTTTGACACTGTGGGAGCCCTTTATCACCAGCACCACTTCTTCACGTTGCTTGTTCCAAAGCACCCGCATCATGATATTGCCTTGGGCATTGCGAATAATGCGCTGACCGTTGGGGTCGAAACCAAAGGCGGTTTGTTTGAATACGCGAGGATAGGCTAACCGGCAGAGCACAGCGTAGCGTTCGTATTGATATCGTTTGAGGCTTTTCAATGATGAAACCGAACAATCTTTGGTTCAAAAGCCTATTGTGTCGCGAGAAAATGACGATTATGTGACCGTCTGAGCGATGAATTGCCGATAACTCGCTGTATAGATTGCTTAAAACAGGCTCTTGTTCAATAATTTGCCTACTTTTTTCGACCGTCGCTTTGTTGAGGCACCTACTGTGCAACGTTTCACTGACACTATTATTCGTTTCCCAAAGACCCTTTTGCTACTTCTCATCATGGTTACTATGGCTGCTGGCTATTATGGGTCGACTCATTTTTCTATGAATGCGGATCTCAGTGAGCTTGTGGAACAAAAAGGGGAGTGGCGTGACAATCTTGATGCGGTAGAGGCGGTATTCCCTGACTCTGGAAACATCATCATCGCGGTCTCATCAAAAGATGGTGAACAAGCCAAGATAGCGACCGAGAAATTGGCAGAGGCATTCAAAACGCGTCAGCTGTTTGCTGATGTGTTCGCCCCGTCTACCTTGCAATGGTTTGAACAATACGCTATCGGCTTTCTAAGTGATAAAGAATACCAATCCCTTAGGGACAAAGTAGCACTGCTATTGCCTGAGGTCATGGTCTCCACTCAGATGAACAGCTTACAGCCTTATCTTGGTGCCCTTGACGAAAAGCTCTCTGCTAGCGAACGCTCTCCCGAAGAAATCAACACATTGATTCAGCCACTGCTCGAGGCGATGCAAGATAAAGACGTTGATTGGCAGAGCCTGTTATTTGCAGATGTCTCTGTACCCAATGGCTATGTGATCAGCTTAACTGCCGTTCCTGATTACTCTGAAACAGAACCCAATAAACTCATTATGAATACGGTTCGTGAAGTGATCGCGGGTGTGGGTATGCCTGCGGATGTGATGGTGCGAGTGACCGGACAAACGGCGTTAGATTATGATGAGATTCAAGATGCGAACGATAGCGTAGCGCTTGCGGGGACGGTATCACTCATCAGTTTGATACTGATTCTTGCGGTGGGGATTCGCTCTTTAAGGATTATCGTTGCCAGCTACCTTGCGGTAATCGTTGGCTTGATTTGGACCTTTGCGGCAGGCCTATTTTTGGTGGGCTCGTTTAATACCATTTCCATCGTGTTCATGGTTATTTTCATTGGCTTGGGTGTCGATTTTGCCGTTCACCTTAGCTTGCATGTGTATGAACAAAGATTAAAGGGACATGATAACCGTGAAAGTTTGGCGCTCTCTGTTCAGCACTGTATCTCACCACTAGGTCTGTGTGCCTTATCATCCGCCATCGGCTTTTTGAGCTTCTATCCGACGGCTTATAACGGACTCGGAGAGCTTGGGGTCATTTCAGCGGCAGGCATGATATTAGCGCTTGTTGCCACCTTCTTAGTGATCCCACTTTTCTTCCAGTTCTTTGGCTATCCAAAGGTAAAGAGAAGCAATGCCAAGCGTTCAAAGGTGGCGTTGAAACTCAGCGAGTTTATTGTGGCTCAACATAGAAAGATCATCTTAATGACCTTAGTTGGCGCGGTTGCGACGGGATACGGCGCAATGCAGTTTCAGTTTGATTTCTCGACCTTGGTATTAAAGAACAAAAACTCTGAGTCAGTAGAGGCTCTACAATGGCTGCAAGACAATAAGCTTGGCTCTAGTTATCAGCTATTCGCAGTGGCAAAAGATCGCCAGCAAGCAATGGACTGGGAGAGTCAGCTGCAAGATAGCCCAGATGTTGCAGCTACCATCAGTGCCAACTCATTTTTACCTCAGGATTTTTCGCAGCGAGTGAAAGAACTCAAAGAGTCGGCGACTCCTGAAGCAAAACGCCCAGCGATGATGACCTGGTCAGAGTTTTCGAAGAAGTATCAGCAGCTACTTGGCTTGAACGATGCCTCAGAAACCAGTATCGATGAGAAAACTCTGCAGCAGCATCTAACGGCCGAGATTCAGCCTTTAATGCAGGCGTTAGCGTCTCAAAACTCAGCAATTGTCGACCCTAATGTTGATATGTTGCCCGCTGAAATTGCCCATAAGTATATTGCCGATGATGGGCAATGGCTGGTGTCAGTGACTCCGTCGGGTGATATGCGAGATGTGGCGCAGGTGAATGCGTTTATTGAGACCGTGCAGCGAGTGGCGCCACTCGCGACCGGTCGAGCCGTTGCTGAGCAACAAGTGGGCCAGATCATTGTGAAGGCGTTCTATACCGCAATCGCGATATCGATAGTCGCCATAACGCTTATCTTGATATTCAGCGTACGGTATAAGCTGGATATCTTGTTCATCTTTATTCCGTTACTGCTAACCACAACAACAACACTTGCGATAGCCCATTGGTTTGGTCAGTCTCTGAATATGGCTAACATCATTGTTATACCGCTGATTTTTGGCCTTGGTGTGGATAACGGTATTCATATTGTGAAGCGGTTTAGACACGAGCAGACGATTACACGTTTCTTTTCATCATCAACGCCGAAAGCAACCTTGATCAGCTGCTTGACCACCATCGCTACCTTTGGCGCATTGACCTTAGCTGACCATCAGGGAATGTATTCGATAGGGTTTTTGCTGACCATAGCGCTAAGTGCAATACTCTGCTTTAGCTTACTGATTCTGCCTGCGTTCTTGCATAGGTTTGAACCTAGAACCTAGAACCTAGGCTTACAGCTGTCAGCTTGAAGCTGACAGCTGTAGAGATCTATCTTTGACGACTAGGTTTCTTACCTGCCTTGGGCTTACCTGCATGTGGTCGGTTTTGCTGACCGCCTTTATTGTTCGCACCAGCCTTGCCTTGGGCATTACTTCCGTTAGCAGTGCTACCTTGGCTATTGCGGCCTTGGCCTGCATTACCTTGGGTGCTATTGCCGTTACGGCCTTGTCCTGGCTTCGCTTTGCCTCTTTGGTTTGGCTTGCGAATGTCTGGCTGGCTGTCGGTGTGCTTGGTTGCAAAGCGGTGTGCGCCGTGGCGTCCCGACTTGCGACGTTGTGCTGGCGTTTGTTTATCGAGATCTTCTTCTGGCACAAGACAGTTTGGCTTGTCACCAATAAGGTGTTTTTTACCCATGCTGATCAGCGCTTCGCGGATCATCGGCCAGTTGGCAGGATCGTGATAACGAAGCAATGCCTTGTGCAGGCGGCGCTGACGCTCACCCTTAGCTACAGGCACATCTTCACGCTGTTTATATTTAACGCGTTTCAGAGGGTTGGTCTCTGAGTAGTACATCGCTGTGGCGTTACACATAGGTGAAGGGTAAAAGTTCTGAACCTGATCGCACTCGTAGCTGTTTGATTTTAGCCATTGCGCAAGGTTCACCATATCCTCATCTTCTGTACCTGGGTGGGCAGAGATGAAGTAAGGGATCAGATACTGTTTTTTGCCTGCTTGTTGGCTGTACTTCTCGAACATTTCTTTGAAGCGGTCATAGGTGCCCATGCCCGGCTTCATCATTTTGTCTAGAGGACCTTTCTCTGTGTGCTCAGGAGCAATCTTCAGGTATCCGCCAACGTGGTGAGTCACCAACTCTTTGACGTACTCTGGAGATTCAATTGCCAAGTCGTAACGCACGCCAGAAGCAATCATCACCTTTTTAACGCCTGGCACCTTACGGGCAGCGCGGTAGAGATCAATGGTGTGCTTATGGTCTGTGTTGAGCTTGCTACAAATGCCTGGGAATACACAAGATGGGCGACGACAGGTTGCTTCAGCTTTTGGAATGCTACAGCCAAGGCGGTACATGTTCGCCGTTGGGCCGCCAAGATCAGAAATCGTGCCAGTAAATCCTGGAACCTTGTCTCTGATTTCTTCGAGTTCGTTAAGGATCGACTCTTGAGAGCGGTTTTGAATAATGCGCCCTTCATGCTCTGTAATAGAACAGAACGAGCACCCACCAAAACAGCCACGCATGATGTTAACCGAGGTTTTAATCATGTCGTAAGCAGGGATCTTTGCCTTGCCGTACATAGGGTGGGGTACACGCGCAAACGGTAGACCGAACACATAGTCCATCTCTTCTGTTGTCAGAGGAATAGGCGGTTGGTTTATCCATAGCTCACGATCGCCATGACGCTGTATTAGCGCTCGGCCTGAGTGAGGATTGGTTTCTAGATGCATCACGCGACTTGCGTGGGCATATAAGATTCTGTCGTTATGCAGCTTTTCATACGCAGGTATGCGAATGGCTGTGGTTTCCGAGTCATGGCGGCTAGGGCGCACTACTACAGGTTCAGCCTTAACTTCGGTTTGCTCTGAGGTTTTATCACTGCAGTTGGTTTCGACTTCGTAAGGGTTAGTCGGTACGAAGGCTTTGCCTGGTTTTTCTATGCGTGACGAATCGATGATCTTAAATTGCTCTGGCGCTTGCGCTAGGTTTACCGCTGTGCCACGAATGTTGGTCATTTGTGCAATATCTTCACCGTCAGCAAGACGATGTGCTACCTCGATAAGGGCACGTTCAGCGTTACCAAACAGAAGAAGGTCTGCCTTGGCATCGAAGATGACTGAGCGACGCACTTTATCTGACCAGTAGTCATAGTGCGCGATACGGCGAAGACTTGCCTCGATACCACCAAGCACAATCGGTGTGCCTTTGAAGGCTTCACGGCAGCGCTGAGAATACACTAAGGTCGCACGATCAGGGCGCTTTCCCCCCTCATTATTAGGGGTGTAGGCATCATCGTGACGCAATTTTCTATCCGCAGTGTAGCGGTTGATCATTGAATCCATGTTGCCAGCGGTAATACCAAAGAATAGGTTTGGTTTACCGAGCGTCATGAAGTCGTCTTTGTTGTTCCATCGCGGTTGAGCAATGATACCAACACGAAAGCCTTGAGCTTCTAGAAGTCGCCCAATGATAGCCATACCAAAGCTTGGATGGTCCACATAGGCATCGCCAGTGACGATAATAATGTCACAACTGTCCCATCCTAGAGCGTCCATTTCTTTGCGACTGGTTGGCAAGAATGGTGCGGTTCCGAAACACTCAGCCCAATATTTTTTGTATTGGTGGATTGGAGTAATAGTGTTGTGCATTTTTTGACCTCTTTTGAGCAAGCGGTGCATTATAGCGATTAGTTTTAAGGTTAGCTAGCAGAAGCCAGAATTTTATATATACTCAGTAAATAGTCTTTAAATTTCAGATATATAAGAGTCCCTTTTATGTGTAAGCCTATTCGTCAACTCTCCTATCTATTGGCGCTCAGTGGCTCTGTTTTCAATACTGCTCATGCAGTCAGTTTCACTGACCCCGTCGATGGTATGTTTGATATGGGCGAATATCTAGCTGAAAACGCCTACGGATTTCTGCCTATCCCAGTAATTATAACCGAACCTGCGGTGGGCTATGGCTTCGGCGTGATAGGGATGTTTTTGCACGAAACAGAAGAGCAAAAAGAGAAACGTCGTAAACTCGCGATGGAATCTATCGATGGGGGCGCGCAGCTTATTCCTCCGGCAGTCACTGTAGCGGGTGGAGCGGCGACTGAAAACGGGACTTGGTTTGCTCTGTTAGGACATAGACGAGTGTGGAAACAAGACTCTATTCGTTATATGGGCGGAGTCGGCTTTGGTACGGCAATTATGGAGTTCTATCCTTTCTCCAATAGTGGTGGTCCTCTGCAAGATGTAGGTGTTGAGCTTGAAACGGAAGGTTATGGCGGCATGCAAAAACTTCAGTTTAGGGTGGCAGACACTAAATTGTTTTTGGGTATACAGCAGTTCTACGCGGATAGTGAGTTAAGGCTCAAGAATAATTCTGGGATTGGTTCGGACAGTTATACCCTTGCCGAGACACGCTCTTCAGGTTTGGGGTTTAACCTTGAATATGACGCAAAAAATAGCTTTTTTTATCCAACCGAGGGCTGGGACTTTATTGCTGAATACCTCTGGTATAGAGAAGGCATTGGCAGTGATAACGATTACGAGACCTTTTTGGCCTCAAGTACCGCGTATGTACCCATAGCGAACAATTGGACTCTGGCTTTTGCCGTTGAATACAACTCACTGACAACGGATGAGACCTCCTTACCACCACTCGCTTATCCCGATATTTCCCTTAGAGGTATCCCGGTGAACCGCTATCAAGGTAACTACACTAGCTCTTATCAAACGCAGGTCATGTGGCAGTTTACTCCACGCTGGAGTGTATCTGTGTTTGGCGGCGTTGGAGGCAACAGTGGCGTTGGCCGATCTAATGAAGGGGCATCGGCCATGTTTGACGACATGAAGTGGGCGTATGGTACGGGCTTTCGTTATCTCATAGCTAGACGCTATGGCGTTCATATGGGAATGGATTTTGGCTTTAGTGAAGAAGACAGTGCGTTCTATTTTAATGTTGGCACGGGATTGTAATCACGCTAGGGGAGGTTACACTACTTCCCCTCATTGTTTTTGATTGATGACACTATGGACACCTACGCTCAGCTATCGATACATATCTTCTTGCCTATGGCTATTGGCGCCTTAGCGATTTTGATTCTGGCCTTAACCAAGGGTGAGATTTGCCCTGGACAAAGAGGTCGCCTGCACAAGCAACTGCCTATTATTGCCTGCTTATTCTTTGTTGGTGGCGGCGCTATGCCAGCGTTTATTGTCCCAGCTGCGCTTCTTGTGTACTTCTCAGTTCAAACCAAAACGGGCAAAACGCGCGACAGTGGCCCGCTGTTTTTACTAATGTTGGCAGGCGTATCCGCATGCCTATTCTGGATATTATCCATAGTGAATAGTGAGCCTAGATTTGTCCTTGGTTCATTGAGTATTGCAATGGGTGAGGTGATCTTCTTAGGCGCGGTTTTAGGTCATCTTCTTATGATCAGAGCGAAGACCCGCCTTCAAGCTTTCCATACACTGCTGCCTGTTGCTGGTATTGCTTCGGCCATGCTGCTTGTGCTCTCGGTATTGGTTCAGGCTCATTGGGCTTGGAGTGAACAAAGCGAGGTTGTTATATCGGTGATTAGCTTTTCCTTCCCGCTATTACTCACCGCTATCCTTGTGTGGAGTTGGCATCTGTTTCGCTCATCGACCGTGAATCAGTATCAAGTCTTGGTGGCGAGTGCATTAGGAATTAGCGGTAGCTATCTGCTACTTCCTTTGTTTTGACAAAATTTTGCCATTGATCACTGTCAAACGACTGGTTTACAACTAATCTTGTAAGAGAGGTTTTTGGGAGCAGTTCGTCTGAGAGGTGACACATGGATCTAAGTAACATCAAACGCTGGGACAGTAATATCCTGCTGAGTATCGTTAACGAGAAGCTGCGCTTAGAGTGCGACAGCATTGAAGAGTTAGCGAGTATGTACGAAATTGACGCAAACAGCTTGGCAGACAAGCTAAGCGGTGTGGGCTATCAATATGACCCACTGACTAATCAGTTTAAATCTCACGAGTTCTAGAAACTAAAACATTACCTATAAAAATGGCTACCCTAGGGTAGCCATTTTTTGTATTAGGACGCTCTAGAATACAAAGCGAGTGGTCAGCATGAACTGATCACCGTAGAAGTCATTAATTTTGCCTTCTAAGCCTAGAGAGAAAAGCTCTGTGGCGTGGAATCGACCATAAACGCTACCAATCCAGTCGTCATTGCTGTCGATAGTCACGTAACCTACGTTACCACCTAGCTCAAATTGTGGACCTAACCATTGACGCCAGCCAAGGTTCACTTCCATACCTAGGTCGTTGTCAAACTTATTGTTGTCTACAACGCGAAGTAACATTTGACCTGTGATGTCAGCCCAGTTTGTTACAGGAGCATGGAATCCAAGACCGGTACGAAGGTTGTAATCACTTTCAAACTCAGAATCGATGGTTGCTACAAAGTGCGCGTTAGGGTGAATCGCTTTACTAAAGCCAGCACCGAAAGTCAGCGGAGCCATACCAATGCGCGCTTCAAAGTAGTCGTAATTAAAGTTGCTCATAACAGCAGGGCTGTTTGCAAAGGTGGCGCCAGAAAAAGTCGCTGCTACAGCAAGTGCAGCACAGGCTAATTTACGCATAATGATTGATAACCTACTTAGTGGAAATTGTTAGTCCTTGGCTCTAAGAGAGTAAACTCTCGTAGTCATCATGCACTATGTGAATGATTTGCCTTTTATAATGCTGACCATATTAATGTAACCAGACTATTACCTCCACTAAAACAGGGGGTTATATACGCTAAATTTCTGTCAATTTTCACAAAGCTAGTGCTTTCGCACGTTTATTCACCGAATTGAGTGCGTTTTTCCGAAACGGCCTGCAATATTTTGGCGGTATCTAAGAAACGAGCCCATTGCATTGGTTCCTCCGCAGTCTCTATTACGTAGCGCGTTAGGTGCTCAGTAACGATGTCGACAAGCTCCGCTTTCTTCCATGGCTTAGCAATATAGAAATCTAAACAGTGGTGATTGACGGCATTGACGGTGTCGTTGAGATCGGCTTGCCCGGTGAGAAGTAATTTTTTGCAGGCTTTTGTGGCTGCGTTTTGATGCAGTTCGATAAGAAAATCGACACCGGTTTCTTCTGGCATGATGTGGTCGCACAAGATCATCGCTAAAGGGGTGCCTTCTGCTTGATATTCAGCAATGACTTCACGCGCCTCCGAGACTGATTCGGCCGCTTCAATTTCGCAGAATTCTGCAAACGATTTAAGGTCACGAACCACACTTTCTAAGACGTCTCTCTCATCATCGACACACAAAATTAATAGCTTGTTCATTCATTCCCTCATTTTCACGTTGATTGCGGTATAAACGGCAGACGAACAATCATCTGCGTTCCTTCCCCGATGGTTGATGCTACGGAGATGCTGCCTTGGTGCTGGTGGACTATTTGCTGGCACACGGACAACCCTATGCCTAAGCCAAAGTCACCTTGTTTCTTGGTGGTAAAGTTAAGTTCAAAAATACTCTCGAGCTGTTCTGATTCAATGCCAGACCCGTTGTCTTGAAATACGATCTCTATTTGCTGTTTATCTGCATCTAATGCGCTGTGAATACTGAGTTTCCCATTGTTATCCATCGCATCTAGGGCGTTGGAAATTAGGTTGGTCCATACCTGCTGCAGCGCAATGGGGCGGCAAAATGTGGGGGCGATTGAGTGGTAATCTCGCTCCACGGTGATGTTTTTCAATCGGTTCTCAAAGATGACCAAGGTATCCTCAATACCTTCGTGTATATCGACTTTCTGTGTTGATTCTTCATCTGAGCGCGCATAGCTTTTTAGGCTTTTCACCATGTCGGCAATGCGTTGTGAGCACACATTTATCGACCGCAAAGTGGTGCCAGCAGTGTAATAGTGCTCGAGTTGCGCCAAGATTTTATCAATGTCTTGATGGGCCAAGATGCTATCGATTTGCTCTTCAAGGCCCATGTTGACCACCATCTTGGCTTGCTGTTTGGTCTGCATCTTACTGGCGATAGCTTTGGATTTTTGTCTAAGCTGAACGGTCGAGATGGGGTTAGAGCGTAATGCTCGCTCGAGCACTTGCTTGCCGAGGACTTTGCTGGTCGGTTCAAACTCTTCGGTGTCCTGGCTAATTTCGTGAATTAGGGTATCGGAGCTTCGCAAAATAGCCGCAATAGGGTTATTGAGCTCGTGGGCAACGCCGGCAACCAATTGCCCTAGAACCACCATCTTTTCATTTTCAACCAACTGAGTTTGCGCAGCTTCAAGGGACTCGAAGGTATGCTGCAACTGCAGTTTTGTGTGAATGCTACGCTGCAATCGACGGTTGAAGTGACGCAAGAGTAAGTTGGTGAATAAGGGAAGCAGGGCACTGTTTGAATGCATGACTTCAGTAAAGGTGGTTTTGCTGAGCTTGATAACTTGGGTTTGGCTTAAGGTCAGTGCGGTTGAAAAGGACTTTTCTCCGGTCACAAATGACATACCGCCGATAATGCCGCCCTTGCCGTGGCGAACCACCTCGCGTCGCTTGCCATGTTCATCTCGTTTGTATAACGCAACCTCCCCCTTGGTAATAAACCAGAGAAATTGGTTTGGTTCTCCCTCTTTGGTCAATAGGTGAGAAGGAGAGTATCGACGAATAGCACGTGATTCATCGCTTTTTGCAAAGAAGGCTTCTAGTGCGTTGCATACCTTTTCCGATAACTCGTCATCACTAATGGAATGATAATCACGGATAAAATCACTGCGGTAGGCGTGAATGCGCTTATCTATATGAGCTCGGATGATTTTTTGGCTATCTAAGACGGAGCCATAAGGTAACCAGTCTATTTTAGGCTGATTAACGATAAATTCAGTGAGCTCTTTCTTGATTATCTGAGTGGTATTTTCAAGTTGCAGTGGGTGAGTAAAACAGTGGTCTAACCGTCCTTCATTGACTGCTGTAATCACACTTTCTAATTGGTTGGCATCACAGGTCAGTATTTTGCGACAGTGTGGGTAGTGAGGTTCGAGATCAACCAGCAGTTGTGACGCGCTAGTATTGAGGGATTCTGTGGCGATAACCATGGCCAGTTCTTGGCGCTCGACACGAATTTCCTCTAGGCATGCATAAGCATCACGAACGTTTTTCGCGAACAGAGGTCTAAACTTGCGCTCATAGGGTTTGAGAGCAAGCTCCAATATTGATAGAGAGTTTGGATCGTCTTCGATACAAAGAACGCAATATTGAGTCATAATCAACCCATCTTTTTATTGCACTGTAACAATTTTAATCTAACTCAAATGAGAGCCAGTTAAAGTTATGTCAGTAAAGCGAAAATATCCTAGAAAATACTGATTTATCTCAATTTTATCTGTATAAAAGAGAGTAGACGTGCAAACACAGAATTTATAAGAATATGCGACAATTAAAATCAATAGCCGCAGTAGGCGGTGCAGTAGCCCTTATCGGTATCTGGCCTTTGGCCGTAGGTCACATTGGACAAACCATAGTGACGGATGGTATTCAAAACTTTGACAATCAAGACATCAAGGTAGAACTAGAAGAGTACGATAGAGGCTATCTAAGCTCTGTGGCTAAGACGCTAGTCACCGTAATTGATCCGCAAGCTGTGGCTCAGCTGAATGCTTACGGCTGGCCGACACAGTATGAGCTGGTACACAATATTAATCATGGGATGTTGAGCCTAAGTGGCGAGACTTTCTATTCTCAAATGCCTGAGCTTAAGCTTCTCACTAATACTCAACTTAATGGTAATACTGAGTTTTCTACCAACGTGAAAGCGCAGCAATTTGATATCGCCGGTAGCGAGCCAATGACCGCACTGTTGGGCGCACTAGATATCGAAGGCTCTGTGACAGTATTGGGCGAGCTTGAATATCAATTAACTATGCCTTCTCTTGAATTTGACTATGACAGCGGCGCTATGATTCGCTTTGACGGCTTAGCAAGCAGTGGTGAAGGTAAGGTAGAGCAAGGGCTTTGGATGGGCGAGCAAACCCTTTCTCTAGATAGCTTTGTGGTTAATGACTATGAGGGTGTCAACCTAGTGGAAATGGGCGGCTTGAGCTATCAATTCCAAACCAGCCAAGACGAAACGGCACAAACTCTGCAAGGGGATTATCAATTGACTCTGCAGGAGTTTAAAAACCATGATGGTGAGGCTAAAAACCTAAGCCTAAGCTTTACGGCTGGCGGTTTTGATAAATCTGCGTTCTTGGATTTGTCTGAGATGTACCAAAATAGCCCGGTATGGACAGAGCAAGATACCGCTAAAGCACTGCCTAAAGTGGATGAGTTGCTGGCGAAGGGTTTCTTCATGTCTTTGAATAAATTCAGCGTTGATGTGGACGAAGGTCACTTTGAGTCAAACTGGAATATGAACCTGCCTTCGGGTGAGGCAAACACATCGAAAGATTTCCTACAGCTTATCGAACTGTTGCAAGGGGATATGAATGCCTTTGTTTCTAGTGACTTGGTGATGGCTTATCCTTTCATTCAAGAAAACCTAGATGAACTGTTAATCATGGAAGTGGCATCGCAGACTGATGATGGTTACAAAATGTCTTTGCAGTTGAAAGACGGAAAGATACTGTTCTCTAACGGCAAAGAAGTGCCGGTAATGTCGTTATTGCTGCCAATGTTGATGCCACAACAAGCACAGTAAAACCAATTACCTACAGAAAAAAAAGCCATAGTTTGGTCCTTTATACCAACTATGGCTTTTTTATATCAAAATGAGACTTAAATCTTGTTTTAAGCTGGGGTATAGTCATTGAAAACATTGATTGAATCACTTGGAGTAAGTAAACGAAATGGACGCCATTTATAACTTTAGTGCCGGACCTGCTGGCCTACCAAAAGCCGTGATGGAATTAGCTCAGAAAGAGTTTGTTGACTGGAACGGTATGGGCCGCTCAGTGATGGAAATTAGCCATCGCAGTAAAGAGTTTATTGCAGTAGCGGAAGCTGCCGAGCGCGACCTACGCGAATTACTTCAAGTGCCAAGCAATTATAAAATCTTGTTCTGTCAGGGCGGGGCTCGCGCTCAGTTCTCTGCAGTGCCAATGAACCTTCTCGGTCAAGCTACTAAGGCGTGTTACGTTGACGGTGGTTACTGGGCAAACAGTGCTATTGCAGAAGCGAATAAGTATTGTGAGGTTCAGATTGTTGACGCTAAAACTGAACGTGATGGTAAGGCCGCGATTGCGCCTGCGGCATCTTGGCCTATCGATGATGACGCCGCATACGTGCACTACTGCCCAAATGAAACCATTGATGGCATCGAGATCAATGACCTTCCGGTGACTGATAAACCTATCGTTGCGGATATGTCATCGACGATTTTGTCTCGCCAGATCGATGTGAGTAAGTTTGGCGTTATCTATGCCGGAGCACAGAAGAACATCGGTCCTGCGGGCATTACACTGGTGATTGTTCGTGATGATTTACTGGATCTGGCCAGTGACATCTTGCCGAGCACGCTAAGCTACAAACTGCTCGATGAGAAAGAGTCTATGTACAACACGCCACCAACGTACGCTTGGTATTTGTCTGGATTGGTGTTCAAGTGGCTAAAATCCATCGGCGGTATCGCTGAGATGGAAAAACGTAACCGCAACAAGGCGGCAGCCCTGTACAAGGCAATAGATGACTCTGCTTTCTACAAGAATGATGTTCATCCAGATAACCGTTCATTGATGAATGTACCTTTCCAATTGGCAAAACCAGAGCTTGATGCTTTGTTCCTAGAGCAAGCGGAAGCGAAAGGCCTAGTGGCGTTAAAAGGCCACAGAGCCGTGGGCGGCATGCGCGCTTCTATCTATAATGCAATGACAGAAGAAGGCGTAAATGCGCTGGTTGCGTTTATGAGTGAGTTTGAGAAAGCGAATAGCTAATAACTGAAAATTGGAAGGAAAGTCTCTTGGTATTAACCGGGCTTTCCGTTAGCCGTCATACTGGAAAATACGAAGTATTTATCCAGTATCTTGGGGAGTGCACAACTCAACTATGTGCTCACTAAGATCCTGAATCAAGTTCAGGATGACGGTTATTTCGGCTTTCGTAGTGACAACGGTTCTCTTCTAAATAACTCGTCCTGAATCCACGTCATACTGGAAAATACGAAGTGTTTATCCAGTATCTTGGGGAGTGCATAACTTAACTATGTGCTCACTAAGATCCTGAGTCAAGTTCAGGATGACGGCTATTTCGGCTTTGGTAATGACAACTATATTCTTCTGAATAACTCACCCTAAAATCCACGTCATATTGGAAAATACGAAGTATTTGTCTAGTATCTTGGGGAGTGCATTACTCAACTATGTGCTCACTAAGATCCTGAATCAAGTTCAGGATGACGGTTATTTCAGTTTTTGTAATGACAACTACATTTTTCTAAACAACTCACACTAAATCCGCGTCATACTGGAAGATACGAAGTGTTTATCTAGTATCTTGGGGAGTGCATAACTCAACTATGTGCTCACGAAGATCCTGAATCAAGTTCAGGATGACGGCTATTTCGGGTTTGGTAATGACAACTACATTCTTCTGAATAACTCAGCCTAAATCCACGTCATCTGGGAAATACGAAGTATTTATCCAGTATCTTGGAGAGTGCATAGCTCAACTATGTGCTCACTAAGATCCTGAATCAAGTTCAGGATGACGGCAATTTCAGGTTTCGTAGTGACAACGGCTCTCTTTTAAATAACTCACCCTAAATCCACGTCATACTGGAAAATACGAAGTATTTATCCAGTATCTTGGGGAGTGAATAACTTAACAATGTGCTCACTTAGATCCTGAATCAAGGTCAGGGTGACGGTTTTTCGTTTCTATCAGCTGAGGGCTTTCAGCCTAGTTTGCAGAAACTCTTTCAGGGCTTTCACCAAGCCGCTGAACTGACTGCGATCAGTAAAAATCATATACAATGGGGCGTGCTCGCCGCGCCACTGTTGCGCTAGAGTCATTAAGCGACCCTCTCTAATATCTTTCAGTACATCCAGTCGTGATTTATACGCCACACCATGTCCGTTGAGTGCCCATTGGCGCACCATTTGCCCATCGCTGGTTTTGCGATTTCCGTTTACCTTAACCACCAATTGTTGCTGAGATTCATGCTGAATAAAGTGCCAACGATTGTGCAGTTTTTGATTTAGGGCGAAGCATAGGCAGTTGTGCTGCTGGAGATCCTCTGGTTGTGTGATTTTAGGATGTGACTCTATGTATTCAGGAGAGGCGCACAAAATTCGATAGTTTTCTTTATACAGGGGTATGGCAATCATGTTGGAGTCTTCAGGTTCTCCAATGCGCAGAGCCACATCGACATTTTGCTCGTAGAGGTCGGCGTAGCTGTCGGAAAGATGCACGTGCACCGATACCTTAGGGTGCAGAGCCAAAAACTCATCGATGAGCGGCATAATGACACCTCGACCCGTATCTGAGGGCATAGAGAGATTGATATTGCCGGCTAACTCTTGATCTTTTTCCGTTAATTCATCGATACCTTGCTCAAAGATAAGCATGGCTTGCTGACAGCGAGGCAGAAATAACTCTCCTTGAGGAGAGAGTCTTAGCTTTCTAGTGGAGCGAATAAACAGCGGGACCTCGAGCTCTGTTTCTAATCTTTGAATCGTGCGACTAATGGCAGCTGGAGTTTGGTCTAAACTACGAGCAGCAGCGGAAAGGCTGCCGAGCTTTGCGGTTTCAAGGAAGACTTTAATATCATGCAGTGATTTCATTTTTAACTTTTTGTAAAAAGTGTTTTGAGCGAAGCTTAGTTTTTCAAACTAAACGTGTCAATTAAACTGGTTGTATATAGCGGAATCAATCTGGAGAGCAAACAATGAAGGCAGTTGGATATCAAGTAAACCTACCTATCGACAATGAAGCGTCACTACAGGACATCACGCTCGATAAACCCAATGCAGCAGGCAAGGATCTACTTGTTAAGGTGCAGGCTATTTCCGTCAACCCAGTAGACACCAAAATACGCGCCAATGTGGCTCCAGAGTCCGGCTATAAAGTGATCGGTTGGGATGCGGTGGGTATTGTCGAAGAGGTAGGTGATCAAGTGTCTTTGTTTAACGTTGGTGACCTTGTTTGGTATGCAGGGGATCTTACGCGCTCTGGTACCAATGCTGAATTTCAATTAGTGGATGAGCGCATTGCCAGTCTAGCTCCAACTTCCGTGAGCGTGTCTCAGGCTGCAGCCTTGCCTTTGACTACGTTAACCGCTTGGGAGATGTTGTTTGACCGCCTAAAAGTTAATACAGAAGCAAATCAAAGCATTCTTATCATCGGCGCTGCGGGCGGGGTAGGTTCAATTATGGTCCAGCTAGTGAAAAAGCTCACTAACTTGAAGGTGATAGCGACCGCTTCGCGTCCTGCCTCTGTGGAGTGGCTAAAACAGCTTGGCGCAGATCAGGTGATTGATCACAACCAATCCATGAGTGAGCAACTTGGGATGAATGATTGTGTCGATTATGTGGTGAGTCTAAACAATACCGAACAGCACATGCCTGAAGTTATGAAGGTCATAAAGCCACAAGGTCAATTTGGCTTGATTGATGACCCTTCGTCTTTTGATATTCGAGCGCTTAAACCAAAGAGTGTGTCCTTGCACTGGGAGTTTATGTATACCCGCTCGATGTTTGAAACCGACGACATGCAAAAGCAGCATGAGATCTTAGCAAAGGTGGCAACAATGATCGACTCTGGAGAGGTGAAAACCACTCTAGGAGAGCACTTTGGCGCGATCAACGCGACAAATCTGAAGCGAGCACATGCGCTTTTAGAGTCTCAAAAAGCACGCGGAAAGATAGTGCTGGAAGGCTTTAACGACTAAATAGTGGTAAGTAAAAAGCCCCGCAGCGTTTACGTTGCGGGGCTTTTTGTTGGTTAGTCCAAAGTCTGCGACTAATCCACTAGATCGCTTGATGCAATTGGAAATAGCGCCCTTTTTGTTTTAAAAGCTCGCTGTGCTCGCCTTGTTCTACTAGCTTGCCTTGCTCAAGTACCACAACATTATCCATCTTACTTAGGCCTACCAGACGGTGGGTTACAAAGACCACGGTTTTGTCTTGATAGTGCTGCTCGAGTAGCGACATGATTTGTGACTCAGTAGAGCGATCTAGGCCTTCTGTAGGTTCGTCGAGTAGAAGGATAGGGGCGTTGTGCAATACGGCGCGAGCGATACCGATACGGCGTTTCTCGCCGCCAGAGAGTTGTCTTCCGCCATCGCCTAGCCATTGATCAAGCCCAGGTGCATCCATCAAGTACTCAAGGCCAACTTTTGATAGCGTTCCGGCTAATTCACTGTCGTCGGCATCAGATTTTGCAATTAATAGGTTGTCGCGCAAGGTGCCGTTTAACACATCAACACGCTGGCTCACTACCGAGATAAGTCTGCGAAGCTCTGATTCAGAGAGCTCGGTCAGTGCCTGTCCGCCAATCTTGATATCACCTTGCTGAACATCCCAGTAGCGGGTCAGCAATTGAAGCAGCGTTGATTTACCACTGCCGGTTTTACCGAGAATGGCAAGCTTACTGCCTGCTGGCACGCTCAGTGATAGATTGTCTACAGCAAGGGGTGCATTGCTTTCGTAGGCAAATGAAATATCGCTAAACTCGACGGCAACTTTATTATTAGTACCGATGACTTTGTTGTTGGTATAGGTAGGGAATTGTACATCAGGCTCAGCGCCGATGATCTCATTGAGACGTCGTGCAGATGCCAGCGTTTGCCCTAGGTATTGGAACGCCCCAGCAATCGGCATTAATAACTCTACACTGGCTAGGGTTGCAAATACCACCAGAGCGATAAGTGGGCTAGGTACAGATCCGCCAATTCCGTCTGCTGACATCCATAAGATCAGCAGTAGCGTCATGCCATTGGCCAATAACAGTAAAGCGTTGGCAAGACCGGTAATATGAGCGTTGACTGCCTGATTGCTCATCAGTGCCATTTGCGCTTGGTCGATCTTTTCTCTGTAGCGTTTTTCCGCGCCAAATAATAAAAGCTCGCTGTGGCCTTCAACCCAATCTAGAGCGCGGATACGAAGGTCTGCGCGGTTTTGCGTCAGTCTATGCCCATTACCCTTACCCAATTTATAAAAGAGTACAGGCCAGATCAAAACAAGAGCCATCAAGATAGCGCCAAGTGTTAGACCGATATCACTATCAAACCACACCAAGAAACCCGTTAGGCAGGTGATACCTAGAATGCTGAGTATTACTGGGCTTACAAGACGCAGGTAGACGTGGTCCATGGCTGATACATCCGCGACTAAGCGGTTGAGCAGGTCGGCATCACGCAATCCACCCACACGACCAGGGATCAGCGGGGTGAGTTTCTCATAGAAGTAAACACGCAAATCCGTAAGCAGCTTAAAGGTTGCGTTGTGTGACACGACGCGCTCGCCCCAACGACCAGCAGTACGACCCATAGCAAGGCCACGAACGCCGCCACCAGGAAGCATGTAGTTGAAGGTTTCTCGGGCTATAGTGAGTCCTGCCACAGCAGCAGCGGACAAAAACCAGCCAGATAAAGTCAGTAGACCGATAGAAGCAAATAGGGTAAGAAAGCCCAAAATCATGCCTAGGGATAGACCAAACCAATGCTTTTTATACAGTTTGAGGTAGGGAAGTAACTCACGCATCGATATCGCCTCCTAGTGTTTGCTGCTGATTCAGCATCGCCTTGAAGGTGCCTTGATGTTCTAGTTCGCTGTAGCTACCTTGCTGAGTAAGCGCGCCATTTTCCAACACTAATATTTGATCCATTTGCTGCAGGTTACTTAATTGGTGAGTGACCATAAGCGCAGTTTTATTCACTAGAGCCGATTGCAGGCTCTCATTGATTAACGATTCGCTGCGTGCATCCAAGCTAGCGGTAGGCTCATCAAGCAGCCAAAATTGGCCATCTTGTAATAAGGCGCGGGCTAGCGCGATACGCTGAGCTTGGCCTACAGACAGGCCTCCAGAGCGATCCGAAATGGCATGATCTAGACCCAGTTTATCGATAAATTCATCGGCGTGAGCCTGTTTGATTTTGTCTTGTAACTCTTGCGAGCTAAAGGTTTTCTCAGCAAGGTTAAGGTTCTCGGCAATGGTGCCATGAACCAGTAATGGGTTTTGACCTACCCAGCTCACCATTGAACGGTAGCTGTTGAGATCAACCTCAGATAACTCTGTGCCATTAATGGTTAGACTGCCTTGGTAAGGAAGAAATCCAAGAAGGGCGTTCATTATTGAGGTTTTACCTGCGCCGCTTGGGCCTACCAAAGCTGTTTTCTTGCCCGTTTCTAGAGTGAAGCTGACAGGGCCAACCAATACCTTGCCTTCTGTGCTGGTAACGATTAAATCAGAGGCTGTTATCACGCAGTTTTCTTCACTAGTGATAACCTGCTTGTTGTTCTCTTGTTTAGGCTCTTCAATATTCAAGAAATCAACAATGCTTTCTGCCGCACCAATCGCTTGCTGCTTGGCGTGATAAAAGGTGCCAAGGTCGCGAAGAGGTTGGTAGAACTCGGGTGCGAGTATCAAGATGAACAAGCCTGTAAATAGGGTAACGCTGGTGCCATAGTGGCCAAAGTTAAGCTCACCGATAAAGGTGAAACCAAAATAAACCGCGGTGAGGGCAATGGAGATTGAAGTGAAGAACTCTAATACCGCAGAAGACAAAAATGCGATCTTCAATACGCTCATCGTGCGCTCGCGAAACACCTCTGACGCAGCATGTAACTGTTCTTTTTCATCTCTTGCACGGTCGAATAAACGAATGGTTGTCATCGCTTGCAAGCGGTCATAAAAATGCCCTGACAAGCGTTGCAGTGCTTTGAAGTTTTTACGGTTTGCATCGGCGGCTTTCTTGCCAACCAGTGCCATGAAAAACGGAATGAGCGGTGCGGTGATCAAAAATATCAGTCCGCTGACCCAATTGAGTGGGAATACCACCACCAAGATCATAAAAGGAACTAGTGCAGAGAGTGCCATTTGCGGTAGGTATTTTGCGAAGAAATCTTGCATCTCTTCTACCTGCTCGATCAGCATGGTTCCCCACGCGCCTGCGGTTTTACCTTTGATATGGCCAGGCCCCAAGCGACGCATTTTATCGACCACTAAGCCTCTGATATAGATGCGAACCTGTTCGCCACTTCTGTACCCTGCAATCTCTCTGCCCCAAGCGAGGGCGCTGCGCAGTATTACTGTCGCTCCAAGGCCAATGAAGTGAGGGACTAAATCATACTTGTCGGTATGTTCAATGATGAGGCTATGTAGGATCTGAGCGATGAGTGAGGCTTGAATGATGAGCGCAACGGCAGAAGCAACTCCTGCGACAACTGTCAGGGTCAACCATCGCTTTGCTAGCTTACTTTGCTGTTTAAGCCAGCGGCTCAACTCGCCTTGGGTTTTCTTATCCATGAATATGATTAAATGCGAATAATTTTGATTTGGGAGAGTATATCGAAAAAGGTCCACAGATGTACTCTGTGGACGCTAAGATTTCAATATGAGAGGCAATTATTTTTGTTTACGCATCAATTTCGTCGAGATAACGCTCAGCATCTAACGCTGCCATACAGCCAGTACCAGCTGAAGTGATGGCTTGACGATACTGATTATCCATAACATCACCTGCGGCAAACACACCCGGTATGCTGGTTTGTGTTGCATTGCCTTCTAGGCCAGAATTTACCACGATGTAATCGTGATTCATCTTTAACTGCTCTTTGAAAATGCCGGTATTCGGTTGGTGACCGATAGCGATAAACGCACCCATGACATTAATCAGCTCTGTTGCATCCGATTTTGTATCCTTAACGCGAACGCCAGTGACACCCATATCATCGCCAACCACCTCATCAAGTGTGCGGTCGGTGTGCAGAACAATATTGCCTGACTCAACCTTGTCCATTAGACGTTTCACCAAGATCTTCTCAGCGCGGAATGAATCGCGGCGATGGACTAAGTGTACCTTTGAGGCGATATTTGAAAGATACAGTGCTTCCTCAACCGCAGTGTTGCCACCACCGACAACAGCGACTTCTTGATTGCGGTAGAAGAAACCATCACAAGTGGCACAAGCGGAAACGCCGCGGCCCTTAAATGCTTCTTCAGAGTCTAAGCCGATGTACTTCGCCGAAGCGCCTGTTGCGATGATCAATGCATCACAGGTAAATTCTGTGCTGTCACCAAATAAACGGTATGGCTTTTGGCTCAGGTCAACCTTGTTGATGTGGTCGAAGATGATCTCGGTTTCGAACTTTTCAGCGTGAGCTTGCATACGCTCCATCAATGCTGGACCGGTTAAGTCACTGGCGTCACCTGGCCAGTTTTCTACTTCCGTAGTGGTGGTGAGCTGACCACCTTGTTGCATCCCTGTCACGATAACTGGATTAAGATTTGCACGCGCAGCATAGATTGCCGCCGTATATCCAGCAGGGCCTGATCCTAAAATAAGTAGTTTACAGTGCTTAACATTGCTCATAACTGTTTGATCCTTTGTAATTCTGCCTCGATTGTATGTAATTCAGGCCACGAATTGAAGATGATGATTAAAGGTATATTGGTGTGAAAGCGGAGAAATCAAGGATAGGGCACGAAATGAGGACCTAACAACAGCAGATAGCTGATTGCTATTCGCTTTCAGCTACCGGCTTGGGAACGAATCGAGGCATGATTGGCCCGTATTCGTATTTCGGTAGCATATCCAATATCGGCTCTTGCGGGCCTAAGAACTTGGGTTGTGTGTTCATGACGTAGACGTCGAGCATGGCTTTTATGCGGGCAAAGACTTCCCGAACCCTGACATTGAACCAAGACCTTGGTTTAGGGGAGGGAACCCCTAGGCAGATGGCATCCGCTTTGTAGTAATTGGCAATGAACAGAGCTCTGTCGCAGTGAAAGGTTTGGGTAACGATAGTGAAGTCGTTGAGGTTGAAGATCTGTTTGGCGCGAACAATGGAATCGAGCGTTCTAAATCCCGCATAATCTAGGAAGATAAGCTCTTCAGGGATACCTGCCCTTAAAAGGTCTCGCTTCATAGTCCACGGCTCATTGTATGAGCGATGGGCATTATCGCCACTGAGCAAGAAACCGCGCACTTTTTGCTGTTTATACAGCTCAATGGCGGCGTCTATACGATAGGTGTAATACGGGTTTAAGGTTCTACCTATATATTTACTCGTACCTAAGATCAGGGCGATGTCTCTCGCGGGTGCCGATTCCACCTCTTTATGGATTCGGCCTTGGGCCTGATAGCTCATCCAAAAGTCTACTGAGCTTAATAGCAGGATAACGCACAGCGTGATCCCACTACCCAGCAGTATCAACATCTTCAGAGCTCTAAGGGCTAAGTGCCAAATCGAAGTTTCGCGCCAATAGCCCTTAATTTCAGTCCAACTCAGTTTACTCACTAGAAGGCAGTACGCTTATAACGACGGTAAACCGGTTGCCAGAAGTGATTGTCTATGGACTCTTTGATGGCTTGATCGGTGATCTCTAGCGCCACACCTTGCTTAATCGCTTGTTTTGCAACAGCAAAAGCGATTTTCTTCGATACCGAATGAATCTCTTCTAGAGGTGGCAGCAATGCGCCGTGGCCTTTGATAGCCAGTGGTGAACACTCAGCAAGCGCTCGGCTGGATTCCATTAGCATTTCATCGGTAATACGAGAGGCCGAGACAGACAGTACCCCAAGGCCGATACCTGGGAAGATATAGCTGTTGTTACACTGAGCAATCTCAAGGCGTTTACCATTGACCAGTACAGGCTCAAATGGGCTACCGGTAGCGACTAAGGCTTGGCCATCGGTCCAATCAAGAACATCTTTTGGCACCGCTTCTACTCGGCTGGTTGGGTTCGATAGCGGGAAAACGATTGGGCGAGGGCAATGCTTATGCATGGTTTGAATCACTTGCTGGCTAAAGATGCCTGGCGCTCCAGAAACACCGATCAATACCGTCGGTTTAGCGTTCTCTACTACATCTAACAAGGAGTAGTCTTGTCCTTCTGCCTGCCACTCTTTAAGGTTTTCAGACTTTTGGGCTAATGGCTTTTGGAAATCGAGAAGGTTGTGCATACCTTCTTGCAGTAGACCCCAGCGGTCTACCATATAAATGCGTGAGCGAGCCTCGTCTTCAGGTAAGCCTTCATCTTGCATTTGAGCGACGATAGCTTCGGCTATACCACAACCTGCAGAACCCGCACCCACAAAGGTAACGCGCTGGTCTGACAGCTTGCTACCTGCAGCGTGACAGGCTGCGATGAGTGAGCCTACGGTCACTGCAGCGGTGCCTTGAATGTCATCATTAAAACAGCAGATGCGGTTTTTATAACGCTTCAATAGTGGCATTGCATTCTTTTGTGCGAAGTCTTCAAACTGAACTAGAGCCTCTGGCCAGCGGCGCTGAACCGCTTGGATGAACTCTTCTACAAATTCGTCGTACTCAGCGCCAGTGATGCGAGGGTGTCTCCATCCCATGTACATAGGATCGGCTAAGCGTTGCGGGTTGTTGGTGCCCACATCTAAAACAATCGGTAATGTGTAAGCTGGGCTGATGCCACCACAGGCGGTATACAGAGAAAGCTTACCAATAGGAATACCCATACCGCCGATACCTTGGTCACCTAAACCTAGAATACGTTCGCCATCGGTGACAACGATCACCTTAACGTTATGCGTAGAGGCATTATTGAGAAGGTCATCGATACGGTCTCTATTAGAATATGAGATGAAAAGGCCGCGACCGCGTCGATAGATATTAGAGAACTTTTCACATGCCGCGCCAACGGTCGGCGTATAGATGATAGGCATCATCTCAGAGATGTGATTTTGTACTAAGCGGTAAAACAAGGTTTCATTGGTATCTTGAATATTTCGCAGGTAAATATGGCGATCCATATCATTGTCGAACTGTTGATATTGCTGATACGCACGTTCAACTTGTTCGGCAATCGTTTCTGTTGTCTCAGGCAACAAACCATCTAGGTTAAAGTAGGACCGTTCTGAAGCGGAAAATGCGCTTCCTTTGTTGAGCAGTGGGGTACTTAGAAGAGCAGGCCCTGCGTGTGGTATATAAAGCGGTCTTTTGTCGTTTTTCATCGTTTAACCTAGTTGGAGAGTAGAGAAGAGTTCAGCGAAGGGCATTGTAAGTTATCCCATTTGTAAATTGAATGACGCAGTGATCATTTTTTGTCAAATGTTTCCCCGCAGGACAAATAAGTGTCGAAATAGTTAACTGGACTGTTAACAACTAGTTACATATATATCAATTAGGAATTGATTGTTGGTGTAGTGGAACGTTATTTCATACAGTCTTGTACTGTGGTGAGTATCGGCTGATAGTTATCAATAACATAGCCAATTTCTGGCTAATCCTAACGCAAATTCTGTGGGAACAATGACCATTAGCCAGATGCAAAGTAACGCTGTTCGCTTCGACTACACCCATTTTTTGGGTGAGAGTAGCCGTGGTCATCGCTGGCGTTTTGTCGATGTCATTCACAGCATAGCGCCTATCTTTGGCACGCTGTGGCAGCAGGAAATTGATAAAGCACAGAACTCAGAACAAAAATTGTGGGAGAGTGCCCTTAATCAGTTATCGTCCACGCACAGTGATGAGAAGAATTTGATTAAGCTGCTGAGAATTGCAAAACAGGAAAACATCGCATCACTTGAGATTTCTTTGCCTTACTCGTTTGAACAAGAACAAATTGAGGCTATTTGCGCTCGTGCAGAAGTGAAAATTGAGTGTGTTGATGAAGAGTTGTGGAAGGTAACGTTGTGAGCCGTCTATAGACGACTCACACACTTGGGTTTAGTTTACCCAGTCTTTCAGTTGAAACGTCAAAGTATGTTCTGCACTTTTTAGTTCCATTGTCTGCTTAGTAAGAACAACGTCATTCCACTCAGACAATGCTTTTGAGTATGCCATCTCAGTGTTCATCACACCCTCTGGACACATCTTCATTGTCATTCCCATCTGTTGGATGCGGAACTTACCGTCTTTAAGTTCACCTTGACCAAAGAAGTTATTACAACCGGCGTTGCCGTTGGTCGTCATCTTCTCGCCAACTTCTAGGGTAGGAGCTTTGAAGTTTTCATCAACCTCTACCGCTTTACCGTCAATGTGAGTTAATACCCAATGGTGATGCTGTAGTGCTTGCTCATTGACTTGCAAAGTTTCGGCACTCATTTCCATTTCAGCCTTGCTATCCATAGCTTGCTTATCCGCATCATTACTGCCCATACTTGAACAAGCTGAAATGAGCAGTGCAGCTGATATTGCCGTTAATTTTTTGTACATTTAAAGACTCCAGATATTTGAAGATGATGGTCCAAGTGTATAACAAATAAAGAGAAATATGTCAGTTATACGTCAGTAATTGCAGTGACATTCATTGAATAATAGACCTATTTGATGAATACTGTTGGGTATTAATTCAAGGGTTGAATATGGGGGCGTAAATGGAACAATTAGATTTTTTTGATGTACCTAGCCCTTGTATTGGTGTGTGCAGTTCCGATGAGCGAGGCTACTGCAAAGGATGTATGCGCAATCGAGATGAACGCTTTGCATGGCAAACACTTTCTTCAACAGATAAGAAACACGTTATCAAACTTTGCCGCCAGCGATACCGACGTAAGATGTTAAAAGGAAAGCAGCCCCTTAAACCCAATGAAGACGAGGTGTCGAGCCCACAAGGTGACCTGTTTTAATAAAGCAGAGATAGCTGAAGCACAAAACCTCTATAATAAGCGGAACATATCTGATCTCAATTTTCTTAATAAGTGTTCTTGTATTATTTATTGATTCCTTTCGGTGTCGGCATTTTTATTCCTGAAATTATTTTATAAGTTACTAATAATAAAAAGAAAAGCTTTCATATCTGCATAAAATAATTCACCCAATCCCCATATCTAACTGGCTGTTGAAAAGATAGTTTCCACTTTTTCATATTAATCATGACGCTGTAAATCCTTATGCTAGATGCTCTTATTGAACAATCTAGGCAGGGAAAAAATGAGCCGACTACTGCAGATCAGCGATCTTAATGTCTCTTTTAAAACCATGCAGGGTGAAAAGGGCGTACTTCACGACGTCAACATTGATGTAAGCAAGAATGAGATTCTTGCTGTAGTGGGGGAATCGGGTTCAGGTAAATCCGTAATGAGTAAAGCCATTATGGGATTGCTTGGCAATAAAGCAGCTAAATCAGGTCAAATATACCTTCATGACAGCAAGTTAAGCGATGAACCATTAGAGATGGTATCCATGAGTCGCAGACAGGCTCAGCAAATTCGTGGAGATGAAATATCAATGATATTTCAAGACCCGATGACATCGCTAAACCCCCTTATGACCGTAGGCAACCAGATTGCAGAAGCGGTGCAAATTCACCAAAAAACCTCTCGAGCAGAAGCCATAGAAGAAGCAGGACGCATGCTGGATCTTGTGCGTGTTCCCTCTGGTAGACAGGTGCTTGGGGTTTATCCTCACCAGCTATCCGGTGGCATGCGCCAGCGTGTGATGATTGCTATGGCGTTAGCCTGTAAGCCGAAGCTACTCATCGCCGATGAACCGACCACGGCACTCGATGTGACCATTCAAGCGCAGATCTTAGGCTTGATTCGTGAGCTGCAAACAGAGCTGGGTATGGGCGTTATCTTCATTACCCACGATATGGGGGTAGTCCATGAAGTAGCAGACCGAGTCGCGGTGATGTATCACGGTGACATCGTAGAAACGGGCACCCTTAATCAAGTCTTCCTAGAACCTAAGCATGCTTACACAAAAGCCCTGTTGAAAGCGGCCCCTAAACTAGGCTCTATGCGCGGACGTGCAGTGCCACATAGCTTTCCGGTTTTAACGATGGAAGAGGAGCTAAAGGGCAATACTACTTCCGTTGAAATTCCCGGAACTCCCGTTGATTACAACCAGCAGCCTCTACTGGATGTTAATCGCCTACACGTTGTGTTCCCGAGAAAACATAACTTTTTTGGCAAAGTGACCCATCAAGTTCACGCGGTAAACGATGTCAGTTTTAAGCTGTGGAAGGGTGAAACCTTGGGCATCGTTGGTGAATCGGGTTCGGGTAAATCAACCATTGGTAATGCCATCTTAGGTCTTCTTGAAGAAGCCACTGGAGGCATATCGTATCAAGGCATTGATCTATTAGACCCCACTCGCGAGCAAAGAAAATTAGTAAAGAGAGACATCTCGTTTATCTTCCAAGACCCATTGGCTTCGCTAAACCCGCAGATGACCATAGGGGAGTGTGTCGAAGAGCCGTTCATCATACACCACCCTGAAATGTCAAAAGCGGAGCGAGAGAAACAAGCTAAGGCACTGCTCAATAAAGTAGGCATTAAGTCAGAGCTTTATCGCCATTATCCCCATGAATTCTCAGGTGGCATGCTGCAGCGAGTCAACATTGCGAGAGCCCTGACTACGCAACCTAAGATCATCGTTGCCGACGAGTCTGTATCTGCGCTCGATGTTTCTGTTCAAGCCACGGTTTTAAACCTGATGCTAGCGCTGCAAAAAGAGTTTGGTATCTCATTCATCTTTATCTCCCATGATATGGCGGTCATTGAGCGTGTATGTCATCGAGTTGCAGTTTTGACAAAGGGCCAGCTGGTGGAGATTGGTCATCGCCAAGAGGTGTTTGAGGATACCAAACATAGCTATACGCAAAAGCTACTGGCAGCGATTCCATCCATCGATACCGAGCGTTCCGCCCCTAAGCAGTTTGAGCTTCTCACAGACGATATCCCAGATCCTATTTTCCCCGTAGGAGAATCCCCCTTACCAATCAAATTGGTTGAACACACAACAACACATTTTTCCGCTACCGAATAATTACAAAGGAATGACTATGAACACAACAAAGAAAACCTTGGTTCTTGCCGTGGCTCTAGGCCTTAGTGCAAACGTATTTGCCGCACAAGATAAAGTGGTTGTCGCTTCCACGAGCACAGTGCAGACATTGAACCCACACAACGCGGGTGTGACACTTGATATGAGTGTGGCAAACGCAATCTATGATGGCCTGTTCAAATTTGATGACAACATGCAGGTGCAGCCAAACCTAGCAACCGGCTATGAAGTCAGCGACAACGGTCAAACGTACACTATTACACTGCGTGAAGGCGTGAAATTTACCGATGGCACACCGTTTAATGCCGAAGCAGTTAAATACAATTTCCAAGACGAAATTAATAAAAAGCAACGTCGTGCATCGCTTCTATCAAACGTAGAAAGCTTCAACGTCGTGTCTGAAAATGTTTTAGAAGTTAAGCTTAAGACGCCTTCTAACACCTTTATCAATAATATTACGCACCCAAGTCAGGGCATGATTAGCCCTGCAGCTATTGAAAAATACGGTGATGACATCAAGGCACATCCAGTGGGTACGGGCCGATTTGTACTGAACAAATGGATCCGTGGCTCAAAAATTACTATGGATGCAAACCCAAACTATTGGGGTGACCCGGTTAAGGTTGAACACCTTGAATTTCGCGCTGTACCAGAAGCAGGCTCACGCCTTGCGATGCTAAAGAGTGGCCAAGCTCAGGTAATGCTTCAGTTGCCAAACACCATGAAGCCAGCAGTAAGTAGTGACAAAAAACTCGATGCGGTCGCATCTCCTTCTATCATCGCTCGTTACTACGCCTTGAATACCCAAAATGAGATCTTGGCGAATGCCGATGTACGTAAAGCACTGAACTTTGCCATCAATAAGGATGCTTATAAGAAAGTTGTTTTCGGTGGCGATGCCAGCACACTGAACTCAATTGTCCCTGAGAAGATTGAAACCTTTGCGGCGCAAACGCCATACACCTATGACGTAGCAAAAGCGAAAGCGCTTTTGGCGAAAGCCGGTTATGCCGATGGCTTTGATGCAGTTATCTGGGCGAAGAACGTAACAACCAGCATGCGCAGTGCTGAGTTTATTCAGCAGCAACTAAAAGCAATCGGTGTTAACACCACTATTGTTCCTCGTGACGTGGCTAGCCACTACTCGGCAGGTGACGGTATTAACAACGACGGTACTCCGCCGGTGATCTTTGATTCAGGTTGGTCTTCATCATCGGCCACCGTTGACTGGGCAATCCGTCCACTGTTCGGTTCACAAGGAACATCTAACTACAGCTACTACAAAAATGCCAAGGTTGATCAATGGTTGGCTGACGGCCAAAAAACATTAGATAAAGCGGAAAAAGCTAAGATCTACCAAAACGTTCAATCCACCATATGGAATGACGCTGCTGGTATTTGGACAACAGTCGACACCCAACTTTGGGCTAAATCTAAGAGCGTGCAGGGCATCAATATGTTGCCAGACGGTTCTCTAGCTATCACTGACGTTCACTACGAGTAATAAAGCATGTCGCAGTATATTGTAAAACGACTATTAGGCATGATCGGGGTAATGTTCCTCATTGCCGTGATTGCATTCCTGTTCGTTCACATGTTACCTGGCGACCCTGCGAAAATGATTGCTGGCTTAGATGCCAGCAGTCAGGACATTGCAGCCGTTCGTCATCAATTGGGCCTAGACCTTCCGTTGTTGGTCCAGTTTCAGCATTTCTTAGTGAGCCTTGCGCATCTTGATCTTGGTAAGTCCATGATTAATGGTGACTCAGTGGTCAGCCTTATCAGTGAGCGTTACAAGGTCACCGCTACTCTTGCTTTGGTTTCTTTGTGGTTTATTCCTGTGGGTATCTTGCTGGGCGTGATCGCTGCGGTTTATCAATCGCGCTTGCCTGACAGAGTGAGCATGGTTGTCGCCGTTTCGGGGATTTCGGTGCCGGATTTTTGGTTGGGATTGATTCTGATCCAGGTGTTTGCCGTTAAGCTCGGCTGGTTTAACCCCACGGGCTATGAAGGCTTGCACGATCTCGTGTTGCCATCGTTAACATTGGGAACTGTGGGCACAGCAATCATTGCGCGCTTCTCTCGCTCCGCATTTTTAGACGTATTGTCTGAAAACTACATCCAAACGGCCAGAGCCAAGGGTTTGATGGAGAGTAGAGTACTGATCAAACATGCATTTCGTAATGCCATGTTGCCCATCATTACCGTGATTGGTTTGCAGATTGGTTTTGTATTGAGCGGCTCGATTGTGGTTGAAAGCATCTTTGGTTTGCCCGCGCTTGGTTCGTTCTTAATCGACAGCGTGAATGCTAGGGACTACCCGGTGGTGCAGGCGCTATTGATTCTTTATTCGTTTCACTTCGTGCTGATCAACTTCGTGGTTGATGTCTTGTATTCCGTCGTGAACCCACAGATCAAAATGAAGTAGGAATTATGGATACTAATTCGAGTAAAACTCTTTCTCCTTTTGCCATGTTTTTGATTCGCTTTAAGCGAGAGAAAACAGCAATTGTTGCCTTGTGCATCTTGCTGACCATGGTCGTAATGGCCATCGCCGCGCCAATATTTTTGCACTACACCGCTACAGATGTGGATTACAACAATATCTTGAGTCTTCCTTCGTGGGAGCATTGGGCTGGTACGGATTTGTATGGTCGTGATAACTTTGCACGCCTTGTGTATGGTGCTCGTATTTCACTTTCTGTTGGCTTTGTGTCGGTAACTATAGGCGTAATAGCGGGTACGGTGCTTGGTGTGATCAGTGGTTACTACGGCGGTATTGCCGATGCCATCATCATGCGTGCTGCGGATGTGTTGTTTGCTTTCCCAAGCTTTCTGCTAGCTATCGGTATTGTTGCGGTACTTGGCGGCGGTATTGTGAATGTGATTATTGCCATTGCTATCTTCAGTACCCCAATGTTTGCGCGTATCGTGCGCTCACAGACCTTATCTGTGATGAACTCTCAATACGTTCGCGCTGCAAAAACCATGGGTGCAAGTACGCCAAGAATCATGTTTAAGCACATTATTCCTTCCACCATTAGTAGTGTACTGGTGTATTTCACCATGCGTGTGGGCACCTCTGTTTTGACCGCTGCCAGCTTGAGCTTTTTGGGGCTTGGCGCTCAGCCGCCTTCGCCAGAGTGGGGGGCTATGTTGGCCTCAAGCCGAGACTTCATGGCCGTTGATGGCTATATGTATCTGACGCTTTTCCCTGGCCTATGTATCTTCTTGACGGTGCTCTCATGCAACGTCTTAGGCGATGGTATTCGCTCGGCACTAGACCCTAAGAATTAAGGAATCATTATGCAGTTACTAATCAAGAATGGCTCAGTGCATGCACCGCAGTATCTAGGTAAAAAAGACCTTCTGTGTGCGGGTGGCAAGATCATCGCCATTGAAGACACTATTAATGAATCTTCATTAGCGGGAGAGTATCAGGTTATTGATGCCAAGGGTGCGAACGTGGTTCCTGGATTTGTGGATACTCATCAGCACTTTATTGGCGGCGGAGGCGAGGGCGGTTATGCAACGCGTACGCCTGAATTAAAATTGACTGACCAAACCCTAAATGGGGTGACCACAGCCCTTGGTTTGCTTGGTACCGATGATCTATCTCGTCATGTAGAGAGCCTGTTTGCCAAGACCATGGGTTTTCGTGATGAGGGTATCAGTACCTACATGATCACCGGTTCTTATTTTCTGCCATCGCCCACCATTACTGGCTCAGTGATGCGAGATATTGCGTTCATTGACCCGGTTGTTGGCGTGAAGTTGGCCGTGTCGGATCATCGCGGCCCGTACATTACTCATGAGGGCTTAGCGGACTTGGTAGCGCAGGTACGCAACGCAGCACTGGTATCGGGTAAAGCCGGTATTATTACCGTTCATGCAGGTGCGGGTAAAAAAGGATTAACCCAGCTTTTGGATGTGCTAGACGAAACCGATTATCAAGCCGAGCGCTTTGTGCCGACCCATATCAACCGTGAAGATGTCTGGGAGCAGGCAGTGGAACTGGCAAAACGTGGCGCTATCATCGATGGCACTGCAGTATCGCAAGATATGCTTGATTCAGGCCGCAAGGCACTCTCATGCGCCGAGGCAACTCAACTTTCTATTGAACTCGGTATTAAGGATAACTTTACCTTTAGCTCTGATGCGGGTGGCTCGTTGCCTAAATGGAACGAAGATCGTACTCGCATCGTGGGTATGGGCGTCGGCACGCCAAGTTCATTGCTTGAAGAAATCCGCCGAGGCGTGAACGAGTTTTCGCTGAGTCTGTCAGATATGCTGGTGCCAATTACTAAGAATGCCGCAAAGCAGCTTGGATTAAGTGCTCTAAAAGGCGAGTTGCAGGTAGGTCATGATGCAGATGTGTTGCTTCTTAATGATGAGCTAACACTGACACACACTGTCGCTAAAGGTCGGGTAATGGTGTCCGGCGGTGAGGCTGTGGTGAAAGGGACGTTTGAATAAGCCCTTTGTTGCCTAGCTTGAAGTTTGCAAGTCCTAAGATCCCGGCTCAAGGCCTGGATAACACTTTACCATTATCGACTGAGTGGAAACCGTCATGCTGGCGAACGCCAGTATCTTAGATAGCACAATACTTTCTTACTAAGTACTACCCAATTCCCAAACCCCAGAAATGGCGAAAGCCCGATTGTTGGTAGCAATCGGGCTTTCTAATTTTTAAGAATCTACAGTTGGTAAGACCGAGTTCTTTATATATGCAAAAGGCTGGATGTAATCCGAATTAATTCCTTGGTAGGGAATTAAACGCGGATGAAGTCCATGTGCTCAACTTTTGGCTTGAACGCGTGACGTTGAACGTCTTGTGGCTTAACCTTAACTTCAGCGCCGTCGATCACTAGAGTGATAACTTCGTAGAATTCTGGCTTGTCCATTTGGTTGATCACGTCAGAGTGAACTAGCGCGATTGATACTGGCGCTGCTT
This sequence comes from Vibrio breoganii, assembly GCF_024346795.1. NCBI lineage: Bacteria > Pseudomonadati > Pseudomonadota > Gammaproteobacteria > Vibrionales > Vibrionaceae > Vibrio > Vibrio breoganii. The sequence continues at coordinate 1,271,127 of NZ_AP024864.1, forward strand.
CACCACCGTAAATGATTGCTGGGAATTGGCCAGCGTGACGTAGGCGGCGGCTCGCACCCTTACCTAGTTCAGTACGTACTACTGCTTCAAATTTCATAGTATTTACTCTCAAATTAGTAAAATAAAAAGATTTTCATCAAAGACTTAGCGACCTAGTCTTCGATATGATTCGCTTCCAAACGATAAATCGTCAAAGCGAGCGCGGATACTACCACTCAATACAAAATCGAGCAATAGGATTCTGCGCCATTTTACCAGATGAACAGGCAATAGTTACAGCATAAACTCGTTGTCGAATATCACATCTCTGAGTTTCCAAAATCTGCCCTCTTTTCGAGCAATAACAAACTTGGGAAGTCGAAATCTATGTTGTTGATTAACGACCTTGGTCGGTGACAATCCGTCAAACTCTTGATGCTTGTCAGCAAGGTGCAATTTGACAAATTGTGAGTAAAAGCTTTTCTTCTGCGCAGGGGTATTGAGATAGAAATTCAAGCCCACCTTATTGCCACTTTCTCCTAGGTAAACCACTCTTAAAAAGTTCTTTCCTTTGCTGTCTTTAATAACGGAGAACTCAAGATCTGTGCATTCATACACCAGCGCATCTTTAAGGCTTAACGCTTCTTTGAGTTTTTTATCTGGGTCCACCAGTACGGCATCGCATTCGTGACAAATGCGCGCAGCGATATCGTTATCCGCGCCACATTCCCGGCAGTATTTTGCTCTAAAGCGATAATCACAATGTTCTCGCTCACCATCGTCATCTTCAAGATAGCCCTGACACTTTCTGCCGTAGTGCTCGATAACAAAGCCATTTTCAGCGGTTTTGCCCCAGAAATTATTGTTAAAGCCGCAAGCGGGGCAGGGAATAGTAACGATCTCGCTGTCAGGATCCGGCTGTGGAGCGCCTACCTCTGGTTGATACAAGTCGTAGCAGTTTCCTGCATACTCCAAAACCAAGCACTCACTCTTACCTTCAGAGAGGCGAAGACCACGACCAATAATTTGTTGATACAGGCTAATAGATTCGGTTGGGCGCAATACAGCAATAAGGTCAACGTGTGGGGCGTCAAATCCAGTGGTGAGTACTGAGACGTTCACCAGGTATTTAATCTTTTGCTGTTTGAACTCTTCTATGATTCGGTCTCGCTCTTTGGTGTGGGTATCACCAATCACAATGGCCGCTTCCCCTTCCGGTAATAACTCGTACACCTCTTGTGCATGCTTAACGGTGGCGGCAAATATCATTATACCCTTGCGGTTTTTGGCAAGCGTAACGATTTGGTTGAGTATCTGCGGGGTAGCGCGTTTTGATTTCTCAATGACCAAATCCATATCTGACTCTCGATATCGTCCCATGTGTGTAGGAGAGATCTCAGAAAAGTCGTAACTGAATAGAGGCGCATCTATGATCTTGGCCGGAGTCAGGAACTCTTGATCCAATAGATAGCGAATAGGCAATTCAAACACGCAGTCTCTGAAGAATCTTGCCTCGTCAGAGCGCACCTGACCGCGAGTGTGGTATTGATATATCCAACCAAGACCCAGTCGGTAAGGCGTTGCAGTCAGTCCTAATATCTTCAGGTTAGGATTAAGGGACTTTAAGTGGCTGATGACCTTTTGGTAACTGCTGTTTTTATCTTCTGGTACGCGGTGGCATTCATCAATGACCAGTAAAGAGAAAGGGTCACTAAAGGCCTCTAGATTTCGAGCCACGGATTGCACTGAGGCAAACACCACTTGTTGCTCGGTTTCTTTTCGGCCTAATCCTGCGGCAAAGATCGCACCAGTGAGGTCATAGCTTTCATACTTGGCGTGATTTTGTTCAACGAGCTCTTTCACGTGTGCCATGACCAACACCTTTCCTTTAGCAAGGCGAGCAAGTTCGGCAATGACTAAACTCTTGCCAGCACCCGTAGGCAAGACGATGACTGCTGGTTCGCTGCGCTTTCTAAAGTAGTGGACGACCGCTTTAACAGAGTCGGCTTGATAGGGCCTCAGTTGGTACATGACTGGATACTATTTCCTGAAAAAAATTGAAGTTTGAATCATTCAAACCAGTTATACTATCCGACTTCCTTAAAAAGGAATATCCCCACTAGGCTTAACTTTTCTTCTTTATTGGTATTCGTACCAAGGGTCGTAGATTCGCTATGACGCGGTAGGGCGATATTTCAAACCTTTAAAAACTCCTAGGTTAAGATGCGTTTAGATAAGTATTTGTGTGATGGGTTGGGCATTAGCCGTAAAGACGCCACTAAGTTGATCAAAAGTGGTGATGTAACGGTTGATGACGCTGTAGTGAAATCTGGCTCAGTTAAAGTCAAAGACGGACAAACCGTTGAATGGCAAGACCGTCCTATTGTGCTTCGAGGACCGCGTTACTTGATGATGAACAAGCCTGAGGGTGTGGTGTGTTCTCATGAAGATGGTTTCAATCATACGGTATTCGTTCTTATTGACGAGGTTCGCTATGAAGACTTGCACTTTGCAGGTCGCCTAGACGTGGACACTACCGGTTTGCTGCTGATTACCGATGATGGGCAATGGTCGCACCGTATTACTTCACCGAAACACAAATGTGATAAGACCTATCGAGTGTGGCTGGCAGATCCTGTGCAAGAACATTATCAGCAACAGATTTCCGAAGGCATACTACTTCGCAATGAGCGTGAGCCGACCTTGCCTGCGCAAATGGAAGTAGTGGATGAGAAAGAAGTACTGCTGACTATACACGAAGGTAAGTATCACCAAGTGAAGCGCATGTTTGCCGCGTTAGGTAACAAGGTTGTGGGGCTTCATAGAGAGCGCATCGGTGCTATCGAACTCGATGACACACTGGAGCTTGGCGAGTATCGCGATCTGACTCAACAAGAGATCGACTCCATCTTCAAAAAATAATCACTAGGATAAAAACACTATGACGAAACCATCAGCGACTCAGCTGAGTTTCATGATGTTTGTGCTATTAGGGGCGATCTCCGCATTAACGCCCCTTGCTATAGACATGTATCTGCCTGCAATGCCTGCGATTGCCGAAGACTTTGGTGTAATGCCAGGGGACGTGCAGATCACGCTAACTATATATACCTTAGGCTTTGCCGTGGGTCAGTTATTCTATGGCCCATTAGCCGATAGTATTGGTCGAAAGCCAGTATTGCTTGGTGGCGTAGGGCTGTTCTTAGTCGGCGCGATTGGCTGTACCTTTACTCATTCAGTTGAAATGCTGGTGTGGGTAAGACTACTGCAAGGCTTTGCGGGCGCGGCTGCTGCTGTAGTGATTCAAGCTGTGGTTAGGGACATGTTTGAGGCAGAAGATTTTGCTCGCACCATGTCATTTATTACCCTAGTGATGACCGTTGCCCCGCTGGTTGCTCCTCTGATTGGTGGCCACGTTTCTGTTATCGCAGGCTGGCGAGCGGTCTTTGGTATCCTAGCGGTGTTCTCTGTCATCATGCTGGTGGCGATTTATTACAAAATTCCAGAAACGCTGGCGAAAGAAAATCGGCAGCCTTTCCACCTACGGACCTCGTTACGAAACTACGCAGGCCTGCTTAGAAACCGCCAAGCGATGGGACTGGTTTTGTGTGGCGCGTTTTCATTCTCGGGCATGTTCGTGTTCTTAACCGCAGGTGCCTTTGTTTATATCGACATCTACGGCGTAGCGCCGCAAGACTTCGGCTACTTATTTGGCCTGAATGTTTTAACCTTAGTGATGTTTACTACGCTAAATGGCAGGGTGGTGAAGAAGTACGGCTCAAACAAGATGATCATGTTTGGGCTGACAATTCAGCTACTGGCAGGGATAGGTCTGTTCATCTGCTGGGTGGCTGATCTTGGTTTGGTCTTTATCGTGCCTTGCGTGATGTTTTATGTGGGTACCATTTCCACTATTGGTAGTAATGGTATGGCGCTATTGCTAAATAAATACCCGAACATGGCCGGCACGACCTCATCCATTGCGGGCACCTTACGTTTTGGTATTGGCTCTTTAATGGGCTTTATTGTGGCTCATTTACCGGGCGATGAAAGTTGGCCAATGCTGACTATGATGGCGCTTTGCGCCGTGTTATCTATCGTAATCTATAAAGTGTACGGAGAATCTAAACAGTGAAAAGCTACGCAGAACAAATGCTTGAGTTAGTCGATGCGGCTTTGTTGGACATAGACCAACAGCATAAATCTGGAAAATTGGCGGATACGCCAGTAAGCAATACTAACTCTTTGCTGCGTTGGATTACCAAGAGCATCAAGGAAAAACGCTTTGCTACCTTAATGGCAAAAGACCTGATTGTGTGGCAGAAACAGGGCCGAAGTAAAGGAAGCAACACGGGGCTCTTTGCGCGCTTTCAAACCCTATCAGACTTCTATGGCATGTTCTTTGGTAAAGACGTACAAGTGAAGCCTGTGTTAGACAAGCAAATCGAACAGTTAATGGACGATATGGAAGGACTAGGTTGGAGCGTAACCAACGAATATGATCTGACTGAATCTGCGAAAAGCCAGGTATTTACCGACGGTGAAAGCTCGTTTGTACTGTGCGCCGATCAATGTGAATCCTGCTTTGATGGTGGCGAAGAGCTCGTGCGTCCAATGAGCTTTTATGTTCGCGGCAACCACGCGCAATTCATCCAGCAAGCACTGCGCTGCGGCATGATTCTTCACAAGCAGACAGATTATAAATCTAAGGTTAAATACCACGGTGAGTATTTGATCTACCCAAGCAACCAAGGCCCAATTCTTGCTGAAATCCCTCTTGGGTTTTCACTGGAAGAATACCAACCTAAAGCTGATAGCTGATAGCTGATAGCTTACCTCTTAATAACAAGTCATACTTTAGAGTATTCAGTCGTGCCCGAGTGCTTTTATGGGCCAGCACACTGCTCGGGCATCTGATTCTCTAAGAGGTCCCCGATAAAACAACTCGGGGACGACGTTTTTTGCATATGTTCATTAGTATCAACCTACAATCCAGTATCCGTACCAGCCTTATTTGTGCATGAAGCTCAGACTGACTTGTAGCTTGGAGCTTGGAGCTTGGAGCTTGGAGCCTGTCTCTTGATCACAAGTCGAGTCCTTTGAGCATTTCATAGGATTCGACTAATTGCATTAGCTGTAACCAACCATCCCATAGTGCAACAACACCTACACGACCATTCCTTTTACTATCATGCCAGCGACCTAACTTGGCGAGAGCGTAATACCCCCAATGCAGTGAAGGGGGCTCTGTCGGTATTGGCTTAGTTTTGTGTACCGCTTTCCAAAGTATTTTCCAACTGACGTTACTGAAATAAACCGTGCATGGAATATTTTTCGCCTCTTCCTTGTTTTGCGTCAGTTCTCGTAACTGAAATAAACGTACCGCGATAAAGGCTTGAATAACGGCTACACGACGTAAGTTATCACGACTTTGCATACGCAATCTTTCTACTTGTGTACCTTCTGATTTCCAGATTTTATGAAACTCCTCTATGCGCCACCTTAGTTCGTAGTAGCGAGCTATTTGACGAGCTTCTTCGGGAGTTGTCACTGGTTCGGTCGTATAAAGTACCCAGCGTAATTTACCTTTTTCACCGTTGGGTTCGACTTCTTGGCAGACCACGGCATTTACAGTGATAGTGGCTTCTGCTTTAGCGCGTTGAGGCTTTTGCAACGTCACCGATGTATGGCTCAATGCTATCGTTGCGGTTCGCGCTCGACGTCCACCTTTCTGTTGAATATCTATGGTGTAGTGGGCGCTTGGTTCAAGGGCATCGAGTACTGTAAAAAGCTTTTCATCAAATCCGACTAAGCATCGATTATCACTTGCTCGTACGACAAAACGGTGGCCTTGACTGATTTGATAGTCTAGATATTCGTACATATCAGCTTCGCGATCACAAACATCAATGACATTGTCGAGTGTTTCAAGTCGTGATGAAAGTTGCTCAACATTGTGCTGCCATTTATAACTCTCTTTTTCGCTACGCTCTCTGCATTGTAACTGATGGGTTTGTTGTACTTGCTTACTCTGTCGATACCAATAATGTTGATAAGCCAAACCCAGTACTTGTTTGCTCTGAGCATCCAGCATCAATGTGGAATGAGCATAGAGTGTTCGCCCTTTATTGCTGTGGCGGGTGTCGCTCCCTGAATTGACTTCGCCGAGTTCTTCACAAACAGAATGGCGGTAGCTCAAACCAGTGGTATCTTGGAGTGCTAAGACTAAAGGGCGCTGACGAACTAGCTCGTCAGTTTGAGTATATCCAGCCTCAGCAATGGCTTCAGGGCTAATACTATCGTTACGAATGAAGCGGTAAGCACCTTCAATACTGGCAGGGTCGTCACAGGAGCGGCTGACCGATTTACCTGCGTTTTTAGCTAGATCACTGGCTACTTTAACCAGGCGGTTGGTGCGACGAGGATCGCCAAGTTGTGCGCGACCAAAAATAAATTCAGCCCAGTGTTCAGAGTTGGAAGTAAACATAGAAAGTGTGACCTAATAAGCTAAAGGAAGTATTAGATCACACTGAGATTAGATAACAAGACTTGTGTATGAAAGTCAGGCTTGGAGCTTGTAGCTGACAGCTGACAGCTGACCGCTGACCGCTTTAAGCTTAGGACCTAGGACCTATTGCCTGCGATTTACGACAAATCGCCTTCACCATCCCCTTGAAAATAAACAGATGTGCTGGAAACATTGCGTACCAATAGAGCAGTCCAAAAAATCCCTTTGGATGCCACCAGGCTCTAACGTCTAATTCTCTGTGATCGCCATGGTCAACAATGGTACATTCCAAGCGTCCGAGTCCGGGACCTTTCATGCCAAACAGCAGTGAAAGAAACTGGTTTTCTTCAATACGAATCACCTTCCAAGAGTCTATCTTGTCACCGACTTTTAAGGTTGGGCCTTCAGGCACTCGCCGTTTAGGGCGGCCGCCCCCGACAAACAGATCTAACCATTCTCGAGTGCGCCATAAGATATTGGCAAAGAAGTAACCTTCCTCTGGGCTTCCTAACTTTTTCACCACGTTCCATAGGTCCTGAGAGCTCTCTAAAGTGGTGATGCTAGCGCCTGCTTGCTTCGGGAAGTAGCCATAGCCGGGTTGCCATCGTTTTAAAGCCGCAGGGTCGAATCCCCATACTTTACCGCGAGCAAACTCATCTTCGTGGCTGAGTGTATCGGTGATCATCTCTTGGTACGACAGAAGGGTCTGAGGAAAGCGAGTGCGTATTGCTTGAGAGTCTGCAACGAAATCATGACTTAGGCCCGAGAGTAATGCGCGCCCAATGTTACTAGGTACAGAAGTCACCAAACCTAGCCATACCGAAGCCATACCCGGAGTTAGTAGGGGAGTGGCAAAAAGTCGGTATCGATTGTTGGTGGCTTTACATAAATGCTTAAACTGCTCTCGATAGCTTAGGGTGTCCGGGCCACCTACCTCATAAAACTCGCTCTTGGTTGGGGTTTCATTGACCAAAGACAGAAGATAATGGTTAAGGTTTTGCAGTGCGATGGGGTTGGCTCGCGAATCTACCCACTTTGGCGTAATGAGCACGGGTAGGTTGTAGACAAAATCGCGCATGATCTCGAAGGCGGCGGAACCAGGCCCGATAATAACCCCTGCGCGAAGCTCGATAATCGGCACTTGGGTTTGGCGTAAAATGTTGCCCGTTTCTCGACGCGCTTTAAGGTGCTCAGAGTCACCCGTTTGAGGCTGCAAAGAACTTAGGTAGATGACCTGACCAATAGGGTTCTGGTTGAGTGCATCGGCAAAGTGATGAGCCAGTGACAACTCATAGTCAAGAAAGTCATGGCCATGGTTCATGCCATGCACTAAGAAGAACACTAAATCGTAATCGTTAACCACATCCAACGTCTGCTGTTTATTGGCTAAATCTAGCTCTTCAAACGTGAGATCAGGGTGGCTGGCAATCCGACTTTTCAACAGTGTAGGGTTTCGAGCACTAGCAGTAACTTGGTGTCCCTTTTCCAGCAACAGTGGTACAAGTTGTGAGCCTACATAGCCAGACGCGCCAACCACCAATACCTTTTTTGAGTTCATCCTGATTCCTGCTTGGTTCTATCCTATAGATAAGAGTATACTATTTGCAGAAAACCCTCACTTTTTCATGATCTTGCTGAAAAATACATCATATTTTTCAAAAGACACCTCTCATTATCGAGATTGAATATTTAGGTGAGCTTAAGATGGGTAAAAGGTAACCATTAATGTTGAAACTGGTAAGTGTTAGCAAAGGATTTGTTGACGGTGGAGAATTTCACCCGGTATTACAGGGTGCTGATCTAACGATTGGCAGAGGTGAGCAAATAGCACTTATGGGAGAATCTGGCGCAGGTAAGAGTACACTTCTGAACCTGATCGCGGGCCTAGATAAAGTCGATTCTGGCGAAATCTGGTTTGACGATTACGACATGCATAATTTCAAAGAGAATAATCGTACTCGCTATCGTCGCAATCACATTGGTCATGTTTTTCAACAATATAACCTTTTAACCACACTTAACGTTGCCGACAATATTCGCTTTTGCCGCCAGTTGAAGGGCCTACCTGAAAACAGCCAATTGTGGCGTCAGATACTAGCTACCTTAGATCTCATGCCTCTATTAGGCCGATATCCAGAAGAGTTATCTGGTGGACAGCAACAACGTGCCGCTATCGCTCGAGCCTTGTATATGGAACCGTCGATTCTTTTGGCGGATGAGCCAACGGGTAGCCTAGATGAAAAGAATGCAGAAGCGGTGATGCGCTTGTTCTCTTCATTGACCAAAGAATTTAACTGCACCTTACTGCTGGTGACACACAGTGAGAAAGTCGCAGCCTATATGGAAAAGACCGCGCGTCTGCAAGGAGGGCAACTGCATGTTATGGCCCATAGCTAAAGCGCTACTCGGTCATTACAAGCGGCACCCATTGCAGATGATCTTAGTCTGGCTGGGGCTGTCCCTTGGTATTTCGGTATTGGTGGGTGTTTTAGCCATTAACCAACATGCCAAGCTCTCCTATACACACGGTGAACGCCTTTTCTCAAACCCTTTGCCTTACCGTATTCAATCTAAGAGTAATTCTAATACCATCCCTCAGGGCTTTTATGTCCAGATGCGTCGTGAAGGGTTCAATCAATGTATTCCGTTTGATATTTACCGCACCCGAACCGATGAGGGGAGCGAAGTTCAATTATTAGGCATCGACGCTTTGGCAACCGCTGAGGTGTTTTTCCGCTCGGATATTCTAGAAAACCCAATACTCAAAATGATGCAGCCCCCTTATCCTGTGTTGGTGAATCACACCTACATGAAGTACATGGGATGGGAAGAGGGTCAACGCCTTAAGTTGCATGATGGTAAAGAGCTAGGCCCTCTTGTGGTGGATAACCAAAAGTTAGTCAAGGGCTCTAACCTTATCGTTGATATGGCGGTCACTCGTAATCTAAGAAGAGGCACAGGCTTTTCCTTGATTGGCTGCGGAAATATGAGCCAAGAAAAGCTGGATAAGATTCGCGGTATGCTCCCTGAGGGTATGAGCTTACGTAAAAATACTCGCGCTGAATTGGTCTCCTTAACTGAAGCCTTCCACCTCAATCTCACTGCAATGGGAATGCTGTCATTCTTAATTGGTTTGTTTATCTTTTATCAAGCCATGTCGCTGTCGTTCATTCAAAGACAAACCGTTGTTGGCGTATTGCGCCAAATAGGCGTTTCCGGCGGGCAGCTGGTTGCCGCTTTGTGTTTAGAGTTGGTGATTCTGGTAGTGGTGAGTTGGCTTTCGGGTAATGTCTTAGGCTTAGTGCTCGCCAATCAATTACTGCCTGCTGTATCTATGAGTATTGGCGCTATTTATAACGCAAGTATCGATCTTGTGATCAATTGGAGCTGGACCTGGAGCCTTAAGAGTTTAGGTATGGCGATCTTGGGGGTATTACTCTCTTGTACTTGGCCTTTAGTCCGTTTGATACGCTCACAGCCAATTCGTCTGACGGCTCGTTTATCTTTGGTTCGTTTTGCGGGCAAAGAATTTTTCTGGCAAGCGGTACTGTCTGCTGTTTGTCTCTTTGCCGCCGTATTTATTCTTCAGTTTGGTGAAGGGGTTTATGCTGGATTTAGCATTCTTGCCTTTATGCTGGTGGGCGTTGCTTTAGTGGTTCCGTATGTCATCTTTGAGCTATTCACCTATCTTTCCTATCGATTACGCTGGGTGAGAGCACGTTGGTTCTTTGCCGATGCTGCGGCCTCTATGAGTTACCGTGGTGTGGCGTTAATGGCCTTTATGTTAGCGATAACCGCGAACGTCGGCGTTGAAACCATGGTGGGAAGCTTTAGAGAAACCACGGATAAGTGGCTATCTCAGCGCCTTGCAGCGGATGTGTATATTCATCCTACAGTCAATGCTGCCCCTAGAATGACCGCTTGGCTTGAAAAACAGCCAGAAGTGAAAGAAGTTTGGCAGCGCTGGGAAACGGAACTGGTGACCCTTGATAGTAATATTAATCTTGTCAGTACCGGTAATAGTGCTGGAGAGAAAAGTTCGCTATCAGAGAAGGTCACGATTCCAGATTATTGGCATCATTTACATCATTCTCGTAGCGTGATGATCAGTGAGTCTATGTCTCTGAAACGAAACATTAGAGTCGGAGATTACATTTCACTGCCTGCCCCTGTGGGTCAGCAATGGCGTGTGGTGGGGGTCTACTATGATTATGGAAACCCCTATGATCAGGTCTTGTTATCGGAAAATAGCTGGCGCTTGTTACTGCCAGGACAAGGGAGCATTGGGCTTGGGGTCGTGCTCAACGATAAATCCAAAGCCGATAGCCTGACCTCGAAATTGATCTCTATCTATCGAACGCCGGCAGAGCGGGTGGTCAACAACAATACCATTCACGAGCAGGCGCTGAAGATCTTTGACAGAACCTTCGGCATAACCGATACCTTAGGCAACCTAACCTTGATTGTCGCCGTCTTTGGTATCTTCTTCGCGACTCTTGCCGGCGAGGCGTCGAGATTGCGCAATGTTGCCTTGCTTCGCTGTCTTGGGGTCTCAGGAAAAGAACTGGTGTTTGTTGGCGGGGCACAACTGTTCGCCTTCGGCTTAGTGTCGTCATGTGTGGCTATTCCCCTTGGCATGGCGCTCGCGAGTAATGTTGTTGAACTTATTTTGAAGAAAACCTTTGGTTGGAGTATGCAGTTGCATGTGGTTCCGTGGGATTATTTAGGTACATTGGCACTCACTGTTGGAGCCTTAATGTTGGCGGGAGCCATACCTGTATTGCAAGTGATTCGTCGTACACCGATGAAGTCGCTGCGTGATGCGTTATAGAGCGAAAGAATGCAAATAACCTTTAATAAACGTCTATTGTTGATAATCACTATTCTTGTGACACTTTCTATTGGTGCGGGGATAGTGATTTATAAACTTTGGAGCGCTGAGCAGCAGCCTCTGCTGACCATAGAAGATCTTGAGAGTGAGGTTGATGATACCTTTGAGCCGGTATTGCCTGGTCCTAGAATTAATTTCCCCAACGATTTTCGAATACATCCTAAGTTTCAGCATGAAGTGTGGCGATACATTGCCATGCTTAATGACGACCAAGGCAATGAATACCTAGTGCAGTGGTTTTTATTTCGAATCTCTATGTCTGAAGACGAGGGAACAGGCTGGGAGTCTCCACAAATTTATACCTCTCAAGCCATTGTCACCACACCAGATCAAGTGTTTCGTGACCAACGATTTGCAAGAGGTGGGATAGGCTTGGTCGGTATGCGCCAGCGTCCATACCAGCTTTCAATTGATAATTGGACTCTGCGCTCTTTCTCCGGCTTTCCAATGCCGGGTCGGCTGTCCATTTCATCAGATCAGTTTGATATTAATCTAGCCAATAGCTTGGATACGCCTTATATCCCGCTGGGAGAAAGTGGCTATCAGGTAACACACGAGCTGATGTCGAGGGCACTCTATGGTTACGCGGCGCCTTACGTTAAGAGCTCAGGTACACTGACTATAGGCAATCAAGCGATAGAGGTGTCCGGTATGGCGGTGTTTAACCAGGTATGGGGAACGGACATCATTGGTGAGGATCAAAAAGGCTATAACCAGTTTATGTTTAGGCTCCAAGATGGAAGAGTGCTGTCTGTGACGAAAACTCGTCATCATGGAGATATAGACGCCTATCACTATGGCAACATTTACACACCCGATGGCGGTCACGTGGCACTTAAGCATGATGATATCGAGATCCACGCTATTGGTTCTAGCACCTTAAGTAACGGTAAGACCCTGCCTTTGCAATGGGTGGTGAATGTGCCTGAGTATAATATTTTTCTGACGGCTAAGACGCCGCGACTTGAGCAGTGGGCAAACCTTTCTATACCGTCATGGTCTGGTCGAATTGAAGCCTCGGGCAGTATCAATGCCTCAGGTTACCTACAACTGATCGGCTACTGACTTATTGGTCTACGCTATATAGGCTAGGCTGTGTTGCCCGGGGGGATGTTAGACTAAATTCATTTTGTATTATTTTAGTATCTCAGAGGCTTTTTTTTGCCTTTTATTATGGTTCAACTATAGGCATTCTACTTATTAGTTCGTATATTCCGAAGTGTTTGGTTTGAACAATCGAATTTTGTTTTGAGTAACAATAGGTAGACTAGCTGCCACTTAGTTGTGTGATTTCAATCACAAATGTATAGGTTTAAATATGAGTCAAATGCTAAAAGATTTTTTTAAGATGGAATCCGCCGGAGGCATCATCCTTGTTATCGCAGCTGCGCTAGCGATGATTGTGGCGAACACTCCTCTTAACGAAGCTTATCAAGGCGCTCTTCATTCTTACGTGTTAGGCATGTCTGTTGAACATTGGGTAAACGACGGTCTAATGGCGCTATTCTTCCTACTCATTGGTTTGGAAGTAAAACGTGAACTCCTAGAAGGAGCTCTAAAGTCTCGTGAAACAGCTATCTTCCCTGCTATTGCAGCGGTAGGTGGTATGGTTGCACCTGCTTTAGTATACGTACTGTTTAACATGGGCAATGCTGATGCACTAGCGGGTTGGGCTATTCCTGCCGCTACAGATATCGCCTTTGCTCTAGGTATCATGGCACTACTTGGTAAACGTGTACCAGTAAGCCTAAAGGTTTTCCTACTAGCGCTGGCTATTATTGATGACCTTGGTGTTGTTGTTATTATCGCTCTGTTCTACAGCAGTGATCTTTCTACATCAGCTTTGGCTGTCGGTTTTGCGATGACAGCTTTGCTGTTCTTCATGAACCACAAGAAAGTGACTCCATTGAAATGGTATCTATTAGTGGGCGCGATTCTTTGGTTCGCGGTGCTTAAGTCTGGCGTACACGCTACACTAGCAGGTGTTGTAATTGGTTTTGCTATCCCTCTAAAAGGTAAGAAGGGCGAGCACTCTCCACTGAAGCATCTGGAGCATGCACTGCACCCATGGTCTTCGTTCATGATTCTACCTATCTTTGCTTTTGCAAATGCAGGTGTATCACTAGAAGGTATCTCGTTCTCGACCTTAGGCTCAGCTCTACCTATGGGTATCGCACTTGGCCTTCTTATTGGTAAGCCACTGGGTATCTTCAGCTTCAGCTGGTTAGCGGTTAAAGCGGGCATTGCTAAGCTTCCAGCGGGTATCGACTTCCGCCATATCTTCGCAGTATCCGTGTTGTGTGGTATCGGCTTTACCATGTCGATGTTTATTGCATCACTGGCCTTTACTGGTGCTAATGCTGACTTCAACACACACGCACGATTGGGCATCCTGATGGGCTCAACTCTAGCGGCTGTGATTGGTTACTTCTTGCTGAGCGTATCGCTCCCAAAGAAGGCAGAGGCTGAGAACGAAGCTTCAACAGTGGAAGCTCAGTCTTAATAGTAAGAATTGACGATTAGAAAGGGAGAGCTGAAAAGCTCTCCCTTTTTTTATGGGTAAAATTTGGACAAAAAAAAGCCCAATCAAATCGGACTGGGCTTATACAAAACATAGGAGTCAAAAGAAATAACAGTGGTCGTAATCAACAGTAAAAAATCGAATTCATTCAAAGCTAATTCATACTGCTCTGTTGCTTACATATTATAAGACTGGGACTCACTGAAAGAGTTCAATTAAATTTCTATTTTTCTTGTGATCCTTCCTGACTATTTTTCTAGATTTCTTAACGCACTGTTTTTAAATAACTAAATTTCCATTGAGCTGCTTAAAATGTGATCTGGTCAGATCTCTTTTGTTTTTGTTGTTGCTTTCATGTTGCTCTCTTGTTAAATTCAAACGAGTGTTTAATACGGGTGATTGAATATGGGCGCAAGATTGGGAACAAAACAAAAGATCATAGAGGTCGCCGAGTCTTTGTTTGCAGAGAAAGGCTTTAAAGACACGTCTTTGCGCGCCATAACCAGCCAAGCCAATGTCAATCTTGCCTCGGTGAACTATCACTTTGGGGATAAGAAAACGCTGATCAGAGCGGTACTCGATCGATATTTAGAAGAGTTTATGCCGCAGCTTGAACGTGAACTTGAGTCCATAGACTTGCGTACGAACGTTTCAATGACAGACGTTTTCTATGCACTAAAGGCCCCATTAACCAATCTAGATAAAGAATTTGATAGGGGAGCGAGTCGCTTCTTACTGCTTGTAGGCAGAGGCTATAGCGATGTGCAAGGTCATCTTAGATGGTTCATCACAACGCGTTATGGACACGTGCTCGATAGGTTCACTCAGGCTGTTATTCAAGCGAATCCAAATCTAGACAAAGAAACATTATTTTGGCGATTGCATTTTACCTTGGGGACCTGTGTTTTCACTATGGCCTCAAGCGAAGCGCTATTAGAGATCGCCAACAGTGAGTTTGAAGTAAATACCGATGTTGAAGCCATGTTCGATCAAATCGTTCCGTTTTTAGCCTCGGGTATGTGTGCAGATTAAGATTAACCATTAAGGGAAGGGGAAGGTTATGACTTCATATAGAAGGAAATGGGTTAGTGACCCAGCATTTAAGATGTTCAAGAAAGTATTGCCGCCACTGTCAGACACTGAGAGAGAGGCAATGGAAGCGGGTAGTGTTTGGTGGGAAGGAGACCTTTTTTCCGGCTCGCCAGATTGGGAGAAACTGCACGCTTACCCTGAACCGACCTTAACCGCTGAAGAGCAAAGCTTTGTCGATAACCAAGTCGAGACACTCTTGGATATGATTGATGACTATCAAGTGGTCAAAAAGGACAGAGACCTTCCCGAGGAAGTCTGGGCCTACCTAAAAAAAGAGCGATTCTTCTCTTTAATTATCTCTAAGGAATATGGCGGGCGAGCATTCTCTTCCCTTGCAAACTCTACCATAGTGACCAAGATTGCTTCGCGAAGCTTAAGTGCTGCGGTGACGGTAATGGTGCCTAACTCCCTAGGCCCTGGTGAGCTGTTGTCACACTATGGTACTGATGAACAGAAAAACTATTGGCTTCCTCGATTAGCCGATGGTCAAGACATCCCATGTTTTGCATTAACAGGCCCAGAAGCAGGCTCTGATGCGGGTGCGATCCCTGATAGTGGTCATGTGTGTTATGGAGATCATAATGGTGAGACCGTATTAGGCATCGAGCTAAGTTGGAATAAGCGATACATCACTCTCGCTCCCGTCGCTACGGTATTAGGCTTAGCGTTTAAACTTCAAGACCCTGAAAATCTATTAGGCAAGGGCACAGACCTTGGTATTACCTGTGCGCTCATTCCAACCTCACACCCTGGGGTGGAAAACGGTGAGAGGCACGACCCACTAGGGCTTGCGTTCATGAACGGGCCGACTCGTGGTGAGAAAGTATTCATTCCAATTGACTGGCTCATTGGCGGTGCCGACTACGCCGGTAAAGGCTGGCGTATGCTGGTTGAATGTCTATCAGCAGGTCGCGGCATTTCATTACCCGCACTTGGCGCGGCAGTGGGGCATCTAACAGCGAAAACCACGGGTGCCTATTCGTTGGTTCGCAAACAATTTGGTTTGTCTATTGGTCGCTTTGAAGGCGTGGCAGAGAGCCTAGGTCGAATAGGCGGGCTAACGTATCTATTAGAAGCAAGTCGCACCTTAACTACTACAGCACTTGATAGCGGAGAGAAACCAGGCATTGTGACGGCAATTGCCAAGTATCACATGACCGAGATGGCGCGTACTATTCTTGATGACTCTATGGATATCCATTCAGGGCGCGCTATTCAACAAGGCCCAATGAACTACTTATCTCACCATTACTACGGTATTCCGGTGGCGATAACGGTCGAGGGTGCCAATATCCTAACTCGTAACTTGATGATATTTGGTCAAGGCGCAACGCGTTGCCACCCTTATGTATTAAGTGAGATGGAATTGGCCTCAGAGGCGGATACAGATAAGGCTGCGGGTAAATTTGATACCTTACTGTTTAAGCACATTACCCATGCGACTAAGAACAGCTTAGGCGCTCTAGGGGCCGCCCTAACTGGCTCTCACCTTATATCTTCACCAGTGAGCGGCAAAACAAAAGGCTACTATAAGCACATGACCAGGCTCAGCCGTGCGCTTGCGGTGAGCTCTGACTTTGCCATGCTGACGCTGGGTGGAGACCTTAAACGTAAAGAGCTGATCTCAGCGCGCTTGGGTGATCTGTTGAGCTATCTATATCTTGCTTCAGCGGCGCTGAAGAAATATCACGACGAAGGCGAGCAAGAAAAAGACCTAGCGTTTGTTCAGTATGCCGTAGAGCACTGCTTGCACAATGGTGCGAAAGCTCTGCAACAGGCGTATGACAACTTTCCTGTAGGTTGGGCAAAATACGCGATGAAGGCGTTGGTGTTCCCGATTGGCAATCATTTCCAACCACCAAGTGATGCGGTGACACTAAAAGTGGCGCAGCTGTTGATGGAGCAGGGTGAGCATAGAGAGCGTTTAACCAAGCTTTGTTATGTGAGTGATAAAGAAGACGATGCCGTTGGTATCATGGAAAGAGCGTTTGATGCCATGTTGTCTGTTGCACCTATTGAGAAAAAGGTGACCAAGGCGATTCGTGATGGACGCATTGACAAGAAACAACCTCTGCAGCAGAAACTTAGCTTAGCGAAAGAGCTGGGGATCTTGTCTCAAGAAGAGGTCAATAAGGTGCTTGAAGCGGATAAGTTACGCTACCGTGCTATCCAAGTGGATCACTTTAGCCATGACTTTGAGGAAGTGCGTACTGAAAGACCACAGGGCATTCGCCCAGTAAACGATGATGCTGCGTAACTCTAAGTCGTAGTAGAAAAAGCAGTAAAAAAAATCGCGCCTAGGCGCGATTTTTTCGTTTGAACTTTAGGTTAGAATTTCAAACTGAGCTGCATACCAATGAACTGCCTGTCATAAGGTGCACCAGCATCTAACGCAAATACAGCCGCATCTTGATAACCAAACCATGGGTTGGTCACAAAGCTTGCTTCTGTGTCTCCACCCCAGGCATCCGTTATCCAGTAGTGAATCTTACCCACAGGGTTTAAGAAAAACAGAGAGATACCCCCCATGGTTTCTGAGCCCCAAACACGACCGCCACTGGCCAAGATTTCCTGCTCGCCTTGCAACATGAGTTCACCAACCACAGCACCAAAAACGGGTGTTACAAAAAGGTCCTGCCATGATGGTACTTCTGCAAATGCCTCTACACCGTACTCCCAAAAGAAAGTAGACATAGTGAAGGAGTAGGCAAATGATTCGAACTCATTAAATCCTGCGTGCCTTGCCGCGGTGTAATAAACACCACCGAAGTAAGGGTGCATAATATAGTTTAGAACGTGTTCGTCTCGGTCCCATACTGGGCCTGCTTTTACATTCTCTACCCACTTATCGCCCAATTTACTCAGATCTCTATCATCGTCTTCCCATTTGGTGATGCTTTCAGGAAGAAGAGTCATAAGACCTACCGTCGCGACACTTAAACCTAAAATGGTGTAGGTTTGTTCTGCAAGATAATCCCAGTCACGACCATCAGAGATAGTGAGGTACATAGGAGTTTTGGCAGCGTCTAACTCTAGATCAGGCTCATGATCATCTAATGATAAGGCTGAGTAATTCACCGATTTATTGGCACAATATTGATATGAGTTCTCACAGTTTGGGACATATGAAAACTCAATATGTTTACTTGTGTCATACTCAGCAACAGCGGTAGTGCTAAAAAGGCCTAACAACGACATGGCAATTTTTTTAAACTGCACTAGATGCTCCCATGCAAAATTTTTAGATCCATTTCACAATTATCTATTATTTTATGGCTAAATAAAACAGTGACTTACGATTATTACATTTTTGTTTTACGGCACGGCGTAAACACTACGAAGTGTAGTTAACTTTTTGTTAACCTAACACTATTTTATTTTAAATTCCTATCTGCAATTAAAGACATAGATTATGACTCAAGAAAAAAAAGATGAGGTACGCGCAGTGCAAACGCCTCGAATCGCAATGCTTAGTACCGGTGAAGAAGTGCTGTTTGGTGACATAGTCGATACCAATGCCAGTTGGTTGTCTGCATTTTTATTTGAACGTGGTTTTCAAATGACGACTCGTACCACGGTCGGAGACTCGCTACAAGCCATCTCTGAGGGAATATCCACTCTAGCTGATAATCATGACATCGTTATCGTGAACGGAGGTCTTGGGCCAACCAGTGATGATTTGACCGCTGAAGCTGCTGCCTTATGTGCCGGCGTAGAGTTAGAGCTTTATAGCGAGTGGGTTGAGCGTTTAGAACTTATGTATCAGCAGTGGCAAAGACCTATGCCTTCGTCGAATATCAAGCAAGCTATGCTGCCTAAGGGCAGTGCGATTCTAGATAACCCTAGAGGCACAGCTTGTGGTTTTATGGTGCGTATTCATGGTGCTCTCTGCTATTTCACGCCAGGGGTTCCTCACGAATTTAAGACGATGGTGGCAGGGGAGATCCTCCCTAACATTCAGCAAAACTTCTCTTCAGTAAGCCAGAAGCAGGTTCATCGCATCTATACATTCGGCTTATCAGAATCTGGCATTGCCAATCAGATTGAAGCCTTAGACTTGCCCGTTGGCGTGTCGCTAGGGTATCGCTCGGCATTACCCTTTATTGAAGTGAAGATTTTCTACGGCGACGTCAATAAACAGATCAGTGAGTTTATTGCGAGTGTCGAGCAAGAACTGTCGTTAAATACGCTCTCGGTAAACCAAGAAGTTCGTGACTTTACGATTTCATTGATGAAAGAGCAGGGCATTGGACTTAATGTGTTTGATTATGCAACCCAAGGATATTTTCATCATTGGGTGTCAGACGCTTCCCTCAAGTACCATGTCGATATCAACTCGGTGAACATTTCCACGTTATTGAGTGGTTCTGAGTCTGGTGATTATTTAAGCAAAATTGATGGCTTATATGAGCGATTTTTACTCGAAAGATCAGGCAGTAACGCGCTAATGATAACGAATACAGAGTCAGGTGGCGTGCAATTTATACTGGAGACGCAGGATAAGATCCTATCCCAATCCGTTGTATTTAAAAGAGATTACAGTTTCAAGGCGCGGAATATAGTGATTTCTGCTATCGCTATCGATATGCTACGCCGTCACTTAAAGGATGAAGAGATGTTTGTAGACTACGGAAGTGTGACCAGAGTCGCGTCCAGCATAACGACTTTGTGATCTTTTCGACATTTTTCGCTAACAGGCATGACCAGCACTTTTAGCCCTTTGATTACAATATAACCTTTTGTTCTAAAGGCTAAGTGGTTGTAAATTATGATAATATCTAGGTGTTTCTAATTCAGAATAATTCACTACTTCTCTACGGTGCAACGAGGTTTATAATGGTGGCTCGCTCTTGAAAAAGGGTTGGCTCACTAACGGCTAGGGAGGATGTTATGCAAAACCAATCAAGGATTGAGATCTGGTACAAAGTAGGCACGGATCAGGTGTTGCTCGGAGAGGTTGATCACTCAGATCAAATCAATTTGCTGGCTATGTGGCGAAGCGTCTCTATTCTCAACCGTGCAAATCTCAATAATCGAGTTCAACAAACCGCGAACTATAGACTCAAATTGTTTGACGATGATGGACATTTAATGGGCAGCAAAGATGTCAGTGAAAACGATGCCGAGACTGTACTAGGAAACAATCACTGGATGGTACGTCAAAGTCGCAATCGCTTTAGCAACTCAGAGGCTCCGTATACTTGGGTACCAGTTGTGGCCGGTTGATTATCTTGAAGTGTTAAAAGCTCAAATACAAAAAGGCCCCAAACATGCGAATGTGAACTGACCCCCAATAGTTGGATACCAATTATTGGGGGTCTTTTTATGTCCAAATACAACCGAGCATTGAAATGCTCAATAGCTAAACAATATCTACAAGGCGAAAGTTCTCAGGAGCTTTCTCGTCTTCATTCTATACCATCACGCCAAATACGTTACTGGGCACAAGTATTCGATATCCATGGCTCTCAGGCATTTATCCCTCATGGTTTTGCAAAGAATGGGCAAACTAAGCTCCAAGCTTTGACTCATATGTGGACGAATGGTTGGTCTATCAGTCACACTAGTGCGGTTTTAAATTTTTCTTCCTCTGGCACACTCGCTGTTTGGCTGAAACAGTATGAAAGATATGGTTTCCAGGGGCTTGAACGTAGCAGAGGACGACCCGCAATGAGTAAGCATCCTTTTATTCAAAACAAGAGCGATGATGAGAAAACACTGGAAGAGATCAAAGAGGAGTTAGCGTACTTGCGAGCTGAGAATGCTGTCCTAAAAAAGTTAGAGGAGCTGGAACAGGAGAAGCATCGTCGAACAAAGAAAAAACGAAAGTAGTTCTAGCTCTTAAAAATCAATATCCACAACAACATCTCTTGCATGCCCTTAAATTAGCAAGAAGTAGCTTCTATTATCATGCACAGTCGAACAACGCTGCCGAAAGCTATCAAGATGAAAAACAGTTGATTGAGAAAATATATCATGACCATAAAGGGAGATATGGATATCGTCGTATTCATTTAGAGTTAAGGAAATACGACGTCAGGCTTAACCATAAGACAGTTCAACGCCTGATGGGATTACTAGGCTTGAAATCAACGGTCAGACCTAAGCGGTACCGCTCTTACAAAGGAGAAACTGGAAAAACCGCTCCAAATGTACTTAAACGGGACTTCAGTGCAACGAAGCCTGATGAAAAGTGGGTAACTGATGTCACTGAGTTTAAAGTTCAACAGCAGAAGGTGTACCTATCACCAATCGTTGATCTGTTTACGCAGGAAGTTGTGGCTTACAAAGTTGCGAAAAATGCGTGCTTACCTCTGGTCACTGACATGCTGACAGAGGCGGTTGCAACCTTAGCCAAAGACGCTAAGCCAATAGTGCATAGCGATCAAGGGTGGCAATATAGGCATAGGAAGTATCAGAAAACTCTCGCTGAGCAGGGATTAACTCAAAGTATGTCACGAAAAGGAAACTGCTTAGATAACGCAGTAGCAGAGAACTTCTTTGCCTTACTGAAAACAGAAATGTACCATAATCAACACTTTGAAGATGCCGATGACTTAATCGCACATATTGACGAATACATCGAGTATTACAATACAAAGCGCATCAAAGTGAAACTAAAAGGCCTGACTCCGACGGAATATCGAAATCAGGCCTTAAAAGCCGCTTAACAGAAATGTCCAACTTTACGGGGTCACTTCAATGTTTGGGGCCTTTTACTGTCCAGAGAACTGTTCTGCTATCTAAGACGCTGAACGTATGTCGTTATGAACATTAACATCTTCAAGCTTAAGATCTGATTTTGCGCGGCAAATGCAGGGCAGGATTTCATCTTCTTTTAAGTAAGCCATGGCAAAGCCGATGTATTCAACTTCTCCAGAGCTTATCTTGCAGCGACAGGCTCCACAATGACCATCTCTACAGTTAAATTCAGGCTTTAACCCCGACATCTCCATTGATTCTAGCAGTGTCGTATTTTTAGAATTAACTAATTGGGTAACCTTGTTAATTGTAACCTTGTGCATCGCTTAAGCCTGACTCTCTTGGTTAAAGTTCGAAATCTTCAAAGTCGTCCGCAGACACTTCGTTGTCGATCTGACCCACAAGATAAGAGCTGATTTCAGCTTCTTGTGGTGCAACTTGAACGTTGTCTGACGATAACCAAGCATTGATCCATGGGATAGGGTTGTTTGTAGCTTCAGGGTAAGCTGTCTCCAAACCAACCGCGTTCATGCGAATGTTAGTGATGTATTCTACGTATTGGCACAGGATATCCTTGTTAAGACCGATCATAGAGCCGTCTTTGAATAGGTATTCTGCCCACTCTTTTTCTTGCTCTGCCGCTTCTTTAAACAGGTCAAAACACTCCTGTTTGCACTCTTCAGCAATCTGCATGAAGCTAAAGTCATCTTGGCCGTTACGTAGCAAGTTGATCATATGCTGCGTACCAGAAAGGTGAAGGGCTTCATCACGTGCAATCAACTTGATGATCTTCGCGTTACCTTCCATAAGCTCGCGCTCAGCGAAGGCGAATGAACAGGCAAAGCTCACGTAGAAACGAATGGCTTCTAGGGCGTTAACTGACATTAGACATACGTAAAGCTTTTTCTTCAATGTATGAAGGTTTACATCTACGATTTCGCCTTTGATTTCATGCTTGCCTTCGCCGTAGCGATGGTAGTCATTAGTCGCTTGAATAAGGTCGTCGTAGTAGTGTGCAATGTCTTTTGCGCGCTTTAGGATGTGCTCATTTTCAACGATGTCGTCAAATACAGTGGCAGGATCATTCACGATATTTCGGATGATGTGCGTGTATGAACGTGAGTGAATCGTTTCTGAGAATGACCACGTTTCAATCCAAGTCTCTACTTCTGGGAGAGAGACTAGTGGCAGTAGCGCTACGTTCGGGCTACGACCTTGAATCGAATCAAGCAGTGTTTGGTACTTCAGGTTACTGATGAAGATGTGTTTTTCGTGGTCAGGAAGCTTGTTGTAGTCGATACGGTCGCTTGATACGTCCACTTCTTCTGGGCGCCAGAAAAACGACAGTTGCTTTTCGATTAGCTTCTCGAAGATCTCGAATTTTTGTTGATCATAGCGAGCAACGTTAACCGGCTGTCCCAAAAACATAGGTTCTTTAAGCTGGTCATTTTTGTTTTGAGTAAAAGTACTATAGGTCATCTCAACCTCAATTATTCCATAAGTTAAACAGCAAAGTAGGGGCGAATGCACACCCCTTCAGCTTAAAAAATTAAATCTTACAACCGCCGCCTGCGCAGTCGTCTTCTTGCTCAACAACCACATCTTTCTGGTCGTCTTTCGCACCATCACGTGTGTTGTGATAGTACAGGGTTTTAACGCCCATCTTATACGCGTTAAGTAGGTCACGAAGCAATAGCTTCATTGGTACCTTGCCACTATCATACTTGTTAGGGTCATAGTTAGTGTTTGCAGAGATAGATTGGTCTACAAACTTCTGCATGATGCCTACAAGGTTTAGGTAACCATCGTTGTTTGGGATATCCCAAAGTAGCTCATAGTTATCTTTGTATTGTGCAAATTCAGGTACTACTTGCTTCAGGATGCCATCTTTAGATGCCTTAACTGAAACGTAACCGCGTGGTGGCTCAATACCATTGGTTGCGTTAGAGATCTGAGAAGAGGTCTCAGATGGCATAAGGGCCGTCAATGTTGAGTTGCGCAGACCGTATTGTTTAATCTCTTTACGCAATGTTTCCCAGTCGTAGTGAAGTGGCTCTTCACAAGTCTTGTCTAGAGTGCGCTTATAGGTATCGATTGGTAGGATACCTTGAGCGTACGTCGTTTCATGGAATGAAGGACATGCGCCTTGCTCTTTAGCCAGTCCTACCGAAGCTTTAAGTAGGTGGTACTGAATGGCTTCAAACGTACGGTGTGTTAGCGCATTACCTGAACCATCAGAGTACTTAGCGCCGTTTTTCGCAAGGTAGTAAGCGTAGTTAATGACGCCCACACCTAACGTACGGCGATTCATTGTTGAAACACGAGCTGCAGGTAGCGGGTAGTCTTGATAATCAAGCAGCGCATCAAGTGCACGAACCACAAGCTCAGAAAGCTCAGCAAGGTCGTCTAGTTCATTGATAGCTCCTAGGTTAAACGCAGACAGCGTACACAATGCTATCTCGCCAGTCTCGTCATCGACGTTAGAAAGAGGCTTAGTCGGTAGTGCAATCTCAAGACATAGGTTCGACTGACGTACTGGCGCAACCTTAGAGTCAAACGGGCTGTGCGTATTACAGTGGTCAACGTTTTGAATGTAGATACGGCCAGTAGACGCGCGCTCTTGCATCAAGATGCTGAACAACTCAATCGCCTTAACTTGCTCTTGTTTGATGCTAGGGTCACCCTCGTACTGAGTGTACAAACGCTCAAACTCATCTTGGTCTTCGAAGAAGGCATCGTAAAGACCTGGAACATCCGAAGGTGAGAATAGGGTGATGTTGCCGCCTTCAATTAAGCGTTGGTACATCAGTTTGTTTAGCTGAACGCCATAGTCCATGTGACGAACACGGTTTTCTTCAACGCCGCGGTTGTTCTTAAGAACCATTAGGTTTTGAACTTCACCGTGCCACAATGGGTAGAAAACCGTTGCTGCACCACCACGTACACCGCCCTGAGAACAACATTTAACCGCTGTTTGGAAGTATTTGTAAAATGGGATACAACCTGTGTGGAACGCTTCACCATTACGGATTTCTGAGCCTAGTGCGCGAATGCGACCCGCATTGATGCCGATACCAGCACGTTGAGAAACGTAGCGCACGATTGAGCTTGCTGTTGCGTTGATAGAGTCAAGGCTATCGCCACACTCAATTAACACACATGAGCT
This sequence comes from Vibrio breoganii, assembly GCF_024346795.1. Lineage (NCBI taxonomy): Bacteria > Pseudomonadati > Pseudomonadota > Gammaproteobacteria > Vibrionales > Vibrionaceae > Vibrio > Vibrio breoganii. The sequence goes on from NZ_AP024864.1 coordinate 1,295,986, forward strand.
GAACTGGCGAGTAGGGGTACGTACACCGGACATGATTGGCGTAGGTAGCGAGATCTTGAACATGGATACAGCGTCATAGAAGCGACGGATGTAATCTAGACGAGTTTCTCTTGGGTATTTAGAGAACAGGCATGCAGAAACCAGCATATATAGGAACTGCGCACTCTCATAGATCTCTTTGGTTACGCGGTTTTGTACGAAGTACTTGCCCTCAAGCTGTTTTACAGCGGCGTAAGAGAAGTTGAGATCACGTCTGTGGTCGATGAAAGAATCCATGAGTTCAAATTCTTCTCGAGAGTAATCTTCAAGCAAGTGCTTGTCGTATTTACCCGCATCCACCATTTTAGAAACTTGGTCAAATAGCGTCGGTGGCTCGTATTGGCCATACGCTTTTTTACGTAGATGGAACACAGATAGGCGTGCCGCAAGGAACTGATAATCAGGGGTCTCTTCAGAGATCAGATCGGCAGCAGCTTTGATGATGGTTTCATGGATATCTGAGGTGGTGATCCCGTCATAGAACTGAATCTGTGATTTCAGCTCGACCTGAGAAACAGAGACATTATCTAGGCCTTCTGCAGCCCAAGTGATCACGCGGTGGATCTTTTCTAGATCTATCGCTTCTTTGCGTCCGTGACGCTTTGTGACGGTAAGTTTTTGATTCATTCTGTTAGATATCCATAACATCAATGGTTAAAGCCACATTTTTTAACTTTTGCAGAAAAATATTGACGGCTTTGTGATCCATATCTACCTCTTTCGTGAGATAGAAACACTACATATAGGGGTGTTCCCTTTAACGACTTACAAGATAGTGCGGTTGGGGGGAGTTTTCAAGTTTAAGCGTAATAATCTTCTGTGGATAAACGGTGTATGGAATTTTCTCTGTTAGCGTTCACTTACTTATGAGTTTATAGAGAAATTGGCTTGGGGTTTTGCACAGCTTGTGGGTGACTTAAAATCAAACAAGGCAAAAAAAAATTTACTTGATCTTTATCAAAGAAATGGATCGATTTGTGCTGAAAAAATGCTCCGCTTAAACAGGGAGCAACTTGCTTAAAAACTGAATGAAAGTCGGATTAGTTCTACCCAAAATGCTCTCCGTTTAATCAAGTTTCAAACCAGAGAGCAAATGAGAGAAAAGTACTACGCTTTGTCGACTTTTTGGGTGTGAACAATGTAATTAATATCCACATTGCGTCCCAATGAATAGGAATCAAACAGAGGGTTGTAGGTAAGGCCAGTGATGCCCTTTTCTTGAAGTGGTGTGGCATCCACCATTTTTATCAGCTCAGAAGGCTTTAAAAACTTGTTGTAGTCGTGTGTGCCTTGCGGAAGCAACTTCAATACCTTTTCAGCGCCAACAATCGCGAACAAATAAGATTTAAGATTGCGATTAAGGGTCGAGAAGAAGACGTGACCCCCGGGTTTCACTAAAGCGGCACAGGAAGTAATTACCGATTGTGGGTCTGGCACGTGTTCTATCATCTCCATACAGGTGACAACGTCGTATTGCCCTGCATGAGTGGCGGCGTGTTCTTCTACGGTCATACGGATGTAGTCAAGCTTTGCGCCTGTCTCTAATGCATGAAGTCTAGCAACTTCCAGTGGTTCACGTCCCATATCCAGACCTGTGACGTGTGCACCCTCAAGGGCCATGCTTTCGGCAAGAATGCCGCCACCGCAACCCACATCTAGGGCTTTTTTGCCAAACAGACCACCAATAGAGTCCTGAACGTACTGCAATCGAAGGGGATTAATTTGATGCAGCGGTTTGAATTCTCCCTCTTTGTCCCACCAACGAGACGCCATATCGGCAAATTTTTTGATCTCGGCAGGATCGACGTTTTTTCCTTGTTCCATAGTCACTACGCTTTTTGAAATTTTCCACATTATAACCCCAACTATTCATGGAATGCATTTCCGTTAATGCCGATGAGATGTCTGTAGCTATCTACAGGGCGAACTGATTGTTTTTTAAACCATAATTAATGAATAGTTTAAATTATGTCCATCTAGGCAAGAACGCACATCACACAGGGGGGATCTGATAGTGAAAGTAATGCAGAATCCTCGAAAATTGTGTTATATTTTTTTATTCTTATAGGAATCGAAAAGACGATCTAATAATAGAGGGATAATGGCTCTATGAGCGATCTAGCGAAAGAGATCACACCGGTAAATATTGAAGACGAGCTTCGAGGCTCGTACCTTGACTACGCGATGTCCGTCATCGTGGGTCGTGCACTGCCTGATGTTCGAGATGGCTTGAAACCTGTACACAGACGCGTTTTGTTCGCGATGAATGTGTTGGGTAACGATTGGAACAAGCCTTACAAAAAATCAGCGCGTGTCGTTGGTGATGTAATCGGTAAATATCACCCACACGGTGACAGCGCGGTTTATGACACTATCGTTCGTATGGCGCAGCCTTTTGCATTGCGTTACATGCTAGCGGATGGCCAGGGTAACTTTGGTTCTATCGATGGTGACTCTGCAGCGGCAATGCGTTACACCGAAGTACGTATGTCTAAAATTGCTCATGAGCTGCTAGCAGACCTTGAGAAAGAGACAGTCGATTACGTACCCAACTACGATGGTACAGAACAAATTCCTGCAGTACTGCCAACTCGCGTGCCTAACCTTTTGGTGAATGGTTCGTCGGGTATCGCAGTGGGCATGGCGACAAACATTCCACCTCATAACCTAACCGAGGTTATTGATGGCTGTCTGGCGTTTATCAAAGATGAAGATATCACTATTGAACAGTTGATGGACTTCATTCCTGGTCCAGACTTCCCAACAGCGGCGACGATCAGTGGCCGTAAGGGTATTATTGACGCTTATAATACGGGTCGCGGTAAGGTTTACATGCGTGCTAAAGCTAATATCGAAGCTGATAGCAAGGGCAAAGAAACCATCATCGTTACTGAGATCCCATATCAAGTTAACAAGGCTCGTCTAATCGAAAAGATTGCTGAGCTGGTAAAAGACAAGAAAGTAGAAGGCATCAGTGCGCTTCGTGATGAGTCTGATAAAGACGGCATGCGTATCGTTATTGAATGTAAGCGTGATGCAGTGGGTGAGGTTGTTCTGAATAACCTTTACGCACATACACAGCTGCAAACAACTTTCGGCATCAACATGGTTGCTCTTGATAAAGGCCAGCCAAAACACTTCAATCTTAAAGAGATGCTGAAGGCGTTTGTTGATCACCGTCGTGAAGTAGTAACACGTCGTACTATTTTCGAACTGCGTAAAGCACGTGACCGCGCTCATATCCTTGAAGGCCTTGCACTCGCACTGGCTAACATTGATGAGATCATTGAGCTTATCCGTAAAGCGTCGACGCCTTCTGAAGCAAAAGCGGGCCTAGTGGCTCGTGGCTGGGACCTAGGTCTTGTTTCCACCATGTTAGAGCGCGCTGGTACTGATGCTGCGCGTCCTGAGTGGTTAGAAGAACAATTTGGTATCCGCGATGGTCAGTACTTCCTGACTGAGCAACAAGCACAAGCCATTCTAGATCTTCGTCTACAAAAGCTAACCGGTCTTGAGCACGAGAAGATCCTAGACGAATACAAAGAGCTACTAGACGAAATCGCAGAGCTAATGCACATTCTTGCAAGCACTGAACGTTTGATGGAAGTGATTGTAGAAGAGCTAGAAGCGATTCGTGAAGGCTACGGCGATGAGCGTCGTACTGAGATCACTGCTGCTATCCATGACATCGACATGGAAGAGCTTATCGCTCAAGAAGATGTAGTAGTGACCCTATCTCACGAAGGCTACGTGAAATACCAAATCCTAAGCGATTACGAAGCACAGCGTCGTGGTGGCCGTGGTAAGAGTGCAACCAAGATGAAAGACGAAGATTATATCGAGCGTCTTCTAGTGGCGAATACCCACGATAACATCTTATGTTTCTCCACTCGCGGTAAGACTTATCGCTTGAAGGTGTACCAATTGCCATTGGCAAGCCGTACAGCTCGTGGTAAGCCAATCGTGAATATCTTACCGTTGGAAGAGGGTGAGCGTATCACTGCTATTCTTCCTGTCTCTGAGTTCAGTGAAGATAAGTTCATCTTCATGGCAACCGCAGATGGTACGGTTAAGAAAACCTCGCTAGACCAATTCTCTAACGTACGTAGCAATGGCTTGATTGCCGTTAACCTACGTGACGAAGATTCTTTGATTGGTGTAGACATTACTGACGGCGATAGCGACATCATGTTGTTCTCGAAATCAGGTAAGGTTGTTCGCTTTAACGAATCACAAGTTCGTGGCATGGGTCGTACAGCAGCAGGTGTACGTGGTATCAAGCTGATTAACAGTGACCAAGTGGTTTCTTTGATTGTGCCTCATAACGAAGGCGACATTCTAACCATTACTGAAAATGGCTATGGTAAGCGTACGATTATTTCTGAGTACCCAGCGAAGAGCCGTGCAACTCAAGGTGTTGTTTCTATTAAGGTTTCTGAGCGTAACGGCAGCGTTGTCGGTGCAGTTCAAACCGAAGATGGCGACGAGTTCATGGTTATCACAGACGGTGGCACACTGGTAAGAAGCCGTGTATCCGAAGTGAGCCAAGTAGGACGTAACACCCAAGGTGTTACCTTGATTCGTACTATGGAAGGTGAGAATGTTGTGGCGCTGCAGCGCATCGATGAAATCGAGGAAGCAGAGCTAGTTGAAGAAGATGCAGAGGGCGTTTCGTCTGAAACCGCTGAATCTTCAGAAGCGACAGAAACATCAACAGATTCTAACGATTCTGAAGCTAGCGAAGAATAACGTTTTCTTTGGTTAGCATAAAAACCGAGCTTAGATAGCTCGGTTTTTTTATACCTGTCGTATACAGGAGATGTCTTTTTAGAACTTTGAGTGTTTATTTAAAAATTTGATGCAGGTCAAAGGCTTGAAAAGATGTCATTTAACCCAATATAGAACCTATAGTTACTGATCCTAAGGTTGGGATCGACCACAATGTTAAGATAGAGACAGAGTTATGGCAGAAGTAAGAGCCCGCGTACATTTAAAAGTTGGAACAAAAAGCGATATTGATGCTGAGCTTCTCTCTTTTCAAGGTTTAAAAACGGACAAAGAACATGTCGCTATGGTCTTTCAATCGGCTGATAAGACTCAAAAGGCGCCGATCGTTCGCATGCACTCTGAATGTTTGACTGGCGATGTGTTCCACTCGTCTCGTTGCGACTGTGGTGAGCAGCTGGACGAAACGATCAATAAGATGGCCGAGCAGGGCGGAATTCTTCTGTATCTGCGTCAAGAAGGTCGTGGCATTGGGCTCTACAATAAGATTGATGCTTACAAACTTCAAAGCGAAGGCCTGAATACCTATGAAGCGAACAATCATCTAGGCTTTGCTGATGATCTGCGTGATTTCGAAGAGGCGGCTCAAATGTTGGCTGCACTTGATGTTGAACGTATTCGTTTGGTGACCAATAACCCTAAGAAAATTCGTGAATTGAAAGAGCATGGCATTGGTATAGACGAGGTGATCAATACGATGGCACATGTAAAAAGTGGCAATGAAAATTATCTGAAAGCCAAAGCCTCTCACGGCAAACACGACCTCGATGTGTAGCGAGAATTTCCGCACTAAAATATTTCGTTAAAACAGAGGTTGTTTGCCACACTTAAGCCAGTATCGGTATTGAGTGTAAGCTATGACCTTGTGCAAGAAAGGGACGATATGGGCAGGCTTGCTTGTCTATTTCGTCCTTTCAGTCCCTGCCTATTCACAAAGCATGTTCCATACCTTAGGTTGGATTAGCTCCTCATCGTCAGTAGAACAGACCTTTCGTTATCCGCAACTCACCGAATCCATCTACTCCACTAATCGCCATCAACTGATTTGGTTGCAGCCGCATGATAGGCAGGTGTTTGAAGACATCATAGAGATGGTGGTACTAGCCGAGCTCAGCCCGTTTTTCGATGAGCGCCTGCAAACACTTCACCAACTAAGAAGCTCTGAGCAATACTACCAGTACGACTTGTTGGCAACAGACCTAATGCTGGCGTTTCTCAGTTACCGAGAACTGTTGAGGGAGAACAAAGATACTTGGTTATACGGACAGGGCTTACCGTCCGACTGGGCCGACCCTCCGGAAAACGTTGTCGCTGAATTTGAAACCTCTGTAGAAAGCAGCGCGTTAACGGAGTTTTTAATGACCTTAGGACCTAACTCTCAGAGCTATCGAGATTATCAATCTGCAATTGATAAGATGCAATTAGCCATCAACGACGACCTAGCGCTCTATTCATCCGATGCCCTTATTAGAGTGGGGGATCCCATTACTGATAAAGAGATTTTGTTTTCCCGCCTTGAGCTATCAGGGCTAAGCATACCTTTATCGATAAAAGAGCAAGATTGGTATGGGAAGGAGTTAAGAAACATCGTTAAGAGATTTCAAACTCAACACGGCTTAAACGCGGATGGTGTAATTGGACCTAAGACCATAGAATGGCTGAACTATCCCATTGAAGATCGCATCCATAGGTTGGCGCTCAATGCAGAAAGAAGCCGCCTATGGCCAATGCAGCGAAGTGCGCTCGTCGTTGTGAACTTACCGAGTTTCGATTTGAACTATTACTTTAGAGGCAAGGTGGCATTCTCATCTAAGGTGATTGTCGGTAAGCAAAAACGCAAAACCCCTATGCTTGAAATAAAGATGGATTCGTTGGTATTGAACCCGACATGGAACGTGCCACCTAAAATCATGCGCGAAGATATTATCCCCATTCTGCGTTACAACCCTGGCTACCTCAGTGAAAGGGGGATTCAAGTCATCAAAGGGTGGGCGGATCCTGTGGTCATAGACCATGGCGCTATTCAATGGAGTCGGGTCAACGCTAAGACATTTCCGTTTCGTATGAGGCAGTTGTCAGGTAGCTACAATGCGCTAGGCGCGTATAAATTCAATACACCCAATCGCCGAGCCATTTACCTGCATGATACTCCTGCCAAATACCTGTTTGATAAATCATCAAGAGCGTTCAGCTCAGGGTGTATTCGGGTACAGCATGCCGACAAGTTTGCTTATACTTTGTCAAAGACACAGGGCTTTAGACAAAGCAACATTTCGCCAATTGGACAGAAGGCGAATGCCCGTATACCACTCAAAAGACGGCTTCCTGTCCATCTTATTTATAAGACGTCTTGGGTAGAATCAGGCCGCATCTATTTTAGAGATGACATTTATGGATACGACACACGCCCAAAGTCCCCTAGTTTAGCGATTCAACGACAAGCGGTAGAATAGATCACGATTCAACAAGCCTGTTTGTTTATATAGACACCTATGGCGAGCGCTCTTGGTACGCTCATGCTTGAGTTTAGGGTTAGAAACTGTCATATTCTGCAGAAGTGTTTCGACAAAATTTCATTCAAATATTCATTTAAATATTTATCAAAATAAAAGGTTTTTCATGGCGTTGCAGTATCAAGTTGTTCCAGTAACCCCTTTCCAACAAAACTGTTCTATCGTTTGGTGTGATAAGACGATGAAAGGGGTTGTTATCGACCCAGGTGGTGATGTTAAGCAGCTACTGATGATGATCGAAGAGTTGCAAGTACAGGTAGAGAAATTAGTGCTGACTCATGGTCATTTAGACCATGTAGGTGGCAGTGAAGAACTCGCAAGAGCCTTGAACCAACCGATCGTTGGCCCGCACAAAGATGACAACTTCTGGCTACAAGGCCTAGAAGGACAAAGCCAAATGTTCGGCTTTCCTCTGACTGAAGCGTTTGAGCCTAGCCAATGGCTTGATGAGGGTGACGTTGTCACTTTTGGTAATCAATCATTGAATGTTATTCACACCCCAGGCCATACCCCAGGTCACGTTGTGTTGCACAGTGAGTCTGCAAGTCTTGCTTTCGTGGGCGATGTACTGTTCAAGGGCGGAGTAGGCCGTACAGATTTCCCTAAGGGTGATTTTAATACCTTAATAGACTCTATTAAGAGCAAACTGTGGCCTCTAGGAAACGAAACTCGATTTGTTCCTGGCCACGGCCCAGAGTCCACCTTCGGCTCTGAACGAGTGAGCAATCCATTCGTCGCAGACGAGATGCCGTTGTATTAAGGGATTTAAGGACCTAGAACCCAGGGCCCAGAATCTAGGTCCTAGGTTGATCTTCCTGAACCTGCCAAATACTTGCGTAACAAACCCACAAACTCTTCTCCATCTCTATCTAAATCAGCTGTTGAGATAAAGATGTCGTACCCCCAATATTCTCTTTGATAATGCATTCTGTGGTACAAGCATGCCTGTAGCCCTTTTATGGTTTCCCCGTCTTTCAATTCGACCCTTGATGAATCTAATACCTGGTCTTGGAACAAGTGTTCTTTTTCTGTTTCTCTTGCACCAAGATACAAGAGCGGTCTTTGTTCTAGGAGTAGATTGGTGATTAATCGTGGGCAGGCTTGCTTTACAAATGGAACAGGGTCTTTAAGTCGTATGCCAATCCAAGGTAGCTCGGAGCTTTGAGTGGGTTGGTGACTGCGGCATAGCCCAAGGGACGACACGTTCTGCCACTTCACAACCCAACCTCCCTTAAACGTATGCTGTTGAAGATGCGTGTCGGTAATGGTGAAACGTACCACGCCTCGCTTGTAGGTGTAGATCACCATTGCGAGAGCACAAGCGCATATCAAAAATATGCCAATGGTCCCTTGGGTACTATTGGAGAAAGAGCTTAGCCAAACCGACATGAATAGGTAGCAGGCGAGCAATAGGCCTCGACTGGTTCTTCCTAGGATGAATTTTTCATTGGTTAATTGAAGTGATGACATAACGATCAAATTGTGGCTTTAACACACCTACGAGAGTCCATGTTTAGCTGATCATTCAGCTTAGACATTATTTGATAAAAAATGTAATAACTTCTTAAAGAAGATCGAGTAACACACACTTTTAACAACTATTTAGCATCCTATATAAAACTGGTCCATAGTTAGTTGATTTTGTAGACATTTATGACTGCACGAGGAGCAAATAACATGGTAGTGAAATCAAAATGGGCAAAGGCATGTGTGCGTAGTTTAGCGGTCCTAATTGGGGTGGCGAGCATAGGCACAGCAGTTGCTGCGGACAAGGTATACAAGTTAAAGCTTGCGGAAACTTGGGGGCCTAACTTCCCAATCTTCGGCGATGCGACAAAAAACATGGCCGCTATGGCGGAAAAAATGTCTAACGGTCGATTGCAAATCCGCGTTGACTCGTCAAACAAACATAAAGCGCCATTCGGTGTTTTTGATATGGTTAAATCAGGCCAGTATGACATGGGGCACTCGGCTTCGTATTACTGGAAAGGAAAGGTTCCAAATACTCTTTACTTTACCACTATGCCCTTTGGTATGACGGCTGAAGAGCAATATGCATGGTTCTATCACGGTGGTGGTATGGAACTGATGGCAGAGGTTTACTCCCCTCACAATCTTATGTCTTTTCCTGGAGGTAACACCGATGTTCAAATGGGCGGTTGGTTCCAAAAAGAGATCAACAGCGTTGATGACTTACAAGGTCTAAAAATGCGTATTCCGGGCTTTGCCGGAGAAGTCCTTGCTGAGCTTGGCGCTAAGCCAACTAACATTGCACCGGGTGAGCTTTACACCGCATTGGAAAGAAAGACCATCGATGCACTAGAGTGGGTGGGTCCCTCTCTCGATCTTCGCATGGGCTTTCATAAGATCGCACCTTACTACTACACAGGTTGGCATGAGCCAGCAACAGAGCTTCAATTCCTAGTGAACAAGCGCACGTGGGACAAGCTGCCTGCTGATCTGCAAGAGATCTTACGCGTGGCTATGCGCACCGCAGCCTACGATATGTATATTCAGTCAACCCATGAAAGTGGCAAGAACTGGGCAAGTATCAGAACCGAATATCCTGATGTACAGGTGAAGAACTTCCCGCCAGAAGTAATGAAAGAGCTTCGCGCAGTGAATGACCGTTTACTGGCAGAGCACGCTGCTGAAGATGAGATGGCGAAGAAGATTCAAATGTCTCAAGCACAGTATTTAGAGCAAACTCGTTCTTGGAGTGATATTTCTAAACGAGCTTACCTAAATAGTGCTACGACGGATCAGTAAACAAGCCGTGGACTTTCAGTGCGAACTGAAGGTCCACAAAAATCTTTAGTTTCAGCAGACAGGGAGGTCAATTGCTGACTGCATTAGAGGGATTTTTTAATAGAATTAGCGACGCACTGGGGCACATCTCCAGTGTGTTGTTTTTGCTTTTAGTAGCAAACGTTGTTTACGATGTTGTGATGCGTTATGTATTTAATGACGTATCTATCGCTTTTCAAGAGCTAGAGTGGCATCTGTTTTCTGCGGTATTCTTGCTCGGCGTACCCTACGCCATAAAAACCAATGGCCACGTTCGTGTGGATATTTTCTACGAACGCTTCTCACCCAAGGTACAGGCCATTATTGATATTCTTGGAATCTTCATATGGTTACTGCCGTTCAGTTTATTAGTCGCATGGTATGGCATTGATTTTGCCTATCAGGCTTACGATATTGGCGAGCAGTCAGGTGACCCTGGTGGATTGCCTTACCGCTGGATAATCAAGGCGGTAATCCCTGTCTCATTTTTCTTTATTGCGACAAGTGGCTTAGGACTGTTGTGTAAGTCTATCAGTCAATTGTTGAACGCGGATACTCATAAGAAGGAACAAGCATGATAGGGATTATTATGTTTGCGGTAGCCTTGTTCGCGCTATTGCTCGGTTTTCCAGTGGCGTTTACCTTTGGAGGTATAGCGCTGATATTTGGTGTGTGGTCAGAAGGCTGGGACATGTTTGCCTTCATGCCTTACCGCATAGAGTCCATCATGCAGAACACTGTATTGATGGCGGTGCCACTGTTTATATTTATGGGTTTGGTACTGCAAAAAACTCGCTTGGCGGAACAGTTACTAGAGGCCATGGGGCGACTGTTTGGCGGAGTACGAGGGGGGATTGCTATCTCAACCGTCTTGGTTGGCGCACTGCTTGCGGCATCGACTGGGGTAGTGGGAGCATCGGTAGTGGCCATGGGTTTGATTTCCCTGCCTGTAATGTTGAAGTACAACTACGATAAGAAACTTGCCTGTGGCACCATATGTGCGTCAGGAACGCTAGGTCAGATTATCCCGCCTTCTATTGTCCTCATCCTATTGGGCGATGTACTGGGTGTTCCTGTGGGTGATTTGTTTAAAGCAGCACTTTGGCCGGGCTTAGTGCTAGTGATTGCCTATGTTTTGTATATTGCTATCTACGCGTTTTTCAAGCCAGAGGCCGCACAATCCATCCCTAAACTTGATGATCAAAGCCGCAAACAAGAAGTGATTGCGGCCCTGAAAGCAATAGTGCCGCCTTTAGCGCTGATAGTCGTTGTGCTTGGTTCTATTTTTGCTGGCATTGCAACGCCCACTGAATCTGCTGCACTAGGCGGTGCGGGGGCAATCGTATTAGCGCTGCTGTATCGACAGTTTAGCTGGACCCTATTGTATGAGTCATCGAAAGAAACCGTAAAGGTTACGGCTATGGTGTTTGCCATCTTACTCGGTGCGACCGCATTCTCTATGGCATTTACCTACACAGGCGGTGATTACTTAGTAGAAGAATGGCTTCTTAAACTTCCGGGCGAGAAGTGGGGCTTCTTGATCTTAGTGATGTTAGTCATTCTTGTGTTGGGCTTCTTCATTGATTTTGTGGAAATCTGTTTCATCATTGTTCCTATGATCTCGCCGGTTGCTGAGCTTCTGGGCATCAATATGGTGTGGTTTGCCATACTGGTAGCGATGAACTTGCAGACCTCCTTTTTAACACCGCCATTTGGCTTCAGTTTATTCTATCTGAAAGGGGTTGCGCCTAAACAGGTGACAACAAGAGATATCTACGCTGGCGTCATGCCGTTTATCGCCATTCAGGTAGTGGTGCTGGCTACTTTGTTGCTGTTTCCGGGTATGTATGGGCTGACTATGTAACTTAATTCCCTGATTTATCGAAAAAAGAGTCTTGTTCAGTTATAATTGAAAGTTAATTACATGATGTAATCGTAATCGGTACGCTTTTTGTACAAATATGGGAGGTCGAATGACCAAGGGAATTGATAAGTACAGTATTGATAGTACTGATTATCAGATTGGACAAGATAATGTCCAAAAATGGGGTTTTGATGTGCACAATGCGGTATTTTCCGCGAGTGCCGGCCTAACCATTCTTTTTCTACTGGCGATGGTGTTTCTTGATGCGGATACCGCAAAGACAGCACTTGATGGCTTAAAGTGGCAGATCATTGGCTCTTTCGATGCCCTGTTTATCTGGGCGGGTAACATTTTTGTTGTCTTCTGCTTAGCGCTAATCGTTTCGCCTTATGGAAAAATCCGCTTAGGCGGTAAAGACGCAGTCCCTGAATACTCTGCTCTGTCATGGATAGCAATGCTATTTGCTGCCGGCATGGGTATCGGTCTGATGTTCTGGAGTGTGGCTGAACCTGTTGCTTACTTCACTGGCTGGTATGAGACTCCGCTTAATGTGGAAGCGAACACGGCAGAAGCCGCGAAGCTAGCTCTAGGTGCGACTATGTACCACTGGGGTCTTCACCCTTGGGCTATTTATGGTGTTGTAGCACTTTCTTTAGCATTCTTTGCGTACAACAAAGGTTTGCCGCTTTCTATCCGTTCAATCTTTTACCCGATCTTAGGGGATCGCGCTTGGGGTTGGCCTGGTCACCTTGTTGATATTCTTGCGGTACTCGCGACACTCTTTGGCCTTGCAACATCGCTCGGTCTTGGTGCTCAGCAAGCGGCAAGTGGTATTCAGCACGTGTTTGGCGTTGAAGCTGGCTTTGGTATGCAGGTTGCGGTTATCAGCTTTGTTACCTTGCTTGCTATTGTGTCGGTAATGCGCGGTATGCATGGTGGTGTGAAACTGGTTTCTAACATCAACATGATCATTGCGTTTGTATTGCTCGTGTTTGTATTGATCATTGGCTACCACGTTACCTTCGCTAGCATCTCTACAACGCTAGTGTCTTACGTTGAGAACATCATTCCACTAAGTAACCCGCACGGTCGTGATGATGAGGCGTGGTTCCAAGGTTGGACTGTGTTCTACTGGGCTTGGTGGATTTCATGGTCCCCATTCGTAGGTATGTTCATCGCTCGTGTTTCTAAGGGCCGTACCGTTCGTCAGTTTATGACTGCAGTATTAATTGTACCAACAACAGTGACTCTGATTTGGATGTCTACGTTTGGTGGCTTGGCGATTGACCAAGTGATCAACAATGTCGGTATCCTAGGTACTAAAGGTCTAACCGACGTCTCTCTAGCAATGTTTGAGATGTTTGACGCTATGCCAATGGCAAACATGCTATCTATCATCGCGATTATCTTGGTTATGGTGTTCTTCGTAACATCGTCTGACTCAGGTTCTTTGGTCATTGATAGTATTACTGCTGGTGGTAAGCTAGATGCTCCTATGCCACAACGTGTGTTCTGGGCATTTATGGAAGGCGCAATCGCGGTTGCGATGCTTTGGGTTGGTGGCTCAGAAGCAGTACAGGCCCTACAGGCCGGTGCGATTTCTACCGCTCTGCCATTTACCTTTGTCTTGCTTGCCATGTGTGTGAGCTTGCTAATGGGTATGGCTACTGAAGAGCGCTAAGCTTAGCAGTTGAAAGACCAAGTATGAGTAAAAGGCCTGATTCATCAGGCCTTTTTTGTGAACAAAAGGAAATAAAATGAGTTTATCAACCATGACGTTCTTTGAACGTTTTGAAAATGACATCTTGGCGGGAAAGAAAACCATCACCATCCGAGATGCTAATGAGTGTGACTATGCGCCGGGCTCTATCGTTGACGTGGCAACCTTTGAGCAAGGGCGTGGGTTTTGTCGATTGCAGATAAAGTCGGTGACGCCGATACAGTTTGCAGATCTTACGGATTTCCATGCTGTTCAAGAGAATATGACCCTGCCTGTGCTTAAACAGGTGATCTCCGATATTTACCCCGATGTTTCCGAGTTGTTCGTGATTGAATACCAATTGGTCGATTGATGAAGCAAGTGCAGATTGTAGAATCATCCAAACCACTGTGCTCTCAATTTCGATCTTGGTGTATCGATGAATGGTCACAAGATATTGTTATCTCATCACCTGATGTTCCCAAGCCAATATTTGCCTTGTGTGATGGGGAACTAGCGGGGGGTATGGCATTTTCTCTCTTTGAGCAGCCGTTTACTGATGAGAAAGTAGTTTGGATAAATGCACTTTTGGTTAAACCTGATTGCAGGGGCAGCGGGATAGGCTCGAAGCTCATAGAGGAAGCAACGCGCCAGTGTGGCGACCTAAATCAACAGCACCTCTACGTCTACACGAATCGGCCAACTCTGTACACTCGGCTTGGCTGGCAGACGGTACCCAACGCTGACGCTGAGCCTCAGCATTGGGTGTTATGCACAGCGTTAAGCTAAGGAGATTGCCTAAGCGCTAATCCCTAAGCCCAAGGCCCAAGCCCCAAGCCCTATAGCCACAACTCCTCGACTGCAGTATCAGGGCTGAAATGGTGAGCCACTTGTGCTTGCAAAAGCTCTGCTGTGGCAATGGCATCCACTAGCGCATCATGGGGTGTATACGTCGGAAGATTGTAGCGCTTGCGACTCTTAGCAAGACGCACAGATCCAGGCCTTTTACCCTTTAAGCGATTCATAAATCCAGCAGCGTATTCTTGTTGTACTTCCCATTCGATCTGTAGGGTATCAATCACCGGAAATTGAATGCCTTCGTTGACCCTACGCCTAAGGATACTGTCTAAAAAGCTACGTTCGATTTGCCGATAATGAACCACGCACACCTTACCTGCGATTGCATCGAGGAACTCAGGTAGGACGTTCATGATATCGGGAGCGTATTGAAGCTCTGAGTGAGTGATACCATGGATCACCACAGAGTCTGCATTAAGGGCTTTTTGTGGCTTGATAAGCCACTGCTTGCTTTGCCTAAGGTAGATTCGATTTAAGTCAAAAGGGACCAATCCAATGGAGATGATCTCATCTTTGTCTGAATTAAGCCCAGTGGTTTCAAAATCTAACGCTAAAAAGGGTACGTCTTTCAGTGCTGTTTTTTGGTCAATAGTGCCCGCCTCGTAGAAGCGTTTAATATGCCCGTGTTTACTTTCCTCGAGCAAGGCATTGAAATGCGCTTGCCAATCTTTGGTCGGCGTCACAGGCACCTGACTGTCATCTGTTTTTTTAAACATAATATTATTTCAACGATGTGCCTTGATAGCGAAATTTCAAGAAATTCTGAGCATTACTCAAGATCTGGAAAGCATCTTTAAGGTTACGTCTTTCAAAATCAGAAAGGTTCTCAGGCTCTATGTTGTTATCGGGCTCTCTCTCTTCACTGATATCAATGGCTTGATGTCGTATGCGCACCAGAGAAATAAATTCGAGTGCATCCTTAAGATCTTGGGCTCTTCCTCTTGGCAGTATTCCAGCATCAAGGATGTCATCTAGGCGTTCAAAAGAGTTTTGCTGGGTTGAACCCACAGCCAGCGCATGAACGCGGATAAGGTCGGCCAGTGGCGCAGTACCACGACGCTTAAGGTTTATTGAGTTTTTATGCTTACCATCTTTTTCCATCACAAAGCTCTTGAAAAAGCCTAATGGGGGCGTACGGTTGAGTGCATTTCGCGCCAAGCAGTACAGGAATTTCGAATTGTTTTTAGCGCGTTCAGTAATAAAACGATTGAGCTTTTCTGCCCACTTGATTTGTCCGTGAACGCCCACTAAATCAAAGAATATTGACGCATTTAGCAAGGCCTTAGCATTAGGGTTGTCAATCCAGTCTGCAAAGCACTCTTCCCATTCGGTTTGAGTCATTCGCCAAATAGGATTGGTTGCCATAATGTCACCGGTACAGTATGGGTAGCCACAACGATCCAATCCGTCACTGACCATCTGAGCAAGGGTAGCGAAATATTCATCGTGTTTTTCTTTATCGAAGCTGTTGGATAAAATGATGGCGTTATCCTGATCGGTCACAATCAGTTGCTCGTCACGTGCCATTGAACCAAGGGCAAGGAAGCAATAGGGAACAGGCGAGGGACCAAGTTCTTCTTCAGCAAGTTCAATGATGCGCTGTTTAAAGCTTTTCCCTATGATGGCCATCGCACTTCCCACCATGTGAGAGTTAGCATCTTCGTTGACCAATCTGACGAAACTATCATTAACCTGCTCAGAAAG
Organism: Vibrio breoganii; assembly: GCF_024346795.1. Lineage (NCBI taxonomy): Bacteria > Pseudomonadati > Pseudomonadota > Gammaproteobacteria > Vibrionales > Vibrionaceae > Vibrio > Vibrio breoganii. Next base: position 1,312,235 of record NZ_AP024864.1, read on the forward strand.
AGTGACTAAATCATCAACGCTGTTTTGTTGGAAGATAGAGCTCACTAGTAGCAAAGAGTTTTGCGATTCGTAACGCACGATATCACTGGCTTCGATAACGCCGATGGGTTTGTTTTTTCTAAGAATAGGTAAGTGATGAACGTTGAAGCGCTGCATGGTTAACATGGCTTCGTAGACATAAGCGTTGCTGTCTAATGTAATAACGTCTTGGGTCATCACCGATTTCACCGTGTCATCGGGTGATACGCCTTGAGCTACCACCCGAGTGCATAAATCTCTGTCTGTGAGTATGCCGCGCAGTTTGTCGCTATTGTGCGCTTCATCGTCGACGACAAGAAGGCAAGAAGTATTCTCGTCGTCCATTTGTATCGCCGCATCTCGGATAGAAGAAAATTCAGAGATGGTTGATGGAGGACGGTTGATCATTGCGGTGATTTTTGCCGTTGTGAGGTCATTATCATCGGTGTTGGCAATGGTTTGACGCAGTCGTGTACTGTCTTCTGCTGCAACGAAATCAGCGAATGAGTCATAAGAGTCATACAGGTTTTGAAAGGTTTCAGCGGGTATGCAATAGAGCAGGCAGTCTTCAATTGCCTTGGCTGGAAACATCACCTTGCCATTACTTAATAATGCCAGTTGCCCAAATACCGCCCCTTCATCCAATCGGTTGAACAAAGAGCCGTTACGTTTGGAGATCTCAACGACGCCACTGCGCACCACGAAGAAATCAGAGATCGCCTCGCCTAAGGAAACCACTGCATCGCCCTTACGGATGTAGGATATTTCAGTTTCAAGTGATATCTGACTGAGTACTTCATCAGGCAAGTCTGTGAAGGGTGGGTACTGAGCGAGAAACTGTTTTATTTCGAGTAGTTCAACTTCCATGAGGCGCCTTAATTATCGCGATTGAGTGCATCGTTCATCGTAAAACGAAAAAAAGAGGATATAAATAGTAGTTTGGCGCTAAATCATTGTTAAGTCACTAAACTATCATCATTTATTGTCTACTATTATGGTTGAATATCGGCATTTATTTGTCTTTTTTCATGACAGGGAGAGCGCATGAACAAATACTCATCGATTGCACTGTTTAGTTTAGGTTCATTATTCGCTGTAGATAGCGAAGCGTACGATTGGGGCTTTCGATCGTATGATGCACCGGTAAATTACAACTTTATAAGTGTGGCCATCGGTGGAGGTAAACTCAACTCGGATGTGCTTGAGGGCAGGGATGGTGTCACGGTCAGTGATATCAATCTGAGATTTTTAGTGAATGAGTATTGGATTACCAACATTCAATACAAGGGCCGCTTTACTCATCACGGCGATGAGAACGACAGGGCTGACTATGTCACTGTGTCTGGAGCAAGGCGCTTTGCGGTAATGGATAACGGCGATCTCTATGCGGGTGTAAAGCTTGGCGGGGTTAGCGTTAAAATTCGAGACAGCAATGGCTCGACGATTGCGAAAGAACAAGACTTCTTACTAGGGCTGTTTGCTGGGGTCAACTACGGATTCACTGAAGCGTTAGAAGGGAATATGGTTCTTGAGTACCTAGAGTACGACCTCACTCATGAGTCTTCTTTTGAGCTCTCTTTAGATTATTATTTTACGACAAACTTTTCCCTTGGGGCGTATGGCCGAACTATTTGGAATGATGACTCAACACTAGATCAGGGTGGGGTAGTGGCTAAACTTCGCTTTTGATGTAAGAGAGAGAAACCCAATTATAGAAATAAAAAAAGGCTGGTAAACACCAGCCTTTTTGTCTGTTTGAGAGTACTTAAAGTACGGCTGTTAAAGTACGGCTGCGATGCCTTTGCATAGTGGCAACATGTTGTCTTTGGTCATGCCAGCAACACTGATACGGCCTGAACCTACGATGTAGATAGCAAATTCATCTTTAAGGCGTGTTACTTGATCTTTGGTTAGGCCAGAGAAAGAGAACATACCGTTTTGACGCTCAATAAAGCTAAAGTCGCGAGAAACGCCCTGTGCTTTCAGCGTTTCAACAAACAGAGTACGCATCTCTTGAATACGGTCACGCATCTCTTTCACTTCTGCTTCCCACTCTTTACGCAGTTCGGCGTTGTTTAGAATGTGAGTCACTACCGCAGAACCGTGAGCAGGTGGGTTAGAGTAGATTGAACGAATAATCCCTTTAACTTGAGAGAAAGCCGTCTGTGCAACTTCAGCGTTAGCCGCTACTAGAGTAAAGGCACCCACGCGCTCGTTGTACAGTCCGAAGTTCTTTGAGAAAGAACTCGCGACTAGGATTTCACTATTTTGTTCAGCAAACGCACGTAGACCTGCAGCGTCTTCTTCTACGCCCTTAGCAAAGCCTTGGTACGCAAAGTCAAACAATGGAATCAATTTCTTGTCTGCTGCTAGCTTAGCCAGTGCTTGCCACTCGTCAGCAGTAGGGTCGATGCCTGTTGGGTTATGACAGCAACCGTGCAGAAGAACGATATCGCCGGCATTTGCTTGCTCAAGGTCTGCAAGCATTGCGTCAAAGTCTTTCGCCTTAGTCTCTGCGTTGTAGTAACGGTATTCCGCAATTTCGATACCTGCAGCGGTGAACACACCCTTGTGGTTCGCCCAAGTAGGGTTGCTGATCCAAATTTTTGCACCGTTAAGGTGGCGCTTGATAAATTCACCCGCCACACGAAGAGCACCGGTACCACCTGGTGCTTGAGCCGTCTTCGCACGTTTTTCAGAAACAATAGCGCTGTTGTCACCAAATAGTAGCTTTTGTACTGCTAGGCCGTATTCCGCTGTGCCTTCAATCGTTAGGTAAGACTTCGTGGTTTCGGTCTCAAGAATCGCTTGTTCTGCTTTTTTTACAGTGGCTAGAACAGGGGTTGAACCTTGTTCATTCTTGTAGATACCGACGCCAAGATTGATCTTGGTATCACGAGTATCTTTTTTAAACTCTTCAGTTAAACCTAGGATAGGGTCGGCAGGAGCAGCTACTACTTTTTCAAACATGAGAATCGTCCGTGTTAAAGTGAATTAATGGAATGTGACTATCTTCTTTTATACCTGTAGAAAAACGGCAAAACAACAGATTTGTAATTAATTTAGCAATGTAATCCGTAACACCTGTCTGATATCAACTTTTCCTGAAATCTAGACACAAAAAAACCGCCAAACGGCGGTTTTTTATAACAGCAGTCGACTTAGAAGTTCGCGCTGCGTGGTGTACGTGGGAATGGAATCACGTCACGAACGTTGCCCATACCGGTTACGTACGATACTAAGCGCTCAAAACCAAGACCGAAACCAGCGTGTGGCACTGTGCCGTATTTACGTAGGTCGCGGTACCAGCTCATGTGCTCAGGGTCGATACCCATAGCAATCATACGCTCATCTAGAATATCTAGACGCTCTTCACGCTGAGCACCACCGATGATTTCACCAATGCCAGGTGCTAGAACGTCCATCGCAGCAACAGTTTTGCCGTCGTCGTTCAAGCGCATGTAGAAGGCTTTGATGTCTTTCGGGTAGTTCTTAACGATTACCGGTGCCTTGAAGTGTTCTTCTGCAAGGTAACGCTCATGCTCAGATGACATGTCGATGCCCCACTCAACGTCAAATTCAAACTCACGACCAGAGTCCAGTAGAATTTGAATGGCGTCTGTGTAGTCCACTTGTGCAAAGTCAGCGTCTACGAACTGCTCAAGGCGAGAGATCGCTTGCTTGTCAATGCGCTGTGCAAAGAACTCTAGATCGTCACGACGCTCTGCAAGAACCGCTTTGAATACATACTTAAGCATGTCTTCAGCCAGTTTCGCTGCATCATCAAGATCAGCAAACGCGATCTCTGGCTCAACCATCCAGAACTCCGCTAGGTGGCGGCTGGTGTTTGAGTTTTCTGCGCGGAACGTTGGACCAAAGGTGTATACCTTGCTTAGGGCACATGCATACGCTTCTGCGTTCAACTGGCCAGATACAGTAAGGAATGTTTCTTTGCCGAAGAAATCTTCGTTGTAGTCCACATCGCCTTTATCAGTGCGCGGTAGGTTTTCCATATCCAAAGTGGATACGCGGAACATCTCGCCTGCACCTTCAGCATCAGATGCTGTGATTAGCGGGGCTGAAGTCCAGAAGAAGCCTTGCTCGTGGTAGAAGCGATGGATCGCTTGTGACAAGCAGTTACGCACGCGAGCAACAGCGCCAATCACGTTGGTACGTGGGCGAAGGTGTGCCACTTCACGAAGGTACTCGATAGAATGACGAGTCTTAGCCATTGGGTAAGTGTCAGCATCTTCAACCCAGCCAACCACTGTTACAGCGGTTGCAGCTAGCTCAAAATCTTGACCTTTTGCTGGAGACTCTACGACGGTACCTGTCACTTCTACAGAGCAACCTGTGGTCAGTTTTAGTACTTCTTCATCGTAATTATTTAAACTATTTGGGACCACGGCCTGAATCGGGTCGAAACAAGAGCCGTCATAGATGGCAAGAAAAGAGATTCCAGCTTTGGAATCGCGACGTGAGCGGATCCAGCCACGAACAGTGATTTCACTGTTTACTTCGAGCTTTCCGCTAAGTACGTCTGTTACAGGCGCGTAAGTCATTTGGTATTACTCTCCAATAGATGCTATCGAGAAATAGAAAATTAAATAGAACTTATCAGTTTACTCACCAATAATTTTGCATCAAGTAAAGAGTGCCTATTTCATGGGTATTTTTTATTAAGCGCTGTTTAATCCATCAAATAAGTGAGCTGTCTTTGCATTGCATCAATAATTTGCGCAGTGACTCCCCAAATAAAATGTCTTTGATAGGGGATAGCAAACACCTTGTGGGTGACGGTTTTTAACTGGAAATGGAAACTTGCGAGGTTCTGGCGTGCAAAGAGAAACTCGGCGGGCACTTCAAATGCCTCATCTACCTCGTTGGGATCAAGCTTTGACTGGTAGTTAGAGTCGATAAAAGCAATATAAGGGGTCACCGCAAACTGACTTAGAGTCGGTAATGGGGGCAGAGCACCCGCTACCGTGATCAATGAGGGGTCAATGCCCACTTCTTCATAGGTTTCTCTTACCGCAGTAACACTTAGAAGACAGTCATCTTGCTCGTATTTTCCTCCGGGGAAGCTTACTTGCCCTGGGTGGTGCTTAAGATGGGCTGCGCGCTTAGTGAGGATGACATGAAGACGATTGCTGCGCTCAACCAGACCAATTAATACGGCAGCAGGCCTTAGCACATCTTGGTCAAAATGGGCCAGTCGTTGCAGGCTTTGTGTATCGTAGGAAGAAGGCTTACTCAGATTAAATCTCAATAAAAACTCGTCTTTGGTCATGCCTTCCTCTTTAGGGTCTGTTGACCTTTTGCGATTGAATTTTGCTCGACCAGAAGTCATTTAATCAAGGCGAGGGACTTGCCGCTTAGCCATCTAAGCAAAAGCCGCTCAACGATGAGTAAATGGGTTCTGGCCGAGCCCTTCGGGTAGCGCTTTGTTGGGCATTTCTACCGCGTTAGTCACTTTTCATGTGGAACCACCACACCTAAAAGCGCCTGCCTTGTATTAATACCCAACAAATCGCTACAAAAATAACCTCAAAAGATCAACAGACCCTATCAGTTCACTATTCTAATACTGGCAGAATTTTGCCAAGTTTATGTAAGGTTTCTTGATATTCTGATTCACACTCACTGTCAGCGACCAATCCACCGCCTGCCCAGGCATGGATTTTTTGATCTTCTGTGATAAGCGTTCTGATGGTGATGCTAGTGTCCATATTGCCACATCGACTGATATAGCCAATGCTACCGCAATAAACACTGCGACGATGAGGCTCAAGCTCTTCTATGATCTGCATGGCTCTGACCTTGGGTGCGCCAGTAATTGACCCTCCCGGAAAACAAGCGCGAAGCAAGTCGTACTCATCATACTGCTCGTCCAATACACCGGTAATCGTACTCACCAGATGATGAACCGCAGGGAAGCTCTCAATTTCAAACAAATGCGGGACTTTCACACTACCAGGGGAGGACACGCGCCCTATGTCGTTACGCAGCAGATCCACAATCATCAGGTTTTCGGCTTGGTCTTTCTCTGCCGTTTGTAAGTCGTCTTTTTGCTGTTTGTCTTTTAAGGGATCGTTAAAGCGTGGCCTTGTGCCCTTAATTGGCTTGGTCTCGACTTGTTTATCGTGAGCCAATAAAAAGCGCTCTGGCGATATACTGAGCACCGCATTGTGCGGCAAGCGAATAAACGCAGAAAATGGCGCCTTGTTCTCATTTTCTAGGGTCTTGTATGCCTGCCATTCGTTGCCAGAGTATCCAGCGCTAAAGCGCTGGGCTAGGTTGATTTGATAACAATCACCCGCTAACAGATAGTCTTGAACAGCCTCAAATTTACCCTGATATTGCGACTTGCTCATATTGGCAGACCAAGGCGTCTCTAACTGGAACGAAGGATGCTCGACATCAAACTCTTGAGAGTGGGAAGGCATGTTGTCGCCACTGAGGTTTTGTCCAACCCAGTAAGCTTGTTTGAGTTCGTGATCAACCACCAATGCCTTTTCATACAGACCCACCGCCATATCCGGCGCGTTAAGATCTCGTTTGGCAATGTTTTTAAAGTCTTCAATGCGTCTGCCAAGATCGTAAGCAAAGTAGCCAAGCCAGCCACCAATAAAGGGGAGATGTGTATCGGTATGTGAATGAGGCAGGTATTGCTGTTGCAGTCTTCGCAAGAGTTCGAAAGGATCCTCTGCAACTTGAGAAAGCTCGCCTTCTATTGTTACATCACTCACGTCGCCATAGGTTTCTACTGTGATCTGTGGTGAATGCACCAAAATATCATAACGACTGTTTGGGTGATTATCCGATGCGGAGCGCAGCAGCATGGCGTAAGGGTAATGTTCTATTTTTTCGAACAGATCTAGGACGAGATCCTTTCGATAAATGAGTTGCTCGGTTTGAATATTTAAATCAGACATCTATCAAATTGCTTGAAATGTGACGACACCGTAAAGGTGAGTGTGGTTTGAGAATCGCCTCAAGAGTATCATAGATTTATCTCAAGTTCAGAACGCACGTGAAGTCATAGGCTTTATCGTGCTTGAAACGGATTCAGACTGACCAAAAGGGGCTCCGCGAATGACCGTAATTCGTAAGCAAGATCTTATCAGCAGCGTCGCTGATGCACTTCAATACATCTCTTACTACCATCCGCTTGATTTTGTGCAAGCGTTAGAAAAAGCGTACCACGCCGAAGAAAGCACTGCGGCAAAGGATGCGATTGCACAGATCCTAATTAACTCTCGAATGTCAGCAGAAGGCCACAGACCTATTTGTCAGGATACTGGCATTGTGACGTGTTTCGTGAACATTGGCATGAAAGTACAGTGGGAAGACACCGACGTCACAGTACAAGAGATGATTGATGAGGGCGTACGACAAGCCTACACCAATCCAGATAACCCGCTTCGAGCGTCTATTTTGTTAGACCCAGCGGGCAAGCGTATTAACACCAAAGACAATACACCTGCTGTTGTGCACATTAATATGGTGCCAGGTGACAAGGTTGAGGTACAAATTGCCGCTAAGGGCGGTGGTTCAGAAAACAAAACCAAGATGGTAATGCTAAACCCATCCGATGACGTAGCAGAATGGGTTGAAAAAACCTTGCCAACAATGGGCGCAGGCTGGTGTCCACCGGGCATGCTAGGGATAGGCATTGGTGGTACTGCAGAAAAAGCAGCAGTACTGGCAAAAGAATCCTTAATGGATCCCGTTGATATCCATGAATTGATGGAGCGAGGCGCACAAACCACAGAAGAGAAGATGCGCTTAGAGATCTTCGAGCGTGCCAACAAAACCGGTATTGGTGCTCAAGGCCTTGGCGGCTTAACCACCGTGGTGGATGTGAAAATCAAAACCGCGCCAACCCACGCAGCGTCTAAGCCTGTATGCATGATCCCAAACTGCGCAGCAACCAGACACGTGCATTTCACTCTAGATGGGTCGGGCCCGGCGAATTTGGTTCCACCTAAACTTGAAGACTGGCCGGAAATCTCGTGGGATGCGGGCGCTAAAGCGCGCCGAGTGAATCTGGATTCTGTCACCCAAGCCGATATTGAAACCTGGAAAACCGGTGAGACCTTATTGCTGTCAGGCAAGATGTTGACTGGACGTGATGCCGCCCACAAACGTATTCAACAGCTTCTAGAAAGCGGTGAAGGGCTGCCAGAAGGTGTCGACTTCAAAGGCAAGTTTATTTACTACGTTGGGCCTGTGGATGCAGTAGGTGATGAAGCGGTAGGACCTGCGGGCCCAACCACCTCAACGCGTATGGATAAGTTCACTGAAATGATGCTGTCAAAAACAGGCATTGCCGGCATGATAGGCAAGGCTGAACGCGGCGCGCAAACCGTTGAGCTTATTAAAGAAAACAAAGCGGTGTATCTCATGGCTGTGGGTGGCGCTGCTTACCTTGTCTCTAAAGCCATCAAGAGTGCCAAGGTGATTGCATTTGAAGAGCTAGGCATGGAGGCGATCTACGAATTTGATGTTGAAGATATGCCTGTCACCGTTGCGGTAGACTCAAGTGGTGCCAATGCACACCAGATTGGTCCAGAAACTTGGAAGGTAAAAATTGCCGAAATGGATTAACTCTATACCAATCGTACTAAATAGCTGGTCATCCTAGCTGGTTAAAATGCTCGATAACTGCGTTAGAATTTTTGATTGTAGAATTACTACTAATCGAAAAATCCTGCCTTGTTCTCAAGCATTTTCCCTGCGCTATTTCTGATCACCTATTTAGTGTGATTGGTACTAGTTAATCTAAACAGATGAAGCGCAATCAAAGATTGCGCTTTTTTTCGAAAATTCAGCGAGATAGCTGATACAATTAAGTTGTGACTTTTATTAACAGGGGATGTTATGCCACGCTTTGTACAAATTCTTCAGATCATCGTTGCCGTCGTTATCGGTGGCTTCCTTTGCTATGACCTTATTCTCAATGGTATTGCCATTTTCCACGAGAAGTACATTACCATCACGATAGTACTTACACTTCTTTTGGAACTCGCTCTGTTTGTCATTTTTAAGCTCATTGCCGATGATTAAATCTTGTTAATGTTGCGCTCTAACGCTGGATATTTGGAGAGTAATTCAATATCTTGAGCTTAGGAGCGTGATATGAACAGAATAACAAACGAAGCAAAACAACTACTTAATAGAGGGCTGGATGCACACCTAAGAATTGGTGTCACCGGCCTTTCTCGTGCAGGTAAGACTGCATTTATTACCTCCTTTGTGGATCAGCTGCTACATACGTCAACCCATGACAACCTGCCTTTATTGGCGGCGCAGAGAGATGCTAGGGTGCTAGGTGCACGAAGAGTGCCACAAAAGAATCTTCTCACTCCTAGATTTAATCTAGACGGTTCTTATGAATCTTTGACACTTGAAATCCCGCAATGGCCAACACCTACTCGTGATGTGAGTGAGATTCGTATTGCAATCAAATACAAGCCGAGTAGCAAAGCCCGAAAGTTGATAAGCCGCCATGCCACCTTATATGTGGATCTAGTGGACTACCCGGGAGAGTGGTTGCTGGATCTACCTATGTTAGAGATGGACTTTCAAGCATGGTCTGAGCAGCAGTTATTACGTCTTCAGCAGATAAACCTTCCTGAAGTCGAGGCGTGGTTAGCGCGTAGCCAGCACCTTGATTACGACGAGTTTAATGACGACAAGCTTATCAATGAAATCGCAGCGCAATACACCAAGCTATTATTGGATCTCAAAGCGAAGGGCTATCAGCTGATACAGCCTGGACGCTTTGTATTGCCGGGTGAGCTAGCCGATGCACCGGTAGTGCTGTTCTTCCCTTATATTTTCAAGGACAAACCTGCCAAGGGTAGCGCTGTAAACTTGCTCTCCAAGCGCTACAAAGAGTATCAGCAACAGGTCATTAAACCCTTCTACCGACACTATTTTTCGTCCTTCGATAGACAAATCTTGTTGGTTGATGTGCTAACGCCTCTTAATCAGGGTGAGCATGCCTTTAGCGATATGCAGGTGGCGCTTACCGAAATAATGAAGAGCTTTAGCTACGGGAAAAACAGTCTAATTCGTCGCTTGTTTTCCCCAAGAACCGACAAGTTGTTATTCGCGGCAACCAAAGCTGACCACATTACTCCTGATCAACATTCAAATTTGAATTTGTTGCTTCGACACTTGGTGCAACCAATTTGGCAACATGTCTCTTTTGAAAGTGTTTCAATGGAATGTATGCCGTTCGCTTCGATAAAATCGACGGATGCAGGATTTGTCGATCAGAAAGGGAAATCAATTCCTGTTGTTAATGGCACAACAATCGAAGGAAATGCGCTCACTCTATATCCTGGAGAGGTGCCAGCAACCCTGCCCAAAGCAGAATTTTGGGATAAACAGGGATTCGATTTTGTCAGTTTTAGACCGCAAAACTATGTTGAAGCAACGCCACTACCACATATCGGTATGGATAAGGTGATGCAGTTCTTGCTGGGCGATAAGTTGAGGTAATGCTTTGAACGAATATAAACAAAAACAAGTGTTTACGCGCTCAGGTGATGAAAGTGATCGCGATGAAGGTGCAAACACTCAATATAAAGAGGCGCAGCCTGATCTTGGAACAAAGCAAACCTTTGAAGATCACCAATTTATCAAGGCTGAGCCTATTGCTACCGCAGAAGATGAGCCGATCGAAGAGAAGGTAGAGACGCTGTTTAACCGACGTCGAGTTCCGCTGCGTTGGAAGCTACTGTTTGCCACCTTGGGCGGCTTAAGTGCATGGCAACTGGTTGACTCCTTCATCGGTGCGTTTCAAACGAATGACCTTCTTAGTTTGTCATGGACGGTGTTGTTAACCGGCGGGTGCGCGATAGGGGCAGGCGCGATACTGCGTGAGCTACTTAAAATGAGACGTCTTCGTCACCAAGGCGACGTGCAAATGAAGGCTCAACAGCTGTATGACAATAACGACTATGGTAATGCCGGGCCGTTTTGTGATTCTCTTTCTAAGACAATGACCGCATCGGGTGTCGAAAACGTAGGTCTGTCCAAATGGTCGCAACATAAAAGTGACAATCACTCTGATCGTGACATGTTAGATTTGTATCAGGGGTATGTGTTATCTCCTGTGGATCAGAAGATCAACAAAGCCATTGCCAAGTATTCATCTGAGGCCGCAGTGATGGTTGCGGTGAGCCCTTTGGCCGCCGCTGATATGTTGCTGGTGGCGTGGAGAAACATCTCCCTTATCAATCGCATCGCTAAAGAATATGGCGTAGAGCTAGGGTATTGGTCTCGAATTCAGTTACTAAGACTGACTTTAATCAATATGGCCGCGGCGGGTGGTACTGAACTTGCTATGGATGCCGGCATGGATCTTTTATCCATGGATCTCACCGCCAAGCTGTCCACTCGCGCTGCACAAGGGGTGGGTGTTGGTTTGCTGACGGCGCGTTTGGGTATTAAGGCTGCGCAACTGATGAGACCCATTCCATTTTCTGAGGATAATCGCCTGCGATTGCGAGATGTACGTGACCAAGTATTGGTCTCTGTTAAACATCGTTTACAAAATAGTGAAGAAAGAGAGCAGGGTTAACTTGCTCTAATCCTTGATATTGCTTGACTGAAATGCGCTTCTGCTAGACACTCATGTAAACATTATTGAACACTTGAGAATCAGACGTGCGCTTACAAGTATTGTGTGAAGATCGCTTAGGTTTAACCCGCGAACTGCTGGATATCTTAACCTCGCAAAACCTAGATTTGCGAGGCATAGAGATTGACCCTGTCGGCATCATTTATCTTAATTGCCCAGAATTAGATTTTGAATCCTTTAGTGCCTTGATGGCACAAATCAGACGCATTGAAGGTGTGTCTGATGTTAGGCGCATTCAGTTTATGCCCAGCGAGCGCAAGAACACGGAACTTACCGCGGTACTTGATAACCTGTCAGAAGCGCTTCTCTCCGTTGGGCTCAATGGCCAGATTGACATGGCTAACCAAAAAGCCAAGCAGCTATTCCACAGTAGCGAACAGTCAATATTAGGCAGTTCCATCAGTCAACTGCTTCCTAAGTTTTCTTATCAATCTTGGCTAGAAGACTCTGCTACTAGGACTAAACAAACCGTTGTGATTGGCGGCATTGACTATCAGATGGAGATCATTCCTGTCCATTTGATGCAAAACAGCGATACCTCTGTGCACGCAAGTACCGTGTTTCAGCTAAGGCAATCTAGACAAGACCATGGTCAAACTGAGCTGGTATCTGATAGCGACCCATTGGGGTTTGAGCATTTTGTAGGTATATCTAACCGACACAAAGCGCTGATCACACAAGCCAAAAAGCTTTCCATGCTCGAGCAACCCTTGTTGATTGAGGGTAATACCGGAACCGGTAAAGAAATGCTTGCTCGTGCGTGTCATGCTCGCTCTCATCGCGCAGCAAACCCCTTTATTGTGCTAAGTTGTGCCTCTATGCCGGATGACGTGGCAGAAACTGAGTTGTTTGGTCATGCAGAGAGTGCCTCAAATCAAGGTAAGCCTCATAAGGGTATCTTTGAGAATGCCGATGGAGGGACTGTTTTCCTCGATGAGATTGGCGAGATGTCCGCACACTTGCAAAGCAAACTGTTGCGATTCTTACAAGATGGCACCTTTAGACGTGTAGGTGAAGATAAAGAGGTGAGCGTTAACGTTCGCGTCATAGCCTCTACTAAGCATACGCTAGAGCAGCTGATAGAGTCGGGCACCTTCCGCCAGGATCTCTACTTCCGTCTTAACGTATTAAACCTCAAGATCCCGCCACTGCGCGACAGATCATCAGATATCGCACCATTGTTGGATATGCTGCTGGTAAAACACTGCGCTCAGTTGGGCATTGATAAACCAAGCTGCTCAGCAAGCCTGATGGACGCTTTAATCAGCTATAGCTGGCCGGGCAATATACGCGAGCTCGACAATGCGGTACTTCGCGCGCTCACCGAGCTTGAGGGGACAGAGTTATCGACCCAGCATTTTCATCTTCCTACCCTTGATGGGTTGTCCAAAGGAGAGGCGAAGCTCGACCTTGATGGTTCACTGGATCATATAATGAAGCGCCATGAATCTCAGGTGCTAGAAAAATTGTATCAAGCATTTCCATCAAGTAGAAAACTCGCCAAAAGGCTGAATGTCTCGCACACCTCAATTGCGAATAAGCTTCGCGACTATGAGATTGGGAAGAAATAGGTTTGGAGATGTTTTTCACTCATAAGCCCTTAGTGGTCAAGAAAAGTACTTCTGTTTCAGAGCCGACGATTCGCTCTGTGACGCGCTCGGATGCGAAGATATTGTGTGAATACTTTGTTCGCAATAAAGCGTTTTTAAAGCCTTGGGATCCCATCAGAGATGAAGGTTTTTACACAGTTACAGGATGGAAATATAAGATAGCTCGCCTTGAGGAATTAGAAAAACTCAGACAAGGTTTGTACCTTCTAGTTTTGAATCATGACGAGAGCAAGGTATTAGGTGTCGTGACCTTTAGCAACATTGTCGCTTATCCCTTTCACGCATGTAATCTTGGCTATTCTCTCGATGAACAGGAGCAGGGTAAGGGACTGATGCACTTTAGCCTGAAAGAAGCCTGTCACTATCTTTTTAAGCAGTTTAATATGCACCGAATTCAGGCGTCTTACCTTCCCCATAATGAGCGAAGTGCCAAGGTCCTAGAAAAAATGGGCTTTGTAAAAGAAGGGATCGCTAAGGATTACCTATTGATTGATGGGCGTTGGCAAGACCATGTGTTGACGTCACTTACTAACGAAAACTGGATGGAAGCATGCAAAGATTAAACCAACAACTTGAAATGTTGATGGAGATTGACCAGCTTAAGAATGTACTCAGAAGAACCCGAGTAAAGAGCGCGCAAGGTCGCCTTGAAAATAGCGCAGAGCACAGCTGGCATGTCGCTACCATGGCTATGCTCACTCAAGAGCACGCTAATGCGAAAGTAGACATTGCTCGAGTCCTAAAGATGCTGCTATTGCATGATATTGTCGAAATTGATGCGGGAGACACCTTTGTTTATGACGCGGTGGCCTCCAAAGAGCAAGAGCAAAAAGAATTGCTAGCGGCGGATCGTTTGTTTGGTTACCTACCAGAAGGCCAAAGAGAAGAACTGCGTGCCATTTGGGATGAATTTGAAGCAGCGACAACCGATGATGCCAAGTTTGCTAAGGCGTTAGATCGATTCATCCCGATGTTATTGAACTATCATAATCAAGGACAAAGCTGGGTTGAGCATCAAGTGAAACGCAGTCAAGTCATTGCTATCAACGGTCGCATTCAGCAAGGCTCAGAAACCTTGTGGCAGAAGGCGCTACAGATCATAGATGAAGCCGTCGAAAACGGCTGGCTAAAAGATGAGTAATATGGACCATATATCGCTAGATGAATATTCACGCAAGTGGATCTTTACCCACCAATCCATGCCTATTCCCTCTGAGGACTTAGCGGAAATTAAGCCTATGTCGCAGGCTAAAAGTGCTCAGTTTTGGAAGGATAACATCAGTAAGCAAAGTCCTGACTCAGAGCGTATGAGTAGCCAAGATTGGCCGACGTCAGCGCAAAATTGGTCTGACTCGGTAAATTGGATGAACAACTGGGAGTCCGATGATGAAGGCCTGCCTGAAGCTGTGATTGAACATATTGATTGGCAAGACGACGTTACAGTGTACTTTTGCTACGAGAAATACAATGTCGTGCAAACGACCTGGTCTATATTCAAACAACATTGGAAGAACTTTCTGTTTTTTGACGATGGCCCAATTTTGATTGGCCGACGACGAAAACAGGCGCTATGGTTTACCACTGACGGACAAGTAAAGCTCGGTAATCGTCCTTAAAATTTGAGGGGTGGCATGTGTGGTTTGAGTTAGGGTTACTAGCGTTTTTTTTTCTCATTCTATTGTTGGTCATGTTGCCTTTCTGGCGAAACCTAGAACGTCGCTATTTAACCCAAGAGTTAAAAAATCACCCTAGCCTTACCATTGCTCAGCTGCCACTTGGCATCGTGAACTATCGCATTGCTGGTGGCTCTGATTTACCCGTTGTAGTATTGGTGCATGGCTTCTCAGTGCCTAGCTTTGCCTAGGAACGAAATGCCCAGGCCATAGAAGAGTCTGGTTTTCGCGTACTGACGTTTGATCTGTTCGGAAGAGGCTATTCCGCCCGCCCGAATACGCGATATGACCTAGCGCTTTTTTCCAGTCAACTTGAACACCTTTTAGAGCATTTGCACATCAACCAAGCAGTACATTTGGTTGGCTTGTCTATGGGCGGCGCTATTGTGTCGAACTATGCCCAATCGCACCCCGAAAGGGTCGCAAGTGTGAGTCTTCTTTCACCCTTGAATGAACCGGTTAATATCGGCCCGCTTAAATGGCCTATTATTGGTCGCTACCTCACCTATGCTTTTTATCTTCCCCACATGATTAAAGAGCAGATCAAAGACTTTGTAGAACCTGAATTGCTTGGTCACTGGAAACAGCGCTATCAGGAGCAGATGAGAATAAAAGGGTTTCGCAATGCGATTTATTTGACCGCAAATCACGCATTACAGCAATCAAGCCAACAGGCTCTTGAAAGTCTAAACAAGAATCAAATTCCCACGCTACTGATGTGGGGCAAGAAAGATCAACTGCTGAGTTTCAATCAATCAGAAAAGGTTCGCTCTTATCTACCCAGTGATCATACATTTTTGGCGTTAGAGGAAGGGGGTCATGCGCTGCAGTATGAGAAGCCAGAGGTTGTGAATGAGGCGTTGGTTGCGTTTTTTCGTGGATTGTCAGACAAAAAAGAACCGGCCCGAAGGCCGGTTGTCTAAGCAGTTGGTTAGCCATTGCAACGTGGTTAACTTAGCCGCTAGAGAAAATCATACACTAAAGTAGTGCGTTCTAAAATAGTGATAAAAACTCTTCGTATCCCATGCTAGCTAATTGATCTTTAGGAACAAATTTCAGCGACGCCGAATTGATGCAGTATCTTAAACCGGTAGGCTGTGGACCGTCTTCAAACACATGCCCAAGGTGTGAATCACCAAATCGGCTTCTTACTTCTATACGCGTATAAAACAGTTTGCTGTCTTCGTGTTCGGTAATAAAGCGGTCATTGATTGGCTTGGTAAAACTAGGCCAGCCTGTACCTGACTTGTATTTATCAGTGGAGCTAAACAAAGGTTCACCTGAAACAATATCCACGTAGATACCTTCCTTTTTGTTATCCCAATATTCATTTTTAAATGGGCGCTCTGTACCCTCTTGCTGGGTGACGTAGTACTGAAGTTCGCTCAGCATATTCTTGATCTCAGAATCACTGGGTTTTGTGTAGCGCTGAGTATCAACGCCTTTATCAGCCTCTATCATTGCTATCAAGGTCATGCCGGACTCTTCACGGTCTTTACCAAAGATGCCATCGAGGTAGCGATCGCGTCCTGAGCCGTGACGGTAGTACTTATAGCGAATCGGATTCTTTTTGTAGTAATCCTGATGATAATCTTCAGCGTCATAAAATGTGGTGTATTCGATGAGCTCTGTTTTCAGGGGCTTCTTGTACACACCTAATCGATCTATATCTTGAATGAAGCCGTTGGCGATATTGAATTGCTGTTCGTTGTGATAAAACACTGCAGGTCGGTAGTGCCTTCCTCTATCCACAAATGAGCCTTGATCATCGGTGGGATCCATATGGCGAAACAACTGGTCGAGTACTTCTACATAGGTCACTGAGTCTGCGTCATAAGTGACTTGTATCGCTTCTATGTGGCCGGTCTTACCTGCCGCCACTTGTTTGTAGGTTGGGTTAACCTCAGTCCCTCCGGCGTAACCAGAGACAACATCAATGACCCCTGGCAATTTTTCTAGATCGGCCTCTGTACACCAGAAACAACCACCGGCAAGTGTTGCCACTTTAATGTTGGTTGCGTCGGACATTTTTGCGTCGTCAGCCATAGAGCTGCTAGACATCATCCATGCGAAAGGAGAAGCAATAACAATGGTGAAAAGTGCGGTAGACAGTCGTTTCATTTGAGACCTCGTCTTTCTTTGTTGAATAGTCTCTTAATAGGAGAGTACAAACCAAGAAAAAATTTCACGAATTTTTATTAATTATCGATTTTTATTAACAATAATAGTACGAGTGTTTGAAGACAATGGTTCAGGATAAGGCGAATATTGCCCCTTAGGCGTAGGGGCAATAGTGGGTTAAGGGAGTGCTAGTCGTCTTGCAGTAATTGCAAGCCCGCGGGTAGGGTGTCGCCGAAGGCTTTTTGAGCCTCTTCCTGATTGAATGCTTCCTCAGTGGTGAGAAGATGCAACCAAGTTTGCGGCACCTTACTACCTGTGATTTTTTCTATTACTTTCTGCCTTAGCTCTTCAGTTACATCAAGGGTTCTATCACCGGTTTTGCAAGCCATCATTACTGCGGCAAAAGCCGCCATGCTTTGTTTATTCCAGTCCAACTCAAGCAAGGTGTGTAACCAGCTATTGATCTCTTCAACTGGAATAACATTGTGCTGGCTGCCATATAGTGGCCTGCGACTGCCAAGTCGTGCCAGCGCCCACCAGTGCGCATCTCGATAGCTTTCTAAGTGGCAGGCCTTGGTCATAAACCAATTGGCGAGTAGCGTTTTGTCGTCAAAGTGCAGTCTTTCCAAAGAGGCCGATAGGCGAACCATTGCCTCGTAGCCATTTTCATGGGCTACTTTGGCTGTTTGTGGGTTTTTAAGCGCTCCTGGATGCAAATATTTGGCAATATCGGCAAGAATGCTTTCTTGTTGATCTTGATTCAGACCACCGCTGACTCTACGCCAAAAAATCCACCAATCGCTCCACCCTTGCTGGTTCTTAAACTGAATACCTTGTTGGTAAAGTGGCCACATTTGCTCCATTCGCCACGAATCAACGGGATCGCCAAATCCTGGTCTTAAGCTGTAGCCTGCTAATCTTAGCCAGTTTTTCTCATGCGGCTCAGAGCGACGGCGACGTTTCTTACCCAATGCAAAGGCATCAAATAGGTGACGAGAGGTGGTTAAGTCCCAGCTTTCGCGTTTACCTAAGTTTCGTTCTAGTTGCTTGGCAAGCATCTTGATTTCTTTGGCTTCGGTTTGCTTTTTACTGCCACTGTAAAGGGTAGAAATCAGCTGCTTGGATTGAGTAAGGTTCGCAGGTATGTGCTGCTCTTCAACGGTTTTTTGATTGCGAACCTCAAACTCCACCTGCCAGCGGTCGTCATCATTGTCGATGTCCACACACTCAAGCTGCAATGTACCTACTTCTGTCAACTTGCTGCTGAGTTGAACTTCTACTCTGCGCTTTTGATTCGCCTCTAGTTCCTCATCACTGCCACTGTCAAGAGAGGCGATAGAAGGAGGAAGAGCCTGCATTAAGCCGCTATCTATGGTGTGAAGTGTGCCATTGTTAGGGATTGAGCCGTCGCTCAAATTGTCCATGGTTGTGGTCAACAGATTAAAGCGCACGGGTTGGTCGAGAGTGAGTGCAAATCGTCTTCCGGTTAGGCGCACTTCTGTGCCTTCTTCACTGCCTTTGCCAAGAAGACATAGCGCTTGGCTTTTATTCTTACCTGCTAGGTGTAAGAAGTAGGAGCGGGGGCTGCCGCCACCAATCTTTAGCTGAGCACCGCGACGCGCTTTGCTGTACGCCACTGCGCCATACGCCACGGCAAAGTCTGGATGTGGGTTATCCAACAGGGTAATAGAATCATCACGCCATAATTCAAGGACATCTTGAATACGTTTTTTGATCAACGGGCTGTTGAACGCGCCGCCATTGACGAGAAGCGCAACAGGGATAGCGTGTTGTCGGCTGTTACCTAAGGCGTCTTGGCACGCGGATTGATGCTGGTTCAAAAACTGCGCTACGTGCCTGGTAACGGCTGGGTCTGATACATAGGGCAAACCAAATTCCACAACAGCACTTCGCTTGGTGCTAGGTAGCTCATCAAATGGTGTTAGAGGGAAGAAGCCTTCAAGACCAAGTTGCTGAACCTCTTCTCGCGTTACTGCCACACTGCGCGCACCGCCAATCAGACGAGAACCGCCACCTAATAGGGTGACTTTGCCTTCTTCTGGCGCATTTACGCCAAGTAAATTCTCCTTCACACGTCGAGTTTGGGAAATCAGCTTGCTTAGCGCTTGGGCTTTCATCGGTGTCTTGTTGTTGAGCTTTTGCTCACTGATATGAGCAAGGGCAAGGTCGATGTTATCACCGCCAAGCATGAGGTGCTCACCCACGCCAATACGATTAAGGCTCAGTTCACCATCGGTGTATTTCGCTTGGATAAGGCTAAGGTCGGTGGTACCGCCGCCCACATCACAGATCAAAATCAGTGGAATATCGGATAAATCGGGATTCTGCTGCTGCTCAAAGCGTGCATACCAGTCATAACAGGCCGCTTGAGGCTCTTCTAGTAGCAACACCTTATCTAAGCCTGCAAGAGAGGCAGCCTTTAGGGTCAGGTTTCGGGCAATTTCATCAAAAGAGGCAGGGACCGTGATAACCACTTCCTGCTCTTCAAGTCTATTGATAGGGTTTCGGTGGTTCCATGCCTGCCTGATATGGTTTAAGTAACTGGCACTGGCAATCACCGGAGAGACCTTTTCAACATCGTCAGCACCCGCCCATGGCAAGATGTCTGATTCTCTGTCTACACTGGCATGGGATAGCCAACTTTTGGCACTGGATACCTGTCGTCCTTCCACTTGAGAGCCTAGCTCTCGTGCCCATTCTCCGATAATGACATTCTCTACGTCTCCTGCAACCTGTTGCTGCGTCCACGGCAATTGCAGGGCCTCACTGGAAAACTGCTGCTTTGTCGCATGAAATCGAAAAGAAGGGAGCTGCGGTCTGCGTGCTACTTCCCCTTGCCCCACAAGTTGGTCAATTTCAAACAGTTGCAAAGGAGATTCTTTCAGCGGTTCAGTGTTTTCACAAAACGCGACCACAGTATTGGTGGTGCCAAGGTCAATGCCGACGAGAAAGCGAGATTTTTTTGATGATGCAGGTGTCTTTGACGATGTCATAGTTAACTCGGAGCAACAGGGGTGGAGAAAAACAGCACTGAGGAGCCCAGTGCTGTTTAGGGTCTTTGGAATTATAGATTAGCTTGACGCGTTTTCTTCTCGCACATCAAATTCAACGTGCCACTTTTGACCGTTATCCGCTGCAATCGCTTCAAGATAGAGGGTGCCCAGTTCGGTTACGCGAGATGCTAGCTTAACCGCAACCACATCGCCCACTTGACGGCCTTCTTTTGCATCTAGAGTGACATGGATTTCAGGAAGCTCATCGAGCTCGCCGTCTTGCCAGTAATCTAGGTGCGTACCTGCGCTGTCTTCACGGCGAATGGTAGAGCCGTAGAACTGGAAGTGAACAGGTTCACCAATCACAAGGCCAAATTCTTGGCTTGGTACATTCGCTGAAGAACCTTCTTCCATACCAAAGGGTGCCACACACAATGCTTCCATTGGTGGTGCCATGCCAGGGATAGCAGGCATGGCGCTTTCGATGCCGACGTAGTAACTCGAAGCGATACCGCCACGGATACGAACACCTTTGCCCTGACGAACTTGACCGTAGTAGGCAGCACCAGAAGATACCGCAAGGTCAAGGTCTGAGCCGAGAAGCTGTTTAGCCTCTGGCGCATCAGCGTCAGCTAGCCATAGGTTAATCACTTCAAACAAACGCTCAGCAAGGGTATCGGCCTTGAGTACGCCACCGTTGAATAAGATAGCCGTAGGCTTAACAAAGTCAGGCTTATCAGAGCCAAACATGCCACCAAACACATCAGCGGTGGACTCAGCTTGCTTGCTAAGGAAGGCAGCAATGTGTCTTGTCACACCCGCATCTTGCGCATACGGCAGACCCATCTGCGTTAATGCGCCGCGTCGTGCTTGCTTTGGATGCTCGTCGATATCAACAACAGGGAAGAAACCATCCACTAGGGTTTGCTGAACCTCTTCTGAGGTCAACTCGGTTTTTAGTGTGCTACCCATTAGCTTAGAGCCACGGCTTGGGATCACAATCGGTACAGATTGCAGTTCTTTATCGTTAAGCAGTGCTTCTTTTGCGTCGCGACACGCGTGTACGATGGCTTGGATCTGCCAAGGTTGCAGCTCTTTGCCGTCTTGAGCCATCTTCATCTTAATGCGATAGGCTAGGGCAAGGTCCATATTGTCGCCGCCAAGCAGAATATGCTCGCCAACGGCAACACGCTCTAGAGTAAGGTTCCCTTCATCTTCTGTTACCGCTACAAGCGATAAATCGGTAGTACCACCGCCAACATCCACAACTAAGACGACATCACCGACCGTTAATTGGTTGCGCCAGTCATCTCCGGTTTTCTCAATCCAGTTGTACAGCGCCGCTTGTGGCTCTTCCAACAAAGTAAGATGATGCAAGCCAAGATTGCGCGCCGCTTCCGCAGTAAGATCGCGCGCAGCTGGGTCAAAAGATGCAGGAACCGTAATCGTAACGTCTTGCTGGTGAAGCTTATGCTCTGGGTGGGCATGATCCCATGCTTGCATTAAATGCTCTAGGTAAAGCTCAGTTGCACGCAAAGGAGAAACCTTGCTGATCTCTTCAGGGCTGCCTGCTGGCAAGAAGGCTTCACGACGGTTTACTGCCGCATGACCTAGCCAAGACTTGGCACTGGCCACTAAACGAATTGGGGTCTTGCTGCCAAGCTTTCTCGCAACAGAGCCCACAAGTGCTTCCGGAGACTCAGTCCATGGAAGGGTACGAGAGCCTGCACCCATTTCATGTTCACTAGGCTGGTAAATGAAAGACCCTAATTGATTTAGGCTTTCTACCTGGCCCGGCGCACTAAGCTGAGGAATTGGCATTACCTCGACTTTAGCTTCTTCTTGGTGCTTATCAACAAAAGATAAAACGCTGTGTGTGGTGCCTAAATCGATACCGACAATGTACTTTGCAGATTCACTCATTACAGCTCAACCTCCGCAGGGGCGATGATGTTAGCGTTGTAGTTTTCCGCAAGCTTTGGAAGCTCGATGTTGTCCGCTTTCCAACCCTTATGAATTAGGATGCCAGTAAAGGGGGCATTGCCCGTAACGTTACCGACGAGGCGAATCTCTTGAGCATCAAACCCTTCAGCCACTTGAATTTGTGTTTCTTCCGTTTCGCTACGAACCGGTGATAACGTCACGTAGTCTTTAAGTACTTTCTGTCCGCCACTATGAATAACACGAGCGGCTGCACCCACTTCTTCGTCAGCAAACGCAGAGATATCTTCTTTAAGGAAATCGATTAGGCGAGCTTCTTGTTGTAGCAGTGACAGCAGTTGCAGCGCAGAGTCAGTTGAGGCGGTTTTGAGTTTTGACTCAACTTCCACCACTTTCTCAACCACTTTTTCTACTTCGACGATTTTCTCGACTTCAACGATTTTTTCTACAGGTTTTTCAACCTCAACACGTTTTTCAACGGGTTTTTCGACGATCTTTTCAATGGTTTTTGGCTTGCGAGCGATAGCAACAGCCAGAAGGACGACACTTGACGCAGCTAAACCTGCGTGAAGCATATCAAACGTGTTGGGTAACACGGATAGGTCGATGATCATGATTAGAGTCTCATTAGGTATAATGTAATTGCTCTAAATGTGCGGGCGCATGAATAGAAATTCAAGTACTTAAATACATTTAGTTAGTGTTTGAGTATGTCAAATTAGGGTAAACTTAACGACAATTAATATCGCTCATGAACAAGATTTAATGAACTATAACCGAGTTGTTTGCTTTGATTTAGAAATGTGTTGCTGGAATGAAAACGGCAAGGGCATTACAGGTGAAATCATAGAAATTGGTTTAGCGGAGATTGATCTAGCTAAGCAAGAAATCGTCAAGCGCGCGCAATATTATGTGAAGCCTGAAAACGACGAAGTCTCTCCATTTTGTACTCAATTGACGGGTATCTCTGCGCGCAAGATTGAAAAGCAGGGTAGACCTCTTGAAGACGTGATGAAGTCGATGATCAAAAATTTTGGCGGCGCGAACAAAATTTATGCAAGCTGGGGTCGCGACGACATTATCTTTCGCAACGAATGCAAAGAGAAAGGAATTGATTTTCCCTTTGTTGAGTTTGTAAACCTCGCGACCTTGTACCGCATGCAACATCGCCTTAGAGAAAAACGAATTGGTCACAGAGCGGCACAAGAAGCGTTAAACATTGAGTGGGAAGGCAGGCAGCATTCAGGCTATACGGATGCTTATAATCTGGCAAAGCTTGCACTAGCTATGCTCTAGTTGCCGTCTTGTACCTCTAGTTTTGTTTTTACAAAGTCGCTGTGATCCACATAGATAAGCTCAGCGGCTTTGCGGATGACGGACTCTTCGATAGGGTCAAGCTCACCATCGGCATAGGCGACCGTCCACATGGCTTTGATGAGATCACTTCGCTCAGCTCGAGGCAAGTCTCTCAATTGAGACGTGAAGTCATACAAAGAAACGGATTGGTTTGCTTTTTCCCGCGCGTTTTCAAGCAGTGCAGCGGCGTCTTCGGCCGTTACGTCTAACAGTTTTTGCAGCATCTGCTGCTCTGCTGCTAACTCTTGCGGCGTTTGTTCATGGTCAGCGGCAGTTACCTCACACAGTAAAGCAGCAATAGCGAGCTTGGGTTGTTTTTGTGTGTGAGTGGCAAGATCGTTGCCATCTAATAGCTCTTTAAACAAAGAATGGATTTTATTGAACATGTGATCGACCTCATGATTCTTTATCGTTTATCCATTATATGCAGGACTACAGGGAATGAAGTCAATAGTGAATTTTGAAAAACTACTTTGGAGTTATAATGCCTGACCTAGGGTTATTTGAAGCCTCACCCCTTATTGCCATGCTATTAATCTTTGTGGGAGCCTTTGTTCAAACGGCGATCGGCTTTGGATTAGCGATTGTTGCCGCGCCATTATTATTCCAAGTTTCAATAGATTATGTTCCAGCGCCTATTTGTTTAGTGGCGCTGGTGGTGTCACTCATTAACGCCTTTAAGTTTCGCTCTAACATCAGTATTGGCGGACTAAAGCTCGCTCTATACGGACGTATTCCTGGCTCTTTAGTGGGAGGCGCAATTCTGCTTTACGTTTCCGCGAGCATGCTGTCGCTGGGACTTGGACTGTTTGTGTTACTCGCCGTTTTAGTGAGTGCATTGCCATTTCGACTTGAGCCAACGCCCAAACGCATGTTTGTGGCTGGGTTTCTGTCTGGTTTTATGGGCACCAGTTCCAGTATTGGCGGGCCGCCAATGGCACTGTTACTTCAGCATCAAGATGCCAATAAGCTGCGTGGTAATTTGTCGGCCTTCTTTGTGTTTAGCTCTATCTTATCCTTGATAGTGCTTATGGGCATGGGGTTATTTACTATGAAGCACTTCTGGCTAACGGTGCCACTTATCCCTGCGGCTGTGCTCGGTTATTGGGTGGCGATACGCTCGGTAAACTACCTTTCTAAAGAGTGGATGAGACGCATCTCGCTGGTCCTTTGTCTAGTGAGTGGCTCGAGCGCTATCTGGCAAGGCCTTTCTTAACCGACAAATGACAGGCACCGAAAACAATATTTACCTTTCTTAGAATTGTAAGCCTATAATAAATAGTGACTTTTAGCCTTGTCGCTAGTTTTAAGCTTTGAAAGGACTCTATGAACAAATTTCAACCCAAGATGCTGGCTGCATCGATAGCTATTTGCCTATCCTCTGGTGCGATAGCCGAAGAAAGACTAGTGACCGAATCTGCCGAGCCAGAAGACGCTCAACTTGCTGAGAATTCCAAAAAGAATCCAGAGCAAACCTGGGGTTTGGCAGCGGTTGTGCGCAGCGCATCGATACCTTACGTTAATGGCCTAGACCTCGAAGACTCGGAGCGCGTAAGTACTTTTATCCCTATGCTCTACTTTGAAAACGAGTATGTTTATGTCAGGGGACTAACCCTAGGTGCTTATCTGTATAACCCTAAAGAGAGTGATTGGAATGTATCGGTCTTAGGGCGACTGCGTTTCGTGGATATACCTGCAGAAATTCAAAATGAATTTGGCGCTGATGCCTTG
This sequence comes from Vibrio breoganii, assembly GCF_024346795.1. NCBI lineage: Bacteria > Pseudomonadati > Pseudomonadota > Gammaproteobacteria > Vibrionales > Vibrionaceae > Vibrio > Vibrio breoganii. The sequence goes on from NZ_AP024864.1 coordinate 1,337,355, forward strand.
GATCTGGGTGTCAGAGGTGAGTATCAATATGACGAAAATTGGTACGCATACTCTGAGTTAATGACTGACACCGACGGAGAATGGTACATAACAGCGGGTACTGAGGGCGAGTATTACTTTGGTGATTTTACCGTTCAGCCTTACGCCTCTTTGCGCTTAAAAAGCAGCGACTTTAACACCAAATACTATGCGTTAGATGCAGAAGACATTGATGCGGGTGTGGATTATTTCGTAGGGGTTCGTGCTAATTATCATGTTGTGTCCAACCTCTACTTATTGGGCGCGGCAAACATACAGATACTCGATGGCAATGCAAAAGATGCTGCTGTGATTGCCGATCAAGTGCAGACCGAATACTACCTCGGCTTTGGTTTCTTCAATGACCCAGGTAAGCCACGTAAGTCGGATTTATCTAATAAACCCTATGTACGGGTTGCACACGGATGGGGCACACCGTCTAACCTTGGTGACATCTTAGGCGGGGATATAGAAGACGATCCGTACAACAGCCAAATTACCACGGTATTTTACGGTCATCCTTTGACCGATAGCCTGTTTGGATTACCACTGGATATCTACTTAACCCCTGGCTTTGGTTGGCACTGGAGTAATGATGATCAGGCCTCAAGCCAAGAATACATTCTAGCGATCAAGGCCTACTACACCATACCTTGGCCATTTGATTGGAGACTGGGTGTCGCGGAAGGTATGTCTTACACCTCTAAAATCAACTCCCTTGAGAAAAACGAGTTTGACGAAAAAGGCTACGAGCCTAACAACTTCCTCAACTATTTGGATTTCTCCATCGATGTGAATTTGGGCTCTATGTTTAATTCTCGCTCAATGGATGGCGTGTGGTTGGGTTACTCAATACACCACCGCTCAGCAATCTTTGAAAAATCGTCTCAATACGGGCGTATCAAGGGTGGCAGTAACTACAACAGTGTCTACTTGCAGTTTGATTTCTAAAGCAAACAAGCGACACAAAAAAGAGGCTCTAATGTGAGCCTCTTTTTTATGCGGGAACGATAGATAGAAGGCTTTCTAGAACCAATTTAGGTTCATCACTGTGGCATTTCGCTCTGACTCGCCAAAGCCACACATTTCATCGTATGCGGTTGCTTGTAATAGGGAGGCTGATTGATATGTTTCTCCTGTGCAGTGCTCTCGCACCTGCTCAAGGCTGCGAAAGATTCGTAGTTTGTTTTGATGATCCACTAACGGCGCTTTATGTTCGCCCTGAACTTGATACGCCAAATAAATATCACCCTCTAGTGATTCAATTAAAAGTTCCATGCGATCCTCGCTTGCCAAAGAAGAGTGAAAACACTTACGCAACCCAGCCTAAATGGATCATTGAAAGGTAATTATCGATGAAGCAAATACACGATTTTTAAGCCTATTGTGATACAATTTAGCGAGTTATACCTTTCATAGTTATCAGTTCGGAATCGTTTTGACCCAATCTCAGCCTCAAAAACAAACAAACACCGCTACCTCTCTTAAAGCCGCTCTTAAAGAGTGCATGATAAAGGATCGCTTTCGCCTCTCTAAACGCATTCAAGGCGCAAGTCGCATTAAGAAAGAGAGCGCTAAGAATACCGTGTTTGATGAAATCGCATTAGATATTGCCAAGTCCATGATGACGGTGCAGTCTCGCCAATCGAATACGCCTACCATTGACTACCCTGAAATCTTACCGGTAAGTCAAAAGCGCGATGATATCGCTAAGGCAATTGCCGATAATCAGGTGGTGATCGTTGCGGGTGAAACGGGCTCAGGTAAGACGACACAGCTTCCTAAGATCTGTGCTGAATTGGGACGAGGGAAAAAGGGCTTAATTGGTCATACTCAGCCAAGGCGTCTTGCAGCGCGTTCAGTGGCCAGTCGTATTGCCGAAGAGATGGAAACGCAGCTAGGCGAATTTGTCGGCTATAAGGTGCGTTTTAACGACAAGATCAGTGAAAATACTCAAGTTAAGTTGATGACAGACGGTATCTTGCTGGCAGAGATCCAGCATGACCGCTACTTAAATCAATACGACACCATTATTATCGATGAGGCTCATGAACGAAGCCTCAATATCGACTTTATTCTGGGCTACCTGAGAAACATCTTACCTAAGCGCCCTGATCTTAAAATCATCATTACCTCGGCAACCATTGACCCAGAACGCTTCTCTAAGCACTTTAACGATGCGCCTATTATTGAGGTTTCGGGCCGTACTTATCCAGTAGATACTCGCTATCGTCCTTTATCTGGCGAAGATGATGTTGATAGAGACCAACTTGAAGGTATCTTTGAAGCGGTTGATGAACTTTGCGACGAAGGGCTAGGGGATATCCTTATCTTTATGAACGGTGAGCGTGAGATACGTGATACCGCTGACGCTTTGAGTAAACGTAATCTGCGAGATACCGAAATCGTCCCGCTGTACGCAAGGCTTTCATCGTCTGAGCAAAACCGGATCTTCCAGTCTCATAGTGGTCGCCGAATTGTACTGGCAACCAACGTTGCAGAAACCTCTTTGACAGTACCGGGCATTCGCTACGTAATTGACCCAGGCACAGCGCGCATCAGTCGTTACTCTTACCGTACCAAGGTACAGAGACTACCGATTGAAGCGGTTTCACAAGCGAGTGCAAACCAGCGTAAAGGTCGTTGTGGCCGTGTGGCTGAGGGTATCTGTATCAGGCTTTATTCAGAAGAGGACTTCTTGTCTCGTCCTGAGTTTACCGATCCAGAAATACTGCGCACTAACCTTGCGTCCGTTATTCTGCAGATGACCGCTTTAGGGCTTGGTGATATCGAAGCCTTCCCATTTGTCGAAAAGCCAGATCGCCGCAACATTCAAGATGGTGTACGACTCCTTGAAGAGCTAGGAGCCATCAACCCGACCGCAAACGACCCGCGTAAGCGCCTAACGGGTATTGGTCGTAAGTTAGCTCGACTACCCATCGATCCTCGTCTTGGCCGTATGGTGATTGAATCGCCGCGTCTTGGCTGTGCTAAAGAGGTAATGATCATTGCCTCTGCGCTGTCTATTCAAGATCCGCGCGAGCGCCCAAGTGATAAGCAGCAATCCTCAGATGATAAGCATCGTCGATTCTTTGATAAAGATTCGGACTTCTTGAGCTTTGTGAACCTATGGGAATACATAAAAACCCAGCAAAAGGCATTGTCAGGCAACCAGTTTCGTCGCCAGTGCAAGCAAGATTATCTTAACTACTTGCGCGTTCGTGAGTGGCAAGATTTGTACTTCCAGCTTAGCCAATCACTGCGTGAGCTTGATATAAAGGTGAATGACGAACCTGCAGACTATCAGTCAGTACACTGTGCACTGCTCAGTGGCATGCTCTCGCATGTGGGCATGAAAGACCAAGAAAAGAACGAATATCAAGGTGCTCGTAATGCACGCTTCCATATCTTCCCAGCATCAGGCCTATTTAAGAAGCAGCCTAAATGGGTAATGACGGCAGAATTGGTGGAGACCTCACGCCTGTGGGGGCGTATTGTGGCCAAGATACAGCCTGAATGGATAGAACCACTGGCTAAGCATCTTATTAAGCGCAGTTACAGTGAACCGCACTGGTCGAAGAAACAAGCGGCGGTGCAGGCTCACGAGAAGGTGACCCTGTATGGTATTCCGATTGTGCCAAAACGCACGGTAAACTATGGCCCAGTTGATCCAACGCTCTGTCGAGAGTTGTTTATCCGCGCCGCTATGGTGGAAGGGGATTGGGAAACCAAGCACCACTTCTTTAAGCAAAACCGTAAGCTATTAAAAGAAGTAGAAGAGCTTGAACACAAATCTCGTCGCCGCGATATTTTGGTGGATGACGATGAGTTATTCGACTTTTATGATCAGCGAGTCTCAACCGATGCCATCTCAGGCCGCCACTTTGATTCGTGGTGGAATACAGAGCGTAAAGCCAATCCTGAGTTGCTTAACTTTGAAAAAGAGATGCTATTTCGTGGCGATGCCTCGCACGTCACTGACTTAGATTATCCAAACTTTTGGCATCAAAACGGCCTTAAGTTAAAGCTTAGCTATCAGTTTGAGCCTGGTGATAATAGTGACGGTGTCACGGTGCACATTCCGTTACCGGTATTAAACCAAGTTCAGCCAGAAGGGTTTGATTGGCAGATCCCTGGTCTTCGTCATGAGCTGGTGGTGAGCTTAATTAAGGCGCTGCCTAAAACACTGCGTCGTAACTTTGTGCCTGCTCCTAATTATGCGGATGCGTTTCTGTCTCGCGTTACGCCAATGGAAGCCCCATTGCTTGATAGCCTAGAGAAAGAGTTGCGCCGTATGACGGGCGTAGAGGTACTCAGAGAAGACTGGAAACTAGAACAGATCCCAGATCACCTCAAGGTCACCTTCCGCGCCGTGGATCATCGCAATCGTAAATTGAAAGAGCATGCGGATCTGTATGAGCTTAAAGACAGCCTAAAAGAAAAGGTTCAACAAACCCTATCTAAGGTGGCGGATGACGACATCGAACAAAAAGATCTTCACACATGGAGCTTCGGTGAGATCCCGCGCGTGTATGAACAAAAGCGTGGTGGGTATCAGGTTAAGGCATACCCAGCCATTGTCGATGCTAAGCAAAGCGTTGAGATCAAACTGTTTGAGACTGAATATGAACAACAACAAGCGATGCAAGCCGGTCAGCGCCGTTTGGTTCTGCTCAATGTTCCTTCGCCAATTAAGTACTTACATCAGAATCTGCCGAACAAGTCGAAACTAGGCCTGTATTTTAATCCGTTTGGTAAGGTGCTGGATCTCATCGATGATTGCATTGCTTGTGGTGTTGATAAGCTGATTGAAGAGCAAGGCGGTCTTGTATGGGAGTCTGACAAGTTTGAAGCGCTGAAAGAGCATGTGCGTGCAGAGCTTGGTGATACCGTGGTTGATATTGCAAAGCAGGTAGAAGCGATCTTGACCACTGCCTTTAATATCAATAAAAAGCTGAAAGGGCGTGTTGACCTTAGCATGGCCTTTGCCTTGTCTGATATTAAGGCGCAAGTGGAAGGGCTTATCTACAAAGGCTTTGCCACCGATTGTGGTTGGAAGAAATTGCCGGATATCTTGCGTTATATGCGTGCTATCGAAAGACGTATGGAAAAGCTGCCTATCGACCCTAACCGCGACCGTTTGCAACTTCTCAAGATTGAGGCAGTGGCGAAAGAGTACCAAGAGCTAAAGAATAAGATACCAAAAGGCGCCGTAGTACCTGAATCAGTGAAAGAGATTCATTGGATGCTTCAGGAATTGCGAGTCAGCTTTTTTGCTCAACAATTGGGCACACCGTACCCGATTTCTGATAAACGTATCCGAAATGCTATTGATAATGCGTAATTCTATGCTGTGATTTTGTCATTTATGGTTCATAATGTGACAAAGTAAAATCACAACTAAAACAGGAAGTTAGAATGAAGTACGTTAAACATGCTCTTGCCATTGGTCTGATGAGTGTTTCGTCTATGGCAGCTGCAGATTCATGGTTATACGCGGGTGGTGCAGTAGGTCAAGCTTCTTTCGGTAGCGATGACAACACTACATTTGGCCTACATGTAGGTACAGGTATCTTACCGATCATCGGTATTGAAGCAGGCTATTGGAATCACGGTAAATTTAAGTTTGATGGACAAGAGTACGATGCTGACTCTTTCTACGTGGGTATTAAACCAAGTGTAGACCTAGGTCCTGTGCACATTTACGGTCGCCTTGGTGCAAACCGCTACGATGTGAGTGGCCAAACTAGTTCCAGTAACGATGACGGCTACGATCTGATGTATGGCGTAGGCGTAGAGTACTTCGTCATTGATATGATTTCAGTGGGTGCGGGATACCAAAACTTTGAAGTCGGTGATGCTGGCAACATTGATTCGTTTACGCTAAACGCAACATTCCACTTTTTGTAATACCCAATTTAGAATGAAAAATGCTCCTATTTAGGAGCATTTTTTTTATCTTTAGATTTAACTTGCCACCATGGATATGGCGTTGACGTAACACGAAGATTGGCATTGTCCGCAGCCGTTACATAGAGCGGTATCAAGCCTTGGCAGTTCATCTTCCTCTATTTGAATCGCGGCGAGAGTGCAGCTGGACTGGCATAAAGTACACGCAAGCTGAAGGTAGTTATCGCACCCTTGTGAAAAGCTTGGAATAAGGTCTATGTGAGCTTCAATGTTTACATTGAGCGCGCCAGTGGGACACACCTTAGTGCATTCTTGGCACAGGCTACATTCGTTGTAGTCCATATCGATACGTGCAAGGCCTTCACGAATGTGCACGATACTGTTAGGACAAGCATCTGCGCATTTTCCGCACCCGTCACACAGACGAGTAAATAGCGCTTCATCCACCGCTTGTGGGGGGCGAGCCGCTACCCTTGGGGTCGGTTCAGCTTGCGCACTTAGCGAGGTAACCGGTTTGGATAAACGGGTTAAGAAGCCTCTGCGATTCGTATCAATAGCGTCAGTCATAGTTAATCGAGATACAGCTTTCTATTTACAATGTTTAATTGTAATTCATTTGAAACTTGCATCAGCCAAGTTTTTATATCACCAGCCAATACGCAGTAGAACGGGTTATCGGCTTTTTCAGCAAGCAAGTCTAAATAAGGGAGTGCCCAAGGAAGCAGGTGGTATTCAAGTAGGTGTTTGGCCGCTTGTTCTTTGTCCTCGCTAAGCAATTGAGAAAAAGCGTACAAGGTCAAACCAAACTGGTCTTCTGGCTCTCTCAAGCCCGTGTCGAGCAATATTCCGTGGCTTGTAAGAAATGCACGATACTCCACGGTCGATTCGCCAAAGACCACTCGGTCTTTATCAAGATACACTGAACCCCATGGAGGAGCTGGCATATCGCCTAGGCCTTCAAAAAGGTGGGAAAAACTGTGCTCAAGTGCTTCTTCAGATTGCGCCTCTAGCGCATCAATACATGGCTGGGAAACGACGTGTTCTTCAGCCAGAGCGGCTAAAACATGGGCCAATTCTTGTTTTGTCCAGCGCTCATAAAAGAGGGAACCGACGAGCTTAGCTGTATTGAGAATCATTCGTATAAATCCACATAGATGATGACGAGTCAGTATATTTAAATTCGTTTCACTGTCTACGGCTTGCCTCTAAGTTCTAGCACGTTAAAACTATTTTTGAACTGTTCTTGATATCAATCAATCAAGAGTTTTTCTATAGGTGTCAATTATCCCACTAACTATAAAGTAGTAGTAATTACTAGAGCAAAGGCACCTTAGAATGACAAAAAATAATCAAGAGTCAGGCGTAATGAACCTTACTCGAAGAGGCTTCATAAAAGCGTCTTCAGCAGTAGGGGGTGTTGCAGCGCTGGCCAGTGGTATCAGCCTTCCATTTAAATCCAGCCCAGTATCAGCAGCCGTCCAACAAAGTTCTGATGAAAAAGTGGTGTGGAGTGCATGTACAGTAAACTGTGGCTCTCGCTGTCCACTGCGTATGCACGTACAAGATGGTGAAATCAAATACGTAGAAACGGATAACACGGGCAGTGATGTGTACGGTGAAAGTACGCAGGTTCGCGCCTGTTTGCGTGGCCGTTCAATGCGTCGCCGCGTCTACAACCCTGACCGTTTGAAATACCCAATGAAGCGCGTAGGCAAGCGTGGTGAGGGCAAATTTAAGCGAATCACGTGGGAAGAGGCGTACGATGAGGTTGCGGGTACAATGCAGCGTCTTATCAAAGATTACGGTAACGACTCTATCTACCTAAACTATGGTACAGGTACCTTAGGTGGCACAGTGACTAAGTCATGGCCGCCAGCACAAACGCTTATTGCACGCTTGATGAACCTTTCTGGTGGTTACTTAAACCACTATGGCGATTATTCTACGGCACAGATTGCCAAGGGACTGAGCTACACCTACGGCGGTTGGGCAAACAACAACTCTTTCTCTGATCTGGCGAACACTAAACTGAATGTTCAGTTTGGTAACAACCCGGCAGAAACTCGCATGTCTGGTGGTGGTCTGATCCATCACTACGTGGAGAGCAAAAACAAATCTAACGCGAAAACCATCATCATTGATCCAAGGTACACCGATACCGCCGGTGGCCGTGAAGACCAATGGATTCCAATTCGTCCATCCACCGATGCTGCGCTGGTTGCGGGTGTGGCTTATGTGATGATCACAGAAGACTTGGTAGACCAAGAGTTCTTGGATAAATACTGTGTGGGCTACGACGAGAAAACACTGCCGGCTTCTGCGCCTAAGAACAGTGATTACAAGTCTTACATCCTAGGTAAAGACGCAGACGGTATTGAAAAAACTCCTGAGTGGGCCTCTAAGATCACCGGTATTCCGGTTGACACCATTGTTAAGCTTGCTCGTGAGATGGGCACTAACAAGCCATGTGCTATTCACCAAGGCTGGGGATTACAGCGTACCGCAAATGGTGAGCTAGCTTGCCGCGCTATCGCAATGCTTTCTTTGCTAACAGGTTCTGTGGGTGTCGCAGGCGGTTCAACGGGTGCTCGTGAGAGTGATATTAACATTCCGTTTGTGCGTTTTCCTACGGTACCAAACCCTGTTAAAGCTTCTATCTCTATGTTCCTATGGACGGACGCTATTTATCGTCATGAAGAAATGACCGATAAAACCGACGGCGTACGTGGTGTAGAGCGTCTGCAAAATCCAATCAAGATGATCTGGAACTATGCAGGTAACTGCTTGATCAACCAGCACTCTGATATCAACCGCACCCACGACATCCTACAAGATGATAAGGCGTGTGAGATGATTGTGGTGGTAGATAACCATATGACGTCATCGGCAAAATACGCAGATATCATTCTTCCTGATCTCACTACTTCAGAGCAAGATGACTGGGCAATGGACGGTAAAGCGGCGAATGCGCCGTACTTTATCTACGCGCAAAAAGCGATTGAACCACAGTTTGAAGCCAAAAGTATCTATGAAATGTGTTCGCAGCTTGCAAAACGCATGGGCGTAGAGCAAGAGTTTACCGAAGGTAGAACCCAAGAAGAGTGGGTTGAGCACTTGTATGCTGAGACTCGTAAGCAAGACCCATCTCTACCGACCTTTGAAGAGATGAAAGAGCTGGGTATTTATAAGCGTCAGTACAATCGTGACTACATCGCTTATGAAGACTTCCGTAAGGATCCGCAAGCGAACCCGCTTAACACGCCAAGTGGGAAAATTGAGATCTACTCTGAAGCACTTGCCGAGATTGCGGCAACTTGGGAGCTAAAAGAAGGGGATGTGATTCACCCACTTCCTGTCTATGCCGATGCGTTTGAAGGTCACAATGACCCGAAAATTGATACCTATCCATTGCAGATGACCGGTTTCCACTACAAGGCGAGAACGCACTCAACGTATGGCAATGTTGCTTTACTAAAAGCTGCTGCTCCTCAAGAGGTTTGGATTAATCCAATTGATGCCGAAGAGCGTGGAATTAAGAATGGCGATATGGTCAGTATCTTCAACGACCGTGGTGAAGTGCATATTGCGGCTAAGGTGACGCCACGTATCCTACCTCGCGTTGTTGCGTTAGGTGAGGGCGCTTGGTATGCCCCAGATGGTCAGAAAATCGATCATGCGGGCTCTATCAACGTGCTTACCACCCAAAGACCAAGTCCATTGGCGAAGGGTAACCCGCAACACACGAATCTCGTTCAAATCAAAGCATTGAGCAAAGCATAAGGTAGGAAGTAATGAAACAATACGGCTTTTACATAGACTCAAGTAAATGCACAGGTTGTAAAACTTGCCAGCTTGCTTGTAAAGATTATCGAGACCTAGATGTTAAGAGCAACTATCGTCGCATTTATGAATATGCGGGTGGTGGTTTTGTTCAAGATGGCGATACCTGGGTGCAGAAAGATGTGTTCTCTTACTATCTTTCTATCGCTTGTAACCACTGTGCCAATCCAGCGTGCGTTAAGGTGTGCCCATCGGGTGCGATGCACAAGCGTGATGAAGACGGTTTAGTGGTAGTGAACGAAGACATCTGCATTGGCTGTCAACACTGTGCGAATGCGTGTCCATACGGCGCTCCGCAATACAATGCGAAGAAAGGCCATATGACTAAGTGCGACGGCTGTTACGAGCGTGTAGGTCAAGGCATGCAACCTATGTGTGTAGAGTCTTGTCCTCTTCGTGCATTGGAGTTTGGTGAGATTAACACCCTTCGTGAAAAATACGGTGCGACTGCTGATGTGGCGCCTTTGCCATCGTCAACCCAAACGCTACCTAACATCGTTATTAAGCTTAACAAGAATGCGAAAGCGACCGGCGATACTAGCGGTTTCCTAGCTAACCCTAAGGAGGTGTAAGATGATCTTTCACGAATGGTCTTTGATCTTTTTTACCGTTCTTGCACAAACTGCTGTGGGCGGATATCTGCTAGTCAGTGCGCGCGCTCTTGCTAAAGGTTATGACGAGGACAAGATAAACAGCTATAAAGTACCGATGTTTTTCCTTTGGGCAATCATGGGTATTGGCTTTCTGTTTTCTACCACTCACCTTGGCTCTCCGCTAAGAGCATTTAATGCATTTAATATGCTGGGCTCAGCTTGGCTATCCAATGAAGTCTTTTTTGGCGCAGCTTTCTTTACTGTAGGTGGCTTGCAATGGCTACTGTCTGTGCTTAAAAAGGGCGGCGCTGGTGTGCAGAAACTGCTGATGCTGGTGGCTATGGCTTTGGGCATTATCTTCATGTACTCGATGATCCGCGTTTACATGATTGATACGGTACCGACCTGGAACAACATCTATACGCCAATGAGCTTTGTGATGACCATTGTGGTTACGGGCTTGCTGTTCTCGCAATGGGTGATTGTGTTTGCAAACGATAGTAAGTTCACTGTCGATCGTAACATTGCAATCCTTGCGGTTATTGCTATTGGTATCAGCTTGCTGGCGACAGTGGGTAAGATGACGCTAATTGGTGATATTCAGTCATCAGTAGTCAAGGCTTCAGAATTGGTAGACGGCTTAGGCTTCTACTTGCTGCTGCAAGTGGCACTATTAGTGTTTGGTTTGCTGATTTGGATTATGCCATTAATTAACAAAGCGTCAGTAAACCCAATTAATCTTGGCGTTGCGCTGGTACTTATTTGGGTTTCTGAGCTTATCGGTCGTGGGCTGTTTTATAGTTTGCATATGACAACGGGTTTATAATTTATAGCCACTAGCTGAAAGCTATCAGCTACAAGTTAAAGAGAGTACTCAACATGTTGGGCACTCTCTTTTTTATTTCACCAGTTATGAGTTTTTTCCTCGACCACCTTTACTGTAACCTCCGTTTTTAGGCTGGTTTTGACACTCTGTTTGGTCGATATAACCGTCACCGTTTGTATCTAGGGTATCGAAGGTCGCCGCTTTAGAGACATTTTTCATTTGTCGTCCTTCGCTAGCGCGTTGTTGCATGCGCTGCGCTTTAAAAGCGTTGAATTCATCGGCACTCACTTTGTTATCACTGTTGGTATCCATTGCAGTAAAGTTAGGCATTGGACTATCGCTTTTCATTCCGCGTGCTTGTCCTGCCGCATTAACACCCAGTGCAATTGAAAGACCAAGAAGTGCTAGGATGGATAGTGTTAATTTGCTTTTCATGGCTCTGTCCTCGTTTGTTTGTACATCTTAAACATAGGTCCCTGAATGAATATCAGTGTAAGCTAATGTAAAGTAGTGCAAAGACATAGCTTGAACGAAAAAGCAGATTATCCTCGATGATCTAACTCACTGATTTCAGTAAGAATTTGATACTGTTCTTGTTGTGGTAACTCTATCTTTATCGTCGAGCCTTGCTTGGTCTGTTGAGGGCGAAGATAGGTGTCCGCCATGCGTTTGATAGAACGAAACGCCGCGTGTTCTTCGCTCGCAAGTAAGTTGCCTTGCAGGTCGTAAACATCAATCTTGAGGTCAGCCTTTATCACTGCCTGCAGACCATTGTTGGTGATCTCAGTGTCAATGACTAAATAGCCGTCATTCCATTGCGTACCGACAAGGTTAATCTCTACGCCTGAGTGCTCTACTGTAACTTGGGTATTGTCGCCATCAAGCACAACTATGCTGGCACCTGCGACCAAAGAAGTTGAGGCTGCAACGGATGTGGCCATTGGCGCTGCAGTAGGGAGGTCGCTTGAGACCACAGAGGTGGGGTTTGTTACTTTCTCATCACTGGAGACGTCTAAGTATTTCCAAGTAAAATCGTCGTTGAGTACAGCTTGGCGACCATCCTCCAATTGAACAACTTGCTGACCAGCATAGACGTTACTGACGAGCAATAGGCCAAGAAAAGAACTGCATCGGGTTAACTTCATTTACGCATCCTAGGGTGTGTTGATGTTTGCTGTTCCATTTTAGCAGTACATCGTTAGCCATATAAGGATGACGGAAACAAAAAAGCCTAACGGTTAAGTTAGGCTTTAGGTAATAAAAAGCGGAATTACGGCCCTTTATTATCGAGTAACGGGCATCTCTTCAGATTGATTGTCAATGGAGATAACCACGGCTTTGGTGTAGGTCATCACTACCTGGTCGCCAACAGAGACATTGTTTAGATTTTCTGGGTATTCAACCGGTAGAGTCAGTTCACCACCGTGCGGCTGTTTTAAGGTGACGTTACCCAAGGTAGTATCAATAGCTAAAATATCCGATACCACTTGAACTTGTTCCATTGCATCAACACTCTCTTTCGCCTTGTCTAAGTCACCAGAGGTTTGAATACGCGTCTCACCATCTTGAGTCTGTACATGCACTGCGACAGTTTCTGTATATTCAGTGGTCACAAAATCCCCAACCTTAATATCGTCAAAGCGAGTAACTTCAGGTGTTACGTATAGCACGACAATACGGTTTTGATTCTCAATGGTGACTGAGCGCTCGTCATAATCGATATCAATGACAGCGGCTGTGGTTGTGATGGTATTGGACTCTAAGACTCGCGTTTCAAGTACGGTATCACCCTTTTGTGGAGCGGTGGTACACGCCGATAATAAGAAAGCTAAAGCAACGATGGAATAGTGTTTGAACATGATTTCTCCAGAAACGTTTTATCAATAATACTCACTGACAAGAGCATCTTGTCAGGGTAGTTATGGGGTTTATTAATGCTTTAAAATAAAGCTTGTCTAATTTAGAGCCCTTGAGCCGCTTCGAAATAAATCCATCTATTAATACAGCAGAACATAAAGCCCCTTTCGTAGTGGGTTAGTGCTATATCTACTTATATAAATCAGAGAGTTAATTAGTCTCTCTAAAAGGTGTCACATTTTCGTTGTGCTCACAATAGCCCATAAAGAATATGGACTATTCCTAGTATTCATTAATTACTGAAGAACCTCAGACTCAGGGAAGTACTCAGCCCAAATACCAAAGTGGAAGCCGTTATGAGTAGGTACTTGCTGCATGGTTTCCGCGTTTACCAGACGAACGATACTGCCATCAGTTTCAATTCTTAGTGTCTCGTTGCCAAACTCAAACTGGTAACCATCGTTGTCGCGAGCAAAGTTAGGGTCTATCGCTATCTGCTGTCCTTCACCGTTATCGTAACCAAAGATCTCTGTCTTAGGATTCATGCGCTGATCAGTGAGCGACAATGTCGGGAAGATAAATTTTTCATTGTCCAAATCACGCTGATCGATAAGTGGTTGCTCGAATAGGTCATATAACAGACCATCAATCATACGGTCAGCACCATAGAGATAGACTTGTGCTTCAGGATATAACGCTTTTGCTTCTTCCCAATCCATCATAGTGTTAGGAATAACTTTGGTATTGTGGTCGGTAAATTCAGACTGCATGGTTGCTTGCTGGATAGCCGTACCGTTATTCACATCTTTAAATATCAGGTTATTGTGAGCTTGACCTAATACTTGTAAGTCAGCTTCGCCCAACCCGTAGTCTGTTTCCACAACCATAGCCAGATTGGACAGGCCGCAAAACGTAATAGCGTAATCGGTGTCTTCATTCTTCCAACCTGCAACGTGTGGCAACTGGATGTGGTAGCGAGGGAAAATACGCACTTCATCACCTTGCTTTACCACGTAGACACGCTGATCTTCGGCAGGGATCTTTTCATCCGCCTCTTCAACAGTGAAATACTCAGCGTTAAATTGTTCAGTAGGGAATGCCGTTGGCATTGCGTGAGACTCAGCCCAGAAAGTGAGGAACACACCAATAGTTGCTAAAGACATCAGCTTTCGGTTCCACATCTTCCACTTCTCGCTAAGAATCCATAAGCCTGCTAAGGCTATAAGTTGTAGCGTGATAAATACGGAAAGGTTCTTGTAATAACCCAGAACCCAGTCTCTTGGCACAGCCAGAGATTGGCCAGGTTCAGTCATTAAAATGGCACAAAATATGGCAATAGAAGCGAGTGCCGCAGCGTATACATTAAAGATTACTTTTTTCATGTAAGTCTCTTTTAGTTAATCGTTTTTGCGTCCTGCACTTTATGTTGCATCCTCAACAATATGCTCACTATAAATAAATCATGTTGCTTGTGCAACAATAAAATGAGCAATTTATGATCAAAGTTTAATTTGTACATATTATCAATAACTTAAATAGGATGTGGGTAAGGGAAGTACGGCAATTGTTCAGTGGTCTGAAAACAAGACATTTTCTATGATCTTTGCTATTGTTGTATAAACAACAATAAAAAGAAGAGTAAGACTTTCTTTTTGGAATGAGAACTCACTATGTCTACTGACTCTATTTTTGCAAAAGATCTACGCCGATTGCCGGTTCTAGAGAACAGCCCATTATTCTTGATGACGGTGTTAACCCGACTTCATCGAAACCTAGTTCATGGGAAGTTACGCGAGCACGCTGATGTTACTCTTGAGATGTTGCTAGGGATGCATATTATTTTTGAGAATCAGCCCATCAAGCAGCAAAGCCTGGCGGACTACCTCATGTACGATAGAAGTACGGCAAAACGCACTGTGGATAACATGGTAAAGCGTGGCTGGGTAAAGACAATGAAAGACGATAATAATCAGAAAACTAAGTTGCTTGCTTTGACTGAAAGTGGCGAAGAGATCAAAAAGGTGTGCAGTGAAGTGGTTATCGAAACCCGTATCGAGTTCATGGACTGTTTGACTGAAGACGAAAACAAAGAACTGACACGTTTGTGTACTAAAGCCTTGCTTGCCCATCATAAGTAGAGTGGACTGAATAACAAGTTTTGTTCAATGAAGGATAAAACGTTCTCTGAATGTGGTGTTATTGAGAGGACGGTTTTTAAAAGTGAGAGTAGGTCAGGGCACTTGACCTTAGAGTGTACGGCTTACCGTGTTTACTCTTCGATTTGATGACTTGCTGCTCTATGACTGTTTCACCGGGTTTAGAAACTGTGATATAGCGGTTAATAGACTCCCTGTTAATTCAGTTTCAGTAACAATATGATGATGTTTCATGTGCTCTCCTAAAGAGTGACTGCATGGCAAACTGCCTAAATTCATTCTCTGTTTAAGTAGATCAGCCAACAAATAGATACAGGGGCATCTACTAGTAACACGCTGCGAGCTATAAGATAAACTTTAAAACAATCATTTCCTTCCAGAAGTGTGAAGGTCAATTTGCTACATTTGTAACAAGGTATTAAGATTAATTTCTTATCTAGTCGAGACCTCAGTGTTTAAAATGACCGAATTCAGTGTTTTCCCATTTCTTAAAAATAGGCTCTACAAACCAATACTTTCACTTTGTATTGGTTAGAGCGATCTTTTATGAACTATCTATTGATAGCCATTAGTGCACTGTTTCCTGCCTATTTATTCCTTAATTTTCAAATTCTTGATAAAACGAACTTTCTGTTGGAGTCCGCTTCTTTAATTTTGCTGACAACGATCTATGTGTTCGGTCGTACCACACTTGAATACACTGTAAAGCTGGGTCTGCTGTCATTAATGGCTTGCAAGTCTTATGAGTTCTTAGAAGAGGTATATCAATTTCAGTCGGTCACCCATGGCAATGTATTTGTAGATGTGTTTGTAGGTGATGTATTGGCCTTGCTTGGCCTCGCGCTCATTGCGTATGGTATTCACAATATGTTCCGCAGGCAAAGGCGCATGGCTGAGATAGAACCGTTAACGAATACCTTCAATAAGCGAGCAATCGAACAATTGTCCAAAAAGGAACTAGAGCGCTCATTGCGCTATTTGACGGACACCTCAATGATCCTTGTCGATATTGATCACTTTAAAAAAGTAAATGATGAATATGGGCATCAAGTGGGTGATCGGGTCTTAGTCTTGGTTGCAGAGCATTTGCGTAAGGAAACTCGAGGCTATGACTTACTGGCTCGCTGGGGCGGGGATGAATTTATTATTCTGTGCCCAAATACGTCACCAACTGAGGTTGAAGAGGTCATGACTAGGCTACAAAAATCAATACCACTGCCGGTTGAAGGTGCACCCTTTGACGTCACTTTAAGTATTGGTGGTACTACCGTTCCACCGTTGGCAGAAAATCAATTTGAGCGTTTATTCTCTCAAGCCGATAAGGCGTTATACAAAGTGAAGAATAATGGCCGTAATAATCGATGCCACTTTCATGATCTGTCGTATGATATCTAACTTACGCTAAATGAGTTTCTGAACTGACCACGCTCTCTCCATCAATAATGAACGTTTACATTTGCAATCCGCTCGGCCTTTTATCCGCATTCCTATAAAACTTTGATAGTGAGTATAAGTAAATCCCATTAATTCTTTTGCTTTAGTTAGATAAGATTATCCCAAGTCGCAACGAAGACAATTTGTTGTCAGCATATTGGAACAAGGGACGGTTCTTTGAAGTATTAAACCTTTAAGAGCAAATACTCTTAAAACTAACGCAGAGATTTATTATGAAAAAACTTCTTCCTCTTTTAGCTCTATTTTTTATTGTTGGATGTGATGAGTCAGAAACGACAGCGCCTAACGATCGTCCTGCAATTGAAAATCCAATCGCAGTTGACCCAGGCTTTGATATTCCAGTAGAAGGAGAGGAAGAAGGGATTCTGTATTATCATGAGAATGATTATTCAGGAGAGTTCATTAAGAACGGTATTGTCATTGCGAGCACAGATATTAATGGTGATTTGCTGGATATCAATGACAATCGCATAGGTACTGCTGAACATTGGAACCGAGACTCAGAGCATAGGCCTATAGGTTTAGTCTTTACTTTTGATGAAAGATTTTACTTTGATGGGAATGTATTTGAGCCTAGATACTCAGACGGTACTGGTGAGATTATGCGCTACCATACAGACAGAGATGTTTACGATGGCGCCGTAACCATTGCGGTGATACGACCTCAATAAAGTAGACACCTAATAAAAGAGAAGGGCACTTTATACTTTGCTATATTTGGCGCCTTTTTTGTTAAGTGCGAGCTTCATCCGACATACTCCTGAAAACATCACTAAGATTTAGATGTATTTAAACAAGGATGTTGTATGGATTTAAAACTACTGCAGGTCTTTAAAGCGGTGTACGAACAAGGCTCACTATCAGCCGCTGCCGATTACCTTGATGTGACGCAACCTGCCGTAACCGCCTCAATAAAGAAGCTTGAAGCCGCGTTGGATTACCAACTCTTCATTCGTAGTGGTCGCAGTATCTCTCCCTCTCCAGATGCTGTGCAGCTCTATGACAATATTTATCGACATATCGATGCCATACAGGCTTGCCTTGCCCCAAAACAAACACTCAACGTTTATGCCGCTGAAACCGCTTATTTTCTTTTGGGTGATGTTCCGAACATTGGCCTTAAGGAGTCGCCTGCCTACGAGGAGCAAATTTACGCCGATCTACGAGCTGGAGTTGTAGACATAGCGATTGATTACTTTTCTCTGAAAGAGAGCGCCTTCGTTTATGAAGACGTATTAGAGGAAACATTAGTGGGTGTGCATAATTCAAAGTCATCATTTACGTATCAAGAGTACATGGAAGCTACGCACATTCTTGTCAATATAAGACGACATAACCAAAGCATCGTTGAGCTATTTGGAAAGTTAGGCAGTCGCCGTGTGGGGTCAACGGCAAACGGTACGACCAATGCCATCATAGCAGCGAACAAAACCAATAGTGTTACGGTGACAACGCGTAGCCTTATACCTTTTGCTAAACAATTGGGTATGGTGGCGTTTGATTTACCTTTTGAAGCCAAGTCCATCGGGGTGAAACTCACCTACCATAAGAGATATCAAAATGACCCTCTATTCAAATCGATTATTACCAATATAAAGCAAGAACTGAGCTGAAAACAGCAAGTCTGAACATGCTCTCTGAGAGCTCATCATGCGAATTAACTCCCAAAGACTAGAGTTCGTCTGTCGCTGGATACTAGCAATCTAGCCTAATGTTTCTAGTTATCCTGCTCTTTTGTATAAATCTCATCCTTTAGAATAAACACTCTATTGTGTTTGCTAGATCACAATTATGTAACAATTCTAACTGATTCATATCTTAGTCTGTAGACTTTGTAAGACCTTGTTTTACTTAAGTCATAATAAGAGATTTGTATGCATATTGTAGAGATTTTATTGGTTGAAGCTCCCCACAAACCCGGTTATATGGCAAAAGTTTTGGGCGTGATTGGTGCCTTTGGTGCAACGGTCGAAGGGTTGAATGCCGTTTCGCGTCTCGATAAAGAGACGGTGTGGGAAGTGACTCTTGAATATGATGATTCATTGAATATTCAGCAGCTGTTCGACGAGATAAATCAGTTGCCAGATACCTCAATCACAGGTAAATCAGACCGTGTTTTCAATCGTCATAAGCAAGGTAAGATTAAAACCGTCTCTGCGATTAGCATCGATTCGTTGGAAATTCTTCGTGACTTATATACACCCGGTGTAGCCCGGGTCTGTGAGGCAATTCAGCAATCTCCGAATAAGATTAAGGAGTACACCAATATCCAAAATACCGTTGCAATTGTGACTAACGGTACCGCTATCCTTGGGCTTGGTGATATAGGGCCAGAAGCAGGGCTTCCAGTGATGGAGGGTAAGGCTGCGATTCTAGCGGAAATGGTCGAACTTTCCGGAGTGCCTATTTTGCTAAAAGAGAAAGATCCTTTGAAAATTATCGAAGTAGTGGAAGCGATTTCTTCATCTTTTGGTGCTGTTTTACTAGAGGATATTAAAGCACCAGAGTGCTTTACAATTGAAGATGAGCTAATCGAGCGGGTCAACAAACCAGTCTTTCATGATGACCAACATGGTACCGCTATGGTTGTACTAGCAGCACTTCTTTCGGCGACTAAACAAGCCAATATCGATCTTAAAGGGAGAGTATTTGGTCAGATTGGACTAGGTGCTGCTGGGATGGGAATCTGCAGTTTGCTACTAGAGTATGGTGTTAAAGAAGTGGTAGGTTGTGATTTAGACCAAGATGCTCAGAAAAAGCTTCGCGGTATGGGTGGCCAGCCTATGAGCTTGGAAGAGGTGATGATGACTGCGGATGTGGTAGTGGCCACAACTGGAGTAAAAGGCCTTATTAAACCAGAGATGGTCAGAAAAGGGCAAATAATTATGGCGTTGAGTAACCCCGACCCAGAAATAGAACCAAGTCTAGCGATAGAGCATGGTGCTAGCTTTGCAACATGTGGCAAGGTCGTGAACAATATGCTGGCGTTCCCGGGTTTATTTAAAGGTACCTTGGCCGCGGACGTTCCAACAATCACTCATCAAATGAAAATCGCAGTATCAGAAACCTTATCTGCATTAGCATCTAATGGTGATCTTGTCCCTGAGGCTCTGGATAAGGAGATGCATGCGAAGGTGGCAGATGCGGTATACCGCGAAGCAATAAAACAGAGAAACGAATATCTGTAGGTAATGTGTTCGTACATGCTCGTTTAGGTGAAGACAAAGAGTCACCTACGAGAAAGCGTGTCAGAGCACCTAGATTAGGTGCTCTGAACGAATTTACAAATAGCGATTTTTCAGATGCTGTTTGAAATGAATAGGGTTCAGTGTCTCACCTGTCGCGGCTTTAACCAGTGCATCGGTGGTTAATAAGCTCCCCTTTGACCAAATGTTATCTGACAACCAAGTGAAGATAGGGCTTAGGTCTCCGGCATGAAGTGCGCCATCAACATCTACGGTTTTTCTCATAGCCGCCATAAACTGCGCCGCGTACATAGCACCAAGCGTATAACTTGGGAAATACCCAAAGGCACCATCGGTCCAGTGAATATCCTGCATACAACCATTCTTATAGTTTCCAGCAGTAGACAGGCCTAGATAAGACTGCATCTTCGAATCCCATAATTCAGGAACATCTTTGTAGCTGATCTTGCCATTGATGAGGTCGCGCTCTATCTCAAAGCGAAGAATAACGTGGGCTGGGTAGGTGAGTTCATCGGCGTCAACGCGGATAAAGTCTTTTTTAACGCGTGTGTAAAGCTTGTTCAGATTACTAGGCTCAAAGAGTGCCGGATCATGAGAGATAAACTGCTTAGTGGCCATCTGGCTTAGGTGACCAATAAAAGGAGCGCTGCGCCCAATTTGCATCTCAAAGAACAAGGACTGTGATTCATGGATCCCCATTGAACGAGCTTCACTCGCTGGATTACCAGAAAGAGAGGAAGGTAAGCCCTGCTCATAGCGCGCATGACCTGTTTCATGAACAATGCCCATCAGCGATTGCATGAATTCTTTTTCATCGTAGCGGGTGGTAATCCTTACATCCTCTGGCACGCCGCCACAGAAAGGGTGTACGCTTTCATCGAGGCGCCCGTGTTTAAAATCAAACTGAAGTAGCTTCATGACCTCAAGGCCCAGCGCTTTTTGTTTTGAGGTGTCAAAGGTGCCCGTCGATTCAATAATTGCTTCAGTACTTTGTTTAGCAATAACCGTATCTATTAAGCTTGGAAGCCAAGATTTTACATCATCGAAGATTTGGGTAAGTGATTCGCTGTTTGTCCCTGGCTCAAAGATATCGAGCATGGCATCGTAAGGAGATAGGCCACTGGCTTCGGCGCGTATTTGCGCTTCTTCTTGAGACAGTTCAACCACAGGTTGCCAGTTTTTCGAAAACCCCTGCCAATCGTCGTTACCTCTTTGCGTGCGCCACGCATGCTCACACTTAGAGCCTGCTAACGATTTCGCTTCTACCAGCTTGGCGGGCAGTACGTTAGACATAAGCCAGCTTCGCTTCATCTCTTGAAGTACGGCGCTGTCTTGAGCTGATAGCGGTTGCTCAGAGGCTTTGCCAAACCACTCTTCTAGTTGTGGCTCGGTTTTTAAGCTGTGTACATGCACGGATAGCTCTGCCATGGCACGAGAACGGGCTTCATTGCCTCCACTTGGCATCATCGCCGCCGCATCCCATCCGCAGATTGCCGATAGGTGGTTAAAATTATCAATCTTTTGGAAATGGTCTTTGAGTGATTGAAATGCAGACATATCTCTTCCTTAAGGGTGTTGAATTGGTTTAGACTAGCAAACTTCCTGCTTCCAACCTAGCCAGCAATAGAAAATCCAATGCAGATTAACGACTTATATACCTTTATCGCCGCAATGACCTTGTTGACCATTACACCGGGGTTAGACACCGTATTGGTGATAAGAAATACCAGTCGAGGCGGTAAGTGGGATGGCTATGCTACGAGTCTAGGGATTTGCTTAGGGTTATACCTTCATGCAACTTGGTCCGCGATTGGCGTTGCCGCCATTATTAGCCAAAGTCCCGATTTGTTTAATGGTATCAAGATTGTGGGTGCGGCTTACTTGATCTATCTTGGCGTGTCAGGGGCTCGTTCCTTACGTCGCGGTGTAGGCGCATTGCACATCGACAGCAGTGAAAAGGGAGTATCGCGTTATATTTCTCTTAGGGAAGGGTTTCTCTCGAATGTGCTAAACCCCAAAACCGCGGTGTTCTACCTTGCGTTTTTGCCACAGTTTATCGACCAAAATGGCAACCTTTGGCTGCAATCTATGTTTCTTGCTTCAATACACTTTGTAATAGCAATGATGTGGCAATGTGGGTTGGCCAGTATGCTTGATAAGGCCAAAGCCTTGTTAGCAAACGGCAAAACTAATTACCGCCTGCAGATGTGTACCTGTGTGGTGTTGGTTGCGTTAGGAGCGCAGCTGATGGTGAGTAGTTTCTAGCTACTAGCTACTAGCTACTAGCCACTAGCCACTAGCTATCAGCTTGAAGCTTGAAGCTAGAAGCTAGAAGCTGATAGCATTAAGGCTTGGGTTTCGCAGGATAATTGATACTGACGTACTCTGGTTCATCAATACCCATTTCTTGGTTTAGTACTCGTGTTAAGGCAAAAAAGTAATTCACTAGCAGGTTCGCAAATCTCGGCAGAGTTTCTGGGACATTCTTCCCTGATTTTTCTACTAATACCAGTTGTCTAACTACCTTTTTAGACAGACTGCGGCAGTAGTGCAGCTGCACAACAGGGCCCGTTCCTCTTGGTAAAACGAAACGCTTTTGATCATCGGCGACGCTATTTCTAAAGAAATGGTACTCCTTAGTGAGCTGTTCTATATCGCTCTCAAATATGCCATTTTTTCCACGTATAGACCCATTGAGATGAAATATCTTTGGTTGCAGTTGGTCTAGAGATTTGCGTATCTGAGCATTTTCTATAGCGGTGAGCGCTAACCCAACGACAGTACATAGTTCATCTGTGAGAATCTCAAAATCACAAAGTGGGCTTTCTTCAAAGATGAATGGATAAGCTAATTCATCGATATTGCCACTGAATTTCATTTATTCGTCCTTTTCGGCTTACAATTAGACTATGTTTCAATGCGTTAGTAGAGAAACATTGTTACTCTATGTCCCAATCTGATATCTAATCACTGTTATTCGATAAAATCACGGATTACTTCAAGTTTTTCACGTGAAGTAGACAGCATCAAGTGGTTAGTTTCTGAATAAAACAGACTATGGAAAGTATTATGCGCGTCTTTTTGTTACTTGCTTGTTTTTGTGCGTCAACGGCATGGGCGAGTTTCCCAATGACGGTCACGGATGCAAGTGGCACTGCGGTTCATCTGCCTTCAGCACCACAAAAAATCTCATCGAAATCCTTATTCAGTGATGAAGTGTTGCTGGATTTAATAGAGCCCCAGCAGTTCAGTTCTGTCACCAATCTAGTGGATGATAAACACTTCTCTGCAGTAGCAGGAAAGATGCCAACGACAATCCCTCGTCTCGACCTCAATGTCGAACAAATCTTAGTCAATCAACCTGACCTCGTGTTTGCCGCTAATTGGAGCGATGCAGGTCGCGTAGAGCAGCTTCGCGCCGCTGGAATTAGGGTCTTTCTATTACCTACACCATCAACTTATGAAGAGATAAAACAGCTGATCAAGCTGGTGGGTAAGATGGTCGATGAGCAAAACAAAGCGGAAGCCATGGTGACAGAAATGGATCGCCGACTAGAAGAAGAGCTCATATTTACCAGTCATCAATATAAGGTACTCGATTACAACAATTGGGGAACATCGAGCACTCGCCAATCAACGTGGCAGCTCATTGTCGATAAAGCCGGTTTCAAAAACTTGGTCTCTGATTTACAGGCGGACAAGTTTGGACAGACCCCTATGTCTAAAGAGTTGCTGGTGGCGTTAAATCCCGAAGTACTATTTGTCCCAGGCTGGATTTATGGCGACGAACAGGGCGCAGAAAACTTCATGAATCAGGTAATGACGGATCCCGCCCTAAGAAGCATCGACGCGATTAAGCATGGCGACGTTTATCCAATACCTGAAAATCTACGTGGCACTTACAGCCAACATATCGTAGAGACCATTTTGTTCGTCAACAAAGCGGTACTAGGAGCGCCAGCTCCATGATTGCAGATTCGAGCCTGCCAAAAATACGACTTTACAGTTATGGATCTTTGTTTGCACTTTTGCTTTCTATTTGGTTTGCACTGACTTTAGGCGCTGTTGATATTGCTTTGGCGGACTTATTTGCATTTTTAAAGCTGTGGCTTGTTGAAGGGCAAGAGGTTGCGAGCTCACAATATCCAACGTTGTCAGCCATCGTCGTTCATATTCGCTTACCCCGTGTTGTCGCTGCAATTACCGCTGGCAGTGCGTTAGCCCTTGCCGGCGCGTGCACGCAAGGCTTATTTCGAAATCCTTTGGCAAGTCCAGATGTTCTTGGCGTCAGTGCAGGTAGTAGCTTTGGTGCGGTGATTGCCATTGCGACTGGACTTTCTTTATCCAATCCATTGTGGACACCTGTGATAGCGAGTGTAGGAGCGTTGGCTTGCGCCATGTTTGTCTATGTACTGGCGAAAAACTCAGGCAATGGTCAAACCCTCTATCTTATTTTGGCGGGGCTAGCGCTTTCATCCCTGCTGGGCGGCGCAACCCTCGGCGTGCTTCTATTTGCTAGGCAGTATGAGGTGAATCAATTTGTTTTTTGGACCATGGGCGGCCTAGAAGGGCGCTTATGGCAACATATTGCTTGGCCATTGCCGGTCATCATATTAGCGTCTGTCTGGCTCTTAAAACGTGCAAGTTGGCTCAACACTCTGTCTATTGGCGATGAAGCGGCTCACGGGCTGGGGATGAACGTACAAAGAAGTCGCTTTGCTTTATTGCTGTGCGCCTCTTTACTCACCGCTATGTCCATCGCCATTGCCGGTCCTATTGGATTTATTGGCCTGATGGTACCTCATCTCGTTCGAATGCTGACGGGGGCTAATCACATCAGTTTGTTGCCATTGTCGGCGCTATTTGGGGCAATTCTTTTACTCGTGTGTGACTTACTAGGACGCTACTTGATTGCTCCCTATGAAATAAAGGCAGGTATCATCACCGCAATCTTAGGTGGACTTTATTTCCTATGGCTAGTGGTCAGAGTGCAAAAACAAGGTCGATTGTTATGAGTAAACCTCGTCTGAATACAGTTGAGCTTTGCTCGCAAATTAATGGCAAACCCATCTTGCAAGGGATCAACTTTGAGGTGGAAGCCGGCGCGTTAATAGGTGTTATCGGACCCAATGGAGCGGGTAAGTCGAGTCTGTTAAAGCACTTAAGTGGTTATTTAACACCATCTTCCGGCAATGTCTTTATCAAAGGGCAATCGTTAGGAGCGCTTTCTGCAAGTGAACGCGCCGCCCAGATCAGTTATTTACCTCAGTCCAATCGCGTTGAGTTTCCTTACAAAGTCACTGAACTGGTATCCCTTGGATTGGTAAATAATGCCAGCTTAAGCATCGAAGAAAAAAAGCAAAAAATAGCGCAAGCCTTAAAGAGACTCGATATAGAATACCTGGCCGATAGAACGGTGGATCACCTCTCCGGAGGCGAGCAACAACTGGTTCATTTAGCGCGGATTTTGCTTCAAGACACACCCATCATATTGCTTGATGAGCCAAGTGCTAGCCTAGATATTGGCCATGAAGCCCAATTAATGAATATTTTGCACAGTTTGGTAAAAGAGGGGAAGACGGTCGTCGTCGCGCTTCATAATCTAAACACAGCAGCAGAGTTTTGTGATCGCCTAATGTTATTGCAAAACGGAAGATTGGTCGCAGATGGAAAGCCAGACAAGATACTGACGCAAGAGTTAATAGAATCTATCTACCCGTATCAGGTTCAAGTATCGAGCAATACGATGACAGGTAATCCGAATATTTTAGCGGTGAAAAGATTGAAAAGCTGATAGCTGATAGCTGAAAGCCTGTCTCTTGATCACAAGTCGAGTCCTTTGAGCATTTCATAGGATTCGACTAGTTGCATTAGCTGTAACCAGCCATCCCATAATGCTACAACTCCCACACGACCATTCCGTTTACTATCATGCCAGCGACCTAACTTGGCGAGGGCGTAATATCCCCAATGCAGTGAAGGGGGCTCTGTTGGTATTGGCTTAGTTTTGTGCGCCGCTTTCCATAGTATTTTCCAACTGACGTTACTGAAATAAACCGTGCATGGAATATTCTTCGCCTCTTCCTTGTTTTGCGTCAGTTCCCGTAACTGAAATAAACGTACTGCGATAAAGGCTTGAATAACGGCTACACGACGTAAATTATCACGACTTTGCATACGCAATCTTTCTACTTGTGTACCTTCTGATTTCCAGATTTTATGAAACTCCTCTATGCGCCACCTTAGTTCGTAGTAGCGAGCTATTTGACGAGCTTCTTCGGGAGTTGTCACTGGTTCGGTCGTATAAAGTACCCAGCGTAATTTACCTTTTTCGCCGTTGGGTTCGACTTCTTGGCAGACCACGGCATTTACAGTAATAGTGGCTTCTGCTTTAGCGCGTTGAGGCTTTTGCAACGTCACCGATGTATGACTCAATGCTATCGTTGCGGTTCGCGCTCGACGTCCACCTTTCTGTTGAATATCTATGGTGTAGTGAGCGCTTGGTTCAAGGGCATCGAGTACTGTAAAAAGCTTTTCATCAAAGCCGACTAAGCGTCGATTGTCGCTTGCTCGTACGACAAAACGGTGACCTTGACTGATTTGATAGTCTAGGTATTCGTACATATCCGCTTCGCGATCACAAACATCAATGACATTGTCGAGTGTTTCAAGTCGTGATGAGAGTTGTTCAACATTATGTTGCCATTTATAACTCTCTTTTTCGCTACGCTCTCTGCATTGTAATTGATGGGTTTGTTGTACTTGCTTACTTTGTCGGTACCAATAATGTTGATAAGCCAACCCAAGCACTTGTTCACTCTGAGCATCCAACATCAATGTGGAATGAGCATAGAGTGTTCGTCCTTTATTACTGTGGCGGGTGTCGCTCCCTGAATTGACTTCGCCGAGTTCTTCACAAACAGAATGGCGGTAGCTCAGACCAGTAGTATCTTGGAGTGCTAAGACTAAAGGGCGCTGACGAACTAACTCGTCAGTTTGAGTGTACCCAGCCTCAGCAATGGCTTCGGGGCTGATACTATCGTTACGAATGAAGCGGTAAGCACCTTCGATACTGGCAGGGTCATCACAAGAACGACTCACCGATTTACCAGCGTTTTTAGCTAGATCACTGGCTACTTTAACCAGGCGGTTAGTGCGACGAGGATCGCCAAGCTGTGCACGACCAAAAATAAATTCAGCCCAGTGCTCAGAGTTGGAAGTAAACATAGAAAGTGTGACCTAATAAGCTAAAAGAAGTATTAGATCACACTGAGATTAGATAACAAGACTTGTGTATGAAAGTCAGGCTGAAAGCTGCTAGCCGCAAGTTGCAAGCCTCGAGCTTACAGCTGGTCTCTAATCACAAGTCGACTTACCTCCAATATTTCTACCATCAACGTCATCCTCGAGTGCTCTTATCGGGGATCTCTCGTAGCAAAACCAAGATTGCCGATAAGAGACTTCGACAATGACGCGTCTGTAGTTCATTAATTCATTGGCTATGAATGTCAGGCTGATAGTTTTCAGCTATCAAAAAGAAGCCCACTATCTTTCGATCGTGGGCTTCTTTTATTTATACCGAACTAGTAGCGACCTTACCGGGTAGGGGCTGACTGAAAAACAGTTTAGTTTCAGCTATGACCACTTGGCGTAGAGCAATCAAACCAATAAGGTTGGGTACGGCCATTAAGCCGTTAACGATGTCGGCGATAAGCCAAATCATATCTAGCTTCATAAATGCGCCGGAGAATACCAAGGCGATAAACAGCACTTTATAAGGCAGTATCGCTTTAGTTCCAAACAGGTAAACGACACAGCGCTCACCATAATAGTTCCAACCAAGAATGGTAGTAAACGCAAAGAACAACAAGCCAACAGATACCAATATAGGGCCCAGCGTATCGGCGTTTAGACCAACAGCAAATGCGTGTGTGGTCATCATTGCGCCAGCCAGATCCGTTTGCCATGCGCCAGTGATGATGAGCGCTAAGCCGGTCATGGTACAGATGATGATGGTATCGAAAAAGGTGCCTGTCATTGAGATAAGTCCCTGACGAGCACAAGAATCCGTCTTAGCTGCCGCAGCGGCCATTGGCGCACTGCCTAACCCTGACTCGTTCGAGAATACGCCGCGAGCAATACCGGATTGAATAGCAAGCATCACGCTCGCACCAAAGAAGCCACCGCTTGCTGCAGTCGGCGTAAACGCTGAGACGACAACTAACTCAATCGCCGACAATATCTGGTCGCTATTATTCACCAGAATACCCAAGCAGGAGACGATATAGATCACTGCCATAGTGGGAACGACCTTACCCGCGACGCGTGAGATGGATTTAATGCCGCCTAAGGTCACCATAGCAACGAGTACAGTTAGAACAATGGCCGCCATGGTTCGATCAGCGCCTAACGTCACCTCTGAAGCATCTAAGATGGCATTCACCTGAGGAAAGGTACCGATACCAAATAGAGCAACCCCAAGGGCAAATACGGCAAACAGTGTGGCGAGTAGTGGCGATTTAACACCATCACGAAGATAGTACATTGGCCCGCCAAGCATGCCACCTTTGTCATCGGTGGTGCGGTATTTTACTGCAAGTAGACACTCGGCATATTTTGTCGCCATGCCAAATAGAGCAGCAAGCCACATCCAAAATAGCGCGCCTGGCCCGCCAAGTTTAATCGCTGTAGCAACGCCGACAATATTACCAGTACCGATAGTGGCAGATAGGGCAGTACAGAGTGCAGCAAAGGCGGAAACATCGCCTTTAGACTTGGAGTCACCGGATTTGGTGAACACCATCTTTAACGCAGTAGGAAGGTGCCTAAACTGAATAAGACCTAGGCTGAAGGTAAAATAAACCCCAGTACCCACTAGTAAGATCAGCAGCGGCGGGCCCCAGACAAAATTGTCGATGGATTGTAAAACAGAATGTAGCGAAGATTGTGAAAATGGCATGTTTTCCCCTTAATAAACAACATATAAGGAGAAGAGTGAACGCGGATCAATAGAACAAAATTAACAGAAAAGTAGTTAAACGCAATTTCACTCCTCTGTCCTTTTGCCTGAGAGTTTCACCCTAAAAGGGCTTGCTCCTTCGGCGGCCGATTGCTACAACAAAGTAGTACGGCTCTCTCCAGAG
This sequence comes from Vibrio breoganii, assembly GCF_024346795.1. Taxonomy (NCBI): domain Bacteria; kingdom Pseudomonadati; phylum Pseudomonadota; class Gammaproteobacteria; order Vibrionales; family Vibrionaceae; genus Vibrio; species Vibrio breoganii. The sequence goes on from NZ_AP024864.1 coordinate 1,366,359, forward strand.
ATTCCTCCAACTGCAGTCCTCACTTGTTAAACAAGAACGTATAAACAAGAACCTGAAAGATTTACTTCTTCGGTGGACGTAATAAAACGTCACTCTCCTGCAGTCTTCATCGGAACTAGCGTTAAAAACGCTAGGTGTGTAAGTAAATTACTTACAGGCGGGTAAACTAACATAAATCATTACAGTTTCAAGGGGATAATAGAAAATTCTTTTGTTCTAGAATAAATAAAACAAATACTTAACTGATAGACTTAACGTAGAACTGATATTAAACGGATTTTGAGGAGGTAAAATGACGCGTTTACTGGCTATCGTTATATTGATTGCCCTAGCTTTTCTGTTTGTACGGTATAACACCAACGAAAAGCTACAGAAATGGGTCGTTATAGTGTTATCTGGTGCCTTCGTAGTCTACACTGCGGTGTTGATGATTACTGAATTGATTCACTAATGGAGAAGTGTGTGGTTGATAAAAAAAATGTATCCAGCATGTTCGCTCGTGCAGGCAACACAAAAACTACGGTTTTAGCCGGCGTTGTTTGTTTTGCACTTGGAGCGGCAGCGGGGAGCGCGTTTATTTCACACAATACCAATCAAGAGATCATTGTTGAAAGAGAAAACCACCAAAAATTCATTCAAGAGCACTCAACATTAGTATCAGAAAACAATCAACTTCGTTCTGACTTGTCTGAAGCAGAGCAAACCCTCACCACGACGAACGAGCGTGAACAAAAAACAGCGCAATCTGTGACTGAATTTCAAGACAAGTCAGTAGAACTTCGAAAAGAAAATCAAAAGCTTTCAACTGAACTCAAGCAGCTAAAAAGCACACTTGAAGAGCAAGAAACGGCTGTGGAAGAACTGACCGCAAGCAATGAAGCGCTGAAAGAGCGCACTGAAATACAAAATAACGTTTTAGAGACCTCTAAAGTTTTCTTCCAAGACCAGCTGCGTTTACAACAGGAAGTCAATGAGCTTCATACTCAGCGCGCAAAACTCATCAATACCCTCAATAGCCTTGTTAAAGAGTGTCAGATTTATTTGGATGGCACGAGTTGGGATGCTAAATCAGACTCTTGCGATCGTAAGAAAGTTGCTTCTGATAGACTTAAGAAGATCGATGAGAGTATCGATGCTAAACAAGCTAAAATTGTCAAAATCGATCAAACTAGTGAAGCCATAGGATTGCAGAAAAAATCGCAATAGGGGTTTACCTATCAGAATAAATCAATAGCATAGAGTTCTACTTTCGTTATTGGATCACCTAATGTCTCTCGATCTCTGGCTCTCGCTATTTGTCATCTGCTTGCTTGGTGCCATGTCTCCAGGCCCCAGCCTCGCTACTGTCACTAAGCACACATTGGCGGGCGGTAGGCTTAATGGTCTTGCCGCAGCATGGGCACATTCTATTGGTATAGGCTTTTATGCCTTTATCACTGTCATTGGCCTAGCGGTCGTACTGCATAAATCTGAAGGGCTTTTTGTCACCATTTCACTGTGTGGAGCAGGGTACCTTGCGTATTTAGGGTATAAGTCACTGACATCCACTGATGGTATTGCTAGCACGTTAGAAAAGGGTGAGGCGGTAAGCATCAAACAGTCTGCAAAGGAAGGGCTGTTAATCTCGCTTCTTAGCCCAAAAATCGCTTTATTCTTCATTGCCTTGTTTAGCCAGTTTGTCGCTGTAGGGGAAAGCACTGGAGCAAAAGCAACCGTGGTGATGACCCCATTAATTATTGATGGCCTTTGGTACACCTTTATTACGCTAGTGCTATCAAGCCCTATATTCTTGGAAAGGTTACGTAACAAGGGCAAGCTTATTGACCAGATCTCGGGTGTGGTGTTAATTGCATTGGCTGTTAGGGTGGTATGGCAGAATGTCGCTTACTTATAGCATTAACAGAGCCAAGCAAGCTCAGCGAGTCCCCGTACTCGAATTATGGCGTGCTCTTTATCAATGGCATCATCAGCAATGTGCTGAACTAATCAAAAAACCTTGTCCCATAGAGCTAGAAGCTGAACTAGACAATTACCTGACTACCCCAGAGTGCGCTGTGTTTGTTGCAACTCATGATGATGAAGTGTGCGGCTTTATAGCTGGGCAGCTTTATGAGTTGGTTTCGCCACTAACAAAGTCTGAATTAATTGGCAGTATCGATCAGTGGTATGTCGCTGAAGATCATAGAGCAAATGGAGTGGGCCTAGCTTTGTTTGAACGTATCGAACAAGAGTTTGTGGATTGCGGCGCCAAAAGGCTGAATGTAGAGGTATGGGATTTCAATAATAATGCGCTTGAAACCTATAACAAGTTAGGGTTTCAAACGCATCTTCGCTGCATGACTAAAGCTCTAGGCTAATACAAACTTCTCGATGGCTTTTGCCACACCAGAGTTGTTATTGGTATCGGTAATATAGTCCGCTAAAGATTTGGTTTCTTCATCGGCATTTTGCATCACGACCGCAAGCCCAGCATATTTCAACATGTCATGGTCATTGCCCGCATCGCCAATACACATCACTTCACTTTGCTCAATTCCAAGGTGCTTTGCTAACGCCTTAACACCTTCGCCTTTATTACTGAGCGGGTTATTGAACTCTAGGAAGAAGGGAGCGCTGCGTACAACAGAGTAATCGTTCATAAGTGCTTCGGGAACACTGTCTGCGATAGGTTGTAAGATCTCAACAGGGTCTACTAGCATGGTTTTGACGATTGGATGATCATCTTCCAATGTATCGAAGTCCATTAGAGTAACGGTGAGATCGTTGATTTTTGCTTCATGTTGCGTGTAGTGGCTATCGCGAGGGGTAATTAACCCATGAATCTTACTGAACGCATGATAGTTACAGCCGCGCTCTTCTGCGAACTTGGCAACACGCTTAGCGTCTTTACCGGAGGTTAAACATTCGCGAATGACTTCACCTGTGCCAATATTTTGAATCATTGCGGCGTTGTAACAAAGAACATAGTCCTCGTTACTGTTCATACCGAGTTTTTCTAAGCTATCCACCATACCTTGCAGTGGGCGACCAGAAGCTAAAACAACGGTAACACCTTGTTTTTTAGCTTGTGCGATGGCTAGTTTGTTTTGCTCTGAGATAACCTTATCGGTATTGAGCAGTGTGCCATCCATATCGATAGCGATGAGTTTATACATGATTTATGACCTACCTAAAAACAAAAATCCCCACCAAGAAATGGCAGGGATAAAATAAAACGTATTTAGATGTAGAGTTTAGCCAGCGCTTCCGACTCTACTTCTTTGCCTTCTAGTTCAGCATTCCAGTTAGTACCGATGAGAACGCCATCTTCTGATAGAGTAATTAGCCAATCTTCAACAAAGATGTCCAGTGGGATTTCCACTACTTCAAAATCTGCCCACTCTTCAACGTTGTGGTACTGTGCATCGGCTTTGTCAGACCAAAACGGCATAACTTCAGTTTCAGCAAACTCGCTAGAGTCGCAAGCTAGCCAACCGTCTTCGTTTTTTAGACCCCAAACACGATTGTCTTCTTTGCTTTGTTCAACAAACAATTCTAGATTTTTCTGAATATCGTTGCTCAATTGGCTCATGGTTATTTCCTAACAGTGTGATATGCGGGCTATTTTAGCATGCTTATTCTTTGCATGGCACAAATTACAGTCCAGTAGATAAAAAAGCCGAGCAAATGCTCGGCTAGTATCTAAGCGTGCTGTGTTTAGCTTACTTAGGTAGCTTGGTGAAGATGGTCCATTCCTTGATAAAGTCGCCCTTAAAGCCAACTACGGTGGCTTCTACGCGACGTTCTAAAGCTTCATCTGTAGGGGTATCATCTTCCACTTCGTCTTCACCATAACCGATAATGGTGACTCGATTTGGTTCTACGCCAAAGCCAATCAGTTTATCCTGAACAAACAGAGCTCGGTTTCGTGATAATTCGAGGTTGTACTCACGATCACCTGGGTTACTAGCAAAGCCTTGGATTTCGATTGAGGTTTCAGGGTATTGTTTTAGGAACTCTGCCATCCCTTGAATCTGTCCTGAGAACACAGGATTCACTTCAGCTGAATCATTCTCAAATAAGATCTTCAAGGTTTGTTCTTGAGCTACTTCAATAAGCTCTTCACAACCGTCGTTGTTAACCCGAGCACCTTTTGGCGTTGTAGGGCATTTGTCACGAGCGTTGATCACTCCGTCGCCATCGAAATCACGAAGGTCGGCTTGTTGTTCAGGAAGAGGTGTTTCGATGTACTCTTCGGTATCGTTGGCACAGCCAAATAGTGCTAGTGAAACTGCTGAGGCTAGAAATAAGTTTTTCATATTAGTACTCCACCGCCTCGTTCCACTGTTCAGGAACGTCTACTAACAAAGACTCAAGCAAGGTGCCTGTTGCATTAAGTACGCGGAATTTTGCATATTGCTCAGCATATAAAGCGTCAACGTAACCTTTGCGAGACTCGAACAACTCATTTTCAGTGTTCAACAAATCAAGCAGGGTACGTTTACCAATTTTGTATTGCTTGTCGTAAGCCACAACAGTATCAGAGGCTGCGTCTACATGGTCAGCTAAGAATTCTTTTTGTTGCAGTGTTAAATCCAGTGCACTCCATGATAATCGTAGGCTCTCTTCCACATTGCGGTAGGCTCTGTCTCTAAGGTCCTTTGACTTGTTCATTTGGTAGGCTGCTCTGTCTTTGTTGGCACTATCAACGCCACCATTGAAGAGGTTGTAACGCATTCTCAGTGTTGCGTTCATTTCGTCACGCTGATAATCGACCCCTTCAGCATCATCATAGTAGTTGTAGCCAGCTTCTATGGTGAAGGTAGGTAGGTTTGGACTATTAGACTGCTTGTATTGGAATTTAGCGGCATCGACATCTACTTTAGCTGTCTTAATCACAGGGTGTTTCTCTAGCGCTACATCAATAGCCTCTGACAGGGTAAGAGGTATGGTAGTTTCGTCTGCACGCGGGAACACAAGTCCTTGCGGGCTTTGACCCACTAAGCGAGTAAATTGTGTGTGCGTATCAAACAAGTTGTTCTGAGCCGCTAGTAGGTTGCCGTGAGCTTTCGCAATACGAGCCTCTACTTGGGATAAATCGGCAGTCGAGCCAATCCCCGAATCGGTTCGTTTTTTGATGTCTTTAAAGATCTCTTTGTGAGTAGCAAGGTTGCTCTCAGAAAGAGCCAAAATCTCATAGGCCTTCAGAGCATCGAGATACACCTTGGCGACTTCCAATGAGATATCAGATGCGTCACTGAGGACTTTATACCTAAGCGACTCAGCTTCGGCTGCCGTCCGATCCATATTGTTGAGTGTATTAGAACCATCCCAAATCAACTGAGTAAAGGTCAATGATGCATCTATCGCAGTATAGTCATCGTCTCGGTCGGTTTGGTCGTTTTGATAGTTCTCCCAACCTATACCTGCTGACAGGTCAAGCTTGGGGTAGTATTCACGTACTGCGGCCTTGTTTTCATAAACAAAGGACATGAAGTCGTTGTAAGAGCTCTTAACCGTTGGGTTGGTTTGAAGAGTGTATGAAATGGCTTGCTCTAACGACTGGGCTGAGACTGGATTGCACAGCATTGTAGCTAGAGCGATTGCGCTTAGCTTAATCCTTTTCAAGGTGTACTCCCTAGTATTCCGTTACTTTTTTTTTAACCAAAACTGAAGCCTTCACTTGCTTTCAATACAGCGTTTTGGTCACTAAGTACATAATAGTTAATACAAAACTATTTACAATCTCTTTGTAAGCAAATTGTTTCTTATTGTTAGCACATTTTTCTTAGTTACATTATCGTCACGGTTACTTAAAAATAGTATAAAATTTAAACAGAAGCGAGAAAGATGTATATGTAGATAACAGGCTAGCTAGGAACACTCTAGCCAAGGAGAACACATGGACAGTATCTCATTTGCTCAAGACGTCGTCGCTGGCGACGCGTGGTTGATTGTCGATGCGCAAGGTAACCTAAAAATAGCTCCTCTAGATTATGTCCCCCAAGAGGGTGATGTGATCCTTTCCGTAGGCGAAAACCCGCTAACTGTACCTGAAGATATAGTGACTGAATTGCGAGTGTCTATCGCCCAACAAAACTCCATTCAATCTGTAGACGCACAATCTGGAATTCAAGGTGTTTTAGACTCACTTGAACAGGGCGGCGATCCTACAGCAGAAGATGGCAACGATCCTCAATCTGGAGATGATGAAGGATCGAGCTTGACCGCAACCGGTGCAGTAGAGCGAGATGGCGCGCAAACTATCGCGACTACAGATTTTCAAACAGAAGGTGTCTTTCCCGCTGGCTTTACTCCAGAGCAAAGTGACGCTGTCACTGAGTTTGTCGTTCAAACCGTTGCCCTGCTGGCAGTGAGTACTGTCTCGCTAACGGACAACAACGGAGAAGAGGTGATAAACGGGGAGGGAGAGACCGCCACCATTAAAGGATTCCTTGGTGGAAATAGCGAAACACTTGAATCTCTAATCATCACTGACAGCGAAAATCAACAAATAGAGGTTGATCCCTCTCAGGTTATATTTGATGGAAATGGCAACTATGAAGTTACCGGCATAGATGTCGCTCAATTAGCTGACGGAGTCCTTACCGTTATTGCTTCGGGCAGTGATGGGGATGGAAATCCGGTTTCGGCTACCGATACCGTAGAGAAAGACTTTACCTATGGCGACGATGGTGATGACGAGGGTACAGATATCACTCCACCGTTTGTGTCCCTGACGGATAACACAGAAGGTGAAGATGCAGCTGAGAATGAGATCATCAACGAGAGCGAACAAGCAACCATTACTGGTTACCTAGGTGAAGGGGGTAAAACCCTAGACAGTTTGGTGATCACAGGTCCTGGTGGCGAGCCCATCGATGTTGATCTCGATTTAGTTACGATAGATGAAGATGGCTATTACACAATTGAGAATATCGATGTATCAGGTTTTGACGATGGCATTTTGACGGTCACCGCACAAAGCACTGATGTGGACGGCAACAAAGCGACGGTCACCGATACGGTAGAGAAAGACTTTACCTATGGGGATGGTCCAGACGGCGAAATAGCGGAGCCAACCGTTTCCTTAACGGATAATAACCCGGATGAAGAGGGTAACGACCGAGAAATCATCAACGGTGCAGATTTAGTGGATGGTGAGTTAGTCGGCGAACCGGAAAAAGCGACAGTAACGGGGTATCTTGGAGAGGGTGTTGAAACACTCGACTCGCTCGTTATTACTGATTCAGAGGGCACAGAGATAGTGATTGCTGTGAGTGATGTCACTATCAACCCAGATGGTACGTATGCGGTCAATAATGATGTTGATGTCAGTGGTTTACTTGATGGTGAACTGACGGTCACAGCGCAAAGCACTGATGTGGACGGCAACAAAGCAACGGTGACCGATACGGTAGTCAAAGACTTTACCTACGGCGACGATGGTGAGGATGAAGGCGATGACATTGCACAGCCAAGCGTGTCTTTAACGGATAATAATCCAGACGAAGAAGGTAACGATCGCGAAATCATCAACGGTGCAGATGTGGTGGATGGTGAGCTTGTCGGCGAGCCGGAAAAAGCGACGGTAACGGGGTATCTTGGAGAGGGTGTTGAAACACTCGACTCGCTCGTTATTACTGATTCAGAGGGCACAGAGATAGTGATTGCCGTGAGTGATGTCACTATCAACCCTGATGGTACGTATGCGGTCAATAATGACGTTGATGTCAGTGGTTTACTTGATGGTGAACTGACGGTGACCGCGAAAAGCACGGATGTGGACGGCAACAAAGCGACAGTGACCGATACGGTAATAAAAGACTTTACCTACGGCGACGATGGTGACGACGAAGGTAGTGATATAGCACAACCAACAGTGTCTTTAACCGACAATAATCCAGACGAAGAAGGTAACGATCGCGAAATCATCAACGGTGCAGATTTAGTGGATGGTGAGCTTGTCGGCGAGCCGGAAAAAGCGACGGTAACGGGTTATCTCGGTGAGGGTGTTGAAACACTTGACTCGCTCGTTATTACTGATTCTGAGGGCACAGAGATAGTGATTGCCGTGAGTGATGTCACTATCAACCCTGATGGTACATATGCGGTCAATAATGACATCGATGTCAGTGGCTTACTTGATGGTGAACTGACGGTGACCGCGAAAAGCACCGATGTGGACGGCAACAAAGCAACGGTGACCGATACGGTAGTGAAAGACTTTACCTACGGCGATGATGGTGAGGATGAAGGCGATGACATTGCGCCGCCAAGCGTGTCTTTAACGGATAATAATCCAGACGAAGAAGGTAACGATCGCGAAATCATCAACGGTGCAGATTTGGTGGATGGTCAGCTAGTCGGCGAGCCGGAAAAAGCGACGGTAACGGGGTATCTCGGTGAGGGTGTTGAAACACTCGACTCACTCGTTATTACTGATTCAGAGGGCACAGAGATAGTGATTGCCGTGAGTGATGTCACTATCAACGCTGATGGTACGTATGCGGTCAATAATGATGTTGATGTCAGTGGTTTACTTGACGGTGAACTGACGGTCACAGCGAAAAGCACTGATGTGGACGGCAACAAAGCAACAGTGACCGATACGGTAGTAAAAGACTTTACCTACGGCGACGATGGTGACGACGAAGGCGATGACATTGCACAGCCAAGCGTGTCTTTAACGGATAATAATCCAGACGAAGAAGGGAACGATCGCGAAATCATCAACGGTGCAGATTTGGTGGATGGTCAGCTAGTCGGCGAGCCGGAAAAAGCGACGGTAACGGGGTATCTCGGTGAGGGTGTTGAAACACTCGACTCGCTCGTTATTACTGATTCAGAGGGCACAGAGATAGTGATTGCTGTGAGTGATGTCACTATCAACCCAGATGGTACGTATGCGGTCAATAATGACGTTGATGTCAGTGGTTTACTTGATGGTGAACTGACGGTCACAGCAAAAAGCACGGATGTGGACGGCAACAAAGCAACGGTGACCGATACGGTAGTGAAAGACTTTACCTATGGCGATGATGGTGAGGATGAAGGTAGCGATATAGCACAACCAAGCGTATCTTTAACGGATAATAATCCAGACGAAGAAGGTAACGATCGCGAAATCATCAACGGTGCAGATTTAGTGGATGGTGAGCTTGTCGGCGAGCCGGAAAAAGCGACGGTAACGGGTTATCTCGGTGAGGGTGTTGAAACACTTGACTCGCTCGTTATTACTGATTCTGAGGGCACAGAGATAGTGATTGCCGTGAGTGATGTCACTATCAACGTTGATGGTACGTATGCGGTCAATAATGATGTTGATGTCAGTGGTTTACTTGACGGTGAACTGACGGTCACAGCAAAAAGCACTGATGTGGACGGCAACAAAGCAACAGTGACCGATACGGTAGTCAAAGACTTTACCTACGGCGACGATGGTGACGACGAAGGCGATGACATTGCGCCGCCAAGCGTGTCTTTAACGGATAATAATCCGGACGAAGACGGTAACGACCGAGAAATCATCAACGGTGCAGATTTAGTGGATGGTCAGCTAGTCGGCGAACCGGAAAAAGCGACAGTAACGGGGTATCTTGGAGAGGGTGTTGAAACACTCGACTCGCTCGTTATTACTGATTCAGAGGGCACAGAGATAGTGATTGCTGTGAGTGATGTCACTATCAACCCAGATGGTACGTATGCGGTCAATAATGATGTTGATGTCAGTGGTTTACTTGATGGTGAACTGACGGTCACAGCGCAAAGCACTGATGTGGACGGCAACAAAGCAACGGTGACCGATACGGTAGTCAAAGACTTTACCTACGGCGACGATGGTGAGGATGAAGGCGATGACATTGCACAGCCAAGCGTGTCTTTAACGGATAATAATCCAGACGAAGAAGGTAACGATCGCGAAATCATCAACGGTGCAGATGTGGTGGATGGTGAGCTTGTCGGCGAGCCGGAAAAAGCGACGGTAACGGGGTATCTTGGAGAGGGTGTTGAAACACTCGACTCGCTCGTTATTACTGATTCAGAGGGCACAGAGATAGTGATTGCCGTGAGTGATGTCACTATCAACCCTGATGGTACGTATGCGGTCAATAATGACGTTGATGTCAGTGGTTTACTTGATGGTGAACTGACGGTGACCGCGAAAAGCACGGATGTGGACGGCAACAAAGCGACAGTGACCGATACGGTAATAAAAGACTTTACCTACGGCGACGATGGTGACGACGAAGGTAGTGATATAGCACAACCAACAGTGTCTTTAACCGACAATAATCCAGATGAAGAAGGTAATAATCGCGAAATCATCAATGGTGCGGATGTGGTTGATGGACAACCAGTTGGAGACCCTGAGAAAGCGACCATTACCGGTTACTTAGGCGAAGGGGGTAAAACGTTAGACAGCTTAATTATCTCTGGTCCAGGTGGTGATCCAATTGAGTTCGAAGTCAGTGAAGTAACGGTCGATGATGACGGTTATTACGAAGTTCAAGACATCGATGTATCAGGCTTTGATGACGGAGTATTAACCGTAACAGCAAAAAGCACGGATGTGGACGGCAACAAAGCAACAGTCACCGATACAGTAGTGAAAGACTTCACTTATGGTGATGACGACGATAATGACGATACCATTACGCAGCCAACGGTCTCGTTGACGGATGATATTGGTGAGGAAGAAATTGATGGGACTGAAACCGCAACCATTACCGGCTATATCGGAGAAGGTGGACTCAGTTTAGATTCAGTAGTCATTACTGATGAAAAAGGCGAAACGCTAATAGTAGAGCTAGAAGGTATTACGTTAGTCGATGGCAATTACATAATCACTGGCGTAGATGTGGGTGACTTGAGTAATGGTGAGCTTACAGTGACCGCAAACAGCACGGACATCGATGGTAACAAGGCTTCAGTTACTGATGATGCGTTAAAAGCCGAGTATGCCTTTGTGGAAGAAGGTTCGGGTGATCAGGATATTAACGGTGATGATCGCAATGAAATAATTATTGGTGATACAACAAGTGTTATTGGTGATAAAGGCGAAGACCTGAATATAGTAATACTACTTGATAGATCCGGTAGTATGCGTGGTGATGCTCAGATCGGGACGGCTAAAACCCAGATCATTCAAGCTTTTAACAAGATTGTAGACAGTGCTGTTAAAGACTTTTCTGGTAATGCAAATATTATGTTGGCAGGATTTGCTGGCAGTACATCAATAGCGTTTTCCGTAAATTTAGGAGCAGATGACGAGACGAGAACTATTGATGAAATTAAGGCTGATTTTGCTGCAGCAGTGAATGCCATAGAAGCTGATGGCTCTACAAATTATGCTGAAGCCTTTGACGTTGCAACAGAATGGTTGGAAGACCAAGGCGCGTCTGAATCAAACCCAGGTGTGACCTTATTCATTACGGATGGGCAACCTAACCGCGATGAAGATGAAGATGAAGGTGCCTTTGATTCGTTGGACGATATTTCAAATGTTGTCGCGATAGGGTTGGACCTTAATGACGACGGAAAAACCACTTTAAATACATTCGACAGTGATGGCTCTGCTGAGTTTATCGTCAATGTTGACGGCCTTGCAGAGGCTATTGAAGGCGAGATATTCGAAACACTACCCGGAAAAGACACTATCTCGTCCGATGGTGGTCGAGATATCTTGTTTGGCGATACTATTTCTTTTGATGGTATTGAGGGGCAAGGAGTTGAAGCTCTCAAAAACTACGTCGTTGCTAACTCAGATCAAACCAACGAGACGATAACCACGAAAGATGTCTTTGACTACATCACCGAAAATGCGAACGAGTTTAATATCTCTGCAGATAACCATGAAGGCGACACCTTAGTGGCAGGAGACCAAGATGATATCCTCTACGGACAAGGTGGCAATGACATCTTAGATGGTAGTGGTGGTAACGACCTTTTATTTGGTGGTAGTGGTGACGACACTATGACTGGTGGTACTGGCGCGGATACTTTTGTATGGACCCAATCGGATCTTTCCGAGGATGGTAGTATCGATGTGATTAAAGATTTTTCATTAGTTGAGGGAGATCGTGTCGACTTGAGAGACCTATTCCCGGATGTGAATGAACCGAACGATATTGATGCTTTGATATCAGGTTTTGTAGATACTGTAGAAGGAGATGATAGCAGTTCATCGTTTACCGTTGAGGTGAATGGCAACTCGTTGAGCATTGAATTCGAAGGCGTATCAAGTACAGACTTGATTTCCGATCTACAGCAAATGGTAGTGTTGACAGATGCCTAAAAAAGTAAGCCCTGCTTTGAGCAGGGCTTTTTTGTCGGTTAGATTACCTTAGCCGCGAAGCCCTTCAAGTAAAGCCCCTCTGGATAAGCCGTATCAAATAAATGGTCACTCGCCTGAGTAAATGACTCAACAAACTTCACTTCACGCCCTGCATCAAGTGCAGCATCTGCGATGATTTTCTGGAACAAACCTGACTCCATCAAGCCTGAGCATGAATAAGTGAGTAGCGTGCCACCCGGCTTAAGGATTTGAATGGCCAGCATGTTTAGGTCTTTATATCCTCGCGCGCCACTGTTTAAGTTTTGCTTAGAGCTCACCATCTTAGGTGGGTCCATAATTACCACATCAAACTGTGTACCTTGATCGCGGTATTCACGAAGGATCTTAAATACGTCTGCGTTAAGGAAAACGGCTTTCTTAACGTCAAAGCCATTAATCTCAACATTCTTCTTTGCAATATCAAGAGCTGGCTGTGATACGTCAACATTGATGACTCGCTCAGCGCCGGCCTTCAAAGCATACAAGCCAAAACCGCCTGTGTAAGAGAAGCAGTTGAGAACCTGTTTACCCTTAACATACTTCATCGAATGTTGGCGGCTGTCACGCTGATCAAGATAGAAGCCGGTCTTGTGGCCGGTCTTAATGTCCACCTGAATCTTAACGCCGTTCTCTTCAATCACTACAGGCTCTGTTGGGTCAGTGCCATGTAAAAGGCCTGTGCTCTCTTCTAAGCCTTCTTTCTTACGAACCGCAACATCTGAACGCTCGTAAACAGAACAGCTAGGAAAGCAGTGTACAAGAGCATCTACAATGTTCTGTTTAAGTTTTTCAGCACCCGCACTTAAAAATTGGCACACCATGTAATCTTGGTAGCGGTCAATGGTGACACCCGGCATAGAATCCGATTCTGCAGCAATCAGGCGATAACCCGTAAGCCCACCCTCAGCAATGCATTCGTCACGCAACATTTGCGCTTGCTCGATGCGTTTGATGAAAAACTGAGTGTCAATTTCTTGCTTAGCGAAACTCCAAACACGAGCTCGAATTTGAGAGTGAGGCGAGTAAGCCGCTTTTGCTAGCCATTGTCCATTATGTGCAAACACATCCACAGTATCGCCTAGTTGAGGATCACCTGAAACCGTTTCTATACCTCTAGAAAAGATCCACGGATGGCGACGGCGAACAGATTTATCTCTGCCTTTGGCAAGTTTTATAGATGCACTCATAGGAAATGTAGGTCTCGAAGGAAATTTTGTGACATTGTCGTGTAAGCATCCGCTAAAAGCAAATCAGAAGGGCTTATACTTTTAGATATTCGTATAGGTGAATCTATTTTGGACAATCAGGAGGCGATATGGTGTCGATCTGTAGAAAGTTCTTACTGTCGGGCAGGGTACAAATGGTGGGTTTTCGCTATCACACCGCTCATGAAGGATTAAAGCTGGGTTTGACCGGCTATGCGAAAAATCTCAATGATGGCAATGTAGAAGTGATGGCTTGTGGCTCTGAGTCAGGGGTCGATCAGTTAGGTGAATGGCTCAAACAAGGCCCAAGAACGGCTTCTGTAGAAAGCTGTATTCCATCAGAAGCCGAATTTAAGCACTATTCAGGCTTTAATATCCTATAAGCACTTGGCCGGTTTTGGCAGTCCTGCCAATTTGGTCGCTTGCTTTGCAGGACCTTTTTTGAACAGCTTGAAAAGGTATTTGCTGTTGCCTTTTTCTGGACCGTGCGCTTTCTCCATCGCCTTGACCAGCATTCGAACTGCAGGTGAGGTATTGAACTCTATATAAAAGTTTCGTACAAAATGCACCACCTCAAGGTGTGCCTCTGTCAATTCAATGCCTTCCTCTTCGGCTAAGATAGCGATCATGCCTTCTTCCCAATCCTTAAAGTTGAGTAGGTAGCCTTGCGCGTCGGTTTCTATGCTTTTGCCGTTAAATTCAAACATAGTCTGTTCCTAATTTAGATTCTGTTCATTGAATTATCATTAAAAAACAAAAAGCCCGCAACTAGTGCGGGCTTAACAACTCAGAGATTAATCAAAATTAATCGTTATTCATGATGCCTAGAATGCTTAGCAGGCTGATGAATAGGTTGTAGATAGATACATACAGGCTTACTGTCGCTGAGATGTAGTTGGTCTCACCGCCGCGAACAATCTGCTGTGTTGTTAGCAAGATTACACCAGTAGAGAACATAACGAACATGCCGCTCATTGCTAGGTGAATCATTGGCATTTGTAGGAAGATGTTGGCCACCATACCTACTAGTAGCACTACGAAGCCAGCCATCAAAACGCCACCAAGGAAAGAAAGGTCGCGTTTAGTAGTTAGAGCGTAAGCAGATGCGCCCATGAAGGCCAGTGCTGTACCACCAAGAGCAGTAACTATGGTGTCACCCATGCCTGCACCAATGTACATGTTCAGGATAGGACCCGTTGTGTAGCCCAAAAAGCCTGTGAATAGGAATGTAAACACTAGACCCATGCTGTTGTTACGGTTCTTTTCAGTAAGGTAAAGTAGGCCGTAAAAACCAACCAGCATCAGGATAAGACCTGGGCGAGGTAGGTTCATTGCCATAGAGAAGCCCGCAACGATAGCAGACCAAAGTAGTGTTAGTGATAACAAGAAGTAGGTGTTACGCAAAACCTTGTTGGTTTGCAGCACACTTTCTTGCGTGCGAGTGCGTGATACCATTGGACTGTTCATAGAGTTCCTCAAAGACCTTTAAATAATTAGTATATATATGTGGCGAAAAGTTCCATTTTTCAAGTATGACATTCGCCTGAGCCAACTTGATATTAAGCAAATAGTGTTACCGAGTGAACCGCAAAGTGTAACAAATGGTAATATTGCTAGTTAAAGCAAAGTAAAAAGGGCAGCTTAGCTACCCTTTATTCTACGTGAAAATTGCCGTTAGTGGTGCAGTATTTGCGACAAGAAGTTTTGTGTACGATCCGATTGTGGATTTTCAAAGAAGTCCACTGGGTTGTTTTCTTCAATGATTTCTCCGGCATCCATGAAGATAACCCGATCCGCCACCTCTTTTGCAAAGCCCATTTCGTGCGTTACACACAGCATGGTCATACCTTCATCGGCAAGCTCAACCATTACGTCCAAAACTTCACGTACCATCTCAGGGTCAAGCGCAGACGTTGGCTCATCAAATAGCATGACCTGAGGATTCATGCAAAGAGAGCGAGCGATAGCAACACGTTGCTGCTGACCACCAGAAAGCTGACCTGGGTATTTGTCTGCTTGCTCTGGGATCTTAACGCGCTCTAGATACTTCATCGCCACTTTTTCAGCTTCTTCTTTAGGCATCTTCTTAACCCAAATTGGTGCTAAGGTGCAGTTTTCAAGAACCGTTAGGTGAGGGAAGAGGTTAAAGTGCTGAAAACACATGCCCACTTCTCTACGCACCGCTTCGATGTTTTTTAGATCTTCGGTGAGCTCTGTACCGGATACAAAGATATGCCCTTGCTGATGCTCTTCCAAGCGGTTGATGCAGCGAATCATTGTGGATTTACCAGAGCCCGATGGGCCACAGATAACAATCTTCTCGCCTTTTTTAACCTCAAGGTTGATGTTCTTTAGTACGTGAAACTCACCGTACCACTTATTCATGTCCTTCAATTGGATCATGTAATCTTGTTGTTGCGTCATAATACGTCCTTGATAATTATCGTTTGTGACCGGTGTGAAGTTTGTTCTCTAGCCATATCGAATATCTCGACATGCCGAAACAAAATACCCAGAACACTAACGCGACAAATACATAACTTTCGATAGCAAAACCAAGCCACTCAGGGTCGGTATTTGCAGATTGACCAATACCTAAAACATCAAACATACCAATGATGAGAACTAGACTGGTGTCTTTAAACAAACCAATGAAGGTGTTTACAATCGAAGGAATAGTAATCTTAAGCGCTTGAGGAAGAATGATTAAACGCATTTTCTTCCAATATGTGAGCCCTAACGCATCAGCTGCTTCATATTGTCCCTTTGGAATCGCTTGAAGACCACCACGAATAACCTCAGCCATATAAGCAGCACTAAACAACACCACACCAATCAAGGCTCTAATCAGCTTGTCCGTCTCCATTCCCTCAGATAGGAACAAAGGTAACATGACTGAAGCCATGAATAGTACGGTGATTAGCGGTACGCCACGCCATACTTCGATGTAGATGGTACACATGCTACGAATGATTGGCATCTCAGAGCGGCGACCCAGTGCCAAAACCACGCCTATAGGCAGAGAAACGACGATACCCACGAGTGCGATAATCAGTGTAACTAACAAGCCGCCCCATTTATGCGTATCTACTACCTCTAACCCAAACACACCGCCGTACAGCAAGGCTGCAATGATAAACGGATAGACGTTAACAAAGAACAACCAAATCCACGTTCTCTTCGGTGTTTTTTCATACATTAACGCTGCAACAAATATTGCGAGTGTTGCGTAAAATAGGCGAGGACGCCACAGTTCAGCTTCAGGGTAGAAGCCGTACATAAATTGCTCCCAACGCACACTGATAAACACCCAACATGCGCCTGCGCTGGTGCAGTCATCACGTGTAGTACCTACCCAATCAGCGTTTACAAACGCCCAGCTCAAAACGTTGCTGAAGAGTAAAAAGGCGATATAGCCCAATAGAACCGAAACGATAGAGTTTAAAGGAGAACTGAATAAGTTCTTACGTAACCAACCCACAACACCTACAGAGCTAGAGGGTGGCGGAAGATCAGGTTGAAATTGATGTATGCTCATATTATCTCTCCACCAGCGCAACTTTCTTGTTGTAGATATTCATGACTAGAGAGGTCAGTAGACTTAATGTCAGGTAGACACCCATTGTCATTGCGATGATTTCGATAGCCTGACCCGTCTGGTTCAGCGTCGTACCCGCAAATACCGACACAAGATCCGGATAACCAATGGCCATCGCTAAAGAGGAGTTCTTAGTCAGGTTAAGGTATTGGCTAGTCAGAGGCGGAATGATGATACGCAGTGCTTGCGGAATCACGACCAAACGCAACGTACGAGTACGAGGTAAGCCTAGGGACATTGCCGCTTCAGTTTGCCCATGGCTAACGGCGTTGATACCTGAACGCACGATTTCGGCAATAAACGAAGCCGTATATATACTCAGTGCCAGAGTAAGGGCGGCTAACTCTGGAATGATACTGATACCACCCTTAAAGTTAAAACCTTTAAGTTCAGGGTATTCGGTGCTAATTGGCATTCCCGCAATGAAATATGCAATCAAAGGTAGAACGATAATCAGTGCAACAGAAATACGACCAACAGGGGTTTGTTGACCGGTTAGCTTTTGTTTGTTTTTAGCCCAAATCGCAACAAAGATTGAGGCAATAATCGCGATGATAAAAGCTGCGATAACAATGCCGCTGCCTTCATTGAAAACAGGGGCCGGCATAAACAAGCCGCGAACGTTTAAGAAGAGGGCTTCTCCAAGGCTCAAGCTTTGTCTTGGTGATGGGAGCGCCTGCAATACAGCGAAATACCAGAAGAAGATTTGCAGCAACAAAGGAATGTTACGGAAAATCTCGATATATACAGCGGCTAAGCGGCTTACCAACCAGTTGCTCGATAGGCGAGCAACACCCATGATAAATCCGAGAATTGTCGCGAAAAAGATCCCCAACGCTGCAACCAAAGCGGTGTTTAGTAGACCAACAAAGAAGGTTCGGCCGTAACTGTAAGTCTCATCATATTCAATAAGATGCAGTCCAATACCAAAACCGGCTTCTTTTGATAAGAAATCAAATCCCGTTGCGATACCACGTGCATCCAGATTGCTTAATGCATTATTGACTATGGTATAGAAGAACCAAACTAGGCCAAGTACAGCAATAACCTGGAAGGCGATGGCTCGGAAGGTGGGATTGTAGAGGAGGTTGGTGCTTTTTGGTGCCGAACTCGCTCCGGCGGGGTTTACTTTCGGTGGCGTCATACAACTAACCTTTAATTAAATCCATTTAAACAAAAGGGCGGCGAGGCCGCCCTTAGGTTACAACTTCAGGATTAACGCATTGGTGGCGCGTACATAAAGCCACCCGCATTCCATAGTGCGTTAACACCACGGCTAATCTGTAGCGGAGAGCCAGTACCAACAGTACGTTCGAAGCTTTCGCCGTAGTTACCTACTTGCTTAATCACTTGGTAACCCCAGTCATCTTTAATGCCTAGTGCAGTACCTTTAGGACCGTCAACACCAAGGATACGCTTAACGTTTGGATCTGAAGACTTCAGCATTTCATCCGCATTCTTAGATGAGATACCGTACTCTTCAGCGTTAATCATTGCTGAAAGCGTCCACTTAGCTACGTTGAACCACTTGTCGTCGCCTTGGCGAACAACTGGGCCTAGAGGCTCTTTAGAGATGATTTCTGGTAATACGACTGCTGTAGAAGGATCTTTAAGGTTTAGGCGAAGTGCGTATAGGCCAGATTGGTCAGTAGTCAGTACGTCACAACGTCCTGCATCGAAACCTGCAGAAGTCTGAGCCGCTGTATCAAATACGACTGGCTTGTATTCCATGCCGCTTGCACGGAAGTAATCGGCAAGGTTTAGCTCGGTAGTTGTACCTGACTGTACACATACCGCTGCACCATCAAGTTCTTTCGCGCTAGAAACACCTAGGTCTTTCTTAACCATGAAACCTTGACCATCGTAGTAGTTAACACCAACGAAGTTTAGACCTAGTGCCGTATCACGGTGCTGAGTCCAAGTAGTGTTACGAGACAGTACGTCGATCTCACCAGACTGAAGCGCTGTAAAACGCTCTTTCGCTGTAAGAGGTACGTATTTAACCTTAGTTTTGTCGCCTAGAACCGCTGCAGCAAGCGCTTGACAGTACTCAACATCAATACCTTCCCACTCTCCTTTTGAGTTAGGGTTCGAAAAGCCTGGAAGGCCAGTGCTCACACCACAGGTGAGAGAGCCTGCAGCCAATACTTTGTCTAGCGTGCTATCTGCTGCTGATGCAGACGTCGCTACGACAGCTGCCGATGCAGCTACTACTGAAGCTAGAATTGTGAGTTTATTCGCCATCTATTCGTATCCTTTCTTTTAAAATCCATGGGTGATGAGGCATCACCTAGTACGACTTTGCATTTCTGCATTAAACGTGAATTCGATTGTACGATTCACTAAATTGGGGCATATTTTTTATACCCGTATACAAAGTAGTTGAGGTTGCTAAGTATCTCAATTAATTACAAATTGTGATTTACTCTTAACTAACCACTTTAGAATGACTAAATGTTGTCAGTTTGTAAATAGTGCAACATTGTGTAACTTTGGGGAATCGGAGAAAATTCCCAATACGAACGGTCTGGACAGTGTTACGTGTGGATATTTTATTAATTCACAGTGATATATGTCATTAGACTGAATATTACAGAGCATTTCAATGTCACACTTAGTGATGTAATTTTTTGTGTGCACTAAAATGGTGCCCCGGGTTTCGTTTGGACAATTAACATTTAAGGAACAAAATGCGATATTTTCCTCTGTTTTATGATCTCTATCACAAACCAGTTTTGGTTGTAGGTGGGGGGGAAGTAGCAAGCAGAAAAGTAGAGAGCCTGCTCAAGGCTGGCGCTTTTGTCTCAGTAGTTTCACCTACATTGGAGCCATTTTTGCTTTCTTTGTACGAAGAAGAGAAGCTCAGTTGGATAAAAGGCTTTTACCAACAAGAACTCATAGAAGAGTTCGTACAAATTTGGGCAACAACCGATAATCCAGATCTCAACCACAGAGTGCATGCCGATGCGAAAAGAGCAGGCATTATGGTCAATGTGGTTGATGATACTGAATATTGTGATTTCATTACCCCTTCCATGATAAACCGTGGACGCATTCAGGTCGCGTTTTCAAGTGGCGGCAGTTCACCTGTCCTTATTCGCAACCTAAGGCGTACCTTTGAGGCGGTTTTGCCACAAAATTTAGGTCTACTGGCTGACTTTGCAGCGTCGAAACGTGCCGATATCAAAGCGAAACTGCCTGATGTGACTCGCAGACGATTATTTTGGGAGTACTTTTTCGAGGCAACTGAGGTTAAATCTTCACAGACGAAATCGCAGTTGCAAGCCTGTTATGAAGCGACGCTAGATAGCAAACAGTTTGAGCCAAGTTACTCTGTCAGTTGGATAGAGACGGGCAGTGATTTTGAAATGCTCACTCTCAAGGCTTTACGTCTGATGCAATCAGCAGAGATGGTGCTCTATCATCATGAATTAGATGCGGTATTTGCAGATAGTTGTCGACGAGATGCGGAGCGTATTTCATGGAGTGAGGTCGCTGAGCTTAAAAAACGGCTAGAAGAGCAACTGGAACTGCGACGCTCTGTGGTGGTATTGCTCCCTGAAGTTAACAAGGGGCTGCTGTCAGAGCTTTCTTTATGTTACGGCCGCATACAAGTATTGGGATACGCGAGATAACCGCCAAAGTCTTCGAACAAGTAATTTATTAATAAAAATGAGGAAGTTATGTCATCATTTAAAACCCGCTGTCCTTCGTGTGGCGGTCTAAATCGAGTCCCTAACGAACGCGTCTCAGAAGGCGCTAAATGTGGCAAATGCAAACAGGCGCTACTCGATGGTGCTCCTATCGAAGGAACAAGTGACAACTTTGCAGCCTTGCTACAAGGTGATACCCCTGTCGTCGTTGATTTCTGGGCACCTTGGTGTAATCCGTGTGTAGGGTTTGCGCCGGTGTTTGCTGATGTGGCAAAAGAGCGCGAAGGTCAGGTTCGCTGTGTAAAGGTTGATACCGAGGCGCAGCAACAGTTAGGTGCGCAATTTCAAATTAGAAGCATTCCAACCGTCATGGTATTTAAGAATGGCCAACGCGTAGATATGCTCAGTGGCGCCTTACCAAAATCTCAGTTTGATCAGTGGTTAAATCAAGCACTTACCAAGTAATTTACAGCGTCCGTAGCATTAGCATTAAGCTACGGACGTTTTTCTTGTGATATTGCCATAAATTTCTTTTATCGAAACCTTAGAAATTCTTTGTTTTACTTAGCCTTCAATTAATCCCATATTCGCGCCTTAAATCCTTCCTAATCATTCATTAATCTAGGCGCAAGACATTGGAAAAAGCACTTCTTCCTGAAGGTGTATCTCGTATCACCGTACCTGTTATCGCATTGACTTTTTACGCCGTGGCGTCGGGCTATTTAATGAGCTTGATCCCTCTTATGTTGGGTCAGTTTAATATTCCAACGTACTATGCGAGTTGGCTTGCGAGCGCTTTTTATGCAGGCTTACTAGTCGGTGCCGTCATTGTTGAACGTCTTATTCATGAGGTAGGGCATCGACGCGCTTTCATTGGGTGTTTAGTGACATTTGCCCTAACGGTTGTGGTATTGCCAGTGTTTGCCAATGGCTTTGTATGGTTAGCGGCACGTTTTACTGCAGGCATTGCAGTTGCAGGGATATTCGTCATCGTTGAGTCTTGGCTAATGTCCGGTGATGAAGAGTCTCGAATGAAAAGATTAAGCCTATACATGCTTTCGCTTTACGGTGGTTCTGCGTTTGGTCAATTGGGTATTGGCGTTTTTGGCATCAATGGCGTAACGCCCTTTATTGTGATTGTATCTCTAATCGTTGCGGCTGTTTTAGTGTTAAAGTTTGTTGCCTGCACACAGCCTAATAGCCAAGAGTCCGCGACACTTTCCTTTAAGCAAATATCAAGGCTTAACCACGCAGCCATTATAGGTTGTATTGTATCGGGCCTTACACTGGGTGCCATATATGGGCTTATGCCGGTAGAACTGGCGAACCGTAAAATTGAGCACACTGATATAGGCAGTTTGATGGCGCTGGTGATCTTAGGCGGGATGTTGGTTCAGCCTTTGGTGAGTAAGCTTAACAAATTCATGAGCCGAGTCATGCTAATGGCGTTATTGTGTATGCTAGGTATGTTTGCGATTGGCTTAACGTTTGTTTCGTCTTCGGTGGCACTGCTCGCTGGGGCACTGTTTCTGCTAGGAATGGCAACCTTTGGCATTTACCCGGTGGCCATAAACCTTGGATGCGAAAAGCTTGATGAGCGCTTTATTGTCTCAGCAACACAAGTGATGCTGTTTAGCTATAGCGTTGGCTCTGTTGCAGGACCTGTCGTAGCAGATGGGTTTCTTTCGCAACTACATGGACTGCTTGGCTATTTATTCGCAGCTTTGTTGGCAACGTGTATTTACATGCTAGTGGCGGCAAGTAAAACAAAACAGCAAATGGTGGCAGGATAGAAATCACAAAAAACGAGGGCCATGGCCCTCGTTAGTATTTTTAGACTTTACTTGAAAGTTAGTCTCTGAAGTTCTCATATTGGAACGGCTGACCAAGGTCTGAGCTCTTGATTAGTGCGATAGCCGATTGTAGGTCGTCGCGCTTTTTGCCCGTAATACGAACTTTCTCACCTTGGATGCTCGCTTGAACCTTAAGCTTGGCGTCTTTCACGGCTTTAACCAGCTTCTTGGCCATTTCCTTGTCGATACCTTGCTTAAACAGTACAGTTTGGTACCAGTTCTTGCCTGATGCTTCTTCTTTTTGAGAATCCATTGTATTGACGTCAACACCACGCTTGGTCAAATTTCCGCGCAGAATGTCGCGCATTTGTTGCAGTTGGAATTCGGCTTCAGCAGTCAGTTTTACTTGCTCATCTTTGAATTCAAAGCTGGCTTGTACGCCTCTGAAATCAAAACGGGTAGCAAGTTCACGATTCGCGTTTTCTACCGCGTGTCGCACGTCGACAACTTCGATTTCTGAAACAATATCAAATGAAGGCATTTACTTCTTCTCCTTAAAGTTGTGTTTTAACAGCGTCTGATAAAATATCCAGCATCTCTACTGTGTGTGCCCAGCTTAGGCATGGGTCAGTGATAGATTTGCCGTACTGCAGTGCAGAAAGGTCGTCCATTGGCTGATTGCCTTCTTCGATGAAGCTCTCTGCCATGATGCCAGCAACATAGGTGCTGCCTGATTTTATCTGATCTGCGATCTCTTTTGCTACGTCTAGTTGTTTACGGTGCTGCTTTTGGCAGTTAGCGTGACTAAAGTCGACAACAAGTCGTTTCGGCAGGCCTACTTCGCCAAGCGCATTACAAGCGTTCTCTATTGATTGTGTATCAAAGTTTGGACCGGTATCGCCACCGCGTAAGATCACATGGCCGTGAGGATTACCTGAAGTGCGGTATACCGTCATACGACCATTCTTATCCGGCGAATAGAAGTAGTGAGAAGCCTTAGAAGCGCGCACAGCGTCGATAGCGATTTTTACGCTGCCGTTTGTGCCATTTTTAAAACCTACAGGACACGATAAGGCAGAAGCCATTTCACGGTGAATTTGAGATTCAGTCGTACGAGCGCCAATTGCGCCCCATGAAATCAGGTCAGTAATGTATTGGCCCGTGATCATGTCTAAGAACTCAGTTGCGGTAGCTAGGCCTAGTTTGTTGATGTCTAGAAGCAGCTTACGCGCCTTGTTGAGACCGGTTTCTAGTGCGTATGAGCCATCTAGATTCGGATCCGTAATCAGGCCTTTCCAGCCGATGATGGTGCGAGGCTTCTCAAAGTAGGTACGCATTACGATGAATAACTGGTCTTTGTATTGGTCCTGAATTGCCGCTAGACGACCGGCATAATCCATCGCCGCTTCAGTATCATGAATAGAGCAAGGACCTACAATCACGAGAAGTCGTTTATCTTCGCCTTTTAAGATAGCTTCAATTTGGCGACGAGACTCCTCAATACGGGCTGCAACATCAGCAGTAAGAGGGTGATTTTGAGACAACTCAGCTGGCGTTGGCATTGGACCGAGTGGTTGAGTGCGCAACTCATCAGTTTTTAGAGACATAATTTTGTTTTCTTCTTATAGCGAAATTGGGCTAAAGATAGCGGAATTACGAGAGGGAATAAACTTCATTACCCAAAAATAGAGAAATTCTTAGTTATTTGTCTAAGAAATGCACGCTAAAGAGGGTTATGAACAGTGAGTGGCATCCTTGGTCGGCGTAAGGGGGTTACTCCGTATTTTTCTTCGCCTAAATTTTCGGTTAAGTATTTGAATCGTCGGTGTGAGGTGGTATTTTGAATCAGATAATAGCTACTTAGATCTAGAAAGGGACGCAAATGCCAAACACGCTAAATTCGGAAATTATTTTAGGCTCTTCATTGCAACAAGTGAACGACACTGCAGAGCATGTATTGCTGTCCATAGGGGATGTAATCCAAGAGCGCGTGTTCTTTCACCCTGCACTTATTGGCCAAGACTCTACGCTAAGTGATGCGGACAAAATGGCCCTTGACGCTGTTGTGAACGGTCAAGATCTAAGAGAGTTCTATCTAGAAGTTCTAAACGAAACAGCAAAAGATCTTAAGCTAGTTGAGCACAAGCGTGTACGCGTGCAACTGAGCAATTGCGACAGCAGTTCTTTATCTACCTTGATTGCCGGCAGCTTAGAAGAGCAAGAGCTGAACCCTATGCTGGGAATGCGCGGTGTTTCGCGTTATGCCTCTGACTTTTATAAATCCAGCTTTGCGGTTGAGTGTCAGTTCATTAAAGACCTCAGAGAGCAGGGCGTAGCTGTAGAAATTGTCGTTCCCTTTGTGCGTAGCTTAAGTGATGCGGCTAAGGTCATCGACAATTTGGCAGAGCAAGGTCTACCTCGTGGATTAAATGGCCTTAAGGTTTTATTTGGCGCTGACACGCCGTCCTCTGTGTTGCTTTCAGAGCGTCTATTAAAGTACTTCGACGGCGTGTGCATCGACCTAGCTTCACTTACACAGCTTACTCTTGGCGTGGACAGGAATAACGAAGCGGTATCATCGGGTTACAACGTGGAGCACGAATCAGTCACTGAGTTGCTATCACTGGTTCTAACCCAAGCCAATGCGGCTCGTAAGCCTGCGATGTTGATTACAGAAGACTTGGCAAGCAAAGCGAAACTGCAAGAGTTTTTGCTAGAGCACCCGCAATGTGACGTGATTAATCTAGATTAAGTCACGAGTGCTAATCCTTTGTATTGTGCAAAGTGCTAGAAAAGGCTTTGTATTGTTGGGGTAAGGCAATACAATCGTCGCGATATCGTCAAACTCGAGTACTACTATGATTAAAATTGGCCAACTTAACTCACTTAAAATCACCCAAATCACTGACTTTGGTGTTTTTCTAGACGCTTACGATTATGGAAGCGTGCTTTTACCTAGAAAACAGCTCAGTGAAGAGCCTGAAGTTGGTCAGTTAGTGAAAGCCTTTCTATACTTTGATTCCGACAACGAACTTTGCGCTACGCGTGAAAACCCTATCGCGCAAGTAGGCGAGTGGGGCTTGATGGAAATTACCAGTATCAACGCCACGGGTGCATTTGTTAACTGGGGTATTGAAAAGAAAGATTTGCTGGTTCCTTATAGTGAACAGCGTGCTCGTTTTAATGAAGGTCAGACAATATTGGTGTATGTCTACACGGACAATGCCAGCGGTCGTATCGTAGGCACAACCAAGTTCAATAAATGGCTGGATAAAACGCCGCATCATTACAAAGCCAATGACCAAGTAGACCTGTTGATCGCTGAACGCAGTGACCTAGGCTACAAGGCCATTATCAATGGTGAACATTGGGGCATGATTTTTAGCTCGGATGTCATTGGTAAGCTGTTTATTGGCAAGCGCCTTAAGGGCTACATTAAACAAGTACGTGATGACGGCAAGATTGATTTGTCATTGCAGAAAGTCGGTGTTGCTAAGATGGATGATCTTAGTGAGAAGGTGATGGATCTTCTGAATAAAAAAGAGGGCTTCCTGCCTCTTAATGACAAGTCTTCGCCAGATGCCATCTTTAAGGTATTCCGCACCAGTAAAGGTACATTTAAAAAGACCATTGGTGGGTTGTACAAAGCAGGCTTGATTACCATCGAAGTTGATGGAATCCACTTAGTAAAATAGCAAATTTCTGCCAAAAAATAGCCTAGGCTATCCTGACCTAGGCTTTGGGGAATGGCTCTATGTAAGAGCCTGCGCTAACCGATTAATTGGGTTAAGTTTAGTACACTAAAGCGCTCTTGCCACACAAGAGCGCCTATCTTCAAATACTAAGTTGCAGGCTTCTACTTCATCTCTATGAATTAGAACAAGTTATTATCTCGAACCATTTCTCTTGGTAATCCATTCTTTATGCGATTACCCACCCATTTTCCAATACCTATGGTCACACCATCGTAGCGAACCAGAACCTCACCTTTACTCGAAGGAACTTCTGGACGAACATCGCGGCCCATGTACCATTCACGAGCATCATCTATGTTTAGGTCAATGGCGTTGTCTTCGTTGTGTTGACTCATCGCGACAACGCCCTGGTGCTGCCAGCGATATCCTTTTATATGAGCTTCGGCGAGTTTGATACCAATGCGTTGGAAGCGCATTTGGTCGAGTAGGGGTTCTATCAGTACTGGGAACAACCAGACTTCATTATCTCGCTGCCACAGCGAATAATTGTCCGATATCTGAATGCCTAAGGCTTCAGTTAATGAGTTAGTGACGGTGTCACTGTCTTTGTTGGACATTCGCTGAAAAGGAAACTTACCTAAGCGCTTTTTCACTTTTGGCGCAGAGACTGAGCCCGTCTTTTTGAACTTGGCAATAAAAAAGCCCTCACAGTCATAGATTTGTGGGTATACGTGAATATATCCCTCGTCTGTAAGAGATAGAGAAGCTTCGGGGAAAAGGTCAGTTAAAGGCTCAACTTCAATACTACCGTCAAAGGCTTGTAACAGGTGATCGACCACTTGCTGGTTTTCTTGGCGGTTTAGCGTGCAGGTTGAATAGACAAGTGTTCCACCTGGCTTCAAGGCGTGGAAGGCACTCTCTATTAAGTCTTGCTGAGTATCGGCAATCTCTTCAACAGAGGACAAACTCCAGTTCTTCATTGCATCTGCGTCTTTACGTAAAGAGCCTTCACCAGAGCAAGGTGCATCAAGCAAAATGGCATCAAAGGTTTCTGGGAGCCAAGGCCCAAACACACGTGCATCAAAATTGGTCATTGCCATGTTGCCAATGCCGCAGCGCATTAAGTTACCAAACAGTATCTTTACTCGGCTTGCTGAAAATTCATTGGCAACCACTAAGCCTTGTTTTCCCATATTAGCGGCGATCTGTGTGGTTTTTGAGCCCGGTGCTGCCGCCATATCCAATACTCGAAAATCAGCGTCAACATTGAGGTCATCAAATAGCGCCGTTACTGGCATCATAGAGCTGGCTTCTTGAATGTAAAATAGGCCTGCAAGGTGTTGGCTAGTATTGCCAAGTGAGGTGGCAGACTCATCGACGTTATCCAGCCAAAAGCCTTCTTTGCACCAAGGTACGGGTGTTAATGTCCAGCCCATTGCTAATGCCTGCTCTTTAAAGTCTTCAACGGAGATCTTAAGAGTATTCACCCGAATGCTGCGTTTTAAAGGGCGCTTACACGCCTCGAGTAGTTCATCTAGGTTTAGGTGCGAAGGCATTTGTTCTTTCATTAGTTGAACAAATTGCTCTGGGATATATACGTTTTGATGCAAGGTAGGATTCCTATGAGAAAGGCGAGCATGCGAAGTGTAGCAATGCTCGCTTTATCTTGAAAGTGTATAGCGTTGAAAGAGGAGAGACGCGTTGCGTTGATAGCGTCTCTCTTCTAGGAGAACTTTTCTAAGGTTTTGGAATAGCGGTGCGCCATTCAAGCCAAGCGGGTTCAGCCTTCTTGTACAGGTAGAAAGAGCGCTCAGCTTTTGCCATTGGTAGCAAATTCTGCTCTTCCGGTGTTGTAAATGCAATGCCACCCCTAAGAAGACTATCTACGGTGCCAGCCTTTACGTTTGCGCCGCTTAAGCCAATAGAAACATCTAGGCCAGATACATTCCAGAATAGAGAGTTTTGTCTTACCAAGTAGGCGTAGTCTTTATCAACCTTAATGGTAATGATCACTCTATCCGCCAATTCACCTAACTGGACATCATTAACGTAACCGACTTCCATCTCACGATAGAGGATGGGGGTGTTCTTAGAAACTGAGCCTTTGACTTCAGTCTGTAAGAAAAAGGTCACGCCATCTTCTAGTGGTGCTTTCTTTAACAAAGTGAAATGATTTTTCTTGGCACTATCCGTGCCCGGTTTGACCTCAATGCTAGGGATGATAGCACTGGCCAAATTTTTAACTCCACTTAGGCTTATTTCTGGGCTTACCAGCCACAGTTTGGTTCCTTTAACCGCGATCTTTGAGACAAACTGAGGATAGATACGGGCAAGCATTTCAACGCCAGCTTTTTCGAATAGTGGAGAGACGAGAGTAACTTCACCGACATCAACACCTTGATATTTGATCTTTGTACCTTTAGTCACAGAGGCGTTATCAGAAGCGTTGATGCGAATTATTTTTCCAAACTGGCGGGCATCATCTTGATTAGGGTAAAGCTTATAGTGTTTTCCCAGTTTGTTCTCAACACCTGGCAAGGTATCAAAGGCGATGCCCCCCTGCAGTACTCGAGATAAAGGGGCCGCTTTCACGGACACGCCCGATAGACCAGCGTCAATTTCTACACCCGAATGGTTCCAAAACACTGTATTGGAATTGATGAGGTGGTGGTATTGATTATCGAGCTTTATTATTACTTCCATGCCCGAGTGTCCTAGCTTGTAATCCAATACCTGTCCTACAACTAGATTTCTGTATAAAACAGGCGTACCAACGTTTACGGGAGGCATCTTAGAAGCAAGAAGAGAGATTACCTGGCTACCGGATTTAGTGTAAATGGCAAGCTCAGCTAACGCTTCACTGGAATAGAGCGTATAGCTTGAATTTACGGATTCGCTGCCTTCTCTGATGAAGCTTATGCTGCCCGCTAACAGGTGCTGAAGGGGAGGTACGTTGACGTTCAGCTTGCTGGCATCAAAACTTGCTGACACCGAACTAGAAACAAAGAAGCGATTTTTAGAGCGAATCAATGCACGATACTGTGAGTCAATCAGTACGTTGACCTTGACGCCATTGTCATGTAATTGTGACGACGTAACGTGGCCAATCTGAATGCCCTTATAAAGCACAGCCGATCCATTGGCTAATCCAAAGCTATGCTCAGCCATCAAAGACAATGCTAGATTGCCACTGTCTTGCGTATTGAGTTCGTCCTGCTTAACGGCTTTAAATGAGCGGGTGGCTTCGCCATCTCCAGGTAATAAGGTCAAGAAATTACCGGTGACAAAGTTACCAAGGTTCTCAACGCCAGCTAGAGACAGGGAGGCTTCTTCAAGAAGAAATTGAGACCCTGAATTCAATAGGTCGTGATAAGCCGGTTCAACGGTGGCTTGGGCGATGATGTCCTGTCGGTCTTTGCTAAGTTGCACATTGGTGATTTGACCGATTTCAATACCTCGGTAAACAAGTGGTGCGCCAGTTGGGTTGATATTGTTGTCGTCTGGAAGGGTTATCTTGATGGGGATACCGCGACCGGCGGTTGCCAGATCAGGGTAAAGCCTAAACTCAGTATCGGACTCTACGCGAGTGCCTTGAGCAGGAGAGTCGACGGCTATGCCACCTCCAATTAATGCAGCAAGGCTTTCAACTCTGACGTCAACCCCATCGAAGCCGACTTTTGCATTAATGCCCGATACATTCCAAAAACGACTCTCACTGGTAATGATGTGGTCGTACTCTTCGTCTATATAGGCGCGTAACACAACGGACTTACCATCTTCATCGAGACTAAAGCTGTAAACCTCACCTATCGGTATTTTCCTAAACAGGATCTTTGAGCCGACATTCACAGAGCCAAGGTCCTTACTTCTAAGAGTAAGGCGTAAACCTTCTGAACTGCCGCTGTGTAAGTCCTGTGGGGCTTTGGACAATGCGGCGAATGTCTTTGGAGGAGTGTTAAAGCCTTTTGTCGCACTTTGTATGGCGATGTAGTTACCAGAAACAAGAGCATCTAGACCAGATACCCCAGATAAACTGGCGGTAGGTTTGACTAGCCAAAACTGCGTGTCTTCGCCCAACAGCTGTAGCGCATCACGATAGAGCTCAGCGTCAACGTAGATCCCGTTGAGATCTTCTGCTAATTCAAGCTTACGTACCATGCCAACTTCTAGGCCTTGAAAGCGAATCGTCGTTCTTCCTGCGATCAGCCCTTGAGCATTGGCAAAATGAATACGGACTTGTTGTCCTGCTTCGCTGACACTTTTGTACATCAGCCAACCACCAAGCAGCAGCGCGACAATAGGCAGCGCCCAAAGTGGAGAGAGGCCAGTTGAGCGTTTTACCTTAGGAGTCGGTAAGGATGATTGATTTTGCTCTGTCATGAAAAAGTGTCACCAGTTGAGGTTGAATGCTTATGAGTATGGTTTTTCCAGATTAAACGCGGGTCTAACGCATCCGCAGAAAACATGGTAAAGACGACTACGACGCCAAATGCGACCGCGCCAAAGCCAGGTGTGAAATTAAGTACTTGTCCTCTGTCTACCAAGGTTAGCATGATCGACATAACAAAGAGATCCACCATCGACCATTTACCAATCCATTTTACTATATAAAACAGCATCATACGCTGTCTATGAAAAACAGTGCGCTTGAAGTGAATACAAAGTAGTAGATAGAGGATACCGAGTATCTTGGCGACGGGTACCACAATACTGGCAATAAAGATGATGATTGCGATTACTTGCATGTCATTGTTTACTAGGGATATTACGCCTGAAAATATCGTATCTTCGAGGCGAGCACCATTGGTAAACAAAATAGAAATTGGGATTACATTGGCCGGTATTAAGGCAATAGTGGCAACAATCAAGTAAGCCCAAGTGGCTTGCAGTGACTGTTTAGCCGTGCGCTTCATTTTATTGTGGCAACGAATGCAATGCTCTGTCTGAGTCTGTACTAAATGACACTGGGGGCAATCGTGTAACTGTTCAGGGGATATTGTGGAATTGATTGGGCGCTCTAGGCATTGAACCTCATCCAGTCTTTGCCA
Source organism: Vibrio breoganii (assembly GCF_024346795.1). NCBI lineage: Bacteria > Pseudomonadati > Pseudomonadota > Gammaproteobacteria > Vibrionales > Vibrionaceae > Vibrio > Vibrio breoganii. Next base: position 1,397,667 of record NZ_AP024864.1, read on the forward strand.
GTACTTCCGTGGACTCACGCGCAATACTAATGCTAAGCACACTAGCTGGAGCACAACTAATACAGGCAGCGCTAAGCCAAAAATAAGATCACTGTAATCGGTGAGCTTGAAGCAGCAAATTGCGATACTGACAATGTACACGTCTATCATCATCCAATGCTTAAGATGATAAATGCCGTACATACTCCAGCGCATCAACGGGGTATTGTTTTTCTTTAAGGCGACATTAGCCGCTATGACACAAATACAGTGAGCGAGTGGTACTAGGAAACCGCAGAAAAGAACCAAAAAACCAACAAACGCAAACCCTTCATCGATCAGTAAAAACACGCCATCGAGCAGTGTTGCGCTGATGTACTCTCCAAAAAGACGTATGGATAAAAAAGGGTATAGGACAACGGGAATAAACAGCAATAGTCCCACAGTGGCAAGGGCAACATCACCGGAGCAAGAGTGTCTATGACCACGGTAGAGCTGTGTTTCACATCGAGGGCAATAAGCGTCTTGGCTTTCATTGATAGGTGTTGAAGACACAGCTAATCCACACCCCTGACACAGGCGCAGTTCAGAATTACTGGTCATTGCATTGTGAGTTGTTGCCATGCAGTTTATCGTACCTAGATTATGTCGGTTGCTACGCTAGCACATTTGTTGCCGTAGATGGTTTAGATTCAATGATTTATCGGTTACAGTTTGCAGTATATACGCAAACTTGGATGTTGAGTCCTTTTGTGAAGGATTTCAAAGAGTTTGGTTACAATTTCAATATAGGTAACGAAAAGTGGACATCAAAGACTACCAAAGGGTATCGCTACAGGTTGAAGCATTAATTAGCGGTGAAAGTAACCTGATCGCAAACTTAGCGAATATCAGTGCAGTACTGAACATGGAATTGGCGAATATTAACTGGGTAGGTTTTTATCTAAAAGAGGGCGACCAATTAGTGTTGGGGCCTTTCCAGGGCAACCCAGCGTGCGTTCGCATTAATTGGGGTAAAGGCGTTTGTGGCACAGCCGCAGCAACCAATACCGTGCAGCGCATTAAAGACGTACACCAGTTTGAAGGGCATATTGCCTGTGATGCAGCCAGTAATTCAGAAATTGTTATCCCATTTTCGATAAATGGCGAAGTGGTAGGTGTGTTAGATATCGACAGCCCATTGCATGACCGATTTAGCGAAATAGACGAACAAGGGTTAGTATTATTGATGGATATGGTCGAAAAATTGCTCAATGAGCCAATTAACTCTAAGTAAAATACCACTCGGGTGTGGTTTTTACTTGTCATGTCTTTATAATAGCGCTGAATATTATTGAGAATCTCGCGCAAGAGTCGCGTTTAATCAGGAACCCGCATGGAAAACACCGAAAAATTAAAAACCAGTAAAGAAGTGATTGCTTATATTGCCGAATGCTTCCCTAAGTGCTTTACTTTAGAAGGCGAAGCTAAGCCACTGAAAATTGGTATTTTTCAGGATTTAGCAGAGCGTCTAAGTGAAGACTCTAAAGTGAGCAAGACTCAACTTAGAGCTGCGCTAAGACAATACACTTCATCTTGGCGCTACCTACATGGCGTTAAAGCTGGTGCGATACGTGTTGATCTAGATGGCAACGACTGTGGCGTACTAGAGCAAGAACATGTGGACCATGCGCAACAAGCACTTGCAGAAAGCAAGGCTCGCGTAGCGGCTCGCAGAAAAGAACAGGCTGATAAAGCCCGTGAAGAGCAAAAAGCAAAACGCGCTCAAGCTAAAAAAGCAGCTCCGGCTCGCAAGCCTAAGCCAAGAGCAGAAAAACCTAAGCAAGCCCCGGTTGAAACACGTGCATTGAACAGCGATGAAATCTCTGTTGGTAACAATGTGAATGTGAACATGGGTAAAGGCAACATGGCTGCGACCATTGTTGAAGTAAACAAGGATGATGTGCGAGTGCAACTCAATAATGGCCTGCAAATGGTCGTTAAGGCGGAGCATCTTCGCGCTTAAAAGGAGTTTATCCTGCGAATGAAAATGCGTTCAAAGATTACGCTGATTGCAGCTAGCGTTATGCTAGCTGCCTCTGCAAATGCTGTCGAAGCAAACCTCACGGTAAAAGACTTACCTGTTCTCACCCCTGAAGTTCAGCATCAAACTGCTGCTAAACGAGTGACTTCACGTTTTACTCGCTCTCATTACAAGCAATTCAAATTAGACGATCAATTTTCAGCAGAGATTTTCGACCGATATCTCAATATGTTGGATTTTAGTCGCAATCTATTTACTCAATCTGAAGTCGATGGTTTTGATACCTATCGAACACAGCTTGATGACTCGTTAAAAGAGGGCGATAACACCATTGCGTTTGAGATGTATAACATTTCAATGAGAAAGCGCTTTGAACGTTATGCTTTTGCCCTTGATCTTCTTGATGATGAAATCAAATTTGATGTTGATGAATCTATTGAGCTAGATCGTAGCGAAGAAGCATGGCCGACAGATTCGAAGGAAATTGATGAGCTGTGGCGTAAGCGAGTAAAGTACGACGCGCTTAATCTGGCTCTGACAGATAAAGAATGGCCAGAGATCAAAGAGATTCTGACGAAACGCTACAACAATGCGATGAAGCGAATTTCACAGTCTCAAAGCGAAGACGTCTTTCAGCTGTACATGAATGCATTTTCTCGTCAGGTAGATCCTCACACGAGTTATCTTTCTCCACGTAATGCCGATACTTTCCAATCTGAGATGAACCTATCTTTAGAGGGGATTGGCGCTGTGCTGCAGATGACTGATGACTACACAGTCATCCGCTCATTGGTTGCTGGTGGTCCAGCAGCGGGCAGTAAAGAGCTAGGCGAAGGTGATAAAATTGTTGGCGTTGGACAAGATGGCAAAGAGATTGTCGATGTCATTGGTTGGCGTCTTGATGATGTTGTTGACCTTATTAAGGGACCAAAAGGTACCAAGGTTAACTTGCAAATCTTGCCTGATGGCAAAGATGCTAAAACACGCGTCGTCACTATCGTTCGCGATAAAGTTCGCTTAGAAGACAGAGCGGTTAAGTCTGAGATCATTGAAAAAGACGGTAAGAAGTTTGGCGTTCTTGAAGTGCCTAGTTTTTACGTGGGGCTTTCAAAAGATACTGACAAGTTGATTACCGAGCTGAAAGAGAAGAATGTTGACGGTATTTTAGTGGACCTTCGCAATAACGGCGGTGGTGCATTAAGTGAAGCAACGGCGCTCTCTGGGCTGTTTATCACCAGCGGCCCTGTGGTGCAGGTGAGAGACAGTTATGGTCGCATCAATGTCAACGCAGATAACGGCAATGCCATCAGCTACGACGGTCCATTAACTGTATTGGTCAATCGTTACAGCGCATCGGCTTCTGAAATCTTTGCAGCTGCGATGCAAGACTATGGACGTGCGGTTATTCTTGGTGAAAATTCGTTCGGTAAAGGTACGGTACAGCAGCATCGCTCGCTCAACCATATCTATGATCTGTTTGATAACGAATTAGGCTATGTACAATACACCATTCAAAAATTCTATCGAATTGACGGTGGCAGTACACAAAACAAAGGTGTGATCCCAGACATTCATTATCCAACACCTATCGACCCTGCTGAAACAGGTGAGAGTGTGGAAGATAACGCATTACCTTGGGATAGCATTGAGCCGGCTAAGTACACCAAACTGAGTGATGAGTCTGCACTGATCAAGAAATTAACCGATCAACATGTCAAGCGCATTCAAAATGACATGGAATTTGGTTTCATCGAAGACGATATTGTTCGTTATAAAGAAGAGAAGGACTCCAATGCGCTTTCTCTGAACCTTAAGACTCGTGAGCAAGAGTCTGAGAAACGCGAAGCACAACGTCTTGAGCGAATCAACGAGCGCCAAAAAGCGAACGATGAAGAGGTCTTTAAGTCACTAGATGATGTACCAAGTGATTACAAAGCGCCTGATGCTTATCTCGATGAATCAATTTCAATAATGGTTGATATGTTGTCTGATACCTCAAGCAGTTAGCATTGCTGAAATATACGATAAAAAAGGTGGCTGATTAGCCACCTTTTTTTATGTCTTTACTGTCAACGAGATAAATCACAAATGTGATTTAGATCAAAATTCTTCGCATTATCGTAGAAGAGTACCTAAGCTTTAATTGTTTGGGGAAAACTAAGGATTAATGATGCGCAGAATTTTGTTTATCTTCTTCTTGGTCGCGCTACAGTCGTTTAATGTCAGTGCTAATGAAAATAAAGAACCGAGTTTTGACTATCCCTTTTTGCTTGGGGAATGGTTCATCACTAATCCTGCTCCGGAGTCTACGCAGGATGACTTTTTAACTATTCGACTGAGCTTTGACTCAAACTACTACTTTACCATCGACATTCAGAAGAAAGACTATTCTGTAGAGCGTTGGGAGGGTTTGTATAACGCCAGTGACGATACCGTTGTACTTGGCCTAAATACATCCACACCTCAAATCTACGCGTACAAGACTACTCACAATCGCCTGAATCTTAATGGCATTACCTTCCATAAAGCGCTATCGAAACCTCTCGCTGGTATTTGGTCAAGCCAGGTATTGGCTGGTGAAGACATCCTTGCTAGTAACGTGCAAAAGCTGGACCTGATACTTCAGCCAGATTTCGTGTTTATGTTTCGCGCCAGTGGAGAGCAAGGCCAGGAATCTATCAAGCGCGGCATCTATTACATAGAAAACGATCACTTAGTATTGCTCTATGAAAACGGCGAAACCCAATCGAGCTACAGTTTAAACGACGACACTCTGACTCTATCGGGCACAGGCACCGATATGTACGCCGAACTGGCTCGAATGCGGTGAATCTCAATTAAGGAAAAGGCACCAGTACGGTGCCTTTTTTATGTCTGAACGATTGTAGAAACGAAAGACATTGGTTTGCGGTAGTCATTGAGGGAGTCGAGATTGAGCGCTAAATAATCAACAGAAAACATAAGTTCTATATAGGCTACAAATTATCAAGTTCAAACGTGTGTAACACTTGTAATTTTTGTAATAAAAATAGACCCTAAACCCTCTACAACATCATTACATAGGAAGTAGGAATGAAAGACGCAGCTCCTGTTCAGCCTGTCGCTAAATATCGTAAAGACTACACAACCCCTTCTCACAATATCGATAGCATCGATCTGGTTTTTAAACTGCATCAAACGCAAACAGTGGTGGTTGCAACATCGACGGTCTTAGCAAACGATGATGCGACACGCTTAAGCTTGGTTGGGGAACAGCTGAATCTCAAAGCACTGCACATCAATGGCGTTGATTGGAGTGACTATGAATTGAATGATGAAGGTTTGGTTATCTCAAACTTACCGGCTCAATTTGATATGGCCATCACCACAGAGCTAGACCCATCGGCAAACACTGCGCTTGAGGGTTTGTATCTTTCAGATGGCGCATTTTGCACTCAGTGTGAGGCAGAAGGCTTTAGGCGTATCACTTACTTCCTTGATAGACCGGATGTACTCGCTAAATACACCACCACAGTAGAAGCGGATAAAGCTGATTTTCCATTCTTACTCAGTAATGGTAACAAGATCGCAGAGGGCGAGCTTGAGAACGGCCGTCATTGGGTGAAGTGGCAAGACCCACATCCAAAACCAAGCTACTTATTTGCTCTAGTAGCGGGTGACTTTGACCAATTAGTCGATAGCTTTACCACACGCTCTGGCCGTAAAGTTGCATTAGAGATTTTCGTTGATAAGGGGAACCTTAATAGAGCTCATCATGCGATGCTCAGCCTCAAAAATTCCATGAAGTGGGACGAAGAGCGATTCGACTTAGAGTATGACCTTGATATATACATGATCGTAGCGGTTGATTTCTTCAACATGGGCGCGATGGAGAACAAGGGACTTAATGTCTTCAATTCAAAATACGTGCTTGCGGATCAAGCTTCTGCAACAGACAAAGATTACCTAGGCATCGAAGCCGTTATCGGTCATGAGTATTTCCATAACTGGACCGGCAACCGAGTCACCTGTCGTGATTGGTTTCAGTTAAGCCTAAAAGAAGGATTAACGGTATTTAGAGACCAAGAGTTTTCCAGTGATCTGGGCTCTCGTGCTGTAAACCGAATCAATAACGTGCGTATTATTCGCGGTCCACAATTTGCCGAAGACGCAAGCCCAATGTCGCACCCAATTCGTCCGGACAAAGTAATAGAGATGAATAACTTCTATACCTTAACCGTTTATGAAAAGGGCAGTGAAGTGATTCGAATGATTCATACCTTGTTGGGTGAAGAAGGTTTCCAATCGGGGATGAAGCTGTACTTTGAGCGTCACGATGGCACTGCTGCGACATGTGATGACTTTGTCGCGGCAATGCAAGATGCTTCTGGTGTTGATTTGAGCCAGTTTAAGCGTTGGTACAGTCAATCAGGTACGCCAACCGTAACGGTAACCGATGAGTATGACGCGACGAGCAAAACCTACACCTTAAATGTTCGTCAATATACGGCGCCAACCGCCACGCAAGAAGAGAAGTTGCCTCTGCATATACCGTTTGATATTGAACTGTATCGCCAGGACGGCTCTGTGATTCCGCTAATTATCGACGATAAGGAAGTAGAGTCACTACTGCACATTACCCAAGAGTCTCACCGTTTTGTGTTTGAGCAGGTTGACGAAAAGCCAACACCTTCATTGCTTCGAGAGTTTACCGCTCCTGTGAAGCTTGAATACGACTACTCGGAACCTCAGTTGGTTCATCTGATGAAGTGTTCTACCAATGAAGTCTCTCGTTGGGATGCGGGGCAGACACTACTGTCTCAATACATTAAGCATGCGGTTACCCAGGGGGGTGATATAGAGCTCTCTCCTGATGTGATTCATTCGTTTAAAGCCTTGCTCCTTGATGAGAGCTTAGACAAAGCCTTTGTGGCTGAAGCTCTAACACTGCCACCTCACAGTGAAGTATGTGGTTGGTTTGAAGCCATAGATGTCGATGGCATTTCAAAGGCCCTTAAACAGCTTAAGCTTGCGCTTGCTAAAGGCCTAGAGGCTGAACTGCTAGAAACCTATCAATCACTGAACGGTGGTGAGTATGACATTTCTCATCAAAGCATTGCTAAGCGCGCTCTTCGTAATACCTGTTTAGGGTTTTTATCGTGTTTGAAAGCGCATCAGCACCTTGCCAAGTTACAGTTTGAAGCCAGCGATAATATGACTGACACCATAGGCGCACTGTCGTCGGCAAACCAATCTGATCTAGAAAGCCGTGAGGCTCTAATGAATGCGTTTAGTGAACGCTGGAGTCACGATGGACTGGTGATGGATAAGTGGTTTATGTTGCAAGGTTCAAAGCCGAGTTCGAACGCGCTATCTGCAGTGAAATCGGCCATGGATCACAGCGCATTTAGCATGCAGAACCCAAACCGAGTTCGCAGCGTATTGGGTTCATTCTTTAATAACCCATACGGTTTTCATGCGATAGACGGCAGTGGCTATCAGTTTGCTGGAGAGATGCTAGCAAAATTGAACACAAGCAATCCGCAAGTCGCCTCACGTCTCATTGATCCAATGCTCAAATTTGCTCGATACGATGAGCAACGTAAACAAATGATGCGTAAGGAGTTAGAGGTATTGCGCGATACTCCTAACTTGGCGAAAGATCTGTTTGAAAAAGTAGAAGCTGCACTTAAATAATTGCATAACAAACAATCGCTTATGAATGAAAAGGCTTAGCATCACGCTAAGCCTTTTTTTGTTCTATATTCAAGGGAAAGATTTGCTTATTAACAGTTTCGTCACATATTGAAGATTTTTAGAGAATGCGCCTTTAATTATGTAACGATGATGAAATAAAAAACCTACAATAGCGCCAATAGGCAGATTTATCTGCTTGTGTAACGTGATTTACTAGCCTTGCATTAACATAACAATAAAAATCTCTGACGGAGTGTGCCCCATGAATGCACGTGAACCCCTAGTCCCTGTACTACTTGAAAAAGTCTATCAACTGATCGAAGACAAGCTTGATCCCGCTCATCAAACCGTAGTGACTAAGCTTGCGCAACATCTATTCAGTAATATCTCTCATGATGACCTAGTTTCTCGAAACGAGTCTGATCTGTATGGCGCCGTGGTAAGCCTATGGCAACATATGAAAGAGAAGGATCTCGATGATTTATCGGTAAAGGTATTTAACCCAACCTTAAGCCGACATGGCTGGCAGTCAACACACACCATAGTAGAGATCATCTTACCTGATATGTCCTTCTTGGTTGACTCCATTAAAATGACACTGTCACGTATGGGGCTATCCAGTCACATAATGTTGCACGGCCCAGCTAAGCTGCATTTAAAGAATGGCAAAGTGTTTGATATCAATAACAAAACACTCGATGGCCAATTGCAGTCAGTGTTCCATATTGAGGTAGATAGACTCTCTAGTAAGAGTCAGATGGATGACCTGCAACAGGAACTAGAGAGTGTCGTTCGCGATACTCATTCTGTTGTGAATGATTGGCAACCTATGACAGACGCCTTAAAGAAAGTCGTTAAGCAGGTGAAGGGACTTGAAAAAGTTAAAGGCATAGATAACAAACATGTTGAAGAGTCCCTCGAGTTTTTGAATTGGCTAGGGGATCACAACTTCACCTTGATGGGGTACAAAGAGTACCGACTTGTTGAAGTCAATGACGAGCAGATCCTAGAGCCAACAGAAGAAGCGGGACTCGGCTTATTTACCGATCAATCTCGCGTACGCGCGACTAAGCTGTCTAATTTTTCTGAGTCTGCGAGAGAAGAAGCCACGAAGCCTTATATTCTCATTCTGACTAAAGGCAACCGTCCATCTCGTATCCATCGACCGGCTTACAATGACTACATAGGCATTAAAACCTTTGATAAGCAAGGTAGAGTGGTTGGAGAGCATAGATTTACGGGCCTTTATACTTCAGCGGTATATAACCAAAGCGTTGAGAGCATTCCTTTAGTACGCAACAAGGTAGCGCGTATTCTAGAAGGCAGTGGCTTCTTGAAGGGGTCATATGCATTCAAAGCCCTACACAATATCTTAGAAACCTATCCTAGAGATGAACTGCTGCAAGCCAGTGAAGAAGAGCTTTTGCACATTGGGATGGGTGTTGTGCAGATGCAAGATCGAGATATGATCCGATTGTTTGTGCGTAAAGACCCGTTTGGTCGCTTCTTGAGCTGTATGGTGTATGTGACAAAAGAGCGTTATAACACAGAGCTTCGACGTCAAACGCAACGTATCTTTAAGCGCGCATTCAACACAAACCAAGAAGTAGAGTTTACCACCTACTTTTCTGAAAGCCCGCTGGCTCGCACTCATTACATTGTGCGCGTTGAAGACAGTAACTTAACGTTTGATACTAAGAGCATTGAACAAGACTTGATGGAAGCATCGTCTACGTGGGGAGATAGATTAGAGCAAGCGGTAGTGTCTAGTTTGGGTGAAAGCCGAGGCTTGCCTATTGCTAAGCGCTATATGGAAGCCTTCCCAAGATCTTATCAAGAAGCAGTGCTACCTAATGCGGCCGTAGCGGATATAGAGCGTTTAGAGCTGTTAAATGAGTTTAATCAGCTTGGAATGCTGTTCTACAGACCACAAGAAGAGCTAATCGATTCAAAGGTCGTTCACCTTAAACTCTATCATAAGCACTCGCCAATTCATTTGTCAGATGTGATGCCTATGCTGGAGAACTTCGACCTAAGAGTCATCGGCGAGTCTCCTTATCAAGTCGAAACCAAGAATGGTGAGACCTATTGGATCTTAGACTTCTCTATGCTGCATAAAGGCAGTAATGCGGTTGATTTTAATAAAGTCAGAGACCGTTTCCAACAAGCCTTTGCCGGTGTATGGAAAGGGGAACTAGAGAATGATGGTTTTAATCGACTCATTCTAGGTGCGGGCCTTACCGGTGTGGAGACCACAATCTTGCGTGCTTACGCCAAGTATATGCGCCAGGTGGGTTTTCCTTTCAGTCAACACTACATTGGAGATACGCTAGCCGCGCACCCTAAGCTTGCGAATAATCTTGTGACGCTGTTTGAAAAACGTTTCCTTCCAAAAAATAACGGTGACGATGCCTCTCAGTTGAAGGTGATCAAGCAGATCAAAGATCAACTAGAGAAAGTAGAAAGCCTAGATGATGATCGTATCGTGCGTCGGTATGTAGAAATGATTCGAGCAACGTTACGTACCAACTACTATCAGCAAACCAAGGATGGCGAACGCAAGCCGTGTTTGGCATTAAAACTCAGTCCTAAGAAGATCCCAGAGATCCCTAAACCTGTGCCAGAGTTTGAGATGTTCGTTTACTCGCCCGACGTTGAAGGTGTGCACCTACGTGGTGGCAAAGTCGCGCGTGGCGGTTTACGTTGGTCAGATAGACAAGAGGATTTTCGAACGGAAGTGCTGGGCCTAGTGAAAGCGCAGCAAGTTAAAAACACGGTGATTTTGCCTGTGGGTGCAAAAGGCGGCTTTGTTTGTAAGAAGCAACATACTCTTTCGGGCAGAGACGAAATCTTTGCCGAAGGACAGCGTTGCTACCGCATGTTCATCAGCTCTTTGCTAGACGTGGCCGACAATATTGTAGAAGGCAACCTAGTACCGCCAACTAACGTTGTTCGTCACGACGAAGACGATTCATATCTGGTTGTTGCAGCGGACAAAGGTACCGCTACGTTTTCTGATATCGCCAATAGCGTGTCTGAAGACTACAACTTCTGGCTAGGGGATGCATTTGCTTCTGGCGGTTCAAATGGTTATGACCATAAAGTCATGGGCATTACAGCGAAGGGGGGTTGGGAGTCGGTTAAACGACATTTCCGTGAGTTAGGCGTGAATTGTCAAACAACAAACTTTACGGTTATTGGTGTGGGTGACATGGCGGGTGACGTGTTTGGTAATGGCATGTTGTTGTCCAAACATATCTTGCTGCAAGCGGCGTTTAACCACCTTCATATTTTCATTGACCCTAACCCGGATGCTAAAACGGCCTACAAAGAGCGCGATCGTTTATTCAATACGCCTCGAACAGGTTGGGATGACTATGATAAGTCATTGATTTCAAAGGGTGGTGGTGTTTTCTCTAGAAAAGCGAAATCAGTGACACTGTCACCTGAGATAAAGGCAATGTTAGGTATAGAGGAAGATGCGCTGGCGCCAAATGAGCTTATCAAGCACATTTTGATGATGCAGGTCGACCTATTATGGAATGGTGGCATCGGTACCTATGTTAAATCGAGCAAAGAAAGCCATTCTGAAGTCGGCGATAGAGCCAATGATTCATTGCGTATTAACGGCAATCAACTCCGTGCAAAGGTCGTTGGTGAAGGGGGTAACCTTGGACTGACGCAACTTGGGCGTATTGAGTTTGCGCTGAACGGCGGTCGTGTTAATACCGACTTTATTGATAACGTGGGTGGAGTGGATAGCTCTGATAATGAGGTAAACATTAAGATCCTGCTTAATGGCCTAGTGCAAAATAGCGACCTCACATTAAAGCAAAGAAATGAAATTCTTGATTCGATGGAGCAAGACGTTTCGGAAATAGTATTGCACGATGCCTATTGTCAAGCAGAGTCAATCTCTGTGACAGAAGAACAAGGCGTCAATGGTATGAAAGAGCAAATGCGCTTTATTCACACTATGGAGAAGGCGGGTCATCTCGACAGACAACTTGAATACATTCCTGATGATGAGCAGCTTCAAGAGCGAGAAAAGCAGGGCGTTGGCCTGAGTAGACCTGAATTGTCTGTGCTGGTGGCTTATGGAAAAATGCTTTTAAAAGAGCAACTTGCCACTGATGCGATTGCAAATGACAAATATCACTCTCGTATGCTGGTGGAGTACTTCCCTGATAGGTTACGCCGTAACTATTCTGCAAGTATGGACTCTCATCCGCTACGTAGTGAAATCATTGCAACTGCACTTGCCAATGAGATAGTCAATGAAATGGGCTGCAACTTCGTGACGCGCCTCCAAGAAGAAACGGGTGCCAGTGTTGTTGATATAGCGAATGCCTTTGCTGCGTCTAAAGAACTGTTTAAGTTCTCCGAGGTGTTTAGCAAGATTCGTGAACATGACAATCGCATTGAAACCAGTGTCCAATATCAACTGATGGTCGTGATACGCCGTACGTTGAGACGATTAACCCGTTGGATGCTAAGAAACCGTTCGCACAATAGTAGTGTCGAACAATTAGTAGAGCGTTTCAAAGCTGACGTTGAAGTTATCGTGAATAAGCTTGACCAATTCTTGGTGCCAAGTGAAGTGGAGCAACATCAAAGCATTGCGCTGCAATGGATTGAGAAGGGCGTTGATAAATCATTGGCTAATTACTTAGCGAGACTTTCAAGCCTTTACTGCTGCTACGATATTTCTCTAGCGGCAAAAGAGTGTGGCACCACTATCGAGCGCACTGCAAAACTCTACTTCTACTTAGGTGATAGATTGTCTTTGCATTGGTTCCTTGATCAAATCAATAATCAGGTCGTGGATAACAACTGGCAGGCATTAGCTCGAGCAGCCTTTAGAGAAGATCTTGATTGGCAGCAACGTCAACTGACTGTGCAAGTGTTGCAATGCAATTGTGGCGACTCACCACTTTCAGAAGAAGAGACAATCGAAAACTGGATTGTCAGCAATCGCATCGCATTGCAACGTTGGGAGAATACCTTGAACGAGTTTAAGGTAGGTAATGTGCATGAATTTGCTAAATTTTCCGTTGCTTTGAGAGAGTTGATGCTTTTGAACTTGAATTGTGAAGCTACAAAGTAAATAATACAGCCCCGTTTACACGGGGCTTTTTTTTATCGGAGGCACAATGCTCTACCGTCTTGCCAGAACTGGCTTATTTCAATTCGACGCCGAAACGGCGCACGATCTCGCAATTAATTATCTTCCAAAAATTACCGGCACTCCTCTCGATCTTTTCTATCGTCAAAAACTGCCACATCGTCCTGTTGAATGCATGGGTCTAACCTTCAGAAACCCAGTGGGTTTGGCTGCAGGCCTAGACAAAAATGCAGAGTGCATTGAAGCATTTGATGCGATGGGCTTTGGTTTTGTAGAAGTGGGTACAGTGACCCCTCGTCCACAGCCAGGTAATGACAAACCTCGTATGTTCCGTTTGTTAGAAGCGGAAGGCATCATCAACCGAATGGGTTTCAACAATCTCGGTGTTGATGCGCTAGTCGAAAATGTTAAGAAGGCCAAATTTGATGGCATTCTGGGTATTAACATTGGCAAGAATAAAGATACACCAATCGAAGAGGGTAACAGTGACTACCTGATTTGTATGGAAAAAGTGTATCAGTATGCTGACTACATCGCGGTGAATATTTCTTCGCCGAATACACCGGACCTTCGTTCACTTCAGTATGGTGAGGCACTAGACTCACTGCTTGGTGACTTGAAAGCCAAACAAAAAGAACTTAATGAGTTACACGGTAACTATGTACCTGTTGCACTTAAGATTGCTCCAGACTTGAGTGATGATGAGATTGTTCAGATCTGTGACTCACTGCGCAAGCACAGCATCGATGGGGTAATCGCGACGAACACTACGTTAGACCGTACTATCGTTGCTGGTATGAAGCATGCAGATGAAGCGGGTGGTTTAAGCGGTCGCCCAGTACAACTGCGTAGTACTGAAGTTGTCGCTAAGCTGCATCACGAGTTGGGCGATGAGATCCCTATTATTGGTGTTGGCGGTATCGATTCTTACGTTTCGGCAAAAGAAAAGATGCAGGCTGGTGCGAAGTTGGTGCAGGTTTACTCAGGCTTTATCTATAAAGGACCAAACTTGGTTAAAGATATCGTTAAGAATCTGTAATCGATTTGCAGTAAAACCAATTGTTTAGCTAAAGAGAAGGGGAATTGTTTTCCCCTTTTTTTTTCGTCTCCTGTTAGTAGAATTATCGGAAAGTAACGTGGACCCTGCAAAGGGATGGTGTAGCGCCTTACTTAAACCGAGTTTAAAACAGGACAGAGTTATGCTTAAGCTAAGCGATACATGGAATTGGTACTACGACGAGGATAAATCCTCTCTGATGCTTGAGATTAGCGAAGATATGGTATTTCGCTCTGATCTCCCTCGTAAAGTTCTTATCGAATCTGCATTTACACCACAGCCGTTTTCAGTCGAAGACGCAGACATCTATCATGTATTCCAAGACTCTGTTAAAGGCCTACCTTTATCTATTCCACGACAAGCTGAGCTTGTACTTAAAGCAGTGACAGTTAAGCGCTTCCATAAGCCTGTGCAGCCAAAAAGCTGGTTCTTTGAAACCCAGTCTGCAGGATATCAGCCACAGGAAGGGGAGATTGTTGAACTGCAAAACGAATACAATACTGGGCATTTTATGGTGGTGGAATCGTCAAAAACAGCGAGCATCGTCATTTCAGTCAGTACAGAAGATTTCTATCTTACCGGAAGTAAAGCCATGTCGTTCTGTGAACCTATTAAAGTCATGCACGACAGAATGCGCTCAGCCAATGCGATGTTCTGTCAAAGCCACATTCAAATGGTGTCTTAGTTCGTAGCCCCAGCTCCCTTAATTACTATCACAAACACTCACTGCTATTCCCCAAGGTCGTTTTAGAGTCTCTCTAAAGCGGCCTTTTTCTTTGCTTGAATACCCATCAAGTTGAGTAATCCCATCTCACAGTTTCACTAAGTCGCACTAATTAATCCTTATTAGTGTGAGGCTAGGTGTTGCAAGTGCACATTTTTTAAATTCTTTTTTGTCCTCATTACCGTTGCAATGTGCCAATTGGAGGTGTGATTGCCGGTTTTATTTCCCTTTTTAGTGCCTTTTGTAAGTAACTTTCAGTCTTAAATTACTTCTGGTGTATACCAGTGTTGGGGTGAATAAGTATTCACTATCGGTTTGAGTACCGGTTTGCTGTGAAAAATAGACAAGAGTGATTGGCTGCTGAGATAAGCGTGTTGAAAGTGAACCAACACAAAGTGGTGCTCTAGAAATGAACAATTAGAGCCAATTAAGGGAGAAATTTCGGAATTTACAATTAGAAGGGTTTATAATTAACGCCATTTTATTAGCAGCTTAGTGATTAACATGCATCAATACCTTGCGGTAACGGCCAATGGTTTAGAAAATCTATTGGTAGAAGAACTTAAGAACTTGGGAATTGAAGACCCAAAACCTGTACAAGCAGGGGTGCGATTTAAGGCAGATTTAGAACAGATCTATAAAGCCTGTTTGTCTAGCCGCACCGCTTCGCGTTTTGTACGTGTTCTTGCAGAGTTCAAATGCGTAGACGATATGGATTTATATCTGTCATGCATGTCCGTACGTTGGCCGAACCTATTTGACGCAAACAAATCTATTATTGTGGATTTTAATGGTACTAACCGTGAAATACGCAATAGCCAATATGGTGCAATGAAGGTTAAAGATGCCATCGTTGATACCTTCACCAAAGCTAACCTGCCTAGACCTGAGATCAGCAAAGATCGTCCAGATCTTCGCGTTCATGTTCGTCTTCATAGAGAAGATGCGATATTGGGTATCGATATGGTGGGGCAAGGACTTAACCAGCGCGGTTATCGTACCGAAGCAGGTCGTGCACCTTTGCGTGAGACGCTAGCGGCATCCATAGTGATGAGAAGCGGCTGGGATAAGCAATCTCCGCTAATCGACCCAATGTGTGGCTCAGGCACCTTACTGATAGAAGCTGTAATGCTGGCTGCCAATGTGGTACCAGGTCACGCTCGCACTAGCTGGAGCCTTGAGAACCTTAAAGATTTCGATTACGCACTGTGGGCTGAAGTAAAATCTGAAGCTAAAGTTGTCGGACGTCGCGGTATTAACAAGTTTGAAGTACCTGTGATCGGCTACGACAATGACCCGCGCGTACTAGAAACCGCGAAAAAGAATGCGGTAAGAGCGGGCATTGAAGGTTTGATTGATTTTCGTCTAGGCGATGCAACGCAAATTGAAGCGCCTAAGGATGCTGCTGCAGGTACTATTATCTGTAACCCGCCTTACGGTGAGCGTCTAAGTACTGAGCCAGGCCTAATTGCGCTTTATTCTGAGTTTGGTGCTCAGATGAAGGCACAGTTTGGTGGCTGGAATGCGTCTATCTTCTCAAGCTCTGATGAACTGCTTAGCTGTCTTCGTATGCGCGCTGACAAGCAATACAAAGTGAACAATGGTGCTTTGAACTGTTTACAGAAGAACTACGCAATCTCTGCTAAAGCTGCTTCTACTGCAGACGCGCCAAAGACTGAAGCAATTGTGGCACCAGACTTTGCCAACCGCTTGAAGAAGAACATTGGCAAAATTGGCAAGTGGGCGAAGAAAGAGCACCTAGATTGCTACAGAATCTACGATGCCGACCTTCCTGATTACAACGTTGCTATTGATGTCTACCCAGATCACCTGGTTATTCAGGAGTATGCCGCACCGAAGACTATCGACCCAGAAACGGCTAAACGTCGACTGACTGACATTATTCGTGCATCTATTCAAGTAACAGGGGTAGAAGCCAACAATGTCGTTCTTAAAGTACGTCAGAGACAAAAAGGCACAAACCAATATCAAAAATTGGCACAAAAATCCCATCAGATGCAAGTGAACGAGTACGGGGTTCAGTTAAAGGTAAACCTGTTTGATTACTTAGATACGGGTTTATTCCTCGATCATAAACTGACGCGCCGTAAGATTGGTCAGATGGCAGCAGGGTGTGATTTCCTAAACCTGTTTGCTTACACCGGCAGTGCAACGGTTCACGCCGCTGTAGGCGGCGCTAAATCAACCACAACGGTTGATATGTCGAATACCTACTTAGATTGGGCAAAAGAGAACCTAGCCATTAACGGCATCAAGGGCAAGCAGCACCAATTTGTACAAGCGGATTGCTTACAATGGCTAGAAACGGCAACAGGGCAGTACGATCTTATCTTTATCGATCCGCCGACGTTCTCAAACTCTAAGAGAATGAAGCAGACCTTTGATATTCAGCGCGATCATATCCAACTAATGACGCACCTAAAGAGATTGCTACGTCCTGAAGGGACAATCGTGTTCTCAAACAATAAGCGCCAATTCAAAATGGACCTAGAGGCGATTAAAGAGCTAGGTCTTAGAGCGCAGAATATCTCTGATAAGACCTTGCCACTGGACTTTGCTCGTAACAAGCACATTCACAATTGCTGGTTGGTCTCTTTGGAGAAGAATGCGTAGTGAGCGTAATTCTATACAGTACTGAAGGGTGTCATCTGTGTGAGCAAGCACATAAGTTGCTGCTCACGGTAGGGGTTGAACCCCAAATCGTTGATATTGCCTTCGATGATGAGCTGTTTTCACGTTACGGGGTCACAATACCAGTGGTCCACATTGAAAACTCAGAGCTTAACTGGCCCTTCAACTTACAACAATTACAACAGTGGTTAGAGAATAATGGCATTACTTACCATTCATAATGGTCAATTGGCATTCGGTGATATCCCGTTATTGGATAACGCCGACTTCCAACTACAAGAAAAAGAACGCGTCTGTCTCGTCGGTCGAAATGGTGCCGGTAAATCTACTCTGATGAAGGTCATCGCGGGTGATGTGCAGATGGACGATGGGCACATGCAGATCACTCAAGATGTGGTCGTATCACGCCTTGAGCAAGATCCACCAAGAAACCAAGCTGGAACTGTCCTTGATTACGTATCTGAGGGGCTAGCCGAAATAGGGAAGCAGCTTAAGATCTATCAAGATCAGTTGGATCTTGTTACTGAAGACCCTAGCGAAAAGAACATTAACCGCTTATCTAAGATACAAGATCAGCTAGAGCACAGTGGTGCTTGGCGCTTTGAAAGCCGCATTACCAACGTATTGGAAGCGCTAGGTTTAGACGGTCATACCTTGCTAACCGACCTTTCGGGCGGTTGGCAACGTAAAGCCGCGCTGGCTCGTGCATTAGTGTGTGACCCAGACGTACTGCTTCTAGATGAGCCCACAAACCACCTGGATGTCACTACCATTGAATGGTTAGAGACGTTTCTGAAAGATTTTCGCGGTTCAATCATCTTTATCTCGCACGATAGAAGCTTTATCCAATCTATGGCGACCCGAATTGTTGATCTAGATAGAGGTAAGCTGTCGTCATTTCCAGGCAACTACCAGCAATATCTTATCGATAAAGAAGAAGCGATACGTGTAGAAGAAGCGCAGAACGCCGAGTTTGATAAAAAGCTCGCACAAGAAGAAACGTGGATTCGCCAGGGCATCAAAGCTCGTCGTACCCGTAACGAAGGTCGTGTAAGAGCCCTTAAACAGTTACGCCGTGAACGCACAGAGCGTATTGAAGTGCAGGGCAAAGCCAATATTCAAATCGATGATGGCACGCGCAGTGGCAAGATTGTGTTTGAAGCGCAGAATCTGAGTTACCAGATTGATGGTCAGCAGATTGTTGATGACTTTAGTTTCACGGTAATGAGAGGCGATAAGATTGCCCTGATTGGCCCTAACGGCTGTGGTAAGAGTACCTTACTTAAACTGATGTTAGGACAACTAGAAGCTGACTCAGGCCGCTTACATTGCGGCACTAAGCTTGAAGTCGCGTATTTTGATCAGTACCGTGAAGCGTTAGACCCAGAAAAGACAGTTATCGACAACCTTGCCGATGGTAAACAAGAAGTCATGGTTGGGGGCAGGGAGCGTCATGCACTGAGCTACCTTCAAGATTTCTTGTTCTCTCCGCGTCGTGCGCGTTCTCCGGTTAAAGCTCTCTCTGGTGGTGAGAAAAACCGCCTGCTTTTGGCTAGAATTTTCTTAAGATCGAACAATTTATTGGTGCTCGATGAGCCAACCAATGATTTAGATATCGAAACTTTGGAACTTTTAGAGGATTTACTTGCCAACTATCAGGGAACATTACTTTTAGTGAGCCACGACCGTGAGTTTGTGGATAACACCGTAATGGCGAGTTGGATCTTTGAAGGCAATGGCCGTATCGAAGAGTTTGTTGGTGGTTACCATGACGCACAGCAGCAGCGAGCACAAGTTAAGGCCTCTAGGCAGGAATTTGTTGCGAGTACGTCTGATGTAGTGGTTAAAGACAAAGCAGCAAGCAAACCAAGTCGCAATACCAGTAAAAAGTTGTCGTATAAGTTGCAACGTGAGTTAGAATCGCTACCACAGCTTCTTGAACAACTTGAAGAACAATTAGAAGGCCTACAGGAAAGGGTTAACGACCCAGCATTTTTTGCACTTCCAGTAGAGGAAACACAGCCTGTGCTAGAGGAGCTAGCCTCCAAGGAACAGGAACTAGAAATAGCATTTGAGCGCTGGGAAGAGCTCGAAGCAATGCAGCAGGAATAAGATATTTTGAATTGCAGTCGTATCTTTAAACTTTCAGCCGTAGCCACTTTGGTTATGGCGTCTTACAGTGCAAGTGCCAATCTTTACAACGTAGAGTTGGTTACCGTACCCGCAAACCTTGGCCTTGAATCTTATGGTAGTGCCATCGACGAAACGGGTAATGTGGCCGGTGATACCAGAAATGGTACAGACGGTTTACCGTTTCGCGATGAAGCCCCTTTTGGCCTTGATAACAACTTTATCTACCAAGATTTTGACGATATAGAAAGCTACTGTTACCGCCAACTTGGTTACAACAGTTGTGAAAACTGGGCTACTCGCGAATGGCTTGGTATTAACGATGCGGGTGGTTTGAAACGTGAACGCGAAGCGTATTACGATAAGAACTATGTGGCCAATGCCAATGGTTTTGATGGTACGGGGCAACGATTATTTGAAACAGAACCAAGTGCTAATGATGCAGAACCATATAGGCCTGGAAATGGAACATATGTAGTTGGTTCTAACAACGTTATTGTTAATAAGTTCAGTGTTGATGGCGAAGTGATGGGCACCACAAGTAGTGGTTACTATGACTTTGGCAATTACGGCCTTGCTTACCGAGAACGTGGGTTTGTAGGCACGACCATCTTGCCTCCAGCGACTACCTTTGAAGATGCGCCAGTGAGTGACATTGTCACTCAAATGGGTCGCACTATGGCGTTTGACTCGTTTAGTTATGAGGGCGCGACTTATATTGTTGGCAGTGCATCTGTAGCACCATTTGACTATGGTGATAGCGATAAAGACTACAATGGTCGTGATGTAGGCAAATGCTTTAGCAACGGACAATCTATTGCTGATCCGGCAGCGGAAGATTACTGTCAGAACTTTGCTTTTTCTACCAAAGGATTTGTCTGGAGTAGTAATGGCTCTACAGGTGTATCCGTAGCCCCATGGAGCACAAGTTTAACTGGAGCCACACGTGACCAAAAATCCTATATGTCGAGTGTACGTGGTGCAGTAGTGCCTGATAGCACACTGATTCCAAACGAAGATGGTAGCGTTGCAGACCCAACGGCTTACGAGGGTAAGCCAATCCTTGTTGGTTACAACACCTTGCGTGATGATAATAACTTGCTTATGCAGGCAGCTGTTTTTTATCCAAATGACGGCTTGGATCTTACGCAAGATGATCAGTGGACTTCTAAGTTCATCTCAAGAGCAGTAGTCGAAGACGACGGTGACTATATTTACGCCAATACCCGCGCAACCGACATTAACAACAATTTAATGGTTATTGGTGAATCAAAGCGTAGTGGCTTCTACCCAGAAAACGGTGCTGCTGCAAATCGAATCTTTGTCGCTGATGCATCCGCGGAGACACCTTCGGCAACGTATTTGTCTGAAACAGGGGAGTCTATCTTCTTCTCTGGCTCTGGCGGCGAAGCTAAAGCAGTGAATAACCACAATGAGATTGTAGGCACCATCGATGCTGAAACAGCACGTGAATACAACGGTAAGCAGCGTAGACACCGTGGTTTCATCGACCCATACGACTTCGATGTTGGTACACATGCTACTCGCCGTGCTCTGTTCCAAAATCGTGCTTGGTGGCTTGATGACCTAACCAATGACGATGATGCCTCTGGAAACAATAACCAGTTCCGCATTATTGCTGCGTCAGACATTAATGATAAAGGCGAAATTGCAGCTACGGCTCTGTACTGTGCTGGCGGTTATGATAATACTGGCCATAACGCTTACTGTGGCGGTGGTACAGGTACTGAAGCGGTTGTCGCTGTTAAGTTAGTGCCTACGGTTGATCTTAATGCATCTGATGCAACAGCAACGATTACTCCACGTAGTGTTGAACAAGAATCCGTTGAACGGCAAGGGGGGAGTATGGCTCCTTGGATGCTGGGTTTACTTGGTCTGATAGGTCTTCGCAGAAGATTAAAGAAGTAATTATTTGACTGCCTAACAGACACTTAACTGCATAGTTAACGAAGGACAACATCACAAATTGTGCGTTGTCCTTTTTTTCACCTTGAGAAAACTCAATTTATAGACGAATCTTATATGGGTGCTTTGAGATTCTTTGAACGTAGATGCTTCAGCACAGACTGACATATCCATTACCCACGAACAAAGAAGCTTATCGCGCCTTTAGTTTGTTTATCGAAAGGTTAGAGGATTTAACTATGAAGAGACAAAAACGCGACCGTCTTGAGAGAGCACAGTCCCAAGGTTACAAAGCGGGGCTTAATGGTCGCTCAAGCGATACTTGCCCATACCAGCAAACCGATGCCAAATCACAATGGTTGGGCGGTTGGAGAGACGCGAAAGGTGACATGGAATCCGGTCTATATAAATAACCTCATCCAAACAGACCCCATACGGGGTCTTGTTTTTATAATTCTAGCGCACTATAACTAACTTGCTTTAAACAAAAAATATAGAAGTTATGCCAACTCACTACGTAACAATATCTGATAGAACAAAAGAGAAGGGCGCAATAAAAAAGCCATGACACTGGGTCATGGCTTTAGAAGGAAAGATTTGAATCAGTCTTAGAACTTAGACGTATCTTGGAAAAGACCCACTTTAAGATCTTTAGCAACGTAGATTTCTTTGCCGTCTACTAGTACGCGGCCATCAGCCATGCCCATAACCAGTTTACGGTTAACTACGCGCTTCATGTTGATTTCGTAGGTTACCTTCTTCGCAGTAGGAAGAATCTGACCTGTGAATTTAACTTCACCTACACCAAGTGCACGACCTTTACCTTCGCCACCGATCCAGCCAAGGAAGAAACCAACTAGTTGCCACATAGCGTCTAGACCAAGACAGCCAGGCATTACAGGGTCACCAGGGAAGTGACAATCGAAAAACCAAAGGTCTGGAGTAATATCTAGTTCTGCAGTAATAAGACCTTTGCCAAACTCACCTTCGGTTTGTGACATTTTAGTCACTCGGTCCATCATCAGCATGTTAGGAGCTGGTAATTGAGGACCTTGAGGGCCAAATAGCTCACCACGGCTTGATGCTAGTAGGTCGTCACGATCATATGAGTTTGCGATATCGCAAGGTTTTTGTTGCATTGTATTGAGTCTCCAGATTTTTTGAACCTGCATCTTATGTGATGCAGTATAGTACTTACAACTCCGATCAGTCCCTAAACAGCACTCTTTTTAAGCGATTAAGTAAACTTTCGCTGATATCGTGCTGATTGAGTCGGTCGATGCGCTCGGCGATTTTATTTAAGATAGTATCATCACTCTCGCCACTAAATGCTTGTCCTGTGATGATAGGTAAAGCTTGGTTTACATCCTCTACGCTCCAAATATGGAACTTGCCTTGCTTAATCGCGTCGACAACATCTTTGTGCAATGAAAGGTGTCTTAGGTTCGACTTCGGCAGAATAACACCTTGGTCGCCTGTTAACCCTTGATGGGCACAAACATAGAAGAAGCCTTCAATTTTTTCATTGAGTCCGCCAACCGCTTGAACTCGACCAAACTGATCAACAGCGCCGGTTACCGCAATGTTTTGTTTGATTTCATAACCAGATAAGGCACTCACAAAGGCACAAAGTTCCGCTAAAGAAGCACTATCGCCATCTACCTCACTGTATGATTGCTCAAATACAATAGAAGCAGAGTAAGGTAAAGGTTCATCAAGATTAAGAGCACTACTCAGGAAGGCCTGCATAATCATCATGCCTTTAGCATGTAGGTTGCCACCCAGCTCTGCCTTGCGCTCAACGTCGGAGACGTCACCATCACCAAAGTGAATAACGCAAGAAATACGTGCTGGCTCTCCATAGGAAACAGGATGCCCTGGGATATCAATCACCGTTAAGCCATTAACCTGACCAACTTCATTACCTTGGGTTTGGATTAAAACCTGGCCATCAAGAATGTCGTCAAGTGCTCTATTTGGAAGATAAGACTCTCGGTAGTAGCGCGCTTCAAGTGCAGCATCTATGTGCTTGGCTTTAATCGTCTCGGAGTTCGACTCGAGTGCAGCTTCGCGCAGCAAAGCTCGAATCCAAGAGGCGGATAGTGGAGCAAAGTGTTGCTCTTCACATACGCGAGCGCCAGCCGTTAAGAAGCTGTGTATGGCATCACTAGACATGTCGGGCAAGCCAGCCTCTCGAACTAGGCTCGCAATGTAGCCTAAATAGAGTGGTGCGGTAGTCGTATCGACGCGAACGTCCATTTCTACTTCAGTAAACATGGTGTGCGAAGAAGAGAAAGCAGGGTCTAGATAATCTAAATCAGCCAACTGATTGCGATCACCTACAATGATGAGCTTCACTGCGCTTTTAAATCTCTGCTTAGGTGAAAACCCATTCTTGCTTGCCGCGACTCTGGCGACGTCTTCACCAGCCAATAATGCACGAATAGCCAATAAGGTAGTCGGTTGCGATAACACCGCGTTGGCAGAGATAATTAGGTAGCCGTTACTGTGTTTTTCAAACAGACCCACTGATGATTGAACATCACCAGAGTCAGTGACAATGTAACTTCCTAATAATTCTTCAGCGACTATAGACTCTGTGTGATGGACACTCTTTTGTGTTAACTGAGAAAGGATAGAGGCAACATCTTTCTTTACTGACACGGTATCAGAGCCGTTGATAGCCAACAAAGGCGCATCATCTGCTAACGCAACAAAACGCTTTAGGCTTGCGTCTAATCGAGGCTGTAATGAGACAAAAGGGGCTTCCTGGTATTTAAACAGAGATAGACTAGAGTCTATTACTTGATCGTGTTGTGGAGTTGCGAGTTGCCAATCTATCGATTTCATAAAAACTTACTAAAATATACTATCCACTTAGTATACCTAAGCTATTAACAGATAACCCGAAAAATAGTGCACTTGATGCATTTCGGAGCGCTTATTTTAGACTTGGTTACATCAAATTGTGCTTTACAACAAATATGCAAGGTCTTTGCATTGTCAAATTGAGTGACTAGGGTTACGCTGTCACTGTACGTCTTAAATTTTAAATGGACTTAGATTAACAATCATGAAATATCAACAACTTGAAAACCTTGAATGTGGTTGGAAGTGGAACTATCTAGTAAAAAAATGGAAAGAAGGTGAGAAAGTTACTCGCCATCTAGACAGCAGCGCAGACGCTGCAGCAGTAGAACTCCTTCGCGCTATCGAACACGAACCGGTTCAAGTGTTGGAATGGATTGAGAATCACATGTCTCTTGAGTTAGATAACAAGCTCAAACAAGCCATTCGGGCCAAGAGAAAGCGTCATTTCAACGCAGAACAAGTGCACACACGAAAGAAATCCATAGATTTGGATTATCGCGTTTGGGAAAAACTCTCTCATAGAGCCAATGAGTTGGGTTGCACCTTGTCTGACGCCATTGAGTATCTACTTAGTGAAGCTCAGCGCAGTGAAAAAGCCAACGAAAAGGTCAACTTACTCAAAGAAGACCTCAGCAAACTTTTATCAGACTAATTCGCACTCGATGTAGGAGGCATTCATGTTATATGTCATTTTGATCGCTGCAGCGCTTATATTTGCGATCGTGCTTTACGATAAGCCGAAAATGAAACTGACGTTTAAAGAAGGTGAAGTCAGTTCACACATAGGTCAAGTTGATAAATCATTTCTTCACAAGTGCAAAGACATCGCTCGTAAAAATCCATTCAATGGTACGATGAAGGTGTACAAGTCTAGAGAACAGTACAGAGTTAAATTTTCAAAGGGTGTGCCTAACAAAACACGCCACATTTTACGTAGCGCGTTGCCAGGTGCAAAAAGTCACGCTCATAAGCGCTAGGGTTTGGGTTTAAAGCTGTATAACCATTATTTCTAACCCTTAGATAAAGTGCGCATTATGTATATTATGTTAAATACGGTTTTGTGAATGGCTAGTGAATCTCTGTAACTCGTCCCTCTCTCAGCTTATCTCTTCTCTCTATAGCAACTTAGTACCTAGTGTTCTTAGGTGCTGATGATTACGAATCTTTGTACTCAGTTTCAATTAATCCAAGTGACGGCCAATCTAACTAATGATTCGTACGTTAATGTCTCGAAAATCAGTAACCGCTCTCACTCTTTTGTGTAAGTCCAATATCTTACTAACGAATAAAAACTAAAAAAGCCAAGTCCATCAAACTTGGCTTTGAATGAGTTACTTTGTAGTTTAGCTACGTAACTTACTCGACAGGTTTCACTTCTCTTATCTTAAAGTCCGCAAAGTAAACCTCATCCTGATCTTGGTTTAATAGCTCCTCAGATTTAAGCGAACGATAAATGCCCCATTTAGGTCTAACAAAGTTTCCGTCACGTCCATCTAGTCCTGAGCGCCACATTTCTATGTTGTTCTCAGTGATTTCTATCATCGGTTTAGATTCACCCAATGGCGTTAGCGTCATGTACAGGCTACCAGATTCGCTGTAATTCACTCGTACAAAGGCTTCAATCCACTGTCCTGCGATATCACGATTCCAATCTACGTCATCCATCTTTGTGGTATGAACAAGCGTGTTGTTGACTGTCCCTGTACGGTCGTTGTTGTAATGGACATGTCTTACTTCAAGGCCACTTTGATTGCTGCGAACGTTAGCAGTCAGTGTGAGAATCGGACTGCTCGTAATAACAAAGTCCTCACTATTCTTTTCGGCTACGGCCTTTAGCTGAAATAGATGCGTAAATTGCTTGGTTACCTTAAGGTCATCACCAATTTTAAATTTCCAGCTGTATTCAAAGGTCTTACCCAGATAACCCTTTAATTTATCTTGAGATTTATCATATGCCTTGATCTCGTTTCTTTGACGGTCCACACGCCCTTTGTCACGATCTCCATCTTCGAAGTGCATGATGAACTTAAAATGATTGCCAATGACCTCGTCGTATTCTTCAACGATATGTCTACCGCCATCGGGGTCGTTGTTTGAATAGAGATCTGGGGCTTCAATAGCACCTCGACCCAAGACACTCTCGATCAAGTCATAGGTTTCCATACCTTCAGGACCGTCTGAGTTAAGCTCTGTAGAGCTAATTACCCTATATTGACCTGTTTCATCAATTGGCTGTACAGGATTACTTGATGCTGGAGAATTGACACTGCTTCCTCCGCAACCCGCTAAGACCAATACAATGGTACTAGCAACAATAGTTCTTAACATAAAAGCACTTTCTATAATTTTAAATAGGCGCTAAAAATATCATCGCTAGCAATAAACTAGTCTTATCATATTCACAGATTGTTACATGCGTTACATTTTGCAGGCTTCGTCTTATTTGAAAGTCGATCTATGTCTAAATGTGTCAATCGTTTATGCTATCCATCAGTTAGAAAGTTCCCAGCACCATTCTATTTAGCATCTTGCTAGAACCTTTAGTTCTCATATTTTAAACGAGATATCGAATGATAATTAAACCAACAGCAACACTTTAGTTATAGTGCGTCAAGTTATAAAAATAACGAAAATAGACATGGTTTTCGAAGGTTATAAATTACTACAAATCAACGCTCTACAAGAAATCATTACTCCTTTATAATCTCTCACTTGCTCTTCACAACGGAAATACCTGTGTCTCTTACACGCAACCACTACCTAGCGCTAGGTGGCATATTATTGCTAGCGGCCAATTTACGCGGTCCCTTTACCAGTCTGGCGCCTTTACTTGACCAGATTATGGTTGAGCTTCATCTAAGCTCCACTATTTTGGGCATGCTTTCTTCGTTACCACTACTCTCTTTTGCCTTAATATCTCCACTCGCCTTAACCGTTCTTACTCGGTTTGGCTTAAAGAAGAGTGTCTGCCTAGCCCTGTTCTCCGTATTTTTAGGGGTGTGTCTACGTTCTGTTGGTAGTGTTGCAACCTTATATGTGGGCACAGTGTTTATTGGAGCGGGTATCGCTATTGGCAATGTCCTGTTGCCTGTAGCCGTTAAGATGAATTTCCCTACTCGTATAGCGGTGATGACATCCTTATATACCTTCACTATGGGGATTGGTTCTACTCTCTCTTCTGCCTCTATGGTTCCGTTATCTCATCTAACGGTAACGCCCCTATCAGGGTGGCAGTTTGCACTCTTGTTTAATCTGTTTTTCGTGACGCTGGCGTTGGTCTTCTGGTTTCGTTCCAAAGAAACAAAAAATCATAACGCTCAACACAAGGGAGTCAGCATTAAACAACTGCTTTCCAGCGGTATTGCATGGCAAGTTACACTCGCGCTAGGTTTAAATTCATTTACTTTCTACTCGTTCGCTAGTTGGCTACCAAAAATCTTGCTGGACCAAGGCATGACCGAAACAGAAGCAGGTTACATCTACGGTTTGTTACAGTTCGCGACCATATGGCCAGGCCTTGTATTAATCCCCTTTCTATCAAGGCTTAAGAGCACGCAAGCCTTATTCTTATTGACAGCAACAGGCACTGTAGCTGCGACTCTAGGGCTAATTTGGTTACCAGACTTCGCCATCTTTTGGACCTTGATGTTTGGGTTTTGCAACTGCTCGACCTTTGTCATCGGCCTATCGTTTGTTGGACTTAGAAGTAACAACGCCTCTCAAGCAGCGGCTTTATCCGCGATGTCTCAGAGCTTCGGTTATGGCTTTGCAACGATAGGACCACCTCTTCTTGGGTACTTACATCAAGCCACAGGGAACTGGACTGCGTCATTGTTCGTAATCGCAATTGTAGGTGGATTTTGTGCTTTGTTTGGTGCATTAAGTGCTAGAGATGTGAAGATCCATCTAACGACATAACCTACGTGCTAGATATCACTTGTCGTTAACATTTACCTGCAATATTTGCTCGTTGTTTCTCACACTAAAAGTAAACTCACTGCTGTTCTCAAGACTTATAAACTCTGAAATATGATGACTTCCTCCCTGATATTCTACGAAGTCATCGTTTTCTGCTTTTGACACTCTAGTCACTCGAAACGCGGAGTTTTCAGGGTCCACTTCTAGCTGATAGTCGTTGCTGTTAAACTCAAAACGGCACGAATCCACCACTATACAACTCGTTTCATTTATTGATTTGTTATCACTATGTTCAATTGTTCGCCAAGTGAACGCAGCGATAAGCACAGCAAATGTCACAATAATTTGAATTAAACGCCCTTTGGTCAATTTTTCTGCGGCCATTAAATGACTCCTTTGTAACAAACTTCAAACTTTTTACATTAAATAGGAAAACTCTATTCATTCCTATAGTTAAGTCTCTGTCATTCAAATGTTAATTCCGTATAATTCATGCTGTTAATACCATCTTTAAAATGGATTTTAGGAAGTCGAGCGTTTTTGACTCATTTTCCTCGGATTTTGATGGTATTTGTCGTTGCGTCAACTTGTTGGCGTTGTGTTGGAAAAGTGTAGTTAATAATAAATTGGAAGCATGCAAATGAGCCAAGAAAAGCAGCTTGAACAAAACTACAACTACACCGTTGTTCGTCAATTTACCCTGGTAACCATTCTTTGGGGTATTGTCGGCATGGGTGTGGGTGTTTTGATTGCCGCTCAGTTGGTTTGGCCACAGCTTAACTTTGATACGCCGTGGTTAACCTACTCTCGTCTACGACCGCTTCATACGAACGCGGTTATTTTTGCGTTTGGTACAAGCGCCCTTTTTGCCACATCTTATTATGTGGTTCAGCGCACCTGTCAAGCGCGCCTATTTGGTGGTCCTTTAGTGGCATTCACCTTCTGGGGTTGGCAAGCGATTATTTTATCCGCTGCTATTTCATTGCCTTTAGGATTCACATCCGGCAAGGAATATGCAGAGCTAGAGTGGCCAATCGATATCGCCATCGCTATCGTTTGGGTAGCTTATGCAATCGTGTTCTTCGGAACCATGGTTAAGCGTAAGACATCGCATATTTACGTCGCCAACTGGTTCTTCGGAGCCTTTATCCTTACTGTTGCGGTATTGCACATCGTAAACAGCATGGCAATTCCTGTCTCCCCAATGAAGTCATACTCGATGTACTCCGGTGCTGTCGATGCCATGATTCAGTGGTGGTACGGGCACAACGCTGTTGGTTTCCTTTTGACTGCTGGTTTCCTGGGTATGATGTACTACTTCGTACCTAAGCAAGCTGAACGACCTGTTTATTCTTACCGTCTTTCTATCGTTCACTTTTGGGCTCTAGTGTCTCTATACATTTGGGCTGGTCCGCACCACCTTCACTACACAGCACTGCCAGACTGGACTCAGTCTCTAGGCATGGTGATGTCCCTTGTTCTGTTTGCTCCATCTTGGGGTGGCATGATCAACGGTATTATGACGCTATCTGGTGCTTGGCATAAACTGCGCTATGACCCAATCTTGCGATTCCTAATCGTTTCATTGTCTTTCTACGGTATGTCTACCTTTGAAGGACCAATGATGTCTATTAAAACGGTTAACGCATTGTCTCACTACACCGACTGGACTATCGGTCACGTACACTCTGGTGCGTTAGGTTGGGTAGCAATGGTTTCTATTGGTTCGGTATATCACCTAGTACCTAAGTTGTTCGGTCAAGAGCGTATGTACTCAGTAGGCCTGATCAATGTTCACTTCTGGCTTGCGACTGTGGGTACCGTACTTTACATCGTTGCGATGTGGATCTCTGGCGTAATGCAAGGCCTGATGTGGCGCAGTGTTAACCCAGACGGCACTCTAACCTATAGCTTCGTTGAATCTGTGCAAGCGTCTTACCCGTACTACACGGTTCGCTTCATCGGCGGCGCTATCTTCTTAGCAGGTATGTTCCTAATGGCGTACAACACCTACAAGACCATCGCTGCACCAAAGGACAGTCTTAAAGCTGTTCCTCAACCGGCACAATAGGAGATTTTGATATGGCTAATAATCCAAAAAATCGCCACGAGCTAGTTGAGAAAAACGTTGGACTACTGGCAATTCTGATTGTATTCGCAATCAGCTTGGGGGCATTGGTAGAGATCACTCCGTTGATTTTCCAAAAGCAAACCACTGAGCCTGTACAGAACCTGCGCGTGTACTCTGCACTAGAAATGGAAGGTCGTGATGTGTACATCCGCGAAGGATGTAACGTATGTCATAGCCAAATGATTCGTCCGTTCCGTTCTGAAACAGAGCGTTACGGTCACTACTCTGTTGCTGGTGAAAGCGTTTGGGAGCACCCTTTCCTTTGGGGTTCTAAGCGTACTGGTCCTGATTTAGCTCGTGTAGGCGGTCGCTACTCTGATGAATGGCATCGTGTTCACTTGATCAATCCACGTGAGCTTGTGCCTGAATCAAACATGCCTGGCTTCCCTTGGTTAGAAGAAAATGTATTGGACGGCAAATTGACGCAGAAGAAATTAGAGATCTTCAAGAACAACTTTGGCGTACCATATACTGACGAGCAAGTGGCTTCTGCGTCTCAAGACGTAGCGGGCAAAACAGAGATGGACGCTCTGATTGCTTATCTTCAGTCTCTCGGCCATGCGATGAAGTAAGGAGTGAATATGGATATCAGTGTTATTCACAGCATCTGGACAATTCTACTATTTGTCTGCTTCGGCGGCGTTGTGTGGTGGGCTTTCGGTAAAAACCGCAAGGCTCGCTTCGAAGAGGACGCAAATCTTATATTTGCGGACGAACAAAGCCCGAAGAAAGACCAGCAAGGAGAGACTAAATAATGACTACATTTTGGAGTCTTTGGATTACCTTCATCACCGTAGGGACCTTGGTAGGTGTTGCTATCATCCTTCGCTGGTGTGTAAAGGACAAAATGGGTGTTGATCCAGGTGATGACATGGGCCATGAATACGATGGTATTCGTGAGCTCAACAATGATTTGCCCAAGTGGTGGACTTACTTATTTATTTCCACTTTCATCTTCGCGATTGTCTACCTTGCGCTTTACCCAGGTCTTGGTAACTACAAAGGCCTTTTAGGCTGGCAGAGTTCTGACCAAACGGTAACTAGCATCGAAGAGTCTCGAGCCTCTATTGCTCGTTCTCAAGAGAACAAGCAATTGGTTCAATACGCAAAAGAGTTGGAAGATGCTGATGCCTACTTTGGTGAAGCATTCAGTAAGCTTGCGATGACAGACGACGGTAGTGGCTTACGCCCTATCCCTGAAATTGCTACTAACGAAGAAGCAGTAAAAGTAGGTCAACGTTTGTTCCTACAGAACTGTTCTCAGTGCCACGGTTCTGATGCGCGTGGTCAGCTTGGCTTCCCTAACCTAACGGATAACGCATGGCTGTATGGCGGTGAGCCTGAAGCGATCGTTACCACGGTAATGGACGGTCGAATTGGCGAGATGCCAGCATGGATCGATGTGTTAGGAGAAGACGGCGTTAAAGAAGTCGTTAGCTACACCCTTTCACTATCAGGCCGTAAGGTTAATGCTCGCGAAGCCGCTGCAGGTAAATCTCGCTTTGTAGTGTGTGCTGCATGTCATGGTACAGATGGTAAAGGTAACCCTGCTGTTGGCGCGCCTGATCTAACTGATAACAATTGGCTGTATGGCGACTCAAGAGCGGCAGTAACCGAAACGGTGACTAACGGTCGTATGGGCGTTATGCCTGCTTGGAAAGACATCCTAGGCGAAGAGAAGGTACAACTTGTCTCAGCTTACGTGTGGAGCCTAAGCAACCAAGATAAATAGTAACAACTCAATAACAGCCCCTACCCATAGGGGCTGACTTTTCTTTACAATCATCCTTTCATTTTTCAATTAGAGAACTTTTTTATGGTAAAGCCTTGGTATAAGCATTTTTGGGCTTGGTTCATACTTCTTTTGATCTTAACCACCGTATTCGGCACACTATTTCGCGTTTACATCTTATCTCAACATACCGTTTCGCTGGTTTCAGAGGATTACTATAAAAAAGGCAAAGGCATCAACATAGACCTGTCTAAGGTCAGTGTGGCTCAAGATCTCAACCTTTCGGCAATGGTATACTCTAATGATCGTGATATCGTCATTGAGCTAAACAAAGGTGAGCTCAGTAACTTCCCAGCTCTCAATATAGAGTTTTCACACCGTACACTGCCTGACAGAGACTTTGACTATCTTGCTACCGCCAACCCTTCTGGCACGTATAAGATTCACCTAGAAGAGCCTCTACAAGGTCCATGGTTTATTGAACTGCGACCTCATGACAAGCAATGGCTAATTCAAGGTCGGATGACCTTCCCTAGTTCCACTCCAGCACCATTAATGAACTGATTATTATGGAAAAATCGTGTTATCACTGCGGTGAAGATGTACCAGAGAACACGAACTATCGCGTCACGATTCTAAAAGAATCGAGAGAGATGTGTTGCCCTGGTTGTGAATCAGTGGCACAGACTATCGTAGATAGTGGTTTAAGCTCTTACTATCAGTACCGTACAGAGAAAGCAGAGCGAGTCGATCTCGTTCCTGAACAGTTGCAATCGTTGATCCATTACGACAACGAGCAAGTGCAATCTGAGTTTGTACGCAATGATGAGAACACCTCTGAAGTGACATTGTCACTAGATGGAGTGTCTTGCGCAGCCTGTGCTTGGCTGATTGAAAAGAAAATGAATGCACACAAGGGTGTGGTTCGTATTCACGTCAATACCGCTACTCACAGAGCCCTATTGTCTTGGGATAAAACACAAACCAAACTGAGTGAATTACTGAGTGCCATCCATAAACTAGGATACAAAGCAGCTCCTTTCGAAGCCGACAAACAAGAAGAAACCTATTATCGAGCGATGAAGCAATACCTGTACAAACTCGGTATTGCGGGACTGGCAACCATGCAGGTCATGATGCTGGCCGTGGCTTTGTATCTTGAGGTGTTTGGTAACTTAGAGCCTGAATTTAAACACTATTTCCGAATTGTCAGTCTAATTTTCGCAACTCCCGTTCTGCTGTATTCTGCTCTGCCCTTTTACATGAATGCGTGGCGAAGCCTAAAAGCCAGAACGCTCGGCATGGACGTCCCCGTTTCTATCGCCTTAATTTTTGCGTACTTCGCAAGTTTAATCGCTACCTTTACACAAAGTGGCGAAGTGTTTTTTGAATCCATCTCAATGTTTACCTTCTTCTTATTACTTGGAAGATTTCTTGAGATGCGGGCGCGTCGCAAGGCAGCTGCGGCCAGTGCCAACTTACTAAAGCTTGTCCCTGCGATGGCGACACTAGAAGACGGCAACCAGGTGCCAGTAAAAACCCTAAGCATAGGAGACCGTGTGCGAGTGCTGGCCGGCGAGCACGTTCCCGCCGATGGTTATGTACTGGATAAAGCCGTCTTCGTTGATGAATCGATGCTGACTGGTGAGCCTTTACACGTGAAGAAAAGTACTGGTGAAACAGTGTACGCCGGTACTATCAACGGTGAACAAACCTTTACCTTAGAAGTCGCCTGTCGCAAACAAGAGAGCATGATTGCCAATATTGTTAGGCTTCAGGATGAAGCACAGGCAACCAAGCCAAAGATCGCAGAAATTGCCGATATCGTGGCCCGTTATTTCGTCGCCGCTATCTTAATTATTTCTGCCTGCACCTACTTCTACTGGCAACAAAACCAACCTGAAGACGCATTTTGGATCATGCTGGCCGTATTGGTGGCAACATGCCCTTGCGCCCTTTCACTAGCAACGCCCACCGCCATCACGTGTTCAACCTCCAGAATGGGCGACCTTGGCATATTATTACGAAAGTCGCATGCCATCGAGACGCTCTGTAAGATCAATCACGTTATCGTTGACAAAACCGGCACACTCACCGAAGGAAAAGTGTCGCTCTCTAGTGTGACGACCTTTGGACAGTGGCAAGAATCACAAGTGCTAGCGATTGCATCAGCCCTTGAAGCCCACGCCAATCACCCAATTGCAGTAGCGTTTAGGCCACACATTGACGATTCAATAACGGCTGACGCGGTAGAAAACCACATTGGCTCAGGTCTAACGGGAACAGTAAATAACCTTGATTGTAAGATAGGCAGTTACACGTTTGCTTGTGACAGCACAATAGCAAACACACCGCATACGGTTTATCTGTCTATCAATGATGAACTGGCAGCAACCTTTACTTACAGCGACCCAATCAGAGAAAGCAGCCAAGGCTTCATTCAATCTCTTAAAGACTTGGGCATTCGCACAACCTTACTTACCGGTGACAACGAACTGAATGCAGCACCTGTCGCCAAACAGTTAGGTATTGACGAGCTGAAAGCTGGCGTAAGCCCTGAGGGCAAGCTCAATTACTTCAATGGCCTGCCTAAGAAAGATGTATCACTCATGATCGGTGATGGTATCAATGATGCCCCGACCCTTGCTGGTGCCCATCTTTCTGTGGCAATGGGCGGCGGAACTGATGTCGCCAAATCCTCAGCGGATATGGTACTTTTGGGAGATAAGTTAGATAAATTGATCGAGGCTCGCACCCTTGCTCTTAAAACTCGCAAGATAATTAGAGAAAACCTTGCCTGGTCGCTTGGATACAATCTACTTATTCTGCCACTCGCGGTTTGCGGATTGGTCGCGCCTTATATTGCCGTGGTGGGCATGTCAGCAAGCTCCATCATCGTAGTTACTAACTCACTGAGATTACTAAATAAACATGGAAAGTCTATACATTCTGATTCCCATAGCAATCGTACTGGTCGCCGTAGCGGTGGCCGTATTTCTATGGGCAGTTAAGTCGGAGCAGTTTGAAGATCTTGATCGCCAAGGACATAATATCCTGTTCGAAGAAGATGACATTCCGTCTGACGAGAGTAAGAAAGAGAAATGAGCAATATTGATTGGTTAGGTGCCTTTCTTATTGGACTAGCTGGCGCCGGTCACTGCATGGGAATGTGCGGAGGAATAGCCAGCGCTGTAGCGTTAAATGGACGCCAAAGTTCGTTCCAAATCACTCTACTGTATAACTTTGGGCGCATATCCTCGTATCTTGTTATTGGCGCACTGGTTGGTGGTACCGTCGCTAGCAGTGTCAGTGTCTTCGATTCCACCCACTTTTTAACCGTGTTGCGCGCCATTGCCGCTGTGATGATTCTATTATTGGGCTTGTATTTGGCACAATGGTGGAATGGGCTATTAAAGATAGAAAAAATGGGACAGTACTTATGGAAGTTTCTATCGCCTATCGCGGCTAAAATGATTCCTTTGCGCTCTCCTTGGTATGCCTATCCTGTCGGTATGGTGTGGGGCTGGATTCCTTGTGGAATGGTCTACTCGATGTTGAGTTGGGCTGCGGTCTCTGGCAGTGCAACTAATGGCCTACTAATTATGGGATGCTTTGGATTAGGTACCCTACCCGCTATGATTCTCATTGGCGCAGGTTCAGCTAAATATTCTCAGTTTTTTCGATCTCCTATCATTCGCCGCATAATTGGAAGTTTGATGATAGCATACGCAATGTACTCAATATTATTGTTAGTTAATTAGGCAAATGAATTAGTTAACTTTCTGATATAACGAACGTTTATATGACTACCCATTTAGGGTTGAAAGTGCTAATATATTGACGTAAATCAATTATATGTAAATCTAATAAATATGATTAATATTGAGAAACCAGCAACAAAGCGTATACAGTCCGGTGGTTGTGCTATTCATTGCCAAGATTGCAGTATTTCACAGCTTTGCATTCCATTTACGCTGAATGATGCAGAGCTTGATCAGCTCGATCAGATCATTGAACGCAAGAAGCCGATTCAGAAAAGCCAAGAGCTTTTCAAGGCTGGTGACGAGTTGAAATCCTTGTATGCCATTCGTTCAGGCACAATTAAAAGCTATACCATCACAGAACAAGGCGACGAGCAGATTACCGCGTTTCACCTAGCCGGCGATTTGGTTGGTTTCGATGCGATCAACACCCAATCACACCCAAGCTTTGCACAAGCTTTGGAAACGTCGATGGTGTGTGAGATCCCTTATGAAATCCTTGATGATTTGTCAGGCAAAATGCCAAAACTGCGCCAACAAATCATGCGTTTGATGAGTAGTGAAATCAAAGGCGATCAGGATATGATTTTGCTTCTCTCTAAGAAGAATGCAGAAGAGCGCTTAGCGGCCTTCCTGTATAACCTATCTGAGCGTTTTTCTCAGCGTGGCTTCAGCCCAAGAGAATTCAGATTGACCATGACCCGTGGTGATATCGGTAACTACCTTGGTTTAACGGTCGAGACTATCAGTCGTCTATTAGGTCGCTTCCAAAAATCAGATATTCTTGCTGTTAAAGGTAAGTACATCACGATCAACGACCACGATGCTCTCGCAAAATTGGCAGGCGCTAGCCGTAGCTAACCTACTCCCAGAAGTGACTCTTAGCTGAGTCACTTCAAATTCCTCATTTATTTCTTCTAAATCACTAATAAGTCACTCTTTTTTCGTCTAATCTTAGATTGCAATCTAACACTTTTCTTCACAGTAGAGTTATATTGTACTTATCGTTAATAGAATGAAACGGGTGGTCTATGAGTATATACAACAACATTCTGGTTGTTGCCAATATCGACGCAGAGCAGCAGCCAGCCTTGGCTCGAGCCATGCAAATCGGAAAGAAAAGTAAGTCACCAAGTCGGATTACTTTTTTCCTCGCAATATATGACTTTTCGTATGAAATGACATCTATGCTCTCCCCTGATGAACGAAATGCGATGCGCGCTGGTGTTATCCATCAACGTGAACAGTGGATGAAAGAAGTCGCAGAACCCTATAGAGATGATGGCCACATTGAGCTCGATATTAAGGTGGTTTGGCACAACAGACCTTATGAAGCCATCATCAGTGAAGTCTTTGCCAAAGACTACGAGCTTGTAGTTAAAACGACACGCCAACACGATCTCCTCGAATCTGTACTGTTTACCCCTACAGACTGGCACCTACTACGTAAATGCCCTTGTGCTGTATTGCTGGTTAAAAACCATGATTGGCCAGAAAAAGGTCATGTAGTGGTATCCGTTCACGTTGGTTCAGAGAATGAGGCTCACCTTGAGCTCAACCATAGGATGGTTGAACAGGCACTCGATCTCTCAGATCGTCTTGATGCAGAGCTGCACTTAGTCAACTCTTACCCTATCACTCCTCCAAACATCACCGTCGAATTACCTGAGTTTGATCCAACCATCTACACAGACTCTGTTCGCGGTCACCACCTAAAAAGCATGAAAGCCCTTCGACAAGAGTATGGCATTGCTGAGGAGCAAACCATTGTTGAGCAAGGCTTACCTCAAGACGTTATACCTAAAGCGGTGAAAGACCTTGGCGCTGGATTAGTCGTCCTTGGCACCTCTGGCCGGACAGGCTTGTCCGCAGTATTCCTAGGTAACACAGCGGAAAACATCATTGATGAAATAAATTGTGACGTATTGGCTCTCAAACCTAGCGGTTATGTAAGCCCATTGGATCCACATGGCAGTTAGTTTCAATAAGTGATCAATCAAGTTCATAGTTAAAGCGGTGGCAACACCGCTTTTTTATGTTCGCTGTTTTTTCACTGGAAACTGCCTAGAATATCCGTATCATACGCACTCTCTTTTTAATCAAGATCCGGATAGTTAAATGAGCGAACAAGTTCAAGAGCGCACCAAGGCCCAACAATACAACTTTAACAAGTTGCAAAAGCGTCTTCGTCGTGACACAGGCAACGCAATCAGAGACTTCAACATGATTGAAGAAGGCGATCGCATTATGGTTTGTCTATCTGGCGGGAAGGATAGCTTTACTATGCTTGAGATCTTGATGAGTCTTAAGAAGAGTGCTCCAATCGATTTCTCCTTGATTGCAGTTAACCTCGACCAAAAGCAACCAGGATTCCCTGACCATATTCTTCCAGAATATCTAGAGACCCTTGGTGTTGAATACAAGATTGTAGAAGAAGACACCTACTCTATCGTTCAGGACAAGATCCCTGAGGGCAAAACGACCTGCTCTCTTTGCTCACGTCTGCGTCGCGGTATCTTATATCGTACAGCCAAAGAGCTTGGCGCAACCAAGATTGCCCTTGGCCATCACCGCGATGACATCATAGAAACACTGTTCTTGAACATGTTTCATGGCGGTAGAATGAAAGCTATGCCACCAAAGTTGGTTTCAGACAACGGCGAACACGTTGTGATCCGTCCACTGGCTTACTGCCGTGAAAAAGACATCATCAAGTTTGCCGATATGCGCGAATACCCTATCATTCCATGTAACCTTTGTGGGTCTCAGCCAAACTTGCAGCGTCAAAACATCAAGCAGATGCTAAACGGTTGGGACAAGCAATTCCCAGGGCGTATAGAAACCATGTTCCGTGCTATGCAAAACGTAGTACCTAGCCACCTAGCCGATTTTGATTTATTCGATTTTAAATCGGTCGATCAAGATTCTGGCGTGATCAATGGCGGTGATATTGGTTTTGATAAAGAAGAAATACCTGTAGAAACTGCAGCAGTTGAACCAGTAGAGTTTGACCCTAAACTTCAGTTAGACGTAACTAACGTTTAATTCTGATAAATAAAAAAGGCCGGAGACTTATGAACTGACCCCCAATAGTTGGATACCAATTATTGGGGGTCTTTTTATGTCCAAATACAACCGAGCATTGAAATGCTCAATAGCTAAACAATATCTACAAGGCGAAAGTTCTCAGGAGCTTTCTCGTCTTCATTCTATACCATCACGCCAAATACGTTACTGGGCACAAGTATTCGATATCCATGGCTCTCAGGCATTTATCCCTCATGGTTTTGCAAAGAATGGGCAAACTAAGCTCCAAGCTTTGACTCATATGTGGACGAATGGTTGGTCTATCAGTCACACTAGTGCGGTTTTAAATTTTTCTTCCTCTGGCACACTCGCTGTTTGGCTCAAACAGTATGAAAGATATGGTTTCCAGGGGCTTGAACGTAGCAGAGGACGACCCGCAATGAGTAAGCATCCTTTTATTCAAAACAAGAGCGATGATGAGAAAACACTGGAAGAGATCAAAGAGGAGTTAGCGTACTTGCGAGCTGAGAATGCTGTCCTAAAAAAGTTAGAGGAGCTGGAACAGGAGAAGCATCGTCGAACAAAGAAAAAACGAAAGTAGTTCTAGCTCTTAAAAATCAATATCCACAACAACATCTCTTGCATGCCCTTAAATTAGCAAGAAGTAGCTTCTATTATCATGCACAGTCGAACAACGCTGCCGAAAGCTATCAAGATGAAAAACAGTTGATTGAGAAAATATATCATGACCATAAAGGGAGATATGGATATCGTCGTATTCATTTAGAGTTAAGGAAATACGACGTCAGGCTTAACCATAAGACAGTTCAACGCCTGATGGGATTACTAGGCTTGAAATCAACGGTCAGACCTAAGCGGTACCGCTCTTACAAAGGAGAAACTGGAAAAACCGCTCCAAATGTACTTAAACGGGACTTCAGTGCAACGAAGCCTGATGAAAAGTGGGTAACTGATGTCACTGAGTTTAAAGTTCAACAGCAGAAGGTGTACCTATCACCAATCGTTGATCTGTTTACGCAGGAAGTTGTGGCTTACAAAGTTGCGAAAAATGCGTGCTTACCTCTGGTCACTGACATGCTGACAGAGGCGGTTGCAACCTTAGCCAAAGACGCTAAGCCAATAGTGCATAGCGATCAAGGGTGGCAATATAGGCATAGGAAGTATCAGAAAACTCTCGCTGAGCAGGGATTAACTCAAAGTATGTCACGAAAAGGAAACTGCTTAGATAACGCAGTAGCAGAGAACTTCTTTGCCTTACTGAAAACAGAAATGTACCATAATCAACACTTTGAAGATGCCGATGACTTAATCGCACATATTGACGAATACATCGAGTATTACAATACAAAGCGCATCAAAGTGAAACTAAAAGGCCTGACTCCGACGGAATATCGAAATCAGGCCTTAAAAGCCGCTTAACAGAAATGTCCAACTTTACGGGGTCACTTCACTTAATTGCTCCGGCCTTTTTGTATCTGCTTTACTGCTCAATATATGGCATAACCCGTTGAGTTTGCTCAGATATATTAGCTGTGACACCGTCACTTAAATCCACTAACTTAAGGATGGCTTTTCCTTGTTCGTTAACCGGGACAGCCTTGCCATTGGAAAGCATGATTTGCTTTACAGTATCTGGGGTGAATTCAAGTGTTACGCCTTCAATATCTGGGGTAAACCAGTTCGAGAACATACCACCTAGACCGCCAAGCACCGTTTTCATTTGAGAGGTTTTACTCTCTAACTCTGAATACCCTACTTCACCCTTTAATGGCTCTTTCGTTAAGACAACCAAAGAGTAATCACAACGCGCGTCTTTTTGCGTGTGAATATAGACTAAAGGATTGGCACTCTTAAGGTTACTATCTAGAGGCACATTCACCTCTCCGTTGTCACTGATAGTCAACTCTTCAAAGTGCTCTTCTTTTTCCATCCAAGCCTTTTCGATTGAACAAGGTTGTTTGGTTTCAAAGTTGGTAAAAAAGAGCCCTACTTTGACGTCTTGTTGTGGCTCTTTCAGATTGTGTTTTAATGGCGAATACAACTTACTGTAGGTAAACATGTATTCTTCGGCCTGTGCTGTGTTCAGGCCCATGACCAATAGCGCCGCGGTCAATATACGACATTTCATTTTAAGCGATTATCCTATGCATCAAATGTGTTTGAGCCACCTCGAGGGGTACCCGATGTTGGAGGGGTATTGTCATCGTCAGACTCATCAATATGCTCATCTTTCTCATTCTCTTGCTTTGGTGCATCTTGCGTGGCAACAACCTGCAGGCGAATACCAAACATATTGCGGTAGATAATACCTTTTGCATGGAAGAAAAACGGTACTGCGATAACGAGACCTAGACCATACAGCATCATGCCAGCCACAAATGCAAACATGGTCACAAGATAGATAACCGCAATAGAGAAGATACGCTTGTTCACTGCGCGCATCGATGTCCATAGGGCTTTAACTGGGGCCAAACGTTTCTCACAGACCAATAAAACAGCGTTACTGAAGGCAAGAGACAAATAAAGAGATAAGAACGGCAGCAGTGCTCCAGCGATTGCTTGAGACAATAGATTGAGCATAGTGACCAGAATCACTGGCATCATAAAAGGTAAACCTTTGGTGATGTGTCTGGTCTCAGTTCTCAGGCCTGCCGCATGGCTCATTGCCATCAAGGCAACACCGGCATAGATAGGCGCTGCTACCACTTCATAGCTAAAGTTCGCCACGAAGATGGATTGAAAGATGCCTGGCTGCAAAGACTCAGGGTCCTGGAACATGACTAAGATTGCTGAGAGATCACCAATTTGCAGTTTCAGTGCAACGATAAAAATGGCAGCTTGGATGGCGATAAGAAGGATAACAGCGGGAGAGAAAGTCAAAAAGTTACGCATCGTCAGTTGCCATGCTTCACTAATCACACTGATGGGTTTTAATTCAAAATCCCCAGCCAATGCCTTTTCTACGCTACCACCAAGGTTGAAGTTTTTCTCTATCGGATCGCTCATTGAATCTTTAGGTCCTTGCCTTTAAAAGAAAATATTCTGGCGCAAGTATACCTGTAAACTGGCGTTACGGCATAGTCTTAAGCATAAGGTCCTATCACTTAACTCTGTTTTGAGCATACAAACAAACCATCTGCACCGTTTCTCGTATAATTTTTAAACATGTCAAAATTATGGGGTGAAGCTTAAGTAACCTCTTTAAGTGCAAACCCTTGCACTTCTGTTATACTCGCGCCCTAAAAGATACTTAAGGGAAAGCTAACGTTACAACTATGGCTCTACTAATGCGAATTACTCAGACCTTTGGCCTTCTATCCTTATTCTTTAGCTTTTCTGTTTTTTCTGAATCAGAACAACCGCTTGAAGAAGAAATTGTGGATGTAATCACCCCGCGTGCCGTCAGTATCTATCTACCCAATAATCTGATCCCATCGTCTGTTCTATCTCAGTTTACCGCTCAAACGGGTATCATCGTAGAGCAGCGTGTTTATAATATAGACACCCCACAACATATCAGTAGACGAGACTATTCCGCCGTAGACCTTACGTTAATTCCTTATAGCTATTATCCAGCACAAACGGAACTCGCAAACCACTTTAAGCCGATAGCAAAAGACTCGCTGTCCAACGCAAGCAACATCAAACCTGAGTTGAATCGAGTCGAACTCGCTCAACATTACCGATATTCAGTGCCTTTAATGCTTCAAGGCATAGGTATAGCGACCAACTCTAAAATGTTGCCACCCTCGATGCTTTCACAATGGGTTGACCTTCATGATGAACAGTGGACTGGGCAGCTTCTCATTTTAGATGATGCTCAAACACTAGTCTCTATTGCACTGCTGGGGATGGGTTATCCCATCAACAATGCAACCGACAAGCAGCTACAAAAGTCAAAACAATGGCTCCTCGATATGCGAAATAATGCGGCCTTCTTATCAAAAGAAGACCCAGAGATGCATTTCCTATCGGGACAAGTCTCGGTTGGTATATTGAGTAATGACCACGCGTATATTGGCAGCCTAGAAGATGCGGATATCGCAATTGAATGGCCTACAGAAGGCGCTATTTTAGACGCCTATGCCCTATCAATGAACATTGACAGCGGTGCAGACGAAGACGCGCTTTTGCTGATGAACTTCCTTATGGATAAGACTGTTCAATCGCAAATTTCACTTTATTCAGGCTTAACTCCAGTGATTGATGGCCTTTCTATGCAGAGTAAACTGCTGAAACTGCTTTCGGCAGAGACTATCGAAAATGGCCACTTTAAGCTTAACTCACCTGAAAGCCGTTTGAAATACGAACAATTATTCCTAGAAGTTAAAATGCGCTAATGCATTTTGGTTTACGAGAGCAGCTCTTCAACCAACTTAGGTACTTCAACACCTGCAGGACCATAGCGTTTTTCTTCAAACTCGCTCTGTACCGCACTCGGCTCTAGGTTGATTTCTATGGTGTGTGCGCCGTGCATTTTTGCATCATGCACAAACCCTGCCGCTGGATAAACTACCCCTGATGTGCCGATAGAAACAAAAAGATCCGCCTCTTCTATGGCGGCATAAATTCTATCCATTTGCAGCGGCATCTCTCCAAACCAAACAATATGCGGTCTCATTTGATGAGGTATCTGACAACAATGGCACAGATCACCATCATTGAGATCCGTTAGTTGTTCAACCACTTGACCTGATTCACTGCAACGAGCCTTCAGTAATTCACCATGCATATGAACTATGTTATTGGTACCGCCCCTTTCGTGAAGGTTATCGATGTTCTGCGTCACTACCGTGACACTTCCATCCAACATCTCTTCGAGACGACCTAACGCTTTATGTGCCGAATTTGGCTGAATAGACTCAGACAAGAGTTTCTGGCGGCGCATATTGTAAAAAGAGTGCACCAACACGGGATCTTTAGCAAACCCTTCTGGTGTTGCTACGTCTTCAATACGATGATTCTCCCAAAGCCCGTCTTGCGCTCGAAACGTTTGGATTCCCGATTCCGCTGAAATACCAGCACCGGTTAACACGACTATGTTTTTGTATGGAAAGTTCATATTGAGGCCCCAAAGCAATTGCTAATGAATTGTTAATAAAGATTAACATTCATACAAGGGAAAAATAAAGAGACTGAGATCGCATCTTTTAGTGAAATGTTTTTCCTCTAATTCAATGTTTTTTCACAAAAAATTTCGTGAAACAGATTCTCTGCACTAAACTTTTCAAGGAATCAAACGGACAAGAGAGAATCATGCGTTCAAAACTATTCTTCCTTCCTCTGCTCCTCGCTTTATTTTCTTTTGGCGCTCATGCCAATTGGCAATACGATTTAGCAGATGAACCGAATATCGACAAAGTGTCTATCAGCATTGCTACAGAGATAGATAAATTGCCAGAGCCACTGTTTATGTCGCGAGCGGATCGAGACAAGGTCAATCAGTTAATGGAAGCGGTTATCAGAGAGCAACGTAAACACGCTGACCAGTTTGCTGAGCAGATTGACGCCTATAGTGACGACACCACTGATGAAAACTGGAAAATAGCTGAACGTTCTTGGTTGACACTAAGTAGCTTAGGTAAAAGTAAGGCTAACTTACTAAAGCTCGCCAGTAGTTCTACCAAAGACTTGGTGGCAGGCTTTGGCCCGTCTGGTGTGATTCAGTTTAAGCAAGAGTGGTATATCACGCGTTTGAACGGCGAGTTTCTATTTCGTCTTCAAATACGCAGCTTTAAAGCTCTGATCAAAGATATCTTTATTTCTCCGATCCCTTTGATGTGGGCGGTCATTAAGGTTCTATTTATCTACTTTGTGCTGACCTGGTGGTTAGCCAACAGTAAGCGATTTATCGAAGCCTTCAAAAATGCACAATCAGAATATGGCACTCGCCCTCCTCTATGGATGCGCTTAATTTGGTATATCAGCCGTGCAAATCGCGCTATAGCGGTGCTTATTGCCATCACACTATCTCTACGTGTGCTCTCTACAATACCGAGTTTAAGCCAGCTTATTGTCCTAGAGATTTTCACTTGGTGGATCTT
Organism: Vibrio breoganii; assembly: GCF_024346795.1. NCBI lineage: Bacteria > Pseudomonadati > Pseudomonadota > Gammaproteobacteria > Vibrionales > Vibrionaceae > Vibrio > Vibrio breoganii. The sequence continues at coordinate 1,442,464 of NZ_AP024864.1, forward strand.
AGGTGGATCGATTGCGATTAGCTTTATTCTCGAGTTCGCTTACCGTAATAGTCGCAGTTCCAGTAAAGAAATCGTCGCACTCCGATTGTCTACGATACGTTGGTATGTATGGAGCTTTATCTTTGTTGGTGTGATTCTGCAGATTTCACAGCGAATGGTGGGTAAAGGCACCATTTATTACTGGATATCCAGCCTCGTCTTTTTCTGGTTTGTGCTGATTACCATCCATGTATTGCGTAAGTGGCGACCTATTGTTTTCCGTCGCATCGCCAAGATGCCGGAGAAACCCCTGTGGATTGTTTGGGCTGAAAAGAATGAGAATACCTTCCTGCTCAATATCATCGCCACCGTATTGGGCATTGTTTGGATTTTCACCGCAACGTGCCAGGGCATGATCGTTGCCAAACTGTCGAATTTTACCTTCTTCAGCCAAGGCCTAGCCTACCTCTTCAAAATTGAAGTCGCCAAGCAGAATCAAAGTGAAGCGCACTCACAAAACTTTGTTCGCATTAAGGGTGATGAAACCTTCAAATACATTACACCAGGGCACGAAGACAGCACCTTAATTGACTATGCAACGGATGAGTTCAAACAGGTCTCTCGATATGTACTGTCTAACAACCCTGCTGTATGCGTTATTTCCGGTGAGCGCGGTATTGGCACGACAACCTTCCTTAAGCAGTTACTACACAAGGTCAAGAATGCCACGCCTATTTATCTCAACTGCCCTTATGCGGGTTATTCAGAGCTTATCGAAGAGTTTGCCGAGCAATTAGGCCTTGATCGAGAAGCTGGCGAGATCCAAATCCTAAACCATCTTCGAAAAAGTAATGAAAGCTACCTCATTGCCCTCGATAACGGTCAGCGCCTAGTTAAACCAATGGTGGGCGGACTCAATGGCCTAATTAAGTTTACTAACCTATTGCGTCGTTCTAAGAAAAACCACCGCGCTGTGCTCGCTATCGAGAAAGCGAGTTGGCGTTTTGTTGATAGAGCTCGCGGAGAAAGGCTGTTGTTTGATTGGGTTTCTTTTCTTCCAAACTGGAACGAAGCTCAAGTTTCTCAACTATTGGAGTCTCGAATAAACCAATCAGATGAGTATCGACTCTCGTTTGAAGGTCTTGTGGTACCAAAACAATGGGATCACGACAATATCAGTGAAGAAGACCGCGCTCGAAATGGCTTCTATCGAATCCTTTGGCACTACGCAGATGGCAATCCAACGGTAGCCCTCAGATTCTTTAGATTGTCCTTACGTCGCAATAAAAGTGATGACAGCATAGTGGTTAGGTTATTTAGAGCACCTGAGTCTGAAGAGCTAGAAAAAATGCCGAAACCTATGTTGGCAGTGCTTCGCTCAATTGTTCAATTAGAAGTGGCAAACCAAGAAGAGCTGTCTGAGTGTACTCAGCTGAGTCTCTCTGAAGTGTTAGGTACTCTGCGTTATTTCCAAAGCCGTGGCTACATTGAATGGAGTGACGACAAGGCAAAAATTTCAGATCACTGGTATCGCCACGTTACTAATGTCCTTCACCGTCAGCATCTACTGGTAAAATAATATGCTAAGAATTTTGTTCCTTGTTTTCATCACTACATTCAGTAGTCTCTCTTTCGCAATGCAAGAAGTGCCTGATGTTACCGCTATTCAGGACTTTGCTAGTCTGGTTCGCTGGGGCGGTGTGCTATTTTCTGTATTGATCATTGCCTGTACGTGGTTACTACTAAGATTCATCGACTCTATAGTGGACAGTGTGAGTACGCAGTTCGTTCAGTACCGAATGATTTTGCAAAAAGCACAATCCTTTCTGCAGTTTTTCATCTACATCACGGCCGGTATTGTGGTGTTCATGATCAGTTTCAGAATCAACGACCATATATTGGCACTGATTGGTGGTACGCTTGCGGTTTCGGTGGGCTTTGCCTTGAAGGATCTAGCAGCTTCATTTATCGCAGGCTTAACGGTTATGATAGACCGTCCGTTCCAAGTAGGTGACCGCGTCACCTTTGAAGGAAACTATGGCGACATTATTACCATCGGATTGCGCTCAGTACGAATGCGAACCCTGAATGATGACATCATTACCATTCCTAATAACAAATTCCTAAATGAAGTCACCGTTAGTGGCAACTACGGCGCATTGGATATGCAAGTGGTTATCCCCTTCTTTATCGGAATGGATCAGGACATAGACCTGGCAAGAAACCTGATTCAAGAGGCCGCTTCTTCGAGCCGATACATACATCTTCCTAAACCCGTTGTTGTTTTAGTCAAACAAACCATCACTGAAAACTATTTAGCGATACAATTGACCTGTAAGGCCTATGTTGTCGATACGGGATATGAGAAACTGTTCGAAACTGATATCACACTGCGTGTAATGAAAGAGTTCAAGAAGAACGGCATTACTCCACCGCGCATCGCTGTGAGTTCACAACCGGCGTAACCGTCGATTACTAAACAGAGAATACAATGGCAAGAACGATTCAATACGTATATAACAAAGAACACAAAGAACTACTGTTCTCTTATCAGGAGCACCGCAATATTCATGAAGCGGTAGCGGAAGCTGAAGGGATCGACCTGAAAGAGTTCCTTAAGATGGAACAACAAATTGAAGCGGTTTCTGATACTAAAGCTGTTCGTGATTATCGTGACAACTACTTTAGAAAATTAGGCTTTGGCAAGATCACGCTAAAGCCAAAAGAGAACAAGCCGATTGGCAAAAAATAACACAAGGGACCTAACGGTCCCTTTTTATTGAGCCCGATCTAACAACTGTATGCATATACAGTGCCTTACAAATTTGATAGTTTACCCAACCTAAGAGGCAAATTTGCTCTCGCCCAAATACAACAATGCCCCGAATCATCGAGGCATTGATAGTTATCCAGGGTCAAACTATAGAGCCTTGTAGATAACCTTATTTCCTGACAACTGTTTTCTTTGAACAAGGTTGTCAGTCAGTAATTTTTTCAGTGCACCCGTTGCCCAAGAAGCCGCTTTAGATTCTTCTTGGCCTGCTTCTAGGCCAATCCCTTTAGGGTTGATGCCTTCAGCGTTTGCGACAACGATGTCCAGTACCTGTTGCTGCTTTGGAGTAAGTGCAATATCTGAAGCCTTCGCTTCTACATTGTTTTCAACCTTAGCTTCAACGGTTGCAGTCACTACTGCTGGTTTAGTTTCAGCTTTAGTCACTGTCTTAGAAGCAACAGTTTTAGTGCTCGTTTTGATGCGCTTTTGTAGCTTCATCTGCACGTTACGTTTGTGTGCAAGTCTCATTAAATGATTCCCCTGTTCACTGCTTCTCAGCAGGCATGAAAATTTGAAGCGTGTTTATAGCAAAATAGCGCCCAACTTTGTAGATTTTTGCTGTGAAAAGAACCGAAAATTACATTTATCAAATAAACAGAACAGGATACTTAACAATTCATATTCATCTGATCAATCTATGGGCGAATCTTTAGACAAAAAAAGAGCACCGAAGTGCTCTCTTTTTACTTGATGATCTAACGAATAAGATTATCGAATATTTAGGAATGCTGCTCCACGTACGCCACCTGAATCACCGTGTTTCGCCTTGATGATCTTAGGACACTTAGCCACTGACATTAAGTACTTAGGTATACGCTTAGGCATTTCTTCGTAAATCAGTTCGAAGTTTGATAGTCCGCCGCCAAGGGTAACCACATGCGGGTCGTAAGCAGTAAAGATGTTGGCAAAACAGATCGCTAACAGCTCCATAAAGCGCTCTACGTGTTCAACCGCTTTCTCTTCACCCTCGTTATAAGCGGTGATGATGTCGATGGCCTTCTTCTTTTCGCCAAAGTAGTGAGCGTAGATCAGCTCGAAGCCGCGACCAGATAAGTAGCTATCTAAACAACCCTTCTTACCGCAACCACAGCCTAGTAAAGGCGCGTTCTCGCCCAAGTGGAACCATGCATCGATAGGAAGACGAGTATGACCCACCTCACCTGCTACGTGGTTACGACCAGAAAAGACCTTACCTTCATGAATGATACCGCCACCGAAACCAGTGCCAAGAATCAAACCCATTACAGACTCTTCATCTTTGAGTTCATCATCCCACGCTTCAGACAATGCAAAACAGTTCGCATCATTTTCAATCTTAACGCTGCGGCCAATTCGAGCTTCAAGATCAGCGCGTAAAGGCTTACCTTTTGCTGCTGGTACGTTTACCGTCAAAATGGTGTTGTCTTCGGCATCTTCCATACCTGGAAGACCAAAGCCGATAAGACCCTCTACACCAAATTGCGCATCGTATTTTTCTACCAAACCTGCCAATGTTTCAACTAGCTTTGCATAGTCATCACCAGGTGTTGGCACTCGTTCTGTCGCTAAACGCTCCAGACTCTCATTAAACGCACCAAATTCAATCTTGGTGCCGCCCACATCAAAGCCATAAAACATCAGTTATCTCCTAAACTAAACCGTATAATTCATTGAAAAATAATTCGTATTATCCAGATCTTATGGCATACATACCGTGATGACTGCCATAAAACGCACCCCGCTCAGTCTATTCGGTTAAACAACGTCCGAAGATGTAACTAGAAGTCCTACTTTGATAAATATTGATTGAGTATTGGACGGCTAAAATCTCGCTTTTCTCGAGTTTTGCTCAGCATGTAGCTCTCTTTAAACACCCCAAACCAAGATTGCAGCTCATTACTGGCATGGATTAATCCAAACTCTTGAAAAACAAGCGAAGCAACCTCGCAAGTGGCGAGATGTTGTTCATGTTCTGATTTTCTCATCACATACTCAGAGATTTTTTCTGGTTGAATAGACACAACAGGTAAATGATGCAGATACTCTGACTTTCTATAGATCCTACGCGCCTCACGCCAACTGGCATCCAAGAAAATAAACAGCGGGATCTTATCCCGAACAAAGCTTTGCCTATCATCAGGAACAAGCGCATTAGAATCAAATAGATAATTTTCTGGAAATATCAGAATGGGCTGATACCTTGTATCCTGTAAGAGCGACAACATTTGCTCATCAGGCTCAGTACGGTTCCATTGATATGCATGAGCATCACCGCAGATATCGGCAATGAGGCGTCCCGTATTGCTCGGTTTTAACACCTCGTTGTCCGAGTATATCAACAAGGACGCAAAGCCCGTGTGAGCTTGGGGTTGATGTGCGCAGATACAATACTGCTGTGCAATACGACAGTGCGGACAACGATCTACCTTGGAGCCTCTGGCACTAAAGGGCTTAGTGGATTGTTTCAGTCTGTACTCAACGAGTTTATGAACGGCATGTACACGCATTTTTCGCCCTACTGCGTAAAAGGAAGTAAGAGTAATGAAGCACACCAGAATTGTCATCACCTTGGAGAAAAATAATTAATGGACGTTGCATCCATAAGGTTGAGTATTTTTATTGCAGTGCTGTGTATTTGCGCACTCATAGAGGCTCTTAAACCCAAGCGTCCACTGACGCAACCAAAAGGTTTTCGTTGGTTAAACAATCTCGGTTTAACTGGGTTTAACTCCATAATTTTGATGATTACCATGCCTTTGCTAGCCGTAGAGGCCGCGCTATGGGCAGAGCAAAACCAAGTTGGGTTGCTGTATTGGTTGTCCGTCCCTTTGCCTATTGCCACTGTGGTTGCTGTGATAGCACTAGATTGTGCCATCTATTGGCAACATCGTTTATTTCACACGATACCTGTGCTGTGGAGCCTACATAAAGTCCATCACGCAGACCAAGACATTGACGTTACTACCGGCGCTCGTTTTCACCCCATTGAGATCTGGTTGTCCATGTGGATAAAGATAGGCATAGTCATCGCCCTCGGTGTGCCGCCTGTTGCCGTTATCATCTTTGAGATCGTGCTTAATGCCAGCGCCATGTTTAATCACAGCAATATGCGCCTGCCTTTGTCACTAGACAAAGTGCTTCGCAAGTGGTTGGTCACACCCGATATGCACAGAGTTCACCACTCCACCATAAGACAAGAAACCGATTCTAATTATGGCTTTTGCCTATCTATTTGGGATCGCTTGTTTGGTAGTTACATAAAGCAACCAAAGTTGGGTCATCAAGGGATGAACATTGGGATTGGTGTTTTCCGAGAGCCTCAAGAGCAACGAATTGATAAAATGCTGACTCAGCCTTTTAGGAACAATTAATGAAGCACCTAAACCGTTATAAAATACTACTCATTACATTAAGCTCGCTTCTCACAGCGTGTGCTTCTGGTCCCGAAACGAACTCTAAAGCACGAGTAAACACAAGCCAGATTGACCAGCAAATTGACCACAAGGTGTCTGCACAAAAAAGTGACGAGTTATTTCGGTTTTACAATGTGTGGCATCAGACCCCCTATCGACTGGGAGGAACGACACAAAACGGCATAGATTGCTCTGCGTTTACCCAAATCGCCTATTCACAGTTGTTCAAACACCCCTTACCAAGGACCACCAAACTGCAAAGCCAGATGGGTGTCGAGGTAGACTACGGCGACAGACGTTTTGGTGACTTAGTGTTCTTTAAAACAGGGATCAATACCCGTCATGTCGGGATATACGTAGAAGACAACAGTTTCATGCACGCCTCTACGTCTCGCGGCGTCATCATCTCCAGATTAGACTCCCCTTACTGGGCCGACGTATTCTGGCAAATTCGCCGTGTAAACTAGGGTCTGTTGACCTTTTGAGATTAAATTTTTTGATCCAGACTAGGTAATACCACTCTACTGCTATTACCCGACGAGAATTAGCCTAAACTTAACTACGTAAGGATCAGCTGAGGCGTACGTTTATGTGGCAGGCGATAACCCAACAACTTTCAGACGTATTAATGTTTGAATTCAAGATAGAAGAAAAGACCCGTATTACTTCCGGTGATATTAGCGAAAGCTATATGATCAGTGATGGTGAACAACGTTACTTTATCAAGATAAATAGTAAGGATTTTCTTGCTAGTTTTTCTGCCGAAGTTGATAACCTAAACGAATTGAGACTCTCTAATACCGTTGCCACTCCAGAGATTGTGCACTTTGGTTCCACCAAAGAAGCCTCTTTTTTGATTCTCAATTACCTCCCTACCCATCCATTATCTAATCACGAAGCCAGCTACCAGTTTGGGAAAGCTGTTGCGCGATTGCACTCTTGGGGTGATCAGCAAGAGTATGGCTTTGATAATGACAATTATATTGGCGCCACTGTACAGCCCAATCGTTGGCACAAAAAGTGGTGTCAGTTCTTTGCAGAACAGCGCATAGGCTGGCAACTGCAGTTACTGAAAGAAAAAGGCATCGAGTTTGGAAATCTGGAAGAGATCATAGACAGCGTCAAGTTCTCGCTATCCAATCACCACCCAAAACCAGCCTTGTTGCATGGTGACTTGTGGCACGGCAACTGCGCCGAATCGCCGTTTGGACCTATTTGCTACGATCCGGCCTGTTACTGGGGAGATAGAGAGTGTGATATTGCCATGACCGAATTATTTGGGGGTTTCCCTGATGCTTTCTATCAAGGTTACAAGAGTATCAAACCCCTACTTGAAGGTTATGAAGAGCGCAAAAACACCTATAATCTTTATCATGTGCTGAACCATTGTAATCTATTTGGCGGGCACTATTTACATGACGCGCAACTGAGGATAGACGAACTACTCAAACAATATGCGTGAATACTGAACCCAGCGTCAGGAGCACCATTATGAAAGAATATGCTGAAAGACATGTTTCTTGCCCACATTGTGGACAACATATTACGGTTCCCCTAGATACAACTCAGGGCAGTCAAGACTTCTATGATGATTGCCCTGCGTGTTGCCACTCTATTCACCTCAGTATGGAGTTAGACGAGGTCAGAGATAAAGTAGAACTGCGGATTGATGCTGACGACGAGCAAATCTTCTAGAGTGCTTTTTGAGCTAACACTCGTTCCACAGTATCAACAATCGCCTGTGTTTGAGGATCAACCTCAAGGTTAATCCTATCGCCTACAGCACGCTGGCCAAACAAAGTACGAGTCAGAGTCTCTGGGATAAGATTCACGCTGAATCGATTACCCTCTACCTCTGCAATGGTTAGCGAACATCCATCAAGACCTATATATCCCTTCTTTAAGATATAACGAATGCTATCCGTGTCAGCTTCAAACCAAATAGTTTGGTTGTTAGGGCTTTTTACAATGTCTGTAATGACGACGGTTCCAGAAATATGACCGGACATATTGTGCCCGCCAATCTCGTCACCAAAGCGCGCAGCCCGCTCTACGTTGACGTAATCACCTGATTGAAGCTCTCCCAAGTTGGTCAGATCCAAGGTGGCTTTCATCAGATCAAAAGTGACTCTATTGTCATCGGCCTTGGTCACCGTAAGGCAACAACCATTGTGAGCAATAGACGCGCCAACAGAAATGTTTTCACTCAATGAGTCAGCTAGTTCAATGACATGAGTTTGAAAATCTTGCTTCTGCTCTATTGAGATAACGCGAGCCGTTCCTTGAACAATTCCTGTAAACATATTTCCCCTTAACAAGCTTTCTAATTTTTCAAAAGTATACCATGTGGGCCTTTTTAGAGACATTTAAAGCATCAAGGCAATCGGTAAATAGGCATTGATAAATAGAGCAATAAAAACTGGAAAAACCATAGCACGCTCAACAGTTTGGTATTACTATTCCTCCCCTGAATGAATATAGGAAAACGCCGTGCACCGATACCAAAAAGAAGCCAAGAACCTGATAAAGCTAGCGACCCCGATCCTCATTGCCTCGGTTGCTCAAACAGGCATGGGTGTTGTTGATACCATCATGGCCGGCGGCGTGAGTGCAACGGATATGGCTGCAGTTGCGATCGCCTCAAGCATTTGGCTACCTTCTATTTTATTTGGTATCGGCATCTTGATGGCACTCATCCCTATCGTGGCACAGCTCAACGGTAGAGGGCATCAACACAAGATTGCTAACGAGATCCAGCAAGGTGCTAGTCTAGCGATATTAATTGCCTTCCCTATTGCATTCGTGTTGCTGCAAACCAGTAATATCTTGGGGTTGATGGATGTCGATGTGGCCATGGCAGACATTACCACGGGTTACATGTATGCAATGCTTCCAGCAGTGCCAGCATTCTTATTCTTCCAAACTCTTAGAAGCTTTACCGATGGAATGTCTTTAACCAAACCCGCAATGGTCATCGGTTTTGTCGGGCTACTGATTAACATTCCACTGAACTACATCTTTGTGTACGGAAAGTTGGGCGCCCCCGCTCTAGGCGGAATTGGCTGTGGTGTGGCCACAACCATAGTGTACTGGGTGATGTTTAGCATGTTGCTCTTCTATACCATGACGTCTAAACGACTGGCGAAGATTGGCCTATTTGATAAGTGGCATAAACCAAATCTAAAAGCGCAATATCGTTTATTCAAGCTTGGGCTTCCGGTGGCGCTGGCGATTTTCTTTGAGGTAACCTTGTTTGCCGTCGTCGCCCTACTGGTTTCTCCGCTGGGTCCCATAATTGTTGCCGCTCACCAAGTCGCTATCAACGTATCGGGAATGGTCTTTATGATCCCAATGAGTATTGGCGGCGCAGTGAGTATTCGAGTTGGGCATAAATTAGGTGAAGAGGATACAGAAGGTGCTCGTATTGCCACCCGTGTCGGTATCTTTTTAGGCTTGGCGATAGCCGTTGTTACCGCGGTTCTTACAGTGCTGTTTAGAGAAGATATTGCAAACCTATACACAGACAACAGAGCAGTAACCGCGCTCTCAGTACAACTGCTGTTACTTGCTGCCATCTATCAATTTAGTGATACCGTACAGGTCGTCGGCGCTGGCGCACTTCGCGGTTACAAAGATATGAAATCTATCTTCAACCGCACCTTTATCTCCTACTGGATGATTGGCTTACCTATCGGCTATGTACTCGGCTCTACGGACTGGCTGTTTGAGCCGATGGGCGCTCACGGATACTGGTATGGCTTTATCATCGGCTTAACTACTGCAGCAGTCTTGCTATCTATGCGTATTAAGTGGATGCATCGTCAGAGCCGAGAGGTTCAGCTAGAGTTTGCCTCTCGCTAATGCACTTTACGCTAATGCACCTTTCACTAATGCACCTTACGCTCTCTTAAGAATCGAGCAAAACGCGGCACGCCATTTTCTGTTGTGCCGTTATAGCGATAAGTAATCTCCGAACCAAGCTTTGGTGGCGCTTTTCGCATTTCATCTGTGAGTCCACTTCCAATATAGAATCGCACACCTGATGGGGACTCAACATGAAGTGCGCCCACCAGCGACTGATACTTTCCATTACCAGGCTTGTACCCAATCACTGTCGCTTCCGCATCTTGGTGGATCTTTATCTTAAACAGCAGCTCAGTACGACCTGACATATAGACAGCTTGCTTATGACGAACCATCAGCCCTTCGCCGCCTCGACTTGTAACCTTCTGTAATTGTTGATTTAACTGAGCGTTTGACTGAAAAGGAATCTGCTCGACTACCTGTACCTGATCAGAACGAGAACCTGACGCCATCTTCCATGAACGAAGCGAGGCATAACGCTCTTCATAGGTAGCTAGGCTGTCTATTCTATCAAAAACCATATAAGTTATAGTGCCCCAGCCAGGCTCATCTGGACTCTCATCGAGTACCGTTTTCTGCACTTGAGCATAATAGCCACGCCCTGCCCACAATTCTCCCTCAACAACAAACGTAGGCAATTGATCGGTAAAGGAACTAGGCGCAGTCAACGCAATACCTCCTCGAGTACGCAACTCTTTTCCATCCCAAATCGCTCTTATGCCATCTAATTTCTCACTCACAAGATAGTTGCTATTGAGCTCTTCCCCTTGATAAGGCTTGGCTAGCATTAACGATTCTGAAAACTCGCTACTTTGCGCTGTTTCAGATTCGAGAGTAGAACACGCTAGTGCAATTAGAGTGACGGGAGTTCGTATGGACATAATTAGCCTCCGTTAAAGGGACACCCATAGAATGAGACGTTATTTGGTTATGAGGGGAAAATAGAAAATACTTTGAGGGATATGTCGATCAAATAGAATGTAAATGCATAAGGCTTTCATCACAATGTTGAAGTGCATTCCACAGAATTTAGGACAGTCTCGCAGTGATCGACCATAATCAAACACCAAAACCGCCACGCTTTACGAATCAGATTGAAGCATTGTTATATTTGTTACTACGATATTCTATCGATAAAACGATCTCTTCCCTTCCAATACAAACATTGTGGGCAATGTTCGCCTTCAGGATAATCGATGCCCTCCTCGTGAGGGCAGCCTAAAATATCGTCCACCATACTCACCGTTTGCGCCTCATTTTCATCAATAAATGCCAAAACCTCTTTTACAATGAGTTCAGATTTACGTATCTCAGTTGCACTAAACCATTTTCTCATCGGTTCAGGAGCTCCCCCCTCATAAGGAACTATCGCGCAAACAAGTTTTGTTGCCGTTTTATTGTCAGCGCCATAGAAAGCTATCGTTGCAATAGGAAAGCCTTTGTTCCCTTTACGAGCCTTCTTATTTAGTGCTTTTCTATTATTTCCTTGAGCCATTATCTGCTCCTAACTTTAATGAAAATATAACGTCCAATTAAGATGTGAGGCATGCAATACCGATGCCACCGCAAACCACCTTAATTACTAAAATTAACGCATAGTAAAAATACCAAGTGTGCCAAATTGACACAGCAATTGCTTATTGCACACTTTAAGACCATAATACCCATGTGACATTTTGACACAAGAGGAGATAACATTATGGCTACTACCTTGCCTCGCATCACAGCTAGAGTTGATGTCGATACACAAGATTTACTTACTAAGGCTGCCGCGATCGCTGGCATGTCTAGTATTAACTCATTTGTTCTAAGCGCTGCAATTGAAAAAGCAAAACAAGTCATCGAACGCGAACAAGCTTTAAAATTGAGCCAAGCTGATGCCATGTTGCTAATGGAAGCTTTAGACAGTCCTGCAACACAGAACTCAAAACTTAAAGCTGCCTCTGAACGATACGAAAGCAAAACTCAATGATGAATACGGTACTTCTAGATAAAGCTAAACACGATAGAAACCGATTCAACTGTGGCAGCGAAGCTCTCAATAATTACTTGAAAATAATGGCGAGTCAGCAAGCAAAGAGAGACAACACCAGAACGTTTGTTTTAGAAGATGATAACGACAACTCACATATCATCGGGTTTTACACGCTAACAATGACACCAATTGACTTAAAGGCATTGCCCGATAAGTTACAAAAGAAGCACCAATTATCTACCTCTGGTGGTCTCATTGCTCGTCTTGCTGTCGATGACCGATATAAAAGAAAAGGCTTTGGTGAGTGGCTGCTTATCGACGCGCTCAGAAAGCTATTAACTGCAAGTGATAGCGTTGCATTCCCTGTTGTTGTCGTTGATGCCAAAGACGGTGCAAAACATTTCTATGAGGGCTATGGCTTTCAAGCATTTCAAGACGCTGAAAACAAACTCTTCATCACCATTGCGGATGTAAGAGCAAGTTTAGGCTAGTACCGTCGCCATTTTCAAAACCACCGGAATACTAGAGTTTGAATGTTAAACTTGCCAAAGCTGTATATTGTGCGGGTATAGCTGTGATCTGACCGCCCATAAAGGGGTTAATCACCCACTCAATAGCGCGCGATATTTAAGCTCTCACTCTCACTCTCACTCTCACTCTCACAGATCATGACAGCACTCTGCGATTAACTCTCTTAGCCATTGGTGCGCTGAATCCCGCTCTAGCATGCTTGGCCACAACATGCGGTAACTTACAGGCTTTAATTCAAAGGGTAGCGGTAAGGGTTTAAGTGTGTACCTTTGTGCTAACTGTTTTGCAAAGATAGAGGTACACACAAAAAACATGTTGGTGTGTTGCGCCAGAAGCGCCGCACTGTGAAAATCTGGCACCTTAGCCTTATCTTTCAATCGTTGCCCCTGTTCAGCTGCCACTCGGTCTAACAACCAAAATTCACTCTCCTCTACAAAGATTCGAATGATATCTGAGTCCAAAAAGCCTTGTTCGTCCCATGCCTGTATAGAAATAGGGTGAGATTGGCTCACCAAGCAGACATGATGATCGCGATAGAGCTCGAGGTTCGGTTGTTCTGTAAGATCAGAGACATGATAAGGTGCCTCTACACGTTGATCGGTATCCCTTGCCACTATAAGCAAGTCCAAATCACCTTGATTCAAATGGTTTAGGCTTGCCTTCGATTTAGGAACAATGCTGAGTTGCATCCCAGGCGCCAGCCGAGTCAGTTTAGGCATGAGTCTAGGGACAATAACCGGGAATGCGGTCTCACAAATACTGATGGTAAAAGTACGTTCATCGTTCGCCGCATCAAAGGATTCTGGAAGCAACATGATGTGCGAATCTCTTAGCCATTGGCGAAGCGGTGTTTCAAGCTTTAAAGCTCTCGCTGTTGGGGTTAGCCCTCTACCTGTACGTATAAACAGTGGATCGTCTAACACAGCACCAAGCTGCTCTCTTAACTTAGTTAATTGCTTGCTCACTGCCGACTGACTGAGGTTCAATCGCGTTGCCGCACGGCTCACGCTCCCATCCTCAAGCAGAATTAACATCAATCTGAGCAGATTTAAGTCTATGTGGTCTAGTTTCACTAGATATTCCATTTAAGAAAGTATCTGATGACAATAATTCAATATTAGTCATATCGCAACATTGATACACTGCCGCCCTACACCACACAGACAAAGATACAAATGAACCACAAAGCCCCTATTTATCTCTTCTTACTGTTGATCGTCATAAGCCCTATGGGAATTGATATCTATCTCCCTGCGCTCCCGCAAATGGCAGACAATCTACAGACCCCAATGGCAAACATCCAAACCACCATCACACTTTTTCTCGCTGCTTTAGGTTTGGGTCAATTGCTTGCAGGGCCTTTGGCTGATCGCTACGGACGTAGGCCTCTCATTCTAAGTGGCCTACTGCTTTATATTTTTGGTTCTGCCGTTGCTGCATTAGCTATGCAAATAGAAGTGCTATGGCTTGCTCGAATATTACAAGGTTTGGGCACATGTGCGGTATCAGTAGGTGTAATGTCTGGGGTGCGCGATAGCTATAGCACCGAAAGAACGGCATCTATCTACAGTTACATCAATGGCGTTATCTGCGTCATTCCTGCGCTAGCGCCAATGCTTGGTGGTTGGCTGAGTGAAACATGGGACTGGAGAGCAACCTTCTACTTTATGGCAGGCTATGCCTTGTTCGTGACTCTATTTGCTTTGTTGCGTTTACCGGAAACGCGCCCGTCGAATACCATCTCAAGCCCTAAGCTTATCAACTGGAAACAATACCAACCCATTTTACAAAGCCACACCTTTAGATTTAACGCAGGTCTGGTGATGTTGGCAATGGCGATCATTATTGCCTTTGTTAGCGTGGCTCCAGTGCGTCTTATGGTCGAGTTGGACTTAGACCCAACCACTTTCTCACTATGGTTTGGTAGCAATGCACTTATCAACATTTTGGGTTCGTTTACCGCGCCGATTATCATTCGCCGTTTAGGTCAATCACGAGCATTGAAACTGGCGATTGCTATGTGCACTCTGGCAGCGGCTTCAATCTTGCTACTGCAAAGCGTAGATAGTCCTATTGCCTTCATGGGACCTGTGTTTATTGCAAGTACTGGTTTCTGTTTAACTCTGGCCATTTGCTGTAGCGCCGCATTAGCGCCATTTTCTGAGCGAGCAGGAACCGCCGCTTCACTATTGGGTTTCTTCCAGATGGCTGGAGCTTCAACGCTGATTGGTATCGTTAACTTCTTGCCACTAGGATCATTGCAGATGATGGCACTGTTCATGTCATTGCCATTGATTTGGTATGTAGTTTGTCGACGTAAATCCAATTACGAAGTGTGTGAGAGCTAAAACAAGAGTAATTCAAGATAGCGAGCCAAACTGGCTCGCTAGTCGCTAGTTACGTGGCTTTACGAACACAAGCGTGTTATCGAGCTTTCCTGAAGGCAGTCGTCGTTCATTGCGCAAGGTTGCCTCAAGTTCATAACCACAGCGCTGGGCCACATTCCTACTTTTAACGTTACTTTGGGCCGCTCTTATTTCAATGCGGTTCGCCTTTAGTTCATCAAAGGCATACGCCTCTAACCTAGTTACGGCTTCGGTGATAAACCCTTTGCCGACACTATCGTTTCGCAGCCAATAGCCAATCTCAAAGAAAGGCACTTCTTTATCGCGAATGATCAAACCTATGGCGCCTATTAACCTACCCGATGTTTTTTCTATTAGAGAGTAGCGAAGCTCACCCTTGAAACCTGCAAAGTTTTCTATGGCCTGCTGGGTATTTTCAATGGACGCCTGCAGTGAAAGCGCAAATGGGACCCAAGGTAAGAATTCCTTAAGCTCTTGCTCGCTTTCTTTAATGGCCACCAGCATAGCCGGCTGATCCTCTAATGAAGGAGGAGTTAAACGCAGTCGGGTTGTTTCCATTGTTTATTGATACCTATTATTGGGTGATAGCCTTCTTCACCGCATTTGCCTGTTGTTCAAGTAGGGCTTTCGACTCTGCCTTGCTTGAACCCACTACCGAAACCCACTGCACACCCGTTTCATCTATATGTTCAAACTCAACCTGAAGCTCATATTTTTTTATAGTGACAATTGTGAACAATACACCGAGGATAAACGCTATCGGTGCCATTATCTTGCCAAAGCCTTCCGGACAAATCACCCAAACAATACTTGAAACGATCGCTCCCATTAAAACTAGCTTTAAGGCGTGATCCTTCATCGTGTTAAATTTAACTCTGGCATTTTTTATCTTAGATAACGGAAATTCATCACGCCTGTATCGAAATGTAGTATTCCTAATCTCAAAATCATCCGCTGATATCATCTTACCTCCATTCAGCCAGCACTTAGCCCACCGCGTCCTGTGACATTCCCACATAGCCACCTATTGCGGCGATACTCGCAATCCAGCGCAGTATGTGAGGATAGTTTGATAAATTAAACCCACCTTCGTTGGCAACATGGGTGTAAGCATACAAAGCAATATCGGCGATTGTCGGTTGTTCACCTACGAGAAAGTTTGATTGAGACAACTGGCTATCCATTAGAGCCAGCGCTTTGTTGCCCCCTTCTTGTAAAGAATTGAACTCGTCAATTCGACTTTCGGGCATTCCCTGGTACTTTTGAATAAACCTAGCCACCGCAATATAGGGTTCGTGTGAATACTGCTCAAAGAACAGCCATTCATAAACTTTGGCTTTTTGGTATTTATCTGTTGGAAGGAAATCAGTGCCTTCGGCAAAGTAGCCCAAGATAGCATTTGATTCGCTTAAAGTGCGTCCATCATCAAGGACAACGGCAGGTATTTTCCCGTTTGGGTTGATAGAAAGAAACTCAGGAGTTTTAGTTTCGTTCTCTAGAATATTCACGTGAATCCACTGATGTTCTATGCCAAGGAATGACAGAATCAATTTCACCTTTAAACAGTTCCCAGACTGCAGATCTCCATATACAACCATTAACGCTCCTTGTATGGTTTTAGGCCAAGCCCATTAAGCTTTTGTTGTTTTAAAGTCTTTAGGTAATTATTTCCGTGATTACTTCTGTTTCTACCGAGTTCGCAATAAAGCAATTCTCATGAGACAGATGATGCATTTTTTCTAGTTGTTCTGTTGTCGGAACACGCTCACCAGAAAAGACTACCTGAGGACGGAGTACCACTTGAGTGACGGCCATCTTGCCCTTGGTATTTTCACTTAGCGTACCTATTGCCTTATCCGTATAGCTTTCAATGACGTATTTTTTCTTTGCGGCAATCGATAGAAAGACAAGCATATGACAACTGGACAAAGCCGCGATAAAGGCTTCTTCTGGATCTACGTTTTCTTCAACAGATAGCGGTAGAGGAACAACATGAGGCGATGCTGAAGCCAAAACAGATGCACCGCCATCAAATTCCCGGGTGTGGCCTCGACTGTACTTGTTGTCACTGAAAGCTTCATTTTCACCACGTTTCCATCGAACGGTTGCTGAATGTTCTGACATTTGATACTCCGTAATTTCGGGACATAGTTTACGCGAAGCTAAACCTAGCTTATGAAGTCCACAAACATAGAACTGGAAAACAATGAGACTATTCAAACGAACTAAAGAACGGTGACGCCTTCCACCTCAATGACAGAATTCACATTGGCTCTCTCAATGATTTTAAGTAATGTGGTTTGAATTAACTCATTGTTTCTAATCTCTGTTTCACAAGCGAAACGTTCTTCCTGAGCACTATCGCCTTCACTCAAAGTAAACTGAACAGACACTTCAGTCGCACAGTCTTTTGAGGGCCCAAAGTAGGCTAAAGTAATTTTTGGGTAACCGTTGAAGCCTTTTTTAACCTGTTTCGCGATTCGTTTCTTAGCTTTATCCAAATTCATAAGACTTCCTGTTAGGGCTGAACACTCAACCGAAAATAGCGTTTAAATACTGTGCAGGTT
Source organism: Vibrio breoganii (assembly GCF_024346795.1). Classification (NCBI taxonomy): domain Bacteria; kingdom Pseudomonadati; phylum Pseudomonadota; class Gammaproteobacteria; order Vibrionales; family Vibrionaceae; genus Vibrio; species Vibrio breoganii. The sequence goes on from NZ_AP024864.1 coordinate 1,459,971, forward strand.
TATAGTACTGCAAGCTCAGCAATGGTCTAACTTTTGATTCTCGCCATGTGATACACCGAGACATATTCCCCATTTCGAAATGCGTAGGCTTGGGACTCACCTTCAATGACAAAGTCATGCTTCATATACAAATTGATCGCTGATTCGTTATCTACAAATACAGTCAGTTCTATGCGTTTCAGGTTAAGCCAGTTATCGGCCAAGTCGATCACTGTGGCGAGCAATGCCGTCCCGATACCTTTCCCTTGGTGATGATCCTTAACGCCCATACCAAATGAACCCACATGTCGACGCCTTGGGTTTGTACCTACTTCAAAGCCGATATTGCCAACGATCTCATCATCTGCAACCGCGACATAGGAAAAGACATGATCAGGAACAGTGGATAGTCGCCCTTCCCATAATGCTAGTGAGGGATTAGGCAGTTGCAGAGTACCCATATAGGCATTGGTACACTCATAAATCTCTTTGACGGCTCTTGCATCCTGCGGCTCTGAACGTCTGACGGTGACTTCCATCAACTCTCCTTGTTATCCATCAAGCTATTGATTTGTTTCACTATAACAAATCGAAAAGGTAAAGCTAGCTTAGTAAGATCGAAAAAGGGCCCTGATAAAATCAGGACCCTTTTGTGGTAGTAGGAGTGAGTAACAGTATTAGAAGAATACGCGTCCACGAACACCAAATACCAACGCCGTGTCTTCATTAGACATTGCAGGATTATGTAAAAACTGTACATCAGGCGTTAGCTGGAAATGATCGCCAAATTGCATGTTGTAGTACAGCTCTGCAGTGACTTGGTCATCATCGGAAAATGCTTGTAAGGTATCGCTGTTGGTTTCTGCCCAGTTAATAGCAAAACCAAGATTATTCTTAGGTGCGCCCAAGCCAAAGTATCCAAAACCCACCGAGATCGACGTGTCATACAAGGCTACATCACCTTCAGAGAAACCACCTCGGATAAAGGGCATCAATTGTGGTGTTAGGAAGGTACTGTAAGAAAAGTTAATACCTTGACCTGATTCACCACCGATAACAGTGCCATCCGGTAGCGTTGATGAAGAAAGGCTGTGACGCGACCCTTCATCCATATGCCATAAGGTGACATGGAAATTCTCGGTGTAGATTTGTTCTTGTGACGCAGTCCAACCCAACTCTAGTGTAGTGAAATAAGACGCGTCGCTACCGAAAGCCGTATCAAAGCCATCGAAGATATCGTCAGACTTACCGTTAGCGTCCGCGATACCTGCTACTACATAAAAGTTATCGCCAATCATGTGACCTGCAGACAGCGCCAAAATACCATCATCAGGAAGGCCCATCGCTCCCGAACCAGTTGAGAACGCGAGATTGGTAAAACCAGTCCAAGGACTCGCTAATGCGTAAGTATCTACATAGTTGGTGACATCTTGCCAACCGAATTGAATCGTGCCACGACCACCATTGATCTTTTGCTTCCAGTTCAGGTCAGTAACACGAAAGCCCTGATCATTAAATGCCGGAGCAATCATTCCAACATAGCCAATGTTGTCTGGAGACTGGAAAGTAATTCCAGAAAAATCCTTAGGTGCATAATCTGAATACGCATGACGATGTTCGATTTTCCAAATTAAGCTACCAGTATTGCCACTATCACGGCCAACAAGGTTCCACTGTCCGTACAAACGAGCAACACCCGATGAAGCACTGACATCATCGCCAGTTGCACCATTAGGACTTGCCAGTCCAAGAGCAAAATAGTCAGCGCCAAAGGTAAAGCCCTTATCAGCTAAGTTTTCACGCCAATGTTTCTGCTCACCCTTTTGCGCTGCAATGGTGTTTTCTACTGAGTCTGGTCCTTCAAAGTTTGCCCCTTCTGCAAAAGCTGATGCTGACGCAAGTGCCGTTACGATTGCTAGGCAAGATGTAGAAAGTCGAGAAGTCAATGTCATGTCACACCCTGATATCTTTATGATTTGTTTGTATTTTAGTGGTATTTGTTACTCGATGACGCCCTTTATGCGCCATCAATCGAATAACTTAGTTGGTTTGATACAGTTCGACTGCCTGCGCCGACATCTGATATACCGTCTCAACATTGCTTGCGCCGTCGCTGTAGTTCACATTTGCTTTTGCGGCTTCATTAAACAGCTCGCCTTCTACCCAAACTGGTGTTTGCAAACTGACTAACTCAATGCCTTCCGGGTATTCAACCAATACAATCTGATTAGGTGGTGGCGGTGGCGTATGAATACACGCACCTGCAGTAGGCACTAAGAAGAACTTAGTCACTTTTGTGCCTTCCATTTCAACAGGAGTAATAAAGCCTGGTATGCGATGAGCCTTATTAAGTAGCTCTGTATTAGGTAGAGTCGCAAGCTTAGTACGTTGCTGCATGATCGTTTCACGCTGAACAAATAACTCATCGACATCAATATTCGATTTGGCAAAATTCGCTTTTAACGCTTCAATCTCTTGTTGTGATTCTTTAGAAGGTGTAAACCCTTCTACCTTCTGAGCATCACGGTAGCGGGCTATTGTGCCCAAATCGTAAAGCTGATTAGGATCTAGCGCTGCAAACGGGTCTTCAACCGTTTCTACTTGAGGAAGCAAGTCTTGCCATAATGTTGGTTCCATTTCCTGGGCTACCACATCCTTGGCTAATAGGTTCAGTGAGAACAACAATGCGCTTCCTAGCAGAATTCGTTTTAACAACTTCATTTACAGATACCTTAAGAAAAGAGGCAGGACATATTGCCCTGCCTAGATACTAAACACTGGTTATTGAATACTAGATAGTTAACTAATCAGAATTGATTACAGCTTGTTGCGATAGATCTTACCGTCTTTCATAACTAGCTTGATGGTTTCAATCTCTTTGTACTCTGGGTCCGCGTCAAACCAAGCGTCAGTCGCGCCAATCACAGACATGTCTTCTAGAGGGTTACCCTCAACAAGAATGATATCGGCGATTGCATCTTTCTCGATGACACCTAGCTTACCTTTAGCCGTACCACGAGGACCTGACATAGCCAGCATCTCACCTGCATTAGACGTCATCTGCTTCAGTACTTCGTAGTTGCTACCAAAGGCTTCAGCACGCCAGTAGATCTCATAACGACGTGCACGTTCTGCATCCGAATTCACACCCACATAGTCAGAAGCAAATACAACCTTCACATCGTTCTCTAGAAGACGTTGGCCGAATGTGCCGTACTTCTTACGTAGCTCAGCAATAAGAGGCAGTTTGTCTTTTGGCATCAATGGGTTCTTCGCAAGGTCTGGTGACAATCCCCACATTTGCGGAACTACATAACCGCCTTCCTTAGAAATACGCTGCATAGTCTCATCATTGATGAAGAAGCCATGCTCGAAGGTTTTCACGCCACAATCGAGAAGACGATTTACAGAGCGGTCGTTAAATACGTGCGCTGCTACATAGGTGTTCCAGTCTTTTGCTGCTTCTACAATGGCACACGTCTCTTCAACTGAGTATTGCGTTGTATCGATTGGGTCAAAGCGTGATGAACCGCCGCCACCAGCCATGATCTTAATTTGTGTCGCGCCGTTACGCAGGTTCAAACGCGTTGCTTTTTGCACCTCAGGTACGCCATCAGCGACTGCGCCAATGCCCATACGCTCAAAGTTTGAAATATCGCCCGCAGATTGAATAGAGAAGCCCGCATCAGAGCGGTCTCGGAAATCACCGTGGCCAGAGGTTTGCGAAATGAATCCGCCAGATGGGTAAATACGAGGACCGGCTACATTGCCCGCTTCAATCTCACGCATTAGACCAAATGCTGGGCCGCCCATATCACGAACCGTAGTAAAGCCATCTTGCAAAAAGCGCTCCGCTACAGTCACTGAGTTAATAGAGATGTCTGTAAGGTCTTTATTCTTCTCAATTTGGTCAAAGTTGTAGTTGATCATGATGTGTGCGTGACCGTCAATCAAACCAGGCATTAGGGTTTTGCCTTCGCCATCAATGACTATCGCATCTTCGGCTTTAATTTCTTTCGACGAAATCTGAGCAATTTTGTTGTCGACAACCATTACATGGTGATCTTCATACAACTTGTCTTCTGTACCGTTAAAGATATCGACGTTCTTAAAAATGGTCGTTGCTGCTGAGGCAGAAAATGCCAGAGAACATGAAATTGCAACTGCTGAAAGTTTCAAAACGTTTTTCATTTGTTGTTTCCTATAAAGCGTCAAACTCAGTATCCATCGTGATTCGTCAGGTTTAATGACGTTATATCCATCTAACAATGAAGCCATTGGGTAGGTCTTTTTTGCTTTCCTACAGTTACATCATCTTCAGGATTGAAATCCGAGAGTTAATTTCTGTAACACTCAATAACTTAGAAGTGATATTAAAGACGTTCCACTTTTTATAATTGCCATTTAATGACACGAGTTAAAACAATCCATTTATTCAGGTTCGTTTGTAAGAGACTTTCTGAACGCTCTAGGGGTTTGATTGTAACGACGCTTAAAAGCGCGGGTGAAATGAGCAGCATCCGAATAACCAAATCGGTTGGCAATGGTGGTAATAGATTCTTGAGAGGTTTTCATTGCCTCTATTATCAGCTCAAAGGTCATATCTTCAATGAGCGCCTTATACACTAAGCCTTCCTTTTCTAGACGGCGCTGTAAGGTTCGTACATTCATTCTTAGTATCTCAGCGGCAAGCTTTACCGGAAGTTTCCCCATAGACAGGTAAGGCGAGATAGCCAGCCTAAAGGTATCCATGAAAGTAGGCTCACTGAACAAAATTGGCTTTACACTGTTCGAGACAGCGGAGCTCTTATAAAAACTCGGTACTCTCTCCATTACCGCTTCAGGGATCTTGATAGCGGTGGCAGAGCGCTGATGGATAAACGTAACATTGTGCAAAGTGGGTAAGCTGGTATAGAGGTCACTATGATCACTGACTAAAGAGATCTGCTCAGGTTTCCATGTTGCCTGAGTAATAGAGCGAATGAATTCCACCATAAACAGCACAGAAAACACCTCTGCGTCTTCATACCAAGATTCTTTTTGGCCGAGCTTTTCTCTTACTAGCCACCAAGATCCAGCGGTAAACGTTGGATACACCTTTGAGTTTGGTGATGAGATTTTCACAAGCTCAGTCAGTTCGTGGCAGGCATCGAGCACTGAGTCATGTTCGGAGAGTTGCGACACAAAGGTCGGCATATAACTATTGCGGATCCCTTCCCAAAAAATGACCCCTAGCTCTTCTTTGCTATAGTGCGAACCCAACACCTCAAGAGCATTTAACATTGCACTTTCGGGCAAACAGTCGTAGCTATTGTCACTATTGATATCATTAGGGATGGTGGCTTGACGAAGAATTTGGTACGCATCCGCATCGATTTGCATCAAAAGATCGACGAAAAACTTAACGTCTTCTATTCGAACAAGGTTGATAGACTGTTCTGCCTGAGTCATTCCCTTTCCTAGTTAATTGCAGTCACTAGTATGAGAATGGCAAATTCAACAAAGAATTCAAATACCTAAGTGTTTATTCTTTGAAAAGACGCGTTTATTTTCTTTAGTGAATTCCAATGGCATTGTTCGCATTTCAATCAAAAAAGTCCTTGTTCGATTACAAAAACGGCAAACAGTTCACAAACCTAAGATTTGTGCTTGAACCCTACCCCGCTTATCGATAACATCACTCTCGTTCAAGAAGATGGGTCCGTAGCTCAGTTGGTTAGAGTACTACCTTGACATGGTAGGGGTCGGCGATTCGAATTCGCCCGGACCCACCATCCTCTTGCATTAACCTGCAATCGTATTGAACAACAAAATTTGGGTCCGTAGCTCAGTTGGTTAGAGTACTACCTTGACATGGTAGGGGTCGGCGATTCGAATTCGCCCGGACCCACCAAATTTATGATAAAGCCCGCTTTTTAGCGGGCTTTGTTGTATCTGGAACATCCTACTTCTCTTATCCCTACCACCTTCATTCCTAGAGTCGACAAATATTGGTGACTCACACCCATGACTTAAAACAGAATCCACAAACAATAATCCCCCTAACCCTTTCATTTAATTAGATTGTGCCATACTGAATTAACATGACCCTATGGGTACAACCCCAAGCGGTTTACAGATTTTCTTTGATTTTTCATACACAAGGATTCGTGACCCAATGAAAAACCTTACTTGTCATTCATTGCTTGCTATGCCACTTGCCCTAGCCTTTTCATCCGATGCTTTTGCCAACGATCCCGCTACCTCTAGTTCCAACTGGCAACACTCTATCGAAATATATGCCCTCGCTTTGAATATTCGAGGCGACAGCAAAATCAATAACCTCTCTGCCGATGTCGATGTCGACCCAAAATTCATCATGGACAAGATTGATATGGGAGCGATGGGACGTTGGGAGAGTGTGTATAAGAATACATGGGGCTTCTACATCGACTACAGCTTCATGAAACTGTCGGGTAAAACTGATTCCTTGCTACAACAGGATTTCAATGTTGTAAGTGGCAGCATGGACATTCGACAAGGTGTATTAGAAGCCAAGGTCTTCAAACGCTATCAGTATGACTTTGGCTTTGTAGACTACATGGCGGGTATTCGCTGGTGGGACAATGACATCGATACTCGGGTTCGCTCTCAAAACGGTGTCATTGACGACTCTAGTAACCTAGAAGAAGATTGGGTGGATTATTTGATTGGGGCACGCTTGACCACCCCTCTGACTGAAAGCTGGAGCGTCTATTTTAATGGCGATATAGGATTGAGTGGAGACACCAACTTTACCAGTTCAATACAAACTGGAGTGCGTTATGCCATCAATGATTGGTCAGACTTAAACCTAGCGTACAAATCCACTTGGGTTGATTATGACAATGGTGATACCTTTGCTTATGACACTGCGTCACAAGGCTTCTTGATAGGATGGGCCGCGCACTTTTAACGGAATAAGACAATCTAGCCAAGATGTAGCGTTCTCTCACAATCTTGGCTAAGACATCAAAGGAATTTTAATCAATGGCATCTAATGATAAGCAAGTTTTTGAGAATGCTGTAGCATCACCGCGTATGTTTTCAGCCACTCAGAGTACACCGATGAACAAACCTCTTTTTGCAAAAATTACCACTGGTTTACTGGCAGTGATCATCTCTCTATTTTCATTTCATGTGGTGCTTGAACTGAGCATGCCAAGTGGCGACATAATGCCAATGTTTATGGCAACCCTAGTGAGTATTTGTCTGGTGGGAGCAGCTAACTTTTTCGTACTCGGCCAAGTAAATCCAAAGCCTTACTTAAAAAAGAGTAGAGCTTAACAGATCATGATTGTCAGGCTTTCTATCCAGATTGCCTGACAAACACTCAAGCTTTCTCTGCCTGTGGTTCAACCTCAATCTCACCATCCAATGGTGGCCAAGGACGATGCTGTTCTGAATCTACCCATTCATTGACCCACAATGGAAGTGCTCCAAACAAGTTGCTTTCGCCCATAGCTTCTAGCACCTCATTCGGGCTTACAATCCCCTTCTTAGACGTGACTCCAGCTCGTATCAGTACCGAAGAGCATGGTTGCCCTTTTACCCACATGGATTGCTCGACATAAAGCCATTTATCATCAAAGCCTACACATTGAGTGTGCATAGTGATCTTATTAAACATATGGATGCGCTTTCTATAGCGTACCGAACTCCCTGCTACCACTAATGCCCAACGTTTGTTTGCGAGCACGGTCATCAGCCCACAACGAATGCCTAACGCCGTTCGTCCGAGATCGTAAAGGGTTAACACTCGGCCATTGTTAAGCTCGTTAAAAATATCGAGATCCCACGGGCGGCAAGAAAAATACGTCGTCGTTTTATCACCTATCTTTAATGAAGATTGTTTTCGTGCTTGCCAATACACCTTAGCAAGGCGAAAAAATGGGTACATGCTGGGCTCTCCTTTTCCAAACTAGTAGATACGTTAACTTTAATGTGGTCAGATGAGTGAGTTTAGTACACTTTGACAATAACAAGCATGTTGAAGTGGTAACAGTGAGAAGTCGCTGGAATAGTTTAGAGGTCGATACCAAGCTCTACGCGCTTACGTTTACTTAAACCAAGGGCAACCAAGCGATAAGATTCAGAAAGATAATATCTTAGCTCTTCATCCAAATGGCCACTGGTATCTACCTGTTGAATCCACTTCATTCCGCGACTGGCAAAATAAGGCGCTGGTATGTATCCATCGTGATCACTTAAAAACTGGAAATTCAGGTCTGAGGTTTTGAACGTGAATGCGGGTGTTTTTTCTTTACTCCATCCACCAATAGCGAACACCTTGCCGCCTACCTTCCAGACGTCGGCATTACCCCATTGCACAACATGATCTGTTGCCTTAAATGAGCTACAAAATTGGTTGAACTCTTGGTAGTCCATCACACACTCCACATCGTTTAAAGTGATTAGCCAAAGATCAAGATGAGCAATAAGATCAACAGACCTTTCGCCAACAACACACCAATAGTAGCACCTGCCGTGATGATCATTGTAGGGATAGCCACCATAGCAATTGGGATGCAAATCACCGCGATGAGTGCCAATTCCCAGTGGCTCAACAACGCCAACACAACCGCTATACCCACGCCCCACTTAACCATCGCCAACCCTTATAGAATCAATTTTAAATCTTGTTCCACAATAGCGACATTCAAGACAAAAACAGTCGCTATAGGTGCGACTGTTTGTGTTTAGTTATGTACTTAGGCTTACAAGGCGTACTCTCGGCTAAGTTCACTGACGCCAAGACCACTTCGTTTCGATACCTTGATCTGCAGAGGTATTCTCTCTTTCATCGCCTCTACGTGGCTAATAACACCGATCATCTTGCCCGACGCATTCAAGTTGTCGAGTGCATCGAGTGCCATATCTAGGGTTTCCGCATCAAGCGTACCAAAGCCTTCATCAAGGAACAGCGAGTCAATACTGGTTTTATGGCTCACCAAGTCCGACAGAGACAAGGCTAATGCAAGGCTGACCAAGAAACTCTCACCACCGGACAAGGTCTTGGTATCACGCACCGCATCTCCTTGCCAGGTATCCAGTACCTGAAGCGCAAGGCCATCATCGGACTTACGCTGTAGTTCATATCGTCCATGAAAACGCGCCAAATGCTTATTCGCAAGATACACCAAGTTCTCTAGGGTTAGACCTTGAGCAAACTTTCTAAACTTGTCCCCCTTTGCCGAGCCCACCAACGAGTTGAGGTGTGAGATATCATTGTACTCTTGCTCAAACTTCTCTATTTCATCCAGCAAACCACTTAGACGTTGACGATTAGCTTGGTCAGAGGCGATCTGCTGAGTAATTTCGCCCTGCTGTTTCAGCGTCTGATCAGCCTCTTGCTTAATAAGAGCAAATTCTTGCTCAAGGGCTGCCTGAGGCTGCAGCTCCCAGCCTTTTTCGTCTGCATCTTGCTTATGTGCAACCAATGCAGAACTGGCGCTAGCAAGCGTTGCTTTGGCATGCTCTAGATTCTTTTTACTCTCTTCAATCTTTGCAGTGAGCGCATCTCTTTCTTGTTTAGACAGTAACGCCGCTTGGAACTCATGAATGGAAGAGAAAGGGCTCGATTGTAATTCGCTCTCCCATGCCTTGGTGTGTTGCAATAATTTATCGCCAACAAGCTGTTTCTGCTGGTGCATTGACGCTAACTCGCCCGATAACGTGGCAATTGTGCTCTTACACGAATCTCTATTTTCTATAGCGACTTTATAGCGCTTCTCTGCCCCTTCCACCTCTAGGCGCATTCTTTCAGATTCAGCGGTTACCGATTTATCCGCAAATAACCCTTGGCGCTCTTTCTCAACAATTAGCAGGATTGATTGCATCTCTTTTAAGCGAGAGCGCTCTTGTTCAAGCCTTGTGTTTGCAGAAACTAGCGTCTCTTCTAAAGCGTGACTTTGAGTACGCAATCTATCTAACTGCTGCTCTGATTGCTGTATTTCAGTGGTCAGTTTTAGCCAGCAACTGAGGTCTTCATGCTTTTGATTAAACCACAGCTCAGTATCAGTCTCTGGCAAATTAAAACCTGACGCTTTGACCTCTGCCGCCAATTCACTCCAAACAGTGCTTGCCTCATCACTCCATTGCTTGGCTTCCTTTTGCGCAGATTCCAGTTTGCTGTTGATAAGAGCAAGGGCGCTCGACTGCGCATTTAGATTATCAGTCAATGATGAAACTGAGGTTTGGCATTCTTGCTGCGCCTTATTCGCTTCATCTCGATTTTTCTGAAGGTTGTCCAAACGCTTAAGCTGAGTATTGATGTCCTTTTGTTGCTCTGCGTTTTTCTGCAGTAAGCGCTCAACACCTTGGCTGTCACCTAGATCTAAAACTAAGCCAAGTGATACGGTAAGCGTGTCCCACAGTTCTTGTATCTTCTCTTTTTCTCGTAACAGAGCTGGATGCCTTTTCTCAGCGTGCTGCTGATGGCTCAGCTGCGTATTTAACTGTGCTTCTTGTTCCTTTAACTCTGTCGTTGTTTGAGTGAGTTGATGCTTTGTGTCTGTTTGCCTCGTCAGCAAGTTTGTCACATCAACACTGTCGCTGGACTGCAACACGGGGTGTTCGGCAGATCCGCACAGCGGGCACGGCGTATGATTATCTAACTGCGCTCTGTACTTCGCCAGTTCACTTTCTTGATCAAGAAGCTGCCTAATATCCGCTACACTTTGCTCAAGTTGTGCCTGCTTACTACGAAGTTCAGTGACCTGTTGACGCTTTTTCGCAATCAAACTTGTTTGCTGGTCTATAAACTGGGTAAGTTCATGTAATTCCTTACCGTTCTCAGCATGCTTAGCATTGCCATTTTCCAGTCTTATATAGCCAGGGTGGCTACTTTGCAAAGCCTGCAGTTGGTCATGCAGTGATGACGTGTCGCCGTCTTTAAGGGCTGCTTCTAACTGCTCTTGTGTACTGGAAAATAGCTTGGTTTTTTCCAGTAGAACGCGCTTCGACTCTTCCACTTTTTGCTGTGTTGAATCTAGAGTGTGTTTACCCTTGCTGTACTCACTATTGAGGGACGTAACCAACTGCGTTGCTTGCTTAGACTTTGTTAGCGATTGCGCATATTGCTTATAGCTCTGTATCCACAAAGGTAAGGCACTTTGTAGGCATTCATCTTTAGCGTGAGCGTCTAGATAGACTTTCCCTTCTGTCACCGCTTTATGCGCAGACTCTATCTCAGCTGAAAGCTCAAGTTTTCTTTTGTTTATGCCTTGTTGTGCCTGAAGCGATTCGTCAGTTGCCGTCGTTTGTAGTGTCACTGATTTTTTCTGCTCAGCAATGCGCGTATCTAGTGGAACAATCTGCTGCTGAATTAACTCTCGTAACTGCGTTTGTTGCTCCACTGCTTGATTCAGTCGTTGCTGGTTTTGATGTACGCCTTCTTGAAGTGGCTCTAGGGCTTTGTTTTGTTCATCAATAGATTGTTGTTTACCCGCAATTTGCGTCTCTAATTGCTCGCTTTCAGACTTGGTGTTGGCCCATAGTTCAAAGCTGGTACGCATCCCTTCTGCTGGAGCACTGCGTTGCAGTTTTTCAATGTCGGGTTGCAATGCGTGATGTTTTTCTTGTGCATTAGCAAGGCTATTTTGTTGCGTTGTCACTTTCTGTTCTAGCGACTGCTGTTGCCCCCACCAGTTCAGCTGTGATTGATATAACGTTTGCTGTGACTGCTGACTTGAGCTTAATGCTGTGAGCTCTACTTGTTGTTCGTTTAACTCTTTAAGTTGCTCTTGCGACAGCAGTGCAACGCCCTCGGCGCGTGCATTAAGCTGGCCTAAGGCAACCTTTGCATCGCTGTAGTGCTGATGAACGCGCTCTGAGATAAGACCATAGATCTCGGTGCCGGTAAGTTCTTCTAGTAATTCAGCCCTATCGTTGGCATTGGCATTTAGAAATGCGGCAAATTGGCCTTGAGAAAGCATCATGGATTTAGTGAAGCGAGAAAAATCTAGCCCCGTTATCTCGTTGACCTGCTCATTCTTTGTTTTCACCTTGTCGGCGATAATGCTGCCAGACTCTACCTCGGCTAACTCAACGGTCGCTGGTTGCAGATTGCCATCCGCCTTGTTGCGAGAGCGGCGCATGCTCCAGTGGGCACGATACGCCTTACCCTTAACCTCAAACTCTACTTCTGCACTGCTACTGGCTGTGCCGCGAGTCATGATTTCATTGTTTGATGTTGAGATCCCGCCCAGTCTTGGGGTTTCGTGATAGATAGCCAAACAGATGGCATCGAGAATGGTGGTCTTGCCAGCGCCCGTTGGGCCAGTAATGGCAAACAAACCGCTTTCCACAAAAGAGGGCGATGAGAAATCGATATGCCATTTACCCTTGAGGGAGTTTAGGTTTTCGAAGGTAAGATTAAGGATCTTCATTATGATCTCTCCCCTTCAACATCTTCGACAATCTGCTTAAAGCGCGTGGTTATTCTCTGCTGTCGGGCTTTGTCTTCTTCGTTGTCAAAGACCTCAACAGCTAGTCGCTTACTAAACACCTCTATTGGGCTAAGTTCTGACAAGGTTTCGGCTTGCTCCTGATTTAACGTGCGTTCTCTGTGCGATCTAGAGCGGCGCAGTTGTAACACTTCAATCCCTCTGTCACCAATCATCTTTTGTACCGCTTGCTGAAGATCCGTTAGGTAATCTTGAACCTCAACTTCAATAGACACCCACACAGATATACCTTCTTCAACGCTGATGCTATCTAATTGCTGCTGCAAGCTAGCTAAATCGCCCTTTAAAGAAAACATCGGCTGAAATGAAGGGATAGCAACGGGCTCTATACCCACAAGATGGCTTGATGCAAACTCCACCAACACCACTTGTTTCTGGGATTTCAGCTCATCAAAGCTCAGATAGATAGGCGAACCGCTATAACGAATATGCTCACTTTTAGCGACCTTTTGCGGGCGGTGAATATGCCCAAGGGCAATGTAATCTGCTGGCGGGAAGCCGTCAGCGGCAAAGCCGTCTAACGTGCCAATATAGATATCTCGAACTGACTCTGAGGTAGTTACCCCAAGCGCGGTTAAATGCCCTGTCGCAATGATAGGCACATCTAACTCTTTGCTTGAACGCAGCTGCAAAGCGTTTTGATAAAGGGTTGAGTAATGGGCTTTTATCGCCTCGCCGAGTGCTTTTTGTTTTTCACTTCCCGACTCTCCAGACACGCTCTTAACCACATCTCTTGGCCTAATGAAAGGAACGGCACAAACAATAGCGCCAACATCCCCACTACTATTTTTCATCTCTAGTATTTGCTCTGAGATCTCTGTTCCTACGCTCGCGATTACCTGAGTATGAAGCTGCTTGAGAAGCTGTTTTGACTCATTGAGCATGGCGACTGAGTCGTGGTTGCCCCCAAGAACGATAAGCTGGCACCCTAATTTGTGCATATCCACAACAAAGCGATTGTACAACTCACGTGCGTAGCTTGGAGGCGTACCAGTATCAAACACGTCACCGGCGATGATGACGCAGTCGACCTGTTCGGTCTCAACGGTGCCTAAAAGCCACTGAATAAACTGCTCATGTTCAGCTAAGCGGCTTTTAGTAAAAAAATTCTGGCCCAAATGCCAGTCAGAGGTGTGCAGTATTTTCATCAAAACCAACGTAGGAAAGTCGTTTTAAAAGTAAAGAGATAGAACTTTTCACAATACCCTATATCTATGAAAGATAGGGTTAAATTCGTTTAATAAGACGCGTGTAGGTTACTCATCTTCGTCTTCATTAATAGTTTTACCACAACACAGGCAAACTGGCTCCAAATCTGTTGGCATCATGATAAGTATTCCGCAATGCGGGCATAAATCGCCTTGTGTATACACAGTATTCACCTTTATTTGTTATGAATCAGTAGTTGAAGATCTAGTCTCTATCATATCGCTAAAAAGCGACAAATAGTGTCTGTATTGTAGAGGCAAGGCATTATACCGTACCTAAGATGAATATTTAATCCCAACACGGCTTACGACTGATTTGCCCTATTGTGATCTGTGATGAAAATAGAACAGGAAAAATCCGTCATTCGCGTACATACTTAAAAGCGAGCAATTATTGTACACCTTGTTCATTCCTTTTTGACCGCACTTACGGTCAGCAACACACTTTTGAGTACATAAAATGAACCGCCTAACCCGCACTAGACGAACTCGTATTGGAAGACAATGTAAACACAAGCAAAGAATGCAGCAAAAGCAACACCGCAACGCATTCCACACTTGGACTCAGAAAAAAGAGTAATTACAGTCTCTGAATAAATTTTCGAGTTCTATGTATAGCTCCTAATGATTAACCTCTACAAAAAAGACCGACAGTGTTTATCACTTCGGTCTTTTCTTTTGTGGGCGGGAAAACAAAGGTACGGCTCCAATGAACATTCCTAAATTAGACACTCAAACCTTAGCTCGCGTCATGTCTTGCTCCACTCGGAATGTGGCAAAAACAATGAAGAACCTTGCTGATCTAGGCTGGATAAAATGGCAACCTGGTAGAGGAAGAGGCATTAAAACACAGCTGCATATCGTGCACTCCTTCCACTATGTATTAAGCAGTGCAATCAAATCCTATTATGAGTATCGCAAAGATTTGGTTTGATAAAAGAGAGAGTTGAGGTGTATTAACAACTCCTATAGCATGAATAATTAAAACCAAAGGAAGGGTAACATGACAAACAACCTACGCGCTGAATGTGATCTCATATTATCGGGCCATCACACGCCTACCCCCGCCGAGCTTTTCTCTCAAATGGCAACATGGTGTGAAAACAACGATATTCAGCACGACGTATATGGCGAAGGTGCCTTGATCCAAAACTTCGAGGCGAAAATAGCAAAACTGCTCGGTTACCAGGCTGGCCTATTTGTAATGACAGGCACACTGACTCAGCCAACGGTTCTGGATTTAGTCTGCCGACAAAAGCGTAATAAGTTGGTTGGGATGCATGAAACCAGTCATATCTTGCGCCATGAGAATCAAAACTATCAGCTGCAGCAACGCTTCAATGTCCTTAATCTAGGCAACCGTTACCGACCTTGGAAGGTCGATGACCTCGCCTCTTGCCCTGATGAACTGTCAGCGGTGTTGTACGAACTGCCTATGCGCGAGATTGGTGGTCAGCTGCTGCCATGGGATGATCTACAAGCCATCAAGGCCTACTGCAAGGAAAACAACATACACCTGCATATGGACGGCGCTCGCTTGTGGGAGTCTGCCGCTTTCTATGACAAGCCATACCACGAGATAGCCGCCGGTTTTGATACTACCTATGTATCGCTTTATAAGGGACTTGGCGGACTCGGTGGCTCAATCTTACTGGGAGATGAATCCTTTATCGCTCTCGCTAGAAAATGGATGCAGCGCCAAGGTGGCAATGTTTACCATAGAACCCCCTACGTGGTTTCAGCTGCGATGCAGTTTGAGCAGCGCTTAGAGCAAATGCCAGCGCTATACCGTCGCACTAAAGAAATCTATACGTTGCTCGAGGCATTTCCGCAGTTCACTTTAAACCCTGTCGAGCCACAGGCGAACATGCTTCACCTGATCTTACCCTTCGACTATGAAACCGCCGTTGAGATCAGAGACCAGCTTGCCAAAGAGCAAGGCGTTTGGCTGGGAAATCCTCAAGTGACCGGCAATCCGCAGCAATCTATGATCGAATGGTATGTGGGTGATACGCTGTTCAATCTTGATGATTCACGCTTGAGTGCGATTTTTGAGTGGCTAGCTAGCAAAGCTCAGTAATTAAGAGCTAGCAGACGTCAATAATTGAGAGCTAGAAAATCTCAGTTCAAACAAAAACGCCCAATTTGCAGATTAAAATTGGGCGTTTCTGTTTTGTTCTCTAGTGTACGGTTGAGCAATAGTGTCTATTGAGCCCGCAGGTACTTGGCACTTGCCCAAGCCCTAACGCCATTCACGTCAACCAACCACCAGCCATCCTGCTTCATATAGACATCAACGGTCTGGTTGCGTTTTAGCTTGTACAGGATCTTGCCTTTTGTATGTGGCTCTTTACGTGCATTGAGCTTAGTCGCTAGCACCTTTGCTTGTAATAGAGGTAACTTAGCCGGCTCTGTTTGAACCACTTCTCGATTCATTCGATAGGATTCATTTGCTGACACATTGCTCGCATCATTACCCATAAACAAAGATAAACCACCGACTATCATCACAAGGGCTGCTAGACCATGAGCATACGGGCTTCGACCGCCATAACTGGCGAGCTCTTCATCATTTGACTCAGACGCTTGGTAGCCGGTTCCTCTTACCGCTATTAGCTTCGCTTTATAGAACACCCACAGTATGCAATTGAACAAGAAACTCAGCAGAATAAAAAACGCTTCAATGGCAGCAAAGATCAGCTTAAAAATACCGATCGCCAGAAAGAAGATACCAAAGCCAACCAAGATATCGCCAATAATACTGCCACACTCTTCTTCAAGTTCTTCGTCAAACACAGTTACATCTCTCTTATCATCAACTTAAAGTCTTTACGGAGTATTTACCCAGTATAAAGCTGATGGTTATCTTGTTCTTATCAATTGACGACAGTAACAAACGTTACTGTCGTCGTGTAAGGTCAAGATACCGAGATTGGCGACTACAAGTGTCCTTAACAGTAGATGGTGAAATAATCGCCTCTATTAAACGGACACAAAAAAGCTCAACACACTGTTGAGCCTTGTTTTTGTCTTTGGGTGTTAACTGACTAACTTGAAAAGCAGGGTCTAGAACGGAATATCGTCATAGTCATCAGGGCTTGGGGTAAATCCACCTGGTGCGCCAGATTGGCCTGGATTAGTCGGTGCATTAGCAGAGGCATTGCCCGCGCCAAACTGACCTTGATTTGAACCACCAGCACCAGCATATTGATTGCCTGGGCTGCTTTGTTCGCCTTGCTGACGACCACCTAGCATTTGCATGGTGCCGTTAAAGCCTTGCACGACCACTTCTGTGGTGTAGCGCTCTTGGCCAGATTTATCCTGCCACTTGCGGGTTTGCAATTGCCCTTCAATATACACTTGAGAGCCCTTTCGCAGGTGATTGCCCGCGATCTCAGCCAGTTTGCCCATGACAGAGATGCGGTGCCACTCGGTTTTTTCGCGTTGCTGACCGGTCGCTTTATCCTGCCAAGTCTCAGAAGTTGCCACCGTAAAGTTGGCGACTGCATTGCCGTTTGAGAAGTGACGCAGTTCAGGGTCAGTGCCTAAATTTCCTACGATGATGACTTTGTTTACGCCGCGTGATGCCATTGTGTTTCCTTTATTATTCGTTTATCTCGTTTTGGAGATGTAAGGCAATCGCCTTCATTAGTAATTGCCCTAAGTATAGTGTTTGTGGTTTTAGCCGTTTAGCTATTGCTGTGATCAATCACAGTCAGCTCTGGCGCTGCATGGTGATACTCAAGCTCTAGGTTCGCCTTCTCGACTAACTCGGCAGGCAATTCTCTTGTAACTGCAACGCCCAGCTCTTTAAACTCTGACGCTTGCTTAATAAGGTTTCCCTTACCGGTATGCAATTGCCCTAGTGCTCTGTCATAGGTTTCTTTGGCTTTATCCAACTGCTTACCTACCCCTTCCATAGAGTTTAAGAAGGTATTGAGTTTGGTGTAGAACTTCTCTGCGCGGTTGGCCAACTCAGCCGTATGCTTGTTTTGCTCTTCAAATCGCCACAGCTGTCTGACTATGTTCAAACTGGTTAATAGCGTTGTTGGGGTAGCCACAAGGATGTTTTTCTCCAGCGCCGACTGGAACAAGTTAGAGTCCGCCTTTAACGCTTCAACATACGCAGATTCGATAGGGATGAACATGATCACTACCTCTGGCGAATTGAGACCTGGCAGCTTGCTGTACTCTTTTGCTGCTAGCTCATTAATGCGATCGCGCACCGCTGAGGCATGTTCACGCAGGGCGATTTCTCGCTCATTCACATCTTCTGAATTCACATAACGCGTATAGGCGTTTAGTGAGGTCTTAGCATCAATAACCAAGTGCTTATTCTGCGGAAGATAAACAATAGCATCGGGTCTAAAGCGTCCCTCTTCACTATCGATGCTCACTTCTCGCTTGTAGTCAGTGCCTAGGCGAAGCCCGGAGTTATCCAGAACATTCTCAAGCATTAACTCGCCCCAGTTGCCCTGCACTTTTTTCTCGCCTTTAAGCGCAGTAGTGAGTTTATCCGCTTGGTCAGTGATCTCTCGGTTAAGTTTTTGCAGATTCTGCAGTTCAGTACGCAATTGCACTCGCTGCTCAGTCTCCCTGCTATGGATATCCTCAACCTTGTTCTTAAAGCCTCGTAGCTCTTGATGAATAGGATTTAAAATAGAGCTCATACTTTCAGTATTAAGCTGCTTAAATGCCTGACCTTTACGCTCTAAGATTTCATTCGCTAGACGCTCAAACTCCTTGCTCAGTTCTTGCTTGCTCTCTTTAAGTAACGCAATTTGCTGATCGTAATGGGTCTGCTTGGTCTCAATCTCAGTGTTAAGCTCTCCAATCTTACCCATAGCATTAGAGTACTTTTCATTTAGATCACGAAGTTCAACGTTGAGTGCCTGGCTTCTTTGGTTTTCAAGCTGCAGCTCTTCGAGTTTGGCTTTAAAACTGGCCGTTGCCGAACTCTCCGCCACCTTTGCTTCACTAAGCAATTCAGAGGTTTGACGCAGGGTGTGTTCTCTTTCGCTTAGCTGTTTTCTGTAGGTATGCTCAGAGACTCGGACAGATTGGAGTTCAGAGCCTAGCTGAGCACAGCGCACTTCTAAGTCGCTTACATCTTCTTGCGCATGTTCTAGCTTTTGTTGCGTACTCTGCGCCAGCTCTGACTGATTCGCCAATTCTGCATTGGCTAGCTCGAGCTCTAGCTTCAGTTGCCCAACAGGACGCTGAGCGACCCAATACGCCACTGCTGATGTCAGCAGAACCACTAAGCCAAAAATCACATAGGTTAAAGTCATTATAATTCCTTGTTATTTAGTGCATCTAACCGTGCCAAGAGAGTCTTTTCGACAGGTAGTGCCGTCGCTACCCCTAACTGTTCCCAGAGAATCTGTACGCCAGCTATTACCTTTATTGTCCCTTACCGTCCCTAAAGAGTCGGTGCGGTAAGTGGTTCCGTCACTGCCTCTTACTGTGCCCAAAGAGTCAGTACGCCATGTATTGCCTTTGTTGTCTCTTACCGTGCCCAATGAATCGGTGCGATAAGTGGTGCCATCACTGCAGCGCGTTGTGCCTAGAGAGTCTGTTCGGCAGGTATTGTCTGCAAATGCACTGAATGAAGTAGCCAATACCATCATGCACATTGCGAGAGTAAATCGCATATTTTCTATTCCAATTAACGATGACACTACTAATTATGGTCAATATAGAGACAAAAACTGTCCCTTTAACTAGAATATTCAACGTTATCTGATGAGAAGGTGTAAAGCAATGTCCAAAACGTTTGAGCGCTATCAACTCGTTCTGCAAAATATTCCCTGCCATCCCGATTATGTCACCAGTCTTGAACTGCGCCATATATTGCTTTCAAAGGATCTTATCGACTCCACCCTAGATGACAAGAGCCAAATGAAGACAGTGCAAAGGGTTATCAATAAGGTGGCGTCAGATTATTATTCTGTCGAAATTGATACTGAAAAACGTCCTCATCAGATAAAGATCTCTCAGGGCCAGCAGCACCCTATCAATCCTGCGGCAATGAGTAGCGTCCTTTCTTTGCAAATTATTGAACACGAAGTATTGGAAATGCTCCCACCTACCATGCGCAAAGAAGTGTCAAACCTCATCAGTACAGGTAAAGCCGAGAGAGACAAAAGAATTGAACTGTGGAAGGAACGCTTTAGCTATGCACCTATTGAGTTTCAACTCACCTCGCCAAGCTTTGATGAAGCTCTAATAGACACTATCGAGCAGGGAATATTAGAGAAGCGACTACTCAAAATGAAATACCGAAAACGTGGCAGTTTGCATGACGAACCGTACAGTGTCGAACCTCTTGGTATTGCTCTGCATGGTCGCAGCTTTTATTTACTGGCAGTGAAAGAAAACAGCCAAGAGTACCGCACCTTTGCTATCCATAGAATCACCGATATGTCGCTCGGCTTTACGGTATTAAAGCCCCATCAAAACTTTAGTGCTAAGCAATATATTGAGGAGCATGTGCCTCATTTCTCTGGGGGGCAATTCACCGAAGTCGTGCTCAAAATCAACAACTATCACGGCTTACACCTTATCGAAGAAACGCAGCTTTCTGAGTGTCAATCCGTTATAGAGTCCGATGATGAGCACACCACTATTCGAGCGAAAGTACGTGATAGTTTAGGCTTTGAGTGGTGGTTAATGAAAAACGCTAATCTAGTTGAGGTTATTGAGCCTTTTCACATAAGAGACAAGGTCATCAGTAACCTAACCTTGGCTCTTGGCAAATATCAATAATCAGTGGATCCCTTGGACAAGGTAACCCTCTAAGTGTCGTAATAGATCTTGCTTACGAGCTTCGCTCGCAAAACTTGCCTTGATGGCATTGCGGGTAAACTGAGCGAGTTCTTTAGATTCCACTGGATGAGTCAGGGCGATTTGATGAAAGTTATCTGTCATATAGCCACCAAAATACGCAGGATCATCTGAGTTAATGGTCACGCACAGTCCCTGATGCAGTAGCTCTACGATGTTGTGCTCTTCCATGGTATCGAACACCTTCAATTTGACGTTTGATAATGGACAAACAGTCAATGGGATTTGCAGCACTTGTAGCGTCTCAATAAGCTTGGGATCATCAACACAACGTATTCCATGGTCGATACGAGACACGCCGAGCATCGTCATTGCATCTTGAATATTACTTGAAGGCCCTTCTTCTCCAGCGTGAGCAACTGTGAGAAATCCCTCCTTTAATGCCAACTGGAAAACCTTTTGAAACTTCTTGGGCGGATGTCCCGATTCAGAAGAGTCTAAACCCACTCCTATGATTTTATCCCTATGAGGCAAGGCGCTTTGAAGTGTTTCTAACGCCGAGTCTTCATCGAGATGACGCAGAAAACACATAATTAAATGGCTAGTGATACCAAGGTCTTCATGGGCTTTGATAAGAGCACTATGGATACCATTAACAACCGTATCAAACAATACGCCTCTATTGGTATGAGTTTGGGGGTCGAAAAAGATTTCAGTATGCATCACATTATCTTGGTGACACCTTAGTAAGTAGGCCCAAGTTAAATCAAAGAAATCTTGCTCTGTGATCAGTACGTTTGCCCCTCGATAATAGATATCAAGAAAAGACTGTAAATTGTTAAACTGATAAGCCTTGTGAACTTCCGCAGCGTTAGAAAATGGTATCTCAATGTTGTTTCTTCTCGCCAGTTCGAACATGAGTTCTGGTTCTAGCGTCCCTTCGATATGTAAATGAAGCTCTACTTTAGGTAGGCCTTCGATAAACTGTCGCAATACCACTCTCCTTGTGCATTAGTACTCAATTGATTTTAGACGCTTTTTTAGATCTCGTGGTAAGACGTCCCAGCGCTTGCGCATTGCTTCAATCTTGTCTAGCGGAACATTGTGAACATTCGCAAACTGCCCTTCACATTCATATATGTATAGCTCAACTGAGCACTGTTGTGCCATTCTTTGATAAGGTCTAATTTCCCATACTTGAGTGAAGGTATTGGAAACCACAACAGAGTTGCCTTGTTTGAGGTTCTTTAGGGTCTGCTTTTGGCACCAAAGGTGAGCCGCTCCAAGCTTGCTTGCATCAAATTGATAGTTTTCATCGTTCTCGTCGGTGAAGTACATATCCGCTTCTAAATGCAGTAATTCATGTGCTCGTGTTAGCTGTTTAGCTAATGTGGACTTGCCCGAACCAGGCAAGCCACGAATAAGGATTAACAAATTTAAACATCACCCTATGAAATTAACGATTAACTATTGGTTCAAGTAAACCAATAGATCAACTGTATAGACAAAATTCTCGACAAGCCTAGCAGAATCATGTTCAAGCCACATCTGGCATAAATTACAAACAGATACGGTTAATCGAATAAAAATGTTTTGGCTTGTAAGGAATAACCGTTAAGCTAAAACCCATAAGATTAACGTTGTACTTTCAGTTAAATCAAGGAATTAAACATGCTAACGAAATGGGCAAAGCGCTTTTATCAGATGTCTGAACTGGTGGGTTCTTGGAGTAAAGACCCTTCTACTCAAGTTGGAGCTGTTATTACCAAGCACAACCGTATTGTGTCAGTTGGCTTTAACGGATATCCACACGGTATTACAGACAGCGCTGAGACTGATGAGCGTGATATGAAGTATTTGAAAACCTTGCACGCGGAAGAAAACGCGATCTTGTTCGCGAAACGTGACTTAGATGGCTGTGAGATCTGGGTAACCCACTTCCCTTGTCCAAACTGTGCGGCGAAGATCATTCAAACCGGCATCTCTTCGGTACACTGCCCAGAACAAGAACCGGATTTTCTCTCTCGTTGGGGAGACAAAATCAAGGTCAGTGAAGACATGTTTAATCAAGCCGGCGTCACCATTGATTGGCTGCCATTGAACGAACTCAAATCAGAAGACTAACGAATAGGATAACGGATGATCAACTGGGGAATTATCGCACCGGGGCGTATTGCTAATCGCTTCGCCGAAGCATTTAGCGTAATCAATGATGGCAGATTATATGGTGTGGCCAGTCGCAGTCGTCCTAACGCTGAATCATTTGCCAAGCAGCACAATATAACCCATGTGTTCGATAGTTATGCTGAGCTCATCCACTCTCCAGAAATCGATGTTATCTATATCGCCAGCCCCCACCAGTTTCACTTTGATACTGCTAAGCAGTGTCTTGAAGCAGGCAAAGCTGTATTGTGTGAAAAGCCACTTACCGTTAATGCATCTCAAGCAAAAGCATTATTTGAGATTGCCAAAGACAACAACGTCTTTTTAATGGAGGCGCTGTGGAGCCGATTTCTTCCTACTTGGCTTGAGGTAAAACGCTGGGTTGAAGACGGTCAGATTGGACAGCTAGAAAATATCCACTCTACTTTTGGATTCAAGGCAGAGCGCAATTATGAAGACCGCTTATTCAATCCAAAACTGGCTGGTGGTGTGCTGCTCGACGCAGGCATCTATAATATTTCTTTGACTCAATATCTAGCTAAACGAGAGCCACAAAGTATCTCGTCACATGTGTTCGTTGGCGAAACCAATGTTGATGAACGCTGCTCTGCGACATTGGATTACGGCGACTTCACCAGCCAGTTCACCTGCTCTTTTAGGTCCAACCTAGATAACTGCATGACAATCTATGGTAGTGACGGAAAAATAACCATTGATGGCGCTTTTTGGGATGCCACAAAAGCAACGCTTGAGGTGTACGGTAACGATCCCATTGCGCTTAATCTTCCTCATGAAGGTTCAGGGTTTGAGTATCAAGTTCGCGAAGTGCAAAGCTGTCTGCGTGAAGGCAAATTATTCAGTGAGGTGATATCTCCTGAGCAGACCATTGCTACATTGCAATTGATCGATGAAATACTAAACAAAGTGAATATAAAACACCCACTTAGCTAAATGTAAATCTGTGTAATTTCTCACTTTTTTGTTCAAAAGGTATATAATTGCGTTATCCGTATCACAATTTTATACCTTTTGGATTTCTGAATGGAACTTAGACGTTTCTCCACTGCCGCCGCCATCATTGGCACTACTTTTGCTCCTACCTATTCATACGCCTCATCATTCGAGCTCCCTATTTGGAAGTCAGAAGCAGAAGAGCGTGGTTACGTTCTGCCTAAAGCATTTGGACTTAGCGTGGGTTACATGAAGGTCGAGCAAGGGATTAATGTTACTTCAATAGATTTAAATGGCATAAAAGACAGTCTTGGAAATGAAGGTACTCCCGGTTTCCCTGGTGTTTGTAATCCAATTACTGGAGATTGCCTAATCCCACCAATTCCTGGGATCCCCGCTGATATCCCAATCAATAGCATTGATGTAGAGACTATTGGTGGGTATCAAGAAAGTGAGGTATGGACTGTTCGCGCAGATATGTGGCTTTTCCCATTCTTAAACTTTTACGCTATTGCCGGGAAGATATCTGGCTATTCTGAAACAGACATAATAGTAAACGTAAACTACGGTAATGATCGCAACCTCACGCTACCACAACTTCCGTTCAAGCTTGACCTCGACGGCAACATGTATGGTGGTGGTTTCGTTGTTGCTGGTGGGTATGAAGAATGGTTCACCATTATTGATGCAAGTTACACTAAAACTAATCTTACTGTTATTGATGGCGGCATCGACTCTATCGTTGTAACGCCAAGAGTAGGTTTTGATTTTACTAATCACGGCCATCCAATTCGTGTTTGGGTGGGTGGTCAATATCAGAATATTCAACAAACCCTAAAGGGTGATTTACGAGATATTTTCCCCGCGGAGTTCGTAAACATGATTGAAGCAGAAGGAGAAACAGCAGGTTTTGTTGTTAAACAGGAGCTTGAATCTGAATGGAACACCGTCGTCGGCTTCAACTACGTCATCAACCCTACTTTCAACATCATCGGTGAATTTGGCTTTGGCGACCGTCAAAGTGCATTTATCTCTTTGGACACCCGCTTTTAAAGATGCCAACAAACCCGTCCCTATTTATCCGCGCACATACACCTAAGGCTAACACCTTAGGTCAACATGGTGTACGCAGTTAATGAAGCGTTTATCCAATCCAATAAGCCTGCTGCTACTTTCTAGCGCCCCCTTTTACGCATTGGCTGAAGGTAACGACCTGACCAACAAAGGCACGGGTTGGGTGACCGATTTACTGGAGTTCTTTGGCTCTAGTGATGAGGTGGATTTGTCTGGTGGCATGGATTGGGGCGTTTTACCCGGCCCCTTTGCCAACCCTGAACAAGGTGTCGGTATTGGTGTGGCCGCCGTGGGTTTGTATGCGCCTCAAGGCCTTGAAACAGGCAACCAACTCTCGACTCTGACGCTGAGCGGCTATGTATCGTCTGAGGGTACTTATGGGATAGGCGTCGACAACACAACGTTCTTAAATCAAAACCAATGGAAGTTAGGTTTGATGGGACGTCTCTCTCAGACACCCAGTAAATATTGGGGTGTGGGAAAAGACGCTGCCGAACAAGATGGCAATGAAACTGAGCATGAGGCGCTATACCTTAGATTAGAACCCACCGTTGCCTATCAATTTGTTGAAGGCTACTTTATCAAAACGGGTATCGACGCCACGTTCCTATACCATCAAGAATCAGACGGTAGCGCATTAACACCAGAGCAATTAGAAGATACGACTAACCTGGGTATTATTCTGGCGCTTGAGTACGATACCCGAGACTACGAAACCAACCCTTACTCTGGTCGCTTAGTCAGCTTTGAACATCGATGGTATGTAAAAACCTTCGGTGGTGATTACGATTATGAAGAGCTGACCATCAACTATCGTGAGTATGTGAATTTATACGACGATAACATCCTCGCCTTTGACTACTTTGTGCAAGGGCTAAGCAATGACGAAGACCTCCCTTGGTTTGCTATGAGCAAACTGGGTGGGGACGATCGCATGCGCGGTTACTATAGCGGCCGGTACAGAGACCGCTATCAGATGGCCGCACAACTTGAATACCGCCACAAGTTTAACGAACGACATGGCGCTGTAATTTGGGGCGGAGCAGGAAATATCGCCCCTCACTTTGAAGGATTATTTGAAGACAGTTGGCTCCCTACCTATGGAGTCGGTTACCGTTTTGCTTTCAAACCTAGAGTCAATGTTCGTCTTGACCTAGGCTTTGGAGACGAGACCACTGTTTATTTCAATATACATGAAGCGTTCTAAAGAACCCTTTAAAGGCATTTAATGAAACTAAAATCTCTACTTATCGCAGGAATCACTCTCTTTTCTTCTGCAAGTTATGCAATAGATGCGCCTAGTGGCGTCCGCCCTTGTTGTGCTTTTGGTATCAACATGAAGTCAGAACTCGGCGTTGTTCCAGTCCCCTTCTTTCGAGTTAACAATATTGTCGAGCTTTCCGATCTCGAAGATCATCTATACAACGATGGAGAACAAGGTGTTGCGAGTAGCCTAATGGGCACCGGTGATGAGTCGAATGGACTTATCTATACGTCTAAAGGCGGCATCATTGATACCGCCCATGTCCGAGATACCGCAGATTATACGCTCTACTTACACTCTCAAATCAGTGGGCAACTAGGCACGAAAAAGCAGGTCATCCTAGAAGATGAGCTTCGCAGTCGTGTGATTGAGATGACGGATAAGCTTGTTGATATGACGCCTGAAGAGCAGGCACAAGCTGAAATAGAGCTAAGTGGCCTTCTTGCCTATCGTTTAGCACAGTGGCACGAAGTTGCTCAGTGGTTTGGTTTTACCTCGGTTGCTGGGTTCAAAGAATACCCATCAGCTTATTCTCCAGAAGATCTCTACTCCAATATGCTTGGCGCTTTTATTGCAATAGAGATTTTAGAAACCAATTCAAATCCAACGAAAGAAGAGTATCAGCAAGCCTTCTCTGAGATATTTCTGAGAAAACTGACTGAGCTTGGCGCTCAAGACGAAGACCGAACTGAAGAGATTATGGATGGTCTTGATAAGAAATGGTGGGACAGTGGCAAGCGACTGCCCAACAAATGGGTTGTCAAAACCCGCGACTACGAACCTAGGTTAACCATTACTCCGCATTGGGGAGATAGTGACAATAGAGTGACAACGTCACTATCTGAATATGAATACCTTGAAGAATTTGGTTACCTTACTCTCGTTGCCACCGATTCTGAGAAGAACTTTAGTGCACTACCCGGTTACCTTAAAGAACGCCACGTTTGGACTAAAAAGCAATTTTCAGAAATTGCACAGTTCGCTAAGAAGGTCGATGACCAACATAAACTAAACAACAATCAGCTGTTACCGCCGTACTAAAGTTCAGCACTGGTCTCGCTCGCAGCGTGACCAGATAGCGACTACTCTTACTACTCACTATAATTCCTTTAAGAATCAAACTGATATTAATGAAATCACAGACTAGCCGAACCTTAGGTATCGAACTCTATAAGATGACCTGGCCAATGATCTTCGGCGTACTCTCTTTAATGAGTTTCCAGCTTATCGATTCAGCCTTTATCGCACAGCTTGGCGTTCTCCCCCTAGCCGCGCAAGGTTTCACCCTTCCTATTGGCCAACTGATCATTGGGGTGCAAGTAGGCCTTGGCATCGCGACCACTTCTGTCATTGCCCATGCTTTAGGTGCAAACGATGAAAAGTACGCCAAGCAACTGGGTGGATTGGTGCTGGCACTCGGTAGCGTTGGTTGTGCCGCTATTTGCTTATTTTTGTATTTGATTCGTTCGCCATTGCTGTCTCTACTAGGAGCGACCGAAGAAGTCTTTCCTATCATAGATACTTATTGGATAGTGTGGCTGATCAGTGCTTGGGTTGGTGCGGTACTGTATTTTCTATACAGCGTATGTCGTGCAAACGGTAATACTATGTTGCCCGGCATCATGATGGTGGTAACCAGCATCTTAAACGTGGTGCTCGACCCTATCTTCATTTTCTATTTTGATATGGGAATCCATGGCGCGGCAGTGGCAACCATCATTGCCTTCGGTATCGGTATTCTCTACGTAGTCTACCGAATTAAATCAAAGCACTACTATTCCTTTGACTGGGGTAACCTAGATATCAAACAAAGCATTAGTTCACTGTTCGGTATCATGATGCCGGCAATGACCAGCCAGCTGATGCCGCCTCTAGCGGCAATGCTTTCAACTAAGCTTCTTGCATCATACGGCACAGCCGCGGTTGCAGCTTGGGCTCTGGGAAGTCGTTATGAGTTTTTTGCTATTGTCAGCGTGCTTGCCTTAACTATGTCCATGCCACCTATGATAGGTCGATTTGTTGGGGCGAAAGACAGCGATAAGATCATCAAGTTGGTCAATATTGCCTGCGTATATATTCTTGGCTCGCAAGTGCTAGTGGCGCTGATCACCTTGGTTATCTCAGGACAACTGGCTACCTTAATGACAGGTGAGCAAAGTGTAGAGCGAATTTTGGACATGCATTTGGTTATTGTCCCCTTTAGCCTTGCTCCGCTGGGCGTTTGTATCTTATTGGTTTCTGTTTCCAATGCCTTGGGCAAACCAATGAAGGCATTACTGGTTTCATCTTGCCGACTGTTTGTTTTCTTTTTGCCCTGTTTGTATGCCGGCGCATATCTGGGTGGCTTGCAAGGTTTATTTATTGGGGCCGCAATCGGTAACACCCTCGCGGGCATTTTTGCTTGGAATAATTACCGCGCAACCATTTCTCGATTGCAAAAAAAATGGAGCCAATAGGCTCCATTTCATCAACTTTTGCAATGCTTACTGGAAGCTTGCTTCAGTCACTAGTACAACGCCACCTTTAGTAACTTCGTACAGTTTAGAATCTTCTTCTAGGTTCTCACCGATAACTGTGCCATCAGGGATGATAGTGTTCTCACCCACAATAACCTTAGTTAGTCGACAGTTCTTACCAATGACGGTTTCTGGAAGAATAATGCTGTCTTGAAGTACTGTGCCTTCTTCAATGCGGCAGTTAGTCGCTACTAGTGAGTGATTCACCTCTGCACCAGAGATAATCGTACCCGCAGATAGAACCGAATCTACAGCGAAGCCTTTACGGTCTTCATCGTTAAACACAAATTTTGCGCCCGGACGTTGCTGCTGCTGAGTAATGATCGGCCAAGAGTGGTCGTATAAGTCTAGTTCAGGATCTGGAGCAACAAGGTCCATGCTAGCTGCATAGTACTCATCCAAATCACCTACATCGCGCCAGTAACCGTTGTTACCAGGATGACGTTCAGTAAATACATAACCGTTTACGCGTGCACGCTCTAAAAGGTTTGGAATGATGTTGTGACCGAAATCGTGACCGTATTCTGGGTCTAGTAGAGCATCGTTCAACTCTTTGTCCAAGATATCTGCATTGAAAATGTAGATACCCATAGAAACAAGTGATTGGCTTGGATCTTTTGGATGTGGAGTTGGGTTTTCTGGCTTCTCATCAAAGCTAACGATACGACCGTTATCATCCAGTGACATTACACCAAATGAAGATGCTTGTTCGATTGGTTTCTTGATACAAGCAACTGTTACGTCTGCACCACTTTCAGCATGGAAGTTAAGCATGCGAGAGTAATCCATCTTATAAATGTGGTCGCCACCAAGGATCAGAACTTGTTCGCATTTACGTCTGCGAATCAAATCAAGGTTCTGGTATACAGCATCTGCTGTACCACGGTACCAAGATTCACCAACACGCTGTTGTGCTGGGATAATTGCAACACCCTCATCAAGCGTAGAGTTGGTCATAAAGCCCCAGCCTTTTTGCACGTGATCGATAAGATCGTGTGCCATGAACTGAGTCAGTACGCCTACACGACGAATACCTGAGTTGATGCAGTTTGAAAGTGTGAAATCGATAATTTTGTATTTACCACCAAAAGAAACAGCTGGTTTTGCGATCTCTTTGGTTAATCCCTTCAGGCGAGTACCTTTCCCGCCTGCTAGTACTAATGCAACTGTGTTACGTACTAATTTGTTACTCGACAAATGCGAGTAATTATTATTATGTTCCGTCATTCTGGGGGCCTCTAACATTGAACTAATATAATGTAATAAAAAACGACTTACGGCTTTTCAAAAGCTCTTTTGTTCGTCATTGCAGAGATAATAAATTAATCCTTCAAAATATATCTGCTTAAACTCACACTTTTAGAAAGATCAAATCTCAATATAATGATAATGAGAGATAGGTCACGCAAACGTGTGAGCAAGATGCAATTTGGTGAATAATGTCACAGATTGTACAAAACTCAAACAATCCTTTCATTCCCACTCATCACTCAAATCTATGGTTTCTGCTTGATAATCCACAGAAAATGCAAAATAGATACCAAGCCAGAAATCAGTTTCTTAATCTAATTGAATAATGCTGAGTATTTATTACAGTAAACCTATGCTTGGTATAAATTTAAGTTACATTCAAATGACTGATGTAAGCAAAGTTGCCTCCAAAGTGCTTTGCGATAGATTATTTCAATCTATTTTAAGCAAGTGGATACATATGCCAGCATACTGACCATTTATAAGGATATAGATAATGCTCAAGTGCAAAAAACTAGTTTTATTACCCGTTTTTGCTTTAACTCTCTCTGGATGTGCCAGTGAACCTGAAGATCCACAATTTGTCGCATCAAAATCACTACAGCCCTACATGCAAGAAGACTATCAAACCTACCTTGCTGAGACTCAACAGTGGTTACTAGAAAATCGAGTATTCTTTACCGACGACAAGCAAACCGAACTTAGCGCTGTAGCACCTTTTGAGCTTGTTCCCCAAAATCCAAATGGACAAGGTATTCTGTTAGTACATGGGCTTGGGGACTCTCCATTCTCTTATGTGGATATCGCTCCCGACCTTGCCGCTCAAGGCTATCTAGTGCGAGTCATTTTGTTACCCGGTCACGGAACGCGGGCTGCAGATTTGTCGCTTCCTGAGCTAGAGGATTGGCAAAACGTTGTCGCTCATCACTACCAGTTACTCAATGAAAAAGTGGAGGGTGTTTGGCTCGGTGGGTTCTCCACAGGAGCAAACCTAGTGACCGCCTTAGCCTATCAACAGCCAACCGTAAAAGGGCTATTGCTGTTCTCTCCTGCATTTAAACCACGTAACTCATTGGCGAAGTACTCCCCTTACGCTAAATGGTTTGTCGATTGGGAAGGCAAAACAAAAGAGGATAACTATACCCGTTACAACTCGCTGCATATGAATGGCGCGGCGACCTATTACGAGACATCGGCAGTGGTTCGAGACTACATAGACGATGCCGGTTACGACAAGCCTACTTTTGTCATGCTAAGTGAAGCTGACGAAACCATCGACTCGCAGTACGCTGTAGGACAGTTTTCCGAGAGATTTACCAACAGTCAGAATGAGCTTTTGTGGTTTGGTGAGACTCAATATAAAGATGAGCGCATAACAAGCTATAGTATGGACCTTCCCCAGCAGAAGATCCTGAGTGCGTCACATATCTCCTTAGTATTCTCACCGGACAATCCTATTTATAAACGCGATGGTGAGGTAAGGCTGTGCTTTAGAGAGCAACCAGAAGGCATGCCTGAAGATTGTTCAGAAGTGGCCAGCGACCAAGTCTGGTTTGCTGCATTTGGGGGTGGTGAAGAGACTCAAGTAAGGGCTCGGATAAGTTGGAACCCTTACTTTGATCAAAGCATGCAGAAGTTGAATCGCTTCCTTGCTGACAATAGTAATTAATCTATTACCGTCAGTTGATTGTCGACATATCGAGTCGCACAGGGTTTTACAATCAGTGCGGCTCTTTGTTTGAGCTCTACATTGGGGTTAGGAAACACAACGCCTCCCTGCTCTACCGGCATGGTTAACACCTTGTCACCGTCTTTACCCAGCTCTTCACCCTCAGCAAATCTTGAGAAATTAGGTAACGCTTTGTCAAAGTAAAATTCAAAGTCCATATTCTCGCGATAGATTGAACTGTCCACTTGGTAGGTGATCATATCTGTCGCAGTGCTCGACTCTACCGATTGAACAAGCTCTAGAAACGCTTTGTGATACTGTGCGAGTTTGTTCATATCGTTATGACCAAACTTTGCCACCTGTCCCAACTCCAAGGTTGCTGCCTGTGCGCCTAATTTACTCGAACTAAACCAGCTAAACGTACTTGAAGGCTCTTCAGATAGCAGCACCGCTTCTATACCTGCCCTTTGCATAAAGTCGATGAACTCTTGTTGTCTGGTTGGGTAAGTCGATTGCGGACTGATGGCAAAGGTGTAGTGCTTAGAAGCGCGAATGGAGCAATGCATATCCAAATGCCAGCGACTTGCCATTGGTGCATCTTGCCAAAACTGGGTGACTTGTTCTTTTAGAGACACCGCCAGAGCGAGTTCTTGAGACTGTGGATAATCGGCATCGCCAAACAGGCGATTGAGGTTTGTTTCCACAAATCGCTCTTCTGCAAGGATTGCCTTAGGGTGCGCAATAATCAGCAGTAAGTGGTGCTGCGGCACAATAGACTCGCTGGCAATTTGGCTAGCAAGATCATCCACTATTTCGATTGGCGCCGTTTCATTGCCATGAACCGCGCTAGAAATAACCATGTGTTTGGCTTGTTTTGCGTCAGCAGGCGGGCAAATTTTAAGTACTCCCTTTTGCAACAAACTCATTTGCACGCCATTGCTCAGGGTAATAGAACGAGGCGAAGTCGCAGATGCTTGAAGCGTGTCTTGTAAAAATGAGGACTCAAATAATGGTACTGGCATGGATTCTCCCTTCCGAAGCCTACTATATAGATGTAACATCGAAGCAACATCATACCGAAACTCTGTATTAGTGACAGAAGATTAATAGGCATTCTCTATGGAAATCACAAAGCCCAATCTCATTCTCGCCGGAGGCACAGGCCTTATAGGCCAGCACGCCATTCATTATCTTCTGCAGCACCCTGAATATGTCGACAAAATCTACGCGCCAACAAGGCGCCCGTTAACGCTCTCGGCAGATTCACTGGTTACCCTATCCAATGAGACGTTCGACAACTCATTAGACATCAATGCAACTATCGGCCTTATTTGCTTGGGCACCACCAAGAAACAGGCTGGAAGCAATGAAGCACTCTATCGCATCGACCATGACTTGGTTATCTCGTTTGCAGAAACAATGAAGAACTTAGGCGTAAAGCGATTAGCGGTGGTGTCTAGCTATGGTGCTAAAGCCGATTCTCCTTCTCACTACCTAAAATGTAAGGGAGAGATGGAGCGAGACCTGCAACAACTTTGCTTTGAGAGGCTTGTTATTGCAAGGCCAGGCCCGCTACAAGGGGAGCGAACAGCGCCTAGATGGGACGAGGTCGTACTGCAGAAAGTCCTTAAGGTCGTAAAACCTATTATGTTGGGTCCACTTGAAAATCTTCGCCCTATTCACGCTCAAGACGTGGCGAAATATCTGGTGGATCGCCTGTGTATTGACGTTAACGACCGTGGCGAAACCATTGCCAACTATCGTGAGATGAATGGTTAACCCATTAGAACCATCAAGTTGTTGAATTAGTTAGCCTTCTATTACCACAAGCTATAACTACAACTGATAACCACAATTGGAATATGTTATTCCTTTTTGAACTTATGACTGAGTGGAAAATTCGATAATCTATGCTCTCTTTTCAAGATCTGATTATAAAAACACACGGATTTACACTTTAAAGGAATAACTATGTCAGTTGCTGTCGTTGCCAACTTAGCGGTCTTTGTTGGTATCATCTATTTTCTATTTTCTAAACAAAAACAACAAAATACACTCTCCCGTCTTGTACTTTTAGGCTTAGTTACTGGTAGTGGTTTTGGCTTAGCACTACAACTTATCTATGGCGAAGGAAACCCTGCTATTGCTCAAACACTAGATTGGGTAAAAGTGGTCGGCAGTGGTTATGTTGGACTTCTAAAGATGATCATCATGCCATTGGTGATGGTATCTATGGTCTCTGCTGTCGTTAAGCTGGACAACTCAGGTTCTCTTGGAAAAATCAGCGGACTGACTATTGGCGTGTTGCTATTTACTACCGCCATCTCTGCACTAGTTGGTATTGCCGTTACCCAAGTATTTGGTCTAACGGCTGAAGGACTGGCTGAAGGTGCTCGCGAAACTGCACGTATCGCCGTACTAGAGAGCCGTATTGACCGCGTTGCGGATCTAACTATCCCGCAAATGCTGGTAAGCTTTATTCCGACAAACCCTTTTAGCGACATGACAGGTGCTCGCTCTACTTCAATCATTGCTGTAGTGATCTTCAGCGTGCTTATGGGCATTGCGGCTCGTAAAGTAGTGATCGAGAAAGAAGAGCTAGAGCAACCTATTCGCACCTTCGTTGAAGTGGCTCAGTCTGTGGTGATGCGTCTCGTTAAAATGATCATGGCTCTAACGCCATACGGCATCGCGGCATTGATGGCGAAAGTCGTTGCAACCTCAAGTGCATCAGACATCCTAAATCTGCTTGGCTTTATCGTTGCCTCTTACGTAGCAATCGCTCTAATGTTTGTTGTTCACGGCTTGCTTGTGTCTCTTGTTGGCGTTAGCCCGAAAGAATACTTTAAGAAAATCTGGCCAGTACTGACGTTTGCATTTACTTCACGCAGCTCAGCGGCAACCATTCCGCTAAACGTAGAAGCGCAGATCACTAAACTGAACGTGCCACCAGCAATTGCAAACCTATCAGCATCATTTGGCGCAACCATTGGTCAAAATGGCTGTGC
The DNA here is from genome assembly GCF_024346795.1 of Vibrio breoganii. Classification (NCBI taxonomy): domain Bacteria; kingdom Pseudomonadati; phylum Pseudomonadota; class Gammaproteobacteria; order Vibrionales; family Vibrionaceae; genus Vibrio; species Vibrio breoganii. Next base: position 1,494,325 of record NZ_AP024864.1, read on the forward strand.
AGGCATCTACCCAGCAATGCTAGCTATTATGGTGGCGCCAGCAGTGGGTATTGACCCAATGAACTTCAGCTTCATCTTATCGCTTGTGGCTATCATCACCATCAGCTCATTTGGTATTGCCGGTGTTGGTGGCGGTGCAACCTTCGCAGCTCTTATCGTATTGCCAGCAATGGGACTGCCGGTATGGATTGCCGCGCTACTGATTTCTATCGAGCCTTTAATTGATATGGCGCGTACTGCCCTTAACGTTTCTGGTGCAATGACCGCAGGTACGATTACTTCACGTATCCTAGGTAAAGAGAAGCAAGAACAGCTAGAAGAAGCCAACGCTTAATCGCTCGCGCTCTCGTTCTTACGCTATCAAACCGAGGCTTTTGCCTCGGTTTTTGTGTATTTAGAGTTCGCGCAATCCCACAATGTCGCCTAGCTTTTAACCACTGTTACGTTAACGCTGAGGCACATCTCTATGAAGCTCGAATCCAACAAAAAGAACGCCATCGCCTTTTACAAAATGGCCTATCTCGGCAGCCCTAAGCAAGCGGTAGAGCTGTATGTGGGAGATGACTATATACAGCACAACCCGTTAGTTGGGGATGGTAAGCAATCCTTTATCGACTACTTTACTGAAATGCAGCAGCACTACCCTGATAAAGAGATTGAGTTCGTGCGCGCTGTTGCAGAAGGTGACTTAGTGGCCCTACATACCCATCAAACATGGCCTGATGATGACCAATACGTCACCATGGATTTCTTTCGCTTTGACAGCAATGGAAAGATTGTCGAGCACTGGGACTCAATACAACAAATCCCGAAAGAAAGCCTTAACGACAATACGATGTATTAAGGGAACATTGCGACCCTAGCAAGGGGCCTTTTTTGATCCACCTCTAGGAACCCCATCGCAGCTGATGGAAATTCATACCCCCTTGCTATTTCCCACCTAAGATTATTATAAGATTCTGAATTGAATCGTATTTCTCATTGCTATCTCATTAAGTCAACTCAGGTTTGATTCCTTGAGCTGAGCTTTGATTACGCACATTGCCAAAGAGGTTTGCTATCCGCATTCGGCAATGGTCTAATAACTGACAACACACTGATATTTGGACATTTTTTATGCACACGGACCAACCCACATTCTTTTTCTTTGATTACGAGACTTGGGGAGTCAGTCCTGCAAAAGATAGACCGTGTCAGTTTGCTGGCGTGCGCACCGATGCCGACCTAAATGTCATTGGAGAGCCGCTAGTCATCTATTGCAGATCCCCTGCAGATTATCTACCCAACCCCGAAGCCGCACTTGTGACCGGTATTACGCCGCAAAAGGCGATGAAGGAAGGCTTATCTGAGCCAGAGTTCATCACTGCGATTCACAATGAAATGAGTCGCCCAAATACCTGTACTCTTGGTTATAACAGCGTGCGCTTTGACGATGAGGTCACTCGCTACACTTGCTATCGTAATTTTATCGAACCTTATGAGTGGAGCTACAAAAACGGCAACTCTAGATGGGATCTACTGGATGTGATGCGCGCCTGTCATGCACTGCGACCGGAAGGGGTAAACTGGCCAGAAAATGATGAAGGCAATACCAGTTTTCGATTAGAGCATTTATCGGTTGCAAACGGCATTGAGCACAGCAACGCCCACGATGCTATGGCCGATGTCTATGCCACGATTGAGATGGCAAAAAAGGTTAAGCAGAGCCAGCCTAAGCTATTTGATTTCTTCTACAAACATAGAGGAAAACAAAAGCTAAACGCCCTTGTGGACATTGTAAACATGACGCCTCTGGTTCACGTATCTGGCATGCTCAGCACTGAGCACCAGAAAACCGCTCTAATTGCTCCTATTGGTTGGACACCGATTAAGGCGTTAATCACCATTGATCTTACTCAAGACATTACGCCGCTAATTGAGCTTTCAGCCGATGAAATCAAAGACAGACTTTATACCAAACGCAGCGACCTTGAAGAGGGTCAGTTGCCTATCCCAGTAAAACTGGTGCATCTTAACAAGTGCCCCATTCTTGCGCCTTTAGGTGTGTTGACTGCTGACGCTATTGAGCGCACGCAGATCGACAAAGAAGAGTGCTTGAGAAAACAGCAGTTGCTGCAGCAACATCCGCAGATTCGAGAAAAACTCGATGCGGTGTTTGCAGAAAATCGAGAGTTTCCAACTAGCCCAAACATCGAAGAGCAGCTGTACAACGGCTTTTTCTCTCCATCAGATAAGGCGCAGATGCGCATTATCCGAGATGCAAAGCCCGAGGTATTAGGTTCTCTTGATATTCAAGTCACGGATCCTCGCATCGCTCCTTTGCTGTTTAACTACCGAGCTCGAAATTTCTTTCATACTCTGACCGATCAAGAGCAGAAGCGATGGCTACTTCACTGCCGTGATAAGTTTGAGCAAGAACTGCCTAATTACATGTTAAACCTAGAAAATCTTGGTGCGCAGCATCAAGGGGATGAGCATAAGATGAAGATCCTCAAGGCCATCTACCACTACGTTGAACAGTTGGTTTCTTAGTTAATGGTCAGCAAGGCATTCTTCTATCTGCTTAGTGCAGGCTTAATCGCCCTTTCGCTTGTTATCGGTGATTGGATACAGGACTTTTTCGCACTTTCTGTACCAGGAAGTGTGATTGGACTTTTGATCTTGTTTCTGGGTTTGGTGAGTGGCGTGGTAAAGCCTCACTGGGTACAACCTAGCGCCTCACTATTGATCAAGTACATGATCTTGCTGTTCATTCCCATCAGTGCAGGCCTAATGAACCACTACCACATGCTGCTAGACAATGCCCTAGCCATCGTGGTGAGTACGGTACTAGGCAGCCTGTTTATCTTAGTTGTCCTCTCTTTAGCGCTGGATAAGCTCTTAGCGGAGGACAAATAATATGTGGTTACTGCTCAGTATTGTTGTGTACTTCATTGCCAGATTTATCGCCAAGAAAGCCCATCACCCATTGGCGAATCCTTTGCTGATAAGTCTAGCCATTATCATCCCATTCTTGTTGCTTTTTAAGGTGCCTTATCAAACCTATTACCAAGGCAATGAGCTCATTCAACACCTGTTACAACCTGCGGTGGTAGCCCTTGCTTATCCTCTGTATGAGCAATTAAACGAGATACGTGCGAAGTGGAAGTTAATCCTCACCACCTGCATTATCGGTAGCCTAGGTGCAATGTTATCCTCGGGTCTACTCGCTGTGCTGCTTGGCGCCGATTCACAGTTACTCGCCAGCATTATGGGTAAATCCGTGACCACTGCGATAGCGATGCAGGTGTCTGCTGAGCTTGGTGGTGAGCCCGCCGTTGCAGCCATTTTGGTATTGCTGGCTGGATTAACAGGTTCGCTTCTTGCCTATCCTGTCTACCAGTTACTAAAGATCAAACACCCTATCGCAAAGGGGCTGACTATGGGCACCGTTAGCCATGCACTTGGCACAGCCACAGCCTTTGAGCACAGTCAAAAGGATGCGGCGTTTAGCTCGCTAGCATTAGTTTTATGTGGCGTTATCACCTCTCTACTGGCGCCCTTTGTAATGACACTCATGCTTAGCCTCAGCTCTTAAGCACTTTTCTATAGCCGATAAGGCTTCAAAATGAACAAACAAACAGCATTCAGTGTGAACGAAACCGTTTACCTCACCGATTAGTCTCCCTATTCGCAATGAGTTGCACTATGCTGTTTGCAATGATTTTTCTAATAGGAACCTGCAATGAGCCAGCGTTTTATTGACCTCTACAAAGACCTTCCAACCGACTACGTAGATGGCTTCAAATCTATCTTTGATTCTCCCTCGTTTGCTGGCGAGATAAGCAATGAGCAGTTTCAAACGCTTAAGCAGATCACCAAGCTCGACGAACAAGAATTGAAGGTCGCTATACTGCCGTTTGCCGCCGCCTACTCTGTTGCGCCTATCTCAAAGTTCTATGTTGGCGCCATTGTTAAAGGGACGTCAGGAAAGCTGTACTTTGGCGCAAACCTTGAATTTGCCGGTGCGCAACTTGGTCAAACGGTACATGCTGAGCAATCTGCTATCAGCCATGCGTGGATGAAAGGCGAAGAAGGTATCTCTGATATCACAATTAACTTCAGCCCTTGCGGTCATTGCCGTCAGTTCATGAATGAACTCTCTACCGCTGAGCACCTTTCTGTGCAACTGCCAGAGCGCGATAAAATGACGCTACAGCAGTATTTACCAGAGTCCTTTGGTCCAAAAGACCTAGGTATCGAGTCTGGCTTGATGTCTCCGGTTGATCATGGCTACAGCTTTGCTGAAAACGATCCGCTACTTGAAAAGGCTATTTACGCGCTCAATCGCAGCCATGCGCCTTATACAAAAGATCACAGTGGCGTGTCGATCAAGACCAAAGATGGCGGTCTATTTTGTGGAAGCTACGCAGAAAACGCCGCCTTCAACCCAAGCCTACCCCCATTGCAGGTAGCATTAGTGCAACTGCAGATGGCTGGCATATCCTTCTCTGAGATAGCTGAAGTAGGTTTAGCTGAAATGAACGAAGGCTCTATTTCACACCTTGCGGATACGCAAAGCACCATAGAGGCGATTAATCCAGATATCCCTGTCGCTTACGTTGCGATTGGCGAATAGTCTCTACTGAACATCTTCATATTTGAACACCACAGCTTAGTCTGTGGTGTTCTCACAAAAAATTCATCAAAATCGCCATGCAAACGATTGCGCTACGCGAAAATTTGAGTATTATCTGCTGAAAAAAATCATCTTCTTAAAGGAAATACTATGTTGGGTACGGCTACGGCATCAGGTGCAACTAAGGTTTTATTGCTAGGTTCTGGCGAACTGGGTAAAGAAGTGGCCATCGAGTGTCAACGTTTAGGCATCGAAGTGATTGCCTGTGATCGTTATGAAAATGCTCCAGCAATGCAAGTGGCACATCGAAGCTATGTATTGGACATGCTTGACGGTGAAGCACTAGCAAGCATTGTTGATAAAGAAAAACCCACCTACATCGTTCCTGAAATCGAAGCAATTGCTACTGATACCTTGGTAGAGCTAGAGAAAAAAGGCACAACGGTTGTTCCTAACGCACGCGCTACACAACTGACGATGAACCGCGAAGGTATCCGCCGCCTAGCAGCAGAAGAGCTAAACCTGAACACCTCTAACTATCGCTTTGCTGACACGTTTGAAGACCTCAGCGCAGCGGTGACTGAAGTGGGCATGCCTTGTGTGGTTAAGCCAGTAATGAGCTCATCAGGCAAAGGTCAAAGCGTTATCCGCACGCAAGAAGATGTACAAAAAGCATGGGACTACTCTCAAGAGGGCGGTCGCAGTGGTGAAGGTCGCGTTATTGTTGAAGGCTTCATTGATTTTGACTACGAGATCACCCTGCTAACTGTACGTGCTGTCGATGGCGTTCACTTCTGTGCTCCTATTGGTCACCGTCAAGAAGATGGCGACTACCGCGAATCATGGCAGCCACAACAAATGTCTGAAGTTGCGCTGAAAGCGGCAGAGTACGTTGCAGAAGAAATTGTTAACGCGCTGGGTGGTTACGGTCTGTTTGGTGTTGAGCTATTCATCAAAGGCGACAAGGTTATCTTTAACGAGGTGTCCCCTCGCCCGCATGATACGGGCATGGTCACCATGATCTCTCAGGATATGTCAGAGTTTGCTTTGCACGTTCGCGCATTCACGGGCAACCCTATCAACAAGGTTCGTCAAACCGGTCCTGCAGCGTCTGCGGTTATCTTAGGTCAAGGGACTTCAAGCAACCTGTCTTACACAGGTATTGAAGATGCAGTGGGCAACCCTGATACGCAGATCAGACTGTTTGGTAAGCCTGATATTGATGGTCGCCGCCGCTTAGGTGTGATTTTGACCCGCGCTAAAGACACAACGCGCGCCGTTGATGCGGCTATCGACGCAGCCAAGAAGGTTAAGATTCATTACTGATTGAATCACGCTCGATACAAATGTAGAAACGTTAGTTTCTACGTTTCCATAAATCAAAAAAGAGGTCCTAGGACCTCTTTTTTTGTTTTGCTCAAACGGTGTGTTATTTAACGTCGTCTTTCTTAAGCTCTTCCACTCGTGCTTTGAGCTTTTGCCCAGGTCTAAACGTGACCACACGACGTGCGGAAATAGGTATATCTTCACCTGTTTTCGGGTTACGACCAGGTCGTTCTTTCTTGTCTCTTAGATCAAAGTTGCCGAAACCAGACAGTTTTACCTGTTCGCCACTTTCAAGTGATTTTCGAATTTCTTCAAAAAACACTTCCACGGTTTCCTTGGCATCCCGTTTACTGTATCCAAGATTTTCAAACAGGTTTTCAGCCAAATCGGCCTTGGTGAGCGCCATAAAACTTTCCTCAAAGCTAGATGAACCATTGCTACGCTAGAGTTTGTCACTCCTAGGCTTCACTTAAATTGAAACCAACGATAGCTCCTAAAATTTGTCTCTACAATCAACTACATATTGATGACTCGATCGAAAGTGTATGCCAAGGTTTTCAGTTTCGCCAACTTTTTTCTAAATAATATTTATAAGAATTAGACACTTAGATAATTCAAGTGTTTTTACGTTAAAATTTGTCAATAAATACGACTATTTAATAAGTAAAGTTTACAAAAAAGTGAGTTTTACCGAGCAAATTCAGTCACTTGTTCTGCTATCCTAGTAATAATAGTTGAGCAAAGTGAACAGGCTCACACGGAGCTTTTAAAATTTTGAGTACACTTGTCTAATTAACATCCGCTTGAAAAGGAATTTCATGCCTACATTGTTTCCAATGCCTGCATCAAGGTGCAAGCTGTCTATTTCAATTGCTCTCGCACTCGCTAGTATTGGATGCGCAACGCAAGACGAAGTTCAAGATACCGCGCTAATTAATCCTGATATCGCTCGAATCTATTTCAACTCCACAGAAGCTCAACCCGATTACGTTCTTCATGTGTGGAATGATCAAACCTGTGACGGTTATATGGGTGATAATACCGATTGGAAGGCAGGTTTAGAGCCTAGTGGTCAAGACCCCGATTATGGTGTGTATTGGGATCTACAGATAGATCCCAACGCTGAGTGTGTCAATTTTACTCCGCACCGCTTCAACCCCGATTATCAAACATCCGCTTTAAAACTGCGTTTTTCAGATAATGTAAACGAAGGCGCTAAGGTAGGTTATGTGTTTAAAGATACTAATCGTGTTTTTTATACCCCCTCAACCACACCCCCAGAAACTGCGGTTAGCCTAAAGGGTGCCAACTCTAACTGGATATCACTTTCGCTCATATTAGTTCCCAAAAACACCACTGAAGCGGAACTGGTCATGTCTACAACCGGTGGCATGAGCATCAATGAAAGAGACAACCTTATAGAAGGTACTGCGACAAGGTTAACACTGGCACCGTCTAGCGCCTCAGCTTGGCAACAAGACTATCCTCATCTCACCGATGAGTTTGCTGCGTTTGAAATCAAGGAAGGTGATAGCAATACCATTGCCAATATGATCCGCGGCCAAATTTGGTTAGTTTCTTATGCTGACGAGGAAGGTGCACGGGCACTGAGTTCAGTAACACGAGTGCAGACCGCAGAGCTGTTAGACAGCTTGTATGCAGATGAGGCAACCAAGCTCGAATACGGCGCGGTTATTGACCATGAATCGGACACCGCCACATTTAGACTTTGGGCACCTACCGCGCAGCAGGTCAAGCTCATACCCTTTGATGAAGACTTAAGAGCTCTAACACCCATTTTAATGAGACGAGACAACGCCTCTGGTAGTTGGCTTGCTGAGTATACTGAATTAACCCATGGCGATTTTTATCGCTATGAAGTCACCCTGTATCATCCAGAAACCGGTCGAGTAGAAACACTGCAAGTAACCGACCCCTACTCTCTTAGCTTGTCCACCAACTCTCAACACAGCCAAATCGTCGATCTTAACAGCGCTGAATTAAAACCTACTGGTTGGGATGAGCTTTCTTCCCCTGTATCTCAGGAAAATCCCGCAAGCTTCATGATCTACGAGACTCATGTTCGCGACTTTTCTGCGCTAGATGAATCCACAACGGACCATTATCGAGGCAAGTACTTAGCCTTTACCGAAGGTGATTCATTGCCTGTGACGCACCTGAAATCGCTCTCAAGACGTGGCGCGACCCACTTGCACCTGATGCCTGTATTTGACTTCGCAACGGTCAACGAAGAGCTTACAGAGCGCGCAGATATTAATGAGTCGTTTAGAAAGCTGTGTCAGATGAACCCCAACTTAATACGCCACCCTAAATTTGGCTTGTATTGTGATGGCAGATTATCTGGCGAAAAGGTGTTAGAGCAATTCTCTCGCGAGGACTCTCTTGAAGCGCCGGTTGTTCAAGAGTTGAGCCGGGCTATTAGTCAAAACGACAGCTACAACTGGGGTTACGACCCCTACCACTATTCAACCCCCGAAGGCTCCTACGCCACCGAAGCCAATGGCATGCAGCGCATTGTCGAGTTTCGTAAGATGATTATGGCTATTAAGTCAGACATCAAGATGAATGTCGTTATGGATGTGGTTTACAACCACACCAATGAATCTGGTATGGCGGACAAGTCGGTACTCGATAAAATTGTACCTAACTACTATCACCGCTTAGATCCTGTCACTGGCGAAGTAGAAGAAAGCACCTGCTGTTCAAACACAGCGCCAGAGCGACAAATGATGGAAAAGCTGATCACAGATTCTGTGGTTGTTTGGGCTAAGGATTACAAGGTAGATGCATTTCGCTGGGACTTGATGGGTCACCATCCAAAATCGCAAATACTCGCCACCCTTGATGCCGCAAAAGAAGTAAACCCTGAGGTGTATTTTTATGGCGAAGGCTGGGACTTTGGCGAAGTGAAAAGCGACAGTCAATTTCAACAAGCGTCTCAGCTCAATCTCTATGGCACAGGCATAGGCACCTTCTCGGATCGCATGCGCGACGCAGTGCGGGGCGGCTCTCCGTTTGATAAAGAAGAGCAGATAAGAGCCTCGCAAGGCTTTGGCAATGGGGCGTTTGTCTATCCCAATGAACTAAACAAGGTAGACGAAGCCCAAGCAAAACACCTAGCCGATATTGTGCGTCTTGGAATGGCGGGCAACTTGAGAGATTTTTCGTTTACCGATAGCCAAGATCGCAACATCAAAGGCTCTGAACTGGAGTACAACGATGAACCCGCAGGCTACGCCAAGGATGCTTGGGAAATCATAAACTACGTTGAGAAACACGATAACCAAACCCTATGGGACAATCACCAATACAAAGCGTCATTTGATGCCGACCTTAATACTCGTATCCGAATGCACGCCACCAGCTTAGCCACAGTCATGTATGGGCAAAACGTCGTATTCCATCACATGGGCAGCGAATTGTTACGCTCCAAATCAATGGAAAGAAACTCGTATGATTCTGGAGATTGGTACAACCGCGTCGACTTTACCAAGCAGTCCAACAACTGGAATGTTGGGCTACCAAGTGCAGACGAAGACGAGCAAAACTGGCCGTTAATTGAGAACATCTATAAGAATACAGAGGGCAAGTTAGATGTCTCTCCGCGTGATATCGCCACTATGGAGCGCTACTTTAAGGAGATGATGGAAATCAGAACCAGTAGCCCACTCTTTACGTTAGGTGACGGCAGAGAAATCAGTCAGCGCATTAAATTCCACAATACTGGGTCAAATCAGCTTCCAGGCTTAATTGTCATGAGCATTGATGACCGAGCGCCGTTTGAAAACCTAGATCCGCAGCGCAAACGAATTGTGGTAGTGATCAACGCCCGCAACGACATTCAAACTATTGATCAATTGAACATGAGCAGTTTTAAGCCTCATCGCTTCCACTCTCAACTTGGCCCCTTCTCGTTAGCGAACGGTACGGAAATGGTCGATGATGTCGCGATCGTGCCACCGTGGAGTGCGGTGGTGTTTGAGGAAAGATGAAGCCTTTAGCTGTCAGCTATCAGCTATCAGCTATCAGCCTGATATGACCCCGTAAAAGTAGACACGGGGCTTTACTTTACTAGCTCGAAATCATTGGGACTAACTCCATCGAGTGTCCCATGTTTTCTCACTGAATTATAATAATTAACAATATAAAGTCGACTTTGAGTGATCATTTGCTGGCGAGATATCTCTCCAAGGTTACTCATCCACTCTTTTTTGTACTGGGCGAAGAAGCTCTCTGTACACGCATTATCCCAGCAGTTTCCTTTTCTTGACATACTAACGGTAATGTTGCGTCTATAGTGCCAAAGTAAGGTGCATTCAGCGGTATATTGTGTTCCTTGATCCGAGTGAAACAATAGCTTTTCACCATTTGGTTTCCTCGCTTCCCATGCTCGATTTAGTGTCTTTATGACCAAGTCAGCATTATTAATTTTGCTTGTTCCCCAACCAACCACCTTTCTTGAATACAAATCGAGAACTACACATAAATACTGCCAACCATCTCGGCACCTAACTTGAGTGATATCAGATGTCCAAACACGATTGGGCTCTGCGACTTTGAACTTTCTGTTAAGTATATTAAGGGCAGTAATCTTACTCGACCTATTAGCTGCGCGACCAAAACTGCGTTTACAAGCCGTAGAGCGGTATCCCATAGCTTGTAGCAAGCGCTGAACCTTAGCTTTGCTACACACAAAACTATTCTCTACCGCCAACTTCCACAACTTCCTGTAGCCGGGAATGCAGTGTTGCTTGTCACTAGTAACCTTAAGGAACTCAGACAGAGAGCGGTTCTTTACAGAGCGTTCGCTAGGCTCACTGTTCAGCCATTTATAGTAGCCTGCACGAGACACCTCAAAGAGTTCACACAGCCATTTAATTGGCCGTTTAGCACTATGGTGCTTAGCGATAAACTCAAACTTTATTCTTTTCGACTGTCGAAGTAAGCCTTCGCCTTTTTTAACATATCATTCTCCATTTCAGCCCTTTCAAGTTGTTGTTTAAGACGAGCGATTTCTCGTTCTAACTCAACCAAAGAGTGCTCTGGACCTTCGTTTCTTAAAGGGTTTGAAGTTTTCTTAGATGATGTCAATTCTTGTCTCCATTTACTTAAAACAGCGGGATGAATTCCTAGCGATATTGCGACAGATTTTACTGTATCTGGAGACCTCAGGGATTTTTGAACAGCGTTTCTTTTAAACTCGTCTGAAAATATTCTTCTTGGCTTTATTTGCATGACACCTAATACCTTAAATTAGGTGTCTACTTTATCGAGGTCGTATCAGTCTGTTATACACAAATTTGATTAGCTTCAATAGTTGGTTCTAGGTTTACATTAAACAAACATAGGCCGAAATAAACGTCGTCCCCGAGCGCCTCTATCGGGGACCTCTTCAGCAACCGTTCTAAGAAACAAATGTCCGACCAGAGTACTGGCCTAGAAAAGCACTCGAACATGACAACTCCCCTACAGCCTGGCTTTTGATCAAGAGATAAACTCGAACCTTTCAACTTCTTTTATTGTATTTCTTCGACGGACCTCATCCTACATAACCGTGTTGGTGATTGGCAAAAACTGCCTTAAATTACCCACATCAACACAACAGTACGGACACAAACGCACCGTATCAATAGGATATCATCATGAAAAAAACATTAATTGCAGTAGGCCTTCTAACTCTTCTATCTACTGGCGCGATGGCAAACAACATCGGCCAAGAGCAGCAAAAAATTGACGCTGATATGGCTTCACTAGAAACATCTGTTCCGGTAATGGTTCAGATTGAAAAAGACATCGACACCAATGCTCAACAAATTGAGTACAAAGGTTTCGTTATCTCTGAATACAAAGACATCTACGTGACTCACCACGACGCGAAGAAAATGGGTCTAGAAAAGGTTCATACATTCCACGTATATAACCAACACGACATCGACAAGTTGAGCGCAGATATCGCTAAACACATCGAAAAAGACCAGCCTGACTTCTTCTCTGTAGATCTGTACAAAGATTACTACGGTGACTCTGGCGTATTCCGTTACGTTGCACGAGTGATTGAATACCGTTAATCCTCAAGCTAGGATTAATTTAGAAAGTTCGCCTTTAAAAAAAAACGAGAGCCCATTGGCTCTCGTTTTTGTTTTTGTTTTTGTTTTTGTTTTTGTTTTTGTTTTTGTTTTTGTTTTTGTTTTTGTTTTTGGCAAATTCAAAACCCTACTGTTTTGCAAGCTCCACTCGATAAAGCGGATTGATTGGCTTATCAACAAAGTATGACCACACATGCCTATAAACTGCATGTTGATTGGGAAACGGTGCCAACTCTAGCGCCTCGCTTAAACTGCACCACTTATATTCCGTATGCTCATCATTAAGCTCGACTTCTTGATTGGCAGGACACAGCACAACAAACACAGGGATCAGCTCAATCACGTTCACAGTAGCCTCGAAGAACTGCTCTAGAAACTGCGCGTTATAAAGATCGGTTACTTGTATCTGAGTTTCTTCATCAAACTCGCGGATGATGGCCTCTACTGCGGTTTCGTTACCCTCAATAGAGCCAGCAACATGACACCAAAAGTCCCCTTTTACCCTTTTCATGAGCAACATCTTCGTCTCGCCATCAATCTTTGATAGCGCCACGCCAGAAACAATAGAGGTATTAACGGGGATCATACTCATCCTTAAATTCATTCGTCGTTAGTAAACGACTGTATTTCCTCAAGTGTCAGATATCGCCACTGCCCGACTTCCACATCAAGTGACACCGCTCCAATTTCCTCACGATGTAGTGACACCACTTTATTGCCAATAGCAGCAAACATGCGCTTTACCTGATGAAACTTGCCTTCAGTGATCGTTAGCAGCACCTCTTTCGGGCTTATCACCTCCAGCACCGCAGGTAAGGTTAATTTGTCCTCGCCTTGCAAGCTAACGCCACGACTAAATTTAGTAGCCGCATCATCAGCAATAGGACGACTTAACCCAACTCGATACACCTTTTCACACTTTTGGGTTGGCGTGGTGATGTTAAATGACCAGCGCCCATCGTCGGTGATTAATACCATGCCGGTAGTATCCGCATCCAAACGCCCAGCGATATGAAGCTCGGAAACCCTATCAACAGCGATTTGATTAAATAGCGATGGGTAGACTTCATCTTTATTGGAACAGATAGTGCCTGCGGCCTTGTGCATCAGGATATATCGGAAACTTCGAGCAATCAGCTTTTCACCATTCAGGGTTATTTCATTGTTTTCATGAACTTGAGTCGCTTCACTGGTAATCGCCTCGCCATTTACGCTGACCGCTCCTTGGTGGATCTGCTCGATGGCTTCAGCTTTAGAGAGTTCGGTACTTTTGCATACAAACCTATCAAGACGCACTGTAGACAACCTTAAAGCGCTCTAAAACGAGTAGCATCTCTTGAGTAGGTGTAATCCCCAACTCTTGGCACTCTAAACTAAAGAACTTCCAGTGGGCTTCTCGCCACCAATCTAAGGATTTATCGCCTTCCCCCTCAAGAGCTGCAAACTCAGCGCTAACGTCACAATATTTGCAGGTATCCACGGAGGTAATTTCGATAATGCAAATAGGCTCACCCTGCCAATCGGTAACAACTTGCAAGTGACCCACAGCGGGCATAGCCTCACCCTCGTGACTGTACCAATACTCCATACTGCACGAGGCTCGCTTCTCGCCGCGTAAAATCAGCTGCGCGCACAGGTTGGCGTTGTACTCATCTGCACAAAAATAATCGGCGCTGAAAGAGGTGTATTTGTTAGCGATGTCGCTAGGTAAGGACTCTAGATATTCATTTAAATAGGATTGGCTTTTCTCATCCATGTATCGTCATTCTCATAGGTAAAACCCACCTCTTTAGGCGTTGATAGTAATTGTTCCTGACATGTAATCGACTGCATTGCCAGAGAGGAACACTCTGTCATCAACTACCTCACACTGAACCACTCCGGTTCTTTTCGATAGCTGTTTTGCCACTAGCTGAGTACGACCAAGCTTTTTCGCCCAATAAGGAGCCAATTCACAATGTGCTGAGCCAGTGACGGGGTCTTCGTCCACGTTAAACTTTGGAAAGAAACAACGACTCACAAAATCAACATTCTCCCCTGGTGCGGATACTACAACGCCGCGTAAGCCTAGATTTGAAAGCTTGGTAAAATCAGGTGTCAAAGACGCCACTTGCGATTCATTGTCTAAGATGACCACATAATCAAAATCCGAAAGTGTCTCAACCGGCGCCACGCCCAACGCTGCGTGTAACTCGTTGGGTGCTTCAATAGGCTTAATGTCGCTTGCAGGAAAGCTCATGCTATACCCAGTGCCTGATTTCCCCACAAGCAATGCGCCACTGATGGTATGAAACGCAATGACTTCTTCAGAATAACCAAGGTGCTGGAACAACACATGAGCGGAGGCTAAGGTAGCATGACCGCACAAGTCTACCTCTCCGCCCGGCGTGAACCATCGCAGTGAATAACCATTATCCTCGGCAACAAAAAATGCCGTTTCAGACAGGTTGTTCTCTTGGGCAATGTTCTGCAGTAGCTCATCTGAAAGCCACTCATCAAGGGGGCACACTGCTGCGGGATTGCCTTCAAATACCTTATCTGCAAAAGCATCCACCTGATAAATATTGATTTCCATGCTCTATTGCGCTCCCTTGCAATTAAAATGTGTTTTGATTAACCAATTGATTTTTATCACTTAAGGTCGAATGCACTCAACAATATTGGCATTAACATGAAAGTCATTACCACCCATCTTACCCACAGTATCGACCAGCTGCTGATTGATCACCCCATCAACATACAAATCATCACGCACATAAACAGACTTAACATCTAACAGAACGATTGTTCCACCCGCTGGAAGATCACTTAATGAAATAATCTCTCTTAAACGGCACTCATAACGAATTGGCGAGTCTTTTACTGACAAAGGCCTCACCCCATTACTGGCGGTATGTTCTATATCTGCGTGATCGAACTCACTCACATCCGCATCCAGAGCAGCACTGGTGCTATTCATCTTTTCTAACAAGCTTGAGCCAACGATATTAACGACGCATTCGCCCGTTTCTTTTAGGTTTTGTAGTGTGTCTTTGTCTATGCCACTTCTTTGGGTCACTTGGGTATAGAGAAGTACAGGCGGGTTACAACTGGCGACGGTAAAAAAGGAATATGGCGCAAGATTATCAATACCCTCAGCTGAGCATGTGCTGATCCAGGCAATGGGCCTTGGGGTCACGCCGCCATTGAGAAGCCGATATTTATCTTGGCTTTCTAACTCAGAAATATCAAAGTCCATCGTTCATCCTTTAACTGGCACTCATCCATGTGAACCGTAATCCTAGCAAGTTCTGTTCGTTTTGAGGGATATTAAATAATCACCCAGTGATTTTGCGACGCATAACATGCTGCGGGCCCGCTTCGCCACCAAGATAAAGCTCACCCGTATCTTCAAAACCACCCTTTCGATAACACGCAACCGCCGCAGGATTCTTGCAATTCACCGTCAAATAGACAAAGTCATAACTCTGATAGCGATTAGCAAGATAATCCCCCAAAGCCTCTACAGTTTTAGTGCCTAGCCCCTTCCCTTGCTGTCTTTGGTCTAACGCTAAGGTTCGCAAACCAATGCTGTTTTCAGGACAAAAACAGTAAGTAGAGGCATAAGCAATATCTAGCTTAAAAAAGCCAACAACCAACCCATGGTGCTTGATCACATGAAGGTGTGTGATATCACTCCCATCAAGCAGGAAGTCATCGGCAGTAGAAGCGAACCTAACGCTTTCATCAGAGAGTTGAATATCTTTTATAGAAGGGACATACGAGGAATTCAGTCGCTCAATTTCAATCATAAAGCATCCTTGTTATTTGAAATGAGTTACGCACTAGTCAGTCGTCAGCACCGCATTTTTGACACGGTTCGTAAGTTCTCTCACCTTCACTAATGACGATGAAATCATTCACGCATTTCTCACACAGTGCCATTTTTGGATAGACTACCTTTTGCTTTTTAGACGAGGTGTCACCTTCAACGGTGTAGTATTTTCTCATGTTCTATCTTATTAAGGTTTTGATAATACGTAGAATTATAATGGAATATTGATGGGTGTTGGGGATTGATTTTTTGGGTGTTTAAAAGATGGGTTGCTTGGTAATCGAAACGGGGTCAATAACGCCCCCTTAAACAGAGAGAGAACGTGTGCCATGTTTAAGCGAAGCGAGTTCAACACTCGTTCGCAAATTCCATCTAAAGCATTTGTTATGCCTATTTTACCCATTGTGCATGAAAGTCTACATTCAGCAAATTAGTGACCAAATTATTGAAAGCACCTTTATCGCCATATGTGCGAGCTAAACTTTCAAAAGCTACATGCTTGCATTTTTCAGTTAGACTAGGAAAACCATTTGAATGCCATTTATTATGTATCGCTGACCTCGAAATAAGCCCCCACTCTTTCGTTAACACATATTTTTGGCCTTGATATGAAACTGTAAGGTCTTGATTTGTGCATTGGGAAGGAAGTTGACGCTCCAGTATGGAAATCATACTCCCCGCTACGCGAGTATCATTATGAGAAGTTTTACAAGGTTTCATAAAACGTTTCGCAAACTCGTTTTTAGATAATCGATCTAAACCAAGTTTTGCCTCGATAGGGAAACACGTATTATTCTGGGTATCTAGAATGCAGACATCTACTTTATGAACGCCATCAAATATCAATCCAGAACATGCATCTAACCTAATTTCTGGCACTGCAATAAAAGCCGAGGATTCAATACCCATCGCACACATAAGAACAGATTTCACTGAATCTGAACTGTTAATCATTTCACAGATAAGCTTTTCACCAATATGGTTAAGCTCAATCATAACTTATCTCCATTTGCATAACGCCTAAATCAGGTACGCCGTAGGCGTCACCTGGATTTTCTTGTTAGGTTGCGGTTGCACTATCTAGAGGTTATTAAGTTAATAGCTCTTTTGCATTCTCTGGATAGTTTATTGCTATTGTACAGAAGTTTTCTTGACCTTGAGTGTGAACTTTAACTACTGTAGCTTCATCAAGGCACTCTTTGATTGCTAGATCACTTCCAGAAGGATGAATGTTAGCCCCAAGTTTTTTTGCCCAAGATTCCATTATGGTTTTTGAGACGGAATAAGCGTTTAAGCCGTCTTTCAGGCCTGCTTCAATCTCAATTATTCTAGATTGGCCAATTTCTTTGAGCTTGTTTTTTAAGGATTCATTCGCAAGTCTGAAATATGCAGACTCCCCACCCCAGTGCCCAAGAAGAGGAGCAACGCCATAATCGTCGCTAGGAAGAGGGACAGTAACCGTCCAAAGCATATTCTCTCGGCTTTTTGCCTGCGTATGGTAAGGGCTTAGTTCAAATATTAACTTAGACTCTTCCTTGCTTAATATCCCTTCAGCCACAAGAGCATCAAGCCTTTTTTGTAAATATGAAAGAGAAGACGGAGTAATGTTCTCTTGCATCAGATTGACTTCAAAATCTGTCAATCTCGTATAATGCCATACAATGATGCGATTCTTTGCAAGGACTGGGGTTAAAATATTCTCTAAAAGGTCTGTGTAGGATGAGTGAAACCTATTGGGCTTTAAACTCTCATATGGATCGCTGTTCAGGTGCTCATCCATCAACTTGCTATCTTCACTGAAAAAATCGTAGATTAAATGAGAGTTATCGTTTAATACACGAATGATTTCGCTATTAAAAGTGCTTGGATTCCAAGGTTGAATCATATTTACCTCTAGCCACCTAACGCCGCAATAAACGGTGACATACGCGTGCTATGTTTGAGCGTTAGCGAGTCGGCACGCGTATGGAATCCGACTTAATTGCTTTGTTATATTTTTATGAACTCCAAGCCAAATTTGTCCGGTAACTTACGAGCTTCGAACCACAATAGGTGCGCCCACTCATCTCCGGACAACAGCGCTCTTAGTGTTCTTTTATCTCTGTCTTCCATCCTTAATCCAAATGCGATTGATTTTACGGAAGACGAGTCGAACTCATAGGCACCATATCTTGCTTTGAGTAAGCGAACTTCTTTTTCATATTTCCAGTTCGTATATTTGACACCAATCGAAGAGCTCAAGATATCGCCCACTATTGAGTTAGTTGAGTTTTGAAACCTTGCTTGTGCCGGAGGGTTAGACGCAAAATATTTAATTCTCTCTATGACACCTTCATATGGCAACTCATCTTGATAAACGACATCCTGAGCGTGAACTGGTTTTGTGTTTTTTATTAATTTTTCTTCATTAAACCCAATACAAAACCCTTTGTGCTCGTCAGCATAGTGAGCCCACATTAGTTGATTTTGGCGTGTTCGACTAAAGGAACATATACCAACCTCATTCAAGCGAACCTTCAAATACTTTTCTATCTCATTACGTTCGCTTTGTGAAATAGTGTGATGCCGCCAAATAGAATCGAGCATTTCAGGCATGATCATTTGACACTCAAAAGGATCATTTAATATTTTCGGTGGAGCAAACCACAATTCTTTGTTCAACAACAACTCAATAGAGGACTTGTTGAACTCTCGATACTTAAATATAGATGTAGCTATTGCCACTTGATGTACTCCCAAAAATATAACGCCGCATTAAGGTGTGAGCGGCGCTTGGCTATACTTGAGCGAAGCGAAACTGCCAAGCGTTGCGAATCACTCTTAAATGCTTTGTTAGTTGCGTTCTTGCCACTCCGAACGCAACACCCCATATTTCACTGAATCGTAATACTCGCCTTCATAATAACGTACTTTTCTTAGCCTTGCTTCTTGTTGAAAACCCAACTTTAGCGCCAGAGACATCATGCGCGGATTGCCTGACCATGTTGTCAAACCGACCCTTTCGATTGTGTTATTTTTGAACAAGTATGATATCCATTGAGGAAGAGCCAACGCAGCGATACCTTGCCCCCAGAATTTGGAATCGTAGATCACCACACCTGCTTCAAGCCAACGAGTTTCTTCACATTCCCAATAACAGCTGACTGTCCCTATCGGTGTATCATCGACAGTGATTAACTGTAAATCTGAGCCGGCTAACAACCGTTGAAACGAAGACTTTTCAAACTGCTTTAATGAAGGGTGAGAGTACGGAAAATATGGACCATTAAACTGAGTCCATGCATCGTTTGAAGTTACCAACGCATGGATTGACTCCAATTCATTTGATTTCGCTGGTCTAATACTTATTCGTTTTTCTTCCACGATACTACCCTATTCTTTGAAGCAAACTAACAGCTTATTAGTGAGAAGTCCTGCTTCGAAACCGTTAAGCATGACAATCCCTAATAGTAACTATCTGATATTAATACCTAATATATCATTACATCGGTAATCTACAACCGGTTAATGGGAAGTCTCAATAAACCAGATAATAGGTTTCCCATTATCAAAGGAGTCTACATCCGCAATCATCTGAAATTAGTCAGGTTTTATTGAGTCGCACTAGAACAAGCGGGAATGCTATACGCTAATTACAACTTTTTTCACACTTGTAAAAGTAATCTCAACGATAAGCTCTATAGACATACCGCGAGATTGAGGTGTGATTATGCCCAGTTTATTCTTATCTGAAGTCCGCCAAGGCATCCGGACTAGAGGCTACAGCCTAAAAACGGAAAAAGCGTACATATATTGGATAAAGCTTTATATTCGATATCATAATTTAAGTCATCCTCTTGATATGTCCACACCAGATATCGAGCGTTTCCTATCTTTTCTTGCCAATCAGCGGGGCGTATCACCCAATACACAAAAAGTCGCGTTGAACGCCCTCGCATATTTATATAACCAACACTTAAAGATGCCAATGGGTCAACTTACTTTCAAGCATGCTCCTCCGAAGAGAAAACTACCTTCGGTGATATCCCCCGAAGAAGTAGAGGTCATCCTTGAATCATTAAATGACAAGTTTTCGCTTATTTTTTCACTACTCTACGGCTCTGGATTGAGGATAACGGAGTGCCTTCAATTACGAATCAAGGATTTTGATTTTTCTAATCGTACTCTCGTTGTACATAATAGAAAGGGTGGCAAAGACCGCACTACACTTCTAAGTGTTCAGTTAAGACCGCAAATAGAGCAATTCATGGCAAAGGCGACCATCATTCAAAACAAAGATAATCAACTAGGTATTGGTCCTTCGTTGCCTTACGCTTTGGGTAAAAAATACCCCAACGCTTATCGCGAACTTGGATGGATGTATCTATTCCCATCTGTGAACTTATGCCGTCATCCGTATACCAATACATTATGTCGACACCACCTTAGTGATTCTGCTGCTCGTAAAGCATTACGAGTGGCATTGATGAAAAATCAAATGCATAACAAGCAAATCAGTTGCCATACTTTCAGGCATAGTTTTGCTACAGAATTACTAAGGGCAGGACAAGATATTAGAACAGTTCAAGAGTTACTGGGGCACAGCGATCTCGCTACTACCCAAATATATACCCATGTCATTGGAGAGCATTTTGCTGGAACCATCAGTCCTCTAGACAGGCTAGATGGGCTGAAAGGAAATTCCGAGTAACGGGGTTTAAACGATCTCTTTCACACGACCAACATCGCCACTTTCAAGACGAACCTTAATTCCATGTGGATGGTTGGGCGACTTTGTTAGGATGTCTTTCACGACACCTGAGGTGAGTGTTCCGGTGCGTTGGTCTTTCTTAAGAACAATTTTGACTTCTAGGCCAGGGTGGATGTCCGATCTTTGAGTTCCGCTCATGGTTTATTCCTTATCGTTGGAGTATGAATTATAAAAAATGCCAACCTTGATGGGTTGGCATTTACTGTTTATTGATTAAGAGTTTCTTAACCAGATGTCAGAGCTGCCCTGCCCTTTTTTCTTGCGCTTCTTCTTGCCAGTGCCAGCTGGAGCGGCCTTTGGCTTGTTGGCTTCGATCATTTCTTGAGTGATGGCTTCATCTACTTCAAAGCCTGCAACTTGCTCGCGCTCAAGACGGATCTTGTTCTTCTTCTCGATAACCTTGAAGTGATGTAGGTCTTCGTAATCAATCAATGACAAAGCCAAACCGACTTCACCTGCACGACCGCTTCGGCCAATGCGGTGCATGTAATCTGATGGGCTTCTTGGAAGGTCAAAGTTGATCACTACTGGCAGTTTTTCAATGTCTAGGCCACGCGCTGCGATATCCGTTGCGATCAGCACTTCAATCTCACCTGATTTGAACGCATCAAGGATACGGGTACGATAACCTTGGCCTTTATCACCGTGAAATACGTCAGCTTCAATACCGCGCTTATAAAGTTTGTCTGCTAGGTGCTCACAGCTGTTTTTCGCATTCACGAACACTAACGCTTGACGCCATTGGTGCTTTTTGATGAGGTGCGCAAGTACAGCTGTCTTCTCGCCTTTGTTGACGTTGAATACACGCTGAACCACGGTGCTCTCATCATCGCTCTGCAGCTGCACTTCAACTGGATCGTTTAGCAGCTCTTGAGTTAGCGCTTGTACTTGTTCTGGGAAAGTCGCTGAGAACAGTAGCGTCTGCTTTTGCTTAGGCAGTTTCGCCAAAAGATCAGACAGCTCTTCGGTAAAGCCAAGGCTCAACATGCGATCTGCTTCATCAAGCACTAAGGTCTTCACTCTATCAAGCTTAATGGCGTTGCTAGAGATAAGATCAATTAGACGACCTGGGGTTGCTACTAAGATATCCGTGCCGCCACGCAATGCTTGCATTTGCGCGTTGGTCGATACACCGCCGAATACGGCTACGGTTTTGATCTCACCGTTAAAGTGCACCGCGTAAGACTTAATATTATCAGCAACCTGCTTTGCCAACTCACGCGTTGGAACCAAGATCAAGCCAGATACATAGTTGCCTTTGCTTGAGCTAGATTTAACGAGATCATGCTTAGTAAACAGTTCCTGCAGCATTGGCAGCGCAAATGCCGCTGTCTTACCTGAGCCAGTATTTGCACCGGCAATGACGTCACGACCCTCTAATACACTAGGAATGATTTGCGCTTGAATAGGCGTAGGTTGTTGATACTCCAGCTCTTCTAGTCGTGCTAAAAGAGGTTTAATTAAGGCAAGATCAGCAAAGCTGTTAGGGGTTGTGGCATTGGTCATAGATAATTTGGCTCAGACTTAAATTGTGAGGCGCATTCTAGCGTATTTCGACTAATTGAAGTAGTACTAACAGCCTTCTGCCAGTTTTCAGTGCAATTACATTCAGTTTCACGGAAGTTAGCCAAAAAAAATGGGGAGCCATCAGGCTCCCCATTTCATATTGAGATTTTTTGTACTAGTTAATAAGAACTAGTCACGCAATACAGCGTCAAACTTCTCAGATACAGCCTTCACAGTTGCTTCTACAGCGCCAGAGATGTCTGCTTCTTCCAGAGTACGCTCAACTGATTGTAGAGTAAGAGCAAT
Source organism: Vibrio breoganii (assembly GCF_024346795.1). Classification (NCBI taxonomy): domain Bacteria; kingdom Pseudomonadati; phylum Pseudomonadota; class Gammaproteobacteria; order Vibrionales; family Vibrionaceae; genus Vibrio; species Vibrio breoganii. Next base: position 1,516,752 of record NZ_AP024864.1, read on the forward strand.
CGCAAGACTCTTCTTACCTTCTTCAACGCCTTTACCTTGGTAAACGTCGAACAGTTTCGCATCTGTCATTAGCTCGCCACCGTTTGCAAGACATGCTGCTACTACGTCGCCAGAAGCGACTGCTTCATCAACAACTAGCGCGATGTCGCGACGGTTTGCAGGGAACTTAGATACCGCTACTGCTTCAGGCAATACGCGAGTCGCAATTGCAGACCACTCAAGTTCAAACACAACAGTACGGCCGTTAAGACCAAACTTGCGCTCAAGCTCTGGGTGAACCGTACCAATCACGCCCACTTCTTTACCGTCTAGGATGATAGCCGCAGCTTGTCCTGGGTGAAGTGCTGGGTGCTTAGTTGCCGCAAAGCTGTACGCTTTGTCATCACACGTTAGCTCAAGAACCGCTTCTAGGTCGCCTTTAAGGTCGAAGAAATCAACAGTGTTGGTTTCAATGTCCCAGTGCTCTTCGCTGCGAGTACCCGCAAGAACGCCCGCTAGCATCGACTCTTGACGCATGCCGTTTTCAGCATTTGCATCAGGAATAAAACGAAGACCTGATTCAAATAGACGTACGCGTGGTTGTTGACGCTTTTGGTTGTGAACAACAGTGTTCAATAGACCTTGGATAAGCTGCACACGCATCGCTGACATATCGGCAGAGATTGGGAATGGCAGAATCAAAGGTTCAATGTTTGGTTCGATAAGCTTTTGCTGCTCAGGCTCTACAAAGCTATAAGTGACTGCTTCGTGGTAGCCACGGTCTACTAGCAAATCACGAACACGTTTAAGTGGCTGGTTTGCCTCTTTGTGGTCGTTCATTGTAAGAGCCGCCATTGGCGCTTGATTTGGAATGTTGTTGTAGCCAAAGATACGGCCAACTTCTTCAATCAAGTCTTCTTCGATAGCGATATCAAAGCGCCATGTTGGAGCAACAGCGTTCCAGCCAGCATCAGTAGTTTCAACTGTGCAGCCAAGACGCTCAAGGATCTCAACCACGTCTGCATCAGAGATAGAGTGACCTAGTAGGCTGTCTAGCTTAGAGCGACGCAGAGCAACGGTGTTTGCTTTTGGAAGATCTGCTTCAGATTCAACGCCAGCGATAGGTGCAACGTCACCGCCACAGATCTCAACGAGAAGCTGAGTCGCACGCTCCATTGCCTTGTGCTGTAGTGCGTAATCCACACCACGTTCAAAACGCATAGAAGAATCAGTGTGCAAACCGTAAGCGCGTGCACGGCCACGGATATGATCCGGTGCAAAGAATGCGCTCTCAAGCAATACGTCTGTCGTTTCTGTCGTTACGCCAGAACCTTCACCACCAAATACGCCTGCAATCGCTAGCGCTTGGTTGTGGTCAGCAATAACCAGTGTATCTGCGTTTAGCTTCGCTTCGTTGCCATCAAGAAGAGTCAATTTCTCGTCTTGCTCAGCCATACGAACCACGATGCCACCTTCAATCTTGCTCAGATCGAATGCGTGCATTGGTTGGCCTTGCTCTAGCATCACGTAGTTAGTGATATCAACGATTGGGTCGATAGAGCGAATGCCACAGCGACGCAGCTTCTCTTGCATCCAGATAGGAGAAGAAGCTTTAACGTTTACGTTCTTAACCACACGGCCAAGGTAACGTGGACACGCTTCTGAAGCTTTTACTTCAACAGAAACTGTGTCTTGAATGCTTTCAGCGACTGCTGCGAACTCAGGCTCTTTAACCGTTTCACGGTTTAGAACGCCCACTTCACGAGCTAGACCACGGATGCTAAAGCAATCCGCACGGTTCGCCGTTAGGTCAACATCGACTGTTACGTCGTTTAGGTCTAGGAACTCACGGAAATCAGTACCGATTACCGCGGTTTCAGGTAGTTCCATGATGCCATCAGACTCGATGTCGATACCTAGCTCAGTAAATGAACACAGCATGCCGTGTGACGGTTGGCCACGCAGTTTTGCTTTTTTAATTTTGAAATCGCCAGGTAGAACAGCACCCACAGTTGCTACAGCAACTAGGATACCTTCGCGGCAGTTTGAAGCGCCACATACGATATCTAGCAATTCTTCAGCGCCAACATCTATTTTAGTTACGCGCAGTTTGTCAGCATCAGGGTGCTGACCACACTCAACAACTTTACCTACTTTAACGCCGGTAAATTCGCCAGCAACAGGAAGAACGTCGTCTACCTCTAGGCCAGCCATTGTGATTTGGTGTGTTAGTTCGTCAGTAGTAACCGCAGGGCTAACCCACTGACGAAGCCATGATTCACTGAATTTCATCTAATTGTGCCCCTGGATTACTTGAACTGTTTAAGGAAACGAAGATCGTTCTCGAAGAACGCACGCAAGTCCGTTACGCCGTAACGAAGCATAGTCAAGCGCTCAACACCCATACCAAATGCGAAGCCTTGGTATTGTTCAGGGTCGATGCCTACAGAGCGAAGTACGTTCGGGTGAACCATGCCACAACCAAGAACTTCTAGCCATTTGCCGTCTTTACGCTTAACGTCAACTTCTGCAGAAGGCTCTGTGAACGGGAAGTAAGAAGGACGGAAACGTACTTCAACTTCTTCTTCAAAGAAGGCAACTAGGAAGTCAGAGATGATGCCTTTAAGCTGTGCAAAGTTTACGTTCTCGTCAACCAACAGACCTTCAATTTGATGGAACATTGGAGTGTGAGTTTGGTCGTAATCGTTACGGTAAACACGGCCTGGTGCGATGAAACGGAACGGTGGTTTACCGTTTTCCATTGTACGGATCTGAACACCAGAGGTGTGCGTACGTAGCATCAAGTCAGGGTTGAAGAAGAAAGTATCGTGGTCAGTACGAGCCGGATGATCTTCTGCAATGTTCAGCGCATCGAAGTTATGGAATGCATCTTCGATTTCAGGGCCTGATTCTGTTGCAAAACCAAGCTCACCAAAGAACTGTTCCATACGCTCGATTGTACGAGTAACTGGGTGCAGACCACCGTTTTCAATGCGACGACCTGGTAGGGTCACATCGATAGTTTCAGCCGCTAGCTTCGCTTCTAGCTCTGCTTTTTGCAGGCCGTCTTTGCGAGCAGCAATAGCTTGCTGAACTGCGCCTTTCGCTTTGTTGATCTCTTGACCAGCACTGCGGCGCTCTTCTGGTGGTAGTTTACCTAGGCTTTGAAGTTGAAGCGTTAGCTCACCTTTCTTACCTAGAAACTGAACGCGCACTTCATCCAGTGCGACTAGCGATTGTGCTTCTTCAATAGCAGCAGTCGCGTTAGCAATAATCTCTTGTAGATGTTGCATTGTTTCCTCATCTGCCTAGCTGGCAGTATCCTTCGGGACTTCGGGTATTTTGAATAGCTACACATAGTAATAAAAGGCAGACACAAAGCCAAACCTAATTGGGAGGAAATTCAAGATTAATTAAAACTTTGCCAAGATCGGACGCAACTGCACACATATTGCCGACAAATTAAACGCTATATCCCTAAAATGAGCTTACTTACCAGCGCCGTTACCGCATTAGGGTTCACCACCGAGATCACTAGTTTACAGGCGATAAGAAACAGATTGGGTTCGTCTTTAAAAAAACTGAAACCTTACAATACGTATCGTAAGGATAGTGCTCAGTAAGTGGGTCTATTTTACTAAGGGTTTTGTCAAAGGAAGTTTGTAGAAGCGCAAAGAAAAACCAAGTAATTCAACACGTTTCAAGGTGCTATGCTTAAGAAACGAAAACCTTGGATTACTTGGCATACATGTTTGAAATAATGCTCCTGCTACAATTCGCCCTCCTCGTCGCCATCATTGTTGGTTTGGTGATGGCGCGTTACGCTCACAAAAGAATTTCCAAGCTTCAAGGTGAATTAGAACAGCTACAACTTCAAGTCGCGCTGCAAAATGTAGAAAAGCACAATGTTGAAAGACGCGATCAAGAACCCGAAGTCGCGGTGCAGGACGCTCACAGTCCTAACCTAGCAAGAGCAACGCCGACTTTAGAGCTTTATCAGCCGAAATCAGAACCACAGAGTAAAAGCGCTCCTTCGTGGGAGGCTGGACAAATCAAGTTCAAGCAGTGGCTTGAGCATCTCAGCAGCAATAGTCTGCTGTGGCTGGGTGGCTTTGTGTTAGCACTTGGCGGCGTATTTCTTGCAAAATACGCGGTGGAAGCTGGGTTAATTTCAGCTCATGCTCGTGTCGCACTAGGCTTTGCATTTGGCATTGCGCTGTTGGTTGGTGCTGAATACCTTGTTCGATACCCCAAGCGGTTTAATATTCAAACCAGTCAAGTGAGCGCCGCATTAGCCTCGGCGGGTGTCATCACCAGTTTTGCCATGATAGTGGTTTCAACACATTACTATCAGTTTATCTCCTCGACTCCGGCGTTGATTCTTACCATCATCGTCACCTCACTGGCCACCTTTATGGCGCTTAGGTTTGGCCCTATTGTTGCTTTCATTGGTGTTATTGGCAGTTATGCGATACCCGCATTGTTTTGGGAGCTGCAGCCCAATACGTTGCAGCTCGCCCTATTTGTGGTGTTTATCAGTGCGTCTGCTGTTTATATCTCTGAAAAAGTGGCTAGCGAGTGGTTGTGGCGACTCTGCTTTGCGGGGAACTTCGCATGGCTTCTCATTACGACGCTAATATCTAGCACCTCATTTGAGATCTACGTGCTTCTTGCCTTTAGCCTGCTATCCCTTTATTTGTTTACTCTCGTCCCTGTTTTGGGATGGCGTTTATTACAACAAAACACTATAGCTATTCCTGTTAAAGTCTTGCTCATGCCACGTAAAGAGCAAGCAGGGTTGATCTGTTCATTGGCGCCACTTATCGCCTTTTATATTCTCTATGGATTTCAAGCGGAGCTCATCACCTGCACCTTGATCTATGCCGCTGTCCTTTGCGCTGCGTCTGTCCGACATTCCGCTTTTGATACATGGCCAATGCTGGCACTGGCGCTCACCATAATGACCTTGGTGCTTCATGTGCCGACGTCTGACTTCAGCGACATGCTATTCATGTACACGGGCGCACATCAATTCACCCAATTCTGCGCCATCGCGTTTTTGATGTTTGCCGCAATGATGCACCGCCGTTACCCCAACCGCCCTGCGTTCTCACTGCTGTTTGCCAGTGCAACGCCTTTGCTGTTTGCTACAAGCTATAGTTTAACCAGCACTGAGGCGAGCCAAATGCTCTACTCTTTGTGGTCTGTAGAGTTGGTCATTTTAGCCATTGTTGCGGTGCTCATTACAAAGAAGTATCAAGAGCCGCATATTTTGGTTTCCGGCTGGCTACTCGCTAACGCTAACCTGTGTTTGATATTTACCATGCTTCTTGAGGCCGGCACGCTCACCGTAGCATTGACAGTTCAATTATTTGCTCTTGCCTTTTGGAGTCGTCGCTTCAACTTCAGCGCTCCAGATTGGTTGATTAAAGTGATGGTCGCGGTGGTCATAATTCGCCTCACATTAGCGCCATGGCTACCTGAGTATCAGTCCGAAACCATCTTGGGCATTCATTGGACACTGATCATTTACCCTGTCTGCTTTGCTCTGTTATTTGCCACCAGCACTCAATTACAACGCTCGTCCATAGAGCCTTGGTTAGCAGGATCTCGCCTTCATCTGATTGCGTTATTCGTCACCACTGAAACAAGTTACTTTCTTGTTGGCGACTATCCTTCGGTATTTGCACTTACCTTCAAGGAGTCTGCGCTATTAGCCATGAACTGGTTGGCGCTTTCTCTCATTTATCTATACCGTTTGAGAGTCAGCACAGGAAATACAAAGATCGTTTATCAATACTTTGCCTGCGCGTTAATCGGCGGCTCTGCCTTGCTTCACGTACATCTGTTCACCACATTAAACCCACTATTTACTAACCAATTCCTTGGGGATTACTTCCTTTTAAATTGGTTGCTCCCGCTATGGGTCATTCCTGGTTGTATTGTTGCTATTGGTTGGTTATTCAAGCTGATACCAACCCAGTTTTCTGTTTACGCGCTAGCCGCTTCAGGTGCATTTATCGCCCTAGGCATCAATGCGTTAATTCGACATTACTTTCATGATGGTTCGATTGGCGTAGTGCTTGGCATTAAAGAACTAGAACTCTATACCTACTCCGTTGTTTGGCTACTGTTGTCGGTTGTCGCTATTGTCTGGTCTCAAAAACAGGTCAATCAATTGGCGCACCACATTGGCTTTGGCATTCTCTTTATCGTTATTTTTAAGGCCTTTGTCATCGATATGTCTCAGCTAACGGGCTTATATCGCGCATTGTCTTTCTTAGGTTTAGGGCTGTGCTTAGTGGCTATAGGTTGGCTATTCCAACGCTTGAAGCATGATGACAGTTCAATGAGCAAGGGGATGAGCAAATCCACTTAGACTATCTGTCCTTCCAATGCGTATACGTGGTTATGAATAATATTCGAGGGCTGTTTGTGAAGGGAGCAAAAAGCGCAACCGCCATCACTGTTACTATGGCTGCATGCCTTGCCTTGTTGGGTTGTGATCGATCATCGAGCGTTGAAGCTAAATTTGAGAACTATCTTGAGCGCCTTGCCAACGTACAAGAAAAAGACGCGATGGAAGTGGCAATTTCACCCCCTGAATATCCAAGAAAGCGCGACCTCTTTCAGCAACCTTCTAGGCAAACCGTTGGGCTTGTTGATGCCCTTCAGCTTTCTAAATGTCATCTCATGGAGTTGGTCGCACAAAGAAACACGGTACTGGGTAAGGTGCAAGATCAGTTCCGAAGCTTAGAGTACGAAATAGCGCTTTTAAGTGGATTAAAATCGTGTCTAGCCACGAATGAATTGAACGGAGATCTCAACCAAGATCTGCAGAGGATCTATGCCGTTAAATGGCAAGAGTTGCCGTTACATATCACCAATACTCTCTACAGCAGCGACGCTCTTTACGCCAATGCCTTCTCAACAAGCTGGTACACAGAAGAGACTAACCAAGGGTTATATAGCCTGCAAAGCGCGCTTCAAGCATTGTCTTCTCTGCACGCCCAATACCGTGAGGGGGAACTGCCTGAATACTTCGATATCCTTAGTTATCAAGAAGAGATAGAAAAGTACGATCAACTCGGCCGAATAAGCTATTCCTTGCAATCTGCGACCGTCTATTTGCACGCGAGTACACAACAACTTAAGCAGCACGATAGCGTGATATTTTGCGGAAAAAACCGAGACACAACCAAGTATCGCAGACTAAAAAACGTATTTCAGAAATACTATGTTGGGGAGATCCAGCCCTACCTGGCAGACCTCAACTCCGCCTACCATACGTTATCTCCACACATCGACATTCTTTATACTGTCAATCTCGACAAGCAATACCATCATCCTGTACAAAGTGCATATACTGAATACAAACAAGCCACAATCAATCACGCGCAATACTGGATGTCACTATTCAAGCGTTGTGGCGACAAAGCTGGACAGTCAGGCTAAAAGGAAACAGGCATGCTTAGGTTGAAAAAAAGTCATTTACTCGCAGTCGTGTTGGGAACATTGGGTTGTGTAAACCTCAGCCACGCCTACAGTTTGCAAACCGTAGCAACTGGATTAAAAGTGCCTTGGTCAATCGAGTTTGCAGATAGCAAAACCGCTGTCATTAGCGAGCGTAATGGTTCTATCGTGGAGCTGGACATACCATCCGGAAAGATCAAGGCTCTGTACAAACCTAAGGATGTGTACGCTGGCGGTCAAGGCGGATTGTTAGACCTCGCCTTTAACCCGAAAGACAACAGCCAGTTGTTCATCACCTACAGCCAGAATAATAAAAAAGGCCCGAGCACTACCCTAGCCTCAGCAACCTATGCCAAGGGTTCACTCAGTAATTTCAAGGAAGTGCTGCCTACCCAATCTCACTCAGATACCGGAAGACATTTTGGTAGCCGCATTGTGTTTGATGATGAGGGCATGCTCTATTTTTCCATTGGAGATAGAGGCGATAGGGATAACGGTCAAGACATCTCTAATCATGCTGCCACCATTCTACGTATTAACGCTGACGGTTCAGTACCAAAAGACAATCCCTATGTAAGCAGTGACAATGCCCTACCTGAGATATGGAGCTATGGGCATAGAAATACGCAAGGGATAACCTTTGACCCGGTAACAAAAACACTATGGGCAATCGAGCATGGTCCTCGTGGAGGAGATGAGATAAACAGGATTGAGAAAGGACACAACTACGGCTGGCCCATGACCTCTCACGGCAAAGAATACTGGGGTCCTTTAATGGTCGGTGACTCTGAGTACCAAGAAGGGGTTACCCCGCCTTCACTTGTTTACACCCCATCAATTGCGCCTTCTTCTCTCATTATGTATCGAGGCGAACGCTATCCAGAACTTAATGGAAAGCTACTCGCAGGCGCCTTAAAGCTCACTCACATCAACGTTATCAAGATAGACGGTAAGGAACTGATCGAAGAGAAGCGCCTATTTGAAGACTTAGGCGAAAGGATTCGTGATATACAAGTCTCACCTGATGATTACCTGTATATCACCACAGACAGTGGCAAGGTGATGCGACTCGTTCCCTAGTCTTGCTCGTCAATTCAAAATCGCAATTATGGAAAATCACTAATAACCTCTCGATGCTAGAAGTACGGGGATTTTCCTAGTATCGAGAAGGTCAATTCTATACTGAGGCCTTTCTAACCCCTTACCTTTGATACTCTCACTAAAAACTACCCAAGCACCACTCTAGATAAAGCATAAGCAATTGTAATTAATTAATAAATTACCCTCGTTCTCTCGTGTCAAATGATCTCTTATTCCAGAGATTGCCCTCCACAGTCTAACCATTCACTAATTGACATGAAAAAATTTCATCATAGTCAGTCTAACAAGTCATTTTATTATAAGACCCATTCGGCAGTAAATTAATTAGGCACCTCACAAGGAGGTTATAACATTCATCAATTAAGTACCCTAGGGGGACCTTATGAAAAACCTATCTAAAACGCTTATTACTTTTGCAATACTATCAGTGGCAGGCCAAGCATTTGCGGCACCAGCAACAACCCTTGAACAGCGCCTACAAAATCTAGAATCACAATCACGAGATCAGTACAGTTATAACGGCGATACAAGTCGAAAAACACGAGAACTAGAGCGACGCATCAATGAGCATGGGCAACAGGAACACGCTATGTGGAACGAAGTGTCCATCGACCACCACACCAACGACCGACAACAAGTAGAGATCAACAAAAATAGCCAACGTCTCGATGGATACAGTCACTTAATTGTGCACAATACCCAGCAGGTATCGGCCAACAAACAACAAGTCGCTAGCAACACCGCTGCCCTGCACAACGTTCAAAGTGAGGCATCAGCGAACACTCAAGCTAATAACGCACAAGCATCAATGCTTATGAAACACGAAAGCCAATTGAACCAACAGAAAGCACAAGTTAATAACAATGCTCAGCGTTTGGATGCTCATAGCCATTTAGTCATGGAGAACACTCAAAGAATTACCGATAACAAACAACAAATCGACAGCCATACTGCAGTTCTACATCATGTACAAGGTCAAGCATCAGCAAACACTAGAGCAAACAATGCACAAGCATCGATGCTTATGAAACACGCAACTGAGCTTGATCAACAACGTACTAATATCGCGCAAAATCACAACGATATTGAACAAACAAGAGCTCATGTCGCGCAAGATCATGCTCAAGTACAAGCAAATAGCCATGGTGTCACTGAAGTTGGCAATAAAGCACTAGAGAACCGAGCAGGGATCGAGCAAAACAAAGCCCAGATCACAGCACATGATAAGCAGATTGCAGATGCCAACACACACGCTAGAAATGCAGAAAATGATGCTACGTATGCGCGTAAGATGAGTACTCAGAATGCAGATGCTATTAGCCAGAACCAAGATGCTATCAAAGGCCTACGTGAAGATATGGAACAAATGGCTAAAAACGTAGATGGTGCGTATGCCGAATCTGCTGCTTTTGCAGGTCTAGTTGACCCATATGGTGTAGGTAAATTCGCGGTTACTGCCGCAGTGGGTTATCACGGTGATGCACAAGCGATTGCGGTGGGTGTCGGTGAACGATTCACCGAGAATTTTACTGCAAAACTCGGCGGTGCTTATGACACAGCAACAGAATCAATGAGTGCATACGCTGGTGTTGGTTATGAGTTCTAACAAATAAGTTCGCGAAAAAAGGAGCCTTTATGGCTCCTCGTTTTTTGTGTTTACTCTCCCAGAGGAAGTGCCTCATTAGAGCCCCATTCTGCCCAAGAGCCATCGTATAAAATGGTGTTGGATAGACCCACTTCATGAGCGGCTAAGATCAGAATACAAGCGGTAATCCCCGAACCACAGGAAAACACCATACGCTCAGAGTCTGCACTATCAATATTTGAGAACAGCTGTGATAGCACCTGTTTCGATTTAAACCCATTCCCTTCCATCAGCGATGCAAAAGGAAGATTCACAGAATTAGGGATTCGCCCCGCTCTAACGCCTGGTCTCGGCTCTGCTACTTCGGCATTAAACCTCGCGCTGCCTCTGGCATCGACAACCAATTGTTGAGGATTGTTTAGCTCTGATAGTACCGTTTGATAGTCAGTCACTTTATTTGAATCGTAGCTAGCGACAAAATCGCCTTTGCCAGAAGCTTCTGCATAAGCGGAAGTGGTTGGGTACCCTTTCTCAATCCACGCAGGTAGTCCGCCATCTAACACTTTCACATTGTCAAAGCCCATCACTTTAAACGTCCACCATGCGCGAGGAGCGCTATAAATGCCTTGATTGTCGAAGATCACAAGCTTACTTTGCTTGTTAATTCCTAGCTTCTGAACCTGTTCAGTAAATTGTTGTGAGGTAGGAAGTGCGTGCAGCTGCGTCGATTCGTTATTACAAAAATCATTTTCAATATCAAAGGGCAACGCGCCAGCAATGGTGACGAACTCTGGGTACTCAATAGGTTCTTTGCCCACTACTTTCAGCATAAAGGCATCAAGCAGTACCAGATCTTTATCATCTAAATGCTCGTGTAACCAAGCACAATCAACCAACACATTGCTCATCTCTTATCCCTAAAATACTGATTCATAACAACTCAGTATTTATCAAAGCTACTCTTGTGACAAGTACAATGCTCAGTAAATTAGCATGATAATAATTCTCCCATTTCTGCTAGACTTGATAAAAATTCATACTAAGTAGTCATTTTATCCATTTCTCTATAGCGATAAATAACGGTAACTTGTTACTACAGACCAAGAATAATAGAGAATGAGGAAATCCTATGTCTTTAAAAATCGTAAGCATAAGCCCAGAGTTTGATCCTGTTGTAAAAGAGGTCATCAAGAAAGTAGGCGAGGAATTTGGCGCCGTTGGTGAAGGCTATGGCCCTTCAGATCCTGAAGTAGAGAATATGAGTCGATACTACACGCTAGAGAACAAGAGCCGTTACTTTGTCGCGCTTAAAGATGGTGTAGTGGTGGGCGGTTGTGGCGTTGCACCGTTTACTGAAGGCTCATCGACTTGTGAATTAAAAAAATTGTTTCTGCTAGAGGGAGCAAGAGGACTAGGTCTAGGCAAAGCCCTGTCTAACCACTGTTTAGAGTTTGCCAAAGAGCAAGGTTTCACTCAGTGCTATTTAGATACTCTATCTAATATGAATTCTGCAGTGCGTCTTTATGAAAAGCTCGGTTTTGAGCATCTATCTGCGCCGTTAGAAGGGACACTACACAATATGTGTGACGTGTGGATGTTAAAAACGTTGTAGTAATTACCGCCTATTGGATGGTTTGAATCTTATCAAGGATGAAAAGATGCACAATTATAAGCTGTTAATCGCGCTGGATTCATTGCTCAAAACCCGAAACCTTACGCTCTCTGCCCAAGAGTTAAATGTCAGTCAGTCGGCAATGAGCAAAACACTCGTGCAGATCCGAGATGCCTTCGGTGATCCCATCTTGATCCGTGAAGGCAATCAATTCTCATTGAGTCAGCGTGCTACCCACTTACAAAAAGAGTTACCTGAACTCTTACAAAGGCTAAACCGACTCTATTCCCCTGAAGAAATCATCCCTAAAGAAATCACTCGCCGGTTTACCCTCGCCTTTAACGCCTTCATTGCCCCTAAAATACTGCCGGTTATTTGCCAGCAGCTTGAGGAGCAGTCCCCTTTATCCAGTTTAACGACGCAGCTTTGGCAAAGTGAAGACCTTAGTGAACTGCATAAGGGAAGTGTTGATGTGGTGGCGACCATGGCAGAAGAGATCCCAGATAATCTGTACGGCAAACGTCTTGGAGGCGATAAGTACGTCGTGCTGATGTCGGCCTCACATCCCCTAGCCGATATGTCGATGACCACAAAGCGCTACGCCGATGCTAAACACATTTTGGTGAATGGCGTCGTTGATAAGCAAAGAGAAGTGGATCGGTTGATCGCTGATGCCGGACAAAAGAGACGCATATTTGCCACTGTCCCCTCGTTTGATTCTGGTGTCGAAGCCTTACTACTCACCCAAACATTGATGACGGTTCCCCTGCACATTGCCGCAGGCTTTGCCGATAGAGACTTGGTTGTTAAGCCCGTCCCCTTTGATACCGACGAACACAGCTATTACCTACTTTGGCACGCTCGTTATAACAACGATCCAGAGCATCAGTGGTTTAGAGAGCTTTGTTTACCACTGATTAAAGACGACCTAAGCAAATCCATTGAGCTTGGAAAGCAACACTTTCAGTCGGAATGAATAGCAGCTATCAGCTATCAGCCTGTCTCATGATCACAACTCGGACTTTGGGGGATCCGTCATGCCCGAGTGCTCTTATCGGGCATCTGTTTCTATAAAAGGTCCCCGATAAAAACCCTCGGGGACGACGTTTATTAATCGCATGAACATTAAACTAGTGATCTAATAAAAAATACACTCTGTTAGATCGATGATTAATACTTGTGTATGAAAGTCAGGCAATCAGCCATCAGCTATCAGCTATCAGCTATCAGCTAGGAATTATAAGCAATAAAAAAGGAGACCCTAAGGTCTCCTTTAAATAAAGCTTTGGTGTTCTAAAAATTATAGAGCAGCTTTTGCTTTTTCAACTAGAACTGCGAATGCAGCTTTGTCGAATACCGCGATATCCGCAAGGATCTTACGGTCGATCTCGATAGATGCTTTCTTAAGACCGTTGATGAAACGGCTGTAAGATAGACCATTCTGGCGAGATGCAGCATTGATACGAGCGATCCATAGCTGACGGAACTGACGCTTTTTGTTGCGACGGTCACGGTATGCGTATTGACCAGCTTTAGTAACTGCTTGGAAAGCTACGCGGTAAACACGTGAACGTGCTCCGTAGTAACCTTTAGCTTGTTTTAGAACTTTCTTATGACGTGCACGAGCTTGTACACCACGTTTTACGCGAGGCATTATGCTTCTCCTAAACTAAACGAATTATAAACTAAAAAGAATTAAGCGTATGGCATCATACGAATAACTGCAGCCACTTCACACTTAGGAAGGATTGCATTTGGACGTAGCTGACGCTTGTTCTTAGTAGTACGCTTAGTCAGAATGTGACGTTTACCAGCGTGCTTAAATTTGATACCACCAGCAGTTTTCTTGAAACGCTTAGCAGCACCTTTGTTGGTTTTCATCTTAGTCATGATGAATAACTCCGCATTGTTGAGTTAATTAAACAATAGTAATTAGGGCGAATAAAACCCCGCCGCATACAGCAGCGAGGTTACATTACTTGCAGGCCTGTAATTACTTCTTCTTAGGGGCTAGCACCATGATCATCTGACGACCTTCAATTCGGCTAGGGAAAGATTCAACAACAGCAAATTCTACTGTATCTTCTTTCAGTCGCTTCAGAACGTCTACACCGATGTCTTGGTGTGCCATTTCGCGGCCACGGAAGCGAATTGTTACCTTCACTTTGTTGCCGTCTTCTAGGAAACGCGTCAGGTTGCGTAGTTTTACCTGATAGTCTCCAATATCAGTTCCAGGACGGAATTTTACTTCCTTAATCTGAATCTGCTTTTGCTTCTTCTTTTGCTCTTTAAGAGCTTTGCTCTTTTCAAAGAGGAATTTACCATAGTCCATCACACGACAAACTGGTGGCTCGGCGTTAGGGCTGATCTCTACGAGATCCATACCAGCTTCGTCTGCTATAGTCTGCGCTTCTTGATAAGTAACGATACCTACTGGTTCGCCTTCGGCGTCACTTAAACGAACTTCACGAACGCTTCGGATTTCATCGTTTAAACGATGCTGGTTTTGTTTGGCCGGTTGTTGTTGACCACGTCTTCCGCCTTTAATAGCTTATTCCTCCAGATTGAGCTTACGGTTTGAAACCTCGGCTTGGATGTAAGAGATAAAATCATCCACTTTGAACTTGCCTAGGTCCTTACCCTTACGAGTACGTACTGCAATCTCGCCAGCTTCCATTTCTTGGTCGCCGACAACCAACATGTACGGTACACGTTTTAAAGTATGTTCGCGGATTTTAAAGCCAATCTTCTCATTTCTCAAGTCCGCTTTGGCTCTAATTCCACTTTTTTGCAATTTTTGTACGATTTCTTGTACATATTCTGACTGTTTGTCAGTAATATTCAAAATTACCGCTTGTTCTGGCGCCAACCACGTTGGGAAGAAACCAGCGTATTCTTCGATTAAGATACCGATGAAACGCTCAAGTGAACCCAAAATTGCACGGTGAATCATAACAGGAACTAAACGTTCGTTGTTTTCACCGACATAAGTTGCACCTAAACGGCCTGGTAAGTTGAAATCGAGTTGCACTGTACCACATTGCCACGCACGATCCAGACAATCATACAAAGTAAATTCAATTTTCGGTCCGTAGAACGCACCCTCGCCTTCTTGGATCTCATAAGCGATATCCAAAGATTGCAGAGCTTGCTCTAGTGCTTTTTCTGATTCATCCCAGATTTCATCAGAACCTACGCGCTTTTCAGGGCGTGTAGACAGCTTAACTACGATGTTGTCGAAGCCGAATGTTTGGTACGTATCGTAGACCATCTTGATGCAGCTAATCACTTCATCTTGGATCTGGCTTTCAGTACAGAAGATGTGTGCATCATCCTGAGTAAAGCCACGAACACGCATGATGCCGTGTAGCGCACCTGACGGTTCGTTACGGTGACATGAGCCGAACTCAGCCATACGTAGCGGTAGATCGCGGTACGATTTTAGACCTTGGTTAAAGATCTGAACGTGACCTGGGCAGTTCATTGGCTTAATCGCGTATTCACGGTTTTCTGAGTTCGTTGTGAACATCGCGTCAGCGTATTTGTCCCAGTGACCAGAGCGTTCCCAAAGAACACGATCCATCATTAGAGGACCTTTTACTTCTTGGTAATCGTATTCAGTCAGTTTTTGACGAATGAATACTTCTAGATCACGGAAGATAGACCAACCATTGTGGTGCCAGAACACCATACCCGGTGCTTCTTGCTGCATGTGGAACAGGTCTAGATGCTTACCAATCTTACGGTGGTCACGCTTAGCCGCTTCTTCAAGGCGTGTTAGGTGCGCCTTAAGAGCTTTCTTGTCGTGGAATGCAGTACCGTAGATACGCTGTAGCATCTTGTTGTCGCTGTTACCACGCCAGTATGCACCTGCTACGTTAAGTAGCGTAAAGTGTTGGCAGAAGCCCATGTGCGGTACGTGTGGACCACGACACATGTCGATGTATTCTTCGTGGTGGTAAAGACCTGGACGATCGTCTTTAGAAACGTTCTCATCCAAGATTTCAATCTTGTAGGTTTCTCCGCGTGCTTCAAATGCATCGCGAGCTTCCTGCCAGCTGACTTTTTTCTTAACAACTTGATACTTGGTCTTAGCAAGCTCTTTCATACGCTTTTCGATTTTTTCTAAATCTTCTTGCGTAAGGTGATGCTCCATATCGATGTCGTAGTAGAAGCCGTTATCGATCGTTGGACCGATAGCCATTTTCGCATCAGGGTAAAGTTGTTTGATAGCATGACCAAGAAGGTGAGCACATGAGTGGCGCACGATCTCAAGACCATCAACTTCATCTTTTGCAGTAATGATTTCTAGGCTTGCATCTTGTTCGATAAGATCACAAGCATCAACGCGCTCGCCATCAACACGACCAGCGATGGTTGCTTTTGCAAGACCAGGGCCGATAGAAGCTGCGATATCTAGAGTTGATACAGGGTTGTCAAATTGACGCTGACTGCCGTCAGGAAGAGTAATTACAGGCATTTTAAGTCCTATTCCAGTGGTGTTACATACGAAGCAACACATGTTTTAAGTTAATCTCTTGCGTTCAATGCCTAGAATACAAGAGCCAAAGAAATGGCCGTTAAGTCCTTCACAATTACTGATGTGATTGGATTCAAATAACAGCAAGCTGAGCATTGTAACCAAAATCACTCAAATAACAACCAAAATGCCGGATTACACGGCTTTAATCCCGTAATTCAACACGTTAAGTTACACAGTTATGCACACATTTATATACTGGATAGACCATTAAGTTTTTACACTTTGATATACTCCATTCACATATCTACTAATAACAAAGATTTAAGCTGTAACTATGTTTCTATCCCCGTACTTCGTAAGTGATAATTCATCAATTCATTTTACTCGCAAGCAAGCTAGCGATTTTGCTAAAGGTGTTGCGGGTGACTTCAACCCTATACATGATGAAGACAACAAGCGTTTCTGCGTACCCGGTGACCTATTATTCGCGGTATTACTGCAGAATGAGGGACTAAGCCAGAACATGAAATTCACCTTCTCTGGAATGGTGGGTGATAGCGTTGAATTACAGTTAGATCACGCCTGTGATGAAAACAGCGCGGTGGTAGATAAAAAAGGCAAAGAATATCTGAGCATGGAGCGTCGTGGTGACATCTGCACCGATGCTGAGCTCATTGAGAATGTAATTCGTGGCTATGTACAATTTTCAGGCATGAACTTCCCTCACATCATGGTTCCTCTTATGAAAGAAGAGCAAATGATGTTCAACACTAAACGCCCCCTTATCATTTATGAAAGCATGAAGCTTGAGTTTAATCGCTTTGATATCAAAGAGCCGACAGTAGAACTGTCTAGCGCCACCTTTGATGTGAATGGTAAACGCGGTGTAGTCACCCTGAACTTCGAGTTTAAGGGAGACGGTCAAGTTATCGGTACAGGTAGCAAACGAATGATTGCTAGCGGTCTTATCCCTTGGGTTGAAGAAGACATGATGGCTTACGTAGACAAGTTCAACGCAGCGAAAACAAACTTTAATAAGTAACAGGCGTTACCGTTAACAATTGAGAAAGGGTCTAAAGCTTAAGGCTATTAGGCCCTTTTTAACTTCTGGCTTAAAGCCGTCAGCCGTCAGCCGTCAGCCGTCAGCCGTCAGCCGTCAGAAAAACTTTCCTTCCCTTTCTCTCTTCCTGCAATTCTTGTTCTTGTGCTACTTGGGTCGTCAACCATGCAATGAATGCTGAAATCCTTGGTCTGTCTTGTTGGCCCTTTAGACAGATCAGATCGTAGGCGCGCCCTGCACTTACTCGCTCAAATGGTGCAATTAACTCACCCCTATCTAAATACTCTTGTATTAGTGATGCCCTCGCTATTGCTATTCCCATGCTGTTTTTAGCGGCGATCATCGCCATATCTGAGTGGTTAAAGTGATAGGTGCGCTGCATTGCATCAATTGACTTAAGCTCATGTTGCGATTGCTTCTCAAGCCAGATTGACCATTCTTTTCCCGGCTCGCCACCTTCCAACGACTCGGTGCAGTGCAGCAATGTCGCTTGTGAAAATTGTTCTACGCTTGGCACCTCATTGACAAAGTGCGCATTGAAGTACTCTTGGCTACACACTGGAACAAGCGCTTCATCATAGAGTTTTTGATGATGAAAGCCATGATGGTCTTCTTTACTGTAATAGATCGCGATATCGACAGGCTCATGCTGGAAGTCCAATCGACTGGCTTTTACCCTCAGCTTCACATTCAAATTTGGATACTTGTTTTGGAAACTCTTAAGCCTTGGCAGCAACCATTTTTGTCCAAAAGTGGGCGCAACACCTATGTATAGCTCACCACGTAACTCATCAAACTTAATGTCTTCTAACTCAGAAAAGATGACCTCGAATGATTGATTCAATGCATGAAGTAATCGCTCTCCCTCTTTCGTAAGCTCCAAACGGCGCGTCATTCTGACAAACAAACTAAAGCCCAATTGCGCTTCGAGGGATTTTATTCTCTGGCTTACCGCGCCTTGCGTTATAAACAGTTCTTCTCCTGCTTTGGTAAAGCTAAGTGATTTTCCTGCAATGGCGAAGGTGTACATATTGGATAGCATTTGTTGATTTTTATTCATAGTGCTTTGATATTACCCATGGATTAGCCTTGCTAATTCATAGCTTTTTATTACTGGTTTGTAAAGGCTCGCCTAATGCTTTTAAATTACATCATCTTATCCATAGCGAGAATCATCACGATGAACAAGAACCTAAAAATCACTATTATTGGCGCAGGCTCTAGTTACACACCAGAGCTTATTGAAGGTCTGATCAAGCGTAACCACGAGCTACCCATTGGTGAGTTGTGGTTGGTTGATATTGAAGATGGTGCAGAGAAAGTAAGGATTATTGGAGAGCTCACTCGTCGCATGTTGGCGAAGAACGGCATGTCGCACATCAATGTCCATGTCAGCCTAGATCGTAAACCTGCACTTAAAGATGCTGATTTTGTTTGTTCTCAATTCCGCGCTGGCTGTTTAGAGGGTCGTATTCGTGATGAACGTATTGCGCTTAAATATGGAATGATTGGTCAAGAAACCAATGGTCTGGGTGGGTTTGCCAATGCGTGCCGCACTATCCCTATCGCCTTAGAAATATGTCGTGAAATGGAAGAGTTGTGCCCTGATGCATGGCTGCTTAACTTTACCAACCCATCGGGCATGGTTACTGAGGCTATTTTAAAGCACACCAAGGTAAAAGCCGTTGGTCTGTGTAATGTACCTGTCATCATGCAAAAAGGCATCGCTCAAATATTAGGAGCGGATGAGCAAGACTTCGTATTGCAAGTTGCAGGGCTTAACCACTTTATCTGGGCTCGCCAAGTTTTACATAACGGTCAAGATAAGCTTCAAGATGTGGTAGATGCCATGCTATCTGGAAACGATCCTTTGGTTCCACAAAACATCCCTAAGTTTGAGTGGCCACCAGAATTACTGCGCAACATGGGCATGATTCCATGCGCTTACTTACGCTACTACTACACTAGCGAAGACATCATGGAGCAAGAACAACAAGAAGCCAGCGGTGAAGGTACTCGTGGGGAAGTGGTGAAAGCCATGGAAAGACGCCTGTTCGATATCTATCAAAACCCTGAGCTAAACGAAAAACCAAAAGAGCTAGAAAAGCGTGGTGGTCAATACTATTCAGAAGCGGCCTGCGAACTGATGAGCTCAATTTACAACGACAAGCGTACCATCATGCATGTTAATACACGCAATAACGGCACTATCCAAGGCCTGCCTGATGACTGCACCGTAGAAGTTAGCAGCATGATCACAAAATCAGGTCCTGTACCTCTCAGTGTGGCGCCCTTCCCTAGTGATACCTTGCGTCTCATTCAGGTACTAAAAGAGTTTGAATCATTAACGGTTGAAGCTGCTGTAACTGGCAATCGTAACGCGGCGCATAGAGCCTTGATATTGAATCCACTGGTGACTACAGGTTCAATCTTGGAGAATGCGCTAGAGGAAACTATCCAAGCAAACTTGGACTACATGCCTCAGTTTCGCTAAATTTTAAAGCGTAAATCAATAAGCAAGCCGTTGATAAATGCATTGCAGAAGGTCTTACCTTCGCAATGCATTTCATTATTTTAAACGGCCTAGATTACCGCTAATTGGAAACTCAACCCACTTGTTTTAGATGCTGCAGTACATCAAGCATTGAAGGAAGAATTTGATGTTCTAGCGCGACTATCTCGTCAGTTGGGGAAACAAGGTCTGGGACTTGATACATTTGCAGATTTGCGGCAATACCAGAGCGCACGCCATTATTTGAATCCTCAAAGCCTAAGCATTGCTGTGGAGCTATATTGAGCCTGCTTGCGGCTAATAAATAGATCTCTGGATCGGGCTTGCCATGAGTCACCTCACACCCACAAGCCAGAACATCGAAGTAACTCTCTAGTCCAGCCAGTTTAAGCTTTGTTTTCGCCAAGCTTAACTCTGTAGATGTAGCGACTGCTATCGGTATGTTATTGCCCTTTAGCCAATCAAGAAGCTCAAGCACTCCCTCTTTAATGGGAATAGCCTGATGATGCGTGACATCGTGGTAGTACTCCATCCACACTTTACGCAGTGCTGGGTAATCCAAATCATCAGGATAACCGTCACGGATAGTACGCTCCACGCCCTGGGCGTTTTGCCCAATGATTGCAAGGTACTCCGGCTTCAAAAATTCGAGATCCAATGTATGGCATGCTTTTTCAAACGCATTCATACACACTCGCTCAGTATCAAGAAGCAATCCATCCATATCAAAAATTGCGGCTTTAAAGGTCATAGTGTTATCTCGAAAATCAGGAAACGAGATACTACTAAAATTATCTCATATAGCAAATCATCAAACTGCCTATCCTCTTCAGAATGACCTTGAGAATGAATCTACAGACTGCGATAAGTAGAACACCTAGATGGTTAATGTTACGGTAGAAAAACAGGATTGTAGGTTTTGTTCGTGAGGAAGACGATGATTCAATGGCCATGTATTTTAAAGTTGGACGGTGACTCTGAGCTACTATTTATCGACTCAATGTTAACGTTAAATCAAGAATTAGAAGGGCTCATTTGGGGTAGTGCCGATTGTCTGATTGATAGCACAGGTCAAAGTTACACCATCAAACAAAGAGGCGACGAATATCTATTTGAATCGATTGAAGCACCGCTATCGCTGCAATCGGTTACTCAATTGATTCAAGAACATGAATTTTCCAAAGCAGAAATGTGCCTGACGAAAATACAGTTCCTGTCCGTAGAAGAAGCCATACAATCACTTCAGTTTGAAGGATAGTGTATGAACCTTCATTTCCGAGCGAGTTAGCCCAGCCAAGCATAGAGCATTTCCAAATCTGGAAAATTAGCTTACCTGTTATAAACGCATGTCGCGTTGACGAGCCTACTTAAGAGGCGCATGCTTCTATATCCAAACAGGACAATACCTGCTCTCAATAAGAAAGCATTCACGATTACATTGTTCTGTACAAAGCATTGATATAAAGGCCGGTCACATGAACAAAGTTTTTATGCTAATAATGGGATTGCTTTTCACCACACGACTGTACGCGAGCATAGTCCCACACGTTAATGAACTAGAGCATGACGCCCCTATTCTCATTCGCTCAGCACTTATCGTCGGCGTTACGGGTTATCTTATTTGGGCGGTGTATAAGTACATCAAAAAGAGCAAGACTTCTGATTAAAAGCCCTTACAGCAACTAAGCTCAAAGCAGAAACTTCTAACAAGTCCTTTGTAGGTATCATTTTCGATATTTCTTCGTCTTATTGACCATCAACTCTCGCGTAGATTTTTCATGATCTGTTCTAGATGATCAAGGTTCGTCCCACAGCATCCACCCACTACTGATATCTGAGTATTTTGACGGCAAATCTCTGCAACTTCCTTGCCTAATGAGAAGGGATCACCTGAATCCAATGTTTCACACCTATCCAATTCTGCATGGCTGCATTTTGAAGCATTAACCACGATACCTTTAATGCGTTGCTCCCATGGTTGCTGGGTGAAACTATGTGAAAAGTGCGATGGATGGGCGCAGTTAATCATAAAGTAAGACGCGTAACGCTTAGTTAATCCATCAACCTTGGCTATCGCGTCTTCAAGCGATTCTCCATTCGGTAGGTTTCCATCGAGTTCGACGGTAAAAGAGACAACAACAGGTATGTTAGCGCTTTTTGCTGCTAAGACTATCCCTGCTGCTTCTTCGGGGTAACTCAGTGTAGAGGCTGTAATAAAGTCAGCTTTAGTCAACTTATAGGTGTCTATCTGTGCTGAGTGATAGCCTAGAGATTCGTTTGCAGACATCTGATTATTTGCTTGATACCCGTCCTCTCGGGGGCCGATTTGTGCAGAGAGCAGTGTAGGTAAATCACCACATCTATCTCGCACTTGCGCCATTAGGTCGATGGCATCTAAATTGAAATCTCGTAGCTGATGTTCATTAAGACCAATCATTGCTCCTCGTTGTGAACTGGCTATCCATGTCATCGCATCCAAGATAACGGCTGTTTGATAACGTTTTGCCAGCGCTATAAGGTCGATATACATCTTTTCTATTATTGCACGAGTCGATGACTTGGCGAGAAGCGGGTAAGACGCATATCCAGGAAGAGGTTGGTTGTGAGTGAAGAGCAGCTCCGTATCTATTCCAGTGTAACAAAGAGTAGGTATTGTCATGTCTGCAATTAAATGCCGCCGATGATTCACCATAGTGTGCGTTCCTAAATAGTATTGTGTGCATAAGACTAGTTCATAAGCGGTAGGCTCATTTGTAGTTTAGAGTTTGAAACAACGTCTAAGGAGTCCCCAGCAACGTGAGCTCCCTGCATGGTTGCACACAAGTAGCAACTGATGTTTACGAACTGTTGGCTCTAGGGATCCAGTTACCCAGCACCGTTAGCGAATCTTAGTAATCACGGTTACACTGATCCTTCACTCATACAAAGGATGGTAATGTCATGATTAAACAAGGCCAAACCCTACCAACAGGCACCTTGAGCCAACTCACTACCGATGGAATGCAGCAACACTCGACTAACGAGCTGTTTGCTAATAAGAAAGTGGTTCTGTTTGCAGTACCGGGGGCCTTTACACCTACTTGCTCCGAAGCACATCTGCCTGGCTATATTGTGTTAGCAGACCAGCTGCAAGCCAAAGGCGTTGATTTGATTGCCTGTATCTCGGTCAATGACGCTTTTGTACTAGACGCTTGGGCGAAGTCTCAAAATGCATCAGAAATCACTATGCTGGCGGACGGTAATGCCTCGTTCACCAAAGCGTTAGGACTCGAAATGGATACCGCTGGTTTTGGTGGCGTTCGCTCACAACGCTATGCAATGGTGATCGATAATGGCGTAGTGACAACTCTGAACGTTGAAAAGCAAGGTGAGTTTGAAGCGAGTACGGCTGAAACCATATTAGCCACATTGTAGATGGCTTGACCTGTAGATAGACAAATCGGAGGCAATGGCTTCCGATTTTTGTTTTAGCATAGCAAGTTGGTGGTCTTGTCCCAGCATGTCTTAAGAGACATCCACAACCTAAACCCTTTTGTCAATTTAGGACTCTATTCCATCTCAACCCAATACGATTAATCTATGCTAAAGAGTAACCTTGTTTCTAAACTAGATTCAGTTTTAAAACGAGTTGCACTGCGTGTATCAAGCAACACCTACCGAAGAGAAATTAATGGACCCATTAACGCAAGGATTGCTCGGGGCTTCTGTGCCTCAGTCGTTGAGTAAGAAACAGCATGTCGTTGTTGCTGGTGTATTAGGCCTGCTTGCTGGGATGGCGCCAGATTTGGATGTGCTTATTCGTTCATCGAGCGATCCACTATTGTTTTTGGAATTTCATCGACAGTTTACGCATTCACTGCTGTTTATCCCCATTGGCAGTTTTATTTGTGCATTGGTTTTACATTGGCTAATAGCGAACAAGCGTGGCCTCTCGTTTAAGCAAAGCTGGGGGTTTTGCGCGTTAGGTTATGGCACACATGGGCTACTTGATTCCTGTACCTCCTATGGCACTCAGTTATTTTGGCCACTAACCAATGAACGTTTTGCATGGAATACTATCTCCGTTATTGACCCTGCTTTTACTCTGCCTATATTAATCTTGCTGATATTTGCAACGCTTAAGAAAAACCCTTTATTAGCACGCATTGCCCTTCTATGGGGTTTAATCTATCTAACTCTTGGGGTGATCCAGCGAGACAGAGCAGAAGCGCGAGGATGGCAATTAGCTAAAGAGCGACAACATGCCCCGCTGCGCTTAGAAGCAAAACCTACATTCGCTAATATCTTATTGTGGAAGGTCATCTACGAAACAGAAGATAAATATTATGTGGACGCGGTCAGATTGGGGACATCGGTAAAAACGTATTCTGGCGAATCCATCGACAAGCTAAACGTGACTAAAGACTTTCCTTGGCTAGACCCTCACTCTCAACAAGCGAAAGACATCGAGCGATTCAGTCAATTTTCAAAGGGTTTTCTAGCGCAAGATCCTACCGATAAATTTAGAATTATAGATGTGCGTTACTCTATGGTGCCCAACGAAATTAGAGCCCTGTGGAGTATCAATCTATCACCGACGGCAGATGCAAACGCGCATGTTGAGTACGCAACCCACAGAGACAACACCCCAGAGTCTAGGAAAGGCTTTTTACGTATGCTAACGGACTTTTAAACGAATCATTGGGTATGAAAGCAATAGACTCACTAAAAATCCTGGATGAGCGTCGGCGTGTTAGAAAAGAAAACTTTGCCAAACAGAGATTTGTACTTCCACCCATGAGATCGTAGCCGCTTTGCCAAGCTTTTATTCTCGATAGTTGCCACTTCAACCCCTTGGTAATGGTAAGGGTGCTGTTTCACATAATCGATAAACTCGGTTAGAACCCCTTGCCCTCTCACACAAGGATCAAAGTTAATCGACACGATTGAAAAACGCTGACTACCAACGGGGCATCGAACAAAGCAATGTCCCAATGAGTGGGTAATGGTTTCTGAAAATTCAGGGAACGAACGAGATTTGAATTCTTCGGATAATCTATCGTATTCAGCGCACAAGTGCTGTAAAAGTTGTTTTGCTTTCTGGTTCATAGTGGCTTTGCTTTAAGGTTGAATGACTAAGTAGAATCAAACGCCTTAATATTGTAACCACAGGTAGTAATGTAGATTGAGGTAAACTTTTCCACTATTTACTTCCTCTTTTGAAGGTAATTACACTAAAAAACCATGCCCATCATAGGTGAAGATTAATGAGTTTTTGAGTGTAATTATGGATAGAGAAACGGCAGAAAATTCGAGCAGGGGTATATCTAGGGGAAAAGAAAAAAGCGAGGTAAAACCCCGCTTTTCTATTATTTAAAGCACTTCTAACAGCGCTTGGAGTGGGTGCTTAACCACTGTACCTTCAAAGCGTTTCACCTGACTTCGGCACGAGTATCCCGTAACCAAACAGCGCTCTATAGGTAAGCGCTCGAAGCTTGGCTTCCAACTTAATCCATAGATGTCTTTTGACCATTGCAATTTATCGGCCTCATGGCCAAAGGTACCTGCCATACCACAACAGCCAACAGGCACAGCCGCAAGTGAAGCGCCGAAGTGATTGAAGATTGCTCCCCACTCTTTTTCCGCGTTGGGTAGCATGGTTTTCTCAGTACAGTGCGCTAGCAAGTACCAAGGTTCTTGATTGTTACTGTCGCGAGAAGGAAGCGTCTCCAACTGTGGAAGTAGCCATTCATGCACTGTATTTACGGAAAAATCAGGGCAATCTTTTTTCAGGGTTTCTCTGTATTCATCGCGATAGCAAAGCACCAACGCAGGATCTACTCCCACCATCGGCATTTTGAGCTTGGCAGCCTCAGCAAGGAATTGTGAGGTATTTTGCGCTGTATCAGTGAATTGCTTCAAGAAGCCTTTGATGTGCTGTGCCTTGCCATTGGGCTTAAACGGTAGCATTACTGGAATAAATCCAAGCTTCACCAACAAAGACACAAAATCATCCACCACTTGGGCATCGTAGTAGCTGGTAAACGGGTCTTGTACCACAATCACATGACGCTGTTTTTGCTCATCGCTTAAGCTTGAAAGCTTTTGATGATCGTATTTTTCAACGTGT
This sequence comes from Vibrio breoganii, assembly GCF_024346795.1. Taxonomy (NCBI): domain Bacteria; kingdom Pseudomonadati; phylum Pseudomonadota; class Gammaproteobacteria; order Vibrionales; family Vibrionaceae; genus Vibrio; species Vibrio breoganii. The sequence continues at coordinate 1,542,666 of NZ_AP024864.1, forward strand.
TGGCTCTTCAGACGTTGCTTCAATGTCGGAGAAGACAGCAATGGCGCATCCACATAACCGACCGTTGAAGACACTAACGACTGAACCCAACCCGCATCAAGCACTGTATTCACAATCTTTGGCGACAGTGCCATTACCGGAAGCAAGGACTCAATATTAGCGACAAAGTAGTCCTTAAGAGGCCTTTGATAACGAGAGTGATACAAGTTGAGGAAGCGCGCCCTAAAGTTTGGCACATCGACTTTGATAGGACACTGAGTGGCACAGGCTTTACACGCTAAACAGCCTTGCATCGCCTCATACACTTCATGAGAGAAATCATAATGGTGTCGCTTATTAAAGCGGTTAGTCATTCGATCTAGCATGCTCTTTAAAGACAATGAGCCTTTCAGAGTTTTACTTTCTAGATCGAGTATATCAACGCCTTGTTCCGACAACTGGCGTAGCCATTCTCGAACGATACCCGCCCTACCCTTAGGCGAATGACGTCTGTCGGCAAGTACCTTCATTGATGGACACATTGGCGATGCAACATCGTAGTTAAAGCACAAGCCGTTACCATTACACTCCATTGCACCATTAAAGCTATCGCGGACGGTAACAGGGATCTGACGATCAAAATGCGCACGCTTGACGCCTTTCACTTTTACCAGTTCATCATCAGACTCTAGCGGGGTACAAATCTTGCCTGGGTTCATCTTGTTGAGTGGATCAAAGGATCCCTTAACACGGCGTAATTGCTCAAAAAGGTGTTCACCAAAGAATTCCGGGCCGTATTCTGAGCGGAAGCCTTTGCCGTGTTCACCCCACATCAATCCGCCATATTTGGCAACTAAGGCAACCACTTGATCGGAGATTTGATGCATTAACTCTTCTTGCTTTGGATCGCACATATCCAGTGCTGGCCTAACGTGAAGTACGCCAGCATCTACGTGACCAAACATGCCATAGCGCAGATTATGAGCGTCTAACAGTGCGCGAAACTCGACAATGAAATCCGCTAGATTTTCAGGGGGCACACAGGTATCTTCGGCAAAAGCAACCGGCTTAGCAGCGCCCTTTGTCGCCCCTAGCAAACCTACCGCTTTTTTGCGCATGCCATAGATCTTGTTGATACTGCCTAAGTCACGGCAGACTTGATAGCCAATTATTCCTGCTTCTTCGCTCTCTATCATCGAATCGAGCCTTGAACAAAGCGCACTGACTTGCTGGTCTATTTCGGCAACATCATTACCTGCATACTCAACAATATTAACGCCCAATAACTCTTGTCCAGGTACCTCGGTCAATAGGTCGCTCACCGTGTGCCAAACAATGTCTTGCTTTGCCAAGTTGAGAACAATTGAATCTATAGTCTCAACAGACAGTGCATTGGCTTCCACCATCATGGTTGCCGAGCGCAGCGCTGAATCAAAACTGTCGTACTTAACGTTCACCAATACGCGAGACTTAGGAATCGGCGTTAGATTAAGCTTAGCTCGAGTGATAAAACCGAGAGAACCCTCAGATCCACACAGCACTCGTTCTGGCAGAAACTCGTCATCTTGTAGCGAATTTTTTAAGTCGTAGCCCGTTAGAAAGCGGTTTAACGGTGGGAAGCGTTCTTCAATAGCAGCGCGATGCTCTCGACAGATCCTTTGGGTTTCATTTACAGCAGCTTCAGCGAAGGTGCTCTCTTTAACACTCTTCCATTGCTCGGTATCCAGTACTGAACCATCAGCCAAAACAGCGGTGAGCCCCAGTACATGATCGGAGGTTTTTCCGTAGCGTAATGAACCTTGTCCTGAGGCGTCGGTATTTATCATGCCACCAACGGTAGCGCGGTTGCTGGTAGAAAGTTCTGGAGAGAAGAAAAAGCCGTGCGGTCTAACAAGGTCGTTCAGCTTATCTTTGACCATGCCTGTTTCTACAATTACCCACCCTTCTTCTACATTGATTTCAATCAGTTGATTCAAATGCCTAGAAAGGTCTACCACAATATCTTCAGTTAAGGACTGACCGTTTGTACCCGTACCGCCGCCACGAGGAGAAAATCGAACAGTATGAAAGTCAGGCTCATTACCAAGCTGTGCTAGCAACTCGACATCATGCTGGGTTTTAGGGTGTACTACCGCTTGTGGCAGTTGTTGATAAACGCTGTTGTCAGTAGCAACAGCTAACCTGCTAGCATACTGAGTTTCGATATCACCCTGAAAGCCTTTTTGTTGCAGCTCAGATAGATAGCGTTCGACAATTGAATTGATAGAAGAGTCTTGGTTGAGTCTTGGTAACATATTGCTTCCTGCGATAATCACGCTCTACTCCATTGTGCTCGGCATGATCTTTAGTAATTCGTTCGATTTTCTAACACTTTACATGATTTATTCCTGCATAAAAACCACTTGAGACTATGGTCACAAATTGGGCTTTCAGAGTCGTTAAAAAAGGAGTAAAATGTGTCCCCCTTTTGGCAGTACCGAGAAAGCATGAACAAGCAAAAAGCGTTGAAAAAAATAGCAAAGTGTCTTGAGTTGGGAAATTCAGCCAATGTTAATGAGGCGGCTAATGCCATCAAGATGGCACACAACCTTATGCTCAAATACGGTCTTGAAAAAGACGATATTGAGTTCATCAAAATGGGTAAAACCCAATCCTCTCATCTGCTTCCTGCAAACGTAGGCAGTAATATTCTACGAATCATACGTGGGATTAATACCAGATTTGGTGTTGAAGCTGTGCTACTTAACCACAAAGGTCTAAAACGAGTAGAGTTCATCGGCGAGGCTGATCGCGCTATATTCGCGGCATTTGCATTCGATGTCGTTTATCGAGAGATGAATGAACATACGGGTAAATTCAGAAACAGCTTTGCAGGTTCTGGCACTCCTGCTTCTGAGGTGACCAAGCGCGTAAACTCATTTTTATCCGGTTGGATAGAAGGCGCTCTAGAAAAACTGCCTCTTATCGCTCCCGATGACGAATCAGATAAAAAGATTAAAAACTATATCGATAAAGAATTTAAGAATATCGATCGTGAAACCTTTAAAAAGCAACTTCAAGAAGCAATGAAGAATCTCACTGCTGACTACGAAGTGGGACTAAAGAAAGGTAGAACCCTGTCGGTAAGTCGTCCGGTAGAAGGGGCGCAAGCAAAAAAATTGCTTAAATAGACGCTCAATAACAACTAAATGTTACGAAATTAAACAAATATTTAACATTTATGCTTTCGTAGTGTAATATTAGGTACCTAACCTTGTAGCGAGGATCGAAATAACGATGCTAGCTTGTCTCGAAATTAAACAAGGTAGTATCACATGCAAATACTTATGGAGTAATTAACGGTATGCAAAAAACCTTCTCACATTGCGATTGGTGTAAAAAATTAGCCTTTGTCGAAAAACTGACTTACATGGACGGCTTCGTCAACTCTAGCTGTGGCTCCTGTAAGCAAACCGCGCTAATCGATGTGAAACGCTACAATCATGAAGAACGAGTCACTCCGCAAAAAGAATCTCTAAGCGGACACAGAGCTTAAGCTCCTCAAGCAAGATCAACGACCCAGCCTAGCGCTGGGTTTTTTTATGCACAAATTTTAATTGTTGAGCTTGATCTTTAACCGAATCAGTATTACTGTTTATTCATACAGTATGTATGGAGATACAGTAAATGCACTTTCAAAACCTGAATAACAGCAATACTTTAAGTCTTACACCTAGCGCTTATCAGCCTTGTAACCTCGAGCGATTGGCTAAAGCATCCTCTGCCCGTAAGTGGATTCTGTTTACAGCGCAGACCCATTTGCCTGAACTTAAAGACCTTCAAACATACAGTGTAGATTGCGAAAAAATTATTCAGTTAAAGCCTTCGAACAAAAGCAACGAGATGGAAGTTGTCATCAAAGCCATCACCTCAGGTAACGCGAGTGCCGTCGTTGCTAGTGGTAACATTGACGCTGTCGCTCAGAAACAATTACAGCAATTAGGTAAAGATCATGATTGTGATGTGTTTTTCTCAACGTCAAATACTCAATACCTTCACTAAGTTAACAATAATTTAAGATACCAAAGGGGAAATCTCCCCTTTGCAAATACCTTAGGCGCAATCGTTTGCTTTTCTATTGGAATAGTGAAAATGATCTGTGTATTATTCGCATCAGTATTTGCCCTATTAGGTATAAATTATGAATCTTGCTGACCAAGTATTAGACGTTAACGATGACCTGCCTATCCGCACGGACAAGCCTGTTCACAGTGGTAAGGTGCGTTCTGTATATTGGCTAACTGATGAAGATAGCCGTCGCTTAATCAAAGAAAAAAACTATGATGTGTCTGATGATGCACCTTTGGCTATCATGGTTATTAGCGATCGTATCTCAGCATTTGATTGTATTTGGCATGGTGAAGAGAACCTAAAAGGTGTTCCTGGTAAGGGCGCAGCTTTGAACGCAATTTCAAATCACTGGTTCAAGCTGTTTAAAGACAATGGCCTAGCAGATAGCCACATTCTCGATATCCCCCACCCCCTAGTTTGGATTGTACAAAAAGCTAAACCGGTGATGGTTGAAGCCATTTGCAGAAAATACATCACAGGCTCTATGTGGCGTGCTTATGAGAAAGGCGAACGTAATTTCTGTGGTATTGATTTACCTGAAAGCCTAATTAAAGATGGCTTGTTACAAGACCTACTGATTACTCCATCGACTAAAGGCATTTTAAAGGGCATACCTAATGTTCCTGAAGTTGATGACGTCAATATCACACGCCAAGATCTGCTGGACAACTATGCCTCGTTCAACTTCCTAGCTAAAGAAGATGTCGATCAATACGAAGTGCTACTCAAAGAAGGCTTCAACGTTATCGACAACGAACTTGCCAAGATTGGACAGATCTTTGTCGACACCAAATTTGAGTTTGGTTACGTAACGGATAGCAAAGGAAATGAAAAGCTTATCTACATGGATGAAGTAGGTACGCCTGATTCTTCTCGTATTTGGGATGAGCAAGCTTATAAGAATGGTGAAGTTGTGGAAAACTCTAAAGAAGGTTTCCGTCAGTTTTTGCTTAACCACTTCCCAGATCCAGATATCCTCTTAAACAAAGACCGCATGAACGAGCGTGAAGCATTGGCAAACGATAATGAACTGCCACTTTCAGCGATGATGGATCTATCAAAAACGTATACCAATATTGCCGAAAAGATCACAGGCAATGCCATCAAACTAAGCTCCAATCCAAAGTCTGAGATTGTTGAAATCTTAAGCAAAGAATATGGCTTGATTGATTAGAAGTTGCATTTTTATGGCTTTGTCATAAACAATAAACAGAGACCCTCAGTAATTAGATACTAATTATTGAGGGTCTTTTTATTTACCATTAGAACACCAAAACCAACCCATCAAACAAACATAACCAAAACCAAGCCGAAACACTCCAGTAACACCACAGACACAACCAACATCTAGTGACTTTAAATTCAGTTAAAATGCATATTTATATAAATAATTTCTTGCGCACTTAACCTTACTGTGTAGAATCGCAACCAACGTTTTAAGATTCACATTAAGTGAATAAATAGTCATCATGAGGTTGTAGATGAGCGATATTTTAGTAGCGAACAATACGGTTAATAACAAAAGAAACGTATTGATGTTTGCTATCCCTTCCCTATTGGGTTTGTTTTTCTTTTTGGCACCGCTGAACGTAGCGGATAGCTTCACTTTCCCGTTGGCATTGATGGCGAAAGGTGTGAAGAGTGTACTTGGAGATGCCATTTTACCTACTGTTACCGCAGTAATTTGCTTCTCCGCTTTTGCCACTTTAGTTGCGAACGTCCTTAAGCCTAACTTTATTGTCCAATCAACTCTGCTCAGCCGCCTTTTTGTTCTTTCTCCGTCTTGGGTTGCAGTAAGAGTGCTAGGCGCTTTGTTCACGCTAGCTGCACTGCATCAAGTTGGTCCTGAGTTAATATGGAATGGTAATACTGGTGGATTGGTATTGCATGATCTCCTGCCCTCATTATTTGTTACCTTCTTTTTTGCAGGCTTGCTACTACCGCTATTGTTAAACTTTGGTTTACTTGAACTTCTTGGCACTCTACTAAGTAAAGTCATGCGCCCGGTGTTCCGTCTTCCTGGTAGAGCGGCTATCGACTGCATTTCTTCTTGGCTTGGTGACGGCACCGTGGGCGTTCTTCTTACGAGCAAACAGTATGAGCAGAAAAAATACACTACTCGTGAAGCTGCCGTTGTCGCAACTATGTTCTCACCTGTTGGTATCTCTTTCTCACTGGTTGTGCTGACACAAGTAGGCTTGGAAAATTACTTTGTGCCTTTTTATGCCACTATCTGTTTGTCAGGTGTGGTAGCGGCAATGATTATTCAGTTCTTGCCACCACTGAGCTACAAAAAAGATACCTATATTGATGGCACTGAGCCAAACAGCAATGATGAACTAATCCCTGAAGGACAATCTGCGGTTAAGTTTGGTTACCAACTCGCTCTTGAAAGAGCGAGTAAAGTGAAGAGCTTATCGTCAGTGGCAAAAGAGGGATTACACAGCGCACTGGATATGATGTTTGGCGTTTTACCTGTGGTTATGGCTGTCGGTACTGTAGGTTTGATCATTGCAGAAGCCACTCCGATATTCACTTGGTTGGGTGCTCCTTTTGTACCAGTATTGGAAATGCTAAACCTTCCTGAAGCAACAGCCGCTGCGGAAACGGTTCTAGTGGGTTTCACCGATATGTATGTCCCTTCGATTATTGCGGCTTCTAGCATTGACAGCGACCTTACAAAGTTTGTCATTGCTGCGCTATCTATCACACAGTTAATTTTCATGTCAGAAACCGGCTCTGTGATTCTATCAAGTAAGATTCCGGTAAATGTATTCGAACTAATGGCCATTTTTGTGTTGAGAACACTAATCACACTACCGATTATTGCCTTGTGCGGGCACCTTATTTTCTAAGTTATTACTTATAATAGACCCCATAATACAGAGAATTGCGGGGTCTATTCTCTCCAGCATCATACACTGTCGCCTGTACAGGGGCTTTGTTGACTTTGCTAATTCACAAAAAAGCCGTCTCACTGAGACGGCAAAACTAAACTTCAGAATTTTTACACTGGAGGTGTGCCTTCTTTAAATTCTTTCACTATCTGCTCACGAAACTCTGGGGTGTCTTCATATCCATGCACTTTACTACCGTGCTCAACCACCGCTAACAGTAACTCTTCTTTGTAGTCTGCGGCTAAAGCTACAGAACAGTTTATTTCTCCAGGGTAATCTCGACAATCGATACTAGACATAGTCAATTTCCTAAGTCGAAGAGATTTATACGACAAGGCAAGGTACCCAAATCTATCTTGCGCTTCTTAAATCGTCTGCAATAACACAAATACGCGGTCTATTGAGAAGTCCTTTCTTAACCTTTATTCTGCTTCTAAGAAACGTATTCTTATCCAAGTAATTATAGTCTATTCAAAGTCCCCATCATCCCAAAAGGTTACAGGAGCCATAGAACGCCTATCAACTTCAAAGTGGAATATATCCGGTCTGTTATAATGACCTGAAACATCAAGAGTTTTTCGTGACTTCGCTGACTCTTCTGTTTCAATTTCGGCATACAATAACTCTTGCTCTTCATGCAAAGGGCCTGCTACTACTCCACCGAAAGGTTTAACAACAACTGCATCTCCAGGATTAATCCACTCTTCTTTACTGAACAGCTCACTACCACTAGGGAAATTCTCAGGTATATCTCGGCCATGAAGCGCTGTCGCGGTTGCCAATACCCAACACCCCCCTTCTCGAGCTATATGATTCATTGACGCTAACCAAGTCTCGCCACTATCCCATGTTGGCGCCACATAAATGTCGATGTTTTGAGCGTACAGTGCGTATCTCGCCATAGGCATATAATTCTCCCAACAAATAAGAGTGCCTACTCGACCCACTGCTGTTTCAACAACATGCAATCCGGACGCATCACCCATACCCCAAATCATTCTTTCCGGATTGGTCGGCATGAGTTTTCTGTGACGATTCACTATAGTGCCATCAGCATCAATAACCGCGACGGAATTATATAAGGTACTACCACTATGTTCGGAATCAAGTTCAGTGAACCCTATAACAATGACCATATTGTGCGCTTTCGCAGCACCACAAATCTTATTCAATCCTCCATGATGCAAATCAACGGCATTACTGCGCAATCTGCTGTGAATTTCATTTCCCAACGCCATGTCTCCACCTGGTTTTAACCGCCATATCCACGTCGGATAACCGGGTAAAAAGGTTTCGGGAAAAACCAATAACTGGGTGCCCTTCTCGGCAGCCTCTTCAATAATGTTTAAAGCAACCTCAATACTATTTTCCAATTCCAACAGTACTGGTGGCTTTTGCGATATCGCTACTTTGACTTTCATACTCTGCACCTGCTTTGTATCAGCCCACCACAAGGATAGCTCATAAAATAACCAGCAAATTGGTGCTTCGTTAGAATTAAAACGAGTTGGCTAGACACAAAAAAAGCCCCAGTCGTTCAAAGAACAACTGGGGCTTCACTGTATTTTAGGTACCGCTAATTAGATATCGATAACGTCAAAGTCTACTAGCGTATCAACGTCAGCTTCATAATCCACGCCTTCAACACCAAAACCAAACAAGCTCAAAAACTCGTCTTTATACTCTTGGTAATCAGTCAACTCTCTGATGTTCTCAGAGGTAATTTGAGGCCATAGATCACGACAGTGCTGCTGGATGTCTTCACGAAGTTCCCAATCATCTAGACGTAGACGATTGCTCTCATCGACTTCAGCGGCAGTGCCATCTGCTTTGTACAAGCGTTGGCTAAACATGCGGTAGATCTGCTGCATACAACCTTCGTGTACACCTTCTTCACGCATCTTCTTAAATACCATTGCAATGTACAGAGGCATCACTGGAATAGCCGAGCTTGCTTGCGTCACAACAGACTTAAGTACTGCAACGTTTGCTGTACCGCCAGTAGCAGATAGCTTTTCGTTCAATGCTGTTGAAGCACGATCTAGGTCCATCTTAGCGCGGCCTAGAGCACCGTCCCAATAGATTGGCCATGTCAGCTCAGTACCGATGTAGCTGTACGCCACAGTCTTACAACCGTCAGCTAATACACCCGCTTCAGAAAGAGCATTGATCCACAATTCCCAATCTTCACCACCCATTACAGTAACGGTATCTGCAATTTCTTCTTCGGTCGCAGGCTCAATGCTTGCTTCGATGATTTGGTCTTTGTTGGTGTCGACCGCAGTAGAGGTGTAAGTGTCGCCGATTGGCTTAAGAGATGAACGGATCAACTCGCCAGTTTCTGGCAACTTACGCACTGGAGAAGCCAGTGAGTACACCACCATATCAATCTGACCAAGGTCTTCCTTGATAAGGTCGATCGTTTTTTGTTTTGCTTCGTTTGAGAACGCATCACCATTTAAGCTTTTTGCGTACAAGCCTTCTTCATGAGCTAGCTTGTCGAAAGCCGCAGCGTTGTAGTAGCCCGCTGTGCCTGGTTTCTTTTCTGTTGCCGGCTTCTCGAAGAATACACCGATTGTCGCAGCACCACCGCCGAAAGCAGCAGCAATACGAGAAGATAGACCATAGCCACTTGAAGAACCCACTACTAGAACACGTTTAGGTGCGTTCGCAATTGGGCCTTGCGCTTTAGTGTAAGCGATTTGTTCTTTTACATTAGCTTCACAGCCCACTGGGTGTGTTGTGGTACAAATAAATCCACGAATTCGAGGTTTTATAATCATATTCACTTCCTTAAATAAACTTGCGTAGCATAAAAGGTTCTCCACAAAATCTCACCCTATTTATAGAAGATCTGCCCTTAATAGCCAGTGGTTGGAGCACTTATAAGCAAATTAGACACATCTGAGATCTAAGTTCTCACATTAAAATCAATGTGTTGAGTGAATTCTTGACCAATATCATGCAAGCCTTGGTAATGTTTTCTAAACTAGAGATATCAATTATTTAGTTTTGAATTTCATAGACTTATCAAAACTGTGGGGGGAACCACCATGCATACTACATTTATCGTGAACTTCATCGGCACTGCATCGCCATCGACGATTAAGCGCCTCTCCGCAATCACCCACGAAAACGGCGGCAAGTGGCTGATCAGTAAGGTTAACTTCATCGACCAACAAGTTGCTGGGGTGATCAAGGTTGATTTACCAGCGAACAACGCAGAAACCGTTAAGAGCGCGTTCAGTAGCACAGAGAATATTGTCTGTCAGTTCACTGATGCTGATGCCTCTTTGCACGACAAAGAGGAGATATTTAGCCTCAGAGTCGACTCTACCGATCGAGCTGGTATCGTCAATGAAATAACCCAAGTCCTTGATGGTCAAGGTATCAGTATCTTAGATATGGACTGTCATCGTGTGTTTATCGCCGGTGGTGGCGGTGTAAGTTCCAGCCTGTTCACAGCTGAATTGGCGTTGAAGTTGCCAGCAGAACTTAATGTTGATGATGTAACACGAGAACTAGAATCACTTAGCGAAGACACTCGAGTTGTTGTCGAGGCTTGAAAGGCAACCCTAGCTTATTAGAACATTAGTTTAGCTAGATAAAACGAAAAAGCTCGCTTATGAAAGCGAGCTTTTATAGTTTTAACGGCGTTAGTTACCAACTCCACCGTTTCTCTGCGCTGGTGATTCTGGTGTTAAGGCTGGCCATTCTTTAAATGTCGCTTTGTGCTGCGCAACCGCGGCTTGCACTGGTCCAAAGGCCCACATTTTTTCTCCCATCCACTTCAGATACATTCCAGATTCTTCTGCTGCTCTTTCGTAAGGGTCGCGTCTTAAGTTAAATAACAAAGGTGCGTTCAACTCTTCTTTAGGACCGCTCCATCCCTCATTTTGCACGACAAAGTGTGCCTTCCAATCTTGGTAACGTACCGCTTGTAGATTGTCTCGCTCGTAGTAGATGATCTCCTTACGACTTGATTCACCATCTTTGGTCAACATTTCTATTTGATTGTAACCATCAAGGTGCGCCTTAAAGCCTTCATGCCCCGTTAGCATCTTCTCTTTCAGATCTTGCGGGCCACCAGCAGCGGCAACAAAGGTTGGCAACCAATCCATGCCATCAAATATGCCGTTATTCACGGTTCCTGCCGGGATCTTACCAGGCCAACTGACCAGTGCTGGCGCGCGAACGCCCCCTTCCCAAGTCGTACCCTTCTCACTCTTAAATGGCGTCATACCACCATCAGGCCAAGTCATGATCTCAGGGCCGTTATCCGCGGTGAACATCACAATGGTATTGTCCGCTACTCCTAACTCTTCAAGCTTAGCGAGCATCTCTCCCACATGATCATCCAAGTCCTTCATGACTACTTCTTGCAATCCCCAACCATTTTGCCCAAGCATGGCTTCATACTTAGGTGAAAGATGAGTCCACACATGTCCCCTTGACGGGCAGTACCAAGTAAAGAATGGCTTGTCGGCTTCCACTGCTCGCTCAATGAAGTTAATAGCATGCTTGTTTACTTCATCATCTAAGGTTCGCATTCGTTCAATCGTCAACGGCCCATCATCTTTGATAGTTTGATTACCCTTACCATCTGATGTTGCGTGAATAACGTTACGTGGGGCAAACTTTTGAAAAGCCGGATCTTTAGGCCAATCCGGATCTTCAGTGTATTCCATGGCATTGAGGTGATATAGCCAGCCCCAGTATTCATCAAAACCGTGCATCGTTGGCAAAAACTCGTCTCTATCACCTAAGTGATTTTTACCAAATTGACCTGTTGCATACCCCATGGTTTTCAAAATTTCAGGCAGTGTTGGAGTATCTTGATGCAGTCCTACTGGTCCGCCAGGAAGCCCAACAGAGTGCATCCCAGTTCTGACCGGAAATTGCCCTGTCAAAAAGGCGGAGCGTCCTGCCGTACAAGAGGGCTGAGCGTAGTAGTCAGTGAGCAACATCCCCTTTTCAGCAATACTATCAATATTGGGGGTGTCACTACTCATCACGCCATTGTGATAAGCACTTAGATTTGAGATGCCAATATCGTCGGTAAAAATAACAAAGATATTGGGCTTGTCTTGGGCAGCATAGACCGCTGAAGACAGCGACCCGAGCAGAAGATAAGACAAACAGCGAAGCGTCCTTTTCATAGTGATTCCTTATGCTTTGTTTTCACTTTTCTTGATCATTGCGATACCCACAACGCCAAAACCAACTTCCAAGATCAAATACACCACCAATAGCCAATGAGGTGTCCCATCAACAATTAAACTGAGTAGACGACCCGAGGCCAACCCAAGCATGAAAACCGTCAGGCTATACAATGCGGGTAAGCGAACCTTTTCATACAGCGCCCCTATAATCCAAAATGACAGCAGGGCTAAGTAAAGCCCCATCACTGCTCGGAAAATATGACGAACGTTGACCGGTTCAGCATCAATGCTGAACAGGAAAGAGAGAGATTGTGTTGGCATTAAGCCATAGGAAAGCGCGATTGGTAGCAGGCCTGCCGAGGCAACTAATAAGAAAATAGATTGAGCCTTCATTTCCCCTCACTTCTTTAGCTAAGTCGTATTCATAGCCTAGGAGAGAATGACTCTTTTTCCAGAATTTTATGATTAAGGCTTTGTTTTTTTTGAATTAGTACCTCTAGGCCTCTTCCAGTAAGAACGACTGCTGCACAGCCATATCTCGCCCCGTATACATCTCTTGCTCGCGCTTTTGTATTTCAAGATACTGCCTTCGATATTGGGTCGGCGTTAGGCTGGTCTTCTTCTTAAATATGCGACAAAAATAGGTGTCATCAACAAAGCCAGAGTCATACGCTACTCCCGCAATCTTGCAATGACCAGGTTTTGCCAAGAGCTTTTTGGCGTGCTCAATGCGCTTGAAGGTTAGGTAGTCTTGATAGGACATGTCCATATGGTTTCTAAATAGCTTTGGTAGATAGAACACTGAACAGCCACAGTAGTTCGCCACTTCATCAGCGGTAATGCGTTGTGTGTAGTGTTCGTTCACGTACTCTAAAGCTCTGGTGATTTTACTCATTGTTTATAAACACTTAGTTATTCCCTCTTATGTATAAATCCACCGTAGCGAAATTAAACGGGCATAACTATGTTGTTTCGAGATCCGCGTTTGCATATGACATACAAACAGAAATAAACGTAATTCCTGATCACGGTTTTCAGATGCTATCAGATCAAAAAAGAGCAGATAAACTGCTCTTTATAAAAGAATTGATGACTCAGCAAAGATAAAACTAGGCTCTTAACACTTTTTCTTTAATGGTTGTCAGCACACCGGCTTCTACATTACTTGGCGCGCAGAAGCGTGCAACTTCTTTGATTTTAGGGTGTGCATTGGCCATCGCATAAGAGTGATAGCTTTCTTTGAGCATTTCTAGATCATTCAGATAATCGCCAAAACTCATCGTTTCTTCAAATGTGAAGCCCAAAGTATTTTGCAGGTGTTTAATCGCCGCGCCTTTGGAGGCATGCTTGTTCATGACATCTAACCAAATCTTCGCGCTGACTACGACTTGATGTGACTCACCAAACTGCGCACTAAAGCTGGGATAGATAAGCTCTTCAGAGCCATTAAAATTAAGGATCGCAACCTTAATAAACTCATCATCGACCGCCAAAAGGTCACTGACATACTGGCAACGATGATAGTATTTTTTGATTTCATCTAAAGCGCGCTGATCTTCAGTTTCAATATAGGCCGACTGTTTACCACACAGCACCACATAGGTGCCGTCAATTTGTCGTGCAGATTTGATAATCTCTTTTACGCTTGGCGTGTCGATCTCACAACTATACAACTCTTGCCCCAAATGCATCACCATAGTGCCGTTCTCAGCGATGAACATCATACGGTCTTTTACCGAGGCAAACATATCAATCAAGCTGTAATACTGACGACCAGATGCGGCCGCAAAAGTGATCCCTTTGTCGTAGAGCTTTTCAAATATGTCGAAGAATTCAGGATTGAGCTGACTATGTTCATCAAGGAGTGTGCCATCCATATCGGCGGCGATGAATTTGATTTGTGATTGAGGCATGACGAGATTGACCAGAAACCGTAAAACGAAGACTACAAAATACCTAAGTTCACTGGTAAATGAAATAAAAAAAGAGCAGGTTCACTGCTCTTCTTTCATTATATTTAAATTACACTGACCACTGTGATAGCGAGCGTTTAAAGTCTGAATAATCAAACTCATTAAGCTTCACTATTTCACCACTTGCACGCTGACAATAGATTGACGGCATCTTGATACCGTTAAACCAATTAAGCTTCACCATGGTGTAGCCTGCGCTATCCAAAATATGCAGGCGCTGGCCTATCTTAAGAGGCTGCGAGAATTGCGTTTCACAGAACTGATCACCCGCTAGGCAAGAACATGAGCCGATAACGTAATGGTGCTCCGCGCCTTCCGTCGCCTCAAGGATAGATGCAGGTTCATCATAGATGAGCGTATCCAAGCGATGCGCTTCAGTTGCCGAGTCAACAATCGCTGTTTTTTTCTCGTTTTCAACAATGTCGACAACCGTCACCACAAGATCGGCAGTCTTGGTAATGATCGCCTCACCCGGTTCTAAATACAATTGAACGCCGTGCTTGTCAGAAAATGCCTTTAGGGCTGACGCTAGTTTCTCAAGCTCATAGCCTGGCCAAGTGAAAAATACCCCACCGCCAAGACTCACCCACTCCATCTTATCTAGGTAGTGGCCAAACTGAGTAGAAATCGCGTCTAGTAACGCAATGAATGAATCGGCGCTTTTGTTCTCACAGTTCATGTGGAACATCACACCCTGCAAGGTTTCAAACACAGCAGGATCAATCTGGTCTGCCTGTACACCCAAACGTGAATATTGGCGCGCAGGGTTTGCAAGATCTTGCCCTGCAACACTCACTCCAGGGTTTAATCTCAGACCCAGAGAGGCTTTGCCCTCAACCAAGTGGCGATAGTGAGCCAGCTGGCTTTGAGAGTTAAAGATCAGCTTGTCTGCAATATCAGCGACTTCAATAACGTCTTGCTCTGTGTAACCCACACTGTAAGCATGAGTCTCACCGCCAAAGGTCTCGTAACCTAGCTTCACCTCGTAAGGACCACTGCTTGTGGTGCCGTCAAGGTAAGGCTTAATAATGTCGAACACTCCCCATGTCGAGAAGCATTTAAGCGCTAAAACCAATTTCACGCCCGATAGCTCTTTAAGCTTCTTTGCCGTCTCAAGGTTTTGAATAAGCTTTGCTTCATCAATCATGAAGTAAGGTGTTTGCAACTGAGAATGGTTCATAAAATCGTAGTCTCTTAACGAACAAAGCCGGCATCACTACCGGCTTTAATACTAGAAAATGAGATTCAAGCTCTACTTAAGAACTTGAATGTCTGGTGCTTGCTCTGGATCTAGCTCTTGAACGTGCCAATCTAGACCAATCTCAGGCATGGTTTCTAGGAACGGATCTGGGTCCAGCTGCTCCATGTTAAATACGCCAGCGTCTGCCCACTTACCACGGAAGTATTGCAGTGCCGCTGTGATTGCTGGAACGCCAGTAGTGTAAGAGATCGCTTGGTGCTCAACGTCTTCATAAGCCACTTCGTGATCTGCGTTGTTGTAGATGAATACGCCACGTGGCTTGCCATCTTTAGTACCGCGAACCCAAGTACCAATACAAGTTTTGCCTGTGTAACCCGGTGCTAGTGACGTTGGGTCTGGCAGTAGTGCTTTAAGAACATGCAGAGGCTGTACAACCGTACCATCATGCAAAGTTAGAGGGTCTGGGCTAAGCAGACCGATATCACGCATGCAGTTGAAGTAGTTCAGGTATGCATCGCCAAAGCCCATCCAAAACTCAATGCGTTTTGCCGGGATAAACTCTTGCATAGAACGCACTTCATCGTGCGCCATAGAGTAAACCTTGTGCTTACCTACTAGCGGGAAATCAAACTCAAACATACGCTCATGACAGCCTACTTGTTTCCATTCGCCATCTTCCCAGTAGAAAGAGTCGCCTTGGATCTCAAGCATGTTCGTTTCTGGATCAAAGTTAGTTGCAAACTTCTTACCGTGATCGCCAGCGTTAACATCCATCACATCGATAGTGTCGATTTCATCGAATAGGTGCTTCACTGCGTGAGCGGCAAATACGCTGACTACGCCAGGATCAAAACCTGCGCCTAGAATACCGGTGATACCCGCTTCTTTAAACTTGTCACGGAAGCCCCACTGCCAATCGTAAGCTTGCGGTACTTGCTGACCTTCAGAACACAAGTCTACCGCTACAGACGTATCTAGGTAAGAAACCTTAGCTTGTAGACAGGCTTCCATGATGGTGATGTTCACCCACGGAGGACCAGCATTGATCACTAGGTCAGGTTTTACCTCATTGATAAGCGCAACAAGAGCAGCAACATCGTCAGCATCTACAGAGCGAGACTCTAGTTTCTTAGACGGATCTTTAAGGTTGTTTTTGCCTTTGATCGATTCAATAATCTTGTCACATTTAGCGACGGTACGAGAAGCGATAGTGATGTCACCCAATACGTCGTTGTTTTGTGCCGCTTTATGCGCAACAACCCAACCAACACCACCTGCACCAATTTGCAAAACTGCCATTTGTTACTTTCCTTTATTGTGCCGCTAGCTCTACCGCTAGCTTATCAATGTCATTTAATAGTTTTTCGAAATCTGACAAGGTCAGACACGGATTCAAAATTGTAAATTTCAGCGCTGAGTGACCGTTTACCACAGTCTCACCTAATACCGCTACGCCACGCACTAAAGCCTCGATACGCACTTTCTGATTCAGTTTGTCTAAACGAGACGCATCTAAGTGCTTACAGCGGAACAAGACTGTCGACAGTGCAGGATCAGCTAACAGCTCAAACATCTCGTGTTGCTGAACCATCTTCGCCACTTGCTGAGTTTGCTCTATCAGGTGATCGTACATGGCACCTAGCGCTTTAGGGCCGACGTTTTGCATGGTCATGTAAACCTTAAGCGCATCAAATCGCTTAGTAGTCGCCATGGTTTTGTCGACAAGGTTTGGTAGCTCATCGTGTTCACGGTTCAGGTAATCGGCGTGGTGCAGCAGGTAATCGAAGTTAGGCTTGTTTTTCACCAACAAAGAACCGCAGCTGATGGTTTGATAAAACAGCTTATGGAAGTCCACCGATACTGAATCTGCTTTCTCAATGCCTTTCAAACGATCTTTATGACTGCTCAAGATTAGAGCTCCGCCATAAGCGCCATCTACGTGAAGCCAAAGGTTTTCACGCTCTGCAATACTTGCCATTGCTTGAATATCATCGATAGCGCCATGGTCGGTCGTGCCCGCAGTTGCCACAACCGCAAACGGCATTAAGCCCTCAGCCTTTGCATTGGCAATGGTTTCAGCAAGTGCTTCAGTATCCATTGTGCCGTCGTCAAAGGTGTTCACGCAGATCACTGACTTTTCACCAAGGCCCATCCAGGCTGCAGATTTTTGCACGGTAAAGTGTGATTTGTCTGAGCAGATTATACGAAGCTTATCTGCATAGTCTGGGTTACCTAGCTTTTGGATAGAGTGCTTGCTAGTAACGTCCGCAAACCAATCGCGCGCGAGTAGTAGACCCATTTGGTTGCTTTGAGTGCCACCACTGGTAAATACGCCATCTGAGTTCTCACCCATCTGGTATTGCTCGCAAAGCCAATTCACCACTTTCTGCTCTACATAGGTAGCTGCAGAAGCTTGATCCCATGAGTCCATTGACTGATTAAGACCTGCAATCATCGCCTCCGCTGCAACGGCTGGCATTAACGGTGGAGTATGTAGGTGCGCAATGCAGTTAGGGTGCTGGACCATGACTGAATTTTTGGCAACCAAATCTGAGGCATTATCAATAACGTCAGTTAGGTTTTGGTTTCCAGCATCTAGGTCAATCTGATTGATCTGAGCTTCTAGCGCCTTAGGGTCCATACCAGAATACGGCTTATCGACCGCTTCAAATACAGATTTCATTGCATCTACCGTGTGATGCATGACTTTAGCAAACTCATCTGCGCCTTGTGCGCCAGTATGAATAAAGTGCTTTTGCCATTGCTTGTTGCTTGGCTCAGGGTCGACCAAAGAGCCACCCGCCGCTAGAATCGCTTGCTCCATAGTCTTGAGAGCAAAATCAATCTGAGCGTAAGAGATGATAATTGGTGGCAAGAAGCGAATGACGCTGCCATCACGACCACCCTTTTCTACCATCAAGCCGCGCTCTAGCGCCGCACGTTGGATCGCAAGAGTCAGCTCTCCATCGGCCACACGCTCACCAAACTTATTGCGCTCACCGCTAGGCTTAACGATTTCAACACCAAGCATCAAGCCCTTGCCGCGTACTTCAGCTATGCAGTTCACACGGCGTTGAATTGCTTCAAGCCCTTCTCTTAGGTACTGACCGGCTTTTGCTGCATGCTCAACTAGGCTATCACGTTCAATGATCTCTAGTGCCTTAGCACCCGATACCATTGCCAGCTGGTTTCCACGGAAGGTGCCTGTATGCTCGCCAGCGTTCCATGTATCGTTCTCTTTCTTAAACACAAGTAGAGACATAGGAAGGCCGCCGCCGATAGCCTTAGATAGGCATAGAATGTCAGGAGAAATGCCCGCTTCTTCAAAGGCAAAGCGGTAACCGGTTTTACCCACACCACACTGAATTTCGTCCAGCACTAACAGGATATTGTGCTCATCACAGATGCGGCGCAGTTCGCGTAGCCAGAACGCAGGTGCTGGAATAACACCACCTTCACCTTGGACAGGTTCAACGAAGATAGCCGCTGGCTTCATGATGCCCGCTTCATCATCACAAAGAAGACGTTCAATATAACGAATGCTCGCTTTAGCACCGGCATCACCACCAAGTCCAAACGGGCAACGTAGGCTATACGGGAAAGGCATAAAGTGAACATCAGACATCAGTCCGGTGCGACGCGCTTTCGTGCCAAGGTTACCCATCATGCCCATAGTGCCGTTGGTCATGCCGTGATAAGCGCCACGGAATGCGAATACGGTATTGCGGCCTGTTGTCTGCTTAGCCAACTTGATCGCAGCTTCAACAGCATCTGCGCCCGAAGGACCACAAAACTGAATCGCAGAGTTCTTAGAAAACTCTTCTGGAAGAAACGCTTTTACGCGCTTAATAAAGGTATCTTTAGCCTGAGTCGTAATGTCCAGTGTTTGATACGGCAAGCCACTTTCGAGCTGCTCTTTCAACGCTTGATTAATCTCAGGGTGGTTATAACCCAAGGCTAACGTGCCCGCTCCTGCTAAGCAGTCCAAAAACATTTGGCCGCGTGTATCTTCAACTAACGCGCCGTAAGCACGTTTGATAGCAAGGGGTAGACGACGTGGATAAGAACGAACCTCAGATTCGTGCTCAGCTTGGTCAATTAACATTTGATCTGGTGTTAGGTCATAAATGCCTTCAACAACAGGGACATCACTTGAAAAAACAGCGCTAGTGGCCGCAATCTCAAATTCAAATGCAGAGCTCATAGATTTACCTAAATTAGAGTAATGCCTCCCCTTGTTCATTCTTGAGAACAACGGATTAACATTACGGGTATATAGTACGCAAACATCACTTAAAAAGAGATGCTTAGGAAAATAGAATTTAAAGGGGGTGAACTGTCAGATGTGACGGATCATGGCTCAGTAATAATAGTGTAAGCCGGTAGAACGAAGCTGATTGTCAAATTAGATTGATGATACATGTTGGGTGCCTTTCTCAATGCCATCTTGGCATCTTATTCCCATCTATCAAACGAAGGCCGTTTGATACCTACCCTACGTAATATCACAATCAGGCTTATT
Organism: Vibrio breoganii; assembly: GCF_024346795.1. Taxonomy (NCBI): domain Bacteria; kingdom Pseudomonadati; phylum Pseudomonadota; class Gammaproteobacteria; order Vibrionales; family Vibrionaceae; genus Vibrio; species Vibrio breoganii. The sequence continues at coordinate 1,562,510 of NZ_AP024864.1, forward strand.
ACGCGTGTCCCTCAGAGTGTTCTGAGATTGCGCGGGAATTTAGCAAGAAAACGTGATCTTAGCAACAGTAAACAAGCAAAATGCGCTATTTATAACCGCAGATTTATTTCAAATTGTTACATGAATATCAAACAGTAATTTCGCCCATAAAAAAGCCCCAGTATTTAAACTGAGGCTCGGATATCTTACGTTTGTATCAGTCAGACTTTACTGGAAAGCGCTTTTCATACATATCCATAAAATCTTTACGAATCAAGTTTTCTAAGTGATTCGCTTTGTCCGTTGGACAGAAGATCATGTAATGCACAATCTGCTCTGCGTTGATGTTACTGCTAATGTGTATATGCGGCTCTGCGCCAGGTAGATCCAAGCCGGCATGCTTTTCAATCATAGCGTTATAGCGAATCGCAACATCACTAAAATACGCACAATGCTCCTCAATCTTTTCCGTCAATTCAGGGATCATCGGATACAGATTAACGAAGTCCTTCACCACAATTGAAAAGTTATGATAAACATAGCGCTTCATGAAGTTAAGGTTCTTTACTGGGTAGGTAAAGAACATGCTGTTTGGCAGTGTCGCTGTTTTACCTGTGTAATGATATTGCCCATGATGAAGGTCGATCTCTTGGATCACTGTCGCCATCATATTGTGCTCTATCACCTCTCCACTTAACTTGCCGACCTCAATCCAATCACCAATACGAAATGAACGAGAGCTTGCCCTTTGTATTGAGCCAGTGAAACAAAGAATAATTTCTTTTGACGCCACTACAATAGCAACCGCAATCGCAGTCACACTCAGCGCAAATTGATTGATCTCCGACTGCCATAGGATAAACAAAATAATCAGAGTAAATGCAAAGCTGCCGTTCTTGGTTTTTGACATCCAATTACGCTGCTTTTCTGAGATAAAGGCATCATTACCGCGAATCACGGACAGCAAAAAACGACGCAATAACCAGACGACGAATAGAATGAGTACACTGAAAATACTTTTATAAGTAAGAAGAAAATCGACAACTGGCTGCAATTTCTCCATGAGTCGCTCCGTGTTAGATGAATAAGTGACTGAAGATAAAGAATCTATTCTTATAAGGGATAATAAACACTTTAACGCGTAGTTAAAGGCTCAAAAGTAACTTTCTTGAATTCTGTTAAGACGAGGAGAGAAATAGAGCCTTCTATCTATAGACTTAAGGACATAAAAAGCAAAAAAGCCCTAGCATTTCTGCTAGGGCTTTCTTTTGTTTGGAGCGTCTCGACCAGACTGGGCACGAGCTTCGCTTTCCCTTGAAACTAAGCGTGACCTCAACCTTGATAAGGTTGCGCTCTAAAAACTGAGCTGCCACTTATATTCAAACTGTATTTGGAGCGACACACGAGGTTCGAACTCGTGACCTCAACCTTGGCAAGGTTGCGCTCTACCAACTGAGCTAGTGTCGCATATTAGATGGTGCCCCGGGCCGGACTTGAACCGGCACAGCGCGAACGCCGAGGGATTTTAAATCCCTTGTGTCTACCAATTCCACCACCAGGGCACGCAAAACTTGTTGCGATGGGTAAGACACCATCTACTTACAGCTGTTAGCTATATGCTAACTGCTATAAAATATTTTTGGATACTTTGAAATTTTGGAGCGACTCGACCAGACTGGGCACGAGGTTCGCTTTCTCTTGAACATAAGCGTGACCTCAACCTTGGCAAGGTTGCGCTCTACCAACTGAGCTAGTGTCGCATTCTCGTCGCTAGCAGCTTGTAGCTGAAAGCTTAGAAATAATGGAGGCGCCTCCCGGAGTCGAACCGAGGTCCACGGATTTGCAATCCGCTGCATAGCCACTCTGCCAAGGCGCCATTATCTTTTTCTTACAGCTATCAGCTTGAATCTGGCGGCTGTATTGTATTTGGAGCGACACACGAGGTTCGAACTCGTGACCTCAACCTTGGCAAGGTTGCGCTCTACCAACTGAGCTAGTGTCGCATATTAGATGGTGCCCCGGGCCGGACTTGAACCGGCACAGCGCGAACGCCGAGGGATTTTAAATCCCTTGTGTCTACCAATTCCACCACCAGGGCACGCAAAACTTGTTGCGATGGGTAAGACACCATCTTCTTACAGCTGATAGCTTGAAGCTGACAGCTATAAGATTTAATTTGGAGCGTCTCGACCAGATTGGGCACGAGGTTCCTCGTGACTGAGTCGAGCATTCCTTTAAATTGGAGCGACACACGAGGTTCGAACTCGTGACCTCAACCTTGGCAAGGTTGCGCTCTACCAACTGAGCTAGTGTCGCATTCTTACAGCTACTAGCTATAAGATAAAATATGGAGGCGCCTCCCGGAGTCGAACCGAGGTCCACGGATTTGCAATCCGCTGCATAGCCACTCTGCCAAGGCGCCTCTGTGTTACTGAAGAATGTTTCTCTTCGGTACGGGGTGGCATTTTACGGATTCACCCCGATGAGTCAACAGAATTTTTATAATTTTGATTCGTTTGCTCGCTTTACAAACAAACTGCATGCAAGTGGTTAGATAAGTATCAAATACTGCTCAAATTACGCTTAATTTGGCGTATTTTTCTGCACTGCCTTTTACACTAACCCGTTGTTTGTGTTGGTGTGAAGACACTTAGGCATAAAATATTTGCAATTGGTTGTCGCAGATACAAAAAAACCAGCTTTCGCTGGTTTTCATAAATCGATTTTACTCTTCTGAATTGAGCAGGTCGTCTTTGGCTGCCATTAAATATTGCACCATAGACCATAGTGTGAGGACGGTTGCCACATACAGAGACAAGTAACCAATCCAAACCATCCAATCGTCGTAGCGCCAGATGAGAACCCACAACGCAAACATTTGAGAGAAGGTTTTTACTTTACCGACCCAAGATACCGCTACACTCGAGCGTTTACCAATCTCTGCCATCCACTCTCTCAGTGCAGAAATGATAATTTCGCGGGAAATCATGATAATCGCAGGAACGGTAATCCAAATCGTATTGAAGTGCTCTGCAATGAGAAGCAGCGCTGTAGCCACCATCACTTTATCGGCGACTGGGTCTAAAAATGCACCAAAGCGAGAAGTCTGTCCTAATTTACGAGCCGCAAGTCCATCGAGCCAATCTGTAAATCCAGCGACCCAGAACACCATAGCCGCGGTAAACGGTGCCCATGTGGTTGGTAAATAGAACACAATGACAAACACTGGGATCAAGAATAAGCGGATCATGGTAAGAATGTTTGGGATAGTCAATCGCATTTTATTTACTCTGAAGGCACGTGAAAACAGTGCGCTTATCTGACTTTAAATTTAACCCCAATGTTGCGGGATTTTAGTTAGTGTTGCAACGCCTGAACTATCTTTTCTGCCAAAGAATCACTGATACCGGGTACTTTGGCTATTTCTTCAGCACTGGCACGCTTTAGCTCTTGTAAACCGCCCATATACTTTAGCAGCGCCTGCCTACGCTTCGGACCTACTCCCTCGATGCCCTCAAGAGCGCTGGTACGCCTTGTTTTACCGCGTTTGGCTCTATGCCCTGCAATAGCGTGATTGTGGCTCTCATCGCGAATGTGCTGCATTAGATGCAGTGCTGGTGCGTCACTGGCCAAATTAAACTCATCACCCTCAGCTGTGATCATCGTTTCTAAACCAGGCTTACGCGTTACGCCCTTGGCTATGCCGATCAGCCTAGGACGTTTTGGCCACTCGTCCCAATATTGGGAGATAATCTCTATGGCTCGATTAAGCTGGCCTTTACCACCATCGATAAAAATGATGTCTGGGATCTTATCAACATCGAGCTGCTTCGAGTAACGACGCTCAAGGACCTGCCCCATAGCGGCGTAATCATCGCCGCCCGTGATGCCGGTGATATTGTAGCGACGATACTCTGGCTTTACTGGGCCTTCATGATTAAACACAACACAAGAGGCAATGGTGCTCTCACCCATAGTATGACTGATATCAAAACATTCCATGCGACGAATCGACTCCATATTCAGCACCTCTTGAAGCTCTTTAAAGCGCTGTGAAATGGTCATTTTGTGGTTAATCTTAGTCGTAATGGCGCTCAATGCATTGGTATTCGCCAACTTTAAGTAGCGTCCACGATTGCCACTAGGATTGGTATGGAAGGTGACTCGTCTTCCGGCCATCTGAGTCAAGGCGTCTTGAAAGGCTTGTTCTTCAGCCAGCAGACCTGCTGCAAATATCAAACGGCTAGGCAGTGCCCTGCCCTCTGATTGATTGAGGTAATACTGGCTAATGAAGCTGTAAAAAATTTCGTCTTGCGGACTGTTATTGGGGATTTTAGGGAAAAAGCTACGACTGCCCAGTATCTTGCCTTGGCGGATCATCAAGATATGAATACACGCCACACCAGATTCTTGGGCATAGCCGAGCACATCGATATCATCGAAGCTATCTTCAGATACAAATTGCTGCTCTTGAATGCGCCTTATTGCCTGAATTTGATCGCGAAATTTAGCCGCTTGTTCAAATTTCAGGGTACGGCTGGCTTCATCCATTTTGTCAATCAGTTGCCCTACTACCAGCTTGTCTTTGCCTTGTAAGAACAAGCGAACCCATTGCACAAGGTCTGCGTATTCTTCATCAGAAATCACGCTACTGACACACGGCGCAGCACATCGGCCAATTTGGTACATCAAACACGGTCTGGTTCGGTTGGCGTAGATGGTGTCTTCACACTGTCTCATCGGCAGTATTTTCTGTAGCAAGTGCAGGGTTTGCCTTACTGCTCCAGAGTCAGGATAAGGACCAAAGTACTCCCCTTTACGCTTTTTAGAGCCGCGATGAAGCGACAAGCGAGGATGCTTGTGGTTGCTGATGAAAATATAGGGATAGGATTTATCGTCTCGAAGCAAAACGTTGTACTTGGGCAAGTACTGTTTAATGTAGTTGTGCTCAAGAATAAGGGCTTCAGTTTCGGTATGCGTCACCGTCACGTCTATGTGATCAATATGGCTGACCAAGGCGCGCGTTTTCTCGTTATCGAGCTTTTTTCTGAAGTAACTGCTGAGGCGTTTTTTTAGGTCTTTGGCTTTGCCGACATAAATAACAACAGCCTCGGCGTTATACATACGATAAACGCCGGGCTGGTCGGTAACCGTTTTAAGAAATGCGGCTGAGTCGAACCCTGTTGTCACTAAAGTGTCTCTGTATCCAACATTCCGTGACGAATAGCTAGGTGAGTCAATTCAACGTCACCACTGATATCTAGCTTGCTAAACAGTCTATAGCGGTAGCTATTTACTGTTTTAGGGCTAAGGCTCAGCTGTTCGGAAATATCCGTGACCTTCTGGCCTTTGGTGATCATCAACATGATTTGTAGCTCACGCTCCGAGAGGTCCTTGAAAGGATTATCAGAAGAATGTGAAACTTGACTCAGAGCCATCTGTTGAGCGATCTCAGGTGAAATGTAGCGTTGACCGCTGTTCACCATACGAATTGCGTTAACCATTTCATCAGGGCCCGCTCCCTTCGTAAGATAGCCAGCAGCACCAGCTTGCATTACTTTTGTAGGGAATGGGTTTTCCGTATGAACGGTCAACACAATGATCTTAACGTCTGGGTTAAAACGTAAGATTTTTTTTGTGGCCTCAAGGCCACCAATACCGGGCATGTTCATATCCATAAGGATTACATCAACATGGTTATTTCGGCACCATTTTACAGATTCTTCACCGCTTTGCGCTTCCCCTGCTACATTCATTCCACGGACGTCTTCAATAATACGTCTTATCCCTGTGCGTACAAGCTCGTGATCATCTACAAGGAAAACATTAATCAAACTTGTATCTCCACACTTTTTATTTTTTTGCCGCAAAGTTCGTCATGAATGAATCATAACATGCGGTCCTTATTCTACGTTATTGCTGTAGCCAACAACATGCAAATATGCTTAGTATTCGCCATTTTTACAACAATTTAGTTCAATTATTATGACCTACTACTGCAATTAAGGGATCGTTCGTTCGTTTTTTATACCAAACCCGCTCTTATGCAACATTAATCATAGGCAATACCTGAGGATAAAGGTCCATTTTTTATCCAATAAAATCAGTAAATTGAAAAACATTGTTGATAGAAACCAAATTCATATAACTGCCTAGACAAGGGTTTGGTATCATCTTCTTCAATAAGAGTAGCAAAAAGGTTTGCAGATTGCGTTCAGGATTTATACTAACTCGTCAAAGTAAAGATTTAGGTTTTTCTAGCCTTATTGAGCTGTGGGTTTCTACGGATCTCGGCCCCACTTTGATTCAAATCCCAGATCAAAAATCTGTCTACTTTATAAACACCTCTGATGAAGCGCAGGTTCAGCAACTAGCAAACCAGCTTAATATCCCTTGTGAGACTAAACCGCTTCCTCTAAAAACATTCCAACTAGAGGCGACTACTGCCTGCTACTTCCCTACTCGTAAGCATGCGTCTGATTTTGAAACCCTGTTAACTAGCCACTCGATTCCTATCTATGAATCCGATATCAGGTTGGTCGACCGCTACTTGATGGAGCGGTTTATTCAGGGGCAAATAGAATTTGATGGCGTTGAGCAGCAAGAAAACGGCTATCTCAAGGTAGCAAACGCACAATGCCGAGCGGCTAAAGAGTACTCTCCCAACTTATCCGTTGTCTCGTTGGATATAGAATGTTCCGCCAAGGGCGTTCTCTATTCAGTGGGATTGGATTCTGAGCTTGATAGCCGAGTCATCATGATTGGTGAAGCGCAACCCGAACAAGGTACACCCATTCAGTGGGTCGAGAATGAACGAGCCCTTTTGCTGGCATTGATTGATTGGTTTACGCAGTTTGACCCTGACATCATTGTGGGTTGGAATGTGATTGGCTTTGACATGCGACTATTGGTGCGACGAGCAGAGCAAAACAAACTTAGGCTGACTCTCGGACGAGACAAACAAACCTGTTTTTACCGACAATCTAATCAAAGCCAACAAGGCTTTATTACCATACCGGGACGCGTGGTGGTTGATGGCATTGATGGGCTTAAATCAGCCACTTATTCTTTCGATTCTTGGTCACTAGAGTCTGTCTCTCAAGAACTGCTGCACGAAGGCAAAGCCATACACAATGTGCAAGACAGGATGGAAGAGATCAATCATATGTTCCATCATGATAAGCCTGCTCTTGCTAAGTACAACCTGCAAGACTGCGTGTTGGTGAACAAGATCTTTGAGAAGACACACCTACTCGATTACCTCATTCAGCGCAGTAAACTCACAGGTCTCGCCCTTGATCGCATTGGTGGCAGTGTTGCCGCATTCTCTAACTTGTATCTGCCACGCCTGCATAGGGGTGGCTATGTAGCGCCAAATCTCATGCCAAACGATTGGATTGCCAGTCCGGGTGGATTTGTTATGGACTCCAGACCTGGCCTGTATGACTCTGTTCTGGTCCTAGATTTTAAAAGCCTCTACCCCGCTATTATTCGCAGCTTTCTCATTGACCCTATGGGGCTAATCGAGGGGCTACAACTAGAAATAGGCAACGAGGCAGACCAAGCCGTACCAGGCTTTCGTAAGGCGCAGTTTCATAGAGAAAAACACTTTTTGCCCAACCTCATTGAAGAGCTGTGGCAGGCCCGAGATCAGGCTAAGAAGGACAAAGAAGTCGCTTTCTCTCAAGCCATTAAGATCATAATGAACTCCTTTTACGGTGTATTGGGATCTTCCGGTTGTCGCTTCTTTGATACACGATTGGCATCATCGATTACGTTACGTGGTCACGAAATAATGAAGACCACACGTAAGCTTATCGAAGAACAAGGCTATGAGGTGATCTATGGGGATACGGATTCTACGTTTGTTTCTCTCAAAGATGAGTGCACCCAAGAGCAAGCGGATGATATTGGCAATGCGCTGACCAAGCACATCAATAGTTGGTGGACCCAGCATTTGACCGAGGAATATAACCTCACCTCCCTGCTTGAGCTTGAATATGAAACCCACTTTTCTCGATTTTTCATGCCAACCATTCGCGGCTCTGAAACAGGTTCAAAGAAGCGCTATGCCGGATTAATTACTCAAGAATCTGGCTCTCGTATCGTGTTTAAAGGCTTAGAGAGTGCCCGTAGCGACTGGACTGAGCTTGCGCGAGATTTTCAGGCGCACCTTTACGAGCTTATCTTTGCCGGCTCCGATCCCACGCAGTTCATTTTAGATACCGTAGAACAAGTTGAGAGCGGGGAAATGGATAATAAACTGGTGTATCGAAAGCGACTTCGCAGAAGGCTTCATGAGTATCAGAAAAACATTCCACCGCAAGTGCGCGCTGCTCGTTTAGCCGATGAGCTTAACCAGCAACTTGGGCGACCACTGCAATATCAAAACCGTGGTCGAATCGCTTATATGATGACCACCATTGGCCCTGAGCCTCTTGAGTATGTGAAGAACCCAATCGACTACGAGCACTATATTGATAAACAGATAAAGCCGATTGCCGATGCCATCTTGCCCTTCGTTGGGTTAAAATTTGATGATATCAATGCACCTCAGCTTGGGCTGTTCTAATTGACACAATTAAGGCGTACAATCGCGCTAATTATCAAAGATACCGCTAAGGAAATCTAATGACTGAACTTTTGTCTTACGATGACACCATCGATACCGCTTACGACATTTTTCTCGAGATGGCTCCAGATAACCTTGAGGCCGCCGATGTGGCTCTATTCACTCTTCAATTTGAAGAGAGAGGTGCTGCTGAGCTGGTTGAAACCGGTGATGATTGGGTTCAACACGTAGGGTTTGAAGTTGACAAAGAAACCTACGCCGAAATCAAGATCGGCCTGGTAAACGAAGCGGATGATACGCTGGATGACGTGTTCGCAAGGCTGTTGGTGTCACGCGACCCTGACCACAAATTCTGCCATATCTTGTGGAAGCGCGACTAAATATAGAGAAATAAAAAAGGCCAGATGTTAATGAAGTGACCCCGTAAAGTTGGACATTTCTGTTAAGCGGCTTTTAAGGCCTGATTTCGATATTCCGTCGGAGTCAGGCCTTTTAGTTTCACTTTGATGCGCTTTGTATTGTAATACTCGATGTATTCGTCAATATGTGCGATTAAGTCATCGGCATCTTCAAAGTGTTGATTATGGTACATTTCTGTTTTCAGTAAGGCAAAGAAGTTCTCTGCTACTGCGTTATCTAAGCAGTTTCCTTTTCGTGACATACTTTGAGTTAATCCCTGCTCAGCGAGAGTTTTCTGATACTTCCTATGCCTATATTGCCACCCTTGATCGCTATGCACTATTGGCTTAGCGTCTTTGGCTAAGGTTGCAACCGCCTCTGTCAGCATGTCAGTGACCAGAGGTAAGCACGCATTTTTCGCAACTTTGTAAGCCACAACTTCCTGCGTAAACAGATCAACGATTGGTGATAGGTACACCTTCTGCTGTTGAACTTTAAACTCAGTGACATCAGTTACCCACTTTTCATCAGGCTTCGTTGCACTGAAGTCCCGTTTAAGTACATTTGGAGCGGTTTTTCCAGTTTCTCCTTTGTAAGAGCGGTACCGCTTAGGTCTGACCGTTGATTTCAAGCCTAGTAATCCCATCAGGCGTTGAACTGTCTTATGGTTAAGCCTGACGTCGTATTTCCTTAACTCTAAATGAATACGACGATATCCATATCTCCCTTTATGGTCATGATATATTTTCTCAATCAACTGTTTTTCATCTTGATAGCTTTCGGCAGCGTTGTTCGACTGTGCATGATAATAGAAGCTACTTCTTGCTAATTTAAGGGCATGCAAGAGATGTTGTTGTGGATATTGATTTTTAAGAGCTAGAACTACTTTCGTTTTTTCTTTGTTCGACGATGCTTCTCCTGTTCCAGCTCCTCTAACTTTTTTAGGACAGCATTCTCAGCTCGCAAGTACGCTAACTCCTCTTTGATCTCTTCCAGTGTTTTCTCATCATCGCTCTTGTTTTGAATAAAAGGATGCTTACTCATTGCGGGTCGTCCTCTGCTACGTTCAAGCCCCTGGAAACCATATCTTTCATACTGTTTCAGCCAAACAGCGAGTGTGCCAGAGGAAGAAAAATTTAAAACCGCACTAGTGTGACTGATAGACCAACCATTCGTCCACATATGAGTCAAAGCTTGGAGCTTAGTTTGCCCATTCTTTGCAAAACCATGAGGGATAAATGCCTGAGAGCCATGGATATCGAATACTTGTGCCCAGTAACGTATTTGGCGTGATGGTATAGAATGAAGACGAGAAAGCTCCTGAGAACTTTCGCCTTGTAGATATTGTTTAGCTATTGAGCATTTCAATGCTCGGTTGTATTTGGACATAAAAAGACCCCCAATAATTGGTATCCAACTATTGGGGGTCAGTTCATTAATCCATCTGGCCTTTTTTATTATTACCTAGACTATAAAACGTCGCTCGCTAGCTCTGCCGTTTTAGTCGTTTCGCCATTGTATTTGATGTTGTGGAACACTTTATACAACACTGGCACCACAATCAGAGTCAGCACTGTGGCAAAGCCCAGACCAAACATAATGGTTACCGCCATCGGTCTAAAGAAGATATCCGGCAGCAATGGGATCATGCCCAGTATCGTTGTAATCGCCGCCATACATACTGGCCTAACACGACTCATAGCAGCTTCTACCACCGCTAGATACGGGTCCTTTCCTGAGCGCATTTCAACTTCAATTTGATCAATCAATACGATACCGTTCTTCAATAGCATCCCAGATAGGCTCAACAAACCAAGCAAGGCCATAAAACCAAACGGGGTATCAAACAACAGCAAGCCACAGGTCACACCTACAATCGCCAATGGTACGGTACACCATACAATCAATGGCTCTTTAACAGAACTGAACAAGAACACTGTAATCAAAAACATAAACAGGTAGCCCATAGGCATACTCGATGCTAAAGCGCCTTTAGCGTCACTCGAAGATTCAAGCTCTCCGCCCCACTCCAAGCTATAACCTTGAGGCATCTCAACAGCTTCTATTTTTTCTTGTACACGCTGTTGCAATGTCGCAGCGGTTTCGTCTCCCAGGATGTCATGGTCGGCAAATACCGTCAGCATACGCTTTCTGTCTTTACGCATGATAATAGGGTCTTCCCAGCGGGTTTCATAACCCATCAACATTTGCTGCAAAGGCACATAATCATTCAGCACTGGGCTCCAGATTTTCAAACTGTCGATATTTCTAAAATCAACGCGTTCTTCTTCTGTTAAGCGCCCAACAATTGGCATTAAGGTTGTGCCATCACGATACAGGCCCGCTGTCTTTCCAGAGAACGACATTTGCAAAAAGTCATCTATATCGGCCTTAGTGATGCCGTATCGACGAGCCTGACTTTCATTAAAGATTGGCTCAAGAACCTTAGTTCTTTCTCTCCAGTCATGGCGAATGTTGTTAGCGCCTGGGTCGTCATTCAAGATATCAACAATTTGAGCACCCAACTCACGCAATACCGTAGGATCAGAACCAATCACTCGTGCTTCAATTTTTGCTCCGCCTCCAGGGCCTAGCTCAATTTGCTTCATACGATGGTTAATTTCTGGATAGTTGGTATCCAAATGATCAATGTACTTAGCCATAATGCCATTCAGCACTTCATAGCTTTCCACGCGAGTGGTGACTTCACCATAGGCCGCATAGCTTTTCTCTGGCGTGTAAGTCAGCATAAAGCGTTGCAAACCTTGACCCGCAGAAGTCGTTACGTCTTCAACACCTTCCTGCTCTAGCAACCATTCTTCTAGCTCTTGCAGTTTAGCGTTAGTCGCGCGAATATCCGTGCCTTCCGGTAGCCAGATATCTGACATAAAGATAGGAGTGGTAGACGCTGGGAAAAACGACTGCTTAATAAAACTAAATCCATACAGGCTTGTGCAGAACATCACTATTAGCGCTGAGATAGTCAGCCAAGCGCGATTCATACAAAACTCAAGAAACTTACGATAGATGACAAATACAATACCGTTGTATTGGCTGCCTTCTTCGTTCGCTTCGACTTTTTGCCCCTTAAAGAACAGGTCCGCAAAAAATGGTGTCAATGACATCGCGGTGAACCACGACAGCATCAAAGAGATCAACAATACAGTAAACAAGGTACGACAGTACTCACCCGTCGAGTCCTCTGATAAACCGATAGGCGCAAACGCCGTTACCGCAATCACAGTCGCACCCAGTAGTGGCCACTTGGTTTGCGTGACAATATCAGTCGCTGCCTGAAGTCGAGTGCGCCCCTTCTTCATGCCGACCAATATGCCTTCAACAATCACAATGGCATTATCCACCAGCATCCCCAGCGCAATAACTAGCGCGCCAAGAGAAATACGTTGTAGCTCTATGCCAAGGTAGCTCATGAACACAAACGTACCCAAAACGGTCAGCAGAAGGATCAGGCCAATCAGTACCCCAGAACGTACGCCCATGAAGAACAGCAGCACCACGATCACGATACCAACCGCTTGAGCAAGACTGACTACAAAACTACTTACCGATTTATCGACTTCGCCTGGTTGAGCATAGATCTCATCAATGTTGATGCCGATAGGCTGTTGATACTCTAGCTCGGCCAGTTTTTGGTCAAGAGCTTCGCCAATGGTAACCACATTCACGCCAGCGTTGAATGAAATGCCCATATTTAGCGCCATATTGCCGTTAAAATTCAGCACATTGGTAGGAACATCTATGTAACCGCATTTTATCTCTGCAACGTCTTTTAAGTACACCAAACCCGACGTACTCTCATCGGTGATGATGAGGTCGCCTAACTGCTCGACACTGTCAAATTGCCCTGTAGGTTGAATTCGGATGTATTCATCGCCAACCCTTACTGCACCTGAAGATGACACGGTATTTTGAGTATTCAGCAAATTGAATACCGTCTCAGGGGCAATACCAAGAGCGTTCATGCGCTTCATCGACATTTCGATAAAGACTTGCTCTTGTTGCTCACCAGAGACAGACACTTTACTGACACCATCAACGAGCTCTAGCTCTCGGCGGAGATAATCCACATAATCAAGCAACTCTTTATAGGAATAGCCTTCACCGGTGACCGCCAACAACACCCCATACACGTCGCCGAAATCATCAATGACCGCCGGAGTGTTCACGCCTGGTGGTAAAGAACCCTGAATATCGGTGACTTTTCGACGCAGTTCATCCCATATTTGTGGGAGATCTTCCGAAGTGTAGTTTCGTTTGATCGTCACAGTGATTTGAGACAGTCCACGAGTTGATATAGACGTCACTTCATCCACATAGGTCAGCTGCTGAATGGCTTTTTCCAATGGATAAGTGACTTCTTCTTCCACTTCTTCTGGCGTTGCCCCTGGGTAATTGGTGACAACCATTGCATCTTTGATGGTAAATGCGGGGTCTTCTAAGCGACCTAGGTCGAAAAAGGCAGCAACACCACCAACAAGGAAGATCAAGGTGATCATCCAGCTGATCACTTTATTGCGAATAAAATACGCGGCAATACCGGTTACTTGCTCATCTGATTGAGCGGTAGTTTGGTCACTCTTATTAGAACTCACTGCATTGCCCCCATATTTGTCACTTTCACTTCAGCGCCCTCTCGCAATTGCGATAACCCTTTAACAACGATAATTTCATCACCCTCTAATCCGGCAATAACTTGCACTGAGTTGCCTGTTATCGCACCCGTTGTTACTTTTTGTTTTCTGACTGTATTGTTGTCATACACCCAAACGTATTTTTCTTCTCGATTGAGGGTGTCCCCATCCGAATTGATCAATGCTTTATAAGGCACGGTAGAAATTGGACCTAATTCCATGCCGGATATGTTCTTTGGTTTAAAGGCCTCAACCGCCATGCCGTCTAAGATGAGTTCATCTTGTGGCATCGGCAGGGTTAGCGTGATGGTATAAGTCCCTGATGTAGGATCTGGCTCCGTGGTGAACTCTTTGATCGTCGCATCAAACAGTTGTCCACTTGGTGATTGAACACTTGCCTTTGCCTGCCAAATTTCTTGCTCTGACGGTTTATTGATGAACAAGCGATCTGGAATTTTAACCAGTACATCCACCTCATCAATATTGTGAACATTCACTATGTTCTGACCTAGAGTGATATTCTCAAATTGCTCAACATTGATTCGAGAAATCATGCCATCTATCGGCGACTTCAATTGGGTATATTCCAAGTACAAACGAGCAAAATCTAACTCAACCTTTGCCATCTGGCGCTTAGCCGACAATTCATCAAACTCTGATTGAGCCAGTAACCCTTTCTCAAGTAACGGCTTTGATCTTTGGTATCGACTATTGATAGCGGTGTAACTTGCTTCGGCGTTGCGTACTGCAATCCTGAAATCTCGAGGGTCTAACTTGGCGATAACGTCACCTTTTGACACTCGATCTCCCTCTTTCACTAGTACTTCTGTTACTTCACCAGAAACAAGGAAACTCAAATGTGCACGCTCTGCAGCCGTCGCGATAGCAGGAAACATCAATGCATCAGCAGCAGAGGTAGTGTCTAGCTTAAGCAACTCAACAGTTTGCAATCGTGTGGTAGGCTCGACGCTTGGGCGTTCACAACCACTCAGGAAATAAGGCGTAGCTAATACAAATAGCCACTTTAAAGACTGGGATTTGAATGAACTCATAGCCCTTTCTCCTTAATCCACTCACGTACTTTCATGCCTTCAGACAATTGATTCACACCTGACAACACAATTTGGTCGCCATCATCTAGGCCCGAGATCAACTGCCCATTCTCAGCAAGAATGACCGGTGTTTTCGCTGTGCGAGATTCTTCATCAATTCGCCAAACACACCAGTTTTCCTCACAAGGAAATACTGAAGAATCAGGAAGTGTTGAAGGATTAGCCCTAGGAAGCGAAAGGGTCACGTCACCTGACATACCAGGCATGATCCCAATGTCATCTGGCCTTTCCATTACCATGGTCACTTTATAGTTACCGGTAGAGGAATCTGACTCAGTATCAATTTCTTGAAATACCAATGGGAAGGTCTCACCAGAGTAAGAATCAAACTGCATAGAAAACTCTGCATCAGCACCCTTCACGCGATTCACCATCGAGTTTGGAAGTTGGAATACCACTCTCAGCAAAGAGTCCGATTGAATATTCATCGCACTTTGTTTGGCTTCAAGATACTCAAAGTTATCGATGTGCCTCATGGAGATGGTGCCATCAAAAGGCGCGACTAAGCGTGTATCTTGAAAGTTTGCTCTAGCTTGTTCATATGTCGCTTTTGCCACTTGTTCAGCAGCAACAGCCTGATCGTAATCTTGTTCAGATATGACACGGTCGGCGATCAGTTTTTTAGCGCGCTCAAGCTGCACACTAGCAAGGGCATACTCCGCTTCTGCTTCAGCTAAAAACAGCGCGTACTCTTCTTGGTTTAGTAGCCCAAGCAAGTCGCCTTTGTTTACTTTTTGTCCGGTTTTGATTGGCAGATTGATCACCTGCCCTGAAACGCGAAATGCCAAAACGGCCTTATCACCCGCAAGCGTGGATGCAGGGAATACGCGCTCAAAGCGGTCGCTACCCGCAGACACCGTAATAAGTTTGGCTGGTCTCGATTCTGGTTCCGCCACAAGTGCCTGCTGATTGTCGCAGGCAGTTAAACTGAATAAGCACACAGGAATAACCCAGGCTCGAGTAAAATAAGATCCTAACACTCTATTTCTCATTTAATTCACATTAACGAACTGGCGTATGACTGAGTCATAAGCACGAAGATAAAGGTAGCACTCAACTTATTTAACGATGATTAACATCAACACAAAAAATAGAACTAAGCCAAATGCTTGTTTTGAGACAATGATCTAAGCAAATAAGTTCCAATGTATTAATCTACTTAGTCAAAGATCGAGAGCATTTAAACATCCTGACCTATATATTGCTATGGTAATTTATTTATTCAGTGTATAGATGCATCAAAGTGATGGCAGAAAACAACCTTAACCTTCTGTTTTTAAACGTTTTTATTGTTTATATAAATCATATCTATTTCAGAACTAAACATAACTCTATGTATCTATGTGGTTTTATTCACTAAGATGCCAGTCAAATATAAAGTGCGTTAATTTAAAGTATTTTTAAACATTAAATCACTCATATTACAAAATTATCAAATAGTATTAATTATAGATATCTATTACGTGACATTTGACCGTCACTCCTAAACTGGCTTATATTTTAAATAGAGCCTTTCATAGATAGTTTTTATTAGCATTTTTCCCGTTCAAACGTTACTTCTATTCAGTTCTAACTCACTACATCACCTCTTCAACCAACATCCCTAACTTGATCTGCCCAGATGAATCTACTCCACGTAAATCAAAGAAAAAAATCACCACTTCATGTTGACCTGTCTATTGCTTTATAGTTTAAGTTAGAGGCAACCAAGTAAGGAGTCACCCTATGTACCGCATATCAGAGCTGGCTCAGAAAGTCGGCTTGTCACGCACCGCATTGCTCTACTACGAGAAGCTTAAGCTGATCAGTGGAGTCAGGTTGGACAATGGTTATCGCGTCTATAGCGATAAAGATGTGCAAAGAGTGTTGTTGATTCAGACGCTGCAAGCAGCAGGATTAACCTTGAAGGAGTGCAAAGGTTGCCTAGAAGCGAAGATAGACAGAGCGTTACTGATAAACCGCCTAGATGAACTCGATAAAGAGATCGCTCAGAAACAGCATTCTAGAGGTGTATTAGCAGCACTCCTTGGCGAAGGTGACCACAGAGCTTGGCATGAGAACGCCAGTCAATTGGCACCCGATGCTCACTTGGATTGGCTTATTAAACAAGGCTTTGATGAAAAAGAAGCCCTCAGATTAAAATGGTTGTCAAAAGACATGAACGAACATCAAGACTACATGGCCGACTTTATGAAGGTCTACGAAACACTCGACCGCTGGGGACCAGGCCGCGAACAAGAAACCCTAAAAGCCCTCAATTTAGTGCCACTCACTAGTCGTAAAATACTGGAAATAGGTTCAGGCAAGGGATTAGCCACAACAGTACTGGCAAACAATACCCAAGCAGCAATCACGGTCGTTGATAACGAGCAGTCTGCGCTAGATAGGTTGGTCGAACGCTTTACTGAAGACGGTCTAAACGATCGTATCAAGCCAGTGTGTGCCAGCATGACCGACCTGCCCTTTGAGCATAAAGGTTTTGACCTAATATGGGCTGAAGGCAGTGCGTACATTATGGGTGTAGAAAGTGCGCTCAAAGAGTGGCGACCACTGCTTGAACACAATGGCGTGATGATGCTCAGCGATTTGGTGTGGTTTACCGATACTCCTACCTCTGAAGCACAAGCGTTTTGGAAGGGCGAATACCCTGACATGGTTAGCGTTGAGACTCGATTGGAGCAGATAAAAGCGGCAGGCTATAAGGTTGTTGAACATTTCCCGCTAAGCCAACAAGCATGGGAAAACTACTACCTACCACTGAAGCAAAGAGCCATCGAGTTGACGCCAAGCATGCCAGACTCCAATGCGCTCAAGGACATCAAAACAGAAGTCAGCATCTTTGAGCGCTACTTGGATGAGTTTGGCTATGAGATGTTTATCATCCAGAAGGCTGATAAATAAGATTAGGGAGTACGCAATCATCGTTTTCAGTTCAAGAATTCACTAGACCAGATAGGTTGTAGTGGCTCATTTGTAATTCACATACTCAAAGAGAATCCGCCTCATTATCCTACCCCTTTCCGAAGCCCGCATTTTCTGGCCCGGATCAAAAAAGCAAAGCTACTATATTTAAAATACAGTAAGCTTTGCTAACCACGTTAGATGTCATTCTCTTTATCGACCTAAAATGTCATCGATATCTTCTTGAGGGAGAACTTGCGCTTGATATGCGCCTTCTCCTATGTATTTTTCAATATTATAAACAAAGGCTTTTAGGTGATCTTCCGAACCTGCGATTAAATGCCCGTAAAGCGAGCTAATCACTCTATCGTTTGTATAGATTAAACCACAATCATTCGATACCTTAATTGAGTCGATTTCTTCTATCATCACTTTCGGACAAGTCTTTATGTCTAACATATCGAGTTCTTCGATGAAGGCTCCCACATAAAGCGCATCCAACTCACTGGATAGCCCTTGGTTAGTAAGATCTGTATATTTTTCAGTGAAATACGGACCAAACTCCTCGCCTGAAAATACTCCAACATTATCATTCACAACGGGATCGTCGATATTAAATCGCAGTAACGCATCAAAAACGCTACCAGTATGATGAGTTTCAGCTATTGCAATTTTGCCAAATATTCTCGTTTCAGGGTGCTCTATGCTTAGTTTTATATAAACATCGCGAGCAAGTTTTTCTTCTTCACGCATAAATATCAAATGAAGTCTTTCGTGTTCACTAATAGCTTCAGATACAAAATGTACTGAAGACAAGTTTTCATAACCACCTTTTTTGTTATCACTATAAGCGCCGTTCGACGCTAAGGTAAGCAACAACAAAAATGCAAGGCTAACGCTCAATATTTTCATAGTAACCACCCACATAATTTACAATGGTGTCACTACTAACATTAGTTGTTTAGAGGTCGGAAATACAACTCAAGACCAAAAGATAACAGGAGCAGGTTTTGCTTTTTGCGTGAGTAATGGAGGTGCTGCAATCACTTGCCATAAATTATCTAGATTAATCAACAGGGAGCTATTAGCTCTAACCGAGCCCATAGCTATAATACATGCACTATTACTCCATGCCCCTTATGGACAAAGCGCTGACAGCGTAAAGTCTGACTGCAAAGGTGTACTTACCTTTCGCGCCCAGGCATCAAGTTGAGATTGGGTAATATTCAGCTCTTTGAACTGGGAGTGCAGATACTCAGCCGTCAATGTATCGGATGCGTATTTGTATTGTTGGGTCAAGTAAAGCAACTGCGCGGAAAAGCTTGTGTTTAAATAGTCGCTTTGCTTTGTTCTCGGCGATTGATCAAACTGCCTATATTGCTCTGCTTGCATTTTAACCCAAGCCCCGTCTTTCAGCTCACAAACCGGTAAGTGGGCTAGGTTGTTTTTTACACTTTCTAGTCTGGACTTACTGTATGCTGAGACGTTGAAGGATTCATCCCAGTTGGGATTAACATAGTTTTCGACTTCAATAGGGGTCGTCAACTGCCACTTTGAATCCACTTGTTTAATATACGGTTTATCACACAGATCCTTTGCAAACAAAAAGCCTTGATAGTTAGCCTCAAGATCCGCATAGGAGTAGACGCCGACTACCTTCATTCCTAACAACCCACCTTCCATTGAGTCAGCCCACGCAATCGCTTCCATCTGCGCTAGTTCCGGTGATGTAGATTGAATCGCTTTTCGGTAGCGCTTGTAGTACTCATAACCTGACCCCAAAAAATGGCTGATTTTATCCGTGCCAATATATGTGCCGTTCACATTAATAATATGGTCAAGGTCGGTTTTGATACCTGCTGTGCGCATCACTGGGGAATAGATACTATCCAAAGCGTATTGGTCTAGAGATACTCCAACTGCAGGTAACCGGTCTAACAAAGGGGATTCTTGAGCCCAGATCTCCATATCTGAATTTAATGCGCCTCGGTAGGCTAGAGGATATCTCTGCGCACCCAGATTTCGCATGATCCACTCAGCAACGTCAGGACACTGCGCTGTAGAAAACTTGGATTTCTGATCAACTAAGATTTGAGTAACTGTTACGTTCAGGTATTGATTAAAAGCCTTTTTTTCATCTTTTAATTCTTTTCCCCAACCATAGTAGTTATCCACCTCTCCTGATACTGCGCCACCAGCAAGCAGTAGCATTAAGCTGGCTAAAAACGTCTTAAACAAGGTTATTCCTTCCCTAATAAAAGTGAGAATTACTCTTCGGCCAACAACACTTCCGACATCTGTAGCGACAAATCTTGATCTACTCGCTTATTGTACAAATACAGAAGTTCGATACTAACCTGCTCATTAGTTAACGTCTGAGCAGCTATCGCATCAGGACTGATGGTATATCGCCCTGCGACCCTATCTGTTGACCAATTGATGTCACTGTAGGCGATATAGACAAGTTGCGAGCACACTATTTTATCTGTTGTTTCTATATCGTAATTGAAGTCGTACTCCTTCCCTATCTGGCGTAACGTATCAATAATCACCTGCTGCTTTTGCTCTTGTGTCTGATTGCTTACGCGTATCATTGCTAGGTCATCGATGTTCATGAAGTGCTCAAGAGAACTGAGTTGTACTCCAGAGCGCAACGCTTCTGCCACCATGTCCCCTTCACGTATTTGTTGATGATGTTTTACGACAATAGGATGGTCCCAAATACCAAGGGCAGTTAGCTCCTCTTCACTGCCAACCCAAACAGCCGCATGACCCCAATACCCAGGAATCACTTTATCCGTTAACCGGAAAGGCGTTTTTTCTAACAAAATGTCCCCTGCTTTTAAGTGCGAACTCACATCTTGTATAACCTCCAGGGAGTTGTAGAGATAGCCCTTTCTCGATTCAAACAAGCCAGTCACATTACCGAAGAAACCACTAATTCCGTTGACCGCTGAGCGATTGATCTCTTCGAAATCGTAAACCGCAATATCGACATTATGGCTAAAGCGTTTCGACATCACCTCACTCAGTTTCATGTCAGGGATCTTTTGAAAAGTAGGACTTTGCTCAATATTGAGTTTCAAATACCAAAGCTGTGAGGAGTTAACGAGCTTTGGATAGTTGCTGATATTATCTTGATAAAAAGCGACCTGCTCTGACAATCTCTTGAGGTTGGCAAAATCTTGGATATTCTGAGCATACAAAGACAAGGAATTTGGCGGTTTTTCATAGCCCTTATCCCCTTGATTTAAGAAGCGAGTTAGACGCTGATTCTCGTAGGCCGTGCTATAAACTTGGAAATAGATATCATAGAGTGTCAATGCGCTGGAGAGCTCTAACATAAAGCCGATAAACGATGAATAGTCCTGCTCTCCATCTTCGAGACTGCCATACCAACAGTAGTTGTTTTGCAAAACGTTTTCGAATTGATAGGCAAGCTCTACACTCTCTACTAACTTTTGGTTTAGTCTGTTTAATACCTTGGACGGTATAGGATTATCTTCCGAATAATCAGCTCTCATCGATTCAATTTCTACAAACATTCGTTCGCGATAAGATAGCAGTTGTTCGTTCAACGCAATGTAATCATTAACCGAACTGCGGATAGCCCTTGTATTAATGATTTGCTCTGGCGTTAACTTTGGCCTCCATTCGTAACTTGGGTCAGCACATTGAGCCAACTCCTCTTGCTCACTCACCGTTGAATATTTCAATGATGAACACCCAGTAAGCAATAAGAGCAGCAACGCCCCTAGGTATCTAAGCAAAGTTTTCATTAAGAGATTGGTACTTTGTGTGACGTACAATATTCAGGCGCTCCCTACCTAAGTCTATGAATATGCGTGTTCGGTATTTACTTCCGATGCTTAACCTGAACTCGCCGAATAGAAAAGTGCACATCCATTACTATCCAGCGAAATGACGCTAGTTGTGCACAGTCTCATTATGGCGCTCACAACCGCTTATTGTAAACAGGCTGTTGACTATAACACTATGACTTATTGAGGGATTTCAGAGCCGGGGAAGTACTCAGCCCATATTCCAAAGTAAGAAGCGTTGTGAGCAGAGACTTGCTGCAAAGTTTTTATGCTGAGTCTCACATGACCAAAACCGAACAGATGACCATCGTTATTTCGAATTACTAAAAAACGACTCAGAGTATGGTACCCGACCACCACACTTTCGAACTCTAATATAAAGATAGCGTGTGCAGGGTCGCAATTGTAGAAAGCCCAATTGGGTATAGACATAAACTCAAATGATGGTTTGCTCGCGACTATTCGACATGCTCATCTCAACGGCACAGGAAAAGAGATTTCTTTGGATTAAGTAACATACAGAACCAACAAGCACTGCTCTAATACTTAAGGTCATTAAAATAATCGTATTGGTGGGAGCCGTTTGTCTAGACTGATAATACGGCTTAGTGCCATCCGCTAAGCCGTGAATTACACGCGAGCGCATCTATTCAATAGCCTCTCTTCCGCCTTGTTTAAACTGCAGCTCTACTAGTCGCTGATACAAATCACAGCTTTGCAGTAACTGGGCATGATTACCCACATCGACCAGTTTTCCGTGATCTAAAACGGCAATTTGGTCAGCGTGTTGAATGGTAGAAAGGCGATGAGCAATGATGATCGTGGTTCTGTTTTTCATTAACTCTTCTAGTGCCTTTTGCACATGATGCTCACTCTCACTATCAAGGGCACTGGTGGCTTCATCCAATAGTAAGATTGTTGGGTCTTTAAGAATGGCTCTTGCAATCGCGATCCTCTGACGCTGCCCACCGGACAGTCGAACGCCCTTTTCTCCTAAGAAGCTTTGGTAGCCCTGAGGCAAGTTCACAATAAACTCATGGGCATGCGCCTTCTTGGCCGCTTCTATCACTTCTGCATCGGTTGCGTTGGGTTTGCCATACCGGATGTTATGAAACACATCATGACTAAACAGCGCTGGTTGCTGAGGCACTAATGCCATAGTGTCGCGCAGTTCTTTGGGATCAAAACGACGTACATCCACGCCACCGAGTTTTACCGCTCCCTTCTGAGGATCATAAAAACGTTGTAGCAGTTCAAACAGTGTCGTTTTACCTGCGCCAGACGGCCCCACCAGCGCCAGTACCCTGCCTTCTTCAGCGATTAGATTCAGCTGGCTAATGGCCGCGCTGTCTTTTCTTGATGGATAAAAGAAAGACACATCATCAAAGGAGACCTCTGCGGACAATCCTTTGGTTGAGAGCGCATCATTTTGCGGTGCAACTATATGGCTCTCTACATTGAGGATTTCGAGCAATCGCTCAGTGGCGCCAGCGGCACGTTGCAATTCTCCAAAGACCTCAGAGATGGTCGCCGTCGATGAAGCAACCATAATGGCATAGAATACGAAGGCACCTAAATCGCCTGCCGACATCTTGCCGTGAATAACATCGCTTCCCCCAACCCATAACATGCCGGATATAGCGCCAAAGACGATCACTATCACTCCAGAGATAAGGATGGCCCGCTGCTTTACTCGCTCTCGCCCTATCTCATACGCGCGCTCCACCTCTGTTGAAAATGACGCCTTCTCCTCAGACTCTCGGCTATAACTCTGCACCGTTTTTATGTGCTCAATCGCCTCTCCTGCATAACTGCCTACATCCGACATTGAATCCTGACTTTTACGCGAGAGCGCGCGAACTCGCCTGCCGTAAATCAATATGGGCACTAAGATAAAAGGGACAGAAGCTAGCACTATCAGGGTGAGCTTTACGTTGGTGGCGAATAGCATAATGATTGCGCCAATACACATTAATGCGCTGCGCATCGCCATGGAAAAGGACGAACCAATGATGCTTTGTAGTAACGTAGTGTCGGTGGTTAGGCGTGACATAATGTCGCCACTGCCATTGGTTTCAAAATAGCTAGGGTGCAAGGTCACAACGTGGTTGAACACCGCAAGACGTATATCCGCACTCACGCGCTCACCAACCGATGAGACAAGATAGAATCTAAAGAAGGTGCCGATGGAGATACAGACAGTCACAATAACAATGAATTGAATCGCATTGCCAAGATCGCTGAGTGAGCGCTGGGAGAAGCCCTCATCGATGAGCAAGCGAACACCGTGGCCTACGGAAAGCGTCAGCCCTGCGGTAAAAAATAGGGCAATTAGAGCAGCAATAACCTTGCCTTTATAAGGCCCCACAAATTTGAGCAGCTCAAGTAAAATACTCAAGCTTTTCCGATCATCTTTCGACCCTTTATCAGGCATATTTTGCTGCTGTTCTATTGTATTTTGTTTCTGCATTTCAATGCCTTATGCAATTAAGGACCCATTTACGTTACTTTACAGTAATTCACCTGTTAGTTTCATAAAGTTCATAGATAATACGCTTATAAATTTTCTATTCGGTATAAATCCATGGCACCCAACCCTAAAAAACTTTCACTCACTACCATTGTAATGCACTGGCTTACCGGCGCGTCCTTCATTGGTGTATTTGTCGTCGGCCTGATCATGTCAGAAATGGACAGAGGACCCAGCAAATTTGAGCTAATGGGCTATCACAAATCCATTGGTGTGCTGATTCTTATGGTCGCGACGATACGCATTGCATGGAGATTCAGAGAAGGCAAACTATCGAGTCTAAGTAACAGCCCAGTATGGCAAGAAAAGATTGCCCACGCTGTGCATGGCATCTTGATGTTAGCGACTATCGCCATGCCAATTTCTGGCATCACTATGAGCGCCGCTGGCGGTAGAGCTGTCGATGTTTTCGGTTGGGTGATTATTAATGAGGGTGAAAAGATTGAGTGGTTGCAACAAGTGGGTAGCACTATCCATCACAGTGCTGTGAACATCATAGTTGCTGTGTTGGTATTGCATATTGCTGGAGCGCTAAAGCACCAATTTATCGATAAAGACGGCACTATCAGCCGCATGCTTGGAAAGAAGTTTTAACGCCGGATGCGTAGAACAACGAGAGGTATTATTCACCGAACAATACCTCTCACACTTTAAAGCGGTCAGTCCTCGTAAGCGTAAGCTAACTCTTGCTCAAAGGCGCTGTGATTGGTGGATATTTTCTTGCTGTTAAAGGTATAAAAACATTTTCTTGTGCGAGAATGTTTGATGTATTTCAGCCACGTTGTTTCAAGTTTAGTGTTCGCCTTTTTCGGATCCTTAAGTGCTTTTAGAAAATGTTTTTCTTCTTGATTCATCGGCTCTAGCCTACCAGTTTCTAAACCAGACAAGGTATCACCGTAATACATCAATAGTTCATCTTCTAAGATTGTAAAGTTGCCTGATTTAGCGAAACCGCGAGGAAAAGCTTTATCGTCGTAGAAGCGTTTTTCACCCAAACGAATCAATGTCTCAGCCACAATGACCTCTATTATTTGTGTTATTAGAACAAGCTGAAAATAGAGTGAAAAGGCACCGTTGAAAATCAAATAATTTTTGTCGTATCCGTAATGATTTATTGTTGAATACGGTGTCTTACAAAGCCGCATCTAACCCCTGATCCAATAACGAAAAACTACCTCTTTATCACGCTCTCAAAGGCAAACGTCATACCTGCGCTGTATACCGATTGATTGGCAAACAGCTGCTTTAATAACTCGTAGAACCGACTGACATGCATCGGCTTTTCATTTTGATAAGTATGCACCACATACAGTGGCCAAACCTTGCCATAAAGATCGGACGCTACATGCACGAGTTCACCGCTTCTAAGATAGGGAATGGCCGATATGTCTGGCAAAGACACAATGCCCATATGATTGAGCGCCATATTCAAAGCAGTTGGCAGCGTATTGGTTTTGGCAAAAGGATTCAGTTTAATGGTGTGCGATTGTTGGCTCTTCAGATTAAGAACAGACATGGTGCTCTTTTGCCAACTCGATGAGATCCATGGATGCTGCTGTAAGTCCCGCAGACTAAAATTTTTAGCGGTCTTGCTGTTGATGATAACGGTAACTTGTACACCTCTATCATGGAAGACGGCGTTATCTATAAAACGAGCTTCGATGAAGACGGCAAGATTACGGGTACTAAGATGTTTACCGATAGCAAGAAAATGGTATCTTCAGATGGGATCTTATGGGATAGCAGCCGACAAAAACTGTATGTTGCAGACATCCTAAATAATGCCGTGCACTCTGTCGGAGCCGATGCAAGCGTCGAGACCCTTCACCAAAATGCCGATACTTCTGGCGCTGACGGCTCTTTAGACCAACCCGTTGTGCTGCTACTTCGAGACGACCAACTGATTGTGGTCAATATGGATATTGCGTGGATTACACCCAAAGGTGCAGCACTGAATACAGAAGTTGAAGCATCGTTTAACCTATCAGTCATAGATTTATAAAGAGTTCAGCTGTTTATTAAAGAGCTTACCTAGCCTATCGCCTGATCTTCAGGAATAGCTAGGGCTCTACTAACAATACTCTCTCGCAAACAACATCTCTGCCACCTCTTCAGAAAGGCAATTCATCTCTCCCTCTATTTCAATGCTCACTTCGTCTAGCCAATAAATGTCGAGTAATAAACGGATATCTTCTACCAACTTGGTCACTTTCATTTGGTCAAACTGGGAGAAAGGAATAGGCCACGCTGTTGAGGTATCCAATACTATGAGCCTGTCGTTCTCAGAGCTCATCTGAGAACTCATTCGAGAACCATTATCCATATAGTGCTTAGTTAATGACGCTAAATCACCGTTGTTGATGATGATTAAGGTGCACTCGCCTTCCCCCATGTCGCACAAACGATACTGTCTGCCATTTAATACAATCCCCTGATCCATAAACTAATCCAACCTATAACTGATGATTCACTGCATTATTCCCCTGTCAGGTTGAAAACAGTATGAATAAGAGAAATTCATTTTCTGTTACTGACTTCGATTCATATATGAATTTCATTAAACCGTCGTTTCCTCATATAAGTAATTCTATTATTCGGCCCAACAGATGATTCACACATTTGCATCATCATCGATAGAACTACTTAAAAGGCTAAAACATGGGCATTAGACTGATTTCGCTTATTACATTTGTATCTACGTTCTCTTTTAGCGCCCATGCACTTGATAACCGCCAACTGAGTAAAAATGAAGCTCTAGTGTCATCGATTAGCTCATTGGATAGCATTGAATTAAACCACTCAAAAACCTCTCCTTTGGAAAAGCACTTTGTCATAAAAATGCTCATCAACGATAACGGATTAGAAGAATATCTACATCGCTATTTCGTCGATGAACATATTGAAATCCCAAACTGGAAGAATTGGAGTCTGACCTCTTTCAGTGGTGCAACGCTTAATGAAACTGCGCTAAAAAAACACAATGAATTATCCATCTCGTTAGCCTTGAACTATCGATTCTGAAACCTAGTTACTTCCAATAACCCACAACAAGTAGGGTGTACAAATTCATGAAATCCTCAAGCACTCATCGCGTTAAACGCATTAATTACTCATCAAAATGGAAGGTGATTGTACTCATCAGTTCCATGATATTGATGTTACTTAGTGCCTTGCCCTCTGTCTTTGGTGAACGACATGCGATCCATTTGGACAATGCCATTCATTCAAAAAATACTGATGTGGTCTACCGCTATCTAGAGCGAAATGACATACCTGCAAGCAGAATCACGCTCTCTGGCGACACATTGGCCATCAGTTTTGAAACTCAACAGGACCAAGAGCAAGCGCAGGTATTATTGCGCTCTTTTCTTGGAAGCGAAGAAGGGGTGACGCTGGCATTAGAGCCAGCTGCACCCAACTGGCTTGGTACTATGGGCTTTAAACCTATTACCCTTGGCTTAGATCTGCGAGGGGGCGTCCAGTTTCTTCTAGATGTAGACCTTGCGCCTGTGTATGAACAACATGCTCAATCTTTGCTAGATGAATTGCGTCGCGAGTTTCAGGTCCGAGGAAGAGTAGATAATGGCAGCGTTATTGTTAATTTGGGTTCCGCATCTATTGATTCTGAGCTACGCAGTTACTTACGCTCTCACTATCCACACTGGACAAACAACCAATCAAACTCACAACTCAGATTAGCATTAAGCCAAGAAGAGCAAAGAGAGATTCGTAATTTAACTGTGCAACAAAACTTGCAAATATTACGTGGCCGCATTGAAGAGCTTGGCATTACTGAAGCTTCTGTTCAACGTCAAGGGACACATCGTATTCGAATCGAATTACCCGGTGTGCAAGACCCTACGGCAGCAAAAAATATCATTGGTGCAACTGCGTCACTGGCTTTTCATGAAGCATCACCTTCTGCCACAACTCGATCTAAGACTATTAATGACCAAACAGGACAACCTGTCACTTTAAGTCATCGCGCTATTTTAGGTGGCGAACATATTATTGATGCTCGTGCACAACTGGGCGAAATGGGCACGCCCGAGGTCAATATCACTCTAGATTCTACGGGTGGTCGTATGATGAGCGTTTACTCAAGAAGTAATATCGGCAAGCCCATGGCAACGGTCTATAGCGAATATGAGCAACTTACGAATGGCAGTACATCAAAAGCCTCTGAAGTCATTAGCGTTGCCACTATCCAGTCACCTCTTGGAAACCGATTTAGGATCACTGGAGTTGGTAGTTTAGCTGACGCTCAAGAGTTGGCGTTGCTATTACGCGCAGGCTCACTAACCGCCCCCATAACCATTGTTGAAGAACGAAGTATAGGTCCAACTCTTGGTGCAGAAAACGTAAAAAATGGATTTGCTGCCTTAGCATTAGGTTTGAGCTTCACACTGGTTTTCATTGCCTTTTGGTATAGAAAGTTAGGTTGGGTAGCCAATGCTGCGCTAGTGATGAACCTTGTGTGTCTATTCGGTTTACTCGCCTTGATTCCAGGTGCTGTACTGACACTACCGGGCATTGCAGGCCTAGTACTTACGGTTGGTATGGCAGTGGATACAAACGTACTTATTTTTGAGCGAATCAAAGAAAAAACAAAACAGGGTCACCCTTTCCCTAGTGCTATCCATAACGGGTTCAAGAGTGCATTCTCATCAATTTTTGACGCCAACTTGACCACGATGATCGTTGCCGTTGCTCTTTACGCTATTGGTAATGGGCCGATTCAAGGCTTTGCCATGACTCTAGGCCTTGGTCTTGTCACTAGCATGTTCACGGGGGTTTTTGCCTCAAGAATACTCATTAATACCCTATGGGGTCGTACAGCGTCAAAGGTGACTCAATGAAAATCTCAAATATTAACCTGACCCAAGCTCGTAGTGTAATGAGCCTTCTTTCCGTCCTGCTTATTGTATTGTCGGTCTGTGCTATATCACTAAAAGGCTTTAATTGGGGGCAAGATTTTACAGGAGGAATCGTCGCAGATGCCCAATTAAATACCAATCTGTCCCAGTCCATGATTACTGAACATCTTGAGCAAGAGCAGCTTCAAGGTGTGCAGGTCTTTTCCGTGGGCTCAGAGGGACAATGGCAAATCCGCTACAACATAGGTGAAACCGACCTTCAAGCAAGCCTTGATGGTGCACTGTCATCCCTTGACCCTTCATACAATATACTTGCTAGTAGCTTTATTGGTCCACAAGTGGGACTAGAAATGATAGAGCAAGGAGGATTAGCTATTCTGACCTGTTTTGTGCTGATCATGCTTTATCTTAGCTATCGTTTTGAATGGCGACTGGCTTTGGGCTCCATAGTGGCACTGGTCCACGATGTAGTACTGGTACTAGGTTTATTTGCACTCACTCAAATCGAATTTAATCTAACTGTTCTCGCGGCTCTACTCGCCGTAATGGGTTACTCATTGAATGATTCAATCATCATATCGGATAGAATTCGAGAGGTATTTCGCTCAAAACCTGATGGCGAAACACAAACACTGCTCAATCAATCCATTGTTTCTACCTTCTCCCGAACTCTAGTGACCTCGGGAACTACATTAGTCACCGTCTCAGCTCTATGGCTATTAGGCGGTCCTCCGCTAGAAGGCTTTGCAATTGCTCTATGCCTTGGGATCGCAAGTGGTACCTGGTCATCAATATCAATAGGGACCGTGCTACCTAAATTAGTCGGATTGAAGGCAGAGCATTACCAGATTGCCCCTCTTACCGAAGTCGACGCACTTCCTTAACACCACTCGATACTCACCATTAGCCCATGAATGAATTTCTTTAATTCATGGGCTGAACAAGTTCTGCCCTTTACTCTACACCCATCAACTACTGCAGGGGAATCAGTAGCTAAATTTTACCCACACTTTCTCGTTAAAGGATGATAACGAGCCATTGTGATCAGCTAAAAGGCTCACCATGCTCAAGCTATTCAAACAAGAATATACGATGCTCATTGGCATCATCGCGATACTCTTTTTCAAACTCATAGGCGACAACTTACTTGGCAGTGGTCTATCTGCTATCCCATATGCTCTTATCACTGGTGTGTTGTTTTATGTGGTAATGACCGCGATCTTTGCGGTTGTTCGTCACTCAGATGCCTTAGCTATCAAGCTTGGTGACCCATATGGAACCTTGATTTTAACTTTATCTGTAGTATTGCTCGAAGTGATCATGGTGTCGTCAGTCATGCTAACGGGTGAGTCAAACCCAGTCCTAGCGCGGGATACCATGTTTGCAGTTGTAATGGCCGTTCTTAATGGCTTTGTGGGTATTACTTTGCTGATTGGTGGCCTTAAATATCACACTCAGAAATACAATCTAGACGGCATCAAAGCATATCTAGTCGCCATTATTCCATTGGCAACCCTATGTTTGGTTCTACCCAACTTCACTAGTGTTGATGCTCTGGGCAACATGTCACTAGGTTTAACTTGGACGCTGGTATTGGCTTCAGTGGCGCTGTATGGCGTTTTCCTGTTTGTGCAAACTCGCAGTCATACGCACTTCTTTATTGACGCTGACAACCAAGATGATCACGAACATCACGGTCCTCTGCAGAGCAATGGTTTTCATACCATTATGCTCGTCAGCTATCTACTAGTAGTGATCTTACTGGCGAAGAGCCTCGCGCTCCCTATTAATGATGGCATTAGTGAAATGGGTGCACCTGCTGCGCTAGGTGGCTTGATTGTTGCCTTGATCATTCTCGCTCCTGAAGCTGTGGGTGCAGTTAAAGCTGCGTTTACCAACCAACTGCAAAGAGCAATGAATCTATTCTTTGGCTCTGTATTGGCTACCATCGCCCTAACCGTACCTGCAGTTTTGCTTATTTCAGGAGTGATGAATGAACCAATACGCCTTGGTTTAGACCCTGCCGAGATGGTGCTACTAGGTGCAACATTGTTAATGACAAGCGTTAGCTTTAGTAGCGGGCGAACCAACTCTCTCAACGGTGCTACTCACCTCGTTTTATTCTTCGCATACATCATCTTGATGTTCGATTAATCACACGCACTTATCACTCTGGTTGGCTAGCTCCAACCGGAGTCCACTTTACTTGGAGTTCACTATGCAAGAGATTCTATCGGCCATCTGGGTGCAAGACTTTGACGCACTGATGGAAATTAACTCGCTACATGTGTTGCTACTATTGCTTGGCATGGTGCTGTTTCTTGAATCCAGCTTTGTTTTTCTGCCTCTACCTGGTGATGGACTTGTTCTATTTGTTGGAGGACTCGTCGGTATTGGTGCGATTGAATTTACCGATGCATTGATATTGCTAACCATCGCCTCCTTTATGGGAAGTATTGTTGCCTATCTTCAGGGACGTTGGCTGCAAGGCACTAGATTCATGCGTAAGGCAGAAAAAACCTTACCTAATGAGTCCTTGCCCAAAGCCAAACGCTTACTCGATAAATACGGTTTCCTTTCACTATTTGCCTCTCGCTTCATTCCGTTTGTACGCGTTTTGACGCCCATGTTAATGGGGATGGCAAGATTGAGCCTATTTCGAACAGTGATCATTAGTTTCACCAGTTCAGTAACTTGGGTGTTCTCTTTGTTATTAGCTGGAAAGTGGTTTATGAGGCACCCCTTTGTAGTGGAGTATCAAGAACTCATCACCAAATGGTTTCTAGTCGGCAGTTTCCTACTGATGTCCACTGCATTTATCGCATTGATTATTCGCTTTGCGACCGCCAAATCTGCCCCTCAGCAGTAAAAAAGGAGCGATTTCATTATGACGATAACAACTCTGCCACTGCAATCGCTCGAAGAGGACAATCTCTACGTGCAAATACTTGCCTGCGTTGATATCCAAGATGCTCATTGGCTAAAGGAGAACTTGGTTAATGCAAATCCATTGGCCATTCCTGCAGCCCTGAAGCAACTGACAGAGAACCAGCGAGTTTTAACCTGGGAGCTTCTTTCGAGCGTTGCACCTGATGTCGCCGCCAATTTGTTAGATCACTACAGCGACACAGAAATGCGAACGATAGTCGAGGGACTTTCGGCCATGCATATTCAAAGCATATTTCAATATCTCCGCTCTCCGGATCGCAGGATGTTGATAAATCATTTTCCAACACAA
The DNA here is from genome assembly GCF_024346795.1 of Vibrio breoganii. NCBI lineage: Bacteria > Pseudomonadati > Pseudomonadota > Gammaproteobacteria > Vibrionales > Vibrionaceae > Vibrio > Vibrio breoganii. The sequence continues at coordinate 1,594,591 of NZ_AP024864.1, forward strand.
AAGCAAGAACAGCTTACAGAGGCCCTGCCCTCCACATGGCAAGTATAGGAGAAAGCGGCACTCATTTACGATCCAAGCTCTGCAGGTGGCATTTGCAAGAGCGAGATACTTAAGCTCCCAGCCACTGCAACGGTTTCAAAACTCAGTAACCTTCTTGCTGACAATGAGCATAGTTATGAATACCAAGAGTGGCGTTACGTCTATTTGTACAACAATGATGGTTGCTACATCGGAGGAATAAAGCTCAAAGATGTGTTCAGTCTGCCTTACGGAAGCAGGCTTATGGACCATATAGATACGTCTTTGCCTGTAGCTCAACCAGAGATGGATCTACGTGCCATAAAAAGCATTTTAGATACCAGCGCGCACCCTATCGTACCTGTGGTAGATAAGCAGGGTTTACAAATTGGTGTCGTGGGCTTTAAGCAATTGAATGAAGCATTGTACAGGCAGTCTGAACAGCAGTTGCTTGAGCAATCGGGGGTATTTGGTGGTGATGAGAATCGCAGCATGCCTACGATGAAACGTAACCTTAGACGCCTAACGTTTTTATTGCCTTCCGTCATGCTTAGCTATGCAGCCGTCTCTATCATCGCTCAGTTTGAATTCATTATTGCTCAGTACGCATTACTGGCTGCAATTTTACCTCTGGTTGCAAACCTATCCGGAGCCGCCGGAAATCAAGCGGTCGCAGTGTCCATTAGAGAACTTTCCACGGGCAGTTTGTCACCTAAAGATGTGCTGTTTGTAGCCTTTAAAGAACTGCCTATCGGTATCGTCAATGGTGTTCTTATAGGGTCGATATTAGCAGTTCTTGCCTATCTCACTCATGGTACTGAACAGTTAGCGCTTCCGGCACTTATTGCGGTTTCATATGTGATCTCATCAATCCTAGCGGTGGTGATTGGCGGAACCTTGCCGCTTATTCTTAAGCGTTTCAACCTTGATCCAGCAATGCTGTCGAGCCCCGTGCTTACCACACTAACAGATGCCATCTCATTCTTTAGTGTGCTCTATCTTGCTCAATTATTTTTGCTTTAAACCTCTACACTCATAGGATCTAATTATGAACATAGAAACACTACTCACCTACCTCAGTCTTACCGTATTGGGTTTATTACCCATAATGAACCCACCCGCAGCGGCTACCGTGCTGCTGGGCCTTAGCAAAGGTCGCGATAAAAGCTACATAGTGGATCAAGCTAAAAGTGTCGGGATCTATCTGTTTGTCGCTCTTTGCATCACCTTTTTTATTGGTGCTTCGGTATTAGAGCTATTTAATATCTCCATTCCAAGCTTGCGTCTTGGTGGCGGCATTATCATTGTTGCTATTGGTTTTAACATGCTCTTTCCGAAACAAGAAAGCAGTAGCACTACTCCAGGTCAAGATTCCATAGCATTGGTGCCACTCACTATCCCGTCACTTTGCGGCCCAGGTACTATGGCGTTGATCATTAGCCTTGCTGCAGAACTCGCTATTCACGGTGACGAATTGCACATGCCAAGCGTTTACGGTGGTGTCATTAGTGGTTTTGCGGTTGTTGCCGGTATTGCAGCTTTTACCCTAAGCATGGCATACCCTCTTCTTAGAGCCCTTGGTCAAAATGGCATTAATGCATTTACCCGCATTATGGGCTTCTTGCTCATTTGTATGGGTGTACAGTTTTTCACAGTTGGTATTGAAGAAATAGTAGTTGAAATAAATAGGCTTATTTAATTCCATTCTAAAAAACAACAGCCAATTAATAAAAATCAACTGTTACCCTAAATACACCCTAATCAATGCAAATATGAATCGCTGTAATTCGTAGGATGACTTCATATTTGCAATTAAAATAGCTATCGAATTAAACAATAAAGTGGTTTAAAAATGAAATTTAATAAAACAACTCTTCTGTTAGCATCATTCATCGTTTCACCTGCAGTTATTGCTTCAAGTAATGTAGATTTCTCAAATACCAATGAGCATTACACAGGGTTTAGTCTAGAGTATGGAAGTGACGACTTCGGACTAGGAGTACAATACTCGACACCTATCAATAAAGAATTGAGCTTTTTATCCGCTTATAGCACAAGCAAAAACTTCGATGCTCATGACTTTAAAATTGGGCTAGAGACCTCGAATGGCTTAGGTGTAACGTTTGAATATGAATACGATGCCGACTTTAGGTCAGACGGTCTTCGATCTAATGACTACGAACTAAGCCTATACAAAACCTCACCAATTAATAACCATCTGACACTGACACCAGAGCTGTCTGTTGGCAACTTTGAGCAGCAACAAATGAGTAGCAGCGTCTATTACACCACCGCTTCTCTCGATATAACCTATGAAATCAATAATAATATTTGGCTTGGCGTAACGCCGGAATATACTTACAGCTTAGGCAAGGTAAAAGAAAAGAATGGTAATCAGTCAAAAATAAGAGAGTGGGATTACACTGCATCTGTGGGGTATCAAATTAGTGGTGTAGGAGCGTTTATTTATAGCTACCAATATGACGATGGTGATAATTTATCATTATTCTCATATAAGCACGCATTCTAAATAACTTCAAAGCTGCCCTAATACGGCAGCTTTTTTTATATTATATTCGTATATTACTCCCTCCTCTCATTTGTATATAAGCCTTTCTTCACTTTCGAACCTATCTTTAGGTTGACCTACGGCTAATCGAATCAACATCAATGTGATTTAATGCAACACTATTCGGTTTTATGACAATAAGTAGTTGATCATTAGCACATTTCACATAGTCTATAACAGTACATCTTATTAGATTCTCTGTACCCAAGGACTAGAAATGAAAGAGCTTCGCGACTTAGACCTAAACCTTTTAAAACTTTTACAGGCGGTGGTTGAGACCCGTAACACCCATCATGCAGCTGACAAACTTGGCATTTCACAAACCAGTGTCAGTCGTGGTATGGCAAAGCTCAGAGAAACCTTTGGAGACCAACTCTTCATAAGAAAAGCGCACGGCATAGAGCCGTCAGAGTTAGCAGAAAAACTAGCAGAAGCTGCTGATGAAATGTTTACACCATTAGTAAAAGTCGTTGAGTCATACCGAAATTTCGAGCCTGAGCAATTCACTGGTGAAGTCAGTATCGCGATGAACATATTCTTTTTAGAGCTCTATGGGGATGGCATTTTCACCGCCCTTAGAGAAGTAATGCCTAATGCCAAGTTCAAGATGTCATATTGGCAAGAGCAAAGCCTAACAGAACTATTAAATGGTGATATAGATTACGTACTTCATTTTGCACTGTTTCCACTACCACAACAAATTTATCAGCACAAACTGAAAGACGTAAAAATGAGTTTAATAGCGCGAAGCAATCATCCCATACTCAGCCAATCAAGTGAATGGGAAGATATTAATCAATTGCCTGTTACTCGCGTCTTGATCGACGGGATAACGTCTAAACGCTCAGGCGTTGAAGAATTGTATTTGGCCAAAGGGTATGAAGCAGATGTGGTACTAACAACACACAGTGTTAGTGTACTGCTTAATAAACTTAAACATTCTGACGCTTTAGCGTTTGGCAGTACATTTATGACTGAAAACGAGCCTGGCCTCAGCAGTTATCCTCTTCCTCCAATGCCAAAAGAAATGCGTCAAATTCAAATAAACGGTGGCTACCTGCAATCAAAAAGAGGCTTTCCATTGAATCAACTTCTACATCAAACGATACAAAGTTACTTTGATAGTGTCACACAACCAGAAAAGCAGTAGCTCTTAGAGCTACTGCTTCAATTGTCTATTTTGGACGAACTGCTGAGGTTTTAGCAGGGTACATAATGGTGTCTTTGATTTCGTACTTGTATTCAAAGCTGAAATCCGGGAATGGGAATGCTTGCTGTTCATGCCATGCGGCAACAGCCTCCGTAGCTTTTTGTCTCTGCTCTGCATTTCCGCTACTTAGCTTGTCAATTAGCTGATATTGGGTCGAGTGAGCTATCTTAGCCCCTACGGCTTCAACCTGTGCTAGAGCAGAAAATAAAACGTCTTCTTGGACTGCCATAAATTCTTCATTATCTCGGCAGCTTATGTAGGCCATCATATTGAGATTAATTGAATAATCTCCAATCCCCATCAATCTTACGCGAACAGGTTCGGCCTCAATCATTGGGTGCTGTAGCAACAACCTTCGAATGTTAACGATAAGTACTCGTAATTGCTCTATTGAGATCTCGGACCGAAGTCTAAGGACATGTTCCATCCGACGTTTATCTCGTCGTTCAAGATTATCAATCTCCATATTAGCAAATTCAGAATTTGGTATCGTAATCAAAGAGCGCTCTAAGGTTCTGATCCTTGTCGAGCGTAAACCAATGCTCTCTATGGTGCCGAGCTTTTGCCCATAACGGCATAGTTCACCAATCTTGATGCCACCATCCGCGTACAGGGTCAGGCCATTAATCACATTTTCAAGTACAGGGCGAATCGCCAATGCGACAGCTAAACCACCCACACCTAAACCAGCCAGTATCGGTGAAATAGAAAATCCCAAAAATTCAATAATGTAGATGCCAAATACAGCAATCGTTAAGCCACCAAAAATTCGTGCAAGTACGATAATTAACGAAGAATCTACATGTTTTCCGTTGTGCTTTTTAAACACGTATAGTTCTGCAAAATAGTTGAAAATTGCCATAATCAACCAAGAGAAAAAGAAGGCCTGAGCAAACAAGAACGCGGTCGAGAAAAACTGATACACACCACCAGTTATCCATATACCATCGTCAATCAGTCTTCTCGTAATGAACAAAAAGATAACAATGCCAATGAGAGACAACAGACGTCCAATTCGCCACTTAAGCCCTTTAATTTCCCAGCGAAGATTCCAGCGTTCTCCTAGCATAAAACTGATCTTTATCATCGTTTTACATAAAGCAAGAATCCCAATAAGTGCGACCCACTGCCACAAAGGCAAAGGACCATGAAGGTGATGAAACTCTTTTGGCAGGGAATAGATAAATTGTTTTGAAAACAATGGACCAGGGCTTAGCAAAAACTCCTGATAATAGTCTTCACGATCTGTGTTGGCATAAGGAAGTACTGACATGGTTCGGTACCATCTCGATAACCCTTGGATCGTTGCTGAGCTGAACATGAACTGATCCGCCTTTTCACCCGTTATTTGACGCGCGATGACTATATCTGTATTGGCAAAACGCCATTGCATCAAGCCATGTTCAATTGTTGTTACCTTATCAGGCGCTCGAAGGTGGACATCCGTGTCAATGCGGTCAAGCAACTCTCTCAGTAGTATGATCTTCTCCATTACAACCACAGTTCTATTGCGGTTTGTAAGTGAAGATAAATCCATCGTCCTTATCGCTTGGGCATAAGCGTTTTGAGCCTCAGGCAAATATAGAGTTTCATCTTTCCAATGTTGGATAACTATGTCACTGGCAAGCATAAAACTCGACAGCGTGTGGCTTGGGCTAGAAGTGTTAGCAAGTTCCAGTCCAGCGTGTGCCTTCCTTACTCCGCTGAACAATACTAACCCGATAAACAGTAATAGAGCGTAAGGACGTAAAGACACAATAATTAATACCTCTTAGGCTGAGAAAAGTGTTTTTCGTTAGAGCTTTGTCCTCGGTTTTTTTCTTGTGGTATTGATACACGACACACCTTATTTAACGGGTCTATTATCGGCTCTAATGAATAACCATGGTCATACAAAGAGTTACGGTTTGAATAGTAGTAGCTTGCTTGAAATAAGGTTGATAACGAATGTAATGCTGCTCGGATATCTGTTTTCATCAGTGTCTCCACGAATAAAGAAGACACGTCCCTGTGACTCACAAATTAGTTGATGTGTTTATTGAAAAATTGTCCTAACTCTTTGATAGCATCATCAGATTCTGGCATATCAATAATTAAGCCATTCATGTAATCACCATGTGATTGACCATCATAAATATGCAGCTCAGATTCAACATCAGCGGCACGCAACACTCGGTGCATTCTCACCGTATCGCTAAGAAGAAGATCTCGAGTTCCAGAAATCAAAATGGTCGGTGGAAACGATTCATTCTCTGCATATACTGGAGAAATAAGAGGGTTATCTAAGGCCTCGCCCGGTGCATATACTTCAAATGTTCCATCAATTAGTCCCTCTCTTTGACCAAGAGGATCGAGGCCCCTTAAGGTATTCCAAGAGTCTGAGGTGTGTTTAAGATCAACGGCTGGGGTGCCGACAAACAATGCACCTGGTAAAGGTAAATCAAGCTCCTGCAGTTTCAGTGTTGTTGCCAATGTTAGGTTGCCACCCGCTGAGCTGCCAAAGATAGCCGTTGACTCAGCGGCTTGAGTTTTGGTGAGTTCTTTCCAAACCGCAACCGCATCATCAATGGCTGCTGGGAACGGATGCAAAGGAGGCTGACGATAATCTACCGATATCACCTTTGCGCCCAAGCCATTGGCTACCCAAATGGCCTCTCGCAAAGCCGACTCTCCACCACCAAACACAAATGCACCGCCGTGAATATGTACAAGGTACTTATCTTTATATTCTTCTGATACCGTTTTAGGCGTGACAATAAACGTGTCCACGCCGGCAAACTTCCTTGATTCGTATGTCACTTCAAGGCGCTCCGCCGCTTCAACTGCTATAGCAATTCCCGGCGCATCAAACATCACCTGAAGATCAAGCCAGTCTTGCTGGGTTTTAGGGGCTGGTATTGCAGGTGCAACAACTCGGTTTTCAAGTAGCTCAGCAAATTCTACCGAAATACCTGCGGGCGTCGGTATCGTGCGCTCATCCAAAGCAATGTTAGCCAACGCAGAAAAGCTGGACATACCTAGTAGTAAACCTGAAATAGTAGTGCCCAATAGTTTTGATTTCATAATGACCTCTGATAAATGTTTTTTGCCTTGTTGGCTACGGGAGTCATTATTGATTTAATCTTATTTGTTGACGATGAATTAGAGAAATTCATTCTGCAGTATCACATATGCCAATTATGAATTTCTTTAATTCATTCTCAATCAATGGATTATATGAGATAACATTGAAAACTAAACAAGAGGAGTAACTATGCGTTATTTACCAGCTGGATTGATATTTTTGGGATATTTAGCATTCTTTTTTACTGTAGTTTCAAGCCTAACCCATTAAATATATCAACAACGTCAAAGCAAGAGGCTTACAATTAATTAGCACCATAGTAATAATCTATAATAATCACATGGTAATACTTGATTAAAAGGCCCAAAGGTGAGGCACGGATGCCATCCCTTTATCATCAAAAATATCTAATCACCCTCCCCCTCGATTAACGTTTCTATTTCCCCCTACATAACATAATGTCCTGGCATCCAAAATCAGTCCATCACCCAATACCGAACTCCTATTCCTCTCGCACCTATTATTTGCCCTACAATCCTTTAATCATTTCCTATGCTGAAGGATTCTTCGATGAAAAAGATCATTTTCTTTGTTCCCATCAATAGCGCAGAAGAAGTCAAAAATGCCTTGTTTAATGCCGGTGCTGGAAAAATAGGAGACTACGACCGGTGCAGCTTTGAAACAGAAGGTCAGGGTCAGTTTCGCCCCTTAGTAGGTGCCAACCCTCATATCGGTACACATGGTGATGTGGAGCACGTTAGAGAACTAAAAGTCGAGTTAGTGTGTGATGATAGGTGTATCAGGCGAAGCCTTAAGGTGCTTCTAAACTCCCATCCTTATGAAGAGGTAGCTTTCGAGGTGTATCAAGTGATGGATTGGAAAACACTCTAAAGGAATCCGACTCAACATTTCCCAAGGCAGTCATAGTTGAGTTCAAAAGTTCATGGAAAATCTGACCGCTCTGAAAACAAAAAAGGTAAGGATGACTCTTAAGTCAATCCTTACCTTTATCATTGTTTATTGATATGACCTTAGTTAATCGTTAACGCTGTATCAAAATTAGCAAGGGTAGAATCCAATTGGTTAAATGACGTGTTGCCAAGAACAACCTCAGTCCACTGCTCATGGGACAAGGTCACCACTACTCCTGCGTTTAAGGAAGAACTGACTTGAATAATGCCATTTCTTAGTTCGATACCAAATACGGCATCACTGTCGCTCATTTTAAGATTAAATTGAGCACGCAGCCCCTCTGCCGCGCGGGTATCGACTAAATAGCGCAAATAATCCACATTGTACTCAATTGGCGAATTAGCCAATTTTTCTGCATCTATAGCACCTAATAACTGACTTAGTGTTTGGTAGTGGTCGATAGGTTGACCGCCTAAGTTAAGTTTGCCTTCATGTAAAAGTGCTTCAGAAATATAAAATCCTCTAGCATTTGCAGAGCTCGTACGTTGACCCAGAGCGCGAGCGGCATCGGCGCGAAGTTGTTTAGCGTCGGCGTTTTCTGGCTCAACTTCCAGTATTTGTGACGTTAAGTACAAAGACCACTGCCAACCTTTAATTGACTGCTTTTTATTTGACGATTGCACCATTTGAATTGCGCCTTCAACTCCACCAAGACTCGCTAGGTAAGTTTCTGCAAAATCACTGCTGCGCATTGGGTTTATGTCATAAATATCCCAACCGTTCCAACCAACAACACCGTTGTATACTTGCTTAACGTGGCTTTCTATTTGACCATAGGTTTCTTTGTCTTTTCTCATCTCAACAGGGAAATAGACAAACTCCGCAGCACCTTGAGCATCATTGCCCAAATTTATTGCCCTAATTGTCTGATCGTGGATCAATTGCATAGAATCACGAAATGCTTGAATCGATTTGATAGAAGATTCACGAGTAGTGTTTGCTGCTCCATGAATGTCTACATGATAATCGAAGTCATAAGACAGTACTAAGTCTGCAGCATCTACCAATCGAATTGGATCTCTGTATCTATCTCCTCGCAAGGTATACAAATTGAAAATACCACCATCTCCATTTATTGCATTGGTCACCATCAAGCTTTTTTCAGGGAAAAAATAGGCCACACTATCTGTTACATCAGTAGGGCTTGGTAAAACAATCACTTCTGTACCGGCGATTTGATGTGTCTCTATCTCATTATGGGTAAAGGTAATATCTGGTGATAGATAACCTTTTTCATCCGATAGTTTATCGATTGAGAACCCTAATTGATTTGGAAAGGCATCGGGACCTTGAGCGGGATGAAGCATGCCAAATTGAATAACCGCTCGTGCATTAAAGTTGCCAGATAATGCGCTCACCCCATTGTCAGCTAGTAAGTGTTTTTCCATCCACTCATGAGCATAGATTGTTGTATTTTCACTATGCCAAGCTGCAGAGCCCCACACATAATGCGAATGTGTATAGAGGATCGCCGTTACGTCTACTTTTTCGTTGAGCATTGCCTCCAAGGCAGCTCTTTGTTCTTTGGCAACGGTTAGGCTATCTCCAGAATCAATGATTATCCACCCTTCAGGAGCATGAACCGCGATAATATTGCCGATTCCCCATCCCGAGATTCGGTAAACGCCTTCTGTAATTTGGGTGACTTTCTTTGTTGCGACATCCCAATCACTATCAACAGTCGCAGCCGGTGGTGTCGTGATTGTTCCATCACTCAGTGTAATAGGCTGATAATTGAGTGAAAGGTTATATTGTTCAGCAGTGGCGAATAAAGATGTTGAAAGTAATAAAGTGCTTCCAATGATTTTCTTGTACATAAATAGCATCAACCTTTTTAATATGACATTAATAAGCAAATTGACCTGCTTACTCGTTGTCGCTATTAAGCCTTTATGAACAATTTATGTCGATGAATTAAAGAAAGTCATTTGTGGTGTATCTAGTGAGATGCACTTTCAATCTTACGCTGCATTAATAAATACGCACGCCAATAATTAAACATTCCACCCAGTAAAAACAACAGACTTCCAATCATATACTGCCATGCAAGAAAATTAAGAATGAGCAAGTGATCTACCTGAGATTCAAAGGCCCATAGATAAGGCACCGAGGCAATCGCATATAAAACTGAACCTACGATAAAGGTAATGGATGTGAGGTTCATTAGCTGTAATAGCTCTACCGACTCTGCACGTATGATCAAAAAAACATTGGTGGATGCGCCAAACACAAACAGTAGGCTTCCGATAATAAACAGCCACGCACTCACTAATGGATATCCTACCGCCTCAAATCCAAGCACTCGTCCCAATACAAAACACAGCGTCCCTAACATGTAAGTCGCTCCAGCAAAATACTCTAGCTTGTCTTGTCGATTGTGCGCGGTATGGTTTTTCCAGTAGCGCCGTATCTCAGCCATATCATGAACATTCACCACAAGATAAATCAGTGATGCAATGAGGAATATACCCCCCCCAATATGAGCATACTGAGCTTGATCTGGGAAAAAGAAATAACTGCCAATCACAAATAAAGCACCGCCAACCTTGTAGGCAATAGCATTGATGGTTTCCCAGCGAAATTGAGACGCTAGTTCCTTTTTGTTGGCCGTTAAATTCATGATACGTCGACGATTGGAAAAGACGTGAGGCATAGATACAGATCTCGACTGATTTGATTAAGTGCACTGAGTGAGTGGAGAACGCAAATAAGAAAAGATAAAGAACTCCTATAGGGGTTCATTCTATTTGCTATCGATGGGGTGACTAACTCTCCTGTGATGGACCTGGTCCTGCAGAGCGAGAATTTAGCTTTGTCATCCTTCAGTTTCAGAAAGAACTGGAAGGGTCTCTTAGAACATGCACACTCTTTTGCAACGTTTTGTTACCTCTGTGTGATCAAGCTGTTTGCTTTATAAACATAAGCTGATATTCTAGCGAACAGTTGTAAGCTGAAACTTAAAATATGGAGTAATTGTGAGCCCTCAACGTCCACCACTACTGTGGTTTAACATTTTTATATTTGTCTCTAGTCTGTTGTTAGCTGCTGTTGTTACGCCTTGGTATGCGTTTAATTATGGTTTGAGCTGGGCACATCTGATTTGGTTCGTTATTGCATTCAGCTTTACCAATCTATCCATTACTGCGGGCTACCATCGCCTGTGGAGTCACAAAACCTATCAAGCTAGCCCTATCCTTAAGGCTATCTTTGCCATTGGCGGCGCATTCTCTTTGCAAAATAGCGCTTTGCATTGGTCTTCGGATCATCGTGAGCATCACAAGCATGTTGACCACGATGTTAAAGACCCCTACTCGGCCTCACGTGGTTTTTGGTACTCACATATGGGCTGGATGCTACGTGATTACAACGAAGAGACTTACTCCGACTACCAAAACTGCCGCGACCTTAAAAAAGACAACATTGTCCAATGGCAGCACAAATATTACGGTCTGCTGGCTGTAGTGACTAACTTTGGATTTCCTATCTTATTGGGCGTACTGTACAACGACATCATCGGGATGTTCTTAGTTGTTGGAGCGGTAAGGCTTGTCTTAAGCCACCACACGACGTTCTTTATTAATTCTCTAGCGCACATTTGGGGTAAGCAAACCTTCACCAACAAAAACTCAGCGCGAGACAACGGTATTCTGGCATTTTTTACTTTTGGAGAGGGTTACCATAACTTCCACCATCTGTTTGAAAATGACTACCGCAATGGAATTAGCTGGTGGCACTACGACCCTACTAAGTGGTTAATTAAAGCGTGTTCGTGGGTGGGTTTGACTGAGAAACTGCGTGTTACGCCACAATTTAAGATTGAGAAAGCGCGTGCGACTATGATGCTGCAAAATGCCCATCAAAAACTCAATGAAATGGATGCAAGCCCATCACTCACTAATAAACTTGAACAAGAGTTTGAGTCTTTAATTGAAAGCATGCACGACTATTACGACAGTAAAGTGCACCTGCTGCAAAACAAGAAACAGCAGGTACTTAAGAGCCACGAGCTTGAAGTATTGAAAATCCGCCACCAGCAACTGAAAGAGCAATTTCAGTATCAGCAGCAAATGTGGATGGATAACGTAAAGCGTTTTGCGTAACTAATGAAATCGACAGGCTGAGACATCCTTAGCTTGTCGATTCACTTTTCTAACGCATACCGATCTCAGCTTTACAGAAAATTAGCGGTCCTTTCATTGGCACCAAAGCTGTCCACGTTTTCGAGAGTGGTCGAGGCAATGCTTTTTAAGGCATCGACGGTTAGAAAGGCTTGGTGTCCGGTAAAGATAACGTTGTGGCATGCAGACAAGCGACGAAACACGTCATCAATAATCACGTCATTAGATTTATCCTTAAAGAACAAATCCTTCTCCCCTTCATAAACATCCAAACCTAGGGCACCGATTTTCCCATTCTTCAACGCTTCTATTGCAGCATTAGAGTTAACCAGTTCGCCACGACTGGTGTTGATGATCATTACGCCATCCTTCATTTTGCTAAATGCCTCTTCATTCAGCAGATGAAAATTCTCTTTTGTCATCGGGCAGTGCAAAGAAATCACATCCGATTGCTTAAAGAGTGTATCTAAGTCGCAGTAATTAGCGCCAAGCTCCTTGGCCACGTCACTAGGATAAGGGTCAAAACACAGTATGTTCATTCCCAACCCTTTCAGAATTCGCATTGTTGCAAGGCCAATTTTCCCCGTACCTATGATCCCGGCAGTGCGTCCGTGGAAGTTAAAACCAACCAATCCTTCTAAGGAGAAGTTAGCATCACGAGTGCGTTGATAGGCTTTGTGAAAGCGCCTATTGAGTGTCATCATCAGACCAACCGCATGCTCAGCAATGGCCTCAGGTGAATAAGCGGGCACTCGGGCAACCTGAATACCTAGCGCTTTCGCTGAATCAAGATCAACGTTGTTAAAGCCCGCACAGCGCATAGCAATCATTTTCACTCCGCGCATAGCTAGCTGCTCCAGCACTGGCTTTGATAAATCGTCATTCACAAAAGCACAAACCACTTCACAGCCCTTGGCTAACTTCGCTGTTTTTTCAGTCAACTGAAAATCAAAGAAATGGTACTGAAAATCACGGTCTGCTTTGGCTACCGTAAATGCCTGTTCGTCATAAGACTTGGTACTGAAAAACGCTATATTGATCATTTCTAGTTCCTTAGGATACGCTTTTACTCAAAAGGTATACGGCTAACTGAGTACGCAATATCAGTAATGAGATAAATAGAGAAGAAAGAAGGATACGTGTTACCTCTATCTCTAACTGATGGCATCGTAGGTAATTAAACGAACATAACACCCTTAATGGTAGTGATCGCTTTTCCTATTAAAGTGGTTCGATTGCCGGGTAACAGCTTCATGTCAATGTACCCACCTCTAGCAGAGGCTTGATAGGCCTTAAGCTCAGTTTTTCCAAGCTTTTTGCCCCAATATAGGCTTAATGCGCAGTGATTAGATCCGGTTACTGGATCTTCTTCAATGCCCACCCACGGAGCAAAATATCGAGACAAGAAGTCTAGGTCCGACTTGTTAGAAGCTGAGGTAATCACGACCCCTCTCCCACTTAGTTTTTTCATCGCCGTAAAGTCAGGGGAAAGGCTCATCACAACCCGCTCATCGACGACCTCTATAAGTTGTTTAGAGTCAAAGATTGCTGATGAAAGGACATCATTATCTTTGAGCCCTAAAGCTTTCAATAATTGGGCATTTAGTGGCTGTTCGCTTGTCAAAGTTGCCGTTGGAAAATTAAGCTCGATATCAGTATCTGTGATTTTTGCACTCAAAGGGCCAGACAAGGTATTGAAGGTAATCAGATCCCCAACCTTTGCCTCTCCTGTTTCAGCCAATATATGGGCAACTGATAATGTTCCATGCCCACATAGCTTCACCTCAACTTCCGGTGTGAACCAACGAAGGTTCATATTCTCACGTGACAGAAAAGCCGTTTCTGAGACAGACATTTCTTTTGCAATTGATAGCATGAGTTCATCTGAAAGAGGCGTGTCTGTAATGCAGACTCCAGCAGGATTGCCTGTGAATGCCTCTGATGCAAAGGCGTCAACTTGGTAAATACTCAGTTCCATTTTCATCCTTGTTGAAATCTCTCATACACGATATCAGCTTGCCCCATTTTTACTCAACAGTCATTAGGGAAATCAAAGAACTCAGCCACGAGTGTAATGGCGAAGTTACTGATTTAAAGACGGTTATTTTGCATCGAAACGGATTAAACCTATTCACAATACAGTCTAATCAACTAGCAATACCCAGCGTTGTTCTCTACAGTAGAGTGACCAAATACTGAGAAAGGGAACTCTCATGTTAAAGCATTGCCTTGTGGCATTAGTTCTAGCTTTTAGCGCATTTACTAGCTTGGCTGAAGAAGCCGTGACCAAGCAACCGCAACCATTGATCAATGTTGACATGACTCTAGATTTAGATGGGATGGAGCAATATGCTGAGCAAGCAACACAGTCGCTAGAATCTATTTCTGACTCCCTACAAGCGATTGTCGATAACCCCAACTTGAGTGACGATCAGAAACAGGCTCTGGATAAAACCATCAATAGCGTCAATCAACTCACCTTATCGACGACTCAAACTCTGCGCGGCTTACCCGATGCCTTGGAGCAATCTCGAGTGGCCTTTAAACAAACCAGTCAAACGCTAATGGATGACCTTCAGTTCAAGTTAATAGTGGTGTTGTGTGCCATCGTTTTGGTGATTGTACTGGCTTTGGTGGCCATCTATCTATTGATCTTAAAACCAATGCAACAAACGCTGGTTCGAGCTACCGGAAATATATCCTCAATGGCTCAGTCTATACAGATCACCGCAGAAGCGCTTAAGGTCAGCACAGAAAAGCAGCAGCAGATTATGGATTTCATCGAAACCGCTGAAACAAAGCCTAAGGCGTAAAGGTATCGTGTATGAGTGTGCTAGAATCCCTTTCTCAATAAGGACTGCGTCAGCCAATTAGACCTTTCCTGCACCATGGAATTTACAATGAACTACACGAACTTGCAGCTTGACGAAACCGCACTCTCTATCGCAGAAGATCTACTTAGCGAATTAGAGTGCGACAATGGTTGGTTTAAGATGACCGCGCGCATCGCCGCACAGATAGATAGCCTATTGAAAGAGAACGGTTATACAGGGACGGTCGTTTGGTTTAGTGATGCTGACTTAATCGAGCACCAAATCGAATACTAAGTATCGAGTGGCATCGCTTAGGTAAATGGGACTCTAGCTCTAAGTAGCAGAGTCCTTTTTTATACCATACAGTTAGCTGGTGGCTTGTTGATGGTGCTTTGTCAGTTGTTGATATAGCTCGTCTTTGAGCTCCATGCGTTTTAGTTTTAGATCATGCATATTGCCGTCATCGATTGGGCTTCCTGATACCTCGAGCTCTCGGATGTCATAATCTAATTCATGGTACTTTTGCATAGCGGATTTGAACGTTGGATCGTCATGATTTAGCTGAACTATATCGAGTTTGAGTTCAGGAAAATCTAGGATAAAGGCGTGATTTTCATTGAGCATCGGCATCTCCTCTTAATTTAACTTCCCTCAGTATAGAACCAAGCTAATTGAAGAAATGTGGCACAGTACCCAAAGTTAGAAAAGGTGCCCAAAGTCAGAAAAGATGGGTTTCGCTGACAACATTCGATAACATAGCCGACTAAAAATCAGTATCAACAAGGATGAAAGACGTTGAATATCCTTATATTTTTGGGCTCTAGCCGTACCAGTGGACCGCCACGACCTAACCGACTGGGAGAGAGAGTGAGCCTTGCATGTTCACAGCTTTTAGATAAAGCCTTCCCCGGTAATAGCATAGAAATCATTGATCCATTAGATTAGGAAACCGGTGGAGTCTTTAAGCCGGAATTCGCCTACAGTCGAAAACAGGTTCCTCAAGACTTAGAAACGCTGGCCACTAAAATAAAGAATGCAGATGCCTATGTGATGGTGAGCCCCGAGTATAACCACTCTATGAGCCCTGCACTGGCGCACCTTTTAAATCACTTTGGCAGTTCACTCTTTTCTTTCAAGCCTAGCGCAATCGTCACTTATTCTGCGGGTCAATGGGGCGGCGCTAGAGCCGCAGTGTCTATGCGCACCTTTCTTTCAGAGTTGGGCTGCCTTCCCGTTTCTGCAATGGTTCATCTACCCTGTGCGCAAGATGTATTTGATGAAACAGGCCGCACCATCAACCCTGATGACCAGGCACAATGGGATGATTACTTGTACCGAACTTTAGCGCAATTGGTGTGGTGGGCGCAGGCAAGTCAACAGCAAAGAGAACAAGTTGACCCGTTAACCATCAGTAAGGCGTTTAAAGATTCTCCGTCGCAAAGAAATGCCCCAGCTAGAGACTAGTTAACCTGACTGCAGTGACCGCTTTAATGGCTACTCGCTCTAGAGTGCAACTGCAGTTTAGCTAGGTGATTGAAGCTCGGTATTGCATCTCAATTAACTGATGATCACCCACAACTTCGACCTGTTGGACAAACGAAAAGCCAAAGCGCTCGTAAAACTCTTTCAGGTATTCATGGGCGTGTATTTCAATGGAATCTATTCCTTGGTTATTCGCGTACTCAATCAAGGCCTCTACTATCTTACTCGCTAACCCACATCCTCTATATGCCTTCAATACCGCTACACGAGCCATTACAGATGCGCCACCTTGCTTTGGCGTCAGCCTAGCTGTGGCTACGAGATCATCATTATCCGTCATCAAAAGGTGATGGCTTGTCTCATCTAATCCATCTAAATCTAGCTCTCGTGGGATCCCCTGCTCTACAGTAAACACTTGATTACGAATAACTTGAGCCTTTCTGATAATCTCCGCGTCGCTTCCGATTATTACTTCCATTGTCTCTCACTTCTCCTATTTGTTTGTATTTCCTATACACCGGATACAGAAGCCATTTTAACCATTTTCTTATCAATTAGTTAGCGGGAGAAATCACACTCTCACCAGCGTAATACCCTCAGTAAACAACAGGTCGGATCTTATGCCGTTTGATGATTATTCGCGAGGATGTAGCTTGTAATTCACGTGTAACAGACTAAACCTTATAAGCGGTTCTCATCTACACCTACGAGACCAAGACGTATTCAGTGTCCCGTCTAGTTACTAGTGAACTAAGGGAAAAACTATGTCGAAAATTGTCATCATTTCGTTCATCACACTGCTTGTTTCGTTACTCCCTCATAGCGCACTTTCTATCACCACTTCGGAAAAAGAAAACCTCATTACCATTCGAAATCAGGTATTTGGTGGTAGTACATTAAATGCATCCCTCACTCAAACCACCCTCTCTGGCGAGACACCCCCCGTTTTCCCCTACCACCTCCACGATAGAGTGTTACTCACATGGCAAATCAAACCCAGTGAGATTGAACAATTTGCATCAGCCATAGAACTGCCACCCTATCTCAGTGTAAGTAAAGTATCGTCTCTCACTGAATCTAAGCTACATAGAAGGTTCGCCGCTTGGCTCAATAAACAGAATGGATCTTCTTTTAGCTTATTTTCACAACAGGACAAACACTATTACCTTATGGCTGATATTGCACAAACATCAGGGGCCGAGCAAGGGCTAAAGGTAGAATGGAAAACCTTTGTCACTGTTGCTGGTAGCACGCAAATCCAAGTGTATCGCTTTGCCTCATTTAAAGAGATACCTGGCAACGATCTGCTTGAATTGAACACCCTAACCCCTTCAGAAATCACACTAGATAAGCTTAAGGGCCGAATACGCTCATCCCTTATCTCAACTAGTGGGTATGTACTTGAATTAGATATCCCCATAGGCAGAAGTACCCAAGGTAAAACATTCAGTCAGGCGTATTTAGATGCGGCCGAGAATACCTTAGGGCCAAAAGGGGCTCAGACTCGCTACTACTATGACGGCAGTTCGGTTAGCGCTCGCTTGCACAAGGTTAAGATAAATAAAGCGACGGTAAGTTCGACCTTTCCTTGGTCCGAATATGCACATAACTTGGTGGAAGTGATTATTCCAAAGGACGATATGTCATTCATGGCGCAACCGGTCACAGTTAATGTCACGGTTCCATCTCCAGCATTAGGCCCTGCAGATTGTTACAATCCAATGATACCTAATTCTCTATCCAAACAATATGCGTGTCTAGTAGCATCCGCTTTTGGCGCTCCAGATATGGGGATACCACCTACACCACCGCAAAAAGTCTTTGAGAGCATGTTCGCCAATACGCCTCCCATGTATATACCTACCTTCTATTTTGCCCTGCAGGATCTCTATCAAGGGCTTTCTACCTTAGGGGGTATTTCGAAGCCAACTCTATTCTTCGAGTTAAAAACTGCGCCAAAAACTATCTTCATTAATTTTGAGATTAACCCAAATAAGGTCAAAGCATTTA
The DNA here is from genome assembly GCF_024346795.1 of Vibrio breoganii. NCBI lineage: Bacteria > Pseudomonadati > Pseudomonadota > Gammaproteobacteria > Vibrionales > Vibrionaceae > Vibrio > Vibrio breoganii. Next base: position 1,612,847 of record NZ_AP024864.1, read on the forward strand.
AAAAGGCTTTTCTACCTTCGCACTTCAAACTGGCAAAGATGCGTTTCTATCCTGAGCAGAAAAAAGCGGTCTATGCGATATCTTTGAACTTGTATGAATCGCGCGGGGCCAATCTCAATGGGATACGAGCTGAGTGGTCCACTTACGTAATCAATCCCCTCGAGGACAACCCTAAACCTCGCTTTTCGGTCATAGAAGCACAGAGTAACGTTGGTGGTTTAGACCCTTTATACACATTACAACGCCTAAGAAATGGTGATGTGCCTCTTCCTTTTCGTATTGAATCTATCGAGAGTATCATTCAATCTCCAAACCCTACCTTAACCTATCAGTTTGCTGAAGAAACCGGCATTCAAGCTTACTTAATCAACAACGAACACAATAGCGAACTCAACATTGATATTGCTTATCCAACAAATTCTAATCAACTTTTCACCAAGCCACTAACATCATGGATGGAGGCGAATGATTATGTGTACTGGGGAGAAGTTGCGGAGATACTTAAGTATGACCGCCAAGTAATGTTTGCAGACTTAATGGTATTTGAGGCGACGGATAAGGATGTTATTCACGACACAACCTTTGCCGAATACGTCAAACCTAAACCTTTACCTATTGTTATTTGGCTGGGAGGTCAGAGTATCGCGTTGCAGCCTTGGGGAAACCTAGAGTCCATTGAACCAGAGTGATTCGGGGGCTAACTGAGCAGAGTACAAGGTTACTCATCAATAAGTGCTGTTAGCATTCGCACATCGTCAACAGAGGTGGGGCGCACGATTCTATCTACCTCTTGGCCCTCTTTAAGCAAGATTAACGTGGGCCAAAGCTTCACTGAAAACAGTCTGCCTAGTTTTTTACCCTTGCCATCAAAGATCTTAATATGAAGCTGAGGCGAGATCTCGTCTAGCGCCTGCTGAATAACGATTTCACCAGTTTGACAATGGGGACACCAAGGCGCGCCAAACTCTAAAAGAGCGTAGCCAGACAGAAACCTTACCTCCTCAATCGTTGGCGCAATTTCAGAGTACTCATGATTGTATCCGAGCTGAATGCCATTCATTTTCGCGTCCTTTTACGTACCTATTAGGGTCTGTTGACCTTTTGAGGTTGTTTTTGTAGCGATTTGTTGGGTATTAATACAAGGCAGTCGCTTTTAGGTGTGGTGGTTCCACATGAAAAGTGACTAACGCCGTAGAAATGCCCAACAAAGCGCTACCCGAAGGGCTCGTCCAGAACCCATTTACTCATCGTTGAGCGACTTTTGCTTAGATGACTAGGCGGCAAGTCCCTCGCCTTGATTAAATGACTTCTGGTCGAGCAAAATTTAATCTCAAAAGGTCAACAGACCCTACTTTCTGATACGAACAGTTTATCGTTTAAATCCATATTTGAGGTATAAAAAAAGCGACTCATTTGAGTCGCTTCTTGAATCTGTTATTTACAGCTATTTGCGCGCTTTCTTTGGCTTGCGTTTAGCTGGGCCATTCGAGGTAATACGCTCCTCGTGGCGACGTACTGCACGACGGATTTTTTGAGAACGAGAGCGCTCACGGTTACGAGAGGTATTACGCTCATCGATTACTGTTGCTTTCTCTGGTTGAAGCTCAACAAGTTCACGAAGGTAGTTAACCTGTTTCAGGGTCATTTCCATCCATCCCCCACGAGGCAATTTCTTCTCTAGGAAGATGTCACCATAGCGAACACGCTTAAGACGACTTACTGTGGTGTCTTGTGATTCCCAAAGGCGGCGAACTTCACGGTTACGACCTTCGTTAATGACTACGTAGAAGGTATGGTTCATACCTTCACCACCAGCGTAAACGATGTCTTCGAAGCGAGCCATACCGTCTTCAAGTTGCACGCCACGAGTTAGGTTACGAACCTTCTCCTCGTTTACATCACCAAATACGCGAACTAGGTATTCACGCTCAACTTGGCGGCTTGGGTGCATTAGACGGTTTGCAAGTTCACCATCGGTGGTAAACAGCAACAAGCCTGAGGTGTTTGCATCCAATCGACCCACAGAGATCCAACGAGCACCGTTGACCTTAGGAAGGCGGTCAAATACTGTACGACGACCTTCTGGATCGTGACGAGTACACAATTCACCTTCTGGCTTGTAGTAAGCAAGAACACGACACACTACTTCTTCAGGAGCTTTAACTGGCACTTGATGACCATCAATGCGGACAACCGCTAAGTCATCTTCTAAGCGCTCTCCTAGCGTGGCTACCTGACCATTAACGCTTACGCGACCTGATTTAATTAAACTTTCAAGTTCGCGGCGAGATCCATGACCAGCGCGTGCTAAAATTTTCTGTAATTTTTCGCTCATTTAGTTACCTTTGTGTCGTCTTCTCAGACGTCGGATGAAGTAGTGTTTCGCAGAAATTGCGGTCGCGTAGTATCTCAAAAACCAAACCGAAAATCACCCAATATTTACTGCATTTTTCATACCTAGCAAGCCATTGATTTTATTAACAAATACTTACTATTCAAACGGAGTTGTATCCCCAGCTCCACGACGTGCGATAACGGGGTCATCTTCACTAAAATCAATCACCGTCGTTGGTTGCTCACCCAAGTAACCGCCATTGATGATCAAATCTACCGCATGCTCTAGCTTGTCTCTGATCTCTTCTGGATCAGATTCTGTCACTTCATTACCAGGAAGGATAAGGGTCGTCGACATCATCGGCTCGCCTAGCGCTTCCAATAAATCTAGCGCAATCTTATTATCTGGAACACGAATACCAATGGTTTTACGCTTGGCATTCATTAGACGACGAGGCACCTCTTTTGTTCCTTTAAAGATAAAGGTATACGCACCCGGTGTATTGTTTTTCAATAGACGGAACGCGCTATTGTCTACGCGTGCATACAAGGATAGCTCTGATAGATCTCGGCATAGCAGCGTGAAGTTGTGCTTGTCATCGATTTTACGAATTCGACACACGCGATCCAATGCGGATTTGTTCTCTAGCTGACACCCAAGTGCATAACCCGAATCTGTAGGGTAGATCACTACCCCACCATTGCGAATGATAGCAGCGGCTTGTGTGATAAGGCGCGCTTGCGGATTATCTGGATGAACATAAAAATACTGACTCATCATATCTCCTTATGAGCAGGCATCTATAGAGTCGATGCCTTAGGATCAGAAAACTGTGGCCATTGTTCCCATACGGGAGTCACTCCGGACGGGAGCCACAAATTCTTCCCTAATTCCATCCAAGGCGATGGATAATGAAAATCGGAACCTTGGGAAGCTAATAGATTGTATTGTATAGCATAATCAGCCAAGTTGCGTCGCTCTTGTTGACTTTGTTGAGGTTGAGAAACCTCCATTGCATCCCCGCCCGCCTCAGAAAATGCCGATAACAATCGTTTTTGCCATTTTGCAGTGAGATCATAACGGCCAGGATGAGCTAACACGGCCAAACCTCCAGCAGCATGAATGGCATTGACCGCATCTGTCATTGAACACCAAATAGGAGGCACATACCCCGGCTTGTCTCGGGTTAAAAAGCGTTTGAATACTTGCTGCATGTTCTTCGCATGACCATTGTCTACCAGCCACTTGGCAAAGTGAGCACGCGTTACCGGAGCGCCATTTGCTATCGCCTTTACCTCAGGCAAGGGGTCGACCTTAAGGTGCTTAGATAAACGATGCGCAATCAACTCCGAACGCTCTATACGCCTTGCTTGCTGCTCTTCAATAAGCAGTGTCAGCTTTGGATTGCGAATGTCGATATTCAATCCAACAATATGGATATCCTTATTCGACCAAACCGTTGAAATCTCTATACCGGGTAATAGCTGAATATCCGCTTCAGAATCTCGAATGTATTCCAAGGCGGGCTCTATACCCTCTACAGTGTCGTGGTCTGTTATAGCAAGTACGCCAACACGGTGCTCGATAGCTCTATCAACAAGAGCTTGCGGACTAAAACGGCCATCAGACGCAGTAGTGTGAGAATGCAGATCAAATATCATAAAAGGCTTGACTTTCCACTCATGTACTAGTTAACTAGTACACCTAGATTAATTAAGGATGTTTAGCAGATCGCTATGAATACAGTCATGATACAACAGCAAACGCCAATCTGTACCGAATTCGGTAGAGTTTGTGTATGTGCAGTATCTAACGTATGGCGTTGGTGGCTCGAGACTTAAGCGAGCTAAGCATTGAGTGTGTCTACACACCTCTAAAGCTCGCATTAATGTGCGGGCTTTTTTTATGCCTTTTTTACACAATCCGGCGCGTCGCAAACTAACTCTTTCAAATTGCCTCGCAAAAATGAGTTAAGTGCGCAAACTTTGACCCGCTTTTACGCAATCACTTTTGGGTGGAGCAACAGAATATGAGAGTATGTGATGCAAAGAAATTCAAGCTTACAAGGAGGTCTTGTGAATAAGACCATTAATCTGACTGCGCAGGGCCAACTAGAGCTTCTGCAACGCGATGTCTTCTATACACAAGATCCAACGGAGCTATTCCATCATCTGTGTAAAGACAAAGCGGATACCCTACTACTCGAATCCGCAGAGATTGACTCCAAAGAAGATCTAAAGAGCTTACTACTTGTTGATGCCGCTATGCGCATCGAGTGTCGCGGCCACCAAGTGGTGTTAACCGCCAACTCTGATAATGGACGTGCATTACTTGCTCGCATTGCGTCGAACCTAAACTCTGAGTTCGTCTCTGAACAGAGCGATAGCGCACTCACCGTCAACTTCACCGCTCCTGATATCAACCTTGATGAAGACAGCAGACTTCGTCAGCCGTCATCGTTTGATATGTTGCGCTTAGTGAAAAAAAGCTTCAATTGTGATGAGCATGACCCTATGGCGCTGTTCATCGGCGGCTTGTTTGCTTATGACTTAGTGGCCAACTTTGAACCTCTAGGCGATGCCGCTGAAAACAGCCGTTGCCCTGACTATGTATTCTACGTATCAGAAACCCTCATTGTTATTGACCATCAGCAGCAACAAGCACACCTTTATGGCAGCTTGTTTGATGCTAATGAAGAGACTCGCGCAACATTAGAAGGCCGTCTCCAAACCATCGAAGCGGAAATGAAGGTGGTTGAGCCTACGCCTGATTCGGTCAAGCTAGAGCGCTGCGATGTAGCGGTAAATATCAGTGATGAAGAATTTTGCCAAACCGTCCGTGACCTAAAAGAGTTTGTAATTAAAGGTGACGTGTTCCAAGTGGTGCCATCTAGACACTTCTCTCTAGAGTGCCCTTCTCCACTGGCGGCTTATAAGCATCTAAAGAAGAGTAACCCAAGCCCTTACATGTTCTACATGCAAGACGAGCTATTCACTCTGTTTGGTGCCTCTCCTGAGAGTGCGCTTAAATACGAAACACAAAGCAATCAGATTGAGATCTACCCAATTGCGGGGACTAGACGTCGCGGCAAGAACCCAGACGGCAGCATCAACCATGACCTTGATAGCCGTATCGAGCTAGAGCTTCGTTCTGATCGCAAAGAAAATGCAGAGCACATGATGCTCGTGGATCTGGCTCGCAACGATGTAGCGCGTATTGCTGCTGCGGGAACTCGCCACGTAGCGGACCTGCTTAAAGTTGACCGCTACAGCCACGTGATGCACCTTGTATCGCGCGTTGTGGGACAACTGAGAAATGACCTAGATGCGTTACATGCCTACCAAGCCTGCATGAATATGGGAACGCTAACGGGCGCGCCAAAGATTCGTGCAATGCAGTTAATCCGCGATGTTGAGCAACAACGCAGAGGCACCTACGGTGGCGCTGTGGGTTATATGACAGGTCGCGGTGATCTAGACACCTGTATCGTTATTCGCTCTGCGTATGTTGAAAATGGCATCGCAAAGGTTCAAGCCGGAGCTGGCGTCGTATTTGACTCAGACCCTCAAGCAGAAGCCGATGAGACTCGCGGTAAAGCGCAAGCTGTAATCAGTGCAATTCAAGCCGCACATACTGAGGTGAAGCATGGCTAATATTCTTTTTATCGATAACTTCGATTCATTCACCTACAACCTAGTAGATCAATTCCGTACCCTTGGCCACGATGTGACCGTGTACCGAAACAACATAGACGTGGAAATGCTAGGTAATGCGCTAGGTGAACTTGATAACCCTGTGATTGTCCTATCACCAGGACCTGGCGCCCCGAGCGAAGCAGGAAATATGCCTGCAATTATCGATCGCTTCAAAGGCAAGGTACCCATGATCGGCATCTGCCTTGGCCACCAAGCCATTGTTGAAGCCTATGGCGGCACCGTCGCTGGTGCGGGTGAAATCATTCACGGTAAAGTATCCATGATGCAACACGATAATCATGCGACTTACCAAGGTTTGCCGTCGCCGTTTGCGATTGCGCGCTACCACTCTTTAGTGGCTACAAAAGTGACCGATGATTTAACCATCACCGCACAAGTAGACGACTTAGTCATGTCGGTCGTTCATGAGCAAGACAAAGTATGTGGATTTCAGTTCCATCCCGAGTCTATTATGACCACCTATGGAGCCACCCTTTTAGCGAACTCAATTGAGTGGGCACTAGGGTCTATTGAACTTTCAAAAGAACAATAACAAGGAAGAACGATGCAACAAATTCTTGAACAACTTTATCGCCAAGAAGCCTTAAGCCAAGAGCAGAGTCAAACACTGTTTGACCAAATTATTAAAGGCGAAGTAGAGCCGATTGTACTGAGTTCAGTCCTTACTGCTCTGAAAATTAAAGGTGAGACACCAGAAGAAATTGCTGGGGCCGCTAAAGCACTACTGGCGAATGCACAGCCATTCCCGCGTCCAGATTACGATTTTGCCGATATCGTAGGCACAGGTGGTGACGGTTCTAATACCTTCAACATCTCCACCACTGCAGCTTTTGTTGCTGCAGCCGTTGGTCTTAAAGTTGCGAAACACGGCAACCGCGGTGTTTCGAGCAAGTCTGGCTCTTCTGATTTGTTGGACTCTTTTGGTATCAACCTTGCCATGAGCGCTGAAGACACTCGTAAAGCGGTAGACGATATTGGTGTTGCCTTTTTGTTTGCACCTCAATATCACCAAGGCGTACGTCACGCGATGCCAGTACGTCAGGCACTGAAAACACGCACTATCTTTAATATTCTGGGTCCACTGATTAACCCTGCTCGTCCAAACATCGAACTGATGGGCGTTTACGATGAAAGCTTAGTGGCACCTATTGCTGAAACTATGCAGCAGATGGACATGAAGCGCGCAGCGGTTGTTCATGGTAGCGGCCTTGATGAAGTGGCCATTCACGGCACAACGACGGTTGCTGAAATCAAAGACGGCAAGATAGAGCATTACACGCTAACGGCAGAAGACTTTGGTCTAAACTCGCATCCGTTAGAAGCGCTAAAAGGTGGCACACCTGAAGAGAACCGCACTATTGTGACTGACCTTCTCTCAGGCAAAGGCACTGAAGCGCAAGAATCAGCGGTAGCAGCAAACGTTGCCCTGCTAATGAAACTGTTTGGTCACGAAGACCTTAAAGCCAACGCACAGCAGGCAATTGCCGCAATGCGTAGCGGCAAGGCATACCAACTTGTAGAACAACTGGCAGCTAGAGGTTAATCATGTCAGAGCATATCTCTCAACAAAACAAAGACATGGCACAAGTGCTGGCTAAGATCGTTACTGACAAGGCGATTTGGGTTGAAGAGCGCGAGAAAGCGCAACCACTAGACACCTTTCAGGCATCGCTGACTCAATCAGATCGCAGCTTTTACGATGCGCTTTCTGGCGATAACACTGCGTTTATCCTTGAGTGTAAGAAAGCCTCTCCATCGAAAGGCTTGATTCGTGATGACTTCGATCTGGATTACATCGCCTCGGTCTACAACAATCATGCGAGTGCTATCTCAGTGCTCACTGATGAGAAGTACTTTCAAGGCAACTTTGATTTCTTACCTCAGGTAAAGAAGCAAACCAAGCAGCCAATTCTATGTAAAGACTTCATGATAGCGCCGTATCAGGTTTATCTGGCTCGTCATTATCAAGCGGATGCAATCTTGTTGATGTTATCTGTACTTAACGACGATGAATATCGCGAGCTGGCACAAATTGCCCACTCATTAGGTATGGGCATTCTTACTGAAGTAAGTAATGAAGAAGAGTTACAACGTGCTATCGAACTGAAAGCAAAAGTGGTTGGCATCAACAACCGCAATTTACGCGACCTAACTATCGATTTAAATCGCACCAAAGAATTAGCGCCGAAATTACCACAAGGCACCACAGTAATTTCTGAGTCTGGTATCTACAACCATCAGCAAGTCCGCGACCTCGCTAAGTTCGCCAATGGCTTCTTAATTGGTAGTTCACTGATGTCAGAAGACAACATTGAACTGGCGGTGCGTAAAGTATTGCTGGGTGAAAACAAGGTTTGCGGTTTGACTCACGCTGATGACGCTGCAAAGGCTTATAATGCAGGTGCTGTCTATGGCGGGCTTATCTTTGCTGACAAGTCAAAACGCAAGGTAGATAAAGAAAGTGCTCGCCTTACGATGAGCGGCGCTCCTCTTCGCTATGTGGGTGTTTTCCAAAACCAAAGCGCTGATTACATCTGCGAGATGGCAAAATCTTTAGAATTAAATGCTATCCAATTGCACGGTGATGAAGATGAAGCCTTTGTCGCTGACTTGCGTGAGCAACTCGATGACAGCACAGAGATCTGGAAAGCCTATGGCGTAATGGACGAAGTACCCTCTTTTGTAGGGAACGTTGATCGCCACCTTCTCGATTCAAAAGTAGGCACTCAAAGCGGCGGTACGGGTACGGCATTTGATTGGTCGAAAATAGACAATCCTAATGTGATGCTAGCGGGCGGCTTAAATGCAGACAACATTGCACAGGCATCACAACTGGGCTGTTTGGGTCTTGATCTAAACTCCGGCGTAGAAGTTGAACCAGGTAAGAAATCTCGTGAAAAGCTAGAACAAGCTTTTGCCGCGATCAGAAATTATTGATTACAACGTCTATCTCTGAGCATTTGCTGAGATAGCGATACCGAATTTAAGGAAATTACGATGGCAAAACTAGATGCCTACTTTGGAGAGTTCGGTGGACAATACGTTCCACAGATCCTCGTACCGGCGCTTGACCAACTTGAGCAAGCTTTCATTGATGCACAAGAAGACCCGGAGTTTCACGCAGAATTCATGCAGTTGCTGCAAGAATATGCAGGTCGCCCAACTGCGCTAACGTTGACTCGTAACCTGACAACAGGCACGAAAACCAAGCTATACCTAAAGCGTGAAGACTTGCTTCACGGCGGCGCACATAAAACAAACCAAGTACTTGGCCAAGCGCTTCTTGCTAAGCGTATGGGTAAGACTGAAATCATTGCTGAAACTGGCGCGGGTCAACACGGCGTTGCATCAGCACTGGCTTGTGCACTGCTTGGTCTTAAGTGTCGCGTATACATGGGTGCTAAAGACGTAGAACGTCAAAGCCCTAACGTTTTCCGCATGCGCCTAATGGGTGCAGAAGTTATCCCTGTACACTCTGGCTCAGCAACATTGAAAGATGCGTGTAACGAAGCACTACGTGACTGGTCTGCAAGCTACGAAGACGCGCACTACCTACTCGGTACTGCAGCAGGTCCTCACCCATTCCCAACAATCGTGCGCGAGTTCCAGCACATGATTGGTGAAGAAACTAAGCATCAGATCATGGCTCGCGAAGGCCGTCTACCTGACGCACTGATTGCGTGTGTTGGCGGTGGTTCAAATGCGATTGGTATGTTCTCTGATTTCATCGAAGAGTCTGATGTTCGTCTTATTGGTGTAGAGCCTGCAGGTAAAGGTCTGGATACAGACATGCACGGCGCGCCGCTTAAGCACGGTAAGCTAGGTATCTTCTTTGGTATGAAAGCACCATTGATGCAAGATACTCACGGTCAGATTGAAGAGTCTTACTCAGTATCTGCTGGCTTAGATTTCCCATCTGTGGGCCCGCAGCACGCACACCTTAATGCGACAGGTCGTGCAGAATACGGCGCAGTTACCGATGACGAAGCACTAGAAGCATTCCAAATCTTGGCGCGTAAAGAAGGCATCATCCCTGCTCTTGAGTCAGCGCATGCACTTGCTTACGCATTAAAAATGGCATTTGATGAGCCAGAAAAAGAACAACTGTTAGTGGTTAACCTATCAGGTCGTGGTGATAAAGATATCTTCACAGTACATGATATTTTGAAAGAAAAGGGAGAGATGTAATGGACCGTTACGCTGCGCTATTTGAGCGTTTAGATGCAAAAAAACAAGGTGCATTTGTTCCTTTCGTTACCATTGGCGATCCTAATCCTGAATTGTCTTTGCAAATCATGCAGACGCTGGCCAATGCTGGTGCTGACGCCCTTGAATTAGGCATTCCATTCTCAGATCCATTAGCCGATGGCCCGACAATCCAAGGCGCCAATATTCGTGCTTTAGATTCAAAGACGACGCCGACTATTTGCTTCGAGTTAATCGCTCAAATCCGAGAGCAACATCCAGATCTTCCTATCGGTCTGCTGGTGTACGCAAACCTAGTGTTTGCAAATGGTATCGACTACTTCTACCAAGCCTGTGCGAAAGCGGGCGTTGATTCTGTGCTGATTGCCGATGTACCAACCGGTGAAAGTGAAGAGTTCAATACTGCGGCTAAGAAAGCGGGCGTACATGCCATCTTCATCGCGCCTCCAACCGCAACGGATGAAACACTAAAGCAAGTATCAGAGCTGGGTGGTGGTTACACTTATCTGCTTTCTCGCGCAGGTGTTACTGGCGCAGAAACGAAAGCAAATATGCCCGTTGATCATATGCTTGAGCGCTTAGCTAAGTTTGATGCTCCACCAGCACTACTAGGCTTTGGTATCTCTCAACCTGAGCAAGTGAAAACAGCCATTGAAGCAGGCGCTGCTGGCGCGATCTCTGGATCCGCTGTAGTGAAAATCATCGAGAACAATGTTGATAATGCTGAGAAAATGCTTGGCGAGCTAGCGACTTTCGTAACCAATATGAAAGCTGCTACTCAAAAGTAACTCTGTTTTAGTGAGTATTTAGAGCCACATTTTGCGAAAGCGAAATGTGGCTTTTTTGTCATTATCCCACCCCAACATATGCAACATACTCATTACAACTGCACTCATAACCAAGGTTAATGTATGTATAGATCTTGCACGACGCAAACGATTGCTTTGCCCATTTATCATACAAAAATATAATAAATTACTCATTCAGTCTCCTGAGTTTATCAATGCCCCTAAAAATAGAGTGATCAAGATCACATTTATTTCCACTTCCTCTGCACGTAACCTCGAATAAAAGTACAAAGAAGCACCCCTAAATATAGGGAATAGGGCCATATATAAGTTCTTATATTCGGCAATACCTCGAATTGTTAGCACAAAAGGTAAAGGAAGTGTTAAAAGATAAAAGTTTACTCGGCAATATTGGTGTGCAAGTTGTTATTGCGATGATTGTCGGCACCCTAGTAGGTGCAATGATGGGTGAGAGCGCAACTGTATTTGCTCCCCTAGGTACTATCTTCATCAATCTGATCAAGATGTTGGTTATTCCTCTAGTTGCTGTTGCACTAATCTCTGGTGCTGCGGGTCTAGGTAACAGCTCTAATGCTGGTAAGGTTGGCCTAACAACACTTGGCTTCTTCGGTTTAACATCTGCGCTAGCGGTAGCCCTTGCTTTGGTAATGGGTAACCTGTTCCAGCCGGGTACTGGTATCGATGTTGCTTCTGTAGAAAGCATGTTCTCTGCAGAATACGCAGCCCAAGGCGCCCTTCCTGGCTTCTGGGACACAGTTACTGGCATGATCCCGACCAACTTCTTCCAGTCTTTGAACGAAGCAAACATACTGCAAATTCTAGTTTTCTGTCTTTTCTTTGGTATTGCTGTTTCTAGCCTAGAAAAAGAGCGTCGCGACCCTCTTATCAATGGCGTAAATGCTATCGTTGATGCAATGGTTTGGATGATCAACAAGGTTATGCTGATCGCTCCTTTAGGCGTATTCGGTCTAATGGCTGATGCGGTTGGTTCGTTCGGTTTTGGCGCACTGATGGTAGTGTTCAAGCTATTCTTGGTTTACGTTACCGCTATCTTAATCTTTGGTTTCGTTGTCTACCCCATTTTGGTTCACGTATTCACTAAGACTTCTGCTAAGAAGTTCCTAGTCGCTATGAAGAAACCACAAGCGGTTGCTCTTTCAACAGCCTCTTCTATGGCAACACTTCCTGTAACCATGAACACGGTTGAGAATGAACTAGGTGTTAAGAACTCTACGGCTTCTTTCGTATTGCCTCTTGGCGCAACCATCAACATGTCAGGTAACGCAATCTACTACGGCTTGGTGGCTATCTTCTTCGCGCAAATGTTCGGCATCGATCTAAGCCTAGGTGCATACATCGCGATCATCGCCACATCTACATTGGGTGCAGTTGGTCAAGCAGGTGTACCAGGGCCATCGTTCCTTGTAGTTGCAGTATTGCTAGCAGCAGGTATTCCAATTGAAGGCCTACCACTACTATTCGCTCTAGACCGTATCTTTGACATGATTCGTACCGCGCTAAACATCACTGGTGATGCGGCTTGTGCGGTAATCGTTGATGCTCTAGTTGAAGAAGAAGCGCAAGTTGAGCTTCAGAAGCAACAAGCGTAACTGATACGACAAGACTCAATATCAAGCTGGGCTATAACGCCCAGCTTTTTTATTTCAAATATTTCCTAGACTTGTTTCTATTCTCATTGCGAACTACCCTTCTCTAGCGCTCAAAAAATAACCAGCGCATTTCTCTCGCGTACTCGTCGTAAAAAGTATCGCTCGCTCCATCAAACTTCGGTGATTTGTGGTGAGTTTTCAACGCAAAATAGTGGTGTCTTTTACCCTAATTCTAGGAGTTATTCTCTTTTCTTTGGCAGGCTTGTTTATTTTACAGCACGCTTCTCTCTTAAATGATCTAACCCAGAAACGCATAATAACCACGCTAAGTATTGCGGCCCAGCCTATTGAGTCATTTGCAGAAATGGGGCTGCCGGTGTCATCGGTCCGCAACAAAGAACACCTCTTACAGCGGGCACAATCTAGCGACCCAAACATTCAAAACCTGTATCTCATCAATCCAACAGGCATTATGGTCGCTAGTGCAACGGGCGGAAAAATTTCTGTTTCGCAAAGAACGGTTCACCAGTGGATAAGGGCTTCCGACGACAGTTGGCCAGTTCTTACTACACAAGAGCAAGGCCTTGTTGGACGGGTGATACTAAACAGTCACAAGCATGAAATAGCAATACTGTTAATTCAATACGACACTAAAGATATGGCGCTACGCCAACAGATGTTTAAAGAAACCACCCTCGCTTGGACAAGCATGATCTGGCTCATTGGTTCGCTGATCGGTATCGTTGTACTTGGTGGAATCAGTAAGCGAATTGTCGAACAGTTACACAGTAGAAACGGTGTCAATGAAGAAGTTGCCAACCACTATAAAACAGCATTGGGCAACTACACTCTTCTTGTGCACTCATTTACTATACCGCCTTGTAATGGTCCGGCCCCTTATTCCATTAAAGACCTCACAGACACAAAAATACTCGGAATAGATGAAACAGGCTTTACTAGGACAATTCTAAAGAAAATGGGCTTAGTGGTTTTTTCTCTGGTACTGATTGGAGCGCTTGTTCTTTCCGCCTATGGACATAATGAAATTCAACGCTCCATATCCCCAGAAATAAACCTGCGAACCCAACTGATCACCAACGAAGTTGCCAAGGAAATTGAGCATGCTATGTATCTCAATATTCCCCTTGTAACCCTCGCGCAAGACAGAGATTACTTTACACACCTTGTTGATCTATTTGATGAAATTGAAGGATTAACAATCCAAACGCAACATTGGTCTACAACCGTAGGGCAAGTGTCAATGGGCTTTGCCAACAGCATTGAGAAGACCCTACAGCTTAATCATCAAGATCAAGCCAAATTAATTTTTCAAACCAATAGCGCTCAGATAGATAAACAGCTTTTATCTCATTCACTGGATTTCTTAACGCTGTTGATGGTGGTGTTGCTATTGGGGTTCGAACTAGTGGCTTTAATGCTTACCGTTTCAATTACCAAGCCTCTTAATGCCTTGGCCATCATTGCTCGTAAACAAGCTCAGTTTGATTTTTCTTTAGTCTATAAGGGGACCTCTGATCATCAGCAAACTAAGCAATTGGATCAGCTGAACCAGCATGCCCTTGATCTCGGTCGACGCTTAGTTAGGAGCATCATTTCTGTTCCTCAACGAATAATAAAGATTAGCATTACCGCAAGCCCACGACTGCAGTTTTCCTTTCCTAGACCAAAGGTACTTCGCCTTGCTCACCTATCGGATGTACGCTTCGCCCTATTTCTTATCTCGCTGGCTGATGAATTACCCCTGTCTTTTTTTCTTATTTTCAGTAAAGAACTTTTACCTCAAGTCGGAGCCGTCAACGCCAACTTGTTGCTGACACTGCCTCTAGTCAGCTACATGATAGCCGGCCTTGTTGTCGCACCTTTTGCAAGACCGCTCAGCATCAAACTAGGATACAGACACCTCTTTCTCGCTTCTGCGTCACTGACCATACTGGCGAAAATCGCCTTCTTCTATTCCACCAATATTCCGCAGCTGATTTTTGCCAATGCCATCAACGGAATTGGGTTCGTTCTAGCCTTACTGGCTTGCCAAGACTACGCATTAGATCAGTTACCTAAACAATCCCGAGCGATAGCCAATAGCCAATTGCGGGCAACCGCAACGGCTGGTGTATTTGCGGGTACAGCTTTAGGGGGTGTACTGGCTGAGTATGTGGGAGCACGAGTCGCGTTTATAATCTGTGCCCTATTTGCCGCAGTCGCTATAGTGCTTATTGCGCAGTTTGTATGCAAAGGAAAGCCAAAGGTAACTCGCTCAAGCTCTCAAGGGCTATCCATTAAGATGCTAGAGTGTTTCACTCATCGTCAATATCTTGCCCTCATTATTGGCTACATGTTACCTCTAGCCCTGATTGACCACGTCTTCATTACCTACCTTTTAGCAATGCAGTTAAATGAAATTCACGTGTCAATCGTCGACATATCTAGGGCTATGTTACTGTACTTTCTGTTCTATATATTAGGTGGCTCTTTGTTAGGCAAGCTCCCGCAAAGGTTGCAGGTTGCCCCAGGTCTACTTCCCCTATCACTACTGATCACCTCTATCGCCCTACTGTTGGTGTCGATGAGTCCTAGCTTTGTCGGCATGGTATGGGTGTGTATGCTTTGTGGTTTGTGTATGGGTCTATGCATGGGACCTCTCACTGATAGGGTCATGCGACTCGCTGAAGGTCCCCTTGCCCATCTAGGAGCTTCAAATGTGCTTGGGTTAATGCGCGTAATTGAACGAGGCGGGGCAATCTTTGGACTGCTGATTGCGGGGGTGCTCAGCGGTTACTACTCCTATGCCGCGACTTTACACTTTCTTGCGTGGTTCTTCATAGGTGGAGTATTGCTCAGTCTTCTACTGCAAATACCTCAACGCAAGCTGGAGTCTTCATCATGAGCAAAGCCGTCATTCAATTCATGACCTTTGTCCTACTCGTTTGTGCTAGCTGCATAAGGGTGAGTGCTTCTAGCCAATATAACGTGACTATGGTGCTATGGGACGGTTGTGAAGCCGTTTGTAAGGGGCTAAATGATGCTCTCAACAACTCTCCCCACGATATCCAGTTACAGCTTTTAAATGCCCACGGTGACCCCAATAATCTGGCGTCCATCAGAGCGCAAATCAATAAAGAAAGACCGGATGCCGTAGTAACATGGGGAACAAAAACGACCATCGAAATCGCAGGCAAGAAGCATGACACCAAAGGCATAGACAGTTCGATTCCTGTGATTTTCACCCAAGTATCTGACCCTATCGCCTCTGATATTATCGATGATTTCTCACATACTGGTCGACGCAATATTACTGGTGTGTACAGCCGAGTACCTGAAGCCGTCAACATCAATGCCATCAAGCAATACATGCCAAACTTTAAAGTGTTGGGGGTTTTGTTTGAGCCCAGTGCGGAGAATTCGCTCAATAAAGTAAAAGAACTCAAAGCCCTAAGTGAACAGCATGGTTTTAAGCTCGTTTCAGTTCCATTAAATTCTAATGCTGAGCCCATGCAGGCCATTGAACAAGGTATTCAAACGCTCAAGCAGCAAGATGTCGATTTTATCTATCTTGGTTCTAGCACTTATTTAGAGAAGCACGGAGCAATCTTGATCGACTGCGCCCTAAAAGCCTCTCTGCCGATAATCACTCCGTATGAGAACATGGTTCATGACTCCCATGCGCTCATGTCTATTGCGGCCAACGATTATGAAGTGGGTAAAGTAGCCGCACTGCAAATAGACACGCTATTCTCAACAGATACAACGGCAGGAGAACTGCCGGTATTGCGTGTGGAAGATTTTGCCTACACCGTCAATATTAACATTGCTAAAGTGCTCAACCTTTACCCACCAATGTCTCTTTTGAAGATCATTGAGATTACTCCGCCGATTGAAGAAAACCTTTCCCTCGGAGATGTAGATTGATTATTAACGAATTCTTTAAACTGTTTCGCGGATCCAGCTAATTAAATCTGTCAATCAAGGTGTTATCTTATTGATCTAGCAACTAATATCTAACTGATTCATAACTAGGGTCTGTTGACCTTTTGAGCTTAATTTGAGGATAGTCACCATGCAGAAAATCATACTAATCACTGGCGCTACCGACGGTATTGGCCTTGAGACTGCCAAAACACTCGCCAAGCAAGGCCATCATCTATTAGTACATGGTCGTAATCCTCAGAAGCTGCAAAAAGTACAAGATGAGCTTTCTAGTCTTCCAGGTGCTAGCAAAATAGAAACCTACGAGTCGGACCTTTCTCGTCTAGCTGATGTTAAAACGCTGGCGGATAAAATAACTCAAGATCATTCGCATCTTGATGCATTGATTAATAATGCGGGCGTATATAGCGTTCCGAATGCAGTAACGGCTGATAACTTAGATGTGCGCTTTGCAGTCAATACTCTTGCACCTTACTTGCTCACGCAACAGTTACTCCCTCTAATGAATAGTGAGAGTCGCGTGGTGAACCTGTCTTCAGCAGCGCAATCTACGGTTGATATCGACGCCCTATTGGGTGGAAAATCACTTGCTGAAGGCGAGGCCTACGCGCAAAGTAAGCTGGCGATTACCATGTGGACAAGAACCCTGGCTCAATCCCTAGGCGCGAACGGCCCTGCAATCATAGCGGTAAACCCAGCCTCGTTCCTTGGCAGTAAAATGGTGAAGGAAGCGTATGGCGTTGCCGGAGGCGATCTCTCAATTGGTGCGGGTATTCTAATTCGTGCTGCGTTATCAGAAGAATTTGCCAATGCATCAGGACAGTATTTTGATAATGATATTGGTCGTTTTAGCAACCCCCATGCGGATGCTATGAACGCAGCTAAATGTAATAGTGTTGTGTCAACTTTAGATGAGATGTTGGCAAGTTTTAAGTAGCTAAAAACAACAAAGGCCACTGCAATAGTGGCCTTATCTACAACTTTTGAAACTAACCTTTAGCGGCGACTAGGCGCTGATATAGGGAGTCTTTCAACACTGCTCTGTCGTGCTTCATCTTGTGCATTTCTTCGTCGGTAATAGGATCACCGTTTAGCTCTAGTACACGAATTTCTTTATCTAATGCAGTATAGGTCTTGTTGTCTTGGGCAAAGGTTTCATTGCTTTCAACCAGTTGCTTGATAACGTCTTGTAATTCTGGAAAGTCATTCTCGAGAGAGTGTTTCTCACCTAACATAATCACCCCTTTAGTAAGGTATAGAGTAAAATTGCAGTTGGATTCACAATAAATGTAGCATGCTATTTTAAGGTACTCGCTGTTTCCCAAAAAATTACTCTAAATTTTCCCTAAAACATGATCTATCTGATTAAGCGTGACTTCTGCATCTTGATAGTTTATCGGTAGCTCAGTAACAGACTCCCCTTTGACAACAAACAGCGAGGGAAAGCTATTGCCACCTATTGAGCGGGCAAACCTGAGTTCCTGCATCAATGCTTGATCTATCTCGGCTGAACCTAAATCTCTTTCAAACTGCTCGACATTGAGTCCAATTTGGCGGGCGAGTTCGATTAATGTCGATACGTCACTCGGATTTCTAGCTTGAAGGTAATAGGCGTGTTGAATGGCAGTTAACATCTGCTTCTCAGCACCTTGTCGTCTTGCTGAAAGCATGGCTCTACATGCGGGGTACGTAGAACGACGGGGCGTATTCGATGTCCAAAATTCGTGGTTAAATTGAGTCCCTAGTAAGGACTCAATTTTATTCCAATAGGAGGCAATCTGGCTACGCATCTCCATTGGCATAGGGATATCTGAGTCAGGGGCTAGCCCACCGACCAGATACACTATCTCAAGTTTGTCTTTTAGTGCTGACTCTAGTTGTAGCCACGTTGGTTTATAACCCCAGCACCATGCGCACATGGGATCATAAACGTGATAAAGACGCGCGGTTTCCTTACTCATTGTCACTCCTAACACACTGATTTATCTAGCCAGTTAATCATCATGACACGATTAGCGCAAGGGGCTAATCTAGAGTTAGCACTATCTTCCCTAAGTGCTTTTTCTCCATAAATGCTAGCTGAGCTTGCTCAATTTGCTGCAAAGGAAAGGTCATAGCCACTAGAGGTTTGATCTGGCCACTCTCAATGCGCTTCACTAAGTTTGGAAAGACTTCTGGCTCGATAACTGTACAACCAAAGAAGCTTAGGTCCTTTAGATACAAGGTGCGAAGATCCAATGTCACATCAGCGCCGGCAATAGCGCCTGAAACCGCGTAGCGGGCTTTGGGCTTCATTACATCAAGCAATGTCGGCCAGCTCTTACCACCGACCAAGTCAATCACCACATCAACGCTGTTGATCCCAAGGCTTGATACTAGGTCTTGGTCTCGAAAAACCACTTCATCAGTGCCGATGCTCTTCAGAAGTTCTTCTTTGGAGCGGCTGGTTACGCCAATGACCTTAGCGCCACGTGCCTTTGCCAATTGGATAGCGGCTGAGCCAACTCCACCTGTTGCCCCTGTCACCAAAACCGTGTCAGATGGGCCTACATTGGCGCGAGTCAGCATGTTTTCTGCCGTTGAGTAAGAGCAAGGAAATGAGGCCAGCTCTACGTCAGAGAGCTGGGTATTTACATGATGGGCATAGCGCGATGCCACCTTAGTAAACTCAGCAAATCCACCGTCACATTCTGAGCCAAAATACCAAGGGCTTGGTAAGGCTTCACCATTGGCTTCATTAAGACAAGGTTCAACGATCACTCGCTCGCCAATTCTCGTCGAATCAATGCCCTCACCCACGGCAACGATGACACCACAAACGTCCGCACCTTGAATTCTAGGAAAGCGAAAAGCGTCACCTGACCAAGAGGTATCATCACCGTCGACGTCACTCTTTGCGTACCAACCAATTCTGGTGTTGATGTCAGTGTTATTCACCCCTGCCGCAGACACTTTGATTAACACCTCTCCCTTGGCAGGAGTCGGCACTTCAATATCGGTTTTATACTGCAGTTGATCGAAATCGCCGTGACCGATCATTTGTACGCCATACATAGTTTGTGTATTCATTTTAAAAGTTTCCTAACCATATCCTTTGCCGCCACTATGGCGTGTTCGCCCATAGTCGGCCATGCCAGGGATACGCCTTCGTGTATTAAAAACAACGCCATTGCCAAATCAGGCCTTGCGCTTCTTTGGGCTAAGAGTTGAACCAGCTGTTCTTTATGCTGTTGTACCGCAGCGTTCACCTCGTCATTATTTGGAAATGCCGAAAATGCGTTCATTGACAAGCAACCGTTTGGCGCATCTTCGCTCATCCAGCAAGCTAAAGCGTCGATTAGTGCAATAACCGAATCTGTGCCACTTGCAAACGACTCATCATCTAAATAGGCAAGATATCTCTGATGGCGATGCTCGAGCGCACCAATCACCATTGACTCCTTCGATGGATAGTAGCGATACAAGGTTCTTAAACTCACACCAGAGGCGACTTTGAGTTCAGCGACGCTCATTTGTGCAAAGCCGTGCTGACTGAACGCGACCTCTAAACGACCTGCAATTTCATCTTTTACCATAAGCCCTCAAGGTAGAACGTTTACTCTACCTGCATGATAGAGTAAACGTTCTACCTTGGTCAACCATTTTCGATTAATTAGGCATCGTCTGAAATAAAACTGTCATGACTGAAGGCATCTTAACGAGGTAAATGGGGGGATAAGCACGGTCAACGCTATATTTCATAACTTCAATTAGGTAGACTGATTCAAACGCTAATTTCAATAAGAACAATGAAGCAGTTACTCGATTTTATTCCCCTGATAATATTTTTTGTGTTGTACAAGATGTACGACATCTATACCGCTACAGGGGCATTAATCGTTGCCACTGCCCTTCAACTCATTGTGACGTACGTAATGTACAAAAAAGTTGAAAAGATGCAGCTCATCACTTTTATTATGGTCACCATTTTAGGTGGCATGACCATATTTCTGCATGATGACAACTTCATAAAGTGGAAGGTAACCCTAGTTTATGCTGTATTTGCAATAGGGCTCACCGTCACTCAATTAATCGGAAAGCCGGTTATCAAGGGAATGCTTAGCAAAGAGATCACTTTGCCAGACAGTATATGGAATAAGATTAATTGGGCTTGGACACTGTTTTTTACAGGTTGCGCGGTCCTTAATGTCTATATCGCTTTCAATCTACCTCTTGATGCTTGGGTTAACTTCAAGGTCTTTGGCTTACTAGCCGCGACGCTGATCTTCACCTTGCTAACCGGTATTTATATTTACAAACATATGCAAAAAGAGAGTGAATAACGCAATGACTTCCCCATCATCTCAATCCGAAAAAATCACCCCTAGAGGCGAGATGCTACTTAGAACCCTCGCTATGCCAGCGGATACCAACGCGAATGGTGATATCTTTGGTGGTTGGATTATGTCTCAACTCGACTTGGCGGGTGGAATTCTTGCCAAAGAGATCTCAAAAGGACGTATTGCTACAGTCTCTGTATCCAGTATTACCTTTAAACGCCCTGTTTCTGTGGGGGACATAGTATGCTGTCATGGAGAGTGCAGTCGCATTGGTAACTCATCAATGTCTATCGAATTACAGGTATGGAACAAAAAAGTTATGGGCGAGCGCACAGGTGAGCGCGATCTTGTTTGCGAAGCTACCTTCCATTATGTTGCAATCGATGAAAATGGGCGCCCTCGCGCAATTGAAAAGTAAAAGGACTGACTATGTGGTATGTTATTTTTTCTCAAGATGTCGAAGATTCATTGCAAAAACGTCTTAGCGTGCGAGAGCAGCACCTAGAGCGTTTGCAGAGTCTACAAGATCAAGGACGTTTGCTTACCGCAGGTCCAATGCCAGCAATCGATAGCGATAACCCAGGTGAAGCAGGATTTACTGGCTCTACCGTCATCGCACAATTTGAATCCTTGCAAGATGCCAAGGAATGGGCTGATGCAGATCCCTACATCGAAGCTGGCGTTTATCAGAACGTTATCGTCAAACCCTTTAAAAAAGTATTCTAATTATGCATTCATCACTTAAAACTCTGTTTATCGCGGCACTGGCCACTCTTATTCTTGCAGGCTGTTCATCAAACGGTGATAAGCAGAGAGAGCTAGAACTTAAGGCGGATCGCCGTGCTGGGATCTTGGCTTCAAGCCTGCCAATTGAATACGGCCCTTTGACCATCACTAGAGCGTCTTCAAAGGGAAGTATTGTCATCATTGAAATGCTGTACAACCAATCGGGCAGCAAGTCTGCCGATCAGTTGGTTGCGAGTGCAAAAAACTATTACTGCAGCTCAGAAGATGTGAGAGCGACCATGGAAGAAGGTATCGGTTACCTAATCAAGGTTCGTAATAACCGAGGTCAGCTAGTTGTTGAAGAAATGATTAGCACCAAGACCTGTTCGGCGAGTGAAGAGAAAGCCGCTGAATAATTGGGCATACAGATAAGAAAGGCCAAAGTAGAAACGACTACTTTGGCCTTTTTTTTTGTTTCCAGCGTCAAGTTAACGACTAAACAGTTGCACCTTTAAGCTGGCTTCTGGGTCTACATCGGCAAATTCTGGCGGATTGTCCAAACGTTGCAAGTAATTGAGCGTTGGGGCATGCTCCGCCATACCGTCAATGACAAAATCAGAAGTGACCGCTGGTGAGTTAGCGCAAGCCATCACCTGACCGTTCTCTGTCAGTAAATCAGGCAGGCGTCGCAGGATCTTCTGATAATCCTTGGTTAGAGCAAAGCTGCCCTTTTGGAAAGACGGCGGATCCGAGATGATTAAATCGTATGGCCCCATACGTTTGATCTTGCCCCAAGATTTAAAGATATCATGAGCAAGAAACTTAACTCGGCTCACCTCTTGCTTGTTCAAGTGATGGTTGTCGCGCCCTCGGCTAAGCGATGAGCGTGCCATATCCACATTCACCACCTGACTTGCTCCACCAGCAATCGCCGCAACCGAAAAACCGCAGGTATAAGAGAATAGGTTAAGGACGTTCTTGCCCTCAGAGTTTGCTCTCACCCAATCTCGACCTAGGCGCATATCTAAGAACAAACCAGAATTTTGATTGGAAGAGATATTCATCCAGTATTTAAGACCGGACTCCACCACCTCAACCTTGTCTGGTTGCTCGCCTAAAAGAAACTGCGTCGGCGCGCCGTGTTCATAACGATGTTGAATTGAGATCGAGCGTATTGAAGCATGATCAGGCTCGGATGCAAGTGCCTCTAACCCTTGGGTTAATTCAGCCATAAATTCGTCCGTCACTGGCCTAAATAGCTGTACAACTAGGTGCTGACCAATCCAATCACAAGTGATCTGCTCAAGCCCCTCATAGGTGCGACCTCGTCCGTGAAACAAGCGTCTTACTTCAGTTGGCGCGAGCGCTAACCCTTCCTTTAATTTTGAAAAAAATACGGGAAGCGCTTGTGGGTTCATTGGTTGGGGTATTTCAGTCATTTTATTTTCGGCCAATTCAGTAGTTGTGGTTGTTGCCAGTTTGCAATCTGTTGTTTGATGGCGTCTCGTTGCCATAACTCGCCAAGGCTGGCGTCATTGCTAGGGTCAAGTTGATAGCGATAGGCCTGCCCCTTAAACTCAAAAGCAAGGGCAAACGCATGTAGGTAACCCCTATCACTTTGGCTAGTCGGCGTATAAGTTGGGTCACCCACAATAGGGCTACCAATGGACTTTAACGCCACACGTATTTGGTGCGTCTTTCCCGTACGAGGTTTACAGATAAATACGCGGTAGCCGTCGGCAGATGCGGAGAAAAACTGGGTAATGGCTGGGTTTTCATTACTTGGTATCAGCTTCCACATAGAGCGGCGGCTCTTGGCCATATCACCCTTTACCAGCCCCTGCTTTTTCTTCGGCTTTTTATCTGAGATTGCTAGATAGAATTTCTCTACTTCGCGTTTGGCAAACGCCTGAGAAAGTTCACTTGCTGCCTGTTGATTCTTACCCAGTAGTAACAATCCAGAGGTCATCTTGTCCAATCTATGAATAAGGTAAAGTGGCCCACTATCGATAGCGCTTTGGACTTCTTGTAGTAAAGCCGTATCTTGGTCATCTTTATGGACGCTAACGCCCGGGTGCTTGTTGATCAACACGAAATCGGGTTGATTATCTACTATGTCAAACATGAACGGCTCTGGATGAGTGATTGGTCACTGGGATTGAGGGTTAAGTATATAGTGAGCGCTGAGTGAATCCTACCTTTGTCACTATTGCCACTCCGATACCACTAAAGCTTTGGTTTTTCATACACTTTATTCACACTCCGATTACCCCTCAGCAATAACTCAGCTTAATTTTACGCCCATTACGACACTCTTTCGCAAAAGACGTACAAAGTGCCTTTTTGCGTATACACTACAACTATAAGTGATTGATTATTAACTGAGAGAAATGGAAGGATTTTATCATGCGCTGACCCTTATCGGGATCGCGTTGTACTGGATAATTGTAGCGGGTGTCACCATTCGGGTAGTCATCAAAAGGCGTTCTGTTAGCGTCTCTTTAGCTTGGCTAATGATTATCTATATTCTGCCAATAATCGGGGTGATCTGTTACTTCCTATTTGGAGAGTTAAACCTAGGCAAAAAAAGAGCGGAACGTGCGCAGGCGATGTTTAACCCTTACGAAGCTTGGTTCTTAAAGCTGCTTGATTGTAACGCTCACCTTCCTGAAAAAACGCCAACACACATTACCCATATCGATGATTTGTGTACCAAACGCATGGGCATCCCTGCTCTTTGTGGTAACACCTTATCTTTGCAAGATACACCAGAGAAAATTCTAAAGTCGATTGTCGAAGACATTGAGCAAGCGCAAAGCATTATTCGCATGGAGTTTTACATCTGGAATGAGGGTGGTTTGGCTAATGCTGTGTCTGCGGCTTTGATCAGAGCCTCACAGCGAGGTGTGCGATGCCAGATCCTTATTGATGCTGCGGGTAGCCGAAAGTTCTTCTCCTCTTCTTGGTGCAAGATGATGATGGATGCCGGTGTCGAGGTGGTTCAAGCTCTGCAGGTAAACCCTTGGCGTATGTTCCTGCGTCGTCTTGATTTGAGACAGCACAGAAAAATCATCGTTATCGATGATAATGTTGCCTACACGGGCTCAATGAACCTTGTGGATCCTGAGTATTTCAAACAAGATGCGGGGGTTGGAATGTGGGTCGACGTGATGGTGCGAATCACAGGCCCAACAGTAAACGTTCTCTCAGCTATCCATTGCTGGGACTGGGAGGTTGAAACAGGCGAGCGCTCCTTCCCTGCCCCGCCAGAGTGCCATATCGACCAAGACAATCTGCTGCACCCAATACAGGTGGTTCCATCAGGCCCGGGCATGCCAGAGAACCTTATCCAGCAAGTACTGACTATTGCCATTAGCCGTGCCAGTGAATCGGTGACCATCACCACACCTTACTTTGTTCCAAGCGAAGAGTTACTGCAAACACTCCGCACTACCGCACAACGTGGTGTCAAAGTAGAGCTCATTATTCCAAAGAAAAATGACTCTATTATGGTCGGTTGGGCATCTAAAGCCTTCTATGCAGAGTTGTTATCTGCTGGGGTCATTATTCATGAATTTGAAGGTGGATTGCTGCATACCAAATCGGTGGTAATAGACCAGCAATATTGTCTAATAGGGACGGTAAATCTTGATGTAAGAAGCCTGTGGCTTAACTTTGAGGTCACATTAGTGGTTGATGATGCCGAGTTTACCCAGCAACTATATTGGCTACAGCAAACCTACATACAGCAATCGACAACCGTGGACGAAGAACGCTGGCGTGAGCGCAGTATGTTACATCGTTTCCTAGAGCGCGCTTTTTATCTGTTTAGTCCTGTTCTATAAACATTAGATTTACTTGATTAAACGTAATTTTTCTTGCACTGCCTGCCCTGCTCATGGTTTAAATAACCCTATAGCAATTACATCAGGGAAGGCAGATGGCAAAGAGCAAATCTCCAGTGACAAAAACCACGCAACTTATCAGTGCGGGTAGAGATAAAAAATACACCCATGGAGTGGTCAACCCACCCGTACAGCGCGCATCGACGATCTTGTTCGATACGGTAGCTGAGAAAAACCAAGCGGCCATCAACAGAACCAATAAAGGACTATTTTATGGTCGCCGCGGCACTCAAACTCATTTCGCACTCCAAGACGCTATGGTTGAGCTTGAAGGTGGCTTTGGTTGCGCCCTGTACCCGTGTGGTACTGCGGCTATCTCAAACGCGATCCTATCTTTTGTAGAAACAGGCGATCACATCCTAATGGTGGACACCTGTTACGAACCCACACGCGACTTCTGCAACACTATGTTAAAGCGCCTTGGTGTCGAGACGACCTACTACACGCCAACCATTGGCGAAGAGATACAAGACCTTATCCAGCCAAACACTAAGCTACTGTTTTTGGAATCTCCTGGTTCAGTGACCATGGAAGTGCAAAACGTCCCTCTGCTTGCAGAGATTGCACATCAGAACGATATGATCGTTATGTTGGACAATACTTGGTCCGCTGGCCTGCACTTTTCACCCTTTGAATTTGGCGTCGATATCTCAATTCAAGCTGCCACAAAATACATAGTGGGACACTCTGATGTCATGCTAGGTACGGCTATCGCGACTGAAAAATACTGGGATCAATTGCGTGAAAATAGCTACCTGATGGGACAATGCGTATCACCTGATGATGCGTATTTGGGTCTGCGTGGTATTCGCACCCTAGATATACGCCTCAAGCAGCACCAGCAAAACAGCTTGAAAGTCGCTAAGTGGTTAGCCACTAGACCTGAAGTTGATCATGTTCGCCACCCAGAACTTGAAACCTGCCCTGGCCACCAATACTTCAAACGTGACTTTACCGGCGGCAATGGCTTGTTCTCATTTGTCATGAAGAGCCAAAACACCAAGGCAACCACTGCCCTACTTGATGGAATGGAACTGTTTGGTATGGGTTACTCTTGGGGCGGCTATGAGAGTTTGATTCTTGCTAATGAGCCAAGAAGCTTCAATAGCCTAAGAACGGTAGCAAACCCGAATTTCACTGGCACTCTATTCCGCCTTCATATCGGTCTTGAGAACGTGGACGATCTTATCAAAGATCTCGAGGTGGGCTTTGCTCGCTATAACGCAGTTCTTCAAGCCGAAGAAAGCGCAGTAAGTTAATTTTTCTTCTGAGACCTCCCCGCTCGGGGCGGTCTACTATTTTTACTCTTCTATTTCTTCGCTAGACCTATATACTGCCCGCAGTAAGAAGCAGGTTCGGCCATTTTTGGCGAACATTCAGTAGCGCGGAGCAACAATGTCTAAAAATTCTATTTCCATGATTGGCCTATGTAACCCTAAAAGCCCAACCAATGTCGGCGCAGTTATGCGCGCAGCTGGGTGTTACCAAGCAAGTGAGGTTCGCTTTACCGGAACGCGCTTTGCTCAAGCGGCCAAGTACCATACCGACACCAAGGATATGACAGGGAAAATAGACCTAAAACAGATGGAATCCCTTACCGATGAACTCGACCAAGACACAAAAATTGTTTGTGTTGAGCTTGCCGAAGGTGCAACGCCACTGCCTCAATTTCAACACCCTGAGAAAGCGATATACATATTTGGACCTGAAGATAGCTCCATCCCTCAGCAGGTGGTTGACAAGGCAGATGCAGTTGTTTACGTGCCAACTATTGGCTGCATGAACCTGGCTGCAACGGTCAACGTGCTTCTGTATGACCGTCTCGCTAAGTCAAATCAAGAGATTGACCATGCTGAGCGCGTACTCCAGAGTCGTGATGTGAATAATCGCCTCAAGGTTTAGGTCTGTTTGTTGAATTAGATGCCCGATAACACACTTGGGCATGGCCAGAACACCGTCATTCCCGAAGTCTTTTATCGGGAATCTGTTGGTGAAGAGATCCCCGATAAGAGCGCTCGGGGATGACCAAAACACCGTCATTCCCGAAGTCTTTTATCGGGAATCTGTGGGTGCAGAGGTCCCCGATAAGAGCATTCGGGGATGACCAGAATACCGTCATTCCCGAAGTGTTTTATCGGGAATCTGCTGGTGATGAGATCCCCGATAGGAGCGCTCGGGGATGACGGAGTAAAGAATATACTCGCTACTTTTACGCGACTCTCAACACTGTACACACGTCATTCCCGAGGTGTTTTATCGGGAATCTAAAGACAAGCAAACCATCAAATTTATACCCATAGCCAGACACAAGTGTGGCTTGCATTATCAAGGTTTAACATGTATCAATTAACGATTTCACTGGAACAGTTTTTGGCTGAATTCTGGCAAAAGAAACCCACTATCATTAAGGGTGGCTTTGCTAACTTCCAAGACCCTATCTCCGCGGAAGAGCTAGCGGGACTGACCATGGAAGAAGAAGTCGACTCGCGTTTTGTTTCTAATAAAGATGGTGAGTGGATTGCAGAGCATGGTCCTTTTAACGAAGATAAATATGCCTCGCTAGAAGAGACAAACTGGTCAATCATTGTTCAGGCTGCAAACCACTGGCATCAAGGTGCCGCGGAGCTTGTTGAACCATTTAAAGCCATGCCACAGTGGTTGTTCGATGATTTAATGATCAGCTACTCAGTCAAGGATGGCGGTGTGGGTCCGCACATTGACCAGTATGATGTATTTATTGTGCAAGGCAGTGGCAAACGCCATTGGCGTGTTGGTGCAAAGGATGAAGGCCAATATGTCGAAACCAATCAACACAGTGCTTTACGTCAAATCGAAGGCTTTGAAGGCATCATTGACCAAGTTCTTGAGCCAGGCGACATCTTATACATCCCACCAGGGTTTCCACATGACGGGTTTGCACTTGAACCGTCAATGAGCTTTTCTATCGGCTTTCGTTCCCCAAAAGAACAAGAGCTAATCAGCAATTTCGCAGACTACATCTTAGCTAACGATGTTGGCGATGTGCACCTACACAAGCCAGAGATGAAGACGCAGGATAACTTTGGTCAGATTAGCACTAGCGACCTAAATTCCTTAACGGAGATGCTATTAGCATCAATGGAAGATGAGCACCGCGTGAATGACTTTATGGGTTGTTTGCTAAGTCAGTCGCGTCATCAGTTAAATATCATTACCCCTGAACCTTTGTGGGAAAGTGAAGAAGTGGCAAACCACCTCCTATCTGGCGGCAGCATTGAAAAAGTAGCGGGCTTACGCGCTCTGTATCATGAGCAGGATGAAAGCATTGCCTATATTAACGGAGAAGTAATCAAAGTCTCCGAGGAAGACAGCTCAATCATCAAGCTACTTTGCGGACAACAGCAACTTACTGTTGATGACTTCCCTAGTGGCATTGCGGCGGCGAACGTATCGCTACTGTGCGACTTAATCAACAAGGGTTATTGGTATATCGATACCGAATAACCACAGCGATTAACAGAATCTGTTAACAGTGACTTTATGGCTCCTTAGTGGAGCCATTTTTTTACTCGGTAAATCAATTCTCACCATTATTATCAATTTATATTTGATAATAATTCAAATATATACCCGTTCACATAATGGTGATTGCCAACTATCATTCTCCCCGTCAACACAAACACATTCCAAGGGGAACATCACATGACTAAGCTAACTATCGTTGCAAACATCATTGCTAAAGAAGACAAAATTGAATTGGTAAAAGCTGAGTTGCTTAAACTTATCGATGTGACTCGTGCAGAAGAGGGTTGTATCAACTACGACCTGCATCAAGATAACGAAAACCCTGCTCACTTCATGTTCTATGAAAACTGGGTCTCTCGCGAACTATGGCAAACTCACATGAGT
Organism: Vibrio breoganii; assembly: GCF_024346795.1. Taxonomy (NCBI): domain Bacteria; kingdom Pseudomonadati; phylum Pseudomonadota; class Gammaproteobacteria; order Vibrionales; family Vibrionaceae; genus Vibrio; species Vibrio breoganii. The sequence continues at coordinate 1,642,306 of NZ_AP024864.1, forward strand.
AACCAGCACCTAGCTGACTATATGGCAGCAACCGACGGCGCAGTGGACCAATTTATTCTAAATGAGATGACGCAGATCGCTTAGCTCTAAGGTTCAATACCTACCCATTTTTAAATCCCAATAACTATGTAGTTGTTGGGATTTTTGTCATCATACGTATCGATTTCAGAATAGACCTTTGATAGATTCACACTAGGTCAACTCACCAATATAAAACGATGCAGATCCGTTTGATTACCTCAGAAGCAACCCTACCCGTACGTCACCGCGTGCTTTGGCCCTCAAAGCCCATCGAATTTTGCCAAGTCAAAGAAGATGATTCCGGACTCCATTTTGGCGTTTTTGAAGATGATAGCTTGCTTTGTGTGGCTTCCGTTTTCATAACGGGCGCTGAGGCGAGACTAAGAAAGTTTGCGACCCTGCACGAACATCAAGGAAGAGGCATGGGTACTCAGATGATCGAGCACATCATTGAATATCTAAAGCAACAGGGAGTGACCTATTTTTGGTGTGATGCCAGAGAGTCAGCACAAAAGTTTTATGCTCGTTTCAACATGCAAACACACGGTGAGCGTTTTTATAAAAGCAGTGAGCCGTACTTTAAGATGTCTGTAGAACTAGAAAGTTAACCCAACGATTCAAACTCATCCACTTCGAATCTTGCTCTTCTCGCCTCAGCAACAGAGCAGTGCGTCATTTCCATCAACTCGGACAAGGTCATGTTTGGATTTTCGGTCAATAAACGCTTCAAGCGGTCTGTGGGGGATTCCAGTTTATCTTGATGAAGCTGTAGAGCGAGATTCAGTTTTTTGATAATAAAAAGCACACTATCGGGCTGCTGCGAAAGCTCCGAGCAGAGCGCTTGAATATTTATGGCATCACCGGACACTTGCCAATGCCGACTGCGGCGTACCCTCTTTAGCTCACACTCATGTTTAAGCGCGAGCTGCTTTACCGATTGTACGGTTTCTCCACCGACCCTATGAATTAAAGAAGGTAATGCAACGGTGATGCTTTGGTCTATGTTCATATCATGAAGTTACAACGTAACTAAAATAGCAATTAATGCTCACTCACTACTTCCATCCATGTAACCACTCTTTTGGATCTTTCAATACCATCCAATCAATAGAGCGGGCTCGTTTAGTGACTATAGGTTCTATAATGCAGACCTCGACCATCCCCTCTTCATCGAGTTCTACTTCTGTCACAATAAAGTGCTTCTCTTTATTTTGACAGTTTACCGCCGTCCATTTACTTCGTAGCAACTTTTTGGGGTTAATTTGATTCATTGTTTTATCTCGTTCTAGACACTTTGCTTTGTACGAGAACAATCATCAATTTGTGCTAACTTACTTAGCTTAACTGAAGGTGCTGATATAAAGCGCTTCGACTTTATCTCTTGCCCACTGGGTTTTTCTTAAGAACTTCAATGATGATTTAATAGAAGGGTCATTGCTAAAACAGTTCACCCTAACTTCAGCATACAGACCGCTCCAACCATAATGCTCTACCAGACGCGTTAAGATCTTCTCTAAAGAGAGACCGTGTAAAGGGTTATTCGGTTGTTGTTGGGTCATAGCTTACTTCTACTTATGAATTGACAAAAATTGTGCTCAATGTGACTCTAAATCAAAGATGATGCAAACAAATTCACGCATTATTTGGTTTTTATGGCCAAATCACAGCACTGACCATTCTACTTACTCTATTTGTGCAAATAAAGAACATGAGACTCCTAGCAGATAAGACCGGCGAGCAATTTTTAGAAATTCTAGACCAACAAGGCGATGCACTGACCGTACAGTTCATCACAAATGAAGGCATTCGTAAGGGCAAACCTTTTAAAGACACACTGACGGGCTTGTACCTTACCGGTTGGACTCATCGTTCTACCTCAACCGCCATAGGTTTAGAGAGGTTTAAGCAAGGTATCTTGCAAGATGCCACCGTTAGCTTTGCTTTGCATCAGCTCTATCCCCTTGGTCGCAAGGTGAAACTCCCTTCAGGTGAAGTTGTCACCATCGCCAGTTATGCCAATACGCACCCTGATGGCTACTATATGTATGTGCGTATCGATGAAGAATTGCACCGCTATAGAATCACGCCTGACTGGGAATTACTCCCCTCTGAAACCTTGCTGGCGCTTCCCTACTACCCTGCTCCTCTAACAAAAGAAGAGAAACAAACCATTGATGACTACGACACATGGGCCGGTGGATTTTAATGCTTGGTATTGGAAGCCTAAACTGAGACAATTAGCCTCGAATTTATCTATCAAGGTCAAAGATGAAACTTTTAGTTCGCAACCTTTCACGCAAAATGACTGAACATGAGATTCGTGTTCTTTTCTCTGAGCACGGTGACGTTACGGTATGTAACCTAGTGCTAGACCAAGAGACAGGCCTTTCTAAGGGCTTTGCTTTTGTTGAAATGCCAAACACAAGTGAAGCGAAAGCTGCCCTATCAGCATTAGATCACGCTGAAGTGAAACAAAGTAAGATACGAGTAAAACTCGCTAAGAACTAGCAGTCACCTCGCAGTTGCTAAGAAGCCAGCTATTAATGAGCTGGCTTCATTGTTTCTATCAAGCTATTTGGTAGCGTTAGTAATGTGCTGTCGACTTAGGCTCTGACAGTGCCAACACCATCGAACTGCCTAATAACACTACCTTCAACCCCAATACTGCACTTACCGCAAACACCCCGTGTACTGATAACCCACCTAACAACATCGCTACGCAAATCAGTGTCACCAACAGATCCGCGCCCGGCAAAGCCATTCCTTTTAGATTACCTGAACGAAGTGCAAGCAACATAGTCGTGCTTTCATCTAGCAAGAAATACTCAATAGCGGTAGCCGCGGCCAAGAAAAGTGCGACCTCAGGATAAAGAGTCAGAGAGTAAGAAGCTAAGAACAGAGAAAAAATAAGAGTCGCATGACGCTTGAACCCAACTGCGCTGGCAATCTGCTGAATTGAAATTCCACTCAAAGAAAGAATCACTGCTAGCACTGTAGCTAAACCCGATAGCGCTACCGATAACAACTGGCTGAACAATGCCTGAGTCATTAACGGGCATGCCATGGTGAAGAAGCCAACCAGTACTGCACCGCCTCCAACCGTCACTTGAACTCGCACATCAGAGGTAAAATCCAGTTGAGTATAAGTCGTACGTTCTGATTTTGTGGTTTGATGATTCATCGTATGAGCAGTCATGAGTAAATCCTTTTTTAGCAGCGCTAACATTGCGCTGTTAGATTGATGGATTAATAGTACTCAATGAACTTCACGCTGCCTGCTCGTACAATTACTAGCCCAATTAGCTGAATTTACTAACTCGCTTTTACGCGATTACTAGTAACTGAAACGCCTGCATAACCTACATGCAGGCGCTTTGATTTCCTAAACCTTAGGCGGACAACTCCCTTAGTAGAGGAAAGGCTTGTTTAGTTTTGTCCTGTGTTGCAACGAAACCAATCATCGCCTCTTGATCGTTGTAGGCCTTAGCGACTATCCCATTGGCTTGAATGTCTAAATTCCAACGGCTAACGTGATTATCAGAAGTAACGCCTGCGATCTGAATTGGATACTTGGGTGTTTTGACCTTTATCATCATGTTGGGCAGCACAACAGATGTAGGCTCTCCCAATAAGGTCTTAGCCAAGGCCGAAGCGCTCACGACAGTGGGTTGAAGATAAGCTCTCACTTGCCCACCAAACTCGGCACAATCACCTAAGGCATAGATGTTTTTCTCTGACGTCTGCATCAATTCATCAACACATATGCCGCGATTGGTAGCAAGGCCAGTCTGCTTTGCTAAGGCAATGCTAGGTGATAGCCCCGCGCAAACCAACACCTCATCCACACTCAATTGCTGACCATTGCCAAGCATTGCATGATAGCCGTTTGCAGATTGACTGACCTTTATTACCGTTTCACTAGAGCGGGCATCAATGTCCAGCTTTCGCATAGATTGCTCTAGTTTCAGTGCGACTAACTCAGGCAACTGATTTGCCATAAGGCGCTCTCCTGCCTCAACGAGTGTCACCTGCTTGTTAGCTAATGCAAGATCCATACTGATCTCTACACCAATCAAACCACCACCAATGACCAATATCGAGTTTGCCTTAGTAAGACGCTCACTGAATGTATCGAACTCTTGGAGACTGTTGAGAGTAATGGGCTCGCTCTCTTTCAAACCCTCTATAGGCGGCATGAAAGGCGTAGCACCCGTTGCCAAAACAAGGTTCGAATAGTCAAAGCGCTTGCCGTTGGCAAACACCGCGTTCTGCTCTGAACTGATTTCTTCTACCCAATGCTCTGCACACAGCTCGATATTGTGCTCGCAAGCAAATACGTCTGAGGCAGTAGATATCAGCTGTTGTGAGGTTTGCTGCCTTGAGACTACATGACTGAGATCGGGCTTATTGTAATCATGGCCTTTGTCAGCGGTAATGATGCGAATGGGTAACTGCTGGTCCAGTCTGCGTAAGCTCTTGACCAGTTGGTAGGCGGCAAAGCCGCTACCAATAATGGTGACTGGGTTCATTACGCTACCTCACAGCGTGTATGTACTGCGAAGACATCTTTACCCAAGTTACATTCTGGACACAGGAAGTAATCTGGAACGTCATTCCACACAGTGCCTGGTTCAACGCCTTGATTCGGTTCGCCTATTTCAGGGTCGTATACCCAATTACACACTGTACAGGTCATGCATTCACAGCCCTTACCGTGAGTTTGTGACTTTTGCGGCTCTGCAACTGCAACCGACAGTACCGGAGCCTGCTCAGCTTCGACTATTTGCATCGGTTGTACATTCAATTCATGCAGTGCCCATTGCTTGGCTATCTGCTGGCCGTGAGCTCGGCAAATTCTCATCGCCTTGCCATCAGGACGCCATTTTGTTTTTAAGCCGGCAACCGTTTCAAAACCAGCATCGGTTAAGCGAGAATGAATTCGGTCAACTGCGCCGCCATTCCAGCCGTAGCTGCCAAAGGCACCGGCTTTTTTCTGTTTAAAGCGAAGGCCTGTGATTTCCTCTAGCATGCCTGCCACTTTAGGCATCATGACATTGTTCATAGTAGAAGAGCCTACGAGCACACCTTTAGAGCGGAACACATTCGCAAGGATCTCATTCTTATCCTGACGCGATACATTGAATACTTTAACCGCGACGGCAGGATCAACATCGTGAATACCTTGAGCAATGGCATCTGCCATCATTCGAGTGTTGTTGGACATAGAGTCATAGAAGATAGTGATGCGGTCTTCTTGATAATCGTCAGCCCACTCCAAATACTTCTCAATGATTTGCGCTGGGTTGTCGCGCCATACAATACCGTGAGAAGTCGCAATCATATCGACAGGTAAGTTGAAGCTCAGAACCTCTTTGATTTTTGCCGTTACCAGGTTGCTAAATGGTGTCAGAATATTTGAGTAATAACGAAGACACTGATCCATCAGTTCCGTCTGGTCAACCTCGTCGTTAAACAAGTGTTCATCACAATAGTGCTGACCAAAGGCATCATTACTGAACAGCACTGCGTCTCCGGTTAAGTACGTCATCATGCTATCTGGCCAATGGAGCATTGGCGCTTCAACAAACACCAATTGTTTGCCGTTACCGATATCCAAGCTGTCACCAGTTTTAACCGTCTTAAAGTTCCATTCGGGATGGTGGTGGTGGCCAACAATTGAGTCAATGGCAGCTTCAGTGCAATAAATAGGCGTGTTTGGAATACGCTCAAGCAGCGCGGCCAAAGCGCCTGAATGATCTTCTTCGGCGTGGTTTACGACAATGTAATCGATAGTTTTAAGGTCGATTTCCATTTCTAGATTTTGTAAGAACTGGTGGCTAAATCTATGATCCACGGTATCAATAAGCACCGTTTTTTCTTCACGGATAAGGTAGCTGTTGTAGCTTGTACCTTTGGTCATTTTAAATTCAGTACCATGGAAGTCTTGAACTTCCCAGTCGCGTTGTCCTACCCAGTGAATATTGTTTTTTACATGAATCGTCATTGTATTGCCTTTACTGCTTGTGCAAATAAGAATTACCTCTTGCATAGCATTAAGCGTGCCAACTTTTTAACTCATTGTTTTAAAAGGAAGTAGCACAATTGCAATCATTGACGTTGTGAATATGACAACGTCGATTCATAATCAAAAAGACAAATTTGTCATAAAGATAAGGGGAGAAGATGGGCGTCCGTATAATAAAAAACGCAGCATGCTGAATCACCTCAGGATTACTGCGTTCATGGCGTAAGACGTTTGGGAATAACTTTTACCAATAGTTCTCTGAGCTATAATGGCCAGGCTTTCGTCTTAGGTGCTTGTGATAACCCCTTTGCGTCAAAGTCAGCCCGCTCTCGCGCACCATAGCTGGATTGCCACATAGATAAACAAATGTTTTCTCCATATCTAGGCGCACACCAGTGTGAGACTCGAGCACCCTTTTTTCTATCAGTTTCGGCACTCGGCCAGAGAGACTCCCCGGCACCTCTTCTCTAGACACAATAGGAACATATTGAAACCTGTTACCAAACTTTTCCTGAAACGCCTGAATCAAATCGCTATACACGAGATCTTGTTTAAAGCGCACCGCATGCACCAAAATAATATCGGTATAGTGCTCAGGGAAGGCCTCTGATTGCAGAATGGATAGGTAAGGGCCGATACCGGTTCCCGTTCCCATCATCCACAGTTCGGTTGCGTGGTCTGGGATTTCTTCTAAGGTCATAAATCCAGCGCACTGCTCGCCCACCATGACTTCGTCATTTGGATGCAAGGTATGTAAGTTGGGAGACAAAGCGCCATCTGGATCGGAAATGATCAAAAACTCCAACTCACCCGTTGCGTTGTAATCCTCTGGGGAGTTCACTATTGAATAGGCCTTGCGCAGAAAGTTACCCTCAGAGTTGTACAAACCCAACTTAGTAAACTGACCTGCGATAAACGAAATACCCGACACCTTTACTCTTATAGAGAATAAAATGTCTGTCCAATCAACCCTAGAACTCACCAAACCACAAACAAACCCAACGTGTGGAGTCATATCGCTCAACCTCTTTATTTTCCATTACATTTAATCTAGTTCAATTAAATGCAATGGGTATGCCAATAGCAGTATTTTATTATAATTCAGTTCGTTATAGCAGAGTAACCCCTTAATATTATCATTACGACAATGTCATATTTCATGTCTTTATGACAAAGCTTTGTTACACTGACAAAAGTATGATTGGATTGTGAGTAGTTTATGAAGAAGTATAAGGGCGAGTGGATACAGGTAGCTCGGGACATTACCTCTGGGATATCCGAGCAAGACCGCTTTCAACGGCTGCTGACCACTATTCGAAACATGCTTCACTGCGACGCGGCGGCACTCCTGCTATTTCAGCATCAAAACTTCATTCCTCTTGCCATCAATGGCCTTAGTGAAGATGTGCTAGGACGACGCTTTAACATAGAACAACACCCTCGTCTTGAGGCCATCGCCAGAGCGGGAGATATTGTGCGTTTTCCTTCTGACAGCGATCTGCCCGACCCCTATGATGCGCTCATCCCCAACCATGAACAAAAACTAGAGGTTCACTCTTGCATTGGCCTTCCTTTATTTCAAGAAGATCGCCTCATTGGTGCCGTGACTATTGATGCCTTTGATCCAACTCTATTTGATGGTTTTGCCGATGACGATTTTCGGCTGATCAGTGCCCTAGCGGCCAATAGCTTGCATACTGCCTTGTTGGTGGCAAAGCTTGAGAAGAATGTTGGCGTATCCAGCACTTCAAACAATAAGCGCACTAATTACAATCAATTGGATTTTATCGGCCAATCTCAAGGTATCACAGAGCTTAAGTCTCATATTTCAGCTGTCGCCCATACCGAGCTATCCGTATTGATCATGGGGGAGACCGGAGTGGGTAAAGAGCTCGTCGCACACGCAATCTACTCTCAGTCTGACCGAAAAGATAAAGCCTTTGTGTACCTTAACTGCGCTGCCCTGCCCGAGTCAGTCGCAGAGAGTGAGCTTTTTGGGCATATCAAGGGCGCTTTCACCGGCGCTATTAGCGACCGTAAAGGTAAGTTTGAATTGGCCAACCACGGCACACTGTTTCTTGATGAGGTGGGCGAACTTTCACTGGCCCTACAGGCAAAGCTGTTGCGGGCGCTGCAATATGGCGACATACAGCGAGTGGGCGATGACAGTAACATCAAGGTGGATGTTCGCATTATTGCTGCCACAAACAGAGTGATGCACGAAGAGGTTAAAAAGGGGCATTTTCGTTCCGATCTCTACCATAGGCTAAGCGTATTTCCTTTATTTGTTCCACCACTTCGAGAACGAGATAAAGACGTCATTTTATTAGCCGGATTTTTTGCCCAGCAGTGCCAGCATAAGCTAAATGTATCTAGCATCACACTGGATGCAGAAGTGCTCACCTTACTGCAAAACAACCCATGGGAAGGCAATGTACGTGAGCTTGAGCATGCCATAAATCGAGCAAGTGTTATTGCCAAAGCACAAAGCAACGCCCCGCACCTTGTATTAAAACCAAGCCATTTTCAGTTTGCGCATAGCGATATGCCAAATACGAACAAAGCCCCTTCTCTAGAATCACCCAGCACGCAGCAATCTATCGAACAGTGGCAAGACTTGGACTTAAAAGAGGCGACGGAGCAGTTTCAAATGCAGCTTATACAATCGGCTTTCTTAAACAATGACAAAAAACTCAGCGCCACAGCAAAACAGTTGGGACTTAACCCTGGTAATTTACACCGCTTGATGAAGCGCTTGGGGCTGAAATAATGCGCTTCTATTAACCTTGTTGGCTTCTACAGATACAATCTAGGTCGTGATCGTTTACTAGTCCTGTCGCTTGCAGGAATGATTGTTGTGGTATGAGCAGCTAAGGAAATAGACTCAGAAGCCACTGCTTCAGCAGTGGCTTTCTTTTTTACTGACACAGAGCTAAGCGCTCTCGCCGGCAACCAAGTTTTTAATAACAAAAATTATATTGAAGCCACTTCTGGTTGCCTATTCATATGTAGATTAATGGCAGTGATTATAGCGACGATCGCAATGGCCCAGCCCCAAATAGGCAAGATACCTATAGAGATTGAATAACCGATCAAGGTTGCTGACACTACACCAATAAAGCCTGGGATCATAAAGGAGTGGTTGAGCACATACTTTCCGATCTTGGTAGTTCCGGCCCTATCAAACTGAATCGCAGCCAAATCAGATGGATAGAATGGGAAGAAGAAATAGGCGTAACAAGCAGGTAGCGTACCGATCAAGACCTCAGCAGGAATGCCTAGCATAAAACCAAGCGGTAGCATTATGGTCAGTACAGCGGCTTGAGACTTCAAAAAGATTGAAGAAGCAAACATAGCAATCGCGAATGTCCAAGGCTGCGCTCTTACGACATCCTCTACCAAGCTAATAATATAAGGCTTGTTGGCGGCTATGATGGTGTCACTCATCCAAGCGATACCAAAGATGATAATGATGGCGCTCATACCCGCGGTGAATACGTTCGTTTTCACAACTTTCTTTGGATCAACCTTAGTTGCAAGCAGGATAAGTGCACCTACGCTTAGCATCAAGAACTGCAATGCCACTGAGGTTTTCACCCCTTCCGGCAGTAAACCAATATCCTTACCAAACATAGCAATGAAGACTACAGTCGCTATACCGCCCAAGAAGATAGAAAGCCCGATTTTACTCTGCTTGGAAAATTTCTGATTATCCGCCGTTGCCATTTCTTCATTGATCAGCTGCGCTTTGAAATCCTCATTCTTCATCTGCTCTTGGAATTCTGGATCAACGGCGAGTTCTTTACCGCGACGCAATGACCATAGACACCCAATGATAACCCCTGTAAACGTAGCCGGAATGGTTACCATCAAAACGCTAGATAAAGAGATATCTAGGTTATTTGTTGCTGCTGTAGCCATAATCACAGCGGCAGCAGCGGCAATAGGCGAAGCCGTAATACCCATCTGCGAAGCAACCGTTGCCATCGCCATTGGTCGCTCTGGTCGAATATTTTTCTTAATACTTACGTCATAAATAACGGGTAATAGCGGATAAACAGAGTGCCCCGTACCTACCAGAACGGTCAATGTATAGGTGCATAAAGGGCCAAGGAATACAATCTTAGATGGATGTTTCCTTAGCAATCTTTCTGCATAATTAACAAGGAGATTCAGCCCTCCAGTGGCTTCTAGTGTTGCCGACGCCGCAACCACAGCTAATATTATCAGCATGACACTAATGGGAGGGTTGCCCGGAGCTATGCCGAACACAAACGCTAGTATCGATACCCCTAGCCCGCCTAATAAGCCAAACGCAATACCACCAAACCGAATACCTACAAATATTATGCTGAGTAAGAGCAACATATGGACATAGAACATATACAGTTTCCTATATTAATTATTTGTTTTCATATTAAAAACATATAATTAGCGTGAATTGATCCTCAACAATAAAGTAATCAAACACTTCAACAGCTTTTCAATTTTTTGAGATACTTCAACTAAAATTACCAACTACCCATCTAGGGTCTGTTGCTTTTAATTCTGGATCCACCTTTGTAATCTCGCATCTATACTCATAACTTCTGTCTTTCAGGGTAAATGAGGGAGTACAAAGTGATTCATGGAGAGAGGGATGAGCAATAACGATTTTCAGATCCGAACAATGAGCCGAGATGAGATTGATACAGCGGTTGAATGGGCGATGCTAGAAGGCTGGAACCCGGGGCTACATGATGCTGAAAACTACTACACGGCTGACCCCGAAGGCTTCTTGGTGGGCCTTATTAATGATGAGCCACCAAAGAGCTTTGAGGTAAGTAAGGCTGAGGTTATCTTGGCGGCACTGAAATAAGCATACCTTTTCTACCCTGGTGACCACTGACTCAAGACAATAAAAAATGCCGAGCACTCACAGTGAGGCTTTATTCTCCCTACAAACACAATCTAGGTCGTGATCGTTTACTATTCCTGTCGCTTGCAGGAATGCATACAGGGTTGTGCTGCCTAGGAATTTAAAGCCAAGTTTTTTAAGATCTTTGGCAAGGCGATCAGAGAGCTCAGTCGTTGCCACAGGAAAGTCGCCTTTAGCTCTGTTATTTACCGGCTCATTATCAACATAGGACCAGATGAAAGAATCAAAGCTGCCGTACTCAGATTGGATCTGTAAAAACCGTTGAGCATTATTGATTGCCGCTTCAATCTTGGCTCGATTGCGGATAATTGACGCATCTTGCATCAATGCCTCTACTTTGTCCGCATCGAATTTCGAGACAACAACAGGATCAAAATTGGCAAAGGCATTACGATAGCCTTCTCGACGCTTTAGAATGGTGTACCAACTCAGACCAGCTTGGGCTGATTCAAGGATTAAGAACTCAAAAAACACCTTGTCATCATGAACCGGTACACCCCATTCTTTGTCATGATATTCCACATAATCTGGTTTGCTAACATCAAGCCAGTTGCATCGCTTCATCATTATCCCTTTCGGTGCACACCGCACCCTTCTATCTTTACAACGTGATAGTCAGAATAGCAAACCCATCATCAATTGATAGAAAAGTACGGTGTTAAAGTGAAGTAAACGCTAGATGATCATGGTTAGTTGAGCCGAAACCACATAGTTGTCATCATCACCATATTGAGCGGCGAGATCAAAGCCAAACACACCGTAGGGTCTAAACCCGAAACCTGCCGTAACCATATTTTCAGCGTAATCGGTCATGCTATGCATATAACCCGCTCTAAACTGAGCCCACTTCCAAAGATCGACCTCACCACCAACTCGAGTAAACTGCGTTTTATAGCTTTGCTCCTCGAAATAACGAGTCGAGTTCAAATCAATATCGGCTGTTAATGTATACCAATCTTTAGAGTATGCACTACCCAGCTTGTATTCCGGTTCAACCACGTAGGTGGCTGTTTGTCCCATCTGCACGTTAGTTTCTAAACTGTGTGAAAGGATGTTTTTAGCGACAAACGCCACGTTGAGGTGATCAATGACCTCATAACTTGCGCCAATATCTAGGTTAAAGGTTGTTTTCTCTTCAAGATCATCAAAGAAGTCAGCATCATCTAACTCATCTTCGTTAAGTCTTTCTTGGAAATAGGTGGTATAGATTTGTTGGACTTTAGGAGAAAAGCCAACGCTCAAGTTTCTATCGTACACTTCATAGTTTTGAGCAAACGTGAAGCCTATATCTAGCGTACCACCAATTAAACCAGTAACTGTCGATCGCACCTCATCATCAGGGCTGATATTATCAAAATCGTTGTCATCAATATCCATTGTTGCCAATGCCGTTGCGTGGGTAGCCACAAAGAAATTGGTGTTGATGAAGCTGTTTGGAACCGCAAATACCATACCCGCTGAAGCGTTCGCCGTTACATCACCATTAGAGAGATCTCTCAGTGCCGCTTTCCACGCTTCCTGTGCTTCACTGCTGGTTGGATTATCAACCCAGTCATCTTCTGCATCAAAGTAGACATCAAGTTTATCGAGCATACCTTGTCCATCATGAACACCTGCCGTCACCGCGGGCAAAATCATACCAAAGCTATGCTTAGACTCGCCCGATGCAGCTAACGCTGGATTGTAAAAACTCGCACTGACAAAATTAGCGGCAGCAACGCCTGTACCCGCCATAGCAATACCGCGAGCATCACTATGAGCGTATGAATGAAAAGAAGCTAAAGAGAAAGGAATGCTGAATAGAACAACAGCCTTTTTGAACGAATGCATGACATATCCTTGTGATAACACTTAACGACATGCCATTCTAAATATGCATTATTTCATTGAAAGTATAATTAACTCAATGAGTTATAAACTAACACTTGATTACATAAGTCAGTTCAATGCATTATCTATTATCTTCCTGCTACTTCGAGAATTTTGTGTAAACAAGAGTTCATCACAGGGACATCGTCCGCATTGCCCTTGTCCATATTTTCAGTTAAGGCCATAACAGGCTTACTTTTCTTATAGAAACTGAGCTTGCTCAATAGGTTGGAGTCCTCCTGAGAATTTATGTAATCATCTCTCAATGACTTAGTGATTTCATCGTCCATATAAAGCGTGGCTTGAGCGGTGATGGTAGCGTTATCCACGTCACGCTCAACTTCTACCTTAGGAGTTTCAACATCTTTAAATACTAGCTTATTGATGTTATTCAACTGATCATTTGCTGAATCTTGCGTACTATCAAATTGACGAGCCTTTAAAATAACTAACTTTTGTTCAATGGGCGTGTACGTAAATTCCGTACGACCATCAAAGTTATCTGCATTTACTTTAGCGTTTACTTTATATGGAGTTCGATAATAGAACTTGAAATTAGCCGAATCATTACCGTCCTTATCTATACTAGATGTACAAGTGAATGTGGCATCAGAAGTTAGGTATGTTTTGCATAAGTCATACACCTGCTCTTCCGTAAAACCCCCATCTTGAAAGACCTCTATAGTCTTTTGATTATCAGGATCTTCTAACCATGTTGTTTCTTCACTCGTCGGTTGCTTTGATTCTTTTGGGCTATGTACATGGGCCACTGTATCAAATGACTTTTTACTCTCGGCAGAATTATGTGTGATAAGAGTAGGACTAGAAGTTGAGGGTAATGGAGGTGATTTTTGTTTATTCTCATTGGTACTTTGAACGTTAAGCTCGTTAACTGACGGTAGAGACACTTTCGCTTTCTCACCGGTTTGTATTGATTTTTGTACTTCATGACTATCTGAACCACCTTGGCACCCTGTCAATATTACTGATGCGATAACAAGTACTGCTGCCAATTTCTTCATTTTATCCACCTCAATCTATTAGACCCGAAAACGCATATGCATTGCGTCTCATCTTTCAATCAAGGATAGGCTTTACCCGTTTTTAAAACATGACCACTTAGTTGAGCTAGGTTCACCTTTTTCATCCATGAATGACCAATGAAGCCTATAGAGCGACTCACTTTTTCCATACTCTGCGCATAAAAAAAGACTACACAAATGTGTAGTCTTTAATGAGTCCGGCAATTTCAAAGCCACATATTAGCGCTTAGTTTATGCCTGTTTTATTTCTATTCTGTGGAACATTTTGTACAACACAGGCACCACAATTAGGGTGAGTACTGTCGCAAAGCCCAAACCGAACATGATAGTTACTGCCATTGGTTTAAAGAAGATATCAGGAAGAAGCGGAATCATACCTAAAATGGTCGTGATTGCTGCCATACATACAGGTCTAACACGGCTCAGTGCCGCCTCAACTACCGCGGCATAGGCTTCTTTGCCTGATCGAATCTCAAGTTCAATCTGATCAATCAGTACGATACCGTTTTTCAATAGCATCCCTGACAAGCTCAAGAAGCCTAACAGCGCCATAAAGCCAAATGGCGTATTCAACAACAACAATCCGGTCGTTACACCAATCAAGGCCAAAGGTACTGTCAGCCAGACAATCAACGGCTCTTTCACTGAGTTAAACAAGAACACAGTGATCAAGAACATGAACAGGTAGCCCATTGGCATGCTTGAGAACAACGACCCTTTTGCGTCATTTGAAGACTCATATTCGCCCCCCCACTCCAAGCTGTAGCCTGGTGGAAGTTCAATAGCTTCAACCTTGGATTGAATACGCGCCTGCAAAGTCGCCGCTGTTTCTTCACCCAATATATCGGGGTCAGCAAACACGGTTAGCATACGTTTTCTGTTCTTACGAACAATCAACGGATCTTCCCAACGCACTTCATTACCTAAAGTGATCTGCTGCAAAGGAATGTAATCACTGAGCACTGGGCTCCAAATTTTCATCCCCTCAATGTTTCTAAAATCGACTCGCTCTGCTTCAGTCAAACGGGTCACTATAGGCATTAATGTAGTGCCATCTCGATATACCCCTACCGTCAAACCAGAGAACGACATTTGCAGAAATTGGTCCATATCGTTTTTACTGATCCCGTAACGACGAGCCTGACTCTCATTAAACTGAGGCTCAATCACTTTGGTACGCTCTCGCCAATCGTGGCGAACACCTGTAGTACCAGGATCGGCATTGAGAATATCCACCACTTGCCCCGCAACCGTTCGCAATATTGTTGGATCCGAACCTATGATTCGAGCTTCAATCTTGGCACCGCCACCTGGACCTAACTCGATTTGCTTCAACTTGTAGTCTATTTCAGGGTAGGTACTGGCGACATGCTCCCGGTATTTTCTCATCACATCATGCAAGACTTCGTAGCTTTCTACACGTGTCACTATCTCGCCATAGGCAGCATAGCTTTTCTCTGGAGTGTAGGTCAGCATAAAGCGTTCCAACCCCTTACCTGCGGTAGTCGTTACACTTTCAACGCCTTCTTGCTCGATCAACCAGTTTTCAATGGCTTTCATCTTGGTGTTGGTCACACGTATATCCGTGCCTTCAGGTAGCCAGATGTCCGACAAAAACATAGGTGTGGTAGAGGATGGGAAGAAGGCTTGCTTAATGAAGGTAAACCCATAGATGCTCACGCCTAGCGCGACCACTAATGTTGCGACCGTTATCCATGCGTTACGCATACAAAACTCGAGGAATTTCTTGTACATGACAAAAACAATTCCGTTGTACGGATCATCGCCTGCATCTTGATTAAACTTCTGTCCTTTAAAGAAAAGCTCAGCAAAGAAAGGCGTTAACGATATTGCCGTGAACCAAGACAGCATTAGCGAGATAAGCAATACCGAAAACAGAGTACGACAATATTCACCCGTGGAGTCTTCTGATAAGCCTATTGGCGCAAATGCGGTTACCGCAATGACTGTTGCACCCAGCAATGGCCATTTGGTTTGTGTCACTATGTCGGTTGCTGCTTGCAAGCGAGTCCGACCCCGCTGCGTCCCCACCAATATACCTTCAACCACCACAATGGCATTATCCACCAGCATCCCCAGTGCAATAACCAGAGCCCCCAGAGATATACGCTGTAGGTCGATGGCAAAGTATTTCATAAACACGAAAGTGCCTAATACGGTGACCAACAAAATCAGTCCAATCAATAAACCTGAACGTAGCCCCATAAAGAAGAGTAGTACCACGATAACGATGCCGACCGCTTGACCAAGACTGACCACGAAGCCGCTTACCGATTTATCCACTTCTTTAGGTTGGCTGTAGATTTCAGAAATATTGATGCCAACAGGCTGTTGGTATTTTAGCTCCGCTAAACGTCTATCGAGCAGTGCTCCGACTTTCACTACGTTTACACCCGCATTGAAAGAAATACCCATGTTTAGGGCAAAATTACCATTAAAATTGATTAAGTTACTCGGGACATCAATATAGCCACGCTTGATCTCCGCTACATCACGCAAATAGATCTGGCTAGAACTCCCCTGAGCAACATCAGTAATGATAAGGTCGCCAAGTTGATCTACATCCTGAAATTCGCCGGTTGGGTGAATTCGGACGTACTCATCACCCATTCGTACTGCACCTGCAGGAGTCACTATGTTTTGAGTATTGAGGAGATTTGCCACAGCTTCTGGAGCTATACCTAAGGTGTTAAGTCGCTTCATCGACATCTCGATAAACACTTGCTCTTGTTGATCGCCCGACACAGCAACTTTACTTATGCCTTCAACCAATTCAAGCTCACGGCGCAGGTAATCGACGTAATCAAGAAGTTCTTTATATGAGTAGCCTTCGCCTGTAACAGCGAGCAACACCCCAAACACATCGCCAAAGTCATCTATAACCGCGGGAGTATTGACTCCGGGAGGCAAAGTGCCATCTAAGTCGGTCACCTTACGACGCAGCTCATCCCAGATTTGAGGAAGATCATCAGGGCCATAGCTATTTTTCATGGTCACAGTGATCTGAGATAAACCTCGGCTTGAAATTGAATTAACCTCATCCACATAACTTAGCTGTTGAATGGCTTTTTCTATCGGGTAAGTCACCTCCTCTTCAACCTCTTGAGGAGTTGCCCCAGGGTAGCTAGTGACGACCATGGCGTCTTTGATGGTGAAAGCGGGGTCTTCAAGTCGTCCTAACTCAAAAAATGACGCAGCGCCGCCAATAAAAAAGATCAAAGAGATCATCCAACTGATCACTTTGTTCTTTATGAAATAGGCTGCGATTCCTTTGGTGCTTTCGTCGTCTTGCTGCTCGAGATTATCCTGGCTCATTGAACAGCCTCCTTCTTAATTACTTCCACTTCCGCTCCATCACGCAGTTGAGACATCCCTTTCACTACGATCTTTTCCGCCCCTTGCAAGCCACTAACAATTTGCACGGTTCTATTTTGAAGTTTTCCGAGCTCCACCAACTGCTTGCGCACTTTATTTCCTTCTAGAACCCAAATATAGGTTTCTGTCCGGTCCAGAAGGTCTCCGTCCATATTGACCACTGCCTTGAATGGCACATAAGAGCCCACGCTAACGTTCAATCCAGCCTCACTGCTTCTTGCTGTGACTTCTAGTGCCATACCATCGAGAATAATTTCTTTCTCAGGCATTGGCATAGTTAATGTCACGTTGTAAGTGCCGGTTGCAGGATCCGGTTCGGTGGTAAATTCTTTAATGGTCGCTTCGTAGATATTGCCACTTTCAACCTTTACCTTGGCAGTAACCTTACGTAAATCTCTCTGTGTAGGCTGATGGACAAACAAACGATCCGGTATCTGAATCAAGACTTCAACCGCATCCGTACTGTGAATATTGACTATCTGTTGACCTACTTGAATATTTTCAAAACGGTCAACATTGACACGAGAAATAATGCCATCGGCCGGTGCTTTAAGGGTCGTAAATTCCAAATATAATTTCGCCAACTGCAAATCAACCAGGGCAATATTGCGCTGCGCTGCTAGTTCATCATATTGTGACTGTGCTAATAACCCTTTTTTAACCAAAGGACCAGAACGTTTATACTGGCTGTTTATAGCGGCATAGCTTGCCCTTGTGTTGTCCACTGCAATTTGAAAGTCTCGTGTGTCTAGTTGGGCAATGACATCACCTTTCTTGACCCTATCACCCTCTTTAACTGGCAGTTGTGTGATTTCTCCCTGCACTCTAAAACTTAGATGAGAGCGTAGTGCCGCTTGTGCTACTGCGGGGAAATAAATGCGATCCGTCACTTCCGGTTCACCTAACTGAAGAATTTCCACTTTTGAAATATGGGTTGTTGGCTCTACGACGGGCCTTTCACAACCTGCCAATGCCACAGATAATCCCAATACTAGTGATCCTTTCGAGAGCCACTTCATTGCTAAACTCATAAGCCTCGCTCCTTAATCCACTCTCTGATCTTCATCCCTGATTCAAGCTCTCTTACTCCAGAAATAACGATTTGATCGCCGTCAACCAAGCCTGAAACAACTTCCCCTTCGCTACTAAGAGAGATAGCCACTTGTTCAACCATAAAGTCTTCTGTGACTTTCCATACACATTGGTCGCTGCCACAAGGAAACAATGAAGTTTCCGGAAGCTTTGTCGGTTTTTGACGCGGTAACATAACGCGAATATTCCCGGACATACCCGGTAGTATGCCAAGGTCGCTAGGACGCTCCATGATCATTGTGACCTTGTAACTGCCCGTGGAGTTGTCCGATTCCGTATCTATCTCTTGAAAGGTTAAAGGAAATTGTTGTTCAGGAAAGGAATCAAACACCATGAAGGACTCTATGACGTCGTATCCTCGAAAACGATTGAGCATAGAATCCGGTAATGGAAAAATAACCTTGAGTAAATCATTAGACTGGATATTCATTACACCCTGTTTGGCGGCTACATACTCAAAATTATCTATGTTAATCAGTGAAACAGTGCCATCGAACGGAGCGGTAAGTTTGGTATAACTGTAATTGGCTAGCGCTTGATCGTAATCTGCTCTGGCTGACTTATGAAGCGCCCTCGCCTGATCATATTCTTGCTCTGAAACCACTTTGTCCTTAATCAGTTTCTTCATTCGATCAAATTGCACTTGAGCCAAGTTAAAATTTGCCTTCGCTTGGGAGCGTAGTAATTTGTACTCTTTGTCATCCAATACCGCTAATACATCGCCCTTTTTAACGGGCAATCCAGCCGTAGCAGGTAATTCGATGAGTTCTCCAGGAACTCTGAAAGCAAGTACTGCACGGTCGCCTGCTGCAGAAGAGGCAGGGAACACACGTTCAAAACTTTTGTCTCCAACAGACACAGTGAGAAGTTTCGCTGGGCGAGATTCAGGCTCTGAAACGGCACTTTGCTTTTCTCCACACCCCACCAAGATGAGAGATGCACAAAACATCAAAAACCAATTGATACGCATAGTATTTCCTTATTGAGCGTCAATACCTTTAAAGATAGATGTTTCAAGATGTTAAATCTACTTTAAAAACCTGTTTTTAAAGCTTTTTCCTAATTAAATCACAATGTGTTTATAAAGCGTTCAGATGTTAATAAACATTACGAATTCACAATGCATTAATGATGATAGACAAAGACTTTGGGTCCGCTCTTTATCAATGTGACTGGTTTATTATCAATAAGATAGTTGAGAAGTGACGAATAAGGAGACAACAAGGAAAGAGTGCTCTCAAAGAGAGCTAAAAGAAGGGTGTTGTAGAGATGTTGATATGAAGAGATATTTGATACACGCGAAAACAAAAAACGCACCACAGGATCTGCAGTGCGTTTAATATCATGAATGACTTGAGGCTAGTTTACTTGGCTTGATGAAAAATCTGCTCTGTCTCTAGCGAGGTCATGCTACGGATTTGACGCCAAACATAGTAGAAGATACCCAGCATCATCAACATGCTAGGGATGGCAATCACTGGGTAGCTATACAAGGTCATTTTGCCAAGCTCTTCATTAAACGCTGCTGTACCTGCAGGGCTAGTAACAATGTAAGTCGCCAGCGCATAATTCATCACCGATGAGAACGCGAAGGTACTTGCAAACAAGTAGTTAGAGTTCATCAAGCAGCGATCAAACGCCTTTTCATTGCCACTCTCTTTTAAGCGCTCTTCAATCAGAGACAAATTCAACACGGTTTTATTGAATATCAGCTTTTGCATCAATGGATGACGGGTGAAGGTCGAAACCAATACCGCGATACCAATAAGGCCAGGAATTAGCGCCTCTTTCATTGCTAACCAGCGAGTGTCTAACTCAAGTAAGCCAATACCACCCGTTAAAAGAACACTCACAAAGCCAAGTGCTGCAATGAAATTAAACTTCTTATTGCGGATAAGTTCTAGGCCACCGTAAGCCACCGGGAACGACAAAGCCACAACAAGCGACAGCACAGTGCCTAGATGCTCGTCCCCACTAAACTTCATTAAGATGAACGACGGGATAAATACGTTAAACAGTATCTCGAATAGAGGATTAGATTTTTTGGTATTGGTACTACTCATAGTCTTCCAGTGTTACGCGCTATAGTTCTCTTTATTGGAGGGGATTGTTCCTTGCGTAGCTCCAAATGTAAAGCCCTTAAAGTTTAGCAATCATGACTAGAGTGATCAAAGCCGCGCTCATTCATAGATGAACACGGCCTAAGAGCTCAGTTCTAAGAATTAGTTCCGCTCTACTTTTCTTTTAGCGATTGTACAATTGCGCGAGCCATGGATTCTTCTTGGTTGTTTCCGTCACCGGTTGCAAACCAAGCAACAACAGTATCTGTCGATGGTGAGATATAGATACCTTGACCACCAACACCGGCTTTGTATATGTCCCCTTCAGAGGTGACTGCATCCCATTGGTAGCGGTTAGCAATGTTTCCTGCGTCATCAGCAAAATTGGTGGTGAGTTTTTTACCTAGATAACCTTTGTCGTATTGCTCAACGTAACTACGATCATTGATTTTTTCTAAGATTGAATCAGGAATGACTTTCTCACCGGCAATCTTTTCTGAGCTTGGTGTAAACGCCATACCAAAACGCGCTAAGTCACGTACGGTAGAGTTCACGCCCATAAAGCCAAGTGTGCTACCCGACGGACTTACCATGTAATAGGCATCGTGCTCCATACCTAGTTTGCTCCAAATACGGTCAGCAAACTGTTGGTACAGTGGTTTTTGGGCAACGCGCTCAACGATACGATTAATCACAAAGGTATTGATTGAGTTGTATTCAAATTTCTCGTGACCTGGAGTTTTACGCTCCATAGATCGCAGTACATCAACCCAGCCTTCGTTACGCTCACGAACATCAGGTAATACGCCTACAGCACCTGTTGCCGCCCAACGAAACCAAATTTGGTCTGGGTTGGTACGAGAATCTGGTGTTGCCTCATCATGCTCTGTGCCATTTAAGCCTGTTGCCATATCCAGCACTTCTTCTACTGCAACTGTATCCCACACTGAACCTTTTAGTTCCGTTAAGTAGGTAGTCACTGGCTTGCTCACATCCACTTTGCCTTCTTGCTCTAAGAACGCCAGCATGGTAGAGCCTGTCACTTTAGATACCGACATCCATAAGTGCTTGTCTTCTGGGCGCATCGTTTTGTAGCGTTCAAAAACAATTTGTCCATCTTGTACAACAACCATGGCATCAATCGGCTTGGTGTCAAAGTGCTGATCAACCGTGATTTGCTTGCCATCTTTGTTGTTCAGGTATTTTACGCTGTCGATACTTGAGTTGATCGCATATGGCAGCATAGAAACCTGACCACTGCGAGGCACTTGTACCGTATGGTAAAACTTAGACATATTCACCCAAGCAAATTCCGTTTCTGCAGAAGGGAACTGAATCTTTACCTTGTTCTCAGCTTGGTTGAAAAAGTTGCTAACATGCTGCATATCCGTCAAGGAAATAGCCGTGCTTAAGTCAGTTTTCTCCGCTAAAGTTGGCCCTTTCAAATTAGTCTCAACCGCTGTAGCGACACCAGCTCCCAAAGAGGTAAATAGTGCTAGCACCGATGAAATTTTATTAAATTTAAAGTTATACATAGTCTTTCTCACAAATGTTATTGAATACACACCAATGAGCGCAGCCAATTAATGGCTACCACTGGTGCTAGATTCTCTGGAGTAAAAAATTAAAAGGCGTAGTCAGCGGCGAAGATGACGCGATGATTGTCTCTCTCGTCCGACTCAGAACGCTCATAGGAGGTGTAGTTGTACTCAATACCAAGAGTAAGGCTTGGTCTTACGTTCCACTTGAGGTTTGCAAGAGCGAATTGGGTCTCAGTAAAGGTATCCTTTTGCCACGAAAATTCGTCCGCCTGCCATATGCCATAGCCTATCGTGGATTTCAGATTTTCCGTCCAGGAGTGACCTACTGCAGTCCACAGAGATTGGGACTCGCGTAAATGAAACTCTCCCGTTTGTTCATTAAACACAGGTCCTGTTTGACTCACACCTAGCACATAGCGGTCATTGCCACGGCTATTAAAATAAGCAATCTGAAAGTGGTCTTTTTCATTAAACTTGATACCACCAGACAGGTGAACCGCCCAGCCGTTGTCTGAGTAGGTTTTATTGTCGACTTTGTTTTTAGTTTTGATGTGAGAGACCAAACCCGCGGCACGGAACCAATACTGATCGGTATCCGTTTGTATTGCAGCGATAAAGTCTGGTATGTCACTTGCGTTGTCGAGATCCGTTTCGGAGTTATCCGGTGTTACATGGGCGTTGGTGCCACTTTCTAGAGCAAGATCATAACGAAAAGTACCAAAGCGTTGTGACCAACGCACCATAGGCTGACGGGTGAAGACAACACCGCTTAACGTCGGCTCGAGCACAGTATCTGGAAATCGGTTAAGATCCATTAAGGTTGACCATGTTTGACCCACCAGCAGAGCACCGCCTGCAAGGTTCCAATTGACATAAGCCTCTCGAAAGCGCAGATCCATTTTGCCGTTATTGCTACCATTAAAATCAATGGACACAAATGAACGTAAAGATTCATCTCCCTCAAGAGGAGTAAAGGTACCTAGGTTCAAGCGAGTAAGTGTCGTATCGATGGCGATATTCGACTCATCATTCGCACCGTACAAACCATTGGGGACATTATTAGCACCCTGGCCAGACACGTCACTATCAGCGATAACGGCGCCTACAATCTTGCCCGAAAACTCTAACTCGGTAGAAGCGGCTGCCCCTGACGCGCCAAATGTTAATGCGACAGTGACAAGTGAGAGTGGCCTCAACATGGTTTTTGGCAAAGAAGAAAATTTATATATTGTCATTGTGATTACTGCGTAAAAGTCCACTTGAAAAGGGTTCTGGTTGTAACAAGTACTCCCCAATAAAGGGCTACCTCTATGGGGAGCTATGACTTACTTGTCAGAAAGTTGCTTCGCCGCTTGGCGCAAGTAACCAGGAATTAAGTCAGGTGTGAGGTAAACCGGAGAGGTAGAGAACGCTACACCAACTACATCACGAGCAGGGTCAACATAGATAGTTTGGTACAAGTTACCGTGCTTCAATAACGCACCGTCTTCCCAAACCGCATCCCACTGGTGAGAGTTGTAGATTGGCATGTCTTGACCATGTGACGCTTTCACCCAAGAGTGGTCAGTAAAGTCACCGGCTAGGTAGGCTTTGTGATTTCCCCCTTTCTGCATGGTCTCTAGCACTTCGTTAGACACAACTTGCTCTTTCGACACTTTGTCCCAGCTTGGCGTAAATAGAAGAGCATAACGCGCCAAATCATCTAGACGGGTGTTAATCAGACCATAGGATATCGCGTGGCCGGCAGGTGATAGATTCACTTGCGCTGAAGCACGAGCACCGATCTTAGACCAAATACGATCTTCAAATACTTGAGTAAATGGTTGTTGAGTGATGTTCTCAATGGCAACGCCAAGTACTTTGGTAACTGTAGAGCTGTAGCGTGCGACTTCACCAGATGGCTCACCTTCAAGTGGTACGACATCGCGTAGTACTTTCATCTCGTCTTCTTTAACGCCATCAGCGTTAGTCACATGAAAATCAGCAGAAAGCATACGTTGGAAAACTGAGCGAGGGTTCAGCGTGTTGGCCGCATTTTCACTGATGTCGAGACCTGATGCCATGTTCATTGCATCTAGCATGATGACATCATCCCACTTAGTGCCTTTTAATTCTGGCACGTATTCAGTGATTGGTTTGCTCATATCCACTTTACCTTCAGCTTCGAGCATAGTGAGTATGGTACCAACGGTTGTCTTAGCGACCGATGCCCATAAGTGAGTATCGTAAGGGTTCATGCCAGGATACTCTTCATACACCACTTCACCGCCTTTCAAGATCATAATGCCTTGTGCACGGGTTTTCTCATCGTGGATGTAGTCTTTTAAAGAAGCGGATTCGGTGCCGTCCCCCATTGTGAACGTCAAATCATTAATAGATTCATTAATATTACGTTTTAGTACGCTCACTTCACCATGTGGCATCGCTAGCTCTGCTGGTATGTACTTAGTCATATTGATGGCGTAGTAAAGTGCATGGTCACCGCCCATTTGCATATGGAAGTTACCAAAGGCAGCGTTCGCTTCATCAATAAATTTCTTGTCAAAACCTTCTTTTACCTGAGTGACCGATATGACGGGTTTTGCACCTGGTTCAGAAAGCGCTTTATCCAGAGGAGACTCTGCACTGGCCATGCCAGATGCGAAAGTTGAAGTGACAAATAAAGCTGTATTTCGTAGTTTAAATTTGATGTTCATTTCATATACCTTGTGATAAGTGGCTATCGAATAGACTGATAAGGCAAAAATTAGAAGTAAAACTTGTAGTTAGCCCAGACAACGGTGTCGTTGTTTTTAAAGTTCTGGTGTTGCCCCTTAATACTGGTATCGGTGTTGACGATCTTGATTTGGCCCCAACGAGTTCTATCGGCATTAAATGGCGTCGACATTAGGAAATTGGTTGTGAGGATAGACATATCTACATCACCGCCAAGGTAGTTGTACTCAGGATATAGACCGAAATAGGTGCCATCATCACCTGCGGTATAAAATACATACAGCGCTGCAGAACCACCGATTGCGCTGTCATCGCTTATGCCAAACGTAGATAATGTTTCGTCTGAATATTGACCGGCTAACAAGCCAACTCTTGGGAAAATGTTCAGTCCTTTCACGCCTGAATTGATCGCAAGTGTTGCTCCTGCTGACACAGAAGTGAATAAACTGTTGTCGATTACATCAAGAGAGGCGGCGGCCTTAGGAACGATTGAGTTCGCCGTATCGAATACATGAAAATACTGGAAGCGACTATCAGTGTAGTCACCGGTATTGTCCATCGCGGCTTCAAGGGTGAACATGCCCTTTTGGCCGTTATCAAAGGTCATATCACCTGAGATTGAGCCCTTAAAGTTACCTTTGTTGTTGATCGAAACATAAGCAGAGGTATTGGTTTCCGTTAGATCAGAAGGGTCAGGTTGCTTTTCTTCAGCATTCACGTTAAACGCACAAGCGATAGAGGCAAATGCCACAAAGGATTTCATTTTCATTGTCATTACACAGTTCTCTAAGAGTGTATTGGCAAAATCCATCTTGTTAATTGCAGGAATCACTGCGCCATTTGAGGCTCACAGCTGAGTTCTCGCTTCATCCATGTGCAATATCTTAGAGGTTGCACAGTTGTCGATGAAGGTCACTTTCGGACATACAAAAGGTCATTTTCGGACATTTATTAACGTGGATAGTAATGAAATCTCACAAGGGCTTTAAAACACTAAAAAAATGGGATTACTAACTTAAGACATTGATAAAAAGCTTAAATCCAAGAAAGAAATTGAGGGTGATAGCCGTTCAAATAACAACAGAAAGCGGAAATCACTTTGCAGTTATTGTTTGCCTAATTTGCGCAGGTGTCTTGCCCGTTAAGCGTTTAATCGCACGATTGAAGTTCGATACATCGTTGTAGCCCATCCGATATGCAATGTCGCTGACGGTATCATCAGATGCTGTAAGCAATGTGTAGGTTTTGTTCAACACAGCCTCATTTCTTATTTGAGCAAAATTGGTGTCATGGTTTTTGAAGTAGCGATAGAGCGTCTTGTTAGTTACGCCAAACAAGGAGGCTAACCAATCTAGGGTAAAGGTAGGGAGATGACAATAACTGTCAGCGAGCAACTTTATCTCTTGAATATCTCTAGATTTGAGGGGAACTGAGGCTAGTGGCTCAAACGCATCCATAAACGGTAGCTCGATTTTCACAAAGGGTTGATCGTAAATAACCACTGTGTTCTTAAAAAGATAAGGCTCATATTTACCACCCAATTTCTCGCCAGTCATAATGTGAACATGACTGGGTTCCCAGTCGGATCCCAACCAATACCGGCATAAATGAATCAAAAAAGAGAGCCGAAACCACTCAATAACCTCATTACCGGGAAATGATGGATGTAACTCCCCTTTGTTACATAAACACCAATGCTGATTGAGTTTTTCTACCCAATAGGTAGTTTGCCGACTGAAAGAGTGCGAATTCACCACCATCGACTCTAAGGCTTGCTTGAGATCATCGTCAGGCTTGATGTAACCATGCTCAAGTCTCTTGAATTCAATTGCAGTCTCACGCCCTACTTCGATAGGCATGTTTTCAGAGGCGAGCGCAGCTATCTTTTTCAAAAACCAAGCATAGTTTTTCAACGGAAGCCACTCATCAGGATGAGGATACTCTAGGGGGAGCCCCTCTTCTTTTGCTTTCTGTCTCCACGGCAACTTACTGCGCTCCAAATAAGGAAGGAACATACGCATTGAAACAGATGAGGTAAGCAACAAAGACAGTGGCGTTTTAGGCATTCACTACGACCTAGTGTTTAGGGTTAAGAATAAGTGTAAGGCATCATGAGTTCGGCACATCGAAACACAATGATTTTTCTCTATCTGCCCATAAAATTAGACTTAGCTAGCTTAAAAAGGGTACTTCAAACTAGCTAAGTTCTTAATGGAATTTACACCGAATGTGCGGCTTCAGGCTTAGTATCACTGCTCGAACCTTGCTCACACTGCTCAGCCTTAGTCAGTAATATCTGAATCAGCTTTGAACAGAGTAAGGCAACACCAATCATCACCACCGCCATAATGGTGAGCAGTTGGAAGTATTCACCGTAGACGTTGTGTGCGATATCTTGGGTCAGCACTTGGCCCTTTTCCAATGCGATATTGGTCGATAAGGCTGCGCCGACAATTCCGCTCAACGCGATAGCAACCGAAAACAGGCTCACTGAGAAGTTCTCAATATGATGAGGCGCAACAGATAAGATGAATGCCACTACCATTGACCCTACAACCACCTCTGCAATCGCTTGGAAGAAATGCACTGCCAAGAAGACTTCAGGTCGAATAGCGACATCTGGCCCTACTGTAGAGATGAAGTAGGTCAAAATACCAAACGCGATAGTCGTGAGAACAAAGGCTATTGCAATCTTTGTGGAGGTAGAGAGGTTGATTCCTCTCTTCTCTAATGAATGAAAAGCGAAGGCCACAATCGGTCCGCCCACCATGCACCATAGAGGGTTCATTGCCATTGCGGCTTCTGGCTCTAGAGGAATGAAACCAAACAAGCTGCCCTTTAGAGTATTCATTGCAACGATGTTCATTGAGGTCATCATCTGACCGTAGTAAACAAAGAAACAGGTTGTCAGAAAGGTCACAATCAAGATGGTGCCCATTTTCAAGCTTTCTGAGCGCTCGACTTTAAACATCAAGAAGATAAAGTACACAATCGCTAACACACCAATGGCATAGACGATGTTTTGCCCCACATCCATATTCGAAAACATGAAAAACACCAAGGCAATCATTGCGACTGAAGCAACCGCAAAGATCAGCCAATTAGTGAGAGACACAGCTGCTTGGTCGATGGGTTTGCCCATTTGCTTAAAGCTTTTGTGGAGCACTAATAATACAAATAGCGCAACCGCTGCCATGATGGCGGATACGGTAAAACCACCACTAAACCCAATGTAGAGCACCAGCATAGGGAATAGATACTGGCCTAAGAATGCGCCAATATTATTTACCGAGTAGTTAATGGGAAAGCCTTTCTCGAAATCTTGGTGCGAAGAAAAGGTTCGCTTATAAAGACTAGGATAGGACGGAGACATCAAGCCTCGCCCATAACTTGCAAGCGCAATACCCGCCATAGCCGTTGGCACATGCAGGCTGGTCGCGCCAACAACTAACAGAAAGTAGCCAGCGACGAATGCCAGATAACTAATGGTTAGAGAGCGATAAGCTCCAAGTAGTTTGTCAGCAATAAAGCCACCAGCAATGGCAAACAAAGGGCCTATCGCTGCGAATGCGCCAACGACCATCATGGTATCGGCTTCACTGTAATTAAGGTCTTCAAGAAAGAATCGAGTCAGACTGACAAGCACGCCATAAAAAGAGAGCCCGAAGAGCATCTGACAAAGCATCATCGATTTGTTTAATTTATTCCACATGATCGGTTTCTCATGGTTGAGGATTTTAGTTCTAAATTGAGGGTAGAAATGCTTGAGGGCTCAACGAATTTGATGAGCATCGTGGGTTCCATAGGCCATACAACCCCATGCATATTAAGGAAAGAACGCATTGTAAGGGCGGAGCTTGGTAATAAATACTCGCGATTAGAGGACAGCGTCCATCAACAATATAAAACGAGTGGAATGGATTTTTTGGCGTGAAATTAGCCTTTCATCTGCTCAATCTGCTGGTGGGAGAAAAGAGCAATTTGAAAATGAGTTATCGATCAATATTCTATTAACCTGAGCGTACAAAACTGTCTAATCAATCACGTTAAGTCATACAATACTATTGTATCCTTTTGTCATTCTAATAAAGGAATGCACCAATAAAACGTGGGAAAAAGATTATGAAAAAAGTGTATCTAGGTCTAGCTATTGCAGGTTTACTGGCAGGTTGTGCTGCTCCAAGCGATAGTGCAAAAACTGAAATGGCGGCACCAGCTGCAAACGAAGCAAGCATGGTTGTTGCGGCAGGTACAGGTGACAACCTAGTAGCAGATCCACATATCGTAGAGTTTCGTGCTAACAGCGGTAAAAGTGATGTTTGGAAGAAACACGCAGACAAAAACAATGGCCTTGGCGACGTAGGTAGCTCGAAGGTATCAGCGTTTGAAGATGAAGGCTCTGTGCGTATTCGCTTTATCAGTGCATCTGATGACTTTTCTGCAATGCCAGGTCTAAGCCAACAAGTAAATGGCTTAGCACCAAACACAGATTACGTGCTATCTCTTTACGTTGAAGACAAAAAAGGTGGAGCATCACCAACGTCTGTTGTTGTTGGCGCTACCGATGCTGCAGGTCAAGAACTAGCAGAACAAGAATTCCACGTAGCGAGCATGAACAACGCTCCTCACGCAGACAGAAAGTCTTTCCGTCAAGTTGCGGTTGAATTTAACTCTGGTGGCAACACGTCTGCAACGATCTTTGCAAAACTAAAAGTCGATGACGCTTCTGCAATCACTGGCGATATTGGCAAAGCCTCTGAGATCCGCGTTGACGCATTCTCTCTAGCGAAAAAGTAATTACTTTTAAGCTTCAATAAAAAACGCCAATCATAGATTATGATTGGCGTTTTTTTGTTTCAAAAAAGACTACAAATTTCTAAAAGCGGCATTGGTCTTTCTGGTATCTGAGGTCACATACGCCTCCATCTTTCTAAGACTTGTTTCCATTTCTTCGAAATCTTGTTCCATCACGGTAAGCAATTCTTTGGGTGCCTTACCTGACTGCCACGGCTTTTGCTTCATTTGATGGTCAAATTGCTGCTGCCTAGTTTGAAAGATTTGCGGTGATTGCTTCTCAAGCATTAAGCTTGCGGCGAAATACGCTAATACCATAACAAAGCCGCCGCCAAGTAGAGCTGCCGATACAAACAAGATTCGTACTACCCAGACTTCAATACCGAAGCGCGCGGCAATACCTGCACACACACCTGTCAGCTTCCCATTGTGGGTGTCTCGATATAATCCTCTCATTGATTAGACCTCCAACTCGGTGACTCCGCATCCAAGATCTTCTCTAGGGTTTCGATGCGTTGCTTCATCTGCACCGCTTTCGATGACAGTTGTTGGAGTTGCTCCCTTTCATCGCCAGACAAGCCCTGCCCTAGCTTACGCTTGCTTCTGTAATGCAAAATCAACCATAACGGGGCAACAAAGATTAAGAAAACACTCAATGGTACCGTGATCAATGCTGTAGACATTTCGCCCCCTTATTGGTCTTTATTAATCGAATTCTTCATTTTTTGCAGCTCTTGCTCTATTTCATCATCGGCTTGCAACTCGGCAAACTGATCATCAAGGCTCGGCTCTTTACCGACTTGATAACTGTCTGCATCAGCCTCTAATCGATCTATCTTTTGTTCGTATTGCTCAAACTTAGCCAGCGTATCTTTAGTACGGCTGTTGTGCAGGTGTTGCTGAACATCCTTACGACTTTTAGCTGCATTTTGACGCATTGCTAGAGCAGATTGGCGAGCTCGAGTTTCATTAATCTTGGTCTCAAGTTTGCCTACCTCATCACTCAACTTAGTGATGGTTTCTTCAACCAAGGTCTGCTCAGTATGCAAAGATTTCATCACTTTAGTGATGCGCTGTTTTTCTATTAGCGCTGCACGTGCAAGCTCTTCTCTACCACGACTTAGTGCCAATGAGGCTTTTTGTTGCCAATCTTCAACCTGCTCTTCCACCTGCGCCACTCTGCGCTGAAGCTCTTTTCGCTCTGCTAGTGCTTTGGCTGAGCTTGTGCGTACCTCGACTAAGGTATCTTCCATTTCTTGGATAATAAGGCGGATCATTTTTTCTGGATCTTCTGCCTTATCCAACAACGAGTTAATATTTGAGTTCACTATGTCAGCAAAACGAGAAAAAATACCCATCTTATCTCTCCTTTATCGGTATTGTTTGTGGCGACGTGTTTCGCGCCTACTACCTGCTACTATCCAAATTGCATGCCAAACTTGAACAGTTAGCTTCACGCTGATAATTGATAGTTACAATAACTATGATAAACAATAGGTTATGAAGAACTTCGCTGTTCTTTTAATTAAAGGTAAGCGATATGCACTTGATCTCCAACATGCAAAACGTTTGACTTTAACTGTGAATAGTAAATTATTAACCACTAATCGGTTAAAAATACCAACAGGGATATCATGCAACAGACACTGATCGGTCAATCTAGCCCATTTTTTGCTGTATTAGATAAAGTCTCTAGGCTTGCACCTATTGAGCGGCCTGTGTTGATTATTGGCGACCGTGGAACAGGTAAGGAGTTAATTGCTCAGCGACTGCATTACCTATCTAGGCGGTGGGACAAGCCACTAATCAGTCTAAATTGTGCCGCGCTCAGTGAAGGTGTGGTTGATTCAGAGCTGTTTGGTCATGAAGCAGGGTCATTTTCTGGGGCAACAGGCAAACACCAAGGCCGCTTTGAGCGTGCCGAGAGTGGCAGTTTATTTTTGGACGAATTAGCGACAACGCCACTCTCAGTGCAAGAGAAGTTATTGAGGGTTATCGAATACGGGGAGTATGAACGAGTTGGGGGCAGTCGCATCCTGCAATCCGATGTCAGGCTCATTTGTGCCACCAATGCTGACCTTCCCGAGCTTGCGGAGCAACAAAAATTCCGCGCAGATCTATTAGACAGGCTGGCCTTCGATGTGGTGTTACTACCCAGCTTGAAAGAGCGACTGGAAGATATTCCACTTCTGGCCGAGCACTTTGCTTTGCGCATGTGCCAAGAACTGGGACTGCCGCTATTCAATGGCTTTAGCGCTCAATGTCAGCAACAGTTATTGGACTATACTTGGCCTGGTAATATCAGGGAACTCAAGAACGTCGTCGAACGAGCCATCTATCTTAACCCCGAGCCGGACACACCTATCCAAGAACTGGTATTTGACCCCTTTGCTAAACCTAATGTCACCACTGAACCGACCGGCAAAGTATCCGTAGAACAGAAAGCTGAAGTGACCATCGCCTCTTTACCCCTTGATTATAAAAAGTGGCAGCATGATCAGGATATTGAATTGCTCAATAAGGCCTTACAAGAAGCACAACATAATCAGAAGAAAGCCGCAGGTCTGCTAGGATTGAGTTATCACCAATTTAGAGGAATGCTTAGAAAGTATAAAATGGTTTAGGATCAATGATTAACCCAATGGAGCTTAAAGGCAATAAGTGTTAGATTATGCAGATCATTCTAAAGAAACAATTAGTGGTGCCTTAGTCTATGAAGGCGAATATCTGGAGAACGCTTCAACTCGGATTCGTGGGTATGTGCACCCTCATTGTATCCGGTTGTGGTGATATCGAAGTCTCCGATCAGATCAAACAAGATGGATTCATATTTTGTGGTCAAGGAACACCCAGTTCTTTTAACCCTCAATTAGTCGACAACGACATTGCTGCAGAAGCCTTGGGTCCTCAGATCTTTAATACCTTAGTGCATTTATCCAATAAAGACTTGGAGCTAGAACCTATGCTAGCCTCCAGTTGGACTGTGGATGAATCAGGCACTATTTATCAGTTTAACCTGCGACCTGACGTCTCTTTTCAAACCACTGACTGGTTTACTCCAACCCGTAAGCTCAGCGCACAAGACGTGGTATTTACCTTTGAGCGAATTATCGATAGCAGCCATCCGTTCCACTATGTCAGTGGTGGTACTTACCCTTGGTTTGAGGCGATTGGCTTCAAGCGCATCTTAAAAGAGGTTAAGGCTGTTGATGAGCATACGGTTCAGTTTGAGCTTTTTAAGCCAGACAATACGTTCTTAACCAACCTTTCCACGACTTACTCGAGCATACATTCATCTGAATATGCCAATCAGTTACTGGCAAAGGATCAGAAGCAAAACCTTGATCAGCTTCCTGTAGGCACAGGGCCGTTTTATCTAGACCAATTTAGCGTCAATGATTATATACGTCTGCGTCGCAACCCCGACTTTTGGGGAACTCCAGCTAAAATGGAGCAAGTTGTACTCGACATTACCTCCCGTGGTACAGGCACCTTAGCAAAGCTTTTGCGCAGTGAGTGTGACGTTTTATTCTCGCCTCGTTCCAGCCAGATCCCAACCATTCAAGCGCATCCCGACTTGGTGTTGCAGGCATACCCAAGCATGAACGTAGCCTTTATAGCGCTTCGCACGCTAAACCCTGCCCTTAACGATGCCCGAGTGCGAAAGGCGCTAAACCTAGCCATTAATCGTGACGCAATTATCGACTCGGTCTACTACGGATATGGCACATCGGCCTATTCAATATTGCCACCCGAATCATGGGCTTATCAAAAAAACTCCAGCCAGGTACGCTACGATCGCAATTATGCGAGGGCGCTGATTCGTGAGGCGGGTTATGGCACGGGACTGGAGTTGTCTTTGTGGGTTGCGCTAGAGCCCACAGCCTATAACCCAAGCCCGAGAAAAGTCGCAGAACTTCTGCAGTCAAACTTTGCCGATATTGGTGTAAAGCTCAACATCTTTCTTGACGAACGCTTATCGCGCTCAACCTTCCAAAGCGTTGCAGAAGCCGACATGATTTTAACGGGCTGGAATGCTGATACCAGTGATCCAGATAACTTCTTTCGTCCATTGCTCTCTTGCGGAGCAGACAGAGCGGGCCTGAACATTGCTTCTTGGTGTAATCCAGACTTTGATGCCTTGATTGATATCGCGAAAGAAACCACGCAAAAGCGTCATCGCTTTAACTTATATCGCCAAGCACAAAATTTGCTAAACGAAGAAGTGCCTATTATCCCTATCGCTCATGGCATGCAGTTTCAGGCTAAGCACAAGTCTCTAAAAGGATTTGATGCGAGTCCATTTAATACTCTGAGCTTTGAAAACGTTGAGAGGAGCAAGTAGTGTTTATATACGCCATTCGACGTTTCAATCTATTCGTCATTACCCTGATGATCTTAACCCTAGTGGGTTACAGCATCCTTCGTTTAGACCCAACTTCACCTTGGGCTATTTCTGACTTTTGGCAGGGATGGACACTGTACCTTCATGAAATTAGCCAGTTAGACTTTGGCTCAACCGCTCAAGGTACTCCCGTTTTTGACGAAGTTAAGGTGGTATTTACCGCAACACTTGAGCTGTGTTTCTTTGCCTTTATTCTCGCGCTGTGCATCGGCCTTCCCTTAGGTACGCTTGCAGGAATGCGCCAGAACAAATGGGCAGATCGATTGATCTCGTTCTTTTCTATGGCGGGATACTCTGCCCCGCTGTTTTGGGTTGCCTTGTTATTGGTGATGCTATTCTCTCTGCGTCTGGAGTGGTTGCCTATCTCAGGTCGCTACAACCTGCTGTACGATATCCCACATATCACAGGCTTTGCGATGATAGACGCATGGCTCAGTGATAGCCCTAACCGAGAAGAAGCCTTTACTAGTGTTGTGATGCACCTGATCTTGCCAGCTTTAGTATTGGCACTCGCGCCTACCACACACTTCATAAGACTGATGCGCGCTTCCGTGGCGGATGTGATTGGTAAAAACTACATTCGCGTAGCCAAAATTAAAGGCCTTTCAAAGGTTGAGATCATTTTTGAGCACGTGTTACGTAACGCTATTCCGCCAATCATCCCACTTATCGGCGTACAACTCTCGAGTATGCTTACATTCGCCATCATTACCGAGTCTATCTTTAACTGGCCGGGAATTGGGCGTTGGCTGCTTGATGCAGTGAGCAACCGTGATTACGTTTCTATTCAAGCGGGAGTCATGGTGGTGGCTACTTTTGTATTGGCAACGCAGATCCTGTCAGAGTTGGTCGGTACGCTGATTAATCCATTAGCAAGGAAGGAATGGTATGCTAAATACTAGTGTCTACCTCGAAGAGAGTATACCCACTCAACGCGAACGCTTTTGGCGCCATTTTCGTAGCAACAACCTAGCGATGTTTGGGCTATGGAATCTCGGTGTGATTCTATTTATCACCCTGATTTCTCAGTTGATTGCACCGCATGATCCCCTTGCACAATCTTCAGTACTGCTGCAGCCACCCTCGTGGGCTAAAGAAGGCAGTATCGATTATTTCTTGGGAACAGACGACTTAGGCCGTGACATACTGTCGCGCCTGCTAAGTGGCTCGCAGATCACCATTGGTTCAGCCATTTTCATTACCTTAATTGCCGCGTTTATTGGTTGTATTATTGGCGCGCTAGCGGGTATGACTAAGGGCTTACTATCGAGTATTCTGAATCACCTGCTCGATACGGTAATGTCGATTCCTTCGTTGCTACTTGCGCTTATCTTTGTGGCGTTTCTAGGCACGGGTATGACATCGATAATGATGGCCATTTGCCTTGCCTTGATCCCTCGATTTATTCGCAGTGTCTACCAAACCATTCATGCGGAGGTTGAGAAAGACTACATCATGTCAGCCAAACTTGATGGCGCTGACAAGTGGTACCTACTCACTGTCTCCATATTACCGAACGTACTAGCGCCTATTGCGGCAGAATTTACCTTTGCTTTAACCATCGCGCTAC
Organism: Vibrio breoganii; assembly: GCF_024346795.1. Taxonomy (NCBI): domain Bacteria; kingdom Pseudomonadati; phylum Pseudomonadota; class Gammaproteobacteria; order Vibrionales; family Vibrionaceae; genus Vibrio; species Vibrio breoganii. Next base: position 1,677,755 of record NZ_AP024864.1, read on the forward strand.
TCGACATTACCGCTCTCGGTTTTCTTGGCCTTGGCGCTCAAGCACCAAGTCCAGAATGGGGAGCTATCTTGGGAGATTCCGTTGAACTTATCTATCTGGCTCCGTGGACAGTGGTCCTTCCGGGACTTGCCATCATGTATAGCGTAATCACCATTAACCTCGTTGGTGAAGGGGTTCGTGACGCCCTTAATGCAGGAGTTGAGTAATGCCTGTATTGGATTTTAGACACGTCACTATAGAGATTGATACCCCTCAGGGAATGGTTAAAGCAGTTGACCGCATGAGCTTAACCATCAATGAAGGCGAAATCCGAGGGTTAGTAGGCGAATCGGGCTCAGGTAAGAGCCTGCTTGCAAAGGCCATTGTTGGGCTGGAAAAAGAAAACTGGAAGATCACCGCAGACCGAATGCGCCTCGGTGACGTTGACCTTTTGGCGCTCAAGCCAAAAGAGCGACGAAAGGTTATCGCGCGAGAGATTGCGATGATTTTCCAAGAGCCCTCCACCTGCTTGGATCCCAGTGAGCGCGTAGGTCGCCAACTTGCCGAGTCTATCCCCTCTAGAACTTTTGAAGGCAAATGGTGGCAACGTTGGGGCTGGCGTAAGAAAACCTCCATTGCACTGCTGCATAAAGTGGGTATTAAAGAGCACACCCGCATTATGCGAAGCTATCCCTATGAACTCACTGACGGTGAGTGCCAGAAGGTAATGATTGCGATGGCGATTGCCGCCAAGCCAAAGATCTTGATTGCTGATGAGCCTACCAACGACCTTGACCCCATAACGCAGACGCAAATTTTGCGACTACTGAGTAGAATGAATCAGGTAAACAACACCACAATTTTGCTTATCGGACACGACCTTGCAGCCATTACTCAATGGGCTAAGAAGATCACCGTAATGTATTGCGGGCAAAGTGTTGAGTCTGCGCCAACAGATAAGTTGATGGCGGCGCCAAAACACCCCTACACTCAAGCACTTCTTGAAGCCCTGCCTGACTTTAGTGGTTGGCTTCCGCATAAACAGAAATTGCAATCTCTGCCGGGAAGCATCCCGCCGCTTCAGCACTTGCCGATCGGTTGTCGATTAGGGCCGCGTTGTCCCTATGCACAACACAAATGCGTAAAGGCGCCCTACTCTAAAAAAGAAAAAGGCCATAAGTACAATTGTCATTTCCCTCTCAACACCAAAGCTAAGGTGAGTGAATGAGCTCGTTACTAGAGGTTAAGGACCTAAGTAAAACCTTCGTCAACCGCTATGGGCTATTTAGAAAGCAGTACTTTGATGCGGTAAAGCCAGTCAGTTTTACTCTAGAACCCGGTCAGACATTGGCATTAATAGGACAAAACTCTTCTGGCAAGTCTACGTTAGCTAAGATGCTAGCGGGAGTAATAGAGCCAAGTTCAGGAGAGATCTTTGTTAACGGCGAAAAGCTAGAACACAAAGACTATGCAACTCGTTGTAAATTAATACGCGTGATCTTCCAAGACCCCAACTCCTCCTTGAATCCACGCATTCAGATTGGTCGAATCCTAGAAGGTCCGCTAAAAAGAAACACCGCCATGCCACCAGAGGCACGCAAGCGACGCGTAATTGAAACGCTAAGACGTGTGGGTTTGCTGCCTGAGCATGCGTATTTCTACCCGCAAATGTTGGCTGCTGGACAAAAACAGAGGGTCTGTATTGCAAGGGCTCTAATACTTCAGCCTTCGATCATCATTGCTGATGAAGCGCTAAATGGTCTAGATATGGCAATGAGATCGCAGATCATTAACCTCTTGCTAGAACTGCAAGATGAAATGGGCTTGTCGTTTATCTATGTATCTCAGCAAATTGGTATCGTTAAGCACATCTCAGATAAAGTAATGGTGATGTCTCACGGTGAAGTGGTGGAAGCGGGTGATACGCAAAAGGTATTATCTGATCCCCAACACGCCATTACCCAGAAGCTAGTTGATAACCACTTTTATAAGGCGCCAAATTACTCTAAGTAACATTGAGCGTTGACTTAGAACCCACAATAAAAAAAGGGCAGGATGATCACTCACCCTGCCCTTACTATTTTGCTATAACGCGTAGCTTATACTAGCTCAGCTTGTAGCCAAGGCCAGCCTTGTTTCTTACGGCTTAGCGTATTTTCCATCATAAGAACGCCATTATCCGCGTGCTTGTCTAGCTTCTCAGCCCACTCACCTTTGTAAAGAAGACGAGTGGTTGCTGAAGTGATGTCTGTTAGCATAACAGCTGCAAACGCTAGGCCTTGTTCGTCACAGCGACGCACAAGGTCTTGCTCAAGCGCTTCGATTTGACCATCAACTTGCTCAAGGGTTGCAAGCTCAATCTGACCCACAACAACATCACGACCATTGAATGGGTATGCTTTAAGGTCTTTTTCTACCAGTTGTGCTGGCGATAGGCCTTCGATGTCTGTCTTAGCAATCAGAAGTGCTTTAATGAATGCATCAATGTCGTCAACACCCGCAATTTGAGCTAGCTCTTGTACTGCATCTTTATCTTTTTGAGTACATGTTGGAGAAGCGAAACCTACTGTGTCAGATAGGATAGCTGACATCATTAGCTTAGCGATTGCTGGAGCAATCTCTGCACCCTCAATCTTGAACATGTTGAAAAGAACTGTACAAGAACAGCCTACAGGCCAGATCCACGCTTCAAGTGGGTTAATTGTCATCACATCACCCAAACGGTGGTGATCAACGATACCTACGATTTCTGCTTCGTTCACGTCATCAGGTGCTTGAGCTAGGTCACTGTAGTCAACTAGCCAAACTTTTTCACCCGCAACTGAATCGCGAAATTCTGGTTGCTCTAGACCTGCTACATTAAGAATGTGCTGAGTCTCGCGGTTAATTTCTCCTTGACGAATTGGCTTAGCGTCTAGGCCACGAGCCTTAAGAAGTTCAGTAGCAGCTAAAGCTGAACAAATACTATCGCTATCTGGGTTTTTATGACCAACAACTAAAATCATCACTGTTCCTATAATGTTATCCAATGTTACGTCTACTATTAGACGTTATAGTGCGGACATTATACCCAATCAGTTTCAAGTTTCTAGTTATCTACTTGGGTTTAAACCGTTATCTGCCTGGCTTGAGAGTCCGTTAGTGCTATGTGAAAACCTTGCTTGTTTAAGGGGCTTTATCCAACATCTGTCCTAAGCAATTTTCAATGGCTGTTAACAAGGGCACAAACAACCGTCATTTAACCTAGATTTGACACGAATTCAGGATAAAAACTATCAATTTTAATTGATGCAGTGTATCGTTTCGCTCGCTCAAATCAATGTTCAGTAACAAGTTGAATAGCATGTTTAATTTTGCCAATTTTTATCAATTAATTGCTCAAGACACGCGCTTACAGCCGTGGCTAGAGACCCTACCTAAACAGCTTGCTGACTGGCAAAGCGCCGAGCACGGTGATTTTGACCGCTGGTTACGAGCTCTCAATAAGATACCTGCGCTCACGCCGGATAACATCGAATTGCAGTACGAGGTCAGTGTTTCTAACTCTCACCCCCTCATTGACGGTGAAAAAAAGAAACTAGAAAGCCTGCTAAAAACGTTCCACCCGTGGCGTAAAGGTCCATTTACCCTGCACGACATCCACATTGATACCGAATGGCGATCAGACTGGAAGTGGGATCGTTTACTTCCGCACATCTCCCCTTTGAAAAACCGTTCTGTGTTGGATGTAGGCTGTGGTAATGGTTACCACATGTGGCGAATGCTGGGAGCGGGTGCAAGAATGTGCGTAGGGATAGATCCATCACATCTTTTCCTAGTGCAGTTTGAAGCTGTGCGTAAGTTGATGAACAATGACCAGCGAATTCACCTTCTTCCACTTGGAATTGAACAACTACCTGAACTTAAAGCCTTCGATACAGTCTTCAGTATGGGCGTGCTCTATCACAGACGTTCTCCTCTTGATCATATCCTACAGTTGAAAAATCAACTTCTGCCCGGTGGCGAGTTGATCTTAGAAACCTTAGTGATTGAAGGTGATGAGAATGCGGTGCTAGTACCTGCTGATCGTTACGCTCAGATGCGCAATGTGTACTTCTTCCCTTCAGCCAAAGCGCTTAAGGTGTGGATGGAAAAATGCGGATTGGTTGATGTGAGAATTGTCGACGAAAACACGACTTCGGTAGGCGAACAAAGAACAACGGAATGGATGAAACACAACTCACTACCTGAGTACCTTGATCCAGAAGACCCAAGTAAAACTGTCGAAGGCTACCCTGCTCCGCGCAGAGCCATACTGGTTGCAAAAAATCCAGGTTAATTGGATTCACTGATGTAAGTTTGTTCACTAAATGAATATCAGTTAAAACATTGAAAATTATCAATGTTTTTTTATTGAACTACCAAAAATATAGCATATGTGTTCTACACTTAGCATTACGAATCTGACTAGTTGAATCGGATTCTCGAGCTAAGTACAAATAATAATAGGTCTAAGATGCTCAAGCATATTGTCGCCTTATCCGGAGCGGTACTTTTATCCGGATGTGCTACGTCTCAAGCAACACAGGAAGAAACGAGACTATATAGAACGGAATCTATGCAAGCAGTCAAATCGTCTGAAGATAATTTATCTAATCAGATCAGTAACCTACAGCTTTCAATTGATAATCAAAATGACTATATTGAGAGTTTAGAAGGCCAGCTAGCTATCATGTCGAATCGAGTTGATAACCTAGCCAAGCAAAATGCTCGAGTGTTACTTGCTCCTAAGCAAGAAGAAGAACAACCTAAGCCAAAGGCACCTGTGTCCAATGGTGATTTGGTTGTTTTAGGTTCAATTGAAACAGTCAAATTTGAACAGATAAATCAAACGTTTGAAGCAAGAATTGATACAGGTGCCGCAACATCGTCACTGAATGCAATTAATATTCAAGAATTTGAACGAAACGGCAACACATGGGTTAAATTTAACTTATCCACTGATAAAGCCGAAGATGCTGAACCAACATGGATTGAAGCTCCGCTCATTCGTTATGCGAAGGTTCGTCAATCTAATACAACTAAAACGCATCGACGTGCAGTTATTGAACTGTGGATTAACTTAGGTGACGTAAGAGAAAAAGCACAGTTCACTCTGGCTGACCGCTCTCACATGACCCACCCGGTACTATTAGGCAGAGAGTTCATCAAGGACATTGCCCTAGTAGATGTAAGTAAAGAATTTATTCAAACAGAAAAACAGCAGTGACAAATTAGGTCGCCTCAATAATAAGGATTGTTATGACTTCACGAGTGCCTTTTTATATTTTTATTGCCCTGCTCATAGTTGCTGGCGCCGCATTATCTATACTGCGCCATGACTCCTACGGGGTACCTTGGACACCGGGTGAAAGCCGAGAGCTTTGGGATATTGAAGCTCGCGTTGAGCTTGTTGCACAAGGTGAACCGGTGACGGTTTCTCTTGCAGCACCAGGGACTCAAAACGGCTACACACTAATTGACGAATCTGCATCATCGCCGGGTTATGGCGTAGCTTATGTAAATTCTGATATTGGTCGACGAGCGGAATGGACTATCCGCTATGCCGAGGGACCACAAACTATCTACTACAAGGCTCAATTCCTTGTCGACCCGCAGGCCAAGGTAGAATCAGTTCCACCTGAAGGTGGCATTGAAGCGCCAACCTTTGATGGTCCTCAAGAAGCTGCGGCTCAAGCCATTGTGGAAGAAGCGACCAAGCGAAGTGCTAACGATGAAACGTTAACTCGCGAGATCATTCGCAAACTGAACGATAGCAACAGCCAAAACGCTGCACTACTGCTCAATCAGTTTACCAAGCAAGAAGCGCTTTCCGCCCTACTCGCTTACGCTGAAGTACCGAGCAAAACTGTAGGTGTTATTCAGTTGGAAGATGGTCGTCGCCGTCAATCAATCAATCCTATGGTCCAGGTATGGGACGGCAAGGAATGGTTGTTGTTTGACGCTGAGACAGGTACTCAAGGTAAGAGTGAAAACACGCTTATCTGGGATGAGTCGAACGTGTCACTTCTTGACGTTACCGGTGGTAGAAACAGTCAGGTGCTGTTCTCTATGATCGCTCAGGACATTACGCCTCGCGCTGCAACCGCAAGCAAGGTAAATGCAGATGACCTACTGAACTTCTCGATTCACAGCCTACCTCTAGAAGAGCAATCGATGTTTAAAACCATCATGCTGATTCCTATCGGTGCGCTCATCGTGGTGTTCTTGCGAATTATCATCGGTCTTAAGACTTCTGGTACCTTCATGCCCGTGCTTATTGCGGTTGCCTTTGTGCAAACACAGCTAGTGACAGGTATCGTCGGTTTCCTACTCATAGTCGGTACAGGTTTGGTGATACGTAGTTATCTCTCCAAGCTCAACTTGCTACTGGTGGCCAGGATATCCGCGGTAATCATCACCGTAATCTTAATTATTTCAGTCTTCACTATCGTTGCCTTTAATATCGGCTTGGTAGAAGGTCTATCTATCACATTCTTCCCTATGATCATCCTATCTTGGACTATCGAACGTATGTCGATTCTTTGGGAAGAGGAAGGCGCGAAAGAAGTAGTTCTGCAAGGTGGTGGTTCACTACTAACGGCTGTACTGGTTTACTTGGCAATGACTAACATGTACATCCAACACCTGACCTTCAACTTTATCGGCATGCAGCTAATTATCTTGGCACTGATTCTAATGCTAGGTAACTACACTGGATACCGCTTAACCGAGCTACGTCGCTTCAAGCCACTGGCGGAGGACTAAGCCTATGTTGAGTCAGTTTACTTCGCCATTTAAGATTCGCTCAAAGGGAATTATGGGCATGAACCAACGTAACCACAGTTACATTGGTAAGTACAATGACCGTAGTAAATTCCCTCTTGTGGATGACAAGCTAAAGACCAAAAAGATTGCAGAGCTTCACGGCGCAACAACACCAGCGCTCATTGGCGTCATTGGTCAACAAGCTGAAGTAAAGCGTATCCATAAAATGGTCAAGGAATGGCCTGGATTCTGTATCAAACCCGCTCAAGGTAGTGGTGGTAAAGGAATCTTGGTCATCATCTCGCACAAAGACGGCGTTTATACCAAGCCGTCTGGCGATACCGTTAACGAGCAAGATGTTGAACGCCATATCAGTAACACACTGGCGGGTCTGTTTTCCTTGGGTGGTAAGAACGACGTTGCCGTTGTAGAGAACTTGATTAAGTTCGACAGCTGCTTCGAAGGTTACAGCTACGAGGGTGTGCCCGATGTACGTATCATCGTATTCAAAGGCTACCCTGTTATGGCGATGATGCGTCTATCAACGTCTAACTCTGACGGAAAGGCAAACTTGCACCAAGGTGCTGTGGGCGTGGGCATTGATATAGCGACGGGCAAAGCCGTGCGCGCTGTTCAATACGATTTACCCGTAACCCACCACCCTGATACAGGTAAAGACCTAATGCAATTGCAGGTTCCTCACTGGGAGCGTTTACTGGTCTTGGCCTCAAGCGCTTGGGAAATGACAGGCCTAGGTTACATGGGTACCGACATGGTACTTGATAGTGAAGAAGGCCCTATGGTGTTAGAGCTTAACGCCCGCCCGGGTTTAGCGATTCAGATCGCTAACGGCACAGGCCTACTTCCTAGGTTGAAACATGTTGAAAACCTCGGTGAAACCGCTGAGTATCCAAGACCCGCAGAGCGCGTAGCCTACGCCGCTAAGCAATTTGCCGCGCATTTGGATAACGTGAAAAAGTAGTCTCTATCGGTAGAAATAACAAAGCCCTCATGACTGTAAAAGTGATGAGGGCTTTTTTGTGTCAGGATAAAAAACGGTCCTAGGTTCTAGCTTCTAGCTTCTAGCTTCTAGCTTGATATGACCCCGTAAAAGTAGACATGGGTTTTAGATTATTAGAGCAATATTTTAGTGCTTGTCTGACTAGTTATCGTCGTCCCCGTATATGGACTCCCGATCAATTACAACCTTTTTAAGAATAAAAACAAAGTAGGATACTAGCGTATATTCGGGCTTTTTAAGAGTAGCGAACTCTGCCCCTAGATGTATTCGCACCTTAACTCCACTACGAGTTCTCGGCCTTTTTGGCCTCGGGGACGAGCTGGTTTATTAAGGTCGGTCTTACCTGTTTTTGTTCTTTGTCAGGGTTGTAATTAAATCTCTAAGTCTCTAAGTCTCTAAGTCTCTAACTTTAACTGGCTTTATTTTCAATTTGCCATCATTGGACTTGCTTGATAGGTAGTTCCATTCTTCAGCATTGCCCAAGAGGTGCGAATCGTTTTATTCGCTAAAGCCACGGCTGCTTTCCTTAATCCTGCTCGCTCTATGAGAGCTTTAAGCCAAGCTTCCTTGCCATTCCTAGGCTCTCTGTTTTGAACTACCCTAGACGCCGCTAAAGCTCCCTGAATCAAGTTGGCTCTAAGGCGCTTATTTGCAACGGTCCTACTAATACCGAACATTTTAGTGACACCACCTGTACTAAATTGTTTCGGCGTTAACCCGATGCAAGCTGAAGCGTCGCGACCATTTTTGAAATTGCCACCACCGGAGCCTATCGCTAAAAAGATACCTAGTGCATTGATTGGGCCTACGCCTTCGAGTTTCATTAGATTCTTGCAATAAGGGTGGTGAGTTATGGCTTCAACAAGCTCTTTCTCAACAGCCTGCTTTTCCGCTCGCAACCTTACATAGAGGCGGTAGCCTTGATGAATATGACTTCTCAATATATCGGGTAAACCATTCTCAGCATCTTCCAGTATTTCGTATATGGACTCCCGATCAATTACAACCTTTTTAAGAATAAAAACAAAGTAGGATACTAGCGTATATTCGGGCTTTTTAAGAGTAGCGAACTCTGCCCCTAGATGTATTCGCACCTTAACTCCACTACGAGTTCTCGGCCTTTTTGGCCTCGGGGACGAGCTGGTTTATTAAGGTCGGTCTTACCTGTTTTTGTTCTTTGTCAGGGTTGTAATTAAATCTCTAAGTCTCTAAGTCTCTAAGTCTCTAACTTTAACTGGCTTTATTTTCAATTTGCCATCATTGGACTTGCTTGATAGGTAGTTCCATTCTTCAGCATTGCCCAAGAGGTGCGAATCGTTTTATTCGCTAAAGCCACGGCTGCTTTCCTTAATCCTGCTCGCTCTATGAGAGCTTTAAGCCAAGCTTCCTTGCCATTCCTAGGCTCTCTGTTTTGAACTACCCTAGACGCCGCTAAAGCTCCCTGAATCAAGTTGGCTCTAAGGCGCTTATTTGCAACGGTCCTACTAATACCGAACATTTTAGTGACACCACCTGTACTAAATTGTTTCGGCGTTAACCCGATGCAAGCTGAAGCGTCGCGACCATTTTTGAAATTGCCACCACCGGAGCCTATCGCTAAAAAGATACCTAGTGCATTGATTGGGCCTACGCCTTCGAGTTTCATTAGATTCTTGCAATAAGGGTGGTGAGTTATGGCTTCAACAAGCTCTTTCTCAACAGCCTGCTTTTCCGCTCGCAACCTTACATAGAGGCGGTAGCCTTGATGAATATGACTTCTCAATATATCGGGTAAACCATTCTCAGCATCTTCCAGTATTTCGGGTATAGCTTCTTGGAAGTTTTTAATTCCTGGTTTAATGGCAATCCCAAATTCTGCCAATAAGCCACGAAGCATGTTACTGGTTGCAACTGCAGAATCATTAAGGTGTTGGCGTATGCGCTCGATGGACTGTAAAGCTTGTGCATCAATGCTTTTTACAGGAATGGGATAAACGCGAGGCTGTGATGAAGCGATCGCAATAGCTAAGGCATCATTTTTATCGGTCTTTTGCTTACTACGGAAGGGAGATACATGTTTTGGAGCAATAATTTTTACTTTATGCCCTAAATGAATACAGTAACGCCCCCAATGATGAGCAGAGCCACATGCCTCCATGACAACTGTAGCCTTAGGTTGCTTATTCAACCATTTAATGAAAGCTTGTCGACTAAAAGTACGCTCCATTGCAATGTTGTTGCCAACTAATTTACAAACTTGAAAAGAATCTTTTGCTAAATCAATGGCGATAGTTGTAGGCTTATTCATGTGTGGACTCCTAAAGTTTTGGCTTTGACACCTTAAATTTTAGCTTGCCTCCCGAGGGAGGGAGTCCATACATCGAGTTTTTTTATCGGGGACCTTTTAGTCACCAGATGCCCGACCAGAGTGCTGGTGATTACTTTACAAGGCAGGCAACACGGTCAGATGCTCGATAAAACACCTCGAGCATGACAAATACTTCGAAGTTGGATTTGTGCACAAAAGATTGATTCTGGGTTCTAGCCTCCTAGGACCAAGAACACAGGACCGCTCTTAACCTTATTCCTACCTTCCCAACGCTTCTTTATAATGTACACGACACACCGACACATATTTATCGTTGCCGCCAATCGCCACCTGGTCCCCTTCTGCGATAGGGTTACCATGCTCATCGGTGCGGATCACCATGTTGGCTTTGCGACCGCAGTGGCAGATGGTTTTTAGCTCAACTAGCTTGTCCGCCCACGCTAACAAGTGAAGGCTGCCTTCAAATAACTCGCCCAAGAAGTCGGTACGCAAGCCGTAGCACAATACTGGGATGTGCAACTTATCGACGATTTCCGTCAGTTGGTATACCTGCTCTTTTGATAAGAACTGGCATTCATCCACTAGTACACAGTGGTGCTTCGTTTCTTCATTGAGCTCGCTCATCTTCTTAAACAAGTCAGTCTCTTTATGAAAAAGGTGCGCATCAGCCTGAAGGCCAATTCGAGAAGTTACCTTCCCTTCACCATAGCGATCATCAAGTGCTGCGGTAAAAATAAGTGGATTCATCCCTCTTTCTTGATAGTTAAAAGAGGATTGTAGAAGTGTGGTGGATTTACCCGCATTCATCGCTGAGTAATAGAAGTACATCTGAGCCACGTTAAAGCCTTTATTATCGTTCTAGGTTACATAAAGAAAAGGGCCGATAAATATCAGCCCTTATTATTCAAAGGTAAAGAGTTACTTGCGACGCCAAGTGGTACCTTGAGGACCATCTTCTAAGATAATACCCAGTTCATTGAGCTTGTCGCGAGCAAGATCGGCATTTGCCCAATCTTTAGAAGCACGAGAGTCATTGCGAAGCTTAATCAGAGCTTCAATCTCAGCCACTTCGTCGTCTTCTTGATCACCTTGCAAGAAGGCTTCAGGGTCTTGGTAAAGAATACCAATCACATCCGCTAGTTCACGCATTAGCGCGCCCAGTTGACTTGCTTTTTCTAGCTCAGCACCCTTCAGACGGTTCACTTCACGCGCCATATCAAATAGCACAGCGTAAGCTTCTGGGGTGTTAAAGTCATCATTCATTGCTGCGGTAAAGCGAGACACGTAGTCTTCACCACCTGCCGGTGTCGCGGTAGCGTCTAGACCACGAAGTGCCGTGTACAGACGCTCAAGAGACGCTCGAGCTTGATTCAGGTTATCTTCACTGTAGTTTAGCTGGCTACGGTAGTGGCCCGACATGAGGAAGTAACGAACCGTCTCCGAGTCGTAATGACCTAACACGTCACGGATAGTGAAGAAGTTGCCCAGAGACTTAGACATTTTCTCTTGATCAACCATAACCATACCGCTGTGCATCCAAGTATTTACATACTGGGTGCCGTGGGCACAGCAAGATTGTGCAATCTCATTTTCGTGGTGAGGGAATTGTAGATCCGAACCACCACCGTGAATATCAAAGTGGTTGCCTAGAATCGATGAGTTCATTGCAGAACATTCAATGTGCCAACCCGGACGACCAGCGCCCCATGGAGATTCCCATGTTGGTTCACCAGGTTTTGACATCTTCCAAAGAACAAAGTCCAGAGGGCTGCGTTTTGCTGTTTCTACATCGACACGAGCACCAGCTTGAAGCTGCTCTAAGTCTTGCTTTGACAGTCGACCGTATTCGTCAAACTTGCTGACTTCAAACATCACGTCGCCATTACTTGCAACATAAGCAAAACCACGCTCGATAAGCTTCTCAACAAGAGCTATGATCTCATCAATGAATTCAGTTGCGCGAGGCTCAACGTTAGGGCGTTTCATGTTGAGTGCATCAAAATCAGCATGCATTTCAGCAATAAGGCGCTCAGTCAAAGACTCACAGCTTTCACCATTTTCTGCCGCACGCTTGATGATTTTGTCATCAATATCGGTAATGTTGCGTACAAAGTTCAAGTCGTAACCAAGATACCTAAGGTAACGAGACACTACGTCAAAAGAAACAAAAGTGCGACCATGTCCAATATGACACAAGTCATAGATGGTCACTCCACAGACATACATGCCTATTTTACCAGCAGTGATAGGTTTGAATTCTTCTTTTTGACGCGTCAGTGTATTGTATATCTTGAGCATTTCTTCAGCTTTTACTTCTTGGTGGCAATAATGCGGTTAGTATACCAACACATAACCCGTTAAGTAACATAAAACTCGGATAGCAGTTGATTGTGCTGAGAGTTTGGTTAGAATTTGATTCGATTTATCTACTAAATAAACGTTAAGGACGCTCTTATGATCACCCTTCACACCAATCACGGTGACATCACTCTAGAACTGAACCACGAAGCAGCACCTGCGACAGCGGCAAACTTCGCTCAGTATTGTAAAGATGGTTTTTACGACAACACTCTTTTCCACCGTGTTATCGATGGTTTTATGATCCAAGGCGGCGGTATGACTTCTGGCTTGCGTGAAAAACCAACTCGCGACACTATCAAGAACGAAGCAAACAACGGTCTAAGCAACGCTGTTGGTACTATCGCAATGGCGCGTACTATGGAACCGCATTCTGCTAGCTCACAGTTCTTTATCAACATTAACAACAACACTTTCTTGGACTTCAAATCAGAAGACATGAATGGCTGGGGTTACTGTGTATTCGGTAAAGTGACTGAAGGCATGGATGTAGTCAACAAAATCAAAGGCGTGAGCACTGGCAGCATGGGTATGCACCAAGATGTTCCTCTAGAAGAAGTTATTATTACTGGCACTACTATCGCTGAGTAATAGCTTTCAAACCGTCCAAGCTCGGCTTGGGCGGTTTATTCTCTCCAATGGAACCCTCTCCCAATGCGCACTCTCTTTATCTCAGATCTACACCTTACTCCCAATCGCAGCGATATGACGGACGCTTTCGTACGCTTTATGCGTGAAGAAGCACCGAATTCAGACGCGGTCTATATTCTTGGGGATCTTTTTGAGTTCTGGGTTGGAGACGATGATGATTCTCCGCTAAACAACACAGTAACCAATGAGATAAGAACCCTTGTAGACTCTGGAACTCCATGCTTTTTTGTACAAGGCAACCGCGACTTCTTAGTGGGCAAGAGATTTGAGCGTAAAAGCGGGGCAAAGCTGTTAGGCGATGAAACCTTAATCGACCTGTATGGCACTCCAACCTTAATCATGCATGGCGATACCCTATGCACTGATGATGTTAAATACCAAGAATTCCGTAAGAAGATGCACCTTAAATGGTTGCAGTGGATTTACAACCGAGTTCCCCTATCCTTTCGTCGTAAACTGGTTAAGAAAGTGCAGAATAATGCCAATGATGACAAGCAATCCAAATCCTATGAGATTATGGATGTGAATCAGCAGGCGGTTATTGATGCTATGCAACGTCACAATGCGCAATGGCTTATTCACGGCCATACTCACCGCCAAGATATCCACAAATTGGATGCCGATGGCAATAAGAAACGCATCGTTCTTGGGGACTGGTTTACTGAAGCTTCAAGCCTTGAAGTCACCAAGGGTGGCCTTAATTTATTCAATCAACCTCTATAAATTGAATTATTAATACTACCAAATAGGCATTTTTGGTCAAAAGTCATTTTCAATTCATAATTAGTGTCTATTATCTATTGTGACATTCTTGTGATAGCCGAAATTATTTGTGTATAGTTCATTTATTGCCCGACAATCGATCTCCGACCGTAATGGCAATACAGTAGCTTATGAGTTGCTGTATCGACAAAGCCATTTAAATCGTTATCCAAAATTTAACGCTAATTATGCAACACGTTCCATAATGGTTGATCTTTTATTAGATCATTCACGCTTACTGCTTAATAGTGTCACCGGTTATATTAACTTTAGCCATGATTGTATAATAAATGGTCTACCCCTATGCCTGCCCCCCGAGAATATCGTTGTTGAGGTATTAGAGGGCGATTCTCCCAGCGCTGAGTTAATCGAAGCCATTAAAGATCTACACGCAAAGGGTTATCAAATTGCATTGGATGACTTTATTCCGTCTCCAGAGTGGGAATCGGTTATTCCATTTGTCTCTATTATCAAAATTGATATAAAGCAGTACTCTCTTTTCGATTCTCACCTTTTTATTCAGGCTAACAAACACCTCAATATTCAATTTATTGCAGAAAAGATTGAGCATGAACACCAGTATTTACAAGCTCTGAATGCCGGTTTTGATCTATTTCAGGGCTATTATCTTGCCATGCCCGAGATGTTTGAAAAACACGTAATAAATGAGTCGTACCCACTATGGTATAGGCAGGTGTATCAAGAATTGAACCAAAAAGCCCTGAGCTCAGAGACGTTCTATGAATTGCCGAATACTATTGCAGCCAATGAAGCACTGCAAAATCCACAACATCAATTTATTTCCTTTGCGGATAAGCGTTCGTCAATCAGCAATAAATAATCTCAATTATCGGTGTTATAATTGGTACAAATAACACAATTATGAAGCCTTAATGAGCGAATTAGCCACTTCCCTTTGCCGTTGTCATAGCCAAAAGGCTTATCAAGACTGCTGCCAGCCTATCCATACCGACCCAAGCAATGCCTTTACGCCTGAGCAACTAATGCGCGCTCGCTATTGTGCGCACGAATTAAGACTCGTGGATTTTGTGGTGCACACCTACCATCCTAGTTGCAACGCTGCAGCGGAAGCCGACGCCATTGCTGAATCCGTTCATGGTGATTGGAAAAAACTAGAGGTAGTGAGTACAGAGCTTGGTAAAGATGACAATGAAGGTTACGTCACCTTTAATGCCTATTTTATCGAAGATAAACGCCAATACAGTTTCACAGAGAAATCACGTTTCGTTAAAGAAGACGGCCAGTGGTTTTATATTGATGGTGAGATGTATGACTACCCTCTTCCAGTGAAGAAGAGAGAAATTGGCCGTAATGACCCTTGTGTCTGCGGTAGTGGCAAGAAATATAAAAAGTGCTGCGGTAGTTAAATGAAAAGGCCATCTCTTTTGAACTGACCCCCAATAGTTGGACACCAATTATTGGGGGTCTTTTTATGTCCAAATACAACCGAGCATTGAAATGCTCAATAGCTAAACAATATCTACAAGGCGAAAGTTCTCAGGAGCTTTCTCGTCTTCATTCTATACCATCACGCCAAATACGTTACTGGGCACAAGTATTCGATATCCATGGCTCTCAGGCATTTATCCCTCATGGTTTTGCAAAGAATGCGCAAACTAAGCTCCAAGCTTTGACTCATATGTGGACGAATGGTTGGTCTATCAGTCACACTAGTGCGGTTTTAAATTTTTCTTCCTCTGGCACACTCGCTGTTTGGCTGAAACAGTATGAAAGATATGGTTTCCAGGGGCTTGAACGTAGCAGAGGACGACCCGCAATGAGTAAGCATCCTTTTATTCAAAACAAGAGCGATGATGAGAAAACACTGGAAGAGATCAAAGAGGAGTTAGCGTACTTGCGAGCTGAGAATGCTGTCCTAAAAAAGTTAGAGGAGCTGGAACAGGAGAAGCATCGTCGAACAAAGAAAAAACGAAAGTAGTTCTAGCTCTTAAAAATCAATATCCACAACAACATCTCTTGCATGCCCTTAAATTAGCAAGAAGTAGCTTCTATTATCATGCACAGTCGAACAACGCTGCCGAAAGCTATCAAGATGAAAAACAGTTGATTGAGAAAATATATCATGACCATAAAGGGAGATATGGATATCGTCGTATTCATTTAGAGTTAAGGAAATACGACGTCAGGCTTAACCATAAGACAGTTCAACGCCTGATGGGATTACTAGGCTTGAAATCAACGGTCAGACCTAAGCGGTACCGCTCTTACAAAGGAGAAACTGGAAAAACCGCTCCAAATGTACTTAAACGGGACTTCAGTGCAACGAAGCCTGATGAAAAGTGGGTAACTGATGTCACTGAGTTTAAAGTTCAACAGCAGAAGGTGTACCTATCACCAATCGTTGATCTGTTTACGCAGGAAGTTGTGGCTTACAAAGTTGCGAAAAATGCGTGCTTACCTCTGGTCACTGACATGCTGACAGAGGCGGTTGCAACCTTAGCCAAAGACGCTAAGCCAATAGTGCATAGCGATCAAGGGTGGCAATATAGGCATAGGAAGTATCAGAAAACTCTCGCTGAGCAGGGATTAACTCAAAGTATGTCACGAAAAGGAAACTGCTTAGATAACGCAGTAGCAGAGAACTTCTTTGCCTTACTGAAAACAGAAATGTACCATAATCAACACTTTGAAGATGCCGATGACTTAATCGCACATATTGACGAATACATCGAGTATTACAATACAAAGCGCATCAAAGTGAAACTAAAAGGCCTGACTCCGACGGAATATCGAAATCAGGCCTTAAAAGCCGCTTAACAGAAATGTCCAACTTTAAGGGGTCACTTCATTTTGAGATGGCCTTTTAAATTGAATTGGCTAATTATTATTTATGACGCTCTTTAAGCTTGCTCACCACGTCATTTAGCGATAAGCCTTGGTCTTGAAGTAGCACAATCAAGTGATAAATCAGGTCCGCAGACTCACACACTAGTTCCGCCTTATCGCCCGACGTCGCCGCAAGCGCGACTTCAACGCCTTCTTCGCCCACTTTCTGCGAAATACGCTTGGTGCCACGGGCATATAAACTAGCGGTGTAGGAAGAATCAGGATCGGCTGATTTGCGCTCGGCCAATAAAGTCTCGAGCTGATGAAGCCACACCATTTGCGATTCTTCTTGAGAGTCTGCATCCCAGCAGGTTGTTGTGCCAGTGTGGCAAGTAGGACCAATTGGCGCTACCTTCACCAGCAGGGTGTCGTTGTCGCAATCTAGCGCGATGTTTTTAAGCTGCAGTACGTTGCCAGAGGTTTCACCCTTAGTCCACAGACGCTGCTTAGTGCGTGAGAAAAAGGTCACATTTCCAGTTTCGCCAGTTTTCTGCAATGCCTCTGGGTTCATGTAACCCATCATCAATACTTGGCTAGAAGTGAAGTCCTGAACAATGGCAGGCACCAAGCCATCAACCTTATCCCAGTCAATTCTTTCAGCTAATGTCGTTACTTCAGCTGCTGCAAAACTCATATTCTCACCTCTACTGCTTGGGTCTTAAGGTATTGTTTTAATTCACCAATATTGATGATTTGCTTGTGGAATACTGAAGCGGCTAACGCACCATCCACATTGGTTTTATTGAAGGCTTCTGCAAAGTGTTCCATAGCGCCTGCGCCACCTGATGCAATCAAAGGTACCTTACATACCTCACGCACCATGTTCAGCTGAGTAACATCGTAGCCATTGCGAACACCGTCTTGGTTCATCATGTTCAACACAATTTCACCCGCGCCACGCTTTTGCACCTCTTGCACCCAATCTTTGGTTTCCCATTGAGTCGCTTTGGTTCTCGCTTCGTCTCCAGTGAATTGGTACACCTGATACTTACCCGTCTCTTTATCAAAGTACGAATCAATACCAACAACAATACACTGCACGCCGAATTTGTCCGCTAAGTGAGTAATCAATCCTGGATCAGCCAAGGCTGGAGAATTGATGGATACCTTATCAGCGCCAAACTCTAAAATACGAGAGGCGTCTTCAGCGGACTTTATGCCACCAGCAACACAAAATGGAATATCAATCACCTCAGCAACACGAGCAACCCAGCTCTTGTCTACTACACGGCCATCACTAGAGGCGGTAATATCATAGAACACCAACTCATCAGCGCCCTCTTCGGCATAACGCTGAGCCAAGGGAACAATATCACCAATGATTTCATGGTTTCTAAACTGAACACCCTTTACAACTTGTCCATCGCGGACATCTAAACAAGGAATTATTCGCTTTGCTAACATAATACCTGTAATCCTTTTAAAAGCTTAAACTCAATGACTAGGCTGTTTTCCAGCTCGCAAATGCTTGTTCTGCGGTAAACTTGCCATCAAGCAAGGCGCGTCCCACAATGACACCGCGCACACCGGTATCCTTTAGTGCTTCGATATCCGCCAGGCTTCCGATACCACCAGAGGATTGAAAGTGTACTTGTGGATACTGCTTACACAGGTCGACATACAGCTCTACATTGGAGCCCGTCAAAGTGCCGTCTTTTGAAATATCAGTACAAAGTACATGCTTTAAGCCAACGGTTAAAAAGTCTTCAATAAGCGCTTCAATCGTCACGCCTGAGTCTTCTTGCCATCCTGATACCGCAACCTTGCGATTGCCTTCTTTGTCTATGTTGACATCCAGCGCTAGGACAATATGTTCAGGGCCGTATTTTTCCATCCAGCCTTTGACCAGCTCTGGTTGCTTAACGGCGGTTGAACCTACAACCACTCGCTCTGCGCCGGCATCGAGCAAATCAATGACGTCTTGCTCTGTACGAACACCGCCACCGATTTGAATCTTAGCTGGGGTGCTTTTCAGAAGTCGACCGATAAGATCAAGCTGACGTGCACTGGTATCTTTTGCGCCCGTTAGGTCAACCAAGTGTAGCCAGTTAGCACCCGCTTGATGATAGAGGTTGAACTGCTCTGCCGGGTCTACCTTGTACTCTGTTACTTGTCCGTAGTCACCTTGGTATAACCTGACTACCTGACCTTCAATTAAATCTAATGCTGGAATAATCACTTCTAGTCCCTAAAGTCGAAAGATTTAAAGCCTTACAGCTCTAAAAAGTTTTTAATCAATTGTGAGCCAGCCTTTGAAGAGCGCTCTGGGTGAAACTGAACACCATAGTAGTTGCCACTCTGAATTGCTGCGCTAAAGCGACTGCCGTAGTCACAGCTGGCAATGGTGTAGTCCCCTACTGGCATCGCAAAGCTGTGCACAAAGTAAAAGTACTCTCCTGACTCAATCCCCTTAAACAAAGGGTGGCCTTCTGTCGCCGACACTGTGTTCCAGCCCATGTGAGGCAGAGGAAAGTCTTTACTGTCTAGCTTGCGCACTTCTCCTTCACAAAGGCCAAGGCAGGGTACAATCTCATCGGCTTTTTGGCCTTTTTCTTCAGACAGTTTCCCAAGAAGCTGCATACCTAAGCAGATGCCTAGCATCGGCTTTTCTACCTGCTTAACCAGCTCAATCAGATTGCGCTGTTTAAGGTTTTGCATTGCCTCACTAGCGGTGCCAACGCCAGGCAAAAACAGCTTGTCAGCCCCTAGCACTACATCTGGATCTTTTGATACTGACACATCAAAGCCTAAGCGTTCGATAGCAAAGCGTACTGAAGATACGTTTGCACAGCCGGTATCAATGATCACAACAGTTTGCGATTGATTTTCCACACTCATCTCTTACAACATCCCTTTGCTGCTTGGTAGCTCAGTACCTTCAACCTTGATCGCTTGGCGCAAAGTACGGCCAAATGCTTTAAACAAGCTCTCGATGATGTGGTGATCGTTATCACCCGTTGACGACAGGTGCAGCGTACACGCCATGCCATCAGCAAGAGAGCGGAAGAAGTGAACAACCATCTCCGTTGAGAAACCGCCAACCTCTTCGCGGCTAAATTTGGCATCAAACTTTAGGTAAGCACGACCAGAAAGGTCTAGGCTACACTGCGCCAAACACTCATCCATTGGCAGGCTAAAGCCGAAGCGACCGATACCACGCTTATCACCCAAAGCTTCTTTGATAGCTTGGCCTAGGGCCAGTGCCGTATCTTCTACGGTGTGGTGATCGTCGATGTGCAGGTCACCATCAACAGATAGCTTGAGCTGGAAGCCGCCGTGTGTGGCAATTTGATCCAGCATGTGGTCGAAAAATCCAAGGCCGGTCTCAATCTTGTTGCCGCCCGCTTCATCAAGGTTTACCGCAACACGAATGTCCGTCTCCTTGGTGGTACGTACGACCTCAGCAATGCGAGGGTTAGTGGTCAACATCTTGACGATAGCAGGCCAATTTAGCGTTTCAGGATTGTACTGGATACCCTGTATCGCCATATTTTCGGCGAGTTGAAGGTCTGTCATTCGATCGCCAATCACAGCCGATGTTTTAAAGTCTACCTTGCCTGATTGCAGGTACTCTTTCACCATACCTAGCTTTGGCTTGCGGCAAGAGCAGTTGTCTTCTTCAAAGTGCGGACAGATAAGCACATCATCAAAGCGTACGCCTTGAGATTCAAAAAGGTGCATCATCAAGTCGTGAGGCGCATCAAAGTCAGCCTGCGGGTAGCTATCTGTGCCTAAGCCGTCTTGGTTGGTCACCATAACAAGGCGGTATCCCGCATCTTGTAGGGTTAATAGGCTTGGGATCACCAAAGGTTCAAACTTGAGTTTGTCTAGGCGGTCTACTTGAAAATCTACCGGTGGCTCAACAATTAAGGTGCCGTCACGGTCGATAAATAAAATCTTTTGGGAGTTGCTCATTATTATTCCTTTTTCTAATTCGGCGTCCTACGCAGCAAATTGAGCCAATTGTTGCTTAATAAAATTCAGCGTCTTTTCACATTCTTCACGACTGCCAATGCTGATACGCACACAGTCTTTAATTGGGGAGTTACGCAAGATAATACCTGCATCCCAAGCGGCTTTAAATAACGCATCGCCATCGCTAAAGCGCACCAACAAGTAATTACCAAATCCGGCAAATACCGTCACATCAGGGAGGGCCTGTAACTCACCCTCTAAGAATGCTCGGTTATCATTTAGGATTGAAATCTGCGTCATTGCACGCTCAAGCCCTTCTTTGGACAAGGCAGATGAAGCAATATCCGCCACTGGCACTGGCACTGGGTAAGGCGCAATCACCTTAAGTAGCACCTGAATCAGCGCCTCATTTGCCAAGGTAAACCCACAACGCAGACCCGCAAGCGCAAAGGCTTTAGACATGGTGCGCAAGATGGCAAGGTTTGGATATTGGCTCAGAAGATCAACCGTAGACGCTTCTGGGCAGAAATCGATATAGGCTTCGTCCATCACCACAATCGCTTTATCTTTTGTCATCTCAAGTAGAGAGACAATATCTTCACGATTGATTAAGTTCCCCGTTGGGTTGTTCGGGGAGCAAACAAAGACCAGTTTCACCGCATCGAGGTTTTGCTCGATGGATTCCAAGTTCAACTGCCACTCTTGTGTGAGAGGCACTGTCTTACGCTCAACCCCAATCGTCTCGGCGCTAATGGCATACATGCCATAGGTAGGTGGACAGTATAGAATTGCGTCTTCGCCCGGCTCACAAAACGCACGGATAAGCAGTTCGATGCCTTCATCGGCACCGCGCGAGGTCAACACTTGTTGTGGTGTAACGCCAGCATAAGCGGCATAAGCTTCAATCAACTGTGGAGGCTGACATTCGCTATAGCGATTTAGGCGAGAAGCCTCAAGTGTGTAGGCATTATCAAACGGTGATTCATTGGCGTTTAGCCATACATCCCCCGAACCACCAATGCGGCGAGCCGAGAGATACGGAGTAAGAGCCTGAACTTGTTTACGAGCTAACTTTTCCATGTTCAATCTCTCCTACTCAGCCGATAACAGTTTTTCTACGCGTATAGTCACAGCGCGTTTGTGGGCATCAAGACCTTCCGCGTCGGCCATAGTCACAACCGTTGGTGCTAATAGTCTTAAGCCATCTGCGCTCAGCTCTTGTACTGTCATTCGTTTACTAAAGTCTGCTAACCCAAGGCTAGAGTACGTGCGCGTATAGCCATATGTTGGCAGTACGTGGTTGGTGCCCGATGCATAATCACCCACAGACTCTGGAGACCAGTCACCTAAGAAGATAGAGCCAGCATTATCAAGAAGTGGCACTAACTCACGTGGGTTCTTAGTCTGAACAATTAAGTGTTCAGGGCCGTAGTAGTTCGAGATAGCGATGGCTTGAGTCACTGATTCAGCAATGATGATTAAGCTAGAAGCTAGAGCTTGCTGAGCGATATCTTTGCGAGACAGTAACTGCAGCTGGCGCTGAACTGCGTCGGTCACTTGGTCAGCAATCAGCACTGAAGGCGTCACAAGAACAACTTGAGAGTCCGGGCCGTGCTCTGCTTGGCTCAATAGATCTGCGGCAATAAAGTCAGCGTCTGCAGTTTCATCGGCAATGACTAGCACCTCTGAAGGACCTGCTGGCATATCAATGCCTGCACCGCGAAAATCATTGCTCACTTGACGCTTAGCTTCTGTAACATACGCGTTGCCTGGTCCGAAGATCTTGTCAACCTTGGCTACCGTGTCCGTGCCATAGGCCATAGCCGCAATCGCTTGTCCACCACCTAGGTTATACACTTCGTCGATATTACACAGCTTAGCCACATACAGGATTTCATCGGCGATCGGCGGAGGTGAGCACAATACAACCTTGTTGCAGCCTGCAATTTGCGCTGGCACGCCAAGCATCAATACCGTTGATGGTAATGGTGCGCTACCACCGGGAATATACAAACCGACCGTATTAATAGGACGCGTTACTTGCTCGCATACCACACCCGGCTGAGTTTCTACCTTTATTGGCGTTGGTTTCTGCGCTTGGTGAAACTTTGCGATGTTTTGGTACGCTTGGTTAAGCGCAGCCTTCATCTCTTCAGACAGACGCTCAGAGGCGGCATCGATGTCGGCATTAGAGACGCGGATACTGTCTGGGCGAATACCATCAAACTTCTCTGTAAGCTCCAGCAGTGCCTTATCACCGTCTTTTTTAACGCTGTCGACTACCGCAGAGACTGCGGCGGTAATGTTTGCACCCTCAGCAATGGCTGGGCGCTGCAGAACAGCGCTTTGCTGCTCTTTACTTAATGATTCCCAAGTAACCGTTCTCATCACCTACTCCATCATTTTCTCAATAGGTAGCACTAGGATTGAGCTTGCACCCAACTCTTTCAGCTGCTCCATGGTTTCCCAAAACAGATTTTCTGAGCTTACTAGGTGGATAGCGGCTTTAGACTTATCGTTAGATAGTGGCAGTACTGTTGGGTCTTCAGCACCTGGAAGTAGCGCGGTGACTTCTTCTAAGCGGTCAAGAGGCGCGTGAAGCATGATGTATTTTGATTCTTTAGCTTGCTGCACGCCCTGCATGCGAGTAAGCAGTTTATCGATAAGGTCTAATTTCTCTTGGTCAAACTCGCCGTCACGTTGAATCAGTGTCGCTTTTGAACGGAAGATAACTTCGGCTTCTTTTAGGCCATTCGCTTCTAGCGTCGCGCCAGTTGACACTAAGTCAGCAATGCCGTCGGCAAGACCCGCACGAGGAGCCACTTCTACAGAACCGGTTAGCATACAGGTGCTAAATTCGATGCCTTGCGTGTCCATGTACGCCTTAAGCAAGTGTGGGTAGCTTGTTGCAATGCGTTTCCCGGCTAGGTCTTGAGGACCTGCGTATTCCATCTCTTTATCCACAGCGATAGATAAGCGGCAACCGCCAAAGTCTAGGCGACGCAGTGTCTTGAAGGTGCTTGGTTGTCCTTGCGCTTTGCGATCAAGTCGAACCTCTTCTAATTCATTCTCACCAATGAAACCTAAATCAACAACACCATCCATGATAAGACCCGGGATATCGTCATCGCGCACCAACAGAAGATCGATCGGTGTGTTTAACGAATGAGCGACTAGACGCTCTCCCATGATGTTGAATTTAACGCCACTCTTCTTGAGTAATTCCTGACATTCTTTGCTAAGTCGACCTTTCTTTTGAATAGCAATTCTTAGACGTTGTGTTTGCATTGCAGATTCCCTGTGCTGATATTCTAATTTGTAAATCGTGTAAAAATGAAAAAACCCTTGGGGCTAGGCTCCCAAGGGTTTAAATCTGAATTCTTGATTCAACCTCCGAGAGCATTGTCTCCCGGATACGCGCAACTCGCCCGAAAGACTAGTGTGGGTGATGGTGATGATGAAGGTTCATATCTTGTCGGCGCATGTTCTTAAAGGCTCATTCAATTGGCTTACAAACACACTAACTAAGCAGATCAAACTTTGCAACCGTTTAGTTATGAAAAATTCGATTTCAGGGTAAATTTACTTAGGGTTCGACCGAAACGTAAAATACCGTTTACAAAAAAAGGAAGCAGAGCTTCCTTTTTAATCATCATTTCACTCGGTACTTAGACGCACTATGCCTTTTGGCAAGCCATCTTAGAGCGAGACAGCGTTGAAAGTACAAAGCATACCACCACGAAAGCCACACTTGATGCTGCAAACGAAATCGCCACTGAGGTCGTCATACCTAGGGTGATAAAGCCCACGCAAGAAATAAGCGCTACAGAGAGCGCATACGGCAACTGAGTCGAAACGTGGTCGATGTGATTACAACGTGCACCCGTAGATGACAGGATGGTGGTGTCTGAGATAGGTGAACAGTGGTCACCAAATACTGAACCCGCCAGTACTGCACCCAACATAGGAAGCATTAGCGCAAGGTCGGTTGCTCCTGCCATGTCACCGGCGATTGGAAGCATAATACCGAATGTACCCCAAGAAGTACCGGTAGAGAATGCCATCACACCCGCTAGTAAGAATAGGATAACTGGCAACCAGCCTGCATTGATGTTCGCTTGTTGTGCCATTGACGATAGGTAAGAACCTGTCTTCATGTCACCAATTACGCTACCAATAGACCATGCAAAAACTAGGATGAGAATTGCGCCAAACATAGATTTCGCACCAATCCACAATGCGCGGCTAATTTGAACTGCAGGTAAACCCTGACGCAATACGGTTGCAAGTGCCACGACAATACCAACAAGACCACCATAGATAAGAGAAGTACCTACATCGGTGTTCTCAAACGCGCCTAGCACGTTAAAGGCAATACCATCTTCAGCCAGAGCCAGGCCGCCGGTATACATCATTGCCGCCACTGTCGCTACGATCAAAGTAACGATTGGAAGAATAAGGTCTGTAACTGAACCGCGAGAGCTTTGCTCAATATCCAGCTCTTCATCAATTAAGTGAGAGCCTTCTGCTTCTTCGTCTTTTTCAAAGCCGCGACCTTGAGATGCTTCAATCTCATGACGACGCATCGCACCGACATCAATCTTAAACCAGGCTACAGCGAATACCATAAGCAGTGCAAACACGGCATAGAAGTTCATTGGGATAAGACGAACGTAAGCGCCCAGTGCAGAATATTCGGTCATGTTGTGGCTAACAAGGATGCCACCAATGATCGTCATTATGTATGCACCCCAGCTTGAAGCCGGCATCAGCACACACATAGGCGCAGCCGTCGAATCAAGAATGTAGGCAAGTTTTGCTCTTGAAACGTAGAAACGGTCTGTCACAGGACGAGCAACCGCGCCAACAGCAAGGCTGTTGAAGTAATCATCAATAAAGATGAACACACCTAGGAAAGCAGCAAGTAGCTTAGAGCCACGCTTGCTTTTCACGCGAGACTGAGCCCACTCAGCAAATGCGCGAGTACCACCAGACAATGTCAGCAATGCTGTCATCATGCCTAGTAATAATAGAAACCCAACAATACTCATATTCCATGAGTTGATACTGCCGTCTTCAATGAATACGCCATAAACGGTGTCAAAAATGTAACCCGCTGCTCCAGTTACGGAGTAATCAGCTAAAAGGAAACCGCCAAGGACGATACCGGTACCCAAAGAAAGCAGTACGCGACGAGTAATAATAGCCAGCCCTAAAGCCAATAATGGGGGCAATAAAGAAACAGGCGATGTAGCAAAATCCATTAAATTCATGATCTTCTTAATACCAAATTTGGTAAGAGATCTACTGTAGATAGGCATTCGACATGATGTTGAATAAGCAACCCATCAGGCGACAGGTTACCCCACAGTAGCGCTCCATAGTTTAACAACACAATAGACTATGGCAGTGTTATTCCTTTCGGAAATAACCCCAACAAGCAACCTTGATTGGATTACTCATTTCGGCAGTTACTCCTTTCACTAACAATTACAACGACATCACTCTATTGTTAGCTACTGATAGTATCTGCGCCTCTACCTCATCCCCTAGTTACGCAACTTACAAAATGTAATATGCTACTAGATGATCTAGGAGCGACGCATTCTACTGAGTTAAATAGAAAATGCAACATAAAGTGGCAACACTTCATTCGGAAGCAGTATCCAAGCATGAGTAGTCCAGCTTCAAAATCTCACCCATATAGATTTAGCCTTGAAGATCAGGTAGTTAGCTAATCAGTATTGCCACCCAATAAATAGAGTTAAAGCTCTATAAAGAGATTAAAGTTAAGAAACTTTACTTTGAATAGTACCGATTAATTTATGTAAGTTTAAAAATTCCTTTTATTTTCGAATCTTTTGTTTCTTATTATTTTTGAAATTTTATTTATTTTATATTTAACTATTTGAAAAGCTCTTATATAATTGACTTATTCTGTGGCACAGCTGTGCACTTTACTTAGGCAACATTTGTTTGCTGTATAAATCTGATGGGATCAAAAAATGTCTGAAATCACTAAAACACTTTTAAATATCCGTAGTCTTCGCGCTTTCTCTCGTGAACTAACTTTTGAACAACTAGAAGAAGCTTTAGATAAATTAACGACTGTTGTAGAAGAACGTCGTGAAAACGAAGCTGAAGAACGTGCAGCACGTGAAGAAAAAGAAAAGAAACTAGCAGAATATGCTCAACAACTTCTTAAAGAAGGCATTGATATTGAAGATCTAGTAGCAGCAGTTGCTGGTGATTCTACAGCTAAAGCGGGTAAAGCAAAATCTAAACGCGCTCCACGTCCTGCTAAATACGAATACGTAAATGAAAGTGGTGCAACTAAAACTTGGACTGGTCAAGGCCGTACGCCTTCTGCAATCCAAAAACAACTTGATGAAGGTAAGTCTCTAGACTCTTTCCTAATCAAAGCATAATTTAAATACTAGATTTGCATTAGATTGAATTAAGCTCCCTACTAGGGAGCTTTTTTATGCCTTCAATTAACCAATATATGCAATCTTGAGCACAAAAAAATAACAATAGATAAAGGAATGATATTAAATCATTGAACAGAGCTATATCGACTGCAATACCGATAAGTTTGTAATCTCTTGTACTACCCAGTACCACTAGGTATTTTTAATCCCAACCCCTCTAAAGCACAAATAAACGTTAATTGTCAGCTCTATGTAAAAAGGCCCCTATCGGAGCCTTAATTTAATTACAGAATATTACCTTTCCCAGTACGCCTCTTCTAGGCTATCTTCTCGCTCTGGTAATCCACGAGATAAACGAGGTGAATGCTGCGCTAAAACTTCATAACTGGCGCGATTAGAATATTTACAAACCTGAGAAAAAGAAGAGTAAGTCAAATATTCGTGCTCATGTTTACTTGAGTTAGGAATATTTTGCTTATGGAATCTATTCGCTGACAAATCATGTAACAAAGCAGACAAAGCCGCATCCCCTGCTCCATTGGTGTTCTTAATCTTCTCTGGACCACCCATATATGGTGCGATGTGAGAGTAGACTTTAAATGGAGTCGTACACGCCGATTTTAAAGCAGGACGACTGAATTCATAGCGGTTAAATTCAGCGATTTCTCCTGGTAGAAGCGGCAGTGAGGTTTCGCGCTTAGCACTCTCCTCAGTGTAGCCTGCCATAAATAGTCCCACAGGGCCCGCAGTACACAGAACTAAGTCAGCCCAGTCCAATACTTTATCAGCAGCTAACAAAGGGTCGCTCAGGCCTGTCAGCGCCTCCGCCTCTTCTTCGTTCATTGCCACAACAGAAACGTTCTCTGAAATAAAATCAATCCAGAATTGCGGATCATCCTGAATAACAAATTTTGTGCCTAGGGTTAATACAACAGGTACGTCGTGCTTTTTCGCGTACTCTACTGCCTTCATCGTTGCTTCAGGCATAGGGTCACCCTCTTTGCAACGAACTAGGTATGAGGTCAACACAAGAGCGGCTGCGTCAGGGAAAATAGACTCTGGAATACTCTCAGCGCGAAGTTGGTTCATCTGGCCTTCGCTAATGGCAAAGGTACGCTCTCCCCCATCCGAGATAAGAGTAAAGCAGCGGCCAATAGCGCCATTCACACCTTGTAGGTAGTTAAGATCCATTCGGCTAGAAGTGTTACACAAATAGCGAAAGCCATAACTACCAATTTTAATTTCAGCACTCATTACGCCAAGCAAGATAGACTTATCATCTGCTAATACTGAATAGTTGTGCAAGGTGTTACCAATGGTGCCACCCGCATATTCGTTAGTGATCAATTGCTGCTGTTTAAGTTCGTTATACAGAGACTCTGCGGTTTGGTCGTCAATGACTAACGAATGCCCCTTACTAAGATTAAACTTGCTAATGAAGTCATCGGACACCGTAGCTTCTATATCTACTAACGTCTGATCAATTCCCACAACATAGGTGCTATGAGCACCGTCATCAGATTGTGTTTTCGGAACTAATGGATCAGAGGTATTGACTGGAAAGTAGTGCTTAGATTTGCGTTGGCCTGGAAATTTCATTCGAGTTCTATGTTAGGGGAATAGATCTGCAAATTGTAGACGCTAGAAATGTGACCTTCAACACACTATGAAAACGCAAACGTTTAACTCAGAATTAAATTACTCTTTCGGTTAAATTTTAAACAAAAAAGCCAGCGCACGAATCATCGGCACTGGCTCTTGTCATTCAGGCTACAAACCGCTAGCTCTTCGCTTTTGGTTTTTTGCGCTTGTCAGTAATTTCCCACTTACCGTCAATGTATAAGCCAGTCCAACCAGAAGGCTTACCATCGATTTCAGAACGAACATAGTTCTCTTTGCTCTTACGGCTAAAGCGAACCACTGTTGGCCTACCGTCTGGATCCTCTACAGGTGCATCCGCCAAATACTGGAATTTAGGCGATAAGCGATCCTTAAAGCGAGACAGTTCTTCCACTAACGGCGCTCGAGTTTCACGAGATTTAGGGAAGTTACTTGCTGCCATGAATAGACCTGAAGCACCATCACGAAGTACAAAATACGCATCCGACTGAGTACAAGGTAGTTCAGGGAAGTGCACTGGATCTTCTTTTGGTGGCGCAACTTCGCCATTACGCAAAATCTTACGGGTGTTCTTACAGGTTTCGCTGGTGCAATCCATGTACTTACCAAAACGGCCGTTTTTCAACACCATATCAGAGCCACATTTATCACACTCAACAACAGGACCATCATAGCCCTTGACCTTAAACTCACCGTTTTCGATCTCGTAGCCTTCACAGTTTGGATTGTTACCACACACATGAAGCTTACGCTTATCATCAATTAGATAAGCATCCATCGCTGTTTCACAGATAGGACAGCGACGTTTAGCACGTAGCGCAGCCGTTTCTGGGTCTTCTTCAAGAACGTTGATGATTCCATCTTCATCACCGAGGTTAATGGTCGTTTTGCAACGCTCCTTCGGTGGCAACGCATAGCCCGAACACCCTAAGAAAACACCCGTTGACGCAGTTCTGATACCCATAGGGCGAGAACACGTCGGACATTCAATATCTGTCATTACGATATGGTTTTGTTCCATACCGCCTTCGTCTGCATCCAGCTCAGCTTTCTCTAACTCAGATGAGAAATCAGTGAAGAAGCTATCTAGAACCTGAGTCCAAGTCGCATCGCCCTCTGCAATCTGATCGAGTTTCTGCTCCATACGGGCAGTAAAGTCGTAGTTCATCAGGTCAAGGAAACTATTGTTCAAGCGATCTGAAACAATCTCACCCATTTTCTCAGCATAGAAGCGACGCTGTTCAACTTTCACGTATCCACGATCTTGAATGGTCGAGATGATAGATGCGTACGTTGATGGACGACCAATACCGCGCTTCTCAAGCTCTTTAACCAAGGCTGCTTCAGTAAAGCGCGCCGGTGGCTTAGTAAAGTGTTGCTTGGGTTCTAGCTCTTTCAGTGAAAGCTTATCGCCCAGTTTAACCTCAGGAAGGAGCTGATCTTCGTTCTTACCCATAGGGCGCTGGACGCGAGTCCAACCATCAAACTTAAGGATTCGACCTTTCGCTTTTAGGGTAAATTCAGCCGCTTTAACACTGATGGTTGTCGAGTCATATTGTGCCGGTGTCATTTGACACGCCACAAACTGATTCCAAATCAGTGCATACAGCTTATGAGCATCAGCATCAACGCCCGCTAGGTCGTCAACCTTCACTTCTACGCTCGAAGGACGGATCGCTTCGTGCGCCTCTTGCGCGCCCTCTTTACTTCCGTAAGTAATAGGCTTCGCAGGTAGGTACTTATCACCGTATTCGCTACCGATGTAGCTGCGTAAGTTTTCTACCGCTTCACTACTCAAGTTAGTGGAGTCGGTACGCATATAGGTAATGTAACCCGCTTCATACAGACGTTGAGCCAGCATCATGGTTTTCTTAACGCCGTAACCCAAACGCGTACTTGCCGCTTGCTGCAGCGTCGATGTGATGTAAGGCGCCGAAGGTTTGCTCTTCGTTGGGCGGTCTTCTCGCTTACAAACCTCGTACTCTGCTTTTTCTAAAACGTTTAAAGCGGTTTTAGTGTCTGCTTCATTTCTCGGCTTGAACGCTTGTCCGTCACGTTGAGCGACCATCAAACGGAAGTCATCGCTCTTGTTAGTTAGCGTATTCGCATGAACGTCCCAGTATTCTTCAGGAGTGAATGCCTTGATCTCGCGTTCACGCTCAACCACAAGCTTGGTAGCAACGGATTGAACACGACCCGCAGACAGACCACGAGCCACCTTTTTCCAAAGTAACGGTGAAACCATAAAGCCCACAACGCGGTCCATAAAGCGACGCGCTTGCTGAGCATTAACACCATCCATGTTCAACTCGCCCGGAGTTTCGAACGCTTGCTGGATAGCATTTTTAGTAATTTCGTTAAACACTACACGCTTGTATCGCTGTTCATCGCCGCCGATGATCTCACGAAGGTGCCATGCGATAGCCTCTCCTTCGCGGTCCAAATCGGTTGCGAGATAAACGTAGTCAGCGTCTTTAGCGAGTTTTTGCAGTTCAGAAACTACCTTCTCTTTACCAGGAAGGATTTGATAGTTAGCTTCCCAACCATGGTATGGGTCGATACCCATCTTTTTGATCAGAGCTTTCTTATCTTTTTCTTTCTTAATGCGTGCTTTTTCTTCTACGCTCATTCCTTTGGTGGATACAGGCGTAGCCTTTTTACCGCTGGATTGACCCGCAGTAGGTAGATCACGTACGTGACCAACACTAGATTTAACAATGAAGTCTTTGCCAAGGTATTTATTGATCGTTTTTGCCTTAGCTGGTGACTCCACTATAACGAGAGACTTACCCATAACTGAACGTTCTGTCCTATGTTTTTGGCCCGCAAACGTGCGAACTCTACTTTTGATTCTTTTTTTACTATTGAGCGAGATTTTTTCAAAATCAACCCATTTTTACTCTTTTAGTGCTAATTGTGCGCTTAATAGCCAGTCTAGTCAGGATAGACCATAGATGGATTTACATGAATCTGCTTTTGTTTTGCCTGTTATTAGCGGTACACTTAGCGCCAGAATTTAATTGAACTATAGGTAACAAGATGAGTGATAAGAAGCCTATCTCAGAACTTGAGTTGCTGATGATTGCAAATAACATCATCCAAGAACACGACGACTATATAGAGGGAATGCGCGCGACCTCGGTTGTTGAAAAGGATGAGGTGTTGATATTCAAGGGTGAATACTTCCTTGATGGCAACGGTTTGCCAACCCCTAACACTACCGCTGTTTTCAACATGTTCAAATACTTAGCGCACCACCTTTCAAAAGAATTTACAGTTCGTTAATTATTAAAAAGGGCTCCTCTAAGGGCCTCTTTTTATTGCCTCTATATCGACGCCTTTCCACCATGTGCCATATAAAACACGCAACATAATGTTGCGCCTGTATCCAAGCGCTTCGCTCTCACATATAATGACCCACTTCACATTTTTCAATCGATTGAGACAAGGAATTACGGTGAGTTTACGCAGATTTATACCAACAAATGGCGCAATTATTATTGGTAGCATGGCTATCATTTTGATGGCTTCCACCTATTACCATCTAGGTATGGGTAATAACCAAAATTCTCTACAATTTGAAAAAGTATCGGTACCCGATTTTGCCGCAATCAGCGACGTAAATCAGAAGAAAAGTGCATTTTTTGCCTTCATTAAGCCGTACATTGAAAAGAAAAATGCCTTTGTTCAGCAGCAACGCCAAACGTTAGTGACGCTACAAAGCGAGTTAGTTGGTGGCCAAGTATTGTCTGAAGCAGAGCAGAACACATTGACTCAAATTGCCAGTCAGTATCGCGTCGAAGTGAAAGATTTCAGCCTGAATGAAGTCGATGCCCTACTTGTTCATGTAGACGTGATTCCAGAACAGCTGGTTTTGATCCAAGCGGCCAATGAAAGTGGCTGGGGAACCTCCCGCTTTGCTAAAGAAGCCAATAACTTCTTTGGTCAATGGTGCTTTACCCAAGGCTGTGGCGTTGTGCCAAACCAACGTAAAGAAGGTATGACCCACGAAGTGGCTAAGTTCAACTCCGTTGGTGATTCAGTATCTGCCTACGTCGATAACCTAAACACCAACCAAGCGTACAGCAGCTTTAGAGAGCTCCGTGCGAATATTCGCGCACAACATAAGACGCCAACCGCTGAACAGCTGATTCATGGTCTAGGCAGCTACTCAGAGCGCTCTGATGACTACATCAATGATATTCTAACGATGTTGCGTCACAACAAGGCACTCCTTGAGCAGGCGCCACCAGCCAACTAAGGCTGATTACATAGTAAACGGGCTCCCAGTGGGAGCCCGTTTTTTATTCTACTCGTTTTCTTTCGAGGGAATTTTATGTCGACCTAAGCGACCACTAGACCTTGGAGCTTATCAAAGTAGTCAGGGAAGGTTTTTGACGTACACTTAGGGTCGTTGATTGTCACAGGTGTATCGCTCAATGCCACTAACGAGAAACACATCGCCATACGGTGATCGTCATAGGTATCAATGGCTGCATGAATCAACTGCTGTGGCGGAGTGATAATAATGTAGTCTTCACCCTCTTCAACCGTCGCACCCACTTTACGCAGCTCAGTGGCCATTGCCGCTAAACGGTCTGTTTCTTTCACACGCCAGTTGTAGACGTTGCGAATGGCTGTTGTGCCCTCTGCAAACAGCGCTGCTGTTGCAATGGTCATTGCTGCGTCTGGGATATGGTTGAAGTCCATATCAACGGCTTTCAATTCGCCTTTACGAGCAATGATGTAATCACTGCCCCATTCGATTTCAGCGCCCATAGCCTGCAGTGCATCTGCAAATTGAATATCGCCTTGGATACTGTCTTTGCCAATGCCTGTCACCTTGATTTCACCACCGCCAACGGCAGCGGCCGCTAAGAAGTATGATGCGGACGATGCATCGCCTTCTACTAAGAAATCCCCTGGTGCTACATAGCTTTGACCAGAGCGTACAATGAATTTTTGATAATCGTAGTTTTCAACGCTAACGCCGAACTGTTGCATGATATGCAAAGTAATATCGATGTAAGGCTTAGAGACTAGGTCGCCTTCAATATTGATAGTGATATCACCATCAGCTAAAGGTGCAGTCATTAGAAATGCCGTTAGAAACTGGCTAGAAATAGAGCCGTCAATAGATACCTCACCAGAGGTTAGCCCTGTACCTTGGATCTTAAGCGGTGGGAAGCCATCGTTTTCAAGATACGTCACCTCAGCACCTGCCTCACGCAGAGCATCAACCAAGTGACCGATTGGGCGCTCTTTCATACGCGGCTCACCCGTCAGTACGAACTCACCTTGGCTAGCACAAAGTGCCGCAGCCAATGGGCGCATTGCCGTACCCGCATTGCCTAGAAACAGTTCTAGTGCTTCAGATGCATTGAATACGCCACCTAGACCTTCAACCTCACAGACTGTTTTATCTTGAGATAGGCTGTATTTTACACCTAGTTGCTCAAGGGCATTCAGCATATGACGAATATCGTCACTGTCGAGAAGGTTAGTTAAACGAGTTGTGCCATTTGCAAGGGCTGCAAGCAATAGTGCACGGTTGGATACGCTCTTAGAGCCCGGCAAGTTAACTTGGCCGCTGACCTTAGAGATAGGTTGTAGGGTTAAGCTTTCCATTGACGTCTTTTCCTTGAAAGCAATTTGATGCTAAGTCGTGATATTGAAGATAATTTCAGACTATCGAAATTGCGCAAAGAAAAACAGACTCAATTGACACTAAATCTGAGAATTTTGTTTTATTGATGCAAATCTACTCGCACACCATTATCAAAATAAAGGATACGAACGGTGTCGCCCGCAGAGAAAAGCATGTTTCTATCGATATCCTGAATTACATCAATCAATCGATTGTCATCGGTCTTGATCAGTATCTCCACCAGCTTGTGTTCGACGCGGTACTGCTGATTACCATAATGTTGTACAACACCCGCCCCCGCAACTGCCCCAATCGCGGTTGCTACTTCTTTGCCTGTACCCCCACCAAATTGATTACCAATCACGCCACCAACAACAGCGCCCAATAAGGTTTGCCATCCCTTGGCCTCAGATTCGATAATTTGTTGCTGAGAAATATAGCGAACGGTATCCACTTGACCATAAACCACCTCATTAACTGGACGCGCTGTATTTCTTTGATAAGCAGCTTGTGCTAATAATGGAAACAGTAGTAAAAATGTAATCAGTATTCTCATTTTATAATGACCTTATATCTTCCAGAACTCAGTCTCAGTAATACCCAGTTCCCTGACCCAAGTTTAGCATTGGCTGAACCTAATGGGCTGTTGGCATTTGGGGGGGATCTCTCTGTAGGCAGACTACAAAGCGCCTATAGGCAAGGGATATTTCCTTGGTATAGCTATGGTGAACCCATTTTGTGGTGGAGTCCATCGCCAAGAGCGGTATTTATACCTGACACTTTCAAGCCTGCAAAAAGTTTAATCAAGTTTCAACGAAAGCACGCTTATACCGTGACTCTAAATCACGCCACTGAAGCCCTTATCCAGTTGTGTGCTGACACTCGCCCTGATGAAGAAACCTGGATAACAGAGCAAATGCTTGTAGCTTATAAAGCCTTTGCTCGAGCAGGCTCATGCCACTCAGTAGAAGTATGGGATGGTGATGAGCTCATAGGCGGCCTGTACGGCGTCTCTGTGGGTCAGGTATTTTGCGGAGAGTCTATGGTCAGTGTTAAACCCAACGCGTCAAAAGTAGCGTTATGGTATTTTTGCCAACACTTCATCAACCATGGTGGGAAACTGATTGATTGTCAGATCATGAACCCACATTTGGCCTCTTTAGGCGCAATTGAGATACCAAGAACCACCTTTCAAGACTATCTTTTAGAGAGCAGAGATACATCGATGAATGCAGGTTGCTACGACAGTCAGCAACTGTTCACTTTATAGCGTTTATCTCGTCAGCTAACACCGAAAAGGAATCTATCCGTAAATGAATCCAGAGTTACAACAAATTCGAGTGGGTTTCACCCAAAGCCATCAATGCAGCTATTTGAAGGACAAGCAAGAGCGTGTCGCGATTGCACTGGATAATGAACTGCAAAGCTTGCAAGGCTATGAGTTGTTGTTAGCAAATGGGTTCAGGCGCAGTGGAGACACGATTTATCGCCCCCATTGTGAAGGGTGCAGTAAGTGTATCGCCATTCGAATAGACGTTGAGCACTGCAAACCATCAAAAAGCCAAAAGCGTTTGCTTAACAAAGGCAAGCAATATACCTGGGAAGTGACCACGCAAATTAACCCAGATTGGTTTGAAGTTTACGAGAAGTATATCGAAGCTCGACACTTTGAGGGCAGTATGTACCCTCCAAAACGCGATGACTTTGCCAAATTTATTCGCTCAAATACGATTCCAACCACCTTTTTGCAGATTTATTATCAAGATCAATTGGTGTCGGTCGCGGTGACTGATCAAGTGAATAGTGCAAACAGTGCCTTTTATACCTTTTATGACCCGGACCACCCTATTTCATTGGGTACACTGTCTGTGCTCTATCAGATCCAATACACCCGTTCACAAGGTAAAAAGTGGCTCTATCTGGGCTATCAGATTGATGAATGCCCAGCCATGAACTATAAAGTCCGATTTGATTCGCATCAAAAGCTAGTAAATCACCGGTGGCAAGGGTAGAATATCGCCCAATGTGAATAGGTAACTAAATTGAGTTACCAAGATTACCCTTATTCTGATTCGAGGATTAAATGGCTAAAGAAGACGTAATTGAGATGCAAGGCACTGTCCTGGACACTCTGCCAAACACTATGTTCCGTGTAGAACTAGAAAACGGTCACGTTGTGACTGCACATATCTCTGGTAAGATGCGCAAAAACTACATCCGTATCCTAACTGGCGATAAAGTGACTGTAGAGATGACTCCATACGACCTAAGTAAAGGCCGCATCGTCTTCCGTGCTCGTTAATATCTCTATTAACTATGCATAAAAAAACGGAGCCTTAGGCTCCGTTTTTTGTTGGCTGAAGATTAATAATCCCATCCAATCTAAGTCATCTCTGTGCGCTTAGCGTTGGGCCCCTTCAGAACCCAACGCTCTGCTCACTAATTATGAATCCATTAATGATGAACCGCTTCTTCCTCTGTATTCGCATAGTGGAATTGTAACTCGTCATTCTTAAGATCAACGGTCACAGTACCGCCATTCACCAGCACGCCAAATAACAACTCATTAGCCAGTGGCTTCTTCAGGTTCTCTTGAATTGCTCGAGACATAGGTCTTGCACCCATCGACTTATCATAGCCTTTCACAGCTAGCCATTTACGAGCGCTATCGGCCACTTCAAGAGACACACCACGTGTATCAAGCTGCGCCTGAAGCTCAACAATGAACTTATCGACAACTTGGTGGATAACTTCTTCATCTAGGCTATTGAACCAAATGATGTTGTCTAAGCGGTTACGGAACTCCGGAGTAAATACACGCTTAATAATAGCCATCGCATCAGGTGCGTGATCTTGTTGGATCAGGCCTATTGATTGCTTCTCAGTCTCCACCACACCCGCGTTAGTGGTCATGACTAAGATGATATTACGGAAGTCGGCTTTACGGCCGTTATTGTCCGTTAGCGTACCGTTGTCCATCACTTGCAGAAGCAAGTTAAAGATATCAGGGTGTGCTTTCTCTATCTCATCAAGAAGAACTACAGAGTGAGGCTGCTTGATAACGGCATCCGTTAACAAACCACCTTGGTCATATCCAACGTAACCTGGAGGCGCACCAATCAATCGGCTGATAGAGTGACGCTCACCATACTCAGACATATCAAAGCGAAGCAGTTCAATACCCATCAGTTTAGCAAGCTGTGCTGTCACCTCTGTTTTACCCACCCCAGTAGGGCCCGCAAACAAGAAAGAACCCACAGGTTTATTCTCTGCGCCTAAACCAGCGCGAGACAACTTGATAGACTCGCTCAGTACATCGATAGCCTCATCTTGTCCAAACACCAACATCTTCATTTTCTTATCTAGATTCTGAAGAATGTCTTTATCTGAAGAAGAGACCGACTTCTCTGGAATACGCGCCATCTTAGCCACCATAGCTTCGATATCGCCCACCCCTACCGTCTTCTTACGACGACTGCTCGGCACTAAGCGGCTCTTCGCACCCGCTTCATCAATCACGTCGATGGCTTTATCAGGCAAATGACGCTCGTTAATGTATTTAGCAGAAAGCTCTACCGCAGCACGAAGGGCTTTATTGGTATAGCGAACCTCATGGTGCTCTTCGTATTTCGATTTAAGACCCATTAGGATCTTAGTGGTGTCATCTAGAGAAGGCTCAACCACATCAATCTTCTGGAAGCGGCGAGACAGCGCGCGCTCTTTTTCAAAGATGGTGCTGTATTCTTGATAGGTCGTAGAACCAATACAACGCAACTTACCACTGCTTAACAGCGGCTTGATCAAGTTAGCGGCATCAACTTGCCCACCCGATGCTGCACCTGCACCAATGATGGTATGAATCTCATCAATGAACAGAATCGCGTCATCTTCTTTCTCAAGTTGCTTGAGGATGTTCTTAAAGCGCTTCTCAAAGTCACCACGATATTTGGTGCCTGCAAGCAGTGAACCAATATCCAGAGAGTAAATCACAGAGTTGGCAATAACCTCTGGCACGTCACCCTCAACAATTCTCCACGCTAGGCCTTCGGCAATCGCGGTTTTACCCACTCCTGCTTCACCGACGAGTAGAGGGTTGTTCTTACGACGACGACACAATACTTGAATAGTGCGCTCCAGCTCTTGGTCGCGACCAATAAGCGGATCAATATGACCATTACGAGCCACGATATTCAGGTTAGTGGCAAAATTCTCTAACTGGTCTTCTTGCGCGACTTCTTCTGTGGTCTCAGCACTGCCAAACAGTTCAGATGGCTCATCTTTTTGTGTTTTAGTGATGCCGTGAGAGATGAAGTTGACGATGTCTAAACGACTCACATCGTTCTTTTTCAGAAGATAGGCGGCGTGAGACTCTTGCTCACTAAAGATAGCGACCAGTACGTTTGCACCAGACACCTCATTACGACCAGAAGATTGCACATGGAAAACCGCGCGTTGCAGTACTCGCTGGAAGCTCAGGGTTGGCTGAGTCTCTCGCGTCGCATCATCAACGGCGATTAATGGCGTGGTTTGCTCGATAAAGGTATCAAGCTCTTGACGAATTGTGTCAATGTTTGCTCCGCAAGCCTTGAGAGCTTCTTGAGCAGATTGGTTGTCTAGGAGCGCCAACAGCAGATGCTCTACCGTCATAAACTCGTGCCGCTTATCTCGCGCTTGAGAAAAAGCGCCATTCAAACTCGTTTCTAATTCCTTGTTAAGCATACAGGCCTCCCCAAAACTTCAAAAACAACCACTTAGTCCTGTTCGACAGCGATGTGGTTATGCTCTTTCCATGGTGCACAATAAAGGATGCTCTTGCTGTTCAGAATACATAGTAACCTGTGCAACCTTTGTTTCTGCAACTTCAGCTGTGTACGTTCCACAACGTGCTTTCCCCTGGTAATGCACCTGAAGCATGGTCTGAGTCGCTTTGTCGGCATCCATACCAAAGAAGCGCTCAAGGATCTCAATAACGAAATCCATAGGGGTGTAATCATCGTTATTAAGAATAACGTGATACATAGGTGGTGGTTTTACCTCGGTTTTTTCTTTCTCCAGCAAGTCTGAGTCTGGAGTCACCCATTCAAAAAATTTACTCATTTTTACGTCTTTAGTAGAAAAAACAATCACTCTTGTAGCAGAATTTTTTCCAGCTACTTTAGAGACTAATAGAGCAATTGTATCCCTGCAAATAAAAGATTGCTATCAGTATCGGACGAGCGTTTTTTAGCCTACTTTCGCCACGAAACCCGCTGTTTATTGCAACATGTTGCTCATACCTTGACCTTACACCACATATTGAGTGATCCGCGTTGTTTAATCTCAAAGCAATCGTTATTATTCTGTTAAATAATCGAACGAAATGTATTGACGATGATGATTCTTTGTCTACATTATTCTATTGTCTGATTAGAAAATCATCATTTGAGATTTTCTATTCAAACAAAGTAGGCTGATGATGTTGGTTTAACTGAAGTAATTTGATCATTCAGACTATTGCGACACAGCGCACAACAAGTAATAAATGCATAAGGATGTAAAGCATGGCAACAGGTACAGTTAAGTGGTTTAACAACGCCAAAGGGTTTGGGTTTATTTGCCCAGAAGGAGAAGAAGGCGATGTATTCGCTCACTATTCAACTATCCAGATGGATGGTTATAGGACATTAAAAGCGGGTCAAACTGTCAACTACGAAGTCGAAGATGGGCCTAAGGGTTCCCATG
The DNA here is from genome assembly GCF_024346795.1 of Vibrio breoganii. Lineage (NCBI taxonomy): Bacteria > Pseudomonadati > Pseudomonadota > Gammaproteobacteria > Vibrionales > Vibrionaceae > Vibrio > Vibrio breoganii. The sequence continues at coordinate 1,717,822 of NZ_AP024864.1, forward strand.
CTAGCGCTGTGGTACCAATAGAAAGTGATGCAGCAAAATAGCGTTACCGTATAAGTAAAAAGAGGCTCTAGAGCCTCTTTTTTCGTTTCTGCAGCAAGCTTAATTACTACTATACATTCGCTCAAAATTCTTCGGATCCCAACCAATCATGATTTGGTCACCTATCTTCAGTACAGGTAAAGACCGAGCTCCGATAGCGTCTAGTTCCTTTCGACCTCTTTGCATTTTGGCGTTGGTTAAGCGGTATTTATAACCCTTAGAGTCAAGATAGCGCTGAGCATCTTTGCAATGCGGGCACTTATCCTTTACATACAAAACTAATCTTTTCATGCGTTAAACCTAGATGATATTTGTGCCGATTATGCGAGATCACCGCTAGAATCGCAAATATCTGACATACCCGCTTTTTGTGACCAAATACAGCATATTCATAATATTCAATCAGTTAGGATAACTGCTATCTATAAATGGATTCACAATACTATTAGGATTATTGAATAGTATTTGAAAGTAATTTGCATGAACTGCGGTTTATTCACGGCGCACGATCAAATAGTCTAGATTTATTCAAAGCACTCACAGTTTATTTGGTCGCGCTCACTTGCTACCTCACCCAACTATTAAAGGACTCAGCCATGGCTCATCCAATCATCACTGACCTAGAAAATCGTTACACAGCAAAACGCTACGATGCATCTAAGCGTATTCCTCAACAAGATTTAGACGTGATCTACGAAGCGCTTCGCCTATCCGCGTCATCCATTAACTCACAGCCTTGGAAATTTATCGTCATTGAAAGCGACGAAGCCAAGCAACGCATGCACGATACGTTTGCCATAAAGCACCAATTTAACCAACCTCATGTGAAGTCTGCTTCTCATGTGATCTTATTTGCTCACAACCCTCGTTACACGAAAGAAGACTACGCTAAGGTCGTGGATAAGGGTATTGAAGATGGTCGTACCCCGAAAGAGCAACGCGATTCGGCGTTTGGCGCATTTGCCTTTGTTGAGCTCAATACCGACGAAAATGGTGATACCTCGACATGGACCAAGTCGCAAACCTATCTGGCTCTAGGTAACGCTCTACACGTTCTTGCAAGGCTAGGGATCGACTCAACAACAATGGAAGGGGTGGACAGTGAACTGATTGGTGACATCTTTGCTGAAGAGTTGGATGGCTACGTATGTAATGTCGCTCTCGCCATTGGTTATCACCATAAAGAAGAAGATTACAATGCCAATCTTCCTAAGTCTCGCCTAGACCTAGATAAAGTCGTCAAGGTCCTTTAGTCGCTCTTTAGCACCTTTTTAGTAGCTATTTAGTAGCGAGGCCTAACTCTAAACACGAAAACGGCTGACTCAATATCATGAGTCAGCCGTTATTCATTCTAATGAGTAAAACCACTTATTGCGCTGGTTCTGTTACCGCAAAGCGTCGATTGCTTAGGTAGTTAAGAACAAGGTCGGTCACCATAGGGTCACTTCTCAAGCTGTCGTGTTTAATGTCCACCGCTATAAAGTCTTGCATACCTTCTAATTGCGCTGACTCAACCGACACTAGGCCATCGTTCGAATTCTCGAACACATGCCTTAAAACCGGGTAAGTATCTGTCCCTGCGATTACTCCAAACGGATAATTGGGCTGCGGCAATGAATTAGGCAAGCTTTGCGGATCTGTGGTTAATGAGGCAGCCGTACCACCCGCAAGTGGCAACAGCCAAAGGCTAGAGAAAAAATCCGCCACGTCGCTGCCATGATTTGGGGTGCCTAAAAACACCACCTCACCTAGATGTTGCGAATACGTCATTGCTGGCTTTTTGGCAAGGTAATCTCGAATAACCAACCCACCTAGAGAGTGCCCAACAAAGTGTATTTTACTGCCACTAGCCTGAGACAGCTCGCGATCAAACTGATAAACACACTCATCTATCTGCAGACCGCTTTTACGTAGTGTGTAGTCTAGCTCTCTACCCACAGTTGGGTAATCCACCACGCAAACCTGATAGCCATGCTCCTCTACTCTTTCCGACATCTCCTCCATTGAAGATGCACTGCGAGCAAGGCCGTGAACGATGATCACCTGCTGGTTCTTGTGGGAGTTATAATCGCTGATCTCTTTGGGGGCTTCAGATTGGCTACAACCCGTAACTAATACACCAAAAACTACTGTGATCAGGCTCTTTCTCATAGACTCAATGACTCCTATTTCTTCTATCACTAGAATATCAAACAGGAATCAAACACTCACCCCATTTTGTGCAAAATCAAACCGACATACAAGCTAGCCTACCTGCGTCATTTCATGCACAACGAAAGACTCTACCGCTCCTTCTGTTGCCGCAATATAAGCCGCTAGATGATCGTTTTCCATGTGCTTGCGCCATAGGTCGCGTGTTTCCCAATTCTCAAAGAACAGAAAATGTGCTGGATTATCATTGTCTTGATGTAGGTCGTAGTTCACACACCCTTCTTCAGCGCGCGTTGTATCGATAAGGTTCTGCAACTCCGATTTCACCAGCTCAATTTTGTCTTGTTTGGCAACAATATTGGCTACTATGGTTAGCTTTGTCATTCTTAAGTCCCTGATTCTATTTTGTAAAAAAATGTGTCTTCCAATGAGTGATCGGCACAATAATAAGACTGCGAAAACTCAATGCTAAGTATCTGCCTTATTTCCCTTAAAGAACATCGATCATCCATGGAATTATAGTTTTAATCTCTCGTTACGATTAACTCTACTTATTCAGCATACCAATCAGTATAATCCCTCCCCCTTGTGATGAGCGGCGGTCAAATAACACTCAACTCATCAGTTTACTTCACATAATTTTGGTCATCGCACTTTTTTGATGACCACTGAAGCAGTTTAGAGCACGCAATGAGTAATAAGAATTCCGTAGGCTTAGTTGGCTTAATCGCCATCGTATTTGGCTCAATGATCGGTAGCGGTATCTTCAGTATTCCGCAAAACATGGCCGAACAAGCCTCCATTGGAGCAGTATCCCTAGCTTGGCTGGTCACAGGTATTGGTATGCTTCTATTGGTGCAAACCTTTAGAGTACTTGCCGAACAAAAACCTAACCTCAATTCAGGTATTTTCTCATACGCAAAAGCAGGCTTTGGCGAATACATCGGCTTCCACTCCGCTTGGGGCTATTGGTTAATGACCTGTATGGGTAACGTCGCTCTAGCCGTTATGATCAATGACTCCTTAGGCTTATTCTTCCCTATATTGCTACAACACGGCATAGAAACCGTATTCCTGTGCTCAGCATTACTCTGGGGCATGAACGCCATAGCCCTGCGAGGCACCGCCAGTTCATCCTTCATCAACCTTATCTCAACGGTAGGTAAGCTGATTGGCTTGATCATTATTATTGCGATCATTATGTACAGCTTTGAGCCTGCAAACTTATCCCTGGATGTATGGGGAGAAGAACAGCAACTTGGCTCTGTGGTCACTCAAATCCAGAGCACTATGATGGTGACCCTTTGGTGCTTTGTGGGCATTGAAGGCGCAGTGGTGTTATCTGGCAGGGCGAAAAAGAAGTCGGATGTCGGTAAAGCAACCCTTATTGGCTTTTTAGTCGCTATCAGCATGTACAGCCTGATCTCTATATTGGCCTTTGGGATCTTGCCTCAGCAAGAGTTGTCACAATTGGCAAACCCGTCAGCAGCGTCTCTGTTAGAAGCCGCAATCGGCCCATACGGACGTGTACTAGTCAACATCTGTGTGCTGGTTTCAGTGTTCGGTGCCCTTGTGGCCTGGACCATGTTGGTGGCTGAAGTGCCCTATGAAGCAGGTAAAGTGGGTGAGTTCCCGCGCTTCTTCAGTCGCACCAATAAAAATGAGGCGCCAATCAATGCATTGAATGTCTCCACATTGTTCATGCAGCTGTGTGTGTTACTGGTCGTGATGTTTGAGAACGTCTATCTAGCAGCGATTAACATCGCATCGGTAATGGTTCTACCTTGCTACCTACTTAGCTGTCTTTTCCTTCTTAAGATCTCGCTAGATCCTAAGTCTCTTGGTTTAGAAAAGCGTAATTACGGGAACATAGCGTTAGCCACAAGCGCAGCGTTGTTTTGCGCTTGGCTAATTACCGCGGCAGGACTTGAATATCAGTTGATGGCGACTATTTTGTACACCATAGGTATTCCGTTCTTCCGATACACGCACGCCTCACGCATAAAGGCCGGCGAGAAAGTGTATTCAGTAGTAGATACTTGGATAGAGCGAGCACTGATAGCGCTGGCTGCACTTTCTGTTTATCTGATGTTCACTGGTTATCTTCACGCATAGCCGTTAAACCAATCTCTACGCATAAAAAAGCCCGAGCTAATCACTTAGCTCGGGCTTTACTCTTTATATTGGATTATACGTTGTCGATAATCTGATTTAGCGTAGCGCTTGGGCGCATTAGCTCAGAGGCAATCGCATCTACTGGTGAGTAGTAACCACCTAACACTCCTGCAACGCCTTGCGCACTGTTAAGCTCGCCAACAATACTCTCTTCATTAGACGCCAGAGATGTAGCTACCGCAGCAAATTGCGCTGCCAAATCAGCATTCTTGTTTTGACTTGCCAATGCTTCTGCCCAGTAGCGAGCAAGGAAGTAGTGACTGCCACGGTTATCAAGTTCACCCACGCGACGTGAAGGAGATTTGTTCTCGTCAAGGAACTTACCTGTTGCTACATCAAGCGTTTCTGCAAGTACACGGGCCTTTTCGTTGCCTGTCACTTCACTTAGGTGCTCAAGAGATGCAGCCAGTGCTAGGAACTCACCTAAAGAATCCCAACGTAGGTGGTTTTCTTTTTCTACTTGCTGAACGTGCTTAGGAGCAGAGCCACCAGCACCTGTTTCAAACAAGCCACCACCGTTCATTAGAGGTACGATAGACAGCATCTTAGCTGAAGTACCTAGCTCTAGAATCGGGAACAAATCAGTGAGGTAATCACGCAGTACGTTACCCGTTACAGAGATGGTATCTTCACCCTTAGCGATGCGCTCTAGAGTGAACAAGGTCGCTTCTACTGGAGACAATACGCGAAGGTCTAAACCGTCAGTATTGTGTTCAGGCAGGTACGCTTCTACCTTCTTGATAAGCTCTGCATCGTGTGCACGATTTGAATCTAACCAGAATACCGCTGGAGTACCAGAAAGACGTGAACGGTTAACCGCCAGCTTCACCCAATCTTGGATTGGCGCGTCTTTTACCTGACACATGCGGAAGATGTCGCCTTCTTCAACCGATTGCTCAAGAAGCACCTTCTCGTTCGCATCAACAACACAGACTTTACCCGACTGAGCTAAGATGAATGTCTTGTCGTGAGAACCGTACTCTTCCGCTTTTTGCGCCATCAAACCTACGTTTGGCACACTACCCATAGTGGTCGGATCAAATGCACCGTGCTGCTTACAAAAATCAATCACTGCTTGGTAAACGCCTGCGTAGCAACGATCAGGAATCATCGCCTTCGCATCTTTTGGCTTACCATCTGGACCCCACATTTGACCAGAGGTACGGATCATTGCAGGCATAGAAGCATCAACGATAACGTCTGATGGGACATGAAGGTTAGTAATGCCACGGTCTGAATCTACCATTGCAAGCTCTGGGCGCGTTTCATAAACCGCATTAACCGCGGCAATAATTTCTTGTTTCTGCGCTTCAGGTAAAGACTCAATCTTAGCGTAAACATCGCCAAGACCGTTGTTTACATCAACACCCAGCTCGTCAAATAGAGACCCGTATTTTTCGAATACGTCTTTGTAGTAAACCTTAACTGCATGACCGAAGATAACTGGGTCTGATACCTTCATCATGGTCGCTTTCATATGCAGAGAAAGCAGTACATCTTGCTCTTTTGCCGATTCAATTTCTTTCTCAAAGAAAGACACCAACGCATTCTTGTTCAACACAGAAGTATCAATGATTTCTTTGTCTTGCAGTGCGAAGGCTGATTTTAATGTGTTAACGCTGCCGTCATCACCACGCAGTTCAATACGAACCTCTGTCGCACCATCGATGGTGACCGATTTTTCGCTACCGAAGAAATCGTTGCCGTCCATGCTTGCTACGTGTGATTGAGAATCTTTAGACCAAGCACCCATTGAATGTGGGTTCTTCTTCGCGTAGTTCTTTACTGAAGCAGGAGCACGGCGATCTGAGTTACCCTCACGCAATACTGGGTTTACCGCACTACCCTTGATCTTGTCATAGATAGATTGTATGGCTTTCTCTTCGTCAGTTTTTGCTTCTTCTGGGTAATCAGGAAGATCAAAGCCCTTTGCTTGTAGCTCTTTGATTGCTGCTTTAAGTTGCGGGATAGACGCTGAGATGTTTGGCAGTTTAATAATGTTCGCTTCTGGCGTTTTCGCCAAATCACCTAACTCTGATAACGCGTCACCAATACGTTGCTCTGGCTTCAAGTACTCAGCGAAGTTAGCGATGATACGACCCGCTAATGAGATGTCGCGAGTTTCAACTGCAATATCAGACGATGCAGTGAATGCTTGTACCATTGGCAAAAATGAGTATGTTGCCAGCGCTGGAGCTTCATCGGTAATGGTGTAAATAATGGTGGGCTTTTGTGCAGACATGAAATTTCCCTATCTTTAATTTTTGTTCACTGGCTGTATTCAGCTCTCGTGTTAGTCGATTTTATAGCGTTCGCATCGTGCGATTCGTGATGTTGTGTCTTGGGTTTAACTAAATCTTGGCTTTAAATAGCCTAAAACGCCTTAAGTCATACAAGGCGATACTGGTTAACCTATCAAATAATCGGCTCTGTTAGCAATCGTGTTATGATTAGCCTAACCCGTTTGCTGCGCGTATCATAAAGCAAATGTTGTTTCGTGAGAATGAACTCATACAGTTTGTTTACAAAAATGCAAGGTAGTTAACATGTCTAGCGGCAACCGCCGACCTCAAAATAAGTCTCGAACTTCTGAAACATCTTCGAAGCCCAATAACAAATTCAGCCAAAAGCGCTCTAGCTCTTCCAATCGAAGAAAGCCAGTACGCACGGTTAAACGTGTTTCTGCCGAAGAGCAAAAAGTACTGCTGTTCAACAAACCTTTTGATGTATTGAGCCAGTTTACTGATGGTGACGGCAGGCAAACTCTTGCCGACTTCATCAAGGTAAAGGACGTGTATGCTGCAGGAAGACTCGATAGAGATAGTGAAGGATTATTACTGCTGACCAATGACGGTATTTTACAGGCTAAATTGACTCAACCTGATTCAAAATCCCCAAAGACCTATTGGGTACAAGTAGAAGGCGCGCCATCAGAGCAAGATTTGGAGAAGCTGCGCAATGGCGTAGAACTTAAAGACGGCATGACCCTACCCGCACAGGTAGAAATCATGTCAGAGCCTGAGGTATGGGATAGAAACCCTCCAGTGCGCTTCCGCGCGGCCATTCCAACCACTTGGCTTGCGATTACCATTATAGAAGGTCGCAATCGACAAGTGCGCCGCATGACCGCCAACATCGGCTACCCCACTCTGCGATTAATCCGCTATTCCATAGGTAAATACAGCCTAGGCGATTTACCAAACGGTGAATGGAAAGAAGCCGACCCTAGGACCTAGGTTCTAGGCTCTGTTTAATCTGACAGCTTGAAGCTTGAGGCTGCCTCACTCCCCTTCCATAAACCCTAAATCTGGAAGACGGTCTAAATGCTCTGCATAACGCTTTTCGTTGAACTCTGCGCCGTTGTTCACTACATCAAACACTTCGATTGCTACCGCGCAACCAATCATGGCGATAGCATCGTCGCGACTATTGCCTGTCATCATTAGGCGCATCAGCGTTTCTTTTACTTTCTTTGGGTTGCCCGATTCGATCTGATTTTCAACGATTTCAATTAGCTGGTCTTGAACTTCTTGTTGGTCTTGCATGGTCTTAGGCCCTATTGTGGGAGCAACGAAATGTTGGCACATAGTATGACAGAAAATGTTTACACTTTTCAGTCAATTTGAAAGTGTGATTCACATCGCGGATCTGTCACACTGGGTTTGTTTCTGTTAGAATCTGCGACCGTGTTTATCTAGTGGTAATTTTGAATGTCTGACAACAGCCAAAAGAAAGTCATCGTCGGCATGTCCGGTGGGGTTGATTCCTCTGTCTCTGCGTACCTGCTTCAACAGCAAGGCTATCAAGTTGAAGGCCTGTTTATGAAGAACTGGGAAGAAGACGACAACGAAGAGTATTGTACAGCAGCAGAAGACCTTGCCGATGCGCAAGCGGTCTGCGACAAGCTGGGCATTCATTTGCACACGATAAACTTTGCTGCAGAATATTGGGACAACGTGTTTGAGTACTTCCTTCAGGAGTACAAAGCTGGTCGTACGCCAAACCCAGATATCCTTTGTAACAAAGAAATCAAATTCAAAGCCTTCTTGGAATTTGCTGACGAAGTTCTGGACGCTGATTACATTGCAATGGGTCACTACGTTCGTCGTACCTTCCCTAGCGCAGAAGAAATTGCGGCAGGCGAAAAGCCACGCATGCTTCGCGGCCTAGATGGCAACAAAGATCAAAGCTACTTCTTGTACACGTTAAGCCATGAACAAGTTGGCCGTAGCTTATTCCCTGTGGGCGACATCGAGAAACCAGAAGTTCGCCGCATTGCTGAAGAGCAAGGTCTGATCACCGCGAAGAAAAAAGACTCAACTGGCATCTGTTTTATCGGTGAGCGCAAGTTTACAGATTTTCTTTCTCGCTATTTGCCAGCACAGCCGGGTAAAATTGAAACCCCTGAAGGTCAAGAGATTGGCGAACACATGGGTTTGATGTACCACACCCTTGGTCAACGCAAAGGTCTACACATTGGTGGCCAAAAAGGTGGCGGTGGTAACGAAGACCCATGGTACGTTGCTGAGAAAGACCTGAAGCGTAACGTATTGATTGCGGTTCAAGGTGCAGATCATCCATTGCTTAAGTCTGAAGGCCTAATTGCCTCTCAGTTACATTGGGTCGAACGCAACCCTATTCGTGAGCCAATGACTTGCACTGTGAAAACGAGATATCGCCAAACCGATATTCCATGTACCATTATTCCTGTGGACGACGAGAACATCAAAGTGATCTTCGACGAACCACAAGTAGCCGTTACCCCTGGTCAATCTGCGGTCTTCTATAAAGACGATGTATGCTTGGGTGGCGGAATTATCGAAAAACGAATCAAAGCTTAAGACAAAGGAGTTCTTACGTGGCAAATACCAATTATGACCGTACCATCGCTTTTGCTGGCATTTGCCAGGCTGTCGCTTTAGTTCAACAAGTGGCAAAAGACGGACATTGTAATTCTGCCGCGTTTGAAACCTCAGTTGCTGCAATTATCAATACCAACCCAGCCGACACAGTCAGCGTTTTTGGCAATGAGCGCGATCTAAAGGTGGGTCTTGAGTGTCTAGCCCGTGGCATTGATAGCTCAGCGACAGGCAATGAGTTGACTCGCTACGTGATCAGCTTGATGGCACTGGAGCGCAAGCTAAGCCAACGCCGCGACTCTATGGCGCAACTGGGCGATCGCATTCAACAAATTGAGCGCCAAACTGAGCACTTTGATCTGTTTGAAGAACAAATGATCAGCAACCTTGCTAGCGTCTATCTTGATGTGGTGAGCCCAATTGGCCCTCGAATTCAAGTCACTGGCAACCCAGCAATGCTTCAGCAAACCTCGGTACAAAGCAAGGTTCGTGCCCTACTCCTTTCTGGTATTCGTAGTGCCGTACTGTGGCGTCAGGTGGGTGGCAAACGTCGCCACCTAATCTTTGGCCGCAAGAAAATGATTGAGCAGGCTGAGATACTTTTAGCTCGAATTTAAACATTGGCTCGCGCATTGTCGCGAGCTAATTTTTTTGCGCACAGAAAATTAACGCAATCGTTTGCGCAACACTAGTGACAATTGCCTTTGTTACTGGTATAAACCTCACAAAATTTAAGAAACTCAACTCGGGAGAACAACATGGAACTGTCAGCATTGACTGCTGTTTCACCAGTAGACGGCCGTTACGGTAGCAAAACCACTGCACTACGTAGCATCTTTAGTGAGTATGGCCTCCTAAAGTACCGTACTATCGTTGAAATCCGCTGGCTACAAAAGCTTGCAGCAACAGATGCAATCGCAGAAGTACCAGCGTTTAGCGCTGAAGCAAACCAATTTCTTGATAACGTAGCGGCTAACTTCAGCGAAGAAGACGCACAACGCATCAAGGACATTGAGCGCACGACTAACCACGACGTAAAAGCGGTTGAGTACTTCCTAAAAGAGAAAGTTGCTGGCGTACCAGAGCTTCACGCGGTTAACGAGTTCATCCACTTTGCATGTACTTCAGAAGACATCAACAACACCTCTCACGCACTAATGCTTAAAGAAGCGCGTGAGACTGTGATTCTTCCTGAAATCAAGAACATCATTGATGCTCTAAAAGCACTTGCTGTTGAATATCGTGACATTCCACTGCTATCTCGTACACACGGCCAGCCAGCTTCCCCATCGACTATGGGTAAAGAAATGGCAAACGTGGCGTACCGTATGGAGCGTCAATACAAGCAGATCGAAGCTGTTGAGATTCTAGGTAAAGTGAACGGCGCAGTAGGTAACTATAACGCTCACCTATCCGCTTACCCTGAAGTAAACTGGCACCAATTCGCAGAAGAGTTCATCACTGAGTCTCTTGGCGTAACTTGGAACCCATACACGACTCAAATCGAACCACACGATTACATCGCTGAGCTATTTGATGCGGTTGCACGTTTCAACACTATCTTGATCGATTTCGATCGTGATATCTGGGGTTACATCGCACTGGGTCACTTCAAGCAAAAGACTATCGCTGGCGAAATTGGTTCTTCAACCATGCCGCACAAGGTTAACCCAATCGACTTTGAAAACTCGGAAGGTAACCTAGGTCTTGCTAACGCTGTATTCGGCCACCTAGCACAAAAACTGCCTATCTCTCGCTGGCAGCGCGACCTAACTGACTCTACGGTTCTTCGTAACCTAGGTGTTGGCGTAGGCTACGCAATCATTGCTTATACTTCGACTCTGAAAGGTATTAGCAAGCTAGAAGTAAACCGTGAAGCGCTACTTGCTGAACTAGATAAGAACTGGGAAGTATTAGCAGAGCCAGTACAAACAGTCATGCGTCGCTACGGCATCGAGAAGCCATACGAGAAGCTAAAAGAGCTAACACGCGGCAAACGCGTAGACGGCGAAGCAATGCGTAACTTCATCGACGGCCTAGAACTTCCAGAAGACGAGAAAGCTCGCCTGAAAGAAATGACTCCAGCGAACTATATTGGTCAAGCAATTGAGTTGACGGATAAGCTGTAAGCTATCAGCTATCAGCTATCAGCTATCAGTAGATAATAAAAAAGCTTGAATCGTAAGATTCAAGCTTTTTTTATGCCCGTCATCCTGATGAAAATCAGGATCTTAGCGTGCACTGAGCTAAAGCAAACAAATGTCATCCTGAACTCGATTCAGGACCTTAGAGAGTGCCTATAGCTTATTGCACTCCCCAAGATCCTAGATAAGTTCTCCGAACTTTCTAGGATGACGAATGCGTTATATTAAATCTATTAGCACAATGGAAATTGTCATTCCAGCTAACTCTTAGCATGCACACAGTGGAAGCAGATAAATGTCATCCTGACGAAAGTCAGGACCTTAGAGAGTGCCGATACTCGGCTATGGCACTCCCCAAGTTCCTAGATATTTACTTCGTAAATTCTAGGATGACGTATTTGTCTAATTCAACTTTGGACCGCTTACTTAACCTACAAAGAGCTTCTAAACATCTCTAGGTATTTCTCTGCCGCTACGTCCCAGCCGAAGTCTTGCTTCATGGCGCGTAGTTGCACTTCAGCGAACTCTGTTGGTTGTTGAAGGTATAAGATCAACGCGCGCTGCATGCAAACCAATAGCTCGTCTGGGACTGGGTCGTGGAATGAGAAGCCGGTACCAACGCTTGGGTCAGTATCGTAATCATTCACGGTATCCTTCAGGCCACCTACATCGCGAACGATTGGCAGTGTGCCGTAAGCCATAGAGTAAAGCTGGTTCAAGCCACATGCTTCAAATTCTGAAGGCATTAGGAAGAAATCTGAGCCTGCTTCCACAAGGTGAGCTAGACGGTTGTCATATGCTTCTACAAAAGCAAACTTGTCGCCGTACTGCTCTGATACTTCACGCAGCTGCGCGGCAATATCAGGATCGCCAGTACCGATGATCACTAGTTGTACATCGTTCTTCAAGAAGCGATCTAGGATAGGCAGAATGTAGTGGAAACCTTTTTGATGAGTCAAACGACACACCATGCCGAACATAGGTAGCTTAGCCACAGGAAGATTGAACTCCTGTTGAAGCGCTGTTTTGTTAGCTGACTTGCCCGCTTTAAAGCTCGCCTTAGTCGGCTTGAACTTCTTCACTAGGTACTTATCTGTTGCTGGATCCCATTCGCTGTAATCACAGCCATTAACGATGCCAGAAAAATCGGCAGAGCGAGAGACGAAGTCGTTCACTAGGCCATGAGAACCTAGTGGGGTCTTCAGTTCTTCTGCGTAGTTCGGGCTCACGGCATTTAGCTTGTCAGCGTATTGGATACCTGCACGAAGCATGCTGATGCAATCGTGACCGTAGTTCACCGTGCTTGCTTCAACTTGCTTTAGTTCTGGGATGATGCTCACTTCATTGTATGGGTAGATACCCTTAAACAATGCATTGTGAATAGTCAGTGCGCTCTTGATGCCTTTATAGAAATCGTTGTTCGCAAAGCGTGTCTTCAACAAGAAAGGCACTAAGCCGGTGTGCCAATCATTCGCGTGAACCACGTCAGGCTTGAAGTTAAGCTTCGGCAGTGCGTCTAGGCTTGCTGCAGCGAAGAACGCAAAGCGCTCACCGTTGTCCGCGTACGCTTGGTTACGCTCAGCATAAAGCTCTGGACGGTCGAAATACTGTGCACACTCAAATGCGTATACTGGTACGCCATCAAGCTCTAACTTACGAACTTGGTACGGAGTATGTGGAAAGTGCTCTAGCGTAGTAGAAAGCACAACTGGGCTCTGTTCAAAGTTAGGTAACTTTGTATAGCCAGGGATTGCAATCGCAATGTTAGTGCCAAGGTTTTGTAGTGCTTTAGGCAACGCCTTACCAACGTCAGCCAAGCCTCCGCTTTTTACTAGTCCTTCAGCTTCGGAAACTGTAAACCAAACTTTTAATTGTGACATTTTGGGGAAATCCTGTTTTTCATTAGAGCTGTTGACAGCTTCTGTTTTTGATAGATTTGACTCGCGTCATTTCTAGGCGATTTTAACATAAAAAACAAACGATTGCGCTAGTGCTTCACGGCATTAACCAACAGGCTCATTATAGGCATTTGGTTTAATGTTCTGGGGCAGTGAATTGAATCTCAAGTGGCTGTATTAATGGAGGTTACGCGTAGATAAAAAAAGATAAAAATTGCTTTTAGATGGGAATTTAGCGGCTTTGAAAATAAAAATGCCCAGCACTGAGGCTGGGCATTGAAGTACTTATGTTTTACTAGTGATTACCAGTAGAAACGTGCACCAACTGCGAAGTTGCTTTCGCCGTCTGCGAAAGTTGGATCAATTTGAGAGTCAGAACCTTGGTTGTTGTAACCTAGAGTAGTACCGTCACCGTAACCGTATTCACCGTATACGCGTGCCCAAGAATTAAACTTGTGCTCAACGCCTACGTAGACAAGAGTACCGTCATCATCACCGTTACCAAAGGCGAAGCCACTCGCATCTTGCATTGTGAATTCGTAACCACCGTAAAGTGCTGTTTTTTCAGCTAGTTGGAAGATACCAGCTAGAGAGATACCACTTTCGTCAATTTTCTCTGAACCATTTTGATTTGCTAGTTCAGCCCAGTAGTAAGTGAAACCAATTAGGTGATCACCAAGACCGTACTCTGCAGTAAATTCAGCGTAAGTGTTTTCTAGCTCAAAACCGTTAGTAGCAGTACCTGCTGTCTCACCAGTATAACCAGCACCTGCGTGTAGAGCTAGGTCACCAACATTACCACCAACGAAAAGTTCGTATAGATCGTTTTCAGAATCAGAATCGTTTAGACCCCAACCTGCTTTAACCCAGAAGCTATCGAAGTCGATATTGTATTTGATTTGAGATTCGTGTTGAGCACCGTTAAGAGTTGAGTAACGTAGTGCTGAACCACCGAAGAAGTAAGAGTAATCAGCGCCGTACACGTCATCCGAAGTAGTCCACTGCTTACCAAATTTGATTGTACCGAAGTCACCAGCGAAACCAACATAGTGCTGACGTACGTTAACGTCAGTGTTGTCGCGAATGCCTAGCTCAACAAGGCCTACTACATCTACGCTATCTGTGATTGCGTATTGACCCTTAACACCTGTACGAGAAGAACCAGAGCTCAATGTTGCGTCGTGGTCGTTACCGTCTAGAAATTTAAGTTCTTGACGTAGTTGACCGTAAAAGTCTACTGAACCGTCGTCTGACTTGTAGATTTCTGCTGCGTTTACAGAAGTTGCAGCTACAGATGCTACTGCTAGCGCTAATAGTGTCTTTTTCATGTTAATTTACGTCCTTTTCTTTTAACTCGAACCCTATGCGGCTCTTGAAATAATTTTATTTTTATAATCATCAGGCGAAAATGCTTCTACATCTACGTTCTCCTGAAGTTGGTGATACATTGCAATTTTTCTAAAGCAGTGTCAAACACCCTAAAAATTACAAATGAAAATATAAAAAACCTTAAAAAACAACTATTTAAAGCAGTGCAAATACATAGCTCACAGTTTTTACAGCCAATTCACCACCACTTAACAATTTTGCAAAATAATAATTCTACAGAATTAACCACTGCTTTTACTTTTACATTCAGGGTTTAATTTATTGACATAACAAAATCTAAAAGCACTTATAAAATTATCTACCAAGATGGCGCGACAATGGATTCATATAGAAGTTTCAGTAGCTTAGGTAGCCTAATGACATTTATGAGATATTGATCACGAAAAATATTCGATAAATAACATTTTGAGGGGAACTCTTTGTGCTTTAGAGGTGTGTTATCATGGCCAAAGCATCTAACTGTTTGAAAAGAAATGAATAGAAAAATCCAAGAAGCGATTCGCCACAGCTATAAAAACCTGCATGATCAGCTGGATAACTTTATCCCTCGTCGCGCGCAAAATTACCTTGTAGCAGAGATAACCAAGACCTTATGTGGTGATTATCACAAGTCGAATCGCCTCATAGTGGCTGAAGCCGGAACTGGCATTGGTAAGTCATTAGCCTATTTGATGGCCGCTATTCCAGTGGCAAAGTTTAGTAGTCGCAAGGTGGTGATCTCTACCGCTACCGTTGCTCTGCAAGAACAGCTGATTAATAAAGACCTTCCCCTTTATCGTCGCCTAGTGGATTTCGAGTTCTCTTTTATATTGGCCAAAGGCAGACAACGCTATTGCTGCGCTGAGAAGCTCGCGGCGGCATCCGGCGCGGATGAGACGCAATTAGCCATGTTCGAAACCAAGCCGAACAAATCAGATATCGATTTGTTGGAGAGAATGTACAAGGCGCTGTCTGAGAACAAATGGGATGGTGATAGAGACTCTTGGCCCAAGCCGATAAAAGATGCGGTTTGGCAAAGCATTGTCAGTGATAAGCACAGCTGCAATAACGGACTCCCTGCACACAGAGACTGCCCTTTTCAGAAAGCACGCTCTGAGCTCGATAAAGCCGATGTGGTTATTGCCAACCATAGTTTGGTTATGGCCGACTTGGACTTGGGTGGTGGGGTTATTCTTTCCGAGCCGGAAAATACCATCTATGTATTCGATGAGGCGCACCATCTCCCTAAGGTTGCCCGAGATCACTCCTCCGCTTCAGCGAGCTTAAAAGGCGCGGCGGCATGGCTAGAAACCCTAAACAAAAGCAGTAGCAAGATATCCTCTCTTGGTGATGCGAAAAGAGTCGATCGCTTTCTTACTGAGCTGCAAAACTCTATCGCAGAGATCATTCCAAGCCTCAACAACGTTGCGCGTCAGCTAGATCCGGCCGGTTTTAAAGAAAATCGATTGAGATTTGAGCATGGCGAACTGCCCCATTGGCTAGTAGAGCAAAGTAAAGAGCTAAAAACCGTCTGTAATAAGGCCGCACAAGCTCTGGCTAAGATCACCGACCTTATTAGTGAACGCGTTAAAGACGGTGAGGTATCCCCTCGCTTAGCCGAGCCAGCGCTTGCCGAAGCAGGCTTCTTTTTGCAACGTCTAGAAAACCTTGCCAAGGTTTGGCAGCTAATGGCTGAGCCGTCACGAGACAAAGGCGCTCCGCTGGCCCGTTGGATTGAAACCAACCCAGAACGAGAGCTCGATTTCATCGTCAGTGTTTCACCTTTGGAGGTGGGCTGGTCTCTTGATCAGAAGCTTTGGAGCAAGTGTGTTGGCGCGGTATTAACCTCAGCCACACTAAGAGCACTCAATTCGTTCCAGTTTTTCTGCCAGCAAAGTGGTGTTAGCTACGATAAAGAGGAAGGAACGCAGTTTTTAGCCCTCGCCTCGCCCTTTGACTACCAGAACAATGCCGAATTGATTGTGCCTAAAGCAAAGTATGAGCCACAAGCGCCACAATTCACCGAATACCTCAGTGAAGAGCTGATTAATTGGCTGGTGCCTGATAAGGCAAATCTCGTGTTATTTGCCTCTTACTGGCAAATGAACCAAGTCGCGGAGGCAATGCAAAAAGAACTCACCAAAAAGGGTTGGCAGTTGCAGGTTCAGGGCGATAGTTCTCGTATTGAAATCATAAAAAATCATAAAACCGCCGTAAAGAAAGGAAAAACCAGCATCTTGTTTGGTACCGGCAGCTTTTCTGAGGGCCTTGATTTACCTGGAGAGCTATTAGAGAACCTGGTCATTACCAAGATCCCATTTGCGGTTCCCACCTCTCCTGTAGAAGAAGCCCACGCTGAGTACATCGAAAGCCGTGGCGGCAATCCGTTCATGCAAATTGCGGTGCCGGAGGCGAGCAAAAAGCTGATCCAATCAGTAGGGAGATTACTGCGCAAGGAGCAAGATTCTGGTAGAGTTATCATCTTCGACCGCCGTATCGTAACCAAACGTTACGGCAAGGCACTATTAGACTCTTTACCACCCTTTAAACGTCGCATCGATTAGGACTGATTCATTACTCAATGGAATACATAGAACCAAGTATGCTGCTCATATTGGCCATTGTTGCCTTTATAGCAGGCTTTATTGATGCGGTTGCTGGCGGAGGTGGGATGCTTACTGTCCCTGCTTTGCTTTCTATTGGCTTACCTCCACATATCGCTTTGGGTACCAATAAGTTAGCTGCCTCTTTTGCCTCTTCAACAGCGGCCTTTACCTATTACAAGAAAAAGCTGTTTAAGCCTAGATTATGGCTGCCTACCTTCATTGCCACTTTGATTGGCGCAACGTGTGGCACCTTGTTTGTAGATTCTATTTCTACCGAGTGGTTAGAAAAGGTGCTCCCTCTCGTTATTTTGGCGGCTGCTCTTTATACCATCATCCATAAAACCCCCGATGCGAATAAGAACCTGATGCCTGAGCCGGGCAGAAAGCACAACATCACGCAAGTGACGCAAGGCTTTAGTCTGGGGTTTTATGATGGCGTGGCAGGACCTGGAACCGGCGCGTTTTGGACCGTTAGTAGTATGGCGCTCTATCGCCTGAATATACTGCTAGCATCTGGTCTTGCGAAGGCAATGAACTTCACCAGTAATTTCACCTCATTAATTACCTTTGCCATATTGGGACATATCGATTGGCTATTAGGTCTGACGATGGGCTTCTGTCTAATGCTGGGTGCGTATTTTGGTGCACACTCGGCCATTCGATTTGGCGCTAAGTTTATCCGCCCTGTATTTGTCACTGTGGTGACTATCCTAGCTGCTAAGCTTGCTTATGACGCTTGGTTCGTCACTCTGTAAGGGATCTTGATGAGTCAATTCGCACAACTAAAAGAAAAACTATCGCAAATGGCCTACAGCGCAGAACAGCTGGACAAGCAACGTGGTGAGCATCACCTGCCCTTGTTTGATAGCAGTTTGTTTAACTGCCGAGCCAAGGTGTTGCTGCCTTGCGTAAAAGAAGCCACTAACACCTACGAAGCGATAAGCCGTGAGAAACAGCACGGACTACTCACGACTGAGCGTGCCGAGTATTTATCCGAACGATTGCTAGCACAAATAAGCGCTATAACGCGCGAACTCTCCACCGCTTACTTTCGTAAAGATGAGCCTAAACACAAGAGCTATTACCGCAAGCCTATCAACGCCATCTATCAAGACCTTGCTAAACACAAAGAGTGGGAGCGCCAGCTCATGGAGATGGTGATAGATAGACAGCGCGCATTAGACACGGCAGTGGGTTTTAATCAGAGCCACGCTCAAAAAGCCCTGATCACCGCAGAGCAGCGCCTGCAACGTTGCAAAGACGCCATTATCAAGATAGAAAAACAGATAACCTTTAGGGAACAACATCAATAATGAGTGAACCTAAGTCGCCATTAGATAATGCACCAGATGACATTAAGCTGGCTGTAGACCTTATCTACCTGTTTGAATCTAATGAGGTAGATATCGATACTGCCCTCTCTGCCCTTGAGATCGTCAAGAGCGATCTGATCAGTAAAAAACAACAACAAGACTAGCTCTGCTCAATCAATGGAATTGAATAATGAAAGTAATTAGTTTCAATATTAACGGCCTTCGTGCCCGACTTCACCAACTGCAAGCCATCATAGATAAGCATCAGCCAGACGTTATCGGACTGCAGGAAATCAAGGTACACGACGAAGCCTTCCCTATCGAAGATGTCGAGGCAATGGGATACAAGGTGTATCACCATGGTCAAAAGGCTCATTACGGTGTGGCGATGCTTTGTAAGAAAGAGCCTATCTCAGTACAAAAAGGCTTTCCTACTGACAATGAAGATCATCAAAAGCGCATGATCATGGTGACAGTAGCAGACGAACAAGGCCAGCCGGTGACCATCCTTAATGGCTACTTCCCGCAGGGCGATAATATCTCCCACGAGACTAAGTACCCCTATAAGCGCCAGTTCTATAAAGATCTCATGACCTACCTAAATGATCATCACAACAGCGATGAGCAGTTAATCGTCATGGGAGACATCAATATCAGCCCTATCGATGCGGATATAGGCATTGGCGAGCCAAATCGTAAGCGCTGGCTTAAGACGGGTAAGTGCTCTTTCCAACCTGAAGAGCGTGAGTGGCTAAAAACATTGATGGATTGGGGCTTTGAAGATACGTTCCGCAAACTGCAGCCTGATGTGAATGACCGCTTTTCGTGGTTTGATTATCGCTCCAAGGGCTTCCCTGATAATCGAGGCCTACGTATTGATGTGGTATTGGCAACGCCTTCTCTTGCTGAGAAGTGTATTGAATCAGAGGTTGATTACGAACTGCGTGGCATCGAGAAGCCTTCTGATCATGCTCCGATCTGGGCAACCTTTAAATAGTTGCCCACTTGAAATGTAAAAAGGTAGCCATTGGGCTACCTTTTTTATTTTATGCTTTGCTTAGGTCACGCGCTGGGTATGTCAATGTCATACCGTCTACGGTTACATGGACATAATGCCCACCCGCGCTTAAACCTGTGACTACCATTTGGCCAAGATCAATACCCTTGGTTGCTACAACTACGTCTTCGATTTCAAACATTTATATACCTAATTTGCAGATAGAATAGAACTGACTCTTTGCTTGGGCGGTATTGAAACAGATTGTTAGGATCTGGACTAATCCGATTATTTATCGTCTAGATGATTAAATTTTATCGTTCACCAACGCATAACCCTCAATGCATAAACCATGAATAATAAGCACAAAAAAGCCGACTGGATCTTCATCAAGTCGGCTTTAGATTTATCGTGTTTCTATTTCGATTCTAATGGTCTTAGATACGCTAAGAATCGCTTCTCTGCATGTTTGAATACGAACAAGATAATGAAGGTCAAACTCATATAGAACAGGCCTGCCGTTAGGAAAGACTCAAACGGCGCGTAGTATCGAGAGTTCACCAAACGCGCTGCACCGGTCAAATCAAGTATGGTGACAATACCTGCAACGGCCGAGCCATGCAGCATGAAGATCACTTCATTACTGTAAGCAGGCAAAGCACGGCGAAGTGCACTTGGCAAAATGATTCTGCGATAGGTCGCAAATGGGCTCATGCCATAAGCCTTAGCCGCTTCTACTTCACCTTTAGGCAAACCATTAATTGCGCCACGAATGATTTCAGAGGTGTACGCCGAGGTATTGAGGATAAATGCGACTAACGCACAGAACCACGCATTCTCCCACATGGTATCTTTTACTGGGTAGAATTGATCCATACCGTAATAAATCAGATACAGCTGCACCAACAAAGGCGTGCCGCGGAAGAAATAGATAAATGCCCAAGTCGGCCCTACGAACAACCAGTTTTTACTGTTGCGCGCAATAGCTAAAGGAATGGCAATACACAAACCGATGATCAGCGCCAAGCCTACCAGCCATACCGTGGTGTATAAGCCTTCTAAATAGATGTCGAAGCTGTCGAGGATAATTGAAAAATCCATGTCCTACCTCGCTTGGATACTAAATTTGCGTTCAACAAGCTTTAACAAGCCCGTGGATACCGCAGTAAACAATAAGAAAATCAGCGATACCGCCATGTAGAAGGTAAACGGTGCCTTAGTCGTACCCGCCGCCATAGCACTCACGCGAACCATATCTTCCAAGCCAATTATGGAAACGAGCGCGGTGGTTTTTAGCAGTACCAACCAGTTGTTACCAAAGCCAGGCAGTGCATGTCGAATCATCTGCGGTAAAAGAATGCGTCTAAAGGCAAGTACTGGACTCATACCGTAGGCTTTACCCGCCTCTAGTTCGCCAGCGTCGACCGCCATTATCGCTCCGCGGAAAGTTTCCGCCATATAGGCTCCAAAGATAAAGCCTATTGTAAGGATGCCCGCCACATAAGGGCTAACATCAATATAATCTGGAACATAAGCAACCCACTCATGATTGGGATCGCTTGATGTGAAGTACTCATTAAGCCATTCGTTGATGCCATACAAGCTATTATTAAGCAGGATCTGGCCACCAAAGAAAATCAGCATCATCAGCACTAAGTCTGGGATACCACGAATAATGGTGGTGTAAAGGGTCGCAATACCACGGGCCACACGATAAGGAGATAGCTTAGCTAAAGCACCCACCATGCCGAGTATTACTGCCAAAAGCAGTGATAGCACAGCTACCTGTAACGTCAGCCAAGCTCCACTGAGAATCGAGGCTTCATATCCCTGTAAATCTAACATAATTATCTTCCAACACTATTACGGCTATGTTGGCGTCCTAGTTGATGACAGTTGCCTGTTTACAACAGTACAAACCGTTGAAGCGTTCACCAAACAACATCTGATGAGGCTGTGAAAAATAGCCCGGAAATAGCGATCTATTACCGGGCTATAGCTGTTACCTAAGAGGCTTACTCGCCGTATACGTCGTAGTTGAAGTATTTAGCAGCAATCTCGTCGTACACACCCTTCTCACGTAGAGCAAGGATTGCAGCGTCTAGTTTTGCAGTTAGCTCTTTATCTTGCTTGCGAGTCGCGATGCCCATGCCTTCGCCAAACCACTGAGGATCCGTTAGAGAAGGACCAACGAATTCGTATTGGTCGCCTTCAGCAGAGTTAAGAACACCTTCTTCTAGTGCTGATGCATCACCCAGTACTGCCGCGATACGGCCGTTTGCAAGGTCAAGATACGCTTCATCAAAAGAACCGTAACGAACGATCTCTACTTGACCGTCGTAGTTATCAGATAGGTACTTGTCGTGAGTAGTTGCACGTTGAACACCGATCTTAACGCCGTCTAGACCCGCTTTAGTGAACTCAAGGTCAGCGCCTTTCTTAGCAATAAACTTGTTAGGGATTTGAGCGTATTTACCGGTAAAGTCGATACGCTTCTTACGCTCTTCAGTGATAGACATTGCAGCGATAATCGCATCGTACTTACGTGCTAGTAGAGAAGGAATGATACCGTCCCAATCTTGAGCAACCAGTACACACTTAACCTGCATCTCTTCACACAGCGCGTTAGCCATATCCACGTCAAAGCCGCTTAGTGAACCATCAGCTTCAGTTTTACTAAATGGAGGGTAAGCACCCTCAATGCCAAAGCGAACTTGTTTCCATTCTTTCGCTTGTGCAACGCCAGAAAGTGCTGTTGCTGCTAGTGTCGCAGCCAATAACCACTTTTTCATATCCATACTCCTGTGATTTAAGTGTTTTTTGTTGTGTTTAAGTGAGCGCTTTATGAGCACTTCGTTTAGTAAATTGATGAAATAAACTGTTGTAGGCGTTCTGATTCAGGGCTAGTGAATAGCTTGGCAGGATCGCCCTGCTCTTCAACCAAACCTTGATGCAAGAACATAACGTGGTTCGACACATCACGAGCAAATGCCATTTCGTGTGTCACAACCAACATGGTGCGGCCTTCTTCGGCAAGGTCACGCATAACGCCAAGCACTTCGCCTACTAACTCTGGATCCAGAGCTGAGGTAGGTTCGTCAAATAGCATTACTTCAGGGTCTACCGCCAACGCACGCGCTATTGCTGCACGCTGTTGCTGACCACCAGAAAGGTGACCTGGGTAGTAATCTTTGCGCTCGTACAGTCCCACTTTTTGCAGGATCTGTTTCGCATTTTCGATAGCTTGTGCTTTTGGCACACCAAGAACATGTACAGGCGCTTCGATCACGTTCTCTAATACCGTCATATGTGACCAAAGGTTAAAGCCTTGGAATACCATAGCGAGTCGAGAGCGAATTCGTTGTACTTGTTTTGCATTTGATGGGAAAGGTTCACCAAGACGATTATTCTTCATCTCAATAAGTTCGCCATTTACCCAGATTTCACCAGCTGTAGGTGTCTCTAAAAGGTTAATACAGCGAAGAAAAGTACTTTTACCTGAGCCTGAGCTGCCAATGATAGAGATGACGTCGCCTTTATGTGCATCAAGTGAGATGCCTTTCAGTACTTCGTTCTGTCCAAAGGTTTTATGCAGATTATTAATTCTTAGCGCGGGTACATCCGTCATGCGCTTGTTTCTCCCTGTAATCCTAGTGTCAGGCTATGTTGATGAAAGAAAGGTACCATTTGCGCAAACGATTAGCAATGGTTCAACAACAGCGAATTTCTAGGATATTTAGTCATATTTACCGCCTATATATACAATTAACGTTATAATTGGCGAATAAACGCACAAACAACAGCACGTTATCAGGCTACAAATGTAAATGAAACTGATGAAAAAACCACATATTTTTACACATTAGCAACAACTTTGTGGCTTTGAGCATATTTTGCGCAAGGGCGCTGATAATGTAAGCAAAGGTAAATTGAACTTTGTGAATGTAAGTGTAATTACCACACTTTTAGCGCGGTTATGTTCCCAGATCCCTTTATGTACTTTTATTTCAGTAATTTTCTTTAACTGATCAAGATCAATTGTTCTAAGTTGCGACCTTGTTACACTCCGGCCAACAAATTCAAATTTGACGAGTATTTTTCAAATTTTCGCCTAAGATTATTTCGGAAACGACGTGCTACATTTCAATAAGTATGAGAAATTATGCCGTCGCAAATGATTCACGCGAACGTGTCAAATTAACCCAGATTTATTTCTACCTATAAGTTAACGAGGATTTTATGTCCGACGCTGTCAACAACAAGCAGTCTGAAGCTGAAGAAAAAAGCTATTCAGAACTGCATAAACCAGCCTCTGAATTCGCAAGCCGTTCTGATTACTTAGATCACGAACTACAAATCATGAAGCCTCGCCGCTTCCGTTTGAACCTTCCTGGTCGTGATTTCCGCTTTGAACTAGAAGATTTAGTTCCAGCTCTAGCAGGTACTATCGGCATTATTGCAATGTACTCTGCAGTAATGATGTCTTGGGCTGATGGCCTAACTCAAGCATGGGACCACGTTAACCTAGGCAAAGAGTTTGCTATCGAAGTCGCTCGTGTAGAGATGCTTATCCCTGCGCTGCTATTCTGTATCCTTGCTTCTGGCTTCTTTAACCCTAGAGCGAACTTGGCCGGTAACCACGGTCCAATGATTCCTCTTATCGGTTCTATTGCACTTGCAGGTGCTCACCCTCTAGCGCTAGCTATTCTTCTAGGTATCTTCGGTTTATTGCTTAGCTTCTTTAAGGGTGGTTCGAAACTCGTTAACCTCACCTCAGAGGGTACCGCCGGCGGTCTATTGATCTTCCTCGGCTTTACCGGAACCATGAGCCAGATTGGTGATATCCAATCTTGGGCTGTAGGTCTTCAGTCTGCTGACGTTGCCGCAGGTAGCCTTGGTTACATTGGTCTAGTCGTTCTGGGTATTAATATCGCTATCTACGCTTACCTAGCTAAGATTGGTATGCGCTGGTTGGCTATCCCTGTTTGTGCTATTGCAGGCCTGATTATTGCGCTTGGTTTAGGTGCAGGTTTTGACCTTACGTTTGAAACGCAAATGGGTATTCCTAACCTGAACCCTGTTTATTGGTGGGGCAGCACAGAACAAGGTTGGCAACTGGGTCTTCCAAATGTTTCTCACTTTGTAGCATCTCTGCCGTTTGCAATTCTTGCAGTAGCAATGTGGTCACCTGACTTCCTAGGTCACCGTATCTTCCAAGAATTGAACTACCCTAAAAAGACTGAAAAAGTATTGATGGACGTAGATGACACTATGACCATGTGTTCGGTTCGTCAGATTGTCGGTACTGCAGTAGGTGGTGGTAACATCACGTCATCTTGGGGCACGTACATGATCCCAGCTGCAATTGCTAAGCGTCCTATTCCAGGCGGCGCAATCTTGTTAGGCGCAATGTGTATTGTCGTTGCTATCCTTGGTTTCCCAATGGATGTTGCTGTATGGCCTCCAGTGATGCGTATTGCACTGCTTGTAGGTGTATTCCTACCGCTTCTAGAAGCGGGTATGCAGATGGTTAGAGAAACTAAAGACTCACAAGCAGCAGGTATCTGTATCTTTGCGGCTGTAGTGACTAACCCAGTTCTTGCATGGGCTCTGACTATGTTCTTGGACAACAACGGTCTCATCGGTGACAAAGAGCGTTCTTCACGTCTATCGTTCGCAGATAAAATCATTATCCCTGTGGGTGTATTCGTAGTATGTCTAGTAGCAATGCTAGCTGTAGGTATGCTTGAATCACAGTACGGTTTGAAAGCGTTCCTGTAATGCATATTCAAGGGTAGTGCTAACGCACTACCCTTTGTTGCAAATTAGAGTTTGATTACTGGGCAAAAGTCGTCTAAAAATCTGTAATACTTTTGAGTAATGTCAACTAAGTGAAACTGAGTTCAAAGATTGCAAAAAAATGCTTTTATTAATTTAGTTTAAAACTTATAATTATTTTTGAAGATTGACTTGTTTGTTGATTGGTTCGTACCAATATGAATAAGTATTAGGTTGATACTAAACTTATCCATATTGTTATTAATCTTAAGTGTGCTGTGTCGCTTGCGACACTTAGCTGCTCAATTTTGAGTAGTGGGACGGCACGTGTTTTTGCTACTAATAAGGTAGGTACATCATGGCAGAGCAATTTGCTAAAGCTTGGGAAGGTTTTGCGGCAGGTGACTGGCAAAACGACGTAAACGTTCGTGACTTCATTCAAAAGAACTACACGCCATATGAAGGCGATGAGTCTTTCCTAGTAACTGAAGGTACTGAAGCGACTGACGCGCTTTGGGCTAAAGTTATGGAAGGCATCAAGCAAGAGAACAGCACCCACGCTCCTGTAGATTTCGATACTTCTGTTATCTCTACCATCACGTCTCACGACGCTGGTTACATCAACAAAGATCTTGAAACTATCGTTGGTCTTCAAACTGAAGCTCCACTTAAGCGCGCTCTTATCCCTAACGGTGGTATCCGTATGGTTGCGGGTTCGTGCAAGGCATACGATCGTGAACTGGATCCAGAAGTTAACAAAATCTACTCTGAATACCGTAAAACTCACAACGCTGGTGTTTTCGATGTTTACACTCCTGACATCCTAAAATGTCGTAAGTCTGGTGTTCTAACTGGTCTTCCAGATGCATACGGCCGTGGTCGTATCATCGGTGATTACCGTCGCGTTGCTCTTTACGGAATTGACTTCCTAATGAAGAACAAAGCTGCACAGTTCCACTCTACTCAAGAGAAACTGGAAGGCGGTGAAGACCTACAATTGACTATGCAACTGCGTGAAGAACTGCAAGAGCAGTACCGTGCACTTGGTCAAATGAAAGAAATGGCAGCTAAGTACGGCTGTGATATCTCTGAGCCAGCTCAAACTGCTCAAGAAGCTATCCAGTGGACTTACTTCGGTTACCTAGCAGCGGTTAAATCTCAAAACGGCGCGGCTATGTCTCTTGGTCGTACTTCATCTTTCCTTGATATCTTCATCGAGCGTGACATTGCTGCTGGCAAAATCACTGAAGTAGAAGCTCAAGAAATGATCGACCACTTCGTAATGAAGCTACGTATGGTTCGTTTCCTACGTACTCCAGAATACGATGAGTTGTTCTCTGGTGACCCAATCTGGGCAACAGAATCAATGGGTGGTATGGGTCTTGACGGACGTACGCTAGTTACTCGTTCTAACTTCCGTTTCCTAAACAGCCTATACACTATGGGTCCAAGCCCAGAGCCGAACATCACTGTTCTTTGGTCTGAGCAACTACCTGACGGCTTTAAGCGTTTCTGTGCGAAGGTATCTATCGATACTTCTTCTATCCAGTACGAAAACGATGACCTAATGCGTCCTGACCTAGAATCTGACGACTACGCAATCGCTTGTTGTGTATCTCCAATGATTGTTGGTAAGCAAATGCAGTTCTTTGGTGCTCGTGCAAACCTTGCTAAAACACTACTTTACGTTATCAACGGTGGTGTGGATGAGAAACTTAAGATCCAAGTGGGTCCTAAGATGCCTAAGATCACTGACGAAGTGCTAGATTACGCTGACGTTTGGGACAAGATGGATCACTTCATGGATTGGCTAGCTACCCAATACGTGACTGCACTAAACGCAATCCACTACTCACACGACAAGTACAGCTACGAAGCAGCTCTTATGGCTCTTCATGACCGTGACGTTGCTCGTACAATGGCTTGTGGTATTGCTGGTCTATCTGTTGCTGCTGACTCACTAGCTGCTATTAAGTACGCTAAAGTAAGCCCAGTTCGTGACGAAGATGGCATCGCTATCGACTTCAACATCGAAGGCGACTATCCGAAATTCGGTAACAACGACGCTCGCGTAGATGATATCGCTTGTGAAATTGTTTCTGTATTCATGAACAAGATCCGTAAGCTTAAGACTTACCGTAATGCTCGTCCTACTCAGTCTATCCTAACAATCACTTCAAACGTGGTTTACGGCAAGAAGACTGGTAACACGCCAGACGGTCGTCAAGCAGGTGCTCCTTTCGCTCCTGGTGCTAACCCAATGCACGGTCGCGATGAAAAAGGTGCGGTAGCGTCTCTAACTTCAGTAGGTAAACTACCATTTGCTGATGCTCAAGACGGTATCTCTTACACTTTCTCTATCGTACCTAACGCACTAGGTAAAGAAGAAAGCAGCCAACGCGCTAACCTTGCTGGTCTAATGGATGGTTACTTCCACCATGAGTCTGACATTGAAGGTGGTCAACACCTTAACGTTAACGTTCTAAACCGCGAAACTCTAGAAGACGCTGTTAAGAACCCAGAGAAGTACCCTCAGCTAACTATCCGTGTATCGGGTTACGCTGTGCGTTTCAACTCTCTAACTGCAGAACAGCAGAAAGACGTTATTGCTCGTACTTTCACTGAGTCTCTATAAGTTTTAAAACTTTAGACTGAGTCGCAAGATATAACGAAAACCCCGCCTAGGCGGGGTTTTTTATTACCTAAAATTGTAATAAGCTTCATAGCCACGAGACAGGATGTTTAGATCAAACACGGAGTAGTATGTCCCACTTTTCAACCAACGCGCGTTTGTTACTAGCGTGCTCCTTTGCATGTGCGCCAGGCTTCGCTTTTGCCGAGCCCGAGCCCTCCGATAGTTCTTTCTATATCGGTATAGACAACGACAGTATCGTCACCACAGATAAAGATTACTCTAACGGGTTATTCTTAGTTTATTCCAGCGAATTTAGTATTGAGCCCAACAGTTTTTTTGACTCTCTTCCTGGCTCTCACTTTAAATTCGATCCTACGGGTACCACAAAGCACAAATACAGCATCGAGCTTGGGCAGAAAATGTGGACCCCTGAAGATATTGAGGATCCCAATCCGATCCCAGACGAACGCCCTTATGCCGGTCTCCTTTACGTTTCATCCACGCTCTACTCTATCTCGCCTTCAAGTGTGAGTGCCTATAGCCTAATGTTCGGTACCGTAGGCCCAAACGCCTACGCTGAAGAGACTCAGAAGTTTGTTCATAGCATCATTAAGTCCGAGGATCCTCAAGGCTGGGACAACCAAATTGATAATCAATTGGTGTTAAACCTTGGCTATCACAGAACCGATAAACTGTATCAATCCGAACCGAGTGGCAATACTACCCATGAGATTAGCGTACCTAGTCGATTGTTGGGTGGTAACTATCGCAGTGAGGTAGCAGGCGGTGTAATGTGGCGCTGGGGCACGGGCCTAAATCAGAGCTTTGGTAGTGCTAAAGTGAGCAATGAATCCACTATAGACCCAGGCTTGATCGTGCGAAATAAAACCGGTTGGTACATGTTTGCTGGTGTCGAAGGACGAGTGCGCTTCAACGACATTACTATCGATGGCGACCGTCCCGATGACGGTATTACCGCCAGCGAAGTAGAGCATTTACAAGGTACTGCCAGCGTCGGTTTAGCCGGTTTTTATCGAGGCTGGGGAGCCAGTTTGTCCATCTCGAGTAAAAGTCGAGACTATCAAGAAGATGATAAAGGCGTGCACACCAACGGTTCACTTGCCTTGTTCTACTTGTTCTAGATTAAGCCTTGAATGTAATACGTAAAAATCTATGAATATTCACGGCTTTATCTGGCCTCTGGTCTAGGTAATGATCCCTGTTTGTAATACACTTATCACATTCGCAAAATGATCAGAATAGAGAAAATCTATGAAAGGCAGAATTCACTCATTTGAGTCTTGTGGTACTGTTGACGGCCCGGGCATTCGCTTTATCGTATTCTTGCAAGGCTGCTTGATGCGTTGCATGTATTGCCACAATCGCGATACATGGGACACGCATGACGGTAAAGAAATTACCGTCGATGAACTGGTCAAAGAGGCAACCTCATATCGCCACTTTATGAATGCGTCTGGCGGCGGTGTCACCTGTTCAGGTGGTGAGGCAATGCTTCAACCTGAGTTTGTTCGTGACTTTTTCCGCAGAGCGCAAGCTGAAGGCATCCATACCTGCTTAGATACCAATGGCTATATCCGCAAGCATACTGATGTAGTCGATGAAGTGTTAGAAGCGACTGATCTTGTTATGCTGGATCTCAAGCACATGAAAGATGAAATCCACCAAGATTTTATCGGTGTATCCAATAAACGTACTCTAGATTTCGCTCGCTACTTACACAAAATTGGCCAAACAACGTGGATTCGTTACGTAATCGTTCCTGGCTACACTGATGATGACGAATCAGCACACATGCTTGGCGAATTTATTAAAGACATGGATAACATCGAGAAGGTAGAGCTACTACCCTACCACAAGCTCGGTGCGCACAAATGGGAAGCGCTCGGTTACGATTACCCTCTAGAGGGTACAGAGCCACCATCGAAAGAAACAATGGACAAGATTGTCGGTATTCTTAGTCAATACAACGACAACGTTAAATACTAACTTTGTACTTAGCCAATTAGTGGCACTAACGTACATTTAGATCTCATTAAGGAAACCTATCTATGGAAATGACCAACGCACAGCGTTTGATCCTTTCGAACCAATACTACCTAATGTCTAAGCTTTCTCCAGAAAACAAAGACAAGTACGAGCGTCTACAAAAAATCGTTGAGCGTGGCTACGGTCTGCAAATGCGTGAGCTAGACAAAGACTTTGGGGCAATCAGCGAGAGCGAATGTCGTGAAGTCATCGACATCATGGAGATGTACCACGCGATGCAAGAGTCGTTCAACATGCTGGCTACTGCAGAGCAAGCGAACGTGGACAAGCGTCGCCTTATGTTCCTAGGGTTTGATATCGCAACTGAAGCAAGCATCGTAAACTACGTGCGCTTCCTAACTGAATCAGAGGGCCTTTACCCTCAGTTCGACAAAGCGGATCACCACTTCAACAGCCAAATGCCGATGCTAGACAAGTACCGCCGCATGCTGACAACGTGGCGCAACTGCCCACGTCAATACCACCTATGTGCTACTGAGATCACTCAGATCTTTAACGCATAGTAATTAGCTGATAGCTGATAGCTGATAGCTCAAAGCTGTCAGCTGTCAGATTCTAAAAGGCGTAAACCAACCCTATATTTGCAGAAAACGAATCTGTATTTTCCAACAATGGACTGTCTTCTAAGTCCCCTTCAAGATTGGTATAGCGCACCCCTGCTGTTCCAACGATATGCTCAGTAAACTTAAATAATCCTCGTAAGCCCAAAAAGAACTGTCCATCTCCATCTGGAGAGAACTCGTCCAATCCGATAATTCTGTCTGCCTCTTCTTGAGAAACACCGTACAGGTGATTGTTCAGCTTTGATGAATTCAACGAGTAACCGATAGACGGAGTCAGTATCCAGCGCTTGGTGCGAATTGGCACACTGTACACCGTTTCTGCGTATAACCCATCATGGACACCGGCAATGTCGCCAGCAATGGTGAGCTGTATCTGACCGATAGAGCGGTTGGCATACTGATAACTGATACCCCCTAGCCCAGTACTCTTTCGCTTATCCACTTGGCGAATGATGGGGTCATCGGAGTCAGAAGGTTGCAGGGTTCTAGGGTCATAGGCTAGACGAAAGATGAGATTGTGCGGGGAACGGCGTTCCCAAACTCGATATCCAGCGGTAAAACCGCGCAGATAAAGGTGCTCTCCTTCATATCCGATAACAGGAATCACAACCTGATTAGAGGGCGTATCCTTATAAACCGCAGGCGAATATGAGGCACCAACACCCAAAGACCACCCTGCTACTACAGGGCTAGATGACAAAGCGAGAAGCGCTGCCGAAAAACCAATCCATTTCAAAGGCAAATCCTTTTGCGTCAATGTTGTAATTTTGTTGCTTATTTGCAGGTCTTATAATACACGCATTTTGATAGTCGGTTTAGTGCTAAATAATGAAAAAGTTATTATATTTCAAGCAAATCTGTTTTTTCATGTCTAGGATTAAAGTTGGGATAAGCGTAACGATTGGCTTGGGTCTTGTAACATTTTAAAGGGGATTTTTGTTATGAGTATTTTTGAACATTTTCAGCACAGATACGAAGCTGCAAAGGAAGAAGAGCTCTCGATTCAGGAGTTTTTGTCATTGTGTCGTGAAGACAAAATGGCATATGCAAACTCTGCTGAGCGTCTTTTGCATGCTATTGGCGAACCGGAACTGATTGATACTGCTCTGGATCCTCGCTTAAGTCGCATTTTTTCAAACCGCGTCATAGCAAGGTATAAGACCTTTAAAGACTTTTATGGCATGGAAGATGCCATCGAGCAGATCGTCTCTTATCTTAAGCATGCAGCGCAAGGCTTAGAAGAGAAGAAGCAAATTTTGTACCTACTTGGCCCTGTTGGTGGTGGTAAATCATCGCTGGCCGAGAAGTTAAAAGCGCTCATGCAACAAGCACCTATTTATGTGTTGTCCGCCGATGGGGAACGCAGCCCAGTCAACGACCATCCATTCTGCCTATTCGACCCACCTGAAGACGCCGAAATACTGCGTAGTGAATATGGCATAGATAAACGCTACCTACGTTCCATCATGTCACCTTGGGCAGCAAAACGTCTGCACGAATTTGGTGGTGATATATCGAAATTCAAAGTCATCAAGTTACGCCCTTCAATTTTAGACCAAATTGGTGTGGCGAAAACCGAACCCGGTGATGAAAACAACCAAGACATCTCTTCTCTTGTGGGTAAGGTCGATATTCGCAAGCTTGAACACTTCTCTCAAGATGACCCAGATGCCTACAGCTACTCTGGCGCACTGTGTAAAGCCAATCAAGGCTTGATGGAATTTGTGGAGATGTTCAAGGCACCTATCAAAGTTCTACATCCACTGCTAACCGCAACTCAGGAAGGCAACTTTAACGGTACGGAAGGGCTATCAGCACTGCCATTTGATGGCATGATTTTGGCTCACTCCAATGAATCCGAGTGGACCACATTCCGCAACAACAAGAACAATGAGGCATTCCTTGACCGTGTTTACATCGTAAAGGTCCCGTACTGCTTGCGAGTCTCTGAAGAAGTCAAAATCTACGAGAAACTCCTGCAAAACAGTGAGTTAACTAATGCGCCTTGTGCGCCTAGCACCCTAGATATGCTGGCACAATTTAGCATCCTTTCTCGCCTGAAAGATCCAGAGAACTCTTCTGTGTTTAGTAAAATGCGCGTCTATGATGGTGAGACATTAAAAGACACGGATCCTAAAGCGAAGAGTCACCAAGAGTACAAAGATTTTGCAGGAGTCGATGAGGGGATGGCAGGACTTTCTACCCGTTTCGCCTTTAAGATCCTGTCTCGAGTGTTTAACTTTGACCAGACTGAGGTTGCCGCAAACCCTGTGCACCTCTTCTATGTCATTGAGCAGCAAGTGGAAAGAGAGCAGTTCCCTCAAGAACAGGCAGAGCGTTATCTTGAGTTCTTGAAAGGCTTCTTAGTACCTCGATATGTTGAGTTTATTGGTAAAGAGATCCAAACGGCTTACCTAGAGTCCTACTCTGAGTATGGACAAAACATCTTTGACCGCTACGTCACCTACGCTGACTTCTGGATTCAAGACCAAGAGTATCGCGACCCTGAGACAGGGCAGCTATTTGACCGCTCATCGCTCAATGGAGAGCTAGAAAAAATTGAGAAAACAGCGGGTATTAGTAACCCGAAAGACTTCCGAAACGAAATAGTGAACTTTGTTCTAAGGGCTCGCGCCAACAATGGTGGCACTAACCCTGTTTGGACAAGTTACGAGAAACTTCGCACTGTTATCGAGAAGAAAATGTTTTCGAATACGGAAGAGCTACTCCCTGTTATCTCGTTTAATGCAAAAACCTCTACTGAGGATCAGAAGAAACACGACGACTTTGTTAATCGCATGATGGAAAAAGGCTACACAGAGAAGCAAGTTCGCTTGCTATCTGAATGGTACTTGCGAGTACGTAAGTCTTCTTAATAGACAGAGTGACGTTAACCCTGTCACTCACTGGACACTATGCCCTCTTTCTTGCATCTGAGCAGTTGAGGGCATTGATGCAACTTAGGTTGTGGCGCAAGGATCATACGCGTATGACTCGACTCGTAATGTCGACTCAACAGTGGGTTATACGAGTATCACCATGTAGGACTTATTGAGGTGGCGCATGGCTCAATTTATTGACCGAAGGCTCAATGGCAAGAATAAAAGCACTGTTAACCGACAGCGCTTTATTCGCCGACATAAGCAGAAAATTAAAGAAGCCGTTTCTGATGCGGTAAATCGTCGCTCGATTACGGATACCGATAACGGCGAGGATATTACCCTCCCTAAAAGTGACATTACTGAACCTGCCTTTCATCAAGGTCAAGGTGGGCATCGCGAGCGTGTTCATCCAGGTAACGACCAATTTATCCGCGGTGACAAGATAGAACGCCCTCCAGGTGGCGGTGGTCAAGGGGGCTCTGGTGACGGAGACGCTAGCCCCGACGGCGAAGGCCAAGATGAATTTATATTCCAGATATCAAAAGACGAGTATCTAGACATTCTGTTCGAAGATCTCGCGCTTCCAAACCTTAAGAAAAACCAAGTTAACCGCATCACTGAATGGAAAACTCATCGAGCGGGTTACCAAACAGCAGGCATTCCTTCCAACATAGCCGTCGTTCGCTCGCTACAACAATCTCTGGCGCGACGCACTGCAATGTCTGCAGGTAAGAAGCGTAAACTCCGTGAGTTAGAAGATGAACTGACTTCCCTAAAAAGTTGCGAGCCAGCAAAACCACTGCAAGAGAAAAGCATTAAGGAAGAGATAGAAGAGATCCGCGCTCAAATGAGACGTGTGCCCTTTATTGACACCTTCGACCTGCGCTTCAAAAACTATGAAAAACGCCCTATTCCATCCAGCCAGGCGGTAATGTTCTGCTTAATGGATGTATCCGGCTCAATGGATCAAGCCACCAAGGACATTGCTAAGCGCTTTTATGTCCTGTTGTATATGTTCCTTAATCGCACCTATGAGAACGTAGAAGTGGTGTTTATACGCCATCATACTCAAGCTAAAGAGGTGGATGAGCACGAGTTTTTCTATTCGCAAGAAACCGGTGGAACCATTGTCTCCAGTGCGTTGAAACTGATGGATGAGATTGTCAAAGAACGCTACCCCACCAATCAGTGG
The DNA here is from genome assembly GCF_024346795.1 of Vibrio breoganii. Lineage (NCBI taxonomy): Bacteria > Pseudomonadati > Pseudomonadota > Gammaproteobacteria > Vibrionales > Vibrionaceae > Vibrio > Vibrio breoganii. Next base: position 1,752,489 of record NZ_AP024864.1, read on the forward strand.
AATATCTACGCGGCACAAGCCTCCGATGGTGATAACTGGGCTGATGACTCTCCAAGGTGTAAGAAGCTCCTCACTGAAGCCCTATTGCCCATTTGCCAGTACTACTCATACATAGAGATCACGCGTCGAAGTCATCAAACCTTGTGGCATGAGTACGAAAAACTAGAGTCCCAGTTTGATAATTTTGCCATGAAAAATATCCGAGCGGTGGAAGATATCTTCCCTGTATTTAGGGAGCTGTTCCAGAAGGAACATAGCTAAGGAAATACGAGTAAGGATGCGCTATGACAGCAGAAGTTAAATCCAAAACATTGCCTGACGGTCCCGATTGGACCTTCAATTTGCTGGAAGAGTACCACCAGCAAATAAAGCGTGTAGCTAAACACTACAAGTTAGATACCTATCCCAATCAAATTGAGGTCATTACTGCCGAGCAGATGATGGATGCCTATTCCAGTATCGGCATGCCGATTAACTACCATCACTGGTCGTTTGGTAAGAAATTCATACAGACCGAACAAAACTATAAGCATGGTCAGATGGGGCTTGCCTACGAGATCGTCATCAACTCTGATCCCTGTATTGCCTACTTAATGGAAGAAAACACTGTCACTATGCAGGCTTTGGTTATGGCTCACGCAAGCTATGGTCACAACTCTTTTTTCAAGGGCAACTACTTGTTCAAGACCTGGACTGACGCCAGTTCAATCATCGATTACCTTATTTTTGCTCGAAACTATATCAGTAACTGTGAAGAGAAATACGGCGTTGATGAGGTAGAAAAGCTACTCGACTCTTGTCATGCATTAATGAATTACGGTGTTGATAGATATAAGCGCCCTGAGAAGATTTCCATCGCCGAAGAGACGATAAGGCAGCAAGAGCGCGAGGAGTATCTGCAATCACAGGTCAACGAACTGTGGAGGACCGTTCCAAAGTCCGCTGACAGCGCAGAGATTGAGAAGAAGCGCTTCCCCTCAGAGCCACAAGAAAACATCCTGTATTTTATTGAGAAGCACGCGCCCCTGTTAGAGTCATGGCAGCGTGAAATCGTGCGCATCGTACGTAAGGTCAGCCAATACTTCTATCCGCAGAAGCAAACCCAAGTAATGAACGAAGGTTGGGCGACCTTCTGGCATTACAGTATTCTCAATCACCTATATGACGAAGGGTTGGTATCCGATAAGTTCATGTTGGAGTTCTTGCACAGCCATACCAGTGTTGTTGCCCAGCCAGCCTACAATAGCCAATACTTTAGTGGTATTAACCCTTATGCCTTGGGCTTTGCCATGTTCCAAGACATCCGTCGCATCTGTGAAGAACCCACCGACGAAGATAGGGAATGGTTCCCGGATTTAGCAGGCAGTGACTGGTTAGAAGCGGTGCATTTTGCGATGCAGAACTTCAAGGATGAGAGCTTTATCAGCCAGTATTTGTCACCAAAGCTTATCCGCGAATTTAAGTTCTTTGCCATCAAAGACGATGATAGGAAGAACTATATCGAGATTGATGCCATCCACGATGAAATGGGTTACAAAGAAATCAGAGAAAAGCTAGCGGCTCAGTACAACCTAAGCAACCTGGAGCCCAATATTCAGGTATGGAATGTCGATGTGCGCGGTGATCGCTCTTTAACCTTGCAACACATCCCTCATCAACGCATCCCCCTAGACAAGAGCTACGACGATGTTCTCAAGCATCTGTATCGACTGTGGGGCTTTGATGTCATTCTAGAAGAGCTTAAAGAGTCCGGTCACAGAGACGTCCTCGCCTCCTGCCCAAAGCGCACTGATTATGGGAAGAGTATCTAGGAACTACAAGCTACAAGATTATAGCTAGAACCTAGAACCTAGAACCTAGAACCTAGAACCTAGAACCTAGAACCTAGAAATTATTACAACGCTAAAAACAAAAAAAGGAAACAGCTTGCTGTTTCCTTTTTTATATCCAACTGACTCAACCTAACTTAACAACGCTCTTACTGCTTCTAAGTCTTCTGGCGTATCGACACCCGGTGGTGGAGTTTGTTTGGCTAGAGCGACATGGATCTTTTCTCCGTACCAAAGCACTCGTAACTGCTCTAAGCTTTCTATCTTTTCAAGGGCTGAGGGTGCCCAATTGATGTATTTATTGATAAAGCCAGCGCGATAAGCATAGATACCAATGTGACGCATTAGGGGTTGGTTTAGCTGAGATTTATCATCTGCAAACTGGTCCCTGTCCCAAGGAATGGTTGCACGGCTAAAGTAGAGTGCATAGCCTTGGTTATCTGTCACCACCTTCACCGCATTAGGGTTGAAGGCTTCTTCTGCATCCTCAATAGCAACCCCAAGTGTCGCCATTGGCGCAGTAGAAGCAGCCAGATTATCAGCCACCTGAGCAATCACCACTGGTGGAATTAAGGGCTCGTCTCCTTGCACATTCACCACAATATGGTCCGGTGCAATTCCCATTTTTTCCACGACTTCCGCTAAGCGCTCAGTGCCCGATTCGTGGTCAGGTGAGGTCATGCAAACCGTACCACCAAACTCAGCTGCCACATCCGCGACACGCTGGTCATCGGTGGCAATAATCACCTGTTCAGCACCGGCCTGAATCGCCTGTCGATACACGTGCTCGATCATTGGTTTTCCGCAGATATCCGCCAGTGGTTTGCCTGGCAAGCGCGTTGATTGATATCGAGCAGGAATGATGACGGTAAATGACATCTTAGCGTCCCTCGTCCATTGAAATTGAGCGAGCTTCAGGCTCAAGGAGTACAGGAATTCCCTCTTTGATTGGATAAGCAAGACGATCCAATTTACACACTAGCTCTTGCTTCTCTTTATCAAAAGTCAGCTTTCCTTTGCATACTGGGCATGCAACGATCTCTAACAATCTATGATCCATATTCCTTTAAAACCTCTTGAATTCTATTCATTATTTTATGGCGGTTATCATCACTAATCTGTGCTGATACAGGTAGATACCACCAATTATCATCTGCAAAGTCACGGCATTTAACCGCATCTTTTTCTGTCATTATTAGCTGATGGCCATCGGCAATTAACGGCGTAATATCCGCCTTTAGCAACGCCTTATGGTCAGCAAAGCCTTTGGTCGTGATTACGTTGGCCTGCATTGACTCTAGGGTATCAAAGAACCGTGGAGGGTGGCCAATACCGGCTATAGCGGTAAGTGCTCCCAACTGATCAACAGATTTTTTCTCTCCAGTTACAAGATTCACCGCCAGTGACGGTTGCAACGTCATGCCAATTTCGTCAGGCTGAGCGTCTCCGCCATTGGTAATGCGAAAGTCCACCGTTTGGAGACGGCTCATCTTCTCTCTAAGGGGCCCTAGAGGAATCAAGTGCTCGTTACCAAACCGACGCTTACCATCGATAACAATAAACTCTATATCACGCTGTAGGGCGTAGTGTTGCAGTCCATCATCTGTAACCACAATATCCACGTCATTCTGTAGCAGGTGCTTAACCGCATTCGAGCGTACTGGGTCAACTACCACAATCGCCCCGGTGCGCTGAGCAATAAGCTTTGGCTCATCACCACAATGTTTGGTTGGTGTATCCTGACCTACTAGCAAGGGGTAGCTTGGAGCCTTGGCGCCATACCCTCTGGAAACCACACCGACAGTCAAGCCCTGAGCCTGCAAGCTTTCAACCAACCACACCACTACAGGTGTTTTGCCGTTGCCACCCGCTGTGATGTTTCCCACCACAACGACAGGAACAGGTGCACGGTAGCTAGGCTTCTTTCCTTGCAGATAATCACGCCTACGCCCTTGGCTAATCACCTTAAAAAGCTGACTTAAAGGCCACAAAAGTGGCCAAAATAACCATCGCATAGGGCTCGAGCTAAACCAGAGTAGATGTATCACTAACTAGTCACCGAACTGTATTTTATGCAACTGCGCATAGGCTTCGCCCTTGGCAATCAATTCAGCATGAGTACCGCGCTCAATAATCTCGCCGTCGTCCACCACCAATATCTCGTCTGCATTTTCGATCGTGGACAAACGGTGCGCAATCACGAGTACTGTTTTATCTTTCTGTAGTTCATCCAGTGCGGCCTGAATGGCTCTCTCTGACTCGGTATCAAGCGCGGAGGTTGCCTCATCTAGGATCAATACTGGAGCGTCACGCAGCAGCGCACGAGCTATAGCAACCCTTTGACGTTGACCACCGGATAAACTCGCACCATTTTCACCTATCATGGTATCTAGACCATCAGGCATATTTTGAGTGAATTCAGTTGCGTGAGCTAACTTAGCTGCGTGCTCTATTTGCTCACGGGTGAATTCACCCTCAGCGGCATACGCTATGTTGTTGGCAATAGTATCGTTGAACAGGTGAACATTTTGCGAAACAAGACCAAATTGCTCTCGCAAACTTGTCAGCTTGTAGTCGTTAATGTTCTCGCCATCAAGGCAAATCTCCCCGCCATCTACCTCATAAAAACGAGTAAATAAGTTGGCAATGGTACTCTTGCCAGAACCTGAGCGCCCCACTAGAGCGACGGTCTTACCTTGTGGAATAGTAAAATCAATGTGTGAGAGCGCTGGCCTATCTTTACCGTGATAAGTAAAGGTCACATCCTTAACCTCAACCACGCCCTTGGCACGCTTAATCTCTTTCTCGCCGGTATCTTTCTCAGTGTCTAAATCCATTAAAGTGAACAAGGTATGGGCTGCAGCCATACCGCGCTGGAACTCAGAGGTCACGTTAGTCAATGATTTTAGCGGTCGCATCATGCCAAACATAGCAGAGAAGATAACCGTAAATGCACCCGGAGTAAGGTCTGCTCTCACTTGCTCAAAACTTGCCAAATACAGCACTGTCACAAGAGCAAAGGAAGCAATCAACTGAACGATGGGGTTTGCAGCAGCTTGCGCTGTCACCATTTTCATCGTTTGTTGGCGCATTTTATTACTAACTTGATCAAAGCGACCACTTTCAACTTCTTGACCACCATAGCTCAAAACCACTTTATGGCCTTTAAGCATCTGCTCGGCGGAAGACGTTACTTGTCCCATTGCCGTTTGCATGTTCTTACTGATCTTACGAAAGCGCTTTGAAACTACGCGAATAGCGAAGGCAACAACGGGCGCTACAACAAGAAGTACTAGAGAAAGCTGCCAGCTGTTCCAGAACATTAAGGTAAGCAAGCCGATAATGCTTGCGCCCTCTCTCACTAGGTTAACTAAGGCTTTACTGGTGGCGGCCGCAACCTGCTCACTGTCGTAGGTAATGCGAGACAGCAAACCACCGGTAGACTCTCTATCAAAGAAGGGAACAGGCATGTGCATAAAGTGGTTAAAGATAGCGCGTCGCATCAACATAACCACATTGCCTGACACCCAACTCAAGCAATAGGTGGATACGAATCCGGAGAGACCACGCACCACAATCATACCTAGGATGATCATAGGTAAGATTTTAAGGAAATTGGATTCTACATCGCCAAAGCCTTCATCAAGCAGTGGCTTTAATAGGGAAATCATGTAGGTATCTGCAGCCGCATTGATAATCAGGGCGAACGCTGCAACGAAGAGTCCTAGTTTGTATAAACGAATGTATTTCCACAGTCGTTTAAAGGTTTTCCACGTAGACTCATCTTCAAGTTGTGTCATAAGAATTGCTTTATTTTTTATTCAGTTAATAGTTATTCTACTCCCTTCCGCAAAATCTGCCTATACCAAGCAGCAGTTTGTGGGTTGCGCAGAGTCATAACCTTCACCTCATCACTCAAAAAACGTACAGATACCTGCCCATCGGTACCCGTATTCAGCCATCGAGACCCAGATTGGCGATATCTATCCACCACATTTTTGTTGGGAAGCGACCAACGTCCCTGCTTCGACGTGGAGGCTATGGCGATATTTGCATCAACTTTATCGACCAATACCTGAGTTGAAGAGGTACTGCTGCCGTGATGAGGCACGATAATCACGTCAGATTGAGCAACGGCATCAACCAATTGATACTCTGAAATTGCATCAATATCTCCGGTCAATAACACCGAATGAGTTCCATCAGAGATCCGCATGACGCACGAGTGAGGGTTATAGGCTCTAGATACTGTCTTCGGAGGCCAAACTATTTCAAACTGCAATCCTTGCCACCACCAGAACTGCCCTTGCATGCAAGGTAGTGTCTTGATGTCTTGTTGCGGAGTAAAAACATACCTAGGTAAAAAGCGCGCAATAAGGTAGTTCATGCCACCTTGATGGTCATTGTCCCAATGGCTAATAAAAAGAGCATCAATGCCAGTACCGCGCTGCACAATTATCGGCTCTACGACCATCTGCGCTATGCTGCCCTCATCCCACCCCGCTCCCGTATCATAGAGAATGGTGCGCTCATCTGACTCTATCAGCACGGCTAAACCATGACCGACATCCAGTACATCAAGGCGCCATTTCGTATCATTGTTTTCTAACCCAACCATCGCAACACATGTTCCACCAATACATAGCATGAAGACCAGCCAGCGCTTTCTTACGCAGATGAGAGCGAATAACAAGACTAACCCCAAAATTTGCATCTGTGAGGCTTGAAACCATAGGTTCGAATAGGCCTGTGTCTTCGAAATTAGGTCTGTCAGCAGACTCAAACCCATATCGGACAATTGAAACAAGCCAAAACCTAATGACTCAAATACGGGATTTAACAAGATACCGGCAAGCAATAGCGGAACCACAAACAGTGAAACCAGAGGAATAGCGATGGCATTGAACAAGATAGAGAGCCAAGCAACCCCGCCCAACAACCAAGCCGATATGGGCGCTAGTCCTAAACTGAGATAGAGCTGAATTCGAAACCAGGTGTACAGTTTCTTGATGTATATCTTGCTCTGTTTCTTTTCTGCTTTGCCAACTCGCGGTTCGGGGTTTTGCTTTTCGACACAGCTTTGATTTGGCCCAATAGCCAGAAAAATAATAATGACGGCTCCAACGCTGAGCCAAAGACTGGAAGTTACCGCTGACATGGGTGACAGGGTTAGCACTATTGCCAGGGTCAGCCACAATATTCGCCAGCGACTTAGTCGAATCCCAAGAAACAGGGCTGTAGCGGCAATGAGGCACATCACCAAGGCGCGTTGGGTGGGTAAGCTAAACCCAGCAAGCGACGCATAAAAGGTTGCCATGCCCACAGCAGACAAAACAGGTAGCCAAAGCCAAGTGGGGATAACAATGCGTAAGATATGCCCTATCCACCAGCCCACCATATAGGCGAGCCCTATGTGTAATCCAGAAATTGCAATCAAGTGGGCAATTCCGGTTCGTTTTAGGTGACTCCATTGCTGATTCTCAATAAGAGAGCGTTCCCCAAACAGCAGAGCTAAGATTAATGGTCGAGATTCCAATTGCGCCGTTTGCAGGTAAACCTCGTTATACCAGCGGCCTCTTAGGTCTGCCTTCTCAATCCGCTGAAGTAATTTATGCACCCTAGCTTGAGCTATAACTCGCTGCCCAAAATAAAAGCGCTCAGCATCAAAGCCTGCTTCATTGAGCAGGCCGTAAATGGGCTTTATCTCAGCCTCTACACGCCACGTCTCCCCTAGTTCTATATTTTGCGCCAAATCTAAGGGGACTTTAAGCAACAGCAAGCCAGAATAGTTGGCATCACAACCATGAATTTGATCTAGGTTAACTACCGAATTTGAAAAATAAAGATTTGATCTAAATGTGCTGTGCAACTCAACATTTATGGTAATATTCTCAGCGCAATCGAATAAGGTGTTGACGTCTCTTACAAAAACATGACTCTGTACTAGACTAACCACTGATGCCAACGAGACCCCGAGTGCTATCCTTAGTACTTTAAATCGGCAACAGAGCAACACTATGGCAAGTATCGGAACAAGCCACCTCAAATCAGGAAGAGTGTGCCAATACATTGCTGCGACAATCGTCGCTGAGAATGAAATAAGATTCCAGTTACCTAGTAAGAGAGCCATATTCCCTCATGCCTAGAAAATTTATTCAACGCTTCATGCCGGACCATGAACTGATTAAACGTCAAAAAGCGCTTAGAATATTTGGAAATGTTCTCTACAACCCAAACTTGTGGGTTTTGAATCGACGCTCCGCATCAGGAGCCTTTGCTGTCGGCCTTTTCATGTGTTTTGTTCCCCTTCCTAGCCAAATGATTATGGCAGCAGGGCTTGCAATCATGTTTGGCGTCAACCTGCCGCTCTCGGTAGCCTTGGTATGGATCAGTAACCCTGTCACCATGCCAATTATGTTCTATCTGGCCTATAAGCTTGGTGCTTGGGTAATGCACCTGCCTGCACAGGCGTTTCATTTTGAATTATCTTGGGACTACTTAGTCTCTCAGATGTCCACTATCGGACCACCGTTCCTGCTTGGCTGTGCCATCTGTGCGGTCATCTTCTCTGCAATGGGCTACTTCGGTATTCGTGCGCTATGGCGATATTCCGTGGTGCGCAGCTGGCAAAAGCGAAAACTGAAACTCAAGCTAAACCCTTTTGCCAAGAAAGACACAAACTAACTCTCACAACAAAGCCCCAGCACAAAAATCCTAGACACAAAAAAAGCGTTGCTCACTGAGCAACGCTTTTTTAATTCTTTATTCATACCAATTGGTAAGAGTGCTATTTGGCGCTCAGCACCGTCGCGGGGTTCAATTTGCTTGCCTTACTTGCTGGGAACCAAGTCGCTACCAAGCTCAAAAGAATTGCTGTCCCGGAGACAATCAACACATCCATTGGGTTAACTTCGGACGGCAGGAAGTTTACAAAATACACGTCACCCGATAAGAACTTGTGCCCAATGATCTTCTCAACCAGTTGGATCAGTGTAGTCAGGTTTAGCGCCACCAGTAACCCGAGCACACTCCCTGCTACCGCCCCCATAACCCCTGACAACACGCCTTGCCACATGAAAATAGCCTTAATCAAAGAGTCTTGAGCCCCCATAGTGCGCAAGATAGCCACTTCCGCAGAGCGATCTTTCACAGCCATCATCAAGGTAGAAACGATGTTGAAGCAAGCAACCCCAATGACCAATACCATAACCAAATACATGATGGTGCGAACCATCTGAATATCTCGATGAATGTAGCCAAACTCTTGCTTCCAGCTATTGATATACACATAAACTGGCAGGCTACTGCCTAGCGTTCTCATCAAGTCTGGAGCATCAAATACGCTGGTCGTCTTCACTGAAATACCACTCACGGTATCACCAAGGCCAAGATAAGACTGAGCATCTTCAAGTGGAACCATCGCTAAGGCATGATCCAGTTGTCCGCCGAGCGAGAAAATGCCACTGACTTTTAGGCGAACACGTTTTGGTGCTTGTGTTCGACCGTTTTTCGATGCCACAGGGATCATGAGAGAAATGCCATCACCGACGTCAACGCCTAGCTGATCAGCAACGCCTTTGCCCAACACCACCTGATTTGATCCCGGAGCAAAGTTTTGCCAAGCATCCCCCTGCACAAACTGAGATAGGCTAGATACTTCACTTTCCAGTGCCGCATTTACGCCCTTCACTTGGATTGCTTTAAGATGTGTACCACGCTCCGCCAATGCAGTGAACTTCACAAAAGGCGCAGCAGCGACCGCCTGCGGTTGCTTGTTGATATGTTCTACCAGCTGAGGCCAATCTTGAATTGGTTTGTTCACCGCGGAAAAGTCGCCATGGGGAACAACCGATAACACTCTATTCTCTAGCTCTCTTTCAAAGCCGTTCATCGCAGATAGGCCGATAATGATCACCGCAACCCCCACCATGATCCCCAAGGTGGATGAAAGGGAAATAAAGGACACCATCTTGTTCCGCTGCTTGGCCCGACTGAAGCGCCCACCAATAAACAGTGATAAAGAGTTGATCACTGGGCAACCTCTTCTTCAACTTGAACCAAAAGGCCGTCTTGCATATGCATTTGTCTGTCCATCTTAGAGGCCAGTTCACCATCATGAGTCACCACTAAAAAGGCTGTGCCTGATTTCTGGTTCAGCTCTCGCATCAAGTCATAGATACCTAGAGCAGTAGTGTGGTCTAGGTTACCTGTAGGCTCATCGGCTAACACCAAAGAGGGTTTATTCACCAAAGCTCTCGCGATAGCCACACGCTGACGCTCTCCGCCAGACAGTTCTGACGGACGATGCTCCAAACGATGCTCTAAACCAACGCGAGTTAGCAATTCCCTCGCCGCTTGCTTAGCTTTAGCTGGCTTTTCACCGCCAATCAACAGAGGCATTGCCACGTTTTCTACCGCAGAGAAATCTGCTAATAGATGATGGAATTGATACACAAAGCCTAAGTGTTGGTTGCGCAGTTTCGCTTGCTGGTTACTTGAGAGTGCGCCTAAATCTTGCCCGTTAAATTGCACGTCTCCCACCGTCGCATCATCCAATGCGCCCAATATATGCAGTAGGGTACTCTTGCCCGAGCCTGAGCTTCCGATAATTGAGACCAGCTCGCCGTGTCCCACCGTAAAGCTCACTCCTCTAAGCACTTGCGTATCAACGCTGCCCTCGGTGTAGGTTTTCTTTAGGTTCTGACACTCTAGTAAATTACTCATATCTTAACGCCTCAGCGGGTTTAACGGATGCAGCTCGGTAGGAAGGGTAAAGGGTTGCCACTATGCTCAAACACACAGCTAATCCAACCACTAGGAGTACTTGACCGTACTCAATTAACACAGGCAGTTGTCCACCATAAGCATAAAGGGATGCCCCCATGGCTTGCAGTATTAAATTCAAATTATTTGACAGCAGAACGCCGAGCAAGCCACCAAACACAGCGCCAACCACGCCACTGCTTGCGCCCTGCACCACAAACAAGGCCATCACTTGTTGCTTGGTCATTCCTTGTGTTTTTAGAATGGCCACTTCAGATTGCTTCTCCATAACCACCATAATCAGCGCAGAGATAATGTTAAATGCTGCCACACCCACGATAAGACCCAGCATAAGGCCCATCATGTTTTTCTCCATCTTAACCGCCTGAAATAGCTCGCCCCGTTGTGCGCGCCAATCTTGCCAAGCCCAGCCCTCTTCCAGTGGCATTGCTGCGAGAGTGCTTACGGCAAAGGGATCATCAAGATAGAGCCTCCAACCCGAAACCTGCTCTTTATTCATTCGTAATAAGCGACCGGCATCTTCAATATTGGTCACCATAAGCTGAGCGTCCACATCGGAGCCTGTGTTAAATATGCCCGATACGGTAAAGTTTCTCTGGCTAGGAATGCGCCCAAGGGGAGAATATTGACTGGCACTGGTAACCATAAGGCGCACTTTATCGCCTTGATTTACCTTTAGCTTACGCGCCAGGGTATGACCTATGATGATTCGGTATTTTCCTTGCTGCAAAGAGTCCACACTTCCCGACAGCATAAATTGACGCAAAGGCTCATCTGCATCTCCCTCAATACCGATCAATTGACCGGCAGTAAGCTGTGCGGGGCTTTGTAATACCGCTTCACTCGATACAATCGGAACGCTTTCGATAACATGAGGAAGAGAGGTAATAAATTGCGGGGGCTGTTCGGTCAGTGGGGTTTTTCCGGACACATCACCCACGATAGCTTGAGGCAGTACTCCAAGAATACGTCCCTTAAGCTGGCTTTCAAAACCGTTCATCACAGACATTACGGTGACGAGAGACAACACACCTATGGTGATGCCTGCGGTAGACATGTAGGAAACAAATCGACTAAATCGGTCTCCCGAACGTCCTCTAAGATAACGCAGGCCAATATAAAGCGAAACGGGTCGAAACATAACCAACCGAAAAATGAGTACAATGCCCTTAATGTAACCACTAATCGCCTTTTCGAGTAGTGTTTGCCCCTGTTTTTATTTGGAAACTTCCACAAAAAGCCAATAATTGAGCAATCACATCAACTATCCGCCAGTTTTGACCACTTATTGATAGATAAACCCGTCTGGGTTTACGATAATCAGATACATTACATGCTGATCAATTTATCTTGGAAACTCACACTCTTATGGATAACCACTCGCTTTTTGCTCTACCGATTGCGTCCACCGCTGGCGATAGAAAACAGCTAGGCAACCTACAAGGTGCGTCATTAGCTATCGCTGTAGCTCAGTTGAACAAACAACACCAAGGACCAACGCTGTTAATCGTGAGTGACCCGCAGACAGCACTAAAGTTGCAGATGGAATTGGAGCAATTTAGCTCTGTGCCTGTTTCCTTGTTCCCGGATTGGGAAACACTGCCCTATGACAGTTTTTCTCCTCACCAAGATATTATTTCCGACCGCATTTCTACCCTGTACCAACTGCCGACCCTTGACCATGGCATCATCATTGTTCCCATTAGCACTCTATTGCAGAGGCAGTCTCCAAGAGAGTTTCTCCTACAGCACACCTTGATGGTGAAAGCGGGCGACCTCTTCTCTCTAGATAAGCTCAGGATGCAACTTGAAAAGTCAGGCTATCGAAACGTTGACCAAGTATTTGGTCCCGGTGAATACGCCAGTCGTGGTTCTATCTTAGACCTGTTCCCTATGGGAAGCTCTGACCCGTATCGCGTTGACTTTTTCGACGACGAGATCGACACCATTCGCACCTTTGATCCTGAGAATCAGCGCTCTATTGCCGATATCGATGAGATTAGACTGTTACCTGCCCATGAATTTCCCACCAATGAAGAGGCCATTGAAGACTTCCGTATTCGTTGGAGACAAAAGTTCGATGCAAGACGCGAGCCCGAGTCGGTTTATATGCAAGTGTCAAAGGGCACTTGGCCCGCAGGGATTGAGTACTGGCAACCGCTGTTTTTTGAGAACACAGAAACCCTGTTCGACTATCTGCCACAAAACACCTTACTGCTCTCTGTAGGTGAAATAGAACCGGCAATAGATACATTCCTTACCGATGTTGATTATCGTTTTGATCAGCGACGTGTAGATCCGCTGCGTCCACTGCTGGAACCCACAGAGCTTTGGATGAAGAAGGACGAGCTATTTGCCGCTATTAAGCAATGGCCACAGGTTAAGCTCAATAAAGAGAGCACTGATACCAAAGCAGGTCGCTTCAACCTGGACATAGAGCCGCTACCGGCGCTTGCCGCAGCTCCGCAAACCAAAGAGCCAATGTCGGCTCTGCGTCAGTTCAGCGAAGGCTATACCGGCAAGATAGTTTTTTCTGTTGAGTCTGAAGGCCGTCGCGAGGCTTTGTTAGAGCTACTAAGCCCTGTCAAGATTGCGCCAAAAGCGGTGCCTAGTCTTGAAGATGCCCTTTCTGGTAATGATAAGTTCACTCTCGTCCTTGGCGCCTCAGAGCATGGCTTCATTCATGAAGGCCCTGATTTTGCGCTGATTTGTGAGAGTGATTTACTTGGCGATCGCGTGATTCAAAGGCGCAAAAAAGATAAACGAGCGGTCAATAGCGATACGGTTATCCGCCACCTAGCCGAGCTTAAACCCGGCCAGCCAGTTGTGCATTTAGACCATGGTATTGGTCGCTATCTTGGTCTGCAAACCCTAGAGGCTGGCGGCATCAAAACCGAATACGTGACTCTTGAGTACCTGAACGAATCCAAGCTGTACGTTCCGGTTTCTTCACTCAATCTCATTAGCCGTTACTCTGGTGGCGCAGAAGATACCGCGCCACTGCACAAACTTGGCAGTGAATCATGGGGTAAGGCTCGCCGTAAAGCGGCAGAGCGAGTGCGCGATGTGGCTGCTGAACTTCTGGATGTGTACGCCAAGCGTGAACTTAAACCGGGCTATAAGTTTCAGTTAGATAGAGAGCAATACGCCCAATTTAAGGCGGGTTTCCCATTTGAAGAAACCGATGACCAAGCTCAAGCTATCAACGCCGTTCTCTCAGATATGTGCCAAGCCAAAGCCATGGACAGATTGGTGTGTGGTGATGTTGGCTTTGGTAAAACGGAAGTCGCCATGCGCGCCGCGTTCGTGTCCACAGATAATGCCAAGCAAGTGGCGGTACTTGTGCCAACTACCCTGCTCGCTCAGCAGCATTTTGAAAACTTTCGAGACCGCTTTGCCAACCTGCCGGTTCGTGTAGAGGTATTATCCCGATTCAAGAGTGCCAAAGAGCAGAAACAAATTCTGGCTGATGTAGCTGAAGGTAAGGTGGATATTATTGTTGGCACTCACAAACTCTTGCAAGATGACATCAAATTTGCCGATCTTGGTTTGTTAATTGTCGATGAAGAGCACAGATTTGGCGTAAGACAAAAAGAGAAGATGAAGGCGATGCGTGCTGATGTGGATATCCTAACGCTGACCGCGACCCCAATACCGCGAACGCTGAATATGGCAATGAGTGGCATGCGCGACCTCTCTATCATCGCCACACCACCAGCTCGCCGCTTAGCAATCAAAACCTTTGTTCGTCAAAGTGACGACGCCATAGTTCGCGAAGCCGTTTTGCGTGAGATCATGCGCGGTGGACAAGTGTATTTCTTGCACAATCAAGTGGACACCATCCATAAGGTAGCGCAAGACCTTGAAAAGCTAATACCCGAGGCCCGCATTACTACCGCACACGGTCAGATGCGAGAGCGCGAACTGGAATCGGTAATGAACGATTTCTACCACCAGCGCTTTAACCTATTGGTGTGTACCACCATCATTGAAACCGGTATTGATGTACCAACGGCCAATACCATCATCATGAATCGTGCAGACAATCTAGGTTTAGCCCAGCTTCACCAATTACGCGGACGTGTGGGTCGCTCGCACCACCAAGCCTATGCTTACTTGCTTACCCCGCATCCTAAAGCCGTCACTAAGGATGCAGCCAAGCGTCTTGAGGCCATTGCCTCTCTTGAGGACTTGGGCGCAGGCTTCACCCTTGCTACGCACGACCTTGAAATACGTGGCGCTGGCGAATTGTTGGGTGATGAGCAAAGTGGCCAGATCCACTCTATTGGCTTCACCTTGTATATGGAGATGCTAGAGCAAGCGGTTGAAGCATTGAAAGAAGGTAAAGAGCCATCACTGGACGACCTACTGCGTGAGCAAACCGAGGTAGAACTGCGATTGCCCGCATTATTACCGGATGACTATATCCCAGATATAAATACTCGCCTGTCGCTTTATAAACGTATTGCCAGCGTGGCTAACGATAACCAACTTACCGAGATGAAGGTCGAACTCATAGACCGCTTCGGCCCACTTCCAGATGCCACGAAGAACCTGCTACAAGTCTCTGAGATAAAACTTGCAGCGGCGGCCATTAAGGTAGACAAAGTCGAAGCTCACGAGAAAGGGGGCTACATCGAGTTCTATCCGGACGCTGACATAAACCCGATGTATTTGGTTAAGCTATTGCAATCACAACCTAACAAATTTGCTATGGACGGGCCGACTAAGATTAAATTTATGCAAAGCTTGGTCGACCGCAGAGATCGCGTCTCTTACGTTAAGCAATTAATCGAAGATTTTGCACAAAATAGAGTGGCGTAAAGACTTGGCAGTCATAGCAATAAAATGAGATCTGCTATACTGCCTAAAACTAGGGTAAACTTCCCTTTCGTGACGACTTTACTCACAATTGAACTTAGGGCCTGCTGACCTTTTGAGGTTAATTTTGTAGCGAGTTGTTGGGTATTTATACAAGGCAGTCGCTTTTAGGTGTGGTGGTTCCACATGAAAAGTGACTAACACCGTAGAAATGCCCAACAAACGCTACCCGAAGGGCTCGACCAGAAGGCATTTACTCATCGTTGAGCGACTTTTGCCTAGATGACTAGGCGGCAAGCCACTCGCCTTGATTAAATGCCTTCTGGTCGAGCAAAATTTAATCGCAAAAGGTCAGCAGGCCCTAAAATGAAGATAAGAATAATCTCATAGTATTCATAAAGATAAACGGCCTTTTGACAAGCCATGGAGCCAGAATGAAAAAAATTATTCCTCTATTGATGATGCTGCTGCTGATTCCTACACTCGCACAAGCACAACAGAGAGAATTTGACATTGAAGTCCTGATATTCAAGCGTTCGATCGACCCTGAAAAAACCCCTGAATCATGGCCAAATGAGCTAACTCAGATCAACATGGAAGGGGTAGAACCGTTCAACAATCACGCTTATCGTAAAAAGAAGGGAGCACAGATGCTTTCTTACGATAACTACAAGCTGATTAAAGAGCGTGACGTGCTGAAAGAACACGCAGGCTTTGAGGTGTTACTCCACACTGCATGGCGTCAAGGGGATCAAGGTCGAGCAAGCGCGCCTAAGTTCCATATCCAGGCAGGTAAAGACTACTCTAAAACCTTTAACGCTGATGGCTCAAAGATTGGCTCTCAAAGCAGTGACGCGGGTATGGGCGATGATATCCAAGAGAAAACCATTGCTCAGCCTCTGTATGAACTAGACGGCGCGATTCAGGTTTATGTTCAGCACTACCTATTTGTAGAAACAGAATTAGATCTTCGCGAACCGGGTGTTCGCAGCGTTACCTTTACTGAGAAAGCACCGGATGAGCTTAAGGACAGCGAAAACTTTGCTGTGTTAGCAGATACCGAAGCCGAAAACAGCAATGTGCAGGCGGGTAATCTACAGGAAGTCTCTCCTGAAAAAGTGGAAGAGCAGTTCTTGAAGAGCTACCGTATGGAACAAAAGCGTCGTATGCGCAGTAGCGAAACGCACTACCTAGATCACCCTCTTATGGGCATGATTATTCAGGTACGAAGAGTTGAAGATTGATACCAATCGTACTAAATAACTGGTCAGCCTAGCTGATTAAAAAAGGGGAGTTGGCTTAGCCAACTCCCCTTTTTTGCATTTGTGCGTTAACTAAAGATTAGTGCAACTTCAGGTTTGGACGTAGCGCTCGGTTAATGCGCCCAACTAACATCATCAAGCCTGTCTTAAACATGCCGTGCAGCGCCACTTGGTGCATACGATACAGAGAGATATACACTACGCGAGCAATGCGACCCTCAACCATCATAGAACCCTTGGTTAGGTTACCCATCAAGCTACCTACGGTAGAGAAGCGACTCAGTGATACCAATGAACCATGGTCTTTGTATTCGTAAGCCGAAAGCGCCTTGTTGTTCATCATTGCTAAGATATTGCGGAATGCATGGCTAGACATCTGGTGAGCCGCCTGCGCACGAGGTGGCACAAACTTGCCGTCTTTTTGCGTGCACTGCGCAAGGTCGCCAATAACGAAGATATTATCATCGCGAGTCGTTTGCAGCGTATCTTTAACGACTAGCTGGTTAATACGGTTCGTTTCTAGGCCTGCGATATCTTTAATAAAGTCAGGTGCCTTGATACCAGCAGCCCATACCATGATCTGTGCCGGGATCTTCTCGCCATCTTTGGTTGTCAGGCCAGATTCATCAGCCAGTGTCACCATAGTGGCCGTACGAACGTTCACACCGAGCTTAGTCAGCTCTTGGTGAGCCGATTGAGAGATACGTGGAGGTAGAGCAGGCAAGATACGCTCACCCGCTTCTACAAGGCTTACGTTTAGCTTACTTGAATCCAGATCGCCGAAGCCATAGTTACGCAGCTCTTTCACCGCGTTGTGCAGCTCAGCTGAAAGCTCAACGCCGGTAGCACCTGCGCCAACGATGGCAATATCAACCTGTCCTTGTCCTGATTGTGCGTGAAGCTTAAGGAACTGATTGTTCATCTCTTCACGGAAACGGTGCGCCTGCTCAGGGCTGTCTAGGAAGATACAGTTGTCACGCACGCCCGGAGTATTAAAGTCGTTTGAGGTTGAGCCAATCGCCATGACAAGATAGTCGTACTCAATTTCACGTTTAGGGATCAATAGTTCGCCATTGGCATCTTTTAGTTCTTCAAGAATGATCACCTTACGTTCGCGATCGATGTCGCAAAGGCTTCCCATCTGGAAGTCAAAGCCATGGTTTTTGGCATGAGCACGGTAACTTAAAGCATCCACGCCTGCGTCCAGCGAGCCTGTTGCTACTTCGTGCAGAAGCGGCTTCCAAAGGTGGCTCGCTTTGCGATCCACTAAGGTCACGCTGGTGCTGTCGTTGCGTCTAAACTTGTGACCCATTTTGGTCGCTAGTTCTAATCCACCAGCGCCGCCGCCTACAATAATGATTCGTGTCATTTCAACACTCCTTGATACAAATGATAATTTTTGATTTCAGGCCCGCTTATGCGCACCTGTGAGAATTTGATTGAGTATCAGTAGACACTGTTGTTCACGTTAAGTTTTATGGGGCGATTCTATTCTCGCCTCTCAATTTTTTTTGATCTAAATCAATTTATTTTTAATCGCATTATATCCAAATCGACTAAGTGAGCAACCAACAATCTGCAAATAACCCCAATTACTGTAATGAAATTGAGATTATCTTGCTCGAAAGAGCGTGAATTACACACGAACTGGATAAAAAAAGACCTGCATAAGCAGGCCTTTTTAATATGTTCATGCAATTGATAATCGTCGTCCTCGAATATCATTGGCTTGCTAGGCTTTTACCTCTACGCATTCTTAAATGCTTTAATGGTTTGCAGATGCTGAGAGATCTTCTTGAACTTGTGTGTCTCATGCTCATCCCAAATAATCTGGTAGTAATCTTCCAGCGCATCAGCCGTCACTGTGTTGTCATGAATCTCATCATGCTTCGACAGTATCACCATGCAGCGCTCTTTGTTTTTGATTCGATACTGCTCTACACACTTAGTCGCAATATCATCGTATTCTTCTGGGCGGTCAATTCGGCCTTGCATGGTGCGCTCAGGATGCAAATTAGGATTAAATATCACCTGCTTAATACCGCACAAGAAGCCAAGACGCTCTGACCAATACCCACCTAAGCCTACACCGCAGATAATCGGATTCTTATCCTTTGATGACTCAATGGCTTTGTGTACTTCTTTTAGAAGGTGCGCCATATCATGCTTAGGATGCAACGTACTGTAGTTGATAAAACGTACGTCTTCGTCGATAAACTGAAGTTGCAGTACCTTCTCGTGGTTACCTGGGCTAGTTGAATCAAAGCCGTGAAGATAGATAATCATGGAGCCTTCCTTGTAAATGCTGACAGCCAGTGGTTGAGAAATTATGTCTGCCGAAAATAGTCACTACTCATTTAAATCTAACACGTATTCAGCCAATAAGAAGTTATCGAAGAGAAATTGTTGCCGTCATTTCTTGAGCCACATCAAGTATTGAAGAAATTATTGATAACCACAAACCGAGCCGTGAAAAATAAAAAAGGCCAGCAAATTGCTGGCCTCTAACGTTTTGACTAAATTACAGTCCGAACAAGCTCTTAGACTGTTGTTTACGAATCTCAGTTTCGTCAGCCCACTCTATCAAGCCGGTTTCTAGATCCATCAAACGCATCGTCATCTTGTAGTACACATCTTTGTCACTACCCGCATCTTTTACAATACTTGATAGGTTGCCGTACAGCATGTACTGCGCACCCACCATCTTACCGAATTGTATGGCGCTGCTTTGATCGACAAGCTCATCATTGTTCTGGAAGTTAAGCTGCTTACGCACAGACTCAACACGGTCCATATCCACGAAGCGGAACTTACCCGAGTTCAGCATTTTAGTGCTGACAGAATCGGTAATAGATTCGGTATCAATGTGTTCACTGGTTTTGTTTTTAATACGCTCTACAAACACAATCGGACGCTGATCTTTAGTAATCGCTGCTACTGAACCTGAGTTGAGCATGCTATCTACCATTTCACCTGCAATCTTTTGCAGATCCGTAGACCCAAAATCAACCGTAGTGGTTTCTACAGCTTGCGCGTCACCATAGTTTACCTTGTTTGAACAGCCACCAAGAATGACAGCTAGGCCTAATAACGCAACTACACTTTTTTTCATCTTATTTCCTTAGTTGTCCGACTCTCGGATTTGCACTCTAAACTGAGTCCCTTCCGGATGGATTGAAACTTCAGAGAAGGTTCGAGTTTCGAAACCTCTCACTACATCTTGTCTCCAAGCAGAAGGCTTGGTATTTACTTCTAGCCCATTGTCGTCATACCAATAAAAGCGATATTGGATACGTAAATCAGCCTTATAAGTGCTGCTCACCGTCACTATGCCTCTAGTGCGGTCTTCTTTTTCTACCGTCGCAATATCATCAACGACAAGGCGACTGCCCAAGACGTTATCGCCAAAGAGTACCTTTTGACTCTTTCCATCCACTCTCAAGCCTGCGGTGTTTTGAGAACAGCCTGCCAATGCTACAAGAGCCACGAACAGTAGCGCCAGTTTTTTCATTATTGTATCGCTCCCAATTGTTTGTGCCATATTGTCACGTTACTACCCTGTCTTGATAGCCATACTAAGGTAGTCTCACCTTCTCGTACAGAAAACTCATGGCTCTTCCCTGCCACAGTTAACTGGTGCGTTCCTACTTCTAGTGTAGCACCTGAACTGTACACCTCTGCAGGCAGCGATTGCCAACTGCGAGTGTCTGGCTGTTCGGTTAGGGTATTAAAAACGTTGAACAAAGCGTTGCCCACATCATTACCGCTTGCGGTCTCTTTACGCAACCGGTCTTTTGTTACTGTGCGTAATACCTGACGCACTAAAATCTTTGGCATCTGCTCTGTTAGCTGATTGCTGGCCATGAGATTAACATCGACCAATTCGTCGCCAACAAGCCCTTTACCGTCCAGCTGTAACGCACCAAATCGTTGACCTGCATTATTATTGTAATACGGCAAAGCAACCGAATAGAAACCAACATCGCCACGACTATCTCTAACAGGAATCGTGATTCGCCAATCATCCATCGCCTTAACCACCCCTCGCTCATCGAGGATGATCACGCGTCCCTCGCCTTTAGGTAAGGGTTGATAAGGGCCATATTGTTTAGTGAGAAGCTCTAAGTCTTGTCGCATACCCAATAGGGTTGCCACTCTAAGCGCTCCGTCTATAACTTGTCTGTTATCAGGCGCTACGGCGAGCGCACGGCGATAGTCGACATAGGCACTGTTAGGGTCGCCTTGCGTCTCATAAAGCAACGCTGACAGATACAACAAATAGCCATTTTGAACCGCTTTTAGCTTATCACCCGCATCTGGATAACGAGACAATACGCTCCCCAAGTTCGGGCTCAAGCCACTTTTCTTCAAATCAGCTTCCGCTGACTTAAGATCAGACTCTCTTTGCTGCTTCGCACGCTCTTGCACTTGATTGGCACGGCGCATCTCGACCAACGCCCCTTCAAGACTGTTAATCTGGATGTAATTTAACCCCAGATATAAGTGCAAAAAGCCCAGTTCATAGTCGGCTGGCTCATAATTGGTGATATTGTCATTGACCGCCAAGGCGCCAACACTCGTTGCCGTATCGCTAACAGAAATCAGTGCTTGATCTTGCCATTCACGTACCGCTCTATCACTTAACTCAAAAGATGCTTTACTGGCAGGATACGTGGAGGCTAAGAAATTAACGCGCCCTTTTTCCATATTATCCAGAATGTCGCCAGCACGATAATCAGGAAGCTTTTCCTGCGCCGTTACATAGTCACCGGCTTGCAGTGCTTGATGAACTGATTTGTTTTGAGCGGTGTAGTGACTGAACAAGTTACCGGCAGAAAGAGAAGAGCAGGCAGTAATCACTGCGCTGCTCATTACAATCAAACAAAATCGTATCGATTTATTCACTGGCTGCATTAACTAACCAACATTGGTCCTAATGGCTTGCCACCGACAAGGTGCATATGGATATGATAAACCTCTTGGCCGCCAAAAGAGTTGCAGTTCACAATAAGGCGATAGCCATCTTCTGCAATACCTTCTTCTTTTGCGATTTTGGCTGCAACAGTAAACATACGGCCTAATGCACGTTCGTCTTCTTCAGTCGCGTCGTTTACGGTTGGGATAACATGATTTGGCACAATCAAAATGTGCGAAGGCGCTCGCGGATTAATATCGCGAAAAGCGGTAACCAAGTCGTCTTGGTATGTCAGCTCGGTTTGTATCTCTTGACGTATGATTTTACTAAAAATAGTTTCTTCAGCCATGGTATTTCTCTAGCCCGTTCCTTAGTTTTATCAAGATTGTATCATTACCTAGATAAAAGCAAACTTCCTAAGGCGTAAAATAATAAAGGAGTACCTTTTCAAAATTGGAAACTAAGATTAGTGTAAGCAATTGTAATTTTTAGACATCCTCGCTATCTATAGAGATAAGATGTCGGTTGCATTCGTTCCGACGAATCTTATAACAATTAAAAGAAGGACCCCTTATGCCAATTCAAATTGGTATTATCGACAAAGACCCGATCAGACTGGTCACCCCTTTACTCGATGATAGAGCCTCAAGTCGTCATACGATCTTTATAGGCGATTCCTCTCAAAAACCTATGTTCGATAAACTGAGCATTGTACTTGGTATGCGCGGCATTAAGAGTGAGTTTTTTGAAATCCCCAACGTCTCCAACACTGCCATCATTAAAAAAGAGATCACCCTGTTGGCTGAGCGCTTAAAGCTCACGGGTGAAGAAATCAAACTTAACGCAAGCTGCGGACTTCGCCACCGTTTACTCTCAGTCTATGAAGTCGTGCGCAGCTACAGATGGCCTATTTTTGTGGTTGAGCCCAACACCGACAGCCTAAGTTGGTTGTACCCTGATGGTCTGCAAGACGCACAGGTACAAGACCATATTACTATTGCTGATTACCTAACTATCTTCGGTGCTCAATCTGAGTTCCCAGATCCTAATGATGCTATCCAGATTGACGATACGCTGCTTAAGATCTGTGAGAAGTGGGCAAGTAACGCTCTGGAGCTTGGCCCCGGTCTTGCCACACTGAATTTCTTAGCCACCACCTGTCGCAAAGAGCAAAAGCTTGATGTGGCGCTATCTGAAAAGCAGCAAGGTTATCGCGAGCTTAATATCCTGCTTCAAGATTTAGTGGATTCTGAGCTAGCTGCATACAGTAACGGTGTTCTGACCTTCCGTTCCGAGCAAGCAAGACGCTTCTCTAACGGTGAATGGTTAGAGTCTTATGTGCATACTCAGGTAAAATCTGTACAGCAAGAATTGACCACTATCCAAGACTGTTCTTTGAATGTTCAAGTAACGCGTAAGATTGGCGAAAAAGAGGTTCGCAATGAATTGGATGTCGCCACTGTTGTGAACAACAAACTGCATATCATTGAGTGTAAGACCAAGGGTATGCGTGATGATGGTGACGATACGCTCTACAAGCTCGAATCCCTGCGTGATCTGCTTGGTGGATTACAAGCGAGAGCAATGCTCGTTAGCTTCAGACCGCTGCGCTATAACGACATTACCCGAGCGATGGATCTAGGGCTGGGTTTGATTGGCCCTGAAGAGCTGAAAGATTTGAGAAGCCATTTGCGAGAATGGTTAATTAAAGCAGGTGGAACCGACCTGATCTAATCCCTCAAAAAGTAAAAGGCCTGAGTTCGATATTCTACCGAAGTCAGGCCTTTTTTAATCAATTAAGCTTCAGATTAAGACTCAAGTACACGTCTTGCCGCTTCCACTACAGTGCGAATGGATAGCCCTTCAATCTCTTTCATCTTCGATTGATCAGGGATCTCTTGCTGCGTTCGATTGATAATAACCCCGGCAACACAACCCGCTCGAAGTCCTGAACTTGCACACATAGTCAGTAAGGTCGCAGACTCCATCTCAAAGTTTAACACCCCCATGTCCTGCCATTCTTGCATCGACCCTTGGAATCGCTTAACTACGCGACCGCTAAAGGTGTCGTAGCGTTCTTGACCTGGGTAGAAGGTATCACTCGATGCTGTTACGCCCGTATGCACAGTGGCTTTCTCACTAAGTGCCGCTTCCTTCATCGCCAGAGCAATATTGAAATCGGCTACCGCAGGAAACTCCATTGGAGCGAAATGTAAGCTAGCACCGTCTAGACGCACAGAACCTGTGGTGACAATCATATCGCCCACATTCACATGTGGCTGAATGGCGCCCGTTGTTCCCACTCTCAAAAATGTATCTACGCCAAGCTGAGCCAACTCTTCTACTGCAATAGAGGTGGATGGTCCGCCGATACCCGTAGAGCACACCACTACTTTCTTACCCGCAAGATCAGCCAGATAGACAGTGTATTCCCGATGACTGGCGAGAAACACTGGGTTGTCCATACATTCAGCGATACGCTTCACACGGTCCGGATCACCCGGAATAATGGCCAGTGTTGCGCCCTGCAGATCAGTTTTATTTACACCCAAGTGAAACACGTTTTGTTCAGTTGTCATCACAATACCCTTCTAATGTGGTCATTATTTAGCGACTACTCTAGACAATATAATCACGACCAATTGTGAGCATGGTCACGATTTTCAATTACCTTGTTGGAGTGGTTTCAAGGTTAAACGGTTGCTATCACATTCTAGAATAACAAAAGCCTAATCTCGCGCTCCAAAACGAAAAAAGCCTCGAATAATCGAGGCTTAACTGAAATACACAAAACATTTTAACGATTAGATTGGGTTTTTAAAGCACAAGTCAATAGATGCACCTACCGCCTTAAGCACGTCACTGCGTGAAATAATACCCACCAGTTTTCCATTATCAATCACTGGGTACACCTTAGGTTTACCTACTTGCATCATCGACGCTAAATCTATGATCGAGGTTTCAGGGGTGACTGAAAGCACGTCTTTGTACATACAGTCGCTGACAATATGCGTATCTTGGCAGTGATAACTCACCTTGATCAACTTATCGAGTAAGTCTTGCTCCGATAAGAATCCCACTACCTCTTCTTGTTCATTAATTACCGGCCCGCCCACATGCGCGGAGTGTAAAACTTTTTCCAGTGCTGCAGACAATGACATACCTGGGGTAAATGTAACTGCTTGATGGTTCATATAATCTTTAACTTTTAATGACTGCATTCTGGACTCCTTCCACACAACGTCACTCTACCTGTTAAGTGTCGACCAAATTTGAGAATTTACTAAATTGTTTTTACCTATTTCAGCAATAACCCCTATCTTTCATCAAACTATGAAGACAAGTGAGTGCTACAAGAGACACTTTGGTACCGTATATCTCCATGTGGTTACAAAAGCGAAATCTGTTATTCTTATACGCTGTTTTCTAGGGCTCTATATCATGTTCAACCAAATATTTTCTTCCGCTAAAAAGTGGCTTTCAGAACTCAGTGAGTTTCAAGCTAGGGTTTGGGTTGTCCACGTTAAAGAAAGCCGTTTTAGGGACGAATCCTTTGTCATATGCGAGGACAACTTTAACGAAGACCTAGAATGGATGAAACGCAGAGACTACACGCAAGAGATGCTTGAATCTGTTGAGAAAATGAAGCCATCACAAGTTCGTGTTTTTAAGTTTTCACATGCTGAGCACCAACTAATGAGAGTAAAATAACCGCCCTCGCATAATTGCTTAAAGCTATTTCACAAACTCACTGTTTTTTAACGAGAAATGGTCTAATTTTAATGGAACACAAGGATTTGGTTTCATTATGACAATGACGTCTCACAAACAGAAAATTAGCGCCGCTTTCTGCGCCATTGCCCTCCCTTTTACCTGCTTCGCTGAGTCAGAGCTAGACTCAACTAGCCAAAAGCCGGAACTGACTGCTCCTGCTTGGTTTATTGAAATACCCTCTGTGCCCACAAAGTTTGATTGGCTACTCGTCCACAAGGGCGAACTGCTCGGGGGTGACATCATTGCCATGTACGACGAAAGAGTCGAGTTTGATAGTGATGAAGTGGGTGTTCACAAAGTAAAGATGAAGGACATCAAGGAGCTAAGAACCAAAGACATCATGCAGCTTCGTTTTCTTGATGGCACCATCATTGAAGGCCATATCGTCATTGATGAAGAGAACGTCTATCTCATGGAGCTGCCTTCGGTCACCTATCCAAGAGAGAACATACTGTCTATTTCACCATCAGAGAAAAGTGGTGAAAGCTTATGGACTGGAGAACTTAGTGCTGGATTAAACTTTAAATCCGGGAACACCGAAAGCTTCGATTATTATATTGCCGGTGATGTCCGTTATCTGATTACGTCTGGGCGCTTTAACGTCACCTACAGAGGCGTCTACGAAGAGGTTCGCGAGGAAGTCAACGGCACCAGTATAACCACAGAAGACAATCATCGCTTTACCGCTAAATACGATCTTTACTACTCGAAGAAACTGTATTTCACCCTGCCCAGCTACGACCTCATCCTCGATGAATTTAGAAACATCGACCATCAGACCTCATTGGGTGTTGCGGTCGGCTATGAGGTTATCGACATCAAGGGTATGGATTTAGAGGTCTATGCCGGCCCAAGCGTTCAGTACACTCGCTTTGTGAATGTCGAGGCTGGTGAGGATGACAAGGTGTTCTCTCCTGTGCTCGCCTTTGGTTTTGATTTTGAATATGACATCACCTCTGATATTGAATTCTTCCTTGTTTACGATGGTAAGGTGGTGAATAGAGAATCGGGTAGCTTCATCCAACGTATTGAGACAGGATTTGATATCGAACTCATCGACGACTTTGACTTGGAGCTGATTACCGTTATCGACAACACCATTGACCCCATCGCCGATGAAGATGGAATTCAACCAGAAGCCACCGATGTTGTGTTCACCGTCGGTATCGAATACGAATTTTAAGCTCGCGAGTGCTATACAACAGCATGATAAGCACATAAAATGTAACGATATTTCACAATTCAATAACGTGATACTTACCTGAAAATGGATGTCAGAGGTAACAATGAGCGATAACAAAGAAAATCAAATCGAAGCCGAAAAAACACAACCAGAAGCCGAGGCTCAACCTACGGTGGAGAAAGAGGCGGCTCAAGCGCCAGAGACACCTGCAGAAGAAACCCACGACCCAGTGAAGAAAATCACGCGCAATGTCTTTATCGTTGTTGGTCTTATCTTTGTTTGGTATCTCTTTGCCGACAGACATACTCCTTGGACTGATGAGGCTCGTGTTCAAGCCTATGTGATCCCTATCATTCCTCAGGTTTCAGGCAAGATACTAGAAGTTAATGTTGCCCAAGACGATGTCATTGAGCGTGGCTCCCAGCTCTTTCGTATTGACCCAGCTGATTATGAGCTCAGTGTCGAGCTGGCGGAATCTGAGTTAGAAATCGCTGGCCAAGAAATTGGCGCAGGGATGGCAAGTGTAGTCACAGCCCAAGCCGGTCTGGTTGAGGCTCAAACTAACCTAGAACATGTCAATGTACAAAGCGCGCGTGTCTTCGAGCTAGAGCAGCGCAAGCTTTACTCCAAATCTGATGGCGATAAAGCGCGAGCTGCAATTAAGCAAGCTAAAGCACAAGTTCGCAGCGCCGAAGCAAACCTTGATAAAGCCAAACAGTCTCTTGGCCCTGAAGGGGCGGCAAACCCTAGGGTAAGAACCGCAGTAGCGAAACTCAAACAGACACAATTAGATCTCAGTAGAACCCGCGTACTTGCTCCGACTAACGGTGGCATCACTAACTTGCAGGTGGATGTGGGTTACTACGCCAATCCCGGCGCGCCAGTAATGACCTTCATCGATGCCGACGATTCTTGGATTGAAGCAAACCTTAAAGAAAACAACCTCGCAAATTTGAAGATTGGCGATCCCGTGGACATTTCTTTAGACATTACTCCGGGGAAAATCTACAAAGGAAAAGTACGCAGTATCGGCTTTGCTGTTGCAAGTGGCTCTACGGATGCTGTAGGCGGGTTGGTTACTGTAAAATCTGGCTCTGGCTGGCTTCGCGATCCGCAACGTTTCCCAGTGGTGATCTCTTTTGATGAAGAGCTGCCAAAGGGACTTCGCCGCGTAGGTGGTCAAGCTGACGTACAGTTTTATACCAGCGATAACTTTATATTAAATGGTATTGCGAAGGTCTATATCCGCCTGTTGAGCTGGATCTCTTATGTCTACTAAGAGCGACACTCCACGCTTTAGCATCCAGGTTGCATTGCAAGATGCAACCATGGTGCGACAGCTTCGATTTGCAGTAGGAGTCGCGGTCTCTGCTGCGATTGCGTACATCTTCAACTGGCCATTGGCATTCTTGTTCCCTATTTTCGCCACATTGTTGTTATCAATGCCTGTGCCTCAAATGACGCCAAAGCAACTGGGTGTTGGGTTATTGAATACGGTAAAGGGCTTCTGTTTTGGCCTATTTTTCTCTGTGGTATTGATCAAGTTCCCTGTCATCTTCTTGATCTTAATGTTTTTGGCCTTGTTCAACATCTATTACTATATCAACCGAGGCGGGTCGTTCTGGCTCACTCTAATGACCATGTTCTCGATGTTAATCCTACCTATGCTTACCTATATGTCTGAGGGTTTGGCCATTGGGTTTTCATTAGGATTTGTCGGTTCAGCCTGGGCGGCAATGCTGTTCGTGTTTGTGTTGCATTTTATTTTGCCTGATACGAATAAGGTCACCCTGCCCTCGCCTGCACCATTTAAAAATGTCTACTCACCGGTAGCCGCTCAATTTGCTTTAAAAAGCACCTTAGTGGCCTTCCCGATCGTGGCATTTTGTATCACCTTTGCTCGCACCGATTTACTGCTAACCATGATTTTTGCGGCAATGTTTACCCTTAAACCCGAGCTTAGCGCCGGTAAAGAAGCAGGGCGAAACTCTCTTATCTCTACCATTTTGGGTGGTTTAATCGCCTTCGTGTTCTACTGGGGTTTAGTGGCAGTGCCGCTATTTCAGTTCTTCATCATCTTGATGTTTGGCATCGCGCTGTTTATGGGAATGAACATCTTCTCATCCAACCCAAGAGGCAAATATTACGGCTCAGCGATGACCTGTATCATCGTTTTAATCAACGGTAATATGGGAGCAGACTCCGACTTTATCAGTGCGTTGATTTCTCGAATCTTCTTCATCTCGCTAGCGATTCTGTACATTATTGTCGCGCTACGGGTGTTGGACGCCTTTGTGTTCAATAAAAAGAAAACCGCCTAAAAACAAAGCCAATAACGCAAAAAGCCAACAACTGAAAACAGTTGTTGGCTTTTTTAATGAGAGCGAAACTAGAGCAAAAGCTTAGAAATCCGCTGTCATACCCACATACCAAGTTCTTGGGTCGATGGCATAACCGCGAGAAGTTACTTCCACTTCATCAAAGCGCTCATCCGTTAGGTTATTCACGCCTGCACGCAGTCTAAACTGTTGATGAATCGAGTAGTTCACACCTAGATCAGCCGTCACATAGGAAGGGCGTGAGACATTATCGTCGTTAGAGATAATCGTTTCACCGGTGTAATTCACTCGCACGAAGGTATCAAGATCATTATTCACAGCCCAACCAAGTCGCGCCATCGCTGCATGATCAGGACGATCTTCTAGGGATTCATTAGTGGTTTTGTCTTCTGTATCAAGGAAGGTGTAGTTACCACGAAGGTTCACAGATTCGATGATCTCGTAGCTTGCCGTAAACTCAAACCCTTGGATAACCGCTTCATCAATATTCTTGTAGGTATAGATATCCTGACCATTGATGCTGCCTACTGGATTATCACGGTCTTGATCAATCAGGTTCTTGATTTCGTTACGGAATACGCCTGTTTCAATCTGCCAGTTGGTCTCTACATAAGCCACAGAAGCTTCATAGCTGACACTGGTTTCAGGATCCAAGTCTGGGTTACCCACGACCTGACAGCTGCCTTTACAGCTATTGATGATGTTTTCTTCTGACAACTGTAGCAGTGTTGGTGCATTAAATGCCGTGCCCACACCACCCTTAATCGTGATCTTGTCACTGAAGTTGTTCACTAGGTAAGCCCTTGGGCTCCAATGTGCGCCAAAGTCATCATGCATGTCCACACGGGTACCATAGGTGAAGGTATAGTCATCAGCAAATGCCCATTGATCCTGCACAAATAGAGCATATTGGTTAACGCTTGCAGTACCGGTTTCGGTTAAGCTATCTGGATTGTTTAGCTCAGAATAGTTCCAGTCTGCACCCGATGTCACCGTATGATCGCCCCAGTAGGTGGTCGCGTGACCATCAACTGAGTGATTGACCTCATCGATATCGTAGTAGCCTAGAGTCGTGTTCTTGCTGTTGTAGTTATCCTTACTGACTACCGCATCACGATTATAGCGGAGTAAGCTGTCACCCCAATCCCATACACCATTGTAGGTAATTGCTTGGGTGTCACGCTTAACTCGCTGATCTGATTCGGTTAAGCCTGAGGTTGATTCAATAATGCCCTCGCGGTCATCGTCAGAATAGGTGAAATCAAATGATAGGTCATGGTCTTGGTTGATGTACCACAACAGGCCACCCGTCACTGCCAGCGTATCACGCTCTTCAAGGGCGGTAGCCTCAGAGCGGTCGTAGTCACCGTTGCTGCCTGTTGCTGTCCCTGTATAAGGGTTCCAAGCATCACGAGCACTTTGACTGACAGAAAAGGACATAAATAAGGTATCGTCAATCAGTGCACCAGAGGTGTAAAGGCCGGTTGAGTACTCACCGCCATCATCATCGTCTCTGTAGCCATAGTCAGCATTAAACTGAGTACGCCATTCGTTATCCGGTTTCTTAGTAATCACGTTGATCACGCCGCCAAGAGCCTCAGAACCATACAGTGCCGACATTGGGCCACGGATCACTTCGATGCGTTGAATGCTTTCTTTTGGAATCGTTGATAGGTCAAAGTCATTCCCACGGAAAATAGCATTCGAAGAGCTGATTTTTCGACCATTAATCAGGATCATGGTGAACTTTGAGTCCATACCACGAATAGAGATCATCTCTCTACCAGCACGCCCACCATCCACTTGGCTCTCAACACCTGCGATATTCTTAACAAGAT
Organism: Vibrio breoganii; assembly: GCF_024346795.1. Lineage (NCBI taxonomy): Bacteria > Pseudomonadati > Pseudomonadota > Gammaproteobacteria > Vibrionales > Vibrionaceae > Vibrio > Vibrio breoganii. The sequence continues at coordinate 1,783,234 of NZ_AP024864.1, forward strand.
CATTAAGGGCTGTGCCAGGTTCTGCCATCAACTCTTCTTCTGTGATTACAGAGATGGTCGCTGGCGCTTCAATAACGGATGTTTCTGTATGTGTTGCTGTAACAACCATTTGCTCATCAGTTTCAATCGCTTCGTTAGCGTAAGCCGAAGAAGAAAGAACGGCGAGTATGGCAGTAGAGACTTTGGTGCGAGTTGACATGGATACCACTGTTTTGTGTAATAGTAATGATAATATTTCGCATTAACATACTCGACAGTGGCTATAGTTAACAAACACAACCGAATTCATAAGGTGAATTGTTAGTATTCAGCTTATGAATAGTGCGCAATAATCAGACTATCCCTTTAGCTCACGCTATACACTTCTTTGATTAACTCTCTGAACCAAGTGCACATACCATCGTTTTGAAAGCGTTTGTGCCAATACACATAGACCTGCTCTTTGTCTGAGCGTATATCTTCAGGCACCTCTTTTAGAATCAGCTTTCCAGTCTTGGCAACTTGCTTAGCGTAGGGAGTCGGCAGATGGAAGATGACATCACTACTTTCTGCAATAGAGGCAGCAAGGTTAAAATTAGTTAAAGAAATAGGCACATTCAGAGGCTCGTCTCGTCCTAGGTAACCCTTTTCTCTCAATCGAGTTTGCAGATTAAAGCGCGTATCTCCATACAAAGAAATGCGCCCCATTGAGGCGGTTAATAGATCATCAACCTCTAACGTTTCTTTACTGGCCAAAGGATGAGTTTCACTCATCAATAAGCGAAAGTCTCGTTTTTGGATTGGCAAGCGATAGAGATTTTGCTGGCGATAGTCAGGCTGCGCTGTACTCATGACAAAGTGCACATCACCACTTTCTAATCCTGAAAAGTGATGTTGTGGTACGGTATCTACGGCCATATTCATATTGGGTGCGCGCTCTCTCAGCTCAGAAAACAACTTAGGGACAAGCGCCGTAGCTTGAGGCACCAGAGCAAATAGCTTGATGGTCTTGGTTGAAGAGGCGGGATCAAAACTGTCCCCTTGCATCAAGGTTTCCAGTCCTTGCAGTACCTGATCCAGTTCCGATTGCAGCACCTTGCCTCGCTCAGTAATCTGATAGCCTTCACCTGAACGAATAAGAAGTTCATCGTTAAACACGACTCGCAGTTTATGTAGAGCGCGGCTTACTGCTGGCTGACTCATTCCCAAGGACAGTGCCGTGTTGGAAACATGTTTCTCTTCAAGGAGTTGCTTTAGTACCACCAGCAGGTTCAGATCTAACTGGCCGGTATTCAATATGCGCATAGTGATTATTCCAAATATATATTTGACGGATTTTATGCATTTGATAACTTATGTCAATTGAAATTAATTCTCATTTGTAATTAAACAGGTTGTGATATTAGCACTATGTTAAAAAATAAAACCATAAAGCATCTAGTGACCTCCTTATCCGTTCTTTGCTCAGTCCTTTTACCACAAGCGATTCAAGCTAAAGAAATCACCCACACAATGGGAACTATCGAAATTAATCAAACACCAAAGCGTGTGGTGGTTTTGGGCCATGGTAGCCTAGATATTCTGGATGAATTAGGCGTTAAGCCTGTTGGTGTTGTAAAGCCTCTGCTTCCACACTTTATCTCTCAATATGCAGGGAACGAATATGAAACGGTTGGCTCTCTGAAAGAGCCAAACTTTGAGAGCATCTACATGCTTAAGCCGGACATCATCATTGCCGAAGGTCGTCAGGCGGCAATGTATAAAGAACTAAGCCAGATTGCACCGACCTACCTGTTCCAGATCGATAACAAAGACTATTGGAAGACTACTCAGCACCATTGGCGTGTTTTGGGTGACATTTTTGATAAGCAAGACATCGCTGAGTCGCTTATCAAGAATACCGATGAAAGAATGCAAAACGTTCATATCCTAGCAAGCAAAGAAAACCTTCGTACTTTGGCTGTGATGAACAATGGCAACAATCTGGCCATGTATGGTGAGCAGAGTCGCTTCTCAATCATATTTGAAGACTTTGGCTTTAAATCAGCAAGCGCGCCATCGACCAAACCGACAGGTCCTCACGGAAATCTCATCTCCTTTGAATACATTGCTCAAGCGAAACCTGACGCAATGATTATTCTCGATAGAGAACAAGCTATTGGCACCAGTAACGGCCGTGCGCAAGCCCTATTTGATAATGCCCTAGTGCATAGCACTCCTGCCTATAAGCATGAAAAGATGGTCTTTATGGACCCAGCAGCTTGGTACCTAAGTGCTGGCGGATATAAAGCAACACACATCATGATTGATGATGTTGAATCTGTTCTGTAGTAGGTTCTAAACGACTAATCAGATGAAAGTACATCACTATCTGTCTGCGCTGGCCTTCATTGTATTAGGGTCAGCCTCTTTGTTTATTGGCGTTGCCAGCATGAATTTGTCTGCTCTGATTGAGGGAGACAGTCACGCTTGGCACATCCTATTTGAGAGCCGACTTCCACGTCTCATTGCTATTTGCCTTGCAGGGGCAGGCCTAAGTATTGCCGGTCTCATCATGCAGCAAATCGTGCAAAACCGCTTTGCCGCTCCCTCAACCACCGGCACCATAGACTGTGCACTATTGGGTTATGTATTGAGCCTGGTGGTTTTCTCCGATATCAGCGGCTGGGCGCACCTTGCGCTTATTTTCACCTTCTCAGTAATCGGTACTCTAGTCTTCGTCCGCTTCTTGCAGAGTCTGAAATTCAAGAATGCCATGCTAGTGCCTCTTATCGGCATCATGTACGGCAACATCATCTCGGCGCTGACCACATTTGTTGCTTATAAATATGACCTAGTGCAGAGCATGTCGTCTTGGACAGTGGCGAATTTTGCCTCTGTACTGCAGGGCAACTACGAGTTTCTCTACTTAGCCATACCTGCATCCCTGCTCGCGTATGGGTTTGCCAGTCAATTTAGCGCGACCAGTATTGGCGAAAGCTTTGCGAAAAACATTGGTCTGAACTATCAAAAAATCGTCTTTATCGGCGTGCTGTTGGTGGCCGTACTCTCTTCATCAGTAGTCATGATTGTGGGCGTCATCCCCTTCCTTGGACTGATTGTTCCCAACCTGGTGTCTATGTTTGTTGGCGATAATATGCGCAAGAACCTACCATGGACAGCGTATACCGGGATCATGCTAGTGCTGGCCTGCGATGTGTTAGGGCGAGTGATCTTATTCCCTTATGAAATCCCTATTTCCATGGTGATCAGCATCTTGGGCGGTGTGGTCTTCATCCACCTGATATTGAAGGATAAGAGCAATGCGTGATTCGACCAAACTTGCCCTCATCCTAGGCTTCTCTTTACTGTTTATTGGTTACTTTCTTGGCAAAGGACTGACAGTGGATAACTATCAATTCTTCCTGTCACGCCGCATACCTAAGGTGCTGGCCATCGTATTAGCTGGCATGGCAATTGCGGCCTCGTCCTTAGTGTTCCAGACGGTCACTAATAACCGAATTTTGACCCCGTCAATCCTCGGCTTCGATGCACTTTACATCATGATCCAAGTGATCTTGGTGGCAAGCTTTGGCGGACTGAGCATCTGGATCACCGACGCCAAGATCAATTTTGTGCTTTCAACTTCGATTATGGCGGTATTGGCGACATTCTTATTTGGACTGTACTTCAAGAAGCAAAGAACCAATATCTTTACCCTACTGCTGATCGGCGTGGTGTGTGGCAGCTTATTTAACAGCGTTACCGGTTTTTTCACTATGGTGATAGACCCTGACGAGTTTATCGCTATCCAAAATTCGATGTTTGCCAGCTTCAACAATGTCAGCACAGAATTAGTGTATTGGTGCACCCTGCCCTTATTGGGTTGCATTGCTTACCTCTATCGATATGCCTCGCAACTGGACGTGCTTTGGCTGGGTATGGACAACGCCAAAAGCCTAGGGGTAGACACCGTAAAGCTCACTAAAAAGGTCATGTTCGTTACCACCTTACTAGTCTCGATATCGACGGCGCTAGTGGGTCCGGTGCTGTTTCTGGGCCTAATTGTAGTGAGCCTGACTCGGCAAATATTTACCGGTTTCCAGCACCGATTTCTCATCGCTAGCAGTTGTGTAGTCTCTATTGCACTACTGATCAGTGGACAGTGGTTGGTTGAGCACTTGCTCGATTTTCAAACCACCATCAGCGTTATTATCAACTTTGTCGGCGGAAGTTACTTCCTGAGCCTACTCGTACGAAACAAGATCAGCTAACCATGATTAAAATTACTGGACTAAGTAAGAAATACAACGACAAATACGTTGTTAATAATGCAGACGCCCTCTTCCCCGTTGGTGAGGTCACCAGCATCATTGGCCCTAATGGCGCAGGAAAAAGTACATTACTGTCGATGGCAAGTCGCCTAACCGATAGTGATGCTGGGCAAGTATTAATCGCTGAAAAGCCCCTATCTCAATGGGACACTCAAGCATTGGCAAAACGCCTAGCGGTGCTGCGTCAAAGCAATAACATCAATATGCGCTTCACCGTGCGTGAATTGGTTGCCTTTGGGCGATTTCCTCACAGCAATGGTCGACTCACCCCTAGCGACGAAGAGATCATTGACCGCGCTCTAAAACAACTCGATATCATCGATATTCAAGACCGCTTTCTTGACCAGCTCTCTGGTGGCCAAAGACAAATGGCCTTTATTGCCATGGTAGTGGCGCAAGATACGGACTATATCTTCCTTGATGAGCCGCTAAACAACCTTGATATCAAGCATTCAGTGGCCATTATGAAGTCGCTGCAAAAGCTTGCTCACGAGTCTGGCAAAGCAGTGGTTATTGTTATTCACGACATCAACTTTGCATCGGTTTATTCCGATAACATCATCGCCATGAAGCTTGGAGAGGTGATAGTACAAGGTAAGACTGAGCAAGTGATTGATGCCGAAACCCTAAGCGGGATATACGAAATAGACTTTACTATCAGTGAAGCCAACGGGCAGAAAATTTGCCTGTATTACAGCTAGCAAAATAATGCATTGTGGATAGCTACTCTTTATCAAAGCTATCCACAACAATCGCCCCCATTGATGCAGGCATGGTAATGACAATCACACGCTTGAGTGATGTCATAGGGTCAGTGAGTAGCGGTAGCTTATCTAGACAAAACAGTACTAAACTCACCACCAGCGCCGTTATAACGTAAGCGATAAAGATACGAAACAGAAACACAAACAGCCGATGACGAACGTTCTTTTGAAACACGCTCTGATAGGTAAACACCCCTAGAAAAATCACCGATAACGCAAACAACATCATCAAGTTTCCCAGTGGTAAGGTTTCCCCTAGCCGCCAAGCTTCTTCAGAAAATGAAATAGGCACTGCAAGAGCAAACGCCCCAACAAATACCTGACTGGCATCCTCCATATTGAAGCTGAACTTCATCGACTCTCTCCATAACCTCTATGGCTTAAATAAATACAGCTTTTCTCGCTGCCGGATTAATTAGATTGACTAAGATTAATGCTAGTTGTTGCTGGGCAAACACACAAAGGTTACTTATGAATCAATTCGTTATCTCTAGTTGGGATTTTTCACAAGGCGAGGCTTCTATCGTCAAGTCATTCGACAAACTTAAAGCTGAATGTTGGTATCACTGCCAAAGGGATCATGACGAACTCAAACCGTGGCTTGCACAACAAATGATACCAGCAGCCATGATTGAATCCTTATTGGCCAATGACACCCGCCCTAGATTTGAGCAGTTTGCTGAAGATTGTTTCTTGATTATTCTAAGAGGCATAAACCTCAACCATAATGCCGACCCAGATGACATGCTTAGCCTTCGCATCTTATGGTTTAGAGGAACTCTTATTTCTACTCGAAAGATCCCATCTAGGGCGGTCAACACTCTCATTGGAAAACTAGAAAACGGTCAAGGCCCAAATAATCTATCGTCTCTTTTACTTGAGATGACCAACGGAGTGAATACCATCATTGCCGAGTTTCTTACCCCTGTCGAGGAGCACATTGACCACCTAGAAAGCTCAAGTAAAGTTGATTTAGCCTACATCAATACCCTACATTCTAGGCTGCTACGGCTTCGTCGATACCTAAAACCCCAGCGGTATGTATTTGAAGACCTGATTGCCGCCAACGTTACTCCACTCAGCTATAATCACAACCATTTTAAGAACAGCCTAGATACGGTTATTCGACTTAATGAATCCATTGAGTTCTATCTCGAGCAAATCAGTGTATTCCTAAGCAGTATCAGCCAATTACAAGCCGAGCGCATGAATCGCAATACTTACTTATTCTCGGTGGTGGCTGGGCTGTTTCTTCCTGCTGGCTTTTTTACTGGTTTACTGGGCGTGAATATAGGTGGGATCCCTGGGGTAGATAATCCTTGGGCTTTTACTCTGTTCTGCATTGCTTTATTTGGAATCGTTGCCGTCGAGGTTTTGGTGTTGAAAAAGCTGAAGTTTATCTAGGGTCTGTTGACCTTTTGAGGTTATTTTTGTAGCGATTTGTTGGGTATTAATACAAGGCAGTCGCTTTTAGGTGTGGTGGTTCCACGTGAAAAGTGACTAACGCGGTAGAAATGCCCAACAAAGCTCTACCCGAAGGGCTCGGCAAGAAGGGCTCGTCCAGAACCCATTTACTCTGCGTTGAGCGACTTTTGCTTAGATGACTAGGCGGCAAGTCCCTCGCCTTGATTAAATAACTTCTGGTCGAGCAAAATTTAATCGCAAAAGGTCAACAGACCCTCGCTACAAACACAAAAGAGAGGCAATCTGCCTCTCTTTTATTCTTTTGATGCGCTAGTTACTTGTAAGGCGCTTCAACAACGACCTTCACTTTATCTCCAGATTTAAGCGCTTCAGTCTCATCAACGGCGTTCATTACCGCCAAGAGTTCGGCTGAGGTCTTACTGTTCGTTGCTTTATAGATAGCATCGATTGTTTCGCCTTGCTTAGCGTCAACCACCTTAAGCTCTAATTGAGTAATAGAGGCCAACTCTTCCTCTGTCATTGGGCGAAAAGTGCTAGCGCTTTCATTGGCAACTTTCTGCTTTTCCTCGGTAGAGATAGTCACGATCTGATAGGTATCAATACCTAGATTAACCCAACCGCGAGTCATGTAACTGGTGCCCTGCTTTTGCTGGTTGGTAAGGGTGATACTGTAGATTGAATTTCCCCAATCCAGTTTCTTCTCATCAACATCGAGCTCCATGTTATAGCGACGCTTAAGCTCGTTTTGGAAGCGAAGCGCATGTTCTTTGGCACTAAACTCGTTAGACGCAAGACTCAATACAACCGCTGCATCTTGTTCTTTATCCACCGCAGCTACAGCGGCAGCTTGATTAACGGTTTGCCACTCTTCAGGGAAGTCGATAACAAATTTCATATCAGGCTGTAAGAAGGTTTGCTCTCTAAACAACCCCTTACCTGGATTTTCTCCTACCAGTAAGCCATCAATTTGAGAAACGAAATCTTTGTGGATTGGTGCCAATTCAGCCACCTTGAGATCTTTGGCTACCTTTTTTACATCAGATACACGATCTGGCGTATAGGGGTGAGAATCAAAATAGCTTTTTTCTGACTCTTGCTTAGTTTGGATCTCTACCGCTCTATTAAGGCGGAACAAGATGCTGTTCATCGCAAGAGGGTTGTAGCCCGCTTTGGCTGCCAGTTGAATACCGAGTCTATCCGCGTCACTTTCATGGCCGCGACTGTAGCCTGCCATCAACAAGCTATTGCTGGTCGTGATTGGCGCATTAATAAGGTCGCCAAGATCTTCGTTGATAACACCACCCACAATATTACCCGGCAGCTCAACAAGACCTGGAAGCACGCTCGATTGCATCTGTTTCACTGAGTGACGCTCGGTCACGTGGATAATCTCGTGCGCCATCACACAGGCGAGTTCATCTTCATTATTCACTAGGCTAAGCAGTCCACGTGATACAAAGATGTAGCCACCAGGAAGTGCAAAGGCATTTGGGATGGCGTCATCAACGATCTTGAACTGGAATTCAAATTCAGGGTTTTCAATGTGGCTGACTAAACGAGCACCAATTTGCTGTACGTACGCTTCCATCTCATTTTTATCGTACACACCCATTTGCATTTCAACCGCTGTCGCATTTTGCGCGCCAACTTCTCTGTCATAATCCGTGCTGACACTACATGCTGCCAAGCCAAGTGCTACCGCTGAAACTATGAATGTTCTCGCTACATTCTTCTCTACAAAAAAATTCATATCGTCCTTGCTTAACATTTTGTTTCATATCTCTCGATAATAACAAAAGTTCATCATCAAGATAGTTGTTCAATCCACTATTTCGAAATCCTTGGCAGAAATCTCATGACATTGCTGAAATTAACGACACAAGTAACGAAAAAACCAAACAAATCATAGACTCATGTTGACTGACACCGAGCAAATTCCTAGCCTAATAGAAACATCCAGTGAGAATTATCATGACTGACACCAATTCATCTATTTTTAATCCCGAACTTTGGGAAGCTGTACCCGGTTTTGACTTCGAAGATATTACCTATCACAGAAGTAAGACCCAAGGGACAGTTCGTATTGCCTTTGACCGCCCCGATTGCCTGAATGCCTTTCGTCCTAGAACGGTAGACGAGCTGTATACCGCACTTGATCATGCAAGACAGTGGTCAGACGTAGGCTGTGTATTATTGACCGGCAATGGTCCTTCTAAAAAAGGCCAATGGTCTTTCTCTTCTGGTGGTGATCAACGTATTCGTGGCAAAGATGGCTATAAATATGAGGGTGATGGCGAGAACGTAGCAGATGTCGCACGCATGGGTCGCCTACATATCCTAGAGGTTCAGCGCTTAATTCGCTTTATGCCAAAAGTCGTCATTGCCGTGGTTCCTGGCTGGGCCGTGGGTGGCGGGCATAGCCTGCATGTAGTGTGTGACCTGACACTTGCCTCAAAAGAGCACGCGGTCTTCAAACAAACCGACCCTGATGTTGCGTCCTTTGATTCTGGTTACGGTTCCGCTTATCTGGCTAAAATGATTGGTCAAAAGCGTGCTCGAGAGATTTTTTTCTGCGGCTTTGATTACACCGCTCAAGAAGCCTATGACATGGGCATGGTTAACAAAGTCATCGACCACATCGACCTTGAAACAGAAGCACTTCGTTGGGCCGCCGAGATCAACAGTAAATCTCCTACTGCAATGCGTATGCTGAAATATGGTTTCAACCTGCCTGATGATGGCTTGGTTGGTCAGCAACTGTTTGCTGGTGAAGCCACTCGCCTAGCCTATGGCACCGATGAAGCACAAGAAGGCCGAGATGCTTTCCTTGAGAAGCGCGCAAAGGATTTCACCAAGTTCCCTTGGCACTATTAATAACTGCTTCTACTAACAACATTTGAGAAGATTAATTTTATTTAATCTTCTCTCCATCTTGGGTTTATCTCGGCCCTTTATAGTAACTGCATATCGAGAGACATGGAGCGAGACGAAAGTGAGACACACAAACAAGCGCGGACTACTGGTATGTGCAACAGCTTATGCGTTTCTATTTTCAGTCACCCATGCTCTTGCTCATTATTTTTCAGTGACTACCTAGCCGAGGAAAACAAACATGAAACTACTTAAAACCGGACTATTTGCCAGCCTTCTTTCTGTTGTGCCATTCGTTCATGCAGACGACCAACAAGAAGCCGCACTAAGCCTAATGGCGATCAACTCTGGCTCTGCCACCCTAGTGAATCTAGCGCCAGAGGTTCGCTCTATCTCAACGGGAGTGGTTACTGAGGTAGAGCTGGACGACTACAAAGATACTATGTTCGCATACGAATTTAAGGTTATTGACCTGAACGAAGGCTTTAAACATAAGATGAGCTACTCAGTGCAAGATGGCGCACTACTTAGACACAAGTCTGAAAGCCTAACCACGTTTGGTTTCAGTGACTTAGATGACGATGAGCGCTACGCTATTGAACAAGTGCAAAAGGCCGAATTTGATATTCTGAAAAAGCTGACCGAGCTCGAAGAGAAATACTCTGCTAAGGCTTTAGAAGTGGAGCTTGAAAGTAAAAAAGGCATCGTCTTTTATGAGGTCGAGCTAGCAAGCACTGAACAAGGCAAACAAAAGCTTCTGATTAATGTTGCCACTGGTGAAGAAATCCCAGTAATGAAGAACAAGAAGCATAAATAAGGACAGTCTAAGTGAAGGTATTGGTGATCGAAGATGATAAGGATACTCGAGAGTATCTTTGTCAATCACTCAAGCAACAAGGCTATGAAGTAGATAGTGCAGATAATGGGCAGGATGGTTTATTCCTTGCCCTTGAAGGAGAGTATCAAGTGATCGTGCTCGATCGCATGTTGCCCTCTATTGACGGCCTCACCGTACTTTCCACTTTACGAGCAGCAAATACCACTGCTCGAGTACTTATCCTTAGCGCACTAGATAGTGTAGATGAACGAGTAAAAGGGCTGAAACAGGGGGGAGATGACTACTTAACCAAGCCCTTCGCGTTAGCAGAACTAATAGCCCGTGTAGAGATCCTAGCAAGCAGAGCAGTGTCGTCATCCGCCCCATCGATTCAGAGCCAGCTTCGCAATGGTCATATTCAGTTAGACCTGTTGTCACAAGAGGTCTTTGTTGCTTCGCAAAAGGTTAACCTGCAAGCCAAAGAGTTTAAGCTACTGCGCTACTTGGTAGAACACGCCGGGCAAGTAGTGACGCGCTCGCTATTGTTTGAAGCGGTATGGGATTACAATTTTGACCCTCAAACCAATGTCATAGACGTACACATTGCGCGCCTGAGAAAGAAGCTAGAAATTGAAGGGCAACCTAACCTTATTGAAACGGTACGCGGCGCTGGTTATCGGATGGTAAAAGCGACATGAATAACCTGCTCGCTCAAGGCAAGGCATTGGTGAACAACACCTGGCGTCGTCACTCTCTGTGGCGACTCTCTTTGTCTATAGCAATCATGCTTTGGCTTGCCGTAGCAGTCGCACTATTCACCATCTACCAACTAAGCATACAGCCACTGATACAGTCACGTCAGCAAATCCTGCTACAACACGCACAGCAGTTGCTAAGCGCCAGCGAAACTAATGCGCCTAGCGCCCTGCCCGACCTTCTTGATGACACCCTTTACGACCCACAAGGCATTATTACAGTATTGCGAAGTGACACAGGCGAGATCTATGGGTCCCTCAATCATTTTCCAAGCACGCTGCCCTCATGTCCAACACTAAAGCCCTTTCCTGTTGTCCGTGGCAACAGTGGCAACCTCTCTTTATTGGAAGGCTGCCAGTTTGAAATGGACGGTTATTCTGTTCTGGTTGCCACCGATAGCGAATACCTATGGCAGGTACGTGAAAACTTTGAAAATGCCGCTATCGTGGTGCTCATTTGTGCCTTTTTCATCGCACTAATCCCAAGCTGGATAATACGCCGCAAGATGAAGTCACAATTATCCGGCATACACTCTGTGGTTTCTCAGATAGAGAAAGGGCGTTTTGGGGGCAGAATTCAAACCAATAACTCTCATGATGAGTGGGATAACATCGCGCACTACATCAATGCTATGTTGGATGAAATCGAGTCATCAATTACGCAGATCCAAGGGGTGACAGACGCTATTGCTCACGATCTGAGAACGCCCCTTACTCGTATCAAAAACCGCCTATCCATCTTAGAAAGCGGTGCTGAACACAGACAACAAACTGATGAACAAATGACCCAGATCCAACAAGAGTTTGATGACCTACTGCAAACCTTCAATGCCATGCTTGAACTCAGTAAGCTGGAGAATATCGGCGATAAAAGCCAGTTTGTGGAGTTAGACCTGTCTCGCATCATTCAAGATGCAGCTGAACTTGCCGAGGCGCAACTAGAAGAAAAACAGCAAACACTCTCTATAGACCTCTCTCCTGTGGCCATGAAAGGTGAGCCATCCTTGCTGTTTCGCTTGATCTACAACCTGCTCGATAATGCCTATAAGTATTGTCCCAATCAGGCACATGTCAGTATACAGCTATCCCAAGACGCTCTCATTATCCAAGACAATGGCCCTGGCGTGCCTAAGGATCAACAGCAGAAAATCATGCAGCGCTTATACCGTGCGGACAAATCTCGAAACACCCCAGGGCATGGACTTGGACTCGCATTAGTGGCGGTAGTAGCAAAACTGCATGAGATGGATATCGATGTTGGTTTTAGCGATTCAATACAAGAAACTGGCCTTAAGATCGTCTTTCACATTCCTAACACAAAAGGCTAAGAAAAAGTCATACAAGCTTGGTATACTGCTAGATGAACCCTCGGTTCAATTTCTAATTTAGCACGATGATTCTCCTTCTAATGCTCATCGCGTATACCAAGCCGGACACCCATGACTCAGCTATTTCGTAAAAAGCCTATTTTTCTCGCCTGTTTGATCATCAGTATTGGTCAGTTGAGTATGGGTCTTGTTTTCCCCTCTCTTCCTTGGATTGCCAAAGATTTCTCTATCACATTGGATCAGGCTCAATTGCTAGTAGGTATTTACTTACTTGGATTTGGACCTTCGCAATTCATCTATGGCCCCATTTCTGATGCCCTTGGCCGTAAAAAAGTGCTTTTGAGTGGATTGTTGATTGCCATGCTAGGGTTGGGCGCCATTATCCTGTATTCCGACTCATTCCACGCCATGGTATTGGGTCGCTTCCTACAAGGATTAGGTACAGGGTGTTGCGCCGTTCTGGCAAGAGCATCAACCCGCGATAGCTACACAGGTTCACAATTGCCTACGGCACTCTCTTACATCGCCATGGTCGCCTCGCTCACTCCATTAGTCGCTCCCGTCATCGGTGGTTTTATTAACCACTACTTTGGCTGGGGCATGGTGTTTATCTCTTTGCTTTGTTATGTGGCAGTCGCTTGGCTAGTGCTCATGATGAACTTTAAGGAGACGATGTTAGACCAGCGCAAGATTCCTTCTGTGGGTTCCATGATAGGCCAATATAAAGAATTGCTGGGTTCGCGCTACTTCATTAGCTTTTCTAGTATCTCATGGCTCAACTTTAGCCTAGTGGTGACCACGGTTTCCTTGATGCCCTTCATCATGCAAGACCAAATTGGCATGACCTCAGATCAATACGCTTTGTGGGCATTGATCCCAACGGCAGGAATGCTGATTGGTACCTCTTTGAGTAACCGACTCAGGCCAGCCATTGGCATCCATAAAACGCTACGAATCACCCCGTTTCTGCAAATGATTGGCGCTATTTGGCTGATATTCTGCCCGTTAGAGCCTCTATGGTTGATGATCGGGCAACTGTTTATGGTGCTGGGTAATGGTTTAGCTCTGCCCTGTGCACAGGCCATGATAATGCAGCCATACGGGCGTAAAGCTGGCGTTGCTGCGGCAATGTCGGGCGGCGGACAAATGATTATATCTTCGATTGTTAGTATGGGATTGATGGCCCTTGGGCTCACCCAAGCATGGCAACTTGGTTGTGTCATTGCACTGTTTTCAATTATTACCTACGGCAATATCTACCGAGGCTTCAAGAGTGAAGTGCCAAACGGATAATGGATCAAAAAAGGCGCTTAAAGAAGCGCCTTTTAAATTCAGCTATGACTCATCCTAAATCTAAACGTCAATAGTACGAATCACTTTACAGGGATTGCCTGCAGCTACGACGTTAGCCGGAATATCTTTCACAACCACACTGCCCGCGCCAATAACCGCGTTTTCACCAATGGTCACCCCAGGGCAGACAATCACGCCACCACCAAGCCAAACATTGTTGCCAATCTTAATAGGCAAACCAAATTCAATGCCTACTTCAATACGCTGTACAGGATCAATCGGGTGGCCAGCTGTGTATATTTGCACGTTGGGAGCAAACATCACATTGTCGCCAATCTCTACCGTATTCACATCTAAGATGACGCAATTGAAATTGGCATAGAAATTTTTGCCCAGCTTGATGTTAGAGCCGTAGTCACAGCGAAACGGTGGCTCAATATAAGCATCACCACTTCCTGGGATCAGATTTTCTAAAGTAGAACGCCAGTTCGGTGTTCCAGGTAAGGTCTCATTAAATTTTTTTACCGCCTTACGACAGTGTGTTCTTTCTGCGAGAAGTTCCTCATCCCATGCTTCATACGCCTCTCCAGCCAGCATCTTTTCTTTTTCAGTTTTCATTACTACTACCGATGAAATAGATCGAATCAGCAATATGCAAAAAGAGGGTTCTAAAGGCGAGACTTGAATTTCAGAATATCGAACATGGTCACGCTCTGTAGTTATGAAATGTGAGGCTAGAGTTATGGGGAGGGGACGTAAAAAAGGCAGCTACTGCTGCCTCTTTCTTACTGGTCTTTATTTGGTGAGTAAACACCCTTTAAATATTCATCTTTTTCTTGCCACACAGTATTGAGCCATCGGTGGAAACCGCGCTTAAACACTTTGTCATTAAAGTAATCGCCACGCAGATTCTCATCAATATCAAACACTCGAATATTCACCACAACCTTAGTTAGACGTCCCTTCAATAAGTCGTTAAATGGGTCTTCGCGGTTCTCAGGGTAAGCAAGAGTGACATCCACTACCCCGTCCAATAACTCGTTCATAGCGTTAAGGGTAAATGCAACGCCACCAGTTTTTGGCTTCAACAGGTGTTGATAAGGGGTCTTCGCCGTCGCCATTTTCTCTGGATTGGCACGAGTGCCTTCAGCAAAACTGATCATGGTCGTAGGTACACGTCGAAACTTCTCACATGCCTTGTTAATCGCATCAAAGTCATCATTACGACGCTCAGGGTTACGCACCAAAAACTCATGGGAGTGGCGACGCATAAACGGCATGTCGAGACCCCAGCATGCTAAGCCAACAAAAGGAACGTATAAAAGGCTATGCTTAAGCAAGAACTTACCCATAGGGATCTTATCTTTCATCACCGAAGATAAGATGACGATATCAGCCCAGCTAAGGTGATTGGAGATCAGTAAATACCACTGCTCAGTGGAAAGGTTTTCTCCCCCCTCAATCTGCCAATCAATCTTGTTATTGACATTGAGTAGCCACAGATTAATCGTTGCCCAAAGCCACATCTGCTTGTTGGCCAGTTTGCTCATTGAGACTTTGACGCCGGCGAATGGCAAGACTATTTTGATAATTGCCAGAATACTGACGACAAACGAGGTGTAAGCAGTATTAAACATGACCAAGAAAACATTCATGATCATCTGAAGATTTTTAAGCATTTGCTGAGTCCGTAGCATGTGAAGGCGTCATCATATATCAGAATTAACCGCATATTAATCTCAAAAACACATTTTCTTTAATCAATACCAAACATCGCACATAAACGCAGGAAAAACAGAAACACGTCCGATGAGCTCTAGTTGGCGTGATGAGTCTGTGTTAATTCGGTAAATGCCTGTATATGCTCCAACTTGCTGTCTGCCACGCGTACACCTGCATATAAATGGCGTCGTATTCCGCCGCCCAATGGCTTTGTAGAGATAAGGTCTTGGCTTTCAAACGTGCGCACAGCCCAATCGGGCAAAGCCGCAACCCCAAAGCCACCTGAAACCATCTGCAATAGCGTTGATGTATTGTCTACCTTCTTCCATTTAAGAGGCTCACACTGCTCTGGCTTAAGGAATAGGTTATAAACGTCCATACGGCGCTTATCTACTGGGTATGTGAGCAATATCTCTGCGGCAAGGTCAGTGGGTTCAATGAAAGGTTTACCATTCAAAGGGTGATCGCTACTCATCACCAGTTGCAGGTCATAGCCGAACAATGGCAGAAAATGGATATCTCCGCGAGTTTCGATATCAGAGGTAATCATTAGATCTATCTCACCCGCTAGCAGGCGCTCTTGAGGGTGCTGATGAAAACCCGACTCAAGGTCTACATCCAGTTCTGCGTATTGGCTTTGGAAGCGCTTGATTGTTGGTAGCAGCCACTGAAAACAAGAATGGCAATCAATGGCTAAGGTAAAGCGGGTATTTTCTTGTGGTTGGCTTAGTTGCTGTTCGGTGGCCAAGACCTGCGGCAAAACCCGATTCGCAAGCTCAATGATAATCTGCCCTTGAGAGGTAAAACGTATCGGCTTGGTCTTGCGATAGAACAATTGCCCACCAACTCTTACCTCAAGTTCTTTGAGCTGATGAGAGATCGCCGATTGCGTAATATGCAAGTTCTCGGCACAGCTAGCGATAGAACCAAATTTGGCCAGTCCTTGCATTGTCCGTAAGTGTTTTAGTTCTAACATCATCCATCCTAGTGATCCCTACCCTATTAACATACCCACCTTACAGTGAAGTGTAAACGTCTAGATGGCTAAAGCTTAATTCTCACGAATCAGTCACACCGTGAATATCAAAAACGGGCTGAAGGATAGACAAAGAGACTAAGGTATTGAAAGACAAATAATTAACTAGATAATGAGTGCTATGCACGAGATCAAAAAAAGGAGCCTTTGCTCCTTTTTTGTTAACAATTTGCTACTAACTCGTCAGCGTCGAATAAACCACTAAGGAACACCAACCCGCTAACAAGGCAAAAAACACCAAAAACTTTGGCAACGTTTTGTCTTTCATGTCTGATACTGATTGGTGTCGCTTATCCACTTCCTTCTTGAAGTTCTCTTTTGTCACTACCATGGTACATCCTCTTTATCCGTAATAGTCCTGAACATTACGAATCACAATACATTAACAATAGCTCAATCACAGCGACACAAATCACCTTTAAGGAACCGACTTATGTTATTTTCAATCAAGGCAGAAAACCCATTGATAGCAGCTATCGAATAGCACGCAGAATCATACTTTTTTACTATCAGTCCAGTCCAAGAGAGGCTGAACTTCCTTTATACCAGTAATCCCAAATTCGGCATCTTAGTTCCACTTTTTCCATCTGTAACATGGCGCTCATTCTATTGATAATGAGAACTCATTTCATTTATAAACGGAGTTGTTATGTTTGCAAGTATGGCCATTGTCTCTAGGGAAGGGTTTGAGATGGTGCTGATCATCACCCTGCTACTGGCGGCAACACATCAGGTTAAGGGGGCAAATAAATGGATACTTTTAGGCGGTATCGCTGGTCTTTGTGTATCAATTTTACTGGCTAGCTTGGCATTGTCTAACGCCTATATAGCTTCGCTACTTAAAGCGAAACTAACCGGGGCTATCATCCTCATCCTTGCTAGCCTACTTATTGCTTGGACTGTCATTTGGATGAAATCAGAGGGCAAAAAGATAGGTCAAAAGATCTCTAATATTGATGTCTCCGATGCTGCTTCACCTCTGCTTTCACTCTCTATTGTGGCATTCCTAACTGTGGTGCGAGAAGGCAGCGAGGTCGTACTATTTTTGCTGGGGCTGATGAGCCAATCTGGCGTATCGGTTCACTCTATAATACTAGGCAGTGTATTTGGGGCGCTTGAAGCCATAGTGATAGGCGTGCTCATGTACTTTGGTCTTATTCGCGTCAATATTGGCAAGGTGTTTGATGTTTTTGCTGTGATCATGACCTTCTTGTCTGCAGGCATGGCAGCCAACGCGGTGGCAAAACTCTCTTCGATAGGGCTTGTTCCATCACTCATTCCACAGGTTTGGAATACCACCCCTTATTTTGACCACCATACAAACTGGCTAGCGCTAGTAATGCATGTTGTGTTCGGCTACACAGAGAAGCCAAGCCTAATGCAGCTGATCGTCTATACCTCAACCTTAGTTGTGATTTTTGCTCTGAGTAAAAGGGTCAACAGTAAGCTGAATGCGGCTGCACACTCATCGTGAAGAAAAGATAATATCGCCATAATAAGACTCTGCATGGCTTCCGCTATTATCGGTATCGGTCATAATCGCCACCATATCGATATAGCGATAGCTTTGTTGATTGGCTTTATCACTGCCCTTGTCACCAAAGTAGTGGATTAGGTCTTGATAGATATTGCGTTTTTCGTCGTACCACTGCTTAGAATTTGACTCGCTACCTCGGGTGGCGAGCATTTTTACATTAGCCCCTGCAAAGGGGTTATCCCAAACCTCACCATCTGCCGGAGCACTTGACCAAACATAGCTTATGGATTTTGTGTTCCAGAACTTCATCCCTCCATCAATGACCACGTATACCCGCGCGGCAAAATCATCCCCTTGCTTGGTGGTTTCTTGAAGCGCAGGGAGAGACTGTTTTACCAGCCATGACCAATTCATGTAAGGAGTATCGAGGAGGTCGATGCGCTTGTTGAGGACAAGACCCGAAGCGGCATTATCGCTACGTGCCTGTATCGCAGGCCGGTTTTTATAGTCGGTGACATTGTAACGAGTTGGGGTGGTAATATCCTTGGTTTTCCATGCCTCCATTCCGCCATGAGCAATATCGGTAATGTTTACCTGTGCGAATGCAGCGGGACTCATTAACATGCAACCCAAGAGCATCATTGCGAGCAGGCTATTATCTTTCATTGCGATTCCTAAGCCACTAAGTTTCATGTCTATAAGTAACTAGGATCTTACAACTATGTGCACTCGAAGACCCTGACCTGCGTCAGAATGACGCTTTGTATTCAAGGATACTCAGAACTCTATTGTATTTCTTCCGCTGTGACACTCGTTACCTGTGCCTCTTTGTGCAGGCGAAACATAGTAAACAGATTAGCGCCAATCAGGGTCATTTCTAATAACGTTCCACCGATTGAACCGACGATAATATTGTTGACCAACCAACAGCATGCACCTAATAAGAAACCTATACGCATAGGGATCCCCTTTAAGACAAATACCGAATAGGTACCAATGGCGGTTCCTAAAATTGGCCAGATATCCGCCCAGCTTTCCGCAAGGGTATATCCCAGCAAACCAGATGCGAGAATAAAGATATATGCAACTAACTTAGAAGACGTGAAAATTGATGTCGTCGTTCTCATCGCGGAAAGTAGAGCGCTCAACGCAGACATCATTGATCCCAGCAACAGGTAGTGGAACACATGATTAATGTTGAATACCATCATCATGATCTTTAAACGCCTATCATCTTTTTGATAAAACGTAGACACACCAATGGCGTAACCCACAAACCCTAATACTTGTCCCCAAAAATGAAGATCTGACATCTACTCTCTCACCGGCACGATTACTAATTTCTAATGATTTACACAGTATACATTTTAAAACGTCGTTTCATCTATTTATTATTAGAAGTACTGAATATATCCTCAACAAATCTGTTCGGTTTCAAAATAATGAAAAGCATTTTTGAAATAACTGACTCAATGGCTTTTTGTCTGTATACTTTCCGAAAAAATGCAGTAATAAAAAACAAGGACTAGGATGGAAAAATCCACACAGCCTGAAGCCGTTTCATCGGTACTAAAGGTGTTCAATATTTTACAAGCTCTCGCTGAGCAAAAAGAGATTGGTGTATCTGAGCTTTCACAGCGCTTAATGATGTCAAAGGCAACCACCTATCGATTCTTGCAAACCATGAAGATGCTTGGTTTTGTCTCCCAGGAAGGAGAAGCCGATAAATACGCACTCACGCTTAAGTTATTTGAGCTGGGCGCTAAAGCCTTAGAGTACGTTGATCTGATCGATATTGCTGACAAAGAGATGCGTGAGATATCCAATCAAACCAACGAGACAGTTCACCTTGGTGCTCTGGATGAAGGCGCAATCATCTACCTTCATAAAATAGACTCTAGCTACAACCTACGTATGCACTCTCGTGTAGGTCGACGTAATCCTCTTTACAGCACTGCAATAGGCAAGGTGTTGTTGGCAGGCAAAAGTCATGACGAAGCCCTAAGTATCTTAGAGCCTGTAGAGTTCATCAAGCATACCGACAAAACCCACGAAAATGCAGACCAGTTGATGGGTGAAGTTGAGCTCGTTGCTAAACAACACTTTGGTGAAGACAACGAAGAGCAAGAACCAGGGCTACGCTGTATAGCCTCACCTATCTATGATCGTTTTGGCAACATTATTGCCTCAGTATCGGTTTCTTTCCCGACTATTCGTTTTGATATTGACCGTAAGCCTGAGTACGTAAAAATGCTACAACACGCAGGTAAGCGAATCTCAGAACAGCTCGGTTACCACGACTACCCTGTCGCCTAGTCGATAGCTGACATTTGAGCACAAGTCGAGTCAAGTACCTCTGTCTTCTGTCTTAGGTCATACGCGAGCGCTTCTAATCCCGACATCCCCGAGTGCTCTTATCGGGGATCTTCACAACGAAGAGATTGCCGATAAAAGACCTCGGCAATGACGCGTTGGAATCGTTGCCGGCGCTAGGTCATCACCAAGGTTATCTAACGCCTTTTGCGCATTTCACCAATTGGTATTTTGCACCAAGATGGCACCCACCATGATTCTAAAGGGATCGGGTTCTGGCCACCATATAAAGCGTCCATAATGCGCCTCAAGTTGAGAGAATACCTGCGAGATTGGCATAGGAGCGCTCATCAAATTTACAGGTCCTCAAGTTGATTAAGGTAGATTTCAGCCTGCTGCAGGGTTTGCTGTTTTAGCTCATCATCCATCCGCTCCCAAGCACTAAAAATCATGCGCGTACGCGGGTTTTTCGACAATTTTTCTCTGTGTTTATTCATGAAGCGCCAGTACAAACTGTTCAGCGGACAGGCTCGCTCTCCCACTTTGTTCTTTACGTCATAATGGCAACCCTTACAGTGGTCGCTCATCTTATTAATGTAAGCGCCACTGGCAGCGTACGGTTTGGTGGCCACTACCCCACCATCGGCGAATAGTGCCATTCCTCGGGTATTCGGCATTTCTACCCACTCAATGGCATCGACGTATATACCCAAGTACCACTGGTCTACTTGGTCTGGGTCTATCTCGGTGATCAGGCAAAAGTTCCCTGTCACCATTAAGCGCTGAATATGGTGTGCGTAAGCGTAATCCAGCGATTGCGATATGCTGGCTCGAAGACAAGACATCTGGGTTTTCCCAGTCCAAAAATAATCTGGCAGTGTGTTGTTTGCGCTCAAGGCGTTCTTCTTAGCATAGCTAGGCATATTGCCCCAGTACACTCCGCGAATATACTCTCGCCATCCTAGTATTTGGCGCACAAAGCCTTCTACCTGAGCGATATCTATCTCTCCCTCAGAATGTAAAAACGCGTCTACCGATGCACTAACTACCTCAGAGGGTGAAAGCAATTTACTATTGAGAGAAAAAGAGAGGCGAGAATGATAGAGGCTCCATGAATACTGTGTTTTTTCAGTCATTGCGTCTTGAAAGCGGCCAAAGTTAGGTAAACAACATTGGCAAAAATAAGCCAGTAACTGCAGGCTCTGCTCCCGAGAAACAGGCCACAGCAACTCACCTTGTAAACTACCAATAGTTGCGACCTTATGCCTTTCTAATCGCAGTACGATATCTTGAACATCGGTTGCAAACATCAAGGGCTCAGGCACCAAAGCGACGTCTTTTACTGTCAGCTTTTTACGATTCTCTTTATCAAAGTTCCACTGCCCCCCTAGCGGTTTTTCCTCTTCTATCAAGATATCAAAGCGCTTGCGCATACGGCGGTAGAAGTGCTCCATCAGCACATGCTTACCTTCGGGAAACTGCTGAGCAATGTCGTCAAACGGCAATAGGAAGTGCTCGCTTTCCACCATCTTGCTAACGCAGTTGGGGAACTTTAGTGCGAGTAGTTGTGTAAGGAGTCGGTATTCATCCGGCCTTTGAAATTCAAAACGCGACGCCTGCACCTCGTTGACGTGATGAGTAAGCAGCTCACTGAATGTTGAGAACGCCTGAGTGTCATCCAGAGTCAGGTGCAAAACATGATGGCCCTCGTCGCGCAATTCCTTAGCAAAGCCAGACATTGCTGCAAAAAAGGCACAGACCTTTTGAATATGGTGGTTCACGTACGTCGCCTCTTGATGATGCTCGGCAATCACATACAAAATGTCGTCGCTAACTTGTTCATACCAGGAGTGCTGGATATTCAATTGATCACCAAGAACCAGGCGCACGCAGGCGTATTTCATTCATTTTCCCTTATCTAATTATGTCCCTATCCATTTAGATACTCACCAGCGTCTCTAAATGATCACTGTAAACCTAGCACCTCAAAGCCTAGATTTGCATGATTAAGTCCATCAACGACGATTTATATATGTTTTGGTCAGCACTTAACCTGTCCACATCATCTTCAATCGAGACAGTAACGTGAAACGAATGACAAAAGCAGCGACGCTCCTAGCGCTCCTGCCACTAGCAAGCTACGCAAACATCATCGTCGATACAAAAGGGGTCGACCAAGAAAAATACCATGCCGATCTCTACGAGTGCCAAGCCTATAGCGAGCAAGCAGAGCAGAAACAAACTGATTCCCTGGGCCATGACCTGGTGGGTTCCACTGCCAAGGGTGCGGCACTAGGAGCTGCCGGTGGTGCGATCTCTGGTGGGAGTGGATCTAAGGGTGCGAAGGTTGGTGCAGGCATTGGCATCATAGGTGGCGCCTTGTCTCATGGCGCAGAAAAGAAATATAACGAAGAACAACACGAAATTGCCGAGCGCGACATCATGCGAAATTGCATGGTGGGTCGTGGGTATACGGTTCTTAACTAGTTCAATTGATCATACAGGTCGTAATCCCATGCAAAAAAATATAGCACTATCTCTTGCAGCAACGCTAAGTACAGGAGCCGTAATGGCGCAGCCGAGTATCAATGAGACCGCAACTCCTCAAGAAATCCAGCAGATCCATGATTTTTTTCTGGAGAAAGGCAATAAGGTGAAGATTCAGTTTCCTGAACCGCAGTCACAATACGCATGGCAGAACATGAGCCGATTTTTTCCGACAGCACAGATCACTCGTGACGGTCAGGTGTATGAACTCCCGTACGCTTTAAATAAAGACATTGGTATGATAACAGCCAAAGTGCATGGCGAAGCCAAAACGCTAAACGAGCATCTGGATAGCTTCCCTGTAGATGGTTTTTTGGTTGTGAAGAAAGGAGAGATTGTATTTGAGCGCTATAACACTATGCGCAAAACGGACAAGCATAACTGGTTCTCTAACGCTAAGATCACCTCTGGTATCGAGCTAGCCAAGCTTGTAATTGAAGGAAAGGTCAATCCGCAAGCTCCTGTTTCTCAATACATTTCAGAGCTAAAAGGTAGCGACTGGGATAGCGTTACGGTCTACGATACTGCAAATATGGCAACCGGCTTAAACGCTACCGAGCACGATGAGCCAAATCATGACTCACGAACTAATCCCGAACAGCCATGGTTTAAGTGGGCCGTATCAATAGGTCTATTTGAAGGTGAAGGCCAGCAAATGCCATTGGAAACCGTAGCTGAAATGCATCGCAGAGGACCTGGCGGGGAAAAGTTTGAATACAATTCTATCAATACCTTCGTTATAAGCCGTATTGTAGAGAACGTCATCAATAAGCCAATGAATGAAATTGTATCGCAACATATGTGGCAATACATGGGCGCAAACAATGATGCCTTTGTAGCGGTTTCTCCTCACGGTGGCTACCCGCTACAGTTCTTCTCTATGAACTCTACTTTAGAAGATATGGCCAAATACGGCATGATGCTAACCCCATCAGCACCAAAACTGGCAGGCCATAAAGGTGTTGGAAGTGACGTGATAGAACTCATCCAAACTTCAGGAAACCCAAGCGGCTATCACAAGGGCTTTGCGGGACAAAAATTTGCGCACTCGTTCTATGATGATACGGGACTACGAAACGCATTCCAATTCGATGCCATATTTGAAGACGGAGACCTTTTTAAATCTGGTGTCGGCGGTCAAGGTTTGTATATCTCACCAAGTAAAGATCTCGTTATCGCCTTCTTCTCAAGCGGTGACGGGAATAACCAAGAAGAGAGCTATGCTCGTCAGATAGCGAAGTCTTTTAACTAAAATAGCTGTCAGCTTAACGCTAATTGCTGACAACTCTCCAGAAAAGCCAGTACTCTGGCCTTTCTGGAGCCTATGATTAGCTTACCGCTTCTTCACACTTCTTAGTCACTTTAACCGCAGCCACCTTGAACTCTGGGATCTTTGAGTGTGGGTCTTTCGCCGTATTAGTTAAGCGATTTACCGGTGACTCGACAAAGTGGAATGGGATAAATACCACGCCCTTTTGAATACGCTTGGTCACAAAGGCTGCAATATCAATGGTGCCACGACGAGTAGAAACGCTCAGCATCTCACCGTTGCCAATCCCCATCTCTTCGGCATCTGCCACGCTGATCATCGCTCTTGGGCCCGCGAGATTATCCAATCCCTTCGTCTTGCGCGTCATGGTTCCGGTGTGGAACTGCTCTAGAATACGACCCGTTGTCAGAATAAGTGGATACTTCTCATCGGGAAGCTCAGCGGCATACCTAAATGGAATCGCCTCCATCTGCCCTCTGCCACGCGTAAACTGCTCCTTATGCATGATACGCGTGCCCTGAGGGTTGTTCTTGTTACTTGGCCAGTGCTTACCCACAGCAGGAATGGAGTCCCAACCTAGCCCTGCGTATTGCGGCGTCACGCGGGTGATCTCATAGGTGATATCACTCACATGCTTATAGTCCCAAGCGCCACCCATAGCATTGGCAATATCTTGGATGATCACCCAGTCTTCAAGCGCTTCACCCGGTGGATTCACCACAGGATTCAAGCGCTGAACTCGGCGCTCAGTGTTGGTAAAGTGACCCGATTTTTCAGCAAACGAGCACGATGGCAA
The DNA here is from genome assembly GCF_024346795.1 of Vibrio breoganii. Classification (NCBI taxonomy): domain Bacteria; kingdom Pseudomonadati; phylum Pseudomonadota; class Gammaproteobacteria; order Vibrionales; family Vibrionaceae; genus Vibrio; species Vibrio breoganii. The sequence goes on from NZ_AP024864.1 coordinate 1,807,940, forward strand.
CACTACATCAGCATATTCTGCAGTCTCAGTGAGAAAGATATCTTGTACCACCAAAAAATCCAGCGCCTCTAATCCTTCAAGCACATGCGCCTGATCGGGATCGCTAAGTACTGGGTTTTCACCCATAACATACAAGCCTCGAACCTCACGCTTACACGCCGCATCAATGATCTCCGTTAGGGTCAAGCCTGCTTCAGTAGGCAGATTCGGCGCATTCCACTCAATGGCGAATTTCTGATGTACAAGCGGGTTGTATACCTTCTGGTAGCCCGGATAGTTGTTGGGTAAAGCCCCCATATCACAAGCCCCCTGAACATTTGACTGTCCGCGTAACGGGTTAATACCGCCACCCTCTATGCCAATGTTGCCGCATAGTAGCTGCAGGTTAGCAATAGAGCGTACGTTTTCGTGGCCTGTGGTGTGCTGGGTAATGCCCATAGCGTAATAAACAGCGGTACGTTTTGCCGTACCAATAGTGCGAGCCATAGCATACACATCTTCGGCCTTAATGCCGGTCACCAACTCCACCTTGTCTAAGGCGTAGTTTGGAGACATCACCTCTTGTAGCAGTGTATCAAAGCCATCAACGCGGTCTTCGATATAATCCATATCGTACCAACCGTTCTTGATGATCTGTTGCATCACACCATTAAGAAGCATCACATCGGTACCTGGTCTTTGCGCTAAGTAGAGCTCTGCATGGTCAGCGAGTCCAATGCGTTTAGGGTCAGCGACAATCAAGCGGGCACCATTATGTCGAATCGCCTGCTTAATATGCGAGGCAATGATTGGGTGCGCGGCTGTCGTATCTGAGCCAATAACAAAGATAACATCGGAGTGCTTAATACTTGGGATGTCATTGGTCATGGCGCCACTGCCCAACGAGGCCTCTAGGCCTGTTACTGTTGAGGCGTGACATAGACGAGCACAGTGATCAACGTTGTTAGTGCCAAACTCGCGACGAATTAGTTTTTGGAAGGCATAGTTGTCTTCGTTGGTGGTTTTTGCCGAAGAAAAGCCCGCTAATGCATTGCCACCAAAGGTCTGCTTAATAGAGCCAAACTTGCTGGCAACCAGTTCAATGGCCTCTTCCCATGATGCAGGCTGCAACCAACCATCTTTGCGTATCAGTGGCGTTGTTAAGCGTGCATCACTGCCAACAAAGTCAAAGCCAAAGCGGCCTTTCACACAAAGCATGCCTTCGTTTACGGGTGAATCCCCGCCCTTCACATAACGAATGGTATTGGCCTCTTCATCCACATGCATGCTGACCTTACAACCCACGCCGCAATAGGTACAGATAGTATCCACCACCTTAAGGTTTTCAATACGACCTTGCGCTCGGTCACGACCATCCATCATTGCGCCCGTTGGGCACACCTGAATGCACGCGCCACATTGAACGCAGGCAGAATCGCCCATCAGGGTTTGATTTGGCCCGAAGTTTGGGCGGCACTCAGGGCGCGCCGCAGGGCGACCATCTTGATTGGTCATAAAGCTAAGCACACCGTGCACAGACTGCTCGCGACACGCCTGTACACACTGACCACAACTGATACAGCGGTTGGCATCAAACACGATAAACTCAGAGCTATTATCAACACAGAACTTACTGCGACTATCACTGCTGCGCATTGCCTGCCAGTCAGCATCAGACTTAATCTCTACGATGCCCTTGAATGACTGTTTTGCTCCATATTCAGTGGAGTAATCACGAAGGTCACAGTCGGTATTTGCCTGACAGCCACATTCAAGACAGCGAGCGGCTTCTGCCATCGCCTCGGCATTATCAAAGCCTAACTCTACCTCAGAGAAACTCTGTTCACGTTGAGCGCTAGTCAGCTCAGGCATAATGCTGCGTGCAACTTTCTGAATGTTTTGGAAGTGCAGAGGATCAACCTGTTTGACGGTTTTCCCCTTACGAGAATTAAATGGCATCGCAGGAACGTTATCCATATCCCCTTCAAAGAAGCGATCTATGGCTTGAGCAACAATGCGACCATCGGCCACAGCTTCTACTGCTGTAGCAGGGCCACGGCGAAAGTCACCAATACTGAAGATGTTTCCCGTACCCGTATGCAGGGTCTCAGGGTTCACATCGGCGGTGTTCCAGCGAGTCAGAGGGATCTCTAGTTGCTCATCGTCCATAAAGCTTAAGTCTGGCTTTTGCGAAACAGCTGCAATCACGGTATCAAATTCTTCAGTAAAGAATTCACCCGTCGCTTTTGGACTGCGACGGCCCGATGCATCGGCGGGACCCAACTCCATTTTTTCAAGGCGAATGGCGGTTACTCGACCATTTTCATCCGCAATGTTTTCTGCTGGGTTAGTCAAGAAGTGAAACTTCACCCCTTCGTGTTCTGCTTCTTCTATCTCGTAGTCTTCCGCTGGCATTTCCGCTCGAGTACGGCGATAGATCAAGGTGGTGTCTGCACCATCACGTACAGCGGTTCTGGCACAATCAATCGCCGTGTTACCACCACCAATGACGGCAACCTTTTTGCCTGTGGTGTAGTTTTGCTCAGTAACATAGTCTTTTAGGTAGTCGACACCTAGATAACAGCCAGCCAACTCACTGCCTGCATAATGCATCTCAACCGCTTTAGACGCGCCCACCGCAAGGCAGACCGCATCGTATTCCTCGCTTAATGAGGAAAGCGTAAAGTCTTCACCAAGCTTCTTGCCACACTCCACTGACATGCCATTACGGCACATCAATTCAATTTCTTTGTCTAGGATATCTTTAGGCAGTCGATACTCAGGGATACCGTAACGAAGCCATCCGCCCGCATGAGGCATAGACTCAAATACCGTCACTTCATAGCCTTCATTGGACAGATAATATCCCGCCGTCAAACCGCCAGGCCCACTGCCCACAACGGCAATACGCTTATTCTTATCGTCTTTCTTTGGTGGAATGTAGGCTTCTTGAGCCTCTAGATCAGCATCGGCCGCATGACGCTTCAATTGGCGGATCGCAATGGAGTCATCCACTAATCCACGGCGGCACTCAGTTTCACAAAAAGCAGGACAAACGCGCCCAATAGAGAGGGGCATAGGCAAGGTACGCTTGATCACTTCGATGGCTTTTTGATGATCATTTTGAGCGATGTGATACAGATAAGATTGGATATCAACACCCGCAGGGCAAGCCGTTTTGCACGGCGCTTCGCAGTCGGCGTAGTGGTCGGTCATGATGCGGTTCAGGGCTTGACGACGATGTTCACTCAGGTGTTCAGATTGAGTGACAACGTTCAGCCCATTGTGCACCTCAAGTTCACAAGAGCGCTGCACTCCGCCACTTTCAACCTCTACCACACATAAGTCGCACGGCACCTTCTCGCCACTTTTGTTAGCACCACACAGTGAGGGTATCTCCACACCACACACATTGGCAGCCTCAAGCAGAGTCATGCCCTGCTCTACTACACGATACTTTCCATCAATGACAATCTGAACCATAGCCAACTCCTAATCACTCACCCCGTCGTGCGGGAATTTTATTATTTGAATAAGAATAACCGCGCGTTAGGCAAGGTTATTTAATTCCACAATACTACTATGGAAATAAGCCTCTTGGCTATTTGTCATACAAATAATGTGACTGGTAGGAGGATTTAACGTGTAACAACAAAAGGGTTAACCGAAGCTAACCCTAGGTGTACAACATTTGCAAAGATTGCCTATGCGAGTTTTACCCTCAGACGCTGAGTTGCTTCAACCAAGTTTTTAAGGGATTGTTCTGTTTCTTGCCAGTTGCGGGTCTTAAGGCCGCAGTCTGGATTTACCCATAAGCGCTCGACAGGGATACGTGTAGCCGCCTTTTCAATTAACTGCTCTATCCATTCAACGCTTGGTACGTTGGGTGAGTGGATATCATAAACACCTGGACCAATCTCATTAGGGTAATTGAACTCTTCAAATGCGTTCAGCAGTTCCATGTTTGAGCGTGAGGTCTCTATGGTAATCACATCCGCATCTAGGGCTGCGACCGAGTCAATGATCTCGTTAAATTCGCTATAACACATGTGGGTATGGATCTGAGTCTCAGGTTTGGCGCTTGCTGCAGAGACCTTAAACGCATTCACAGCCCAATTGAGATACTCTTGATGATCCCTACTCTTCAGTGGCAAGCCTTCGCGTATTGCAGGCTCATCAATCTGTATAATATTGATGCCTGCAGATTGGAGATCAGCAACCTCATCTTGCAGTGCAAAGGCCAGCTGATTAGTGATCGCCTCTCGGGTAATATCCTCACGAGGAAAGGTCCAACAAAGAATGGTCACAGGCCCTGTAAGCATGCCCTTCATCGGTTTGTCTGTAAGGGATTGCGCGTATTGAGTCCAATCGACGGTGATCGCTTGTTCTCGCTCAATATCCGCCACCACGATGGCAGGCTTCACGCAGCGAGAGCCATAGCTTTGTACCCAGCCAAATTGTGTGGTTTGAAAGCCTGCAAGGTTTTCAGCAAAGTACTCGACCATGTCGTTGCGCTCGGCTTCACCATGCACCAGTACGTCCAAACCAATGGCCTGCTGACGCTCAACCGTATCTTTGATAAAGCCCTGAATGATTTCGCGGTATTGCCCTTGTGTCAGTTCTCCTCGCTTAAAGGCGGCTCGGGTTTTTCTCACTTCACTTGTCTGTGGAAACGATCCGATGGTGGTCGTTGGCAGTAATGGAAGCTTAATCACTTCTTTTTGGTGATGAGAGCGCTCAGCATATTTGGCGCTGCGCTCGGCATCTGCCGATGTTAGATTAGCCAGTCTTGTTTGAACACTTGCCTTGTTAACTAAGGTTGATTGCTGACGCTTGATGATAGGCTGACTGTATTGCTCGCAATACTCAATAGCTTGCTTGTCGCCCTCTAACGCCTTAGCAAGCCAGTTCACCTCTGCTACCTTTTGCTTAGCAAACGCGAACCATGATTGAGTTTCTTCGGACAATCCCGTTTCTAGCTCTAGATCAACAGGGCTGTGCAGTAGTGAGCAAGAGGTAGCAACCCACAAGCGCTCACCTAACTTTTCTTTTGCTGCTGTTAGGCTTTGTAGTTTTTCTACAAGATTGGCGCGCCATACGTTTCGACCATTGATTGCCCCCGCCGATAGCACCCAGTTTTCAGGCAGAGCTTTCACTACCTCTGACAGTTGCTCAGGAGCGCTGGCCAAATCCACATGCAGGCCGTCAACGGCAAGCTCAGTAATCGTCGGCAGGGCGTCTACCACTGAATCAAAATAGGTGGTCAGAAGCACTTTAACGTCACTTCTTATTACTTGGTATGCCAACTTAAAGCTACTCAGCCATTTTGCATCCAGCTCTAGAGATAGGATTGGCTCGTCTATTTGAACCCATTCAACATTCAGTTTTTCTAGCTTGGCGAAGATCCCCTGATAGGCAGCGAGCAGTCTTGGCAGAAGCGTAAGGCGATCGAACCCCTCTTCTACCTCCTTGCCGAGGTAAAGGTAGCTAAGCGGTCCCAATAAAACGGGTTTAACCTTATGACCCTGCTTTTGCGCCTCATTGATTTCATCAAACAGCTGAGTCCAGCTTAGCTCAAACTTATCGTCAGCTGAGAACTCAGGAACAATATAGTGATAGTTAGTGTTGAACCATTTGGTCATGTCTGACGCCGCTTCCCCAGAGCAGCCACAACTTGCTTGAGATTGACCTCGGCCAATGCGAAATAGGGTATCAAGATCTGGAAAGCCATTTTTATGACGCTTTGGCACATGCCCTAGCAACAGGCTGGTACCCAATACATGGTCGTACCATGCAAAATCACCCGCAGTAGCAAATGACAGTTGGTTGTCTTGCTGAAGGGCCCAGTTGTTTTTGCGAATATCCGAGGCGACGTCTTGCAGTGCTTTAACGTCGGATTCTCCATTCCAGTATTGTTCTAGTGCAAATTTAAGCTCGCGTTTTTCGCCAACTCGTGGATAACCAAGAATGTGTGTCGTTGTCATGATGCCGTTCCTTGTAAGATGTCTGGACGTCTAAAATATCTCTTAGGTGACGACAGGAAACAACATCGAATGATTCATATGGATTATGAAGGAATTTCAGTATAGGAATCGTGCAATTTGACGTAACGTGGAATGAAAAAACGCAGAGCGATAGCCTGCTCTGCGTTTTCAATAGTTTCGATTAAACAATCAATTACAGTAGATCGGTAACATCCACCCAGCGATCGTTCTTACGAATCAAGTCGATGATCAGCTGATATCTGCAGCCGTCTTCAAACGTCTGGTAAGGCTCCACTTCAATGCCACTCACATCCTTTACCAACTGCGTAGCAAGATGGGTCCAGCTGCGCTGTGTTTCGCACTCTATCGCCGGAAGCTGCTCGGTGATTTCGCTAGGCAGCGCAACCTCTTGCCACTGTCCTTCTTTCCACAAATACAGAGGTCCATCGCCATAGTGCCCTTTGATATAAATAGAGCCCTGACTGCCATGGAACACGATATGGTCTTCGTTAAAGCGTGGAGTTAATCCGCCATGCTTAAACAATACCGATACAGGATTAGCCGCTGGAATACGGCTCTCTATTTGGGCCATGACTGTGTAAGACCACTCTACATCGCAAGCGCGCCATTCAAGGTTCGGATCATTGATGTCTTTAGGGATAAAGTTTCGACGCTCAGTAAAGTTATGCACGCCCTCAACCACTGGCGCTTTTGGCATATCGTTACGCACCTCACCGCTGATGGAAAGGAGCTTTTCACCCACCACTGAGGTTACAATCGACAGCAAGTGCGTAAAGTTGTTGTTCAAGCGACCGCCACCCGCCTCAGTGCGGTGCGACCAACCAAATGGGATATTTCTATCTAGATTGAAGTGAGAAATACACTCAACTTCAGTGGGCTCACCAATCGCCCCTGCGGCCACCAGTTGCTTCGCATGCATGATCTCAGGCATGTAGCGAAAGCTTGATGCAAATGCCGTCTTAACGCCTTTTTCTTTAGCCAGACGATAGATTTCTAGCGCTGTTTCGCCACTTTCAGTGAGCGGTTTGTCGCAGAAAATATGACAACCAAACGAAATCGCTTCTTTGATCGCCTCTACGTGCGCTCCACCTGGCGTCGCAATAGACACAATATCCGGCTTGCACATCTCTAATGCCAATGCCCAGTTGGTTCCTGAATATGGAATATCAAGATCCTTGGCTACCTGAGTCACAACATGCTCGGTGCGCCCAACAATACCGACAACCTCCGCGCCCGCATCTCTAAATGCCTTGGCATGCCCTTGGCCCGCAAACCCTGTACCGAACACTAATACTTTCTGATTCATTTCTTCTCCAAAATTTCTGTTTAGTTAACGCTAGCTTGTATGAGACTTACCAGTGCCAAAGCGTGCCATCTTCTAGTCGGCTTACTGGCAGGTATGAGCGCTTATATTCGTATTTCGCGGCTTCTTCTTCATCAAATTCCACGCCCAGTCCTGGCGCATCGCTGACTAAGATCATGCCGTTATCTAGCTTCATCTCGTGCTTAAAGATGGACTGACACGCCTCGTTGCCAAAGCCAACAAATTCTTGAATACCAAAGTTATGAGTAGAGATATTGAGGTGCATGTGCGCGGCAAAACAGATTGGCGATAGATCTGGCGCGCCATGGGGAGCGGTTCTTACGTTGTACACAGCGGCAAAATCTGAGATCTTCTTCATCCCGGTAATCCCACCCGCATGCGTTGCTGCCGTGCGGATGTAGTCAATCCATTGGTTTTGAATCAGGTCTTTACAGTCCCAAATGGTGTTGTAGGTTTCACCCAAGGCAAGAGGCGTTGTGGTGTGATGACGAATCAACTTATAGTTTTCTTGGTTTTCAGCAATGGATGCGTCTTCTAAAAACAACAGGTTGTACGGTTCTAGCATCTTGCCCAGTTTTGCCGATTCAATGGGCGTTAAGCGGCTGTGTGTATCATGCAGAAATTCAGCTTGATCACCAAAGCGCTCCTTGGCTTTTTCAAATAGCTCAGGTACCAATTTAAAGTACTTACTAGTAGACCAATCCTGCTCTGGCGGTAATGGGCGGTTGCCTTGCAATTCAAAGTAATCTTTCTTGTCGCCAAGAACCCCATAAGTTTCCGACAATCCAGGGATAGCCGACTGCAGACGTACAGCCTTGAAGCCCTGCTCTATACATTCCTCAGCCTTGTCCAAGGTATCTTCGATGGTCTCACCATTGGCATGAGCGTACAGCCTTACGCCGTTACGGCATTTGCCACCGAGCAATTGATAGACAGGCAAGCCTGCGACTTTGCCCTTAATGTCCCAAAGCGCCATATCAATAGCAGCAATTGCAGCCATCGTAATTGGACCACGTCGCCAGTACACCCCCATGTAGAGGTATTGCCAAATATCTTCAATCATGTGCGGGTCGCGACCGATTAGGCATGGCTTCACATGCTCTTCTAGGTAAGCGGCAACAGCCATCTCGCGACCATTGACCGTTGCATCACCTAGGCCAAACACCCCCTCATCGGTAACCACCTTAACGGTGACGAAGTTTCTTCCTGGGTTGGTGACAAATACTTTTACATCTTGGATTATCATCTTAATCTCTCATTCAATTTTAATTTGATTTTGATTTGGTTTTAAATTTAAGTAAATCGGTTTACTAAAACGGTTTGGTAAACCGATTTACTTGCTATCATCTAGATCTCCGAATAGAATGTCAACTCTCTAGTTTGATGTGGTTAACAGTTTAAAAGCGAATATGAAGAAAGTAAGAATTGTCGATGTAGCGACACAGGCCGGTGTGTCTAAGAGTACGGTCTCCCAGTATCTTAATGGTCGCTTTGGTCATATGTCGCCACAAACTAAGCTAAAGATTGAATCGGCGATCAAAGAGCTTAATTACGTCCCAAACCCTATCGCACGCAGCCTCAAGGTAGAGAAAACCAAAACCATTGGCGTAGTGGTGCGTGATATCGCAGGCTTCAACACCAGTCGCGTTATGCGCGGTATCGACGATTACTGCAAAAAACACAATTACAATGTGATGATCTATAACAGTGACTTTGATGTAGAGGCCGAGAAGCGCGCACTGTTATCACTGCAGCAGATGTGCGTCGATGGCATCATCATCACCTCATCGGGGCAAAACTCTGAGCTCATCAATCAGTTTATTACCGGTGGCATGCCTATAGTGCAATTCCAACTGGAGTATCCCGATTGTCACAGCCACTTGGTGCTTTCCGATTATCAACAAGCCGCCTTTGAAGCCACCGAGCACTTGATTGAAATGGGTCATCGCAACATCTGTTTTGTCGCCCAAGAGTTTTCACAAAGCCAATCACGTCAAGCTCGCTATCAAGGATATGTCGAGGCCCTTGAAAAGCACGGGATTGAGAAGGATCCTGATGCCATTCTCTATTGGGATAGAGAGCAAGGGTTCGAGAAAGACCCAATTGAATTGCTAAAAAAGAGCGCGACACCCAGCGCTTTCTTCACCCAACACTTAGCGATTACCGCAGAGCTTTTGCAAGCATTTAATACCGCCAACATTCAAGTGCCAGAGCAAGCCTCTGTGCTAGGCTTTGATGAAATCCCTATGGTGGAACTGTTTAAAGTTCCAGTCTCTGTGGTTCGTCAGGACGCCTACCAGATTGGCGTCGAGTCTGCCAAGCTTTCTATTGAGTCCATTATGGGCAAACATAAGGAGTTTCAGCGGGTGATTGTCCCTTCAACCCAGGTTAAAAGAGACTCTGTACGTCGAGTTTAGTGCGTTCTAGTCGGCATCGTGCTCCCTAAGATCCCAGATCAAGTCAGGGATGACGAGGGTTCAACTGGGATGACGGCACTCTAATTGGGATGACTATGCTTTGGCAGGGATGAAGGTGCTTTGACTCGGATGGTTATTCGTTTAACTCGGATGATTGTTCGTTTGGCTAAGATGGTTGTGCGTTTGGCTAAGATGGCCGTACGCTAGATTAAGATAGAGATCCCTCCCCCCAATTACCTCTAAACTCGTCATCCCCGAATGCTCCTATCGGGGATCTAACTACGCACACTCTAGATTGCCGATAAGAGACCTCGGCAATGACCTATATGGGATTGGTTGTGTCATATCAATCTGACAGCTGATAGCTTGCAGCTGACAGCTGAAATCAATCATCAAACATCAAACATCAAACATCAAACATCAAATTTACCGCAATCCCCAACAACACCAACCCAAGAATAGGCGCAACAACGCCAAAGGGCGACCGCTCAATATAGGGAAGGTTTTCAGCTATCAATATCCCCCACTCCGGCTCTGGTGGTTTCACACCTAAGCCAATAAAGCTCAGTGACGTTAGGCTAAGCGTGATTACCGGCAGTCGAAGTAACGCGTGTCGAAGTAAAGGCGGTAATACATAGGGAAGCAAGTAATGCCTATACATGTCCCAAGACCTGACTCCCCACGTTGGGGCGAGATGCACATAAGGCTGAGCCTTTGCCTCTAGCAACAAGCTTGAACAGTGCGCGGCCAGCGGTGCCCATGAGGTCACCACGATCGCAATCAAAGCACTATAAGGGCTCATGCCCGTTAAACCTGCCACCAGAAGACCCACAATAATATAAGGCAAGCCCTTGGTGATCTCTATGAGACCCTGGCTATATCGAGTACACAAACCCAGCGCGATACCAACAAACAGACTTAGCACTGTCGCTAGAATGCCACCCTGCAGTGTTGATAACATCCCCGTTCCGACGCGAGCAAAGAGATCTCGACCGATTGCGTCTGAACCAAGAGGAATATCAAGGCTTGGCGAGACCAAACGCCCAAACTGACTGGTATATGGGTCATTGAGGGTTGCGATTCCCACAAAGACAAAAAGAACCACAAAAATAGAAAAACTACTCAGTCGCTTCCACTTATTTTTAGTAAAACTAAACGATGATTGCGAGCCAATAAGCTTGCCGCTAGACAGAGCCTTACCGAGTATGATTTTCTGCAGCAATATTCCTATACAGCTAATCGTAATTGAGAAGACCAATAACACGAGTAGCCCTCCCTGCAGAATAGGAAGGTCTTGGGATTTCGCCGCCCCTAGCAGCATTCGACCAATGCCCGGAATGGAAAAGATCACCTCAACGGCAACCGCCCCACCCGTCAGGCCAATAATGACCATGGAGAACTGCGGGATCAGATTGCTCATCGCTCTCTTCAGAGCAAACAAGGTGATCTGATAAATAGAGATATTCGCACTCAGCCAAGTGATCACCCAAGGTTCACTAAGGACACGCTTAAGGCTGTCACTAAGCAGACGACTAAGAAGGCCACTGGCCGGTAAGGCAAGAGCAAGGCTTGGTAGCCAAAGGTTCTTCCACTCAACCCAACCATAAGGGGGTAACCACTGAAGCCAAATGGCAAACACCAGTATCAGCATTGCAGCAATCACATACTCAGGTAGAGCGACCAATACAGAGCTCAGGCTATTATGTGAGGATGCCAATCGACCGCGATGCCAACTTACCATGGTGTATATAAATGCAATTGAACAAAAAATGACAGTAAGCGCTAAGGCGCTTGCCATTAATGTAAACGAGGTGGACGCTGTGTGCTGTATTCCATCGATAACTGGCGAACCATCAACCCACGAGGTTCCGAGATCCCCTTGCATTGCACTGGATAACCAGTCCCACAGACGCTCGCCAGTAGAACGATCTAACTGCAATTCATCACGAATCGATTGCAAGGCCTCAGCAGTCAGTAACTGCTGATGACCCGAACGAGCGCGAAGGATAGATTGACTTGGATCGATGCCAGCAAACTCTGGCATCAACCCCACCAATACCACCACAAAAGCCAAAAAGAAGAGACGAGATACCCAAGGCATCGCTTGATCTAGGCTTATTCGCCTCGCTACAGCCGACAGCATGGTAATTACTTAACCTCTGTTTGTTGGTCTACTAGACGACGCTCGCGAGGGTCACGCTGTGCGTGTTTTACTCGAGTGCTCTCACCTTGAATGACGCGCTCGTGCAGCAGAGGAATCGCCGCATATTCCGCTAGGATCTGCTTCTCTGCTTCAATAATCGCTTGCTGACGAGGCTCTCCAAGTTGCTGAAGATCGGCATGTTCAATCGCTTGGTCAACCGCTTCTGAGCAGAACAGGCCAAGGTTAAACGAACCGTCACAGCTAAAGTCGCTTTGCATATAAGCAACTGGGTCACCAGAGTCCAGCACTGTTGCGCGCGATAGCAAGAAGGCATCAAATTTACCCGCTAAGGCATCATTCTCAATTTGCGCGTACTCGCGGATATCAAGTTCAACCTTAAATCCAGCGGCTTCAAGTTGTTGCTTTAATAATGCTGCAACCTCAGGAAGCTCTGCGCGATCGGTAAAGGTACCGATAGTGATGGTCTCGCCATTGGCCTTCGTCGTGCTGTCGATTGGCACAGCCTCACCTCGAATTGGCGCAGCCCACGCGAGTGCAGGCCCAAGCAGACCCTGCGCCTTATCGGCATGGTTCTCATAAACCATGTTGATGATTTGGTCGCGATCAACGGCACCCGAGGCAATCTTACGCATCTCAATGTCTTTGAATACCGCAGACTTACTGTTTAAGTAAAGGGTGTTGGTGCGTGGCATTGCCACTTCATGAAGAAGCTCTGAGTCGATCATTGCGATTTGAGAAACAGGCACTGCTTCAACAATGTCTGCTTTGCCCGTACGCAGCGCTGCAGCTCGTGCAAAACCGTCTGGAACGTATTCAGCGTATACCTTCTCTACCTTCGCCTTCTCACCCCAATAATTATCGAAGCGTTCTAGATCTGCGCTGGTTGTGCCATTGATATTGGTCAGCACGAAAGGCCCAGAGCCCGCGCGAGTTGGGTCTACACGGCCATTATCCAAGTAAGCGGCAGTGGAAAGGATTGACAACTGAGGGCTCGAAAGACGGCTTGGCAGTAGTGGATCGTTGAAGTTTGTTTTTATCTCAATCTTATCCTCGGCCAGTTTACTCACTTGCCAATCAATGCTATCTAGGATGCGAGGTTTAGGGGCAGCCTGAAGGGCACGCTCTAGAGAGTTCACCACCATATCCGCATTCAGTTCCGAGCCATCATGAAACTTCACGCCCTTACGCAGAGTAAAGTGCCACGTCATTGGGTCTACTTGCTCCCAACTTGTTGCAAGCATTGGCTCTGCAATAGATTGATCGCTGAGGTTGATCAAGGTTTCAGCTGTGCTCCAACGAGAAAGCTTAAATGCGTCATCCGATAGTGGAGAAAGACCCGTTCTTGGGGGCTGCATCATCGCCACATGGAGTTCAGTAGCTTCAGCGTTAGACTCAGTGGCTACTGCTTGTTCTGAACCTGAATCAAAGCATCCTGAAAGGGGAAGAATCAAAGCGATTGATGCCGCAATTTTACTCATAGATAAGCGCATGGAAATACTCTTTTATTTAAATGATGGTGTAAAAGTAGAAACGTATTGTGCCTGAATAAGGGCTTGTGTCGTGGTGTGTTGAGGGGCGCTAAGCACCCTATCAAGATCACCATATTCAGCCACCCTACCCTTGCTTAATACCAATACATGACTGCACAGTGCCTTGGCTGCCTGTAAGTCATGGGTCACTAGAATAAGTCGCATATGGCGGGTCTTCTGTAGATGCTTTAACAAATCAAGCACCTGCTTTCGGCTAATAGGGTCTAGGCTGCTTGTCGGCTCATCCGCCACCAGCACACAGGGTTCAACCACCAATGCGCGAGCAATTGCCACTCGCTGGGCTTGCCCTGTCGACAGCTGTTTTGGCAAATAGTCCAGGTGTTTAATTTCTAAGCCCACGGCCGTCAATGCTTCTGCCATTCGCTGTTCGTGCTTATCAATGATCCCTACATTTTTCATAGGCTCGAGTAAGATCTTGCGAACGGAATAATAAGGATTCAGGCTAGTGTGAGGCTCTTGAGATATGAGCTGAATGTGCTTACACAACTCCATTCTCTGTTTTTTAGACGACGTTGAAAGTGGCAAGCCACAAATAGTCACCTCGCCATAGGTTGGCAATCTAAGCCCAAACAACAGCTCAATCAGGGTGGACTTCCCTGCCCCGGAAGGCCCTACTACCGCCAGATTTTCTGTGCCGATCGTCAAATCTAAGCGGTGAAGCGCACGAAAAGGCGCTTTCTTAAACCATTTGAAAGCGGTGTAATGAACGCAAACCCCATCAAACTGGATTTGTGCCGATAGATCATGTTGGTGTGTCATAGGTTATGCCATCAACTCTCGTACTTGAGAACAGAACCTGTGCTCACTTTCATGTAATGCTTGATAGGGCTGGCCGTAATCAATCATCTTGCCATCATCAATGACTAAGAGCTTGTCGCAAGCAAGCGCCGCTTGAAGATCATGGGTAATCAAGAAACCAGCCAATTGGTCTTGCTTAATAGCCTGACGATATAAGCGTAGAATTTCATTTTCAGAGACAGGGTCAAGGGCACTGGTCGGTTCATCTGCGATGAGAACGCTGGCATCACCTAATAGCGCGATAGCAATACAGATCCTTTGCCTTTGGCCACCAGAAAGCTGGCTCGGATAACTGGCCAATGTTTCTTTGGGATAATCAAAACCTAGGCTCTGCAAAAGCTCAGTGATGTGTTGAAGCTGTTGCGTGCTCGCTTTCGTGCTCGTTGAACTCAGCGCTAGGCTCAGTTGAGTACCGACTTTGGCCAATGGGTTAAGCGCCTGCAGTGCGTCTTGAAAAATAACCGCAGGCCTTTGGCTCGCCTTTCGTGCCAGAAGTGGCAATTGAGCCACCTCTACACCCGCAATTTTTATGCTACCCGCCACCACAATATCAGCAGGGGTAAAGCCCGCTATGGCCTTGGACAACATAGACTTGCCTATACCAGATGGCCCCATTACCGCTAAGGTCTGTCCAGGGTTAATGGCAAAGCTCAAATCTTTAAAGATGGTTCTTCTTGAGTCACTGATCGTGAGATTAGAAACCTCAAGTAGAGGCAAGTTGTTGTTCATTATATTTTAGCTAGCGCGTAATCAGGTCTCGAAATATGCGCGGATGATATAACATATCATTTGAAACATCTAACTCTAATTTGCCCGATGTAAGGGTACAAAAATACAAATCGGCCAACATAGAATAAGGTGAATGCCAGCCACAGCCCGTGATTGCCCCACAGCTTCACCGCAATGAACTGAACCACTAAGAACACCAGCAGAGTAATAAAGCTAGAATTTCGGACAGGCCTTGTTGTACCTGTGCCAGTGAAGATCCCGTAGAGGGTTAAACCATAGCCAGCCACTAGAGGGAAAATAATCAACCAAACCGACATATCTTGATAGATGCTCACCACATTAGGGATGTCAGTAAATAGCATCACAAGGTTATACTTGAATACTAAGGTCAGCAGGGTCAGTACAACAATGAAGCCTGTGGTCCATTGCATATTCAGTTTCAAGACATCGTCTAGCAATCGGGTGTCCTTTCGCCCCACCGCTTTGCCAGCAAATACACTAGAGGCATTGGCTACGCCATCGAACATGTAGCTCACAAGGAAAGTCACCTGCATCATAATTGCATTGGCAGCCAACTCATCTGTACCCAACTGTGAGCCTACACGTGCCATCATGTTGAAGAAAATCAAAATGCACACGGTACGCAGCAGCAGGTCCATGTTAGCGCTCACTATCACCCTAAGATCAGCGCGTGACATTTTGACTAAAGATAGGTGACTTAATAGAGACACCTTTGAGGTGGCCAGCACTAGATAGGCGCCAATAGCGAAGGTGGTAACTTGTGCAATTAAACTGGCGTACGCCACTCCAGCGACACCAAGGTCACAGTAGTAGACGAACACTATGTCCAAAATAATGTTCAATACGTTACCAAATACCTGCGTAAACAAGGTTGCCTTAGCCTTCGCTTGTCCCATCAACCAGCCAATAATTACATAGTTAAGCAGTACAAAAGGGGCGCCAAAGATCATGATGCTAAAATAGGTTTTGGCGTGCATCGCGACTTCTGCATCAGGCGAGATCACCCACATTGCTCCGCTCCATATCAAGGGTTGGAGCAAAATAAAGGTCAAACCAACGAGCAATGCAAGGGTAAATGGGCGAAGCAAACTGCTCGCCAACTCTCGGTCATCGTTCTTGCCTAGCGCAATCGCACTCTGACCTGTGGTACTGACCCTGAAGAACCCAAATAGCCAATACAAGGTATTCATAATCACGGCGCCGATGGCGACACCACCAATGAGTTCTGTAACGCCTATCTGCCCAACTACCGCTGTATCTACAGCGCCTAGCAGAGGTTGGGTAACCGTTGAAACAATGAAAGGAAAAGCAATCTTTAAATAATCTTTGTGGGACAGGTTCATCTAGCTAAAATCCGCGAAACATGACTGCCTTAGGCAGTAAATAGTAATAAGCGCTATGCATGCGCATTCTCTTATCATTAATAAATCGATGGTTTTTTGTTCTCGATTACCATGATAGTATTTGAGAATGATTATCATTAATGAAAATTGAGCGCGTATTATGGACTGGAATCAAAACACAGTGCAAGTAGAGATAAGTGCTGAGCATATTGAAAGATTGATATTGGACGGCCATTTGTGTGCATCACAGGTCAAATGCTTGAACAGTGAATCTAAGCAGAAGATCTGGCAAATGTGTCTTAATATTTGTGGCAAAAAGATGTGTAACCTTCATTGTCAAAAAAAGGATAAAAGCAGCGTTATAGTTCAGCAAACTACTGAATATTAGTAATTTGTTACATTGTACTATCTTGCCGTTACACCTTTCTCTATCAATCAGTTATTGCTCTCATTAGAATCGGTGTTCTAACTTTTGCTAAACAACGAATTTGCAGATGCACAAATTTAAGCCGTTCTCAAACAAAGTCATTCCATTTGCTTTACCCCCTTTGCTATTAGCAATATCTTTGTCGGTCCAAGCTACCGGCTTGAACTTTTGGGAATCTTCATCAATTAATTCCGCACTTGCTTCAGCAAATGGCGCTAAAGCATCAGATGCATCAGTACTGGCACTCGCACCATCAAGCATTACTCAACTAGATAGTCCTACTGTTACGGCTAATGTGACCTATTACCGGGTCTCTACAGACTACTATCTATTTGGTGCGGAAACAGACTATGAACAAGCAGACCCAATACCTGCAGGTTTCTTTTCCATGCCCGTTAGTGACAACTGGTATCTGGGACTCGCCATATACAGTCGGACTGCAGCTGATATTAGTGTTCCCCAGATAACGCTGGTGCCCGAAACAAGAGTAAGGCCGATTACGGTATCTATTGCACCGACTGTTGCGTACCTCTGGAATGATGTGAGCATTGGATTAACGGTTGAATCACTACAATCTCAATATCTTTTGGAACAAGAAGTTTGCTTAGTACTCTGTCAGGACAGCAAAATTGAAGGAACAACATCTGGTTGGAGTGGTGCTATAAGCGCGACTTGGCAAGTTTCCCAGGCCCTTTCATTTGCCGCGACGCATAGACTTGCGAGCCAATACTCTGATGCAAATATCGAGTTTGACTTGCCAGATATTACATCACTCTATGCAACATGGTCCCCTCTTAAAAACCTCGACTGGCATACCACTTACAGCTATACCCAATGGAAAAACAAAGGCATTCGATATACTGACTACAGTGATGTGATTGGCCTCTTAGT
The DNA here is from genome assembly GCF_024346795.1 of Vibrio breoganii. Classification (NCBI taxonomy): domain Bacteria; kingdom Pseudomonadati; phylum Pseudomonadota; class Gammaproteobacteria; order Vibrionales; family Vibrionaceae; genus Vibrio; species Vibrio breoganii. Next base: position 1,825,588 of record NZ_AP024864.1, read on the forward strand.
GGGTGCATCGGACAGTCAAAGATTTGCAACATCTTTGAACTATCACATAGCGAGTTGGGATTTAAGAGTCGGGCTAAGCCTAGATGAAGCTATTGACGCCTTTGGTGGCAATGATATCCGATATAGAGTGGGAGCAGGCTACCGATTCAATACAAACTGGCGTACAGACATCGCCTTTGTCTTCGAAGATTACGCCCGAAAAGAATACAACACGAATTCCGGTGACTCTCTTGTTGCAGTGCAAAATGAAGGATTTGCAGCTGGTTTGGGTGTGACCTATACCTTTTAAGCATGGCTAAGGTAGACTCTTGGTTCTATCGCCAAACACACGGTCAAAATAATCAAGTTCGGCTACGCGAGCATTGGCCTTTCTGTGCCATTTACTGCTGTTCGCTACCAGCCACTTCTGCTGAGAATTAGCCAGAATCGCTTGGCTGACCTGAGCCTCACGAAGCTCATGCTCCATAGCGATCTCCATTTCATTCATCGGATTTGAATCAGACAAGTGAGAGGATACCGCTCTCACTTGAGATACTGATGCACAGCTTACTATGCCAATATCGGCGACGAACTGTACAAAGAATCGGCTGACTTCCTCACCAACAATATCGCCATCGGTACTGCGTAACCGTCCTCCGGGCATCCAGGTTTCAATATGATCGTACTGAGAGAGGATATGAGCAGCCTGGAAATTGTTGGTCACTACGCGCAACTGGGTATGATTAAAGAGCTGCTCAGCAATAGCTGCAATGGTTGTGCCTATTCCAAGGAAAACAGTACTGCCATCAGGGATCCTCTGGACTACCTCACGGGCTATCGCACGTTTTTCATCTTGGTTGGTGCTGACCCTAGAAATGTAGCTGCGATTTGCAAGCGTCACAGGTAAACCTACCCCACCATGGTGGCGCTGCGCATATCCTAAGGTGCATAGCTCATTGATATCTCGGCGGATGGTTTGAGTAGTGACAGAAAAATGCTCCGAGAGCGCCTCCACACTGCAGTACTCTTGGGAGGAGATCATCTCTAGCATTTGCTGTTGTCGTAAGCTCAGGTTTTGCATATTGGTAATATCAAGTTTCCAGAGTTAAAGCATAGGCTTTAGGGTCGTCCGTTATCATCATATCTACGCCCCATTGCCAGTGTTTTTCAACCAGTTCAGGGAAATTAGCGGTGTAACAATACAGCTGATAACCTGCTTCTTTTATTAATTCGGCCTCTTGCTTTAGCAAAAAACGGTAATCACAATGAACGCTATATGCCTGAATTTCACGCAGTAAAGAAAGAGCCTCATCCGGGATTTGTTGCCATAGCTGGCCTCTTCTTATCAAAGGCAATGTTAGCATCATCTGATAGAGCGCCTCATTATCAAAGCTCGAAAACAATACCTGTGGCAGGGGTATTTCTGACTTTTCAACAACTTCTTTCACTTTATCGCACAAAGCGATGACGTTATCTTCAGGGTACATCTTAAGCTCGATGTTGAGATGCAGCCCAGCCTCCTTCACATACAAAAGCGTCTCTTCTAGGGTTGGGATACGTTCACCCACATACCTATCGTCAAACCACCCTCCTGCATCCAACATCTTTAGTTGCGACACGCTCATCTCTCTCACGCTACCACGCCCGTTGGTGCAGCGGTTGACCGTGCGATCATGGATAACCATAGGTACCCCATCTGCCGACAATTGCACATCGATCTCAATCCACTGACTGCCATGCTCCTTAACCAGTTTAAAAGCCGCCATTGTATTCTCAGGCGCTAGGCTTGAGACACCGCGATGAGCTGTCGTTTTACGTTCCTTTTTCATCTGAGTTCACTCTATTTTCATATTGATTCACTTGCAGAGTGTCAGCGCTTTATGACTGAAATATGTCAGTTTTTTTAAGTTATTTCGTTTCAAATAAGTTCATTTTTCTGTAACCCAAGCGTCATTTATCTCGTTTAACTTTCACTTGAACACAAAAAAGCGAATATGAACAAAATTGAACATTCGCTTTCTTTCAGCCAACGAAAAAGGGAAACGTTATGTCTATCAAGCACCTAACCGGCGCTTTACTCGCAACTGCACTATTCAGTGCTCACGCTCAAGCTAAAACAGAAGTTGAATGGTGGCATGCCATGGGTGGCGCTTTAGGTCAAAAGGTAAACGAGATTGCCGCTGACTTTAACGCTAGCCAATCAGAGTATGAAATTAAGCCTGTTTTCAAAGGCAGCTATGCAGAAACTATGACGGGTGCGATAGCAGCGTTTCGTGCAAAAGAGCAACCGGCAATCGTGCAGGTTTTTGAGGTCGGCACTGCCACTATGATGGGCGCACAGCAAGCTATTTACCCTGTTTATCAGTTAATGGAAGACACAAAAGAACCTTTTGACGCTGATGACTACCTACCGTCTGTAACAGGTTACTACACCTCTAACGATGGCAAGATGCTCTCAATGCCGTTTAACAGCTCTACACCTGTGATGTATTACAACCAAGATATGTTTGAAAAAGCAGGCATCAAGGAAGCGCCAAAAACATGGAAAGAGATGGAAGCCGTCTCTCGCAAGTTAATCGCTTCCGGTGAAAAGTGTGGTTTCACGACTTCATGGCAGTCTTGGGTACAGATCGAAAACTTTGGTGCACGCAACAACATCCCTGTAGCGACGAATAACAACGGCTTCGATGGCTTTGACACTGACTATAGCTTTAACTCTGAACCTTTTGTTAAGCACATTGAACAGCTAGGAAAATGGTCTGAAGAAGGGATCTTCAAATATGGCGGTCGCCAATCAGACGGCATGCCACTGTTTTACACTGGCGAATGTGCCATGACGATGGGCTCTTCAGCTGGCCTTGCTGGAATCCAAGAGAATATGCAGGACACGAATATTGGTGTAGCTGAACTTCCTTACGATGACACGCTGGTTTCCAAGCCACAAAACACCATCATTGGCGGTGCATCTCTTTGGGTAATGCGCGGTCACTCCGATGCTGAATACAAAGGCGTCGCTAAGTTCTTCAGCTACCTATCTAGCCCAGAAGTTCAGGCTGACTGGCACCAGTTTACGGGCTACCTACCCATCACTAAAGAAGCATACGAGCTAACGAAAGAGCAAGGGTTCTACAGCAAAAACCCTGGCACGGATACCGCTGTATTGCAGATGACCTCAAGCGAGCCAACGGTAAACTCTAAGGGCATTCGCTTTGGTAACTTCCTACAAACGCGCGACATCATCAACGAAGAGTTAGAAGCAGTTTGGGCTGGCAATAAATCAGCAAAAACCGCTTTGAACACCGCTGTTGAGCGTGGCGATCAGCAACTGCGCCGCTTCGAGCGCACGCAAAAGTAACTTAGTACTGCGCCACCCATATTTGGGTGGCGCCTTTTGGACTTACCATTATGTCATCTCAAGTTGTGTTTAAGCACAAGTGGCTACCTGTAGCCTTGATAGCGCCCCAACTGATCATCACCTTAGTGTTTTTTATCTGGCCTGCTGGGCAGGCGGTTTTCCAATCCACTCAACTCGAAGATGCCTTTGGCATCAGTCGCGAATTTGTGGGGTTGGAAAACTTCATTAGACTATTCAATGATCCACTGTATTGGGCCTCTTTTTCCACCACCATGATGTTTAGTGTGTGCGTGGCAGTGCTGGCCTTAGTCTCAGCGCTAGTATTGGCAGCATTTGCAGAGCAGATTCTGCGTGGTGCGACCTTCTATAGAACGTTTCTTATCTGGCCATACGCGGTCGCTCCCGTTGTCGCCGGTTCCCTATGGCTATTTCTCTTTGACCCAACCATTGGTGTCATCACTGAAATATTAGAGGCCTTCGGAGTGAACTGGAATCCTACTTTAAATGGCGACCATGCCATGTGGATGGTGGTTATTACGTCTACGTGGAAACAGATCAGCTATAACTTTCTGTTCTTCTTAGCTGCGTTGCAATCTGTGCCTAAGTCTCTGCACGAAGCGGCCGCTATTGATGGCAGTGGGCCAATCAAGCGCTTCATGAGCATCAGCTTTCCTCTTATCTCACCAACCAGCTTTTTCTTGTTAGTGGTGAATTTTGTATACGCCTTCTTCGACACCTTTGCGGTCATTCATGCCATGACGCAAGGCGGGCCAAGCAACAGCACCTCAACGCTGGTTTACAAGGTCTATAACGATGGCTTTATTGGCCTAGATCTAGGCTCATCAGCAGCGCAATCCGTGATATTGATGGCACTGGTTGCCTCACTGACTGTAATTCAATTTAAATATGTAGAAAAGAAGGTGGCTTACTAATGGTAGAAAGACGACCGCTATTTAAACTCTTTTGTCACCTGGTCTTGATCATAGGCATCGTTTCCATCGCCCTGCCGGTATGGATTGCTCTGGTGGCAACTACTCATAACAACACTGAGTTTGCCACTGGCACGCCACTGTGGTTTGGCGACCTTGGATTCAGTGTATTCAGAGACCTACTTTCAGGTAGCGAGGCATACAACAACAGCACCCTGCCTATCCCTCAAATGCTGCTGAACTCATTCGTGATGGCCATGTGCATTACCATAGGCAAGCTGACTATCTCTATTTTGTCTGCCTACGCAGTGGTGTTCTTTCGCTTTCCGGGAAGAATGCTCGCCTTCTGGATGATCTTCTTCACCCTAATGCTGCCTGTGGAAGTAAGAATCATGCCCACCTTTGAGGTGGTGACCAATCTCAACATGTTGAATTCATACTACGGACTCACCATTCCATTGATTGCCAGTGCCACCGCGACGTTTTTGTTTAGACAGTTTTTCCTGACCGTGCCAAAGGAATTAGTCGAAGCCGCTCGCATTGATGGCGCAGGCCCTATCAAATTCTTTTTTGATATCTTGCTGCCACTATCACGAACCAACATCGCCGCGCTGTTTGTCATTACCTTCATCTATGGATGGAACCAGTACCTATGGCCATTGCTCATCACTACTGACGCCAGTTATTACACCATTGTTATGGGCATCAAGCAGATGCTTGGCGTCGTCGATGGCGTGATTGAATGGAACAAGATCATGGCCACCACCATTATTGCCATGCTACCCCCTGTTATCGTTGTTATTGCGATGCAAAAAGCCTTTGTTAAAGGCCTTGTGGACTCGGAGAAATAAATTATGTCTACCCTAACTCTTTCAAATATCGCAAAGTGCTACCCGAACGGATATCAAGCTATCCATAGCCTTAACCTTTCTATTGATGACGGCGAAATGGTTGTACTCGTTGGTCCAAGTGGCTGTGGTAAATCAACCCTGCTTCGCATGCTCGCCGGTCTTGAAGAAATCTCAAGTGGCGAACTCAGCATTGATGACAAGGTGGTGAATGATAGAGAACCCGGCGAGCGTGATATCGCTATGGTTTTTCAAAACTACGCCCTGTATCCACATATGTCTGTCTACGACAACATGGCCTATGGACTGCGAAACCGAAAAACACCTAAGAAGGAAATTCATGAGTTGGTCACGCAAGCGGCAGAAATGCTTGAGCTTAGCCAACTATTAGACCGTAAACCTAAGCAGCTCTCTGGCGGCCAGCGACAACGCGTCGCAATGGGCCGCGCCATTGTTCGCAAGCCTAAGGTGTTCCTGTTTGATGAACCTTTATCCAACCTAGATGCTAAGCTGCGTGTTCAAATGCGCCTTGAGATCAAACGCTTGCAGAAGAGTCTTAATACAACCTCTGTCTACGTTACCCATGACCAGGTAGAAGCTATGACGCTGGCTGATAAACTGGTGGTGTTAAACAAGGGCGATATTGAACAGGTAGGCTCTCCATTAGAGATCTACGATGCGCCGGCTTCTTTATTTGTGGCGACCTTTATGGGCTCACCTGCCATGAACATCCTAGATGGACAGATCAGCGAGCTTGGCATGCACGTTGCCGATTCACTCACCACTATCGCGACTCAAGACTTAGCCCTAGGCCAAATCAAGGTTGGCCTTCGTCCTGAGCATCTATTCGTTGAGCAAAATGCACCAAAGTTCTCCGTCAAAGTCGAGCTCATAGAGGCATTGGGCGCAGATCTCTTGCTTTACTGCCAGACCTTAGATAGCAGTGAACAAAGGCTGGTAGTGCGCGTGGATGGGCATGAAAACATTAAGTCCGGCGATGTGCTAGGCCTGACTTTTAACCACCAACACTTGCACCTATTTGATTCGACAAGCGAAAAACGCATCGAGTTTTCCTCTCACCAAGAGTGTGTAAAAGAGGTGGTGAATGCTTAAGTCACTACCCTCAATTGAGCGCCAGCAACTGGCGAACATCGAATGGTTGCTTACTGACGTAGATGATACCTTGACCTGGGAGGGCCAGCTTCCTGATATCACCCTAAAAGCCCTCTACGATCTGCAAGAAGTGGGCATCAAGGTGGTGGCCGTTACAGGGGCGTGCGCAGGTTGGTGCGATCAGATCGCTAAGGTTTGGCCCGTTCATGGGGCTGTCGGAGAAAATGGCGCATTTTGGATGAGCCAAAACGAATCCGGCTTTGCAACCGAATCTAAAATCCCTCTATCTCAGATGCATCTTGAGCAAGCAGCGCTTAAATCCGCGCTTGCTGAAATATTGGAAGATTACGAGGGCATTCGTTTCGCAGCAGATCAGCCATTTCGTTTTTGCGATGTCGCCATTAATCTTAGTCAAGACAGAGAACCCGTCTGTGAACAAGTAGCGAAGGAGTTGCTGACGAAAGCGAGGGCTTTGGTTATCGATGGCAATACTGTCAACGCGTCTCTTAGCTCGATTCATCTTAATGTTTGGATTGGCGAACACAGTAAGCGCGTAACAAGTGAAGCCTATCTTAAGGCACACTCTCCTTTTAGTGACATCGACTTAGACAAAGTGATTTATATCGGTGACTCGCAAAATGATGAGGCCATGTTCGCATGGTTACCCACCACGTTTGGTGTGCGTAACATTCAAAATGTGTTGCCTCAGTTGACGCACAAGCCAAGCGTGCTTTTAAATGAAGACGGAGGGTTTGGTTTCGCGCAACTGGCTCGCCATATTATTGAAGCAAAACAGGATTGTCTTACTGGTCAACTGTGCCGCTCCGCTTAAAAGCCTGTTAGCCAAAAGCGATGCCCGCTAGACACAGCACGATGAAAAAGATGAAGGGCGAAAAGAAACCAATAAGAAAGTTTCGAGTTGGCGACCAAAGCAATAGTAGTACTGCGACAACGAGTAAGCTCAAGGACACGCTTTCCTAAATAATGAGTGAGAGCAGAGGATGCCGTAGGAATCCACTTAAGACCAATGACTTGCACTGACATCTGATATACATCGGTGTAATAAGCAAAAAAGCCTAGAACGACGGATGCTCTAGGCTTTTATTTCTAGGTGCTTAATTGTCGGTTCTCAACTACCAGTTCGTAACAGCCGACTACTTTTCGTTTTTATAGATCTTGCCGTTTTGTTTACGACACTCAGTAATCATAATGTTGCCAACATATTCACCATTGACGTAGCAAGGCAGCCAAGGTGTTGTGCCAGCAAACGATGTTGAAACAAAAGAAAGGCAGATCAAAGCGGATAAAAGAAGCGTTCTCATGGTCATTTCCCTCACAGCGACAATGACCATTCCTACGTTAGCCCGATACTTAAGTTCAAATTAGTTCATGAATGAAATCACACTTAGCTAGAAATACACCTTAATCCCGGCTCTTGCTTCCAGTTCAACATCCAGTTCATCAAGATAAATCGCAGGTGTAAGGTCGATATAAAACCCCACAGGCTTAACCCGAAACTCCGCGCCAATGCCCGGAGTCAGCGCGATGTAGTGATGGTTTCTATCCACATATTGACCACCAATAAAGAAATACATGGGCGTACCCGACACCGCAAAGGTTTTGTTCGCTCCAATGCCAAATTGGTCATCCAAACTCACATTCATTCGAAAGCCATTGTGGGCCACATCCAGCCCCCAAAACGGCTTACCTACCGAAATACCAATTCCCGTTTCCGCCTTGGCACTCAAGGATACACACAGGCCCACTGCCGCCAAAAGGCTGACTAACTTTTTCATATTACTTCCACTGCAACAATTTGCACGGATAGTAAAACGGTAAAATGTGTAAGTTGTTAATGAGAAAGAGAATTTACGGTAATCTTACAGTTCTGTTTAGGATTTATTCGAGTGGGGACATAAGGCGGACAATACAGAACCAGATAAAATTATAAGGCCTTGCAAATCACAATCTATTCCCTTTAAATACATGCCCTAACAAGCTTTTCTCAAGGGTTCATCGTGTATCTAGTACTGTATTGCCACAACATTGGTATGACGGATTTTTCGTTTTTTGAGACCGAAGATTTTGATAAGGATGATGGCTATATCGTTCGTGGTAAGTGGCCGAACGAGCAGGCTTTTCGAGACTATTTGAATAAAGAGTTCTCGAATCTGGCTGATTATCAAGTGCTTGATTTGATTGCTGAAGGTAAAGTGGCAGAAGACTATACGCAAAGCGACCTCATAGAGCGTGCTGACGCCATAATCTAACGTTCAGTATTAAATCCAAATCTAAAAACGCATATTCAAGGAAGATGATGTCAGGGTTAAAGCGAGAGATCACATTGATTGGTGGCATAGGCCAGATGTCCACCACCCTGCTTGGAACTGGGCTTTTCATGGTGCCTGCTATCGCAGCCAGCATTGCCGGACAAGATATGCTGTGGGCATGGTGGTTGCTTATCTTTGCCGTGTGCCCCATTGCCTCCACCTTTGCAGCCCTTGGTAAACGTTACCCCAATGCAGGGGGAGCCTCTTACTTTGTAAAGCAGGCCTTTGGATCTCGCCTTGAAAAAGCCATCGCTCTTTTATTTATCAGTGTTATCCCTGTAGGTGTTCCGGCGGCCATTGCTATCGCCGGTGGATTTGCTCAGCAGTTTTTACCTAGCTTTCTGGCACAGCCATTGACTGCCCAGTTGCTTGTGGTTGTTCTTTTAATGGTCGTAAACTTTTCAGGTAGCAAAATATCCAGTCAGTTCCAAACCGGCATTGCCATTGGAATATTGGTACTCGTTGGGCTTTTTGTGTGGTTTGGTGACATTTCGGTTTCCGACAGTATTCCCGCTACTTTACCTGCCAATAACCTTCCTGCCATTGGCAGTGCTGTAGCTGTGATGTTTTGGTGCTTTGTTGGCATTGAGGCGTTTGCGCATATGGGTGAAGAGTTTAAGCGACCTGAGCGAGATTACCCTATCGCTATCTTGGTGGGCTGCCTTATCGCTGGCACTGTTTACTATCTCTTTTCTTTAGTTGTACTAAAGCATCACGCCTTTGGAACGCAGGAGTTAAATACCACCTCAGTGCCTTATCTTTCCAATCTTCTGTTTGGCTCTGGGCTAACATGGCTCATCAGCTTAACCGGATTCTTGGCATGCTTTGCCACTATCAACCTATACACACAAAGCTTAGCGCGAATGATTTGGTCACTGGCAAGAGAGTACAAACCCTCAAGCTCGGTAGCACGAATATCAATCAAGGGAGTGCCATCTGTAGCCACAGTGATTGTTGGCATTACTTTGGCGTTATCCTGTGTATTTGGAGAGCTTTCAAATATCGATATCGAAGTGTTTCTGACCCTAGCCAACGGGATCTTCGTGGTGATCTACCTGTTTGCAATGTTAAGTGCCGTTAAGCTACTCAGTGGTAAAGGAAAGGCTCTTGCGATATTTTCGACAATCTTATGTGTTCTAGTACTATTCTCAATTGGGTTAGCTATGACTTATGCCGTTATATTATTGGCCGTAATCTGGGTTTTAATTCCTAGATTTAATAATACCAAACCAATATGACCACATTTGTTTATCTCAATAAAAACTGTACATATAAGCATCACTTATTATTGTTAATCACCTTCATTTATAATAAGAAGAGAGCGCTACCGCTTTGATTTGAACATAATAGATCGTAAACAATGTAGCAATTCACCTCCATACTAGAATCAAACACCCTCAATCCCTAGAAAGGCGTCATCGAGTTTCCTTAACATATTCAGATAAATAGCCACAATCATTGCCAACAGCGCCAGTCCCATCACCTCAATACCTTCTCAGCTTTCCTTGTGAGGACCTGATCCATCAAACACGATTGTACAACTCTTTCATATTATTAAAAAATCCACTTCGTTCTTTTATTATCTATGCATTTTAAAAGCACCATTAGCCAGCGATTAATTAAATAATAATAATCAATTATTCCCGCAAATATTTATTGGGAATTTTTTACTAAAAGGAAATTTAGGTTTTACAATGAAATTGAAACTATCAGTTATTGCAGTATCTAGTATCTTCGCCTCCACTTTAGCTTCAGCAGCAACCGTTTATCAAAATGAAGATACCATCCTAAACTTTGGCGGTCGCGCGGAAGTACGCGGCAACTTCTCGGATGCAAACAAAACAGACAGCAACGATCACACCTACTCTGACGCTTCTCGCGTTCGATTGAGCGTAGATGGCACTCAAAAACTTAATGATGAAGTCGCATTCTTTGGTAAGTACGAGTTTGAATTAACCGAGAACGAAGACGGTGCAAAGGATGACGTTGCCGTTAACACTCGTTTCTTGTACGCAGGTGTAGAAACAAACATTGGTAACTTCTACTACGGTCACCAAAACAACGCTGTGACATACTTGACCGACTGGACCGATGCTGCAGAAACCTACAGTGGTTACATCAACGAATACACAGTTGCTACCGCAGATAGAGCTAAAAACGTGTTGCGCTATGAGTGGACGACTAACTCAGGCTTGACGGTACAAGTTGACGGCAACTTTAATTCAGACAGCGAATCTGCACAAAGTAACGGCTACGGCGCCGTTGTGGCATACGCTCTGCCTTTCGGTCTAGACATTGGTGTGGGTTATGCCGCGAGTGATGAGACTTACGGTAACGGCAATGAGACTGATACCACTGACGCATTTATGGCAGCAGCAAAATACACCCATGAAAACGGCCTATGGCTAGCCGCGTTATACCAAGGCGGTACTATCTCTACTGCTCTTGAAGGCGGTCAATATGTTAAGGGTTCAAACTACAACGCCGCGGATGCCTACTTAGGTTACGCGTTTGGCCAAAACAACGTGAACCTAACTTACAGCTACTTCCATGCCGAAGATACCCGAGATCTTGATATCAACTTCGTTGGTATCGAATACGCTCGCTACATGGGTGATGTAGCCTTCTTCGGCAGCTACAAGATCAACCTGCTTGACGAAGGTCAAGGTGGTATCGGTGACAACGACCAAGATGAAGTAATGCTGGGTATGCGTTACAGCTTCTAAACTACTAAAACAAAGAGCTCAGTCGCGTTAGTGTACTGAGCTCTATTCGTTCTCAGTTTAAAAAGTATCTCTCTATTGAAATCAGCCCCAAAAAAGTATCCTCAAAAGAGCTCCTATGCGTAAAGGCTCTCGTTCGCTGCTACTTACCGCTTCTGACTCTATGCTATTTTTTATTCCCTACCTAGAGCGACACAAGATTGATTGGAAATCCATAGCAAAGAGTGTCGATCTTCCGACCAAATACTCAAACAATGAGAAGTGGATTCCCGTAAAGAACTATTCATTATTTATAGAAGCCATCACCCCATTGTGCGCTCCAGACATGCCTATTATTGTGGGAAAAGAGGCTGCAAAGAGTCTATTACAAGACAGGCGACGTTTTTTCCGACCTAACGATACCTTCCAACAGGCACTCACGGCACTAATAACGCACTCTCATACGTTAACCCGACAAAATACCTACTGGCTACAAAAGTTAAATGAACAGTGGTGTTTGTGTAATAGAGGAAACCTTGCTCCTTCCTATCCAGGATACGCCGCAGTTGAGTGGTTTCGTGTTTCACTACTAATCAATTTATGTCGTCATTGGTTAGGTAACGAGTGGTCTCCGTCAAAGGTAAATATGATGACAGCCTTGCACCAAGGCTACCTGTATGAAGGTTATTTATTCACTGATACTGCAGTCGCATACAATCAACCGCATTTGACTATCGAATTGCCTCCGCTGCAAAGCTTTGAGGCGTTAGCTAGTCGCTCATTACACGCTCGCGATATCCAAGAAATCAGACTGTTGACTGAAACATACTGCCACCTTCCTAGCTTCACGATAGACTGGTTGGCGTCGCTGTTTGGAGTAACAAGAAAGACCCTTTATCGCTACCTTAAAGACAACCACACCACCTTCAAAGAAATAAAGAAACAAGCGATCTTAAGCAAAGCCGAGCAGCTTTTAGCGGAATCTAATGAAAGTATCAGCGACATTGCCTTTCGAATGGGATACAGCGATGTGTCCAATTTTAATCGCGCAATCAAACGCCTATCCAATAAAACACCTGCTCAGATCAGAAAAGAACGCTAGCAAAAACGAAACTTGTATAAGGTTTCACCGCCGATTAAGCCGATCACCTAAAAGTCCCCAAATGACCTATATCGTCAATACACTTAACTTTAATATGGTCACTAGGAGATAACGCCTCCTAGGTCAGTCTTGTCAACAAACTGCCTTTTCGACAAATAGCGCTCCCGAGTTACTCCCAGTCGGGTGGCGCTGTTTCCTCGCAACTTATGACATTACATCTTCTAGGGAAGCGCTATGAGTAACATTCTTGAAGTCAGCAAGCTCGCTGGAGTATCTAAAGCGACGGTATCTCGTGTTATTAATGGCAATGGCAATGTTGGGGAACAAAACCGAGAAAGGGTTCTCGATGCAATAGCCACACTTAACTTTCGGCCAAGTAAGACTGCCCAAGCCCTAGCGACCAATAAAACCAACACTGTAGCTGTTGTATTTCCTGAGTCCAATAGGTCAAAATGGGGAGTACTGTTACCCGTCATCGCAAAAGAGCTGCAACAACATCAAATGAGCCTTAATCTGGTGTGCACCTCAAGTGATGCAACCAGTGAGTATGAAACCATTGTGCAACTTCAAGGCCAGTGCGATGCGGTACTACTGTATAGCCGAGTTCTATCAGACAAGCACATTCAAAAACTGCACAAAGAACTCACCATTCCTTTGGTAGTGATGAACCGCGCCTCTGACACATTAACGTATCCAACAGTGTCGATAGATCAGTCACAATTGACCAAGATGGCAATGGAACACCTCGTTGCCAAGGGACACCGCCACATCGCCTGCATTACCGGCCCTACTGATAACCCCAGTGGTCAAGCTCGAATGAAGGGCTACATCGAAGCACTTTATAAGGCTGACCTAGGCTTCAATCCATTACTCATCGCCACCAGCGACTATCAACTCAATGGTGGCTATCAAGCATGTATGCAATTGCTCGAGCTAAGAGTCAAATTCACTGCCATTATTTGTTTTAACGATCTAATGGCGATTGGTGCACAAAAAGCATTGACCGAATATGGCATAGTTGTTCCTAAACAAGTCTCAGTAGTAGGTATTGGAAACACCGATATTGGCGCACATGCTGTACCAGAGCTCACTTCTATCGATGAGCCAATAAAAACTATGGCCAAAGAAGCCACAAAGCTAATAATCAATAAGTGCAATAAACTGCACTCTGATAAATCTATCATTTTGTCAGGAATACTAATTGAACGCAGATCTACTTGTTCAATAAAATCTAGAGTAGTAGTTTGATAGTCTATCTATATTAACACCTTCATAATAAACCCAATGTTCAATACACCTCTTTCGATTGTTTACACTTCATATTTTGTAGCCTTTCTCATTTAAAATTAATATTCCCCAATAAATATTTCGATATTATCTTCCGCATCTTGTTCTAATCTGTAAAAAGATCCACACTAAAGAGCAAAAAGCACACAAAAACCGCACAAAAATCAACCGCACCATGTGAAAAAGGTATCGCAATGAGAGTTTGATGGGTTGGGTCATTCATATGTGATTAATTAACCCCCGAAAAGAGGGTTAATCTACTACTTAATGGTTAGGCGAAGTATTTTCTCCTTATATTCAAAACAACATAGGCGATAAATGTTGTTGTAGTTAATAAGTATTATTTATCATTAATAGGATTACATTATGTCCCACGAAAAACACTCTGATTTAAATCCATACGAGCAATTTAATATTCAATTACCTGATGCTTTCCCAGAAGAAGGAATGGCAGCAAGAGCGGCTGAAGCCTTGGTAAGAAGTGAATGTTGGACTGATGCCAATCCTAATCTAAACCTATCCTCTTTTGTAACTACATTTATGGAACCAGAAGCCGCCGAGATCTTTAAAGATGGTTCATTCAGAAACTTTGCCGATCCTGATATGTACCCACATACCAAGGCAACAGAAGAAAAGTGCGTAAGATGGTTGCACGAACTTTGGAATGGTCCTAAGGATGTAGAACCCTACGGCGCAGCAACCATTGGCTCATCTGAAGCATGCATGCTTGCAGGTCTCGCACACAAATGGAACTGGCGTCAGGCACGTGAAAAAGCTGGAAAAGATGCCTCAAAACCAAACATGGTAACAGGCGGTAACGTACAAATCGTTTGGAAAAAGTTCCTAAAATACTTTGACGTTGAGCCAAGAATTGTTCCTCTTAAACCTGGTCAGTACACACTAACTGCTGAGCAACTCGATGAATACGTTGATGAAAATACCATTTGTGTTGTAGGAATTGCAGGGCAAACATTCACTGGCGAGGATGATGACTTTCAAGCAATCCATGATTGGCTAGATGCTTACGAAGAGCAAACCGGTATTTCAATTCCAATGCACATTGATGCAGCTTCAGGTGGATTTGTGAACCCGTTTTTGTACCCTGAATACGAGTGGGACTTCCGTTTACCTCGCGTAAAATCCATCAATGCCTCAGGACATAAGTTTGGGCTTGTTCCCCCTGGTCTAGGCTGGATAATCTTCCGTGAAAGGGAAGTATTTAATGAAGACCTAGTGTTTTACGTTAACTATCTAGGTGGCGAAGCCGCTACTGCCACTCTTAATTTCAGTAAGAGTTCAGCTACGGTTCTAGCACAATACTACAACTTCATCCGTCTTGGACGTGAAGGCTACACTCGAATAATGAAGCAAACTGTAGAAAATGCAGAATATATTCGTGATCGCTTAGTTGCTACCGGAAACTTTAAGATCATGAACGAAACTCAACGTATTCCAGTTGTTGCTTTAACGTTGAATGAGTCAGTAACTAACTACAATGAGTTTGATATTTCTAACAAAGTTCGCGAACATGGTTGGATACTATCGGCTTATTCAATGCCTGCCAATGCACAGCAAGTAAATAGTCTTCGCATTGTTGTAAGACCTCATTTAAATAGAGATGCTGCAGAGATATTAGTTGGTGATATTGAAAGAGCATGTGAATTCTTAGAAGAGCATGGAGGAAATGCAACTCCACCTAAGTTACATGACCTACACAAAGTATCTTCGGGTAAATGCTAATCATAAATAAGCAATAATTTATATCATCGAGAAGAAGTAATTTATTACTTCTTCTTCATATAACTATTCTAGAAAACAAATATTATGAACACACACACTAAATTATCGGGATATATGACCAATCCCCCGAGGCACATTATTAGCCTAATTTTAGGCCTATTTATTCTCGCTTCACTTTTCTTTGGGAGTGCTTATGCTGCCTCTGTGGAGCCTGAAACCTACAGCGGTATTGCATGGGCACTGAGTTACTTAGCTCAAAATCCATTCGCGTATCTCTTTTTGACTCTTGCTATCGGCTACCCAATAGGGCGTATCACCATTGGCGGCATAAGCCTAGGCGCAACAGCAGGCACACTTGTTACCGGTATATTAATTGCCCTAGCATCCAGCGCCCTATACGGAATTACCTACGATATTCCGGGTCTTGTTGAAGACATTTTCTTAATGCTGTTTATGTATGCTCTCGGCATGCGAGTGGGCCCTCAGTTTTTCTCTGGGTTAGCGAGAGGGGGCGTCGATTTCTTAGTCATCGGCTTAATAGTGGTTTTCTCAAACTTTCTGATCGTGTTCCTAGGCGTAAAACTATTGGACCTTGGTCCTGGCTATGCAGCAGGCATTATCTCCGGTAGCTACACGGTTACCGCAGTAATGGGTGTTGCTCAATCGGCAGTTAATAGTGGTGCATTTGCGTTACCAGAGGGCGTCACAGCGGATATGGTCGGGGCGAACATGGCTGCAGGTTATGCCATCAGCTACGTTCTGTCTTCGATATTCATTATTTTACTCATCAAATATCTGCCTAAAATGTTTGGTCGAGACGCAGTACTTGAAGCCCAGAAAGCGGAACAAGAGTTTGGTAGTGACGACCAAAGTGGAGCCCTACCCGGCACCGCAGGAGCATCAATCCTTGGATTCACCGATAAGCAAATTCGCTCTTACGTGGTAGAACATAAAGAACTCGTCGGAAAATCAGTGAATGAACTATTTCGACTTAACCCTCACGCTGCGATTCTAAAGATCGTACGCGGTGACGAAGTGATTGACGCAGACAGCAATCCAAAACTCAAAATGGGTGATGTTGTCGGAATCATGGGTGATTACAACCTACTTCTAAAAGGCTCTGATGCCTTAGGGCGAGAAGTTGCAGATCCTCGTGCTCGCATGGTGGATATTGAGGTTGCAGATATACATGTCGGTAAAACGGAATATGCAGGAAAAACGCTGCAGGAACTCGGGCTTGAGATTGGTTACGGTGTTCATTTAAAGGCAATGTTCCGCTCGGGTTTAGCCATTCCTCATCTACCTAAAACGGTTGTCGAAAAAGGCGATGTTCTTCGATTAGCTGGCCCAACTTGGTGTGTGAACCAAGCAGCTAAATCATTAAAAGCGGTTCCTGTGGTAGAAAGTGCTTATACCGAAGTATCCTTTATGTCGTTTGCTCTATTCATTGGCTTTGTCATTGGTCATGCAAGTGTCGAAATTAGTGGCATTCCATTTGCCTTAGGCACGTCAGCAGGCTGTATGTTGACAGGCATCCTAGTCTCTTGGCTTCGTACTAGAAATCCAGACTTCGGCGGCCCAACAAGTGAAGGTGCGCGTGCATTCCTGAATGATATTGGCCTAAGCCTATTTGTTGCGGTATTGGCCGCAAGTGTTGGTCCAAAGATCTTATCTTCATTCCAAGGTACTGTCGTTATTTGGATATCAGTACTAGGAGTGCTCGGCGCTCTTGTACCACCATTTTTGGCATGGCTATACGGGTACTACATCAGGAAGATGAACCCCGTCATTCTTGCCGGAGCATGCGCTGGCGGTAGAAACAGCACCCCAGCTCTCAATGGTATTCAAGAGTTATCTCAAAGTGGTATTTCGGCAATTGCTTACCCCGTGCCGTACGCCCTAACGTCTGCCATTGTTCTAATACTTGGCTACATCGCCATGGTGTTCTCATAGTCGTCTGACACAACTACATTCAGCCCTAGTGAAACCTGCTAGGGCTTTTTTAACCTGTGAAAAATTGGTAGGAAATAGGTCATGCCAACCTCGAACAAAGTCCATATTGCAATCAATGTTATGCGAGCCAGGTTAACTGTCGTTGGCTTCAATATTGCTATAGTGGCTTTACAGGTATCGGAGTTATTCAGCATGAGCGGGGGGGTATCTATCCCTGGGTTTTCCCATGCTGTGCACTTCCGAGCCGATTTATCTTTACTAATGTCATTAGCTTTTTCTTTACTAGCTCTTGTCGCGTATATCAGTTCTTCCACTTTGGATGAGGTCGGTTTTTGCGACCACTGGTCGTTTATCGCTGGTGATATCTTAATGTATCTAGGCGTTGCTAATGCGGTGACGGGCTTTTTCTCTCCACTCAATCAAACCTTTGTGCTTGCTGCTGAGAAAATCCACATGCATGACCAACAATTTCTTAGCCTGCACCTTGCCATCACAGGTCTAGGTGCTATTGCATGGTTTTCCGCAATCTACATTGGTCCATTGGTGACTCTTATTCGTTCACCATTTTCCAAACTGAGTAACTCGCTGCTCACTCTCGCCTACATCAAATTGTTACTGCTTGTATTCTGGTTAAATCATCAAACCTTGATCATTGAAACCGTAGAAACCCAGCAACAACCTTTTTTCGTCAAAGGTTACTTCTATGAAATCTTTCAGCCTTTACTGTGGTAACAGCGATACAAATTACACCATCAAAGCAATTACTGGTGAGAGCAAAACCGTCGCGACCCCTGAAAACAGCATGATTAAACTTGCGATAGTTCCCGCTTTGGAATGAATGCCATAGGCGATTGCCGTGCCTGATCCATGAGCACATGCACCAAGGCCTGCGCCTTTGCCGTGACGAGAGCGGATTCTGAATAAGCTCAGCATAGTCTCACCAACGACAATGCCGACGATACCCGTCATAACGACAAATATTGCGGTGAGATCGGGCTGACCACCAATGGCTTTGGAAGCCACTACGGCAAAAGGGGTGGTAATAGAGCGAACCGCCAAGCTTTTTTGCAGCAACTCAGAAAGATGCATACCTTTACTCAATAATATCGTACTCACTAGGGCGGTAATCACGGCAACCACTACCCCTAGCGAGATCGACAGCCAATGGTTTTTAATCAATCGTCTGTTTTCATACACAGGGATAGCAAATGCGACAGTGGCTGGCCCTAGCATCCACACCAACCAGTGGGATTCTTGAATATAGTCGTCATAGCTAATGCCCAGCAGTAGTAGTGCAGCCACAATCAACACCGGCACCGAAACCAGTGGTATCAACCAAGTCTTGTTAAATCGACCATGCAGTGACTTAGTGAAGTAATAACCCACCACAGTAAACACAAAACAGAAAATGGCTAGATACGTGTGCATTATCGAGTACCTCGAAGTTTTTTAAGCTCATAGCGATACACCACATCCACCACCAGCGCCGTCACCGATAAAACGAAGATGGTACTAGTGCCTATAACCAGAGCGATCTTTAGCCCTTGCTGCTCAAACAAGCTTTGATAGTTCACAATGGCGATAACCGCAGGAATAAAGAACAGCAGCATTTCGGCAATCAACCAGTTAGAACCAGCTTTAAGCCATTTCACTTTGACCACCTTGCTAAACAGCAAAGCCAACAACAAAAACATACCCAACACGTTTGAAGGCAAAGGAATATGGAAAGTAGATACAAGCCAGTCGGAGAATAGCCAAATTAGACAGAGCGCTACGATCTGTATGATGGTCATGCCTATGTGTTTTAGTTTTAAGCGGTTCATTGAAAATACGGCTGACGAAATGGTGATTAAATTATCAAACATTGAATAACCAAACTCCAATGAATAAAATGATCACAAAGTATTCCAAAAAGGAATGTAAAGATGACCATGAAAGAGCTTCAGTACTTTGTCACCCTGATCCAAAGCAAAAGCTTTACCAAAGCTTCTGAACAGCTTTTTGTCACTCAGCCCACCATTAGCAAGGCGCTCAAATCCTTGGAAATCGCTTATGGGCAAGCACTCATCTATCGCAATGGCAGAGATATAGCATTAACCGAGGCTGGCGAGATCGTACTCCAATACGCACAGTCGATACTGTTCCAACAACGAGAGTTGGAAGTGCGGCTCAACGATCTAAAACAGCTCAAAAGTGGCAAGATTACCTTAGGGATCCCTCCAATGGTGGGTCATCTTTACACTCACCTCATACAGGAGTTCTCTCTACAATATCCGGATATTGAGGTTTCAATCGTCGAGAGTGGCAGTCGCAAATTGGAGAGAGCCGTGCTTGATGGAAAGATTGATATTTCCATTACCATGCTCACGGAGCCCGACCCAAGATTTAATACTTGGGCTATCGGCAGCTACCCCATCTTTGCGGTATTACCAAAAACGCAGCAGTGGAAAAATAAACAACAGCTCGATATTGTGGAGCTTAAAGATCTGCCATTTTATCTGTATAACCCTGAGTTTATTATCTCAGAGGTGATCACCCAGATGTGTCTTGAGCACGGGTTCACGCCTAAAATCGGAGTTAGGAGCAGTCAGTGGGACTTTTTAGCCGCTATGGTAAAAAGTGGAACAGGCGTGAGCTTTATGCCCGAGCCCATCTGCAAAAGGCTCAATAGTGATGACTATTGCTTTATACCCATTAAACAGAACATTCGCTGGGAACTTGCCGCTATCTGGAGTAAAGAACACTATGTATCTAAAGCCAGTGAGGCTATGCTCGGTGTCATTCGCTGCGCGGGCAATTAAGGTATAGTGACAGAAAATTGATTGCACTGATCTCAGCGTATTTATCTTGAGTACAACCCTATACAAGCTTCATCTAATTAACTTTTTTCGATTTAAAGGAAATCAATGGACTCAGTAACACAAGCAGCTCTAGGCGCAACCATTGCGGGTGCTGTTGCAGGAAAACAATGCAATGCCAAGGTGCTGTTGGCTGGCGCGGCGCTGGGGACACTGCCTGATCTTGATGTTGTTCTCGACTATGGCGATGCAGTAAGCAACACCATCAAGCATCGTGGCTTCACACACTCTTTATTGCTATTGCCTCCATTTGCACTGCTGTTATCTTGGCTTTACTGCCGATTTCGTCCCGATGCATTCTGGAGTTTCAAGCGGGTCTCTGTACTGATCGTAAGCGTGCTTGTGACCCACACGCTACTTGATGCCATGACCACCTATGGCACACAGCTTATTTGGCCATTTGAGGGCTATTTCGAACTGCGTAATATCTTCATCATAGACCCGCTCTATACGCTCCCATTGTTGGTGGCGATTGTTGTCGCTCTGTTTTCCAAAACCGCGGGGGCTAAATGGTGTCAAAGCGTATTGCTTCTCTCTACCCTATACCTAGGTTGGGGCTTTGCAGCTCAGCAATACATCGCCAATCGAGTCGAACATAACCTGGCTGCGCAAAATCTCCCAAACAAACAAGTCATGATCACCCCCACCCCGTTTAATACGGTACTTTGGCGAGTCGTGGTAGTGGACGACGATTACTATTGGGAAGGCCTTGCATCAATACTCGATAAAGACTCCATTATCGACTTTGTGGGTCGCCCACTCGGAACATGGCCTCTAGAAGAAAAACCAGCCACATTAAAAGGGCTGAAAGCCTTCTCACATAACTACTTAAATTACCGCGAAGAGAAAGATTCACTCATTGTCTCGGACTTGCGACTTGGCATGGGTAACAATCTTTCATTTGAGTTTGTCTATGCCGAGCGTGACGACGCCGGTAATTGGATATTAGTCGACGCACCGCAACGATTTCCAAGCCAAAGAGGCTTTGAGCATCTAAGCACATTGTGGGAGCGAGTGAAGGGTGATCAATCCATCGATGCAAACCTGACAAAACAGACCCTAGGCTATATTCAATGACAACAGAGCTTTCTCCGCCAGCTATCGAGCCATTTATAAACTGCGACGAATATCCTTGTCTATACAAGGCATTTGTCAGTGCTAAGAGCTACTCCCTAGAAGCGGGACAACATTTGTTTCGACAAGGTGACATTCCCAATCAATTAGCACTGACCGTCAGCGGTGAGGTAGAGGTTTCTTATATTGATGAAGAAGGCAACTATGTGATTATCGAGAAATGCTCTGCTGGATTTTGGTTTGGAGACGCGGCTTTTGTGGATGGGGGTGCGCTCCCCTATTCAGCAGTCGCACTCACAGATATCAAGATAATCGGTATTCCTCACTCTCAAATACGAGTCGAACAAGCACTTCTTAATGAAGTTTATCGATTTGTTGCCCACTCCATCGTTGCGCGTTTGCGAATTATGTATGGCAAATTTGATAATCTCGCAACCCGCCCGTTAAGCGAGCGTCTTGTGGACCGTTTAACACAATTAAGTGGTAGCGACCTGGTGGTTCAGATATCTCATGATGACCTTGCCTCTTACTTAGGCGTCAGTCGTCACAAGGTATCTCGAGCGATGAAAGCCCTCGACAAGCAAGGCATTATCAAACAAAGCTACCGAAAAGTAGAAATAATTAGGTAGATTTCGCACCATGCGAAATCTTTATCATTTGCGACCGTTACTATGGCGCCACGTTGTTCACAACGCCCCCATAACTCATTTAGTAACTAAGGTATCGCAAATGAAACACACTGTTTTATCGCTCACTATCACTGCTATTTTGTCTACTGTTAGCGCTAGTGCTATCGCTTCTACTTCATCGACGACGCAAGCTGACACACAAACCGTCAATATAGATGAAAAGCGTTTTAACCGCCGTGCTCTAGAAGCAGGTATCTGGATCATGCCTCAGGTAATGTACGAGCGAATGGCGCAGGTGGCTTTTGATACCTTTGGCAACGAAGACAAACGTAACAACACTGTGTATTACTACGAGCGCCCAATGACTGCCGAAGCTGCTATGGTAACGGGCAATAATAACTCTCCATACGTTCACACTTATCACAACATCGCCGATGGCCCTGTTGTGGTAGAAATCCCCCCAGCAACAGATAGCAACGCCTTCTTTGGTACCTTTCTAACGTCTTGGCATCAGCCAATTATGGATGTAGGTCCTGGTGGTGAAGACAAAGGTAAAGGCGGGAAGTACCTAATTGTTCCAGAAGGATATGAAGGTAATACCGATGGCTACATTGTGGTAGTACAACCCACAGATCGTGGCTACATCTCTATTCGCTCACTAACAGAAACCACGTCTGAAAAAGACATGAAGGGCCACTCTGAGTATGTGCAGAAAATGAAGATTTACCCACTAGGTTCAAAGCCAACCACTGAGTTTGTTACCTTAGATAACGTTCAATATGACGGTCACATTCAGTGGGATATGTCATTCTGGGAGTCAGCTAATAAGGCGATTCAACAAGAGCGTATCAAGGCCGATGAAAAAGCCTTCTACGGAATGATGAAGATGATTGGTATCGAAAAAGGCCAAGCATTCGAGCCAACGGCAGATCAGGTCATTATGTTCAATGCTGCTATTGTTGAACTGAAAGATGAGATGAAGCATGACTTTACCTATTACGCACCGCGTCTTTGGGGTGAAGCTTCTCAATGGACCATCCCTGTAAACCAAGAGATGATGACCACCAATGCGACCTATGTGGATGAAAACTGGAACGATTACTCTGGTCGAGGAACGACGTTTACCTATTACTTTGCACCACCAGCCTCTTTGGCTGAGTCTAAATCAACAACCTACATCAAGGGTGTTCTAGACAACGAAGGTCGCCCACTCTCTGGTGACCACGACTATAAAGTACACATTGCAGATTCTAGCGCGGTACCCGCAGAGCGATTCTACTCGTTCTTGACGTATTCAATGGAAACTGGCGCTTACTTAAAAGGTGCGGGCACACAAATTGGTATTGCATCCAACCAATCTGATTTTCAGGTTAACCCAGATGGCTCAGTTGATATTCACTGGTCAGCAAACTGCACTGATGCCATGACCAACTGTATGCCATTGAATGCGGGCGAAGAGTGGTTCTCACTATTCCGCATGTATGGCCCAAGTGAGCAGTGGTTCAAGTTTGTACCACCGTCAATTGAGCGCATTAACTAATAAAAACAACTCACCGGCTAGGTGAATATAAAAAAGAAGCCGAGTCTTGCGACTCGGCTTAATACTATCTGCTCTGTGCCTAGGAAGTTGCCATATTTGCAGATAAACCTTCTAAGATAATGGCGTTGAACGTCATTCTCGATTCTTGAGCTTGCTCTGACATGACCTGTTTCTTTTCTTTTGCCGCTGTCAATTCATCTGTTAATCGTTGCAACTCAGCTTGCATCTCTTCAGGCAGGTGATGATCTGCGCAATGTGCATCATCGTGATGCTCAAGGGCATAGGCTCGAATTTCCTTGCGCATACTCATTAGGCTTGCCATCGCTTCACGCTCTTCTTCTGCAGCTTGCTGGGCCAAATCTTTAAAGCGCTCAAACTGAGCTAGCGCCATACCCTCGGCTGACCATGGATCCATCTCAGGAAGGTCTTCGATATTGATCGTAGGCTCTTCATATTCCGGCTGATGTTTAATATCCAGTGTCGCCGCACGCACAAAAGACACCATCAACATGATAGAGATAATCAGCAGTGGCAGACCACCGACAATGGCAGCGGTTTGCAGCGTCGATAAGCCACCCATAAACATCAATACCGTCGGTAAGAATGACAAGGTAAAGGCCCAAAACAGACGGTTCCAACGCATTGGCTCTTCAGTCACATCATTTTGCACCACAGATGCCAAGATGTATGAGATAGAGTCAAAAGAGGTAGCGGTAAAAATGACGCACAGCAGCGTAAAAACCCCAATGACCATAGTCCCCATCGGCAAGGTATCCAAGGTCGCAAAGATAGCGGCAGGAGCGCCAGATTGATTGAGGATACTGACCACATCTAGCTCACCCGTAAGCTGTAAAGACAGGCCGTAGTTACCCAGAACGATAAAGAATAAGAAACAACCTAAAGAGCCGTAGAAGATTGACCCTACTACCATTTGTTTGATGGTTCTGCCGCGAGAGATACGCGCAATAAACAGCCCCATACAAGGCGCGAACACTAGCCACCATGCCCAGTAGAAAATGGTCCAATCTTGCGGAAAGTGAGTGTCAGTAAACTCGCCATAGCCACCAAAGGGTTCCGCCCAAGACGCCATCATGAAGAAGTTCGACAGCATTCGTCCAATCGAGTCTAAGCCCGTTTCTAATATGAACACGGTAGGCCCTGCCACTAGCACAAACAGCAATAACCCCATCGCACCCCAGAAATTGATATTGCTTAGAAACTTAATGCCCTTTTCTAAACCCGCGTAAGCTGAGTAACCAAAAATAGCGGTACACAGAAGTAAAACAGCCACTTGGCTTAACGTATTGTTAGGAATACCGAAGATATGATGCAGACCACCGTTGATAAGCGGTGCTGCCAAGCCTAGGGTTGTAGCTGCCCCGCCCAACATGCCAAAGATAAACAACACATCGATGAGTTTCCCGATACCACCATTGGCACGTTTCTCACCCAAGACGGGCATCAAAGCACTAGAGATCTTTAATACCGGCTGCTTACGAACGTAATAGAAATAGGCAATCGGCAGGGCTGGAATAAGGTAGATAGACCATGCGATAGGTCCCCAGTGGAAAAGGCCATAGGTTGCCGCCCAGCGTATCGCTTCTTCGCTTCCTGCTTGAAGTTGAAACGGAGGCGTTTGGTAGTAGTAGGCCCACTCGATACAGCCCCAATATAAAATACTGGCGCCAATGCCACCACAGAACAGCATAGCGGCCCAAGAGGCATTGCTAAACTCTGGCTGCTCATCGGCATCACCTAGCTTGATCTGCCCAAGATCACTGAAGATGGTGTAGATCATAAAACACATAGCAGAGATGCCAAGTGCAAGGTATAAAACCCCAAGCTTGTCCGTCATAAACGACTTAGCAACCGCGATCCAGTTGGCACCTTGAACTGGAAATAGTATGAGCGGGAACACCACACTCAATAGTAAAAATAGAGCGCCAAAGAAGGTTGGCTTATCTATAAGAGAGAACGACTTTTGCATTGCACATACCCTAATAAAGTTAGAGGGCATAGTCTCTCGCTCTTTGATTTTTAACAATTCAGGCTATTTGTCGTGACGATTAAGCATATTGCTTATGCGGGTAGGTAAAGAGAAGGGTTATGCTGATGCGCCTTTATCGTTGAGGCTCAAATCCTGCTTTGTCTTGAGAGTTACGATAAAACAAATGACACAAATACTCCAAATAACACCCTTTAGAATCACTGAATTCACATCATCGATTGGGTGGTCTGAACGTATTTGGACGCCACGCAAGTAAGCCTCTAGATGAGCAAAAAAAGGCACCAACATTCCGCCTGCTGCATAGCCCCACGCGCCAATCATATACTTATGTGCATGCTTGCTTCCCTTCGACCACAGCACTGCCGCCACCAGCAACAATGCCCCGCACAGATAGTCTTCCACCATAGTGGTAGCGTTGACAGAGAAGTACCCTATTCCTCGACGCAGCGTTTCACCGGCAATAAATACCAAGCTAAATATATAAGTCACTATCGATACAATTTTCATTTGTTCATACCCCTACATTAATTCAGCGAGAATGCCTGAGGCATCACCGGTATAGGGTAACTATAGGGCACACTTGGTATTCGTGAAAATTATTTATCTCAATAACAACTATTCACTATTGATATAATGCCTAGCCCAGTTTTGGCGCACTGGTCTTTGGTATCCTTTTTGACTTAATTAAACAAGCTCTTGAAAAAGTTCGTGATTTCATCCCCAACACACCCCGATGAAGTAAATTGACTAGCGCCCCATACAGGCAGAGTGACGGATCCACGACCACAACTCGCCGCGAGTTTACCCTGACCACGACGGCTGAAGTTAACCATCTCAATATCATCGGCATAATGAGGGCTAATTTCTAGCGCTCCACGTTGCATGATGTATTGTCGATATACAGATAATGCACCTGTTGCACCAGTTAGCTTAGTGTTGCCGTTGTCCCCTCGCCCAAGCCAAACCGTCACCAGCTCACGTCCATCGACGCCCACATACCAGCTATCTCGGTTGCTATTAGTGGTGCCTGTTTTTCCTGCTAGCTTGTACTTAACCCCTACAGAGCCCAGTGATTTAGCCGTGCCCTCGCTTACTGCTCCCTGCATTGCCGCTACGGTTAAATCTGCAGCTTGTTCAGGTGCAACCTGCTCAGGGTTAAGCTTATGCTGATACAAGACCTTGCTCTTTGCATCAACCACCGCACTGATCAAATACGCTTGCTGCCTCGCGCCGTGATTTACAATGGGTTGATATAGCCCGCTTACCTCGATAGGCGTCATTTCAAAGGCCCCAAGTACCATTGATGGAAGCGGTTTTATCTCACTGTGTTGCCCACTCAACTGCTCAATAAAATCAGCCACATTCTCTAATCCTAACTGCATGCCTAGGTTCACCATGGGCACATTAAGAGAGTGTGCAAGAGACGTATACAGGGAGGCTTCTCCCCAAAACTCTCTGCTGTAATTACGAGGCTGCCAATTGTCTCCATTGGGCTGCTTAACAGTAAGAGGTTTATCGTCTAAGGCACTGGCTAGATTATATTTTTCAGGAGAACGAAGTGCAGCCATGGTCACTGCTGGTTTGATTATCGACCCTACTTGTCGTTTACCATGGCGCGCATAGTTGAAGCCAGCAAAATTAGGGTTTCGATTTCCGACTATCGCGCGAATAGCGCCATTGCTGTAATCGATGCTGATAAACGCAGCCTCTAGTTCCACGCCCGCTTTGGCATCTAGCGATGGCAGCGTCGATAAAAGGCTACTTTCGGCGTTTTGTTGGGAGAGAGGGTCCAGGGTGGTGAATATGCGTGCGCCTTTAATGTTACGTCCTGGCAGAGCCACTTCTAGCTCATCAGAAACAAGGTCGAAATAGGCTGGACGACTCAAGCTCACATGGCCTCGCACCTGTATATCAAGCTCTCGAGCAATGGCAGTTTGATATTCTTTAGGCTCTAGATGACCATCGTCAGCCAGCAGTTTCAGAACCGTATTTCTGCGTGTCTTAGCTCGCTCAGGGAAGCGCCATGGGTTGTAATAAGAAGGGCCTTTTATCAATGCCACCAGCAAGGCTTGCTGATCGATTCTTAGTTCTTGTAGAGGTCGATTGAAATAAAACTGAGCACCTAATTCAAAGCCATGAATCGCATCCTTGCCTTGTTGACCCAAATAAATCTGATTCACATAGCCATCTAAAATGTCATCTTTGGTATAGCGAGAGTCGATGAGTAGCGCCATATAGGCTTCGCGGATTTTTCGACTCCAGCTGCGCTCACTGCTAAGAAACAGATTCTTGGTCAATTGCTGGGTTAAAGTACTGCCACCCTGAACGGTTCGCCCTGCTTTGACGTTAGTAAAAAATGCCCTAGCGATAGCGGTAACTGACACGCCATCATGCTCAAAAAACCCTCTATCCTCGGTCAATAGTAGCGCTTTGACCACGCCTTCCGGCATTGCTTTCCAAGACTGATAGAGTCGATGTTGGTTGCCATCCTCCCCCATCAAACCCATCATCTTGGGTTCAAGTTGGAATAAGCCCAGCCCCATGCCGCTATCAACATCAATCATGGATTGAATGCGTGAGCGACTGAACGTCAGCTTGACCCTCTGCACATCACGAAAGCCATCAGCAAATTCAAAGGGGCGACGCACCAGAGTAATGCTATTGCCTGCCACACTGTACTCGCCACTGTGTGCGGGCTTATCGACTAATTGATAATTAAGAGTCTTGAGCTCATCGACAACGCCCTGTTGCTTCATCGCTAAGTCAATGTTGAGGGTCATTGGGCGCGCGTAGACCACGGTCGGCAATTCAAACAAGGGGCCTGAAAAGCGTTGTTCTACCATTGAGGAAACGCTGTAGTGAAACGCTCCCCAACCGATTACGAATAAAAGTAAAACACACCCTATAATTTTTCGGTGTGATGGGCGTTTTTTGTCCTTGCTAGAGGCAGTGTTAGTCATGTTTCTATGCTATCGATTTCATTCTCGGCGCAACATACTTTCCCTACAGATTGGAGTGTCAGAAAGACGTTAAAACGCCAAGCTATCCCACTATTCCTTTATCCAAAGCAGGAAAGTGGCAATCGGAGTTCTAATTTCGGAGCATTATTTGAACACTGCCCATGAAGGTACTTCGATACTCTTATTAATGGCAAGGTAACGAATATAGATAACCAGGCCTATGGCACAAACCGAGCTGATGTAAGACAGTGCGGGCGCTAGTGCCAATACAGTGACGTGGAAAGTGCATCCTAAAGCCACAGGAATGGCATAGAGTTCCTTATTAAGAAATAAGGTTGGTCTTTGAAGCAGCATATCTCGCACGACGCCGCCACCAATGGCCGTTAATACCCCCATGATAATAGGACCTAAAGGCAGGCCAAATCCCAAGTCCCATGCCTTCTCAACCCCTTGAATGGAGAACATGGCGATAGCAATGGCATCAATGTACAAATATAAGCGATTAACAAAGCGCCTTTTAAGTAATGGCACGCAAACAAAACCAATTAAGCTGCTGATGATCGCAATCCAGATGAAAAACAGCGCCTCCGACCAAAATACTGGCACCCCAAGCAGGCAATCCCGTATTGTTCCCCCACCTACCGCGGTGACCACTCCAAGTACCACCACAGAGAATACGTCTGTCCGTTTTTCATTGGCGGCCAATACGGCAGATAAAGCGAAAGCGGCGGTACCCAAAACGGTAAAGGTTTCGGTTAAAAAAGAGGTACTTAGATACATGTTATGGCCAATGTTGATAGCAGAAGAGCTTTACCAATAGGAAGTGAAAGCACAGAGCGTCAATTTAGACTACATGCATGTAAAGCTATAAACGCATTTGTAGGATAAAACCCTCAGTTAAGCGCAATTACTTCAAATTCGATACCAATAACCCTCAGAAAACCCAAAACAAGTAGGGTTTAATCCTTCAACAACGATTATTCTAGTTTTGAATTCCTTCTTATGATGGCAGCAACGACAATCAGGCTTGAACGACTTGTTCGCTAGCCAAGTGCCATTCGGAGTAATCATGTCAAACAATCAAAGCAAACTAAAAGCTGCAGGTGTTGCGCTTTCTCTACTTTCAGCAAACGCAGTAGCCGACGCTACTCAAACTCGCACCCCAATCGCTGAATTTAAAAACGGCTTCACTAATGAGCAAATCCGCTCTTACAGAGACAACTACAACCTGCCAGAGATGTTGAAAGGCGAAGACTTAGCGGTTTGGTTTTCCATGAGGACCTCAGAAGTATTACCAACCGCGGTTTTGGCACCGCAAACCAAGCACATGCCACTGGCCACCTCGCTTAACCCTAAGATTGGTGAGATAACGGCAGAAACCAAGCACTTTGGCACGCTCTCGCTAGATGAGTTTATGACCCACCCACAAAGTTTTGCCGCATCGTTTATCGTGGTGCACAAGGGTGAAGTGGTCTATGAAACCTATCCGGGAATGAAGCCAACAGACAACCACATTTGGATGTCGACGGCTAAGCCTTGGACAAGCCTAGTCATCGATATGCTGATCAACGAAGGCAAGATAGACCAAGAAAAGACCATTGGTTTCTATATGCCCGAATTCAAAGACACGGATTGGGCTGACATCAAGATCATCGACATTCTAGACATGACACCGGGTATGAACTCAGAAGAGAATGATGCCACTCGCTCAGACCCAGATTCAATTGCTATTCGTACCTTCCTTGCCGAGTTTGACATGGAATACAAAGGCGAGCACGAACGTGTACCTGAAGTACTTAAAGACGCAAAATCGGTCTCTAAACCAGGAAGCAAATTCGAATACGGCTCTCCGACTACGCAGATGCTGGTTTTGCTGGCAGAAGCCGTTTCCAATCAGACATTCTCTGATTACGTGAACGACAACATTTGGTCAAACGTGGGATCTGATGGCCCTCTGCAGTTTCATCTATCTCCAGGCGGCACTGCTATTGCTCACGGCGTGATCTCAAGTCAACTGCGAGACTTAGCCCGCTTTGGCATGCTTTATACCCCAAGCTGGAATAAGACATCCACTAAGCAGGTGGTAACACCAGATATGATTGAGCGTATTCGTGGTGGCGTTCGCGATAAAGACTTTTATCTCTCTGGCTTTGATGGTCCAGCGTTTGTGAGCCGCCTCAATGATGACAGCATGCTAGGCAACAGCAGACAATGGGATGCGATATGGAGCGACGGTGATATGTGGAAGGCGGGTCTTCAGTCTCAAGGCCTGTATGTCTCTCCAGACAAAGACCTAGTCATTGCATTTTACTCAACCAATGTGCCTGATGATTCATTGCATAGATTCCTGCGCCCTATCGCAACCTCAGGAATGTTCGATAAATAGCATAAACGTGAACAATGGGAGCATGCTGCTCCCATTGCTATTTCCTACGCTAATATTCTTCGCCATCAAACTGACTACTATTACATTGCTAAACACAGCAGCACCTTACTAACCATACTGTTCAAATGCCATAACATCGGAAAATGCACCACCTAGGTGATTTCTTGTTATATCGACAACACTAGAGATATTGTTACCTTAATCGCCCAGAATGAAACATAAAATTATCATTTGGATAAATTTTAATAATTTTTACTGATAACACTTTCACCATATACTCTCTCCATCGACGCAAAACACGAAACAAATTACTAAGAGATTGGAGCAGATTATGAAAATGAATCACGTAGGTATCATGGTTGGCGATATGGACAAAGCGGTTGAGTTTTATACTAAAGCGCTGGGTCTTAAAATCGTAATGAACAACACTAAGGTTATCGAAGAGCGCGAAACCGCTATTGGCCGTATGTGTATCGCAGTATTCGGCGAAGGCTTTAAAGGCTTTAACATTGCACACCTTGTCACCTCTGACGGTATCGGTGTTGAGATGTTCGAAATGAAAGAGCGCCAAGAGCGTCACGAAGTTGACTTCTCTCGCCTAGGTATCTTCCACTTTTGCCTGCAAACCGACGACTTTGAAGGTGCTATCGCTCGCACAGAACAATACGGCGGTAAGGTTCGCATGGACATCATGCGCTACCACCCAGAAGACGACAGCAAACAAGCAAAAATGGTGTACCTAGAAGACCCGTTTGGTAACTTGTTCGAGCTTTACTCGCACACTTACGAAGAAACGTACGCTTCTGATTACTCTTAATCGAGACAGTAAGTGACATGAGAAAGGATTGGCTATGGCCAGTCCTTTTTACGTTTTTAGTTTACTTACTCATGCCGGCTATAAAGAGGCTCAATTAGCGAATCAACTGCAAAATCGATTTAAACTCTGACGCCCTGCAATCCCCCACCAGTTCGTACAAACACATCTCTAGACCCGAAACAGCAGCGCCACTCTCAATGATGCGAGTTATTCCTAGATGCTGATTATCTAGAGTACGAGACGACACACAATCACTGACCAGTTCAACCTTATAACCAAGCTCTGCCAAACCTGTTGCCGTTTGATACACACAAATATGCGCTTCAATACCGCAAACCAGCCAAGTCTCCACATTATGAGCTTTAACTGCCTCAACAAAAGTACCCGACTCACAGCCATTAAACGTAAATTTCTCTATGGGCGTTACGTCTCCAAAAAGCGCCGCAACCTCATCCACTGTAGGGCCCAACTTTTCAGGGTTTTGTTCGAGTACAACTATGGGTAGCCCCAATATCTGCGCGCCAGTAATCAGCTTTGTGCAATTAGAAATCAAAGTCTCGCTGTCATGTATCAGCCGGGCCAATTTCCCCTGAACATCCACGACGATAAGCCCTGTGTTTTCTTTTGTTAGCATGCGCACCCTCAGATTGAAATTCTGTTAGTTATCACTGTAGCAAATCCATTGCACGGCAACTTAAGCTCAATAAAAAAGAGGCAACACTGCTGTTGCCTCTATCATTTTTAGCACTCTACTTTAGCGCTGGGATTTACCCATTCTTAGGTGGGGTAAATGCGGTTAGCGTTGGTGCTTCACCGACAAACTTTTCAATTCTAACCACGCCTGAGTTACCGCAGTTACCATTGGCTAGGCGAGAGGTTGGAATATCCATGGTGAGCACGTTTGGTCCACCGTTTTTACACATGCCTGTCTTAGGATCAAGATCTGGCCATGCACCCTCGTGTATGCACACACTGCCCTGTTTAATTCCATCAGAAACATGAGCCCCAACAAGCACTTGCCCGCGATCATTAAAGGCGCGAACAAGATCACCATCGCTTATTCCACGTGCCTTGGCATCTTCTGGGTGAATCGTAATAGGTTCGCGATTTTGTATCGCATACTCCTTACGAATATCCGCATAGTTAAACTGGCTGTGCAGACGATGCGCCGCGTGAGAGGTCATTAACTGCAACTCACCCTGCTTATAGTTTGCCGCCCATTCGGTAGGCTCAATCCATGTTGGGTGTGGAGGGCAGTCTTCTAGCTTGTAGCCTTCAATGGTTTTAGAGAAGATCTCGATCTTGCCACTTGGAGTACCTAATGGATTCATCACAGGATCTTCACGGAAATCACCAAAACGAACAAATTGCGCGTTTTTCTCATTCCACTTCATCTCGATCAGCTCATTCGCTTCCCAGAACTTGGAGAAGTTCATCATAGGCACACGGGCATTGCGTCCACCTTGTTGAGCTACCTTATAGAAATCACGCAACCATTCCATCTCGGTCTTGTTTTCCATATACACATTTTTACCGCCAGGTCGTAGATATTCAGCCATGTCAGAAAAAACGTCCAGGTCACTACGCGATTCAAACTGCGGTTCAACCGCTTGCTTCATTGGAACCAAGTGTTGGTTTGAGTAGTCTCCAGTCATGGTCAAATCGTTACGCTCAAACGACGTCGTAATTGGCAACACGATATCTGCGTGTTTTGCCGCAGCGGTCCAATACGGTTCAGAGATAACAATTAATTCTGGTTTTTGCCACGCCTTAATCAAGCGATTGGTATCTTGATGATGGGTAAAGTTGGCACCACCTGCCCACCAGATCATTTTCAGTTCAGGGAATGTCAGTGTATGGCCGTTATGCTGGAACTGAGATCCTGGTCGCTCGAGACACTCGACGATGCGAGCAACTGGAAATGCGGTAACAGACCCCTGAATAGCCCAGTCATTACCACCAGCAGATGCGCCACCTAATGTAGGCGAGATAGCAGGAAGAACGCCTGCATCACGGGTTGGGTTACCCCCATTGGAGTAATGATAAGAATAACCAAAGCCACCACCAGGTAAACCCACTTGCCCTAGCATTGACGCTAAGGTAGTTAGCATCCAATGGCGCTGTTCGCCGTATTGCTGACGCTGCATTCCCCAACCACCCATGAGCATGGTGCGGTTTTCGTTAAAGATCTTAGCCAGCAGTTCAATCTGTTTCACCGATACACCACTGATTTCAGCAGCCCACTGCGGTGTTTTCTCGACGCCGTCCTCTTTACCCATCAAGTACGCTTCAAACTTATCAAAGCCGACGGTGTATTTATCAAGGAACTCGGTATCGTGCTGTTTATTGGCAAGCAGTTGATGTGCGACGCCCATCATCAATGCCACGTCAGATTGCGGATTAGGGGCAATCCATTGCGCGGCATCACCAAAGAACTCCGCCGTTTCTGAGCGCATTGGGTCAATAATGATGATGGTTTTGCCTGACTTTTTCAGCTGATGGAAGAACTCAAGCCCTTGTCCATCTGTTGAAGACCAAGCAATTTTCAAGGTATTAAGAGGGTTAAGCCCCCAAAGCACCACTACATCGCTGTTTTCTAAAATCACAGGGTAAGTAGTTTGTTGCTCGTACACTTCGATAGAGCCTACAACGTGAGGCATAATCACCTGTGCGGCACCCGTAGAGTAATCCCCTAGATGACCAGAATAGCCTCCAGCCATACTCATATAGCGTTGCAGCAAGGTTTGAGCTTTGTGCAAAATGCCACTTGAACGCCAGCCGTAAGAGCCTGCGAACACCGACGCGGGACCATACTGCTTGCGAATGCGCATGTGTTGTTCATGAATCAGCTTGTAGGCATCATCCCAAGACACCTGAACAAATTCATCACGCCCACGAACCCCTTGCGGGTTGCTCGGGTTTTCTAGATAGCCCTTACGGACCATCGGATACTTGACACGCGCTTTGGTGTGCACCTGTGAGGGTCCGGTAAGCTGTAAGCTGTTTGGAACCGTCTGAGCTAAACCACTTTTAGTTGACACCAACTGACCATCTTTGACTTCACACAATAATGGTCCCATTCGACTGGCGGTTAGGATCAATGAGTCAGAACGACCAGCCGCTGCACTGGCAGGCAACGGGGCAATAGATGAAATAGCGAGTGCACCTGCAGAGGCACCTGCACCTTTCAAAAAACCGCGACGAGAAATATTAGTCATAGTCACATCGTCCTTATTCATGATTTGCCACGTCTTTAGCGTGGTTTTGGAAGAATTTAGTTAAGATCTCAAGGTTCAACTCTGTAATATCAGTTCGGTCTCCCATGCTCTTAGCAACGGGTCCCCATGAGTTAACTGTAAAGTGATGCGGTGCAATCTTGGCGTGACATGTTGCACAATAAACATTATCTAACTGCTCGGCGTAAGCCCAAAGTGGTTCAGCAGAGTCAAGAACAGGGTCTTCGATAGAACCGGTCAGCTCAGCAGTGCGCCATTCGTTGCCGTAGGCATCTGTTTTAGGCTCACCCAGCTTAAGTTCGCCAATACCTTTTTCTGTTAGTGTGGCCAGAATTGCACGTTGCCCTTCGCCCATATAAATAACCGTCTCAGCGCCCTTCATTTGATAACCGGAAACCTTAACGGTGCGCTTGTCACCATCACTCTCCACGGTTGCCAATTTAACGGTTGGGTTAATCGTCGCAAGCTCACCCATTTGAATTCTTTCAATTGGGTAAACATTTTCAGCGTTTGGCTGAGTATTTTTAGCGAGGTCAAATAGATGATCGAACTCTGAAGTGTCGAGTTCCATTTGTGGCGGGAAGTGTGCAACCCCTTTGTGGCAATCAATACAGGTTTCACCGCTTGTCTGCGCATAAGCATGCATATCTTGCGCGCTCGCTGATTGGTCATAGGTTTCCATTGCTTCCCAACTATGACAAGAGCGACACGTAGCTGAGTCGTTTTCACGCATCTGCTCCCACACCATTTCAGCCATGCCTAAACGATGCTGCTCATATTTTTCATCGGTATCAATTTTGCCGGTGACAAACTCGTGATAGATGTCTTTCGAGGCACGAATTTTCGTAATCAAGTAATCCAGTGGTTCCTCAGGGATATGACAGTCAGCACATTCAGCGCGAATCCCTTTTTGGTTACTGAAATGCACAGAACCTTGGTACTCTAAAAGTGGTTTTTCCATAGTGTGGCAAGACACACAAAATTCAGTGCTAGAGGTATAGTGGAGTATTGCAGCTGTACCACCTAGGCTGAGCCAGCCAATACCGACACCGATTAGTGCAATCAAAGTGATATAACGTTTCTTCATAATAGTTTCCTTTGTTTAGCGGTACTTTTTGCACATTCTAAAAGACCGAACTAAACCATCGGCATGAGTGAATATATCTACAACTAGGTTTATGAGCGCCACTTTGACCTCTATCACCAAATAAACGTCTATCTGGCAACGGGGCACGCAATTACCTCAAAGGTAGTAGGTGTATTCTATTGTATCAAAGAATGAGGGTTAGAAATGTGAATATAAATTGCCTTTCTAACAATAATATTTGGCAAATCAGTAACTTGATAATCTAGATCAATTTCTAGATTGGAAGGTGGCTAGTGTGAGGAATAACCGACATTTACAAGGTACAGTAATGAGCCAGCGTTGTTCGCGCTGGCTCAGGATTAGACAAGGGTATTTATCACAGCT
This sequence comes from Vibrio breoganii, assembly GCF_024346795.1. Classification (NCBI taxonomy): domain Bacteria; kingdom Pseudomonadati; phylum Pseudomonadota; class Gammaproteobacteria; order Vibrionales; family Vibrionaceae; genus Vibrio; species Vibrio breoganii. The sequence continues at coordinate 1,861,905 of NZ_AP024864.1, forward strand.
TAAAGCTGAATCTGCCGAGTAACGCCAGACTCTTTGGAAAAATCTTGATCATGGCTCACCAAAATAAACCCTCCTTGGTAACTCTGCAGCGCGGCAGCCAGCATCATCTTCGAATCAAGATCTAAGTGGTTGTCAGGCTCATCCAACAAAAGAAGTGGCTGAGTTGGCTGATGACTGACAATGAGCATAGCAAGCTTCATTTTCTCGCCGCCGCTGAGCACTTTAGCAAGGCGAAATACTTGGTCACGACGAAAGCCGATCCCGGCTAGCAAGGTTCTCGCATCGCTCTCTTGCATACCCGTACATTGCTGCATCAGGTTCTCAAATATAGAAAGCTCGACATCAATACCGCCAAAGTGTTGGTCTAGGTAATACACGGGTGTATTGATTTGCAACTCGCCCCTCTTAAGTGCGAACTCTCCAAGTAATACCTTTAAGAGCGTCGACTTGCCACTTCCGTTGCTGCCCATAAGATGAACCTTGTCATCCGCACAAATCTGCAACGTAATCGGCTGTGCATGGCCAAATGGTAATATCCCCTCAAGCAGTGAAATCACTTTTCGTGAGCGACTTTGAGTATCTGCAAGATAAAGCCTTTGACTCTCCAATTGCTCTTTTCTCGATTTCAATGTGTGCGCTTTATCTTGCAAATGAGCTTGGCGAAGCTGCTCATTCTTACTGCGATTTGAGGCTCGTGCGGTCGCTTGATCCTTTTTCGCATCCAGCAAAATCTTTGGCTGACTTCCCTCTTTGCGCTGTTTATTTCCTTGCGCTGCTCTTTGCTCTGCCTTTTCGCGATTGCGCTGCGCTTGTTCCTCTAAACGCTTAGCTTGCTTGTTTACATTGGCTAAGTGGCGCTCGACAGCCCTTAGCTCAGTGCGTTTATGTTCTACATAGTCGTCGTAGTTCCCGCCAAACACGGTAAGACCCAGGCCCGAAAACTCCCAAATCTCATCCATTTGACGAAGCAGTTCACGGTCGTGACTGATAAGTAAAATAGCCCCCTCAAAAGAGCGCATAGCTTCTATCAACCACTGCTTGGCAGCTACATCTAGGTGGTTTGAGGGTTCATCGAGAATCAGAAGCTCAACGTCTTGTTCAAACAAGTGCCATAGTTGCAGTCTTGCCAATTGCCCTCCACTAAGATCTGAACAAAGTATGTCTGAATGTGGTGGTAAGCCTATTTCTTGCAATTGATTCTGTAGCCGAACAGTAAGATCCCACTGCTCACCCACGAGTTCGAACCAGTGTTCAGAGCTGTCGCCCGCTTCAATCTTACCGATCGCTTCAAGCACCTTATCTTTACCCAGAAACTGCGCAATGGTGCGGTCGCTAGAGAGCAATTCTGAGGGTTGCTGCCGATAAGTCGCAAACGAATCGGGTAAGGTCACCTTGCCATCTGATGGCGTTATCTCTCCGCTCAAAATAGAGGCAAACAGCGACTTTCCGACGCCATTGCGCCCAACTAACCCAACACGGCGCTGGTTCATAGAGCAAGATAGGTGTTGAAACGGCATATCACCGTTATCAAATTGATGGCTAATATTGTTAGCCTGTAATACTGGCATAATTTGCCTCCTGTAAGACAGGGACAACAGCCGCAGCTAATGCAATGATAAATGCAGTTTTGAGATGAGATCGATGCCAACACACGCAGCGCGCGGAGAAACTAGATTAATGTCTGGTGCAACGAAATATCGGTAAGTGAGCTACGCCTACTAACCCTGTAAATCCAAAAATAAAATGAAAAATGGATGACAGGTTTAGTTATTCATATTGGCGTAGTCTCCGAAAGAAGTGATGCGCCAATACTAACGAGTTGGCGAAGAGTTAGTCAAGTTTACTGGCTCACAAAACTTACGTTGTATTCAAAATAAAACCAATAAACTGTACAACAAAAAGTAGCTTCACGGTTTTCTTCACTACACTTAAGCGTATGAAAAACATGCCAATACTCTATTCACTGCAGCACTGCCCCTATGCTATGAGAGCAAGAACTGCGCTTATAAAGGCCAATCAGCAGGTGCTCATTCGAGCTATTAAACTCGACAACAAACCCAACGAAATGCTACTCGCCTCCCCCAAAGGCAGTGTGCCTGTATTGGTTCTGACAAAGAATGAAACAGGCGCAGCCGTGGTCTTAGAAGAAAGTTTAGAGATTATGTTGTGGGCTTTAAGGCAAGATGATCCTGATAATCTATTGCGCCGCGAAGACCCTCAAGCATTACCTTGGATGACCTCTTTCATTACTGAGTTTGAACACACTTTCATTCCTTTATTTGACGCCTACAGCTGCGCCAAGCGCTATCACAACGACAACCTACAAGAATGTCGCGAAGCTTGCGAAGAATATGTGAGCTCACTTGAGGCAAGGCTAAGCAAGCACCCCTATTTGTTCTCAGAAAACGAAAGCCTAGTGGATATTGCGCTATTTCCTTTTATGCGTAAGTTCGCCAAAGTCGACAAACAGCGCTTTCGTCAAAGCCCCTACCCTAATCTACGAAAATGGCTAAATGATTACCTACAAAGCTCGCTATTTTCTATGGTTATGCAGCAACATGAACTCTGGCTAGATAATCGAAAAGACTGTTATTTGGCAAGAAATAGAGCAATATAGAATTGGAATGACGACGTTATTTACCAGCCGAACTCTGACTTCATAACCACTTTCTGAAGGGATTAATTAGATGACAACTGTGCTCTGCTTTGGTGATTCAAACACCTGGGGATACTCGCCGGATCTGCCGCGCCGATACAATGAAAACGAGCGTTGGCCGATGCTATTACAGCAGCACCTTTCGCCACATTATCGCATCATAGAAGAAGGGCAAAACAGCCGCACTACAACGCTAGAAGACCCATATGCTCCTGGGAAAAAAGGGCTAGATTATCTTCTTCCTTGCCTAGAGAGCCATCACCCAGATTTGGTAGTCATACTGCTTGGCACCAACGACCTAAAATCTCGCTTTAGTGTCACCGCTAGCGATATCTCAAAGGGCGTGGCACGCTTAGTGGAGGTGGTGCAAAAATTTGAGCATGCATTTATGAAAACCCCTCCACAAGTATTATTGGTATCACCTGCTTGGGTATTTGAATCATCGACAACGATGGAGGGCTTTACTGGCGCAGAGGAGAAATCCAAACAACTTGCTCATTATTATCAGTTGCGCTCGCAAGAGCTAGGTTGTCATTTTCTCGATGCTGCTACTTTCATTAAACCTTGCGCCAAAGAGGGTATTCATTGGCCAGCCGATCAGCACAAAAAGTTTGCCCAAACGCTTTCCGAACTGGTGCCTAAACTAATGACTTGACCATTAGATTCTAGTTTTAAGACTCTAACAAGGGTTAATAACTCGATATACATCAATGTTCTAGCATCTCACTTGCAAAGAGTTTATGCCCTTTACGCGTTCTATGTTGAACTAAGCCATTGCCAAAATCCCAAGGGTATATATCCCATTTTAGGAGCTGTAATGAATGCTTATTTAGACGCTAAATTACCCGTTAAAGAGCGCGTACATGACTTGCTAGGTCGCATGACTTTAGCCGAGAAAATTGGTCAGTTATGCCAATGTCCAATGCATGACTACGAAAACAATAAACAGCATTATCTAGCTAAGGTTAAACAGGGACAATGGGGTTCGAAGATCTTAGCTGAGACTGCTTGGGCAGGAAACAACCCCGTTGACACGGTAGAACCAGCGCAGCTAAACGAAATTCAAAAGGCCGCAGTAGAAGGCAGTCGATTGGGCATCCCTATCATCTTTGCCAGAGACGTTATCTATGGTCAAGCAACGGTGCTTCCTATCCCCTTAGCACAAGCAGCCTCATGGAACCCTGAACTAGTACAAGAAGCGTATCGCAGTATCTCTAAAGAGGCGGCGTCACTGGGTATCAATTGGACCTTCGCCCCTATGCTAGATATAGTCCGCGACCCTCGTTGGGGGCGCGTTATTGAAAGTAGCGGTGAAGACCCGTATCTCGGCTCGCAATTCGCTAAATCTGTTGTAAAAGGTTTCCAAGGTGACAGCCTGAGTGACCCTGACTCTATCCTTGCTTGCGCTAAACACTTTGTGGGTTATGGTGCTGCAGAAGGAGGTCGTGATTACGACACAACGGAAATCACAGACAATACCTTACATAACGTCTACCTACCTGCTTTCGCATCAGCAGTAGAAGCCGGTGTCGCTACCTTAATGACAGCATTCAATGACCTTGGAGGCACTCCAACTTCATCCGCTTCAAAGCTGATAAACGGCTGGCTCAGGGAAGACAATGGGTTTGACGGTATGATTGTCAGTGATTGGGGATCCATTGCTGATCTTGAATATTTTGGTGTCACTAAAGATGGCGCAGGCGCGGCCAAAAAGGCACTATTGGCTGGCATCGACATGGCCATGACCAATGAAGCTTACGAAGACCATTTAGCACAGCTGGTTGAGAACGACCCCAAATTAATGGAAGCCATCGACCTTGCCACCAGCCGAGTGTTAGAGGCGAAATTTAAGGTTGGCCTATTTGAGAACCCATACGTTGATCCAGAAAGGCATAAAACAATACTTCGCCACCCCGATCATGTCGCTCAAGCCCTCGATCTAGCAGAGCAAAGCATTGTCATGCTTAAGAACGACAACCAAGTATTACCTTTACGCGATAAAGCCTACAAGGTTGCAGTGATCGGCCCTCATGCACATTCCAAGCGTCAACACCTTGGTTCTTGGTGTCTCGACGGTAAAACAGGCGACGTCACCTCTATTGCAGAAGGCATTTCTAACCTAGTAAAAAACGTTGAGGTTCTAACTGAGCACGCCATCTTTAGTGATGAAATGGTTGAGTGTGCTAACAGCGCTGATGTGGTCGTATTATGTGTCGGCGAAAGCCAACGCCGTAATGGTGAAGCACGTAATATCGCTGAACTGACACTACCGCCTGGTCAAGAAGAGCTCATAGAAGCGATAGGCGAAACAGGTAAGCCTTTAATTGTCGTTCAATGTACCGGACGCCCTATTCCGTCACCGATGACAGAGCGATACGCCGATGCACTGCTACAAACATGGCAGTCGGGAACAGAAACAGGCACCGCGGTGGCAAGGTTGTTGTTTGGTGAGGTATCTCCAAGTGGTAAATTGCCAATGACAGTCCCTCGTAGCACAGGGCAAATACCTATGTATTACGCTCGCAAACCTATAGGTAAAATGCGTGGCTTCCCTGAATATCGCCCCTACAAAGACAGCTTAGAAACCCCACTGTATCCATTTGGCTTTGGGTTAAGCTACAGCCAATTTGAATTTAGCGATGTCACACTCTCCCACGCAATGGTTTCGCCTAATGAAGACCAGCAGGTTTTGGTAACCGTGACTAACCTTGGTAGCGTTATCGCACGTGAAACCGTTCAGTGTTACATTCGACGAAAAGTGGCTTCCACTACCCGCCCAGTAAAAGAGCTCAAGGCATTCAAGAAAGTAACCCTTAAGCCTGCAGAGTCAATACAGGTGGCGTTAACGCTTACACCCGAATCATTGGCATACTATGGCGCTGAAGAGTGCTTTACCAATGATGCAGGTGAGATAGACGTATTCATCGGTAACGACTCAAACGCTCCGTTATCAGCAACATTTACCATTCAAGGTTAACTTCTGAATTATCAGCAGAAACAACAACTGTCAGCTTAACTGGCAGTTGTTTCAAACCCACCTTTTTGATGAGTTCACTCCATCAAGTGTGAGTTTTTGACTATATCAATCCGCGATAAAATATGTGGATCTCGTAGCCACAGCCTCACACCTTTATGTCGCCCTTTGCACCTCAACTGACAGACCAAACCAAAACTGCGCTAAAGGTCGCATTCGCCTTCTGTCTAGCCATCGCCTCTGCATTATATTTTAACCTTGAGCGGCCTTATTGGTCAGCGATGACCGTCAATGTACTGGCAATATCTGACACCCTAACAGCAGGAAGAAAAAAGGCACGTAAACGACTGATCGGCACCCTGTTTGGTGCATTGATTGGCATCATGTTGATTGCAAACTTTGCCCAAGACCCAACATGGTTTTTGGCTGCCACCGTATTGCTGCTTGCGCTATGCATCTACATGGGCTCCGACCCGGTTTATGGCTATGCCTTTACTACTGGGTTTATCGTATGTATTTTGCTCGCGATCTCCGGTGGGCTCGAAGGCGACATCACCCTAGATGTGGCTATTCTCAGGCTTCAAGAAACCTTCTTGGGGCTATTCATCTATTCCGTGGTCTTCAATCTGATTTGGCCTGAAAATGAAGAAAAACGCTTTCAGTCGGAAGTGCGCTTGGTTTTAGATGCGGCTTTGCCTTTGCATCAGTCGATGGTGTGTGGCACTACCTCCGACCGCTATCATCTCAATGAAAAGCACCTGAACAGCGTTGAAAATTCAGCGCAGAAGGCACTAGCTGATCTTTTGAGCCTTCCTGAATTGAACGACAGGACACCAACACGAAAGCAGCTCATTCACGATCATCAAGCCAAAGCGATTTGGGTTGCCAAGCGACTGCTTGATCAAGCCTATTCACTCGGCTTGAGCCCATATGAATTCAAGATCCTTAATTCCGCAATAGCCCTTATCCAACAGTCTGTCTCAAAAGACGGTTGCGAGAGCCTACCATTACCGACAACAGTCACTCATTTCTATCAGGACAATCACAAAGATAACTATCAAGCCTTACGCAGAGTTCAATATAGGTGGCGCGAGCGAGCAAGGAATACTTTGGTTGGTAGCGCTAGCTTCACTTCCGCTATCTTGTTTTGGCTCTACCTACCTATTCCTTCCGGCACCATGTTTATTATTAACAGCGCAGTGTGTGCCGCCGTCTTGAGTAACATGCCGCAGCAAATGATAAAGCATTGGATGATTGGCTACATGGTGTTTGGCGTTGGCTTTCTTATTCAATATGTACTGTTAATGCCCGCTATGACCGAGGTGTGGCAATTGCTGACCTTTTACTTTATTAACGTATTTGTTATTTACCGCACCTTTGGCAACCCGCAATGGCTCGTCTATCGAGTCCTCGGAGGCAACCTACTATTGATGATCACAATGGCAGCCACAAAGCCTATACCCGTCTATGAGATCACGACACCGGTGAACATGCTGGTGTACGTCATGGTCGCCTTAACTATCGTACGTTTTTATACTCAATTATTTCATCGCACTTAAACCGCATACTTTCCTTCACTCGTTGAGATTTAGTCTAAGCTACTAACTATAAATCAATACGTTACAGTTACTTTTCTCTCTTTATTACCCCTATCATCATTCTGAAACAATTGGCGCAATATGGGTATTTGAAGATTTCTCAGCCGTTATAGTAACTACATCAACACGACGATATAGCCTAAACGAACAGGTGAATTTAGATATGAAAAAGTTACTTCTTGCATCAATAATCTTTGCGTCTACTTCAGCATTTGCATCCATTGAAACCAAAGATTGGCACGACCAGGCAACCCCTAAAGCGCAGCAGTTTGTTGTGGACAATGTCGCTATCGATTTCTATGCATCACCTTATCAAACTGGTTGGGACAAAGACTCAGAGGTAGCGCAATACATTGACCTTGCCCATCAACGTGGCATTACTGGTGCTTCAGTCACTCTAGGGGCACCACATACACCAACGTGGATAGCATTTCAGTCTGAGTATCAAAAGTGGAACCATGCCATCAAATCCGCTGATACCAAGATACGCATTGTGAAGACGCCTGAAGATTTCGCACTGGCACACAAAAATGGTGAGTACGCAATAATGTGGAACTCTCAAACCACAATGATGCTGGAAGGCGATGTAAGTAAGGTTAAAACCATGGCTGATATGGGCATCAAAACCATGCAGCTTGTTTATAACGGCAAAGAGCAAACCGGTGTTGGCGTGATCTCTAGTATGGGTGGTGACGAATCTGGTCTAACCGATTTTGGTAAGAAGGTCATCGACGAGATGGTGAAACACGGTATTACCGTTGACCTTTCGCATACGTCGAACCAGACCACCAAAGACATTACCGATTATATGAAGAAGAACCATAAGGGTGTCCCAGCAATCTACTCGCATTCACCACTGGCCTCTACCTACGGTTGTGAGCCTCATGAAACCGTGCCTGAAACGCAAGAGCGCATGGCAAGCAAAGGCCTAAAGAAAGGCGATGCTGACTACCGCCTTGCCCCTTGTTATCGCTTGATCTCAGATGAGCAAGCAAAAACAGTCGCCGACATGGGTGGCGTAATCTCAGTCACGGGTACTGAATGGATGATGGATGGTGTTTGGCCAGAAGACATTACACCGAAGCAATATGCTGAAATGATTGATGGCGCGGTGCAAGTAGTGGGTGTTGACCATGTCGGTATCGCTACCGATGACATGATGAAAACAGAGAAAGTGGTCGCGTTTGCCAAGAAACATGCGGAAAAATATACCGATAATGGCTATATGATTTATGCCTTCGACCAAGGCGCGACTGGCTGTGCTGAGCTGTCTAAACACCTAGCAGCTACTGTCGATGAGCTTTGGAAAATGGGTTACACCGATGAAGACCTACGTAAACTGTTTGGTGGCAACCTAACTCGCGTTTACCAGCAAACTTGGAAGTAACGGTAACCTTATACAAAACGGCCCTTGTGGCCGTTTTTTTGTAGGACAGCACCCTACAAGTGCGATTAAAAGATCGACAAAATCCGATGTAATCTTCTATCAACAGCAAAACACCGCAGCCGTTTACGGTGTCATTGAAATTTGATTAGGAGAATATCCATGAACTACAAACACATCATCAAAACGATCCAACTGAGCATCATCACTTCTGCATTGATGGCAGGTGCAGCAGTGGCAAACCCCAACAATGCTGCAGAATCTACTGACGAAATCAGAGCCGAAGCACACATGACTTCTGAGCAGCAAGCCAGTATCAACGCCGTCACGCACAACCAAGCTCTAGTGCAACTAGAAGCAACCGGTGATGTCGACCAGTACATTGAGACTAATGGACAGCAAAAAGAAAAAGCGCGCACTATCTCCAAATGTGAAGATCTAGCCGTTCCACAAGGTGTTAAAGACAGTATTCACTGCGAATAATTCATGCTTAAAAGAATAGAGACTAAAAACGGACAGTCCTAAAACGTCGGTCATAATCAGGATCTTAAACGATTAGACCGACATCTATTACTCGGTACGCTTTATGCGTTAATAGTAAACAGCGAAACCACTTACCCCTGAAGCCTGTCTACCAATTTAGACATCCCCTCTACAAAGTAGTAATCACCATAAATTAGAGAACAATTAATACCTAAACCTTGTGGGCAGTTAAATGCACCAGCAATCAGTAGCCCTTGTTGGCTAGGGTCATCGTAAGTGCTGTAGTTATCGCTCAAGCTTTTTAGAATATTTGTCGCAGTTGATAAGTAGCGCTCTTTCAGCTCAGTATCCTCGACGAGATCTGAAATAAGGATCATCCCGCTAGCCGCGCAAGCCGCTGCTGATGTATCTCTTGCCGTATTTTCGTCTCTAGGGGCTCTGAAGTCCCAATGAGGGATATGATCTTCAGGTAATTGGCTAATAAAAAAATCCGCTGTTTTCATTGCGGCATCGAGATACCGAGGTTCTTTGGTGTATTGATAGCTAAGCGCACAACCATGAATTGCCCAAGATGCTCCTCTGCTCCATGCAGAATCTTGGTTGTAGCCTTGCCCGCCATGATGCTTTTTCACTTCCCCGGAAAGAAAGTCAAATTCAACCATGTGTCGAACAGACCCATCTTCACGAATAAACTCCTTCAAAACAGTGTCTGCATGCGCCATTGCAATCAATTTAAATCGCGGTGCATCAAGCTGCTCTGCGGCCCAATAAAGTATTGGCAGATTCATCGTGCTATCGATGATACTAAGACCCCTTGGGTCTGCCGAGTTAACATCATTCTTGTTCCAAGCGGTAAGGAATCGACCATTGATATTGAATCGACTGGCTAAATGACTCGCAGCTCGCAACGCTCGTGTTCTGGAGAGATCATTGCCCAGCAGTTCATAGTGTTTCATTGACGTCAGTTGCCACATAAAGCCTACATCGTGATGAATATCCACATACTCATCCAAAGGCCCATCCATAGTGTTTTCTCTATCAATGGCCATATCCATAAAGGGTTTATAAGACTCTTTCTCATACAATAGCCAAAGCAAACCAGGCCAGAAACCTACTACCCAAGCCCATGGCTTGTGAGTATTTTGGTAAACACCATTCTCTGTCATTGAGGGAAAATCAATGGTCATTTCCTGACTAGTCGATTTGATTTTCTTAAAAATATCGGCCCATGCAGTGGTTACCCAAGCGTTTTTGTTCATTTTTATCCCCTAATACTAGTTACACCGCAACGAAATAGATTCGCTTTTAATATTAATTTAATCACATTCTTATAATACTAGAATATATAGTTCCTAAAGCAGCTATACTACAAAGACCCAATGAAAGTGCCCTTACCATATGTTGCGGAATTCTCTCCACAAATATAATTGCTAAACGCCCACCAAAATAACTGGCCGGCAATAATGGCAATGATAAATACAAGTGTTTCATACTCATATATCCAATTGGTATTTGAATGATCAACGAAATAATTGAGCTTATAACAAAGAAGGCGGCTAAGTTTGCTCTCACTAGCATCGCGGCTTGATGCTGCCAAAGTAGCGCTAAAGGAGGACCACCTATCCCAGAGCTCATACCTAGAAAACCTGATAGAAATCCTGCCGATACAAGGCGTCTTGGTGTTTCATCAATCTTCATAGGCAGTAAACTAACGATAACCGCCAGCAATACAACAATACCGATAAACAATGAAAACTTAGTCACATCGATAAAATAAAGAAGCAAACCCCCTGATATTATTCCAGGTAAAAGCCCGACAAACGCACTCTTTAATCTAACAAGAGAAATATGGTCTCTATATTTAATAGCATTAATTGAAGAAAGAAATAACCCAACAATAATCATAGGCCCAGGAATAAAATCAGGCGCTATCAGTATTAGTACTGGAGAAACAACAATAGCCATTCCAAATCCAGTCGTTGTTTGAATAAAAGCACCAATAAATATCAATATTGATGCAATGATTATATTTGGATCCATGTTATCTCTTCTACGTTGTATCATTTCAACGTAAGCAAATCACATTGAAAAAAGTCAGTTGAAAACAGCCTCACTAAGAGTGATTCAGCGTCCTCATTGTACAGTTCAAACACCAATCCTTCAATGCATATCAAACCGACGTTTCAATTATTAAGTTACAATGTTTTATCTAACTGGCTTATCGGTCGATAGCGCCTTGCTGAATCTCTTTAGATCGAGCTAATAAAACGACAGACACAAAGTGGTTGACAAAATCTACCAATGCCATTAAGGTTGTATTTGTCAACTAGTGAGTTAACCAGATTTCCTTCACTAGCACTAATCGATGAAGAGGTAACAATATGGGTATTATCAAACCAACCAATAAATCGGTAGAAAGTTTCAAAGGATTGCATCTCTACCACACAGGATTTTCTAACTGTGCAATGCGAGTGAGACTAGCGCTAGAGGAAAAGGGCCTTGCGTGGGAAAGCCACCCTATTAACTTGCAAAAAGGCGAACAGCTAACCAAGGAATACATTGGCATCAACCCCAATGCTGTGGTTCCCACTCTAGTGGACGACGGCGTAGTTATCATTGATTCGGCGGATATTATCGACTACATCGATCAGCATTACGCATCAGGTTCTCTTCGCCCACAGTCCAAACAGGACGAAAGCCAGATGTACGAGTGGATGTATCTAGCCCGAGACAACCACTTATCCATCAAGACTTACATGTACTCAAATTTTGGTTCCAGCGACAGGATGAAACGCTCACAAGAGGTAATGGATGATTATCGCAAGAACCAAACCTTTGATAAGGCTCTACTAGAGTTTCATGAACGATTTAATTCTAATGAAGGTTTTTCAGAACAAGATGTTGTGAATGCGACGCAGGTTATCGATGACTGCTTTAAAAAGATGGATGAGCGCTTAAAAGACCACAAATGGTTAGCCGGAGAAGAGTACTCTCTTGCGGATATTGCTTGGGTGCCGCAGCTTATCATACTCAAAGCAGCCAAATTTCCATTTGAGAATTATCAGCACCTGGAACAGTGGAAAGAAGCCATAATGGAGCGCCCAAGCTTCAAACGAGCTATCTTAGATTGGCTACCTCAGATGGGTAAATAACCCGTTAATTCTATAGGTTTTTGCAATCCTCACAAAGGCAATTCACCTCTAGTTGCTGGCTAGCAAATACAAAACCAGCATCAGCGACGTTTTGCCTTAGCTCACTGATCAGTGCAGGATCGATACTGACCTCTTTGACCTTAAAGCAATTAGAACAAATCAAAAATTGTGCCGTTTCATGGCTATGAGCGCAGGTGATGTGCATGCATGAGATGTATTTATTGGCAATTTGCAGTCGATGAATCAAGCCTTGCTCTTGCAGAAAATCTAATATGCGATAAACCGACATCGGTGACATGCTCTGACCATACTGTTCTTTATACAGATCAGCGACTTCATAAGCCGATAGTGCTTTTTGAGTTCCAGTCAGACACAACAGGATCTTCTTTCGTTTTTCTGTCAGCTGTCCACCATTTTGCTTACACTTGGCAGTAGCGTGTTCAATGATGGCTTCGGTTTTAGAGCTTTCGCGAGGGTCTTGCATAGAGTTCTTTAGATCTGCTTAATTGACGTAAACACGGTAGATCAGTCTACTTTAAAACGCGACCATTTTCCTACTATTTACTCTCACACCTCACTCTCAAACAGCCTTCAGACTCACAACCTTCACTCAAAACTTGTCGACTTTTAAACTATCTGAGCAAATTTTGATTTAGATTAACTTTCAAACTGCCCAATAACTAGGCTGATCACACCAAGAGCCAATGAAATTCGTCATGCTATAACAGTGTTCAATTTCCATTGAGTACAGCCTATGCGGCTCCTATCTCGCAAGATGACTTGGAAGACGACAAGGCGGGAATTCCCGCCCCAACCTTCTATTGCCCAAGTTAATTCTCAATGCCTTTGATTGAGGATACCTAGAAAGAGTCTTGCAAGGAGGCCACTATGCCTATCAATCACATTCGCAACATTGTATTTACCGGTCAAGCCGGTGTAGGTAAAACCACATTAATAGAAAAGATGCTGTTTCATTGTTATGAAACCAACTCCCTTGGCAGTGTTGACAGAGGTGATACTGTCACCGATTTTGATGAGCAATCCATTCATTATCAGCACAGCATCGAAGCCACCCCCGTCACCTTAAGCTACAAAAAACACCGCCTCAACGTTATCGACACTCCAGGGCAAAACGAATTACTAGGTCGAAGCCTAAGCGTATTTCCTGCCGTTGAAACAGCGGCGCTTGTTATCGACCCCAATACTCCAATCAATCAAAGCGCTCGCAGATTGTTTGATTTCGCCAAACAGCGAAACAACTGCCAGATGATTATCATCAACAAGATAGACACGCACCCAGAGCAGTTGCCCGAACTCCTTGCGCAGATTCAAACCACCTTTGGTAGTCACTGCCTACCGCTAAATTTACCAAGTGAAGATAGCACTGATGTAGTCGATTGCTACTTTGAGCCTGATTACACACTTGCGACCTCTATCCAAGCGGTTGATACTGCGCACGAGGCCTTGATCGATCAAGTCGTCGAGCTTGATGAAGACCTAATGGAAATCTACCTAGAACAAGGCTCATCGCTCACAGCAACACAGCTGCACGACCCATTTGAAGAAGCGCTGCGCCTACGACACATTGTCCCTATCTGTTTTGTCTCATCAGAGACTGGCGCTGGACTAGAGTTACTGCTGAAAACACTCAGTGAGCTCATGCCAATGCCTAATGAAGGCAACCCTCCATTGCTAGAGAAAGACGGCAAACTTACCCCGGTGAACTGCGAGACGCTGGAGCATACCGTTGCACACGTGTTTAAGGTCAGTGTCGACCCTTATATGGGAAAAATGGCCTACCTTCGAGTGTTCCAAGGAGACCTGCATACAGGCAGTCAACTCTTTGTGGATGAGAGTAATAAAGCCTTTAAGATTGGGCATCTTTATCAACTGCAAGGCAAAACCCGCAATGAGATAGACCATGCCAGAGCTGGAGATATCTGCGTAATCGCTAAGGTCAATGAACTCAACTTTGATTCAATTGTTCACGACTCTCATGATGAAGATGGCATGACCCTAAAAACCTTAGATTTCCCAAGCCCTATGTACTCACAGTGCCTAAAACCTAAAAAGCGCGGGGATGAACAAAAACTGGGAGAGGTGCTACAACGTATTGCCTGTGAAGACCCTACCTTAAAGATTGAGCACCGTCACCGCAGCAACGAAACCTTACTCTCCGGTCAGGGGGAATTTCATCTCAAAGTCGCTCTAGAGAAAATGGCCAAGGTTTACAAGCTAGAAGTAGACACCTCCCAACCGAGCGTTGAATACTTTGAAACCATTACCCGAGAAGCCGAGGCGCTCTATCGCCACAAAAAACAAAGTGGCGGTGCTGGACAATTTGGTGAGGTGAAGCTGAAAGTCAAACCCCTTGCCAGTGGTGAAGGCTTTAGATTCGTCAATAAAGTAGTGGGTGGTGCAATCCCTACGTCACTGATCCCCGCGGTTGAAAAAGGCGTGCGCCAAGGCTTGGAAGAAGGCACCATTTCTGGCAATCCAATACGAGACATCGAAGTGACTGTGTTTGATGGTAAACACCACTCTGTAGACTCCAAAGAAATCGCCTTTGTTATCGCAGGTAAAAAAGCCTTTCTTCAAGCCGTTCAAGACGCAAACCCTATTGTCCTAGAGCCTATTGTAGACCTCACTTTAGAGCTGCCTATCAATAGCGTTGGGGATGTCACCGGTGATCTTGCGGGGAACAGAGGGCTTGTAGAAGGCAGTGAAAGTATCAGCATCGGACATACTTTGATCATGGCCAAAGCACCTCTTAATGAGCTTCAAGACTATTCGAGAAGACTCAAGGCAATGACTGGCGGAGAAGGTACCTTTACCATGAGCTTGAGTCACTACGAACCTGCCCCACCACTTGTTCAAAAGCGAGTATGTAAGGAGCTTGACCCTGCATAAATAGAGCGCTAAGCAGACTAAGCACCAGTGGAACTCCGCTGGTGCTTTTTTATCTGCGTTCTTAGACACAAACAGGCAAAAAGTAGCAAAATCAAAACCTTTTTATCCCACAATAAGATACATTATTGCGTCACCCTTCAATAATGCTCAATAGCTAATCTACCTGTATGAAAAAGCCTACCGTCTATGATGTCGCTCGCCTTGCTGGCGTTTCTGTAAGCACAGTTTCTCGATTTAACAATCAAACGGGATACATAGCCAAAGAGAAGGTCCAAGCGATAGAGCAAGCAATATCGGCGCTGAGCTTTAGCGCCAAGACCACAAAACATCATGGCAACAAGGCTCGCAGTATGAAGATTGGCATAGTAGTACCAACGTTCGATAACTCCTACTTTGCTAGCATCTTAAACGGCATCAATCACTGCGCCCAAAGCAGTGCCTATAGCATGCGAGTTGAAAGCTCACGCTTTAGTATGGTGCGAGAGCAGAAGATCATAAAACAGATGCTGGACTTAGGCGTGGACGCCCTTGTACTGGTGGTCAGTTTACTGAGCGAAGATGAAATCAAACGATTGGTAGGAACGCTTCCGATACTCATAGTTGCAGGCTCAGATAAGGGATCTCTGCCGATACTCAAGATCGACAATGTGATTGCAGGAAGAATAGCCACCAACCATTTAATACAGCTAGGACACACTAAGATTGTTCATGCTCATGGCCGCTTAAACGAAGGGCCGGACGCCAAAGATCGACTAGAAGGCTACAAGCAAAGCTTAATAGAGGCAGGATTAGAGGTCGATTCGAGGCTCATTGTCGATGGTGGTTACTATTCCGAAACCGCTTACAATGCCGTTCTTCAGCTCATCAAAGATGATATTGCGTTCAGCGCTGTTTTTGCGGCCAATGACTTAAGCGCTTATGGTGTGATTCAAGCCCTAAGAGAGCAGGATATTACCGTCCCACAGCAAGTCTCCGTTATCGGTTTTGACGACCTCTATACCTCAGAAATATTCACTCCAGCCCTAACCACTGTGCGCCAGCCATTGTATGAAATCGGCAAGATAGCGCTAAGCCATATTTGCGACATTATGAGCCACAATGCTGATAAGCCTTTAGTCCCACCCGCCGAACTCATCGTTAGAGACAGTACTTTCAAAGTGATGAATTGAAGACAAAAAAACCGCTAAGCCAACGGGGCAAAGCGGTGTTCAAAATAACCTAAAAAACGGTTGTGATTAGACGTTATTTGATGCCCTTGCTACCTGCCGTTAAGCCAAGAATTAGCATGTCATCTTTGATGATCACGTTCTCTGGTGCGAAGGTCACTAGATTGGAATCAAAGCCCCAATCGCCCTTCCCCCAGCGCTCGCTGTCAAAAGAGGTAAAGTCATCACGCCAATCTAGCTCAAACTCGCCATTTTCATAGCTATGGTATTCAATCCAGTCAACGTATTGGTAAAGAGGCAAATCTTCTTTATTAAACTTGCCAACCCATTCAGCCGCCTCTGAAATCCATAGGTTCATACGATAGCTTTGTGGAGAAGAGCGCATATCAATGACTTGCTGAGAATCTTCAGCGCGCTCAGTGTAGACCTCTTTACCATCGACCAACCAACTGATTTTATCTGGCGTCCAGATCACGGTAAATTCATGAAACTCATCCATGTTCGCAAGCTCATGAATATTTTCAGAGTGGATTCTATTCCCTGAGTCACCGGTAATTAGATTGGTTTGGAATTGATTTGGGTTTTTACCAATCACTTCAATATCAATCTCACGCCAAGGTATTCCGCCCTGCCAAGACTCATTGTCATAAGTAAAGAACGATGAAACAACACCAGGGTTCGATACCATCTTCATTCGAACAACAAACTTACCAAATTTCACCTTATCCTTACTGTAAACCTCTGCGCCATACAAAGGCACATCCGTCGTATTTAGCTTGCCAGATGCCGCCATAGTATCTTGATTGGCATTCTGGTTTTCTGCGGGAGCACTACTGCCTGATGTACATCCCATAAGAATAGAGCTCATAAGCAAAGCGCTACCCAGTTTCGCAATTCGATTCATTGTTTCTTCCCTTAAGACCGTTGAGACTATCTAGAAACTGCTTCAAACAGAGCGTTATTTTCAATAGGTTTTCAGCTCAATTCACATTGCAGTTTTTTAACAGCAAGTGTTCTAATTAACTGAAATCATTATATTTATCTGCAAGAAGAATTGTTCGGAATGCTATCAATAGTGAGAGATGAAACAGACAGTAACTTTCATAGGTTTTATTATTAATAAACAATTAGTTATAAGAAAAAATAGACTTTTGTTTCATGAGATGATGCTGGTTTGGGGCTAGGATCGACATACGGTAACTCAAAGGATTAGGCGAGCTAACCACAAGATGGTTTCTCACCTTCATTAGCTAGCCTAGCGGTACTGCCTCTAACGATAAGTTCGAGTTCTAAAGCAGGCAAACTTGCCGTTTTGCCAGCGATCATGAGCATCATCTGCTGTATCGCCACCTCGCCCATTTCCGACAAAGGCTGCTTTATGGTTGTCAGCTTGGGTAAAAACACGGACGCAGCAGGAGAATCATCAAAACCTATTACAGACACCTGATCTGGCACCTTGATGCCATTTTGCGATAAGGTCTTGATTGCCCCAAGAGCACTCAGGTCGTTGCCCGCAAATATCGCAGTAAACTCGATGCCTTGATCAATCAATGATTGTGTTGCTCGCGAGGCACAGGTTGCTCGGTAACCACCTTCTAAACTCAGCTTTTCATCATAGGGGATTCCTGCGCTTGCAAGGCTCTCGCGATAACCTTGGCTGCGTTGCAACGAATCCTTATTACCAAGCTCGCTACTGTAAAGATTCACAATATTTCTATGGCCAAGCTCAATAAGATAGTCGGTCGCCAAGCGTCCACCAGCCAAGTTATCAATGCTTATATGTGGGTAAATACCTTCGCTCACGCCTGCCACCACTAACACGGGCATCTCACCGACAATGGCTTTTATTTCGGCTTCCGACAAGCTATTAACCAGAACAATAAGCCCCTCAATCCCTTGCTTCAGCATCCGCTGAATCACTTTGACTTCTCTATCCTTGTCCCAGTTGCTCGTTTCAATAACAAGGTGATAGGTACTGTTTTGAATGGCGGGATCCATACCCTCTAAAGTGCTGCTAATAAAAGAGCTATCAAATGTCGGAATCATCAAGCCAATCAGTTTTTCTTTAGACCTAACCTCTTTCTGCTTCGCGTTTAACGGAATACAGCCCAGTTCTGATATGGCCTGTTCAATGGCAATAATCGTCTGCTTGGCAATTGGGGCGGTTCGATTGAGATAGCGTGATACCGTGCTTATAGAAACATTGGCAGCATCTGCGACATCTTTTGCGGTGGGCGTTTTCATTCAAGCTGTCAGGCGTAAGGAGGGTAGCAAAATTATACCGATTATTTACTGCGGTGCAGTTAACGAGCTCTAAAAATGATGGCACGGTAGATAATAAAAGAGCCACCTCTTGCGAGATGGCTCTGTAAGTCTTTTAAGCTGCCGCTTTTTCTGCTGATTGTTTCTCTGTATCGTCTAGGGCAAAGTAGATCTTCGATACAATCATTTCAGCAATCAAGATAGCAAACACCACACCAAAGAAGGCGACAACGCCGTTCCAAGGACCAGTAAATTGTACTTTTTCACCAAACAACAAGTTAATTGCTTCTAACATAATGAACTTTGAGCCCACCAAGATGATGTAAGTCGAAATCGCTCGGTACACCTTAGGGGCTTTACCTGGCTTAGATTTAAAGTGATTAGCAATCTTATGCTCAAGCCCGATAGAAAGCTTAAGCAGCAACTGAAGTAGCAGTGCAGCAATCAGTGAGATTGTGAAAGACTCGATACTGACAAATCCCCAGTACTCATCAAACAGGTTGAGTACCACTAGATCGACCAATACCGCTAGCGTGTAACCCACAAATAGGCGTTGCTGAGTGTTGAAACCATAACTCTTTTCTACGTTAGACATACATAACTCTCTCAATTTGGCTAGGTGACCTCGATTTGATGTACATCTTATCCAGAGTTGGATTTCAATAACTGCCATTTAATGACACATTATTAATTTCTATCATCGAACCAAAGAAGCATAAGAGAGGGCTATTTCTAGTTTTTGAAGAGAGTGTTCGGGTGGGCATGTAACACGTCTCTGTCGACGGAAATAATTTAATATAGAAGTGTTCAAAATCAAAAAATTAGCAAAAAAATTGAAATAGCCCTTCTAAAGAAGGGCTATTAGGTACTTATAGTTACTTAACCGGTTTAACTAACGGTATGACACGGAAGCCTTCGAGTACTGTTTTACTCGGCATATAGTGGCGGAACGCCAAAGTAAACGTATCGGTGTCGTTGCCTTCTGTGGTGGTGATGTTATTGGGAACATCATCACCACAACCAAAGCTCAGAGTCAAAGTACCATCGTCATTGTACTCAGCTGTTGATGTATTGACGTGTGCAACATCGTTAAACATATAGCCTTTCTGGTTATATACAGTCACTGACAAAAACGCATGGTTCTTAGGGTCTTCAAATGTTGCTTGGTGACATACGTTCGCAGGATACTGTCCTGATACCTCGTAGATATTATCGACTTCTTGTGCGCCACCCCAACCGATAGCCGTACCCACATAGTACTTCTCCTCGGTGAATGACTCAGAAGAATCATCATTAGGGCTGGTAAACATTCCCGTTAGAGCTTGAGCACCATCTCTCTTTAGAATTCCTGCCATTTGTTTCTTTAGGTCAATTTCAACAGCTTCAAAAGACTCTTGCGATAACCCGCCCTCAAAGGTAAACACTTCATCAGATTTTGCATCAATGAGCATTTTATCTTGAATAGCGTGAGCCTCATTAACCGGGATGGTTGAGTCAAGGCGCACAACCAAGTATACGTGCTCGCCAGTATGCGTATCGAGATCAAACGTACCTGCGCCGTATTCCATTTGTTGGATACGGTGATCTTCAGTGATTACCTGAATCGATACATATTTACCTTCAGGCACTTCGGGGATAGTCACCGTTGCCCCTTCAGACACATTGATAGTCGCAAATGAATAATAGGTATCACGGTTCATTCGAACGATATCTTGCTTATCGGTTGGGGATAACTCTCGCTTATGAAAGAAGTTGTTCACACCTACTTCATCTTGCTTAATCAGGAGGTTACGAGCTGTCTCAACCATTGGGTATTCAGCAACGGTTATTTCACGACCGCCGTCAGTGAATAATTCATCTAAAGTATCAGCTTCTTGAGCATAAGCTGAAACAGAAAAGGTTGATGCGATTGATAGTGCTATTAGTAATTTTTTCATTTACAACTGTCTCGTATAGTTGATGCGGCTCAATCTGCTCATCCAAAAGAAGAGCCATCGAAAACGGCAATAGGTTTAAGTAATTAACTTCATCTCTAATAAAGACCACATTTCACATTAAGCTAAGGTTACCCCTATGTTGCTCAATCATCCTTTCCTGTTAGTCACTGGTCTCATTTAAGGTACCCCTTCACAATACGGTACTTTTAAATATCAATATAATGGTTTATTTTTATAATATATTATCGATAAATTAAATAATGTTAACCATGGATAATTTAACCGCAAGAAGCCTTTCAAGGATTGATTTGAATCTTTTAGTTACTCTGGATGTACTTATGAGGGAGCTGAATGTAACAAGGGCTGCCAACGAGATGTGTGTTTCGCAATCGACGATGAGCTACAGTTTGCAAAGGCTTAGAGATACGTTTGATGATCCTCTGTTTACTCGAACTGCAAAGGGGCTTGTGCCAACAAAGCGAGCCCTTGAACTCAATGAAGAGTTACCAGAACTACTGAGCCAATTAAAATCACTTGTTATACCCAAGCCTTTCGAACCCTCTACCTGTCAAGAAAGCTTTTCTGTAGCACTCCCTACGTTCTTGTCTAGTATTGTCATTCCAAAGCTAGTGAGAAAACTCAAGCAAGTAGCGCCGAACGTCAATTTGATCGAAATACCTATCAAATCAAATCAATTGGCTTTACTAGACCAAGGAACACTAGATTTTTCGGTTCACTATGAAGACTCCGGTAGTAAATCTCATCTAGTTGAGCTGGTTGGACGCTTATCTGCAAGCTTGTATGTCAGAAATGGCCACCCTCTTCTGCTCGATGCATCACCTAGTCTGCAAGAGGTTTTGCAATTCCCAGTAATTGGCATGTATGTTGAGAAAGACTTTTACAACACGTTTGATGCACCATTGGAACAATTACTGGCACAGCAAGGCATTGCAAAACTAGGCACGGTTAGAAGTACTCAAACACAAACTTTAATAGACATAATGCTAGAGAGTGATTCCGTTCTGTTTGGAGCGAGTGTATTAACAAAATACAAAGGGTATGAAGACTCATTTCAAATGATCATGCCGCTCAGTGAGTGGTCAGTTCCAATGAACCTTATCCAGCACAAGCGAAATGCTAACAGTGAAGCTCAAACTTGGTTTAAACAATTGTTAAGTGAAGAGCTTTCCAAGGTTCTTCGCTGAACCTATTTGCAAAAAAGCTAGTGGTATCTGCTCACTAGCTTTTTTTGGTAGAACTCGTGGAGAATGAGCTTATGTTAAATTTACTCCCCCTTTAGTTTTGCTAAAGAAAAATCAGGTGACTTTGGTCAATACAAAACACTCTCCTTGTTCATTCTAAGGAAAAAGCGTCTATCAAGTTAGCTTAGTGAAAGTCCGGAAATGGCACTAAATTACCGCCTTTAACAACTAAATTTCTACTACGTTCTCTCCTGATAGTGATAAAATCTTCGCATCAGAATTATCGAGAAACTCTATGTTTATCCATCGTGTTAACGACATCGACTGGCTGGTGATAACAGCTTTTGAAGAATTGAAAACCATGTTTATCGAAGACGCTGGTGCGATCCCCTCTTGCTTCTCTACCGCCAGCGAATTGAGCCTGATTGATCAAGCCAAGCGCACTTATGGATATTTGCCATCACTCAACGGCGTAGTCACCGATACCGGCACTTTTCAAAGCCAAAATAACGAAGAAGATTTGAACCCACAGCTTGCCTGCCTGGTTGAGGGGCGCGGTCGCATGTTTATTTATCACGGCGGCTTTGTGGCTTTTGTGGATGACGAGCAAACCTTTATTACCCGTATTGACTAAAAATTATTTGGTAAGTTGAAATCGGCGAATTAAATGGCGTCGGATCCTAACTTTAATAAGAAAAGTAATGCTGTGTTTAACTGGCGAGCTGCATCTCTAGCAAAGAATGGGACAAGGGCGAGCTTTCATCGTTGCAGCACGCTTCTAGATGCGAACGTGCCAGTGAAATTGAAAATTAGCAATTAATGAATCGCTTCAGCTAGAGAGAAGTCTTTTTATTTTGTGTCCAGATTGATTGTAGGCATCAACCTGGACTTCACCGACAAATTGAAACTCAACGAGAGCCTATCGAATCAACAGTAATGGGACGTGACTGTTAGATAAAACTTTGGAGGTATTACTCCCTACAAAAAACTGTCTCAGTTGAGAGTGCCCATAAGCGCCCATCACCATCATACCGATCCCATGCTGTTGCTGATAATCGATAAGTGTTTTCTCGACCGCACCAGTGAGTGCCGCTGCTGTTACTTTTATACCCGACTCTTCGAGTTGGATTGTTGCTTTCTCGAGCGCTTCGTTTTTATTCCCACCATCATTGATCATCACTAAGTGGCAATCTATTCCTTTTAGCAAAGGGGTTTGAATTACCTTTTCGATCAATTTTTCACTAAAAGAACTGCCATCAAACGCAATGATGTATGAGTCTGGAAGTTGAAAACCTTCACATACGACGAGTATATGCGCCTTAATAGAACGAATTACGGTTTCGAGCTGTGAGCCAACTGAGTGTGAATCTCCCGACCTTCCAATAACTAATACACGCAACTCATCCTCCAGATCCACGAGACCTTCCAATAAACTGCCATGGCGTTGTAATTTGCTCACGTTTTTTACGCCTTGGTTTACAATCCAATTTTGAGCTTCAGTAAGTAATGCATTAGCGTGTTGTAACATGATTTTGCTGCGAGCTTGATCGAGCTCAGTGAGTTCTGCAAGCAACTCTTCTTGGCTCCCTAAACCGATTTGGCCAGAGAACTCACTAACTACGGGTAAAGTGGAGTGATCCAGAGCGTGGAATAAAACTAACGGGGCATCCACTTTATTTGCAACCCAAGCACTAGCTTCACAGGTTGAAGTTGTTAGGTTAGAGCCATCTATACAAGCGATTATTTTTTTCATGCATTCTTCCTTAATGTCCGGCCAATAATTTTTCAACTTCTTCGGGCTTATCATGTACACCAAATTTGTCGACAATGGTACGTGTGGCTTGGTTCATTCCAATCAAGTCAACATGTGTACCTTCACGGCGAAATTTAACGACAACTTTGTCTAGCGCTGAAACTGATGTGACGTCCCAGAAGTGTGCTGCTGATAAATCTATCGTTACTGATTCAATGACTTCTTTAAAATCGAACGACTCAATAAATTTGTCTGAAGATACGAAAAAGATCTGTCCGATGACGGTATACCTTCGAGAGCTACACTCCACGCTGTCATTTTTGATTACCATCATTCGACTTATCTTGTTGGCAAAGAACAACGAGGCAAGCAGAACGCCGACAAGCACACCAATCGCTAAGTTGTGGGTCGCCACAACAATAATTACGGTAGAAAGCATGACGATATTAGTTGATAACGGGTGTTTTTTTAGGTCCATAATAGAACGCCAAGAGAAGGTTCCGATAGCCACCATAATCATCACAGCGACTAATGCTGCCATTGGGATTTGCTTCAACCAGGGACCAAGAAAAACGACCATAATTAGCAAGAACACACCAGCCGATAGCGTCGATAGTCGGCCTCGACCACCTGATTTGATATTGATCATCGATTGCCCAATCATGGCACATCCTGCCATACCACCAAACAGACCAGTAAAGATGTTGGCAATGCCTTGGCCTTTACATTCTCGATTTTTATCACTGCTTGTGTCGGTAAGGTCGTCAACGATCGTCGCCGTCATCATCGATTCCAATAAACCGACGACAGAAAGTCCAACTGCATACGGGAAAATGATAGACAGGGTTTCTAAGTTGAAAGGCACATCAGGCCAAAGGAAGATTGGCAAAGTATCGGGTAAGTTACCCATATCACCAACAGTGCGGATATCAATGTCAAATCCGATAGCGATTATCGTCAGGACGATGATGCACACTAAAGGCGAAGGGATTAATCTGCCAACGACCGGAAGGTAAGGGAAGAGATAAATGATGCCTAGTCCGCCAACGGTCATCGCATACACATGCCAAGTTACGTTGGTGAGTTCAGGTAGCTGAGCAAGAAAAATCAAGATAGCGAGAGCGTTTACAAAACCAGTTACGACGGAACGTGAGACAAATCTCATGAGACTACCGAGCCTCAAATATCCTGCCAATACCTGCAGAACACCAGTAAGCACTGTTACGGCCAGTAAATATTCCAACCCATGTTCTTTTACTAAGGTAACCATTAATAATGCCATGGCACCAGTGGCCGCCGAAACCATCCCCGAACGGCCTCCGGTAATTGCGATAACAACAGAAATACTGAAAGAGGCATAGAGCCCAACTTTAGGGTCGACACCAGCGATGATAGAAAAGGCAATGGCTTCAGGAATTAACGCAAGCGCAACAACGAGACCAGCAAGTAGGTCTCCACGGATGTTAGACATCCAATCAATTTTTATATTTTGGTACATTGAATTCTCAATTTGGGCACGGCAAAACGCACCAGAAATAGATCTGGGGTGTAGATAGATGCTTCTTTGATAAAATTTTGGCGTGAAAAAGCAGCCTAATAAAGACGGATAATTAACAAGCGCAAAGAATAAGCAGATACTAAAGGCTAGTATTTTACTTCGGTTAGCAGCGAGAGCTATAGGAGGGGTGGAGCGTTTAAGGCGGCGTAATTAACACAGGTATTAACATCCTTTTGTTGTATTTTAAAAATCGCAAGTATACTCGGATGTAGTTCTTAATCCATCGTTAACAGCATGAATACGGAGCATATGAATGCAAACTTAAATCTCAATTTTATCGGTTATTCAAATAAATACTTTAGTTTGAAAAAGGAGTAACAATCAGTTTGGCAGCACTCCCCTATTCAATTCCAGTCAGAAAAAAACATTACTCTTATTAAAACTACGCTTTCTTTCAGTCCACTTTAAAAACCTTAGAGACCCACCTTTAAGATAGGTGCTTCCCATTACCGGATTCATGGCATTCTCGTTTTCTTCTCTTTACTAGAAAATAAAAAGAACACTGTCACTAAATGGCAATTATTGATACGCCTGTGCCCCTAAGATGAATGCATCAACCGAATGATTGCAGCCTTAAAGAGGAACAGAATATGAAAAAGCTAATTACTAATGCGAATGTGTTTAACGGTACAGACAACGAGCTAATCGAAAACGTTTCTGTTCTGATTGAAGACAATCTAATCATCAAGATTGGCGATATCGACCCGAGCATCGCGGACGAAATCATCGACGCTAAAGGTGGTACGGTAATGCCAGGTCTCATTGATGCCCACGTACACATTACCCTTTCAGGTAGCTTTGATGTAATGGATTCAATAACTCGCGAAGAGATGGCCATTCGCTCAGCTAAGATCTCGCAAGAGATGCTGATGCGTGGATTCACCACTTGTCGTGATGTGGGTGGCAACACGCTTGGACTTAAGAACGCCATTGATAGTGGTTACGCAACGGGCCCAAGAATCCTGCCCTCTCAAGCGGCTATTTCACAAACCTGTGGTCACTCAGATTATCGTCAAAATCAGGCTCAAGAGCGCTTGGCGAATGGCCATGAAGACTCTCCATTGATGAAATCTGGCACATTTAAAGTGGCAGACGGTCGCACTGAGGTATTGCGAGCTGTGCGAGAGCAATTATTCAAAGGCGCATCGCAGATTAAGATTATGGCGGGCGGCGGTGCATCATCAACGTTTGATCCGCTAGATACTCTGCAATACACCCTAGACGAAATGAAGGCAGCAGTAGAGGCTGCATCAGATTACGGAACTTACGTTGCCGCTCATATTCATACTACTCCAGCAATGCTGCGCGCTGCCGAAGCGGGCGTCATGTGTTTTGAACACGCAACCATCATGAATGATGAGATAGCTAAAATCGTCAAAGACAAAGGTATCTGGGTGGTTCCGTCTTACTTTACCTCTTCGCTGATTGCAGAGCGCAAGATCCCTCTTCCAAACGAGGAAACTTACAAGAAGACTGAGCGCGTTGGTAAGGCGATGTTTAAATCTGCTGACCTAATTAAGAAGCATGGCATTGAGAACCTTGCCTATGGTACAGATTGCGTGGGTACTGCTAATGTTCATGAAACACAGATGCAAGAACTAGGTGCTATCGAACAAACCTTCGACACCATCACTGCGCTTCGCATGGCAACATCTAACTGTGGTCGCCTGTTTGAGATGTCGACTTACCAACACCCATATCAAGAAGGTAAGCTTGGTCAAATTGTGGAAGGTGCTTACGCTGATCTATTAATCATCGATGGTAACCCTCTTGAAGGCGTTGATTGTGTGATGAGTGATGATGCGAAGAAAGTCATCATGAAAGACGGTGAAGTATACAAAAACACCCTTTAAAACGCATACAGAACAGAAGAGGTTTCAACTAAGGTTGAAGCCTCTTTTTTTTAAGTATCACAGATAAAACTTACTCGCTTGGGCTGCATCACTAAACAAAGCTTTTGTACATTAACCACAAATAGTTTTTGTTGGCTATTGGCCCAAATAAGCCTATCATGGCCCTGTTTTGGGGAGTAGTTAGCGCAAGTTTACTTATCGTCATCCCGTTAAGCGCATGTTTAACCGGTAAGTAAAGGTGATTGAATGTTTTTCAGTCACTCCAACGAGACCAACGCATTCATTGATCAGCAGCATATTGTGTATGCCTGTTGGTTTTTATGTTTTGCGGAAGGTCACCTAAACACCGTCCTTCTGCCCAGGAGGAAGTATGTCCCCGATAGAAAATACCACCCAATTAAGTTCATCTGTACCAATGCAAGAATCGCTCATCATGTATGGCGTCTTTGGTCTATTGACCCTGGTACTTGTTGCGCTTGATATCTACCAAACTCGCGGTGGCACTGTACCTATGAAGAAAGCATTGGGCTGGAGCATATTCTGGTTCGTGTTGGCATTTGTATTTGCCACTTCTATCTACTTTTTCTGGGATTTCTACGCACCGCACAGCGTTTACTCGGCAAACAAAGCAACCGTCGCATTTTTGACTGGCTATCTGCTTGAGAAGTCTTTAAGCGTCGATAATCTGTTTGTATTTGCTATCATTTTTAGCCAATACAAGGTGCCAGAACCCTTGCGCCCTCGAGCTCTATTATGGGGTGTTATTGGTGCGTTGGTCCTGCGCGCGGTGATGATAGTTATTGGCGCTAAGCTGCTGGCAGAGTATCACTGGGTCTTGTATCTATTTGCAGCCTTCCTAATTTGGACCGGCATTCAATTAGCACGTGATAAGGGCGAAGAGGAAGAAGTAAACCCTTACCCTGAGCAGTTCATTCGCAAGTTCCTTCCAGTGTCAGATGACTATCAGGGCAACAGCTTGATATTCAAACAAGCTAGCAAATGGATTGCGACGCCAATGCTGATTGTGGTGGGTGTCATCGCGGTGATGGATGTCATGTTCGCTTTAGACTCAATCCCTGCAATCTTTGCAGTAACCCAACAGCCGTTCTTGGTACTGGCTGCAAACGTGTTTGCACTCCTTGGACTGCGTTCGCTGTACTTTGTATTGCAAGCGATGTTGGATAAGTTTGTCTACTTAAAGCCGGCGCTTTCTATCATCATGATCTTTATCGGTATAAAGATGGTATTGGTGGGCACTGAGTATGCCATTGCAACCACTTGGTCTTTAGGCTTCTTGGTGACCATTATGAGCAGCGCGGTAGTCGCATCTATGTATAAAAACCGCATTAGCGAATTATCAAATTCATAAACAACAAAGCCTGCGCTCGTTACTTATCAATCCATTCAGGCTAGCCGTTCGCTAGCCTTTTGTTTGGCTCGTCTTGCATAGATAACATCAATGGCACAGCAACAAAACAGACAAACAGTACCCCCGTTATCGGCAATACTCCTGAACCTGGATAGACAGCAATATCTGATGAAAGAGACAGAACAGCCCCACCAGCAGTCATTATTGACCCGCCCAAGCCCGATGCTGAGCCCACT
This sequence comes from Vibrio breoganii, assembly GCF_024346795.1. Lineage (NCBI taxonomy): Bacteria > Pseudomonadati > Pseudomonadota > Gammaproteobacteria > Vibrionales > Vibrionaceae > Vibrio > Vibrio breoganii. Next base: position 1,890,398 of record NZ_AP024864.1, read on the forward strand.
AATGCTGGAGTAACATCAAGCATACGCACGGTCGCGTTAGGAATTATCAAGCCATTCCCGATACCTGCGAAAAACATCAGGCCAAAGAAAATACTAGGGCTGTCTATGCCACCATTGACAACAAACATGATGCCAAAAAGACCCAGCACAGCAATACCACTGCCCGTCTTTATGAGCACTTTTGAACAAAAGGTCTGGCTTAAACGGCTGGTCAGATAATTACCTAACAGATAACCCGCTGGAGTTAGCGCAAAATACAACCCAAAAGCGGATGGAGACAAGCTATAGTGCTGAGTCGCAATCAGTGGACCTGCGGATAAAAAGATAAAAAACGCGCCATTAGACAGCATGGTAATCAAGGAATTACTGATGAAGTATTTATCTTTCAAGAGCACTCTAAAGCCCCGATTGCGTGTCGTTGGCGTCCGATGTATTTTTGGCGCTGTCTCGCCCATATCAAAATACGCTAGCACACCCACAATCATCGCAAATGCGAGCAACAAAAGAAAAGCTGCATGCCAGTCAAAGAACTCACTTAAGAAACCGCCTAGGGTTGGCGAAATCATAGGAACTAAAGACATTCCCATCATGATGTAGCTCATTCTGCGTGTTGCTTGTGGACCAGAATCAACATCTCGCACCACTGTCCGTGCAATGATCGACACGGTAACAATTACTGCTTGAAGCATTCTAAAGAACAAGAACAGCCAGATATTTTCAGACAGTAGGCAACCTACTGTCGCAAGCGAAAATGCAGCGATAGAACCTAGCACCACTGGGCGACGCCCGTACCTATCCGATAAAGGACCAGCAAGAAGCTGAACCACAGCAGTCATTATGATGTAGCCAGAAATCGAGATCTGAATGACCGGGTAATCAACGTCGTAGTATTCCGCCATATGCGGTAATGAAGGCAAAAAGATACTGATTGCCATTGCCGCTAACCCAGTCAACAACACTAAAGTAAGCGTTGACGGTGCTGAACATCGCTGTGTTATTGATAATTGAGTCATATAGAGTAATTCACATGCATCTTTGAAAGTATCGGGATCATAGCCGACCTTTCAAATTTTGAATAATCGCTTATGTATGATTGCATCATTCAAAACACCTACCTAACCCTCTTTAAGGAGGGGCGTACTAGCGTAATCGTTGACTTAGTCATTAATTGAGTATTAATCGCTTCTCTAAATACAGCCCTACAACAACCCTGAAAGAGAGGGAATAAAGCACGGTATCGTAGTCTAGTTAGCAAAAATAAGGGCTAACTACGACGTTAGCCCTTACTCTAAAAATTAAACCTACGCATACACTAGATAGTTAGCTCATCAAACTTAGAAATTCGCGCAGCAAACGACTCTTTGTTTTCTTTTGAAATTGAACTCGCCATGGGTAAATCCGCTTTCATAGGATCAACCGCACGATTTCGTACTAGGACTTCAAAGTGCAGATGGGGGCCGGTAATTCTTCCTGTAGCACCGGCAATAGCAATCTTCTGTCCACGCTCCACATAATCACCTCTTTTGACCAAGAATCGGTCAAGGTGAAGGTAACGGGTGGTATAGACACTGTTATGTTCGATAACCAGATACTTACCTGCATATGGGTGATTTCTAACCCCAACAACCCTACCATCACCCGTCGAATAAATAGCGGCACCCACTGGAGTAGCAAAGTCAGTTCCGTTGTGAGGCGTAATACGCCCTGTCACTGGATGCTTTCGCCTCGGGTTAAATGAAGACGTGATACGGCGAAACTGCGGTTCAACGGGGTAACGATTGAACGCCCTTTCTAAGCTATTACCTTCACGGTCATAGAAGCGACCATCATCCGCTAGAAATGCTGCAACCTCTTTTCTCGCCAGCTTAAAGGAAATGCCCTTAATCTCGCTATTGCCTGTAGGGTGATCGCCTAGGTACTGCTTATTGATCAATACATCAAAGCGATCGCCAGCCCTAAGCTCTCGAGCAAAGTTAATTTTATCGTGCAGAACGCGAGTGATATTGGCGATCTGGTTGGAACTCAAACCAACCTTGTGAGCCGATAAAGAGAAGCTACCCTCAACAATGCCCGAATAAAGGGTTTCTCTCCACTCGCCTTCTTCTTCAATAAAGTGGTAATCAAATTCGCCACTTTCAATTTGAGTATAAGTCGCACGCTCAACCAAGCTGATATTGTAGGTAAGGGATATGATCTGCCGTGTTACAGGGTCAATAACAAACTCAAGATGATCCCCTGGCTTTATCGTATCGAGTTGCAGCGGGACCTCATCAGCCGAGAGCACCTGTTGTAAGTTACTGTAGGGCAGCTCCCACGCAGAGAAAATGTCACTGAGGGTATCTCCAACCTTAACGAAATAATGTACACGCACAGGCGTTGGCTCTCGCGGAACCTCTGGTGCCTGAGTGATCAAAATATCGATATCTTGGCCGTGATTGGATTCAGATTGCAGTGCTTTGGGTAACAAGAAGGCAAGCGTAAAAGCGACTATGGCAATAGCCAAAGCGATAAGTCTAAAGTGTTTCATTACATATCGTGCGTGGGGGAATTACCGAGATGTTATAACATAACAATGGAATTACAAAGCCGGATTATGAACTTGATAGACTAAGCGGGGTGAAACTGCTCGCAAACTCTTTTGTATTGAGCTTTTTATATTCTTAGAAATGGAGACCCGTTGGGCGAACTATAGTGTAGATACCAATACCGAGCTTCCAGAAACAACAAAGCCCGCCGATAAAATCGACGGGCTTATAAAATCTAGCTTTGTATTTTGGGGAGCGTCGTTTTACGCACTCGCGTAGATAACACTGCCACCCTTGATCATATCAATGATCTCTTTGTTCACTTCTGGAGACAGTGCTGGGCAACCCCAACTGCGTCCTAGATAACCGTGCTTGTTGATGAACTCTTTAGTCGCATACTCTGCAGCATGAACAACAATGTGACGGTCTCTTGCCATGTCGTTCACTCCTTTACTTACACCATCAAGGCGCAAGGAATAACCATGATTACCGTAATAGGTTTCATTGGTTAAGAAAACACCTAGCGAGGTTTGTCGCGAGCTCATTATGTTCGAAAATTCTGTCGCAGTTTTACCACCGCTGTTCACGCCATGAGCCACATAGGTTTCAAACGCCAACTCTTCTTTTTCGAGATCGATAACAAAGAAACGCTTTTCTGTTGATGGGCGATCATAATCGATGATAGTCAGTACGGGCTTTTTAGCACCATCTGTTGACTTATATGCCTGATAAGCGTTTTTGAACAAATCAAAGTCCATCACACCTTCTAGACCTATAGTGTTGTACTTTTCTTCGATCTGGTTAATTTGTGATGTTTTTTCGGCTGTTTTTGCGGTTACTGCGCTCGACAACATGAGTGCAGACAAAAATAAAAATAACGATTTCACTGTCAAATTATATTACTCGCCAATAGAGATTAATGTTCACTTACCCATGACTTAGGGTTATTCATTCCGGTCATATGCAAGGCTTGTTTATAGACCGAGATTGTATATAAAATAACCATATTTTCAAGTCGAAATTGCGTTAACTAATGACCATGGCGTGAAATAATAGTTTTCACAACAGAACACCGTCATTCTGCAATTTGCCCTTTGCAATCCATCTCTACCTATATAAGATGAAACCCTCTCATTTCGAGAGCACATAGTTCAGGATTTACTATGTTTGTTTCAAAGGATTGTCTTTTTGTTCAGGACATCTTTAATGATTTTCAAGATTACAGCACCCATTATGGAACCCACTGAAGGGTCGCCACACCAGCAAGCTCACACTTCAAAAGCCTCTCTATCCCCTTTTGCTCTTCCTTGCACCTGCAACACCCTCTTGCCGTCATATTCATTTTCTCGATTTTACTTTTCGTATTGATCTTCACTTCCTTCTCAATACGCCTGCGCGTGCGCGCATGAATTCAAAATTTAATTAATATTTACGGTTTTATAGAAAATGAATACAAAACTTTTGGGTAGCGCCCTTATTATCTCCGGCACCGCTCTTGGCGCTGGCATGCTTGCAATTCCAATGGTATTAGCTCAGTTTGGCCTAGTGTACGGCACACTATTGATGGCTTTTATTTGGTTTGGTACTACCTACTCTGCATTGCTTCTACTTGAAGCCACCATCAAGTCCGGTGGCGGTTTAGGCCTTAATTCAATCGCTCGAGCATCCCTAGGCAAGGGCGGGCAACTCGTTACTAACGGCCTACTTTACGCACTACTGATCTGCTTATTGATGGCATACATCTTAGGCGCTGCAGACCTGCTATCACAGGGCGCAGCCGCTATTGGATTCTCCATCAGCTTCACTCAAAGCCAGATTCTATTTACCTTGGTCGCTGGCGCTATCGTAGCTTGTGGTACAGGCGTGATAGATAAGCTTAACCGCGCGCTTTTCTTGATCATGATAGCGAGCCTAGTCGTGACTCTGTTTGCACTGCTGCCTGAATTCTCAGCGCAAAATCTAGCGCAAGTGAGCAATCACAATCAGTTGGAGCTTATCAAGACCAGCGCCGTTCTCTTCACTAGCTTCGGCTTTATGGTGGTGATACCAAGCTTGGTTACATACAACAGCGATGCTACAGATAAACAGCTACGCAATATGGTTATTGTCGGCTCTCTGATCCCGCTGTTCTGCTACCTATGCTGGTTATTTGCGGTTGTGGGCAACTTGCCACCAGAGCAACTAAAACAGTTCTCGAGTGTTTCTGAGTTAATGGCAGGATTTGAACACGAAGCACCTTGGATTGGCACGGTACTGTCACTCTTTACCGGTCTAGCGCTGCTCACCTCATTCTTTGGCGTTGCCATGTCGCTGTTTCATCAAAATAGTGACACCTTTAAGCAAAACCGCGTTGTGACCTATGTGATTACCTTCGTATTCCCATTAGTGGGCGCGATTTTGGCGGCGGATCAGTTCTTATCTGTACTGGCCTACGCAGGAATCATCTTAGTGTTCCTAGCCGTATTCGTTCCTTTGGCCATGGTGTTCAAATTGCGCAACAGCGATACCCTAGGCGAGCGTTACGCCGCTGAGGGTGGCAATAGCATGATGCTATTTGGGTTTGTTTTTGGCGGCTTCTTGTTGATGTCTCAGTTGGTGTAAACCGGTATTTAGTGCTGGGCATTAAATATTATCTCTAACGCTAATAAACAAAAAAAGCCTCGGCACATTACGTACCGAGGCTTTCACATTTTTACTTTATTAAAAGTAAGTTATTTTTTCACTTCAGCTTCAACATAGTTAGCATCTGCTTTTGAACCGCCTACTTCTGTCAGTAAGCCTTTCACCAAGCTAAAGCAACCAATCAGTAGAATGATGGTGAATGGCATTGCTGCAATTATCGTGATCGACTGTAGCGCCTGAATAGACTCAGTGCCGCCAATCCACAACATCACCATAGCGATAGTGCCTGAGATCAGTGCCCAAATGATTTTTTGCTTCATTGGTACGTCCATCTTTCCGCCGGCAGTCATGCTATCAATAACAATCGAGCCGGAGTCCAAGGTAGTAACAAAGAACACAACGATTAGGATCACCGCAACCACTGACAGTATGTCGCCAATAGGATAGGCCTCAAGCATATAGAAGAGACTCAAAGAGACATCACTAAGCGCTTGTTTGGCTCCCAGTATTCCCACGTTATCAATCATCTGTTGGATGGCAATGCCACCAAACGTCGACATCCATGCTGTAGTTACGAGTGTTGGAATAATCAGTACGTAAACAAGGAACTGACGAACGGTACGTCCTTTCGAGATACGAGCAACAAACATGCCAAAGAACGGTGCGTAAGCAACCCACCAAGCCCAGTAGAACACAGTCCAACCATGTAGGAAGGTAGTATCTTCACGACCTGAGGTTTGACTCAATGCATAAGCATTTTTAACGTAACCAACCACAGCTGTTGTGAATGAGTCTAGTACTGTTGTGAAGTTCAGCACCGCCATCAACAGAAGGAATAGGATAGCAATCGCCATGTTTATGTTACTGAGCAGCTTCACGCCACCATCCATACCACGTAGCACAGAGATGATAGCAAGGCCCATGATCAGTACGATGATAGATTGCTGAAGCAGCAAGCTGTTATCTAGACCAAATACATGACTGATACCACTCGCTGCCTGCGTGCCACCTAAGCCAAGAGACGTCGCCAAGCCAAATAGTGTCACCAGAACGGTCAGGATATCGATAACATCACCGGTTTTGCCCCAAACTCTATCCCCTAATATCGGATAGAACACAGAGCGCATCGCCAGTGGTAAGCCTTTGTTATACACAAAGTAAGCCAGACAAAGTGCCGTTACACCATAGATAGCCCACGCATGCAGACCCCAGTGGAACGTCGCTGCACCCAATGCTAGCTCGCGAGCTTCCATCGTGTGTGACTCAACGTTCAATGGCGTGCCATACCAACCCGTATAGAACGCGGTCGGTTCTGCAACACCCCAGAAAATAAGGCCAATACCCATACCCGCTGCAAACAACATCGTAATCCAAGAAAACGTTGAGTAGTCGGTAGTTGCGCCATCACCGCCCAAGCGAATTTTACCTAAAGGTGAAAAAGCAATAACGATGGCAAAGATTAGGAAGAGGTTTGCTCCCCACATAAATAGGAAGTCGAAGTATGAAAGAACAGCGCCTTTCACAGCATCAATCGCAGCTTTAGCCTCAGCTGGCGACATGACTAACAGTGTAACAATGAAAAGAAGTGATAACGCTAGAGAGCCCATAAAAACGGTGTTATGGATATCCATGCCCCATTTCGTTACGTTATCTTGACCGACCTGATAGTCGGTGGATTCAATACTATATTTTTTTGATTTTGAACTCATAAACAATGAGGTTTAGCTACCGCAAAAGCGATAACAAACGACTAACTCCATGTTAGTGATAATTTGATAAGCCGAGTCTTATGAGTGCGTTGTTGGCATTAAAAATAGTTGTAGATTGCCGGCGACTCTAAGCTCTGATCTTATCCCCTACGGCGGCATGATAACACAAAAGGGCCATTTTTGAGGCTTTCACACAAAATCGTTCACTAATTCAACTAAAACATAAGGGAACTTTAATCCATCTTTCTCTATTTAGACGGCATCACATCCATTCTATGCTTCAAGGGATGGGGAAATAAGTAGGACCTGCGGCATTAATGCATGTAAGAGTTTTCAGTCGTCGAACGGCATTTTTTATAACAACTTTTTGGTCAGTGACCAAGCAGAAGGCACCATCCGTATGCCTTTTACTTATTGGAAATGCACACAAAGGCCTATTTCTAGGCGAAATCTTTATCTCGCAATGGGATAAGGAAGCCTAACAGCACCATCACGCCACCACCGATTAAGGTATCCCAAAAACGAGGCATGAAAACAAGTTCAGTAATCTGCAAATTAAAGGGACCAACAGCATAGGCCAATATCAATAGCATGATAAACGCTGTAGCGACCGTATAATTGTGCTCTAGGTAAACCAAGATCATATACAGTGAAACAATCACCAAAGACCATTTGATTGCGGTAACCATTAGCTCTGAGTCTAGGTACCCCATGAGCAGTCCCAGAGGCACATAAATGGCTGCACCAAGCACAGTGCCGCTGAAGCGTTGCCACGCCTTAGGCGCCAACTGCTTAGAAATCGGGCTGTGAATCATCATAAAAAGGTAGGCAGCTAAAGCCGCTCCTGAGCCGTCGATAAAACCCAATGAAAGAATCAAGCCTATGCCCAACGCCTTTCGAGAAGAGTATTTAACATCGACCTTATTGATTGTGCGCTTTGCTTTATCTTGGGCTTTATCTTGAGTTTGATTCCGCGAGGCATTAGGCCAAACAAAAGCTGTGGCTAACATCGCAACCACTATGCCAAGCACAACAGATACACTGCGTTGTATCATCAGTTCAGTGCTTTCAACCCCTTGTGGAACCATCATCATAGAGAGCAGCAAGAAACTCAAAGGCAATATGTATTTAGGCACACCTTGATGGTGGTTATCACGTTCAATGAGCACTAGCACAAACACAAAAATCGCTGTAGTAAATGGTGCATACGGCATAGGCACCAATGACAGAGGCACAGCAATCAAAGTCGTGACTAAAGGCTCTAAACCACCCCAAAGAACCGTTTTTTTGTTGGCAAACTTTAGATTATATATGAAGTGTATGATGCCGACTTCCACAGCAACAAAGGCTTCATCTACGTTGTAGAGATACGCACTTATCACTAGCAATACAGCGGACAATAGAAACATTCTATTTCCCAATACTAGGTAAGGCTTAGGCGGAATAATATTCTTAGCAAAGTTATCTAACATGTTTTGCTCCGTAGTTAGTCGTAGAAGTCGCGCTATGTACTCCCCTTGATAGGAGCGGTAGATTAACGGTTAATGACTAAGCACGATTGCCATTTGGTGACACGCTTACAACTATCAACACTACTGAATATCTGACGTTGGATTATTGAGGAAAAGGGATTTTTATATCTTCTATCTGTAATCGACCACTTTCTAGATTTCAAATACAACAAAGCCGCTCAACTGAGCGGCTTCTTTATAATTAGCTAGCTTGAGTAAGCTGTTTTGGACTGCTTGTGCTGAGCTTGTCCCAAGCGGCTTCAAATCCCATGATAAGGAAGATAAGTCCAAAGAATACTACCACGCCGTTGAAGTAACCTAGCATCTGCACCTTAGGGAATAGGTAGCCAATTGCACCCATCGTCGCAAACTTACCACCAACAAGTGAAATATAAGAGGTAATACCGCGACCTATCTTATATTTCTTCGCTTCACCCTTAGCCTGCCATTTAGCCGCAAGGAAACCCTCAAGCCATACGAAGAAGCTCAACATCAAGGAAATCAGAGCGCCCACCACAAAGATGTCCTCAACAGGGATCACCAACCAACTCCAAAGGTCACTTGCGATACCGGTTGCGATTACGCCAAGGGTTACTTTTTCTAGAATCTTTAGATTGCTTTTCATCGTTCACTCTCTGTAGTTAGTTGCTAAGGGCCAAACTCTTACTGCGATTTATCCCCTTCGATGTAATGTATTCTAGAGAAAACAGAAAACAATAACGCCCATTTTGCGCCAGTCATTCCATTCATTTGATAAATAATTAACCAACGTAAAATGCCACCCGTGAATACACTAGGTGGCGTCAATCTATTTTAACAAGACAGCGTTCATGAAGTCCTACACACACTATTACTTATGTGCGTTTGGATAGTTCTCTTTTTGACTTCTTCAAGGTTCTCTCTGTTTTGGCTACTAATGCCTTTCTTGCTTCATCTCGGCCTTCAAAGAAATACACCATAAACACTAGGTAAGGTATCACCAAGATAAGCTGGAAGATTCGAACGTACAGCTTGTCATCCAGTGCGCCGGTAGTCATTGAAGAACCGATCAGTACCAGAAAACCGGTAAATGCAGTGGCATAAATAGGTGCCTTTGCAGGATCGGTATAGATCTTGGTGCCGATGAGGCAAATTACTAACAACATCACCAACATGTAAACCCACATATTCGGTGTCAGTGACATCACGAAGAAAGCGATGAGGGCTAAAATCGCCCCAAATACATTCGCAATAATGAAGAACATTGACGTTTTATTGGCCTTCTCTCCCGTTGTAAACAAAGAGAGCAAGGTAACAAAAGCGACCGTCAGCATTACCTGAGACAGCTGATAGTAGAAATACAAACAAATCAGAGGAAAGGAGATCAGCCACGCTCTTATCGCTCCACCCCATCTCATAGCCTGTGGCAGAGGAGATGGAGGAAATCCATTGAATTTGTTTTCTTCTATCTCCGGAAAATAGACATGTGACAGCGCATAAAACCCTACTGATACCACGCCAGAGAAAGCGAAACCAATACCGACATCTAAGGCGGCTTGCTGATCCACTATGGTAATGTACGGTTGCAGCAGCAGGTTAATTACCAGAAACGTTGCAAACATGATCCACTTAGGGTCAGTAAACAGATAATAGGCCCATAGAATGCCCGCCCCATAGAGCGCGAGGAAGGCAATCTTATACTCCGGAAATCCTGTAGATAGCGCGTAACTGATCAACATGGTCACAATCAAGGCATACACCAGTTGCTTCACATGCAAGATATGAAATTCAGCCTTATCGACAATGAACTTTGCGGTAAGTAGTGGCGCACAAAACGCTAAAGGCCAGTTAAACCACACTGCAATAAACGTTGATAGCCCTACCCCAAAGATGAAGCGAAATATTTTCCGCTCCTGTGCTTTTGTGATGTTATCGAACATAAGAGAATAGACTCACAAGTCGAATCCAAGCCTTCCCAAGCATATTCATCAGTGAACTCTCATCGGTATAAACGACCACATCCGCTTGTCCACCAATACGCATATATTCAGTCGCATCTGCATCATCCAACTGAATAGTTACAGGCATACGCTGTGAATCTCTGAGCCAACCATTTTGCTTGGTTACACTGGCAAGTGCACCAGGCTGGTCTGCAACGCCCCATGCAGCGCCCAAATCAACCGATACCACACGACCTGAATAGGTCTTTCCGGGGGCAAAATCTAAGGCAACCTCTACCTTGTTACCTTGTTGTATATTGCCAAGGCTGTTCTCTCGAAAGTTCGCTTCTATCCATAGATTGTCACTAGATACAAAGGTTAATAGACTCTGCCCTGCCTTTGCATAAGCCCCTTCGGTGAGTTTGAAGTTGGTGACTGAACCATCTGTCGGAGCACGAAGGATCGTACGCTCAACATTCAGCTGGGCTTGCTGTAATTCAAGCAATGCGGTCTGCATTTGAGCATTGTCTTCGCCATTGGCACCCACTTGAGTTTTAGCTCGCTCAAGGTTCGCTCTTGCCTTTGCGACATCTGCCTTAGCTGTCTGTAGAGCAGCGCGCGTATTATCGGCGTCAGACTTAGAAACAATGCCTCTATCAGCCAAACTCAATAAGCGTTGACCTTGGCGTTTAGCGTTATCAAGGGCAACAACGGCATTGGTCAACTGCGCTTGGGCAGCCATAACATCGGCCATTTGTGCACCGACATTTTGCCCAGTGAGTTTAACCTTGGTTTCCGCTTTCTTAAGTGCAATTTGGTAATCAATAGGCGCAATTTTTGCGAGAACAGTCCCTTTTTTGACAACCTTATTAGGCTCAACCAACACAGTGTCAATGGGGCCCGACACCTCAGGGATCAAACTCACTACGTTGCCTTCAACTCTAACATTATCGGTTGTAGGTATAATTCGGTCGGAAACCACAGCAGTACCGATGGATACAAACACCAAAGCTAAGATGGCATTGGTTGTCCTCTTTACCTTGTTTACTGGCTTCTGTTGCTCGGCTGTTTCTGGAGTGTTCTCTTGCTCTGCCATAACGCGTACTTCTCACAAACTATTTGTCTTACCTAACCTCGCGTAGCGAGAGTTAGAGTTATCTTTTGTGAGGTTATATCAGGGCCTGTATACACAATTGCCACTTGATGACAACTAGGGTTGAAAAAACTGTACCACCATCACAGTTCAACAAGTGAATACATTAAACTGCTGTCGTCTGCTTATCATGCGTCGAACTCATTTGTCTAAACTCGCTAGGATTGAGGCCAGTTCCTTTAACAAAAGCTCGCCAAAAGTTGGATTGATCTGTGTACCCAACCTCAGTAGAGACATCGGTAATGCTTAGCTCTGTAGATGTTACAAGCTCTTTGGCAGCTTTAATTCGAAGTTTGCCGGCGATCTCGCGAAAGCGTGTCATTTCCCAAAGGCTATCCAGTGAAAACTGTTTGGGTTGAGGGCACAATTTCCTCGGAGCTTAAATCAGAAGATGTATACATCGTTGATGGCACCAGCAATATCACCATGGGATATAGTCTTAATGCGACGCATGTAAAGTATTACGAATAGCCAAGGACTCACAATTTTTTTGTTTGTAAGTTATTTGAAAGGGTAACCGTCTCACATTGCTAGGAGGGCAGCAAAGCCAACGAAGCCCGGCAACCCAAGGTGGTGGCTAAGATAATTGCCAAGTACAAATATCGAAACCACATGCGCTAAATCGTAAAACAGTTCGATCCAATGAACGTGATCACTACTCGCCTCTGCATCAAGGTGATGCGTAGGTTTACGCCAAAGTGGGTGCTTTTTCGATATATCCATACAAGGGTCCCCTAAGCTTCCTGCATATCCTTTGCTGAGTTTTACTTCGTGCGTACACACCACGAGCCAAGCCAGTGCGCCGACTTCCTCGATTAGCGGTAACTTCTAGGTAATGGAAAAATAGAAATCATAGCCCTAACCATCTTAGAACAACTTTCAGAGTGTTTATAATGAAAATCAAACACTTAAATATTTAGGGATACTGCCGTAGGAAACAGAGTGTAAGTGATACTTACCCTATGCGGACGAGGGGTTAACAATAGAAGACGATTAGCTCTACGTCTCGCTCTAGTAGTAATACTAGAGCGAGTTATCGAACACGGCAAAACCATGGCCATTAATTCAGATACTACTCATCTAGCTCTATACAATGAGCTCAGATGCGATGTACTCAAACTTATAATGACTATGCACTAAACACTAAGCACTAAGCACTGAGCACATCAATGGATACTTGCAAACTGGAGTTTGAATCACCACCGACAAAGATCGTGACCTTGGCAGCTTCTTGCTCAATAGTTCCTTTTTTGCCATAAAAAGCGAAGTCATCTGTGGTTAAAGTAAATTCAATCGTTTTGCTTTCAAAAGCCTTTAAGTCTACTTTTTTAAAAGCCTTCAACTCTCTACGAGGGCGTGTAGTTGAAGTCCCTTTCTGTGAGATATAGCATTGAATCACTTCACATCCATCAACCTCAGAATCATTGGTAACGGCAACGGATACATGAACCTCCTCTCCGATAGAGACCTTAGGTTTAGATGATTTCAGGTCGCTATATGAAAAGCGGCTATAACTCAATCCAAAGCCAAACGGATACAGCGGTGTATCTTGGCAATCCTTGTAAGGCTGATAATCTTGATACGCTCGCATTTTTCCTAGTTCTTTACGTGCGTAATAGATTGGGATCTGCCCCGTAGAGCGAGGGACGGACATGGATAACTTGCCTGATGGATTGACCAACCCGTAGAGAATTCGTGCAACGGCATTCCCTGTTTGGGTGCCACTTTGCCAAGCATAGACAAGTGCATCGCCGTGCTGCTCTATCGCAGGAGACGGAATCGGGCGTCCTGTACATTGAACCACAATCAATGGTTTGCCAGTTTTTCCGATTGCTGAAATAAGCTGTTCTTGACCCGCGGGCAATGCAAGGTCGGCTACATTACGTGCCTCCCCTGTTCTTCTATGGCTTTCCCCAATACACAACACAACCACATCGGCTCGGTGCGCGCACTCCACCATATCGTCACTGAACGCGACACTATCGGTAATGATAGTATTCTGCTTTGATTGAGCTCTTAACCCATCGATGATAGAAACTACATCGTCACTACTACCATCCAAACACCAAGAGCCTAAATGCTGTCGCTGTGAGTCTGCATGCGGACCGATCACGGCTACGGTTAAACCTGAATCAGCTAGCGGAAGGAGGTCATTGTCATTTTTCAATAGCACTAAGCTTTCTTCTGCAAGAGCCAGAGCCTTATTTGCATGCTCAGGTTTGCCAAGAACACTAAGATGATGTTTCGGATCAACGTAAGGTCTCTCAAACAAACCAAGACGAAACTTAGCTCGAAGAACGTTCCGCACAGCATCATCTAATTCAGCTATAAGCTCTGGGTTTCTTTCTATCGCTAGAGCCAAATTATCTTCGTATGCTTCATGGGTCATTGCCATATCAACACCCGCTTCAAGGGCGAGTGCTGCAGCATGTTCACTGTCTTTCGCAACACCAAAGTACTCAAGATCAGAAATAGACCCCCAATCACTCACCACTAAACCATCAAAGCCTTGTTGCCCTCTTAGCCAGTCACGAACTAATGGTTTAGACCCGGTGACAGGTGTACCACCAAGGTCATTGAATCCAGTCATCAATGAACCTACACCTGCATTGATTGCTGCCTTAAATGGAGGCAAGTACACATTATGCAGACTATTTTCGGAGATTTCCGTTGTGTCGTAATCACGACCGCCCTCTGAAGCCCCGTAGCCAACAAAATGCTTAGCACAGGCCAAAATATTCTCAGGTTGAGTTAAGTCATCGCCTTGAAAGCCACGCACAACAGCTTTGGCCATTTGACTGGTCAAATGAGGGTCTTCCCCACTACTCTCAATAACCCGACCCCAACGAGGATCGCGAACAATATCGAGCATAGGAGCAAACGTCCAATTAATACCGAGCGAGGCCGCTTCCGCCGCAATACCACGATAAGCTTCTTCTACTAATAATGGGTTCCAAGAGCAGGCCTGGGCTAACGGAATGGGTAGCACTGTTTTTTGCCCATAGATAACATCGCGAGCAAAGATAATAGGAATACCCAATCGGCTCTCTTCTATCGCGGCTTTTTGAATCTCATTTAACTGATTGGGATCAACCGATTCACCCGGTGCATTTCCGGCCCATGCAGTATCAGCTAAAATTCGAGAGCCCCATTTCCCCTTGCGTACCTTGTCTAGGTAAAGCGCTTTATAAGAGCCATAGTCCAACATTGGCGATTGGCATAATTGACCCATTTTTTCTTCGAACGTCATTTTTGACAACAAATCTTCAGTGCGAACATCAATAGCCAATGAAGAGTCTTTATATTTAACCATCGTTATTGCTCCAAAGTGGACTTAGGTTTGTAGTTCGGAAATGCTTCCAACAAAAACTCACTCATCTCAGTGGCAAGTTCACTATCCCCATTTTGCAATGCCAGTATTCGCAATTGCTCAGCCGCTTCAGGCACATAACGAGCGTCTAGCTCAACGTAAGTCTCAATAAACATTTCAAGCTGTTGCTGGTTAAGCTGAGCAAGGATCTTTTCAGGCATTGCTTTGGCGTCGTCGTAAAACGAAGGTTTAGGACCAAGAACTGCATTTTCCCAAGTTTCGAGTACTTGTTGAAATCCACCTAGATAAACATCATCTTGCCGCAGTTCAAGCTTATTCATGCCTTTCAGGGCAATCAGTAAATTCTGCTCTTCAATCTGCTGGTGAGCGTATTCATTGTATCGTTCAGAAAGTTGATATGTTTTCAGCCAGGCTGTGCCGTAAGCAATTGCCACCAACAGTGCAAAGAGCCCCAATTTAATTCCATTGCTCATTACTTCACCCCAACACCAGTAAACGCTTTAATAAAGTTTTTCTGTAAACAGAAGAAGACAATAACCACAGGCACTGCGATCATGGTCGTCATTGCCCATAACTGCTCTAAGTTGGTGCCTGGCACTTCAGTTTGGAAATTATAGAGAGCCAGTTGCAACGTCATTAGAGACTCATCTCTCACGTACAAAAGCGGTCCCATGAAGTCATTCCAAGCCCCCATGAACGTTAGAATACCTACCGTCGCTAGCGCTGGTCTTAACATAGGCAAAACAATCTTTCTAAAGATACGAATTTCATTAGCACCATCAATGCGAGCTGCTTCTAAATAGGCATTGTCGATTTGCTTCATGAATTGCACTAGAAGAAATATATTATATGCACTAATAGAACCTGGAATAATTAATACTCTGTAAGTGTTTATCCAGTTCCATTCATACATCATCATATAAGTTGGGATTGTAAATAATACTGCAGGGATCATCATTGAACCAAGAATCACCTTCAACCAAAACTCTCTCCCCGGGAGTTTTGTTTTAACAATGGCGTAAGCAACCATAGAAGAAAACAATACATTTAAAAACGTAACCGATAATGAAATGAAGATAGTATTAAAGAACACTCGTCCTAAATTTATCGAATCAAATACTTCAACATATCCTTTAAATGACCACTCTGTCGGAAGACTATTAGGAGAGTGCATTATCTCCGGCCCAGTTTTAAATGAGTTAATCAACATAAAAAAGAATGGGTACAATACGACTATAGAAGCAACCGCGAGTGTTACGTAAATCAGGATCATTGTATTTTTATTTTTGTTCATACTTAGTCTTCTTTACTTGTGATTTTCAGTTGCATCATTGTTAATAAGTAAATAACAGCTGCAAGCATTAAGCCTATGGTTGAGGCTTCACCCATTTGCATCTTTTCGAAGCCTACTTGATACAAATATAAAACAGGTGTTAGCGCGGATTGATACGGGCCGCCACTTAAGTCAAAGTTCATAAACACTTCAATGAACATCTGTAAACCATTGATAATATTCATGGTCATAACAAATATAATCTGAGGCATAATCATAGGCAGTGTGATTTTACGTGTCTTTCGCCACCAAGATGCACCGTCGATATCTGCAGCTTCAAAGAGAGAACGGTTTATGCTTGCAATACCACCTAGGAATATGATCATCTGAACACCAAACCACTTCCAAGCACTAAATACTGCAATAACAGGCATAGGAAGCCACTGTTCAAATTTCCAGAAAATGGGTTCAGATATAATATGCGCGTTGATCATAGAACTTTGTATCGGCCCTGACGGTCCGGAAATAAAATCAAAGATAACCATAGCGACAGTAATAGAAGTGATAACAGGAATAAACATTATCGTTCTGAAAAAGCTTGCCATGAACTTTATTTCATTTAATAGCAAGGCAAGACCAAGTCCAATAAAAAAACTGAGGAACACGAATATTACTTGGTTGAACAATACATTAAACAGTGATTTCCAAAACATGAAATCTGTTACCACAGATATCCAATTTGATAATCCAACAAATTTGGTATTCTCAGGCAATAAAATATTTGTTTCTAAAAAGCTACTTTCAAACGAAAGATAAAAAGGATACATCAAAAAAACCATGAAATATATTATCCAAGGCGCAAGGAAAACATACCCCATGATGAGGTTATTCTTTTTCATATTAGTACCACTCGAACTTATATATTAATGAACAAATATTTTATTTGCTTGCTGACTTGCTGACTCAACGGCCGTCTCAGCAGTTATTTCTTTTTTAAGTACAACCTTGGAGTACTGCTGCAGTAATATAGTTGCAACATCAGCTGATTGTGAAAAGGGTTCACTCATAATGGTAAAGGGAAGCTGATCTACAAATGGTTTGGCTTCCTTGCTTTGGTAATAAGGTCTGTCTTGCAATTCAGTTAATACTGGCAACTGACCAAGTTCTACGTTTGCTTGATGATTAAGCTCATCATCCATTAGCAGTTGAACAAATGCCCAGCTAAGTTCTTCAACCTCAACCGTATTCTTGAATATCATAAGTGCACGACCATCAAGGGTTGAATAAGAAGTATCGCTCTTGTTTAAGGTCGGTATCGGTGCAAGCCCAACATCTTCCCCTACCACCATAGGTCGCTGTGCCGCCTCTTGTAAGTTGGCTTTCCAACCAAACCCAAACTGTGGCCACATACCAATATTGCGCGAGAAGAAGCTTTTCTCCATCGTCAACGGTGCAAACTTTTGTGCTTGTTGCATTGTCTCTAAGAACGCCGCCATATTGGCTTCTTCTTTGTCAAAAACAGGATGTGTTCCAAAGCGGTTAAGTAGTGTAAATTCACCCTCATTAAAGTTGTAGTACATCTGAGCCAACATACCCCAGTACCAACTACCAGAAGACAATACATCATTCCAAAATACGGTCCCGTAAACTGGGCTCCCATCTTGACGCGGGGGCAACTGGTTTATTTTTTCTGCTGCGTATAAAAACTCTTCCCAAGTTTGCGGCGGCTGGTCTGGATCAAGCCCAGCTTCCAAGAATAGTTCTTTGTTATAAATCATTAATTGGGTGGTGGCATTCCATGGAATGTAGTAACTACGACCAAAATTCTTGCGTAGAAAAACAGGATCTATTCGATCGATAAGCTCTTGATAACCTTCAAACTGATCAAAGTAAACGAGCTTGCCCATTTTTGCATATTTAGCTGGTTGATAACCAAATACACCCGCGTATAAATTTGGTAGGTCACCTGCCGCCATTCGAGTTTCTAAGTTTTCATCGTTTGAAACAACGACTTCAACATCGGGATATTGCTTCTTAAACTCAGGTACAACTACATTACGAACAAAATTCATGTAGTTACCAGCGGGTGTCATGACTTCTAGCTTAGTTGCAGCAAACGTAACCGTTTGGCAACTAAAAGCAAGCACACACCCAATTAACCATTTTTTCATGATCCACCCTACAAAGTTTCCCTTAAAATTAATTTTGTCGGTAGAATTCTCAGATCTTCCATTTCATCTTTACTGTTCATTGCATCGAGCAGTGTTTTTGCTGCTATCTCGCCCATACCCATTTTTTGGTGGGAGATAGTGGAGAGTCTTGGAATCATGAGTTCTGCCATCTGTATATCGTCAAACCCAACCAGTTTCATGTCTTCTGGAATTGCGATACCTTTTTCTTTCGCTGCACGGATAATGCCAATTGCCATCTCATCGTTGGAAGCGAATACCGCTTTTGGCTGCTTACCTTGTTCTATCAGTTCCTGCATCTTTTTATATGCTGTACGCTCGGTGAAATCCCCTTCTATCAGCAATGATTGATCCACATTAATCTTGTAGTAACCCAATGCTGAGATATAACCATCAAGGCGCTTTTGAGCATCATAAGAGTCTTCAGGACCTCCAAAGTAGTAAATCTCTTTACAACCGGAGTTAATCAAAGCTTTGGTCGCTGAAAACGCACCACCAAAATTATCAATGAGAATGTTGTAAATATTCGGGCCCGAGACCTCCCTATCTAAAACAACAACAGGGAAGTCCTTCTTTGCTACCGACTTTAAAAACTCATCATCAAACGAGTTGGTTAAAATAATGGCGCCGTCTACCATGCGATCGCGAATGTATTTGTGCGCCGTAGACCCCTCATTGCCATACACGCTGCAAGCAACAAGGTCATACCCATTTTGATGACAGACTTGCTCTATACCTTTCACTAACTCACTGTAGATCGGTCCAAACCATGAGTTAAAAAATAGGCCAATCGCATTGCTCTTTTTCTGTTTAAGCTGTTTTGCATTGTTGTTTGCAACATAGTTAAGCTCAGAGGCAACTTTCAATACATGCTCTCGGGTCGCATCACTAATTCGTGGGCTTCCGTTTATTGAATAAGATACCGTTGCGATCGATACATTTGCTTTCTTTGCTACATCTTTGATCGTCACTGCCATGTTCTACAGAGTCCTTGCTTCAATTGATTTCATCATCATCGTATGTGTTGAAACGATTCTACCAAGAATGTGCAATAAGCAACAATTAATACCAAGTCAATGTTGAAATTCATGATGTTAACCCGGTGAACCGGGTTAACATCATCGGCTACAGTGTGACCTTCAGAACATTACCTGATTCATTAAGCTTGTTTTTCAGATAGTTAGATTCCACAACCGCACCACCGGTACGATAACGATTCTGTTGAAGTTCAAAAGGAACATCGACACCATTTAGTTGAATCGTTTTAGGTGTGTATTGACCTTCCGCCGATGTAATGACCACTTTCACGGCTTTACCTTCAACTTCGTAGTCCATTGAAACAGTACCTAGTCGAGACGATACAATCGGATCAAGTACTAAGTTGCCACGTTCAAATCGCAAGCCAAACACATTACTGATCAGCTGATTCAAGTAAATGCCAGGACCACTGGAGTAGATACGCCATCCGCCCTTAACAGAGACTTCACCCGCTTTAACTTTATCGAAGTTATCGTAGGCCGAATAACGGTCATTAAATTTCGCATCAGAACTAGAGAAGTAAGCATTTGACTGTCTCATTTCAGCATTAGGAACAATATCTTGGATCCCCACCGGAATGATCTTGTATAAGTTGTCAAATACCGCTTCCGCATCGCCTAATTTACACAGCGCTTCGATGAATCGGATATGCGCATGACAATATTGCAATCCAACTTCTCGACCTAGGTTTGCCGCAAGCTCTGCACGTTTGAAGTAGGTTTGTTTGCCTGCCTTGTACTCCGCCATGCGATCCATGAGTCGTACCCCGTCTGGGTGCACTAAGTTCTCTTTAATCATCAGCATATGCTCATGCGCCATTTCCGGAGTGAACGTTTCCGAAATGATGGAGCGACTCGCAGGCAACAAGCGATATTTAATGCCAGTATTCTTGTCTGACGGGTGCAGAAGGTACTCTACTTGTTCAACTTCACCTTGCTCATCTCGATCAAAATGAATGAAGCCAGCAATGGTGTCATCTTTGATTAAATAATGGTGGTAGTCTTGCTCCATATCAGTGGCAAGCTTTGTTAACTCTTCACTGAAATGATCAAACTTTGTTGCCCCTTTTAGGACGCCAGCCATTCCTTTAAGCGCTTGTAATGTCAATGGAATCGTCCAACCACTGACCATGTTTTCACGCAACGACTGATTCGCAGGTTGTAGGGTGTCATCCCAGTCACCGTCGCCATAGCAAGAAAGTGAAGTGCCTGGAACAAGGTTATCGATGATGTGCTGAATTTGGCGTTCTACATGGTTAAACAGTGAGTAACACTCAGCGCTCTTAGTAAACTCTTCCTTCGCCAACGTGTATGGCAGCATCTCATCAAGTACACTGAAATCATCGGTAACCGCTAGGTATTCGCCTAAGGCCTTTAACGGCCAAACGATGATATCGCCATGGGCATCTTCTTGTTGAATCTGTGCATACTGATCGAACATAAACCACTGAGGCCAGGTTCCTGTTTCTTGATACTGATGACTATAAATCTCTTTAAGCAGGTCTCTTGCTTTGCCATATTCTTGCATTGACATGAACAGCTCAAATGGCCCCTGAGATACATCTCGAGTTCCCCAAGCTGCGCCAGAATACTGCTCCAAACCATGTGGTGTACTGTAGTGAACCAACGCATTGTGCGTAAACCAGTGAACAGTTTCGTTTAAGCGCTGGCTGTTAATTTCATCGTTTTCAAAATGCAGCTTGAACCCTTTAGTTAGCTTCAGTCGCTGTGACTCACACTTTGCTGTCTCTTCGTCAAATTCAATACGTTGGCCTTTAGAGTTAACTCCGGCCAATTCACCACCAAAAGTAATCCTCGCTTGATCATGCACGAGGCCTTTAAGCACAAGATAATCTACCGAACCAGTCTCGGGGTTAGAAATAGTGTCCCACTCGGATAACTCTAAGCTCGGCAACAGGCTGAAACTCAATTCAGACGAGAACTTTTCAATCAACTCGTTACGGCCTTGAATTGTGAGTCCATCTTCACCTTGAGTGACACGGATAACACTATCTGACTCGTTATTACCAAATACAAGTTGGTGTGATACGGCAATATCTAGCGCTGTGTCCAAGCCACGGGTTTCAATATCTAATTGAATGATTGGCGTGTCTGCAGAGGCGAATGAGCGTACATCAATGAAACCGTTAAGGTATTTGTAAACCCAGCGAGAGTAATTGGTTCCTACCTCGTAAGCGGAAGGCATCCCTAACGCTTGGTATGTCTCTCCCTGCTTGATCCAGATGCGTTGACCGCCATTGGAGAAATGGTTGAGAGGGTTTCTACATACACCTAATAGCTTATTGAATGATGTGTTACCCAGAGTTAATTGGGAGTTGAAAACACCAAATATATGATGGGTCGCACTCATAATAGAGTTTTGGTAATCGGTATTGTTTCCTGTTGCGATTACGTGCCCCGTTGTGCGTTCCATGTATTGCTCTTTTGCGGCCAGCGTCACATATTGACTGTCACCATAAAAGAACGATAGGAGCTCACCTTCTTTAGATTCAGAGAAACGGCGTTCAGTACCGAAAAGATCGCGTAATTCATCGTCAGTTAGCTTTTCACCTTTAATGTAAGGTGCTTTTCTTCGAGCCTTATACGGCAGAAGGTTGTCACAACTAACAGTGTGTTCACCATCTGCGTGCATAGATTTAATAGACGCGACATCCATGTGTTGTTTGAGGTTTGATTCTTCACAATGCCCCTCAACAACGCCATAGAATGTCTGAGCATTCGCATGATTTGGCGCTAAAGTAACGGACTCCGTTTGAAGTGCAATATAGCCCATTTCAAACTGATATTTTTCATTCGCTAGTTCGTACTTCTTCAGAGCCATGGCTTCGCCAGTGACTTTGTACTCTTGGCCAAAAAACTGATATCCATCCGTGCTAAAGCCAATAACAGGAGAGAACGAACCGAACTGAATTCTCGGATTACCCGTGCTTTGTGGAAGGTTTTGACGGCTGCACACGGTGAACCCGAAATCATCCAGTTGATAGACTTGGTGGTCTAAGTACTGAGAGCAATACGCTTCATTGGTTTTAACTGCACCTTCATCCGCCAATCCAAGGTCTTGTCCATAAACCAAGTCAAAGGTCAGCTCTGAACTTCCGATGTTATTTACTTCAACATCATAGAAGAAAGCACTATCTACAATTCTTAGCGATACTAATGCTTCATATTTATCTGTCGTTGTTTTCCAGGCTAATGAACCATCTTCTTGCTTAAACGTTTCAATTTCTTCATTAAAAAAAAGTAACGGTGTTGCAGAAATAACATCATTGTCGAACGTGCGTAGATAGATATTGCTAATCGACAACTCATTCAACGGCGTATCAAAAAGTGAGACCATTAATTTTTCACTGCGAATCGCAGACAGCACGCCAGTTGGGCTGAAGGTCATGTTAAGTTTTTCATCACCGACGATCAAAGCCGGCTCATTAATAAATTGGTGCATCGCGACAAATCTCCAGACGCTGAGTTTGTTAAGAATAGAAAATGTTGTTTTCGGTTGAATCATCGAATAAATGGCATTTGTCCATGAGTAATTCGATATGACAGCGAGAGCCGACAGCAGGAACCTGCTCACGATCTGACTGCTTACAAATAACGTGACAGCCTAAAACATTCAGGTGCACATAAACTTCCGAGCCAAGCTCTTCAATAGCTTCCACTTCCGCAGACAATGTATTGCTGCCTTTCTCTAACCTAACGGCAATATGTTCTGGGCGAATACCTACATGTACATTTTTGTCCGTCCAAAGTTCAGCACGCGTATGACGCTCAGCAGGCAATTCAATTAATTTGCCTCCGAAGTCAACGCCAACCGAACCCTCAAACTTACTCACTTTCCCTGCAAACATGTTCATTGCAGGCGAGCCGATGAACTCAGCAACAAAGCGGTTCTTCGGGTTGTGATATACATTCATTGGTGTGTCCACCTGCATGATATGCCCCTTATTCAAGATGCATACCCTGTCCCCCATTGTCATCGCTTCCACTTGATCATGGGTAACGTAAACCATTGTCGCCGGACTGCTAGACTCTTGAAGTTGTTGATGTAATCGAGTGATTCGCATACGCATAGAAACACGTAACTTAGCATCAAGATTTGAAAGAGGCTCATCAAATAGGAAAACCTCTGGCTTCCTTACCATTGCTCGACCTAATGCCACACGCTGACACTGTCCACCCGACATTTGATTCGGTTTTCGGTCCAGTAAATCAGTGATCTCTAATAGCTCAGCGGCTTCTGATACTCGTCGTTTTATTTCTTGCTTAGATTTCTTTGCCGTTTCAAGGCCAAAGGCCATATTCTCATAGGTGGTCATATGTGGGTAAAGTGCATAGTTTTGAAAAACCATAGCGATACCACGGTCTTTTGGCGGCAAATCATTGCACACCTTGTCACCGATAAACAATTGACCGCTTGTAATACTTTCTAGACCTGCAACCATTCTTAGCATTGTTGACTTTGCGCAACCTGATGGTCCAACGAGTACCATAAACTCGCCATCTTTAATGTCTAAACTGACATCATGAATCGCATGATAGCCATTGTCGTAAACCTTGTTAATGCCTTCAAGAGTGACCTTTGCCATGGGCTATAACTTCCTATCTAAAGCGGGGTTAAACGTTTCAACAAAATAGTAACTATACGGCTGAATCAAAGCAATGATTTCATTTCGATAGTTTGTCGTTTCGTGATCTCTGTCTTCTACCAGTGACTTTACAATATTTCATCTGCTACAAAAGAGCTGTAAAGAGACTGTAGTGCCGAGGTTTGTCCTTTGATATCAAGGTACATAGCGACGTTTTCGCGCACAGGTTCAGCAATAAATGCGCCTACAAACATCCCTTGATCAAGACCAATGACCTTACTAGAAACTTGCCCAGTGCTGTCTATGGCATCAGCCCATCCAGCTGATGTTTCAATCTGGGGCGAGTCTATTTTCAACTGATTTAAACGCTGTATGGCATCGGTCGGTGAAATCATATAGTACAACGCCAAAGCATGAGGTGTGCCGGTGGTGCCCGTTTCAATTGAATTGTTGTATTTTCGATGACTTTCAGACACCGACTCCAACCCAAATGCAGCGTACCCATCATCGACAGTTGAAGATGCTGAGACTAGCGGGATATTATGGTCGTCTGCATATTGAAGATGTACTTGAGTAAACTCCGCTACCATTTCGTAACTAGGCATCAATGACTGCTCATCAAGCCACAATGCTGGGAGCATGGCCTGAAAATATGAACCATCCCAGGTGAGCATAGGCGCGACATCTAAGCCCGCATTTGAGAACCCTCCCCTCACTAGTGTCATGTCAGTAAAAGCCGTGTGCGGAACCTGACTGTCGGTCATCATCACCGCCCAAAGTGTTGCCAATCTGCTCTCATTGGCTTTACGGTCTACATGATAACTAAGGTAGGCGTTGTCCTTTCGGCTCCAACCCGCTCTTAAAAAACCTTGGCTAGCATCATACAGTTCAGACCAACCTGTAGATTGTGCACTCAATAATACGTCAGCTCTCAGAGAGAGTTGGTTTAGACGTTCATCAGTATGGTTATGTAGCGCCCCGTAGAGACCCGCTAACGTAAAAGACATTATGCCGTTATCTACCGCCGAAGCGATGGCACTATCATCAATCGTTAAATTCGAACCTTCTATCTGATACAGCCAGTAGAAAAGTCCATTCCATTTTGGCGCACTTTCTAACACGCTAAGTACTGTGCTTAGACGAGTAATCGCATTTTCATCGCCATACTCAATCATTTGAATGAGGACATTAATGTACAACGCAATAGTCGATATATTGGTGTAGTGAGAAGGAAGTATCTCGTCACCATCCACCAGAACATGATCAAAAGGAATGTGCGCTAGAGTTGAAACCCCAACACCATCGATAAAGTAGTCCATATTGTCTTGTAGCGATTGTTCAAATCCCACAGGATAGTATTTTGATTCGATTCTGATTTGAGTGATCACATCTTCTTCAGGAACAATCGGGTCTGGCGAGTCATCACTACTACTATTACATCCAGTAAAGATAAGAACCGATAGAGTGAAAATGGATAAGAGTCTGAATTTCATAGGAGTCTCATTAAGTAAAAAGCCCCGAAGGGCTTTGTCATATCACGGTTAATTATTTAGAAGTTCCAAATGATACCGACTTTGGCAAATACACCTTCTTTGTCGCCCCAGGTATATTCATTTCCGTTTCTCTGCTTGTGGTCTCGATAGGCGAGATCTGCCAATAAACTAATACTTGAGTTAATAGGGATCTCTGAGTACAAGGCATAGTTGTTGTAATCGTATCCCGTTCCATCATAGATTTCGGTTTCGCCTCTTTCATAACGAAGTTCCAGATACACGTTGTTATCAAAGCGGAACTGAATCAAAGGTTTGATGGCGATTTCTTTCCACGCAAAATCGTTTTTGTCTTCGTGATACAAGAACTTGCCACCTAAATTAATCCAATCATTGAAACGGTAGACATACAGTGGCTCTGTTTCGTAAAACATCGCCTTTTCTTCATCCCAATAACCAGCCTCTAGATTCAGGTGTAAGAAGTGCTTTCCAAGAGAAAAGTTAAGTTCAGGAGTAATTTGGTATCGCGTACTCTCATCAAAACCAGATACTTTTTCGTAGCCAACTTCGATGGCATAGTTGAAGTTCTCGTTTACCCATTTTTCATAACGAGGCATAAGGTCAATCGTAAGCAACGAATTACCCTCAGATACCTTATCTTTACCTCGATACTTATGTGTCTCTTTGATTACATAAGCGAGTCGGAAGTTTTCGCCGATTTTTGTTGAGCCATCAGCAAAAATAATGGAATGAAAAAGCTGACTAGGAGCATCCTTGTAAACGTATTCTTCGTACTCGTACCCGGTCAGAATACGCGTTCGCTTGGGAGTTGCTCCGCCCGATTCTGATGCCATAAGTACCTCACCAAAACCACCGATATCTCGCAAAGAATCATCGTTTTTTGGAAGCTCTAACTGATCACCAGCCACTGCTCCGTGGCCAGGTAACTCAATACCATCCCACATTCCCGGCTTAGATTTAACACTGCCGTACCCTGGTAAAGAGATGCCATCCCACATATTTGCCTTGGATTCATTACTAAGTACGTTTGTAGAAACCAAAGCTAAGCCAGTCCATAGCAATGTAGAGATATTTTTCATTTTTACGCCCTCTACATTTACTTGTTGTTAGGAATGAAGCTGCGATACATTTTTTCTACATCACTCATGTAGCCACGCGCTTCCAAGTAAGTTTGTACATCGGCATTAATCTCATCAGCAACAAAAGCACCGACAAACATACCTTGGTCTAGAGAAAGTATTTTGGTCGACATACGCCCTTCAGTATCAACCGCATCATACCAACCAAATTCGCTTTCAATGCTTGGGTAATAAGCCTTAAGGGCTTTTAAAGCTGCCACTGAAGTTTCTGGGCTAACAATATATGACAGAGCCGTAGCATGAGGCGTTCCTGTATCTCCAGCATGCATTTCATTGTTAAACATAACTTTACTCTCTGAAAGATAAGGCACTCCAAATTCAGAGTACCCATCGTCAACCGTTGCTGAAGATGAAAGTAGAGGAATATTGTGCTTTGCTGCGTAAACCATTTGAACAAAGGTCATGTCTTCGACAAGACTGTAATCTGGCATGAGTTGTTTTTCATTCATCCAAATTGAAGGCAACATGCCTTGGAAGTAAGTGCCATTCCAAGTCAGCATTGGATTGTATTCTTTGCCATTGAAAGTATATGGGTGTGTGTATAGCTCCATATTATCGAAAGCACTGGTAGGTACTGCATTTGAACCTTGATCACGAGTAATCAACGCAGCCCATAACGGCGCTAGGCGGCTTTCATTTGCTTTTCGGTCAATAAAATATGGCAACGCAGCATTGTCTTTGGTGCTCCAGCCCGCATTCATCAAGCCTCGGTTTTTATCATAGATAGATATCCATCCATCAATTTGTCCTTCAAGAATGGCTTCGATTCTTGAAACAATGGCTTGTTTATCTGGAGACGTTGAATCAAGATACGCCCCTGCGACACCAGCCAGTGAAAGCGCTAAATTGGCATTATCAACAGCAGGAACGATCCCTTCTTCTGTTGGTTGAAGTTTTCCGTCAACAATGTCATATGGCCAAAAATACAGTCCTTTCCACTTTGGCGTTTCTTCCAGTACATCAAGAACTTCGCTAATTCTTATCAATGCATCAGCGTTACCCGCTTTTTCAACCTCTACCAAGATATTAAGGTACAGGCCAATTTCGGTGGTATTTACGTAATAGAAAGGAACAACTTCACCATCGACAATAGAAACGGTATCAAAAGGAACTTTAGAAACTGGGTCGACACCAACACCATCCCGGAAGAAATTTAAGTTGTTGTTAAGCTCAGCTTTAAAATTTTCTGGGTATAAATGATCTCTGATCGTCAATTCGTCTAAAACAATATCACTGGCAAAAGTGCTCACACTGAAACTTATCAATGCAGCTGCAAAGGCATACTTTTTATTACTCATCATCAATTCCAATTCATCGCAGGGTTGTTTAAACGTTTATATTACATTGAGACAGATTTATTAAATCGTCAATAGTGTGTATTGCACAAACGTGATCCAGATATAGTTATTTTTATCCAATTAATAGATATAAAAATTAATGCTTAATTTTCAAAGACTTAAAGCGTTAGTTGTAAACGGAGATAGGCAAGAACAAACAATTTGGTGCATTGCCAACCAAAACTGGGCACCTATTCTTGTCGAGATTCACAAAAATAACATTGACTTTATCTTTTTCCTTGCCTCCTTGAAATTTAAGTATCATGCTCGCTATAGATTAAACGTTTAACTAAATATAAAAATCAGTTATTAAGTAGCCATAGGATTGAGAAACAAAGCCATGGAACAGTTTACATTTGGTAAGAAAACACTTATTGCATCTCTCTGCGCTTTATCGTTAGCGGGTTGCCTAGATGATCCCTACGAAGAGCCGAAACAGTCTGTTGATTCGATTGTGCTTTATGGTTCAGGTGACGATGGTTTATTTTCAATGGCCGTCATCGACAGTTCAGGAACAAAAGCATTCGTCGACAGCAGTGGTTCGGTGAGTCAAGGTAATGTTCACACCCAAAGTATGACGGAAAGCACCAGTGGCGATCTCGACGTCAC
Source organism: Vibrio breoganii (assembly GCF_024346795.1). Lineage (NCBI taxonomy): Bacteria > Pseudomonadati > Pseudomonadota > Gammaproteobacteria > Vibrionales > Vibrionaceae > Vibrio > Vibrio breoganii. Next base: position 1,918,870 of record NZ_AP024864.1, read on the forward strand.
CATCACCAACGATGAAAATGGCCGTATTCTACTAGAAAGTAATGACGGTGAGGCTGTCTTTTTAGATATTGATACCTCAAAAGCTACCTTGCAGTTTGACAGCAAAATGAAGAGCAAGCCTATTGTTGGTCAAGAAGTATATTTAACGACCCAAAAAGAGATGGACCAAGATATTGGGCATGTTGAACTAACCAGTACTTTTTTGGCTAGCTACAATGGAGCAACACAAACCGTCAAGGTTCCACTGTCTTGCTTTATAAGCTCTGGAATGGACTTCACTCAGGCATTAGCGCCATTTGCGCTCGAATCTTCCAGTAACCTCGACTTTACCCTTGGCAACATCCAAATTATTGCCGATTCAATCGAACAAGATGATGTCCTAGAGTGCCAATCAACCAGTGATAGGGTCGAAGCTGATGACCCGAACGATAGCTACCAAGTATCAACTCTATTTAAGGTAGGCGACACCGGTACAGAAGGTTGGGCAACAGGCATTACAAACTGGATGACAACTGGCGAATCCACTCTTCATTGGGCAAGTGATCATATTCGTGTGGAATATACTGATGCACCTGCTGGTGAGAATGGTGGATTGGTATTCGCCACAACAGATGGAAGCACGCTAGACATTTCTGATTACATAGATACCGGTATTCTCAAATTTTCACTAAATGTCTCAAGCTACGCTTCACACCCAACAAAACGTCTGCAAGTACAAATGGAATCGAGTGAATTTGGGAACTCTCAGCCATATCTCTTAAATGAAAATACAGCAGCAAATCGCTGGACAGAGATAAAGATCCCCTTGAGTGACCTTTTCACGCGTGAAGATGGCAGTGTGAATATCAACTCCCTTAAAAACATCGATAAAGGCATGTCTATCTTACCTGAATGGGTAGAGTCTACGGATACTCTACAAGGGATCGACTTTTCTATTCGCGATATTCAGATCGCAATGAGTGACCCTACCAAAGAGATAGCCCTCTATGGTCCAAGTGATGATCAAAGCTTTGATGTCGTCATCATTGATAGTGATGGTATAGAAGCGACTGTTGATGAAAGTGGCAATATGATGCAGGGCAATATCCAAACTCAAAACCCATTAGGTACACCAAGAGGCACACTTAACGTCAACATTTCCGACAATAAACAAGGCCGATTATTGCTACAAAGTAACGATTCAAGTCATGTTAATTTGGATGTTGACCCATCCAGTGCGACCTTACAGTTTGATGTCTCTACAATGAGTAAACCCGCTTTAGACCAAGAGATCTATGTAACGACTCAAAATGAAATCGGTGTAGACATTGGCAAAGTTTCAATCACCAGTGCATTACTTGCCAACTACAATCAGGGCACTCAGGTTATCAAGGTTCCACTTTCATGCTTCTCTGATAACGGTATGGACTTTGCGAATACTATTTCCCCATTAGCATTGGATTCTTCAACCAATCTCAATTTTCAATTTGGTAATGCTCGTATCATAGGTAGCTCTATCGAGCAAAGTAACGTACTTGAGTGTGACACCACCAGCACACCACTTGCTGCAGATGATATAAACGATCCTTACGCAGCATCTAAAGTGTTCGATTTAGATAATTGGGCTTTAGGTGGTTGGGCAACGGGTATTGACAACTGGATGACCTCAGGGGCTTCCACTCTTGATTGGGCACCTGATCATATTCGCATAACATATACGGATGCTCCAGCAGGTGCAAATGGAGGATTGGTTTTAAAAACAACCGATGAATATACCCGTGATCTATCCAACTACATAGACACAGGCGTACTCCAGTTTATGTTTTACGTCGATAACTACGGCGACCACCCAACGAGACGCTTCCAAGTTCAGATGGAATCCAGCGAGTTTGGTAACTCACAACCCTATTTTCTCGAAGAACAATCTGGATGGCAGCAAGTTCAAGTGCCATTACGTGCACTGTTCTCAGATGACAGCGGTAACATAGATATCAATACCCTAAAGAATATTGACACAGCAGTTTCAATACTTCCTGAATGGGTCGGTTCTACCGACACATTACAAGATATGCAATTCTCGATAGGTAGTGTTCAACTCGTCATATTGTAGCTACCGATACAGCTAGGTTGGAGGCAAGTCTTTCCTTGTCTTCAACCTCTTCTCTTCCCCTATACGCACCTGCCTATAATACCTAGCCAATTGAGCGATTAGGTACCACCTTAACCGAAACCAACGGGTTAAGATTTCACTTCAAAATCATCTTTCTTTACTTAGTTGGGTTATGTCCTATCAAATTTGAGAAGTGACTTGCTGGCTCTGATTAATCATTTTACTCGGTAACACTGCATATACATTGCCGTAATGATGCCTATCGAGGTGTTCATACCATTCGACAGTCGCGACAAATAAAATTCTTTTTAGAGCAATTTGGAGTTACAAGGTATTGGATCGAGCGATCTGTTTTGAGATAGAACTCAATGAAGTTTTCACATCAGGTCTAAATCCAAACAGTGGACTAGCAAGAGTGTGATGAGTATAGAAAGCACAAAATTTAATTCTAGCTGAAAGAAAAATTCGCAGAGTTCAGTACCAATGTTTAGTACCAATCAGAAAAGCGCTGTAACTCATAAAGATATTTGAGTGAAAGTTTATTTTCAGTAGCTTAGAGGGTATTTCGAAGGAGGTTGGGTGGAGACCCAGCCTCTTCCTCGAACCACTCGTTATAACCCTTATTTTTCAATAAGTTAGCTCTTTCTCATTTTGATGGTGAATATTTAAAAAAGGACGAAGTACCGATGTTCGGTACCTCTGATAATAGCCGTTATTTCAATAATTTTTACATTATTCGAAACCAGTTTCCTCCTTACGCTCCCGTTACCTGCCGCCGCTGAAAACTTCAAACGCTCAATACGCATTCTTTGCACTTTCAGACATTAAATTCCGTTCCTTTTTTCATTCTGAAAACGCACAACTCAGAACCACCTCAGCGCGTCGCAACACAAACTGACAAATATAAATTTCTGATATTCCTATTGCGCTCTGTTTTGCGATGCTAAATTCTTTGCCTCTGCGTAGTGGCAATTTCACTTTTAAATAGGGTAATGATAATGACAAATAGCGAACATTTTAGATTTGACACTGAAGAACTGGAGCTGTTGTATCGAATTCAATATGAAGCGGTCGCAAAAGAGCAAACTTCAGGAAGCTCAACATCGAAGCTACGCTCCTTATTAAGTACAAAGCAATCGCTAAACTCGTTTGAGAATCAAAACCTCTTGCTGAAACAGCAATGGTTAAGCGAATGGTCTCAGGCCACTGAGTCTTTACTTGGGGTGAGCAGAAGTAAACCGAATTTAAAAAATGATGTGCACGCCACCTTTTCTCGTTGGAGTAATGCAAAAAAGTCAGCCTTTTTCGTCGAGGTGGGCACCTTTGTACCGTATTTTTCACTCAGTGATGAAAAGAAAAACACTACTTTCTCTTCAATTAAATTTCATTCGGAATCACTCCTCTTTCATGCAGCAGACCTGCTAGGAACCGATGTCAATGAACTGCAGAAGATCAACAAATCGTATACCAAAACGATCAAAGCCATTCATAAGGAAACATCGAACAATAATACCCTTCTCATTCTGAGTGTTGCCGCGGCAGCATCTCTCCTCGTGGCGCCCTATTTGGCGGCCGGAATAGGTGGGTTAATGGGCTTATCTGGGGCGGCAGCAACCAGTGCAGGATTAGCAATGCTAGGAGGAGGCTCACTAGCAGCACAGGGATTTGGTATGGCCGGAGGCTACGTAGTAACAATGGGAGGAGGCATGCTGCTTTCAGGTGGGGTCAACAAAATAGCGGATAATCATAAAGTTGCCAATATGAGTGATAACGAATTAATTGTCTCTGCGGGCAAACTCGTGAGTTTCTTAGAACATTATAAGAAAACCCTATTCCAATCAGAAAAAGAAGAGTTATGGTTGAACACTTGCGCCTCACTACGACATTTGCAAGCCTCATTTGAGGAGCAAGCAGATGCTCAATTCATTATGAACGAAACAAAACCGGCAACGAAGGCGCATGAAAAAGCAAAGATTATTGAAGCAACACGCTACATTGTTCGAAAATAAACGACGTCTAAAATCCGCTTGATATCCCGGTTTCTGGCTACTTTGATACCGTGTAGTGGCTGAGTGAAATTAGCCTCTACATTAAAGATTTTGCTATACCGCAAGCAGTCCGTTAAACGTTAACTTCGTACTCTATATCATTCAATTTTGCCTAACAGTTTGCCTAAATTAGTCAGAAATGGGGCGGTATACTCGTTTAGGAATCACTCATATAGGTCAATCCGGGTCACTGGGTATGCCTGGTAAGGTCTGAATCAGAGCACATTATAGAGACCCTCATTTAAACACCTTGTTTATTTTATCTTCATCAATGTAATCTAGATAGCCCTCAAATGATTGCAAAACAGATGGCTCATTCATCAGTTCTTGAAAAGCAACTTGCCCCACTATACCAAAGGCTTGCTCAATAGCTTTGCTTCCGTTCGCCTCATAAGCCGTGCTTGCCTCTTTTGGGCAATCTTCAGTAATTAACCTCATCATAAGCACTGCCACCTGCTTGTTCGTATTATCGATATCTGCCTTGGATATGTTTGAGTATGGCTTAATGGTGCTATGAGTTGATAGTCCAAAGTACGTCCATCTCACCAATAACTTTCTCTCTTTGCCATTAAGAGAGTCCGAAAGACACACCCCGAGATCTTGACCTTCTTGAGAGGCTTGCATCGTAGCAGTAGATAATAGCCCTATACAGAGTATCAGTATTCGCATTCCTTTGTTCACTCGAATCTCCTTATAAATGAATGACCAAATCCTCAATCACATGTAGATAGATTGGATCCTTAATCCCACCTAGCTAGTAAAGGCCCAAAGCGGCACAGCGAGAATTGACGATATGGTTTTCATTACCTTGCAAATCGGCAATGGCTTTTGCTCTATCGCATTCCCATTGATCCACTGGGTACTGTTTATCCCAGGCTTGCATGAGCTGCCTTTGTTGTTTACTCATACTGTATTTAGGGTATGACTCTTCCATGTACATATAGGTTCTCGAAATACGACCTCGAGCGCCCTCTGGTGGCTCTGCTTTCTTATTATCAATCTTCATTGCGCAGGTACCGAAATCACTTTCCACATCGGGTAACATAGTAAAATTGTAGTTCTGTCTGAGTGCATTCACAGCGCCAATAGCAGGATAAAGGTTAAACATATCGGATTGCATATGGCGATACTCCATATTCACTTTTTCCGCACAACGCCGTCCTTTGAACGCCTTTCCTTTGCTGTTTACGCACGCTTCATGGCCTTCACGCCACTCGCTAAAGGCACGGCCAAAGTTCTCCGCAGGTACCACATGCTCCCACTCCATTTTCTTGGCACGCTTCACGTATTTGGTTGTCTCAAAGCCCTCAGGGGGAATGATGTTTTTTTGACTATCAAAACGTGCTCCGCAGTAAATGGTCTCTCGATGATGCTGGTACACCTCTTTCTCCAACATTCGCTTTGCCTTGCTAAATGAGTCATTGGTTTGATTTGCCGATAGCGCCGGTAAGGCAACTAATAATGAGAAAGTAAAAATGGATAGGTTCTTCATCGGGGTACTACGTCCTTGTCGCCTAAACTCTTCTTGAGGGCGGATTGTGTCACAGCGCCAGTCATGCTTAATGCTGCACAAACGAATAAAAAACCCCATCATAAGAAATATCACATCGATTCGCTATGACTCTGGTGGTGCATTTTCTGGGAGATGTCTTTTCAATTTCTCATACAATTCTTGGATTTCTTTGAAGTAGGCTTCTTGTTCTTTAGTCATCATAGGTCCCTCCTACACTCAATCTAGCTAAGCCTTCGCCTATCGCAGTATGAATAAGGACTGAGAGTGTTGGAGACACGTCGCAAGCTATCTTGCACATTAGAGAATCAAGAATCGATACAATTGACGTGATTACTTTCATTAGAAAAAGTCTATCTGAGGGTATTTCGCTGGAGTTTTACATTGATACCGTTAATGGGTACTCAAGAGGTGAGTACTAAAAACTCAACAACGGAGGCCTTATGGCTTATTCAAGTAGCTTTACCCTAACCCTGCTGCCAAACACTGACTTAGGTCAGTTCCTTGGTTCTTCCATTCAGTTAGTGGCAGCCAATGCATCGATGTGCGAAACCCCTTCTCTCCAAGAGGTGTTGGCTCATGCTGCAATCCACATGGCGTCGGTTCAAGGCAATAAAATCCTCGCTGCGATGAGTGTTAATAATATGACTATCGACATCAATAACAACGGCATCATCGAGTGCTGGCAATGTTTCGCTCTATGCTCCAATGAGAGTGGACAAGCGGGTGCACTATTCGCACTCATTGGGACTAAGCGAGCACAAACACGTAGAGCTCGATAACGACAGTGCACAAGCGCCAGTTATGTGGTCGGCGCTTTAACGCTTTTTGTGTCCAACCCGATTCTACAAGGGGTGTAACAAATAACGTGTCATCATACATAACAAACAACGTTACTTGGGTTTAGGGACTTTTCCTCGCAGATTGGCTTTGTTGTAAAACAGACACAGTACCTTGTATTTTTCCTTTCGGACCGCACTACTCTCGCCTTTAGTTCGCTCCCAGTAACCAATAATTTGCTTGCGCCCTACCCGAGTGATTTCATCATTCAAGTAAGGCTCATGAGCAAAGATATCGTCGTAAATGGCCAGCAATCGCCGGACTTGTTTTTGACGATAAGCGATTCCCTTCTTTAGGTACGGCGCCATTAACGTAGCCATTTGTTTATAGGTGTTTTTCTGCATAGTTTGTTCTCCTTCCATGAATAAAGAACTATGCTGAAATCCCCAACGATGAAGCGAGTGTGACTCTTTTTTTGGCGTATCTGATATCTATCGTGCTTGGGACGACACTCCTTATCCCAAATAGGCGTTAGTGATACCCACGCGATGGTGACCAAGTAACTTCGAGAGTTCAAGTCGCACCGCTTTATCTTTCTCTATCGCTTCGCCTAAGGAAATAGAGAGTGTTTTAGCAATGTATTCATGATGAGCCTTCCCATGCTGGATACCTGCTATCACTGGAGGCGCGACCCCCATCCGTTTTGTGTAATAGTCACACGCAAAAAATTTACGTTCCCCATGGGAAAGGTAACCCTCATCAATCGCTTTCACTTCACGCCATGCCCGGCATTGAAACGCTTGCAGTCGCTCCTGTTGCGGTATGGCGTTATCATGCCCTGTACGCAGCTGGAGTTTGTGACCCAAAGCTAATGCTTTTACCTGCTCATCGCTATCAATCGTTAGTGTCCGGGCCTGGCCTCCTTTTGTACCGCGAGAAAGAGAGACGAGTCCTGTTTTCTCGTATTGGCTTAGAGCTTTACTACTGTCAAACAGCGCTGCCTCACGAAAACGAAATCCAAAGTGACGCTGAAGCTTTGCAATAACCACTATTTCGTCACTGGCTTCGGAAACTATTGCATCATGTTGTGGTTGCGTCACCGAACGGTCTTCAGTCGCAATGCCACTCTTCGGTGGAAAATGCAGGTCTTTGGTCGCCTCTACTTTTAGTTTCTTGTCGCCTCTAGCCTGAGACAAACAGACATTAATGTGTGATAGATAATCTCGTGCTGAGGACGCCGACAGCGATTCCTCAGATTCGAAGCGCTCTCTCAGATATTCTCCATAGAGTTCAACATGACGTTTTTCCACCATATTAAGGCGTTTGACATCAGTATGCTCTTTGAGAAACTCTGCAAAGTTACGGCAAGCCGGCAATCTAGCTTTGTGAGTATTGTTTTTGACGCCATCGAGCTGCTCGAGTGACGCATTAATAAGTGCTCTATCAAGCTGTCTCGCACCCAGCCCAAAATTCGGTTTCTTAAAATCTCGTAATCCTTTCGGAAGGTGTCCGGTATAAAGTCCTTTCATTGACTCCCCCTCATTGTGAACAACATAGCTTTGAATGCGCAGAAGACTTTCACTTCTGTATCGATAAATGAAATCGCCTATTTGAATGATGTGCTTCTCCATTGTGGAGTCTGTGGGCTTATTGCATCCTCACATCTTAATGACAGCTCCCTTCTACTTTAAGGGCGGTGGGCGTGTTGCATCCTCTGTCGATAGGTAGTGCTGTTGGCATCAGCAAGCGGCTTATTGCATCCTCTACCTATGGGTTCGCTATGTATTTATTTTCGATTTCGTATTACGTAAATCACCTGGAGGCTTTGGAGATAGAACGCCAAGCGTAAGCTGCTTCTATCCGTACCAAGTCGTTATCATTACGTCAGTGACGAAATCGTGATGTGCTGCTATTTCGTGACTCACGAAACGGGTTTACTTCCGTAAACTTCTGAAGCAGCTAATCCGGAACTCACGGATTGACTGGTTTCTGAGTCAGTTAAGAGCTTCGTCTAATTTCTTTCGACATTAGACGAAGCTTCTTGGTGGGTGCGATAGTGGCTCACATCGCCTGCACTGGTCGCGACTCTTTCGAGTCGCTGTGCAGGCAAATGGTAAAACTGAACTAACTACTAGGCGAGTGGTTGGGACCCACTACTTTGTTGTTGAGTTGCCTTACGAGTCGTTTGACCTGGGCTGCTTACTTGGCAGCATGTTGGAAACACGTTAGTGCTTTCATTGAGGGATAGGTTAAGCCATCGCGTAAAGATACGATGTCTCGGTTTTTTTATGTGGTGAAAAGTAAGAAGCTCATTTGCTTTCGAAAATGAGCTTCTGGAGTTACTGCCTGAGATAGGGATTATTTGCGGTTTACCGTTTTGAGCCTTGATGGTGCTTGTCGCTGGTTGTGTTTTCGCAACTTATTTCAAGCAATTGATTAAGCGCAATACTTCAAGTAGTTCACTTTGGGGAAGAACCTTTTTAGTGATGATCGTGCTGAGAAGGTTCTGGACAGAGGTGATTTAGCGTGCAACTGGCGTTGTTGCCTAAATCAATTGAACCTTTTCCAAGTCGTGCGATCTGATCCTTTGTGATGGTTAGAGCGGTGGTGATATGGGTAAAGCGAAAAAGAAGATAACTAACTGGGCGGAGTACAATAAGGCTTTGTGCAAACGTGGTTCGGTTACGTTCTGGATAGATGATTCAGCCGTAGATGCATGGCGATGCAAAACCCGTCACGGTAAGCGTGGTAGAGACTTCCAGTACTCTGATACAGCGATTGAAACTGCCCTGATGAGGAAGGGTATATTCTCTCTGCCATTACGTGCTCTTCAAGGCTTTATCGACTCTATCTTTGAGCTAATGGATGTTCCTCTGACCTCTCCTGACTACACCTGTATTAGTAAACGCTCGAAGACGGTTCAGGTCAAATATCGCAATAAATCTAGAGGCGCTATTCGCCATATAGCCATTGATTCCAATGGGCTTAAAGTCTTTGGTGAGGGTGAGTGGAAAGTAAAAAAGCATGGTGCAGAAAAACGCAGAACATGGCGTAAGCTGCACTTAGCTGTAGATACTCACGAAGCTATTAGTGCGGAAGTCAGCCTTCTAAATGTTGGCGATAGTGAAGTGCTACCGACGTTGCTCAACCCACTACGCAGAAAGATCACAGCCGTATCTGCCGATGGAGCTTGTGACACAAAAAGTTGCCACGAGACTCTAAAAAAATAAAGGCTGTACTCCGTTGATATCCCCTCGAAAGAATGCAGTACCTTGGGAGGACGGTCACCCCAGAAACGAAGCAGTAACAACTCTGAAAAATGGGACAATAGCGGAGTGGAAAGCCGAGTCTGGTTATCACTATCGTTCAATATCTGAGACCGCAATGTCCCGATACAAGGGACTAACAAGCGGTAAATTGAGTTTGAGATGTTACAACGCTCAAGTGGATGAAATTATGGCGAACGTCAAGGCTATAAACAAAGTCATAGGACTAGGTATGCCCGTCAGAAACTAACGGCTAGTCCTATATGGCATCGTTATTCTTCAAGATGAATTGATCAACAACACCCTTCAGATATAGAAAAATTGTTTAGTAAAGTGTCCTGCCTAGCAGGAGAAGATCACCTTTTCACCCTACTAAATCAGATACATATTGGGTATATTGTTATTAACTTGATTCATATAAGTTTTAACAAGGAAAGTAAAAATAATGTCTCACGTTGATCATTTACAAAACTACTACAGCGATCTATTTAAAGCACAGCACACTCCACTTTTGGTTGAACTTAGTCACGACGATATAAATGCGTTTAGCCAAGAAAAACAAATTACAGCTCCCCTGTTACTTGCAAAGACTGTATTCGATCGTGACCTAAAAAATCAAACTTCTATTATTTTGATTGATGGAGATGATGTCCGCGTTAATGACCAATTTTTCTTACTTGAACGACTGCTAGAGCAATTACGCAGTGAGCTCAAAGAAATCAAAAATCTTGCCGTTTTAAAAGAATCTCTTAAAGGCGCAGCATCGGTTGCCACAGGAGGAATGCTAGGAGATCTATTAAGTAACCATCTGGATAACGGGTTGAGTTTTGTTCTTGATGAGATTGGAGGAGAGTTCTCCTCATTATTTACTAAAGTAGTGCTTGATAATGTGGAGGTTTCTGAGCAGCTATTAAGTAATATTGAAGGTCTTTTGCATGATAGCACTAGTGATACGCTCGGTGACTTAATTGCCAGGATTAGTAAACAGAACCTTTTCCTCTCGGTTGAAGCAAAAAGTGAACTAAATCGCTTGTCCAGTCAATTTTCTAAAAGTGAAAACATCGACTTATTCCAGCTAGCGTTCAAACTACTGCTTGCCATCGCAATCAATTCCCCAAAATTAATTTATGTCAATAATCCGCATCGGTTGGATAATAATTCCATCGCAATATTATCATTACTATTTTCTTACGCCAAAAACCAAAAAGAACAAGATCAACATATTGGCTTGTCTGTCGTCTATGCCTACAGTGACCCTTTGTTTGATCTCTATCAGGAAGTAACTCCAGAATTAACCATTAAACAACAGCTACTTTCTGACCAACGCCGCTTTATTCAACGTTACAGCATGCTTGAGCGACCAAGCAGTGATATCCCTAATCTTGCAGTTAAATCATCACTATTTATTGGACGACAAGAAGAGTTGCATACACTGAATAGGCAATACGTTACTAGGGTCCCAACCACACTATCCGTGATATCCGGAGAACCCGGTATCGGAAAAACTGCGCTCGTTAATCAACATATTACGACCATTACAAAAGCCAGTCCCGCTATCGTGTTAACTCTTCTCAATGAGGTGGGGCACAGTTCCAGCAATACAGGATTAAGCTCACTAGAAAAAAGCATTATCGAAGAAGAGAAACGGCTTCACCATCACAGAGACTTTAAAGAAAAGACATTGGGCTTCCTCAGAAACCTGAACGCAAAAGAGACAGTGTATAGTGCCGCAGGACTTCTCGCCTCTGGTGCTGACAAAGCCTTAAACATCATTGATGCCGGATACCAACGCATACAAACCGACGATAACCTTGACAGGCTGCAAGAAATGGGGATGCACAGTCTCGACAATAAGCGACAAGATGAAAAAGAGCGCCAATTTAACAAACTGGATACCGCCATCACTTTATTGACCAAAGTCCAGATAGAAGAATTGCCTATCATCCTGTTCATTGACGATTTGCAATGGATAGACGATACGGCAAGTGAGTATATTTTAACTCGATTGCTAAAACGTTCAGATGTCTACCTCATCGCCACCTTACGTCCTAGCGATGCTGCTACGCAATACAAAGCTTGGCAATCAAACTTTCAGCTTCACCGCCACGCTCTGTCACTACTTACCGCAGCCAAAGTGACAGGAGCGCTCGAGTTTAGCCAAACCCCTGAAGCACAACAGCTGCCTAATAGTTCAGTATTACAAGCAAATGTACTCACATTATCTGGATTCGATATACACGCTCTAACCCAACTGATTGCGAATGTTATCTCGGGTACACGTGAACAGCATCATCAACTAGCCGAATCGATAGTACGCACACTAGGTAATGGAAGCTCGACAGAAGTGAATACGTTATTTGCAGTCGAAACGATAAACATGCTTTGTGACGCCAAGCTTTATCAAGAAAATCGCTTTGGTCAACTTATCCTCAATGGACCTTTACGTTTTAACCCTAGCATTAGCGACTTAAGCATCACGCTAGAACAGACTTTTGAGTCGTTGCAACGGAAATATCGAGACTCTTTGGTTCATGCCAGTCAAACAGGTGCGCATCAAGGCTTCAACCTAATGGCCTACGCTGTGCTTGAAGAGCGCTTACATCTGCTAAAAATATACTTTGGTGAAATGGGCAATGCGGCTGTGAATTCCCTATTGTTTTCATCACTTCTAGGGGCACCATTTTCATCAGAGTTAGTTAAGTGTGTCCTTACCGCCCTGTCCACTACAAATGAACCGAAATTAAAGCCATTAAAAGCTCATATAACCCAACAACAGAAACAGGTTAATTTACAGCCAGAGCACTACGCCATTATTGATGAGGTGTATGAGATTCTGCGCCGCCTCAGCGCTCGTGATGACCAATACCAATATGGCCACGGGTTGCTTCATATCTTTTTAGACAAGCAGTTTGATTACTTGCTTGATAGTTCGTTGACAGACGCTAATCAAGCATCAAAAGATGCACTGATTCATTTAATTTCTGAAACCGTTCACATACAGTTTAAAGAGTTACCATTCTTTAGTACCCCTACTCAAGCGCTTACAACAGAACAAACAACAAGCCTCATTTTTCATCAGACAGTCATGAGGAATGTTAAAGCAAAGGGTTATTTGTACCACCCAGACCAATGGGCTAAAACCTACACTAACAGCTTGATTAGCTTGGCAAGCTCATACAAGATAAACAACCAGCTTGAGAAGGCCATTAGCCTTGAAGAGCAATCCCTTGAGATATGTCAGCACTACTATCAGCAATACCCAGCCCAATGGGCTAAGCACTACACCGTCAGCTTGCTTAATTTGGCAAGCTCATACAAGCAAAACAACCAGCTTGAGAAGGCCATTAGCCTTGAAGAGCAATCCCTTGACATACTCCAGCACTACTATCAACAAAACCCAGACCAATGGGCTGAATTCTTCACCACCAACTTGAATAATTTGGCAGACTCATACCGAAAAAACAACCAGCTTGAGAAGGCCATTGGCCTTGAAGAGCAATCCCTTGACATACTCAAGCACTACTATCAACAAAACCCAGACCGACGGGCTGAATCCTACACCATCAGCCTGAGTAATTTGGCAACCTCATACCAACAAAACAACCAGCTTGAGAAGGCCATTGCTCTTTTTGAGCAATCCCTTGAAATACGCCAGCACTACTATCAGCAAAACCCAGACCAATGGGCTAAAATCTACACTACCAACTTGAATCATTTGGCAGGCTCATACCAACAAATCAACCAGCTTGAGAGAGCCATTAGCCTTAATAAGCACGCCTTTGAAATAGGCCAGCACTACTATCAGCAAAACTCAGAGCAATGGGCTAAAACCTACATTGACAGCTTGAATCTTTTGGCAAACTCATACCAGCAAAACAATCAGCTTGAGAGAGCTATTAGCCTTGAAGAGCAATCTCTTGAAATAAGCCAGCACTACTATCAGCAATACCCAGACCAATGGGCTAAGCACTACACCGTCAGCTTGCTTAATTTGGCAAGCTCATACCAGCAAAACAACCAGCTTGAGAAGGCCATTAGCCTTGAAGAGCAATCCCTTGACATACTCCAGCACTACTATCAACAAAACCCAGACCAATGGGCTGAATTCTTCACCACCAACTTGAATAATTTGGCAGACTCATACCAACTAAACAACCAGCTTGAGAAGGCCATTGGCCTTGAAGAGCAATCCCTTGAGATACTCCAGCACTACTATCAACAAAACCCAGATCAACGGGCTGATTCCTACACCACCAGCTTGAGTGAGTTGGCAAACTCATACCGAAAAAACAACCAGCTTGAGAAGGCCATTGGCCTTGAAGAGCAATCCCTTGACATACTCCAGCACTACTATCAACAAAACCCAGAACAATGGGCTAAAACCTACACCACCAGCTTGAGTAATTTGGCAAACTCATACCAACAAATCGACCAGCCTGAGAGAGCTATTAGCCTTAATAAGCACGCCTTTGAAATAGGCCAGCACTACTATCAGCAATACTCAGACCAATGGGCTAAAGCTTACACCATAATCTTGGGTAATTTGGCAAGCTCATACGCACAAAACAATCTGCTTAAGAGAGCCATTGCTCTTCGAGAGCTATCCCTTAAGATAAGCCAGCACTACTATCAGAAAAACACAGACCAATGGGCTGAAACCTACACCACCAGCTTGAGTAATTTGGCAAACTCATACCGAAAAAACAACCAGCTTGAGAAGGCCATTGGCCTTGAAGAGCAATCCCTTGACATACTCCAGCACTACTATCAACAAAACCCAGAACAATGGGCTAAAACCTACACCACCAGCTTGAGTAATTTGGCAAACTCATACCAACAAATCGACCAGCCTGAGAGAGCTATTAGCCTTAATAAGCACGCCTTTGAAATAGGCCAGCACTACTATCAGCAATACTCAGACCAATGGGCTAAAACCTACACCATAATCTTGAATAATTTGGCAAGCTCATACACACAAAACAATCAGCTTAAGAGAGACATTGCTCTTCGAGAGCAATCCCTTAAGATAAGCCAGCACTACTATCAACAAAACCCAGATCAATGGGCTAAAACCTACACCACAAACTTGAATCACTTGGCAAACTCGTACCGAAAAAACAACCAGTTTGAGAGGGCCATTAGCCTTAATAAGCAAGCCTTTGAAATAGGCCAGCACTACTATCGGCAAAACCCAGACCAATGGGCTAAAACCTACACCACAATCGTGAATAATTTGGCAAACTCATACCAACAAATCAACCAGATAGAGAAGGCCATTGCTCTTTTTGAAGAATCCCTTGAGATACGCCAGCACTACTATCAGCAATGCCCCTCACTATGGTTTGAAGACTATTCTTACTCATTGTTTTTTGTAGCGAATACACATTTTCGTTTAAAACACTACGCCGATGCTAGTCGTTATTTTAATGACTATTTCAAACACTATTCGTATATGAACATTGAACACCCAGACGATGCAATTAAATTCATTTACCCGATAGTGACATTTATTCAAGCTACTAGACGGAATAATGATAATAGCCTTTGTGACTTTAAATTAATGATTGATGACTTTTCATCCTCAATGACAACAAGGTTTGGGGCTTTATTTCAACAAGTACTTACAGTTCTACAAACTTACTACAGTGGCCTTGCAGACTCAGATGATCCGTTAAAGAGGGAGAAGTATCAAATTTTTACAGAATTTTTTGCCACAGAGGGCTAAGTTTCAGCCTTAAAAATCAAGGCGGTTCTCTTACTCATAACTAGAACCTCAAGCACTGTCTACTTAATCAGAACTGGAATTCAACGAAGAGAACAAACAACCGACTCTGCGATAAGCTCTCTCGACCAAGGGAGGCTTATCGTAGCAAGGAGCAAGCTGTGAATAAACTTGCAGACTATTTTGCCGCTGTTAGCGATTTTGAACTTCTCAAGTCAGACTGATACTTCATTAAGCGACATTTTGCTTTTCAAAGTTTAATGGGCTTAGTACCAATTAATTAGACCTTATGCGCTGAATCTGATGATACGTATTTCAGCGTGACACTCCCGCTAGATACGTTTTCCAGTCGTGCTTCACTGGAATGCCTACTGAACAACATTATAAATGTGGATCAATTTTACGAGGGTAAAAATGCATGAACAGGATGTGAATGAGTAAAGGGTCTAAAACGTAAAGGGGCAGAAGTGCGCTAGGAAGTCACTTAGTTGATAGTAATGAAATGTTCGAGCGTTTAAGTTGTAGTAGAGCATCGATGTAATGCTTCTAAAGCTAACTTGAGTGATGAAATTACCTAAAACTGTGAACTGCGCCGAAGCGTATCTCTCGCCGCATTCAGAATTAGGGCAAGGCAAACCATACTTATCATCATGTTTGAGCACTAGAGGTGAGAAATGAACCTAGATTCGTTTTTATGTACTAAATGCAACAATCGAGATGAGTGGTTAATAGGGGAGCAAATTGTTATTTGTATTTGTGGACACACTATTTTTTTAGCCTAGAAAGTAGATGGACATTTCCGAGTTACGAAGTGGCTCTGGGGATATGTTAGTTTTAAAAGATTGGATCATTGAACGTGGGCTCAAAAAACTTTGGCTTGGTGTCCATGCATGGACACCAAGCCAAAGTTCTTTTAATGTTCGCAATACTTAACATTGAGGGTCTTAAGTCGACTTAATGTTACTGATCTATAACATTAATCAAGTGTAGTGGATTAACAAATTTGGTCACATAGTTAGAGTTCTAGGCATGAGGAAAAGTAAGGGAAGTTGCTGGGTTTGAAACTGAGCCCTATTTCTATCTGGCTCACTTTGGGGCTTTTTTGTTTTAAATCATAGCCACTATCTTATAGTCACTATCTTATAGTGGGTTGAGTAACCAACTGATTTATATTATAAAACGCTCGTGGTGTGTTAATGTCATGTTAATACGGGCAGGTGGAGCAATCATTACCAATCCTTATCAAGCAAAAGCTTGTTAGCGAAGTTCGTTCTAAGAGGGCTCTGGACAAAGATGTGTCAGTGGTTTTACTAATTTAGCAGATCGCGGGTTATCTTATGTATGGGAAAGTTAACAGCTTAATAGTGCGACATCTCAAATGCATCTGACACTCAGGAACTAATAAAAACAATTAATTTACAATACCTTAGTTGAATCGGTCACTCAAGGAACAATAAATCGCTCAGCTATTGAGCCTTAATCTCCGACTGATCGCTCAGGGAATAACAAAATACATCAAATACATCGTTTCTTAGCTGTATCGATCATTCAGGGAACTATAAATTACTTAGTTGTTGAGCAGCAATCTCGACTGGTCGCTCAGAGAGTAATAAAAACGCCAAAACAACCGTTCCCCGGGCATATCGATCACTCAGGGAACAATAAACCGCTTGGCTATTAGAGCTTTCACCTCCGAGCGATCAACCAGGGGATAATAAAAACACCTTACTTTCAGTGTCTTAGCTGTATCGATCATTCAAGAAACAATAAACCGCCTAGTTATTGGACATCAATCTCCGACCGTTCGTTCGGGAATGGAAGAAACCGCCAAACCTTCTGTCCTTTGGCTTTAGCGATCACTCAGGGAACAATAAACCGCTCGGCTATTGAGCCTTAATCTCCGATTGAATCGCTTATGGAACATTAAACTTCGTAGTTATTGATAGTTGATCTTGGACTTATCCACGTTAAGAGTATTAGCAAAACTAAGTCATGTGCCAGAGCATCAGAGAACAGGCTCAATTGACGCTGGAACACAATGGGGCAGAGTGTGCCAGGAGGTCACTTAGTTGGATGGCAATGACATGTTCGAGCGTTTAGGTTGTAGTAGAGACCGATGTAATGCCTCTAAAGCTAACATAAGTGATGAAGTACCTAAAACTGTGAACTGCGCCGAAGCGTATCTCTCGTCGCATTCAGAATTAGGACAAGCTTAACCATACTTATCATCATGTTTGAGCACCAGAGGTGAGAAATGAACCTAGATTCGTTTTTATGTACTAAATGCAACAATCGATACGAGTGGTTAATAGGGGAGCAAATTGTTATTTGTATTTGTGGACACACTATTTTTTTAGCCTAGAAAGATGATGCTTAGATAAGTCCCTCACTCACGACTCATAGACAACATTATCAGCCCATATTGGGACCTGTTTTTATATAATAATTGCGACCACAGGCTCATTAGTTCGAAGATGGACAAAGACCATTTTATTAGCTGTTTGTCTTATCCCTGAGCCTTGGCCATTTAAAGCCATCTTCTATTTAATCGCCGCTATCTTCGAGATCAGATCTTGGCTCACGCCCTCTCCTATTTGAGTCAAAAGATAGCGGTTCGGGAATGACTGAAGACGTTCATCAGTGGCAATATCACCGCAAAAATACCAGCCTGCATCTAACGCTTCAGCATGAACAAGCGCGAGTCTTAGAGGGTCTCTGTCATCCAGCCTTAAAGCTAGATCAACATTAGGCGCTAACTCAGATTCATCAAGTAGATTGTGCTTAATTAGTAGCTCTCTCGTGTATCTGTCACCTGTCGGATATAACAGTAGATGAGCTGAAACTGCAGCATCAGCAAGCTTTCTGATTCCCTTCCTATCCGGCTCTACATTCGTCATAAAAGTATCCCTGCCAACAAATGATAATTGAGATTCATACGCCTTACGTACGTCATGATTTTTACTCAAATAGGTACTCGAATATAGGAGGGTATGGGGATCAAAATAGAGGATTCTCACTTGTGTCTCCTTAATTAAATTCGACCTTGATGGCTACCTATTGTCATTACTGAGGGATCTTGACGGGATAAGTACCAACCGATTCTGTCATGCTCTTACATTTTAGTCTCGATTGATACTTCTCGCCTTACACGTCGATATTCAGTGATTGTGATTTTTTAATCCTAAGCTCTCTAGTGCTGAGGTTTTCTTCCTTCCAGATGTTTTTAATCGTACCAATACTCACAGTGATATCGTGTTGTTTTAGCTCCATCGTGAGTTGCATCAAAGTCAGGTGTGGGTTCTGCAACGTCAGCTCAATAATCTTGTCTTCTGCATACTCTGGTATGCGATTCTTACTGCGGTTTAGGGGCTTATTGATCCGCTTCAGCCCCATAGGCCCTTCCTCAGCCATAATTTTCTGATAGGTGTACAGGGATTGACGGGAACAACCAAGGATACGGGCGGCTTTAGAGAAACTACCGAGCTGTTCAACGAGCTCTAGTGCTTCTATTTTTCGCTGAACCTCCTTGCCATATTCACTGCATTTACGAGGCTCAACCAGCTCCGTAATATCTAATCGGCGGTGGCCAAAATAAGCGGAGAATGTGCCGTCGAACTGACATCGGATCTCTATTTTTTGATTTTCAATGGAGTAGCGGATTGGCGAGTCGATAACATACCTTTTGTTGTCAAAGCCGAACGTGTGATCGCGTCGTATTGTTCGATACTCTTTCTGCACGCAGATGCTATTCAGATCCAAGTTAGGTGGTAAGCGCTTGAAAGCAGAGCGAGAACTTTTGGGTTGAACTCGAACCTTTTTATCCCAGTAATTAGGGATGAACTCTTCTTGTAGATAACGATTTGCGCTCTCCATGTCGATGATTTTGCGTACTCGTAACTCTGGTACGAGCCTATCTTGGAAGGTATCGAATGATCGTTCGATACGCCCTTTCCCTTGTGGTGAGTTTGCAAAGATAATTTCGATACCGAGCTCGTCACAAGCTCGTTGCATCTGAGAGAAGTTACTTCGCTTGGGACCACCGAAGATACCCGCTCTATCGACGTAGAGTGTCTTAAATACCCCTCGTTTCTCAATATAAGCTCTCATCACCCTCATACAGCCCTCGGTGGTCTCAGAGGGGAAAAACTGAGCATGAATATCACTGGTGGCGTCATCAATCATAGCGATCAAACAAGATTTCTCATCACCAAACCAGCGGTGAGGGCTCCCATCCATTTGAAGCATTAATCCCGGTAATTCCATACGCTCTCGATACTTTCTGACTCGACTTCTGCGTCGCTTTGCACGTTTAACATGATGGATATCGTGAGCCCAAGAGCGTAAGGTCTCACGCTTAATGGCGATACCTTCGTTCTTTCTTAGGACTTCAGAAAGATGCTGCAGATTGAAATCGAAGTACTTGGTTTGTATGAGGTTTTGGACTTCTTTCTTGAGCGATTCTGGGATTTTATTGGCTGGAGAACGCCCTCGATTTCCATGAATGATGAAGCGAATACCTTCTTTCCGATATCGACTAAGGTAACGTTCAACAGTTCTCCGAGACTTGTTGAGCAAAGTAGTAGCACTGTTGATGCTGATTTTTCCATCGACAATTTTACAGATAATATCGACAGTAAATTGGGATTTAGAATCCATATAGAACATCCTTCGCTCCCTCTAAAGCTCCATTGATTACTTTAAAAGGTAAGCTAAATGAGTTCCGTCAGAATCCCTCGGTAGTTAACGTAATGACAAAGTCGCTTGGTAATTAAGGTACGACAGAATCCCTTGGTGATCACACTTGATGGCTACCTATTATAACTCAGAAATGGACAAAAGTGAGTTACACACTTTCCTAAATTATCAGTTCACGGATTACTTAGGGTATTGCAAATACCTCTAACCTCGTGGGGCTTTGTTGCGTAATTCAGATAGAAACCTAAATCGCCTGAAGTTGACTAATTGCTAAACAGTATAATTTGTTTCAGGCATACCAAGTTCTGTAAGCTTGTTATAGCTAAATTTCGAGGGTGCCCTTGTTCCCAGAAGGCAACGTCTTCTCTTGGTGGAATAAGTATAACTGCTCGCTTGATTCGGATAGCATCATGACAGTTCCTTGCATCGTAAGCACCATCTCCTGATATTTCAATGATGCGTCGAAGTGTCTGGTTAGTTTGTTTCCACTCTCTAATAGTGTCTTCATCAATCAAAAGGTGAGCGAACCACGGTTGATTAAGGCTTAATTATACTGTTTTTAATTATTGCTTTGTAACGAGACATTTACATATAATTACGATAATTAACTTATGTTGTCGGTCAGATCGTAAGTTCTAGATTTAGTTCCATCGAATTACGCAGCACAGCCTCAACTAGTTCCTAGCCACCTCCTTTACTAAATGTCAATTATGCACAACCCCTCAGAATGCTAAGCTAAACCCTAGCTTGGACTATTAAGAGAGCCTCATCACATTCATGATCATGCAAGTTACCTATAGTCATTAGAGTTAACACCTACAGGAACAACCCAACGTAAAAGGATTTACAACGCATGATGAAGACGATCACCCTCTTGTTACCTATCGCAATATTCATTGCTGGATGCAGCACTACACCACCTCCCACTCCGCAACGCACAGAGCTGCAGTACAGCACCAAACTGGCCAAAGAGGTAAAAGCCCTTAACACCAAACTTGAGCAGCAGTTAGGCCCAAACCACCCTGCCAGCGGACTTGTCGTAACCAGTAAATCGCTCAAGACATTCTGTGCGACTCGCCATGGATTAGCGACTTATTACTTTGATTACTCTGCAGGCTGGGATGAGAACGGTAAGTACGCCGGTATCTTACAAGGTGGATACAACATACTGGATGATCGCGGGATGTTTGTGAGTTATGAGCGCGATAATATTGGACAAAACTGCCAAATCTCCATTCCGGGATGGGTTGAACTCACAGACAGTATGCTTGAGGAAGCATACGAACTCGTGGAGGCGAAAAAGAAAGCAGACAAAGAAGCGATAGCCCGCGCTAAACGTGAGAAATTCAACAAAGAAAACCCTCACATTGTAAAGCTAAGAGACCTAGGCTCTGACGTATACAGTTTAGATCAATGCGCCTATTACGGCCTAATCAGCCAACAGACCTCTCAATATATCGTCGCAGACAAAATTAAAAAAACTAAGCAAGAGCTTGGAAAGAAATACGACGCTGACGTAGTTCATAGTCGCTACAAATACGACAAATCAAAAATGGATTTAGCCAACTCCATGATCGGTAATACTCAACAAGTACCTTTTTTATTGCCGAATATCTGCGATCGCCTTGTAGAGCCGTATGCTAAGGCGCGGTTCTAATACACTCCGAACTAAAAAACTCTCCGAACCAACCAACGGCACGGAGAGTTTTTTTCTAGGATTGAACGTTTCTATTAAACTAAAGTATCTTTATAGAGATTCGCCTCTGTAACCGGTATCAAATCATCCACCTTGGCAAGAACGCTATTTACATCCGACACACCCGTTTCGATTTTATGGATACCATGCTCTCGAACCGATACCCACCCGATACTTTCGATGTACTCAATCATTTTGGCCAAATCCATCGAGCGAAGACGTGAAATTTACTTAGTTGCCTTGTGGAATGCTACTCACACCATACATCACAAGTTTCATTGCGTTCTAGATTCAGTAACTCAGCGCTTGTACATACTCCATTCGGGCTACCGTCAAGAAACTTCACTCGGTCACCTTCATTCCAGCCCAAACAGTATATTTTGGCTTCGAATTTCTCTCCATTAATGATGAATAGCTCATCATTGTGCGCTACTTCTATTTCGTAGTACTCGCCAGATGTGGTTCTACTACTCCCAACTTCAACTTGCATGACTATGTTACAGCCATGGTCTTTCCATATTTTAGAGTCCATCAAAGCCATTGAACGTTTGCTCATGAGGTTGGCATCATTTTGCAAGCACTCCATATTTAAACTGCAATTCATGTTCATTTTTGAAGTAACTTCTTTAGAATAAAGCTTTAAACAATAATTTTTGCTGCTTTGATAATGGCTCCAATCAGTAAAGCCTAGTTGTTTTGCAGCAATATCTAGGTCCGAGTTCGCATGTGCAGCACCAGTCAAACACGCAAACAGGATAAATAGTTTCTTCATTTAGTAAACCTTAACAGCTTTCAGTGTTTGCTCAATGAACTGACCCATATTTGACATTCCCTCGCTTTCTGCCTCAAGATCTGGAATCCATTTTGTTCCGTTATAAGTTGCATCATTTCCCCATTTAATTTCCCATTTCCACTGTTGTAGCGAACCAGCTTTGGGATTGCCGTAAGGCTTTGAAAATTCATCACCAATAACAATTAGCAAATCGATTTCGTCGCAATGAAAAGAAATATCCGTTTTCACTCTATTGAAAGTGTTGATATCCCCAAAAACA
This sequence comes from Vibrio breoganii, assembly GCF_024346795.1. NCBI lineage: Bacteria > Pseudomonadati > Pseudomonadota > Gammaproteobacteria > Vibrionales > Vibrionaceae > Vibrio > Vibrio breoganii. The sequence goes on from NZ_AP024864.1 coordinate 1,941,728, forward strand.
AGTAAGTCCCAATCCGAACAAGATTTAGCATTGCCATTTGCTCTTGAGCCAATTAACCAAATAGCTTCTATTTCGGGAGACTTCTCGGTTAACCGCTCAATATATTTCTTAATCTTTGGAGCAAGCATGAACCACCTTGATAATACTTGATATATTAATAGTGCAACGTCTCAAATAAACCTGCTGCTATATTGTAGACGTTATTTTACGAAAAAATTTGAACTGTAAGGTGAAGATCCATAAAAATGAGACGGTGCACTAACTCAATCCCATTATCGCTGCTTAAATCAACTTGTAACGTATTGATAGTTTTGTATATATTTCATCCTTACGACAAAGACAGAAGTATAAATGAGGCTGTTTTCTATAAATTTGTGACAACGTTCATTAATCCTGTGCATATTTTGATTATCTAAGCAGTCTTTAATGTTCCAAAGGCATTAGTTTTTTTATCACAAAATATTTGGCTAACTACATATTCCTCATTGAACTAAACGCACAATGGGGCAAAGGCTTGTTACAGCCATGTTGTACGCTCTGATTGTAACTCGACATCAAAGGTATCAGATTAAGTATGGTTCACTATAGCTAACAATTAGTTATCTAGCTTTCGCCAGTGGTGTTTTCCATCTGCTCCCAATGAGGCTATGCCTCGCGTTACAGTTATTGGTTCTTCAATTAAGCGTTTAGTTTCAATTATTGAGCTAATATCACTTATGTCACCAATATCTAGCTCTAGCGCTCCACTTGCGTTTAGCAGTGAGTCTTTTGCCCCCAGTACAAACCTATACTCACTTTGCCAAACATAGTGCTTATCTTTAATAAACAGTCCAATTTTCCCTTTATGTTTGGACAGTTTCTTATAGTCCACAATACCGCAGCCTCCATCCATGTAGTCGTTAACAAAGAAGCCATCGACTCGATTTATAGCGTCAGAATATCGCTCAAAAAATTTTTCTGGTTGATTAATGACTAATGTATGTGAACCAAACTTTTTCATTCTTCTATCCATATAATATTTATCTCCTTTTAGGTGACGAATGTTCCCTTGCTGGTCTTCACCTATACAAGTCATACAGAAAATGAAAGTGTTTTGGGGTGATGGAACTCCCATAGAAACGTTTGTTCCTTTAGGCAAATCTACTTCACCAAAAGACGGATGACTCAAGGTGATCTCTACTCTGTGATTATTGCGTACGACTCCCGTTTGAAATTGCGCAAAAGTAGACTCCAACTCATCACTGCGAACCTTTGCGCCATCCTCTCCTTTTAGATTGCTAAAATAATCTATATTATTCATATAGATAAGACCTTTCTGCATCTGTTTCAATCGTTCTAGAGGTGCTACTTTCATGAGTAGCCAATATTGCTTTACAGGTTGATGTTCGTGTTGAAACAGTTCAAGCATTATCGCCCCTTATTCAGCATCTGTTGTATTCTGCCCTTGTGACCTTATTTCATATTGAATCATTCAAAAAACTAAGGCAACAGAAAGGTTTGAAGAGATCATGCAAGTTGGAAACTAAAACGTTATGGGGCATTTCTGTGTTAAGCGCCCCGTCAGCACACCTTTGGATAAGAGTGATTTAGCAAAATTGTAGGTGTCCAGTATTTTTCTTCTTTATAAGCGTGAAGAAAAGTTTGATGTTATGAGAGTTGCTACGAAACATATTCGACAAGCTGATTGAAACAGAATCGGAGGTGCCATACTAATAGAAATCTAGGAGATATTTATGAGTATTCACAATCTAGTGTTTTTTAAATGCAAGAACGATGACGAGTGGCTAATTGGTAGAGACATCGCAATTTGTATATGTGGTGAAGGTGTTTTTTTCGCTTGAATTCTGCAGCTACAATTGAAAAGTCACTCCAATGCTCTCAACTGAATTTTTGTCCCGATGCCCAATGTAACACGTCTGGACAAAGACGTGTTAGAATAGTAACACTAAGGCGCTAATGCCCCGATCGGAGCCCTAAAGCCCGCAATTGAAACAAAGTTAAAGAAAAATAAAACTGCGACTTTGTTAAGTCAACATTAGTCACATACATTGGGAACTGGAAAAACCGAGCCCTTAGTGACCAAAATAACTCAGCCACTAAACCTAATCTCTTGCGTAACCAGAATGGTGAAGTTACAGATAAAATAAATCCCTCCGTAGAGAGCCTATGCCGTTTATTGCGCCATCTATCTGTTTAAGGTTTGTTGGGATTCTTAAACTTAAAACCTGATAGATCTTGATGATCTCTATCATTATTTATCTTTGCCGTGTTGCCCTGTCTTAGGTAAGGTTTAACATATCCTTTTAAACGTTGTTCTTCTGCTTCTTTCTTTAATTTTCTCATTGTAGCGCTCATCAGCGGGACCTTCTGTCGTTGTTAGATAAATGATGGTGAAGATCTGTAGTCTCTTGTACTACTGGACCTCCGTGAGAACCACCATATTGATATAAAGACCAACTAGAAACTTCACTGTCTCCTATCTGACCGATATATATAGCGAACGTTCCATCGGTGATTTACCTGCAACGCACTGTGTGGGTAATGCAAGCCGTAATAGTGTTACCATTCAGCGAGATGCTCATCTAAGCTTGTCAGTTCGATGTCTACTGTTGAGTAAAACTCACATTTGTTCCGAACCAAAGCATAAAAACCGGAATCGCAAGAGGGCTCTAGACAGAAATCAATCATCAATACTAGCTCAGTTGACCGAGATTAAAGCGCTCTGGGTTACCAGTCACGATTAGTAAACCTTGCTTTCTTTCTCTAGTTCAATCCCCAGATCTTACGAAGAGCATCGCGCGCTTCCTTCTCTGTTACTGTTTTAGGCTTTGTAGTGAAGTGCCCACTACCTCGACAAGCGAAGCATTGACCGTTTTGAATGTGCTTGTATACCTTGATAAAGCCCTTACCACTGCAGCGGTTACAAGTACTCATTAAATCTCTTCCTAAATCAATGCCCCTTCCCTTATCTAGGTAAGGGCTAATGGGCTAATCAAAGTCATTAGATAATAAGATTTTAATCAAAGGTGATTCAGGACAGAAATGCGTTGTTGTTATCTCTGGTATTCGATTGGAGTATAGGTTTGAGAAAGCACTTTATTTATATTCACGCGCACAAGTTAGTTTCCCTTGTCTGTGACGCATAATGGTAAGAATACGTTTGTATTATTCGGTATTATTTCTACAGAAGTGCCAAACTATTCATCTCTCACGTTACTTCATTTTATTACCAGATCTATTGGCACCAGAGACTATCAAACAACAACAAACTTAGGATAATTGTTTCATGTGCCAGACAACTACATTATCGATTTCTAGTCTGATTGACTTAAAATATATAGCGAAATTCGTCAACGAATCAGTGCCAAAAAATACTACTAAGACATTAAAAGATGCTATCAATGTAAAAACTCTTGGCTTAAAGACAAAGATCAAATTTGAGCTCACCATAAACGCAGCACTGTACTCGTCAATTCGTTTTGAATCATCAACTAAAGGTTTGATTGCATCTATACCTCTCGACCTAAAAGTAAGAGTAAAGAGTTCAAGCCTTGCTGACAGTCGGACCACCGTTCGAGCTAGAGTTATGGTCAAGGTATTTACTTCTATTGCAATGAATAGTGATTGGACTCATTCGTTCGACTACCGTTTGGACTATCAGTGGGAGAGCAAACCTGAAATTAAACTCTTTAAAAAGATAAAATTGAGACTGACACAACGCTTGGAACCTGAAATCGATAAACATATTAAGGGTCTTGAGCCTATCATTGCAAAACTCATCGATAGTCTTGATATAAAATCAAAAGTAGGTCGAGCATGGGAACTGGCACATCAACCCAAACTTATTAATGAAGCACCTAACGCATGGTTAACTTGTACTCCAAAATCTATAAGCTTTTCTGGCTTTGAGTATTTGCAAAATTCAATAAAAGTGAATATAGCATTACAAGGTGATGTATTAGTTGTTTTACAAGAAATGGCACCAAAATCGACAATGCCTTTCGCCCTTCCCTCTCTTCAAATTCAAACAAGCTAAGAGAAGAATAAATGGCTCGCAAATTAATATCACACAATACAATAATGACCGCACTGGATTGGTCTTACGACAAAGCAGTTAATGGAGGTCTTGGCTTAGACTCAGCTGTAGAGTTAGCGGAAAGCTACCTTGAAGATGATCAATCTTCCCTGTACGACCAAGTAACTTCATTAATTCGATGGCAAAATACCAAGTCCGCCACATCAGGATTCGTAACAGGTTTAGGTGGTATTATCGCACTTCCAATATCAATCCCTACCAATATAACTAGTGTCATATTTGTTCAGGTACGCATGATAGCGGCTATTGCACATATGTCTGGGTACGACTTAAACGATGATAAAGTAAAAACTATGGTGTACGCCTGTCTCACTGGAAACGCTATAAAAGAGCTTCTAAAAGATGTAGGTATGGAACTTGGAACCAAATTAGCTATAAGTGCTATTAGCGGTATTTCAAGTAAAACCATCACTTCTATCAATCAGAAAGTTGGCTTTCGACTCTTAACTAAGTTTGGAGAGAAAGGCGTGATCAACTTAGGCAAAGCTGTCCCGTTTGTTGGCGGGGTAATTGGTGGTTCAGTAGACTTATATACTACGAACAAAATAGGGAATATTGCTCGAGATATTTTTTGTTCTGTTGGTGAACAAGTCGAGGATACAAAATGCAACAGCTTTCAAGCCAACAAACTAGTTTCTCACACCAAATAACCAGAATAAGCCTTTGTATATTTTGTTTTTTTGAACGTAGGCATAACTAAACTCCATTCATCAAACTCACTAAATTCAAACTGAAAGCTTACATCCTCAAACTTAATCAATAGCTTGTCTCCAGACTTCGGGTTGTAATCAAAATCAAAGCAATTCTTTTCATTCAATTTACTAAGAACTTCAGACTCAGATACTGTTGCCGGTTTAAATGCAAAAGAACCTACTGCAGTTGGTAAATTATTGCTTTTACGTTCCTCTTGTACTTCATTTTTTGAAAAAAGCACCCAATGTGGCTTGGAAGTGTCCACATCCTCAGTGCATGTACATAGTCGTATCTCATCGCCAAACTTGCACATACCTCTTCCTTACTAATCTATTTTTGTCACAAGAAAACTGCTTAGACCTCAGTTCACTAGACATTGCACTGTTCAGAAAACTTTAAGTCTATAAATGATAGTTGATGTGTACCCTGAATTGAACGCTAACACGCAAAAGGGAAACCCATTTTAATGTAACCATCCTAGTTTGCTTTTGTTCCCTTCCGAATCTGAAAACCCGGAATCGTAAGAAGGTTCTGGACATAAATGAGCTACAGCTTTCGCTAAACTTGCCGTTAACGGATTAGCCGAGGTATTGCAAAACCACTAATGTAGTGGCCACACTTATTCAGCCACTACATGCAGACAAACTTGGTCGCTGTTTGGGTTTGCTACCGTTTAACAATCTTCTGTATTAATCAGCACTCGCGGGCGAACACCTTCTGTAGAAGCTCTTTCATACTGAATATGACAAAGGAAACTTTGGTCATGCTCACCAAAGTCGGCAAGGTATATGCGAGTATTCCAATTACCTTTAACATCATAATCATCCTCCAATACCCACTCCTTCCCTTCAAAACCCTCAACAAACTCTTTTAATGTCTCGTCGTCTGCTCTCATATAACCGTAGGTGATTTGAGTTCCTGGATATCCAATTTCAGTGCCATCTAAATCTTCTTCCGTCTCTACTCCTTCAATAGCCGTTTTGCTATAGACTAAACTATTCGCATCTTGAATCGCACCTATTGCACCTTCTAGCGCAGCAATTCTTGAATCAATTTGTAAATCTAAAAATCTTGGCATTGCCGTTACGGCTAAAATACCTAAAATCACGATGACTACAACCAATTCAATTAGGGTAAAACCTTTATTTTTTGACATAAAAATCAAAGCCTTGTAAATAGAATTAACAAATAAGCTACTTGAATTTTCGACATAAAAACTCAAAGTGGGAGGGGATCATAACTTGTCCAAAAAGTAAGCTGAAATTACACCTAGACATACCTAATATAACTACACGTAATTTAGTGTGTGTGATTGTAGTGACACACTGAAATTGGCCACATTGTTAGAATTCTAGGTATGAGGAAAAGTAAGTTAAATTGCAGGGTTTGAAACTGAGTTCAATCCCTCTCTAGCTCACAATGGGGCACAAACATTTTAGAAATCCCGGATTCTGGAGTTATTCATCTCCAAAACCGAAAACATCTTTGCTACTCATACGAAAAGTTCATAACACGATACCTTTACAACCCCAAGCACCGCAGCAAGCCCTAGGGATTACGGACTAAATCTTTCTAAAGTGGAATGATTGCCTAACATTCCTTAGAAAGAAATTAAGTAAGCATTCATTTGCATGGCTTACATCCTCAAAGTAAACCTGTATTAATTGCTTTCAGACTTCATAGCTCGATACTTCTCTCTGTGTTCTTTATGGTATCTCAGATAATTCCCTTCAAAAAATGGGACAATGTGCTCTGGGAAACCATCGTATTCGAGCTTTTCAAGTTGCTCGACAAGCAGCTCTAATGCCACTTTATTTCCGTATGTATCAAAGGTAATGGATGCGTTGGTATGGCCTACTAACGCCTTAACTACAGGCTGCTTATCTCCCACGTGATCCTTGAAAAATCCAACACAGTTATGGCGCAAACTGTAAAACGATTTCTTTTCCGGCTTTATAGAGTATGCGCCTTTGAACGTACGCGAGAACCAGTCCCCCGCATTTTTAAAATACTTATCATTTTGATGGTAACTGAGTTCTGGGAATATTCGTTGCTCTGGTTCGAAGAGGTTTACATAGTCAAGAAAACCAAGCTCGATCAATAGACTGTGCACCGGCACTTTTCTTCTAGAATGAGCATTTTTGATGTGTTGATCTTCTCTCTTGTCATCCACGTTTATATAAGGGATACCAAACTCGTAGATAATGTCATCTCGATAAAGCTGCGCCCCTTCATTTCCGCGGATCGCATTAAACAACGTTAATAAAGGGAGCCAATACTGATAAGGGCAAGCCATTTTTGTACGGCTGTTAATGCCGAGTTGACCTTTTGAGAACACCTCGTGACCAAACACCATTTTTAAATCTTCGGCATTCATCGCAAAGCGATCCTCGCTTGAGTTTTGCCCATCCAATTTCTTTTTGATGATGCCTTTCCAATTGTTCTGAATACCATCGGCGTCATAAAACTCAGATGCCCAATTATAAATCGTCGACGTTGAGCCGAAATAATCGCTTGCGGTTTTTTGTGCCAATGTTTCTATCGGATCATCTAAAGACGCGTTAATTCCTGGCCATTCTTGCCTTAAGTGGCCCTCAAATAACGCTTGATGCTCTGTTTTAAGTGGGTCTTTAGGTAGTGATATCACGAGACTGGCGACGTCAATTGCGAGCCCCCTCGTGGCTTTGCGAACATCCACAATGCCAGCCAACTCATGTACTGCTCGACAGCGTTTCAGTTTACGCTTGAGCGTTTTTTTAAATGAATTTGAGACTTTCTTTTTTGAGCTCAATGCCTTTAATTTAATCTGCTCTTCTTCATAGGCTGTCAGTATCGTCTCAATATGATATTTCTCAGGGCACTCTGGTGGGTGTTGCGCACAATGTCCAGTTTCTACAGACGCCAAAGTTGATAACGTCTCCTCGTCTATCTTCCCTGCTAGATCAGAAGTACGCTCTTCATTTATCCACGGATCGCCTGCTGGCGGCGATTGATGCTCTTTTTCTACCAAGGGGGCAATGGAAGACTTGTCCCCTTTACCTGATTGATTGGCATGGAAACGATCGTCTGTCTCTTTCAATCCTTCTGACAACGTTGGCTCGCAAAGTCCTCCTGCTAACGTTTCTGTCATATCACAAATATCGTCTATTTTATCGCTGGTTTTTATTGGCTCCAGTTTCGCCATGGCCACTTTGTTAACTGATGGTTTGCCTTTAATGCTGAGTGCACTAGGTCTCACCGCATAGCTATAATCAAAATGTCCCCCATCCACAAACTCTTCGCTGAATAACAACAATGCAACCTGTTTATGAATTTGCCTTGCAACGTCTAAATTTAATGACTCTAAGGCACGACGTGCATCCAACCTTAACGCAAAGAGATTCGTCAATTTCAGCCACAACTGTTCGAGCGCCTTTTCACAAGGGGTACCGTTCGTAAACTGAACCTGTTGCATTATATTTTTGGTGCACTTAGAGGGGGGTAACGGAGAGGCATACACATCATTGACCGCTGAAAGCGAGGGGCTATGAGCCAAATCGATACGATACATTCCATTAGCAGGAAGTCCCTCTTTCTGCTGTATCTGGTTACGTTGGCGTAGCGTTTCTCGCTCAGCCGGATTATTTTCTAGCAAATCCAGTGCTTTGCCAATTGTTGAGTAACTCTCGTGAGTCAAACAACTCACAAGCTGACGTACCTGCGATAAGGTCATGGCGGAGCTGGGGCAATCGTAAGACGGTAAAGAATCCATTTGCGTTCTTATCTCTATTTCAAGTTCTAAGGCTTTAATTCGAGCCGCGTGTTTTGAAATAGAACCGAGTGAGGTTTTCACTTCGCGTCTAAATCCAAACAGTGGCCTAGCAAGCGGTGGGATCTGATATCGAAAGCGCCAGATTCCATTCGAGCTAAGAGAAAGATATCGCATAGTTTAGTACCAACGTTTAGTACCAATCTAAAATGAGTAACAACTCGCAAAAATAACTAAGGGAAAGTCTTTACTTTTCAGTGATTTGAGGGTATTTCGAAGGAGGTTGGGTGGAGACCCAGCCACATCCCGGCACACAAGTCATCCGCTGCGGCTGCTTCCTTCCGGATCTGACCGAGTTCACGAACTATTGTTGCGGGAGGACCAGGCCTCCATAGAGCATCTTCAACAAATAGCTTTGCTTAAAGAAGTGTGGGGATTATTCATCATCCCCTGAGTTTATACAAGCGCTTTTTCTGGCTTTGGTGCTAACCGTTGAAAGTTTAATCGCCAATTTCTTCATTTATGCGCAGGATGTAATCTGTCATCCAGATTGCACCCAAAATCAGTAGCCAAACCAGCAGTACGATTCCTTGTACATTTCCGCTTGGCATTGCAACCAATGAAGCGAACGCTGCGGTTGGCAGTGTCCAGCATTGCAGTTTAAGAAGCTTGGACTTGCTCTTCACCATGCTTTCCATAGAGAACATGATGCCGACAATCGTCAATGAGATAAGCGCGGCGTGAGTCATATCAGCCACCAACAAAGGCAGCACTAAGAAAAGAGCCCACCAGCCGTGCTTAGACGAGGTTTTCCACGAAACGGCCGCCAGCCAAATCATCGCCACACTGACCATTTGCAGTAGTGTGTAGATTGCCTCTCCGCTTAGCGCACCAATAACTTGGGAGTAGATAATCCCTGATTGCATGAACAAGAAAAACGAGAACACACCAAATCGAGCGCCAATGTTACAGCGCTTAGAAAACGCCACCATCAATAGAGGGAATAAGATCCACATCGATACTGAAAGTGCTGTAGGTTGATATGAGAGCGTGAAGCCGTATAGACAGAGGCCGACAAGTAGGAAAATGCCTGATGCACGTGAGCGCGAGATAATCCACAGTGCTGGGATAGCCAGAGCCAGAACGGGAACATTTCCCTGACTGACATCGATGGACTGAGCACATATAATGGCCAACAACGTGGTAATAAAGAACTGAACTGTAGAAAACATCATACTCGCCTCCTTGCGATTGCTGTTTTTATTCCTCAATTTATTTAACAGTCGATAACATTATGCAACAACTAAAATACAAAGTCTTTGCGGTAGTTCACCAAATTCCGCTAGGAATGGTCAGTACCTACGGAGATATTGCTAAATTTTCGGGCTATCCGGGTTACGCGAGGCAGGTAGGCGCCATTTTAAGTAATTTACCAGACGGCTCAGCCCTGCCATGGCATAGAGTAATCAACAGTAAAGGTGAGATTTCGCTTAAGGGTGAGGATTTGCAACGCCAGAAGTCACGGCTAGTTGAAGAGGGAATTGTCTTTAGTGCCACAGGAAAAGTGAAGTTAAGGCAGTTTCGCTGGCAACCCTAAGCCAAAAGCTTAGGATCGCCACTTTTTGTCAGATGTTAGTTAAATGTGAAAATTTAACGAACTCCGACTAATTGAATCGCCACGTCGTGAGTTTGTTCGATATCGGTAATCACTCTTACCGCAGTATCTGTGGTGAATCTAAGTTTGCCATCCACACGAATTTGCGCTCGAACATTGTAGGTGTGTCTAGGGTCAATATCCGCGCTGTTATAGCTGAGGCTAAAGCTAAACGGCACTTGCTTGCCCTCTGTGGTAAAGGTTTGAGTATCGAGAACCACAGCTTTCGCATCTGCCAGGGAGGTATCTTCAAGGGTCACCGTTACCTCGGCATTATCCGGCAAGGCTATTCTTTCTCTGTAGGCAAGAGTCCCTGTCACCTCAACCATTTCTGTGCTTTCTGCCATAGTCGCTTTCACTGCGTCACTCTCGGTTTGTGCACACCCTGATAGCAACACGCCCACTGCTGATGCCAACATCCAATTTCGTAAGTTCATGGTCATTGATTCTCTCTTATTTGTTGGGTTTTCCTAACTATATCCTACGCTTAGTTACCGATGTTACTCAATATAAAACGCGCGCTCTGTCACAAATAGCTCTTGTCTATTAGTTCGTTAACGGGTATTTTCGGATTGCAACTGAATCGGAGGTCGGATGAGCAAGCCACTAAATGAACTATTAACACTTTTACAGTTAGAGCAACTTGAACTCGGTTTGTTCCGAGGTGAAAGCGAACACCTTGGATTACCGCAAGTGTACGGTGGTCAAGTATTAGGGCAAGCACTCTCGGCTTCTCGCTATACCGTCCCAAGCGATCGTAGTGTCCACTCTTTTCACAGCTATTTCTTGCACCCTGGCGATCCCAACAAAAGCATCATCTACGATGTTGAGAACCTTAGAGACGGAAGAAGCTTTAGCACTCGACGTGTAAAAGCCATACAGAACGGTCGCCCAATCTTCTATCTCACAGCGTCTTATCATGGTGAACAGCCAGGATTTGAGCATCAAAATGCTATGCCTGACATCCCTGGGCCTGAGAACTTTGCATCAGAAGGCGAACTTGCTTCCAAGATTGCTGAGTTTTTGCCTGAGCCAATTCGACAAACCTTTTGCGGTGAGAAGGCTATTGAGGTTCGCCCAGTTAAGGTAGTCAATCCGCTCAAGCCGCATAAAGAAGATCCTAAACAATACCTTTGGATTAAAGCGAATGGCGAACTTCCTGAGAGCCAATTAATCCATCAGTATATTATGGCTTACGCATCAGACTGGGGCTTCTTGGTAACGGCACTTCATCCTCATGAAGTCAGCTTGTTCACCCCTAAGTTCCAAGTGGCGACTATTGACCACTCTATGTGGTTCCACCGTCCGTTTAAAATGGATGATTGGCTACTGTATGCTATTGAGAGTCCAAATGCGGCTAACTCAAGAGGCTTAGTGCGTGGTGAAATCTTCGACCGCTCTGGCAACATGGTGGCAAGCGCCGTTCAAGAAGGTGTCATGCGCTTTAAATAAGCAAACACCGGCGCAAAAATTAGCAAAGCACACTCATGCTAGGGTGTGCTTTTTAGTATCTACACAAATGTTGATCTAATCCGTTTGTTATCCGCATAACTATCCGTAAAATACGCTAAACATCGGAATTACTTGCTTATTTTGTGAGCTGGCCGACTATAAATGGCTGTTTGGATTAACATTCACAACATCACTGTTAACATCCCTTTAGCAATTACTATTGCAAATCTTCCATTTCTTTTCTCCCTCAGATGTAAAGGCAGAACATGATTTATTTACAATTCGGCCTCTACCTAGTTCTTATGCTAGGGATTGGCTATTACTCAATGAGAAAAACGCACGACAACCAAGACTTCATTATTGGTGGTCGTTCACTAGGACCTGTAACTTCTGCTGTAAGTGCGGGTGCATCAGATATGAGTGGCTGGCTACTATTGGGCCTACCTGGCGCAGTATTCGCTAGTGGCTTAGTTGAAGGTGTTTGGATCTCTGTAGGTCTAACCCTAGGCGCTTACCTAAACTGGTTGATTGTTGCACCGCGCCTTCGCTATGCGACAGAAGTTACCGATACTGTGACCATTCCGAGCTTCTTAGCTAAGCGCTTTGAAGATAACTCAGGTCTTATCAAAACCGTTTCTACCCTGGTGATCCTTTTCTTCTTCACTTTGTATGTTGCATCAGGTCTAAAAGGCGGCACGCTGCTATTTGCTCACAGCTTTGGCGCTACTGAAGAAGTCGCGCTTTATGTGACGGCATTTGTGGTGATTTCGTACACCTTCCTTGGTGGCTACATGGCGGTATGTTGGACGGATTTAGTACAAGGCATCTTGATGCTTGCTGCTTTGTTCTTCTGTATGCTTCTAGGTTACATGGCCATTGCAGATTCACCGGTAATGATCAGTGACATCAAACCGGATGCCTTTAAGTTCTCCACCAGCTTTATCACTGGCGCTTCATTAATGGCTTGGGGCTTTGGTTACTTTGGTCAGCCTCATATCCTAGCGCGCTTTATCGGTATCGATAAGGTAGAGAACATTGCAAAAGCTCGCCGCGTTGGTATTAGCTGGATGATTCTGACTCTTGTGATTTCAGTCTCTATCGCGCTAATCGGTATCGGCTATGACGCTATCCATCCGTTAGCTTCAGTGTCTGGAGAAGGCGGCAACCCTGAGCGTATTTTCCTTGCGCTCACTAATGCCCTATTCCACCCGGTATTTGCAGGCTTTATCTTGGCGGCCGTTCTAGCAGCGGTAATGTCGACAGCCGATTCACAGCTACTAGTACTGACCTCTTCTCTAACCGAAGATGTTCCCTTCTTCAGCAAATACGATGAGAAGAAGAAAGCATGGATCAGCCGTATGGGTGTGGTTGGTTTTGCGGTACTGGCACTGATTATTGCGGCGAATGACGACGGCTCTATTCTGGCTATGGTTGGCTATGCATGGGGTGGCTTTGGCGCTGCATTTGGTCCATTGATGATTCTAGCGCTTTGCTGGAAAGGCACCACTAAAGCGGGCGCATTGGCCGGTATGATTATCGGTGCGCTAACCATCTTCATTGTGAAGAACTACATCTCTATTGAAGGTGAATACTTCTACGAGCTACTACCTGCATTCATTCTATCGTTTGTTGCTATTGTGGTAGTCAGTAAGATGACACCTGCGCCATCTCAGGAAACACTGAACAAGTTCAACTTCTGATCTTGATGGGCTAACACTACGATTAGGCGAGGTTTAATCCTCGCCTTTTTTATATCTTGCCTAATGGTAATTCGGTGGTGTACTTAATGGATTCCATCGCAAAGGTTGAGGTTACGTTCGATATTCCTGAGACTGAGTTCACTAAGGTCTTATAGAAGTTATCGAAGCTCTGCATATCTTTCGCCAATACCTTGAGCATATAGTCATAGTCCCCTGCCATTCGGTAGAACTCCATCACCTGCTCAAACTCAGAAACCGTCTCTACAAACTGCTGATACCATTCATGGGAGTGATCACTGGTTTTTATCAATACAAAGGCAGTAAAAGACAATCCCAACTTTTCAGGGTCAAGCAATGCCACTCTGTTTTGAATAACCCCATCTTCTTCCAATCGCTTGAGTCGTTTCCAGCATGGCGTTGTTGTCAGGTTCACCGCTTCTGCAAGATCAGCAAGGGATACCGTGGCATCTTTTTGCAGCATGGTGAGTAGCGTTTTGTCTGTTCGGTCCAGTTTCATTTCATTAGAACCCACATAAAGAGAAAATTATTCTACATTTTAGGCTAAACACTGCATTTATGGGTAAGTTTTTCTCAGGGGTAAGGGGTAAATTATCTGTATTCGGTCAAATACTTCTGGAATCACATCATGAACACTGAATCTACTTGCACTCACAGTTGGATCAATCGCGCTATTCAAATCATTGAATCTGACTATCAACGCTCTGCGGACACTCACCTTATTAAGCTAGATGTGGACGAGTTTCCCGGTATTGATATCTATCTAAAGGATGAAAGCACCCATCCAACCGGTTCTCTTAAGCACCGCCTTGCCCGTTCACTGTTCTTGTATGCATTATGTAATGGCTGGATTGGCCCAAAAACGCCAATCATTGAGTCTTCTTCAGGAAGCACTGCGGTTTCAGAGGCTTACTTTGCACGCTTGCTAGGCCTACCGTTTATTGCGGTTATGCCAAAAGGCACCGCAAAGAAAAAGATTGAGCAAATTGAATTCTACGGCGGTAAGGCACACCTTGTTGAACGCTCTGATGAGATCTATGCAGAATCACATCGCTTGGCGGATGAGCTAGGCGGTCACTATATGGACCAGTTTACTTACGCTGAGCGCGCCACCGACTGGCGTGGAAACAACAACATCGCGAACTCTATCTTCGGTCAAATGAAGATGGAACAACACCCGATTCCAAAATGGATCGTGATGAGCCCAGGCACAGGTGGCACGTCGGCAACCATTGGTCGCTTCATTCGCTATCAGCAATGTGAAACTCAGCTTTGTGTTGTCGATCCCGAGCACTCTGTTTTCTACGACTACTACCAATCGCGTGACGCTAAGATCACCCTAGATCGTGGCAGTAACATTGAAGGCATTGGTCGCCCTCGTGTTGAGCCAAGCTTTATTCCTGGTGTGGTTGACGAGATGATCAAAGTGCCTGATGCGCACTCTATCGTGACTATGCAATGGCTAGAAGAAAAGCTTGGACGTAAAGTGGGTCCATCTACTGGCACTAACTTATACGGTGTTTTCCAGCTTGCAAGAAAGATGCGAGACAATGGCGAAACCGGTTCTATCGTCACCTTGTTGTGTGACAGTGGCGAGCGCTACCTTGATACTTACTATAATCCGCAGTGGGTTAAAGAGACTATCGGTGACATCAGCGCCAGTCGCGATCTCCTGTTAACCTTGTTGGCTAATCATTGAGCATTAGCTACTAGCCGCTAGCCGCTAGCCGCTAGCCGCTAGCCGCTAGCCGCTAGCCAAAGATTATTAAAGATAAGGGTTTAGCTAGAAATAGCTAAACCCTATTTTTTTGTTGTATCCTTAATCCTGATTCAAGCACTTGAGTTTGTATAAGGAAAAAATGCAGCAAGTCGAGCTTCCAGAAGGCTATTACCATCGCAATTTCACTACCTTAATTGAGCATGCTCAGAATCATTATTCTGATTTGTTGCACAGGGTTGAGCTTGAATGGATCAAGGATTATCACTCTCTTGATTTGCCAGCACAGCGGCTACTGGTTCGCCTCTATTCAAGAAAGGGCGAGTGGTTTCGCAGTGACAAATTGCGGTATGCTGAAATTCCCGATTTAAACCGAGCGTTTGAGCAGCTTGCGCGCCTTAGCTTTATCTCCCTACCCGATGTCATAGACACCGAAGTCCTCTGCCGCTCTATACTCACCAAGCCAGAGGTAGTTAAGCTGTTTCCCCAGCTCGGCAAATCCTTATCCAAATCAAACCTCGTGCAACAGGCCTGTGAAGCGTGCACAGAAATAACGACCGGCCAGCTCGATTTTACCTTGGTACACCTCGAGTACAGCGCCTTTCTGGGCACATTAACCACACTGTTCTTTGCTAACGCGAGGCAGGATTTGAGCCAATTTGTTCTTAGTGATCTTGGGCTTCATCAATTTGAGCAATACAGCCTAAGCAAAGAATTACGCTTTTTTAACCGCAGAGCTGAGGTTGAGCAATTACTCTCGCTAGCGCAAATTAGCGACCGTTATTATCAAATGGAAAAGTCTGCCTCAAAGACAGAAAAGCTTGAGTATCTGTCAGCGCTTCTCAAAGCATTGATCGAAGCAATGCCAGCCAACATAGAACACTCTTATGTATCGAGGCGATATCAAAGGTTAATCAACAATATTGCTCGTGATTTTGAGCGCCTAGAAGACTTTGACAAAGCGATTCAATTATTTGAGCAATCGGCTCTTGCCCCTTCAAGAGAGCGCAGAGTACGCATACTTATTAAGCGTGATGAGCTGAGTGAGGCTAAAACCCTTGTTGAGCAAATGCTAGAAGCGCCGCAAGACGAACCCGAGCATGAGGTAGCACAGCGGTTACATCAACAGCTAAACCGTAAGCTTGGCATAAAGGCAGTTAGGGCTTCTAAGCCGAATATTGCTTCCTACCATATTGAGCTCGATCTCTCCGCCCAAAGGGTTGAGTCTGCTGTCGCGCATCACCTAGAACAATCTGGCTGGCAAGCCTACTTTCTAGAGAATACGTTTTTAACGGGCCTATTTGGGCTCGCTTTTTGGGATGTGATCTATGCGCCCATTGAAGGG
Source organism: Vibrio breoganii (assembly GCF_024346795.1). Lineage (NCBI taxonomy): Bacteria > Pseudomonadati > Pseudomonadota > Gammaproteobacteria > Vibrionales > Vibrionaceae > Vibrio > Vibrio breoganii. The sequence continues at coordinate 1,958,151 of NZ_AP024864.1, forward strand.
GCCTTTCTCAATGCCTATCAGGTTGGTCCAAAGGATCTCTACACGCCTGAGTTTACTGAGAAACGTCAGCAACTCATTGATACTCGAAAAGAAGAATTACAGCGGTTAGGTTTTGCAGAGCTGGAACGAGTCTATCAATGCAAGCAAGGACTCACTAACCCCTTTGTGCACTGGCCAATGTTTGATCTGGCGGTTCTGCAACATGCGAAGCGCGGCTTTAGCATGGAAGAATTGCTAGGGCTCTTTGAGGTCATACTGGGTGATATTCGCAGCTTTAGAACCGGCATGCCGGATCTCATCGCCTTTAAGGATAATGACTATCGCTGGATTGAGGTAAAAGGACCGGGCGATAAATTGCAAGACAACCAGATTCGCTGGTTTAAGCAGTTTTCTAAGTTAGGTATTAAGGCTGAGGTGTGTTACGTGAATCACTAGCTCCCTGAGGTCTCAAAGAGCTAGTGAAGATTGTTACTTCTTGTCTTTTGCTTCGAATGCGGCAAGTTGCTCTGGTGTAGCCGGCAGTTGGTGGTTCTGTTTCCACTCATCATAAGTCATGCCATACACGCGCATGCGAGCATCGTCGATATCCAGATCTAAGCCATTGTCTTTGGCTTCAGCGGCATACCACTTACTAAAGCAGTTGCGGCAAAACCCAGCCAGAATCATTAGGTCGATGTTCTGCACATCTTTATTGTTGTCTAAATGAGCCAGTAGACGACGAAATACAGCAGCATCCAGTTTGTCTTGCTCTTCTTGAGACAATTGTTGATGTTTTACCTGAGTCAATGTTCTTCTCCTTGTACTACTGGGTCTGTTTACCCTAGATAACGTTTTTGATATTTATAGAAACCTAGTTGTAATATAACTGTTAAGCTTATGATGTAAATACACTTTCGAACGGTTTGTTATTTATCTAAGCTAAGTATCGATAATGTTAATACTAACACGTAATCAAGGATGACTATGAACAAGCTACGCCTCTTTAGCTTAATACCCGCCGCCCTACTCTCATTTTCTGCTGCTGCTGCGGGTAACAACTCATTTTTCCTCGGCGTCGGAGATGTCGGCTTCTCTCCTGACGGTGATTCTACCGATAGCTTCTCAAGCCCAAGCTTTATAATCGGTGGGGGACAATCCTTCAATGAGCACCTTAGCATGGAAGGCTTCTTTCGTTATTCTGAAGCCTCTGACGATGCCAAAACCTATGAGATTAACTACTACGAGTTAGGCCTATCCTTGTTGCTATCCACGGGCGAATTAGGCGATACGCCACTAGAGATCTTTGGCCGCACCAGTGCCATAGCAACGAATATCCAAGGCCATGATACAAGTAATGGCTCAAGAGAGGATATTGGCGATACCACAGGTGGTGTCTTTACCGTGGGTGCAGGTTTGATATGGAACATCAACACTGACTACTGGTTACGAGCTGAATACATTTATGGCTACGCTAACTCAGGTGTGGGCAATTATGATGCAGATTATGATGGCTTACAGATCAGCCTTGGACTCGACTTTTAATGTCATTGCAGCTAGATAAGCACTAAAAGATGGCAGCGTCTGATTTAGCTAAATCAAAAGCCTTACCCAGTGTAGAACTCGAATATAAGGGGCCGCTAGACTGGCCCTTTATGCTGTCGTTTTATCAGCGTAGAGCGATTAAGCATATCGAGTCCATAGACGAAAACAGCTACTCTCGACACGCCTTTTTAAATGACAAACCTATTTGGTTTAGGCTCACTCAGAGACGCCCTCAATCCCTCACTCTAGAATACGATATTGCGTCTGATAGAGAGCTTAAGCCATTAACCGCCAAGCTAAGACGGATGCTGGATCTTGATGCGGATATTGACGTTATTGAGGCTCACCTTAAAGCGGTTGAGCCTGATCTCATCAAAAGGACAGGCATTCGTATTCCTGGGGTGTGGAGTTCGTGGGAAGCCGGAGTTAGAGCCGTGCTTGGCCAACAAGTGTCCGTCGCCGCAGCCATTACCCATCTAAACAGACTCACCGAACAACTGACCGATCTTACTCACTTTCCTAGTCCCGAATTGGTCGCAAGCGCAGACCTATCGTTTCTAAAGATGCCTCAGCGCCGAAAAGACTCCCTCAGCGCCCTTGCCGACTTCTTAGTTAAGCATCCAAGTGCATCGCCCAACGAATGGCTCGCCATTAAAGGCATTGGTCCATGGACTGTGCAATATGTGCAACTGCGTGGTCTATCAGAACAAGACTGCTTTCTTATTGGAGATTTGGTGGTGAAAAAGGCATTAGCCCATTTTGCTAGGCTCAACGAAAATACCGCACATCCCTACGGGAGTTACGCCACTTTTCATCTGTGGAATCAATAAGCCAGATCCGAAGATCTGGCTTATTGATTTAGTCAGCTATTTAAGGAGCTAGTGACTGATGCGTCCCTTAGTATCATGTTCAATATCTTGATTCAGCATCTCTTCTACATGACCTGGTGACTGCGTCTTAATCGACAGTAGTCGGTACATTGCAGGGATAACAAACAAGGTCACCAAACTCGCAAACGCCATACCAAAGAAGATAACAGTACCCACCGCAATTCGACTTTCGTAACCCGCGCCCGTAGATAGAATCAACGGAATAGCACCCGCAAGAGTAGTAAAGGCCGTCATCATGATAGGTCTTAAACGACGCGCTGCAGCATCGATAATTGCTTGCTCAAATTCAACGCCCTTGTCTCGAAGTTGGTTGGCAAACTCGACAATCAAGATACCGTTCTTGGTCACCATACCAATAAGCATGATCATGCCGATCTGACTATACACATTCAGCCCCTGCGACATGATCACTAGCCCAAGGAAGCCACCAAAGATGCCCATAGGCACAGTGAACATTACCACCAGCGGGTTAATGAAGCTCTCAAACTGCGCCGCTAGTACCAAGTAGGCCACCAGCAGTGCTAACGCAAACACAATCAAGATTGACGATTGGTTCTCTTTAAAGTCTTTCGACTCTCCGGAGTAATAGATTGAGATATCACTTGGCAAAATCTCAATGGCTTTCTGATCTAAGAAGTCCAGTGCATCACCTAAGGTCGCCCCCTCTTTTAGATTCGCCTTAACCGTAATGGATTTTTGCTTGTTGTAGTGCGACAAACGAATGGCAGAGGCAATCTCTTGCACCTTAGTTATGGAATCTAGGGTCACTAGGTCGCCATTACCCGTTCGCATATAAATCTGGCTTAGGTCGGTGATGTTATTGAAGCTATTTTCATCACCACGCAGATAAACGTCGTACTCTTCACCACGATCAACATAGGTGGTCTCTGTTTTGCCCCCTAGCATGATCTCTAGGGTGTCTGAGATATCGCTTTGAGTAATACCAAGCTCGGCGGCACGATCTTTATCAATGGATACCACAAGCTCGGGTGTTTTTTCAGAGTAGTCGGTACTCGCGCCATCCATAAATGGGCTATCGTCGGCTTCGTTCTTTAAGATCTCCGCCCACTTTTCTAGCTCGCTATAATCTGGACCACCGAGAACAAACTGCACAGGTTCACTAGAACCACCTCTAAAGCCAGGCAAGAATGGATAGATACGAACATCCGCAATATCGCCAAGGGCTTTTCGCACAACGCCCAACGCTTCATTTGCTGATTGGTCTCGCTCTTCCCAATCTTCCAAGATCATGATGACAAAACCTGTTTGGTCGCCCGCATTACCGCCAAAGGCTGGCGATTGAATAGAGAAAGATTTAAGTAATCCTTGCCCTAATAGAGGTAACAGACGTGTTTCAATAATATCCATGTTAACCGCCATGCGGTTATAACTGGTTGCGTCTGCGCCCCTAGCAAAGGCAAAGATAACGCCGCGGTCTTCTTGCGGGGTTAACTGCGCTGGCACATGATTCATCAATTGATATGAACCGCCCACACAGGCAAGGATAACCACAGGCGCCGCCCATCTAAGCTTCAAGGCGACAATCAGTACGCGTCGATAGCCTCGTTCAAGCTTCTTAAACAAGAACTCTACGCCACGATTAAATCGATTTGGCTTCACATTGGCCGATAGAATTTTACTACCCAGCACTGGTGTTAAGGTCAATGCAATCAAGGACGAGAATATGACGGACATTGCCAGCAGCACAGAGAACTCAGTAAATAGCAGCCCCACCATGCCATCCATAAAGGAAATTGGCAGGAATACCATCACCAATACCAATGTGGTCGCAACAACCGCAAAACCCACCTCTCGCGTGCCCTTATAGGCCGCCAGTAGGGGCGTTTCACCGCGCTCGATATGGTGGAAGATATTCTCAACCACCACGATGGCATCATCCACTACCAGACCAATGGACAAGATAAGCGCCATTAGCGTGATGAGGTTAATACTAAAGCCAAAGTAATAGGCAGCGATAAATGAGGAAATTAGCGATACCGGCACCGTTACCGCAGGGATCAGCGTTGCTCTCGCCTGACCAATAAAGATATACAGCACCAGTACCACTAGACCACCAGTGATGAACAAGGTGTTGTAAACCTCTGAAATAGAACGGTCTATAAACACTGTGGAGTCGTAATCTACCGCAAGGCGCGTGCCCTCAGGTAAGAACTTTTGAATGTCATCCACTTGTTTGTGAACGGCTGTCGCCACATCCAAGGGGTTAGCATCCGACTGAGGCACGATACCCAAACTCACGTTGACCACACCATCGCTTCTAAAGGTGGAGTCTTCGTTTTTCGCGCCAAGGTAAACGTCCGCCACATCTTTTAGATAAATAGGCGTGCCGTCGACGGCTCTTCTTACCACTAGGTAATCAAAATCTTCCGCGCTGTTGTAGGTACGGTCGGTTCTTACCGACATGACGATGGCATCGTTGCGTACTTGCCCGCCTGGGCTCTCAATGTTTTCAGAGCGCAGTGCTGAGGTAATATCCGCAGTGGTCACCGCTCGACCTGCCATTAAGATTGGCTTGAGCTTAACGTACATCACCTTATACAAACCGCCAGATACCTGCACCGAGCTCACGCCGGAGATCAGGCTAAAGCGGTCTAGTAATACGCGGTCTACATAGTCAGTAAGCTCTGTTCTATCTAAAAAGTCGGAACTTAAATTGATGTAGATAGAGGCTTCGCCACTGCCGTTATTTTTATAAACAGTGGGCGTATCGGCCTCATCGGGTAACTGATTCTGAGCCCTTGCCACCGCATCACGAACGTCACTGACCCCCGTATTGAGGTCATAGCCTAGATCAAATACCACGGTAATACGTGACATACCATTTCGAGTGGTGGAGGTGATCTCATCGATGCCACTGATACCCGATAATTGATCCTCAATGACCGAAGTTATCTGGCTTTCAATGATGGTGGCAGAAGCGCCGTCATATCGAGTGTTAATCGAAACCACTGAGCTTTCGATGTCTGGCATCTCTCGTACAGCAAGCTTTGAGAACGACACAATACCAAACACACACAGCAACAAGCTCAGAACGATAGCGGCAACCGGTCGTTTAACCGAAATGTCAGATAACAGCATTACTGACCAACCTCACTGCTCTCTTCTTCGCCTACCACTTTAACCAAAGCGCCGCCACGCATGTTTACCACGCCCTGCACTACAATGGTTTCGCCGACTTCTAAGCCTTTTTCAATAACCACTTCGTTCTCTACACGAGTGCCAAGGAAGACTTCACGACGCACCGCTTTGTTACCTTCTTCAACCACATACACAAAACGCTTAGTCCCCATGTACTCAAGTGCTTGAACAGGAATAATAGCCGCTTCGATTGGCGGGAATTTCATTGTTGCTTGAACCAACATACCCGGTTTCAATTTACCCGTATCATTATCAATATCGATACGCACACGAAGGTTCAAGGTGTCTGGATTTACGCGTGAGTCGATGCCCACTAACGTACCCTCAAACATTTGGTCACCCCACGCATTGGAGATAGCCGAAACCGACATGCCAGTGGATAACAATGGCAAGTAGCGTTCAGGGACCTGAAGATCCAGCTCCATCTTTTCTAGGTTGTCGAGGGTGAGCAGTTCTGTGCCCGCGCTAACTAATTTACCTAAACTAAAATCAACAAAGCCAATCTGACCGGAAAATGGTGCTCTAAGGGTTCGGTCTTGTAGTTCAGCTTTCGCGGCATCTAGACGAGCTTTAGCGATATCCACACTCGATTTCTGCCCTTCAATCTCAGTAAGGGTAATCGCCGCGCTCTTTCTCAAGCGTTCATATTCGTTGAGCTTACGCTGCTCGTCATTTAAATAAGCCTGCGCCTCAGCAACCGATGCTTTTGCCTTGTCATCACTAAGTCGAATAAGCACCTGACCGGTTTTCACGTTCTGATTGGTTCCAACGGCAATACGCTCGATAGTGCCACTGACTTCAGGGGCAATAATTACAGATTGCGATGCTTTGAGCTTACCAACCAGTGCTAAGCTTTGAGAAATCTCGTGCACACCCACGTCTTGTGTGGTGACAGCGACTTGTGAAGGCCCGCGAGGTCCTTTTGCAAATGATGGCGCACAGAGTAAAGTGCCAAGCAAAAGAGCAGAGGCGATAGAAAGTGGTTTTGCCATTTGTTGAGTCATTCTCTTCATAATAATTCGTAGATTTTCCTAATCTGGCGTCATTTTATCAGCTCGATGGGTTCATAACGTCAACCAATGTAAAGTATTGCGATTTAGACGCATTAATACGTTTTGAGATGATTATACGATCGGCGGTAAAGCTAAGCTTTGCGTACAATCGACCGTCGAAAATGACGCTTTTTAGCCATTGCGTGCAAAAATCGGGCATACGGACTGAATTTTAAAGAAAATACTTTACAGAAAATCCAGGTCTGGATATTATGCGCTCCGAACTTGAGAACAGGGTTGGGAAAACTGCTCTTAAGTATAAAACACCCTGGTGGGGTTCCCGAGTGGCCAAAGGGATCAGACTGTAAATCTGACGGCACTGCCTTCGATGGTTCGAATCCATCTCCCACCACCATATTCTCTTGATTGATACGTCAGTTAAGAACAACTTGATTAACGGGTTGGGAAACCATTAATTAAGTATAAAAACACCCTGGTGGGGTTCCCGAGTGGCCAAAGGGATCAGACTGTAAATCTGACGGCACTGCCTTCGATGGTTCGAATCCATCTCCCACCACCACATTCTCTTAATTGACACATCAATTGAGAATAACTTGATTAACGGGTTGGGAAGCCATTAATTAAGTATAAAAATACCCTGGTGGGGTTCCCGAGTGGCCAAAGGGATCAGACTGTAAATCTGACGGCACTGCCTTCGATGGTTCGAATCCATCTCCCACCACCACATTCTCTTAATTGACACATCAATTGAGAACACTTGATTAACGGGTTGGGAAACCATTAATTAAGTATAAAAATACCCTGGTGGGGTTCCCGAGTGGCCAAAGGGATCAGACTGTAAATCTGACGGCACTGCCTTCGATGGTTCGAATCCATCTCCCACCACCACATTCTCTTAATTGACACATCAATTGAGAAGCACTTGATTAACGGGTTGGGAAGCCATTAATTAAGTATAAAAATACCCTGGTGGGGTTCCCGAGTGGCCAAAGGGATCAGACTGTAAATCTGACGGCACTGCCTTCGATGGTTCGAATCCATCTCCCACCACCACACATAAAAAAAGACCCGCTCATTGAGCGGGTCTTTTTTTATGTGTCACTTTTTTCTGCGCAAAAGCATTATCCATCTTTCCTAGAAACAGCACCGCTTGTCTAAATCAAATCTCTATTGTGCTCTGATTCAAGATCCAGCTCTGGCCCCTTAGGGATCACCTGAGTTGGATTGATACCCTTGTGACTGAAGTAATAGTGGCGTTTGATCTGCTCAATATTAGTGGTCTCAGCAACACCTGCAATCTGGTACAGCTCTTTTAAATAGCCTTGAATTCTGCGGTAATCGGTAATGCGTTTTTTATTGCATTTAAAATGCCCCACATACACCGCATCAAAACGCACTAAGGTGGTAAATAGACGCCAATCTGCTTCAGTGAGTTGCGCACCGGTTAAGTAGCGATTCTCTGCTAGATGTTCATCCACTTTGTCTAATGCGCTAAACAAGGCATCAAATGCCTCTTCATACGCCTCTTGAGTGGTTGCAAATCCACAGCGATACACACCGTTGTTAATGTTTGGGTAGATATAGTCATTCCATTCATCGATATCGCTGCGCAGTGCCAATGGATAATAGTCATCGTTGTTGCCTGTAAGCTCGTTGAACTCACTGTTAAACATGCGGATGATTTCAGACGACTCGTTGCTGACTATGGTCTCAGTTTGCTTGTCCCATAGTACTGGCACGGTAACTCGACCCGAGTAATCAGGTTTTGCCTGAGTGTAGATTTGATGCATCTTTGAGTGCCCGTACAAAGGCTCTGGTGAATCAAACTCCCACCCTTCTGATAACATGTCAGGGCTGACAATACTGACAGAGATATGCTCTTCTAAGCCTTTGATAGCTCTAAAGATCAAGGTGCGGTGCGCCCATGGACAAGCCAAAGATACATAGAGGTGATAACGTCCAGATTCTGGCTTGAACTGAGCATCGTCAGCGTTTTCTATCCAATGCCTGAATCCTGCATCTTCACGCACAAACTTACCGTTACTGGATTTAGTGTCGTACCACACATCACGCCAAACACCCTCAACTAACTTGCCCATTCACTCAATCCTTATCTTTGGTTTGTGATCAGTATAAGTGGCAAACAAGGAATGAACAGGAAACCAAGTTGAAGATCTTGGTCGAAAATGTTGAAGAACGGTGGGGTTATACTCAACCAAAACAAACGTCATCCTGATGAAAACTGGTGTGCCAGCCCAGCAGGATCTTAGTGAGCACTATGTTTAAGCTTCGCACTCTCCAAGATACTGGATAAATACTCCGTATTTTCCAGCATGACGCCTTACGCACTACCGTTATTTATTTCACGCTGACCGTCATCCTGATGAAAATCAGGATCTTAGTGAGCACTATGTTTAAGCTTCGCACTCTCTAAGGTACTGGATAAATACTTCGTATTTTCCAGCATGACGCTTTACGCACTGACGTTATTCTATTCACGTTCATCGTCATCCTGATGAAAATCAGGACCTTAGTGAGCACCATGTTTAAGCTTCGCACCCTCCAAGATACTGGATAAATACTTCGTATTTTCCAGCATGACAGTTATCTGCTTTTAGTACGGAGCCACCGTTAACTCTGCAAGAATTTTTCCAAAAAAAAAGAGCGTGCTGCATACACAACACGCTCAAGCCTGTCACAGGCGGAAAGAATTAGTATGAATGGAAGCACGACACTGCGTGCACATCATCACCTTCTAGTACGGGTTTTTTCTTAGCACACTCTTCTGTCGCAACCGGACAACGAGTTCTGAACACACAACCTGATGGCGGGTTCATCGGTGACGGTAAGTCGCCTTCTAGCATCTCAATCTTCTTTGCACGCTCTAGCTTAGGGTCAGGGATAGGTACCGCTGACATCAAGGCGCGTGTGTAAGGGTGTTTAGGATGTGCGAACAATGCCTTAGATTCACCCAACTCTACTGCGTTACCTAGGTACATAACGAGAACGCGGTCTGAGATGTGCTTAACCACAGAAAGGTCATGTGCAATGAACACTAGGCTCAAGCCAAATTCTTTCTGAAGCTCTTTAAGAAGGTTGACTACCTGTGCCTGGATAGAAACGTCTAGCGCTGATACAGGCTCATCACAGATGATCATCTTAGGCTTAAGAATCAATGCACGAGCGATACCAATACGCTGACATTGACCACCCGAGAACTCGTGTGGGTAGCGGTTGATAACGTTAGGTAGCAGGCCTACCTTGTCCATCATCTTCTTAACTTCTTGCTTCACTTCATCTTTGCTTAGCTTCGGGTAGAAGGTTTGCAAAGGCTCAGCAATGATGTCGCCGACAGTCATACGTGGGTTAAGTGACGCCAGGGGATCCTGGAAGATCATCTGGATGTCTTTACGTGTTTCGCGACGTTGAATGTCTTTCATCTTGGTCAGGTCTTGACCCAACCAAACCACTTCGCCCTCAGTTGCTTCAACCAAACCAATAACAGCACGTGCAAAGGTTGATTTACCACAGCCTGATTCGCCTACTACGCCCAGTGTTTCGCCTTCGTATAAGCGCACGTTCACGCCATCTACTGCTTTCAGTGGTGTAGGTTTGCTCCAAGGCCATGCCGACTTAGAAGCAATCTGGAAGTGAACCTTTAGCTCTTTCACATCCAGCATCAGTTTTTTGTCTTCAATAAAAGGTGCGTTCATCGTGTCCAAGCCTCGTGATCAGAAAAACATGCGCGTTGGCGGTCTGTACCAAATGGTGTCAGGATAGGCGTTTCGCTCATACAGCGATCCGTCACACGGTGACAACGATCTTGGTAAGGACAACCCGGTGGCAGCTTAAGTAGGTTTGGTGGATTTCCTGGGATAGTCGGTAGAATTTCACCTTCGGTATCCAAGCGAGGAATTGCTTTTAGTAGGCCTTCAGCATACGGGTGGCTTGGCTCATAGAAGATTTCATCCACTGAACCATACTCCATAGTACGTCCTGCATACATCACCAATACCTTGTCACAAGAACCCGCAACAACACCAAGGTCGTGCGTAATCATGATGATTGAGGTATCAAATTCTGACTTCAGCTCGTTAAGTAGGTCCATGATCTGGGCCTGAACCGTTACGTCCAATGCCGTGGTCGGCTCATCGGCAATTAGTAGCTTTGGACGACATAGCAATGCCATCGCAATCATTACACGCTGACGCATACCGCCTGAGAACTCATGAGGGTACATAGTGATACGCTTGCGTGCTTCTGGGATTTTAACCGCTTCAAGCATGCGTACTGATTCTTCAAACGCCTGTGCTTTACCCATGCCTTTGTGCAGCATAAGCACTTCCATCAACTGATCACTTACCTTCATGTAAGGGTTCAGAGAGGTCATTGGGTCTTGGAAGATCATCGCGATTTGTTCAGCGCGAACCTTGTTCAGTTCTTTCTCTGGCAGGTTTAAGACCTCACGACCTTCAAACTTAGCACTACCTGAGATAATGCCGTTCTTTGCCAGTAGGCCCATAATGGCAAATACAGTTTGTGATTTACCTGAGCCAGACTCACCAACGATGCCTAGCGTTTCGCCCGGCTCTAGTGAGAAGTTAAGATCGTTTACCGCAGTAACGATGCCATCTTGAGTAGTAAACTCTACTCTCAGGTCTTTTACGTCTAGTAATTTATTCGTCATTACCCTATTCCTTATTATTCTTATCTGTCTTTAGGATCAAGCGCGTCACGAAGGCCATCGCCAACGTAGTTAAAGCAGAACAGAGTAACTACCATGAAGGCGGCTGGGAACATCAATTGCCAGATAGCAACTTCCATTGTGTTAGCACCTTCTTGCAGTAGTGCACCCCAGCTTGTCATCGGTTCTTGAACACCAAGGCCAAGGAACGACAGGAACGACTCAGTAAGGATCATGCTTGGTACTAGCAGCGTTGAGTAAACCGCTACGATACCTAGAACGTTGGGTACGATGTGGCGAGTAATGATCTTCCAATTGCTCACGCCACTGACGTGGGCAGCTTCAATGAACTCTTTACTACGCAGGCTCAATGTCTGACCACGTACGATACGCGCCATATCAAGCCATGCAATGGCACCGATAGCAACGAAGATAAGGACAATGTTACGGCCAAAGAAGGTCACTAGTACGATAACTAGGAACATAAATGGAACCGCGTACAGGATCTCTAGGATACGCATCATGATGCGGTCAGTACGACCACCGATAAAGCCCGATGTAGCGCCGTATAAGGTACCAATCAATACCGCAACCAATGCACCAAGTACACCCACCATTAGCGAGATACGGCCACCGATAAGAGTACGAACGTATAGGTCTCGACCTAGGCTGTCTGTACCAAAGATATGTTCTGCAGAAGGTGCTGAATGCAATGCATACCAATCGGTATCATCATAGGCAAACTCAGCCATCATTGGCAGGAAGATAACTGCCAGTGTAATCAGAACCAATATAACTAGGCTTACCATCGCCGCTTTATTTCGCATAAAGCGCACGCGGGCATCTTGCCATAATGAGCGACCTTCGATCTCGAGGTTCTCAGACAACTTTTCGACCGCTTCAAGGTTTTCTTTTTTAATCAACATGTTGTTAGTCCTTGTTAGTAGCGAATCTTAGGATCGATGACTGCAAGCAAGATATCGACCACGGCGTTAAACAGAATGAACAAGAAACCAATCAGAATGGTAATACCCATTACTAGAGAGTAATCGCGGTTAAATGCTGCGTTGACAAACAACTTACCGATGCCCGGTAGACCAAAGATGGTCTCGATAACAACCGAACCGGTGATGATACCTACGAAAGCAGGTCCCATGTACGAAACCACAGGAAGCAAGGCTGGCTTAAGTGCGTGCTTGATGATGATGTAACGGTAGCTAAGACCCTTCGCGCGAGCGGTACGAATGAAGTTACTGTTTAGCGTCTCAATCATTGAGCCACGAGTAATACGTGCAAAGGTAGCAACGTATAGCAGCGACATACCTATGATTGGCAAAGCCATATACTGGAATGAGCCGTCGTTCCAACCACCAGCAGGTAGCCAGCCAAGGTTGATAGAGAATAGGTAAATCAATACGGGTGCCAACACGAAGGATGGCATTACCACCCCGAGCATGGCGGTGGCCATTATTCCGTAATCGAGCCAACTGTTCTGCCGTAGTGCGGCTATGGTGCCGACTGTGACCCCCATAATGACGGTAAAGATAAAGGCAAGAAAGCCCACTTTAGCCGATACAGGTAGCGCGTTAGCGACCAGTTCATTTACGGTGAAGTCTTTGTATTTGAATGATGGGCCAAAATCACCCGATAAGATATTGGTTAGGTAAGTCGTGTATTGTTCAAATACAGGCTTATCTAAACCATATTTAGCATTAATGTTCGCCATTACTTCTGGAGGAAGTGGGCGCTCACTTGAAAATGGGTTACCTGGCGCAAAGCGCATCAGGAAGAAAGACACGGTAATCAACACCAACAAGGTTGGTATTGCTTCAAAAATCCGTTTCATAATGAATTTAAGCATAAACTCATCCATCCAGTCTGTGACAAAAAATTAGACGCTGCATGTGTTTCCACATGCAGTGTCTTTCATAGTTATTATTGTTTTAAGTAGGAATTACTTAATGATGTACATATCTTTAGAGAACAGCTTGTCTTCTGCGTTGTTGCTTGGGTAGCCGCCCACTTTCTCTGAAACTAGACGAGAAGTAACGTACTGGTAGATAGGCGCGATAGGCATATCTTTAGCAAGTTGCTTTTCAGCTTCTACGTAAATTGCTTCACGCTCAGCATCGCTGGTAGCAGCCATAGCTTTCGCCATTAGTGCATCGTAAGCTTCGCTGTGGTACTTAGGATCGTTCGAGCTGTTGTTAGATTGCATTAGCGATAGGAAGCTTGATGCTTCGTTGTAGTCGCCACACCAACCCGCACGAGTCACGTCAAAGTTACCTTGACGGCGTGTATCTAGGTAAGTTTTCCACTCTTGGTTCTCAAGCGTTACTTTAACACCTAGGTCTTTAGCCCACATAGATTGTACTGCTGTAGCAATCTTCTTGTGGTTTTCAGATGTGTTGTAAAGCAGTGTGAACGTTAGAGGGTTGCTCTTATCAAAGCCCGCTTCAGCTAGAAGCTCTTTCGCTTTAGCATTACGTTCTTTTTGAGTCATCTTGCCGTACTCTGGAAGCTCAGGGTTGAAGCCCGCTGTGATTTCAGGAGTTAGGAAGTAAGCTGGCTTTTGACCTTGTCCTAGGATTAGGTTCGCGATTACGTTACGGTCGATAGTGTAAGACAGTGCTTCACGAACGCGAACGTCATCAAATGGTGCTTTCTTATTGTTAAAGCCGTAGTAGTAAGAACATAGGTTACCCTTAACATCTACAGACTCTGGGTGTTCTTTCTTCAGGCGTTTAAAGTGCTCGATAGGCAGTTCGTTAGTGATTTGAATCTCGCCAGATAGGAAGCGGTTCATTTCAGCAACTTGGTTCTCAACTGGTAGGAAGGTTACCTTGTTAAGAACTGTGTTTTCGTTGTCCCAGTAGTTAGTGCTACGAACTAGCTCGATACGCTCGTTCACTACCCACTTGTCCATAACGAATGCGCCGTTACCAACGAAGTTTTCAGGCTTAGTCCATTGGTCACCAAACTTCTCAACAGTTCCACGGTGAACTGGCTTAACAGTGGTGTGACCCATCATCTTGACGAAGTATGGAACAGCTTGTTCTAGTTGAATTTCTAGAGTGTGCTCATCAAGAGCTTTAACACCTAGAGTTTCTTTGTCTTTCTTACCAGCAATGATCTCGTCTGCGTTAACCATAGTGGTCATCTCTAGGTACCATGAGTACGGAGAAGCAGTGTTTGGATCAACGGCACGCTTGAAGCTGTAAACGAAGTCTTCAGCTGTTACAGGGTCGCCATTTGACCATTTAGCATCTTTGCGAAGGTTGAAAGTGAACGTTTTGTTGTCTGTCGTTTCCCAAGACTCAGCTACACCAGGGATAGTGTTGCCGTCTGCATCTTGGTTTACTAGGCCTTCAAGTAGGTCACGAATAACGTGAGACTCAGGAACACCTTCAGTTTTATGCGGGTCGATCGAAGCAACCTCTGTACCGTTACCACGAACCAGTTCCTGTACGGGAGCAAGCTCAGTACCTGCAGGAACGTTAGCAGCAAGAGTAGCGAAAGAGGTGGTTGCCGCAGCTAGGCCCGCTCCAAGGATTAGAGCTTGGGTGATCTTATTTTTATACATGCAATAAACTCCAGTTATTATATCGTTGCATCCATGAACTCTTTATTCTGACTTCAAGCCGTTGTTTTTAAGTCACTTTGTATCCAGAAAGAAACTTAAAAAGCTAAAAGACCATAAAGATTGGAAACAAAGTTACCATCCTTGAAAGTTTTTGCCATAAAAATGTATTCACGCAATTGCTAAATTCCTGCCTAGGTCAATTTTCCAGAACTAAATTTGGATTTAGCGAAAAAGTTCAGTGATCTAACCTGCAATTTTTTAATGAAAAACACTTTGTTACATGAATTATCACAATTTAGTGATCCACTTCAAACTTAACAAGGGATTACTTAACAAGTCAGCAACCTAAAATGCACCAAATGAAAACCAACCCTTTAAGTTTTTCACTTTTGGCTTGGCATTTAAAAATCATAAAGATATAAAAACAGCTAAATACTTATGATCTAGATCAAAAAAGCCCCTCTGAAATAAGGGGCTTTAGGTTTCACTATTTTTGTGATCATTGTCACACAGGTGAATTCTGCAAGATTATGACCAACGTTTCATAGAAATTTGATCAGATTCTCTCGAATCCAACCATCTTGAAGAGCCTTTAAGACGTTCTTTTTTCCAAAATGGTGCTTTGGTTTTCAGAAAGTCCATAATGAACTCACAACCCGCAAACGCAGCATCTCTGTGTGCACTAGACACCCCCACCAACACAATCTGGTCGGCGATATCTAAGTCACCAACGCGATGTATGATGGTGACCCTATCTAAAGGCCAACGACTGCGTGCTTCGCTACAAATCTCGTGCAGTGCCTTCTCGGTCATGACCGGGTAATGTTGTAAGTTCAAGCCAATAACGTCATCACCGAGGTTAAAATCTCGTACTTTTCCAACAAATGTAACTACAGCGCCGATAGAGGAAGACTCAGACAACAAGGCATATTCTTCACCTAAGTCAAAATCTTGCTCTTGAACCAGTACCTTATCCACATTAACCTCCTGTTACCGGAGGGAAGAAGGCCACTTCATCGCCCGACTTAACGGTCGAGTCTAATGGAACCATAGTGTGATTAACTGCAGCTAACAGCTTTCCTGACTCTAATGCTAAAGCCCACTTATCACCACGTTCAATAAGTTGCTGTCTGATAGCGTCTACCGAGGTAGACGTACTGTCGATAGTAACTTCATCTTCACCAACAAGCTCTCTCACCTGAGCAAAAAAAACGACCTTGATCATAACGCCGCCTCAAAATGACCTGATTTACCACCGGTCTTTTCAAGCAATCTAACCTGAGAAATCACGATGTCTTTTTGTACCGCTTTACACATGTCGTAGATGGTTAAGGCTGCAACAGAGGCCGCTGTTAGGGCTTCCATTTCAACACCTGTCTTACCCGCAAGCTTACAAGTTGACTCAATACGCACCTGATTGGTCTCTTTTATTGGGGTCAATTGAACCTCAACCTTAGACAGCAACAAGGGGTGGCAAAGGGGGATAAGATCCCATGTCTTCTTCGCGGCTTGAATACCCGCGATGCGCGCGGTAGCAAACACATCACCTTTATGATGGTCACCACTCAAAATCAATGCGAGGGTCTGCTCTGACATGGTGACGATCGCTTCTGCTCTCGCCTCACGCACAGTGTCTGCTTTGGCAGACACATCGACCATATTCGCTTCACCGCTTTGGTTAATATGGGTTAATTCACTCATCGTTGCTTACATCCCAATATGCGGCATGAAGTTACATGGCTTATGGCGAGAATCTAATTGGTCTTTGATGATGCGAGTCCACGCTGTTCTGCAAGCACCTGTTGAGCCTGGCATTGCCAAGATAACCGTACGATTTGCAAAACCGCCCAAAGCGCGTGATTGAATAGTTGAAGTACCAATCTCTTCGTATGAAACAGCGCGGAATAGCTCACCAAACCCTTCAACTTGCTTATCAAAAAGTGGCGCTAATGCTTCAGGTGTAAAGTCTCTAGCAGTAAAGCCTGTGCCACCGGTGACTAAAATGGCATCAACATTTTCATCGGCAATCCATTTAGAGACGATAGCGCGAATTTTATAAACATCATCAATAACGATTTGTTTGTCCGCTAATTTATGACCTGCTTCTTTTACCTGGTCTGCTAGGTAACCACCACTGGTATCGGTTTCTTCAGTGCGAGTGTCTGATACAGTCAATACGGCAATACTAGCCGGCGTAAAATCATTATGAGCGTGTCCCATTTCTCTCAATTCCTATGTACTGTTTGTTGTAAATTAATAGTGTGACGAAGATTAGCCGCCGATCGATGCCAGGTGCGGTGTCGCTCCTGGATTATTTTGATCAAGATGGTGGCTGATATCTTTGGTTTGTAAACCCTGCGATATACGAGCAATCAAAGCCTCTTCTTGCTCATCTTTTTGCATCAGATCGCGAAGCTCTAAGCCCTCTTCACCAAATAGGCAAAGGTGCAATTTACCCATCGCTGATACACGCAGCCTGTTACAGGTTGAACAGAAGCCTTTTTCGTATGGCATGATAAGGCCGATCTCACCCTTGTAATCCGGGTGGACAAATACCTGGGCTGGCCCATCATTCACTTCTCGAAGCTTTAAGAGCCAACCATTGGCTATCAGTTGATTTCGTATTGCGACCCCAGAAACATGGCGCTTATCAAACAGCTCATCCATTTCGCCGGTTTTCATCAGTTCGATAAAACGCAATTGGATAGGCTTATCTTTGATCCAGCTTAGGAATTGCGGCAGTTGTTGGCTGTTGAGGTCTTTGAGTAACACCACATTCACTTTGACCTGCTCGTATCCCACCTCAAAGGCGCGATCGATACCCGCCATAACATCATGAAAACGGTTTTGACCCGTAATCTGATGAAATTGCTTGGGATCAAGGCTGTCTAGGCTAACGTTGATATGCGTAAGCCCAGCCTCTTTCCAATCGGAAACTTGCTTAGCCATACGATAACCGTTGGTGGTGGTTGCGATTTTGTCGATGCCCGGGGTCTCGGCAACGCTGTGCACGATATCCGTGAAATCTCTACGCAAAGTTGGTTCGCCACCAGTGATACGAACCTTAGTCGTACCGCAATGGGCGAACGCTCTCACTACACGCTGTATCTCAGGGAGAGTGATAAATGGGGGGCGTTTACTCGCCTCTGGATGATACCCATCCGGCAAGCAATAATTGCACTTAAAGTTACACACGTCGGTAACTGAAAGTCGCAAGTAATAAAACTTGCGATGAAAACTATCTTCGAATTGTTGCGTCACAAAACACCTTTCCTAAATACGGGAGGCAACTCCATTTCTAGAGCAACCCTGGTGGCGAAATGCCACGGCCTAAATCACATATTGTTCTGCCCAAACGTTCGCTTTCGGGAACACAGCGTCAAACTTAGTGAAGGAGACTCGGAGTTTTACACCTACAGTATAAACCATTTTTCGCAGGCGAATGCTAAAGCCTAAAGGAATGCAGTAACTTTTGCCAAGATGAATGTTACAAAAGGCGCGCTTAATCAAGTTCATTCGCGGTAAATTTGGTCTAATCTAAAGATTCGGGTACATTTGCCCAGTATTTCTAAGGAAAATAAGCGATTAGCGTGGAAATTTACTCATCTAAAAAAGTCGTCGCCATCGGTGGCGGGCATGGTCTTGGTCGTATTTTGGCGGCTTTAAAAGATTTTGGAAGCAATGCAACCGGCATAGTCACCACCACAGATAATGGCGGTTCTACCGGGCGTATTCGTTACTGCCAAGGCGGCATTGCATGGGGTGATACGCGCAACTGTATCAACCAGTTAATTACAGAGCCCTCTATCAGTTCAATGATGTTTGAATATCGCTTTCGCGGGGCTGGCGAGCTCGATGGTCATAATCTAGGTAATCTAATTCTCACCGCTATGGATAATCTCTCGGTTAGGCCACTAGAGGCCATCAATTTGGTCCGCGAGTTACTTAAGGTGGATGTCAATATCTTGCCGATGACCGAGCACCCTTCAGACTTACGCGCCTTATCCACTAAGGGCAGTTGGGTAAAGGGTGAAACCAGCGTAGATGAAATGGAAGAAGATCTGTTAAGGCTTGATCTCGACCCTGAAGTCCCTGCTATTTGCGAGTCGGTTGATGCCATCAAGCAAGCCGATGTGATCATTTTGGGACCGGGCAGCTTTTTAACCAGTATCATGCCACCTCTGTTATTACCGGAAATCGGCAAAGCCATTAAGGCCAATACCAACGCAAAGGTAATACTAATTGAAAACCTGAGCCCTGAATTTGGCCCGGCGGGTCGCATGGATTTAAGGCAAAAACTGAATTGGATTGAGCGTGCTTGTCAGGGGCGCAAAATCGACGTGGTATTGGGCGACGTTCCGCATCCAGAATTGGAAGATAAATGGAACATAGCTACCCGCGATCTTGCCTCAATGAATAGAGGCTGGCGTCACGATCGCGAGAAACTGCGCCAAGCGGTTTTAGAGCAGCTGTAACTGGTATCTAATGAAGTTGGGCTTGTAATTGGTCCAACTTAAACACTGTGCGTCGCAATAGTGCGATTAGCTCGTCGCATTGACTGTCAAAATCTTGCAGCTGCTGTTGTTTGTAAAAGGCGTCCATTTCGGTGGCCTTTTCTGAGAGTAAGGCAGCACCAAAACTCGGCGCACTGCCTTTTATCGCGTGACAGGTACGAGCAATCATCTCTCTATTCTCTTCGCTAGCAGCTACGCCTTCAATTTGACCAATGTATTGCTGAAGCTCTTGCTTGAAGATATCCAGTAATACAGGCATGGCTTCCTCGCCCACCTGAGCACGTAAGCTAGTAATCTTATCGCTTTGCAACAGATTTAGTTCATCCACGCCCTTTCTCCCATTTTTCTAGTTTTCTGTAGAGTGTTGATGCACTGACATCCAGTTCAGTAGCGGCGGCAGGTATACTGCCACCACACAGTTCTATGGCTCTTTCTATGGTTCTGCGCTCCACTAACGCCAACGGCACGATCTTTTTGCTGTCGTCATTTTGCTCAGGGTCTATGAACTGATCGATAACCTCTTCGGAATAGGAAGCCACTCTGAATCTATCTAAGGGTGAAGGTAGCATGTCCATTTTCACCTCTTCGCCTTCGTTTAGAACCACAATATTACGAATTACATTTTGCAACTGGCGCACATTCCCCGGCCAAGGATAGGCAACGAAGTGACGAAGCACCTCTTCGTTGAATTTGCCAAACTGCTTACTCTCTTCAAGGGAAGTAAAACCTAACAAAGAGTAGGCAATCTCGACAATGTCATCCCCTCTGTCTCTTAGAGGTGGCAGATGCAATGGGATAACGTAAAGACGGTAATAAAGATCCTCACGAAAACGCCCTCTTTTCACTTCTTGCCAAGGGTCTTTGTTGGTCGCACACACAAAACGCACATCGACTGCACTGAGCTTTGATGAACCGACTTTTTGATAGGTACCGGTCTGAATAAAGCGCAGTAACTTGGTTTGTAAGTCCAAATCCATCTCACACAATTCATCCAAAAATAAGGTGCCACCATCAGCCAACTCTGCTGCCCCTTTTCGATCCGTTGCAGCCCCAGTAAAGGCGCCTTTTACATGACCAAACAGCTCACTTTCAATCAGGTCTTTAGGAATAGCGGCACAGTTCAGCGCAATAAAGGGTTCAGTACTTCGATTGCTCACAGAGTGGATAGCTTCAGCACACACCTCTTTACCTGTTCCGCTCTCGCCAGTAATAAAGATACTCGCCTTACTAGATGCGGCCGAGTCTATGGTCTTATAGACTTTTTGCATGCTAGCGCTAGAGCCAATAAAGCCTTGATATTGGTTTATCTCGCCAAGAACATCGTGCTTGCCATTTTGAGTTTGGTGTATGGCTTTAGATACTGTAATGCGGAGCTGATCCGCCTCACATGGCTTAATCAAAAAATCATGAGCACCGGCTCTCATTGCCTCAACGGCAACCTCGATAGAGCCATGTGCTGTCATGAAGATAACCGGGACCTTAGGTGCTCTTGCCCGCACCTTTTTCAGTACGTCCATTCCTGTCATATCAGGCAGGCGTAAGTCCAGCAGCATAAGATCGATGGGCTGCTGCTCTAGATGTGCTAATGCCGCCTCACCACTAGAAACGATTTGAATATCCAAATTCAATGTTGATAGATAGGTCTGGTATAAGGTCGCCACTGAGAGCGTGTCCTCTACCATCAACAATCTTAACTGCTTGTTTGCTATTTTATTTTTTGACATTCGCTGTTAAACCTAACTCCTAGCTGTTGGCGATGAATTGCCTTCGGTACTCTTCCATTTGATCTCGTTTGGCAGCGGCTTGCTCAAACTCAAGATTCTGAGCATGCTGGTACATCTCGTTTTCTAGCTTAAGTATAAGCTTCTCTAATTCTTGCGGTGACAAAGTCTTATATTGCTCATCGCTTTCCGCCACTTTCGATAATGGCACAGCTTTCGACTTCTTATTGCCTCCAGCTTTAGCAACACTCCCCAGCTCCATAATATCTTTGATGCTTTTCTTCAGAGCTTGCGGCTGGATACCATTATCTTCATTGTACTGGTGCTGCTTCAAGCGTCGACGCTCTGTTTCGCCTATCGCTTTGGCCATCGACTTGGTAATGCGATCACCATACAAGATAGCCTTACCTTCAAGGTTACGTGCGGCACGACCTATGGTCTGAATCAGCGAGCGCTCTGAGCGAAGGAAGCCTTCTTTATCAGCATCGAGAATCGCCACCAGCGATACCTCAGGCATATCCAAGCCCTCTCGAAGCAAGTTAATGCCCACCAGCACATCAAACTCACCTAAACGCAGGTCTCGAATTATCTCGACACGCTCTACAGTATCTACATCCGAGTGCAAATAACGAACCTTAACATCATGCTCAGTCAGGTATTCCGTTAAATCCTCAGCCATACGCTTGGTGAGTGTCGTCACCAACACTCTTTCATCTTTAACGCTTCGAATGCGTATCTCTGATAGCAAGTCATCGACCTGAGTACCTACAGGGCGCACCTCAATCTCAGGGTCTAGTAAACCTGTAGGACGAACCACCTGCTCAGCAATATCACTGCCGGACATCTCTTTTTCATAATCACTCGGCGTTGCCGAAACAAAGATAGTTTGAGGGGCTAAAGCTTCAAACTCATCAAATTTTAATGGACGGTTATCAAGGGCTGACGGCAAACGAAAGCCAAACTCGACTAAGGTCTCTTTACGAGAACGGTCACCTTTGTACATAGCGCCAATCTGCGGAACCGTCACGTGTGACTCATCGATAACTAACAAACCATCCGCAGGAAGGTAATCAAACAAGGTTGGTGGCGGTTCACCCTCTTCACGGCCACTAAGGTGCCTTGAATAGTTTTCTACCCCTGAGCAAAATCCAAGTTCGTTCATCATTTCGATATCAAACTGAGTACGCTGACTGATGCGCTGTTCTTCAAGTAATTTATTGTTATCAAGCAAGTATTTCTTACGATCAACGAGCTCGTCTTTAATCTTCTCTATCGCTTCCAGCATGCGATCACGCGGTGTGACGTAGTGGGTTTTCGGATAGATGGTAAACCGAGGTAGATCTCTTTGGATCACTGAACCTGTTAGTGGATCGAAAATACTGATGCAATCTATCTCGTCATCAAACATCTCAATGCGCACCGCATCATGCTCTGATTCAGCGGGATAGATATCAATCACCTCACCTCGAACGCGGAACTGTCCACGCTCAAATGCCACATCGTTTCTTGAATACTGTAATTCTGCAAGACGGCGTAGGATATCTCTTTGATCCAACACATCGCCACGCCTAACGTGTAACATCATTTTAAGATAAGACTCAGGATCACCCAGTCCGTAAATAGCCGAAACGGACGCCACAATGATGGCATCTTTTCGCTCTAGCAGTGCTTTTGTCGCTGACAGCCTCATTTGTTCAATATGGGCATTCACCGAAGAGTCTTTCTCAATAAAGGTGTCAGTAGTCGGAACGTACGCTTCAGGTTGATAGTAATCGTAATACGAAACAAAGTACTCAACGGCATTGTTAGGAAAGAAGGCTTTCATCTCCCCATACAATTGAGCAGCTAAGGTCTTGTTCGGTGCCAAAATAATAGCCGGACGCTGCGCCTCGGCGATAACATTCGCCAGCGAAAAGGTTTTACCCGAGCCAGTCACACCCAATAAAGTTTGGTGGGCTAGACCACTATCCAATCCATCAAGCAATTGTTTGATGGCTGTGGGCTGATCTCCCGCGGGCTGATAGCTCGAAACCAAATCAAACGTTTTGATGCTTTTTTCTTCATCCACAATGGGTTACCTTCACCTAAATTATCTTTATGGGTATTTATATCAATTTTATCACCAATAGTGCTAGCACTCGATTTTAACATTTGCTATATTCTTCTCCCCTGCAAGAAAACCCCTCTTATTGTAACATCTATTTAACTCACAGCTTTTCCCCAAAATTTAGTCAATCGTTAACTTTCTGTTTATTTTTTAAACAACCTCGAAACACCTCTCAAATCTTGTTATAGCACATATTTCTCGTACAACACCTTGTATTATCTGCACTTACGGTAGATAACTGCACTAGACCAAGTTATCAGCATGTTAACAAAATAAAATTACCCCGATCTCATCAACATACTTATCCACAAATTCAGTGGATAACTGTCATCAAGCCTTAATACGACTGGCCTCAACATTATCCACAACACGAGTCGCGTAATTTTTCCTATAAATCTTCAGATTTAATGTTGACAGAGATAAGCCTTCTCAGTAATATTCGCCTCGCTTTAGAGCAATTCCCCCTTAGTTCAGTTGGTAGAACGGCGGACTGTTAATCCGTATGTCGCAAGTTCAAGTCTTGCAGGGGGAGCCAAATTCTTAAGAAACCGCATTACGAAAGTATTGCGGTTTTTTTACGTCTGCACTTTGTGAACGGTAGATATGTCACAACCGGATGGCCGGCCCGTACAAGTCTTGCAGGGGGAGCCAAATTTCGAAGAAACCGTATCATGAAAATGATGCGGTTTTTTTACGTCTGCATTTTGTGAACGGTAGATATGTCGCAACCGGATGGCCGGCCCGTTCCAGTCTTGCAGGGGGAGCCAAATTCAGAGAAACCGCATTACGAAAGTATTGCGGTTTTTTTACGTCTGCACTTTGTGAACGGTAGATATGTCGCAACCGGATGGCCGGCCCGTACAAGTCTTGCAGGGGGGCCAAATTTCGAAGAAACCGTATCATGAAAATGATGCGGTTTTTTTTCGTCTGCACTTTGTGAACGATGGATATGTCGCAACCGGATGGCCGGCCCGTACAAGTCTTGCAGGGGGAGCCAAATTATTAAAAAACCGCACTACGAAAGTATTGCGGTTTTTTTTCACCTGCACTTTGTGAACGATGGATATGTCACAACCGGATGGCCGGCCCGTACAAGTCTTGCAGGGGGAGCCAAATTTTGAAGAAACCGTATCATGAAAATGATGCGGTTTTTTTTCGTCTGCACTTTGTGAACGATGGATATGTCACAACCGGATGGCCGGCCCGTACAAGTCTTGCAGGGGGAGCCAAATTTCGAAGAAACCGTATCATGAAAATGATGCGGTTTTTTTTCGTCTGCATTTTGCACCACAGCCCAAAAATAACCGTCATTCCCGCATGTCGTTAGCGGGAATCTAAGTACGTACTAACCTAAAGATTGCCGATAAAAGACCTCGGCAATGACGTCTTTAGCGTTGGGCGTGCGCACAAGAGTAAAAAGCCCGTCATTCCCGCATGTTGTTAGCGGGAATCTAAGCACGCACTAACTCAAAGATTGCCGATAAGAGACCTCGGCAATGACGTATTTAGCGTTGGGCGTGCGCACAAAAGTAAAAAGCCCGTCATTCCCGCATGTTGTTAGCGGGAATCTAAGCACGCACTAACTCAAAGATTGCCGATAAGAGACCTCGGCAATGACGTATTTAGCGTTGGGCGTGCGCACAAGAGTAAAAAGTCTGTCATTCCCACATGTCGTTAGCGCGAATCTAAGTACGTACTAACCTAAAGATTGCCGATAAAAGACCTCGGCAATGACGTCTTTAGCGTTGGGCGTGCGCACAAGAGTAAAAAGCCCGTCATTCCCGCATGTTGTTAGCGGGAATCTCAGTACGTACCAACTTAAAGATTGCCGATAAGAGACCTCGGCAATGACGTCTTTAGCGTTGGGCGTGCGCACAAGAGTAAAAAGCCCATCATTCCCGCATGTTGTTAGCGGGAATCTAAGTACGTACTAACTCAAAGATTGCCGATAAGAGACCTCGGCAATGACGTATTTAGCGTTGGGCATGCGCACAAAGGTAAAAAACCCATCATTCCCGCATGTTGTTAGCGGGAATCTAAGTACGTACCAACTTAAAGGTTGCCGATAAGAGACCTCGGCAATGACAGTTCTGAGCTGGTGCTGCCAAGATGCACAAAGGTGAAAAGCCCGTCATTCCCGCATGTCGTTAGCGGGAATCTAAGTACGCACCAACTCAAAGATTGCCGATAAGAGACCTCGGCAATGACAATCCTGAACTAGCGCTATCAACGTGCACAAAAGTAAAAGCCCGTCATTCCCGCATGTTGTTAGCGGGAATCTCAGTACGTACCAACTTAAAGGTTGCCGATAAGAGACCTCGGCAATGACGGTTCTGATCTGGCACTGCCAATATGAACAAGGGCGAAACCGAGTCATTCCCCACCCAAATTCGCAACCTTAGTCCCCATAAACAACCACAAAACCAAAAACAAACGACGTTATCAGACGTTACAGCCCACTTTTATGCACTCAATTTGAAAAGAACTGCGTATAAACGGCTATATTTTCTACAAATGTTCTAAATCCCTATAGATGTTGTGTTGTTAAATACCTGACAAATTAGGATAATGTTCAGCTCGATCTGGGTGAGTAAAAAATTGGTATGACCGAATATCTTTTGTTGTTGATTGGTACAGTGCTGGTCAACAACTTTGTGCTAGTGAAATTCTTAGGCTTATGTCCGTTTATGGGAGTCTCTAAAAAATTAGAGACTGCGATAGGTATGGGGCTAGCGACAACCTTTGTTCTGACCTTGGCGTCAGTGTGTGCGTATTTAGTAGAAACCTATCTACTACAGCCGCTTGGCATCGAATATCTAAGAACCATGAGTTTCATTTTGGTGATTGCGGTCGTGGTTCAATTTACTGAGATGGTGGTGCACAAAACCAGCCCTACGCTATACCGCCTGCTCGGCATTTTTATCCCATTGATCACCACAAACTGTGCCGTATTGGGCGTAGCACTGCTCAATGTAAACGAAAATCACAGCTTTGTTGAATCCATCATCTACGGATTTGGCGCAGCCGTCGGTTTCTCCATGGTATTGATCCTGTTTGCTTCAATGCGCGAACGTATTGCAGCTTCAGATGTTCCGGTGCCTTTTAGAGGCGCCTCCATTGCGATGATTACCGCTGGCTTAATGGCGCTTGCCTTTATGGGCTTTACTGGCTTGGTGAAGATCTAATGGAAGTTATCTTAATCTCCATTGTCGCCCTCGTTGCCCTTGCCGCTCTATTTGGCGGATTGCTTGGCTTCGCCTCGATTCGCTTCAAAGTAGAAGCCGATCCTATCGTTGAACAAGTTGACTCCATTTTGCCACAGACACAATGTGGCCAATGTGGCTATCCTGGCTGTCGCCCATATGCTGAAGCGATTGCTAACGGTGATGCAATCAACAAATGCCCTCCAGGTGGTGAAGCCACAATTCAAAAACTGGCAGATCTTATGGGGGTTGATGTACCCGATTCGGCACACGATCTTTCCGACAATGTAAAGAAAGTCGCCTTCATCCACGAAGACATGTGCATTGGCTGTACTAAGTGTATTCAAGCGTGCCCAGTGGACGCCATCGTTGGCGGAACAAAGGCCATGCACACCATCATTGCCGATCAATGCACTGGCTGTGATCTCTGTGTATCACCCTGCCCGACTGAATGTATTGAAATGATTCCGGTTAAAGCCACACCGGACACCTGGAAATGGCAACTTGATACCATTCCAGTAGTTAATGTAGATACCAATGTGCCAAGCACAACAACTGAGAACTCATAACCACCAATGCTGTCACTTATTGAACAAATTCGCTCTGGCCATCTCTGGGACTTCCCTGGAGGCATTCATCCGCCAGAACACAAAGCACAATCACTCACCCATAAAATCGGGCGAGCTAATATTGCGAATGAGATAGTCATCCCAGTCAAGCAACACATTGGTAAAGAAGGTGATCTACTGGTCAGGGTGGGAGACTCGGTTTTGAAAGGCCAACCTCTGACTCAGTACCACACCAGCTTAAGCTTGCCAGTGCACGCGTCTACCTCAGGTGTTGTCACAGCCATTGAGCCAAGAACAGGTTGTCACCCATCTGGATTGCCTGAGCTTTCAATCGTTATCAAACCGGATCAGAAAGATACCTGGATTGAGCATAGTGGTATCACCAACTACCAAGAACTAAGCGCGGAAGAGCTGGTCAATGTCATCCGCCAAGCGGGGATATCAGGTATGGGCGGCGCAGGCTTCCCAACCGCAAGAAAGCTGCAATCTGGTTTTAGTCGTACTGATATTTTGATCATCAATGCTGCTGAATGTGAACCTTACATTACTGCCGATGATAGCCTGATGCGTGAATACGCAGAGCAGGTTATCCAAGGCATTGAGATTTTAAGTCACATCTTAAAACCTAAGCTGTGCATTATTGGCATTGAAGACAACAAACCGGAAGCCATCCAAGCCCTTAATAAGGCTGGAGAGAACCACGATATCGTCATTCGCGTTATCCCGACCAAATACCCATCCGGTGGTGAGCGCCAGCTGATCAAGGTATTAACCGACAAAGAAGTGCCTTCAAGCGGTCTGCCTGCTGACATCGGCATCATGGTGCAAAACGTGGGTTCTGCTTTTGCTGTAAAACGCGCGGTCATCGATGGCGAGCCTTTGATTGAACGTGTTGTGACTATGACAGGTGGCAGTGTCAGCCAAGCGCAGAACTTATGGGTGCCAATTGGTACTCCAGTGCAGTCGTTACTTGAACAAGCCCACTTTTCTCCTTGGAAGAAACAGTCGGTGATCATGGGCGGTCCAATGATGGGCTTTACCCTGCCTCACACTCAGGTGCCTATCACGAAAACCAGCAACTGTATCTTAGCCCCTGCGAAAAGAGAGCTAGAGTTCACAGCCGATGAAATGGCTTGTATTCGTTGTGGTCAATGTGCAGAGGCTTGCCCTGCCTCACTGCTACCACAGCAAATGTATTGGTACTCGAAAGACAAAGACCTAGAAAAATGCGAAGAATACAAGGTTAAGGATTGTATCGAATGTGGTGCTTGTGCCTATGTGTGCCCGAGCAACATCCCATTGGTGAACTACTTCCGTCAATCTAAGACCGAAATCAGGATTCAAGCCGCTGAAGCCGAAGCCGCTGAACGCGCTAAGGTTCGTTTTGAACAACGAAAAGAGCGCCTAGAGCGCGATAAAATTGAGCGCGAACAGAAGTACAAGATCGCCGCAGAAAAACGCCGCAGTCAAATGAAAACCGAAGGCGGTGATGATGCCATTGCTGCGGCAATAGAACGCGTTAAGCAGAAAAAGACTGAAGGTCCTAAACCTGCCGTTGCTGCCGCTATTGCTAGAGCTAAAGCGAAGCAAGCCGAAGCACAGTCAGAAAACGCGACTGAGCCAGATAATTCTGAGATGCGCAAATTGCGTGAACAGCGCAAGGAAGAAGCGCGTCTTCGTCGCGAACAAAAAGCGGATCAGCAACCAACAGCTGCAGGAACGAAAAGTGATGCTGTTGCAGCCGCTATTGCTCGCGCCAAGGCAAAGAAAGAACAGCTTGCATCAACAAACTCAGAAACTAGCGATGCAAAGACTGACAAGCAAGATGCAGTGAAAGCGGCCATTGAACGAGCTAAGGCACGTAAAGCGGCGCAAGCAAGTGCACAGTCTCAAACCATCGAATCAGCAGATTTGGATGATTCGAATGATTCCAAAAATTCTGCGGTCGCAGCAGCTGTAGCAAGAGCTAAAGCACGCAAAGCTCAACAACAAGCCACTGATACTGAGCCTAAAGCTGACGACCCGAAAAAAGCAGCTGTCGCGGCCGCTGTAGCAAGAGCAAAAGCGCGCAAGGCTCAGCAACAAACCGCTGATACTGAGCCAAAAGCTAGCGAATCAGCAGAATCCGATGACCCGAAAAAAGCGGCGGTTGCGGCTGCCATTGCAAGAGCCAAAGCACGCAAGGCTCAGCAACAAACCGCTGATACTGAGCCAAAAGCTGAAGAACCAGCTGAATCGGATGACCCGAAAAAAGTGGCGGTTGCGGCTGCCATTGCAAGAGCCAAAGCACGCAAAGCTCAGCAGCAACAAACCACTGAAAATGAGCCTGAAGCTAGCGAACCAGCTGAATCGGATGACCCGAAAAAAGCAGCGGTTGCTGCCGCGATAGCACGAGCAAAAGCAAGAAAAGCGGCAGCGCAAGCCGATAGCAGTGACTCAAAGGAGAATAACTAGTGGCATTTTTTATCGCCAGCTCACCCCATACTCAAAAGCGTCGCTCATTATCGACTATGATGCTGCTAGTGGCACTGTGTGCTGTACCGGGTATTTTGGCACAAACCTACTTCTTTGGTTTTGGCACCTTAATTCAAGTGCTGTTCGCTATATTAGTAGCGTGGACGTTTGAGTCCCTCATCATGCTGGCTCGAGGTCGCTCTCCAATACAAGCGCTTCGAGATAATACCGCACTCGTCACTGCGCTCTTGTTAGCCATCGCCATACCGCCACTCTCACCGTGGTGGATCACCGTCATAGGCTTATTCTTTGCCATTGTGGTTGCTAAGCACCTCTATGGCGGAGTGGGACAAAATCTCTTTAACCCTGCAATGGTGGCTTACGTTGTCTTACTGATTTCGTTCCCAGTACAGATGACCAGTTGGCTAACTCCAGCGCAGATTTCATCCTCACCTGTGGGTGCCACCGATGCCCTATCCCTTATCTTTAGCGGTTACAACCTTGATGGTATGTCGCTGCAACAGATCCGTACCGGGGTTGATGGGATCACCATGGCAACGCCACTTGATACAGTGAAAACTGGGCTTGGGAATGGTCAAACGCTTTCTGAGATCAGTAATAGTCCTCTATTCTCTGGTATCGCAGGCTACGGGTGGGAATGGATTAACGTCTTGTTCCTAATTGGCGGATTAATCATG
Organism: Vibrio breoganii; assembly: GCF_024346795.1. NCBI lineage: Bacteria > Pseudomonadati > Pseudomonadota > Gammaproteobacteria > Vibrionales > Vibrionaceae > Vibrio > Vibrio breoganii. The sequence goes on from NZ_AP024864.1 coordinate 1,988,267, forward strand.
CTTAAGCTGCGCGTGATTCAATGGTACATCCCAGCAGGTGTGCTTGGCGGCGTATTCTTAACTAGCCTGATACTCTACATCATTGCCCCAGGCACGCTAGGTTCACCACTGTTCCAGTTGTTCTCTGGCGCGACTATGCTCGGCGCATTCTTTATCGCAACAGATCCTGTTTCTGCTGCGACAACCATTAAGGGCCGACTGATTTTTGGTGGCTTAATCGGTGCACTGATCGTCATTATTCGCACCTTTGGCGGCTTCCCTGACGGCGTTGCTTTTGCGGTTATTATCGCCAACATGTGTGTACCGCTTATCGACTACTACACACAACCTAGAACCTACGGTCACAAGTAATATCATGTTAAAAACCATACGAAAAAACGGTTTAGTTCTCGCCATGTTCGCTTGCATCACAACAGGTGTGGTCTCTGTTACCCATCTGTTGACCGAGGATACAATCAAAGCGCAGCAAATCGCTCAGTTGCAAGGACAGCTTAATCAAGTGATCCCAACGAGCCTGCACGACAATGAACTCTATGCCAGCTGCATCGATTTACAAAATGAAGCGTTAGGCACACAAGAAAACATGCCCGCTTATATCGCTACTGTTGATGGCGAGCCAACTTCAGTTGCCATTGAAACTATCGCACCTGATGGTTACAACGGCACGATACGTCTGTTGGTGGGTGTCGACCTACAAGGCAAGGTGTTAGGGGCTCGCGTATTGTCACATCAAGAAACTCCAGGACTTGGCGATAAAATTGATTTGCGCGTATCGGATTGGATCTTGTCGTTTGCCAACAAAGAGATCACAGCAGACAATCAAGATAGCTGGAAGGTACGTAAAGACGGTGGGCAATTTGACCAATTTACTGGCGCAACGATTACTCCGCGCGCAGTGGTGAAGGCCATCTACAACACAGGGCTATACTTTACGCAAAATCAGCAACAGATCTTGAGTAGCTCACCACAATGTGAGGTGAAATAATGTCAGAGAAAAAACTTTTACTAAAGAACGGTCTTTGGGATAACAACCCTGCCCTTGTGCAATTGCTTGGCCTTTGTCCACTGCTTGCAGTATCAGCAACGGTGACCAATGCACTGGGTCTTGGCATCGCTACCTTATTGGTATTAGTCGGTTCGAACCTAACCGTCTCCCTAATTCGCAACCATGTGCCCCAAGAGATCCGTTTGCCTATCTTCGTGATGATCATTGCGGCTTTGGTAACTTGTGTTCAATTGCTAATGAATGCCTACGCCTATGGCTTATACCTATCTCTAGGCATCTTTATCCCATTGATCGTGACCAACTGCATTATCATTGGTCGCGCCGAAGCCTATGCGTCTAAGAATACACCTGTACTGGCTGTGCTGGACGGTCTTTGGATGGGACTGGGTATGACCGCTGTGCTAGTGGTTCTAGGGGCCATTCGTGAAATCCTCGGTAACGGTACTCTTTTCGACGGTGCGGATTTGCTGCTTGGCGATTGGGCAAGTGTATTGCGCATTCAGATGTATCACGTTGATAGCAACTTCCTACTCGCAATGCTTCCACCAGGTGCGTTTATCGGTGTTGGTTTCTTGATTGCAGGCAAAAACTGGCTAGACAACTACCGAGCGCAGCAAGCTCCTAAGCAAGAGAAAAAACAAATAGAACGGGCTCGTGTCACTAACAACTAAAAAACGGACTCAATGAATAAAGATAAGCGTCGACTCATACTTGAAAGATTGCGTGAGGAAAACCCTCACCCAGAAACGGAGCTCAACTGGAGCTCTCCGTTTGAATTACTGATAGCCGTACTATTATCGGCTCAAGCAACCGATGTCAGTGTTAACAAGGCAACAGATAAGCTTTACCCTATCGCTAATACACCGCAAGAAATATTGGATCTTGGCGTTGATGGCTTAAAAGAATACATCAAGACCATTGGCCTGTTTAACTCAAAAGCAGAAAACACCATCAAGACGTGTAAGATCTTACTTGAGCAGCATGGTGGTGAAGTTCCAGAGAACCGAGAAGCGCTCGAGGCCCTACCAGGCGTTGGCAGAAAGACGGCTAACGTTGTTCTTAATACTGCATTTGGTTGGCCAACGATTGCGGTTGATACCCATATCTATCGCGTTTCTAATCGCACCAAGTTTGCTATGGGTAAGACTGTAGATGATGTTGAGCAGAAGCTTCTTAAGGTAGTACCAAAAGAGTTCAAGCTGGACGTACATCATTGGTTAATTCTACACGGTCGTTACACCTGTATTGCTCGCAAGCCACGCTGTGGCAGCTGTATGATAGAAGATTTGTGCGAGTTCAAAGATAAAGCTATCGATTAATACTTAGGTTCATTTCACAAATACATTAAGGAACAATCATGTCTCAAGGTCGCGTACTACACACCATGCTTCGCGTGGGTGATTTAGATAAATCTATTGAGTTCTATACCAAGGTAATGGGTATGGAGCTATTGCGTAAGAACGAAAACAAAGAGTACGAATACACCCTTGCCTTTGTTGGGTTTGGTGATGAATCACAAGGCGCCGTCATTGAGTTGACCTACAACTGGGGTACGACAGAGTACGATCTTGGCGATGCATTTGGCCACGTGGCTATTGGTTATGAAGATATCTATGCCACTTGCGATGCTATCAAGGCAGCCGGCGGTAACGTCACTCGCGAACCTGGTCCAGTAAAAGGTGGCTCAACACATATTGCCTTTGTTACTGACCCTGATGGTTACAAGATAGAACTTATTCAGCGAGAAAATGCGTCTGCGGGTTTGAACGGCTAAGCAACTCTCAGATAAGTAAACACGTTTGCAAGGGCTGTAATTGTCGAAAGAAAATTACAGCCCTTTTGTCATATTTAGACTCAGGAAAATTAATGTATGGGTTTAGAAAACCTTATGAATCTGTAATAATGCTCCCCTTAATCCATATGCTTTGCTTGTTATGACTGTAGAAAATGAAGCTTTGACGCTAAAAAAACGATTTAGAGGGTATTTCCCTGTGGTTATCGACGTAGAAACCGCTGGTTTTAATGCCTCCACTGACGCGTTGCTTGAAATATGCGCAGTAACCCTGGCTATGGATGAAAACGGAGACTTGCACCCAGCGAGTACCCTGACTTTCCAAGTAGAACCATTTGAAGGAGCGAATTTAGAGAAGGAAGCACTCGAATTTATTGGAATGCGTGACCCTTTCAGCCCGTTGCGTGGGGCCATCCCAGAATCAGAAGCACTGAAAGAGATCTATAGACTGGTCCGTAAAGAACAAAAGCAAGCCGGTTGTAGCCGAGCGATCATCGTGGCGCACAATGCCGCCTTTGATCATGGCTTTGTCTCTCAGGCTAGTGAACGCTCCAAATTGAAACGCGTACCGTTTCACCCCTTTGCCACTTTCGATACTGCGACTCTTAGCGGCCTAGCTTATGGCCAAACCGTTTTAGCCAAAGCATGTAAAGCTGCCGAGATCGAGTTCGATAATAAAGAGGCACATTCAGCCCTTTACGATACACAAAAGACCGCTGAACTATTTTGTAAAATTGTCAACAAATGGAAAGCCCTAGGCGGCTGGCCAATGCTTGACGAAGAATAAACACAAACACAACTAATCAATTAGAGAAGTATAATGAATCCCGTTGTCATTTCCGTTTGTATCATGCTGCTATTGGCATTGATGCGCGTTAACGTCGTTGTTGCGTTAACTTTCAGTGCCATTGTTGGTGGACTTTCCGCAGGCATGAACATTACCGACACCATTGCTGCCTTTGAAGGTGGATTAGGTGGCGGTGCAACCATCGCTCTTAGCTACGCTATGTTGGGTACCTTTGCAGTTGCTATCTCAAAGTCAGGCATCACTGACCTATTGGCACAAAGCGTTATCAAACGTATCAATGGTCAAGAGAATGCCACAGCCTCTACCGGTCTTAAATACGGTGTATTGGTTGCTCTTATCCTAATTACTATGTCATCGCAGAACGTTATCCCTGTTCACATTGCATTTATTCCAATTCTTATTCCGCCTCTACTTGCAGTGTTCTCAAAGCTAAACATTGACCGACGCATGATTGCGTGTGTGCTGACCTTTGGTCTTGTCACTCCATACATGATTCTACCAATTGGTTTTGGTGGCATATTCCTAAACAACATCTTGCTTAAGAACCTGAACGACAATGGCCTTCAGAACATCACTGCCTCTGATGTACCAATGGCAATGTTGTTGCCTGCACTAGGCATGATCACCGGTCTTCTTGTCGCTATCTTTGTAAGCTACCGTAAGCCTCGCACTTATAAAGAAACTGAGATTACTCACGTAGACGCAGAGCCAAGCCACATTAATAAGAAGCACATTCTTGTTGCTGTAGTCGCTATCGTCGCGGCACTTTCAGTGCAGCTTTACACTGGCTCAATGATCATCGGTGCACTAGCGGGCTTTATGGTATTTACCTTTGGTGGCGTTATTGCGTGGAAAGAGACGCAAGATGTGTTTACTCGCGGCGTGCACATGATGGCAATGATTGGCTTCATCATGATTGCAGCGGCAGGTTTTGCTGCAGTGATGAAAGCGACAGGTGGCGTAGAAACTCTGGTTGAAGCTCTGTCTACTTCTATTGGTGACAACAAGCCTCTAGCGGCACTATTAATGCTGATTGTTGGTCTTCTAGTGACTATGGGTATTGGTTCTTCATTCTCAACTATCCCAATTATCGCAACTATCTATGTGCCACTAGCCACTGCATTTGGTTTCTCGCCAATGGCTATCGTTGCTCTAGTCGGTACTGCAGCAGCACTGGGTGATGCAGGTTCTCCGGCTTCAGATTCTACTCTGGGTCCAACATCTGGTCTTAATGCCGATGGACAACACGAGCACATCTGGCAAACCGTGGTTCCAACCTTCATCCACTACAACATCCCACTGATCATTTTCGGTTGGGTTGCAGCGATGGTTTTATAGCTTCAGGTTTTATAGTTGGGTTCTCTAACCTAGCTCTAGAATAGAAAAAGGCTTCCAATTGGAAGCCTTTTTAGTATTTGTGCTCTGTAGTTTCAAAGCAATGCGAAAATTATTCGCTAGCTGAACGTTGAGCCGCTTGCTTAATAAGAGGCTGAAGTTCGCCTTTCTGGAACATCTCGATGATGATGTCACAGCCGCCGATCAACTCGCCTTCAATCCACAATTGTGGGAAAGTTGGCCATTGTGCGTAAGCTGGAAGCTCAGCACGGATATCTGGGTTTTGCAGGATATCAACGTATGCAAACTTTTCGCCACACGCCATCAATGCTTGAGACGCTTGAGAAGAAAATCCACAGCTAGGAAGCTTAGGTGAACCTTTCATGTAAAGAAGGATGGTGTTTTGTTCGATCTGCTGTTTGATTTTGTCTAGGGTTTCCATAGCGGTCCTCGGATCCATGTACTCTATATAGTATTCCGTTATTTTACCTTACTAGCTTAGAATAAAAACCATAAACTAAATATGGTTATTGTTGCGAAAGTAGGCAAAAGTTGGCGTACGCGCATTCTGTTGGTTACGAAATATTATAAATTTGTTGCCTAACCTTTTATTAGTATAAAAAATTGATAGAATGCAAACGAAGTTAGAGAACTAATTTGCACAGCGGTTCGTAATACTACCGACCCTGGCACATGCATTTGATGAGAAATCTCTTATCGAGTGTAATTTGTTACTACATTGGAAGCTTAGGGCTTAGCCCACATAAATGGAGAACCGAGCAAATGGCATTTGAACTACCAGCTCTTCCTTACGCAAAAGACGCGCTAGAACCACATATCTCTGCTGAGACTCTAGATTTTCACCACGGTAAACACCACAACACTTACGTTGTTAAGCTAAATGGTCTGATCCCTGGTACTGAGTTTGAAGGTAAAACACTAGAAGAAATCGTTAAAACTTCTACTGGTGGTGTATTCAACAACGCAGCACAAATCTGGAACCACACGTTCTACTGGCACTGCCTAGCGCCAAACGCAGGTGGCGAACCAACAGGCGCTGTTGCTGACGCAATCAATGCAGCATTTGGTTCTTTTGAAGAGTTCAAAGCTAAATTCACTGATTCTGCAATCAACAACTTCGGTTCTTCTTGGACTTGGCTTGTTAAGAACGCAGACGGTTCACTAGCAATCGTTAACACTTCAAACGCAGCGACTCCTCTAACAGAAGAAGGTGTTACTCCTCTTCTAACTGTTGACCTATGGGAACACGCTTACTACATCGATTACCGTAACGTTCGTCCAGAGTACATGAATGGCTTCTGGGCCCTAGTTAACTGGGACTTCGTTGCAGAGAACCTAGCTAAGTAATTAGTTGATTTATAATGAAAAGGCTGCCTATTTAGGCAGCCTTTTTTGTTTGTAGTAGGTGATTATGCACTAAGCATGATAACTCATACAAATTTCTATAAGTTCTTGCCGCCTCTGTCATACAAACTGTGAGCTACTCCTTAGTTCAAGTAATCCCCCATCATAAACACAAGAAATCACCACCTTGTTCACATCTTATTCACTATATTCGATCGTATAACTATGAGTCAGACATGGCTCTTAGATCCAACTAGCGGATTCATTTATAGAGGGCTATTAAGCCCTCTATTTGTCACTGCGGTGATCAGTAGTTTAAATTTAAGCTCTGGAAAAATCAGGTGGTCAACAATGGTTATTCACAATTCCGTGGTATTAATTACCTCGGCTGGAACGATACTTGGAAGGACTCTTGCCCTTCACTTTGCCTCTCTTGGTGCAAAGGTTGTCATTACAGACAAAAATGCATCACTCCTCAAAGGCACGTACAGAGAATGTATAGAGTCTGGCTTTAATGTGTGTACCTATGCCCTACCTGACGATACCCAGCATAATGTCGATGATATGTTTAGCTACATTGAGAGCTTCTACAACCATGGTGTTGATATCCTGATCAATAACTGGGAAAACCACCCATTACCGACTCTGGTGAGCCCGACTCCAGCAGAAGAGTTTAGTGCTCAATTCTCTCACCTTGTTCAGTCGCTATTCAGTTGCGGACACGCTTGCGCAGAACAAATGCGTAAGAACCACCAACAAGGGGTGATTGTTAATATTCTGACTAATGAACGCTCCGACTCTATCATTGGTACCGAAAGCACCAGCTCTATGGTCAGTGGTCTAACAAAGAGCTGGGCTAAGGAACTCAATCCCTTTGATATTCGCGTTGGTGGGATCTTGCCTAGCGTGCATCACTCTCGTCATGACGACTATCAAAACAGCTTTGCGAACATTCGAGAAGAATTGATAAGAAACACTGAGTACATAGTGTCAAACGACTCGTTCAACGGCCGTGTGATGTCATGGTAAATCAATGATTTATCTTAAGTAATAGAAGTTCTATCCTCTATACTGAATCACACGGATATTCAGCTATATTACCATGACCAAACAAAATTTCTCATCAGGCGAAAACATTCCTTTTACCACTAGCAAGGCGTCTCTATCCCTTGCTGTACCTGAGGGTAGCTGTGACTGCCACCATCACATCTTTGACCCCGATAATTTTGCTTATCGCGCCGAAGATACTACTAACATTCCCACTGCCACTGTTCCTATGTACCAACAGTTACAGAACATAATTGGTTTTTCGAGAAATGTAATCGTGACCCCTTCTGCCTACGGTACTAATAACCAATGCACCCTAGATGCGATGCAGCAACTTGGTGATGGCGCTCGAGCTGTTGTGACTATCGATGACAGCTTCTCTTTTTCTCAGCTACAAGAAATGGATCGACTGGGTGTATGCGGGATTCGGTTTATGATCACCGAGTTCAAACACTTAGATTTAGACTTGATTCAGCGCTGCGCAGAAAAAATCGCGCCGCTCAACTGGCATATTTGCTTTTGGATAACCGCAGACATGATTGTTGCGATGAGAGATCTGCTGTTTTCTTTACCTTGCGATGTGGTATTTGACCATAGAGGGCACTTACCCGCTGGAGAGGGACTGAAGCACCCTGCTTTTGAGATTATCTGCCAGCTCATGAACGCAAACAAAGCTTGGGTGAAGGTATCGGCGGCTTATCACGATAGCGAATCAGGCTCACCAAGCTTTGCTGATACCCTCGCTATTGGTAAGGCCTATATAGCGACCAACCCCAACAAAATCCTATGGGGTACAGATTGGCCACATCCAAGTGAAACCATTGCAGGAAACCCAATGCCTGATGATGTGCATTTATTGAACCTGTTATCTGTGCAGACAGACAACGACGCAACGCTTATCCACAAAGTGCTAGTGGATAACCCTAAGAATTTATATCGATTTTGATACCAATCGTACTAAATAACTGGTCAGCCTAGCTGGTTAAAATACTCGATAACTTCGTTAGAATTTTTGATTGTAGAATAACTACTTATCGAAAAATTCTGCCTTGTTCTTGAGTATTTTTCCTTCGCTATTTCTGAACACTTACATAGTGTGATTGGTATAATCTTCTTCTTTTCGAGCACACATAAAAAATCCCAGCACCTTTCAGCGCTGGGATTTGTCTATTCAGTGTGGGCTCTTTCAAGCCCACTATTCAAGAATCGAATTACTTCGCTTTAGCTGGCTTTTGGTCAGCTTTTTTCTTGATTACTGTAGTACCTTCGAACGTTTCACCTTCAACGAATGCAGTACCGTGGTAAGCAGCCATTAGAACTTCTTTTAGCTCTGTGATTAGAGGGTAACGTGGGTTAGCACCAGTACATTGGTCATCGAACGCTTCAACCGCTAGCTCATCAAGCTTAGCAACGAAGTCTGCTTCAGAAACACCCGCTTCTTTGATTGACTTAGGAATGTCTAGGTCAGTCTTAAGCTCGTCCAACCAAGTTAGAAGACGTTCAATCTTCTGAGCTGTACGGTCACCTTCTTGGCTTAGGCCTAGGTGGTCTGCAACTTCAGCGTAACGACGACGTGCTTGCGGACGGTCGTACTGAGAGAATGCAGTTTGCTTAGTTGGGTTATCGTTCGCGTTGTAACGAACAACGTTAGAGATAAGTAGTGCGTTAGCAAGACCGTGTGGCAAGTGGAACTCAGCACCAATTTTGTGAGCCATTGAGTGACACACACCTAGGAATGCGTTCGCAAATGCAACACCAGCGATAGTTGCTGCGTTGTGTACTTTCTCACGAGCGATTGGGTCAGCAGCACCATTCGCGTAGCTTGAAGGTAGGTACTCTTTAAGCATCTTAAGTGCTTGTAGAGCTTGACCGTCAGAGTACTCGTTCGCAAGAACAGAAACGTAAGCTTCTAGTGCGTGAGTTACTGCATCGTAACCACCGAACGCTGTTAGAGACTTAGGCATGTTCATTACAAGGTTCGCATCAACGATAGCCATGTTTGGCGTGATTTCGTAGTCAGCTAGTGGGTACTTAGCACCTGTCTTGTCGTCAGTAACAACAGCGAATGGAGTAACCTCTGAACCCGTACCTGAAGTTGTAGTAATACATACAAGCTCTGCTTTTTGACCCATTTTAGGGAACTTGTAGATACGCTTACGGATGTCCATGAAGCGCATCGCTAGTTCAGCGAAGTGCGTTTCTGGGTGCTCGTACATTACCCACATGATCTTAGCCGCATCCATTGGAGAACCGCCACCTAGAGCTAGGATAACGTCAGGCTGGAAGCTCTTCATTGCTTCAGCGCCTTTCTCAACAACAGATAGTGTTGGATCTGCTTCTACGTCGAAGAATACTTGAACTTCGATGCCTTGAGCTTTAAGTAGTTTAACTACGTCATCAGCGTAACCATTGTTGAATAGGAAACGGTCAGTAACTAGGAATGCGCGTTTCTTACCTTCTAGATCGCTAAGAGCGATTGGAAGGCTACCACGACGGAAGTAGATAGACTTAGGTAGTTTGTGCCACAACATGTTTTCAGCTCGCTTCGCTACAGTTTTCTTGTTGATAAGGTGTTTAGGACCTACGTTCTCAGAGATAGAGTTACCACCCCAAGAACCACAACCTAGAGTTAGAGAAGGTGCAACGTTGAAGTTGTAAAGGTCACCGATACCACCGTGAGTGGTAGGGATGTTGATTAGGATACGTGCAGTCTTCATCTTGTCACCGAAGTAACGGATACGGTCTGCGTTAGTATCTTGGTTAGTGTATAGGCCAGATGTGTGACCGATACCGCCAATCTCAACCATAGTTACTGCTTGAGCAACAGCGTCTTCGAAGTTGTCAGCACGGAATAGGCCTAGAGTTGGAGATAGTTTCTCGTGTGCGAACTCGTCGTCGTAAGAAACCTTACCTAGACCTTCACCTACTAGAACTTTAGTGTCAGCAGGAACTTTAACACCCGCCATTTCAGCGATTGCTGGAGCAGGTTGACCTACGATCTTAGCGTTTAGGTTGCCATCGATAAGCAGTACTTTACGAACCTTGTTCGCTTCAGTTTTAGACAGAACGTACGCTTTATGAGAAGCAAAACGCTCTTTAACTTCGTCGTATACTTCGTCAACAACGATTGCAGCCTGCTCAGAAGCACATACTACGCCGTTATCGAACGTTTTAGACATAAGGATAGAAGCTACAGCACGCTTGATGTCTGCAGTTTCATCGATAACTACTGGAACGTTACCCGCACCAACACCGATTGCTGGCTTACCAGAAGAGTAAGCTGCTTTAACCATGCCTGGACCACCAGTAGCAAGGATAAGAGCGATGCCGTCGTGCTTCATTAGGCCATTAGATAGCTCAACTGAAGGCTGGTCAATCCAACCGATGATGTCTTTTGGAGCGCCCGCTGCTACTGCTGCATCTAGAACTAGTTTAGCTGCATCGTTAGTAGAGTTTTTAGCACGTGGGTGTGGCGAGAAGATGATGCCGTTACGTGTTTTAAGAGAAATTAGAGATTTGAAGATTGCAGTAGATGTTGGGTTCGTTGTTGGAACGATACCACAGATGATACCAACAGGTTCTGCGATAGTCATTGTGCCTAGGTTGTCATCTTCTTCTAAGATGCCACAGGTTTTTTCGTCTTTGTATTTGTTGTAGATAAACTCAGAAGCAAAGTGGTTCTTGATCACTTTATCTTCAACAATGCCCATGCCAGATTCCGCAACTGCTTGTTGAGCTAGTGGAATACGAGCGTGGTTAGCTGCTAGAGAAGCCGCACGGAAGATTGCATCAACTTTTTCTTGAGAAAAAGTTGAGAACTCTTCTTGAGCCGCTTTAACGCGAGCTACTAGAGCGTCCAGTTCAGCCATATTAGTTACAGGCATAATTATCTCCTAGATATTTTAAATTAAAAACTTTTTAGTAAGGTTTGTTCGTTAAACAACACAACTTAGTAAATAGCTTTCACAGACGAGTATATTATTTCACTCTGCGAATAAAATTGATTCAGATCACTTAGTTTGAAAGAACTACCACCAAATGGTTATTAGCTAAGCTAATTCTAAATGCCATATTGTATGACAAATACACCAATCTGTGACCCTGATCTCATCCATGAAAGTACATCTATTACTACGTAATTAAAATTCCATTACGTCATAAATTTTCAAATTCTGTAGGCCGTCTAAAACGTGCCAGACCCTAGTATAACCATTGTTGGGTATAGGACAACGAGAAATTTTACTAGGCTTTTTATTTTTTATCCTTCTTTATAAGATCGTACTACTCTTTTCTTTTAGCATAAAAAACACACTGCATCATTCTCGCTAAACACCAAAATTCTCGCATTAGTTTATCTAATGGCAAATGCACTATGATTTAGAAAACTTCAGGTGAATACTTGAAAGTTTCACTGGCGTAATTTCTCGTCCTTGATTAAAGTAGCGCGGAATTTTCTTACACCCTGTTTTTCTTATTAAGGCTCGCTAATGCAAGGTATAAACGTTGCTGTATATCTACAGTTTTTTGTTGGCTTATTTGCCATAGTTAACCCTGTGGGCATCATGCCGATTTTCGTGTCATTAACGAATCATCTCTCTCCAGAAGAACGCATTAAAACGGCCTCAACAGCGAACATTGCTGTAGCGGTAATTTTGATTGTGTCTTTGTTTGCAGGTCAGATGTTGCTTGATGTGTTTAGTATCTCTCTAGACTCATTTCGTATTGCAGGTGGCTTACTTTTGGTCAGCATCGCCTTTGCCATGATGAACGGCCAATTGGGTGAGCAAAAACAAAACAAGCAAGAAAAAGCAGAGAGTATTAGTAAGGAACAAGTGGGCGTAGTTCCACTAGCAATGCCGCTAATGGCCGGACCAGGTGCGATCAGTTCGACCATCGTATTTGGATCAAATCACACAGGTCCAATAGATTATGTAGCGGTCACCATTACCGTAATCGTGTTCTCTTTTTGCTGTTGGGTGTTGTTCCGCTCTGCCCCTTTCATCGTACGTTTTTTAGGGCAAACAGGAATCAACGTCATCACACGTATCATGGGTTTGATTTTGGGTGCGCTGGGCATAGAGTTCATTGCAAACGGAATTGGCGCGCTATTCCCTGGCTTGATGAGCTAAGCAGTTTCTGGAAATACATCCGTATTCGTACAAAAAAGCACCTTTGAGGTGCTTTTTTTGTTCTAGTTAAACAAATATGTACTCCAGGTTTCTTTTTCGAGCTGCCTTAAATCTACGTGCTATCCTATTGTTATTACTGATTTAAGTTAATTTGATATGCCGCATCCAGAACATACTTTTAGATACAGACTTTATGTGATCATTTTTCGTACCGATACGCCCCTAGGTCGCTGGTTCGATATCTGTTTGATTGCTTCCATCATCGGCTCTTTGCTGGTGTTGATCATGGGCTCTGTAGAATCGGTAAGTCAAAGGTGGGGAACGCAGCTTAATTATCTTGAAATCCTATTCACTGCCCTCTTCACCGTAGAGTACCTATTGCGCCTGTATTGCTCACCTAAGCCTTGGGCTTACGCTAAGAGCTTCTACGGCTTCGTAGACCTTATGGCCATCTTACCCTTCTATATAGCACTGCTAGTGCCAAACGCGCATTTCCTAGGGGTTGTAAGGCTGCTGAGGGTAATGCGCATCTTCAGAATCTTGAAATTGGTTCAATACATTCAAGATTCCAATGTCATCATGCGCTCCCTTTGGAACTCTAGACGTAAGATTTTTATCTTCTTTAGCATGGTGGCCATTTTGGTCACTATCTTTGGTGCGTTGCTCTACATCATCGAAGGCCCAGAGAACGGCTTTACCAGTATTCCGACCAGTATTTATTGGGCTATCGTAACCATCACCACTGTTGGTTACGGCGACATCTCCCCAGTCACCACATTAGGCAGAGCAATAGCATCGCTGACCATGCTACTCGGTTACTCAATTCTGGCGGTACCCACCGGCATTATTACCGCAGAAATGAGCCAAGAGGTTAAACAGCAGAAAAAAGTTTATCGAGACCATAGAGATCTTGTGATGTGCCCAAATTGTATGAAAAACGACCACGAACCTGATGCATTTCACTGTAAACACTGTGGCAGTGAACTCCCAGAGCATGAAGAACGCGTTGTGAAGATCACAAACAGGACTAGTGATTACGATTGAGAGAAGTGCAGTGATAGCTGTTGATTGACTAATACCAAGTCCCGCACCCTCTAAGATTCCAGCTCAAGGCTGGAATGACGTGGTCATCATGATCACCACAATAGTTAAACTTATGTCGTCCCCGACGTCTTTTATCGGGGACCTTTTCAATAGAATCACGAATAGGTAGATTCCCAATAGAAGCGCTCGGGAATGACAAATGATGACATCTAAGAGTGAAAACACCATAGAAACAACGTCATACTGACGAAAGCCAGTATCTTAAAGTGCACACGCCTACCCAGTACCACCTAAGATTACAGCTCAAGGTTGGAATGACGTAATTTGGTCGTGCTCCAAGTCTTGTGTCGAGACTCAAACGTGTGACATTACTTCAACAAAACAGCGTCATACTGGCGAAGGCCAGTATCTTAGAGCGCACACGCCTAGACCTGCACCACCCAATACTCCACCTCATGGCTGGAATGAAGCTGTTTACTTCTGATAGCTGATAGCTGACAGCTTTCAGCTGAAATAAAAAAAGCGCCCCGTAGGGCGCCTTCAATTCAACCAATACAATATCGCTATTAAGACTTCTCAGCCAGAATAATACGCAGTGTACGACGTAGTGGCTCTGCAGCACCCCACAATAGTTGGTCACCAACAGTAAAGGCATTCAAGAAGTCATCGCCCATCGCCATCTTACGCAGACGACCAACAGGAACAGACATAGTACCTGTCACTTTAGCTGGAGTAAGCTCTTGAGCTGTGATGTCACGCTCGTTAGGAATCACCTTAACCCAGTCGTTGTGCGTACCAATGATCTCTTCGATTTCATCCATAGGTACGTTTTGCTTAAGCTTGATAGTCAGCGCTTGTGCGTGACAGCGCATTGCGCCGATACGAACACAGGTGCCATCAATCGCAATCGGGTTGCCATCTAGACCAAGAATCTTGTTTGCTTCAACGCCCGCTTTCCACTCTTCCTTGCTTTGGCCGTTTTCGCGTTTAACGTCAATCCAAGGGATCAAAGAACCCGCTAGCGGAGCGCCAAACTGCTCTGTAGGGAAAGCGTCAGAACGGATAGTCTCTGCAACCTTACGATCGATATCTAAAATAGAGGTTGCTGGATTGGCAAGCTCCGTTGCAACAGATTGCTGCACTACGCCCATTTGAGAAATCAGCTCACGCATGTTTTTCGCACCCGCGCCAGAAGCGGCTTGGTACGTCATTGCGCTCATCCATTCAACAAGACCTTTCTCATACAGACCGCCCAGCGCCATCAGCATCAAGCTTACTGTGCAGTTACCACCAACAAAGGTAGAAGTCCCTGAATGAATGCCTTGTTGGATTTGCTCAAGGTTCACAGGGTCTAGAGTAATGATGGAGTCATTGTCCATGCGCAGTGTAGAAGCCGCATCAATCCAGTAGCCTTTCCAACCCGCTTGTTTTAGCGCTGGGTAAACTTTTTCTGTGTAGCTGCCACCCTGACAGGTAACAATGGCATCCAACTGCTTAAGGCTTTCGATATCAAAAGCGTCCTGCAACATACCAGCATCTTTACCTGCATAAACAGGAGCTGGGATACCCACCTGAGAGGTGCTGTAGAAAACTGGCTCAATCAGATCAAAATCGCGCTCTTCTACCATTCGTTGCATTAAAACTGAGCCAACCATACCGCGCCAGCCAACTAAACCTACTCGCATCATCTCTATACTCCATGTAATTTTGGGAATGCACTGAAAATTATCGCCAGTGCTAATCAAATTTTATTGCTGTCCTTCATATTTAAAAAAGTTGAGGCGAATGACAAGAATTTTTATGCATAAAGTGCAAAAAAAACGCAACCTCGAGGGTTGCGTTGTCTTAACTGCTTGTTTTTAAGGGTTAACCCTTTCTTGTGAGCTGGTCACGTAGATTCGGTGGCGTCCCTTTGATCGTTAACGTATCCGTTTCTGGATCATAGAAAACGCGTTCGCCCATTAGCATGGAATCAAAGCTGATATTCAGACCACCACCTGCGCCAACGAACTTAGTTAGCTTGCGCACAGCGGCTCTATCGCCAGGAAAACTCTCTTCTAGTTCGTAGCCTTGCTCTTCGGTAAAATCAGCAAAACTGGTGCCATCATCGCTTTTTGGTAGCTCTTGCGACAGTTCACGAACCTCTACCTCATCACCTGCTTTGATCTGCTCGTTACAGTAGTCTGCAACTTGCTTGCGGTAAGAGTTAGCATCGTCTTTCTCTAACTTAGCATCCGCTACAAAGTCGTCCACCGCTTGCATCAACACTAAGTTTTGCTGTTTCGTGTCCAAACCCGTTTCAGCTTGCAGGAAATCCAAGAAGAAATCCGATACCTTGCGCCCTACTCGTCCCTTGATAAAAGTAAGCGAGCGGTTCGAGTCGCTATCCGTTTGATACGTAGACAAGTCGATACGCGCCGCGATATCCATCTTCGAGATATCCAGGTAATCCGTAGCACTAATATCCAGCCCTTCAGTGACCTTCAGGCTTTCATTCGAAGGGATAAGCGCAATAAACAAGTAGTCCGTGGCTAAAGATTGATAGTGAGCTAATACTAAAAACCCTTCTTCAGCGAAAGAATACTTGCTGATCTCAGAGATCAGTCGCTTGGCACTATTTTGTGAGAAAGTGTAAAAGTCGAGATCGTCAGATAACGTATTGTCTAACCAAACTTTGAACTCGCTCTCATCTGAGAAGGTTCCAAAGCCTTTTCCTGCCTTTGCATTGAACACTCGATGCAATTCGGCGACTAAACTTTCAGTAGATGCGTCATTAGCTAGGGCCGATTCACGGTAGTTAACCGTTAGCTGTTGCTCAGAATCTTTAACTAATTGATGCAAAATGACATTAGATAATTGTAAACTCATAGGAGATTTCTATCTCTTGTGATTTCAGTTGTTATTCAGAGTAGGTTATCATAAGCCGTTTACACTATCATTAGCAGAGTAACTATGCCTATTACATCGAAATACAGTGACGAAAAAGTCGAAACCATGTTAGCTGAAATTGCAGCAGTCCTTGAGAAGCACCAATCGACTCCAGAACTGAGCTTGATGTTGGTTGGCAATATCGCGACAAACGTTCTTAACCAGAACGTGGCTAAAGGACAAAGGAAGGCCATCGCCAAAACTTTTTCAGATGCACTCATTGCATCTGTTGAAGACTAACAACTAATAACAAGAACGAACATTCATGGTAGATAGCGGTAATTCTTACGCAGAACGAGTATCAAGACTGGTCAGCTGGGGACATTGGTTTAGCTTTTTCAATGTCATCGTTGCAATGCTCATTGGTACGCGATACATAGCCGAATCCCCTTGGCCAGATACCCTTTTAGGGCAACTGTACCTATTCTCATCTTGGGTAGGCCATTTTGGTTTCTTGGTATTTGGGCTCTATGTACTCTGCCTATTCCCCATAACCTTCATTGTCCCGAACTTTAAGCTGTTCAGGATAGTCGGTGTGCTCGCGAGTACGGTTGGGCTGACTGTTTTGCTACTTGATACACAAGCGTATCAAGAGCTTAATCTGCACCTTAACCCTATCGTTTGGGAACTGTTGTTAAGCGACGATAAGAATGCCATCAATGCAAAATGGCAAACGCTGTTCGTTCTTGTACCCATCATATTCTTTGTGCAACTCGCTCTTGCTGAGTGGGTTTGGCGCAAACAACGAAAACTGTCGCATAAGCGCGTTGGTCGCCCTATTGCAGTGGTCTTCTTTGTTAGCTTTATTTTCAGTCATCTGATTTATATCTGGGCTGATGCTACCTTCTATAATCCAATTACAAATCAACGTGCTAATTTTCCGTTGTCGTATCCAATGACCGCTAAGACCTTTTTAGAGCGTCAGGGTTGGTTCGACCGAGAAGAATATCAAGAGCGTGTTGAACGTGGTGAAGCGAATACAGAAGTACTCTCTTACCCTCTAGAAACCTTGAAGGTAAATAAGAGTAAGAGTAAGAACTACAACCTAATGATGATTGTGGTTGAAGATCTACGTGCAGACAGCATGACTCCAGAAACCATGCCTGCTCTTAGCGAATTTGCGACACAAAACCAGAATTTCACCCATCACTACAGCTCCGGCAACGATAATTCAGCATCTTTTGGACTGTTTTATGGCATCCCAGCGACGTACTCTGCCAATGTTCGCCATCACGAGACTCAACCTTTATTTGTAGAACAACTTCAATATCGCAACTACGATATGGGCTTCTTTAGTGGTAATGACTTCTCATCAAATATTTATGATGATGTCATCTTAAGCGGCCTAGACGATAGCCTTACCGAACAGATCAGCAAATCTGATAAAGCAGCCGTAAGCAACTGGCAACAATGGCTTGATAACGAAGGTAACAAAAACTGGTTTAGCCTGCTTCATCTCACGCAGATGCAACAGTTTGAAGATCATGTAAATGACACTTCAGGAAAAGATGCAGGAGCAGTCCTTCGTCAGGCTTACAGCACTACTGCTAGCAAAATTGACGCTACAATCGAACAAGTACTTGCTACCCTGCAAGACAAAGAGTTGCTGGATAATACCATTGTCGTGATTACCTCAGACCATGGCTGGGAATTTAACGAAACCAACACCAACAGTTGGGGTTCGAACAGTAACTACAGCAAGTACCAATTGCAGGTGCCTATGGTCGTGCATTGGCCTAACAAGTCAGCAAAGGAATGGACCCACGTATCCAGTCACTTTGATTTGTCAGTGACCCTGATGCAAGACCTGCTTGGTGTGACTTCGAACCCTGCGGATTTCAGTAGCGGTCAAAACCTATTTAATAGCAAGAATCGTCGCTGGACTATGGCTGGCGATGCCCGCGAGTTTGCATTGATCTCTCCTAATGAAATCACCGTCTTAGACCGCTACGGCAACTACAAAGTGTTTGACCACAATTACCGTAGACAGCGCGATGCAAAACCGAAACTGTCCGTTATTATGCAAGGATTGTCAGAAACTAAGCGTTTCTACGAACAGCAATAACTCGGACTGTAGCGCAGCTTGGTAGCGCATCCGCCTGGGGGGCGGAGGGTCGCAGGTTCAAATCCTGTCAGTCCGACCACGAAACACCGAAGGGAGCCGATGGCTCCCTTATTTTTTGAACACATTTCAGCCCCAGATAACTAAGCGACTTAGCTCACCTCAACTTATTGTTCAAAATACAATCACTCAGACCTTTTCTACTAAATTTAGTATTTACAAAGGTTTTTAATCTCTATATTATTCTTCCCGCAACGGAGAGATGGCTGAGTGGTCGAAAGCACCGGTCTTGAAAACCGGCAACCGTTAATAGCGGTTCTAGGGTTCAAATCCCTATCTCTCCGCCACATTTAAAGCCCTGATTTATCAGGGCTTTTTGCATTTCTGAATACCTAGATTGGCCCTAGTGAGTCAATCAGGTGAGTCAATGTATCTATTTAAAAACCGCTTTTGCGTGTACTTCGTGCGAGTCTGCACACCCAAAGCCCTTGTTCAACAGGGCTTCCCGTTTGATTTTAAATTCAGTCTAAAAACAACGTGTCGTTCGTGCACAGTCTGTCTCTCAGCATGCAAACTTTTTAATCCATAGATGATATTGATTTAGATAAAGATTGTGTAAGGGGACTAGTGCGGAAATTACCCATTGTTGAGATGCATAGAAACTTCGGGGGTTGATATAAGTTCTGTACTCTTGGCACCGAAATAGGAACGCTAAAACATAGAGGGCGTTTGAACAATTGCTCGACCTTAAGGTCACTCACCCTACGATCTACTAGTTAGGTACTAAAACCATTATTTCTCGACTATCTAGAGATCAATATGTAAGCACAAAAGCTAATTGATTGAACAAACTTAATGATAAAGAAAGAAATAAACATACAGCCTACTCTTTCAATCATCGCCTGCAATAAAGTTAATAAGGGGACGAACATCTATTTAATTGCAAACTGTCACCAAAAGATCTTATAAAAGCCTTTGAGATTTCGAAGCGTTTTGAAGGTCCTCTGTATGTCGCCTATGTAACGGATATTGAAGAAGAGCGCGAGGACGACATTGTCTATTTAGGTAAATCTGTCACAGAAAGCTATATCAACGAAGAAAATAAAGAACTGCATGCAACAATGGAGGCTCTGTTCCAAAAAACTGGCGTGCAACCAGATGATGTCTACATCCTAAATGGACCGATAGGTATTACTGTTGGCAAATTTGTGAAGCACGTTGACGCACAGCTTATTATTGTCTCAAAGACTCACCCACCATCACTATTTAAAGTTCTTGGGAAATCAGAGAGATATCGAAAAGCATAGTGAAGCTAATGTGCACGTGATTAATTGTTAGAACTAAGATTTTATACGATTTCCTAGACGCTATATTCCACCTATCCGCTTCATAAAAAAAGCCTGAACGATAAAACGCTCAGGCTTAGTACTAGATTCAACTTAATGTTTTAAAGCGCTTACGCTTCTTGAGTTGAAGCAACTTGTGGCTTGTACTCATGAATCTCGGTTCTGAGACCTTTAATTAAGCTAACGCACATCATTAGTAGCACCAGGGCAAATGGTAGAGCAGTTGTCACCACTCCCGACTGCAATGCTTGCAATGCATCTTTGCCGCCAATCCACAGCATGACTCCTGCAATGGCGCCTCCCATACAGGTCCAGAATACACGTTGTGGTACAGGTGCATCGACCTTACCACCAGCGGTGATGCTGTCTATGACCAGTGAACCTGAATCTGCTGAAGTAACAAAGAAGACTAAGATCAATACTACTGAAAGGATTGATAGCACTGAGCTGAACGGCATTGCGTCGTATACGTGGAACAAGGTTAACGAGATATCCGTTAAGCCATTTGCACCTAGTAATCCGATCTTATTCGCTACCTGATCGATAGCAATGCCACCGAACACTGACATCCATACTAGAGTAACCGCTGTTGGGATAACGATTACTGCAATCAAGAATTCTCGAACCGTGCGGCCCTTGGAAATACGCGCGATAAACATGCCTACAAATGGTGACCAAGAGATCCACCAAGCCCAGTAGAAGACAGTCCAGCCGTGCATCCATACGCTATCTTCGCGACCGTGAGGGTTGCTCAGCTCAATGACGTTTGTGGCGTAGCCAGAGATCGTTGCCCATAAAGAAGGCAATACACTATTCCAACCAACAATGGTGACAAACACCAGCAGTATAAACGCTGCGATCATGTTGATATTACTTAGGACCTTCACACCGCCATCAATGCCACGCATTACCGACAATGACGCAATAAAGGTCACCAATGTAATGATGATCAATTGAGTGCCAATGCCGCCCTCAAGACCAAATACATGGTTGAAGCCACTGGTCGCTTGCTGCGCACCAAGGCCTAGTGAGGTTGCAAGTCCAAATAGGGTTGCCAAAACGGCAAGAATATCAATGGTATGCCCTAGCCATCCCCATGCTCTATCACCAAATATTGGGTAGAAGGTTGAGCGGATAGATAGCGGTAGACCTTTGTTATAAGCAAAGAAGGCCAATGACAACGCCACAATGGCGTAAATGCTCCAACCGTGCAGACCCCAATGAAAGATAGTTGCGCCAAGAGCCATTGCTTTGGCTTCTTCACTATAGGCTTCAACATTCAATGGAGTGCCATACCAATCGGTAAAGTATGCAACGGGCTCAGCAACACCCCAGAATAACAAGCCGATACCCATACCGGCGGCAAATAGCATGGCTATCCACGACAAGGTGCTGTGTTCTGATTTTGCGTTTTTACCACCAATACGAATTCTACCCAGAGGGGACAGTATCAGCATAAACGCGAATAAAAGGAAAAAGTTAGTGGCCCACATAAAGAACGAGTCAAACTGTTCGATGATGCCGTTTTTAAGGGAGTTTAGTGAATTGAGAGCGGTTGTGGGACCAACCAATAACAAGCTTATGAGGGTTACTATGATGAGAACTGCGCTAGTTCCGAACACGGGGTTGTGTATATCGAAGCCCCATTTTTGAATATTATCCTGGCCTACCTCATAGTCGGTAGTTTCTATACTGTACTTCTTATTTTCGTCATCCATAAAAAATTATATTAGGTTGCGTTTCTAAATCTCTATCAATAGAGAAATACAACAGAACAGTCCTCCGTTTAGGTTGTGCACGAAATTGCGCGCGCATAGCGTAACATAGATCACATTTCTATTCTAATTCGCTTACCCTATGAACATTGTAAGAACATATTTTGGTGACAAATAGCGGTGAGTTGAATCCAATAGGCGCAGATAGCAAAACACCACTCAAGTGAGTGGTGTTTTAAATAGATAGTTTAGTTTTCGCGTCTTAGCACTCTATGGCTAGCTCTCTACACATTGGTAGATTTGCCCTACACTCTCTTCGCTCAACAACAACTCATGTACCAGTCGAGCCACTTCTGCGCGATGGATAGAACCATGAACTTCTCCATGCTGTGATAGCACACCACGCTGATTTTCCTCACCGTCTTTGAGACCGCCGGGTCTTAAAATGGTGAAATCAAGAGTACTGGTTTGAAGCCAAGATTCTGCCAAGGACTTTTCTCGAACAGAGCTGCCAAAGACCTGCTTCGCTCTATCCGACAAATACTGCCAACTGTCTCCACAACCTAGCGAAGTCACTAGTAGGAAACGCTTTACGCCTTTTGCTTGTAGCGCATCGATAAGATAGCGATGACCAATGTAGTCCACAGGATTATCAGATTGGAAACTTCCCATGCAGGAAATCACCCAAGCATCTTCAGCAATGCAATCTACCGCGGCTTCCACCTGTCCTTTATCCGTAGCATCACACGTTAAAGTGGATACCGTGTCTAACATAGGGTTTCGGCTTGGGTTTCGTGCTACAGCGGTAACATCAAATCCCTGCTCAACAAAGTGAGCCACCATAGCTGCGCCTAAACCACTAGCTGCTCCCCAAATTACGATCTATTGCATATACAACCCTCAAATGATAATGATTGTATTTTGCATTAAAGACATGAGAGATGCTAGTGGTTACTCTCTAACTTTTGGCTGTTAGCTTGATATACAAGCTATTGGATTTTAACCCCAACCTAACCAGATACGAACGCGGTCAAGCAATCGCTTGAAGAAGCTGCCAGGCTCTACATCATGTAAAGCAACCAATGGCACACTCTTAATGACCTGATTATCTGAACCCATATAGTTCAGCGTGCCGATAGTGTCACCTTGATAAACAGGTGCTTTAAGCTCATTTGGCAAATCCACTACTGCCTGAATGTTGTTACCTGCTCCTCGACGTACGGACATGAACACATCTTCCTCTACACCGACACTAAGTTGGTTGTCTTGTCCCATCCAGATTCGAGTAGCGGTCACTTCAGCATTGGCTTCATGTGGCTTGATGGTTTCAAAGAATCTAAAGCCATAGTTAAGCAGGCTCTTACTTTCAGAGGTTCGAGTATTGGCACTAGAGGTACCCATGACCACAGAGATCAAACGCATATCTCCCTGAGTCGCTGTGCTCACTAGGCTGTAACCTGCTCCCTTGGTGTAACCGGTTTTCATGCCGTCTACATTCATGCTTTTATCTCGCAGCAAGGCATTACGGTTGTGCTGAGTGATGTTGTTGTAAGTGAAGGAAGTTTCACTATAAAGCGGAAATAGTGTTGGAACGTCACGAATCAACGCCTGACCTAGCTTTGCCATGTCATAAGGTGTTGTAGATTGGTTTGGATCATCCAAGCCATGCGGATTCGCAAAATACGTGTTATTCAGTTCAAGGCGTCTTGCCCAGTTGTTCATCAAATCGACGAATGCACCTTGAGAGCCGGCAACGTGCTCCGCGATAGCCACAGACGCATCATTACCCGACTGGACAATCAGACCACGCAGTAAATCGCTAAATTGAACATTGGTGCCCACCTCGATAAACATCTTCGATGAATCATGGAAATTTCTTGCCCAAGCTTCACGACTGATAGTAACGCTATCCGTCTTAGAAACGTTGCCACGGTTAAGCTCTTGTCCAGCCGTATAGCTGGTCATTAGCTTAGTCAAACTCGCTGGTTTAAGTTGCGTGTGTGGATTGTGTTCTGCAATCACCTCTCCTGAATTGTAATCCAGAAGCACGTAACCCTTTGCAGAAAGGGACGGAGGATTTGGCAGCGCAATTGGCGCGGCCACAACAGAAAATGATAAGGATGCTAACAGCGTAAGAGTCAATCCGTTTAGTGTTCTTTTCATATATTTAGGTAGAAACCAGTCCAGAGTTTTAGCCTCATATCGAGGCATTTCATTATATTTTGGGTTGCATATGCTATTAAATAGCAACATTTCACAAAATTCAGTCAGAACAGTGCAAAAAGTGAATGCGCTCATAAAATTTTACCTCTTTATAAGCAATAGAACGCACTCATTTACTAACAGCTGAAACATTTACTTACACATGTGCACATTTTGAATCACTACTCTGTGTTGGTTTTCACTTTGAAACCTCTTCAATACACAAACGACAAAGCCTTAACGAATAACGCCAAGGCTTTGTCGTGTTCATACTAAATTGGGAGTTAAAGGTTGAACTGTCGATTGAACAACTTAGTGAAAACAAGCTTACTGATAATGTGTAACCTTAACGAGAATGTACCTACAAAAGATTCCATATAATCCGCATACCAACTTTTACTAAGTGACATCAGCTCTGATCAGTGAAGCATCAGAACCATAAGCTCTGATTTAGACCATCACGATTACACATAGCGTTTAACAAACTCAATAAAGGTGCGATCGGCAATGGACAAGTAGCCCTGCTTGCGCCATGCGAGCCCAAGATCGAGTGTGACTGGAGGTGTAAAGGGTATCCCTACAATACCGCTTTCATACTCTGTAACCAGATCGAGCAAGGCCGTGATCGCAAACTCTTGCTTAACGATACTTAGGATCATAGGGAGCAAATTGGTTTCAAAGGAGGACCTCATAGATAAACCATTTGCTTCACTGACCTGATCAAGAAAATCTCGATGGAAGTAGCCGTGTTTGAACATCACCAGTTCATATTCAAAGAACTCTTCAAAGCCAATGGTTTTCTTGCTCACGAGTTCGTGCTCTGAGCCCACAACTGCCACCATCTGACTTGTGAACAAATGGTCAACATGCAGATCGTCGGGCACATCGTCGCAGTTGATCACCCCCAAATCTAACTCCCCCTCCAGCAGCATTTTGCGAATGGAGCGTGTGCCAGCTTCAACCAATGTCAGCTTTAAATCGGGATACTGGCTCTTAAATGCCATCACTACGCGCGGAAAGAAGTAACTCCCCATCATGGACGGGGCACCCAATCGCACCTCACCTTTTTGTAATCCTTTAAGTTCATCGATTGCCAAGGTGGCATCATGCAGTTGTTGGATAACTCGCTGAGCATGTACTAACAGGACTTCGCCCTCTTTGGTCAAGCTGACCCTTTTCTCCTCTCGGCGAAACAGCACCACACCCAATGACTGCTCAAATTTCTTGATTGATATGCTAAGTGCAGGCTGCGCGATATGGATTTCTTTGGCCGCTTGCGTGAAGTTGCCGTGCTTTGCGACCGCCAAAAAATGCTTGAGCTGTTTGGATTCCATGAGATCAAAAATATATGGGAATGATATTTTTAATATATTTCTTATATCAATGTCTTGGTGATAGCCTAATCACACTTTGTGCATTCTTTTTTCGTACCACCCTTCATTGAGGCAAACATGGTCAGCTTTGGTTCACCAGAATATAAACGCATTACCCTTTCTCTCGCCCTAGGGTCATTTCTTGTATTCTCCAATCTGTATCTCCTTCAACCTATGCTGCCCGCCTTTGCAATACAGTTTTCTGTGTCTGAAACTCAGGTAAATTGGCTGTTTGCTTCAACAACACTGGCTCTGTCATTTTGCTTGGTGCCTATGGCGGTGATCTCTGAATCAATAGGAAGAAAGCCGGTGATGATGTTTGGGTTGCTGGCAATTCCTGTCATATCAGGGCTTATGCTGTTGGGCCAATCGTTTCTGTTCTTAGTGGTTTGTCGAGCTATTATTGGCGTTGCGCTTGCCGCTTTTGCCGCTGTGGCGGTGGCCTATATGGCAGAAGAACTTGATAGCAAAGCCTTTTCTATGGCAATTGGTAGCTACATAGCGGCCAACTCCCTAGGCGGCATCGCCGGCAGGATCAGCGGTGGATTAATTGCTGATCACTACAGCGTGGCAACAGCAATTCAAGTTGCGCTAGGGTTTACATTAGTGGGGGCGTTGCTTGTTGGTTACCTATTGCCAAAACAGCAAGGCTTCACCCCTTCCTCTACTAGCTTTCATCATCAACACAGAGCGATAATCGGTCACTTCAAAAATCACAGGGTATGGGTTGCTATGCTCATTGGCGGCATCAATTTCTCGCTGTTTGTGAACCTTTATTCTGTGATGGGGTTTCGCCTAGTTGGCGCTCCGCACAATGTTCCTGTCGGCTTGGCTTCACTGATTTTCGTCTGCTATCTGGCTGGCACCTTTAGTTCCAAATGTGCAGGTCATTGGACCCGCCACTTCTCCCCGATTCAAGGCATGTTTTTAGGCTCGCTACTAAGCATGCTTGGAATGTGGATTGCCCTATTGGAGCACCTTGGCGCTATGATGATAGGGCTTCTTCTGATCAGCTTTGGCGCTTTTTTCACCCATACCCTTGCCTATGGGTGGGTAGGCCGAAAAGCGACACATGCTAAAGCGACAGCAACGGCGTTATACCTTGTTCATTACTACATTGGCGGCAGTCTAGGTGGGTTCTTGCTACTGTATTGCTGGCAGCATGGCGGTTGGTCTGCTGTGGTGTTTGGCGGTACAACCCTCTTCATTGCGATGTTTGTTGCTATAGGGCTACTCAAACGTATCGACAAGCGAGACTCATCCGCTGAGAACTGTATTTTCGTTTCCAAGAAGGCGTAAATTCGCCCATATAACGTTCAACTAACGTGAGCGCTGTTACGGCCTGTTGCAAAATTGACAAACAAACAGTGAACTAATGCTTATAATGGCGCTTTCTCGCATTAACTGATGGCGCATAGACAATGAAAAAGAGCCTTATCGCTTTGTTTTTATTAATTTTAACTGGGTGTACTCACAATCAAGCTAAGCACCTCAATGCCAACAAGTCTGCGGTCAACCTCTACCCTCAGTACATGTCCAATATCCAGCTTTGCGATACCTTGTACTACGGCCGTCGCACTAATCAAACCCAAGCGGCGATCGGTAGCGAATTCAATCGAAGAGGCCTTTCTAGAAGTTGGTGTCAGCGAGAAACCAATAAGCTCTACCTAGTCCATGCTTATGAGTATCTCTCTAAGAAGCTAGATAGCAGCTCTAGCGACGAAGCCTCGGCAGTTGTGTTGCCAGCCAATTGAGTTAAAACTCAAAATACCTTCAATCTAAAAACCACCGTTCTTTTGCAAAACTTTATCATTAGTACAGATTATAAAAGTGATAATCTCACCCAATTGCTATAAGAGTGAGTGATATTTAAACTTCTAGCCAGTTAATTACTATTCTATTAAAAGGCTTGAATATGAAGAAATCTCTTCTCTCTATCGCAGCAGCTGCTGTTTCATTAAGTTCTTTATCTGTGTCTGCACAAGTAGCAGAACTTCCTACTGGCCAAGTGGGCAACGTTGCTTCTGTAATGAAAGTTCAACCTGTTCTTCGAATGGGATACGGTCTTGAACATGAGAGCCCATTGAACAATGTTCACATGCTTTCTGGTGCACCGTATGCTCCAGTAGTGATTGAATTAGACAGAGGCTTAATTGTATTCAGTACTGGTGATGATGCAGATGAAGGCGCACAATACCGCCAGTACATTCGCGAGAATATCAGTAACAAGCCGATCATTGCCGTTTTCTATGATCACAACCACTACACTAAAGGCACTAAAACCCTTCTTGATGGTGATGATGCTGAGATCTATGCTCATCCAGATCTACACAGCATTGTTAGCGCACGCACTGGCGATAGTCAGTCGAACACAGACATTCCTGAAATGGCGCCACACCTGCTAGCTCGTGCCGCTATTCATTATGGAAACCACGCTGAAAAATCAGGTAAAGATGCCTCTATCATCCCGAGCAACATTAAGTTTGGTGCACCAAACGCATACTTAGAACCCACTCAAACCATCGCTCACGGTGAATCTGTAACTGTTGCAGGTTTAGAAATTCAAGCATTTATTCATGATACTGACACGAAAGATACACTGACTTTCTGGATCCCAGAATATGAGTTGGTGATTGATAACGTAGTATGGCCTTTCCATAACATGTATACATTACGTGGTGATGCATATCGTGCACCTCACACATGGATGGGTGGTCTACGTGATATTCGAGATCTAGAACCAGAAATCGTTTTAACAGTAGGTGGCGGTTCTAAATCTCTAGAAGGTAAAGAGAACATTAAGCAAACAATCAATGCTGTTCTTGACTCTCAAAGCTATGTATTTGACCAAGCTATCCGTCTGACTAATCTAGGCGTGGCACCAGATCAGATCCATCACCACATTGAGATGCCAACGTCGTTTAACGATCACGCCTACGTGAACAACATGTACGGTCAATTCGATACCTTCTTTGCGTCTTTCCCAGTGCGTAACCACGGTAACTTCT
This sequence comes from Vibrio breoganii, assembly GCF_024346795.1. Classification (NCBI taxonomy): domain Bacteria; kingdom Pseudomonadati; phylum Pseudomonadota; class Gammaproteobacteria; order Vibrionales; family Vibrionaceae; genus Vibrio; species Vibrio breoganii. The sequence continues at coordinate 2,016,427 of NZ_AP024864.1, forward strand.
CTGGTAACCCAGATGACTTACACTCTATGGAAAAAGTTGAAAAAGCACAGCGCATGATGAAACTATCAGGCGGTGTAGAGAAAGTGTTTGAGGCTTGGCAAGTAGCAATGGAAGACGGTGACACTTTATGGGCTAAAGAGCTATCTGCAATGCTTTATTACAACTCACCAAACAACAATGCGGCAAGACAAGCTCATGCAGATTCGCTACGTAAACTGGGGCAAGAATCAGAAGGCCTTATTGCTCGTAACTTCTATCTAGCAGGTGCTAAATCGCTTGAGTCTGACGATACAGAAGTAAGCCTAATGGCTTCACCTTCAGCATCTTGGGTAGCAAGCGATCCAGAAACGGCAGTCGACTACCTACGTACACGTCTGAATCCCGCAAAAGCAGCAAACACTGAAGGCAAGCTGGGCTTTATTGTAGATGGCAAAGAGATGCAGCTAGAAATCCGTAACCGCGTAGCAGAGTTCTCCACCAGAATTGCTGATGACGCTGAGGTGATCAAAGTCTCTGGTGAAAAATTTGGACAATACTACGATGGCACTATTTCAGCCTCTGATATTGCATCTGGAAAAGCACTGACACTGTTGAATAACTTTGATGAGTTTAAGCAAGTGACTATGTACCCTCGTAGTTTTACACACTTAAAGTAAGTCATACAAGCAAAGAAGTTTTATCAACCAAGGGCAGAGTATCTGCCCTTTTTTCAACAAAAGAGAACTGATATGCGAGTAAAATTGTTTTCACACCTAATGCACCAAACCGTCAAACTGGCTGAAAAAGCCCCTTTCCTGATCCCTTTAATACACAAGGGCAACGATGTCGTTGTTAGTCTTGCTTATAACGGCTATAAAAAAAATGGGGTGAAGTCATTTGAGAAATTTTGGATACCTGCGTTTTACCAGTATGGACAGGTTAGAGCTCAACATATCGTCAAGAAAATGAATATCGATACCAATAGTGCTGCTTCCATCGGTACCTATCATGATTATGAAGATCCCATTTTTGGCGTTAAAGGGCATTGGGAACAAGATAGTGAAGGTAACCCTGTTCGAGTAGAAACTGAGTGTATTGTTTGTGACCAACTCAATAAAGTGAGTAAAGGTGCGGGTTGTCCAGATTTTTGTCGTCACGTGGTAAACGCGATGGAGATGGGAACGGGCAAAGCGATGAATGACACTTATGTCGTAGAAATTGGCTCTCTACTTAGTGAAGGGGATGAAACCTGTCGTTTCACTCACAAAATACTTTAGAATCACACTTGTTCTTTGAGCGTAATATTTCTTGCGCTCATTGCACAAATTATTGAGAAAATTATGTTTATACGTGCATCAGTTATATTAATGTTGCTTGCCTCTCAGTCAGCATTCGCCTGCTTATTTCATGCAGCGGTACCAAATAGTGACACGAATATACCACAAGGTGCAGACTGGACCGTTTTAAGAGCTTTGCATCACGAGAATAGTCAAATGCTAACTCCTATTACCAAGCTTGAGGGTATAGCTGGTTTTCAACGCGCGACATGGTGGTTAACATTACTGACTAAGGATTTGGAAAGTAAAGGCGTTGCTGAAACTTATATTTATTTAGCCGATGTAGGTATGTGGTCTTATTATCAAGGATCTAACTCGAGCAGGTTATCGTTTGAAGTTGAGCCTAAAGGCGACTTTCCTTACTTAGTACTCACTCAAGTCACACTCTCAAATATCGTCTCTGGAAATATCACGTTTAACCAAGCGACGGACTCGCGACTCATATTTTCTAACTAGAAAGAGTTAACTACTAAGAGCATATCTCAATCAATTTTTCTTTGACGATCTCTCGCATCTCTGCGTGATCGCCATGATGCTTGAACCTTTGGTGGTAAATCAGATTCAATGGAAATTCAACTTCAGAGCCTTTAGGTAAATCCATCACCCTCAACTCCAACTTATCAGCCCAACGTTTCGTCACTGATTCTCGCACCACCCCAACATAGTCCGTTTGCGCCACTATCATGCAGATAGAGTGTGATGATGATACTTCCATGATTACATCCCTCTCAAGATCTGCATCATCTCTCCTATCCACTTGAGACTGAAAAATCGACATGCCATTGAACTTTCGTTTATAACCAATATGGGATTCAGAAGAAAACTCGCTCTTGGTAATAATGCTTCCTGAGAGTCTAGGATGGTTGTTTCTACAAATAACTTTAAACTGTTCTGTACAGACAGGTTCACTAATAAACGACTTATCATGATTACTAATAAAGTCGATTGCCAAATCTACTTTCTGCAACCGTAAATCAGTGAGAAGCGTATCTTGTAAAGTGGGAGGGAGTTTAAACGTGGTGCTAGGCATTTCTCTGGTGATCTGAATAAGATCTTCAGGGCAGTACACAATAAAATGCTGGGTTGTAGATATGGCATTGTGAATAATATCCATGCCTCTACTGCACTCTATAGCTAACTGGTCTGCTGCGCGAGTGCAGGTCATAGTGCGACCTGATTTAATGAACAGCTTCTTTTGTAGTGACACTTCTAGCTTTTTGATAGCCTGACTTACTGCGGGCTGGCTCACCCCCAACACCTCAGCTGCTTCAGTAAAAGATTGATACTTGTGTACCGTCAGAAATACATGAATAAGCTTTAAGTCCATAACCTATCTATAAAAAATGCGTTTAATGTAACTAACATAGCTCGAATACTCTTCGCTATCTAGAAAAATAGGTATTGCACCGGATAAGTTTAGCAGTCGACCTTTTTAATCAATCGACCATCTTCTCGCATTTGGTGCCAAGTCATTACTGAAATGTTTTTTGTTTTTTTTTCTATTTCACAGTGGGGTTGGAACTGTGCTAAACCGCTTCTTTCATCTCGAAATTGACGAAATTCATACAGAGTAAAATCAGATGCTCTACCTGCCGCTTTTTCTCTTAAAGGAAACAATTGTTGTAGTCTTTGTGTAATCACAGAGTTCTGTTCAACTTCAACAACAGGTGTTTCATTCAAATAGCTAACACTACTTTCAGCACGCAGAGAGGCCTTACTTCCAAGAGGAAGCAAGCATGTCATTAAGCCAATGGAAATCTTATTGCGCATTGCTAAACTCGCTGTAAGTGCTTTAAGGTTACCTGGACAAAAAAGCCGACATAAAAATGTCGGCTATAGAAGTGTTTGGTTTAGAACTTGTAGCTGACACCAAAGCCTGCGCCAAATTTGAATTTAGCATCACGATGAAACTGCACCTCTGGATTCACATGACCATAAAGGTTCCAGTTTGATGCAAAGCTCCAATCTAGTCCGACAGGAACGCGCATACCAAAGTCATCGTCCCACTCGTAGTAACCACCAACGCCAACAAAATAAGAAAGTGGAGTACTCGCTGACAAATTTCCGCGTAGGACATGATAATCAAACGCCATACCATGGTTACCCGCAAAGATGTTGAAGGTATCATCAAGCTTAAGGTTCATACCTAAACCTTGGTCAACACCCATACCAAGTTTTACAGAAGCATTGGCAGAAACAGCAACACTAGAAAGAAGTACAGTAAGTAGCGAAAGAGAAATTTTGTTGTTCATTAAGAAAACCTTATTTGTCATGCGTCGTAGCGCAATGTTCACAAAATAATGCTTTTAGTCTTCAACTTAACGACACTCTACTCATCCTATTTAGAGTTAAGCTCTTGACCATCAGCAGGGAATTTTATCGTCTATCCAAAACGGTTTAAGAAGCTCAATCCCTGCGCCTCTGTCTAAGTTGCGTATAATATAACCAGTGAATTAAATTAAGGGAATTCATATAAATTTAATGAATGGTTAAGTTTTACTTAACTTGTATCTTATTGCGGACATCAAAGGTTTGAGAGCTTCCAATCTCACTTTGGAAGCTCATACAACGAAGGTTTATTTTACCTTTTGGAAGTTAGGTACAATGGTATGAGGTTGCTGCTCTACAAACGCTTTACTTGGTGAATATGCTCTGAAATAAACAAACCAGTTTTCATCTGGACGCGTCTCTACCCAGTTTGCAGCGTTAACTCCATCAGGTTTCGTCGGTGAGAAGTGGAACGTATAATTGCCTTCTTCATCTTTGACGGTTCCTGGAATGTTAGAACCAACATCAGCGCGTTGGATTGAGTTATCAATAATCGCTCGGTTTTCTACGTTATAAACCGTAATTGTCCAAAACAGATCCGCAAAGTTCACATCACCATCAAGTGTTAAGGTGTAGTGCTCGCTACCATTTAAACCATTACCGTCATTGTCTCTGTAGTTATCAAGGTAGATCTGGCCCCACCCACCATTTTCAAATCCGTGCATTGCGATATCGTTAGTCACGGCTTCATAGAACCATGCTGCACGACCATCTAGATCCATGCCATAGCCACGATTTTGATCGGGTGTCGATGCCGTTGCAACCTCCCACGTATTGCCTTTTGGACCATAGACAGATTGTGGAAGACGCTCTGTTTTGTTGAAGTCAATGTTCTTAACCATCGCTTCACCTGTGACAACTGCGCTGTTTAAAATACCAGTCTGTCTTGCATTTGGTGAGAACGTCTCTCCCTTCTCAATCCCTAGTGGACGTAACATGTCATGCATTATACGGTCTCTTTCTGCTACAGGTTCTGCTTGTATTGCTTCGTTCAATACGTCCCAGAAAGCCATGCCACGAGGGTGTTTCGCATCGATACCGACTTCAGGAAAGTTAACGGGGTTATCACTTAGAACTGAACCATCAAGGCGAGTAATACGCAGTGCTTCAAGATCTTGCATGCGTTGCTGTTCAGTCTTCGCCATTAAGCGAACACCAAAGAATACATAATTGGTGTCCGACTCTAACACGACCGCATCTTTCGGAAGGTTTTCCGGGGTTTCGCTACCTGCAGCCTTGATTACATAGGTGCCTGGCTTAGTCATTTGTGAAATACCAATCTGCCACATGGTATGTACCGCACCACGTAATTCATCCGTTGGTACTTCAATTACTACAGGCTCTTTTTCAACATTGAACCAGGTAATCGCGTAGGGTGTTGAGGTGTTATAAGTCAAGCCACCCAATTTAGATTTATGTGATTCAACATAAGTGATCTGCCCATCCTCTGCGCCCATTTCAGCGTATGCCGCTTTCCACGCATAGTTTGATACCAGTGGCACCGCCCAGATATAGGCTTGCGATGCACGCTGATAATCAATCTCATCAAACAAAGCCTTGGAGCTTGCTTCGGTTGGCAAGCCATGCTCAAAGCTATTGTCGAATGTGAATTCTCCTGATGGAGTAACGACGGTATGCTCGTTAGAGTTGTTGCCAATGGTAGTACAACCTGACATCACGGCGATCATCATCGCTGATAAGATAGATTTATTAAGAGTTTTCATAGGCCACCTAAAAATTTATGCGTCGTTGACGCCGAATTGCATTAGCAAGTCGGCATCTAAGAAAATAGGAACAAAAATAAGCAAGATTAGAATTGGTAGTTGAACTCGATGCGATGGTCGCCATCGGTGAAGTCTGTATTTTCAGTCCAGTTCGCAAAGTAACGAACGTTAGCGCGTGGGGTAATTTGATAGCTGGCTGCAAACTCGTGTGCGAATACAGCGTCATCACCCTCAAATCCAAAGTCTTTAAAGGTGCTTGAACCAGAAATCGAGCCTAAATACATAGGGTTATAGTTCAGCCAGAATTTGTCTGTAATCTGCATCTTACTGTACATACCCGCCACATAGAATGTACCGTGCATGTTGTAACGATCACGTAGTTGGTCCGCATCTAAATCTCCACCTGTTTCAGGAACAAGCTCTTCACCCGCAGCAACACCTAGACCGGCTAATGGGTAGAAGTTGAACATGCCCATCTTAGGAAGTGCCTGAATAAAGCTGTATGACGCAGAGCCTTGGTTTGAGTCAAAGTCCCAAGAGATATCTACCTGCGCACCACGACCATTGGTTAGATCCACGGTAAAGTTTCGAAAACGAATAGAGTCAATTGAGTCATCTACATTGGCAAACTGAGGATCATCGCTATCGCGAAAACCAATGGCATCGCCAGCAATGCCTTTGATTTCAAGGACATTCATACCCATAGTGATGTCACTACCTGTGTCATAGGTTTGACCGATTTTTAAATTGAGACCTTTATCGGTATAGCCAAAGCCAGCTTGCGTATAGACCGCTAATGGATCTGACATGTCTTGAACGTCTGATTCGGTTTCTTCGGCAACAGAAACGAAAGAAAGTGAAGAAGAAATAAGGGCACATAAAGCTAGGGAGATACGGTTCTTTTTCATATTAACCTCAATACGGTTTAAGAAGTCCGATCCCTGCACTTCAAGCTAGTTTCAGCTACTATAACGAGAAGTATTGATTAAAAATATTCATATGTTATTAACCATAAGTTAAGCTATGCTTAACCAATGAAATATTGGAAAGCTCTAGAATAACCTTATGAATTTAAACAAGATTGATTTCAACCTACTGAAGGTTTTCGTTACCGTTTACCAAGAAAAAAGCCTAAAACGAGCAGCCGAGAGGCTGTTTGTCACCACTCCTGCGGTCAGCCAAAACATCAAAAAATTAAAAGAAGCATTGAATGAAGAGTTGTTTGTTTTATCTCATCGCCAGTTCGTGCCAACACCATATTCAGATGATCTTTATGCAAAGGTATTCCCCTTGTTAGAAGGCATTGGTCTAGCATTAGAAGAAACGAAAATATTTGATCCTAGCACTCTACAACAAAGCTTTAACTTGGATGTTAGTCCGCATCTTCAGGTATGGTTGGGTACGAGTCTATTCAAAACTTTTCATGAACAAAGCCCTAGATCAACATTGGTTCTGCACACCATTACCTCGAGTACATTAACTGGTTTATGCGATGGCTCTATTGATGCAGCAATCCATTTTGAGGCAGAAAACTTACCGCCTGAAATTGTGGCTATACCCCTAATACAATTAGAATTTATGATTGCCATGCGTCGCGATCACCCATTTAAAAAGTCGGAAGCCTATATAGATGAATTGCTCGAATACTCCTTTGGGCACATAGATTTAGCTTATTTAGACCCAAATAAGCACTCTCGACTGGAAGATCTCCTGAAAGAGGCTGGTATAAACATTCATATGGCTATGAGAACCACCTCTGTCGCAGGGCTAATCTCTACCATTATGAATACCGACATTATTGGCCCATGCTTTCCGCCGACTATTGAAACCGTTAGTCAACATGTTCGCTTAGTAAGGGTTCTGGATATGCTAGATCTTACTACTATTCAACTCTATCTCTTCATACACCAAAAGAACTTGAGTTCCCCTAAATACAAATGGCTGACGGAAATCATCTCAGATGCAGTGAAGGTCGACAGCAAATAACGCAGCCAATGCTCTTGATCTGACTAAGAGGGTTATAGACTAACCTCTTGTTTAATAAGCTCTCTTAGCCTTTGGTGGTTCATATCATTAATAAACCGACGCTGATAAGTAATGTGATAATTCACACTCTTAAATGGGAAGGGAAAATCAAAGCATTTTAGCCCCAAAGGCTTGCCCCAGCGATTAAACATGCTTTCAGAGACTTTCCCTAATCTATCGCTGTTGGAAACAGCCAGCATCATGGCGGCAACAGAGAGGATCGCCCCAAGCTTTTGTAAGAGATCTCTCACAAATAAGTCAGCGATCAGATACAAACTTCAATGCAATCACTTTCACCTCACCCTAACACTTTGTTTTTTAATGACTTGCTATTTTTCAACCATCAGTAAACAAATAAAAATATGCCACACCTGATTGTTACAGGCATCGATAACGGAGATACTAATCATGTCGACAGGATGTTGGCAGGAAAAGGAACAAACCCTAACGGAATAGGTATCTTCAGGAAGAAGATTTGATAACTTAGGATTAGTTATTAGCAAGGATGTAATACTCTAGGATAGAGTTCGCCCGTCAGGATGACAGGCTAGTATGGACACCGCTAGGATGGCGATGACATGGAACTGGGTTAAAGGATATTAACCACTATCAAGGAAAGATGCAGGGAGCACCTTTAGTAGCCGGATTGCTGCGAGTAGAGACTGAACCCCATCAGGGAAACCTGATGGGGTTTTCTTTTGCCTACTACTTATTGGTCAATGAACTCTGCTCTCCATTAAGTAATGATGAGCAACAGCAATTGAGTACACTGCTTAAGAAATGGATTAGCCATTTTGAATAGTAGATAGGATTATTAAATTGCCTTTAATCAAAGACTATAAGTTATAGCTAGATAATAAAAATTTGGCGGTTCACCAATATAGCCCTGCTATATAAATGTGATTTGCATTGATATAACAGGGAATACCGCAAGTATTTAGGTTAGGCGCACCACAGAGAAGCATTCTTTAGGCTCAATGAGGCTTTGCTGAGCTGCCACTGTCTGCAATTCCCATTCACAGCTATCCGATGTCTCTTTAAGCACCCCAAAGCAAGCGTTGTTGGCGTGAGTAAAGGCGTCCACCGCCGACAAGCCCTTAAGCAAACCACCGGTAAACAGCGCCGAGATAAGATCGCCCACGCCAACAGGCTGGCGCTCAAAGCTTAACAATGGGCGCTGAACCATGTAGCACCCCTGTTTGGTTGCCAGCATCATAGTAAACTTACTGTTTGAGATACCATGCAGATGTTTCACCAATACCATCTTTGGTCCTAGTGTTAGCGCTTTTTGGCACGCAGCAATGGCATCGTCTAGACAAGTGATCTTCATCTGCGTAAAGCAGCTTAGTTCAAATTGGTTTGGCACTATGACGTCCGCGGCAGGCATTAAATGATTCACCAGATCCCCAGTGACCTCTTCGCTTACCACACAGCCTTTATCAACATCGCCCATCACAGGGTCACACACATAAATTGCCAACGGATTGGCACTTCTTACCTCATTCACCAGCTTCAATACTTCATGAGTTTGGCCAGAGCTTCCCAAATACCCTGACAACACCGCATGGCACTTCTCAAGGGCATCGATATTACTTAGCCCCTGTCGCAGATCGCCAATAGTGCTTGGGTCAAACTTCTCCCCTGTCCAGCCTTGCGCATACTGAGTGTGATTTGAGAATTGGACTGTATGAATCGGCCATACATTGAAGCCTAATCGCTGCAGGGGAAATACCGCAGAGCTGTTACCTGCGCTGCCATACACAACGTGTGATTGGATAGAAATAATGCCTTTCATAGTGTCGTTCTCATCGTTATTAAGGGGTAAACCGCAATCCATGTTTAAACCTTGGTTGCTTGAACGATGAAATGATAAGCGATAAAGATTAAGTGCTATTAATCCTACTTGATGGACTGAACCATCAGAAGTGAATTGCGAGGGGAAGCGAGTCGTGATCCACAAAACAGCCTAGCTCTAGACTGTTTTGTGAGCGTGGCAAAATACCGCTTATAGAGACTCGATAGACAAATCGCTGAAGTGCGCGGTGCTTGGCGCTTGCGTTGAACCGATGAAGGTATAAAACATCAGCCATTGCTGTATATCAATCATTGCAACTCTCTTTAAATCATTCTTTGCCGAAGGTGGTAGAAGACATCTTCAATCGCGTCTAAGTTGGTACTGCCAATCTTGCTAAGTTGCTGCTGAACCGTATCAAAGTAGAGCTTATTACCCATATCTTGCAACTTGGTGTAATAGTGAATGCGACGACCCAGTATAAAATTGTTTTGTTCATCACGATTCATACTTAAGAACTGATCCGTCATCGATAACAAAGCCTGCTTTGCGCCAGGTAGTCGACCGTTCAATTCCATTAATAGATTAATAGAATTGAAGTTCCCATACTGACTATCAATGCCGTCTAATAGGCTGATGAGCTTTCTTTGCTCTTCCACCATCTCTTTTTCAGTGAGCGGAGTAAAACTACCTTGCTGAACCATGTCGTCGAGATCTGTTCCCGCTTTGACCGCAAGGGTGAGCACTCGTATCTCTTCTGGGTTAATTTGATTCAATAGCTCAGCCGTTCCAGTCACATGACTCTCGGAAAGCTCTTTGCCACCGAGTCCCATGATGATGAACGTCATCATCTTCATACCCGCTTGCTTTGCATACTCGGCAGACTTAAGAATTGATTTAGGGGTTATGCCCTTCTTCATCTTCTTAAGCACCTCTATCGAACCCGACTCCATTCCGCAATACAGCATGTTCAAGCCAGCGTCGCAGATAGCCTTCATCTCCTGCGGCGTCTTCTTGGTCATGGTCTGCGCTCTGCCGTAAGAGCTAATCTGTTCTAGCTCTGGAAAGGCTTGTTTTAAGGTATGCAGCACCTCGAGCAAATCGGCGGTCTGCATAGCAAACGAGTCGCCATCTTGTAGAAAACAACGGGTGAATTTGCGCTCTTTATAGAATGCTTTTGCCGCCCAGATATCACGCTTTATCTCTTCTACAGGGCGAATAGAGAACTCCATACCTTCAAATAGGGTGCAAAAGCTGCACTTGTTCCATGGGCATCCTTGGGTTGTACGAATCAATAGGCTACCTGCCTCTGATGGCGGACGAATAGGCCCTTGCTGAAAATGAAGTTGTTGCATAGCTACCACTGTATTGTTCAATGACGAATTGCCGCTATGTTACGACTTGCTACCTCAACGAAAAACACTATATTGATTGATATATTGTCAAATTTGGATTGAGTATCATGTTACTGAATGACCTCAAGGTCGTGCTTAAAGTGGCTGAATTTAGAAGCATCACCGCTGCAGCCAATAGCCTAGATATGCAAATGGCCACCGCAAGCGCTGCCATTAAGCGCGTCGAAAAAGCCGTAGGGGTGGAGTTATTTATTCGCACCACTCGCCAATTACGGCTATCACCGGCAGGAGAGCGCTATCTGCCTCAGTGCGAACAGGCGCTGCAGCTGCTTGATGCAGCGCAGTCCAATGTCCAAGAAGATCTTGATGTGCTTGGGGGCGAGATCAGAATTGCTCTGTCATCAGACCTTGGTCGCAATGTGATTACCCCGTGGATTGACGAGTTCCTCAATGACCACCCTGAGGTAGCGCTACGCAGCAATATCAGTGATAGCAATATCGACTTCTATCGTGACTCGGTAGATATGGCGCTTCGTTACGGCTCTCCAACGGACGCCAGCATGTATGGCTTTAAGATATGCAATGTCCCTCGCCTGTTATGTGCCTCGCCAAGCTATATAGCGGCTCATGGGATTCCAAGCCACCCTGACGAACTCAAAAATCACAACGGTTTGTTCTATCAACTGGGTGATATTGTGCAAAATGAATGGCGCTTTAAAAAAGAGGAGCACTCTTTCAAGGTCAAGCTAAAAGGCAACCGAGCCTCCAACGATGGTGATCTTGTTAGACGCTGGTGTGTCTCAGGGCATGGGTTTGCAATTAAGTCCTGCCTAGATATGGCGGACGACCTACTCTCAGGGCGCACAGTCAATGTGCTAACGGATTATCAACCGACACCCACCGAGCTGTGGTTGGTGTGCCCAAGCCGTCAGTCCATCACTCCTACAGTGCGTTTGCTTCGTGACTACTTTAGAAAACAGACCCGCCTTTTGTTAGAGCAGCTCATTGAGAAAAAGATCTTGCCTTCAAATGTACTCAACCAGTGAGCTGGTGTTTTAATATGACCTAATCTTTAAAAGTCGTTCGATAGAAAAAATAGGCTCACTGACATATGTGATCAGATGCTCATTTTTTGTTGCAACCTGCATGTTCCAGACACACTTTGTTACTTTGTTTCTGGTCGATGTTCAAAAAATTTGAGTTTGGTCTACATTTCTTGTGATTCTACGATTGATTAAATCTTGATGGGCGTATATCCTCTCTCCCGATATAATCATACAATAGTATATTTAGGAGTTAGACATGACTAAACCAGTAATTGGTTTCATCGGCCTTGGCCTTATGGGCGGCAACATGGTTGAAAATCTACAAAACCGTGGCTACGAAGTTAACGTAATGGATCTAAACACAGATGCAGTTGCAGCAGTTCTAGCTCGTGGCAACGCATCTCAAGCAACTTCTGGTAAAGAACTTGCTGAAAAATCTGACATCGTAATGCTTTGCCTAACAACTTCAGAAGTTGTTGAGAAAGTAGTTTACGGCGAAACAGGTATCCTAGCGGGTATGTCTGAAGGCAAAACTCTAATCGACTTCGGTACTTCTATCCCAGCTTCTACTAAGAAGATTGGTGCTGACCTAGCTGCTAAAGGCGCTGGCATGATCGACGCTCCTCTAGGTCGTACTCCTGCTCACGCTAAAGATGGTCTTCTAAACATCATGGCTGCTGGCGACATCGATACTTTCAACAAAGTTAAGCCAGTTCTTGACGAGCAAGGCGAAAACGTATTCCACCTAGGCACTCTAGGTTCAGGTCACGTTACTAAGCTAGTTAACAACTTCATGGGTATGACTACTGTTGCTACTATGTCTCAAGCGTTCGCAGTTGCTAAACTAGCAGGCGTTGACGGTCAGCAACTATTTGACATCATGTCAGCTGGTCCATCTAACTCTCCGTTCATGCAGTTCTGTAAGTTCTACGCTGTAGACGGCGAAGAAAAACTAGGCTTCTCTGTTGCTAACGCAAACAAAGACCTTGGCTACTTCCTTGCACTATGTGAAGAGCTAGGTACTGAGTCTCTAATCGCTCAAGGTACTTCTACTAGCCTACAAGCTGCTGTTGATGCAGGCATGGGTAACAACGACGTACCAGTAATCTTCGACTACTTCACTAACCTAAAGAAGTAATTAGAAGATAAACCTAACGGTTTGAATTTGAGCCTTACTGTTGCTTTGCGATAGTAAGGCTTTTTTGTGCCTGCGGAAATACACCAAGGGGAAACTAGAACCCGCGCTGCTTCCAAAACTGCGCCTCATCGCGCCCTACGACACGAAATGTCTTTTCAGCAATAATCTTGCCTTGCATCTCAAGCACCATACGCCATTCACCTAGATTGCTCTCTAAGCCATCAACTGGGTGCAACAGCTGAATCGTATCCCCTAGATAGAAATTCCAATCATTACTGCGTACATAGATCTCGCCATCAAAAGGGGCCAGTACCTTGCCCTTCTTATTGATGATTCCAGGATGATAGATGCAGTAATTGAGCAGGGTTCCCTTTGCTTTTTTGATGTTGACGATAAAACCAAATTCCACCCCCTCTTCAGCCGTCACCGTATTGGTAAACTGAGCGATCTTCGGAAGGTCTTTCGAATTCGCATCCCAGTGAGAGTAGATGCCATAAGAGGTGGTTTCGATGATGGGAGTGCGCTTGGCCAAGGTTTTTTCTCTATAAGTAAAAGCGCCATTATACACGCTTAATCATGGGTAAATGATCGGAAACCCCCTCCACCAATGCAAACGTTACAAAATGGAGAAATAAACCAATACAGATAATGAAAATATATTCACTACCACATCAATAATATGTTGAAGTTGTCAATGGTTTTCCTTCTAGCGCGACCTAAGGCATTATTCATTGCGAAAGCGTAATTAATAAGACAAAAGAAAAGATAATTAAACCTATGTCGTACTTAAGACAAGATTGTTAACCTCAAAGTCCCACTTATTTATGTTATCCAGTGCACACTATGTGTTAAAAATAGGCGCGTTGTATACATGAAATCGTTTCTTTCTCATAAGTGATTGAATTTAAATTGTAAACAGCACTTTTGTACAATTTAGATCACACTTCGAAACTAGCTGCAACACTAGGCATATCAATTGTTTCTTTTTGTAAATATAATCGTGATGAATAAATCTAAAAGTAATGATTTTTTCATTTTACAAAGGTTGAAAATTACACAATCATGATAACTGACTGCTTTTTTATCGTTATTCAGAGTTTCATTAAAGTGAACAATGTACGATTTAGATATTGAGTTCCGTTATTTAGAAATACCTAATAGGCTCACTAACGATTAATTACTTGATCGTTATTTAGTTAAATGAAAAGTCAATATTGCTGCTAGAATAAATGATTTGTTTATTTTTTGTTACACATTTCACTAACTCTACTAAAGGAATTAAATAATGAGTGAAACCAAGTCGAAGTTTAATCGCAGGGACTTTCTAAAAGGCAGCGCTGGTGTTGCTGTTGCTGGATTAGGCTCTACTCTTTTTTCTACAAGTGCAGCAGCAAAAAAACCTAGTTTCCCTGGCCATCATGGCTCTTCTGATAAAAATTTTTGGAAAAAGGTTCAAAAAGAATTCATTTTGGCTAAAGACAGTGTCTACATGAACGTAGGAACGACTGGTTCTATGCCAAAGAGCGTACTGCAGACATTCACTGAGAATAACGAGATCGTTGCAAAATATCCGTGGGATATGCAAAACAAATTTGGTAGCTGGCCTTATGTAGGTGAAATGGTTGCTGACATTGCCCCAGGATTTGGCGCAGATGAAAATGAAATCGTTCTTAGTCGCAACACAACTGATGGCATGATCTCAGTAGTCAGCGGTCTAGATTTTAAAGAAGGTGATGTAATCATCACCACTCACCATGAGCACATTGGTGGCACTTCACCACTATTTGTTGCTGCAGATCGTGTTGGTGCTACCGTCGTAGAAATCGAAATTCCAGTTTACACAGGTGAGTCTCAGTTAACGAAAGAGGATTTTGTTCAGGTTTTCGCCGATGCAATTTCAGAGCATGGCGATAATGTTCGACTGATCATGTTCTCACACATCACCTACAAAACAGGGACTCTATTACCAGCAAAAGAGATCTGTGCTCTTGCTCGTGACAACGGTATTCCAACACTAGTTGATGCCGCGCATACTATTGGTATGATGAACATTGACCTACACGATATGGACTGTGATTTCTACGCAGGTTCTGGTCATAAATGGCAATGTGGCCCAGGTGCTACAGGTATCTTATATGTCCGCCAAGAAGCTGAACGATTAGAGCGCTTCTGGCCATCTGATCGCCGTCCTTTCTACCTAGTAAACTCATCATTAGGTGAAGACCGATATTCAATGATGAGCCTAGTTCAACGTATGCAGTACATTGGTAATGATCACTACCCAGCTAAGCAAGCACTTACTGACTCTTGTAAGCTTTGGGATGAGATTGGACGTGATAAGATTGAAGAGCGCGTACTTGACCTCAGTGCGTTATGTAAAGAAGAGCTGGCTAAGAAAATACCAGGTGGCATTTTCTACTGCCCACCAAATCGTGAATTGTCCAGTGGTTTAACTACATTTGATCCATTAGCTGGCGATGTTGGTGATGGTGGTGCTCGTCTAACCGAGTTCCGTGATCGCCTTCGCGAAGACTACGGGTACATCATCCGTACAACAAACTTCCCATTGCATCTAGGTGACACTACTGATACTTATGCATTACGTATCTCTACTCACCTATTCCACGATGAAGACGATGTGAAAGGACTAGTAGAAGCTATGGCGCATTTATACGAGCGTATGGCTTAAGAAAAACAGGGCTCGCTTGGCTTAGGCGAGCCCTAAATGCTTTAAACCAAGGATGACTATAATGATAAAAAAGACTCGATTTTTAAGTATTGTCAGTGGCCTCTGCTTAGCGATGCTTTTTGGTATCAAATCTAGCCATGCTCATGATTTAAAAGAAGTTCAAGAAGCCGGTGTCATTAGACACATTGGCATCCCTTACGCTAACTTCGTCAGCTACATCAATAGAGATGGGCTTTATTCTGCTCGCGGACTCGATATCGAACTCATTCAGGGCTTTGCTGAATACATAGGCGTAGAGTACGAATTCGTTCCTAGCACTTGGAATACCGCATTTGGTCAACTGACTGGTAAGGAAGCCATCTTTAAAGATAACAAGATACAGTATGGTGACACTGTTCCTATTACCGGTGATGTTATTTCTAATGGCGCAACCATTCTCCCTTGGCGAGAAGAGCTAGTGGATTTTTCTGATGACTATTTCCCATCGGCAGTTTGGTTAATCTCTCGCTCAGATTCAAAGCTAAAACCTATCACCCCAAGTGGCTCTGTCGACAAAGACATTCTTCAGGTTAAAAAATTGCTTAACGGGCAAGATGTATTGGCTATGGAGCAAACCTGCCTAGACCCAAACCTATACGATCTTTACGACACAGGCGCGAATGTTATTCTTCCGGTAAAGGCGCGTAAACTGAATGAGATGGTGCCTGCTATCTTAAATGAAGATGCTGAGAATACTTTACTTGATGTCCCTGATACCCTAATCGCACTAGAGAAGTGGCCTGGAGAGATCAAGGTTATTGGCCCTGTATCTGAAGAGCAGTTCATGGCCGCAGGCTTTCGTAAAGCCTCACCAAATCTACGCAAGGCGTTTAATGATTACTTACGAGAAATCAGACGCGATGGCACTTATAATCAACTGGTCGAAAAGTACTACCCATCAGTATTTTACTTTTACAGTGATTACTTTGAGTCCCACGAGAACAACAATATATGAAAATGAGGCTTAGAATTAATAGCCGAAATGCAATTTTAATGGGTGGGTTCCTCTTAGGAGCCTACTTATTGCTTATGATTACCGTGACTAATGCAGGGCAGAACCGCCTAAAAGAGTCACAGCTTAACGAGTTAAATCTAAAGGTTAAGAGCTACTCTGAATCTCTAAGTTACTTCTTTGACGCCACTACCGAAGATGTAAAAGGCGTAGCTAAGCACAAGACCACCTATACGTTTTTTGCCAACCTTGCCTCTGGAATGTCCATGGAATATGGCCTAGGGTCGAGCTTGTTGCAATTACGCCGAAATCTAGTCCGCCTCACGAAGCCAGATACCCAACTTAACACCAGTGCCCTCTTTGACCGAATGCTATTGGTAGGCTTTAAATCTAATGTCATTGCCGACTCACACCCAAGACTCCCCTTTGATGTCAGTCGTGTTCCCTTTGATGAATTGAGTACCGCCGATCACAAAATAGACGTGCTGGCTAAAAACGATAAAATAATCATTCGAGTGCTACAGAACGTCTATTTCAATGGCGAACTGGTTGGTGTGGTCGTGGGTGATATCAATTTAGATGTGGTTGTTCGCCTTTTAACCACACAAGAATACGAAAATAGCAGTAGTAAATTAGATCTCGCAACACCACAAGGCCTGCTACCGATCTGGAATACCTTTAATTCAGAAGGAAGTCCGGTTAACTTCGAACAAGGCAATACACTCTATTTTGACCAAGAAGTGGAGCAAACACCATTCAGACTGCACGCTTGGTTCGAGCCCGTATCTGAAAGCCAGATCATTACCTCAACCTGGTTTACAGTCGGCCTCTCCTTTTTGGCGGTTCCCGTGATATTGGGCCTTTATTACTCGCTACGGATCAACAATACCAACCTAGTACTGACCACTAAGATTGAAGAAACACACAACCAACAGGCTGCTTTGACTCGACAAAACGAACGTCTGAAGACAGAGATCGACCGACGTAAAATGTATGAGCAAGAGCTGGCCTATCAAGCCACCCATGACACTCTGACCCGACTTTCCAATCGTAAATCTGGAGACGAGAAGCTTAGACATGCCCTACTCCAAGCAAGACGCGAGGAGATGAATGTGTTGGTGATGTTCATTGACCTAGATAACTTTAAGCAGATCAATGACACCTTAGGTCACCTAGCCGGCGATCAAATTCTAATGCAGACCGCTAAACGCTTAAAAGATTCTGTGCGCAAGACTGACGTTGTCGCTCGTATTGGTGGGGATGAGTTCTTGCTGGTTATCCCTAACTTAAATTCAGAAAAACAAGCCCAGTTATTAGCGTCAAAATTACTTGCAACCTTTGAAGACCCATTCCAACTTGAAGCGAGTGAGTTTTTTGTTTCTACCAGTATTGGTATGTCTATCTACCCTCAAGATGGTGAGAATGCTGAAGAACTGATGGCGCATGCCGATACCGCTATGTATAGGGTTAAGAAAGAAGGGCGAAATGGCTTCAGTTTTTATGACTCAAGCATGAATACCGATGTTCAGAGAAACCTGGATATCGACGCTAAGTTACGCCAAGCCATCAATCAAGATGAACTAGAGATGTACTATCAACCCATCATTGATCTCAGCAGTGAACAAATCATAGGTGCTGAAGCCTTAATGCGCTGGAATGATGAGAAACTTGGGTTTGTCTCTCCTGAGGAGTTTATTCCGATTGCCGAGAAGAATGGCCTTATTCATAAGCTTGGCGAAATTGCTCTGCACACCGCTTGTCATCAGGCTAAGCAGTGGCAAAGCATTCAGCCGTTGTCTATTGCCGTCAACTTTTCGGCGGCGCAGTTTAGACAAAAAGACACCTTGATGGAGAATATCCTAACGGCGTTGAGTAACTCAGGATTAGAGTCAAGCTTACTGGATATTGAGATCACTGAAAGCCTGCTATTCAATCACACCCTTGAAACAGTACGCTTGTTTGAGGAAATTAAACAACTGGGCGCTCATCTCTCTATTGATGACTTTGGTACCGGTTATTCTGCACTTAGTTATTTGCAGAAATTCCCGTTTAGCAAGCTGAAGATAGATCGTTCATTTTTGCAAGAGATGGAAACGACGCCATCCTCACAAGAGTTGGTCAATGCCATCATAGCCATGGCCAAAGCACTTGGTCTTAAGGTCGTGGCTGAGGGCGTTGAGACGCAGTGGGATAAGGATTACCTGCAAAGTCATTCTTGTGAGTTTGCACAAGGGTTTTACTACAGTCGCCCTCTTACCAAAGAAGCGTTTGAAGCCCTGCTGTTAGAGCAAAATAACCGTACCAGTTAAGCCCCTCGTACTGCACGATTGAGTGTGTTGACGTTTGTATCCCAATGATAGGCTAGGTGCTGAGAAATCCAATCAAAGGTGTTTGAGGTCGGTTTTAGGTCTCTACCTTGGTAAAGTTGATTCTCTTTCAGCCCTGGCCATTCACCCAGCACTTTTCCTCCTTGTGGGAGCCTTCCCCCAGCAAACAGCAACACACTTGCGGTTCCATGGTCTGTGCCTTGAGTGCCATTTTGCCTAACCGTGCGACCAAACTCTGTAGCGATAATCACCAACGTATCATCCCACTCCTCACCCAGTTCCTCTTTCAATGCAACGAGCCCTTTATCTAGCTGAGCAAACTGCCGCTTCAAGCGTGGTTCTTGATTATTATGTGTATCCCATCCGCCCAACTCCAGCATTCCACAATCTGCACCCTCGCTGCCTTTTAATAAACGACCACAGCTTTGAGCAAGAGAAACAAACTGGCCACTTTGTTTACCCATGCCTTCCATTGTTGTAGTCATTTTTAGCTCAATCCCCTGCTTAAATGCTGTTTGCAAGGCAGGATCAGCATCATACAAAGAGAGAATGGAGCGATAGGTATCTTCACTACTGCCTTTAAGACGAGAGGGATACCAAGAGGTCACTTTTTCTGTGCCTTGAAGGCTTAGTGGTGTTGATTGTGCAACCGCGATGGCAGAGCTGTGCTGCATTTCAAGAGCTCGGGCAAGCCAGCCAGACTCTTTATTCTCGCCTCCCCACTCAAGGTAATCTTGCCCATCGAAATGAGAGCGTGAACCGTATCCTGTGCCAACGGCCACCACAGTTGTTAGCTGTTTATTTTTATACCATTGATGCAGATTGGGTAATGCAGAATGCAGAAAATACCCCTGTTCTAACTGAAGTGTAGAGCCCTTAGCCGCCTTAGAAAGGCTAGGCCTGTGAGTGGCTAACATAGGGTCAAAACTTGGAATGACGGTATGCATTCCATCTAAGGCACCGCGTAACACAACCCAGACCACCTTAGGGGAACGCGCTGATTTTTTTGCCAAAGCCCAAGGGGAATGAAACAGCAATAAGCTGGCAGCCGTTCCCTTTAAAAATGCTCTTCTTGACGATGATTCCATAACCTTACTTCCCTTATCGCCTTTGAAATTCTGGGCTCATTAACAATAGAGTGAGCGCTTGCTGACGACTTTCTGCCCGCACAATACGTTGTTTATTATCAGGCGAAAGCTGTTGGTTAAATGCCACACTCATTACCTGATTCACATCGGCCTTGCTCTGTTTCGCATAGGTGTTCGCCCAATCGGCTCGCGTCAGCAAACTGCTTCCTCCCATCCAGTTCATTTCTAGGTCACTAAAACCCTTTGGACTGCCTGATGTATAGGGCATCTGACCGAACTGGCTAAGGCTTGCTAAGGCTCTGCGCTCGGTTAACTTGCTGTTGGGTACCGCTCGAGCGGTAGAGACAATGTATTCTCTAGGGGTCTTAAACTTAGACGCACTTTGCCACGCATCAGGGTGAGAGGCTAAGGCCAGCATCACCTTATGGATATCACCATTACTTGCAAGCCAAGCCTCTGAGAGAGACTTCATTAACTCAGGGGATGGCGTGTCGTTGATATAATGGCGCGCAAGTTTATAACTCAAGTGTCTCGCGGTATTAGGATGGCGAGCCAGATCTCGCAGCATCTGTTTTCCTTGCTCTTCGCCTTGCTGTAAATAAGCTTTTCCCAGCAGTTGTCTCTTACCAGGCTCATGACCATATTTACGAAACAAAAAACCATTGTCGCTCTTAGCTGAGACACTCCATCCACTGATGCCTTTCGCCAACTCAGTGACATCGGTCTGAGAATACCCACCATCCACACCTAATGTATGAAGCTCCAATATCTCCCTTGCCAAGTTCTCATTTATCCCCTTCTTACGCCTAAGTCCAATACGAGAATTGGGGCCAAACGAGCGCTCATTATTGAGGTAAATAAGCATGCCTGGGTGTTGCTCAACCGCAAGTAGCATCTGCTCAAAAGAGCCATCAAGGTGTGGAAGTATCGCCTCTCTCTCCAGAGTTGGCGCTAAAGCTCGCATCAAGGGGTTGGTTACTGAAACACTGAAATGATTAGAGAAAAACTCCAGTAATCTATGCTTGGCGCTATTACTGGTATTAATCGAGGTCATCAAGGAGTCACCGCTATAATCACGATAGGTTTGCCTAGCAAACTGAGCGCCTTCTTTTTTGATTTTTTGCAGTTCCTCTGCTGCGGCTTGATTTTTTTTCGCTTGCTGGGTCTGCTCCCGATAGCTTGCCGTTCTTGCCATAATGACATTTGCGGTTGGCTGGTGAATAGAAAACTCTTGGCTAATGTCAGCTTGGTATTGACTCTTAAGCCATCTAATAGGGTCCGCTTGGGCTAACTCTAGCTCCTTCTCTTTTGCCCCTAATCCAAAGCGATTGCAGGCGATCACAGCTCTATCCATAACATCTCTCACATACACGTCTGATGTTAGTTTAGTTAAATCGCACACAAAGTTTCGTTATCTTTCCATGATGATCTTTAGGATCCCTTAACGCTATCCCTTGCGTCTAATGAAAAGTTAAATATACTGTATGTATATACAGGTATTTATTATGCAAAACATCATTGATTTATTACAACGTAAGCAGTTGATTTGGCAGGGTTCAGAGCAAAAAAGCTCGATACAAAGCCAAGCTTCTTGTTTCAGCGAGTGGGATCAGCACCTAGAGGGTTTCCCAAAAACTGGCCTGATGGAGATCCAATCAGAGGCCGGTATTGGTGAGCTGCGCCTAATGACACCTATGCTACAAACAGTTGCTCAAAACCGAACTATCGTGCTGATCAACCCTCCCGCCTCCCCTTGCGCTCATTACTTTGAGAAGGAGGGCATACCCACCAGCAATATTTTGGTGATCCAAGATACTAAGCACAATCTGTGGGCCGCTGAGCAGTGTTTAAAGAGTGGTAGCTGTGCATGTGTCTGCTTATGGCATCCGCAACTTGAAATGCATCAAGCACGTCGACTGCAGGTGGCGGCAGAGAAAGGTCGAGCGCTCAATATTCACTTTAATCTCGACCAGCATAATGGATGCTCACTGCCCATTCCCCTTAGTGTCAACCTAGAGGCCACTGAAAACGGAGTTAAAGTCAGCGTGAATAAGCGACGCGGTGGTTGGCACCAGCAAACCTTTACCGTTGATCTCAGCCAACGCTGGCCACAACTGTGCACTGAAAAGCCTCAGCATCAAGTTATTCCTTTTCCTGCACGCAAGAGGCAGCAAGCATGAATCTGTGGCTGTATATTCACTTTCCTCGGTTGCAGCTAGATACCTTGTTTTCAGAGGCGATTGCACCGGCTAAGAATCACGCTGATGGCAGCGAGAACCCTGCTATCTGTATTGTTGAAAAACATCAAATTACTCAGGCTAATCAAGCCGCTATAGAAAAAGGTATCACTCTAGGCATGGGCTTAGGCAGCGCGGCATCTCTGTGTGCAGATTTACAAGTATTCCCATACCAACAGAAAATAGAGGAAGATAAACTTCAGCAAATTGCACAATGGTTGTATGTCTATACCTCGGATATCACCCTGTATACCCATCAAGGCCTGCTACTTAAGGTCTCAAATATGCTGACTCTTTATCGAGACCTAGAGAGTTATTGGCGGGTGATCTCACAGCATCTAGATCAGCTGCATCTTCACTATAGCTATGCCACAGCTTACTCGCCTCTGGGTGCAAAGCTGCTAGCGGAAACACAGCATAATATCGTCTCCGATAACATGACTGAGATTGAGAGCGCCATTGTTTCACGTCCCCTGATTGCCACTGAGCTCAGTTCGGCCAATATCGAGAAACTGGCTCGTATTGGAGTCAATAATCTAACGCAACTGACCGCGCTGAATATGACGGAGATAGCGCGTCGCTTCGACATCCAAGTGGTCAATTATGTGGGTCGTCTATTAGGGCAGTTTAAGCATCCCGTTGCTTTCTATCACCCACCCGCTCACTTCAATCAGCACCTGAATCTATTGTATGAAATTGAGCATACCGATTGGCTACAAAAACCCTTAACCCGCTTACTTGAACAAATGGAGTGCTTTCTTAAGCTCAGAGATAAGGTCGCCTATGAGATACAGCTGACTCTCTATCAAAGGGATAAGTCTCAGCAACAAGTCAGCTTTTATTCTGCTATTGGTGACTATAGCATGAAGACATGGCTACAACTCTCCAAGCTCTCCTTAGAGTCAGTACGCCTTAATGCACCAGTACTGGCTATTGATTTACAGGTAGTAAGAATGGCCGAAACGCCAGCCAACAGAAGTGACCTTTTTGACCAACATAGCGGTGAAATATCACCACTGGAACTGCTCTCTCTACTACAAGCTAAGCTAGGTAAAGAGGCCATTCAGGGGATTGAAACTAGCAGTGACCCAAGGCCTGAACTGAGTACTCGCTCCATCGACCCATTTTCTAAACCTACAAGCACACAAACCCCCACGGCGTTGTCACGCCCTAGCTTTATTTACGCTCAACCTCTCCCTTTAGAAAGCAAGGTAGAGATCGTGCAAGGCCCTGAGCGTATCCATAGTGGGTGGTGGGATGGACATTCAGTCAATCGCGATTATTTTGTTGCGCGAGAACAGAGCGGACGCTGGTTATGGATATACCGGACCCCAACCAAGGAATGGTTCATACAAGGCTTATTCAGTTAACTGAGTAGCCCTTTACTGTAGTTCCTATCAAGATGAACATTAATACACTCAAATATGCAGAACTCTTTTGTCAGAGCAATTTCTCCTTTTTGACGGGGGCGTCGCACCCTGAAGAGTTGATCATGCAAGCTGATTTCCTTGGTTATTCTGCTCTAGCCATCACTGACGAATGCTCTTTAGCAGGCGTTGTTCGTGCGCATACTGCGATCAAACAGAATAAGCTAGGCATTAAGCTCATCGTTGGCAGCATGTTCTGGTTTAATCAAGAATGCCAAATCGTATTGTTATGCCCAAACCAAAAGGCCTACTCAGAACTGGCCCGTATCATTACCAATGCGCGCAGACGCAGTGAAAAAGGTCAGTACTCACTATCAGAGTGGGATCTACTTTCTATCAAGCAGTGTTTCATTATTTGGATTCCTCAGATGAAGGAATATGACGATGAATGGGCGCAGTGGCTGAGCAAGCACCATAGTGCGCGACTGCGGTTAGGCATTCAAAGGCACCTAAGTAACCATGATCAGCAGTACCTAAAGCATTGTCAGCAATTAGCCCACCGTTATTCTCTGCCTATTACGGCGTGTGGCGGTGTGCTGATGCACAATGCGACTCGCCTTTCCCTGCAACACACACTGACTGCCATTAAGCTAGGTTCCACTATCGATGATATTAGTGAGCACCTACTTACTAATGCGGAACGTGCTTTACGCAATAAGGCAAAGCTACACAAATTATTCAAGAGTGAATGGCTACATGAAGCGTACTCGATAGCAAATCTGTGTGAGTTTGATATGGCGAGTCTTGGGTATCAATATCCAGCAGAGATTGTCCCTGCTTCCCTCACTCCCATTCAGCATCTTCGCCACTTGGTGAATAAAGGGCAACGCCTGAGATTTCCTAATGGGCTTTCTCAGGATGTTGAACAACTCATAGAAAAAGAGCTTACCCTCATTGATGAGCTTAATTACGCACACTTTTTCTTAACCATTCATGATGTGGTGATGTTCGCCAAACAAAAAGGGATCCTCTATCAAGGGCGAGGCTCAGCGGCTAACTCTGTGGTCTGTTATTGCTTAGAGATCACCTCAGTAGACCCAAGGCAAATATCGGTACTGTTTGAGCGTTTTATTAGTAAAGAGCGTAATGAGCCGCCTGATATTGACGTTGATTTTGAGCATCAACGCCGTGAAGAGATCATTCAATATATCTATACAAAATACGGTCGTGAACGTGCTGCATTAGCCGCAACAGTCATCAGCTACCGCCTTAAAAGCGCTATCCGTGAGGTGGGTAAGGCTCTTGGCATCGATGAAACTCAGCTCGATTTCTTTATTAAGAACATCAACCGTCGTGACCGAGGGCTTAACTGGCAGGAGCAGATCTATGAGTTAGGACTAAAGCCTGAATCATTAAAAGGTAAGCAGTTCATACAATTAGTCGATGAGATCATCGGATTTCCACGCCATTTATCGCAGCACGTAGGCGGTTTTGTGATTTCCTCTGGCCCTTTATATGAGTTGGTTCCTGTTGAAAATGCAGCCATGCCGGAGCGAACCATTATACAGTGGGATAAAGATGACTTAGAAAGTCTTGGGTTACTCAAGGTCGATGTGCTGGCCTTGGGCATGCTAAGCGCTATTCGACGCTGTTTTCAGTTAATTGAACAACATCATCATCGACAACTTAATATCGCTGATATTACTCGATTGCAAGACGACCCTAATGTCTATGGCATGCTACAAAAAGCCGATACCGTAGGGGTCTTTCAAATTGAGTCTCGAGCTCAAATGAGCATGCTACCTAGGTTAAAACCACGCTGTTATTACGATCTGGTCATCCAAATCGCTATTGTAAGGCCAGGCCCAATACAGGGAGACATGGTTCACCCTTACCTGAAACGAAGAAACGGAGAAGAAGCGGTCTCCTACCCCTCTAAGGCGGTCGAAGGAGTGCTATCAAGAACACTCGGTGTACCTATTTTCCAAGAACAAGTGATTAAACTCGCCATGGTCGCAGCAGGGTTTAGCGGTGGCGAGGCCGATAAGTTGCGCCGAGCCATGGCCGCTTGGAAGAAAAATGGCGATCTGTTTAAGTTTAGAGACAAACTCATATCAGGTATGCGCCAGCGCGGCTATGAAGTCAGTTTTGCTGAAAAAATATTTGAACAGATTTGTGGCTTCGGCGAGTACGGATTTCCAGAGAGTCATTCCGCCTCTTTTGCGGTCCTTGCTTACTGCTCAGCATGGCTTAAATACTATTATCCTGCGGAGTTCTATACCTCTCTACTTAATAGTTTACCTATGGGTTTCTACTCAGCGTCTCAATTATTACAAGATGCTAAGCGACATGGCGTCGTCATTCACCCGGTGTGCGTTAACCGCTCCGGCGAAGAACACTCAATAATAAGAAACCATAATCAAAGTGAGATACAACTCGGGTTAAAACTCATAAAAGGCTTATCAGAGACTAGCCGACAACAACTACTGGCGGCGCGACCAGAGGACGGATTTACTCATCTTCAACAAATCAAAAATATTGGAATGAATCGACAGCAGCTTCATGCTATCA
Organism: Vibrio breoganii; assembly: GCF_024346795.1. Taxonomy (NCBI): domain Bacteria; kingdom Pseudomonadati; phylum Pseudomonadota; class Gammaproteobacteria; order Vibrionales; family Vibrionaceae; genus Vibrio; species Vibrio breoganii. The sequence continues at coordinate 2,042,421 of NZ_AP024864.1, forward strand.
CCTCAGCCAATGCGTTATTTAGCCTTGCAGGTGATCGCTACTCGACGCGCTGGCAATTAATGGACTCAGCCGACGACCTTCCTTTATTTAGCCAGATTAAAGAGAGCACATCTGCGGATTATTCTTTTCAGACTAACGAGTATGAGGCCTTAATTGAAGACTACTCAGCGACAGGATTGTCGCTCACTCAGCACCCTATTACCCTATTAGAAAAGGCAAACAAGCTAGGTCGATTTACTCGGCAAAACCAGCTGGCACATCGAGCTCACCAATCTATGGTCACAGTGGTGGGAGTCGTCACTGGCCGTCAGTCTCCAGGCACAGCTGGAGGCGTAACGTTTTTCACCTTAGAAGATGATACGGGCAATATTAATGTTGTGGTGTGGCAGGCAACTGCAAGAGCACAAAAACAAAGTTATCTGACCGCTAAGGTACTAAAAGTGAAAGGGATAATAGAAAAAGAAGGGGATGTTATCCATATCATAGCCGGCCAATTAATCGATATTAGCGATGAGTTGCCAGCCTCTATCCACTCTAGAGACTTTCATTAAGTTTAAAATTGCGATTAGACATAAAAAAACCGCTTCAAAGATGAAGCGGTTTATAGGAGCAAAATGGTTAAAAAAAGACTAAGCGCGTTTGTTATGTACTGTGTCACGATCATAACCTTCGCTGTCTACTGAACTCTTCATTTCTTCGTCCATCTTGTTATCTTGATAAGCATCGATCATGCCCTTATCGTCCATTGAGTGAGAACGGAACTGAGGTCCTCTCATCTCATTGCTGGTACCACCTCGGTTTTCGGCGATTAAGATTGAGTTGCTGTTATCAACAAAGCCGAAAGAAAAATCTTGCTGCGCTAAAACAGCAGGTGAAAAAGCGATAATACAGGTTGCGATTAAACTGGTTTTAAAATTCATGTTGAACGCCCTCGATTACACAAAGTTAAATTAGTGAGCGCCCCTTCTACTTGATACCACATTAATGATAAATAAAAGACCAATGATTATCATTCTCTCTTTTATCTTCATTTCCTCAACAGGGACTGAACAGTAATTACGCGACTCTCTCAAAAAGGATCAGTAACGATTTCTGAGTACTTCACCTGTGAACAACAAAATCATTAAGTGAAGCTAATCCAATAGACCCTACCTTTTCTAAAAATCTTTCAATTCGGCAATAAAGATTTAAGAAATGGCTCTGATAAATATTCCTTAGAGCCAATACACAATCACTCGCAACCAAATCTGATCGCACGCCTAATTGGCGTAGATACAGCAAAAGAAGAATCTAGGCATCGCAACCCAAAGCTTGTACGGAAAAAGCAAACTAGAGGTGTAATCAGGCACAAATACCGGCAAGTGGGATGAGAGAAAGGGTAAAGAGTAGAATTGGCTGCGAACCTAGTAGGAGGTTAACTATTTTCGTACTTAACTCGATTGTAATCACAGATACTCAGAAACAAAAAAGCCGCCTCGTTAGCGAAGCGGCTCAAATAGCAATGTCATCATACGTGCAATTAGGCACGCTTATGATGAACTCGCTCACGGTTGTCGCTGTCATCCACCATTTCCTTCATGTCTTGCTCCATTTCCTTATTCTCGTAAGCATCTGTCATGCCTTTATCTTCGAGCGTAGTAGACTGAAATTTTGGATCTCTCATTTCGTTGCTGGTACCGCCTCGATTCTCTGCAATCAAAACTGCGTTGCTATCATCAATAAAACCGTTAAACACCTCTTGTTGTGCAAGTACTGCGGGTGAAAACGCCACTATACATGTTGCAATAAAGCCAGTTTTTAGGTTCATTTGAACGCCCTCCTTAAACTCAGTTAAAGCTGTGAGCGCCCCTTAATTCTAGTACCATCTTAATGATAAATACATTCACATTGATAATCATTACCAATAGTATCTATGCAAATAAAAACAGGGTCAATAGACGACACTCGATCAATATTGCTGTAATCGTTGTCGCTTACTCCACACTCGCAACTCATAAAGTTAATCTAGTTAAGCTATCAAACAGACCGATTGTTATCGCCAAATCTTTCGAACCACTACGCAAAGCATCAGTAAATCGTCATACTCATCCTGTCGCCCTGATAACAAAAAGCCCCGCAAATGCGAGGCTTCGTAAAGTATCTAAGTGTAAGCTTTAACTGTCGTCTTCAGTAAAGTTTGTCGGCAAACTCACCTTCATTTCATTCCAGTTCAGACCACTCTCAATACCGTATTGACGAACAACGCCAGGTAAGCGATCTCGTCTTCCTTCTTCGCAGATTGCTAGCAAGTCTTTATAGAAGTTCAATGCTAACTCGCGCGAAGCTGGGCTTGAGAAATAGAACGCGCCCACACGATCGTAGAGCTTCTTCAGGCCATTGAAAATCAAACCGTAGATTTGGTTTCCTGAATGGAACGCCAAATGCTGGAACAACATATAGTCGTAGTAGTTGAACGTCTTCGCAATCAAGATCTCGTTGCGTTTCAGCTCATCTTTCTCGTTATCTTCTTTTACGTTTTGCGCAATTTTGTCTGCATAAGGGAAGGTTTCCATAAAGCTTGCAAACGAATCCGCCTTCATCAAAGCCTCACAAGACTCGATAACGCGCTTGATGGTTTCTTCAGATTGCTCTTTGTTTACCTTAAATGCATAGCGCATAAAGATAGGGCTGATGTTGGTTCTTGCTGCCAATAGGTCTTCAACAATGCTGGTTGCGTTATCCGCATCTAGCGTCATCAGTGTATCAAGGATATGCAAACCAGAGGTCTCCATAAACTGATTTACCTTAGTCGGCTTGCCGTGCTGGATAGTTAACCAACCGTCACGTGCAAGTCGTTGTAAAACTTCTCTTAACGTCGTTCTAGTCACACCAATGAGTTCAGATAGCTCACGCTCAGCGGGTAGGATGGAACCTGGTGCAAAGCGACCGTTCCAAATGCTTTCAATAATGTACTTTTCTGCAAAGCCTGCTGGGCTTTTTGCCTTAATAACCATAGATTGGATATTCCAACTCAAATTTCATTCAAATATTACTCATCATACCACCTAATTCTGAATTACAAAAATCAGTGAAAAATAACTTGTGAGCTTCGACCTAAACCCATTGCTTTTAACTAAATACCATCCCATAAAAATCAAAAAAACAGTAAAAACCTATGTTCAGGTAAATGCTGATTGAAAATCACATGAGCTAAAATATGAAATAAGATATATCGATGTTTGAAAAATAATTTCCTATGCTAAATAAAAAAATAAAACAATAAAAAACAACAAGTTAATACCATAAACTATTTCTCATACAAATAAACGCACCTGATATAACCAAATGCCCACCTACAACAAAGTAGAGTTATATAAATGGGTATTTTTGGCTGTATTTATTGCAAACAAGATCTAAATCACACTATAAATTTGACTAATACCCTGATACGAGTAAAGATGCGCCGATAAAATGAGTGTTACGAGATGTTACCAGCAAAACTGGGGCTCTCTACTCGCAAATATACGTACTCCATCCCACAGCAAAATTTTATATCTTAAGCTTATCCATTTGCTGGAATCTAATTGACCTGGGATGAAGCGCAATTTGCCCTACTCAACAAGATTTCAATACTTATAGAGAGAAGCATTATGCCTTTAAGCCTAGGAAACGCCTTCATCAAGAACTTTCTTGGCAAGGCCCCTGATTGGTACAAGGTGGCCATTGTTGCGTTTTTGATTATTAACCCATTGGTTTTTTTCTTTGTAGACCCCTTCTTGGCGGGTTGGCTATTAGTTGTGGAATTTATTTTCACACTGGCAATGGCACTTAAGTGCTATCCGCTACAGCCCGGCGGTCTGCTCGCAATAGAAGCGATTGCCATAGGCATGGCTAGCCCTGAAATGGTGAAGCATGAACTGGTGGCTAACATAGAAGTGCTATTACTGTTGATCTTTATGGTTGCCGGTATCTACTTCATGAAACAACTTTTGCTGTATATCTTTACCAAGATATTGCTAGGTATTCGCTCTAAGGCGATGCTGTCTCTCGCATTTTGCGCTGCATCGGCATTTCTATCGGCATTTCTCGACGCTCTAACGGTTATTGCTGTTGTTATCAGCGTTGCTGTGGGTTTTTATTCAATCTATCACAAGGTTGTTTCGGGTCAGGGCCACGCAAGCAACCATGATCACACCCAAGATGGGCATTTAACTGAACTGACTCGTGATGACCTTGATGAATACCGAGCATTCCTACGCTCATTGCTAATGCATGCCGGTGTTGGTACTGCGCTAGGTGGTGTAATGACCATGGTAGGCGAGCCTCAAAACCTAATTATTGCCGATCAAGCCGGCTGGTTGTTTGGTGAATTCATCATGCGCATGTTACCCGTTACCCTACCTGTATTGGTGATGGGCCTGCTAACAACGGTGGCGGTCGAAAAGCTCAAGGTTTTCGGTTACGGCTCTGAGTTACCGATCCATGTTCGCCAAATACTGGAAGACTACAACCAAGAAGAGAAAAAGCGTCGTACTAAGCAAGATGTCGCAAAACTATGGATACAAGGTGCAATCGCGGTTTGGCTTATCGCAGGCCTAGCATTACACGTTGCCGCTGTGGGTCTAGTTGGCTTATCCGTCATCATTCTAGCGACCGCGTTTACCGGCGTTATCGAAGAGCACTCTATGGGTAAAGCGTTTGAAGAGGCTCTGCCCTTCACCGCCCTACTTGCTGTTTTCTTTGCCATCGTTGCGGTGATTATTGAACAAGACCTATTTGCCCCTATTATCGATGCGGTACTTGCGGTGGAAGACCAAGGCACGCAATTGGCTCTGTTCTATATTGCTAACGGTATGCTTTCCATGGTCTCTGACAACGTGTTTGTCGGCACGGTGTACATCAACGAAGTGAAAGACGCATTGCTACAAGGCGTCATTAGTCGTGAGCAATTTGATCTACTCGCTGTTGCCATCAACACAGGTACAAACCTGCCATCGGTAGCAACGCCAAACGGTCAAGCAGCCTTCCTATTCCTACTAACATCAACATTGGCACCACTGATTCGTCTTTCTTATGGCCGTATGGTTATTATGGCTTTCCCATATACCATCGTACTAGCGGTTGTGGGATTGATTGGTATCATGTTCTTCTTAGAACCTGTCACCGCAATGTTCTATGACTTTGGTTGGGTATCTGATGCACCGATGCAAGCCGTCGAGGCTTCTAGCTCTGCTGGGCATCATTAGGGAACCAATAGGATTGTATGTAGTCTATTGATTTGCCTGCTTTAAACGGGTAAAACTAACAGACTGTTATCAGCCGGCGTGATCAACAGCTATCGCCGGCTTTTTTGCGCATGGAAGATGTGCATATAAGGAAATCAATTCATGCTCGAGAACCTGTATCAATTCTCTCGCTCACGCCTGTCGTGGCTACTTCTGCTATTTGCCATGATCGCCTTTGAGCTGTGTGCTCTGTACTTTCAACACGTGATGCTACTCGCTCCTTGTGTTATGTGCATCTATGAACGCGTGGCTATGATGGGCATTGCCGTTGCGGCCGCAGTTGGCTTATGCAAACCACGAAACCCCATTGTTCGTGGCCTAGGATTAGTAGGCTGGATTGCATCTAGTTACAAAGGGCTCATGCTCGCTCTTGAACACGTAGACTATCAATTTCACCCATCACCGTTTAAAACCTGCGATATCTTTGTTAACTTCCCAAGCTGGGCACCGCTAGATAAATGGGTACCTTGGATGTTCGAGCCTTCTGGTGATTGCAGCAAAATCGTCTGGCAGTTCTTTGAACTCTCAATGCCACAGTGGTTGGTGATTATTTTTGGCGCGAGCTTAGGTGTTTCTATTGTATTTACACTGCTTCAGTTGGTTGGGTTAAAATCTAGGACCTAGAATCGACAGCCTAGGACCTAGGTTCTAGGTTTTAAGAACCGCAACACTTCTTAAATTTCTTACCACTGCCACAAGGACAAGAGTCATTGCGCCCCACATCCTTAAATGGATTGAGTGTTTGACTCTTATTGCCCACCATAAGCTCATCGGCTGCTTGTGCGACCTCATTGACCATCAAATCAAGCTGCGGCTGAAGATCGTTAATTTGAGGCAGCTCTTCATAGCCTGCTTCTTTCATCTGCTGATGGGTTTGTTCCTCATCAACCAATAGCGATAGTGTCGTTAGCAAGGCCGATAGCATTCTTGCCGTGCCGTCAGCAACCTCTGTAGACTGCCACTCTTGTTCAACAATGGGCCATATCGCTAGAAAACCTTCTGCTAAGTCAGCAAGATGTTCAGAATCATTATTCGTTAGCTCAAGCACTGAGTATTGGTTGGCTTTGAGTTTGCCGTATTGGGCATTGATATGTTCAATGAGCGTTGGCTTTACTGCCTCAAACTCTTCACCACACAACTCTGAAGCCCACAATTCTGGCTCTAGTGGCTTCACCGTCAAGTTGGCGGCCAAAATAGCGCCTTCCCAAAAGTAACTACTCTCTGGAACATTCTCAGGTAAGCCAATCAAATTACTCATGATATCTACTCTCTAAAATTTTCCTCTAGTATGAGTGAAAATGTCCTAGGCTGCTACAGTGCCAGCGGCGAGAACACTTTGTCGGTGACATTTTGCTCAAAACCCACTAAAATCCGCCCTCCTGCAAACAAAGGTAGAATAAAATGCGTCTCGTACTTGGCCCTATGGAGGGCGTTCTCGACCACTTAATGCGAGAAATCCTCACTGACATCAACGACTTTGACCTATGCGTCACTGAGTTTGTGCGCGTCAGCGACCAATTATTGCCAGACCGTTCATTCTACAAGCTTTGCCCTGAGCTCCTGCAAGGCTCCAAGACAAAGTCTGGAACGCCTGTACACTTGCAACTTCTGGGTCAGCATCCACAGTGGATGGCAGAAAATGCTCACAAAGCCGTGACTCTTGGCGCTGCGGGAATCGACCTAAACTTTGGTTGCCCTGCTCGCCTAGTCAACAAGAGCAAGGGTGGCGCGGTTCTGTTAAAAGAGCCTGAGCTCATGTATCAGATCATCAACGCGTGTCGTGAGGCCGTGCCAAGCGAGATCCCTGTGACCGCAAAGATCCGTCTTGGCTGGGAAAACCCAGAAGATTGCTTTGAAATCGTAGACGCCGTAGAAAATGCTGGTGCCAGTGAGTTAACCGTACACGCACGCACCAAGGAAGGCGGTTATCGCGCTGATCAGATCCGCTGGGATTATCTCAATAAGATTCGTCAACATACCAAGATGCCACTGATAGCCAATGGAGAAATCTGGAATTACCAAGACGGACAACGCTGTATTGAGACCACAGGCATTGATTCTCTCATGGTGTGTCGCGGTGCATTCAACGTGCCAAACCTTGGCAATGTGGTTAAGCACAACCAAACCGTTATGCCGTGGAATGAAGTAGTATCCCTGCTATTAAGATACTCAGAATATGAGATGAAAGGCGATAAAGGGCTGTATTACCCGAATCGTGTAAAACAATGGTTTTCGTATCTTCGCCAGCAATACCCTGAGGCAAAAGAGCTGTTCCATAGCATACGCACCTATAACAAGGCCGAACCTATCGTGGAATACATTCAGCGCTATCACCAAGAGTTGCTAGCCAGTGCTTGAGGTTAACAATCTAGGTTCTAGGTTCTAGGTTCTAGGTTCTAGGTTCTAGGTTCTAGGTTCTAGGTTCTAGGTTCTAGGTTCTAGGTTCTAGGTTCTAGGTTCTAGGATAGGAAACTCATTTAACGACCTTTAATTCCATACATATTAAAGGTCGTTTTCTTTATTTCATTCAAATAGTTATAGCTTGATTAGGTCGCAGCCTTTACCACTTAAGGTCACCACAAGCTCACCCTTTTCAATGGATACATGTTCTTCTGAAAGCACACTTTCGGCTGAACCGCTCTCTAATCCTAATTGCCACACTGGCACACGAAACTCGCTTGGTTTATCACTGTTATTGAATAACGCCACCAGCTGTTCATCACCAAAGCTTCGTGCAAAAGCCAGTTGCTCATTTTGGTTTTCAAAGAAGTGCAAATCACCACTTTGTAGCGCCTTGTACTTGTGCCTCAATGCCAGCATTTTCTTGAAGAATGGTACCCACTGCGAATGCTCAACACGCTCCCACGGGAAGGTGCGTCGGTTGTCGGGATCGTTCTCACCCTCAAGGCCTACCTCGGTACCATAATAAAGGCACGGCACACCGATGTACGTCATCAAGAGCAGACCTGCTTGGCGCATTTTATCCTCATCACCCTTCAACAAGGTAATAAAGCGCGCGGTATCGTGGCTGTCTAGCTGGTTCAATTGTGCCAACTGATTGTGCCAAGGAACCTTAGCTTTTGCTTCTAGTAACCATTGCTGAAACTCACTACTAGATAAAGAAATAGGGTCATAAGCGATATCTTGGTTGGCGAAAAATGCGCGCACGGGATGAGCAAACCCATAGTAGTTCATTGCGCCATCTTCTTGGTCTCCTTGCAGCCATGAGGTGGCTTCAAAGAAGTGTTCACCGAGCACTAGCGCCTCGCTATTTTCTTGTTTGGTGGCATCACGAAATGCTTTGACATAGTGCGCATTGTTGTAGGCGCCCTTGCCCTCGCCTAACATGTGGATAACGTCAAAGCGCCAGCCATCAATACTGTACGGAGGACGTAGCCAATGCTTTATGACTGCGGAGTCGGAGTCATAAATATAATCGCGCACTTCTGGGTGCTCGAAGTTAAGTACTGGCAGGTTTTGAACACCGTTCCATCCCTCGTAGTTTTGTGATTGCCCATCAAAGAAGTAATAATCTCGATATTTGGAGTCAAGGTTATGGTACGCCCCGTCGGTGCCCTTGCCGCTTTTATCAAACCAAGGGTGTTCAGCAGAGGTATGATTAAATACCGCATCCAACACTATCCTCATACCACGGCGATGAACCTCTTGGCATAGCTCAGCGAGCTGTTCATTGTCGCCAATGTGCGGATCAACATTAAAATAGTCTGTCGTATCGTATTTATGGTTACTAAGAGAGCTAAATACAGGGTTGAGATACAGGGTTGTTACGCCCAAATCCTGCAAATAATCCAACTTAGAGTAAATGCCTGCAATGTCGCCATTGAAGAACTGAACGGACATTGATTCATCATTGTTGATGGGCGTGCCCCATTCAGATTCAATCGCAGCAACCGTTCCTTGTTTGATGCTGTACTCTCCACTGGAAACGCCAATGTCTGGGTTGCCATTGCAAAAGCGATCTGGGAATACCTGATAGAAAACCTGACTCTGAACCCAATCCGCAGGGCGATGCTGAGCGTTGTATTTGAAATGAACTTCCTTTGGTGGAATACGGTTAGAAACACCGCGCGCATCTAACCAATACTGAGCCGTATTGGTCTGTACCTTGAACACATAGTGAGAGACCTCTCTATCTTCATTAATAGGAAAGCGAGCCTGCCATACCTGCAGTCGTCCCTTAGAAGCATCTTTAATTTGAGACATTGGGATATAAAACTGCTCATTGTCCGGCTCATGCCTGATGACGACTTGCTGTATGCCATCAATAGGTTCAACAAACAGTGTTGCGGTTAAATGAGTACCATCAAAGGTAAGACTATCACTCGATTGAGGATGAAACAGAAATGGGCTTTGCATACAAACTCCGAAACGGAACGATTTGCCCACAAATTAGTGAATTATTCAGGGATAAAAAAGCGCGATCCACCGCATATCAAGGGGAGATCACGCTTTGTAGAGATAATAGCGTAGAGTTATCGGCTAACTGAGTAACAACCCATCATCAGTAAGCTCTTCACCGCGAACTTTACTGAACATATCCAGTAAATCTGGAACGCCCATATTAGCTCGTTGCTCACCCGCGACATCCAACACAATCTCACCTTGGTGCAGCATTACCGTACGATCACCACAAGCCAAAGCATCCTTCATTGAGTGGGTTACCATCATCGCGGTGAGGTCGAACTCTTTCACTACCTTCTTGGTTAGATCTATGACGAAAGCGGCCATGCGAGGATCAAGCGCTGCGGTGTGCTCATCCAGCAATAGAAGTTTACTGCCGGATAGAGTGGCCATAACCAGGCTTACCGCTTGACGTTGGCCGCCAGAGAGAAGGCCAATGCTATCGCCAAGCCTATCTTCTAACCCCAATCCTAATATAGCGATACGATCTTGAAATAGTTTTCTGCGCTTGCTCGATAAAGCTAAGCTCCAACCACGTCGGTGTCCTCGGCGATAGGCTAGAGCCATATTCTCTTCAATCGTAAGGTCGCCACACGTGCCCGCTAAAGGGTCTTGGAATACTCGAGCGCATAGACTTGCTCTTTGGTGCACCGGACGCCGCGTGACATCAATACCATCGATAACAACGCTGCCTCCTACCATAGGCGTTTCACCGGTTACCGCCCCGAGCAGGGTTGACTTCCCTGCGCCATTTGAGCCAATAACAGTCAAAAACTCATGCTCAGGCACGACAAGGTCGACTCCGCGCAAAGCTCGGTTTTCCAAAATAGTGCCAGGATTAAAGGTGACTTGGATATTACTTAATTCAATCATGCCACCTCCTTATTAGTGCGCGCTTGTTGCAGTTTTTGTTTCGCTTTGTATTTCGCCTTCATCTTCGGCGCAATCAATGCCACCGCAACTAAAACAGCCGTCACTAAGTTAAGATCGGATGCTTGTAGCCCAAACATGCCCGAACTTAACGCAAAGGCTACCGCCAAACGATACAAGACCGAGCCAACAATAACCGCTGTTACCGCTACCCAGATCTTTCGCCCTGGGATAAGGGTTTGTCCCAAGATCACGGCCGCTAAGCCCACGACTATGGTTCCCACTCCAGATGTCACATCAGCAAAGCTATTGGTTTGCGCAAATAGTGCGCCTGCAAAGCCGACAAAGCCGTTAGACAAAGCTAGTCCAAAGTAGGTATAGAAAGACGTACTTCCACCTTGCGCTCGGACCATGCGTGCGTTTACGCCTGTCGCTCTAAGGCCAAGACCAAAATCACTGTTCAGCAGTCGGATAATAAACATGGCAGCAACAAGAACGAGAACGCCCACCACTAGAGGGCGAATCAGCATAGGATCGCCGATACTCTCAAACGGGGTAAGAATCGTCTCTTCACCCAGCAAGGCTACGTTAGGTCTACCCATAATGCGGATATTGATTGAGAAGGCCGCAATCATGGTAAGAATGGAAGCAAGCAAATGTAAAATGCCGCAACGTACCGCAAGAAAAGCCGTTACCCAGCCGGTCATAGAACCCGCGACTATGGCCATTCCTGTCGCCAACCAAGGGTTGATACCCGCTACTATCGCGGTGGCTGCGACCGCAGCGCCCATAGGAAAAGAACCATCTACGCTCAGATCGGGGAAATCTAAAACGCGAAAGGTAAGATAAACACCTAATGCAACAAGGCCGTACACCAGCCCAAGTTCAAGTGCCCCAAAAAATGCAAAAGCAGACATACATACTCCTTCGCTGCTCTAAGCTCCACAAAGTGGAAAAGCCAGCCCTGAGGCTGGCTAACTTACTTATTTAACTTGGGTAGCTCGAGCTACAACAGACTGAGGAATGCTAATGCCTAGTTTCTTAGCTGCCGTTTCGCTGATTGCGATATCAGATCCTTCGGCAATTTTTACATCTAGTGAGCCTGGCTCTTTGCCATCTAGGATTGCTGCAACATAATCGGCAGTTTGTACGCCAACTTGGTAGTAATCAAAACCTAAGCTAGCAATTGCGCCCTTCTCAACGTAAGACGTTGCCCCGCCAAATACGGGTTTATTAGCTTGGTTAGCTGCGACAATCATGCCCTCAATGGCACTTGCGACCGTATTATCCGTTGGTGCATAGATAACATCAGCTTCTGCAACAATAGCTTGAGTTGCAGACAACACATCCGCACTCTTCAGAGCTGTAGACTCGATAACTGTTAAGCCTTGTTCTTTTGCCGCCGCTTTTAGCAGTTGAACTAGACTCACTGCGTTAGCTTCGCCTGGGTTGTACACCACACCAATGGTTTGTACATCAGGCAATATTTCTTGGATTAGCTGGACGTGCTGAGCCACAGGAGATAGATCAGACAAACCCGTCACATTCTTGCCAGGCTTATCTAAATGCGGAACCAGCTTTGCCCCTACCGGATCAGTCACTGCGGTAAATACAATAGGAATGGAGCGAGTCGCAGACGCCAGCGCTTGAGCGGTTGGTGTCGCAATGCCCACTAAGACATCAGGATTTTCACCCACAAACTGGCGAGCAATCTGCACCGCGATAGCGGGGTTACCTTGAGCGGTTTTATAGTCAAACTCAAGGTTCTTACCTTCTTCATACCCTTTCGCTTTTAAACCATCGAGCAGGCCTTGTCGCGTTGCGTCTAATGCCGGGTGTTCAACAATCTGAGAGACCGCCACTTTAGCTGTTTTTGCTATAACACTGGTACTAGATAGAAGCGCAGCACCGACTAAACATGCGGTGGCAATCATCTTATTTGTCTTCATTTTCACTCCTTGAATCAGCAAATAGAGCTGAATTAAATGTCCTTTTAGAGGATAAAATGAACAAACAAGCATCAAATAACCGTTAATTCGATGTTTCTTTAATCAAAACAGAGCACTCTAGACATCTATTATTACCAGTAAGAGTTAGAAAACAAAAGCCAACAAAGTGACTTAGCTCTCTTATTTGTGGAAATGTTAAGAAAATGTCACAGAAAAAAGCGATTTGAGAGAAAGGATATGAAACGAGGTGAGCGCACTTCATCAAAAAGCACACTCTACGAGGCAAGAAAAAGCCGTTTATAAAGAGAGAGTATTTAGAACCAGCGCTCTAATACGTTTTTATCGAGTTGCCTAAATGCACGATTCAATAGCTGAGCTAACTCTTTGTAACGAGGTTTTGCTTTGGGTGGCTCAAGCGCAGCCCCTGAATCTAAGATCTTTTGATGGATCTCTCGATACCAGTTGGCAAGTGCTGGGGGCAGTTGCGTATTAGAGCGAGTCCCAAGCCACCAAAAACCTTGAACCGGCAAACTAATCGCAAACAGAGCAACGATGATCGCTTGCGATAGTCCTGAGCCATTTTGGAAGGTCAATTGTGTTAATACACTAATAGCCGCAACTGCAGGCATGACTCTTACACCAAAACGAGTGGCAGTAATAATGCGATGCTCAGGAAACATTGGCGAAAGCTCTTTTCGCATGGGCCAAAGATCCATGTACGTCTGACCGTCTTTCAATCTGTGAAGCATTCCGACTTTCTCAACCATACCCAAACCGCTAAAAAAAAGTTGAAGATTTAAAAAATAACCACAAAAAATTGATAAAAGATAAAGAAATTTCAATTTTTTTTGTTATATTTGCCTAATATCGCTATCCTTGTCAGCGTCTCGTCCATAGCATCATGCCTAACTACATATTAGGCGAGAGCAAGGCGTGTTAGCAAGGATTGAAAAACGTATCTTGAAAGGTATATACGGTCAACAAAGGGAAATTGTTGCAATTAAAAACAGAGTAGTCTTTCAACACTGAAACTCGACTACTCTTGAAGACTAAATTCATTCTTTCTGAATAATCAGATGAAATACAGGTAAACAAACATGTCCAAGCTAGTTTTAGTTTTAAACTGCGGTAGTTCTTCTCTTAAATTTGCTGTTGTTGACGCAGAATCAGGAGCAGAGCACCTAACAGGCCTTGCAGAGTGTCTGCACCTTCCTGAAGCTCGTATCAAGTGGAAACTTGACGGTAAGCACGAAGCTCAATTAGGCGACGGCGCAGCTCACGAAGAAGCACTAGCATTCATGGTAGAAACTATTCTTGCTTCTAAGCCTGAACTTAAAGAAAACCTAGGCGCGATCGGTCACCGTATCGTTCACGGTGGTGAGCAGTTCACTCAATCTGCACTTATCACTGATGAAGTTCTTAAGGGTATTCAAGATTCTGCGACTTTCGCACCTCTTCACAACCCAGCTCACATCATTGGTATTGAAGCAGCGAAGCACAACTTCCCTGAGCTAAAGAACGTTGCTGTATTTGACACTGCGTTCCACCAAACAATGCCTTCTGAGTCTTACCTATACGCTCTACCGTACAACCTGTACAAAGAGCACGGCATCCGTCGTTACGGCATGCACGGTACTTCTCACCTATTCATCACTCGTGAAGTTGCAGGCCTACTAAACAAGCCAGTTGAAGAAGTGAATATCATCAACTGTCACCTAGGTAACGGTGCTTCTGTGTGTGCTGTTAAGAATGGTCAATCTGTAGATACTTCTATGGGTCTTACTCCTCTTGAGGGTCTAGTAATGGGTACTCGTTGTGGTGACATTGACCCTGCGATCATCTTCCACCTGCACGACTCTCTAGGCTACACTGTTGATCAAATCAACACTATGCTAACTAAAGAGTCTGGCCTACAAGGTCTAACTGAAGTGACTTCTGACTGTCGTTTCGTTGAAGACAACTACGGCGAGAAAGAAGAAGCAACTCGTGCTATGGACGTATTCTGTCACCGTCTTGCTAAGTACGTTGCGGGTTACACTGCAACTCTAGATGGTCGTCTAGACGCAATCACTTTCACTGGTGGTATCGGCGAGAACTCTGCTCCAATCCGTGAAATGGTTCTTAACCGCCTAGGCATCTTCGGCATCGAAGTAGATGGTGAAGCAAACCTTAAAGCTCGCTTTGGTGGCGAAGGTACTATCACTACTGCCAACAGCCGTATCCCAGCAATGGTTATCTCTACTAACGAAGAGCTAGTTATTGCAGAAGACACAGCTCGTCTAGCTGCTCTTTAATCTTTTAAACGGGTGAGGTCTTCCTCACCCGTTTAGTTTTGGTTCAGCTGTCCCCCAGCTGTGACTTTTTATTACATTTCGAGGTCTTCAGACTATGTCTCGTACCATTATGCTCGTCCCAATTAGCGCTGGTGTTGGTCTTACTAGTGTTAGCATGGGTGTTATTCGCGCAATGGAGCGCAAGGGTGTAAACGTTTCGTTTTACAAACCTATCGCTCAGCCACGTACTGGTGGCAGCCAACCTGACCTAACGTCTACCATTCTTGAATCAGCGAACGATATCAAAATCGGTACTCCAACTCCTATGGATGAAGCGCAAGCGCTTATCCGTAACGAGCAAATGGATGTACTACTAGAAACAATCGTTGAGCGTTTCAACCAAATTAACGATGCAGACGTGACCCTGATTGAAGGTCTTGTTCCAACTCGTAAGCACCCGTTTGCAAACCAAGTAAACGAAGAAATTGCTAAGACTCTTGGCGCAGAGATCGTATTCGTTGCAACCCCTGGCACGTACAATCCATCTCAGCTTAAAGAGCGTATCGAAGTTGCAGTATCTAACTTCGGTGGCAAGAAAAACAAAAACATCTCTGGCGTTATCATCAACAAACTTAACGCTCCAGTAGATGAAGCAGGTCGTACTCGTCCTGACCTATCTGAAATCTTTGACGATTCAGATGCAGCGCATCAAGCAAACATCCAAGCGATGGAAATCTTCAACACTAGCCCAGTACGCGTACTAGGTTGCGTGCCTTGGAGTGTTGAGCTTATCGCGACTCGTGCTATCGACATGGCTAAGCACCTTAACGCAGATATCATCAACGAAGGTGAAATCTCTAGCCGTCGTATTAAGAGCATCACTTTCTGTGCACGCTCTCTACCAAACATGATCGAGCACTTCAAACCAGGTTCTCTACTGGTAACTTCAGCAGACCGTCCAGACGTAATCGTAGCAGCAGCTCTTGCAGCAATGAACGGTGTTGAAATTGGTGCTGTACTTCTGACGGGCGGTTACGACATCCCTAAAGAAATTCAAGGTCTATGTAAGCCAGCATTCGATACTGGCCTACCTATCTTCAAGGCGCAAGGAAACACTTGGCAGACGTCTCTTAACCTGCAAAGCTTCAGCGTTGAAGTACCTGCAGACGATAAAGAGCGTATCGAGTTCGTTAACGAGCACGTTGCAAGCCACATCGACGGCCCATGGATCGACTCTCTAACTGAAGGTGTTGTTGCATCTCGTCGCCTAAGCCCACCAGCATTCCGTTACCAGCTAACAGAATATGCTCGTCGTGCTAACAAGCGTATCGTTCTTCCTGAAGGTGATGAGCCACGTACCGTTAAAGCTGCTTCTATCTGTGCTGAGCGCGGTATCGCAACTTGTGTACTTCTTGGTAACCCAGAAGAAATCCGTCGCGTTGCAGCACAACAAGGTGTTGAGCTTGGCGCTGGCGTTGAGATCATCGACTCTGAAGCAGTACGTGAAAACTACGTTGCACGCCTAGTAGAGCTTCGCTCTAAGAAAGGCATGACTGAAGTTGTTGCTCGTGAGAAGCTACAAGACTCAGTATTCCTTGGTACTATGATGTTGGAAGCAGGCGAAGTAGACGGTCTAGTTTCTGGTGCGGTTCACACCACAGCAAACACTATCGTTCCTCCGTTCCAAATCATCAAGACTGCACCTGATGCGTCTATCGTTTCTTCAATCTTCTTCATGCTTCTGCCTGATCAAGTATTGGTATACGGTGACTGTGCAATCAACCCAGATCCAACAGCTGAGCAACTGGCTGAGATCGCTATCCAATCTGCTGATTCTGCATCTGCATTTGGTATCGACCCACGCGTTGCAATGATTTCTTACTCTACTGGTGAGTCAGGTAAAGGTGCAGACGTAGATAAAGTACGTGAAGCAACTAAGCTTGCTCAAGAGAAGCGTCCTGATCTAGTGATCGACGGCCCTCTACAGTACGATGCTGCAATCATGGAGAACGTAGCGGCTTCTAAAGCACCTAACTCTCCTGTAGCGGGTAAAGCGACTGTATTTGTATTCCCAGACCTAAACACTGGTAACACAACTTACAAAGCGGTACAGCGTTCAGCAGACCTAGTCTCTATTGGTCCAATGCTTCAGGGCATGCGTAAGCCAGTAAATGACTTGTCTCGCGGCGCACTAGTAGACGACATCGTTTACACTGTTGCTCTAACAGCAATTCAGGCAACTCAGTAATTTTTACTGTCTGCTGAAATGAAAAAGGGTCGGTTTATACCGACCCTTTTTATTGGAAGCTAATCTCTCGGTTGCCATTCGTTGCGACACTCATACGAACCCATCTCGAATTCGCGGCAAATCCATGGGCGGTTTTCATATATCGTGCACATCATGGTCTCTCTATCCACCGCAGAGCACCATCCGTCATCTAGACGAAGCATGGTCTCCCCTCCCCACTTATCCCTTGCTATGTGCTCTTCAGGGACGCCTGTATCGGTAATGATCATTACTTCTAATCGACAGCAACAAGCGCGACAAGTATTACAACTGACTTCGGGCTCAGACTCTTGCTTAACTGGGATAGTATCCATGGCACTCTACTTCTAAAAATCTTGCCGCATCATACGTCAATTACACCGTGATATCGAAATGTTCTGCCGATGCAGGCGCACTAAAGGCCCTTTAAGCCTTTTTCACTAAACCAACAATGTACAGTAGCAACACCGCACCTACAGTAGACATCACCAAAGACCCCACTAGGCCACCAGCGGTCAAGCCCAAGATCTTAAAGATAACACCACCGAAGATTGCGCCAAGAATACCGACCACAATATTACCGACCAAACCAAAGCCGCCGCCCTTCATAAAGTTGCCAGCGAGCCACCCCGCTAGCGCACCTATCAACAAAAACAGAATAAAGCCCATAATGTGGATACCCTCTTGTTGTAATCAGACTGTAAGGTTAGTTGAGGATTGGCGGGATGGAAAATAGGTCTATTGGGAGTGTGTTCGGATCTAAGATGCTGGATAGCCACCTTGTGGCTTCCAGCATGACGAAGGGGTATAGGAACTACGTACAATCAATTCTAAATATCAGGTCATTCCAGCCCGACTATTTACGTCATTCCAGCCTTGAGCTGGAATCTTAGCGCACGCCGAGCCAATCACTGACATCCACTAGCCTAATGGAACAACCCCTATATCCAGACGAAAAAAAAGCCTGAGCATAGCTCAGGCCTTTGAAAACACGTTAACGCCAGTGGAATTAGTTAGCTTGAATACCAACAATCAACCAAGGTGCGTTTTGCTCTGTCAGGTCACGCTCAAGGTGCCAGATATCGTTGATATCTTCTTCCACGCCTTCAATGGTGTCGCGGTAACGGCCAGAGAACTGCAGGCTAAGTTGTGCCTTGCTAGCATCGTAGTCTGCACGAACAATTTCAGCATCCACAAACATCACATCAGTGTGTTGCTCACCTTGCAGTGAAGCTCGCTCAGATTTCAGGTCGTCGAACAAACTTGCCGATACATATTCACGAATCGTCTCAAGCTCATTATGGTTCCATGCGCCCTGAAGGATGCGGTAGTGCTCACGTGAGCCGTTCACAAACGCTGCATGGTCGAAACCCGGCGGGTAGTTGTGTGGCACATCAGATTGCGCAGTGCTACCAAATCCAGTACCTGGAGCAGGCTGCGAGAACGGTTGAGGCTCTGCTTCCTGTCTGAACTGAGTGTTGCCTTGTGGGCCGTTTGAGTAAGCCGCGCGTTGCTGATTCATGCTACCGGCTTTCGAGCCCAGCATGCCTCGCAAGAATTTAAATGCAAAGAATGCAATCAAACCCATGATCAAGATATCCATAAACTGGATACCTTCAAATGCTCCACCAAAGAACGCAGCAAGAAGACCGCCTGCTAGTAGTCCTCCCATCAAGCCACCCATTAAACCACCCTTGCGAGAAGTTTGTGTGCCCTTGTTGTTCAGTGAATTAGTGTTTGTAGGTTGAGCCTTTGGTGCAGGTGCTGTTTTAAAGCTCTTACCGAAAGACTTACCGCCGCCAAATCGCTTAGCTTCAGAAACCGGTGCGTACACCATAGAAACTGATACTAGCAATACAGCCATAATCGAAAAAATGCGTTTCATATTCTCTCTTTTGTTTTTAAGAATCCGCTCAATATTACCTATTAGAGTTCAATATTTGAACTTAGTTTCGACATTGAGTTGTTAAAGTTTATTGCAATATCGCACTGGATCACACTCTTTTTAATCACCACATGGAATATACGTTATTTTGTATAGAACTTTGAGTACTAAAAAGCACATAAATTCGCGAAATTTAGTGGCGCTCGTTATCATAAAGGACTGAATTTCCAAGACATCGAATCCATGCAGCAGTTCTCTAAGTCCCATATTCCATTTTTCGTGGTGTTAGTCCTTTGCTTCACTCCGTGGTTGCAATCTCCTTCAGCCCTCGTTTTAGGATTAATTCTCTCACAGCTCGGTTGGGTTCCAACCAATGTTCCTCTTGCCAAGTGGACCAAAAAGCTGCTGAGCTATTCAATTATTGGACTCGGTTTTGGGATTTCCCTTTCTGAAGCGTTTAAAGCAACCTCCAGCGGGATCGGCCTTATCGTTACCACTATCTTTGTTACGCTGATACTGGGCACCTGGATCGCTATCAAGATAGGCCTAGATAAGAAAACGGGCTACCTCATCTCTAGTGGTACCGCTATTTGTGGTGGCAGTGCTATTGCCGCAGTCTCGCCTGCAATCAATGCCAATGCCAATCAAACTGGCTTAGCGCTCGCAGTGGTCTTTGTTCTTAATTCCGTGGCGCTGTTCGTATTTCCTGTCATTGGTCATGCTCTGAATCTAGATCAGCACACCTTCGGGGTTTGGGCTGCCATTGCTATTCACGATACCTCATCGGTTGTGGGTGCTGCTGGCGCATACGGCGAAGAAGCGCTAAGAACCGCAACCACCCTGAAACTTGCTCGGGCATTGTGGATCATCCCTGTTGCTCTTGGCAGTGCATGGTACTTTGGAAAAGGAAAACAGAAGCTACAAATCCCAACCTTTATATTTCTGTACATTGCAGCGGTGGTGGTCAGTGATCTTTTGCCTCAGTTTGAGACCCTTTATCAGATGACCTTCTCTGTCGCTAAGCAAACACTGGTCGCATGTTTATTCTTGATTGGTTCTGCAATCTCGTTGGAGCAAGTCAAAGAGGCAGGGCTGAAACCCCTATTATTTGGTGTAGGGTTATGGCTGGCAATTTCTATTGGTACGTTGGTATGGTTACTTTACTAACTATTCGGTTTTAAGCTGGTTTTAAGCTAAAGCACCTTGTCATAGTGGCTCGGTTTAACACGAGACAACATACGATGACTGCTTTTTTGGGCATTAGTGCGACCAAACTTGATAGCAATACTGAGCACTAAAACGAAGCCTACTGCCACAGCGATTGAGCCGACAAGACCGTTAGTGAAGAGTGCGATAGTAAGGGATAAAGCCACTAGAGCCCACAGTACATACATAATTCATTCCATTTAGCGAAGGGAGGTTCTTCCTTCGATTCCTTAGTTACTGGAATAGAATTATGACGCCATGCGAGGAGATTAAAAAATCACCTTTTGCTCTAAGTCATAACAAAATGATGTTAAGTGGTGATTATTGCCGTGTGCGAAGAAGCCAGTCTCTCAATTGTGCCCGAGAGACCTTAATGCCTTGCCCAAGCAATTGAGCAGGTATGGTGTGATACGCGATTGGACGTTTAAAGCCCTGCAAGTGAGATTGGCACAACGTATTAAGTTCAAGCTTGAAGGAAGCGCTTAGCTCTGTTCCGTCAAGTGATAGAGCGGCAACAGGTCGATGCCCGAAGACCCTATCCGCAACAGGCACAATAAAGGCTTGTTGGACACGGGGGTGCTTAAGCAATACTCTCTCTATCTCTTCACAATGGACGTTCTCACCACCAGAAATAAACTGGTTGTCCGCTCGCCCAAGGATCACTAACTCGTCATTGCACCACTGCCCAAGGTCCTTGGTATCAAACCAGCCATCAATTAACAAAAGCGGATACAGTTTGCCCTTTCGCCAGTACCCTGCGGCTAAAGTATCTCCACGAACAAATATTCGTTGGTCCTGCACCTTAAGTTGTCGATGAGGGAGGACTTTGCCTGTTGTATCATTTTCATCCACACGCTTAGCTGTCACCGTGGACGCCATCTCAGTAAGGCCGTAGCCTGCCCAAGTATCAACTCCTCGCTCCTTAGCTAAACTCGCCAACTGGTGCGGTATGATGGCTCCGCCAAGCAACACCCGCTCCAGCTCAATGTTTTTGTTTTCTTCTAGCACCCTCAGCAATTGCGTTGGCACCATCGAGGTATGAGTCACCCCATCAAGAGCCAATCCTTTTCCTTGTTTCAAACGCAGACAACAACCGCTCAGTAGCCATCGCCACACTATGGCAAGACCAGAGACATGAAAAAGAGGCAAAGATAGAAGCCAAGTACTGGTGTGATCAAAACCAAATTCGTCTTTTAACCCGCGAGCAGAAGCAAGGTGGCTTTGCGCCGTATGCGCTACAGCCTTAGGATCTCCCGTCGAGCCAGAAGTAAAAATCAAGCTCGCAATGTTAGATGAACAAAATTCACCGTAACGCGGTTTGTTCATATCTGTCGGTTCAGAGAAATCAATAACGAGGGTGTTTGGAAGTGCAGCGGAGTGATCTTCGATAGAAGGACAAACAAAGCATGCCGAACTGCTTAGTATTGCACTTCGTTTCATCAGTTCCGTATGAGGAAGAACTGGTACAAAAGCCACAATGATGCCACTTTCCAAAGCGGCTAGATAAACCATTAAGCACTCAAAAGAACTGTGAGCAGTCACAACCAATAATACATCGCCGCTTTCTAGGCCTTGAGAAAAAAACTGCTTTTGAACACTGACAACATAGCCTGCTAACTGATCCCAAGCATAGTTATGAGAGGCGGTTTGTAGTGAAGGCGTATTTACAGTAGTTGGCTTTCCTCCCCCTTCCCCATCAGGCGATCTGCTCCAATAGGAAAGAGGTGAGCAAAGTTCAAAGTTGGGCGCTAACAAAAGGCTATTCCGCGCTCTGGTGCCAAACTAGGGTTTGAGAGCTAAGACTTCTCACTGGCAGTTCACTGCCGGGCCACGGCGTATGAAGCTGCTCTTTAAACAGTTGTAAGGTATCTAAACCCGGTGTGGTCATTGGCGTAAATTGATGAGCAAAGCGAGCCAGCTGATCGAGCCCTAAGCTCGATTCGATACTTGAGCTGACCACTGCCATTAGACCTGCAGCTTGCGCCTTTTCAATCAACTGAATGCAACGCTCAATATTGCCAATCAGCATTGGCTTGATCACAATGGCTTTCGCACCGGTTAAAGACTCCAAATGGAAGTCTGGATTCATTACACCGTTTTGCAGTGTCTCATCCCAACCAATAGCAATGCCGGTTTCAATAGCGAAGGTTAAGCTATCTCCAGGAGCACGGCAGGGCTCTTCAATGTACTGAATGCGCGAGCGCTGTGATGGTTTGATTTTTTTTGCAAACAGCTTTGCTTTATTCAAATCCCAAGCTCGGTTGGCATCAAGCCTAAGTTGTAAATCAGGCACCGATTCCAAAAACAGGCTGACCAACATTCCATCACGAATAGGCTCATACAGGCCCACTTTGATCTTAGCCACCTTGTCACCCTGCATCGCATCAAGCGCTGGGATCAAGTCGTCAGGGTCGCCATTGCACAATGGTGCCGCTTGATAGTTTCCCTCTTCACCCAGTAAGCCTTTCAATTCATATTCGGCCATAGATAAACCGAATGCTACAGAAGGGTACTGACAGGTGCTATTTAGGGGCTCACCTGCAATCCACTTTTCAAGCCTAGCAACAACCTCGACAAACGCTTGGTCCATGCTTTCATGGCTAAATCCAACTAGGGGGGCAACTTCACCATGGCCAACTCGGCCATCTTCAAATAGTTCTACAACCCAACCTTCTCGTTGGGTCAATCGTTGTTCACGCAATATAACACCGCTATCCATCTCTAACTGATAACGGTACAAATTAGCTTTTCTCATAATTATTGTTTCCTAAGCCAACATTGGTGGAAGCACCAATCGGGGGGCATCATAACGAGTCTGTGTCTCTAAGGGATAAGAGCTGAGTCAATTTTTTGGCATATTTGTTAGGTTGATCCTTATGAGCATTATGTCCGGCCCCCGAAACTACTTCATAATCAACCTTGCTAGACTCATACAACCGACAAAACTTCTCGTCATTCTCTCCTGCAATATAGTAGATCTTATGCTTTGAGCTTTGCAGTGATGGTAACAAGTCGTCTTGTTTAGCCAGCGAAGTCGCCGACATTACCTCGGCCAGCGCCTCACCATTGTTGCTTAAGCGTTCTTCAATCAGCCCTTTTCTTTGCTCAAAAGTCAGTGACGAAAATACGCCCTGCTGATACCAATCATCGAGCGCTTCATTGAGGGGATGCTCTCTAAAACGCGCAATCCAACGGCAATCATTTTCCCATCGTGACTCTATCTCTGACTCTTGTTGCAGACCAAAGTTTCCGCCCTCGATCACAAATCCGGCAATAGAACATTCATCGGCATCAAGCTCGGCAGCCAAATGCATCAGTAATCGCGCTCCAAGGGAATACCCTACCAAGAACAAAGGAGTGCCGTCGTCAAGCAGGATTCGTAGCTGTTCCTTTATATCATCGACGAAACCTTTGAAATCTTTAGGACATGTCTGCTTAGCGCTGCCGTGCCCGGGAAGGTCTAAGGCATACACATCAACACTCTCCGGAAGATATTGAACCACGGGCTTCCAATCAGCACGGCTCCCCAAAAAACCATGCACAAAGACTAGGCGCGCCGTCGGTGTGCTTGCTAAAGCCTTAAGAGGGGATAATGACGACGTTTTATTACACAAGGGCAATCAGTGCTCTTTGCAAGCAGTAACTAACGCTTTTATATTATTTGAGGCTTCATTAGGTGGAGTGATGACCTCAATCAGCACAGAGCGGGAGCCAGAGGCATCGAAATCTGCAACAACTTGCTCCAGCTCATACCAGGTTTTAGGTTGCTCATAGAGCATACCAAACTGGTGTGCAGCGTGTTTGAATTGATAGCCATGAGGCATCTGATACAAGCGCTGCTTGTGGTTTTCATCCACGGGCAACATGTCAAAGATAGCGCCGCCATCATTGTTCAATACCAATACGATACAGCCCTTATCCGCTATCAATGAGAGAGAGTTAAGGTCATGCAGTAGTGAGGTATCGCCAATAAACGTTAAGGTTGGCTTGCTTGAACCTGCCGCCACTCCCGCACTAGTGGCAACAATGCCATCAATCCCTGAAGCTCCCCTATTTGAAAAAGCTTCGGCATTCAAGTTTTGAGAGACCATATCAACTAGGCGCACGCCAAGGCTGTTACCAAGAAACAGCTGATAGCCATCAGTGATCTCAGAGAGTCGATGCGCTATCTCTAGTTCGGTAATGTCGCTGCGGCATAGCTTACGAGCCTGCGTGGCAACCTGCTCAGAGTAGGATGTCAATTCGTCAGCCCAATTCTGGCTTTGCGAAGAAAGAGGTGTATCCATGTACCATTGCGCTGAAAATCGCTGCATTGGCAAATAATCTGGGTTTAAAGAACCCGCCTCATCGCTGAGCAATGCATACGCCGTAAAGTCCGGCTCCAGAACCCGCTGCTTTAAAAACGCCAACAAGCGCTTTGACACTAGCCGAGCGCCAAATTGAATAACCAAATCACATTGTGCTAACTGAGCTTTTGCCGTGTCATTATGAAGCCATACATCATAGCCTTGCCACTCAGAGCTAATACCTGATTGAGGATCGCACAACAGCGGCCAACCTAACTGCTGAGCCAGTTGTTTGACTTTCAATGACTGCTCATAAGGTAGTCGGCCAACAATGATTAAGCCTTTGTGGTCTTTATGAGAATCCAGAAACTCCACAAAGGCATTAGAGCG
Organism: Vibrio breoganii; assembly: GCF_024346795.1. NCBI lineage: Bacteria > Pseudomonadati > Pseudomonadota > Gammaproteobacteria > Vibrionales > Vibrionaceae > Vibrio > Vibrio breoganii. The sequence goes on from NZ_AP024864.1 coordinate 2,067,232, forward strand.
AGCACTAGGTTCTTTTTGCACAAAGGTTTCACGGGAGTTGAGCCAATTCACAGGTAGATCTTCTATCTGTGACAACGAAGGGCAATCTTCTACATAGAGAGGTTCAGGAAACGGGCAATTAATGTGTACAGGCCCGCCCTTCTCTCGCTGTGTATACAGCGCTTCATCAAACTGAGAAAGTAACCAACGCACATTTACCGAAGCGCTTGGACTTGGCAGGTTTAACGCAGAAACGGCATGAGTTGAGAATAAGCCTTGTTGAACAATCGCTTGATTCGCACCGACGCCAACCAGTTGTATTGGCCTGTCAGCGGTCATTAAAATCAGTTTTTCGCCGGTAAGGTTTGCCTCAACAACCGCAGGTAGTAAGTTGGCAACCGCAGTTCCTGAAGTAACAATAACAACAATCGGGGTTTGAGTTACTTTAGCAAGACCCAACGCAAAAAAGCCCAAGCCGCGCTCATCAAAATGAGTGTGCAAAGTGAGATTGTCTTGTTGGATGGACTCTAGGGCTAGCGGTGTGGAGCGCGAACCTGGCGCAATGCACACATGCTTGGCGCCAAAACGGGTCGCTTCTTCAAGTAAAACTGCCGACCAAACCCGGTTTACTTGTGCTTGAGATAAGCCATCAAGAGACAGCCGACTCATGAAGCCTGTTCCAATACACTTTGCTCTGTAATGAGGCTAAGAAGCGTCGACATTTTCTTATCTAATTCTTGCCACTCATGTTCAGCTTGCGAGCCAGGAACGATGCCAGCACCCGCAAACAAATGCAGATTATCCTCTTGCACTAGAGCACTACGAATAGCCACACAAAACTCTGCACTTTGCTCGCTAATATAACCTACCGAGCCACTATACCAAGCTCGTGAGAATGGCTCATGACGTTCAATAAACTCCAAGGCTAGACGTCTAGGTAATCCTGCGACGGCTGCTGTCGGCTGCAGAGCTTGCAGAAGTCTTCCTCTGTCTGCGTGCTTGGTTAGCTCTGCTTGTATATGGCGTTTTAGATGTTGAACACGACGAAGGCGAACTAAACGAGCTTCACCCTCTACCTCAATATTTGAGCAAAAGGGTGTCAAGCTTTCGACGATATCATCCACCACATACTGATTCTCTTGCAGGTTTTTTTTGTCATTAATCAGCCAATTCGCCAACTCTAGATCTTGTGCTGGGTTGCTGTGTCGACCAATAGTGCCGGCGAGTGCTTCAGTTTCAATCAATTGACCACGACGACTGTATAATCGCTCGGGCGTCGAACCAATAAACGAATGGCCTTCTTCTAGTTGGAATAGGAAGTGAAAACTGTGGCGATTTTGTTTACGACTCAAGGCTAATAATTCGATGCCTTGCAGCGCAGAATCCAGCTTAATGGTAGTTTGACGAGCTAAAACCACTTTTTTCAAATCACTGTTGTGAATAGTCTCCAATGCCAGTTCGACATTATCATTCCACAATTCTTTATTTGGGGTATGTAAGACATCAGTAACTGCCGGCATGTGCGCAGAAAGCGACATCGTATCGCCATTGAGACGATAGACAGCACGGCGCACCGCATCTCTATCTTCCATCAAGTTAGCCGCTAAAAACCAATCCTGCTTTCTTCGGACGAGTTCAATATGAGGCAAAAAGAAGAATGAACTCAGACAACGTCCTTTATTCTCTTTATAAGGGAAGGCATATCCTCCCCAAATTCTCTGGTCCTGATTGAGTACCGAGTAGGCGGGGTTGATCTCGTTAAACGTTCTAGCCTGGCCCAATGCGACCACTTCTTCGGTGGTATCACGAGACTGCCAATAAAATTTTGGAAACAGAGATTGGTTTCCCATCCATGGCAGAACAGAATCGGCGCACAACTCTTCAATGGCCACCTCTACACGGCAGACATCTCTCGGTGCGGATTCAACTTGTTGGGCGAGCTGTTTAATAGCATTTGCAAGATGAGACAATGTGACCTCTAACTCTCTATTTTCTCTTAAGATTTACCCTGTTCATGCGCATACTCTAGGGCGACTGATTAGCCAAATCAAGCAGGACAACTACAATTGTAGAGCAAACATAAATTTAAGCTCTGAAATGGGCGTAACTCAATGGTTTGGGTGCAGATTTTTCTACTCAAAATTACCAATTTGGTGTAATTTGACACTATTAACATCGATAAACTCTAAGGGTTAACAATGAAAAATATCGAGATGTCATCAAAACTCGATAATGTATGCTACGACATTCGTGGTCCCGTACTCAAACATGCTAAACGCATGGAAGAAGAAGGGCATAAAATTCTTAAACTAAATATCGGCAACCCCGCCCCGTTTGGTTTTGATACCCCTGATGAAATTCTAGTCGATGTACTGAGAAATCTACCAACCTCTCAGGGTTACTGTGACTCTAAAGGTATTTACTCTGCTCGTAAGGCTGTAGTTCAGTATTATCAAAGAAAAGGGCTACGTTCATTAGACGTTGAAGACGTTTACATGGGTAACGGTGTTTCCGAGTTGATCGTAATGGCGATGCAAGCCCTACTGAACAATGGCGACGAATTACTGGTACCTGCGCCTGATTACCCTTTGTGGTCGGCAGCAGTATCTCTATCTGGGGGTAACCCAGTTCATTACCTATGTGATGAGCAATCTGATTGGTTCCCTGATATCGAAGATATCAAATCTAAGATCACACCCAAGACGCGTGGTTTGGTTCTGATCAACCCTAATAACCCAACAGGGGCTGTCTACAGTCGCGACCTATTGCTGCAAATTATTGAGGTGGCTCGCGAGCACAACCTGATTATCTTTGCCGACGAAATATACGACAAAATCCTTTACGACGGTGCTACTCACACCTCTATCGCCACTCTGGCAGACGACGTGGTGATGGTTACCTTCAATGGTCTATCAAAGGCCTACCGTATTTGTGGCTTCCGCAGTGGTTGGATGTTCATCACCGGTCCCAAGCACCTTGCAAAAGGCTATATCGATGGCTTAGACATGCTGTCGTCTATGCGACTGTGTGCCAACGTACCTATGCAACATGCCGTGCAAACCGCATTAGGGGGCTACCAAAGTATCAACGAGTTGATACTGCCGGGTGGTCGACTTTTAGAGCAACGAGACAAAGCGTTTGACATGATTACTTCTATTCCCGGAGTGTCGTGTGTCAAACCCAAAGGTGCACTGTACCTGTTCCCTAAATTAGATCCCAAGATCTACAAAATCCATGATGACCAAAAAATGGTGCTAGACTTTTTGAAACAAGAGAAGGTGCTATTGGTTCAGGGTTCAGGATTTAACTGGCCTAAGCCTGACCACTTTAGGATTGTCACCTTGCCACATATCGAAGACCTCGAAGTGGCGATAAGTCGTTTCGAGCGATTCATCACGCAGTACACACAATAACTTATGTTAAAGAGGCCTAGTGCCTCTTTTTTTGTCTTACTACAAGGTTGATTAGCATGCACAAAGAAAGCCACTTTTTTGCCCACTTAGCTAGAATGAAGCTTATTCAGCGCTGGCCATTAATGCGTTCTGTTTCTAAGGAAAACATCTCAGAGCACAGCCTTCAGGTCGCATTTGTTGCTCATGCACTTGCTATCATCAAAAACAAAAAATTTGGTGGTAATGTCAACCCTGAACACATTGCAGTACTCGGCATGTATCACGACAGTAGTGAGGTTCTGACAGGCGATCTTCCTACCCCAGTCAAATACTACAATCCCTACATTGCCAAGGAATACAAAAAGATCGAGGCCGCAGCGGAAGAGAAGCTTCTGTCTATGGTTCCAGAAGAATTAGTCGATGACTTTAAGCCATTTCTTATTAGCGGAGAAGCCACAGACGAAGAGCACTCGCTAGTAAAGCAAGCTGACTGCATTTGTGCCTATCTAAAGTGTCTGGAAGAGCTTTCAGCCGGTAATCATGAGTTTGCCGCAGCAAAGCGACGTTTAGAGCAAACACTGCAAGAGAGGGATTCTCCGGAAATGTGTTATTTCCTAAAAACCTTCTCCGCGAGCTTCGAGTTGACTCTTGATGAGATCAGTTAATCTAACAAAGTAGTTGAATCACATGGAAGTAGAAAATCTCTGGCAACAGCGTATAAACGAAGAAAATAAAGCACGTCTTAATGATCACCGCGACCCTTATCAAAGAGATAGGGCTAGAGTGCTGCATTCTGCTGCCTTCAGGCGCTTGCAAGCCAAGACACAGGTACATGGCGCCGGTGGTAATGACTTTCATCGCACGCGACTGACGCACTCTCTAGAGGCCGCGCAAATTGGCTCTGGCATTCTCGCCCAGCTGCAATCTAAGCATCCTGATCTTCTTTCAATACTTCCTACCACCAGCTTGATTGAAACGCTGTGCCTGGCTCACGACATTGGCCACCCACCCTACGGACACGGTGGCGAGGTTGCGCTCAATTATATGATGCGTGAGCATGGTGGCTTTGAGGGCAATGCTCAGACCTTTAGGATCGTCAGCCAACTTGAGCCCTACACTCAGCATCACGGCATGAACCTGTGCCGGCGCACCTTGCTTGGGCTTCTCAAATACCCATCGCTGCTGAGTAAAGTAGAGCGCGATTCCATACCCGATGGCATAGATAACCCAAGGCAGCTTAAGGCGAGCCGCTGGACACCTGCAAAGGGTGTGTTTGATATCGACAACGCGTATTTTGAATGGGTGCTTCAGGGGCTTCCATCACAGGACATAGAACCATTTTGTAGCCTTAAGCACCACGCGGGGAATCGATATACCACCAAGAAGACTCGTTTCAAATCTCTTGATTGCTCCATTATGGAACTGGCCGATGATATTGCCTATGGCGTGCATGATCTGGAGGATGCCATAGTTCTAGGATTGGTCTCTAAGCAGCAATGGCTCGAGTCAGCCGCCAGCAAGCTTGCAGATTGTGGCCATCCTTGGATGGAGGCTGAGATAAACCGCTTAAGCGAGCAACTCTTTTCTGGAGAGCACTATCTGCGAAAAGATGCCATTGGCAGTATCGTTAATGCCTTACTCACCAGTGCGGAAATAACCGAAGTCACCGACAGTGAATTTAGTCATCCTCTTGTTCGATTCAACGCCACCCTCCATCCTCCAATGCTCGATGTACTAGAGGTGTTTAAGGGTTTTGTCAGTCACTATGTGATTCACGCCACTGAGGTTCAGCTCATTGAGTACAAGGGGCAGCAAATAGTCATAGACCTTTTTGAAGCGCTCAGTGGTGACCCAGAAAGGTTGCTTCCAGAGGCAACCAAGAACAAGTGGAGACTCGCGAGGGATCAGCAAGACCAAGGATTTAGAGTTATCTGCGACTACATCTCTGCCATGACCGATGGTTACGCACAAAAAATGCACTCAAAGATGTTTGCAAGCTAACGCTGTTGGTTACCTATTGCGACCGCCAAAGTACTTATCATAAGTACCTTCAGGCAATTGAGAGATCTGAAACTCAACCATTTTATCGAAGGCGTTGATTAGGGGTTTAGCATCACAGGCGTTCATTATGGTAAGCGCGTGATAAGCAGCCTCTACGGTAGATAGCGCATTCTCTTTAGGGGCCTTGCGTATGGTGTAGCGCCCCTCTAAATCCTTAGGTAAATGGACCTGCTGCAACGAGTGAAGGTTGCTGGATAACTGATACATCTTAAAGGCTTTTTTCCAAGTGCCATCAATGAGAAATAAGCGTGTTTTGTGAAAATTGGCTAAGGTCTTTACCGTGCCACCCAGCTCCACAGAATCAAGAGTGGGAAACAGGATGAGATTGAGCGTATTGGGCTCAGCTAACCATTGATTTACCATTGGATCAGCCGAAAAGTCCTCTCCAACCAAAAGGTGACTAGGTGAAACACTCAACTCTATAATCTTGGCGGTACCTTTCGCTTGATTCACCTCACTAGGGTGCTGCAGAATAACCACCTCAATAGAGCTTTCAACCGCCTGAATCCATTGACACAAACAGGCTTTCTTGGCGCGGCCACACCTTTCACAGTATCGGGACATAGTTACGTGTATAAATTCCTAATTGCCTTCAGCTTACTCTTAGCGTCGTTTATGATTCCAGCGGTATCAACTGCGCTACGTTGGGAGCACGATCTTATCGCAACACACCAATGGTGGCGACTAATAACAGGTAACTTTACCCATACTAATGCGTATCACTTGCTGATGAACCTCGCTGGACTCTGGATCATCAGCTACTTATTTCATGCTCGATGGAAAAAACTGAGTATCTATATCGCCCTTATCTCGACCTTCATCGGTATTGGGCTACTGTTTACGCAGACCCAAATCTACTATGGTTTCTCAGGCGTACTGCACGGGTTGTTTGCCCTATACGCCTATCAAGAAGTCACTAGAGGAAAGCGTAGCAGTTGGTTTTTGTTGGCGGGCTTAGGATTGAAGTTGCTGGCTGAAAACAGTGGATTCGTAACTTTATCTACCGCTGAGCTTATCAATGCTAGGGTATCCACTGAATCACACCTGATTGGCTCCTTATCTGGGCTAGCAATAGCGCTACTAGCCCGTAAGTTGTTAAAGCAATAGTTCTATAATTATAACCGGATACGGGCTCGATTTTTGTCGACCGTCGCCTCCCCGATTCCTTTCACCATCTGCAACTCATCAGCATCTTTGAATTCACCATGCACCTCACGAAAGGCGACGATTTGTTTTGCCTTTGTTTCTCCTACCCCAAGCAGTAGTGTTGCGAGCTCGTCACTAGAGGCAGTATTGATGTTCACTTCAATCTCAATACCTTCGTATTTATCGGCCTTCATCTCATCTGCGGCATACCCTATAACCGGTACTAGCGCTAAAAGTGCAATGACCCACAAACGCTTTATCATCGTTAATCCCATCTCTTTCTCCTTCCCTTAAGTCAATTAGGCACAAACGTGCCCTACTCAAGTTAGAAAAAAGCGCTCATTGTTGGAATGAACACTGACAGAAACTAGAACGGGCCGCTAAAAGCGGCCCGTTTCTTAATGCAAATGCGGCGGTATGATTACTGCGCATCTCCAGAGATGTAGTACTCGATATCAGTCGTGTTACGCAGTGTCTGTACTAGACCCATAAGGTCTTGTTGTACGTGTCCTGTTTGCAACTGTTCACTGATTTGAGCATTGAACTGGTCATCAATCTCACTAACCACTTTGTTTAGCTCAATAATCACTATGTTACCCATAGCGTCGATTGATTTCGCGTAGTGCAGGTTACCTTCGCTAGGGCGAGGCATTGCAAATACGGTGCGCGAAAGATCAGAACCACGGTCAACACTTTGTACTTCACTGAAGCTTAAGTTGTTTTCAGCAAGCACAGTATTGTCACCAGCTTCAAGCGCATCAGCCACTTGAGTTGCCAGTTCATTCGCTTGATTACGACCTTCAACCTGTTGCAGTTGCTCTTTAACTTGAGCTGCTACTTCTTCATATGGAAGTACAGTTTGAGGGCGAGAATCTTCAATGCGAACAACGATGATGTGCTCTGGGTCAACTTCAACAACCGCTGAGTTTAGACCATCTTCACGAACTTCTGGTGTTTGTAGCTCTTGCATAACAGCAGGAGATTTCAGCACTTCAGGCGCGTCTGCAACAGAAACGAAGTCTGTAGTGATCACCTTCTGGCCAACCGCTTCTGCAGCGTCATCCAGTGAATCTGGGTATTCAAATGCGACTGTCTCAAGCTCATTCTGTAGTGCGTAGAAACTGTCAACAGCTTGCTGCTCAGCAACTTCTGTCTTAATTTCTGCTGCGACTTCAGCAAACGGCTTGGCTTGCGCCGCTTTTAGGTCGTCTAGCTTGATGATGTGGTAGCCGAAATCAGACTTAACGACTTCGGTGTAATCGCCCGTGTTTTGTAGAGCAAATGCTGCTTCTTCAAACGCTGGGTCCATCACGCCCTTTTCAACCCAACCTAGTGCGCCACCTTCTTCAGCAGAACCAAAGTCTTCTGAGCTGTCTTTCGCTACTTGAGCAAAATCAGCACCTGCTTTTAGTTCAGCCAATAGTTCATCAGCTTTCGCTTCATCTTGAACTAGGATGTGGCTAAGGCTACGTTGTTCTTGAGTCGAGTAACGGTCGATGTTCTGCTCGTAGAAATCTTTAGCTTCTTCGTCAGTAACCGCATCGCTCTGATTCATTTTCTCAGCAGATAGCTCAACGTATGACACCTTGAACTGCTCTGGACGAGTGAAACGCTCAGGGTTGTTTTGGTAGAAATCTTGAAGCTGTTCATCCGTTAGCTCAACACTCTTTGCCATTTCATTTGGGTCAATAGTGATGGTGCGAATGTCACGCTTTTGCGTCAGTAGCATTGATGCTTGAGCAACTTCTTGAGGAAGCACGAATTCGCTCTGCTCAATAGCACTTAGGATTTGCTGGCGAACAAGGTCGCTACGAAGGTACTCGGCAAAGCTTTCTGCGTTGTAACCGCCACGACGTAAAGACGCTTGGTAAACCTCTTGATCAAACTGACCATTGCTTTGGAACTGAGGCATGCTTAGCAGCACTTCACGAATCTGTTGGTCGCTGATGCGAAGGCCCATTGATTCAGCGTACTGCTCAAGCAACACCTGATTAACCATTTGATCCAACACACGCTGACGGAACGACTGCACAAATGCAGGGTCGCCTAGCTGGCTAGTAAAATAATCGCCCATTTGTTGCTGGGCACGATTGCGCTCATTCTGGTAAGCCATTTCAAATTCTGCGCGAGAAACTTCAGCATTTCCCACTTTAGCAGCAGTACTGTTCCCGCCACCTAAATAGCCACTTACGCCGGTAAAAACGAAAGAGAGAATAATCAGACCTAGAATGATCTTAACTGCGATGCTATTTACGCCTTCGCGTAATCTTTCCATCATAATAGTGTGAAACTCCGAAGTGCGGCCTGTATTGAACTCAGGCTCTAAAAATCATTCACCCGATGATATCAGAAAAAGAAATGCGCACCAGTAGGATGCGCATAAATACAAGGTTTGATAACGATAATTTGTTATCTGATGTGACTTGAGAGCAATTTATTAGTTAACTGCGTCTTTAAGTGCTTTACCTGGCTTGAATGCAGGTACTTTAGCTTCTGCAATTTGAATTTCTTCACCAGTTTTTGGATTACGACCGGTGCGAGCAGCACGAGTGCGGACGCTGAAAGTACCAAAGCCCACTAGAGCCACTTGATCGCCACCTTGCAGTGAGTCGCTGATTGATTCAACCACTGCATCTAGAGCACGACCAGCAGAAGCTTTAGAAAGATCTGCGTTATCCGCGATTTTTTCGATAAGTTGAGTTTTATTCACTATATATTCCCCTATTACTACCTGAGTGAAAGTTTAGGTAGGTCAATTCCATTGTTTTTATGAATCTAGCTTGTAACCCTTATTAGGAAAGGGCTACAGCCTCATTAGTTAAAGTAGCGCCCAATAAAAAAGCTGACAAGTATTTTGTACTCATCAGCTTAATTTACGTACTAATATTTGCGACTTATCACTCTTTTACCCTTCTACGGACACTCCGCTCGGGTCATTCTGTAGTGCAACGGTCAATACTTCATCAATCCATTGTACTGGTTTTACCACTAAATCTTTCTTAACGTTTTCAGGGATTTCTTCCAGATCACGTTCGTTATCTTTAGGGATCAGTACGGTTTTGATGCCACCACGGTGCGCCGCAAGCAGCTTCTCTTTTAGGCCACCGATAGGCAGAACTTCACCGCGCAAAGTGATTTCACCTGTCATCGCAACATCCGCTCTTACAGGATTACCCGTTAAGCTTGAAACCAGTGCCGTACACATAGCGGTACCAGCACTTGGACCATCTTTCGGTGTTGCACCTTCAGGAACATGGACGTGAATATCGCGCTTTTCATAGAAATCTGGGTTGATACCCAGCTTTTCTGCACGACTTCTCACTACCGTCATCGCAGCTTGGATAGACTCTTGCATAACATCACCCAGTGAACCGGTTTGTGTTAGCTTGCCTTTACCTACCATAGACTCAGTTTCGATGGTCAGTAGATCACCGCCGACTTCAGTCCACGCAAGACCCGTTACCTGACCAATACGGTTGCTGTCATCAGCTTTACCGTAATCAAATCGCTGCACGCCCAAGTACTCTTTCAGATTGTCTTGGTTGACGACGACTTTCTTCAAAGCGCTATCCAGCAAGATGTTCTTCACCGCTTTACGACAGATTTTCGAAATCTCACGCTCAAGGCTACGAACGCCAGCTTCACGAGTGTAGTAACGGATAATGCCAACAATGGCAGAGTCTTCAACTTCGATCTCTTGAGGCTTCAAACCATTGCGCTTGATCTGCTTATCAAGCAAGTGGTTCTTGGCAATGTTCAGCTTTTCATCTTCCGTATAGCCAGATAGACGAATCACTTCCATACGGTCTAGCAGTGGACCTGGAATATTCATAGAGTTCGACGTAGCCACAAACATCACATCAGACAGGTCGTAATCAACCTCTAGATAGTGATCGTTAAAGGCGTTGTTTTGCTCTGGATCCAGTACTTCTAGCAACGCTGATGAAGGGTCACCGCGCATGTCAGACGACATCTTGTCGATCTCATCGAGCAAGAACAGTGGGTTCTTCACCCCTACTTTAGACATCTTTTGGATAAGCTTACCTGGCATAGAGCCAATGTAAGTACGGCGATGTCCACGAATCTCTGCTTCATCACGTACGCCACCCAGTGCCATGCGTGTGTATTTACGACCTGTTGCAGCTGCAATAGATTGACCTAGAGAGGTTTTACCGACACCTGGAGGCCCAACAAGACACAGGATAGGTCCCTTCAGCTTGTTGATACGATTTTGTACCGCCAAATACTCAAGAATACGCTCTTTAACGCGTTCTAAGCCGTAGTGATCGGCATTGAGTACTTCTTCAGCTTTGGCTAGGTTCTTCTTCACCTTGGAGCGCTTAGCCCACGGTACACCCACCATCCAGTCGATGTAGCTGCGCACCACTGTCGCTTCTGCCGACATAGGTGACATCATCTTCAACTTCTGCAGCTCTTGCTCTGTTTTCTCGCGAGCATCTGTAGGCATTTTAGATTCTTCGATTTTTGCCTTGAGCGCTTCAAACTCATCTGGCGCGTCATCCATATCGCCAAGTTCTTTCTGAATCGCTTTCATTTGCTCATTCAGATAGTACTCGCGTTGGGATTTTTCCATTTGTTTTTTGACGCGACCACGGATGCGCTTTTCAACCTGCAGGATGTCAATCTCAGACTCCATGCTACCCATCAAGAACTCAAGACGCTCGTTAACGTCGATGATCTCTAGTACTCGCTGCTTCTCAGCAAGTTTCAAAGGCATATGAGCGGCAATTGAATCTGCAAGACGTGGGGCATCATCGATACCATTCAAAGAGGTTAATACCTCTGGCGGTATCTTCTTGTTCAGTTTAATAAAACCTTCGAATTGGTTGATAGCGCTGCGCACAACCACCTCTTCTTCTTTATCATCCATCACCGGCGTGGTTAGGAACTCAGCATCCGCGATAAAGAAGTCGTCTTCACGAACAGAGTGAATTTGCGCACGTTGCTGACCTTCAACCAGCACTTTAACTGTACCATCTGGTAATTTGAGAAGCTGCAGTATGGTGGCGACTGTACCTACTTGGAATAAATCATCTTTGGTCGGCTCTTCGGTGTCCGCTTCTTTTTGGGCGACAAGCAGTACTTGCTTGTCATTATCCATCGCAGACTGAAGGCAGTTGATCGACTTTTCGCGACCAACAAACAGAGGAATGACCATATGTGGGTAAACGACCACATCTCGTAATGGTAGAACGGGTATTTCAATACGCTCGGAACGCTCCAAGTTCATAGTTCTCTCTCTTCCGTTTTCGGCTTATGGTCTTTATATAAGGTCACTTTAAATAGAATCAATACTTGTAACAATAAGAATCAGCTAACTTACTCAAATAGTGCCCGTTTTTCGTTGTTTTGACTGAAATAGAATGCAAAACAGTGGAATACAAGTCATCTCATACGTAAGTATGCGATCAACAGACACAAAAAAAGCGAGCTACTGCTCGCTTTTTATTTTCTAAGGCTCAACCTTACGATTCTGCAATCGCCGCTTGGTTGTCACCGCCGTTGTAGATCATCAGTGGTTCAGACTCACCATTGATAACAGACTCGTCGATAACCACTTTGCTTACGTCTGTCATTGAAGGCAGTTCGTACATGGTATCAAGTAGCACGTTCTCAAGAATTGAGCGAAGACCACGAGCACCTGTTTTACGCTCCATTGCACGCTTCGCAATTGCGTTAAGTGCATCTTCACGGAATTCAAGTTCTACATCTTCGATGTCAAACAAGGCTGCATACTGCTTCGTCAGTGCATTCTTAGGCTGGCTAAGAATCTGAATCAAGGCAGCTTCGTCAAGTTCAGTAAGAGTCGTCGTTACCGGAAGACGACCGATAAACTCAGGGATAAGGCCGTATTTAACCAAATCTTCAGGCTCTACTTGCTTGAACATGTCGCTGATGCTCTTGTTCTCGTCTTTAGCGTGGATTTCCGCGCCAAAGCCAATACCAGAACCCGTTTCAACTCGTTGCTCAATCACTTTATCTAGGCCGGCAAATGCTCCGCCACAGATAAATAGAATCTTCGAGGTATCAACCTGCAAGAACTCTTGTTGAGGGTGCTTACGACCACCTTGAGGCGGAACTGAAGCGATTGTACCTTCAACCAGTTTAAGCAGTGCCTGCTGAACACCTTCACCAGATACATCACGGGTGATAGATGGGTTTTCAGCCTTACGAGAGATTTTATCAATCTCATCGATGTAAACGATGCCGCGCTCAGCTTTTGCTACGTCATAATCACATTTTTGAAGCAATTTCTGGATGATGTTTTCTACATCTTCACCCACATAACCTGCTTCAGTTAGTGTTGTAGCGTCCGCCATAGTAAACGGTACGTCTAGGAAACGAGCTAGCGTTTCTGCAAGTAGTGTCTTACCACTACCCGTTGGGCCAATCAGCAAGATGTTACTCTTACCTAGCTCAACACCGTCAGCGGTTTTATCACCGTTACGTAGGCGCTTGTAGTGGTTGTATACAGCTACTGAAAGCACTTTTTTCGCATACTCTTGACCGATTACATAATCGTCAAGGTGTTCACGAATATTTCGTGGAGTCGGCAACGCCTCTGACTCTTTCTTCGGCAGAGCCTCTTTGATCTCTTCACGAATAATATCGTTACAAAGATCAACGCACTCGTCACAGATGTAAACGGACGGGCCCGCGATCAACTTGCGAACTTCATGCTGACTTTTACCGCAGAAAGAGCAGTACAAAAGCTTGCCACTCTCTTTGCTTTTATCTGTCATTCGCTAACCTCTTAGCTTTAAACTTTAATCTAATAAAGTTTACATCAAAAAACTTGAACCGACGGGCTTATTTGCCTCGAGACAACACTGAGTCTACTAAGCCGTATTCAACTGACTCGTCTGCAGACATAAAGTTGTCGCGATCGGTATCGCGCTCGATTACTTCCATTGGCTGACCAGTATGTTCAGCAAGAAGTGTGTTTAGTTTCTTTTTGATAGTCAAAATTTCTTGAGCGTGAATTTGAATATCAGACGCTTGGCCTTGGAAACCACCTAACGGTTGGTGAATCATCACACGAGAGTTAGGAAGAGCAAAACGCTTACCTGGTGCACCACCTGCTAGCAGGAATGCGCCCATAGAGCACGCTTGGCCCATACATACAGTGCTCACATTCGGCTTGATGTACTGCATAGTGTCATAAATAGACATGCCAGCAGTTACACTACCACCAGGAGAGTTGATGTATAGGAAAATATCTTTTTCTGGATTTTCTGATTCTAGGAACAACAGCTGGGCCACTACGAGATTGGCCATGTGATCTTCGACTTGTCCAGTCAAGAAAATGATTCGCTCTTTAAGCAAGCGAGAATAGATATCGTAAGAACGCTCGCCACGCGAAGACTGCTCTACCACCATAGGTACGAGTGCATCGACGATCGGCGACATTACATTTTTTTCTTGGTAGCTCATAGTGTTATATCCCTATCCCTAAAATAAATGGCCCGAATGATTATCTCATACGGACCATTATTAGTAGAAGTGTTATTTAAAAGTCAACCTTCTACGTGAACACAACGCCATTAAGCAGGCTGTTGGTTCATAATTGCATCAAATGACTCTTCTTTGTCAGTCACTTGTGCTTTAGCGATGATAGCGTCAATCGCTTGCTCTTCTAGAGCAACGTTGCGCATATTGTTCATCATTTCTTCGTTGCTTTCGTAGTAAGCAATAACTTCAGTTGGGTCTTCGTAAGCTGTCGCCATTTCAGTGATAAGAGCTTTAACTTTCTCATCATCTGCTTTTAGCTCTTCAGCTTTGATTACTTCACCTAGAAGAAGACCAACAACTACGCGCTTCTTAGCTTGCTCTTCGAACAGTTCACGAGGAAGCTGGTCAGCAGCGTCAGTGTTGCCACCGAAACGTTGTGCAGCTTGCTGGCGAAGAACACCGATCTCTTGCTCGATAAGAGCAGAAGGAACAGTGATGTCGTTTTCTTTAGCAAGACCGTCGATTGCTTGATCTTTGATGCGAGTCTTAACAGCTTGCTTAAGTTCACGCTCCATGTTCTTGCGTACTTCAGCTTTAAGTGCGTCAACACCGCCTTCTTCAACGCCGAACTTAGCAACGAACTCGTCAGTAAGCTCTGGAAGCTCACGAGCTTCAACTTTGTTCACTTTGATAGAGAACTTAGCTTCTTTACCCTTTAGGTTTTCAGCGTGGTAGTCTTCTGGGAAAGCTACGTCGATGTCGAATTCCATACCAGCAGTCTTACCTGTGATACCGTCTTCAAAACCAGGGATCATACGACCTTGGCCCATTTCTAGTGGGAAGTTCTCAGCTTTACCGCCTTCAAACTCTTCACCGTCGATAGAACCAGAGAAATCGATAGTTGCACGCATGCCTTCTTCAGCAGCTGCATCAACTTCAGTCCAAGTTGCTTGTTGCTTACGTAGAGTTTCAATCATGTTGTCTACGTCTGCATCTTTAACTTCTACTACTGGTTTCTCAACAGCGATGTTCTCAAGACCTTTAAGTTCGATCTCAGGGAAAACTTCTAGAGTTGCAGTAAATACAAGATCTTGACCTTCAGCGGTTTCTACTGGTGCGAAAGTTGGAGCACCTGCTGGGTTGATCTTTTCTTTAACGATAGACTCGATGTAGTGACGCTGCATCACTTCACCCATAACGTCGTTACGTACCGCTTTACCGTACATTTTCGCTACCATTTTCATAGGCACTTTGCCTTTACGGAAGCCGTCAAAACGACGGTTTTTAGCGATGTTACGTAGTTCAGCTGTTACTGCATCTTCAATGTTAGCAGCAGGAACAGTGATAGTTAGACGGCGCTCAAGACCTTCTAGAGTTTCAACAGTAGCTTGCATTATTTTTAAACCTCAACAAAAGCTCAGTTTCCTGAGCATGGCGTCACAGCTCTTACAGAGAGTGACAACATCCTAGTGTGCGCCTCAAAGAGACACCTAAATACAAAAAAGAGTGCCGTTGCTATCAAAGCAACAACGAATCAATTAGCGATATCTTAAGCCAAGACATCTCCAATTAACCTCAGAGTAATAAATTGACGCGACATTCTACCGACATAGACCAGCTGTGTCGAGACGTGCCCCTAAACACTCTTCAATATTGATGGCGAGATATTTTAGAAATCTCACTGAAAGATACAATGGGGGCAGGTTTGATAAAATCAACGGCAAAAATAAAAAATGCCATATAAGTACAAAAAACGAGATCTCCCTCAAACTTCACTTACTTTACAGATCAGCGTATTGTTACACGGCAGAATAGTCCTACCTTACTGCTGAGAATTCACTATGCTATTTATACTTCAGTCAAAAGTAATATCTGTAAATACATTCGCAATGCGAATCGGTGGGAAAATGTGCAACTAACGTCAAAGCTAGAAAAAGCCCTCATCACATCTGCAATACTGCTATGTGGAATAGTTGGAACCTATTTCATAGAGAATCAGTACGCCCTTAAACAAAATCAATTAAAAACCATCCGCTTTTCTGATGCGCAAAACAAAGTGGCAGAGGTTTCGGCTGAGCTGTCTTTATCCTTGCAGAAAAAAATCTACTCAGCCTATACATTAGCCAACATCATTAGCACTCAGCCTGGTATCACCAATCAACAGCTACAAAAAATCAGTCAAAGCCTACTCAATCACGACAACCAACTTATGGGGCTTGGGGTTGCTGTCGATGACGTCATCACGTATGTCTATCCTGAATTACTCTACGCCGCCGCTATTGGGCGTGATACAACAGAATCTCCGGCGGTTAGAACTCAGATACAAAAGCTTAAAAGTAACCCTCAGACCTTAGCTCAAGGCACGGTACACAAGGTTGAAGATGCACCCGAGTTGTACATACTGCGCAGTCCCATTTTTGCAGGAGATATCGGCAGTCGCACCTACCAAGGACACATTCTTCTGTTGGTTAACATACAGAAAGTCGTAGAAGACACTCACTTATTAGATAACGTTTACTCTATTGCTGTAAGGCAGAAAGAAGACCCTACGCAAGTATTTGGCGACCTACAGGCGATGAAAAAGCCACTGCTGGTGAATGATATTGAAATTAACTACGGAGATTGGGAGGTGTTCATTGCTGAAAAGCCGGATGCCAACCCAGCCTTTTGGTATCTCATAAACCCAGTCAGATGGTACGGCTATTTAATACTGTCCATCATTCTCGCCATGTTTGCCATCATCTCAATGCTTTATCTGCAAGCTAGGCAGCGCTCTATGCAAGATGAATTGACAGGCCTCCCAAACCGTCGCTACTTTATTTACACCCTCAAAAACATCATAGGGAACGCTAAGCATTCGGGGACACGATTTGCTTTACTGAATATCGACCTTGATGGTTTTAAGCAGATAAATGATAACTACGGTCATGCCAGTGGCGACCTCATATTGAAACAAGTGGCTAAGCGATTACGAAAAAGTGTTCGTGCCAACGATACGATTGCGCGTGTGGGCGGGGATGAATTCCTTATTATTGTTTCTCGAATTAAGAACGAGGAAGAGTTAGCGCAATTAGTACAGTCCATTCAATCTAGAGTTGAGCAAGGCCAATATCTGGTGCAAGGTGCCTTCGTCAATATCAAAGTCAGCATTGGTTATAGCTTGTACCACAATAAGAACATCACTTTTGATCACTTGCTGTCTGAAGCTGACATTAATATGTATAAAAACAAGGCCCTCAAGCGACAACTTAAGGGCCTTCGTCGAGCAGAGATAGAGACTATCAATGCGCTAGATAAAAACAGTAACCACTAATCAGGCTCAGCATATTTTTTCATGATCTCCCGTATTTTAGGCTCTTGGCTTAAAAACAGCTCCACCAGCGTAGCATCAAAGTGATGACTCTTTTGTTCATCCAAAAACTGTAATGCCTCTTCAACAGACCAAGGCTGTTTGTATGGACGAGCAGACGTTAACGCGTCGAATACATCAGCAATAGCGCAGATGCGTCCAACTAAAGGAATATGCTCTCCTTCCAAGCCATTGGGGTAACCTGTACCGTCCCATTTTTCGTGGTGAGTTAAGGCTACGATACGAGCCATTTCCATGAGCTTAGAGCCTTCACAGTCCCCTAGGATATCCACGCCGATTTGTACATGATTCCGCATCACATTCCACTCTTCAGGGTCTAATTTCCCCTTCTTTAGTAAGATGCCATCAGGTATGCCAATCTTACCTATATCGTGCATGGGTGCCGCTTCTCTCAATAGATCAGCATGCTCATCCCGCATACCGCACGACTTCGCTAAAATATAGGCATAGTTCGCCATACGCAAAACATGCATACCAGTTTCGTTATCTTTGTATTCCGCCGCCCTTCCCAGCCTTTTAAGCAGCTCAACGTTGGTCTGTTTTATGACTTTTGTTTGTTCTTTTACCTTTAGATACAACTGCTTATTTTGGTCTGACAATGCCAAGTGTGTTTCAATTCTTTGCTTGGCGATGGGAGGAACGATAGGTTTTCCGATGTAATCCACCGCCCCAAGTTGCAAGCCTTTGATCTCATCCTCTGGCGATATCTTTGCAGTGACAAAAATAACAGGGATATGCTGAGTATTATCTTGGATTTTTAACTGGCGACACACCTCAAAGCCATCAATCTCAGGCATCATGATATCCAGCAAGATAAGGTCAGGAAGTGGTATGACTTGAGCCAGTTTCAGCGCCAACTCACCATTGGTCGCAATTCGGATTCGATAGTCTTGCTTTAACAACCCCGCTAAAACATCAATGTTTTCCGCGGTGTCATCCACAATTAATAACAAGGGCTTATCTTGATCCTGGTGTAGCATTGTCTTTTCGTCTGGCATCTCTTTCCCTAAGATTTGTGACTCTCGAACCAATCATTTAGCACCTTTAACGCTCCATCAAACTGATAGCTGGCCAAAGCGCCTTCTATGGCATCGAGTAATTGTAGTAGCTCAATCTGTGAATACTGCTCTCTAAGTGCTTGTACTTTATCCGTCGCTTGAAGGTCATAGTTTTCCACTAGCCCCTTAAGCTCGCTCATATGAGGATACAACTCTTCATAACGTACACTCTGCGCAGAGACTGTTATATCATCTTGTTCGCCATCTTGGGTCAACAACTCTAAAGCATGGCTATCATGCAGGTACTCTTCTATTGCAGCCTCTGTCTCCATCAATACCGAGCGAAGGCGCTCAATCTGCAAATGCGTTAACTCAGGAGAGTTAGAATGCATCTGCTGTTCATAACGAACGCACAAGCTGGTGAGCACCATGGCACCGATATTTGCTGAGGTACCTTTAACGGTATGGATTTCTCGTTTTGCTGTTTCCCAGTTTTTCTCTTCTATCGCTTGAGCAAAGCTATCGATACGCGCTGAAGAGTTAGTCAAATATTTGCGAAGTAGGTTTAACAGCAAGGCTCTATTTTGATTGCAGGTTTGTAACCCTTTCTCAGCAGAAAATAGGATGCCATCTTCAGATTCTTTCGTTGCGACTTGCGGCTGTATTATTTGTGGCGTTACATCACTCAGCCCTTGTTCCTTTTGAGCTGCACGCACCAATACTTCCATCAAGCGCGCCACTTCTATGGGTTTCGCTAAGTAATCGTCCATCCCTACTGCGGCAGCTTTTTCTTCATCACCCACCATCGCATTGGCCGTCATTGCCACGATAGGCGTTTGCTTATCGAACGCTCGAATTTGCTCAGTGGCTTGATAGCCGCCTAGGACTGGCATCTGAATATCCATCAGGATTATCGCATACTGTTGCAGCTTGGCCTTTTCTACAGCCAACTGTCCATTCCCTACCACATCAATATCAAGGTCAAAGGGTTCAAGAAGTCCGAGAACCAGTTCTTGATTGAGCTCGTTATCTTCCACAAGAAGCACTCGTGTCCCGCGTAACAATGCCTCGTGGTCAATGTCCTCACCTGTCGATTGCTTCGCATCATCAAACTCTAAGCCACTGACTTGGGCGAGGAACTCAAAGGGAAGCCAAGGGCGAGGTAAGGTTTCGATATCATTTTCTCTGGCGAGAGTAGTCCTATCTTCATTGGCACTACTTAAGACCACTCGTCCTTTCTCTTTAAGTTGCCTTAGCTGTGATTGAAATATGGAGGCATCTTTTGAGAGTCCGACATCGCAAACGTAGACAATGGACTGAACTTGATTAGCTTCTTTCAGCGCTTCTAATAATGTCGAGAAGTCATCATAAATCCTTGGGTTTAAATCAGTGCCAAGCAAGGCATTACGTAACGCCAGTTCCCCCTTTTCGGAAGACTCTAATACCCACAAAGACTTATCGCTCAAGTCACTGATATTATCCAATCTTTCTTGATTAAGCCTATTGGCGTTTGTGGCAACCTTAAGCTCAACCTCAAAGTGAAAGGTACTCCCTATTCCTAGCTCACTCTCTACCCATATTCGTCCGCCCATTAACTCAATAATCTGACGGCTAATACTCAAACCTAGCCCTGTGCCGCCATACTCCCGTGTTGTTGATGCGTCCGCCTGCTGGAATGACTCAAATAAGCTGTTGAGTTTATCTTCTGCAATCCCAATTCCGGTGTCTTGCACATAAAAGTGATAACGATACAGATCTTCTGGGCTATCCACAGGCTTAGCTTCAAGGCCGATAAGAATCTCACCCTTATCGGTGAATTTGGTGGCGTTATTACCTAGGTTTATCAACACCTGTGACAGTCTAAGCTCATCACCAATCACCATTCTTGGAATAGAACGCTCGATGTTATAAATGAAATCTACGTTCTTTTCTGCAATTCTAAAGCTCAGAATATTAGCGATATCCCTTAGGGTATCCTTTAAAGAAAAAGGGCGTTGCTCTAGGTCTAACTTGCCCGACTCAATCTTAGAAATATCCAATATATCATTGATTATCAACAATAAAGATTGAGCAGACTGATGGACCTTACTGATGTAATTTCGCGCCTTGCTATTCAAGTTACCTTCAAGGGCGAGATAAGACATACCGATAATGGCATTCATTGGAGTGCGGATCTCGTGACTCATGTTAGCCAAGAAATCACTTTTTGTTTGATTGGCTATATTGGCTGCAACAATAGCGTTCGCAAGCTCTTTATTAAGCGCCTTGATCTCTGAAATATCATAGCTCCAGAAAAGCACGGCCGGCTGACCTAGATAATCTATCTCATAGTAGCTACACAAAGCAGTAAACTGACTGTTGTCCTCTCGTTGAAACACCATTTCCCTATCAACGATCTTGCCTTTGTCTTGAAGCTCCTGATAGACATTTTCTCTATCCTCCGCATCCGCATAAACACGTGATATGAGTGTTCCATAAGATTCATTGCTGTTTAGTTTAAACTGCTCCAAAGCACGGGTATTGGAGTAAACAATGCGATCATTTTGTACCATGATTGCCGCAATACTCGAGGTATTGAGGATATCGAACAGTTGATTTCGACTGGCAAGGGCCTCCTGCTCTGCCTTAGTCGTCGCCTCCACCTGCTTCTTTAGCCTTCTATTTGAAATGAAAAAAATCACAAGGATAAGGAGCGAGAAACCGGATATCAACAATATCATTCGATAGTCGATCTTCTCTATCACTCGACTTGAGGCCCAGTTATTTATGATCTGCTGTTTTCGGCTAGCGCTGATTGAACGTACCGCTTTAGTGACAATAGAGCTGAGTATCGGCTCGCTCTTTAATGTGTGAAAGGTAGGGGTTACTGTGTAATCTAAGCGGTCCACAATGGACAAATTACGATAGGAGTGTTCATTAAAAATGAAGTTAATAACATAAGTCGTATCCACATATCCTTCTAACTGTTCGTTCGCTAATCGTTCCAAGCCAATAGCAGAACTATCCACTAACACCCACTCAATCTCTGGGTAGTTGTCCATTAGCGTTGGAGTATTTGAGGCACCGCGCTGAATTCCGACCCGTTTTCCATCCATGCTTTCTAAGCCATGACCATAGTCAAGCCCTGTCCTACACGCCACGGCAAGTTGATCCGTGAACAATGGCAAAGTCGTCACGTAATCATACGACATGCTCTTGTTTTCTATGGCGGCGGAAACCATCGGTAATTCTTGTCTCTCCACCTTCTCAACAGTTTCTTGCCAAGAGCCAACCAAGTAAGGTTCAAATTGAACGCCAACTTTACGGCTCATGTCCTTCAGCACATCGGCAACAATCCCTCGATATTCACCATTTTTCACCCCCTCATAAGGCAAAGCAGCAGGGTCGATACCCACCGAGATTACTGGATTCTTTTTGATCCACTCAACCTCTTGTTGAGAGAGATTTAACGTTGATATCTGTAAGTTAGAGCGCTGGTAAATTTCACGAATATTCTGATAATCGGCTGCGCTGAACCCCTCAAAGACACTTAATGGCGGGGTGTAGTTTTGGTCAAATGAGGTGCTATTTGTCAGCTCTGAATAAATGGTTAACTCGCCAAGGATAACCTGCTCTATGCCGTCTTCTTGCAGCAGAGGCTTGGTCAGATGTATCAACCCTTGGCGACTAAAGTCATCAACCTTTACCATCCGGCCTCTATTGGTGGAGTAATTGGTCACATTGTTGGGGTTGTCGCCTCTTTGAAGGCTAATCGCTTCGAAGCCACTAGAGAAATTAAACGCCTCAAACACCTTATCAATGAGCTCAGCTCTGTCTACAGATATCAGGTAAGTAATGATTTCTACCATCAATTCGCCACTTTGAGCCTTAGAGCGAAATGATGCGTTCTCGTACAGCTTTTCTAAGCGGCGGTACTTCGCACTGCGGGCAAAAACACTGATCTCAGCATTAAATTTGTCGCGAAGCACTGGATCACGAAAAGCAATCGTCAGCGGAACTCTAAAGCGAGTGCTTTGATCATGAGTAATATTGACGTTCAGTTCTTGATTAAGACGGCTAAAATGAACGGACAGTTGCCTTGAATCGAGTAGCAGATAATCCACTTCTCCTTCATCAAGCGCCTCTAAAGCGCGAGTTAAATCAATAAACTCCTTATCGATCCCTCGGCCAAACCGCTCTCCAAGCATTTTGATAGCATGGGCAACGACCACATCATCTCTACTTACAATACTCCCTACTATCTTGGGTACTTGACCATTTAACGCTATACGCTCACCCAAACGAGAAACCAGTCGGTACTCTTGAACTAAATAAGGGTCAGAGTAAAACAGGTCTCCCTGCGTTTGATTTTGCACTATCCAACTGTCGACAATTTGAGTTGATACAAAATCAAGGTCGTCGGCTACCAACTTTTTGGCATAATCAAAATCTTGGCTTCCAGCTAATAAATTACCTGCCTCGTAACCCATTGACTCAAACAGGTGTTGCAAGATAGAAAACTCTAGTCCAACGGCCGAGTCCGAGGTGTACATATAGGGGACACGATTGAAGTAGGTATAGCCATTAAGTCGATTTTTATGCGGCTCATTATCATACCAATGCGCCATAATGCCGTTTTGAATATCATAGGGCATGCTCTTCAATGTCTTATTTATAATCGACAATAATTGAGTCGCCTTGGGATTGGTGGCCATTTGCAGTCGCAAGCCATAAAGCGCTCTTACCGGTCTTAGTTCTTTGACGTTTTTGAGGTGGAGTCCTTTAATCAGGCCTTGAGAGGAAACTTTTTCACCCACAAAAGCATCAACCACACCAGCATCTAATGCTTTAAGCGCTTCTCTATCACTTTGAAAGTAAACTGCCTCTAAGTCGCTCTCTTGAGTATGGAGGTATCGGTCAACAGCACTTCCTTTAATGACAGCAAGTTTGGGCAGTATTTCAGAATTGGGCGTCAATTTTGCTTCAAAGGTATCGTTAATGTTGGTAAAGACAAAATAATGATATGGGAGGTATGGCACTGAATAATTGAGACCAATCTGTGACCCTGAAAAATCAAAGGTCATCGGATACAAGTCTAAGCTACCATCCTCTATGCCTTGGTAGCCTTCTTCAAGGGTAACTATAGGGACTTCTATAAAATCTATATCCGTCTCTTTTTCTATGTATTGAAGGTAATCATTAACTATACCGGCAAACTCGCCCCGATTATTCGTAAACATAAAAGGGTGATGACTTTCAAATACCGCAACCTGAACTTTTTGTCCCTCTCTAAGCCAAGCCTTCTCCTCTTCAGTCAGTTCGATATCAGCAAGACCAAGCGTTGAAAACAGCAAGCCGAACAGCAACGGTATTAAAAACCTAAGGGTATCAAAAAGAGGAATAGCACGAGATTTCAAGAAGGCACCATAGCGAGACAAAGACAGTCCCATAACTATAATACAAAAAAACCGCTAACTTACTGAAAGTTAGCGGTTTGATTAAATCAGTTTACTTAGCGTGCAACTCAGCTAATTAAGCATTTGCCTCGCGCTGTGCGATGAACTCAAGTGCAAGCTTGATACGAGCAATAACACGCTCTTTACCAATCAATTCCATGACTGCATCTACAGATGGAGATTGACCACCACCGGTAACAGCAACACGCAGTGGCATGCCGATTTTGCCCATGCCGATCTCTAGCTCGTCACAAACGGCTTTGATCACGCCATCTTTGATCGCGTCAGTAGACCAATCTGTCAGTGCTTCAGCTTTAGCCAGTGCCAATTCTAGAGGTCCTTTTGCTACGCCGCGCAGATGCTTCTTAGCAGCGCCCGCTTCAAACTCGCTAAAGTCTTCATAGAAGTAACGAACTTGCTCAGCTAGCTCAACAAGCGTGTTGCAACGCTCACCAACCAATGTGATCACTTCAGTAATTGCAGGACCATTGTCAGTGTTTAGGTTTTGCTGATCCAAATGCCATTGCAGGTACTTAGCAACGTACTCAGGCTCTGAGGTCTTGATGTAGTGGTTGTTTAGCCACAACAATTTGTCTGTATTGAACGCAGAGGCTGATTTAGAGATAGCATTCAGGCTAAAGAACTCAATCATCTCTTCTTTTGAAAAGATCTCTTGGTCGCCGTGAGACCATCCTAGGCGAACTAGGTAGTTGTTTAGTGCATTCGGTAAGTAACCTTCATCGCGGTATTGCATGACTGATACAGCACCATGACGCTTAGACAGTTTCGCACCATCGTCACCTAGAATCATTGCACAGTGTGCAAAGGTAGGAACTGGCGCATTTAATGCTTTGTAGATGTTGATCTGACGAGGCGTATTGTTGATATGGTCTTCACCACGAACTACGTGAGTGATACCCATATCCCAGTCATCCACTACAACTACGAAGTTGTATGTTGGCGCGCCATCGGTACGACGAATGATAAGGTCATCCATCTGGTCATTACCAATCTTAATGCGACCACGAATCTGGTCGTCAAATACCACGCTACCCTCTTTCGGGTTGCGGAAGCGTACTACGTAATCGTCACCCTCTTTAGCTTGGGCATTTGTTGCAACAACTTTAGGGTGATTAGCATCGTAGCGAGGCGCTTCTTTATTGGCTTCTTGTTCAGCGCGGATCTCTTCAAGCAACTCTTTAGACGCATAGCATTTGTACGCTTTGTCTTCTGCTAGCAGTTGGTCGATACACTCATTGTAGCGGTCAAATCGTTTAGATTGGAAGTACGGACCTTCATCCCAATCCAGTCCCATCCACTGCATCCCCTCAAGGATAGCGTCTACTGCTTCTTGAGAGTTACGTTCTAGGTCAGTGTCTTCGATACGCAGTACAAATTCACCACCTTGGTTTTTAGCATAAAGCCAAGAGTAAAGTGCAGTACGTGCACCGCCTACGTGTAGGAAGCCAGTTGGGCTTGGGGCAAAACGAGTTTTTACCGTCATTGAATTTACCTTTAACAGTCCAGTCGCTTGGATAAGCGTAAAATTTGTCGCTATTTTAGCACCGAAGTACAAATGTACAACGAGATCCAGCTGAAACTAGTTAAAGAGGGGCAGAGTAAGCCTTAAGCAAGGCAATTCAGAGTAAAAATTAAGATAGTGAAATGACGCGGGGGCGGGGAGTATTTGGTATAACCGATGTAGCTTTGCAGATACTCCCCTAGCTTAGAGTATTCATAATATGAAACTTACTACGCAGATCAGTGAGGCCAATGAAAATAGAGCGATACGGCTGATAAGACCAAACTCAGAATGTTCAATCATAGATGGGTGATGCATAAGCTTTCCTTGATAATGTTTAACACCCTTTCAATATGCGCCATCTAACGCGCCCTAACAACATTAATGTTGCAGTATTATGACACATTGCAATATTAATGAACTAAAAGTGACCCAGCTCACATTGTTAACAAGTGCGCTACAACTGTAATACGTAAGAATTGGTAATAAAGAGTAACCAAATCAGCACCTAAAATACCTCTGTTCGCTATAAACAACATTATGAGCACAGTCACAATTTTGTTAGGTATACTAGAAATAGAGAACGAACGGTTGCGAAATACAAAGGAATACGCAAAGCATGACTCAAATAACTGGCCATATCCGCAAGATGACCTCCGCTCTACAAGATGGACAAGTCACCTATCAATTACCACTAGATGATCAGTTGCTTGATCTTATGCCCTTGATTGGTAAGCCGCTCACTTTAGAACATTCAGGCAACATCCATTGCCAAGAGTGCGGCAAGAAAACCAAGAAAAGTTATTCTCAAGGGTTTTGCTACCCTTGCATGACCAAGCTTGCTAAATGCGACATGTGCATAATGAAACCGGAAACCTGCCATTTTGATGAAGGCACCTGTCGAGAACCGCAATGGGGCGAGGACAATTGCTTTGTGCCCCACTACGTTTATTTGGCCAATACTACCGCGATAAAGGTCGGTATTACTCGTCATACACAAATACCTACTCGCTGGATAGACCAAGGAGCCAACCAAGCCCTGCCGATCTTCAAGGTCAGCTCTCGTCTTCAATCGGGTTTGGTAGAAACGGCATTAAAAGCGTTTATTTCTGATAAAACCAATTGGCGCAACATGCTAAAAGGCAAAGCAGACAACATAGACCTGAAGCAACGAGCTCAAGAACTGATTCCACAGATAGAAGAAAAGCTATCAGAGCTTCAGCTTAGGTTCGGTGCAGATGCGATTGAACGTCTAGATGCTGACGTTGTTGATATTGACTACCCAGTGACCGAATACCCAACCAAGATCAGCTCCTTAAACTTTGATAAAACGCCACGTTTAGGTGGCACTCTACTCGGCATCAAGGGTCAGTACTTATACTTCGATACCGGTGTGATTAACCTACGTAAATTCACTTCCTACGAGATCACCGCTGAGTATTAAAAACAAAAAAGCCGAGCTGACAATCCAGCTCGGCAAATCAAACAATTAACACCCTTCCTTGTGTTTACTGGGCAAAAAAGGTAAATGCCCTACGAGGAAATAACCTTAGAAGCCGTAAGAGGCACCGAATACGAAGGCATTGTTTACTAGGCTACTGCCCGCATCATTTTCAAGACCATTCGCTTGGCTGCGGAACTCGAAGTAAGGCTGAACGCCGTTGCGTGTCCAAGTAGCACGGATCTCGTGATCCATTGTCTCGCCTTCAATCATGTAAACGTTGTTGTAGCTTAGAGCAAGATCCATGTCCGCAAAATCGTAAGCAATGCGGTTATCCATGCGGTAATCTGTATCAGCGTCGGCATCTGTTGCATCGATATGAGCACGAGTACGGTTGCTAATAGAAATGCCGTTATCGAAGTTGTAGCCAATCTTAACTAGTGGGCGGTACTGGATAGAGTCACCCGCAGAAATCAAGTGCTGGTAACCTGCAGCAACCCATAGGTGATCGGTTAGGTTAAATGATTGCTCACCACCAACAGTGATAGCTGGAGTAGTATTACCTGCACCACCATTTTCAGTAACAATCTCACCAAGCTGAATGCCGTCAAACTCAGTGTAAAGAGTCAGGCCGCCTAAACTGTTTTCAAAAGTATGCCCCGCTTCTAGTGTCGAAGTTGATTTTGAGCCGTGGATACGACCGTCATCGTGAAACTGAACATTACCTGTAACGTAAGAAGATGCGAATGCTGGAGAAGAAACAGCTAATGCCAGTGCACTTAACCCGATAACTTTTTTCATGTTTATACCTACATTTGTCAAACTAGAATTTATTGAGAGCTTCAATTCACAAGCTCTTCTAATGATTTTCTTGGCAACCCTTCTAGAACCAAGAACAAATCCTTTTCAGCTTCAGTAGTACTGCACTTTCGAATTCGAGTTCGATTTCAGTAGCTACAATGTCTCCATGACTTGGATGCATCCTGCTCCAGTTAATTCGCAAAGAAAAATAAAGCTATCGACAGTGCGACATATATCACATCAACATGTCTTATAAAAAAAATAAAAGTTAATTAAACCATTAAAAACAACAAGTTAATAAAAATATAAATTTTATAGAGAATTCAACAACAAATACAAAAGGTGACTATGATCACGATATCAATCAAATATGGATAGGTTGAGTGGGACCTAAATCAAAGTAGATTTAGATAAATTGAAGCCACAATCTGGACGCAAACAGAAAAAAGTGACGAGAGTCACGCAAAGTAGCCGTACTTTTACTGCTTATAAAAATTGATAGGGGGTTAGATTGGTAAGATTTGGTGCGAAATACCGAGTATTTTCATGGCAAAAATAAAGCCCAGCATCATCAACATGAAAAATGATGCTAGGCCAAAACTGTTGTTCATAAGTCTAAAGCAGACTGATTCAAGAATTGTACTTGGATGTTAAATTTTTCGTGCTCTTAATCTTACTGATCTAGTAGCCATGTTAGGAATTTTTTGCGTTCTTCAAGCGATGCTTTCTCATACCAGTATGTCATCATCTCAACAGGTTTATTACTCAAGTCTAGCTTGGCACCGATCTCCGTTCTATTTTTAAAAGCCCAATCAGTAAATGCGTTCTGATCTTCTGGATTCGCTTCATTGTACCAGTACTCAAGCATTTCATTTGATTTTGCTTTGGGTTCTGGTTTTGAATTCGCAGCTTGATTATCAACAGACGAAACTACACCTCTTGCGTTCAACTCAGCTGTTTTGTGTATCGTTTCTATATAGGCAGCGGGAATATCAAATTGAGTTCTCATTCCCTTATTTGTAGAAGTTAATTCAAAAGATAACCCTTCCGAGGATGCAATCTCAATCTGTTCTTGATCTATCGGAAATCTAAAATATTGAGTGGCAGTACAATGCTCGTTACAACTTGAAGATGACGGTTTTGTACGAGTAAGATTTTGAACTAAACCATTGTACGTAGAGGTTTTGTACTCATCGTAATTTTGAAAGTAACTCACTTCCATTTCTATATAAGAAGTAGGCGCTGAAGTTTTATCTATAGGGTAATTATCCGTCAAACTCAAAGAGGACTTGAGAATATTAGATCCACTTTTTGCAATGAAGTCAGGTTGAAAGTCTCTACCCGTAACTTGAATATGAGTGAGTCGAGTATCTACGTTGGCGACGGAATTCGAAAAATCACTAGATGAATCCAATGTGGAACAACCGCCAAGAGCCATTGCTAGTGACGCCAATACCCATTTATTATTTTTTATTAAGACCATATAAGATGTTATCCATTGCTAATTCAAAACGCCAACATCATGTTGGCGCCTTAAATCTTACTTTATTTAGGTATTTGGAAGCTATAAGTCTCTATTAATAGATTCTTAGAAACCATATTCTAAGCCAAAGCGAGTAACGATATCTGTATCATTGTTGCCGTTGAAGTCTGTACGACCAGCAACACGAACATAAGGTACAAAACCATCGATTACGCCCATAACTTGCACAGAAGTAATACTGTTACCGTCATCCTGCGTTACGCTATTCTTTTCTGAATCGAAATTCTGTGCGTAACCCAATTTGATACCAAGGGCACCGTGCCACCATTGACCAATAACAGAAATAGAGTCTTGAGTAAGCTCATCTACGTTTCCATCAATTTCATCATATTTATAGGCAGCTGCAATTCCAAACCCAGCAGGAAGACCAGCCTCAAAACCGACTAGATATGAAAATGAATCATCACCATCTACACCACGAAGGTTATTTGCTGACTCACCGGCTGCCATCAATGTTACAGTACTAAAGTTGTACTTGATGTTACCGCCATAAAAGTTTGAATCTCTTGTTGGGTTACCACCACCATTCTCATCTTGGTCACGACCTACCGATGCAGCAAATGTCAAACCACCATAGTTAGCCGAGTCAAAACGTACTTGGTTAGATTGACGATCGTAGTTTGCATTAATACCGCCCCAATCGAAAGTAGCACCCAAACCAGGATTAGAGAAAGGCCAATCAACAATTTCATACAAAGGGGTTAGAACACGACCGACTCTCAAGTTACCCCATTCACCAGATGCACCAATGAAAGTATCACGGAAACCTAAAACACCACCAGCAACGCCACCATGTCCCCAATCAGTACTATCAACATAACCCGACTCTATCTGCATAGTAATCAAAAAATCATCAAACATTGGTTTAGAAGCGCGGAATCCAATTCGGGATTCATTCTCTACAGCATAACCAACACTATCATCTCGATTGTCACCGGTGTTGTAATTGACTATTGAAATAGCTGCAACACCGTACGCTTGAACATTGAAATCAGAAATAATACCAACTTGGCCAGTTTCCGAAGCTAATGCTGCACCACTTAGTGAAGCGCTGGATAACGCGACCGCTACTAAAGACTTTTTGAACAGAGACATGAAGGAACCCCTTGTATTTTATAAATTATTTTATTTGAGTAATCAGCACTTCCGGTGCCGTTTTTGTTTACTGGGATAATTCTTACAGATTTTTTCAAACACGAAATAAGTGAGGGGGATTTGTTTGAACAAGTTCACTATCAAAAAACCTAAAGATAATTAATTCAATAATTTCAGCTAGTTACGATACGTCAAAATCGTCAAATTCCATTTACATCGAAAAAAACCTTCATGATAAGACGACTTTCAACTCTGAATCACAAGAAAAAGTTGAAGTGGGTCATACTGGATTTAGATTTCAAATTACAGAAGTTCAAAATAATCATAGAAAATGTGATCTAAGTTTAAGCTAAGCAATTGAAAGGACTGCATATAGAGATTCCAAACCTTCCGTTAAATCATTTTTAACGGCAAATCACACAATCTAAATTAAGAATGTGAATTAAGTTGAGTATCTTGGGAGGGATGTGAAGGTAAAAATAGGTGTATTTTTACTCAAGAAACCTGAGTAAAAGAGAGTGGTTGTAAGATTTGGCCAAGAACTGTAGCAGATACACTCTCGTTCAGCTTTGTTTTGAAGTAGTGAGCCCCAGTGAAAACGAGCTTGAGCTGCATTGCGGGGTATTAAAAATAGTAGATACTCGATAAGAGCACTCGAGTATGACGGATTTCGGTGAGTTTTGTACTTGGGTCAGCACACACCTCTTAGCGCCCCGATTGGAGATCTCGAAGCGACATTACGGGATATCAAAAGTGGAAGATACTCGATAGGAGCACTCGAGTATGACGGGTTTCGATGAGTTTTGTACTTGGGTCAGCACACATCTATTAGCGCCCCTATTGGAGGCCTCGGGGCGAAATTGCGGGATATCAAAAGTGGAAGATACTCGATAGGAGCACTCGAGTATGACGGATTTCGGTGAGTTTTGTACTTGGGTCAGCACACATCTCTTAGAGCCCCTATTGGAAACCTCGGAGCGACATTACTGGATATCAAACGCAGCAGATACTCGATAGGAGCACTCTAGTATGAGGGGGTTTCGGTAAGTTTTGTACTTGGGTCAGCACACATCTCTTAGAGCCCCCAACTGTTGATTTCACATTTATATCAATACGTTAGTTAAACTCTGTCATCCCCGAGTGCTCTTATCGGGGATCTAAACACCCCTTAAGATTGCCAATAAGAGACTTCGACAACGACGTGTCTCGTGTTAGTTTTTAGAAAGGAAAGAGTAAACGGCGCTAAGGCAGGATGTCACACCCTTAAGGCGCTAGAGACTAAAAACAACAGACACTGCAAGTGGCGACTGATGGCGAGCAGTACTAATGTTATTGAACCTTAAATATGCGTACTTTATTCAAGGCAAAAAAAGGGCCAGCATCTAGTGCTGGCCAAGAGGAAATAAACAAACCCTACGTAGTTTACTTAACTTGTGTTACTCGACTCTCCCTTTCACCGCTAGCGGAAACTGATTTAATCCATACATCACCAGAAACAGATGGACGCTGTTCATCTTGGTATGTCACCCACTTTTCACCATCAACAGAGTACTGAAGCTCTACACCTGGGAATTGAACGTTCATAGCAAGCTTGCCATCAACAATTTCAGCTCCTGGGATTGGTAGGCGGTAATCAATGCCCGCTTTTTCAATCTTAGCCAGTTCACGTTGACCCATTACGTTGGCAAAACGAGTCCAATCAGCAAGAAGTGCATCTTTGTTCACAAGGTCTGTATCTTGGGAGTATTCAACACCAACCTTATATTCGTTTTCCCATTCAGCCGCATGCCAAGCACGCTCTGCTGCTGCAACAACGCGAGGGAATACCATGTACTCAAACTGCTCATCAGTACGTACTGTTTCAGACCAAAGCTGAGCTGACATACCGTAGAATGGGCGTTCCTGTTCAACCGTACCTGCTGCTGTAAAGCCATTTCCATCACGGTCTACTGAAGTTTCTGCGTTCTGAGGCATGTTTTCCGGAGCAAATGCAAACATCTTACGTGTATCTGTTGCACGAGTTGCCCAGTAGTAGCCGCGCTCTTTCGGGTCTACTTCATATGGGAAATCCATGTAAACGTAATCTGGATTTGATGCAACTATGTCGTAGCCTTTGTTCGCCCACTCATAAACAGTTGCCGCGCCACCCCAGTACAAAGTTTCCCAGAAGTTCACACGTGTGTTTTCAGTGGCAAATGAATCTGCGCCTTCGCTGTATTTCAGGCCATCTTCCCATGCTTGGAAGTTTGCAATGCCTTTCTGTGCAACGATTTTTGAAACTTCTTCTGCAAAGTAGCTTGGAAGGTGACCAAACTCTTCAACATCGCCACTTTGAATTAGTGCCTGACATTGAGGAGACTTAGCAAATGGTAAGTCTTGCTCAGATAGGTCGATGTTGCCTTTCCAAGCCACTTTCTCTTCAGCATTAATGTCTTGGAAACCAGCGCCTAGCTTGATGTTCTTCGCCTCATCACCACCAAAGTGCCATGTTGTAAGAGGCATACCTGCTTCATTGTGCATGGCTGCAACTTCAGTAATGATCTTGTCAACAAAGCGCTTCGATGAATCGATACATGGGTTGATAAAGCTTTGCTTATCGTAGAACTGTATCGTAGTAACGTTAGACGTATCTTGAGGATCCATTAGGCGATATTCATTAGCCGCTTCTTCATTGCCTTCAGCCATTAAACGGTCGTAACGAGCTTCCATTGAAACTACTGCTGCTCTTGCGTGAGCTGGCATATCAATCTCTGGAATCACTTCAACGTTGCGAGCTTTCGCGTACTTCAAGATTTCTAGGTAATCAGCACGAGTAAAGTGGCCTGTACCAAAGTTTTCCGTTGTTGAACCTGAACCTAGCTGAGGCAGTAAGCACGATTTCTCATCCAAATCGAAACAACGCTTCGCACCGATCTCTGTAAGCTCTGGTAATCCTGGGATCTCGAGACGCCAACCTTCATCATCAGTTAAGTGAAGGTGAAGTTTATTCATTTTGTAAGCGGCCAGCTGGTCGATGGTCGATAGAATCGCTTCTTTAGTATGGAAGTTACGCGCTACATCGACCATAACACCGCGGTAGTCAAAGCGTGGTGCATCTTTGATTTCAACCTGAGGTAGCTCAGTGGGTGCATCTAGGTTTACCAATGCGAAAACAGACTGCATCGCGTAGAACGCACCCGCATTATCGAAGGCTTTAATCTCAATACCATCTTGTTCAATGTTTAGAGAGTAAGCACCAGATTTAGCATGTTCTGCTTTGAACTCTTCAGGAGTAATTGCGATCTGAACGGGTGTCGTACCCGCTAAGTTAACACCTAGTAGTTCAGCTCGGCTCTCAAGAGCCTGCACTTGCGCGTCTTCAAATGGTGCATTTTCTAGCTTAAGACCACCAGAGATATCCAGTGAACCTTCTTTAGCTTGAGAGAAAGACGGTGCAGGAATAATGGCTGTCGTAACGTCTTCTAGTGCTACATCGCTGTTTTTATCAAAGCGTGATGCCGCTGTGGCAATGATATTGTTGTCGCCAGCGGTACGCTTAAGGTTATCCCCTTCTAAACCGCTCACGAAATCAGTCATATCCACATCGCTGAGTGATACGATTTGTTTTGGCTCTGCACCGTCTGCAGTAACGAATGCACCCGGAAAGAAGTCAGTCTCAAACAACTGCCAGTATTCACCAATAAAGGTCAGATCAACACTCTCACCCGCTTTAAATCCTTCAAACTTATCTGTTGGTTCAAGTTTATGTAGGTCACCAGTAACACGTGTAATCTTAAACTGTTCATTATCAACATCTAGAATCAAACGGACGCTGTGGAAATAGATAGTCCAGTCCTTTGAATCTACCGCTTCACCATCATTGGTTAACGTCATTTTAACTTGGTTACATGAAGCCCACTCTGCACCTAGGTCTTGGCATTTCAAGCCTTCATCTGCGCCGTGGTTAGTTAACACTTCATATTTGATGTCTAGATTGTTAGCAAGTAGGTCAACGGTATTCTGTGGTGAGTTCTGCATTGAAGAACACCCAGCCAGTACGGTTATTACAGAGGTAGCAATCAAACTCTTTTTCAACATGATAAGTCCCTATTGGTATTTTTAATTTTTCTAAATCAGCTAATGAGTAGGTCTGCATATAATCTAAAACGCGTTAATTCGCATTGCAAATTTAGTAAACCAAGGTCAAATAGGAGTGAAAACGGAAGAGAATTAATTTAACTAATTGTTTTATATGGATTAAATACCAACAAGCACTTTAATTAACACTCAATACCTAGGCTGCGTTGAGGTATTTTTATATTGAAAGTGTGATTATCACCACTGCTCGTCAAAAACGTCAAAATGGTGTTTTTTTAGATCTTAACGACGATTGTTGTTTTTCTGCTCAGCGAGTGAAACAACCAGCTTAGATTGAGGAAGTTGAAGCCAAAAGCTAATCATAGCAAGGGATTAAGGTGGGATTAGTGGAAAGAAAGAAGAACTCACTTTATAAGTATTACGCTGATAGCTGTATTATTCAGCCACAAAAATGGCATGCACCTTACTCCAGAAGACAGTAATGTGATCAGCAACTAATTTTCCAACTAAAAATAACATACTTGATAGTTAAAGCATTTAAAGCGCAAAGCAAAAAGCCCCTGCTTAATCCATCCATTGAGTAATGAAGGTTAAAGCAAGGGCTTTTAGAACGTATCTATGTGGTTGTACTTTACTCAGCTAGGCACATGCCACTGCTTTGTTTTTTGCCTTACGTCTTAGTAAGCGGAAGGCGATTCCTGCAAGCATAATCAATCCACAGAATCCATAGACTTGCATTACTGTTGGGTCATTAGAAACAAAGCCGACATCAGAGAACATCACATAAGCACCTAGAACCATGTACAAGATAATGGCTGACGCCTCAAAGCGGAATGCCCATGGTGTTACATCAATATTCTCATTTATTGGCATCACATACTCGGTCTCACGAGGCATAAAGTGACCAATGATGAACATCAGAGCCGTACACACTACAAACAAGATAGCCAATTGGTGTAGGAAGTGAATCGGCGTATCAAACACTAGCTGCATTGCCGCGTAAGACAATACGAATACTGTCAAAGCAACCTTGGCTGCAATAGCGGGTACACGCTTAGAGATGTATCCCACAAACACAATGGTAAAGATAGGCACACTAAAGAATCCCGCAACCATTTGTAGATATTGAAACAAGCCTTCTGGTGCATACATGATGAAAGGTGCAATACATACAGAGATTATCGCAATAATAACACCAAAGATGCGACCCTTACTCACCAACTCTTCATCACTCTTTCCTTTACCAAATAAAGGCTTATACACATTAAGAGCAAATAAGGTCGTTGAGCTGTTCAATACACCATTGAAGGTACTTAGAATGGCACCAAACATCACTGCAACAAAGAAGCCGACCAGTGGTTTAGGCAGAACCTCATTAACCAAACGCGTGTACATGGTATCTGGGTTACCCGCATCCGCTCCAAAGATATGGAATGCGATAATTCCAGGGATGATAAGAAATAGAGGAGAAATAACCTTAATCGCACCCGCAAGGATAACGCCTTTCTGACCTTCTTTTAAATTCTTTGCGCCAAGAGCACGTTGGATAATAGACTGATCTGTACCCCAGTAGTAAAGGTTCACCAGCAACAAACCAGTAAATAGTGTAGAGAACGGCAGTGGATCCGTTGAAGTACCCACAGATTGAAGCTTCTCAGGAGCGGCTGTTAGCAAAGTATCCAATCCTGCACCGAAGCTACCGCCACCTAATACCATAAGTCCAAATACAGGGATCATTAGGCCGCCAATAATCAGGCCAACACCATTAATAGTATCAGCGATAACCACCGCCTTTAAACCACCATAGATAGCATAGAAGAAACCCAGTAGCCCTATGGTGGCCGCAATCAGAGCGATAGAACTGAATTCAGAGATGCCCAATAGAGCCTGAACATCAAAGATTTCACCCAGTACCACAGCACCTGCATAAAGAGTTGTCGGCAAAATGTTGATCACGTACTGACAAAGGAAAAGTAGCGTAACAAACTTCTTCACAGAAAGGTCGTAGCGACTTTCCAGAAAATCAGGAATGGTGGTAATACCTTGCTTCAAATAGCGTGGCACGAGCATCAAAGCGATGATAACGAGCGTCACACCAGAGGCCACTTCCCATCCCATAACACTCATGTTGTGGGTGTAAGCTTGTGCGCTCATACCAACGAAACTCGTTGCACTAAGGTTAGTCAAAATAAGTGAGCTCGCAATCAAGCCACCAGTTAGGCTTCTTCCGCCAAGAAAGAAGCCGTCTTGTGAGGTGTTCTTGTCATTCTTTACTTTGTTATAGGTGTAAGCCACCACAAACCCAGTAAACAGAAAGAACGATAGCAATACCGTTATAGACATTTTATTTTCCTTTATTTGTTATATTTTATTCGGCAGCAATACCTCGCTGCCGGTAGTGTTTTACAGAGGTTTTTTCGTTATTAGACTTTTTGTAGGTGCACAATCAGAGCGGATTCTGGGTCGAGAATAGGCAGTGTTATCCCTATTTCTTTCAGATTGTCGCCGCTTAGAGTCAGTGTTTTATCTAGCCATTTAGGACGTTGCTTCATCAACTGAAAACTGGTCTGTGGCATCTCTACCAATTTCACTTGGTATTTGGCGTCAGAATCAGTGCAGCTAATGCGAAGAGGAGATGGAAGCGCATGATCTGGCATTGCTAACTGACAAACCGTTATCAACATTTCATCATCGCTTTCAACACCGTAGATATTCTGGTTTTTGTCCGCAGGGTCGATACGGAAACTGCGACCGCTGTGCAGCAAGTGACGATATTGCTTATGCAGAGCAATGTAGCGAGAGAAGGCTTCTTTTTCTTCTTGAGGCTCTTTTACAGGGTCAAGCTCAACCCCCATATGACCACCAAGAGCAGTTACGCCGCGCATATTAATATGATGACGTCGATTAGTTGAGTGACACTCATCAGGACCGATATGAGCGCCCATTACTTCAGGTGGAAAAAAGTAGCTCATACCCTTTTGGATCGCCTGGCGCTCTAATGCATCGTTACAATCAGATGCCCAAAATCTTTGCGTACGCTTTAGGATCTCAAAATCAATTCGACCGCCACCTGACGAGCAAGACTCTATTTCAACCTCAGGATGCGCTTTGTTTAACTCATCAACTAAGCGATACAGTGCCATTGTTTGGCCGTGAACCGCTGGACGACCTTGATGGCCAGGCTGAACAAGTTCGCGGTTCATATCCCACTTAAGGTAAGTGATGTTATAACGAGTCAGTAGATCATTAAGGCGCTCAAACAAATAGTTAAAACAACCTTCATTTTGCAGGTCCAGAACGTACTGCCAGCGACCTGATGGCTGATGATACCCTTGCAGACCTAGCACCCATTCCGGATGATTACGGTACAGGTTAGAATCTTGGCTCACCATTTCAGGCTCAACCCAAAGACCAAACTCCATACCCTTTTCATTCACATGCTCAATCACTGGCTCTAGACCATTTGGGTATTTCACTTCATCTAGGTACCAGTCACCAAGAGCGGCGCGCTCACCATCACGGCCAATAAACCAGCCATCATCAATGATAAAGCGTTCCACTCCCATTTCTGCGGCTTCACTTGCCATCTGCATGATGTATTCAGGCTTGTGGTCAAAGTAGATGCCTTCCCAGGTATTAAGGTGCACAGGACGAGGCTTATCTACTGGAAACTTAACGATGTTCTGGCGCACAAACTGTTGAAAACGCTGTGAAATACCATTGAGACCAGAATTGCTGTAGCAGCCATAAAGCCAAGGGCTTTGATAGCATTCGTCCGCATCCAAGATCGACTCACCCGCTAGAAGCAACTCTCCAGCCTGAACAAATCGACGACCATCACTACGAACGTCTGCACGCATCTGATGGTTACCACTCCAACCTAAATGGAAACCCCACACCTGACCGTTTTGTTCGCTAAAACCATTGCTCCCCACAAACAGTCCTGGGAAATTCTCATGTGAAGTACGGCCACGACGGTTCTCTTGCATAAATCCGCCATGTTCAAAACGTTGACGCTGAGTTTGGAACTCATGACACCAGCGACCATGAAAAGTCATTAGTTCGTTAGCATGGTTTGGCAATGGAAGCGTTGATGAAAGCTTACCCAAGTAGTAACGACTGTCTCCCAAGTTCTTCACCGAGGTGCGTTTTTTAAGTACATCTGTGTCAAAATCCAGCTCTAGCTCAATGGTAAGCTCCAGCTTTGCCACATCATCACGTAGCGTGAACTCAACAGCATCTGTAGTTTGCTTGGTCGCAACCAAATTAAATACTGGTGCCCAGTCCAGTCCATCGCGGTGCCCTTCAATGCCAGGTGCATTAAAATGACCACTACCCAACTCAGGACACAGGGATAGTGGCACATCAACATCCAAGCGCGCTTGAGAAATGGGACGCTCGGTAGACAACAACAGATCCTCATCGATCTGAGCGATCTTTGCGCCCCAATGCAACACTTCAGGAACTCGAGCAGTCTTGATGATCAAGCTGTGATTTTTACTTTGTAGATGGATAAATTCGTTCATGGCAAACCAACATTGTTTTCGTAAACATTAATTACGATTAATACTGATACAAAACGCTAAACTTTGTAGACACAAGGCGGTTAAATGTGATCCAAACAAGGCACGCTAGGTACATAATTCGATCTAGATCTAGTTGTTTTCGAGAACATAATTACATGTTTTTTACGACATTATTGAAGTTGGTCAAGGTTATATTGTGATAATTTTTGTAGTATTGACCCAGTCGGGAAACAAAGTTGAGGAAATAACAGTGAGTGTCACCTTCAAAGACGTCGCAAAACTGGCTGGTGTTTCGACACAAACCGTTTCACGAGTGACGAATGGATCCGAAAATGTCGCGGAGAAAACACGGAACAAAGTTAACAAAGCAATTAAACAACTAGGCTATGTTCCAAATAAGGGCGCGCAAATGCTTAGCCGTGCCCGTTCCACCAGCATAGGCTTAATCACTCTTGATATGGCACTACATGGTGCGGCACTGATAGCCAACGGCGTGCGTATGAAAGCGCATGAGTTGCATTTTGGTACTGCTTTTTCTGTGGTTTCAGACCCCACCCTTAGCAATATCCAACAGTCCATTCGCGAGCTTATTGCACAGCAAGTGGAGTGTGTGATCCTAAATGTGCCACTGACTTCTGAGGACGCAACTCATTTAGTAGAGCAGTTTCAAAGCCTTCATCTTATCTTTATTGATGTACCTGATGGTACTGGTGTGCATTTTGTTCATGGCGAACATGCGGACGGTGCGGCACAGTCCGTACACCATCTATTGGAAGGTAATAGAGAGCAATTCGTACTAATCACCGGACCGAGCAAATCCAGTGCCTCTAAGATTCGACTGGAAAGTTGGCTCAGTACGCTAAGTGACGTAAACAAGTCGGCGGTTTTTCAATATCAAGGAGACTGGCAAGCTCAAAGTGGGTACCTTGCCGTTCGAGAAGCAATAGCAAAACAAAAGAGCTTTGATGCCATATTGGTTGCTAGTGACCAGATGGCCTTGGGAGCACTGCGAGCCCTAAACGAAATGAACATCGAGGTTCCCCAGCAAGTGGCTGTCGTTGGATTTGATGGTATAGCAGACAGTGCTTACTTCAACCCGCCCCTCACCACAGTGAAGCAAGACTTTACTGAAATAGGACAACAAGCCGTGATTCTCGCCATCGAATTAAAAAATCACGACCCTCTCATTGAGCCCCCACAGAAACAAGTGCGTATTCCTGTCGAGCTCATAAAGCGTGAGAGCAGTAAACCAAAAATAGAAGCTCACTATCAAAAGCAACAGATACAGGATCTACTTCGCCAAGTTGAGGCGCTGCTACCGGATCAGTAAGATAATCGCACTGAACGCTTATTTACACGCCGGAGTGCGCGTACTAGTCAGAGAGAAGAAGGTACTGAAATAGAAGACACCTCACTGCTGGGTATTTTCTAATTCTGAACTAATGTCATTGAATCTTCAAAACCAAAAAAGGATTGGCAATAGCCAATCCTTTCTCATTTCACTTACTGTCTCGATTAAGAGTAATCAGAAGCGTACGTTTCTTCGTAAGTGTGCGAGTAAAGCTCGAACAAGTTACCAAACGGGTCTTCTAGGTAGACCATTTTTGCTTGTTTGCTGTCGTCTTCTGGGTGATAGCGCATAATGTCCATGCGAACCTTACCGCCGTATTGTTCTGTGCGAGCGATAGCACCTTCAAAGTCGTCAGTTTGCAAGCAGAAGTGGAAGATACCTAGGCGAGAGAAGTCAACTTCGTGACGCTCTTGGCGCTCTTTCATTTCGAACATCTCAACACCGATGCCGTCTGAAGTGACAAGGTGTGCAATGTTGAAGCCTTTAAAGCCCTCGCCGAATACTGCGATACACATACGGCCAATAGCGGTTTCGCGCTCTTCGATAACCTTAGTGTTGTTCATTACGATTTTAAGACCCAGCGCTTTAGTATAAAACTCAACCGCTTTGCCCATATCGCCAACCATGATACCTACGTGATTCATTTTCATAATCTGCTCCAATCTCTTAGTAATTTGTTTCGTGTTTTGCGTCGATGGAGAGAGTATATGGAGAACTGCTCATCAATAAAAATTATTAAAATTTATTTAAATGATAATATTTCATTATAACAATAAACACTCTACCTGCCCCACCTTTCTTTCAAGAAAATGTTTTCAACAAATTAGCAGCTAGAGTGTTTAGAGCTAAGAATCAAGAGATTGTTAGTCTATCAACTCGACTAAACCAGCACCTTGCTTGGCTTGGCAGACGTAGATTGACTCTTTAAGGCCTGTTGCCGCTTCATATTGTTGCTCAACGGAAGACTTTATTTCCTCTACTAGGCTTGGGGGCACTAATGCGACGATGCAGCCACCAAAGCCACCACCTGTCATACGAACACCACCAGCACTGCCCACGACATTTTTAACAATCTCCACTAAGGTATCGACTTCGCTCACCGTGATTTCAAAATCATCTCGCATAGACGCATGCGACTCAGCCATTAGCTCCCCCATGCGCTTCATATCACCCGCAATAAGTGCGTCAGTGGCCTCTAGTGTGCGGTTGTTTTCGGTAATAACGTGGCGAGCACGTTTAAATACGACTTCGTCGAGCTCTGAGGCTTTACCTTCAAGTTGCTCGATCGTTACGTCACGTAAAGCCTTAACTGCGAAAATACGAGCCGCCTCTTCACACTGTTCACGGCGAGTATTGTACTCACTATCAACAAGCCCTCGCTTCTTATTAGAGTTGATAATCACCACCGACATGTCTTCAGGCATTGATACACTTTTCGTTTCCAGACTGCGGCAATCTAACAACATTGCGTGGTTTTCACGGCCTTCTGCTGAGATCATTTGATCCATAATGCCGCAGTTACAGCCTACGAATTCATTCTCAGCCTGCTGACCATTGAGAGCGATCTCAGCTTGACTGATCTCTAGTTGGTAAAGCACCTTAAAGGTTTGACCTATAACCACTTCCAATGCTGCCGATGAACTCAGGCCAGCTCCTTGTGGCACATTACCCGTTACTGAAATATCGGCGCCTTTGAACTTAAAACCTCGGCCCAATAAACACTTCACCACGCCTCGGATATAGTTGGCCCACATTTTGTCTTGTTGGAATACAATCTCTTGGGTGAAATCAAATTCATCTACAGCATTGTCATAATCAACGGATATCACACGAACGATATTGTCATCACGTTTGGCTGCAGCAACCATGGTTTGGTAGTTGATAGCGCAAGGAAGAACAAAACCGTCATTGTAATCAGTATGTTCACCAATCAAGTTCACGCGACCCGGAGCTTGAATAATATGAGTTGGTTTGTAGTTAAGTACCTGTTCGAAAGAGGCTTTCACGTTTTGAATAAGTTCAGACATAGGATTTTTCTCTAATTTTTATTGTTGAAAGCAACTGCTCTAAACCCGTTTGGATCAGTCGCTTTTTCTAGGGTTATTATTGTTCTTTGTAATGCACATCACTGAGGTCACGAAGACGCTGTGCAGCCTGCTCTGCGGTGAGATCGCGCTGGCTTTCCGCAAGCATCTCATAACCCACCATAAACTTACGGACGGTGGCACTGCGCAGTAACGGCGGATAAAACAAAGCATGTAACTGCCAATGTTCTATGTCCGTTCCCTCTTCAAAGAAGGGGGCATAATGCCAGCCCATAGAATAAGGGAATGAACACTGAAACAAATTATCGTAACGGCTTGTGAGCTTCTTGATCGCTACAGCAAGATCATCACGCTGCTCGTCGGTTAGCTCGCTCATTCGGCGAATATGTGTTTTCGGTAATAGCATGGTTTCAAAAGGCCACGCCGCCCAGTAAGGCACTACAGCAATCCAATGTTCAGTCTCAACGACAGTACGAGACCCATCTTTTATTTCAGCTTCAACGTAATCCACCAGCAGGTTTGAGCCCTGTTGTTGGTAATACTCTTTCAAGTGCTTTTCTTTACGCTCAATCTCATTGGGCAAGAAGCTGTTCGCCCAAATCTGACCGTGTGGGTGTGGCTGTGAGCAGCCCATTGTTTCACCCTTATTCTCAAAGGCCTGCACCCATAAATACTCTTTGCCCAGCTCTTCAATTTGCTCATTCCAGGTATCAATTACGCCCCTGATTTTGTTCACAGGTAACTCAGGTAGCGTCATACTGTGGTCTGGTGAGAAACAAATCACTCGGCTCAAGCCTCGCACCCCTTGAGTCTTGAACAAGGGGTTATCCGATTGCGGTGCATCAGGGGAGTCAGGCATTAAGGCCGCAAAATCATTACTAAATACATAAGTACCATCATAATCAGGGTTTTCATCACCAGAGATACGAGCATTGGTTGGACACAAAAAGCACTCTTTATCGTAGCTAGGCAACTCTTGTGTCGATGGTTTCTCATCCTGACCACTCCAAGGGCGCTTTGCTCTGTGTGGTGAAACTAGTATCCACTGCCCAGTTAATGGGTTATAGCGACGATGTGGGTGATCTACTGGGTTAAATTCGATGTTTGACATAATTGTTCTCTTTATTCGTAACCTTGAGGATTGCGTGATTGCCAGTTCCAGGTATCAGCGGTCATGGCTTCAACACTGCGACTTGCCTTCCAACCCAACTCTTGCTGTGCCTTTTGTGTGCTTGCCCAACACTCTGCAATATCTCCCTGCCGACGAGGACAGATCTCATAAGGCACAGGCTTGCCGCTCGCTTTAGCAAAGGCTTCAACCATTTCCAACACGCTTGAACCCTTGCCGGTACCTAAGTTATAGATATGCAGCCCGGCTTCTTTGCCCACTGCTTTTAATGCGGCTATATGTCCATCTGCAAGATCCATAACGTGGATATAGTCACGAACACCTGTGCCATCTGGGGTTGGGTAATCATCACCAAATACCGCTAATTTGTCTCGACGTCCAACCGCTACCTGAGCAATAAACGGCATCAAGTTATTCGGGATCCCTTGCGGATCTTCACCCATACTTCCCGTTGGATGAGCACCAACAGGATTGAAGTAGCGCAACAAGGTAATGCTCCAGTCATTCTCTGCATCAAACAGATCCGATAAACACTGCTCTACCATGTATTTACTGCGGCCGTACGGGTTGGTCGTTGCACCCGTTGGAGAGTCTTCGGTGATGGGTACGATCTCAGGGTCGCCATATACCGTGGCTGAAGAACTAAACACTATGCTCTTCACTCCTGCTTTCCTCATGCAGCGACACAGCACCAACGAGCCATTAACGTTGTTATCGTAATACTCAAGAGGTTTTGCCACTGATTCACCCACTGCCTTTAAGCCAGCAAAATGAATAACCGCTGCGATGTCATGTTGTGAAAACACGCTATCTAAGAAGGCTTCGTCTCGGATATCACCAAGATGAAATCTTGGTGATATCCCAGTCAAAGCCTCAATGCGCTGCAGAACCTCTTCTTTTGCATTGCAAAGGTTATCTACGATGATAGGTTCCATACCTGCCTCTAGCATTTGCACGCAAGTATGACTTCCTATATATCCCAAACCACCTGTAACGAGTACTTTCACAATAACCTCTCTGTACATTAAATTGATCAACTGCCAATCAGTTTAGCAATCAATTACAGGATCGATCCGTGATCAAACTCAAACAGTGTAAACGTTTCCACAAAAAAGAAGCAGTACATACCTATAAAGATTAACTCACAGGATAAATAAGGGATAAGTAAAGTGTAAACGTTATCACCATCGGTGTATCTATGATGCCATCTTTAAGATGTTGAAAGTTCTGATTTTACACAGTACTTTTAATCAATCAGCTTACGAGAACGACTAGATGACCAATTATTTTGAAAGCCCATTCATAGGGAAAACGCTCAAAGAGCAAGTTACTAACCCCAATATCATTGTCGGTAAACACAGTTATTACTCTGGCTATTACCATAAACACAGCTTTGATGACTGCGCTCGTTACTTACTTCCTGATAGAGATGACGTGGACAAATTGATCATCGGCAGCTATTGCTCGATCGGTTCAGGAGCTGTGTTTATGATGGCCGGTAATC
Organism: Vibrio breoganii; assembly: GCF_024346795.1. NCBI lineage: Bacteria > Pseudomonadati > Pseudomonadota > Gammaproteobacteria > Vibrionales > Vibrionaceae > Vibrio > Vibrio breoganii. The sequence continues at coordinate 2,112,120 of NZ_AP024864.1, forward strand.
AAGGTCATCAGAATCAGTGGGCCAGTACATTTCCCTTTTTTTATCAAGATAATGAACACTTTATGGATGCCAAAGATGGCTTTGAGCGCTCAGGTGATACTGTCATTGGCAATGATGTCTGGATTGGTACTGAAGCGATGATCATGAATGGTGTCAGAGTTGGTGATGGTGCCATTATTGCGAGTCGAGCCGTGGTAACCAAAGATGTTGAGCCCTATTCCATCGTAGGTTCGAACCCGGCAAAACATATCCGTTATCGCTTTAACGAACATCAGCGCACTCAACTTATCGAGATGAAATGGTGGGAATGGAGCGATTTGCATATCAAAGAAGCTATGAAATTACTTTGCTCCTCTAATATTGAAGGCCTTTATGCCTATTGGAAAGAGAGCATAATAAACGAGTAGTCCAAGTTGCCGCAATGCAATGGCCTTAGTCATTCTTTACTTAGGCCAACTTGAAAACTCGACTCTTTCATCTGCGATATAGAATAAAATCTCACCGCTTTTAATCACAGTACTGAGCTTTTGATTGATATTGACCTCTCCTGCCGAATTACGACTGCCAATAATCGTTGCTTCGAAGTTCTGTTTGAAATCTAAGAACACTTTTTCCAGTTCAAAATCAGGCACCTCTTGAGGCACCACAATACTGTATTGGGTCTGTCCCTTGTGGGCGGAGACCAATTCACTGTGTATAAAGCTACTACCAAAATCTATTACCGACTTGGCCAGCAATTCAGTTGAAAGGTTCGATATGCATTCAGCATTGGGATAATGCGCTGAAAGGATCTGACATTTCACATCATCCACAAAGTGAGCAACGAGATGTGCATTCGGGTTCAGCCTAGCTACAAATAAAGAAATGGTTAATGTCATTTCATCAGTATCTGTATCGACAACCAAACACGACGCTTTATCTATGCTCGCTCGCTTTAGATCATCTTCTTCAGTAAAACTATGTGCATTGATAAATTCAACATCATCGCCGAGTGGGTTTTGTTGCTCTTGGACACTGATAAGAACAATTTTACGCTGCCTTTCTTCTCGCTTCAGCATTTGCACTAAATGTGGCGTTCTGTCGCGATTGTAGCCAATAATCACAATATGGTTAGTAAAATTCACGTTGTGCTTTCCCTTAAATTGACGAAACCAGAACGTCGAAAACGCACTGATGACCTTGCCGATAATGACACCAAATAAACCTAACGATAGAGGTATAACAAAAAAAGCAGTAAATAGGCGGCCATTGGGCGTAGAAGGTGACATGTCACCATATCCAACGGTTGAACCAGTGACGGCAAGGAAGTAAATAAAATCAACAAGCTGATCGGTAAGTGCATGCTCTCCAAGCACTCGATAGCCCAAATAAACTAAAGTTGAGTATGCAAATACCAAAAACAATGCGTTGGTTCTAGCTAACACCAACGCGTATCTCGAAAGGTATTTATCCCACCAAATAAGTAGTCGTTGTTTAAGTATCACTCGTCATTCCATTTCTCGAATTACACCGCAATTTGGGGCATTGTTAGAACCAGTGGTAAGCGGCTGAAATACCATAGTAGTTAATATCTGGACCACCAATATCGTTATACCATGTGTACTCAACAGCGCCAGACCAGTTTTTATGAAATTGATACTCAAGCCCAACACCTAAGTGCGGAGTCCAGCCTTGATCGTCTTCAAAAACATTCTCACCATTCGCACTCCACTCATAGGCCTGAAAACCTATCTTGCCAAATATAGAAAGGCGGTCAACCATTTCGTAAGAGCCTTTTGCCGTTAGATCAAGGGTTTTAGCATCGTAGCTACCTGGTATATCCTTGAGATCAGCTTCGCCTAAGTCATGGTACCCCAATTCAAAAGCTAGCCATGGCAAAGCCTGAACACCAAAAAAGGCCCCCCAAGCAAATGGGGAATCATCCACTTCGCTTACGCTTGTTACACCCGAACCCAAGTCACCATAGTTCGCTGACCCCAGTTTGATCCCACCATAAAAATGAGAAAACGTAATATTGTCAGACTCCGCGGCCAATGAAGGAAACGAAACCGCGATTAGTAGCGGGATTGTCAGAGCGTTTTTGATCATTCGCTAATGTCCTTACAAGCTCAAAAAGTATTCGTAATACTGATACTTAATACTAGACCTTGATTGTGATGAAATAGAGAAACACGATAGTAAATGTAGCTAATATGGAGAGATTAATTGAAAAGTGTGACCGCCCTAATGCAACAGATGACCATATACCTAAATAAAATAAGCAGATGAAATTAAAGGATATTATCTAGCTTAATGAGAACGGGGTTGTGGCTATTTCGTCAGCGAGTAATCATTCATACGTGCATACTTAATTGCATCATGGCGCGAATGAACATTTAACTTTTTATACAGCTTGTAGATGTGACTTTTTACTGTACTCTCCGAGAGAAACAATCGCGTCGCTATTTGCTGGTTCGAGATGCCATAAGCCAATAGCTCTAATATTTGCTTTTCTCTAGAGGTTAAACCCGAATCGTGTGGATCGGAAGATAGATCAGAGCAACGATAGCTCGATACCAACCTCTCCATATACGGCCGAGGCAACCAAAGCCCCCCATTGAAGATGTATTCAATACTTTCATTTATATGCTCTACCATCGCATTATTAAGAAGCACTCCTTTTAATAACTTCCAACGTAGAAGATCTTCATCAAGCGGTGCTGCGGGCACGTTGTGCACCATAAGAGGCCAACTTAACATGTCAAAGTCGGGTAAAAGTTGTTTGTTGTCGATAGCACGCAAGTAACTGTGCTCAATCAAAACTAAGTCAGTTACAAGAGTTTGACTGTTAGTAATCGCTTCTTCAGGCAGGCACGTATGCACATGAAGGTTTGGATTTGTAGAAAGCTGCTTTTCTAGAAGACTAGTTTGCAGATTTTTCTCCGCAAGGATCAACAAAGTTCGAGTGTTCATGATTAGTGTTATTAGTGGCTCACACTACAACTTGAAGATGCCACAGCCTCGCGATTCCGGTTATTATTTGTACAGTAAATATAGTTTAAACAACCTCCAACAGAAAGAAGAAAGGCTGAGAGTTAGATGAAGTTTCCATTACATGATTCATCAAACTTACTACTAACTGGCACGTTTCTTCATCTATTTATAAGCCTCATAAATTTCAAGTTTCTGTTTTTTATACTAATACTTCGACTCATACTTTAATTTAGATGTCCCTTAATTTAGACAATGCTAAAGCTAAAATTCAAACTAATTCAGCCTTTTTTAACACTCGTTTTCATACTCTAAGCAACCCTTCAGCAAGCATCGGTAACCTGTTGTTTATATTGAATTTTTCATCAAAATCATTGCACTTACTTCCAGTACCCCTTTAGCCTCCCTATCACTCTACTTTTGCTTACCTATAATCTCATTGCTCTCGAGGAGAAGTGAGAGTAACGGTGTATTTTATGCAAACCCTCAAATTGGACGAACAAGGATAATGGGGTACTTATTATGAACCTGAATAAAACAGGATTAGCTATCGCACTGGCGGCAGCAATGTTGAGTGGTGGGGCCTTAGCTGATCGAGGTCATGGGAACAAACATGGTTCCAACCCATCAGATGAAATAGAGATTGAAAACTTTGTAGATGGCGGTGGTGGCAACAAACAATGGTCTGATAGCGCGAACACTGATGGTAGTTACAATGATCGATCTGACTCTAGCCTAACCCGCAGTCAAAATGACAACTCTGATAGGAGTGATAATTCAGATAGCTCGGATAACTCAGATAACAGCGACAATACTGACAATAGCGATAATTCTGATTCAAGCTTATCTAGTAGTTACAATAACAACTCCGACAATTCGGATAACTCTGACGGCTCTGACAATTCAGATAATAGCGACAACTCTGATTCTAGCTTATCTAGTAGTTACAATAACAACTCCGACAATTCGGATAACTCTGATAATAGTGACAGCTCCGATTCTAGCTTAGCTAATAGCTACAACGACAATTCGGATAACAGCGATAACTCTGATAGTTCTGATAACTCGGATAGCAGTAACAACTCCGACAATTCGGACAACTCAGATAATAGTGACAATTCCGATTCTAGCTTAGCTAATAGTTACAACGACAATTCGGATAACAGCGATAACTCTGATAATTCTGACAACTCAGATAACAGTGATAACTCCGACAATTCTGACAACTCAGATAACAGCGTAGCTAACAGTAACAATGACAACTCGGACAATAGTGATAACTCAGATAATAGCGACAATTCTGACAACTCAGATAACTCAGATTCTAGCACTAGTTATGCGAACAGCTTTAATGACTCTAGCAGCAGTGAAGAATACAACATCGAAATGGATGCTGATGTAGTGATCGCCAACTCCAATCAAATGGGTAGTGTATCCGGCAACAACGTTAATGGTGGCGGACACCCAAGCAGACGTGGTGGCGGAGCTGCAGCAATGAACAATACCAATAACCTTGGTGGTTTTGGTGGAGCTGCTGGTATCACGACGGTAACACAGAACGCGGGTGCAAATTCGTTAGTTCAACAAAACGTGACAACCAATGCTAGCGTTTTAACATCAGATTAAGCGGAAAAGCTAGGAGATAATGATGCGTTTGACACTGTGCACTATCAGTTTGATGTTGACCTTCTCTGTGCACGCTGAGGAACTTGTATTGCCGGATACTGCCGTTACCAACGATGTAATGGAGCAATCTAGAGGTAAACAATCTGTGGACGTAGAGCTTGAGCTCACCAGTTTGGCCTCTGACATTAAAGGTATAAGTAAAGGTAATACGGCAAGCCACACAGTAAGCGGTAATAATATTCTGCAATCAGGGGCTTTGTCAGATAGCTCTGGCATTTCAAGCGTTATCCAGAATACTGGTAATAATGTTCTGATACAGAATTCTACCGTCGTCAACCTGAGTATCGAATAGCAATATGAAGAGGGTAATAAGTCCCCTAGGATGGTTGATGCTGACAATGTCAGCATCAACCTTCGCTATTGAGTTTTTGCCACACAGAGCAAACTACTCTGTGCCAGTAAAAAGCTATAAAGAACTGGTTTTCGGTGATGTTTACCGACAGCAATATGATTTTAGTTGTGGGTCTGCTGCACTAGCCTCCTTGCTTCAATTTCACTACCAGAAACCAGCACAAGAGCAAGAGATCTTTGATGCTATGTACGAACAAGGAGACAAAGATATTATAAGTGAGCAGGGGTTTTCTTTGCTTGATATGAAATCTTACTTGAAGTCGGTTGGTTTGAAAGCTGATGGGTTCCACATAAGTTTAGAAAAGCTCCGTAAGATCGGTGTGCCAGGAATAACCTTGGTTAATTTTGATGGCTATATGCATTTTGTAGTCATTCGAGGCATAAGCGAAAAAAATGTAGTACTGGGTGACCCTTCTCGTGGAACAATGGTGATGCAAATAGATGAGTTCAATCATTACTACCAAGGGCTAACGTTATTAGTACGCAATGAAGCAAAAATAGGTAGAGCCGGCTTTATTAAGGATGACAATTTTTCTATTTACAATACATCCCCTCTCGAGAGTGGCGTCTCTAGAGAGTCACTAGGTGTATTTAGCATTACGTTACCTAGCCCAGGCGACTATTAGGAGTAACTATGATAGGTAATAAATTGGTAGTTGCATTTGGGTTATTTTTTTTACCTGCCAGTGTGTCTTATGCAGAAGAAATTGACGTGTCCAATATCAGAATTGCTGATAGCCACACCCTATCAACTTTGCGAGGTGGATTTAAGCTAAGCAATGATTATGTCATTGATATAGGCATCAGCATCACAGCTGCTGTGAATGGCAAAAACATCTATCAAAACACTATAGCCAACTTAGTGTTTAGAAACGGCACTCTAACCGCGGAGTCTGTTCCAAGTGGCGACAATAACCTTCCAGAAACTCCCAACCTAGTGAGTGTAGTCCAAGTAGGTGAAGGTAATATCATCGAAAGTACCAGTGACCAATCTAGCCCGTCGGAGCCAACAAAACCTGATATTGTGACTGGTCCTAGCATTGTCAATATTATACAAAACACTCTCGATGACAGTGTGCTCGGCCTAAATACCGTCGTGGATGTGGATGCTCGCGTCGAAAGCGTCAACAAGCAAATTCGAGACGATCTTCGACTAAAAGAATCTCTACTACAACACAGATATTAGCCGCATAAGTACTAGCCACATAGGTGCTAAAGCGACTAAAAGTAGTATGGAACTCTAACCGACAATTGGAAGTCAGGAGTATCCTCAGTAAGACCGGCTTGGGCGCTTATATTGAGTGACGAACGCGGATTCATTCTTAGGTTTATACCAGCAGTTAAAGAATCCAGATGCAGTAACTTTGCATCATCGGGCTCTTGTCCATTAATCTTACTTTTTAGAATAGTTCTATGGGTCACGCCTAGTGAAAAGGATAGATCTGGATTTACAGCAAACCCCATGCCTCCGCCAATTGATATCGTATCTCCTAAGTCTATCTTTTGACTATCACTACCCACTTCGACTTTGTCTTCAATATTGTATATGTAGCCTATATTAGCGTACAACACTGCGGGATCTGTGGGGTAGAGCATGGTCAAGCTAGGTTCAATACTCCAAAATCCTGAACCTGTAGAGACATCTTCCAAAGTATTGGTACTTTCATCAATATCGATTTCATAAGGAGAGCGGCCCGTTCTGGTTTTTAATCTAAGCCCCCCTATCCAGTATGGTGTGCTATCAAAATTAAACTGATGACGTAGACCAATTTCTAGATCCCCCATAGCCCCACCGCTATTAGAACGATTAATCACGTCGGGCGAACCATCTTGTATTGGTCTCACTGTTATTTGGTCATTACGGTAAACATAAGGCAGTCTCAACTCAAACTCGGTCGCATTGGTTAATCCCAAACGCGCTGTAAGCCCGAAAGTGGTCGTTACAAAATCGGCATCACTAACCTCAATCCGCCCAATAATGAGCGTAGGAAGCACTGTATAACCAACCACAGACACACGATTTGAAGAGTTTTGAGTGAAACTAAGGGATCCTTCTAAGGACCAAGTTCCTTTGGGGGATAGAACACCAGGTTTATCAATAACGTCACCCACTGTAAGAGTGACATCGTTATTTTCTTCTGCATGGATACCTTGGCTCATGCACAATAAAACGGTGCCACACCAGACAATCGATTTGTCCAACATCACGAGATCCTTCGTATTTGGAGTGTTTAATTTTTAGACAATTTTGCGCATATCGCAAATATTTAGTTCAAAAAACAACCTCCAAAAACCTAACCCATTAATCTCTCAAGAGAACAAAAGTCCATAAGGAAAACACAAAGTATTACCAGTTGTGACTTGTGTTCTAAAATCATATTGCGGAATTGCGTGCAACCGGGCTTCCTGCGGACTGCGTTCCTGCGCGGCGGGCTCCGTACCCGACTGATTTGTCTGTCTCTAAAACGACGAAACCCCGCACATTGTGCGGGGTTTTTATATATGGTCGATGAAGAGGGATTTGATGCGACCGGGCTTCCGGCGGGGCGGGCTTCCGCACCCGACCAGGCTCTCAATACAAATTGAATCTTCTGAAACGCAAAAAGCCCGTCATTTCTGACGGGCTTTCTTAATATGGTCGGTGAAGAGGGACTTGATGCGACCGGGCTTCCGGCGCGGCGGGCTTCCGCACCCGACTAGGCTCTCAATACAAATTGAATCTTCTGAAACGCAAAAAGCCCGTCATTTCTGACGGGCTTTCTTAATGTGGTCGGTGAAGAGGGATTCGAACCCCCGACCCTCTGGTCCCAAACCAGATGCGCTACCAAGCTGCGCTATTCACCGAGCTCTCAACGAGGAGTATTTCCTGCTGAGACCGCGTATATTACGGATTTTTTCTCACTGCGCAATACCTATCTCTATAAAAATGCGTTTGAACTATCTATGTGGCGACAAATCACACTACCTCACCAAAAATGAGAGCCACCAGCCATTAATAGCAAACTTAAAGTTACATACGGGCAACAATTGATCCAGATCATCTCTACTTTCAAGTCACAAATTACTATGGTTACATCATTCAGTAATGGGTGATGAATCTCCTCACTAGATCAGTTAGCAGCCAATTGTTGCGCCGAGGCAATCTGAATTGCCTCGGTTTTTCTTTTTTAAGTGACGTTCGTCGATTTCCAATTATAATCTCCCTATTCCAACCTATTTCTTGATTTTTATGTCTGAAGAATTTGAAAATGATTTTTCCTTTCATGAGATGATGGGAGATGTTAAACCTCTCCATCAAGACACTGCCGTCCATAAGAAGTCTCATACCACCGATGATAACCATCTACTGAGACAACTAGCGGCGGTAAGTATTGAAGAAGAACTACCTGAATATTTAACGCTTGATAATGCGCCCATGCTAAAGCCTGACGATATTATCGAGTTTAAACGTAGCGGTGTACAAAATGGCGTTTACCGAAAGCTAAGGCTGGGCAAGTACCCAATTCAGGCCAAGTTAGATCTGCATCGCAGAACCCTAACGCAAGCGCGAGATGAAGTAGTACACTTTCTTAAGCAATGCTTAAGGCTCGAAGCAAGAACTATCATTATCGTGCATGGTAAGGGTCATAACTCAAACCCACCTGCGCTAATGAAAAGCTACGTTGCTTTTTGGCTACAACAAATTAATGAAGTACTTTGTGTTCATTCAGCTCAAGCCTTTCACGGTGGAAGTGGCGCAATCTATGTAATGCTGAAGAAGAACGAAGAGAAGAAACTAGAGAACCGAGAACGTCACCAAAAACGTCAAGGTTAACTCAAAACAGAGAGAACTATGTCTGATAACGCAAAGCGACTAAATAAATTCATCAGTGAAACTGGCTTCTGCTCTCGCAGAGAGGCGGACAGACTGATCGAACAAGGCCGAGTGACCATTAATGGTAAAATCCCAGAGATGGGCACTAAGGTCTCTTCAGAGGACGAGGTTCTTGTTGATGGCAAACCGCTAAGAGAAAAGCGCAAAGCCCTCTACATAGCACTGAACAAGCCTACAGGGGTCACCTGTACCACAGAGCGCGATATCCCTGGAAACATTGTCGACTTTATTGGACACAAAGAACGTATTTTCCCGATTGGTAGATTAGATAAGCCATCAGATGGCCTAATCTTTTTGACCAACGATGGTGATATCGTCAATAAGATCCTTCGCGCTGGGAACAACCACGAAAAAGAGTATGTGGTTCGTGTTGATAGACCTATCACACCAGAGTTTTTGAAGAAGATGGCCAGCGGTGTGCCAATTCTGGACACGGTAACCTTGCCATGCGAGATCACTAAAGAGTCCGAGTACAGTTTTCGCATCGTCTTAACCCAAGGGTTGAACCGTCAGATTCGACGCATGTGTGAAGCGTTAGATTACCGTGTATTCAAACTGCGCCGAGTGCGTATTATGAATATCACTATCGATGGCATTCCCAACGGTAAATGGCGCTACTTAAGTGATGATGAGGTAAAAACCTTGCTTGAAATCAGCGGCGATTCTGTAGGAACAGAAGAAGCCTCCGTAAAGGATGCTCAAGGCCGACGTATAAGAAAAGCCACTGACGCTAAGCTTTACGATAGCCGTGAAGAAAACCAAGCCTCTAGAGCCCGTCGCAACCGCGATGAGCAAAAGCAGGTATTTGATGGCAAGTTTACCCCTAGCAGACACAGACCAAAGGGCAATTCGTCAACTGGAAAGCCATCTGGCAATAAGAGTTACGCTAAACCAAAAGCCAACCCTACAAAACCAAGCGAAGCCAACAAGCCTCGAGTGAAAGGCAAGCTCAGCCTGAAGAAGTAAGACTTATTTGTAGCTGTCAGCTGACAGCTATAAGCCTTCAGCCAAAAGCACTTTCTTGAAACTGGTCATCCCCGAGCGCTTCTATCGGGGATCTATTCCCTCACACAATCAGATTCCCGCTAACAACATGCGGGAATGACGCAGTTGTTGTCATGGTTGAATGTGCCCTGAAAGCTGACTTCTAAAAGCCTTCAGCCAAAAGCACTTTCTTGATACTGGTCATCCTCGAGTGCTTTTATCGAGGATCTATTTCCTCACGCAATCAGATTCCCGCTAACAACATGCGGGAATGACGGTGATTTCACCATGTCTTAATGACGGTGATTTAATCAGGTTCTAATCTGAAAGCTGACAGCTTAAAGCTTGCAGCTGATCAAAGCCTTTCATCCTTAGGCGAATCCATCACCACCATAGTTGTAATCGATTTGACGTACTCACACTCTCCCAGCACATCGGCATGAATACGCTTATACGAGGCCAGGTCTTGAGTCTCAATTCGCAACAAGTACTCATTAGCGCCAGTAATGTTGTGGCACTCCACCACCTCATCGACAAAGCGAACATGCTCTTCAAAGGCATGTTGGGCCTTCTTGCTGTGCGACGAGAGCCCTATCGACACATAAGCCACGAAACCCACGCCAAGCTGCACACTATCAAGAAGTACCCGATAACCCTTAATGACGCCTTTACGCTCGAGATCCTGCACTCTCCGCAATGTCGCCGAAGCCGACAAACCTACCTTCTCTGCCAGTTCAACATTGGCTATTTTTCCGCTTCGCTTTAATTCTTGCAATATTCTTTCGTCAAACTTATCCATAGCGCACTCAGATTGTTCAATTGGGTCTATTACTATCAATATAAGCAAATAATTGCTCAGTGCTCCAATTAAAATTGTTCTATCCATTTACGATAGAAGGTTTTAGTCATGGAACTGCATCATTTAGGCGCGTTACTCTTGTTTGCTTTTGTCTCCACAGCGACTCCGGGACCAAACAATATAATGTTGATGAGCTCGGGTGCTAATGTAGGTTTTAGGAAAACCATCCCTCACATGCTGGGGATTACGATAGGTTTTGCCGTAATGCTGATCTTGGTAGGAGTTGGGTTGATTGGCGTGTTTAATGCTTATCCTCAAAGTCACACCATACTTAAGTATGTAAGCCTTGGGTATTTGCTCTACTTGGCCGTTAAGATTGCCACCAGCGGTAAGGTGAAGGAGAAAGGCTCATTCACACCAATGAGCTTTTTAGGTGCGGCAAGCTTTCAATGGGTCAATCCAAAGGGGTGGTCGATGGCTTTAACCGCTATCGCTTTGTTTAGCGCAACCGGTTCGTGGTGGGATTTGCTGGTGATTTCAGGGATTTTTACCTTAGCCAATATACCATCGGTCACACTGTGGACATTAGCAGGCACGCAACTGCAGCGCTGGCTCACTACCTCCATTCGAATCAAAAGCTTCAATGTAGGGATGGCTTCTCTATTGCTGTTATCGGCTGTTGCAATGCTTTAGTTTTACTCACTTAGAGGAGCAAAGCAGCCCTGTACTTGCTCAACCAGCAACTGTGGGTTGATTTCAATTTCCAGCCCTCGCTTTCCACCACTAATACAGATGGTAGCTTGATGCTCAGCACTTTGATCAATGAAGGTTGGCAGGCGTTTTTTCTGAGCTAAAGGGCTTATCCCTCCAAGCAAATAGCCTGTGATTTTTTGTGCCAATGCAGGGTCGGCCATAGTGGCCTTTTTAAGCTTGTTCGCCTTAGCGGCAAGCTTAAGATTCAATTTTTTGTTAACAGGGACAACAGCAACTCCTAGACCTTGAGCACTGCCGTCCACTGAGAAAAGTAGAGTTTTAAACACCTGCTCCGCAGGTTGGCCCGTCGCCTCAACAGCTTCTAAACCGAAGCTTTCATGGTTTGGGTCATGCTTATATTGATGAAGTTCAAAGGGTACCTTGTTCTTTTTCAATAAACGTACAGCAGGTGTCATGGTTCTCTCTTATTTTACGGGTAACGAACTTCGCCATTTGGCGCGTATAGAGTTACGTCTAGTGGACTATGGCTCTCAAGATACTCTTTCAGAACCTCAGCATCAACGAAACCAGTATCCACATAACCAGGATGAGCGGTAATCGCAGGATAACCATCACCACCCGCGGCATTGAAGCTAGGGATACTAAAGCGATACTTACCGTTTGGATCAATCGCTTTGCCGCCAATCATCACATCAGTAACACCCTTGCTCGTCACTGTCATAGAAATACCCGCAAACTGAGCATAAGCGCCCGAGTCCGTTGGTTTCAATGCAACAACATTCAGGTAATCCAATACCTCAACGCCCGTCATGTCCACATAGGTAACGATATTGCCAAACGGTTGAACCGTTAACACATCTTTATAGGTGATATTACCCTGTGCAATAGAATCACGCACGCCACCTGAGTTCATTACGCCAAAGTCAGCTTTTGCACGAGTCATGTGCGCGGTAGCAATCAAGCGTCCTAGATTGGTTTGTTCAAATCTAACTTTATTACGATCGCCTTCCAGCTTGCCATTAGACTCTGCGATCTTCACATTCAATTTTTCTTGGCCTTGCTCTTGATACGGCGCTAAGAAATCTTCGACATCTGAATCTTGCTCAATTTCTTCACCCACGATGACGCGCTCTTTCTTACCATCAACCTCTACCTTTTTGGTTAGGTTGATAGGCACAAGTTCGTAATGAACAAGGTTTAATTCACCGTTTTCATATTCGTAATCCGCACGACCAACGTATTTGCCCCACTCAAAGGCTTGCATGATCCAAGTGCCGTTTTGTTGGTCAGGTTGACACTCATCACCAGGCTTGAACTGTTTCTTCACCAGATTAGGCCCTTCCATACAAACAGGCTCTTGTGAGTGACCACCAATCACCATATCTAAAGCGCCTGCAGGAAGATAACGAGCTAACGCCACGTCACCTGGAGCATTACCACCGTTATTGCCATCTTGGTAGTGACCCATGTGAGTCACAGCAATAGTGATATCTGGCTGTTCGGATTGCTCAATCTCTGCGAGCAACTGCTTCGCTTCTGGCTTTGGATCTCTGAAATCGAGAGATTGAATAAATTCAGGGTTACCAATCTTTGCTGTGTCTTCTGTGGTTAAGCCGATGACCGCTATCTTCAGACCTTCTTTTTCAAACATCTGATAAGGCTGAAATTTACGTGTTTGGCTCTCTTTGTCATAGATATTGGCAGACAACATAGGGAACTCAGCCCACTCTTGCTGCTTTTCGAGAACCGATAATGGATTATCAAATTCGTGGTTACCCAGTGCCATTGCGTCATAGCCGAGTAGCGTCATGCCTTTGAAGTCAGGTTCTGCATCGAGAAGATCGGATTCAGGAACACCGGTATTAATGTCACCACCGGAAAGCAGCAATACGGCGCCACCTTCAGACTCAACTTCCTCTCTAATTTGATCGATGAGCGTCTTTCTCGCCGCCATACCTAACTCGCCATATTTATTTGGCCAGAAGCGACCGTGATGGTCGTTGGTATGTAAGATTGTCAGCTTTTGAACGCCGTTGGTTTCAACAACATTATCCGATGCACAGCCTACCGCGAGCGTGCCAAACGCTACAGCCAAGACCAGTGATTTCATTTTTAACCGTTCCATGTATTTCTTTCCAATGAAATGTATTCGCACAAAAAATAGCAACAAAAAAACGGGCATGCGAATGCAATGCCCGTTTTTACTATTACTATCACAGAGTTAGAGTGTTAAACCCTATTTGATATCGATTTGAGCAAAGCTCTTAATCAAATCATCCAGTGATTTCATTTGTGCCAAGAATGGTTCTAGCTTGTCCAAAGGCAGAGCTGAAGGGCCATCACAGCGCGCTTTCTCTGGGTCTGGATGCGCTTCAATAAACAAGCCTGCGATACCTGTAGCAAGACCTGCTTTCGCCAGTTCTACTGTCTGCTCACGGCGACCACCAGATGCTGCACCACTTGGATCGCGCATCTGTAGTGAGTGAGTCACATCAAAGATGATAGGACTGCCGTTTGACACCTTTTTCATTACGCCAAAGCCCAGCATATCTACAACTAGATTGTCGTAGCCCATGCATGCGCCGCGCTCACACAAGATAATCTTATCGTTGCCACACTCAGCAAACTTATCAACGATGTTACCTACCTGATTTGGACTCATGAACTGAGGCTTCTTCACATTGATCACAGCGCCCGTTTTTGCCATTGCCTCAACAAGGTCAGTTTGACGAGCCAAGAAAGCAGGAAGCTGAATAACATCAACCACTTCTGAAACAGGCTGAGCTTGCGCTTCAGTGTGCACATCAGTAATGATTTTTACGCCAAACGTAGATTTCAGCTCTTCAAAGATCTTCATTCCTTCTTCAAGGCCAGGACCACGGTAAGAGTGAACTGAGCTGCGGTTTGCTTTATCAAACGAGGCTTTAAACACGTAAGGAATGCCTAGGCGATCCGTCACTTCAACGTAGTGTTCACATGCACGCATTGCGAGATCGCGTGATTCAAGAACATTAATCCCACCAAATAGAGTGAAAGGCTTATCATTGGCGACTGAAATATCACCAACCTGAACTACTTTTTGTTCCATGTGTATCTCTCTTTTTATTGAAGCTAGTGTAAGACCACTGGCTCGTCGTTAATTGATTTTAATTGCAACTTGAGCATGTCTGCCGCGGGATCATGAGGGCATTTTTCAATGAAAAACTCATAATCTTTACGTGCAACCTGGAAGCAATTTAGCTGCTGATAGATGAAGCCCCTGTCGCGAATCTCATATGGGTCTTCAGGCACTAGGCTCAACGCAAGATTGCTACACGCCAAGGCTTGAGTATAGCGCTCTTCGCGCATAAGAGCGCCCTTCAGCACGCCTAGCCAGCGTCCGATAATGGTAGAGGTATCGGCAATCGACAAATGCTCTGGCTTAAGCATAGCTGCATTACCCTCGGCGCCTTTAAGCCAAGACTGCAACGTGTGCTTAGCCACATACTCGCCATTAAACGGGTTCACATAATCAGGCTTCATATCTGGCCATTTAATCACTAGCAGGAACTGAGTGGGAAAACTGACACCCTCTATAGGAAAACCAAGTTTACGACCTAAATACAACAGCAGTGAACCAAGGCTGACAGGGATGCCCTTCTTACGTTGCAGAACCTTTTCGACAAAGGCGTTCTCAGAAGAAAAGTAGCTTTCATAGTCACCCTGAAAGCCCCACTCCTGATAGAACATGCGTATTAAGGCATCAAAGCGTGCCTTCTCGTTCGTTTCTCTCGATAAAACCTGTTCAGCTTCATCAAGCATCTTTTCTAATTGCAGTTCAACCCAAGTAGCATTAATGCTAGGGTCGACCTGGGAGCAAAGACGCAATGCGCCTTCGACCAATTCTAAATCATCAAGACCGTTAAACCACAGATCTGACATTGTTTACCCCATAAACATTGGCATTTTCGTCATGCCAATTTTGAATGCCATCAATAACCAACCCATGGCACCTAAGAACGCAAAGCCACGTAACAATTGGTTTTTACCCATGCGTAGTGCAAACACACCAAGCGCAATGTAGGCTAGTAATGCGGTAAATTTCTCAGATAACCATTCAGAGCCAGGCGCAAACGGAACCCAACCCGTCACAAACAGCAACATGACGCCAGATAAGATCAGCAAGCCATTGACGGCATGTGGTGCCACTTTAATGAATGTCTTGTTTTGCAGCGGTGACTTAGTCACCATCAAGATATACTGAGTCAGAAATAATCCTGCGCTCAATGCAATCAACATTAGATGGGTGTGCTTTAATGCAACGTACATTAACTTCTTCCTTTAAATTGGCCTAAGGTCACTCTATCTTGACCGGCATAGTCTTGTTCAGTAGAGACGGAGTCATAGCCCATCTCTGTAAGAATTTGTCGTGTTGCTTCCCCTTGATCATAACCGTGCTCCATGAGTAGCCAGCCATTCTCGGCAAGGTATTCTGTAGCATGCAATGCAATGTGCCGAAGATCCGCTAAACCATTCTCCTTAGCCACTAGTGCAGAATCAGGTTCAAATCGAACGTCTCCCACCGCTAAATGTGGGTCTTGCTCATCAATATAAGGAGGGTTGGATACAATGATCTGGAATGGCCCTTCATTAACAACAGGTTCAAACCAGCTGCCTTGTAAAAAGCGAGCATTACGGATGTCCAATTGACGTGCATTGTCTGTCGCCAAAACCTGAGCATCCGCCTGAATATCAACACCAATAAATTCAAAGTGCGGACATTCTGATGCCAAGGCTAACGCTATCGCGCCAGTGCCCGTGCCAAGATCTAATCCTTTACCTAGCTCTGAGCCAATTTTCTCAAGTGCCAGTTCGACCAAACGCTCGGTGTCTGGACGCGGAATCAAGGTAGTTGGGGAAACCTTTAGTGGCAGTGACCAAAACTCGCGCTCACCTGTGATATAAGCAACAGGCTCGCCACTAACACGGCGCACTATCAAGGCGTTAAAATCTTGGTTCTGCTCTTCGGTGAGGGCTTTTTCTGGCCAAGTGAGCAGGTAGCTGCGCGGCTTTTGCAACACATGGCAAAGCAACACAGAGGCATCCAGCTTGGCTGAATCAGCGCCAGACTCCGTCAACAAGAGAGTCGCTGCAACGAGCGACTCTTGAATACTAGGCAAAGACACGAATTAGCCGTGCTCAGAAAGCGCTGCTAGCTGATCAGCTTGGTGTTCAGTCATCACAGGATCGATAAGCGCGTGCATATCGCCTTCCAATACCTCGTTTAGACGGTACAGAGTTAGGTTGATACGGTGATCAGACACTCGGCCTTGTGGATAGTTGTAGGTACGAATACGGTCACTACGGTCACCAGAACCCAATAGGTTACGGCGAGTATCAGAAACCGCAGCCGCGCGCTTAGCTTCTTCGGCTTGAATAATGCGAGCCGCTAGCACAGACATCGCCTTCGCTTTGTTCTTATGCTGTGAACGCTCGTCCTGACATTCTACTACTGTACCTGTTGGCAAGTGAGTAATACGAATAGCAGAGTCAGTGGTGTTAACGTGCTGACCACCCGCGCCAGATGCACGGAAGGTATCAATTTTAAGATCGTTTGCTTTAATCTCTGGCAGATCCGCTTCAGGGATCTCAGGCATGATCGCAACAGTACATGCTGATGTATGAACACGGCCTTGAGATTCAGTCTCTGGCACACGCTGTACACGGTGGCCACCAGATTCAAACTTCATGGTGCCGTAAACGCCGTCACCAGAAACCTTAGCGATCACTTCTTTATAACCGCCTTGCTCTGACTCGTTAGCGCTCATGACTTCAACGCGCCAGCCTTTCTTCTCTGCAAACTTAGAGTACATGCGGAAAAGGTTACCTGCGAAAATACCCGCTTCATCACCACCAGCACCCGCGCGGATCTCAAGGAAACAGTTACGCTCATCGTTTGGATCTTTAGGTAGAAGTAAGATTTGTAGCTCATCGGTCAAAGACTCGATGTTTGCTTTTGCATCTTTGATTTCTTCCTGAGCCATTTCTTTCATCTCAGGATCATCTTCGTTAGCCATCTCTTGCGCCGCTTCAAGGTCTTCTTGAGCTTGCTGATAGGCTTGGAAGCACTTAGTGACTTCCTCTAGCTGAGAATACTCTTTTGATAGCGCGCGGAACTTGTTTTGATCGCCAATAACATCGGGATCACCAAGCAGGTGCTGCACTTCTTCGTAACGCTCAACCAGCGTTTCTAACTTCACTAAAATCGATGCTTTCATATTCTTCTTAAATTAGTTAAAGGTCTTCGAGACCTAGGCTTTTTCTCAATACAGCCAAATCATCCAACTCTCCCTTCTCAGCCGCCTCTTGAAGCGCCTTAGTTGGGGCATGGATAAGCTTATTGGTTAATTTGTTGCTTAACTCTAGTAATACTTTTTCTGGATCACCACCAGTGCTCAAAGCTTGCAAGCTCTTAGCGAGCAAATCTTGTCTTATCGTGTGGGATGCACGACGGTAATCTCTAATACTTTCTACGGCTTTTCGAGAGCGCAACCAGCTTTGAAACTCTTTGCTCTCAATGCCAATGATTTTTTCTGCCTGAACCGCTTCTGCTCTGCGCTGTTCAATATTCTGGTCAATGATGGACTGCAGGTCATCGACAGTATACAGATACGCATCGCTTAACTCTGATACCTCAGATTCAATATCACGAGGGACAGCAATATCGATAAACAATATCGGCTTATGCCTGCGAGACTTAAGCGCGCTTTCTACCATTCCCTTACCAATAATGGGCAGAGGACTTGCTGTTGAGCTGATCACGATATCGGCTTGTGCCAGCGCAGTTGGAATCTCACTTAAGCTCACGACTTGCGCATCGAACTGAGATGCTAAGCCTGCTGCTCGCTCCTTGGTTCGATTGGCTACCGTCATTTGCGTGCATCCATTATCAGATAGATGCTTGGCAACTAATTCAATAGTTTCACCGGCGCCCACGAGCAGCACACGCGAGCGGTCTAAGGACTCAAAGATGTGCTTTGCTAGAGTACACGCGGCATAGGCGACGGATACGGCATTACCACCAATGTCAGTTTCTGTGCGAACGCGTTTAGCAACAGAGAAAGCCTTTTGAAATAGCTTATCAAGGTTACCCTGCACCGCTTCGTGCTCTTTCGCATCAGCGTAGGCTTGCTTTACTTGCCCCAAGATTTGAGGCTCGCCCAAAACGAGAGAGTCCAGTCCACACGAAACTCGCATTAAATGCTGGATAGCCTGTTCATCCCTATGCGTGTAGAGGCTTGGCTTTAAATCACCATCATCAACCTGATGGAAGTCAATCAACCAATCAACAATATCGCTGCTTGCTTGCGCATCAACATCCACATAGAGCTCTGTGCGGTTACACGTAGATAAGATCACACTGCCGCTGACCACAGGCATTGATTGCAACTGCTGCAAGGCATCGCTCATCTTATCTGGAGAAAACGCGACTTTTTCTCTCAGTTCCACCGAGGCGGTATTGTGATTGATTCCTATGGTCAATAGAGACATGGACTACTTAGACATGGACAAAACAAAACCGCAATTTTACTTGAACCACTACAGCAATAAAAGAGGCTTTATTGTATCATTGGCACAAACCTTGAATCAGAACTCTCATTCTTGCCATGCAAATGACTCAAATATCCCTTTTTTCTAAATGGTTGGTTAGGTTTACGCCAATTGTTTTGGTCTTGCTTCTGTTTGGCTGTGAAACCACACAGCACATGCCTACGCACAGTGTCGAGTATCAAGATCACCAGCAAAAACTGTCCGCTCTGACTCACTTTCGCATCACTGGAAAGCTTGGCTATATAGATCCAACCCAGCGCCAAAGCCTAAATTTTCACTGGAAACAATCTCCTGAAAAGAGTGAACTGCGCCTATCTACCTTTTTAGGTAAGACGGTATTGAACCTTGTGATTGATGATGAAGGGGCAAAGGTGACCGACATTGATGGCAATCGCTACTTTGATAAAGATGCCGACCTGCTTTTCTATCAATTGACAGGCATGCGCCTACCTATCGTTTATATGCAAGACTGGATTAAAGGGCAGCCTACTGCGGCTGATAACTTCCAGGTGGCCGGCAACGGTACATTGCTTTCGCTTCAGCAAACTCGTGGTGAGCAAACTTGGTTGATGGACTACAAAGGCTATCAAGAAAACGAAGATGTTATTCTTCCTAATAGAATGACCCTCTCTCGCGAGCCAATTAAGTTAAACATTGCTGTTAGCAAGTGGGAGATCCAATGATAACCACAGCTACTACTTGGCCTTCTCCTGCCAAACTTAATCTTTTTCTCTACATTACGGGTCGTCGTGCAAATGGCTACCACGAACTGCAAACCTTGTTCCAGTTCATTAACTTTGGCGATGAACTCACCATTACCGCTAACAATAGCGGAAAGATTACCGTTACCCCTGAGCTTACGGGTGTGCCACTTGAGCAAAATCTTATCTGGAAAGCCGCGACCGCCTTACAAGCGCACGCGCAATGCAAATTCGGCGCTGATATTCATATAAAGAAAGTCCTTCCTATGGGAGGCGGCATCGGTGGCGGCTCTTCGAATGCGGCAACGACTTTAGTTGCTCTTAACTTTCTATGGGATCTGAACGTTCCTCTGCCACAATTAGCAGATATTGGATTAAGCTTAGGGGCTGATGTTCCTGTATTTGTGCAAGGCTTCGCCGCCTTTGCAGAGGGTGTCGGGGAGAATTTGACCCCTGTGACCCCTGCTGAAAAGTGGTATTTAGTGGTAAGACCGGACGTGAGCATCGCCACGGTAGATATTTTTACTCATCCAGATTTAACGCGAGACACCAAAAAACGTGGCTGGAATGAACTAGATAGCAGTCCTTACGAAAACGATTGCGAAAAAATAGTGCGTTTACTGTACCCAGAGGTTGATAAGCAACTTTCATGGCTGTTACAATACGCGCCGTCAAGATTGACGGGGACAGGATCTTGCGTTTTTGCTGAGTTTGATACTCAACATGAAGCGGAAACCATATTAAGACAACTCCCTGAAAATACAACAGCATTTGTTGCACAAGGAAACAATATTTCTCCTTTGCACCTGACATTGGCGCAGTTTACTGCCCAAACACTACCCAATTAACTGGACGCAACCTTGAGGTTTCCACCGTGCCTGATATGAAGCTATTTGCTGGTAACGCAACACCTGAACTAGCCCAACGCATTGCTGATCGCCTATACATTTCTCTAGGTGATGCTACTGTAGACCGTTTTTCTGACGGCGAAGTCGCTGTACAAATTAATGAAAACGTTCGTGGTAGCGATGTATTTATCATCCAATCAACGTGCGCACCTACCAATGACAACCTTATGGAATTGGTGGTAATGATCGACGCTATGCGTCGTGCTTCTGCTGGCCGTATTACAGCTGTAATCCCTTACTTCGGCTATGCTCGCCAAGATCGCCGCGTGCGCTCTGCTCGTGTGCCAATCACGGCTAAAGTAGTCGCTGACTTCTTGTCTAACGTTGGTGTTGACCGCGTTCTAACTATCGACCTACACGCTGAACAGATTCAAGGTTTCTTCGACGTGCCGGTAGACAACATCTTCGGTACTCCAGTACTGCTAGAAGACATGGCGAACCGTGGCCTAGAAGATCCTGTTGTTGTTTCTCCAGATCTTGGTGGTGTTGTACGTGCTCGTGCTACTGCTAAAGCGCTTGGTGACATCGACATCGCTATCGTAGATAAGCGTCGTCCACGTGCTAACGTTTCAGAAGTAATGAACCTAATCGGTGATGTTGAAGGTCGCGACTGCGTGATCGTTGACGACATGATTGATACAGGTGGCACTCTGTGTAAAGCAGCTGAAGCTCTTAAAGAGCGCGGCGCTAAGCGTGTATTTGCTTACGCAACTCACGCAGTGTTCTCTGGCAATGCCGCTAAGAACATCAAAAACTCTGTGCTTGACCAAGTGATCATCACTGACTCAATCACATTGAGCAAAGAGATGGCAGCAACAGGTAAAGTTACTCAGCTAACTCTATCTAGCATGCTTGCTGAAGCTATTCGTCGCATCAGCAACGAAGAGTCTATCTCAGCGATGTTTAGCCACTAATCGTTGCTAACATCGGGTTCCATTGAACCTAAATAACTTTGAAAATCCCGGTACTTAGTAATAAGCACCGGGATTTTTTACTCTTAGCTATGTTGCGTGCTATCATATCGCGCTTTTTATTGTCACCTACATTTACGAGAGTCAAATCTTGAGCCAAGAAATCAAATTACTTGTCGGTCTGGCGAATCCGGGTCCTGAATACGCTAAAACACGTCACAATGCAGGCGCTTGGGTCGTCGAAGAATTAGCTCGCGTACACAATGTGACATTAAAAAATGAGCCAAAGTTTTTTGGTTTAACAGGCAGAATCTTGGCAAATGGCCACGACCTACGCTTGTTGATCCCAACCACCTTCATGAATCTATCCGGTAAATCTGTTGCCGCATTAGCCAAGTTTTATCAGATTAAGCCTGAAGAAATAATGATCGCACACGATGAACTAGACTTACCTCCGGGCGTAGGCAAGTTCAAGAAAGGTGGCGGTCACGGTGGCCACAATGGATTAAAAGACTCCATTAGCAAACTAGGCAATAACAAAGAATTTTATCGACTACGCATCGGCATCGGCCACCCAGGTCATAAAGACCGCGTAGCTGGCTATGTATTAGGCAAAGCTCCAGCTAAAGAGCAAGAATGTCTTGAAGCCGTAGTCGACGAGTCCGTACGCAGTTTAGATATATTGCTAAAAGACGGTTTAACTAAAGCACAAAATCGCTTACACACGTTCAAAGCAGAATAAGGTTTTAATCATGGGTTTTAAATGTGGCATCGTTGGTCTTCCAAACGTTGGTAAATCAACTCTTTTCAATGCTCTAACTAAAGCAGGTATCGAGGCGGCTAACTTCCCGTTCTGTACCATCGAACCAAACACAGGTGTGGTTCCTGTGCCAGATCTACGATTAGACGCTCTTGCTGAAATCGTAAATCCACAAAAGATCCTGCCTACTACTATGGAATTTGTGGATATTGCAGGTCTGGTAGCGGGTGCATCTCGTGGTGAAGGTCTAGGCAACAAGTTCCTAGCTAACATCCGTGAAACTGACGCTATTGGTCACGTTGTTCGCTGTTTTGAGAACGAAAACATTGTTCACGTTTCAGGTAAAGTATCACCTATCGAAGACATCGAGGTGATCAACCTTGAGCTAGCGATGGCTGACTTAGATAGCTGTGAACGCGCAATGCAACGTAACGCTAAGAAAGCCAAAGGCGGCGATAAAGACGCTAAATTTGAACTTGCTGTACTAGAAAAACTACTTCCAGTCCTAACTGAAGGCGGAATGGCTCGTACGGTTGAGCTAAGCAAAGAAGAATTGGCAGCGGTTGGCTACCTAAACTTCCTAACGCTAAAGCCTACTATGTACATCGCTAACGTTAATGAAGAAGGCTTTGAAGATAACCCGTTCCTAGACGCAGTACGTGAGTTCGCAGCGAAAGAGAACAACGTAGTCGTTCCTGTTTGTGCCGCTATCGAGTCCGAAATGGCTGAGCTTGACGACGAAGACCGCGCTGAGTTCCTTGCTGATATGGGCATTGAAGAACCAGGCCTAAACCGTGTTATTCGTTCAGGTTATGACCTTCTTACTCTACAAACTTACTTTACCGCCGGTGTTAAAGAAGTGCGTGCATGGACTATCCCTATTGGTGCAACGGCTCCTCAATCAGCAGGTAAAATCCACACTGACTTTGAGAAAGGCTTCATTCGTGCTGAAGTGGTTGGTTACGATGATTTCATCCAATTTAAGGGTGAAAGTGGCGCTAAAGATGCAGGTAAATGGCGTCTAGAAGGTAAAGATTACATCGTTAAAGATGGCGACGTGATCCACTTCCGCTTCAACGTCTAATCAAGTTTATCGTTGCTAGAATACGTTTACTCTGCGTCGGGTTTGCTCACATACACTTGTATGCTGCGCAAACCCTCCTTGATTAAACCCATTCTCGCTTAGCTAAACATTGATTAGGCTTTGATTGAAAAGATCGCTTCGGCGATCTTTTTTGTTTTAGATCCACAGACAATCTGCTCATCGATTGTGTTATTCATTCTCCAACTAGGTCATGAATAACTTAATTTCTGTTGTCTGTTTGTGTTTAATTCTTGGTGCATTTTTGAATAAAAACGGGGCGCTTTGTTTAAAAAAAGTTCGAACGCGCTATAAGTGACAAAATCTTCAAAAAAACTATTGACGGTTTCCGGGGATATACGCATAATGCGCTCCGTTCTCGACACTGTCTAACAGCGTTGAGAAAGACAATATGGTAATGGCTACTTAGCTCAGCTGGTTAGAGCACATCACTCATAATGATGGGGTCGCAGGTTCAAATCCCGCAGTAGCCACCATTTCCTAAATGCTTTCTTTTTGAGAGTTATTAGGAAATATGCGGAAGTGGCGGAATTGGTAGACGCACCAGATTTAGGTTCTGGCGCCGCAAGGTGTGAGAGTTCAAGTCTCTCCTTCCGCACCATATTTAGTTGGGCTATCGCCAAGCGGTAAGGCACCGGCTTTTGATGCCGGCATTCCCTGGTTCGAATCCAGGTAGCCCAGCCACATTTTATTTCGTGATTTTATTAAAAAATCATTGGAAATAAAGCGAGATTAGTTTATCCTCTCTCGCTCAAAATTAAAGTGGCTACTTAGCTCAGCTGGTTAGAGCACATCACTCATAATGATGGGGTCGCAGGTTCAAATCCCGCAGTAGCCACCATATACAACGTCTGGTTGATTTTACCAATCATCGACTAAGACTAAACTCTTGCTTAGAGATAAAACAAAGCGATGCGGAAGTGGCGGAATTGGTAGACGCACCAGATTTAGGTTCTGGCGCCGCAAGGTGTGAGAGTTCAAGTCTCTCCTTCCGCACCATTATTTAAGATTGAGTTCATGGAACTTTCTCTGTTGGGCTATCGCCAAGCGGTAAGGCACTGGCTTTTGATGCCAGCATTCCCTGGTTCGAATCCAGGTAGCCCAGCCACTATTTAAAGTGGTAGCTCTTAGTAAAAAGAGCACACAACGTTATTGAGATTCACCAATCATCTCTCTAACCACAAAATTGATGCGGAAGTGGCGGAATTGGTAGACGCACCAGATTTAGGTTCTGGCGCCGCAAGGTGTGAGAGTTCAAGTCTCTCCTTCCGCACCATTATTTAAGATTGAGTTCATAGAACTTTCTCTGTTGGGCTATCGCCAAGCGGTAAGGCACTGGCTTTTGATGCCAGCATTCCCTGGTTCGAATCCAGGTAGCCCAGCCACTACAATAAGGGTGAGACAAAGCATTTGATGCCTCGTTATTCCCCCTGGTTCGGCTCTAAGTAGCCCAGCCACTATTTAAGTGGACGCTCTTAGTAAAAGAGCACACAACGTCTAGTTGATTCACCAATCATCGACTAAGACTACAAAATTGATGCGGAAGTGGCGGAATTGGTAGACGCACCAGATTTAGGTTCTGGCGCCGCAAGGTGTGAGAGTTCAAGTCTCTCCTTCCGCACCATATTTAATTTAGAGATCACGTTATCTCTAAAACAGAGTGGCTACTTAGCTCAGCTGGTTAGAGCACATCACTCATAATGATGGGGTCGCAGGTTCAAATCCCGCAGTAGCCACCATTTACAACGTCTAGTTGATTTACCAATCATCGACTAAGACTACAAGATTGTTGCGGAAGTGGCGGAATTGGTAGACGCACCAGATTTAGGTTCTGGCGCCGCAAGGTGTGAGAGTTCAAGTCTCTCCTTCCGCACCATTATTTAAGATTGAGTTCTTAGAACTTTCTCTGTTGGGCTATCGCCAAGCGGTAAGGCACTGGCTTTTGATGCCAGCATTCCCTGGTTCGAATCCAGGTAGCCCAGCCACTACAATAAGGGTGAGACAAAGCATTTGATGCCTCGTTATTCCCCCTGGTTCGGCTCTAAGTAGCCCAGCCACTATTTAAGTGGACGCTCTTAGTAAAAGAGCACACAACGTCTAGTTGATTCACCAATCATCGACTAAGACTACAAAATTGATGCGGAAGTGGCGGAATTGGTAGACGCACCAGATTTAGGTTCTGGCGCCGCAAGGTGTGAGAGTTCAAGTCTCTCCTTCCGCACCATTATTTAAGATTGAGTTCATGGAACTTTCTCTGTTGGGCTATCGCCAAGCGGTAAGGCACTGGCTTTTGATGCCAGCATTCCCTGGTTCGAATCCAGGTAGCCCAGCCACTAATACAAGGGTGAGACAAAGCATTTGATGCCTCGTTATTCCCCCTGGTTCGGCTCTAAGTAGCCCAGCCACTATTACAACGTTATTGAGATTCACCAATCGTCTCCTTAACCACAGAATTGATGCGGAAGTGGCGGAATTGGTAGACGCACCAGATTTAGGTTCTGGCGCCGCAAGGTGTGAGAGTTCAAGTCTCTCCTTCCGCACCATCATATAGAGAACCCGTCTTTTAGACGGGTTTTTTATTGCCTGTAGAAAAGTCATCTCATATAAAAAGGGCGCAGACAACATCATGCTATCTGCGCCCTTTCCGTTCTAATAATTAAAAACGCTATAACCCTAAGGCATACTTCAATGCTTGATGCTTAAGAGGGCCTGCACTGTCAGCCAGTTTAAGCCCAACATTTCTTAGCATCTTTACTGGTCCTAGATTATTGCTAAAGCCCACATAGAATACATCCATAGCCGTTTGCATTATCAAATTATCTGTTTTTCTTAGTTGCTGATATTGTTCAAGATTATCCAAAGAATAATCGCCACCACTCAATGTTGTCAGCAATGCAGTAACATCTTTAAAGCCTAGATTAACACCCTGTCCCGCCAATGGATTGATGGTATGGGCGGAGTCTCCCACCAACACAACCCCTTCTTTACAGTAGTGTTGGGCATGGCGACGTTTCAAAGGAAATGAAGCCGAATCTTTTACCGTTACATGGCCAACTCTCTTAGGGAAGCATCGCTCTATCTCAGCTTGTAATTCTGCAACACTTAATTGAGCAAGCTGCTTAATGCGCTGCGGTGAGTCATACCAAACTAGGCAACCTTTGCCCTCGCCCATCGGCAAGTACGACCTTGGGCCACTAGGAGTAAACCACTGCCAAGTCACATCGACATCAAGGCAATCTGTATCCACATTGATCAGCATACAATCTTGTCGGTAATCCCAGGCTGTCACGCCAATTCCAGCGATTTGTCTCACCTTTGAGTTTGCACCATCCGCTCCAACCACTAAGCTGGCGCTCAATACATCCCCAGACGACAGCTCTAAGTGCTTACCCTGTTCATTTGTCGTCATACTCACCAAAGAGTCCGGGCAGTAAAAGCTCACGTTCGAGTCATCGCTCAGAGCCTCCCAGATCCCCAACTGCAAAACACGATTCTCAACCATATAACCCAGCAGAGGCAAATCAAGATCAGCCGCATCAAAGCGTGTACAGCAATTTTCAAGTTCCCACGTTTCCAAGCCTGAGTAGGGATAAACCCTCTTACTTTGGATATGGGGCCAAGCACCCAGTTGCTCTAGAAGGTCAACGGAGCTTTTTGATATGGCTGAGATTCGGATATCCAAGTCTTGAGAAGATTCAAAAGACTTAGGTTGGTAGCCCTCGACAATCGCAACTCGTTTACCTTGCTTTGCCAGCCCGAGCGCTGTTGCGGCGCCAACCATGCCACCGCCTATCACTGCTACATCAAAATGCATGTGTGCCACCCTTTATCCTTAAATAACATTTGTTTATGCCTTTTGATTAATTGTACTTAAAAGCGCTCAGCAATGCCTGTACGAGGACTCAATTTATTCATGCTCTAATCTCTCCCCCTTAAGTTTATTTGTTGTTACCTCCCCAGTTTGGATTAAATCTACAAAAAAGCAGCTCAATACAAACAATGCCTTACCCTGCAACGGATGAAATTTAAGCTTGAAAGCTAGTCATAGCATCATTTAGTCAGTACAATACGCGGCTCGCCACGACTATGCGTGGTGAAATACTGAGCAATATAGCCAGTTGAAAAGTGATTAATTAACACGAGTGTGAATGCAATGAGTAAGAAACTTCTGATCAAGACCTGGGGTTGCCAGATGAACGAATACGATTCATCAAAGATGGCTGACCTGCTTAATGCCGCCAACGGATTTGAGCTAACAGAAGATCCTAAAGAAGCGGATGTATTACTACTAAATACCTGCTCTATTCGTGAAAAAGCACAAGAAAAAGTGTTCCACCAGCTTGGCCGTTGGAAGACTTTAAAAGACACTAAACCAGGCGTAGTCATCGGTGTTGGTGGTTGTGTTGCGACTCAAGAAGGCGACCATATTCGTCAACGTGCACCTTACGTTGATGTTATCTTTGGCCCGCAAACACTGCACCGTCTTCCAGAGATGATCAAACAATCTCAAAGCGATGATGCCCCTGTTATGGACATCTCTTTCCCTGAGATCGAAAAGTTTGACAACTTACCTGAGCCTCGCGCTGAAGGTGCAACAGCGTTCGTTTCTATTATGGAAGGCTGTTCTAAATACTGCACATACTGTGTTGTACCCTACACTCGTGGTGAAGAAGTTAGCCGTCCGATGGACGATGTTCTATTTGAAATCGCACAACTTGCTGAGCAAGGTGTACGCGAAGTCAACCTTCTTGGCCAAAACGTAAATGCATACCGTGGTCCAACGTACGATGGTGACATCTGTTCGTTTGCAAACCTACTGCGCCTAGTAGCCTCAATTGATGGTATTGACCGCATTCGCTTTACTACAAGCCACCCGCTTGAGTTTACTGATGACATCATTGCAGTATACGAAGACACTCCAGAGCTAGTTAGCTTCTTGCACCTACCAGTGCAAAGCGGTTCAGACCGTATCCTGACTATGATGAAGCGTCCTCATACCGCAATCGAATACAAGTCGATTATTCGTAAACTGCGTAAAGCTCGTCCTGATATCCAGATCAGCTCAGACTTTATTGTTGGCTTCCCTGGTGAGTCTGACCAAGACTTCCAAGACACAATGAAGATCATCCGTGACGTTGATTTCGACATGAGCTTCAGCTTTGTCTTCTCTCCTCGCCCTGGTACGCCAGCAGCAGATTACCCATGTGATCTGACAGAGCAAGAGAAGAAAGAGCGTTTGTACGAGCTACAGCAAACGGTTAACGCACAAGCGATGCGTTACTCTCGTCAAATGCTAGGTACAGTGCAACGCGTACTGGTAGAAGGCCCATCGAAGAAAGATCTGATGGAGCTTCGCGCACGTACAGAAAACAACCGCGTAGTGAACTTTGAAGGTAATGCTGACCTAATTGGCCAATTCGTTGATGTAAAAATCACAGACGTGTTCGCTAACTCTTTACGTGGCGAACTTGTTCGCACAGAATCAGAAATGGACCTTCGTATCGCTGTCTCTCCAACTGAGATGATGACTAAGACACGCAAGGAAGATGAATTAGGTGTAGCGACATTTACACCTTAAAGTAACATACAGCTATACTGAAAGAGTCCACAAGGACTCTTTCAGTACAGTAAATGCGAGGCACCATTGAGCAATAAAATTGTTACCCTAGAGATCGATCTAGAACCAGCAAATAATCACCGTCTTTCTAGCCTTTGTGGCCCTTTTGATGACAACATCAAGCACCTAGAACGTCGCCTTGGCGTTGAAATCAACTATCGTGGTAACCACTTCTCCATCGTGGGCCAACCTCATACCGCCTCTGCGGCACTCGATATCGTTAAAAGACTTTACGTTCAAACTGCGCCTGTTCGTGGCAATATCCCTGATATAGAGCCAGAGCAAATCCATCTAGAAGTGAAAGAAAGTGGCGTCCTTGAGCAAGCTGCCGAAGCTGAGTTCTCGCACGGCAAAGAAGTGTTTATTAAGACTAAAAAGGGTGTGATTAAACCTCGCACGCCAAACCAGGCCCAATACCTGATGAACATGGTCACCCACGATATCACCTTTGGTGTTGGCCCCGCTGGTACTGGTAAAACTTACCTAGCCGTTGCAGCTGCCGTCGACGCACTTGAGCGCCAAGAGATCAGACGTATCTTATTGACTCGCCCTGCGGTAGAAGCCGGTGAAAAGCTGGGTTTCTTGCCTGGCGATCTCAGCCAAAAGGTCGACCCTTACCTTCGCCCTCTTTATGATGCACTGTTTGAAATGTTAGGTTTTGAGCGTGTTGAAAAGTTGATTGAACGTAACGTTATCGAAGTTGCGCCTCTTGCCTATATGCGTGGCCGTACTTTGAACGACGCATTTATTATTTTGGATGAGAGCCAGAACACCACCATCGAGCAGATGAAGATGTTCTTAACGCGTATCGGCTTTAACTCGCGAGCTGTTATCACAGGTGACGTTACCCAAATAGATTTACCTCGTGGTGCTAAATCTGGCTTACGCCACGCTATCGAAGTACTTTCTGAAGTGGACGATATCAGCTTCAACTTCTTCTTAGCGGATGATGTTGTGCGACACCCAGTAGTAGCACGTATCGTTAACGCCTATGAGAAGTGGGAAGTTCAAGACCAAAAAGAAAAGAAAGCGATTGAACAACGTCGTCGTCAAGAACGCGAAGAGCGTGAAGCTAAACTTGTCGCTGACGCTGCACTTCAAACTCAGCAACAATCACAACTTGTGAGTAAATAATGGCCATTTACCTGGACCTACAACTGGCTGTTGAAAACGACAGCCAGTTACCTTCAGAACAAGACTTTCAGTCTTGGCTTGATTACACGTTAACGCAATTTCAGCCTGACTCAGA
The DNA here is from genome assembly GCF_024346795.1 of Vibrio breoganii. Classification (NCBI taxonomy): domain Bacteria; kingdom Pseudomonadati; phylum Pseudomonadota; class Gammaproteobacteria; order Vibrionales; family Vibrionaceae; genus Vibrio; species Vibrio breoganii. Next base: position 2,142,336 of record NZ_AP024864.1, read on the forward strand.
ACTCACTATTCGTATAGTGGATTCTGAAGAGAGCCACCAGCTTAATCACGATTATCGTGGTAAAGATAAGCCAACCAACGTGTTGTCTTTCCCATTTGAGGCTCCTCCCGGCGTAGAAATAAATTTGCTAGGGGATCTTGTCATTTGCAAGCAAGTGGTTGAAGATGAAGCCGCTGCGCAGCAAAAACCTCTGACTGCACATTGGGCTCATATGGTGGTGCACGGCAGCTTACACCTGCTTGGCTACGACCATATTCAGGACGAAGAAGCCGAAGAGATGGAATCTCTAGAAACTGAAATTATGCAAGGGTTAGGTTTTGACGATCCTTACCTTGCAGAAAAGCAGTAATCCCAATATAAAGATACAGTGAGCTATTACACATTTGATAGCGTTAACCATTGAGAAGCAATGAACAGCGAAGACAACTCGCCCTCTAAAGAGGGCTCAAAGGAAAAATCAGAAGGTCCGAGTAGGAAATCCTTCTTCGAACGTCTAGGTCAACTTTTCCAAGTGGACCCTAAAGACCGCCAAGAACTCGTCGATGTCATCCGTGATTCGGAAGAAAACGACCTAATCGACCATGACACTCGAGATATGCTTGAGGGTGTGATGGAAATTGCTGAGCAGAAAGTTCGTGACATCATGATCCCTCGCTCGCAAATGGTTACGGTAGAACGCACTGACGATCTTGATGCGCTCATCAATCTTATCACTGACGCACAACACTCCCGTTACCCTGTTATCAGCGAGGACAAGGACCACGTTGAAGGTATTTTGCTGGCTAAAGACCTGTTGAAATATCTAGGCTCGGAAAGTGCACCCTTCGATATCGAACAAGTCATACGCCCTGCAGTGGTTGTTCCAGAGAGTAAGCGTGTGGATCGCCTACTTAAGGAATTCCGCGAAGAGCGCTACCATATGGCAATTGTGGTCGATGAGTTTGGTGGTGTATCTGGCCTGATCACTATCGAGGATATTCTTGAAGAGATCGTTGGTGAGATTGAAGATGAGTTTGACGACGAAGAAGAGTTAGAGATCCGCCAGCTCAGTAAACATACATTTGCTGTCAGGGCTCTGACGACTATCGAAGAATTTAATGATACCTTTGACACTAACTTCAGCGATGAAGAAGTGGATACCGTAGGTGGTTTGGTCATGACCCAATTTGGTCATCTACCTAGTCGAGGCGAAATCGTCGAGATCGAGGCGTATAGCTTCAAGGTCACGTCAGCAGATAATCGCCGTATTATTCAACTTCAGGTTACCGTCCCAGACAATGAGTCTGAGAAAGAGAGTGGCGAATAACACGCTTGCTCTCGGACGAGGTATAACCCTCTAGAGAAACAGACTCAATACTAAGATGAAATCATTGATGACTCATCGCCTAATGCGGCCGCTTGCGGCCGCTTTTGTTGGCGCCAGCACAACTCTTTCCTTCGCCCCATATCAAATTTGGCCCCTGGCTCTGCTCAGCCCATTGCTGTTGCTTCTCTTACTTAAGGGACAATCAACTCGCTTCTCTGCCTTAATAGGCTACCTGTGGGGCATAGGGCTATTTGCCACAGGCATCAGTTGGGTGCATGTCAGCATAGATACCTTTGGTGGCATGCCAAAACCCGCCAGCCTGCTACTCATGGCGTTGCTGGTTGGTTATCTCTCGATCTACTCGGCTCTGTTTGCTGCCCTATATACGAAATTTAACGGACACAAGCACTGGTTTAATGCCCTACTTGTCACCCCCGCTTTATGGATAATCTGTGATTGGTTACGTGGCTGGGCTCTAACAGGCTTCCCTTGGCTTTTACTAGGTTACACACAGATAGACTCACCACTGTCCGGATTAGCTCCTATCGGCGGTGTAGACTTGATTAGCATGTGGGTGATGGCGATATCGAGTAGCTTAGCCATGATTATTACTCGCCGTACTTGGAAACAAGTGTGGATTCCTGTGGCACTGTTTGCCGTTGCAGGATTAACGCATTTCATCAACTGGGTAGCCCCTGACGAAAGTCGAGCACAAACAGTGGCACTTATTCAGGGCAATGTTCAGCAAGAGACAAAGTGGCTACCAAGCCAGCGCTGGCCAACGCTAATGATGTATATGGACCATACTCGCCAAAACTGGGATGCGGATATTATCATCTGGCCTGAGGCGGCAATACCTGCGTTCGAAGACGAAGTCACCTCTTTCATGAGCAATCTCGATAAAGCGGCTCGCCAGAACGATTCAGCGGTAATCACTGGGGTCCTGACTCAAGAGGGGCGTCACACCTATTACAACAGCGTCACAACGGTTGGAGTGACACCATCAGGTGAATACAACTACGACACTCAGCCTCGCTATAAAAAGCATCACCTGTTGCCGTTTGGTGAGTTTGTGCCTCTCGAGGACTTTTTAAGACCTCTGGCGCCGTTCTTTAATTTACCGATGTCTTCATTTGATCGTGGTGATTATGTGCAAGACAATATTGTCGCCAAAGGCATGCATATGGTGGTAGCGCTATGTTATGAGATTATCTTTGGCCAGCAGCTTCGAGATAATATCACCGACGAAACTGACTATATCTTGACCCTATCTAACGATGCTTGGTTTGGTGACTCAATAGGCCCGCTTCAACACATGGCTATTGCTCGCATGAGAGCCTTAGAGTTTGGTATGCCCGTGATTCGCGCAACGAACAACGGTGTCACCGCCGTCACGGATTACAAAGGTCACATAACCGCTGATCTTCCACAGTTTGAGGAAGCAGTACTAAGAGCGAAGGTCGTACCGACAAACGGTAAAACCCCTTACGTTCAATTTGGTGGGTTACCGCTAGATATCGCAGTTTTCTGTATCCTATTGTTCTCTGTGTTCCTATCTATGAGAACTCGGCCGAAAGACTAATTAGCACTAAACTCAATACGGTAAGCCTTTGCTAGCTTGAAAAGAGATCAACTAGCAAGGGTTTGCAATGAAAGAACACTTCTCTCTTCTTCCTATTTCTATCTTACTTCTAACAACAAGTGGTTGTGCCGGAAATACTCAAGACAGTTCGAATACTATGGGCGCTGTCGCTATACCATTTTCCATCTCTTATGACGGTGTGAACAAATTCACTTGCCGACGATTTGACCTGAAATTTGATGACCAATATAAATCTGGGTATCTAACGAACGGAAAAAGAAACGATAATGGCGACCTTGAAGGGTATCTTTACATCGATGATATGCCTACTGGCTATCAACTTCTTACCGAAATACGTTGCTACCCTCATCGCAGAACACAGTTTAAAAATGGCAAAAAACATATCACACGCAAGGTTTCTCAAAGCGTCAACATAAAGCCAAACACCGTTTTGGTGGCGCCCTTCTTATTAAGGGGTTCCATTGAGGACGATTACGGTACTCATCAACTCTATTACGGGTTAACTTGGACTCCGACTGCGACTCGTGAAGACATCGCAGAAGAGATCACAGCTAATGATCTGCAGTCCAATTGGAACGTAACCTTAGATCAAGATTACTAGGGTCTTGAATCCTAAGGTTTTAGTGGCTGCCTAGAAAACTCATCATGCCCACATTGAGGGCACGCCTGAATCTCGGTGGCGTGATTATATTGAGTTCGGTGGCCACATTTTTCGCAGATTAGTACACCCAAGCCGATAATCTCGCCGGACTTATACACCCCTTGGTGCTCAAGATCTTGAAAAAACTCAACCCATTCGACTTTTGTTTTATCGGTAATATCCAACAGGGATTGCCAGACCGTATTTGCAATCATGAGGTAAAAAGGCCCCGACTTGCTCTCTTCAAAGTTATTAGCAAATTCTTGCAGATCCGACTTAACATACGCCGAAACTAAGGCTAATTCGTCTTTGGTCATGTCATTGGCAGCCTCAACCACCTTCTCTGAATTAGCAATCACATTATTTATTTCATCTGGGCTGTGTTTTAAGGTTTCTACTACATCGGATAACAGCTCATCATAACCCGCCTGACGTTTTGGCATATGCCCTCCTTTGCCTAATGGCAATTAACATTGCTTAAAGCTTGCTTTGTGGTTGTTGCTTTTAGCTCCTTTAGGTATTCTATGCTGATCTAAAACGAACTGATTTAATCGTTCTCACAGTTTCCAAGAAAATGGATAGCGTCGATGCAAGAACAATACAACCCGCAAGATATTGAACAAAAAGTTCAACAGCACTGGGACAACAATGAAACCTTTGTTGTAAGTGAAGACCCAAACAAAGAAAAATTCTACTGTCTTTCTATGTTTCCGTACCCAAGTGGTCGTCTACACATGGGCCACGTACGTAACTACACCATTGGTGACGTAGTATCTCGCTTCCAGCGCCTGCAAGGCAAAAACGTGATGCAACCTATTGGTTGGGATGCTTTTGGCCTGCCAGCAGAGAACGCTGCAGTTAAGAACAATACTGCACCGGCTCCTTGGACATACGAAAATATCGAGTACATGAAGAACCAGCTTAAGCTTCTTGGCTTTGGTTACGACTGGAACCGCGAGTTCGCGACTTGTACTCCAGAGTACTACCGTTGGGAGCAAGGCTTCTTCACTAAGCTTTATGAAAAAGGCTTGGTTTACAAGAAAACCTCTTCAGTAAACTGGTGTCCAAACGACCAAACTGTTCTTGCTAACGAGCAGGTTGAAGATGGCTGCTGCTGGCGTTGTGATACTCCAGTAGAGCAAAAAGAGATCCCACAGTGGTTTATTAAGATCACTGAATACGCTCAAGAGCTTCTAGATGACCTAGATAACCTCGATGGCTGGCCTGAAATGGTTAAGACCATGCAGCGCAACTGGATCGGTCGCTCTGAAGGCGTTGAATTAAAGTTCGAAGTTAAGGGTCAACAAGACCTAGAAGTTTACACCACGCGTCCAGATACCCTAATGGGTGTGACTTACGTGGGTATTGCTGCAGGTCACCCTCTAGCAGCAATCGCTGCAGAGAATAACCCTGAGCTTGCTGCGTTCATCGAAGAGTGCAAAAACAACAAGGTTGCTGAAGCTGAGCTTGCAACAATGGAGAAGAAGGGTATGGCGACTGGCCTTACCGCAATTCATCCATTGAACGGCCGTGAAGTGCCTGTATTCGTTGCTAACTTCGTATTGATGGATTATGGCACAGGCGCTGTTATGGCAGTTCCTGCTCACGATCAACGTGACTACGAATTTGCGACTAAATACGGCCTAGACATAGTGCCAGTAATCAAGCCAACTGATGACGCTGAGCTAGATATCTCAGAGGTTGCATACACTGAGAAGGGTGTACTGTTTGATTCAGGCGAATTTGATGGCCTTGAGTTCCAAGCAGCTTTTGATGCTATCGCAGCAAAACTGGAAGCAGAAGGCAAAGGCACTAAGACAGTAAACTTCCGTCTACGTGACTGGGGTGTATCTCGTCAGCGTTACTGGGGTGCTCCAATCCCTATGGTAACGACGGAAGACGGTGAAGTTCATCCGGTACCTGCTGACCAGCTACCAGTGATTTTACCTGAAGACGTAGTGATGGATGGCGTAACAAGCCCTATCAAAGCTGACAAAGAGTGGGCAAAAACCACATTCAACGGTGAGCCTGCACTTCGTGAAACAGATACCTTTGATACCTTTATGGAGTCATCTTGGTACTACGCACGCTACTGTTCACCACAAGCGGACGATATCCTAGATCCAGAAAAAGCAAACTACTGGCTACCTGTAGACCAGTACGTGGGCGGTATCGAGCACGCATGTATGCACCTACTGTACTCTCGCTTCTTCCACAAATTGCTTCGTGATGCAGGCTACGTGACCTCTGACGAGCCGTTCAAGCAGCTTCTTTGTCAAGGTATGGTTCTGGCTGACGCCTTCTACCACACCAACGAGAAAGGCACTAAAGAATGGATCGCACCAACGGATGTAACCGTTGAGCGTGATGGTAAAGGTCGCATCGAGAACGCGGTAGACACTCAAGGTCGTAACGTAGAACACTCAGGCATGATCAAGATGTCTAAGTCGAAGAACAATGGTATTGATCCGCAAGAGATGGTCGACAAGTACGGCGCTGATACAGTACGTCTGTTCATGATGTTTGCCTCTCCTGCCGATATGACCCTTGAATGGCAAGAGTCTGGTGTTGAAGGAGCAAACCGCTTCTTGAAACGTGTTTGGAAACTGGTTCACGCACACTCATCTAAGGGTGCTGCTGAATCTGTTGATGTTGCTGCACTATCAGGTGACCAAAAAGCTCTACGCCGTGATGTTCACAAGACCATTGCTAAAGTGACTGACGATATTGGCCGTCGCCAAACGTTCAACACTGCAATCGCTGCCATCATGGAACTAATGAACAAGCTAGCAAAAGCGCCTCAAGAATCAGTTCAAGACAGAGCGATCCTTGATGAGGCACTAAAAGCGGTAGTTCGTATGCTTTACCCGATGACTCCGCACATCTCTTACGAAATGTGGATTGCATTAGGTGAATCAAACGTAGACTCGGCAACATGGCCAACGTTTGATGAGAAAGCACTAGTTGAAGACGAAAAAACTATCGTTGTTCAAGTAAACGGTAAACTTCGTGCAAAACTAACCGTGGCTGCCGATGCATCGAAAGAGCAAGTTGAAGAACTGGGTCTAAACGATGTGAACGTCGTTAAGTTCATCGAAGATAAAACTGTACGTAAAGTGATCTATGTACCAGGTAAGCTACTGAATATTGTAGCAAACTAATCTACGCTTAAAGCTGAGGGTTACATCATGTAGCCCTCACTTTTCGTTTTTTATCCTGCTTTTTTGTCGCAAACGACCTTGTTCCAGAGAAGCACGATAAGAACCGAACTTCCTTAAGAGAGTATTCTTTTGATGCAAATTGCACGCCTTTCTCATTTACGCCTAGCTATTGCTCTACTTATTGCCTCATTACTGAGCGGCTGTGGTTTTCATTTTCGCGGCAGCTACTTGGTGCCAGAAGAAGTCAGTTCCATGTCTTTGACCAGCTACGATGACTATGCTCAGTTCACTCGAGACGTCAAAACGGAACTAAGACAAAATGGCATACAGCTTGTTACTCCAGCGGCGAATATCACCAATATTCACCTGCTTACCGAGAGTATTAGCGAACGCACCCTTTCCCTATATCAAAACAGTCGTGCAGCGGAAAAAGAACTGACTCTAAGAGCAAGCTACCGTGTCGTGGTTCCAGATGTGGGTACACGAACATTCAGCACCCAAGTTAACCGCAGTTATCTCGATAACCCGTTAACCGCACTGGCAAAATCTGTTGAAAGAGACATGATTGAAGATGAGATGCGCAAGCAAGCCGCAAGACAGATCATTCGTCAGCTGGCGCGATTACGCACCGACCTTGATAACGATGACGGCTCATTTGATACCTTCGTTAATGAAGACGGCGTGATTGAAGACCCTTCTCAAAGAAAAGACGACCAGATTAGTCTGCAGACGGAATACGAGAAAAACGATCAGGCAACAATACCTGTCGAGCTGCAAACGGCGCCTCCCGCATCATCAACTTCAGAGGCTGACAGCAACTCAGAAGCCGATAATCCAGACGCGAGTGTAGAAACCGATTCAGAAGATACGTCTGAAGCAAACAGCTCTGAAGCAACTAACACAGAAGAAGACACAACAGTGAACTCTGAATCTGACGTTGCTAAGTAGAGACTAAGCATGCGTATCTTTGCCGACAAGTTGGCCAACACACTACAAAGGCAACTGCACCCAGTGTATTTGCTGTTTGGTGGTGAGCCCCTACTCATTCAAGAATCTCGAGACCAAATAGAGCACAGAGTCAAATCAGAAGGCTTTAGTGAGGTGTTTCGCTTTTCTATTACAGCTCAAACCGACTGGAATGAGGTCTTTGATGCCTGTAATTCGATGAGTCTATTTGCTGAGAAGAAAATTCTACAGCTAGAGTTGCCTGAATCGGGCACTAATCAAGCCATAACCAAAGAACTACTTAACCTTCATCAAGTACTCAACCCTGATGTCATTCTGATTGTATCTGGAAGTAAACTAACTAAAGCACAAGAAAACGCTAAGTGGTTTAAGGCGCTGAATTCCAATGGCCTTTGGGTCAGTTGTCTCACACCCGATATTCAACGACTGCCTCAGTTTGTACTTCAACGTTGCCATCAATTAGGGCTCAAGCCTGATACTGAGGCGGTGCAAATGCTGGCTCAATGGCATGAAGGGAACCTATTAGCGCTGAGTCAGAGTTTAGAGAAGCTTTGTTTACTCTACCCTGACGGTGTACTTACCCTAGTTCGTATAGAATCAGCCTTGAGCAGGCATAACCACTTTACGGCGTTTAACTGGATTGATGCCATGCTTGAAGGCAAGGCTAAACGCAGTCAACGAATCCTGCGTGAGTTACATGGTGAAGGTATTGAAGCGGTGATCTTACTGCGAACACTGCAAAAAGAACTGAATACCTTGATGAGCTATAAGCAAGAGCTCACAAGTAAGAGCCTACAACAAGTGTTTGACCAATATCGCGTTTGGAACAACAAGCGACCGCTTTATACAGCAGCCCTTAACCGCCATACGCCAAAAACACTCTATAGCATGGTATGTACGTTAGCTCAGGCAGAACATACCGTGAAAACGGACTACGACAACAGTGTATGGCCAATACTTACCCAGTTAACACTCGATATGAGCATGCCGAGAAACGCTTAACAGCGACGCATGGTATACTTTTTTGAACCAAAACAAATTTATTAAGGAGCCGGCATTGCAAGGCGAAGCATTAAAAGACTTTTTAGCTGATAAAGCTGACGATATGAAAGCACAAAAGATCGTGACATTGGACGTTCAGGGTAAATCAAGCGTGACTGATTACATGCTGGTTTGCACAGGCACGTCTAAGCGCCACGTATCTTCTATCGCTGACCATATTGCTATTGAAGCAAAAAAGATCGGTATTGAGCCTCTAGGAATGGATGGTGAACTTGAAGGTGAATGGGTTGTCGTAGATATGGGTTCTACTATGGTTCATGTCATGCAAGAAGAACATCGCGAGCTTTACCAACTAGAAAAACTTTGGGGTTAATCAGTGAAGATCCAACTCGTTGCCGTTGGCACTAAAATGCCAAAATGGGTAGAAGAAGGCTTTAATGAGTACAAGCGTCGTTTTCCCAACGACATGCCACTAGAACTCATTGAAATTACTGCTGGTAAACGAGGCAAGAATGCCGATATTGCACGCATCTTGCAAAAAGAAGGCGAAGCCATGCTGGCTGCGGTACCTAAGGGAAACCGTATTGTAACCTTAGACATTCCAGGCAAGCCTTGGGATACACCACAACTGGCTAAACAGTTGGATCGCTGGAAACTTGACGCTCGAGATGTATCCATCTTAATTGGTGGCCCAGAGGGTTTAGCGCCAGCCTGTAAAGCGGCAGCAGAACAAAGCTGGTCACTCTCTCCTTTGACTCTTCCTCACCCTTTGGTGCGCGTAGTAATGGCAGAGAGTCTTTATCGAGCTTGGAGCGTTAACGCGAACCACCCGTACCATCGTGAGTAACAGAGCATGATGCGTAAGCGCTCTCACTTTAGAGACCATAAACTCGAGACTCGCCTTTTTAGCAACCGAGCTTTGGTTGCCTTCATTGGCATCCTTGTACTCATCGGTCTGCTTATCGTTAACCTGTACCATATTCAGGTTAATCAGTTTCAAGACTACCAAACTCGCTCTAACGATAATCGTATCAAAGTCGTACCTATCGCGCCCAACCGTGGCCTGATCTACGACAGAAATGGCATTGTTTTAGCTGAGAACAGACCCGTATTTTCCCTAGAAATCACCCCTGAAAAGGTCACAAACCTTGATGAGACGATTTCTCGCCTTCAGCAACTGCTGCCCGCTATTTCGGAAGAGCAAGTAGAACGATTTGAGCGAGATCGTAAGCGTTCTAGACGTTTTAAATCAGTCCCATTACTCGGACAACTTTCAGAAGAACAGGTCGCTATCTTCTCTGTTCATCAGCATGAGTTCCCGGGCGTAGAAGTCAACGCTACCCTAAAACGCTTCTATCCTTATGGAGAGATCCTGACCCACGTTCTCGGCTATGTTTCCCGTATCAATGATCGCGACATACAGCGCTTAACCCGCGAAGATAAGGTGCAAGATTACCAAGCGACACATGATATTGGTAAGTTAGGCATCGAGCGGTATTACGAAGATCTCTTGCACGGTAAACCGGGCTACCAAGAGGTTGAAGTCAATAGCCGCGGCCGCGTCATTCGTACCCTAAAATATGAACCGCCTACTCCGGGTGAAGATATCGTTCTTAACATCGATATTAAGCTACAAAGCTATTTGTTCGAGCTTCTGGATGGTCGTCGAGGCAGCGCGGTTATCCTTGAGCCTCATACTGATGCGGTACTGGCTATGGTATCTAGCCCTAGCTATGACCCTAACTCCTTTGTTCACGGCATTTCAGGCAAAGATTATAGAGCGCTACTCAGTGATATTAATCGCCCGCTGGTAAACCGTGCCACGTTAGGTATTTACCCTCCTGCATCAACAGTAAAACCCTTCATTGCAGTGGCCGCGTTACAGGAAAAAGTGATTACCCCGACCACGACACGTAACGACCCAGGATATTGGCGTATTCCAAATTCCAAGACTCGACCGTTTAGAGACTGGTTACGTTGGGGGCATGGTGAAGTTGATATTAATAAAGCGATCGAAGAGTCGGTGGATACCTTCTTCTATCAAATAGCTTATGACTTGGGCATCGACCGTATTTCTAAATGGATGCAAGAGTTTGGTTTTGGTGACTACACCGGCATCGATATCTATGAAGAAAGCAAAGCCAACATGCCTACACGTGAATGGAAGCGTGCCAGACATAACGCACCTTGGTATCAAGGGGACACAATTCCTGTCGGCATAGGTCAAGGTTACTGGACAGCAACACCAATGCAGATTGCTAAAGCTACTTCGGTATTGATCAATGAAGGCAAGGTAATGGCACCGCAGATCCTTCGCTCAACCATCAAGCCAGTTGAGCATAATGGCACTTTGGAGGAGTTTAAACAGCCAGAGCTTTATCCACCCATCACAGGAGTGAAGAAGGAATTCTGGACCATTGCCAAGCACGGCATGTACTTGGTTAACCATGGTAAACGAGGCACTGCCCGCCGCGCATTTGCAGGCATGAAATATAAGAGTGCTGGTAAATCGGGAACGGCACAGGTATTTGGACTCGCGGAAGATGAAAAATACGATGCTGACGAGATAGCTGAACACTTGCGAGATCACGCTCTGTTCACAGGATTCGCGCCATACGATAATCCTCAGGTAATTTTGACCATAGTTCTAGAGAATGCAGGTGGCGGTTCAACTCATGGTGCACCAGTGGCAAGACAGATCTTTGACCATATTTTGTTAAACCCAACTTATGACTATATCGAGCCTGAAGAATGAAACTAGATCCTGAAACAGGCAAAAACCGCTCACTATTTGAGCGCATGCACCTTGACCTTCCTTTGATCTTTGGGGTTCTGATCCTGATGGGATGTTCGCTGGTGATCATGTACAGCGCCAGTGGCCAAAACCTCGCCATGATGGAACGTCAAATGATGCGCATGATATTAGCGCTAGGGGTCATGGTTATCATGGCTCAAATCACCCCAAGGACCTATGAGACACTCGCTCCATTGCTGTTCACTGGAGGGCTCATCCTATTATTAGGAGTGCTCTTCTTTGGTGAGGCATCAAAAGGAGCTCAACGTTGGCTTAATCTTGGCTTTGTACGCTTTCAACCCTCTGAATTAATGAAACTGGCTGTACCTCTTATGGTCGCAAGATACATAGGTAATCGCCCTCTTCCGCCAAGCTTTAGGGTTCTCGCAACCTCCTTAATCTTGGTTATGTTGCCCACAATATTGATCGCTAAACAGCCAGATCTGGGTACCTCAATCCTGATAGCAGCTTCCGGTATATTCGTGATTTTCCTAGCGGGAATTAGCTGGAATATCATCCTCTCGGCCGCTCTAGCGGTGGGGGCATTCGTGCCGATACTGTGGTTTTTCTTGATGCGTGAATACCAAAAGGTGCGCGTTAGAACCCTGTTTGATCCAGAGTCTGATCCCCTAGGTGCGGGCTATCATATTATCCAAAGTAAGATTGCGATTGGTTCTGGCGGTTTAACTGGTAAAGGTTGGCTGCAAGGTACCCAATCACAACTAGAGTTCCTACCGGAGCGCCATACTGACTTCATCTTTGCCGTTATTGCCGAAGAGTGGGGACTGATTGGCGTCATGTTCTTGCTCACTGTCTATCTTTTCATTATTGGTCGAGGTTTGTATCTAGCTAGTCAGGCCCAGTCGGCCTTTGGTCGAATGATGGCAGGTAGTGTGGTACTGAGCTTCTTCGTTTACATCTTTGTAAATATTGGTATGGTGAGCGGGATTTTGCCCGTAGTGGGCGTACCCTTGCCATTAATCAGTTATGGCGGCACCTCAATGGTGACCTTAATGGCAGGCTTTGGCATATTGATGTCCATCCAAACTCATAGAAAAATGCTTTCGAAGGCAAACTAATGCGAATATTGAAAACCCTAGGATTGGGCGCAGCTCTGACAATCATTGCTGGATGTTCAGGATCGGACAAAGATCGCTATGCAATAGCACAAGATGTCCCACCCGACTCACCGATCTCCTTGAACCATATCGAGGATGCGACTCCACGCTACGAACCTTATAGCCTAGGTGGAAACAAAGATTACACTGTACGTGGTAAATCCTATTCTGTGATAAATAACCCTGAGGGTTTTAAAGAGAAGGGAAAGGCCTCTTGGTACGGCAAAAAATTTCATGGGCATTTGACCTCAAATGGCGAAACCTATGACATGTATTCCATGAGTGCTGCTCACAAAAATCTTCCTATTCCAAGTTATGTCAAAGTCACCAATGTCGACAATGGCAAAACGGCCATTGTTCGCGTCAACGACAGAGGGCCATTTCATGAGGGGCGAATTATCGACCTGAGTTATGCGGCAGCTACTAAACTTGGAGTAGTGCAAACTGGCGTGGCGAATGTCGAAATAGAGTTTATTACGGCTAAACCAAAGGCTGGCAACAAGACAAAATCGGATGCTCACCCAAGCTATGTGATTCAAGTAGCGAGCCTGGGAAATGCAACCAATTCGAAGAAGCTGTCCAACAAACTCACTGAAGAGTATGAGCAGCCAAGTTATGTAGAAAAACAGGATGACATCAATAGAATCTTTATTGGTCCAATTGCTGACGCCATCGAAGCTAAGCAGCTCCTAGAGAAACTACAACAAAATGGACATCCGAGCGCCTTTATTAAAAAGCATAAACCTGAGTAGATCGGGCGCGGATTAAAATTCACACTTTGGCAAGCATTATGGTAGTTTCTCTGGTCTAGACTTTTGATTCTGCTACTATACAAAAAGTTTTGCCTTCAATTTGGACATTACACGGAAAAGATGAAAACTATCACCCAATCACTTAAATCTCTCGCCGTAACGAGTGCGTTTGCCTCAGTTGCTTTTGCAGCAACCTCTCAGGCCGCACCTATCGTGCTACCGGATGCTCCACAGATTGCAGCCAAAGGCTATGTACTGATGGATTACAACTCAGGCAAAGTATTGGCTGAGAAAGAGATGAATACTCAGCTTCATCCAGCAAGCTTAACCAAGATGATGACCAGCTATGTTATTGGCCAAGAGCTAAAGCGTGGCAATATCTCTAAAGATGATGAAGTTGTTATCAGCAAGAATGCTTGGGCGAAAAATTTCCCAGATTCATCAAAGATGTTCATCGAAGTGGGCACAACTGTCACGGTTGACGAGCTTAACCACGGCATCATCATTCAATCAGGTAACGATGCCTGTGTTGCAATGGCTGAGCACGTTGCAGGCTCTGAAGATGCCTTCGTTGATCTCATGAACGCTTGGGCAAAATCGCTAGGTATGGATAACTCACACTTTGCCAACGTCCACGGTCTTGATAACGATGACCTATATTCAACTCCATACGACATGGCTCTACTAGGTAAAGCCCTTATCCGTGACGTGCCTGATGAGTATGCACTCTACGCAGAGAAGCAATTCACCTACAACGGCATCACTCAGTACAACCGTAATGGTTTATTGTGGGATAAGAGCATGAACGTTGATGGCATCAAGACTGGCCACACTAGCAATGCAGGTTACAGCCTAGTGAGCTCTGGCACAGAAGGCCAAATGCGCCTTGTTGCAGTCGTTATGGGTACTAAGAGTGCTAATGCTCGTAAAGCAGAAAGCAAAAAACTGCTGAACTATGGATTCCGTTTCTTCGAGACAGTCGCTCCTCATAAAAAAGGCGAAGTGTTTGCTGAAGAGAAAATCTGGATGGGTAGCCAAGACACCGTTAAATTGGGTCTAGCTGAAGATACCTATGTGACGCTTCCACGCGGCGTAGCGAAGAACCTACAAGCAAGCTTTGTTCTAGATAAAGAACTCAAAGCGCCAATCGCACAGGGCGATGTTGTAGGTCGAGTATTCTATCAAGTCGATGGTGAAGACATCGCTGAATACCCACTGCTCGCTCTAGAAAGTGTTGATGAAGGTGGCCTATTCAGTCGACTTATCGACTATTTAGTACTGCTATTTAAGAGCTGGTTCTAAGCGTTTTAGCTTAAGTTAATTTGAAAAGAAGCTGCTTTATAGCAGCTTCTTTTTTATCTATAGCTAGCTTGAAATACAGGCAATGGAACCTCATATTGAGTTTTTAGTTCAATCAAAGTAACATTCGCGCCTTAAATGGCCCTTATTTACACTATTTCCATTTGGAGTCGCAACCATGCAAGAGCAGCCAAAACTAAAAGACCTGTTGGAGTTCCCGTGCCAATTTACTTACAAAGTAATGGGTTACGCAAAGCCTGAACTACCAGATCTCATCTTGGAAGTGATCCAACGCCACGCACCTGGTAGCTACAGCCCTAAAATCACTCCAAGTGGTAAAGGTACGTACAACGCAGTTTCGGTAACCATTACAGCTACCTCTATCGAGCAAGTTGAAACACTGTACAAAGAACTCAGTGATATTGAAATCGTTCGCGTCGTGTTATAACCGCCAAAACTTAACGGTTAAGTTGTAAGCCGTTGATCTTAAAAGTGGTGCATCTTTGAGCACCACTTTTTGTAATACAAATAGTATTAATTCGCCTTTTTCTAGTAGAAATAACCTCACGTTGCTAGTAATGTGCGTACTTCGATATAGATGATTCAGGGAAGTAACGAATTGCCTAACGATACAGAGAAACAAGCAAACGCAACCTCATCGCTACTCAGTGATCGATTGGAGATCCACCATCTTGGTCGTCAAGATTACGAACCAATATGGCAGAGAATGCACCGATTCACCGATGAGCGCGACGAGAATACCGTCGATCAGGTATGGATTGTTGAGCACAATCCTGTTTTTACGCAAGGCCAAGCGGGTAAAGAGGAACACCTCCTTAATACCGGTGATATCCCTGTGGTAAAAAGTGATCGCGGCGGTCAGGTAACCTACCACGGCCCAGGCCAAATGGTGGTGTACTTCCTGCTGAACTTGCGTCGACGCGGTTTAGGGGTGCGTGAACTGGTGACTCATATAGAGAACACCGTGGTGCAAACCCTTGCTAAGCTCGGTATCGAATCTGCAGCCCGTCCAGATGCTCCTGGCGTGTATGTAGAGGGTAAAAAGATCTGCTCCCTTGGACTTCGAATCCGCAAAGGTTGTTCCTTTCACGGATTAGCTCTGAATATAGATATGGATCTCTCCCCTTTCCTACGCATCAACCCTTGTGGTTATGCCGGTATGGAAATGGTTCAGGTCGCTGATTTCACAACCGATGATCAGCGTGCAAACATTCAAGGTATTCTGGTTAAGGAATTAAGTGCCTTACTGGATTACACAGACGTAATAGAAATGACAGAAAGCTATGAGTAAACCAATTCAAATGGAAAAAGGCGTCAAATATCGTGACGCTGATAAGATGGCGCTGATCCCTACTAAGTCAGTTCCAGTTGAACGCAGCGAAGTCCTTCGCAAGCCTGAATGGATGAAGATTAAGCTACCTGCTGATAGCCAGCGCATTCAAGACATTAAGTCTGCTATGCGTAAAAACAACCTGAACTCGGTATGTGAAGAAGCTTCTTGCCCTAACCTAGCAGAGTGTTTTAACCACGGTACAGCGACCTTCATGATCTTAGGTGCTATCTGTACTCGTCGCTGTCCTTTCTGTGATGTAGCCCATGGTCGTCCGGTCGCGCCGGAAACCAACGAACCACAAAAGCTGGCTCAAACCATCAAAGATATGAAGTTAAAGTATGTGGTAATCACATCAGTGGATCGTGATGATCTGCGCGATGGCGGTGCTAAACACTTTGCTGACTGTAATGAAGAGATCCGCAAGCTTAACCCAAACATTCGCATTGAAACTCTGGTTCCAGATTTCCGTGGTCGTATGGATAAAGCCCTAGAAGAGCTTAAGCTGAATCCACCGGATGTATTCAATCACAACCTAGAAACAGCGCCACGCCTGTACCGTCGTGTACGCCCTGGAGCTAACTACAAGTGGTCTCTAGAACTTCTGAAGAAATTCAAAGAGCAACATCCTGACGTTCCTACTAAGTCTGGCGTAATGATGGGCTTAGGCGAAACGAAAGAAGAGATCGTAGAAGTGCTTAAGGATCTTAGAGCGCACGGCGTAAGCATGCTAACTCTAGGCCAATACCTAGCACCAAGTCGTCACCACCTGCCAGTAGAACGCTACGTTCCACCAGCAGAGTTCGACGAGCTAAAAGAGATTGCACTAGAGCTAGGCTTCACCCACGCAGCCTGTGGCCCATTCGTACGCTCTTCATACCACGCAGACCTACAAGCAAAAGGTGAGGAAGTTAAGTAAAAAATCCCGTAGGATTTTTTATCCCAGAAAAGCATAGCTTTATCTGGGATCTCCCCACCAGCGATACTCTGTATTTCACAAACCTAGAGGTTGCCCCGCAACTCTCTAGGTTTTCGTTTCTGGGTTTTCGTTTCTAGGTTCTGGGCTCTTAGATTGTGCCAATCTCAATATCGCACTCTCCAAGGTTCTGGATAAACTCTTCGAGCTTTCCAGAATGACACGTTTTGGTCTATGGCGAACCCTGCGAGCTGAAGTAAGCACAACACTACCGTCATCCTAGAAGTTGCTTGCAACTATCTAGGATCTTAGCGCGCACCTATCTCAATATCGCACTCTCCAAGGTTCTGGATAAACTCTGCGAGTTTTCCAGAATGACACGTTTTGGTCTATGACGAACCTTTCAAGTTGAAACAAGCATAACACTACCGTCATCCTAGAAGTTGCTTGCAACTATCTAGGATCTTAGTGCGCACCTATCTCAAATTAGCACTCTCCAAGATTCTGGATAAACTCTTCGAGCTTTCCAGAATGACACGTTTTGGTCTATGGCGAACCCTACGAGTTGAAGCAAGCGCAACACTACCCTCACCCTAGAAGTTGCTTGCAACTATCTAGGATCTTAGTGCGCACCTATCTCAAATTAGCACTCTCCAAGATTCTGGATAAACTCTTCGAGCTTTCCAGAATGACACGTTTTGGTCTATGGCGAACCCTACGAGTTGAAGCAAGCGCAACACTACCCTCACCCTAGAAGTTGCTTGCAACTATCTAGATGTATGGACTCCCTCTCCTTGAGGAGCTACGGTCTTAATCCGACTAAAGATTAGCCAAAGGAGTCCATACATGACTAATCCTAATCTATTAGCTATTGATTTAGCAAAGAATGTATTCCAAGTTTGCAAACTCTGCCCTAACGGAAAAGTCATTTATAACCGCGAAGTCAGTCGAGCAAAACTCAAAGAAATTCTGATAAATGAAAAACAAGCCCTCGTGGCTATGGAAGCCTGTGGCAGTGCACACTACTACTACTGATTCGCAATTAGCGCAGGCCACATTGTAAAAGTCATCAATGCGAGCAGTAAAAGCTTTTCAAACCAAGCAAAAGACAGATAGGAATGATGCTTTAGCTATTGGTGTTGCAGCACAGCAAGAGCACATCCATGGTACTCATATTCACTCAACTGAGGAGCAGGCACTTCAATCGTTAGAGCGTATGCGACACTTGGCTAAGGTTCAATTAGTCGCACAAAGTAACCAGATGCGAGGAGTATTAGCTGAGTTCGGAATTATTCTACCGCAAGGCCTATCTAAGTTAAGAAAGGAAATCCCTTTCACCCTGGAAGATGCTGATAACTCTTTACCTGATAGTTTTAGAACCGCGCTACACAAGTCATGGTCACATTTATTGGGCCAAATTGAACACTTGCAAGAACTAGAT
Source organism: Vibrio breoganii (assembly GCF_024346795.1). Classification (NCBI taxonomy): domain Bacteria; kingdom Pseudomonadati; phylum Pseudomonadota; class Gammaproteobacteria; order Vibrionales; family Vibrionaceae; genus Vibrio; species Vibrio breoganii. The sequence goes on from NZ_AP024864.1 coordinate 2,160,685, forward strand.
AGGCAGCTTGAGTCTTTGGTTAAGTCGCATCATATTTGCAAAAAGCTGATGAAGCTAGAAGGGGTCAGTACTTAGGGGCGCTAGGGTTAGCGTTACGATTAGGGCGAGGTGAAAACTTTTCTAATGGCCGAGAAGCATCCGCTAATATAGGGCTAACACCTAAACAGAACAGTTCCGGCGGGAAAGAACGTATTGGACATATATCTAGGTACAGTGCGGATAAGCGACTTCGTTCAGTTTTATTTCAAGGAGCGCTTTCCGTTATCACTCATGTATTAAACCGTCCAGCGACAACAAACAAAGAACAGTGGTTACAAGCACTTGTCGAACGACGAGGAAAAAGATCGCTGCAATTGCTTTAGCGAACAAAACCGTTCGAACCGCTTATGCTTTATTAAAGAATGATTCGGACTATCAGCCAATTAAATTGGCATGATAGACCGAGCATAGTCAACGAAGAGCGATGTAAGACAGGTAAGACCGACCAGTATGAGCTAGATAAGATTCGAGGCAGTAAACTTGCCGATATCGAGAAATAGCCTATTGGTGCGACTACATTTTAGGGCGAGGTAGCTCCTCAATAAAGCCCGTATATAAGTGCGCATCTATACTTGTTTTCCAAATTCTTTGTTGATTTACCGAGGGAGTCCATATAAGTATCTTAGAGCGCACCAATCTCAATATCTCACTCTCTAAGATTCTGGATAAACTCTTCGAGCTTTCCAGAATGACGCCTTTGTTAGGCAAACCTCGCAAGTTAAAGCACTCCCCCAATTGCGACAAACCTCAAAACTCCCAAATAAACACCCACACATTGCAGTGGTTTTTTGCTTTCTACGCTAAGCCCATTATGATTAAAGCTAGGACTGGTCATAAATAAAGGAGGTCGTTTAATGCGACTGTTATTATGCGCGCTGTCAGCTCTGTTTTTGTGGGGCTGCGCAGATAGAAACACTCAAGAAGACAACTACTTAGAAGCATCATTTGAACTGTGTAACACCGAGGTCTCACTCTACTCGGTGAGTGATGATGGCAAGGTTCGTATCATTTGTGCGGATGGGTCTAAGTTCGCTCTAGATAATGAAAAAACCCTAGAGGTTATGCGCGACATCAATATCGATTACTGCTCAGGCGAAGGGCTATCTAAATTTAGCGAAAGCCGTCGCTACTATACATTCCGTTGTAAATCAGGCACGCAGCTGAGTATCAACAAAGGCGGTTAACTGCCAAGTTATCTATCATCAAGCATTGAATATAGAAGAGCTCAATAAATCCATTCTTTAGGCATTAGGAATTGGGTAGAATTGGGCACTTCTGTTATTGCTTTGGAATACGATGAACCCTTCACTGAGATACATTCAGGGCTACCCCGAACACATAGTCACGCCTGTCACCCGACTTGTAGAGTCAGGGCAGCTAAACGCATGGTTTAAGCAGCGTTACCCTACCAAGCACACCATCAAAAGCGAAAAAGCCTTGTTTGAATATACAATGGCGATTAAAAATCGTTTTCTGAAAAAGTCAGCCCCGTTAAGCAAGGTGATTTACGACCACAAGATCCACCTCATCAACAATGCATTGGGCCTACACTCTTACGTGAGTCGCGTTCAAGGAAATAAGGTAAAATCAAAGAATGAAATTCGTATCGCAAATGTATTCAAGGATGCACCAGAGCCATTGCTACGAATGTTGATCGTGCATGAATTAGCGCATCTAAAAGAAAAAGAACACAACAAAGCGTTTTATCAACTGTGTTGTCATATGGAACCTGATTACCATCAGCTTGAGCTAGACGCTCGACTATTCATGATGTATCTAGAGAACCAATAAACAAAAAAGCGAGCCATTAGGCTCGCTTTTATCATTTAGGCTACTTTAATCTTATGCGTAAACAGGTTTACGGTTACAGATTTCTAGTACCTTAGCTTTAGTCGCTTCAATTACCGACTCATCACCCATGTTGTCTAGGATGTCACACATCCAGCCAGCAAGGTTTTTCGCGTCTTCTTCAGTGAAACCACGGCGAGTGATTGAAGGAGAACCGATACGGATACCAGAAGTAACAAACGGGCTACGAGGGTCGTTTGGTACAGAGTTCTTGTTCACTGTAATGTTAGCTGCGCCAAGAGCCGCATCCGCTTCTTTACCAGTGATGTCCTTGTCGATTAGGTCAACAAGGAACAGGTGGTTTTCTGTAGAGCCAGAAACGATGTTGTAACCACGAGCTAAGAACTCAGCAACCATAGCTTTTGCGTTAGCAACAACGCGCGCTTGGTATTCTTTAAACTCTGGTTCTAGAGCTTCTTTGAACGCTACTGCTTTACCAGCGATAACGTGCATTAGAGGACCACCTTGACCACCAGGGAATACCGCAGAGTTCAATTTCTTGTAAAGGTCTTCACCTTCGTTAGAAAGGATTAAACCACCACGAGGACCAGCTAGAGTTTTGTGAGTCGTTGTTGTAACTACATGAGCGTGTGGAACTGGATTCGGGTAAACGCCAGCAGCAATAAGACCTGCAACGTGCGCCATATCAACAAAGAAGTAAGCGCCAACTTTGTCTGCGATTTCACGCATACGAGCCCAATCACATACTTGAGAGTATGCAGAGAAACCACCGATGATCATCTTAGGCTTGTGCTCAACAGCCAAAGCTTCCATTTCTTCGTAGTCAATCTGGCCTTTTTCGTCGATACCGTAAGGAATGATGTTATACAACTTACCAGAAAAGTTAACTGGAGAACCGTGAGTCAGGTGACCACCGTGAGCAAGGCTCATACCCAATACTGTGTCGCCAGCATTCAGTAGTGCCATATATACAGCGTTGTTTGCTTGAGAGCCTGAGTGAGGCTGAACGTTCGCGTATTGAGCACCAAATAACTCACACGCACGCTCGATAGCTAGAGTTTCTACCTTATCAACGTACTCACAACCACCGTAGTAACGCTTGCCTGGGTAACCTTCAGCATACTTGTTAGTTAACTGAGAGCCCTGAGCTTCCATTACACGTGGGCTTGTGTAGTTTTCTGAAGCGATAAGCTCAATGTGCTCTTCTTGGCGCACTGTCTCTTCTTGGATTGCGGCAAATAGGTCCGCATCGTAATCAGCGATGTTCATATCACGCTTTAGCATCTGTATCTCCTGACTCAGATTAAACTGTAAATAGCTAAAAAAACCACATAATGACCAAAAGCAAACGTTTTCGTCACGGCAATGGCGGCATTTTACCGAAATAAATTCGTATCACAAATTTTTTTTGTCCCTGTTTTCTGTAGGTATATTCGCCTAAATAACCAACAGAATAAAGGCCTATCTGGGATTCTCTTTTTTGAAGGCCTCAACTTTACACTGTGTAAATCAAAAATTACACGCTGTTAACAAAAAAGTTGCGCAAACAGTTCGGTAAAGCACAGTTTTCCTATACTATTCGCGGCTGAATCTGCAAGGTTAAGTACAATGAACAAACATAGCTTTCTCGAGGATTGCGCTGCTATATTTACTGGTACTCTACTAGTGGCAGTTGGGATCTATTTTTTAAAATCTTCATCCATGATTGTGGGTGGGACGGCAGGTCTTGGGTTGCTGTTTACGCAATTTATCGACCTTAGCTTCGGTACCATGTACTTCTTGGTCAATATCCCCTTTTATTTCTTGGCATGGTTTCGTCTTGGTAAGCGCTTTACTATCAACAGCGTGATATGTGTTTCATTGGTATCGGTGATGGCTGACAACCTGCACCATGTCATGCGCTTTGAACTGCTCACGCCTGCTTTTGCAGCCATTGCCGGTGGCACGTTTATAGGATTAGGCTTACTGGTTCTGTTCCGTCACCGTGCCAGCTTAGGCGGCTCAAATGTATTGTGCCTAGTGATCCAAGATAAGATGGGCATCTCAGTGGGCAAAACGCAGCTGTTGTTTGATACTTCTATTTTGATATGTTCGCTCTATTTCATCCCTTTGACACTGATAGCGTGGTCTATTCTTGCAGCCGTGTTCATCAACCTGATTTTATGGATGAACCACAAGCCAACTCGCTACACCGTTCAATACCGATAACATACAAAAAAGGCTTTGATTCACTCAAAGCCTTCCTTATCAATTTATTATCTTGCTGTGCGCTATTTTCTGTCGATTAAATAGTCTGGCACTTCCTTAATACTATCCAAAACCACGCTGGCAATCGCCTCACCCTTTTCGGTGACAGGCTTTCCTGTGCGCACCAAGATTTTAGTGCCAACGCCAGCGGCTTCTGCAGCCATCATATCTTCCGCTTTATCTCCCACCATGATGGAGTTTTGCATATCAATCTTCAGAAAATCTCTGGCCGAGATGAACATACCAGGCTTAGGTTTTCGACACTCACAATCTTGTTTGTAATCACCAATACCGTGTTCAGGGTGATGAGGGCAGTAATAGATGCCATCAAGTTCAACGCCATTGTCCGAGAAGTTCCAATCCATCCATTGCGTCAGAGACTCAAATCGCTCTTCGCTAAATTTGCCGCGCGCTATTCCAGATTGATTGGTGACCAAGACTAATAGATACCCCATCTGCTGCAACTTCTTGGTTGCCTCAAAAACGCCAGGGATATATTCGAAATCATGCTCATCATGTACATAGCCATGATCAACATTAATAACACCATCACGATCTAAAAAAACGGCTGCTTTAGGCACGGGTAACTACTCTGCTCTGCTTCATAAAGATGGTAACGATTATCGCATGCTTTGTTACCACTCGCACCCTTGATTTGGCGTTTAGACGTCTAGACGTAAAAATATCTATTGACTTGGGTCAATGAAATATCTAGCATCTCTGCAAGATTTAAACTCCTCTACCTAATCATGCAGGCTATTTGATGATAGAGATTAAGCAAGTTAACAAGGTATTCTATCAAGGTAAATCCGCTATCAGCGCCTTGAAAGATATCAACTTAACCATCGCCAAGGGCAACATCTTTGGTGTGATTGGTTCTTCTGGTGCAGGCAAAAGCACCCTAATTCGTTGCGTTAACATGCTAGAAGCACCTACTAGCGGTGAAGTCATCGTGGATGGTGTTGACCTTACCAAGCTATCTAAGAAAGAGCTCTCTGAAGCGCGCCGCAATATCGGCATGATCTTCCAGCACTTTAATCTTCTTTCTTCTCGCACTGTATTCGAAAATATCGCTCTACCTCTAGAGCTCGCGGGTAAAGATAAGCAAACTATTGAAAGTAAAGTCACTGAACTATTGGGCTTAGTGGGTCTTAGCGATAAGCGCGATACCTACCCTGCCAACCTGAGTGGTGGACAAAAGCAGCGTGTTGCGATTGCACGTGCACTTTCAAGTGACCCTAAAGTATTGCTTTGTGACGAGGCGACTAGTGCCCTTGATCCAGCCACCACTCAATCGATCCTTGGCTTACTTAAAACCATCAACCGTCAACTCGGCATCACGATCCTTATCATCACCCACGAGATGGATGTAGTGAAGAACATCTGTCACGAGGTGGCCATTATTGGTGGTGGTGAACTTGTTGAGAAGGGCTCGGTTGGTGACATATTTGCTCACCCAAAAACAGAGCTTGCGCACCAATTTATTCGCTCAACCCTAGACCTTTCTATTCCAGAAGATTACGAGTCACGCCTTCTCACTGAGCGTAAAGAAGGAAGCTACCCGTTAGTGCGACTGGAATTTACCGGCGCTAGTGTGGATGCGCCAGTGATCAGTCAAATCACTCGTAAATTTAATATTGATATCTCAATTCTAAGCTCAGATCTGGATTACGCCGGTGGCGTTAAATTCGGCATGATGGTGGCGGAATTCTTCGGTGATGAAGAAGCCGACAATGCAGCGATTCAATACCTGAAAGACAACAATGTAAAAGTAGAGGTGCTTGGCTATGTCTTATGATGTGCTAGCTGATTGGTTCAATCTAAATAGCGGACTTTTATTAAAGGCAACTTGGGAAACCCTATACATGGTGGGCTTTTCTGGCATTGTCGGTTTCGCTGTGGGTATTCCTCTAGGCGTAGTCCTTCACACCACAAAACGTGGCGGTTTGTTAGAAAACCTGCGTGTAAACTCCATCTTAGGCGCCATTGTCAACGTAGGTCGAAGCGTGCCGTTCCTTGTGCTTATGGTAGCTATCATCCCATTTACCAAGCTTCTTATCGGAACCTTTATCGGCACAACAGCGGCTATCGTTCCACTAACCATCGGTGCTATCCCATTTGTGGCTCGCCTTATCGAGGGTGCACTGCTTGAAGTACCAAGTGGTCTAGTAGAAGCAGCACAATCAATGGGCGCAACACCGCTGCAAATTATTAATAAGGTACTGCTTCCAGAAGCGCTACCTACCATCATCAACTCAGTCACTATCACACTGGTTACCCTAGTTAGCTATTCAGCTATGGCGGGCACTGTGGGCGGTGGCGGTTTAGGTGATGTTGCTATTCGCTACGGCTTCCACCGCTACGATGTTGTGATCATGGCAGTGACAGTTGTAATGCTTATTGTATTGGTGCAAATCATTCAGTCTGTGGGTGACGCACTGGTTCGTAAAGTTGACCACAGATAAGAATTAAAAAATTATACGGAGATAGTTATGAAATTTAGCCTAAAGAACATTTTTACCGTTGCGATTGCAGCGTCAGCTTTGGCCCTAACGGGTTGTGGCGATAAAGAACAAGACCTAAGCAAGATCAAGGTTGGCGTAATGGCAGGTGCGGAAGCACAGGTTGCAGAAGTAGCGGCTAAGGTAGCTAAAGAGAAGTACGACCTTGATGTTGAGCTAGTGACTTTCACAGATTACGTGACACCAAACGCAGCGCTAGATGATGGCTCGGTTGACGTAAACGCATTCCAACACAAGCCGTACCTTGATCAACAAGTCACTGACCGTGGCTACAAGATAACTATCGCAGGTAACACCTTTGTTTACCCTATTGCAGGTTACTCTAAGCAAATCAAGTCTGTTGACGAGCTAGAAGAAGGTGCACGTATTGCAGTACCAAACGATCCAACTAACCTTGGCCGTTCACTGCTTCTTCTTGAGCAGCAAGGCATCATTGAGCTACGTGAAGGCGCAGGTCTATTGGCGACGGTTCGTGATATCACTGCAAACCCTAAGAACATCACTATTGTTGAACTTGATGCAGCACAACTACCTCGCTCTCTAGATGACGTAGCGCTTTCAATCATCAACACCACTTACGCAAGTTCTATCGACCTAACACCACAGCGTGATGGTATCTTTGTTGAAGACAAAGAATCTCCATACGTAAACCTTATCGTTTCGCGTGAAGAAAACCTAAACGCTGAAAACGTACAGAACTTTGTAAAAGCGTACCAAACAGAAGAAGTGTACAACGCCGCTTCTGACATCTTTAAAGGCGGCGTAGTTAAGGGTTGGTAATCCACACTCCTTAAACTTCCCCTTCAAAAAGCCGTCACTTCAATTCGTAGTGGCGGTTTTTTTATGCCCTAATATCGCCTCAAACAGGCTATATAGGCCACAAGCTAGCATCTTCACCCTAGCCTACACTTTCACTACATTCTGCTTTTAAGGGGTTTGGGGCTGGGTTCTGGGCTCTGGGTTCTAGGTTCTAGGTTCTAGGTTCTAGGTTCTAGCTTCTAGCTTCTAGCTTCTAGCCTGACTTTCATACACAAGTCTTGTTATCTAATCTCAGTGTGATCTAATACTTCTTTTAGCTTATTAGGTCACACTTTCTATGTTTACTTCCAACTCTGAGCACTGGGCTGAATTTATTTTTGGTCGTGCACAGCTTGGCGATCCTCGTCGCACTAACCGCCTGGTTAAAGTAGCCAGTGATCTAGCTAAAAACGCTGGTAAATCGGTGAGTCGTTCTTGTGATGACCCTGCCAGTATCGAAGGTGCTTACCGCTTCATTCGTAACGATAGTATCAGCCCCGAAGCCATTGCTGAGGCTGGGTACACTCAAACTGACGAGTTAGTTCGTCAGCGCCCTTTAGTCTTAGCACTCCAAGATACTACTGGTCTGAGCTACCGCCATTCTGTTTGTGAAGAACTCGGCGAAGTCAATTCAGGGAGCGACACCCGCCACAGTAATAAAGGACGAACACTCTATGCTCATTCCACATTGATGTTGGATGCTCAGAGTGAACAAGTGCTTGGGTTGGCTTATCAACATTATTGGTACCGACAAAGTAAGCAAGTACAACAAACCCATCAATTACAATGCAGAGAGCGTAGCGAAAAAGAGAGTTATAAATGGCAACATAATGTTGAACAACTCTCATCACGACTTGAAACACTCGACAATGTCATTGATGTTTGTGATCGCGAAGCGGATATGTACGAATACCTAGACTATCAAATCAGTCAAGGTCACCGTTTTGTCGTACGAGCAAGCGACAATCGACGCTTAGTCGGCTTTGATGAAAAGCTTTTTACAGTACTCGATGCCCTTGAACCAAGCGCTCACTACACCATAGATATTCAACAGAAAGGTGGACGTCGAGCGCGAACCGCAACGATAGCATTGAGTCATACATCGGTGACGTTGCAAAAGCCTCAACGCGCTAAAGCAGAAGCCACTATTACTGTAAATGCCGTGGTCTGCCAAGAAGTCGAACCCAACGGCGAAAAAGGTAAATTACGCTGGGTACTTTATACGACCGAACCAGTGACAACTCCCGAAGAAGCTCGTCAAATAGCTCGCTACTACGAACTAAGGTGGCGCATAGAGGAGTTTCATAAAATCTGGAAATCAGAAGGTACACAAGTAGAAAGATTGCGTATGCAAAGTCGTGATAATTTACGTCGTGTAGCCGTTATTCAAGCCTTTATCGCAGTACGTTTATTTCAGTTACGGGAACTGACGCAAAACAAGGAAGAGGCGAAGAATATTCCATGCACGGTTTATTTCAGTAACGTCAGTTGGAAAATACTATGGAAAGCGGCGCACAAAACTAAGCCAATACCAACAGAGCCCCCTTCACTGCATTGGGGATATTACGCCCTCGCCAAGTTAGGTCGCTGGCATGATAGTAAACGGAATGGTCGTGTGGGAGTTGTAGCATTATGGGATGGCTGGTTACAGCTAATGCAACTAGTCGAATCCTATGAAATGCTCAAAGGACTCGACTTGTGATCAAGAGACAGGCTTCTAGCTTCTAGTTTGATTGTGGCTATACACTTCAAGTTAAATGGCGTCATCCTGAACTTGATTCAGGATCTTAGTGTGCACATAGCTAGGTATGACATACCTCTTGGTCATAAGCCGGGCTAAAGGGTTTCGCCCTGCCCGAGTGCTTTTCTGGGCCAGCACACTGGTTGCGTATCTATTGCTATAAGAGGCTCCCAATAAAAAACCTCAGCGACGACACTTACTTAAATGCACCAACACTAAAAAATAGATCTAATAAGCTATATAACCTGTCAGAAACCAATACTCACGCACGAACCTCAGGCTTGTGTCTGATATGACCCCGTAAAAGTAGACACGGGGCTTTACTTTACTAGCTCGAAATCATTGGGACTAACTCCATCGAGTGTCCCATGTTTTCTCACTGAATTATAATAATTAACAATATAAAGTCGACTTTGAGTGATCATTTGCTGGCGAGATATCTCTCCAAGGTTACTCATCCACTCTTTTTTGTACTGGGCGAAGAAGCTCTCTGTACACGCATTATCCCAGCAGTTTCCTTTTCTTGACATACTAACGGTAATGTTGCGTCTATAGTGCCAAAGTAAGGTGCATTCAGCGGTATATTGTGTTCCTTGATCCGAGTGAAACAATAGCTTTTCACCATTTGGTTTCCTCGCTTCCCATGCTCGATTTAGTGTCTTTATGACCAAGTCAGCATTATTAATTTTGCTTGTTCCCCAACCAACCACCTTTCTTGAATACAAATCGAGAACTACACATAAATACTGCCAACCATCTCGGCACCTAACTTGAGTGATATCAGATGTCCAAACACGATTGGGCTCTGCGACTTTGAACTTTCTGTTAAGTATATTAAGGGCAGTAATCTTACTCGACCTATTAGCTGCGCGACCAAAACTGCGTTTACAAGCCGTAGAGCGGTATCCCATAGCTTGTAGCAAGCGCTGAACCTTAGCTTTGCTACACACAAAACTATTCTCTACCGCCAACTTCCACAACTTCCTGTAGCCGGGAATGCAGTGTTGCTTGTCACTAGTAACCTTAAGGAACTCAGACAGAGAGCGGTTCTTTACAGAGCGTTCGCTAGGCTCACTGTTCAGCCATTTATAGTAGCCTGCACGAGACACCTCAAAGAGTTCACACAGCCATTTAATTGGCCGTTTAGCACTATGGTGCTTAGCGATAAACTCAAACTTTATTCTTTTCGACTGTCGAAGTAAGCCTTCGCCTTTTTTAACATATCATTCTCCATTTCAGCCCTTTCAAGTTGTTGTTTAAGACGAGCGATTTCTCGTTCTAACTCAACCAAAGAGTGCTCTGGACCTTCGTTTCTTAAAGGGTTTGAAGTTTTCTTAGATGATGTCAATTCTTGTCTCCATTTACTTAAAACAGCGGGATGAATTCCTAGCGATATTGCGACAGATTTTACTGTATCTGGAGACCTCAGGGATTTTTGAACAGCGTTTCTTTTAAACTCGTCTGAAAATATTCTTCTTGGCTTTATTTGCATGACACCTAATACCTTAAATTAGGTGTCTACTTTATCGAGGTCGTATCAGTCTTGCAGCTTGTAGCTGACAGCTGACGGCTAGCCGCTTAGTCCATATGAACCCATTTCAATAACCATTATTCAATCTAATCTTGCAGCGTGCATCTAGCGCGATAGGTAGGTTAATCTAACTTGGCAATGAGGCGACAGGGAGTCAATACGGAAATTTGGTAGTTGCTCGTTGCGAAACTCCAGATAAAAAAATGGTCAGCATATGCTGACCACTTTTTTCATCAAGTTCTAACGTTTCTACTAAGGCGCGTAGAACGTTGCTGCACCTGGACCTACTGGTAGACCAAATACGAATACCCATAGGTAGAACAGGATAGACCAACCAAATAGGAAGCAGATTGAGTACGGGAGCATCGTTGCTACCAGCGTACCTATACCTAGATTCTTCATGTAGCGAGTCGCAACCGCTAGGATAAGACCGAAGTAACTCATCATTGGAGTGATGATGTTAGTGGTCGAGTCACCGATACGGTAAGCCGCCTGAATCGTCTCTGGTGCGTAGCCAACAAGCATAAGCATTGGAACGAAGATTGGTGCTGTTACAGCCCACTGAGCTGACGCTGAACCGATCATCAGGTTAATGAAGCCACACATTAGAATGAATGCGAAGAACAGCATTGGACCTGTTAGGCCAATAGTCTGTAGGAAGTCTGCACCTGCTACTGCGAATACTTGACCGAAGTTTGTCCACTTGAAGAAAGCAACGAACTGAGCGGCAAAGAATACCAGAACAATGTATAGACCCATTGAAGACATTGACTTAGCCATTGCATCAATCACATCACGGTCAGTTTTCATTGTGCCGACAACGCGACCATAAACAAAACCAGGGATAGCAAAGAATACAAAGATAAAGGCTACGATACTCTTCAAGAATGGAGAGCCAGAAACTAGACCCGTCTCAGGGTGACGTAGTGCGCCCCACTCAGGAACAACTGTCAGTGCAATCAGTGCACTTACTGCAAGAACAGCAAGACCCGCCATCTTAAGACCGCGTTTTTCTTCAGGCTTCAAAGAACCCATGCTGTCATTAGATAAATCTTCAGCAGCTTCTTCATCGTTATATTTGCCAAGTTTTGGCTCAACAATCTTTTCAGTGACAAATGCACCTGTGATTGCAATGAAGAAGGTAGAAACAAACATGAAGTACCAGTTTGATTCAGGACCTACAGAGTACGTTGGGTCGATCATTTGTGCTGCTGTTTCAGTGATACCAGAAAGCAGTGGATCAACCGTACCGATGAGAAGGTTTGCAGAGTAACCACCGGATACACCAGCAAAAGCGGCAGCTAGACCAGCTAGAGGGTGACGACCTAATGAGTGGAAAAGCATAGCTGCAAGAGGGATAAGAACCACGTAACCCAGCTCAGATGCTGTGTTAGAGATGATACCCGCAAATACGACCGTTACTGTAACCATACGCTGAGAAGCGTTCATTACTAAGCCACGCATTGCTGCAGAAAGCATGCCTGAGTGTTCAGCAATAGCAACACCAAGCATTGCTACTAGAACCGTACCTAGAGGTGCAAAACCGGTAAAGTTAGTTACAAGATTAGTAACGATAAGACGTAGACCTTCACCATTTAGAAGACTAACGACTTTGATAACGCCATCGGCGCTACGACCTGCTGCACCCTCTGGACGAGGATCCATAACAGAAACATCAAAATATCCAGCAATGCCAGACAGAACTAAAATTGCCACACAGAAAATAGCAAATAAAGTGATTGGGTGTGGTAATAGGTTGCCTAGGTATTCGACGCCATCCAGAAAACGAGTGAATAACGGCTTTTTAGGCGGTTGTTGTGTTTGTGAAGCAGATGTGCTCATCTGAGTTCTCCTTTAATTATTTTTATCTCTCTTTTCGCTCCTCAACCCGCAGGTTGTGGCACGTTATTTCCCTAACGCAGCAAAAAGGAGCCGGAAACATACCCTAGTACGACACAATTGAAAAGGCAGTTACGCCTTTAGAAACCCAGCAAATGTGTCAAAAAAAGGTTAAAAAAGGTCAATAATCAGGAGAAATTGAGCGAAAAACTTATGTGGAATAAAGGATAAGGATTGTTAACATTCTCTTACAAACTCCAATCTATTCAATTGCCACTGTTTGTAAAAAAGTGACGCAGAGCATACATTCTGCGTACATTTAACTCGGGAAAATCATTTAGGAACACCAAAAAAATGCACGCAATTTCACCAATAGGCACCATTCACACCCCCTACAAAGAAAAGTTTGCTATCCCTAGACAGCCAAATTTGGCGCCTAGTGTCACCACAGAGTTGCACCTAAAAGGCGAAGCAAATACCGAAGCGGCCGTTCGTGAACTGAAACAGTTTTCACATCTATGGCTGCTGTTTCTGTTTGATCAGAATATAGAAGCAGGTTGGAAACCAACTGTACGTCCTCCTCGCCTTGGGGGTAATGAAAGAGTGGGTGTATTTGCCAGTCGCTCAACCTTTAGACCCAATGCCATCGGTATGTCGGCGGTGGAATTATTAGATGTTGAGATAAGAAACGGACAGGTCGTAGTTAAGCTTGGTAATGTCGATTTAGTGGATGGCACCCCCATCATCGACATAAAACCTTATATCCCCTATTCCGATAGCATACCTAACGCCACAGGCGGTTATGCGGAAGCCCCACCCGCTCCAGTCACCGTTCAATTTAGCGAACCTGCGAAAAACGTACTCATGCAACACTCAGAACATGAATATCGTCTACAAGCATTAACGGAAATCTTGTCACAAGATCCAAGGCCTGCGTATAAGAAAGGCAAGCCAGACTCTAAGGTGTATGCCGTGCATTTATTTGAATGGAATGTCCTTTTTTCAGCCAATGACGACGGCATTCAAGTGGTCGATATTGCCCCTTTAGCATAAGGCAATACACTGGTATTATAGGGAGCTATTTTTTAGGGTTATAAACCCTTCCCTCTATATACATATACAACGGAAAGCATCAATGCGTACCAGTAAATACCTAGTTTCTACATTGAAAGAAACGCCAAACGACGCAGAAGTAATTAGCCACCAGCTAATGCTTCGTGCAGGTATGATTCGTAAACTTGCCTCAGGCCTATACACTTGGCTACCCACAGGTTTGCGTGTATTGCGTAAAGTGGAAAACATTGTTCGTGAAGAAATCGACAATGCAGGTGCTGTTGAGACTTTAATGCCCGTTGTTCAACCGTTCGAACTTTGGGAAGAGACAGGTCGTTCTGAAACAATGGGACCAGAGCTTCTACGCTTTAATGATCGCCATAGCCGCCCATTTATCCTAAGCCCAACAGCCGAAGAAGTGATTACTAGCATCGTTCGTAACGAAGTAAGCTCTTACAAACAACTTCCGCTGAACCTATATCAGATCCAAACGAAATTCCGCGATGAGCGACGTCCTCGTTTTGGCGTAATGCGTGCGCGTGAGTTCTGCATGATGGATGCTTACAGCTTTGATATCGACAAAGCGGGTCTAGAAAAGTCTTACGAAGCGATGCACGAAGCTTACTGTAAAGCATTCGACCGTATGGGCCTAGATTACCGTCCGGTACTTGCTGATACAGGCGCTATTGGTGGCAGTAACTCGCACGAGTTCCACGTACTTGCAGAAAGCGGTGAAGACTTAATCGCCTTCTCTAGCGAATCTGACTATGCCGCAAACATCGAGAAAGCAGAAGCGCTAGCACCAACAGGTGAACTGGCAGCTCCAACTCAAGAGATGACGCAAGTTGATACGCCAAACGCGAAAACTATCGCAGAACTCGTTGAGCAATTTGAGCTACCAATCGAGAAAACGGTTAAGACTCTGTTTGTTAAGGCTTCTGAAGAAGTGGATGCTGAGCTTGTTGGCCTTATCATTCGTGGTGACCACGAGCTAAACGAAGTTAAGGCAGAAAACCTAACTCAAGTAGCGTCTCCACTAGAAATGGCAACGGAAGAAGAAATCCGCGCAATCATTGGTGCAGGCCCAGGCTCTCTTGGCCCTGTGAACCTGAAATTGCCATTTATTGTTGACCGTAGCGCTGCTGTAATGAGCGACTTTGGTGCGGGAGCAAACATTGATGATAAGCACTTCTTTGGCATCAACTGGGGTCGTGACGTTGAACTTGGTCAAGTTGAAGACCTACGTAACGTAGTAGAAGGCGATCCAAGCCCATGTGGCAATGGCGTACTTCACCTTAAGCGTGGTATCGAAGTGGGTCATATCTTCCAACTAGGTTCAACCTACACAGATAAGATGAACTGCAGCGTGCTTGGTCCTGATGGTAAGAGCACAATCCTAGAGATGGGTTGTTACGGTATCGGTGTATCTCGTGTTGTTGCTTCAGCGATTGAGCAAAACCACGATGACAGCGGCATCATCTGGCCTGAAGCGATTGCACCTTTCCAGGTTGCTATTGTTCCAATGAACATGCACAAATCTGAGCGTGTTAAAGAAGCAGCAGAGAAGCTATACGCTGACCTAACCGCTCAAGGCATTGAAGTGCTATTTGATGACCGCAAAGAGCGCCCAGGCGTAATGTTCAAGGATATCGAGCTTGTCGGTATTCCTCATACTGTGGTTATTGGTGACCGTAGCATGGACAATGGCCACTTTGAGTACAAGAGCCGTCGTGACGGTGAGAAAGTACCGGTAGAGATGGACAACATTGTTGCGCACCTTCAAGGTCTGATTAAGTAAGCCTTTACGCTTTGATTCCCCTTTCTAGGAAGGGGAAAAACAGATTCTAATAAAGGCAGCCTCGGCTGCCTTATTCATTTTTGGAGAAACATAATGAAAATTTACGATTGCTGTGACCTAGTTCGCGAACTCTATGCCCAAATTGGCAGTGGTGATCAAGGCTACATCCCACAAGCTATTACTTGTGCACTAAAAACACTCAATGATGTGGCTGCAGACACTAGCCTGCCTAAAGAAACCCGTGACCGCGCTGCTTTCGCCGCTGCAAACCTGTTGATCTCAGATTTCGAGGACTAATTCATGAATCTCGCCAACTATCAAACAATGGATGTTGTGATGCTAATGAGCATCATCAATATGAAACTGCGTGACGACTTCAATGGCGACCTAGATGCGCTAGTGAAAACCTTTGAGATCGATAAAGAGCAGCTCATAGAGAAATTGGCAACGGGCGACTTCGAGTGGCTACCTGAAGCAAAGCAATTTAGATAAGCCCCCTTCCCCAGCAAATTCTTAAAAAGGTAGCTGAGATTGGCTACCTTTCTTTTATCTCAAGTAAAGCCTTAGCTCACTCATACCACTCCCACGCCACTATAAGTACCCTAGTGAACTCTCAGCCTATTGAGGATTAACTATTCGCTTGTTTGCCTTGGAAGCCGTTTGAAGTCGATATGATCGTTGAAGTTGATACTCTAGACATCAATAGGAGTTTCTATCGTGCTTTAAGAAAAGAGGGAGCGTGGAGGGTTGCACTGAAATTAAGACAAAAAAAAGCCCGCTGTAAACAGCGGGCTTTTCAGAAACTTTTAATCTAATTAAAATTAGATAGTAGTAACGTTTGAAGCTTGAGGGCCTTTTTGACCTTGCTCAACTTCGAAAGATACTTTTTGGCCTTCAGAAAGAGTTTTGAAGCCTTCAGAAACGATAGCACGGAAGTGAACGAATACGTCAGCGCCGCCGTTGTCTTGAGAAATGAAACCGAAGCCTTTCTCTTCGTTAAACCATTTTACTGTACCAGTAGTCTTTGACATGTTATGTCCCTTAGTATTTAAGATTAATCGTATGTCACCAATGTGACGACTTCGCAAACTTTAGCCATTAAGTTAAGGGAAAAACAGAAAACACTACTTTACTTTTTACAATAAAATTTGAAACTTGCTTTTGCTTAATTTTTCTAACAACTTTGTCTTACGAAGCGAGTCATATGCTACAGCAGTTTAAAGCTTTGTAAACGTTTTTCTGAGTTTATCTGCAGATATTTACTTAGTTAAAAGTAACAAAACTTACAAGTCACTGAAACCACTAAAATATAGCTTAAATATTGAACAGTTGATAATTTTCCAATTCAGGGATAGTTTCAATCAAAGACTGCTCTTCTTCGGCTAATTTACCCATTGAATCACAGTAAACTTGGGCTTTCTCCGAGATTTCTGAAGAGTGTTGTTGGAGTTTTTTCTCTACTGACACCTTGAGATCGTTGAGCTGTTTCTGAAGCTCAGTAAAATTGATTCCGTCTTCTGATGCCAGCTTTTCCTGCAATACCGAAAAGGCACTGGCAAAAAACTCACTATTGAAAACCTCGCGAGCATCAGCGAAATCTTGCTGCCAATTATCGAACATATTACCGAAGGCATTAGGCTTTAACACCCATTCTCCGTCTTGATAATAGCGCTGCTCTAGCTTTGCGTAAAAATCATCGATGGCTTGACGCACATTATCAAACGCGTCGGTGTCGTTAAATTTGGCCGATACATCATCAAGCACCTCATTCGCCAGATCCACACCCGACTGTGCCACTTCACGAGCTTTAGGGATATCGCTGTTCAATTGCACTCTGTAGTGATCAAGTAGCTGCTGCTGCTCTTTATTCAAAGGAATTGATTCACCATCAATAACGAGGCCTTTCGCTTCAAATACCGCTCTGTGACCCTCACGGTCAATGATCTCCACCTCTTTTCCATCTAGGTGCAGCTCGTTGTTCAAATCGACATTACAAGACTCATAGTCCGCTAGCGCCTGCGCTTGAAGCGCCGGAGCAACCAATAGTGACCCGACTAAAATGCTCGAGGTAATGCGCTTAATCATTGAGAATTCCTTGTTAAATGATATCCGACTACTCTACAGCCAAATTATTCGTTATCCAATAAGCTTAATTGCTTCGCTTGGGCCTCTGGCTGCAACATGACACTCAAGCCCAGTAAGCGAATCTCACGACCTTGTTGACGCAATAAGACTTCTTCTAGCAAAGGATAAAAGGCCGCTAAGTTCAACTTATTGGAACCGGTTTCAATGGTTGTCAGTTGAAAGTCAGCAAATTTAACCTTAATGCCCTGCTTAGTAATGGGACGAACGTGCTCTCCACCCACCTTGTCTAAGCGACGTTGTAGCTCGGGATAAAGTCGTTGCTCTATCACCTCCCAACACTGCTCAAGGGTCTCGATGTTTTTAGTAAAGGTTCGCTCGACACCCACTGACTTGCGCTCTCTAGAAACCTGCACACTGCGATTGTCGACACCGTGGCAGCGCTTCCAAAGCGAGGCGCCCAATCGGCCATGTCGGACCAACAGATCGCGATAGTTGGCTTTACGCACATCCTCACCGAGATAGAGACCCGTGCGATGCAGTCTTTGCAATGCAACCTTGCCTACTCCCGGTATCTGTTGCAGAGGCATGCTGTCAATGAACTCCTGAACTTGATTGGGCGGTATCACATACTGCCCATTAGGCTTGTTCAAATCTGATGCCACCTTAGCCAAAAACTTGATAGGAGCAATCCCGGCTGACGCGGTTAGATTAAGCTCTGATTCAATGTCACGCCGGATTGACTGAGCTATCAAGGTGGCAGACCCATTGCATGATGAGCTATCTGTGACATCCAGATAGGCTTCATCCAACGACAATGGCTCTATGATATGGGTATAGCGAGCAAAGATAGCTCTAATTTGCGCTGAAACCTCTTTGTACACCTGCATGCGACCAGGTACTACCAACAAGTGAGGACACAATTTTTTAGCCTGCGCGGTAGGCATAGCAGAGTGGATACCAAATCGGCGAGCCTCATAATTACAAGTGCTCAACACGCCCCGCTGCGTTTCACTACCGCCCACTGCGAGTGGGCGATTTCGATACTCGGGAAAGTCACGCATTTCTACCGCTGCGAAAAAACAATCCATATCAATATGGATGATCTTTCGTTGTGGCACGTCATTAGAATACTGTTCAGGCATACAGTTATTTTAACCTACTCTTTGCCCTGTTCAAAAACTATTTACTTAGCTTATCTGTTCAATCAATTAAAAATTGATCTAATAAACATCACATCCAATAGGTAGATGCTAGTATTTGTCGATTTTCCAAAAAATGGAGAAAGAAAATCATGACTTCTATTTTACAGGGTATGCAGATGCTATTCGTTGCGTTTGGTGCTCTTGTTCTTGTTCCTTTATTAACGGGACTAGATCCGAACGTGGCACTGTTTGGTGCTGGTGTCGGTACCCTTCTGTTCCAATTAATCACTAAACGCTCGGTGCCTATCTTTTTAGCGTCCTCTTTTGCCTTTATTGCACCGATTCTCTATGGCGTTCAAACGTGGGGCATTCCTGCCACCATGGGTGGACTCATGGCTGCAGGTGTTGTGTATATAGCATTAGGCGGCTTGATTCGTGTTCGTGGTGTTGCCATCATCCATAGACTTTTGCCACCCGTGGTAGTGGGTCCTGTGATCATGGTAATAGGTCTCGGTCTTGCCCCTGTTGCGGTAAATATGGCGCTGGGTAAAACTGGAGATGGTGCAATTCAATTAGTCGATGGGCAGATCGCTTTGTGGATTTCTCTAGCCTCGCTACTGACTACCATCATCATCAGCGTATTTGCCAAAGGCTTCTTAAAACTACTGCCTATCTTTGGCGGTATTGCGGTAGGTTATACCTTGAGTTTGTTTGCTGGCATCGTCGATTTTAGCCCAGTGACCAATGCTGCATGGTTTGCACTGCCTAACTTTGTGACACCTGAATTCAACATCAATGCCATTCTGTTTATGATTCCAGTGGCTATTGCCCCAGCGGTAGAGCACGTTGGCGATATGCTGGCCATCTCTAACGTGACAGGTAAAGACTATCTGAAAAAGCCAGGCTTACACCGCACCATGGCCGGTGACGGCGTTGCCACAATGGCAGCAAGCATGATGGGCGCGCCACCTAACACGACCTATAGTGAAGTGACAGGCGCGGTGATGCTAACCAAATCCTACAACCCTAAAATCATGACCTACGCGGCTATAACCGCTATCGTGCTGGCGTTAGTGGGTAAGTTAGGCGGTATATTGCAAACCATCCCTGTGCCTGTGATGGGCGGTATTATGATGTTGCTGTTTGGTTCTATTGCCACAGTCGGTCTAAACACCCTTATCCAAAACCGTGTAGATTTGCATAACTCACGCAACCTTGTGATTGTCGGTGTAACACTGGTATTTGGTATCGGTGGTATGGCGTTTGGTGTGGGTGAGTTCAGTCTGCAAGGTATCAGCCTTTGCGGTATTGTAGCGATTCTTCTGAACCTTGTTTTACCAAGAGACCTTGGTGAGTCGCATGTTGTGGATAGCGCTCAGATGGAAGAAAATCCAGAGCAAAAATAATCCCAATAGATAGAAACAAAAATGCCAAGCTTACGCTTGGCATTTTTTATTACTCAAATACGATTAAGCAATACGGTCTTTTTCCCAAGATGCGACTTTCTCAGCTCTTGCCGCAGCTTTCGCTTCTCGGCGCTTACGAGCGTCACAAGGCTCAGGACAACTGCACACTTTATCAATGCCCATCGCGTCTAGGCCGCCACAGCTACCCTTCACGACCTTCTTCTGGATGATATAACCCACGGACATCAAGGTAATGAAGCCGAGGAAAATTCCAAATGTGACTAAGAACGTTGTCATTGCTCTATCCTACTTATTCAAATACTTGGCAAAGGCTTCTGAGTACACCTCTTTAAAGCCATCTTCAGTTTTTACGATCATAAAGATCGCGAGATCATTATCGTTCGCAACCTGAAGGCCTCTTTCTTCACCCATCACCATCAGACCCGTCGCTAGACCGTCAGCCGTCATACATGATGGATGAATCGCTGTCACAGAGACTACCTTGTGTGCGATCGGTTTGCCAGTTTTTGGATTAATTATGTGCGAATAACGCACACCATCACGCTCAAAATAATTGCGATAATCACCGGATGTCGCCATCGCCATATCACCAGGCTGAACGATCAACTCCACTTCACGAGCATCCACCGTCGGCTTTTCAATGGCGATACGCCAAGGAATCCCCTCACTATTATTGCCTTTCAATCTCAGTTCACCACCCACTTCAACGAGGAAACGGTGCACTCCCTGCGACTCAAGGTAATCGGCAATGACATCAACACCCCACCCCTTAGCTATGGTTGAAAGATCAACATACAGATTCGGAATATCCTTTGATAAGCCCTGCTCTGTAACAGACAGATGTTTAATGCCTACCATTTCACGTCGTGATGCTAATTCTTCATCGGTTGGCACTTTGTCAGGACGAGCTTCTGGACCAAAACCCCATAGATTGACCAAAGGACCGACCGTTACATCTAGAGCGCCTTCTGTTAGTTCGTTTAAGCGAATCGCTTCACGAACCACAATCTCTGTTTCTTTCGATACAGGAAATGGTGCTGCAGTCTGATGCTGGTTGAAAAGACTTAGCTCAGATTCAGGGCGGTATGTGGACATCTGATCGTTGACTTGCTCCAGCAAGACATCAATCTGCTTTTGCATTTCTTCAGGCTCTGGCGCCTTATCATCAGCAATATACTTTATGTGATAGGTGGTACCCATCGTCTTGCCGCTCAATGCAACCTGCTTGGGTGCTTGCTCACAGCCCGTTAATACCACTACTGAAATCAACAAAGTAGCGAGTAATGTTGAGTACTGAATAAGATGACGTGTAACTTTCATCTTTCTCTCCATAGGTTGAGGGCGCGAAAAGCGCACTGGGTTCTAGCTTGTAGCTTGTAGCTTGTAGCTTCTACAAAACAAAATGGCTGACTCAAAGAGCCAGCCATTGTTTTATTCGATTACGGTTTAACCACCGAAGTCATCGAGTAGGATGTTTTCATCCTCTACACCTAGGTCTTTTAGCATGCCGATTACAGCTGCGTTCATCATAGGTGGACCACACATGTAGTATTCACAATCTTCAGGCGCTTCATGGTCTTTCAGATAGTTTTCGTACAATACGTTATGGATAAAGCCTGTGTAACCGTCCCAGTTGTCCTCTGGAAGAGGATCAGACAGTGCACAATGCCAAACGAAGTTTTCGTTTTCTGCTGCTAGGTTATCGAAGTCGTCAATGTAGAACATCTCACGCTTCGAACGAGCACCATACCAGAACGTCATCTTACGCTTAGACTTCAGACGAAGTAGCTGATCGAAGATGTGCGAGCGCATTGGCGCCATACCAGCACCACCACCAACAAACACCATCTCGTTGTCTGTATCTTTAGCGAAGAACTCACCAAATGGACCAGAGATAGTACATTTGTCACCTGCTTTAAGTGACCAGATGTATGAAGACATGATACCTGGTGGTACGTCAGGGTTGTTAGGCGGCGGCGTTGCAACACGCACGTTCAGCTTAATCAAACCTTCTTCTTCAGGGTAAGAAGCCATTGAGTATGCACGAATCGATGGTTCTTTAACCACTGACTCATAGCGGAACAAGTTAAACTTATCCCAATCTTCACGATACTCTTCAGGGATATCAAAATCCGCGTACTTGATATGATGTGGTTCAGCTTCAATCTGAATGTAGCCACCTGCGCGGAAAGGTACTTCCTCGCCATCAGGGATCTGAAGTACAAGCTCTTTGATGAAGGTCGCTTCGTTGTCATTAGAAAGAACAGTACATTCCCATTTTTTAACACCAAAGATCTCTTCTGGAAGCTCGATAGCCATGTCAGTTTTCACTGCTACCTGACACGCTAGACGCTCGCCTTCACGTGCTTCACCTTTACTAATGTGGTCAAGCTCGGTCGGTAGAATATCACCACCGCCAGACTTCACTTTTACGCGACACTGGCCACAAGAGCCACCGCCACCACAAGCAGACGAAACGAAGATACCGTTGCCAGCAAGAGCGCTAAGCAGTTTGTCACCTGGAGAAACCGTAAAGCCTTTCTCAGGGTCACCATTTACTAAAATGTTGACGTCACCCGTTGGTACTAGCTTAGATTTAGCGAATAAGATCACTAGCACTAGAGCCAATACAATCAGAGTAAACATCACTACGCCAAGAACGATAGTATTCATTGACTAATCCTTATAATTTACTCTTACAGTTGAACACCGGAGAAAGACATAAAGCCTAACGCCATCAAGCCTACAGTGATGAAGGTGATACCAAGGCCACGTAGACCTGGAGGTACATCTGAATACTTCATCTTCTCACGCAGACCAGCAAGAGCAACGATTGCTAGCATCCAGCCTACGCCAGAGCCAAAGCCGTATACTACTGATTCAACGAAGTTGTAGTCACGCTGTACCATGAAAGATACACCACCGAAGATTGCACAGTTCACCGTAATTAGCGGTAGGAAGATACCTAGCGCATTGTACAAAGGCGGGAAGAAGCGGTCTAACACCATCTCCAAAATCTGTACTAGGGCTGCAATAACACCGATGAAGGTAATGAAGTTAAGGAAGCTTAAATCCACACCTGAGACTAATGCGTTCTCTTTCAACACTAGGTTGTAAAGCAGGTTGTTCACAGGAACTGCGATGGTCAACACCACCACTACTGCTACACCAAGACCGAAAGAGGTTTTTACCTTCTTAGATACAGCAAGGAATGTACACATGCCCAAGAAGAAGGATAATGCTAGGTTTTCGATGAAAATCGATTTAACCAGCAAGCTAATATAATGTTCCATCGTGCTATTACTCCTTCGCTTCTACTTGTTCAGGCTTGAAGATACGGATTGCCCAAATCATAAAGCCAATCAAGAAGAATGCAGACGGTGCAAGTAGGAACATACCGTTAGGCTGGTACCAACCACCGTCAGACACTAGAGGCAGTACTTCCATACCGAACAATTTACCAGAGCCGATAAGCTCACGGAAAAATGCCACGGTAATCAGTACGAAACCATAACCTAGACCATTACCGATACCATCCAGTAGCGATGGTAGTGGTGCAGATTTCATAGCGTATGCTTCTGCACGACCCATTACGATACAGTTAGTAATGATCAAGCCAACGAATACCGATAACTGCTTAGAGATATCGTAAAGGTAAGCTTTCAGGATTTGGTCTACCACGATTACAAGCGATGCGATAATTGCCATCTGAACGATGATACGCACACTGTTTGGAATGTGGTTACGAATAACAGACACGAAGAAGTTAGACAAAGCAGTTACGAAGATTACCGCTAATGTCATAACAAATGCTGTTTCAAGCTTGGTGGTTACCGCAAGCGCAGAACACACACCAAGAACCTGCAAAGCAATTGGGTTGTTATCTAAAACAGGAGCCCAAAGGTTTTGCTTCGCTTCTTTAGATATAGCCATTAGTTCAGCTCTCCTTCGCGTACCTTAGCAAGGAATGGTCCAAAGCCCATGTCGCCTAACCAGAAATCAAAAGTATGTTGTACGCCGTTACCCGTCAGAGTTGCACCAGATAGTCCATCAACACCGTGAATATCACCGGCTGTTGCGCCACCTTTAACAATCTTCAACGCAGGCTTAAAGTTGTCGTCAAACAGTTTCTTACCTTCGAACTGAGCTACCCAATTAGGATTTTCTATCTCGCCACCTAATCCAGGAGTCTCACCTTGCTCGTAATAAGTAATGCCGGAAACCGTGTTGCCGTCCATCTCAACCGCTACAAAAGCGTACATCATCGACCAAAGGCCGTTGCCGTGTACAGGAAGGATAACTTTAGAGTAGCTATCTCCGTCCTTAACAAGGTATACCGTACCTACGTTAGCACGACGAATGATCTTAGCCTTATCATCATCAGCCGCTAAGCGGATTGATTCAGCAGGATCTTTTGCAGCTTTACGTTGGTCGTATGCGCCAGCGTCGCCTTCAACGAACTCACCGGTTTTAAAGTCAACCAGACGAGGTTCAATGAAATCACCAAACAATTCTTGGATAGTACCTTGTTCAGAGATCTGTGCGACTTCTACGATTTTTGTTTGCTTATCCAGTACCGCGTTAGCTTGCTGTTTATCGCGCAGGCCTACTGCCGCGGTAGAAACCACGATAGAGCAGACCAAGCTCAAACCAACAACGACACCTAGCGTTTTCTTAATGCTATCGTTCTTATTTGCCATAGCGTGCTAGTCTCCGCTTAATGTTCTTCTCGATAACAACGTGGTCGAATAATGGAGCGAATAGGTTCGCGAATAGAATCGCCAGCATCATACCCTCTGGGTAAGCTGGGTTAACTACACGAATCAATACACACATTAGACCAATTAGGATACCGTACCACCATTTACCGCTGTTGGTAAAAGAGGCTGAAACAGGGTCTGTCGCCATGAAGAACATACCGAATGCAAAGCCACCAAGAACAAGGTGCCAGTGCCAAGGCATACTAAACATCGCATTGGTATCAGAACCAATTAAGTTAAATAGCGTTGCTGTTGCGATCATACCGATCATAACACCAGCGATAATGCGCCAAGATGCAATTCCCATGTACACGATCATCAGTGCACCTAGCATTAGGAACAAGGTAGAAACCTCACCTATTGAGCCAGGAATGTTACCGATAAATGCGTCCATCCAAGTAATAGTTTGGCCAGTCACATTATGAACTAGGTTAGCGTCGCCACCTTGAGCCCATTGGCTAAGAGCCGTTGCGCCAGAGAAACCATCCGCTGCAGTCCATACTAAGTCACCCGAGATTTGAGCTGGGTAGGCAAAGAATAGGAATGCACGGCCTGCAAGAGCAGGGTTCAGGAAGTTACGTCCAGTACCACCAAAGATCTCTTTCGCTACCACTACACCAAAGGTAATACCTAGTGCAGCCTGCCATAGAGGCAATGTTGGCGGAACAATCAATGCAAATAGGATAGAGGTAACGAAGAAGCCTTCATTCACTTCGTGTTTACGCACGATACAGAATAGAACTTCCCAGAAACCACCTACGATAAATACCGTGGCATAGATAGGTAAGAAGTAGGTTGCACCGAGCAACATCTTACTGCCCCACCCGGCCTCAGCACTTATGGTGCCACCGAGCATCTCTGTTAGCCAGTAGTGCCAGTTGCCTGCCACAATACCTGCCAGTTCAGAACCAGAGTGTAAGAAGGTCAAAGCGCTGATCGCTTGGTTACCCGTGTTGTACATGCCCCAGAACATTGCTGGGAAGACAGCAAACCACACCATGATCATGATACGTTTAAGGTCAACGCTATCACGCACGTGTGCTTTAGTCTTAGTTACCGTACCCGGAGTGTAAAATAGAGTGGCTGCAGCTTCGTAAAGCGGATACCACTTCTCCCACTTACCGTCGGCTTCAAAATGCGGTTCGATGTCTTCAATAAATTTCTTCAACATGACTTAACCTTCCTTCTCTATAGTGTCTAGACACTCTCGAAGTAACTCACCGTATTCATATTTGCCTGAACAAACATAAGTACAAAGAGCAACATCTTCTTCAGATAGCTCTAGAACACCTAAGCGCTGTGCACTGTCTACATCACCAGCACACAAATCGCGCAGAAGCAGTGTCGGCTCGATATCCAATGGCATTACTTTCTCGTAGTTGCCGATTGGAACCATTGCACGCTCACCGCCATTTAGCGATGTAGTTAGGTTGTATAATTGGCCTTTAAATAGGTGACCAAGGAACGAACGAGTAATTGAGAACTTGTTCTTACCTGGCATTGCCCAACCAAATAATTCTTTATCTCTGCCTTCACGAAGCGCAGAAACTTGTTGATGGTAACGACCAAGGTACGCATGAGGACCTGCGGCGTTAGTACCCCAAAGTACAGAACCTGAAATAATGCGCACTTCACCTGGCATCATTTCTTTATCTGCTAACTCTGGAAGAAAAGCACCAACAGTAGTACGAACCAAGCGAGGGTTGTTTACTACAGGGCCTGCCAGCGCAACAACGCGATCTGAATAGATCTCACCGGTTAAGAACAACTTACCGAATGCGATAACGTCTTGGTAAGAGATGCTCCAAGCGACATGCTCTTCATTCACAGGGTAAAGGAAGTGCATATGAGTACCCACTAGACCCGCTGGATGCGGACCAGAGAACACGTGCTCTTCGACATTGCTTTGCTCTGAACGAGGAAGTGAGCCACCGTTTTTACATACGAATACCTTGTCATTGGTCAGCGCTGATAACAGATCTAGACCTGCAACAAATGCTTCAGACTGATCGTTAATGATAACGTCAGGATTTGCCGCCAATGGGTTAGTATCGATTGCTGTAACGAAAATGGCATTAGTCGTAGAGTCGACTGCTGGTACCTTGCTGAACGGACGAGTTCTTAAAGCGGTCCATGAGCCCGAATCAATAAGCTGCTTGCGAATCACATCCGCATCTAGCTTAGCTAGTTCGTTTTGCTCATATTTGTCGAAAGTGATTTGCTCATCACCAGCTATTTCGATAACAACTGATTGCAGCACACGCTTCGCACCACGGTTAACTTGTGTCACCGTACCACTTTGAGGTGCAGTAAATACTACGCCAGGATTCTTTTTGTCAGCAAAAAGAACCTGTCCTTTCTTTACTACGTCCCCTTCGCGAACATGCATTGTTGGACGCATGCCCACGTACTCTTCGCCAAGCAAGGCGACTTTTGAGACGGTATTACCGTCATTAATCACCTGGGTAGGAGCGCCTGAAATAGGAAGGTCCAAACCCTTTTTAATTGTAATCATACGCACTTGCACTATTTTAAGGAAAAAAGACTTTCAAAACACAAGCACATGCATAACGTGCTTGTTCATAACAGATAGGTCAGTTTTTTCTAACATATCCTTGTTAATTACCATACGAATCCGCTAGAGGGATTCCTTCCGGGCCTGCAATTCTAACATCATCAGCCCGACACATTCCATGTTGTGCGATAAGGATTAGCAATAAATTACAAATTTACGTCATCAAGCGCCATAAAACTTGATCTAAAGCACAGCGTAGACGGCGTTTTTATGAGATTGAGGTTAAATTGTGAACAATCAGTAAAAATGTAACAAACAGATCTTTATCGAGTTTTCGTTAGTGTCCCCCACCCATGCAATCCGGAGATTCAGGAATTTGCTGATCCTTCCATTCATCTTTTGTCAGGGTGTGCATTGAAAGCGCATGTACACCACCAGCAAGTTCATCACTGAGTGCTTGATTTACCAATCTATGACGGGCAATCAGTCTTAAATTCTCGAATCTGTCACTCACCACAACAACCTTAAAGTGGCTTTCAGAGCCTTCAGGTACATTGTGTTTGTAGCTCTCGTTAATGACTTGTAGATGGTGCGGAGAGAAGTGATGATCCAATTTCTGCTCAATTAATTGCTGTAGCATGCTGTTTCTCTAAGTTGATACGCTTAAGTATAATGTAAAAGCTCATTTTTTCGCCAATCGCTACATTTTAGTACGAAATGCAGGCGCATTTGGACTTAATCATTTTCTTTATTCTAAATCAGAACAATAAGTTAATTCGCATAAATAGGGCTAATTTGCGACAATAGACATAGTTTAGTATCACTTTTTTAACACTGATAATCATGAAAACCGAGCTTGCACTGCACGACCAACAATTTACCTTACATCGATTTCCTAAACGGGCGAATGAGACCTTTCAAGCTTGGGATGCCGGTGATGAGTACATTATCAATCACTTTGCTGAGAACCCTCTCGTAACGGGCTCTAAGATTCTCATTCTGAACGATAACTTCGGTGCGCTTAGTTGCTGGTTCTCTCGAGACTATGAAGTGTACCTGCAATCAGACTCCCTTATTAGTCAAAAAGGCGCTCTGAAGAACCTGCAACGCAATCAGTGTAATAAGGTCGAATTTCTGCGTTCTACCGACACCATCCCCAAAGATATTGATGCCGTTATCTTGCAGATCCCGAAAAGTAATCGATTCTTGACCTGGCAATTACATCAAATAAGACAGTCTCTGCCTGAAAATACGCCTGTCGTCGCGGTCAACAAGGCGAACGCTATCCATACTTCAACACTAAAATTGTTCGAGCAGCACCTTGGCGAAACATCGACGTCCCTTGCGTGGAAAAAACACCGACTCGTGTTTAGTAAAAACAACGCACCATCAAACAAGGAAGTAGATGCCAAAACCTGCTGGTCTGTGCCTGAACATGACATGCAACTGTGCAATCTTGCCAATGTCTATTCTGGAGAAAGCCTAGATCTGGGCGCTCGCTTTGTGCTCGATCATCTACCTAAGCACTCTCGATATAAGAAGATCATTGACCTAGGTTGCGGTAACGGCGTGCTGTCAATTCAGCTAGGCAGAAACAACCTAGAATCAGAAATCACCAGTGTCGATGAGAGCTTTATGGCGGTAGAGTCAGCGCGCATTAATGTCGAAGCCAATGTCAGCAATCCACAAAGATTCACCTTTGTCGCCAACAACTGCCTTGATGGTTTTGAAGCCAGCAGCCACGACCTGGTTGTATGTAACCCACCCTTCCATCAACAAAATACCGTGACTGACCACATTGCTTGGCAGATGTTCACTGACGCACATAAAGTGCTAGAAGATGGAGGTAAGCTACTAGTGATTGGCAACAGCCATCTAGGGTATCCCGCCAAACTTGGCCGACTGTTTGGACCAAACAAGGTAAAGGTGGTGGCCAACAATAAAAAGTTCACGATTGTTTCTGCTGAGAAAGCGTCAAGAAAATCAATCAAATAGCGCTATTGTTCTGAGGCTTGTGATAGTCTCAGAATTACTCTTTCATTTTTCACTATCTCATTAAGGGAACTATCGATGAAACACTTGCTGATTGTTGCTTTTTCAGCCCTTATCCTGAGCGGCTGTGCTAACCCGACAGATCAACAGCTAAACTTTGCTCCAGCGGCTGACAGTAACCAGATTACGTTGAATGAACAAAAATCTCTGGCGCTGAGCACAACAGACGTGCGAACGGCTCAGTACCTAGCCTTAGTTAAGAAGGGTGCGGATAAAGCGCTACCCATCCATGCTAAGCAAAATGCCCGAATTGCGTTTAACAATGCGATGAAGTCGCTTTTGGAGTCACAAGGTTTTGTTATTTCACTAAGCAGTGAAAATAACGTTGAACTGGAAGTTCAAGAAGCCTTAGTACGCGTTAACTCATCAACATTTAGCAATGAGATGGACGCAAAGGTGACTCTCAAGGTTACCGTCGAAACACCGAGCGGTAAGTTTGTGAAAACCTATACTGGCAGTGCCAAAGCAACCAATTCTATGGGTGCTTCCAATGAGCAAATTGAACTCATCCTCAATCACGTATCTAAACTAGTGTTAAATGAGATTGCGAATGACGTAGAGCTTATCGATTACATGGAGGAGAAATTTCAATGAGCCGATTACTACTATTAATGTGCGCGCTGTTTAGTGCATCTGTTTTTGCGAGCACCAAGGTGGTGTTTGAAACAACACTGGGTAACTTCACTATTCAATTAGATGATGAAAAAGCCCCTGTCACTAGCGCAAATTTTTTACGCTATGTAGAAGATGGTAGCTATGCAGGCACCATTTTTCACCGTGTGATCCCTGGCTTTATGGCACAAGGTGGCGGCTTTGATGAAGAGATGAACCAGATTCAAACCTATGGTCCAATCAAAAATGAAGCCAGCAATGGCTTAAAGAACAAGGTTGCAAGTGTTGCTATGGCGCGCACCAACAACCCTGACTCTGCAACTCGTCAATTTTTCATCAATTATTCAGACAATGCGTTCTTGAACTACTCTTCTTCAAACCCTGGCTATGCGGTTTTTGGCCAAGTCGTTGAAGGCTATGATGTGGTTCAGAAAATGGCCAGCGTTCCGACCAAAAGCTCTGGTTTTATGAAAGATGTCCCTTCCACGCCTATCGTTGTCACAAAAGTGACAATTCAAAAATAGATCTCATCTAGAGTAAACGCAGGGTCTATGGACCCTGCAACTGTATTGGGCAAAAGGAAATAGAATGACGGAAAAAATGTCTTGGCGTGAGACGTTCAAAAGCTACCTCGATAAGCGCCTACTTTGGGTGTTTATGTTGGGCTGCTCTAGCGGTTTCCCTTGGGTGTTAATTGGCTCAAACATGTCTGGCTGGCTAAAAGATGCCGGATTAACTCGCGCAGCCATTGGCTATTTCGGCTCAGTATTTGCCGTGTATGCCATCAACTTTATGTGGGCACCGTTAGTCGACCGCGTTAAATTGCCTCTTTTGCACCGCCTATTAGGCCAACGTCGATCGTGGATCTTTTTATGCCAGGGGATCATGTTGATGTGTACCCTGGCTATTTCCGGCGTTGACCCTGCCAAGAGCCTAATGTTTACCTCCATGTTAGCGCTAGGCATCGCCATCGCGTCTTCTACTCAAGATGTGGCCATCGATGCATACCGAATTGATAGCTTCCCCAAAAGTGAAGCGTCCAAGTTACCTCAAGCGTCAGCAATGGCCGTTGTTGGATGGTGGACGGGATATTCACTACCGGGTTATTTAGCCTTCGTTAATGCTGATAGCATTGGCTGGAACGGTGTATACATGGGGATGACAGCCATTATTGGCATACTCATGCTGTTTACACTGCTTACCAAAGAGCCGCATACCGCTCGAAGTAAACTACAAGCAGAGGCAGAGCAGCGTCATAACAAAGTGGTAGGCTCTCGAGTCGTTGCTTGGTTAAGCGTTACCCTAATTGAACCCTTTGCCGATTTCTTTAGACGCAATGGCGTGCGAGTCGCAATCACTCTTTTACTGTTTGTTTTCTTATTTAAGATTGGTGAAGCCTTCCTTGGTCGAATGTCGATTCCATTCTACAAAGAGATAGGCTTTAGCAACGAACAGATCGGTCATTACTCTAAACTACTTGGCTGGGGAGCGACCATACTCTTTACCATCGTCGGTAGTATGTTCAACGTCAGATTTGGCATTGTACGTGGTCTAATGATTGGCGGTGTAGCCATGGCATCCAGTAACCTGATGTTTGCTTGGATAGCGAAAGCGGGCCCAAGTGAAACCTTGTTCTTAGCCACCATTCTTGTCGATAACTTTACTACGGCATTCTCCACCGTCGCCTTTGTTTCCTTCTTAACGATTTTAACCGGGCAAGCCTTCTCTGCCACGCAATACGCACTACTTGCGTCTTTAGGCAACTTTGGTCGAACGACCCTCGCCTCCTTCAGTGGTGAGTTGGTTGACTATCTCAATGACTGGTCACTGTTCTTTATCATTACTGCCGCCATGGTAATCCCAAGCTTAATCATGCTTTATTCTCTTCGAGGGTATTTTAACGACGTCCTAGAAAAGGCTCGTCTACGCGGTTTGGAAGATGAAAAACAGCACAACCAATCGTTAAAAGAAGAATCAGATTCTGCCTAGCTTTAATGGCTAGACCCTGATCTTGCTTCAATAAAAATGCCACACAGAGTGTGGCATTTTTTGTATCTAGGTTCGTCACCTCTAAGGGTACATTCCTCGACCAAACATATTAAAGATTCGTGCAACACCTTGAGTGAATACCATAGGATCACTCAGAACGGTTAGACATAGACAGTCTTGCCCTTCTTCGGTTCGCGGGGCATGTTTAATAGAAGCATCGGCGACAGTAAAATCACCAGCACTGTATTGTCCCTCTTCGTCACTAAAGCTGCCATGCAGTACCAGTGTCGTCTCAACACCTTTGTGGGTATGTTGAGGGACTTGCACTCCTCCTGTTATGTACAGCAAGCTCACGCGCTCTTGTTCTCCAATGTCAAGGTGCGCGGTATACACTTTGCCACCATAGCTTTTCCAATCACTCAGTCGTGTACTCACGTTTTGCAGCGACTTAGGAAGGAAAAACTGTTTACCATTCACTTCAATTTTTACCGCTGATTTAGGCTTGGTGATGGCGCTCTGTTTGTCTAAAGAGATGATGTCATTAAACATCGCCTCCATCATATTTTGGTCGAAATCAACCTCTGCGTCTTGTTCCATTAAAGATTGGGAAGCTTGAGCCTCAAACTCTTCTATCTTGCTATGACAGTGACTACAGGTCTCTACGTGAGCTGCGAGCGTCAGTCCATTACAAGCATCGATGCTTCCATCCGCATAGGCTTTCAACAACTCGTTACTTGGATGATGTTTCATACTTGATCCGCCCTTATTGTGTCTTTCAACTTCTCTACTGCCAGTCTCAATCTTGATTTAACTGTTCCGAGAGGAATATCAAATTTGTCTGCTACTTCTTGATGAGGTAACTCATCAAGGTATATCGCTTTAACCACTTCTTTCTGCTTCACGGGAAGCGTATCTAGATACCGGACAATCTGCTCTCTTAGCATGTTTCTCTCAGGTGAATACTGGTCAACCAAGTCAGGTGGACAGTAATCATCTGGCCAAATGTCTTCTGAGTGTACATGCAGTTCTCTGCCTTTTTGTTTGCGAAGAAGGTCAAAGCAAAGGTTTCGAGCAATGGTGTATATCCATGTGGATAGTGCACTCTTACTACCGTCAAACAGATGAGATTTTTGCCAAACTGCCGCTAGAGCGTCTTGCACTAGCTCCATTGCTACTTGTTCATTCCCCACATGCTTATAAGCAAACTGCTTTAAGCGAGGGGAGAAATGTTTGAACACCTTAGCAAAGGCGGCCTTATCTCCCTGCTGTACCTTGACCATGCACTCGTTCCACTCTGCCCGAGTCGGGTTTGAGGCTTTGGCTAACGTTTCCATGATTCACCTTTTGAGAGCTAGGGAGGACGAACCTCCCTGATAGATTATTCGGTGATGTCTGCAGCGAGTATGCCACCATTGGTTGCAATCGCCTTGTACACCTTACCGTTTTCTAGTGCCACACCTTCAAGTTGAAGAACAGGTTCTTTACTGCCTACGCCAGTGACTGTCACTACATAGGTACCTTCTGCAACATAAACGTTCTGTACAATATCTGTATACGCAAACCCAGGTAGGGCTGGATCACTATTGGATAAATCCGTTGAATCCGTTAAGTATACGTCAACTGTGGCAGCTGCGGGTAAAGATGCACCGTGCAGCACACTCAAGGTGGCACTGGTCGCGACAGGACGACGATTGTCTTCAATAACAAGCGCATCAATATTCGCTAGATCATTGATGGCATACACGCTGTAGTCTTTACCTTTCTCAAACTCGACGCCTTGCGCATCAATCTGCAGGGTTGTCGGGTCGTCGAAGGCAAATACACCCAAGTCGTATGCTTTGGCTGCTAAGTCTAAGTAACCTGACACCACTGTGAATACCACGTCATTAAGTGCTACCGCGCCATCCACTGAGACATCTACTTCTGGAGCATCAGCAGACAGATGGCCTACACGTACCTGCGCAATCTCGTTGGCATCGTGAATAATAGATGAGCCCGTTCCGTCCATCACCAGTAGCTTCACAGGTGCTGCTGGCATGTCTGTATCCATAGTGTTATTGACGTTTGGAATAGCGGCAATGGTTAGCTCTGCACCCGCAGGCAATGGGACAGTTCCTGAATCAAAAGCCACAGTATCGGTGCCCGCTAGCGCTAAGCGAACCCTGTAATCAGCGGCTGGTACACTCACCACGCCGGTAGAAGCTTTATAGGATAGCGTTGCAAGAGGCGCAGCTGGATTAATGTCATCATCGGGACCTGTGACGTGCACGTCTACTTCAGGTACGCCAGGCGATGCATGCACCACTTGCACATCAACGTTGGTTGCGTCGCCATCACCCGCAGCGTCCCGAGTGATAATGAGTGGTTCTACCGCAAATTCTGAACTTGGGTCTGCGTTACCAATGACCATTACCGTGTATAAAAGGCTTGAATCTAGATTGAGCACGGTATTAGGGATGACGGTTGCTACTTCACCGCCCGGTAACTCAACATCGACCTGAACTGAATTTTCGCCTTCATCTAATGCGATGTACCCAGAAGCGGTAGCATAGTTCACGGCAGACAACGTTTGGCTGTTGTAGGCCGAGCTAGTGCTCGACGCGTCTCCATTAATGGTGACATTAGCCAACGGGGCGTCTGATGAAGCATGTACCGCTTGGACTCGTGTTTGAGCCGCATTATCGTCATCGTCGTCATCACAGCCGACAAGTATTAGTGCCGAGGCTGCTAGCACGGCAGAAAGTGTTTTATTAGACATGATTGTATCTCCGTATTGTACTCATTGGGCTTCAATGGCTTGACTGAGGAATCTCAACGCTTCATCACAATCCGCTTGGGATATGAGGTGCTCAAATTGCTGCTGCTCTATCGGAAGTAGTTCCAACCATCTCTGACTTACCCAAGTTGCATCATCAAAGAAGCAATGTGAGTAGAGATTCTTAATCTCTGGAAACCGCTGATAAACCCTTTGCAATTGATCACTGATGTAAAGATTGTCTCGTGAGAGTTCTCGGCTATCCCAGTTGCTGAGGTTTTCTACCTCTCCGCAACGTAAGCCATCAAACTCACTCCAAACTCTTTTCACCTTGAAGCGACGAGTTCCGACAATAGTTACGCCAAGGAAACCGTCTGAAAGTTGTTCAAAATCAATAATTTCTGCGAGTGTGCCGACACGCGAGATATTGCTAGGAGAAGAAGTACCGGGCTCGCTAATCAAACAAACACCAAAACCTTCTCCCGCCTTACAACAGTCGCTGATCATACGCTTATAGCGAGGTTCAAAGATTCTTAGGTTCATTTTCCCTTCAGGTAAAACGACTGAACTTAAGGGAAACAGTTTGATTACAGACATAAGCCACTCTTCTTTTCTAATCTCCAGAACTGTTACGCAAACGAAAATAGATAGATCAGAAACCCTGCCACATTTTGTTACCTAAAAAGTTCCCTTAGAAATGTCCGTTTGACTGACCTTTGAGCACCCTCTTTGCAGAACTGTGATTAAGATCACCGATCTGAATTGAACTTTTACATTTTGCCACTTCCATTTGCGTGCCAGATCTCTATTATTCGCTTCACGGAAACGGTTGCTATGGAATGGCAAGTTCATTTTTTCGCACAAACATTTTTAGAGTACCCATTATTATGCGTAAATCACTTTTAACTCTTGGCCTACTAGCGGCTACTTCAGCACCTGTAATGGCTGCTGACTACACAGACGGTGACATCCACAAGAACGACTACAAGTGGATGCAATTCAACCTAATGGGTGCTTTCGATGAAAAGCCTGGCAACTCTAGCCACGACTACCTAGAAATGGAATTCGGCGGCCGCTCTGGTATCTTCGATCTTTACGGCTACGTTGATGTTTTCAACCTACTAAGCAACCCAAGCTCTGATAAAGCAGACGCTGATGCAAAAATGTTCATGAAATTTGCACCACGTATGTCTCTTGACGCAATGACTAAGAAAGACCTATCTTTCGGTCCAGTACAAGAGCTTTACATCGCT
Source organism: Vibrio breoganii (assembly GCF_024346795.1). Taxonomy (NCBI): domain Bacteria; kingdom Pseudomonadati; phylum Pseudomonadota; class Gammaproteobacteria; order Vibrionales; family Vibrionaceae; genus Vibrio; species Vibrio breoganii. The sequence continues at coordinate 2,196,652 of NZ_AP024864.1, forward strand.
TCAGAAATCACTTGGGATGGCGTTACTACTAACGTTGCTAAAGGCACTTTTGGTGTTAACCAACAGAAAATCGGTCTTGGTTCTGACGTAATGGTTCCTTGGTTAGGCAAAATTGGTCTTAACCTTTACGGTACTTACGATTCAAACGTAAAAGACTGGAACGGTTACCAAGTGTCTACTAACTGGTTCAAACCATTCTACTTCTTCGACAACGGTTCGTTCATCTCGTACCAAGGTTACATTGACTACCAATTCGGCATGAAAGAAGAGTACTCTTCTGCTAGCAACGGCGGCGCAATGTTCAACGGTATCTACTGGCACTCAGATCGTTACGCAGTAGGTTACGGCCTTAAGCTATACAAAGATGTATACGGTATCAAAGATAGCGATGCATTCGAATCATCAGGCGTAAGTCACTACGTTGCAGTAACTTACAAGTTCTAAGTCGAACTCTAAGTTATACAAAAGGCGCTTTTTAGCGCCTTTTTTGATCCCGTTAATTCGCGAAATGATGCTATTGAGAGTATCCTAGCCATGCATGAATACTCTGGAGTATGGTTTGAATATTTGCATCCTTGGCGCCGGTGCCATTGGCTCTCTTTGGGCCTGTTATCTCAACAACGCTGGCCACACAGTCTCGTTATGGACGCGCGGTTCTGAGTCATCACTCTCACTGTCGTTAGACGATCAACCTGCTATTTTATTTCCTTGTAATCAAGAGTCTCAGTTGGCGAATGCCGACTTATTGATCGTAACTGTCAAGGCGTGGCAAGTACAAAGCGCGTTTAAGTCTATTCTTTCGCAGCTCAAAGCCGACTGTTCTATTTTATTTAGTCACAATGGCATGGGCGCTGTTGAGGCTATTTTGCCGCAAATGTCTGAGCATCCTGTTTTCTTTGCCACAACCACTCATGGTGCACTGCGAAAAAATCAACAGCAGGTTCTGCATACCGGTCAGGGACAAACCATTATCGGTCCTCTCAATGACAAGGCCGAAGTGGAATTGGGCAGCTTAGTTCAAGCCTTTAATCTGGCACTGCCTCCAGCCCACGCCGATAGCAATATCTATCAAGCGCTGTGGAATAAACTTGCGATCAATTGCTGCATTAACCCGTTAACGGCTTTGAGAGATTGCCGAAATGGTGAACTAGCTGCAAAGGATACCTTGGAGATCATTGAGACTTTGTGTAGTGAGATCAGCGCGGTGATAAATGCCGAGGGTTTCTCTTGTGACAATGCAGAGCTATTTGCTCGAACAAAACAGGTGATAGAAGCGACTAGCAAGAACTTCTCATCCATGCATCAAGATATTCATTACAATCGCCCAACAGAGATCAACTATATTACTGGGTACTTACTCGAGCGAGCACGAGCGCACAACATTGATACGCCGATGAACAAGAATCTCTTCGAGAAAATAAAACAAAAAGAGGCCCAAAATGACCATTAAAGCCTTAGTTCCTATTGCACCAGGCACAGAAGAAATGGAAGCAATTACCATTATTGATGTGCTCATTCGCGCCAATTATCAAGTAACCGTCGCCAGTGTCGATCCTGAAGGCGCACTGACCTTCAACGGCTCAAGAGGCATACCTCTTACTGCGCTAGTGAAGCTGGTGGATGTTGCCGATGAAGAATTTGACGTTATCGCTATGCCTGGGGGCGTGGGTGGTGCGGAGGTATTTCAAAAAAGTATTCTACTCGTCGAAATGATTAAACAGCAGCACTACGATGGCAGGCTCAATGCTGCCATTTGTGCAACGCCAGCTCTGATGCTGCAGCACCACGGTTTATACCCCGACGCCCTTATGACATGCCACCCAAGCTTTAAGTCTCATATTCCAGAGCAAAACTGGCGTGAGAAACGGGTAACCTACGATCAAATCCATAAGCTACTGACAAGCCAAGGCCCAGCGACCGCCTTTGAGTTTGCTATGGAAATCATTATTCTGCTTTCTGGTAAAGCCTTTGCTTGGAGCGTCGCCGAGCCTATGGTGCCACTACCCAACCTTCACTATCACGAACTAGGAGCTAAAGGTGTTTGATATTCACGCCATTCGAGCCCAATTTCCGGCCCTGCAACAACAAATAAATCAACAGCCCTTGGTTTACCTTGATAGTGCAGCCACTACTCAAAAGCCAGCTAGAGTTATCGACACCATTAGTCAGTACTACTCACAGCACAATGCCAACGTGCACCGAGGAAGCCATAGTCTAACCGCTTCGGCAACCACAGCCTTTGAGGGTGCAAGAGATAACGTACGTTCCTTTATCAACGCCTCCTCAAATAAGGAGATCGTGTGGACCCGCGGTGCAACCGAAGCGATTAACCTTATCGCGCAGACCTATGCTAGAAACTCTTTAAAAGCCGGTGATGAGATACTGATCAGTGAAATGGAGCACCACGCGAATATCGTTCCATGGCAGATTGTTGCAGAGCAAACAGGGGCGACCGTCGTTAAGATCCCTATGTTGGCAAACTGCACACTGGATCTAGATGCGTATCGCTCACTGCTTAATGACAATACCAAGATTTTGGCTATTGGTCAGGTGTCTAATGTCACAGGTACTCGCCATCCTATTGAGGAAATGATTGCCCTTGCGAGGCAATTTAACACAGTCGTCGTGGTTGATGGTGCGCAAGGCATTGTGCACGAACCCATAGATGTACAAGCCCTCGATTGTGACTTCTACGTTTTCTCTGGCCACAAGCTATATGCGCCAACCGGTATCGGTGTGCTTTATGGAAAGCTAGCCCTACTGGAAGCTATGCCTCCATGGCATGGCGGCGGTAAGATGGTGCAAAAGGTGAGTTTTTCTGGGACTTCATTCAGTGATCTTCCCGGGAAATTTGAAGCAGGCACGCCGAATGTGGCTGGCGCACTCGCCCTTTCCAGTGCCATAGATTGGCTCAAAGACATAGACCATCAGAGCGCCGAAACACATGTGCAAGCATTACAACAAAAAGCCTACCTGGCGATCTGTAATATCGAAGATATAGAGCTAGTGGGTTATCAAGCTGGGGCAAGTGTCATCAGTTTTATGATGCCAGGCGTACATCATCAGGACATCGCTACCCTACTTGATCAGCAAGGTATTGCGCTACGCGCCGGTCATCACTGCGCTCACCCATTAATGGACGCGCTAGGTATAAAGGGGACGGTAAGAGTCTCTTTTGGGGTCTATAACACAGAGCAAGAAGTGGATGCGTTTATCGCCGCTCTGACCAAAGCTGTAGATATGCTTTAGAAAAGCTGCAAGCTGTCAGTTTGGTTAGCTGATCGCTTACAGCTTGTAGCTTGTCGCTCGTATCTGCTCGACAATAGCTTTAAGCCCATTACCGCGTGATGGGCTTAAATGTTGCAATAAGCCAAGGCTTTCAAAGTAACCTTCCACATCAAACTGCTGGATCTGCTCGCTGGTTTTGCCATTGAAAACCGCTAACACTAATGCAATCAAGCCACGTACAATACGCGCATCAGAATCTGCGCAAAATTGCCAAACGCCATTATCCTGCTCGCCAACCAGCCATACCTGACTTTCACAACCTGCAACAAGCACTTGCTCTGCCTTTAGCGACTCTGGCATTGTTGGCAGTTTCTTGCCCCACTGTATCACCTGACGATAACGTTGTTCCCAACCCTGACACTGCTGCATCTGCGCTAGAATATCCGCCTCTGTGATTGAGGTGCCAAAAGGGTTCTCAGGATAAGTCATTGTGGTTCGGCCTTAGTTCGAGCTGTGCTTTTGAATCAGTTTCTCAATGATACGCGAGACCGCCACGAAACCAAAGGTTGCTGTCACTACGGTCGCCGCGCCAAAACCAGTGGCACAGTCCATACGCTTAGGCCCTTCCGCTGTGGATTTAACAGCACAAACACTGCCGTCTGCTTGTGGGTATTTCAGTTGTTCAGTAGAAAAGACGCAGTCGATAGCAAACTTACGCTTTGGATTCTTGCTAAAGTTGTGGAAGCGACGCAACTGATCTTTGATCTTCTTTGCCAATGGGTCTTGCACGGTTTTACTCAGGTCCGCAACACAGATCTGAGTGGGATCAACCTGACCACCAGCACCGCCAATGGTAATGACTTTGATTTTGTTACTGCGGCAATAGGCTAACAAAGACGCCTTTGCTTTAACGCTATCAATCGCATCCAACACATAGTCAAACTCTTTGCTCAGATACTCAGCTTGGTTGTCTTGATCGATAAAGTCATCAATCAGGTTAACCTTACAATCAGGGTTAATTAAGGCGACACGCTCGGCCATCACCTCAATCTTACTTTTACCTACAGTGCCTGTCATGGCATGGATTTGACGGTTAATGTTGGTTACACACACATCATCCATATCAATCAGGGTTAGCTCACCGACACCGCTTCGCGCCAAGGCCTCTACAGCCCAAGAACCAACGCCACCAATGCCAATCACGCACACATGAGCGGCGCGTAAAATCTCTACCTCACTATTACCATACAGGCGACGAGTGCCACCAAAGCGTTGGTCATAGGATTCGGATGCTGGGGTCGTTAATTCTCGCATGACGATTTTTCTCTGAACATAAAACAACAAGAGTGCGTTTTATACGCACTCTTGTGATTAATGTCTAGGGTAAAAAGCTGTAAGCTGTCAGCCTGACTTTCATACACAAGTCTTGTTATCTAATCTCAGTGTGATCTAATACTTCCTTTAGCTTATTAGGTCACACTTTCTATGTTTACTTCCAACTCTGAGCACTGGGCTGAATTTATTTTTGGTCGCGCACAACTTGGCGATCCTCGTCGCACCAACCGCCTGGTTAAAGTAGCCAGTGATCTAGCTAAGAACGCTGGTAAATCGGTGAGTCGCTCTTGTGACAACCCTGCTAGTATCGAAGGTGCTTACCGCTTCATTCGTAACGATAGTATCAGCCCTGAAGCCATTGCTGAGGCTGGATACATTCAAACTGACGAGTTAGTTCGTCAGCGCCCTTTAGTCTTAGCACTCCAAGATACTACTGGTCTGAGCTACCGCCATTCTGTTTGTGAAGAACTTGGCGAAGTCAATTCAGGGAGCGACAGACGCCACAGCAATAAAGGGCGAACACTCTATGCTCATTCTACATTGATGTTGGATGCTCAGAGCGAACAAGTACTGGGTTTGGCTTATCAACACTATTGGTACCGAGAGAGTAAGCAAGTACAACAAACCCACCAGTTACAATGCAGAGAGCGTAGTGAAAAAGAGAGTTATAAATGGCAGCATAATGTTGAACAACTTTCATCACGACTTGAAACGCTCGACAATGTCATTGATGTTTGTGATCGTGAAGCGGATATGTACGAATATCTAGACTATCAAATCAACCAGGGTCACCGCTTTGTCGTACGAGCAAGTGATAATCGACGCTTAGTCGGCTTTGATGAAAAGCTTTTTACAGTGCTCGATGCCCTTGAACCAAGCGCTCACTACACCATAGATATTCAACAAAAAGGTGGACGTCGAGCGCGAACCGCAACGATAGCATTGAGCCATACATCGGTGACGTTGCAAAAGCCTCAACGCGCTAAAGCAGAAGCCACTATCACTGTAAATGCCGTGGTCTGCCAAGAAGTCGAACCCAACGGCGCAAAAGGTAAATTACGCTGGGTACTTTATACTACCGAACCAGTGACAACTCCCGAAGAAGCTCGTCAAATAGCTCGCTACTACGAACTAAGGTGGCGCATAGAGGAGTTTCATAAAATCTGGAAATCAGAAGGTACACAAGTAGAAAGATTGCGTATGCAAAGTCGTGATAACTTACGTCGTGTAGCCGTTATTCAAGCCTTTATCGCGGTACGTTTATTTCAGTTACGAGAACTGACGCAAAACAAGGAAGAGGCGAAAAATATTCCATGCACGGTTTATTTCAGTAACGTCAGTTGGAAAATACTTTGGAAAGCGGTACACAAAACTAAGCCAATACCGACAGAGCCCCCTTCACTGCATTGGGGGTATTACGCTCTCGCCAAGTTAGGTCGCTGGCATGATAGTAAAAGGAATGGTCGTGTAGGTGTTGTTGCACTATGGGATGGTTGGTTACAGCTAATGCAATTAGTCGAATCCTATGAAATGCTCAAAGGACTCGACTTGTGATCAAGAGACAGGCTGTCAGCGATCAGCTGTAAGTCGGGTTAGGCCCAGTCTTAGGTCTTGCTCATCACTAATAAAACATACACCAAACAACCATCGTCCCCGGGAGCTTTTATCGGGGACCTTTTTGCTGTATTGCCCGACCAGTATGCTGGCCCAAAAAAGCCCTCAGGAATGACACACATAGCAAACCTGAGGTTGTGAACAATAGACAGGCTATCAGCTATTAATCTGATAGCTTAAGGCTTACAGCTTCAAGCTAGTTTTACTACAACTCCCAAGGATTAGCCGTTTCTGAGTTCTCTAGCCCTAGCTTCCACACTCGGCCAAAGTGCTTATAGTGCCCTGATTGCACGCCCGCTCGAGCGCCCATGCCGTGATAAAGGTCAAGATGGTTTTGCTTGACCGCACCGCCGGTATCTAGAACTAAAAGCAAACGCAGTGCATGAGCGCCAGACCAAGTACCATCAGCATTTAATAAAGGCACCTCCGCAAGGATTGGAGTACCCATAGGCAAAAGCTCTCTGTCCCCTGCCACCGAAGCCATTGGTAGTAATGGGATACCTGCGGTTCCACGTACCGCTAGATCGTCTTTTGGCACAAAGAATACATAAGAAGGATTCTGTTCCAGTAGCTCTTTCACCGTCTCTTCGTCGTTTTCTGTCACCCATTGCTTGATGGCTTGAAGCGACATCTTTTCTTTATCAACCAAGTCACGCTCGATGAGAATACGGCCAATGCTGACGTAAGGTCGGTTGTTTTTCCCCGAATAGGCAAAATATTGCATGCTGTTGTCATCGCCAAAGTGTACAAAGCCGCTGCCTTGAACCTCCATTAAGAAAGGGTCAATCATGTTATCAGCATAACCGAGTTCAAGCCCTTTCCCCTCAAGTGCACCATCATAAATCTGCGCGCGAGTTGGACATTGCTGAGAACAGCTAGGTTTTCCATAAACAGGGTATTTGTAGGTGGCGTCAGGCTCATGACGCAATTCAATCACAGGTGAGAAGTAACCGGTAAACATCACATTGCCCTTGCTGTCTCCCCCTTTCATCTGGGCACTTTGCACACCGTAGTTGGCAAGCTCAGTCGGATCTCCACTTTGCAGAGCCCACTCAGACAATTGCTGATAAAGGTCTTGATACTTATTCGCCATTGACGGTGAGTTATCCAACACCTGTTTTGCCTGCGCATCAAATGAATTGAGATCCCTAAAGGCGTTGCTCTCAACGGTGTCTGTTTGAGTAAGCGGTTGCTGAAACTCTTGGTCAAAATCTTGCTGACCACGTTCAGCTTGCTGAGCACACCCTGCCATCAAAGTAGCCAGGGTAAGAAGAGGTATAAATTTGCGCATTGACTGGGTTTTATGTCCTTGAATAAACCTTAGAAAAGCAGAATGACAAACTCCCCTGCTTTGCGCAATGCCTGTAAGAAAAATCACACACAATTAACATAGAAGTGCGTCATTCTTCATTATGCGGTTAATAGTTGTAATTATATAAATAGTCATTATTATTGTATAAAAATTCACTCAAAGAGTTTAAGCATGTATCGCAGTACTGAGCTGGTAAAAGGATTTCGTCAGTCCACCCCATACGTAAACGCACACCGTGATAGCACCATGGTGATTTACCTGTGTGGCGAGGCGCTTAGTCATGACAACTTTCCTAATATTGTCAGTGATATCGCTCTGCTACATAGCCTTGGAGTGAAACTCGTTCTGGTACATGGTGCTCGTCCGCAGATTGATCAGCGTCTGGGTCAGCAATCATTAAGCTCGCCCTACCATAAAGATATTCGTGTAACAGAATCCTCTATGTTACCGCATGTCATGCAAGCCTCAGGGCAGTTGCAACTGGCCATCACTGCTCATTTGTCTATGAGTCTGAACAACACGCCAATGGCGGGAACTCAACTGAACGTAGTCAGTGGCAATTTTGTTATCGCGCAGCCTTTAGGGATCGAAGACGGCATCGATTATCAGCACAGTGGCCGGGTAAGACGTATCGATGTAGAAGGAATCAACCGCACGCTAGAGCAAGGCTCCATTGTGTTGATTGGCCCTGTTGCCGGTTCCGTTACCGGAGAGTGCTTTAATCTTGTTTCAGAAGAACTCGCCACTCAGGTGGCCATTAAATTAAGCGCCGATAAGTTGATCGGGTTTAGCTCAGACCAAGGCTATATCAAGCCTAATGGTGAGGTTGCTGCAGAGTTATTCCCTCATGAGGTGGAGCATATTCTACAACAAGAGGCGAATAACAACGCCCCAAGCACTCATCGCTTCTTGCAGGCGGCAGTCAAAGCGTGCCGTAAAGGGGTGCAACGTAGCCACTTAGTCAGCTATGTGGATGATGGAGCCTTGATCCAAGAGCTCTTCTCTAGAGATGGTATTGGTACACAAGTCGTCACCGCTAGTGCGGAGCAAGTGCGTATCGCGAGTATTGATGATATCGGCGGTATTTTGGATCTCATAGAGCCGCTGGAGAATAATGGCATCTTAGTGCGTCGCTCTCGTGAGCAACTAGAGCAAGAGATTGAGCGCTTTACCATCATAGTCAAAGACCAACTTATCATTGGCTGCGCGGCGCTCTATCCCTATATTGAAGACCAAATGGCGGAAATGGCGTGTGTGGCTATTCACCCTGAGTACCGTGATGGAAATCGAGGGGCTCACCTGCTTGCGCATATGAAAAACCAAGCTGACTCTTTAGGGATCAAGCAGTTGTTTATTCTCACCACCCACAGCTTGCATTGGTTTAGAGAACAAGGCTTTAGTGAAATCGACCTTGAGGCCCTGCCCATTAAAAAGCAGGACCTTTATAACTTCCAGCGTAAATCAAAAATCCTAGCGCTGGATGTCACCTAAGTCATAGCCGTTAAATCGTTAGTCATCGGTTGCCAAACGCTGTGACAGGTGACTGCTTCGCGCTGTTTTCTGCTTTATAGCTCGTTGCATAATGGCTTTATCCGCATACACACTCAGCTGATGTTTCGCTCGAGTCACGCCGGTGTAATACAGCTCTCGTGTCAATACCGGTGTTGGCGTCTTAGGTAGCAGCAGCAAGGTGTGGCTAAACTCACTACCCTGAGATTTATGTATTGTCATAGAGTAGGCTGTTTCGTGGGGCGGAACCCTGCTAGGCAGTACGCCCTTTACACTGCCGTCGGGAAGCTCGAAATACACCTTCAGACGCGGCTCTTCTAAGCTTTCATCAAGCAAGCATATGCCAATATCTCCGTTATACAACTGCTGGCTATGGTCATTGCTGGTCACCATGACTGGACGCCCGATATACCATGTGTCTCGTTCGACGGGTATGAGGTTCTTACGTGCCAGCGCTCGCTCTATATTGGTATTCGTGCCTTCTACCCCAAATTCTCCCTCACGCACAGCGCACAGCAGTCGCGTATTGGCAAAGCTTTGCAAAACGCTACGAGCAAACGAAGGCATTGTCATTTCGCCATTATTTGCGTATCGCAAAGATAGGTACTCTTGATAACGCCCTACTAAGGTATTGATGAGTTGTTGGTACCTATCAGCGGTCACTTCAAAGTGTGCTAAATCTTCAAAACCTGCCAAGAAGACCTGTTCGGCCTCTTTACTGCTACCTGAATTAATAGCCCTTGCCAGTTTGCCCACACCAGAACGGCTATGGAAACGAAAGCTTTTGTGCAAAACACATAAGCTATCGCCAATCGAGGTTCCTATTTGATTCGAAGAGGGTAATTGATAGCCCGTCAGCTTATTGAGGTGCTCTCGATGCGCCAAGCCATAACCTTGGCCTCCAAGCTGACAAATATCCCCTAGTACAGCGCCTGCCTCAACCGATGACAGTTGGTCTCTGTCACCGAGTAAAATCAATCTGGCATGAGCAGGTAATGCACTGAGCAATTTATACATCATAGGTAAATCGACCATAGATGCTTCATCAAGGATCAATAAATCTAAATGCAAGGGATTGTGAGAGTTATGCTTGAACTCAGTTCGATTAGGAATAGCGCCAAGCAAGCGATGCAGTGTACTGGCTGAGGTTGGGATCCTTTCCTTTATCTCAGGTGCAACAGGCAGTGAGTCTATGGCTTGGCCAATGGACTCGGTAAGACGAGCGGCTGCCTTGCCCGTGGGCGCCGCTAGCTTTATCGTGATCTCAGAGTCACTGGATGATACTAAGGCTGCTAGCAGCTTGGAAACCGTCGTCGTTTTCCCTGTACCTGGGCCCCCAGAGATGACGCAAAATCGCCGAGTTAAGGCCGTCGCTGCCGCTACTTTCTGATGGTTCAAGCAGGCACTCAAGGGGATATACTCCTTAAGCACCTCAAGCTCACTAACATGGCGCGCCTGTGTAGCAATAGCCACGACTTTATCAATGGCAATCCCCTCAACATCAAGCACATCCAACGACTCACAAATGGCTCTTTGAACTACCGCTGTGCTGGCATTGTTTTTCTTCAGTGTCTGGAGCTCAGAGAATAGATAGTTCAGCTGCCAAGCGAACAGCTGATCTAACTGAAGCCTCAAGGTGGAGAGCTTACTCGCCTCCATGGCAATGGGCTCTGCATACTCCAATATTTTTTGTGCTAGTGCTCCCTCAAAATGCCAATACTTTTGCAAATACAGGCTTCCAAACTCAAACACCAGTGGCAGACGCATTGCATCTTGGAAATCATGCGCCACTAAGCTAGAGGCTTTGAGCTCGCGGACCCAATCACATTGCAATAGCTCTGGGGCAAATAAAGGCTCAAGCTGGTTAACCCCGAGCACCTTTAAGGGATTCCAGTTATCTAAAATGGGTAGGCATGAGTTGCCCTTGCTCAGCTCATAACTTACCGCGCAAGCCATAACGGCGATGAACTGCGCTGACGCACCTTTTTCTTGCGCAGCAAAGAACTTTGCTAGTTGAAAGTCGATATCTCTGATCATTCCCACACTGGCCATGACCTCGAGCCATTCTAGCCAGTTTTTCTGTCGATAATTGGCCAACTGTTCAGGTGCAATGTCGGTAAGGTTAAGTGTTTCTGATAGGCTTTCGCTAGTCATTACCATTAGATAGCCTCCTCGCCACGAATATGTGAATCCAGTTCCTCTAGCATTTGTTGCGATGGCTTGGCATGAAATACGCCATAGTCACCGCTGCCATCCATACCGCGCAAGAATAGATAAAAACACCCACCAAAATGAGTCTCGTATGAGTAGTCTTGTACACGGCTTTTTAGGAAGCGGTGCAGCGCCAAGGCATAGACTTGATACTGCGCATCATAGCGATGACCGATCATCGCCTCATCGAGGCTCTTCTGATGATAATCCTCTGCGTTATCTCCAAGGTGATTAGACTTCCAATCCAGCACATAGTATTTTCCTTGATGCTCAAACACCAAATCAATGAACCCTTTCAACATTCCTTCAACAGGGGCAAAGCCGAGATCTCCAGCTTGCGCGGTCAAAGAGTCATGTTTATGAGTGATGGCATTAAATCGCTGTGCGGAGAGGATTTGGATGGGAAGAAGAAACTCCATCTCCACCAGCCTTTGCTGCGGCTGTTTTTCCGATAGCTTGATGCCATTACCATCTAGGTCGGTATTGAGCACCTTATCGATCATCTCTTGCAGTACTGGCAGCCATTCTTCACCTAGCTGCTCTTTGATCAGAAGCTGCTTGATGATCTCTTCGTTGTCTGCGGTAAAGGCTGACTCTGTATATTCGACCTCTTCAAACAGGGTATGTAAAAAGGTGCCGGGTCTCGCGCCGCGTGGGAAGTTAAACATGGTCTTTTTGTTCAGCTCAAGCAGTGGCGCTTGGTCATCAGAGGCATCAATATCTAAGCTTGTATCCAACCAAACACTCTCGTCTTTGTGGCTTGAGCCATGCCCTTGTTTCACCAGCCCAGAGTAACTGGTCATTCTCCAGCGCCAATCTATCTGTTGTTGCATCTTATTAGCTTGTAACAGGGACTGCTCAACGTGTGGGGCTTGATAGCAAACGTCATCCCACGCAAACGGTTCACAAACCTGTATTGATGGATAGCTGTTTTCTAACACATGCAGAGCACTAGAGAGCGCTGAGGCTTCTTGCGCTTCTGCACCCTGCAACAAATAACCAATCGCACTCAGATGTGCGCTGGCTTTTTTACTACGACCTTCTTTTAACGGCGCAACGCCGAGATAGCAGCCATAGACAGCTCGAGTGACCGCAACATAGATAAGACGCAGATCCTCAGCAAGCCTCTCTTTATCCGAAAGCGCAATACCCTCACTATTATTATCCAGATCAAATCGCGTACGATGCTGCTCAGCATCGTAATACAGTGCCTTGTCACTTTTTCTATAAGCACTGACAAAGGGAACAAAAATAATGTCGTATTCCAAGCCTTTGGATTTGTGGATGGTTACCACCTGAACCAAATTCTTTTCCGACTCCAAGCGCTGCTTCTGTTCGTCTCCAGCATCACCACTGCCCGCTTCAAAGATGTGCTCTTCAAACCAACGCAGCAGCGCATGATCACTTTCTAGCTCTGCTGAGGCTTGTTGTAACAGCTCAGCCAGATGCATGAGGTCGGTGAGTACTCGCTCCCCCTGATGCTCATTTTGTAGCCTCTGAGCTAGCTCTCTATATTGGATGAGCCTACGGATCATCGGCATGATCCCGGCCTTCAGCCACAGCTGTCGGTAGTCACTAAACTCTTGGCTCAGCAGTTCCCAATATTGTTCATCTTGATTCAAACGCTCTAGGTCAAATAGAGAAAGGTCAAACAAGGAACTGGCGGCGGCTGTGCGCAGTGCTCTGTCGTTATCAAAGTGCAATGCTGCACGTAGAAATAACAACACATCACTGGCCACTGGGCTTGCAAAAACGCTGTCTCTGTTGGAGAGATACACACTAGCAACGCCTTTCTCTGACAGTGCTCTACGAACCAAATTCGCCTCGCGCCCTGTCCGCACCAGCACTGCTATATTACCCGCTTGAATTGGCTCATCTTTGGAGCCATGCAGCAGTGCATTGCCAGTATCTGATGCGCTTAACAGGCGCTGTATTTGCGTGGCGGTGGACTGCGCCATGCTTTGGTTATAATCGCCCTTTGCTACCGCTTCGCCCTCGCTCTCCTTCAGCCAAACCGTCATGGCTGATTGAGTTTCACCATTGAGCGACCACGACTTTTTATCGGCTCTCGGGCTTGCAGAGACGGCAGTAAAAGGGATGTCATCATCATAAATAAACGCAGATTCAGCCTCTTGAAACAGCGCGTTACTCGCCTCTACCATATCTTTGCTGGAGCGCCAGTTGGTGGTGAGATTAAAGTGCGAGGTCACCTCTTTACGTGCGCGGATATAGGTAAAAATATCGGCGCCACGAAAAGCATAGATCGCCTGCTTAGGGTCACCAATCATGAACAATCCACACTCAGGATGCTGCAGGTAGAGATGTCTAAAAATGTTGTATTGCTGAGGATCCGTATCTTGAAACTCATCAATCATCGCAACGGGATATAGCCCGCGAATACGCTCGGACAACAGCCCTTCATCGTCCGCTTGCAAGGCATAGTCGAGCTGACTTAGCAGATCATCAAAGGACAATTTCTGCTGCTGCCCCTTTGCTTTTTGCAACTCGGCACGACATTCGGGAATGGCATTGCTTAGGATAGCCTGCTTCACCTCAAGAGCAGGCAATGAGCAGTATTCATCAATATGATCAAATACCACATGCTCTGGCGCTTGCTTGTCAGGTTTAGTCTTGGCTTGCAGCGTGCTGGAGCTAAAGCGCTCCAAGCACTCAGGCACAGCAATACTGTTGAGTGGTTTTGCTGCCCAACTATCAATCTGTCCTATCCAGTTCGGTACGTTCTTCTTGTTGTAGGGATTCTTGGTGATCCCAGATTCCATAATCAACTTTTCAAAGTCAGCGCTGTCTGCTGACCATTGCTTCTGGAGCTCGGCAAGAACGGCAATACGCTCAGCATACAGGGTTTCTAGGTCTCCCTTTTCAACCTCTGAGTGAATGTAGACCTCATTACCACTGATAAAATTATTCAGATCCGCGTACAGGGCTTGCGGTGTTTTCCAGTGACTGCGGATCTCTGACACCATGCTGGCGCTCATACCATAGAAATGGCGACGCCAATAATCGGCCACCACTTGCTCTTTTAGCTGGGTTTCATCTTTAATAAATTGGCTTTTGAAGCGGCTACCCGACTCGAACGCATTTTGTGTCAGCATGCGCTGGCAAAATCCATGAATGGTATAAACTGCGGCTTCATCCATCTGCCGCTCGGCAGCCAGTAACAATTCACAGGCGCGATCGCGATCATCCGTTTGTTCTAACAGTGGCTTGATCACAGGATCATCACTATGACCTCGGCTAAACGCCACCCGTGCTTGGTGGATCCGCGCACGAATGCGATCTTTGAGCTCTGCGGTTGCCGCCTCAGTAAAGGTCACCACCAAAATCTGCTCTACAGTAAGTGGTGTTTGGTGCGCTGAGTCGTTATCGCCGTGTCCCAATAACAGCCTTAGATAGAGTCCGGCAATGGTAAAGGTCTTTCCCGTGCCCGCAGATGCCTCAATTAAGCGTGCGCCATGCAAAGGAAATGTCATTGTCTCAAGCGGCGCAGGAAGAATTTGCGCATCATTTGTCATAGTGAACCCTATCTAAATATGTGATCAATGTTATGAAGCCGAGTTTCATTGCTGTTTGTTGAGCATTATCCGATGAAGTTTGCGATCCTACTCACTGATATAACAAACAGTTATGCGTAAGCTTGCCCTCAAATTATGAGTGCTACGCACCAAGCCTATAAAGAACTAAAAAATAAGAGGTCTCTCTGACCCTTTGGCCACCAGCAATTACCCTACAAATAATAAATGCTGGTGGCCACCCTTTCTCTTTTTGCCGATTTCCGTTATTTGGATTTTTCTTGCAGTCTTTCTTGTGCAGGCAACAAGACCCTTTCAGCTAATTGATACCCACCTTGTTGCAATTCTTCGCTCCATTGTGGCCATGCGCGCTGAATGTACATATCATCCGCTTCACCCGAGTTGTAATCATCACCAAGGACTGTCGAGCTAAATTTGCCTATTGCTGCTTCTCTGGCAACTTCGGTATCTCCCTTCTTCGACTTCTTCACAAACTCTTGTGTCGCTGCATGCGCCGAACGAGGGAAATAAGGCAGTGGTTTAGTCATACCCTCAAAATATAGCGCGACGAGATCGTGTAGAAAATCCAATGCATCTTGCGGCTCAATAGCCGCCAAAGAAAAGTACTCAATCTCTTTTTTGCTTGATATTCCAATAAGATGACTCGTCACCGCCACACCTGAAGCACACGCACACAAGTGTTTAATCCACGCTTGCAGAATGTCTTTGGAGCGAACACGACCTACGCGATAATGAACCAGACCAGAGGCATAATGGCTATCTAACCAGCCAGTGATCGTTAGCCACTTGTCGCGGTACTGCACCTTCAAAGAGACAGGTAAAGAAGGCTGCTTATTGCTAGTATAGAACTCAATCTCAGTGACTAGTTCTCTCATGGCATCTTGGTTCTCAGCGACCTCTAGGTCACCAAAGTTTCCAATGGGTAATTGCCCTGAGCTACGGTAGTAGTGAGCCACTTGCTCTACCTCTGTACCTCCACCGTTTAACATAGCCGCGACTATCTCATCACGTAACAAATAGCGCTCAAGCCCCCCTAAGGAAAAGGGCTCCTCATCTTCAATCAGCTCTTTTTCACTGTTAAACCATACCTGAAGCCTCTGATTGAAGAAGTACTTCACAGGCAACGACCAAAACGATAACAGCTGATCTAATTCAATCTCAGACAATGCCTCTCGTTCCATAAAGTAATCGGATAAAGGCGTACTCAACTTATCAGCTTGAGAGTAAACCCCGTTCACCACAGGCAACCACTCAGCAGCAAAGCTTTGGCTATTTTCAAAAGCCTCACGACTAAATGGGGTCATGCTGTGATGAGAGGTAAGATGCTTCAGCAAGTGTTTACCTGAGTCGTCCACAGAGAGAGGCTCGTCGCCATCAAGACAGTAATTTTGTGAACAGTACTCGAGTAGCTCGGTCACCAAGATCGAGGGTAAACATTCGCTGTTATCGAGAATGGATTGCCCTATGTAACTGATATACAAGCCTTGTTGAGCAGAAAGTAGCGCTTCCAAGAATAGATATCGGTCATCATCACGACGGCTTCTATCACCGATGCGGCTCTTTACCGTCATCAAATCAAAGCCTTCTTGGGCAACGGTTCGAGGGTAAACACCGTCGTTCATTCCCAGTAGACACACCACACCAAACGGGATGGAGCGCATTGGCATTAGAGTACAGAAATTCACTTGTCCGGCTAAAAAGCGCTGACTGACACGGGAGCTATCCAGTTTGTCTTGCAGGTATTCAGAGACCACTTGATGACTCAAAGCCGTATCTAGACCAGACTCAGTTGTTTGCTGCGTCAATGAAGGCAGGGCATCACGAATACTGGTTAGGGCTATCTCATTTTCAATATCTAGCTCAAAGAAATCATTGGCCAAGGCATTCAGCTGTGTTTGCCATTGCGCACTATGCTGAGGCTCATTGAGAGCGCTGCGATAATGCAATACCTTATCAATGAAGGCTGCGAGCTTTCCTGCAAGCTCAGCCTGCATTCCCTCTATTTGCTCATAGGGTGCTAACCTGCCGCTGCTCAACTCTAATGGCTGACATATGGCCGACATGCTGTAGCCAAGCAAAATACGCTGTAAACCAAACACCCAGGTATTCTGATTTAGGCTAGGCAGTTCAAATTCAGTGGCGGTTGAGTCATCAAGCCCCCAGCGCACGCCCGCTTCTTCGACCCACAAATTAATCAGTTCAAAATCTGAGGCCGATAACCCAAAGCGTTGCAGTATTGCAGGGGTTTCCAATATCTCCATCATCTCACTGCGACCACAGCGACTGTTAGGTAAGTCCAACAGCTGAAGAAACGCATTTAAGATCGGCGTCTCTTCCGCCACGCTTCGGTCGGAAATAGAGTACGGAATCCTTCTGTCACCGGTGGCGTTGCCAAAGATGGCATTGATCGCCGGAGAGTAGGCATTGATATCCGCTACCATCACAATGATATCGCGCGGCTTTAGTGACGAGTCTTGATTGAATAGATGTAGAAGCTGATCGTGCAATACTTCCACTTCACGAGTGGCACTATGGCAACAATGTATGGATAGAGAACGGTCGTGTTTCGATACCGCCTGCTTATGCAGGCTTTGCTCTAGCTTAGTGTCATCTTGATGTTGATTGAGCTGTAAAATATCTTGCTGAATGTTCTGCAACAGCGTCTTAGCATCAAGATCCACAAAGGCTTCAACCTCGTTACTATCAAGCTCAGACAATAGATGTAGGTTGTCACGCCCTTGCTTACCCATAGAAGCCAGCAAGTTGTTGCTGATGGCATCGTGGTGAAACTCTGGCAGGGCATTGTGTTCAATATCGCCTTTAAGAACAGGGATCCCCTGCTCCTCATTCAACTCTTGTCCATGCCAGCGAATGCGCGGCCTCACCTTAGCTGCCATTTTTGTTAGAGTGCGCTGGTCTTTAATATCCCCCCAGTAATAGCGACATGGGTTATGGAACATCAGATGCACATCAATATGCTCACCTAAGGCCTTGAGCGCTTCCAGATATTTTGGTGGCAAAGAACTAATGCCAAACACAAACAGGCGCTTGGGTACATTATCACTGTTTATCTCAGACAGGTTGGCCAGTTTATCGATGAAGTCTTGATACAGGTTTGCACGGTGGTACTTCGACTGGCCTAATTGCTCAGTAAAGCGATACAACTCGCGCCATAACTCACCCTGCCACAAGCCTTGTTCTTCTAGCTCCGCAGGATGCTCACTGTTTTCCCAAGCGGTAATGTAGTCAGGGCGATAGACTAAGTAGCCATCGAAGATATCGGCAATCTTGCCCGCCAATTGAAACAGCTTTGAGTTGTCCTCATCGTGCTCAAGGTAAGACGCAAGGGAGGAAAATTCGTCCTGCTCAAGTTTGCTCGGTAATACCTGCATCAACTTCCAAGTCATCGCCTCTTTATTGAAGGCACTACGCTTAGGGACATCAGGCAATACTTCTATGAACATCTGCCAAATAAAGGTCGCAGGAAGAGGAAAATTGAGATTGGCGGCAATCCCCATATCCTTGGCCAATTCCATCTTTAACCACTGAGACATACCTGGGCTTTGCACTAAGATTTGCTCTTGCTCAAAGGGAGAGGTTAAGGGTTGCTGGCGAATAAGTGCAATGAGTAGAGATTTGAGAAGATCGATCTGGTTTGAATGATAAACAGTAAACAAGGCAGGCTCACAATCCGTTGAATCAATTGCAATAAGATTACCACACCCTACTGCAATTGATGCCTCAAAGTGAGTTATTTAAGACTCACCTCTAACCTTGGTTGGATCAATAGGTTATTTAAATATTGTATCGCTACATAACCTACGACTAGGGTCGCCACTGCTAGTTCAACCAATGCTATGCCATGCACTTGCTCAACATACTCAGCCGGTACACCAATCTCGCTCATCCATGCGACTACTTTAAACAAGGCCGTTGCGCTGATCACTAAAGGGAAGGTGAAGGCTGCATACGCTGGGCTAAATGGCAGTCTTAACAAGCGGTAGAAAGCCATGTAGATAACCGATGTCATAAGGATGGCAATACCAAACAGCAAAGCCACAATGACCGGTGATGGTGACTCAACAAAAGAGAGGTAACCTGCCAATGAAAGGCTTGCAGGCGCAGCCAAAATAGCGATGGTTGGCTTAGCTGCATCTTGAACCAGTTCTGAGAATATAAAGCGATAAATCATCACTGGAAGCATGACTGCGTAAGTCGCCATACCAAAGTATAAGGTGTACTCACCAATCCAATGCAGAGATGAACTGCCAGAATAAGTCAGCGCCGCGACAACAATGCCTACCGGTGGTACGAACCAGCTTGGAACCATATGGTGCAGCTCAAAGTTTTGGCTTCGATGAAAAATAAAGCTCACCAAGAACACAATATGCAAGGCGACAGACATCACCCACATTAGGTTACCAAGCCATGCTAAATGTTGTCCGATGGCATACGACACCACCATGCAACCCATAGCAAAAGTAGGCACTACGCTCCCCACAACTGGGTGTGAAAGGTCTTGTTTTAGTAGATGTGAATGAAGCAGAAACTTGCCCGCTAAAACGGATAACAACACGGATGCAATAACAGCCCCTGTGATTTGCGCATAACCGCCAAAAACACCAAGATTTTCCAAACTCCATCCTAGGCTAGCAATACCTAGAGCTAGCCCTGCCATTGGGGTGGGTGCGTTGGCTAAACGAGATTGTGTTTGCATTAGATTACTCCGCTCATGATTTACTTGATGCGCTTAGTTTACTCTTGAGCTATGTTTATGAATATTTAAAGATTCAAAACCAACGTTAAGTAAAATAAAACACTATGATTCCATTTACTCTACGTCAGCTAGAGGTGTTCACCTCTGTGGCCAAAGCCAACTCTTTGTCTGCTGCAGCCCAGACTCTATTTTTGTCCAAGGCTGCAGTGAGCTTGTCCCTCAATGAGCTCGAAAACCAACTGGGTCACACCCTCTTTGATCGAATCAACAATCGATTGTTCATCAACAGTGAAGGCACAAAGCTATTGCCTATAGCCGATGAACTGCTGCATCGAGCTCACTCGATTCAGAGCCTATTCAATAACGCTGAATCACTTAGTGGTGAATTGCGACTAGGGGCAAGCGATACCATAGGTAATCAACTGCTGCCGTTTCTTATACAAGACTTCAAACAAAAACATCCGGCGGTCGATTTTAAAGCCTTGCTATCAAATTCCTCTGACCTAGGTCAGAAAATACTCGATTACCAAATTGATATCGCGTTTATTGAGAGCAATGAAGATTCACCTAAGCTCCTTCATCATCCTTTTGGTTTTGATCAGATGTGCGTGATAAGTCAGGCCGATCATCCCTTATCGAATAAAGAAGCCCTTACCTTTAGTGATCTTGAAGATATGAAGTGGTTACTGCGAGAAGCCGGGTCTGGTTCTCGCGACTATTTCATCAATCATGTCGCCGAGCATTTATCCAGTTGGCAGACAGAGTTTGAACTCAGTAGTAGCGAAGCGATCATCAATGGCGTAACCGCAGGGCTTGGCCTTGCGTGTTTGTCGGAGCTGTCGGTAGATAGTGCCATAAAGGCGGGCAAGGTGAAGAAACTCAACATTAGTTTGCCTCTCGAGCGCTCAATGCAGATCGTTTTGCACAAAGACAAATACTTAAACCCATTACTCGATGCATTCTTACAATACAGTCTTGCATGGCGTTTAACCGATCACCCCACAAAATCACCAACTCGGCTAGACTGTAAAGAGTGATTTATGTATAAATAACCAGTATTCAATTTATAAACAATTTTATGAGGATGGACCATGGCTGTTATCGTCAAGTACGTGGTAGAACGCAACGGAGAAGAAAAGATGACTTTTACCTCGAAAGCCGAAGCGGACGCATATGACAAGATGCTGGATATGGCAGATGAATTGTTCGAGCTTTTGGGCAATAGCGAAATCATCACCGATGAAGGCCAGCAAGAAGAGTTGTCTATGTATCTAGCTAAGCACAAAGAAGAGGTTCTTTACGCTCTGGGTGCTAAGCGCAAACCTGCGCCAAAGAAGCCAAAGGTTGAAGTTGTACCTGATTCTTCAGAGTCTGACGCTGCTTAAAAACGCTATCTTAATGCCCTGCACTCACCCTTGAATTGCAGGGCTCTTTTTTCTTCGCACCACTCTATCTCCCCTTTATAAAACACCCACGCTTTCTACTCCCCTAGCCCCTATTGCCTCCCTTGTTTCAGCATTTTGTCAGTTTTCGTGATTTACCCCTTTTCAGCCAAGCGAACGCTCTTTATAGTGTAAAGCTATCAACAAAATTTGAGAGGTACGTCTACTCATCTTGATGCATTGCAAATGGGTGTGAGAGGCGTGCTTGAACACGATATATGGAGATTAATTGATGTCTTTCTTTGCACTAGCACTCGGTAGCGCGACTAAAAACCGTGATGGCAAAATTATTGAAGCTTTCTTCCCAACCCCTATCTTGAACCCTACAGCAGAGCTTGTTGCAGCGGTAAAACAGGCTGCGGGTTATGAGCAAGGCAACCAAAGCTTAGAAATTACTTCTGAGCAATGTGCTGCACTTGCAAGCGCGTTTGAAAGCAATGGCCAAGCGGAAAGCGCACGTTTTGCATCAAAAGCAGCGGCATCTGAGCAACCTTTGGTTATCGTTGTACTTGAAAGTGATGAAAAACCACAGTCTGTTGCTGAAGGCTTCCTTAAGCTACAACTGATCTCTCACCGTCTAGTTAAACCTCACGGCACTGTACTTGACGGCATCTTTGGTCTTCTTCACAACATCGCATGGACTAACGAAGGCCCTATCGACCTTCCAGAACTTGCTGATCGCCAAATGGAAGCTCGTCTTGCAGGCCGCGCTCTAAGCGTAGATTGCGTAGATAAATTCCCTAAAATGGTGGATTACGTGGTTCCTGCAGGCGTACGTATTGCAGATACGTCTCGCGTTCGTCTTGGCGCACACGTGGGTGAAGGCACGACCGTTATGCATGAAGGCTTCATCAACTTCAACGCTGGCACTACTGGCGTTAGCATGGTTGAAGGTCGTATCTCTGCAGGTGTTATGGTCGGTGACGGCTCTGATATCGGCGGCGGCGCATCTATCATGGGTACGCTATCTGGTGGCGGTAAAGTGGTTATCTCTATCGGTGAGAACAGCCTACTTGGCGCAAACGCTGGTCTTGGTTTCCCGCTAGGCGATCGTTGTACTATCGAGTCAGGTCTTTACGTGACTTCAGGTACTAAGGTGCGCATGCTGGATAACAATGGCCAAGAAGTTGAAGTGGCAAAAGCTCGTGACCTAGCAGGTAAGTCTGACCTACTGTTCCGTCGCAACTCGCAAACGGGTGCGGTTGAGTGTCTAACGAACAAGTCTGCAGTAGAGCTAAACAGCGAACTGCACAGTAATAACTAATCACCAGCTAATGGTTTTAAAAGAAGAGGCTGCGTTTATACGCAGCCTCTTTTGTTTTTGAACTTTAATAGATACAAAAAAAGGGAGCCAAGGCTCCCTTCGATACTAAATCAATAAGTTAGTCTCTTACTGGGTGAAGATGAACTTCTTCTTCTTTCTTACCAGCGTCTGGGTTGTTGAATGTATCCACATCCAGTGCACCTTCAGACTTACCAACGATAACCGTAACAGCACTGTCACCAGTGATGTTTACTGCGGTACGAATCATATCAAGTAGACGGTCAACACCCATAATTAGAGCGATACCTTCTAGAGGAAGACCTACTTGGTTCAATACCATCGCTAGCATGATTAGACCTACACCAGGAACACCGGCTGTACCGATAGATGCTAGCGTTGCTGTTAGGATAACCGTTAGGTAGTCACCCATGGTTAGGTCAATATTGAATGCCTGAGCAATAAAGGCTGTCGCCACACCCTGCATGATAGCAGTACCATCCATGTTGATGGTTGCACCTAGTGGTACAGTGAAAGAGGCTACGCGGTTCTTAACACCTAAACGATGAGTTGCAGTTTCCATAGTCACTGGAATCGTCGCGTTTGAAGAAGCGGTTGAGAATGCGAACATTACCGCATCTTCCATCTTCTTCAGGAAGTTAAGAGGGTTAAGACCTGTTGTTGCTTTTAGGATAAGCGGGTAAACCACTAGACCTTGAATCAGAAGTGCAGCAGTTAGAACTAGGAAGTACTCACCTAGGTTCATGATTGCGCCAAGACCAATGGTTGTGAACAGCTTCGCCATCAGGAAGAACACACCGTATGGTGCAATGTTCATTAGAAGCGCTACTAGCTTCATGATCACTTCGTTAATGTCTTGGAATCCAGCAGCTACACGTTCACCTGTTTCACCACAAGCACTGATCGCGATACCGAACAATACTGCAAACACAATGATCTGTAGGGTGTTACCCTGTGCCATTGAGTTAATTGGGTTAGTCGGGAACATGCCTACAATAACCTGGCCCAGTGAAGGGGCTTCAGTTGCAGCAAAGCTTGTCGCAGCAGCCAGGTCTGCACCAGCGCCTGGCTGGAATACAGTACCCATGAAGATCGCCATAGAGATTGCGATCATCGTAGTTACTAAGTAAAACGCGATTGTTTTACCACCTAGACGGCCTAGAGTGGCAATGTCTTTAAGTGAGCTAGTACCACAAACCAGTGATACAAACACCAAAGGCACAACAAGCATTTTCAAGCTAGCGATAAAAATTGAACCACCTACGTCAAACAAGCCATTGACTAGATAGTTATTAATAAACTGGTTTTCGCTAAAAGCTAATCGAATGATAAAGCCTGTCAGTATCCCTAAACCCATACCGAGAATTACTCGGGCGGTCAGTGACATTTTCTTATCGGTATTCATCTATGAACACTCCTATTTATCTTATAGTTTTTGCTTTGAACGGCTACAAAGTCGCGAGCAGGTTAGCAGGCGAATAGCTGATATTTATTATCATTTGGCTTAAAAAAAATAAAAACGCGATCAAGATCACACGATGCTACCTCTTCAAGGACCCTGCAACACTGTATTTTTACAAAAAACACACATTGGCGATTAAAAATCAGACACTAAATGTCTATAAAATCACAGTGATACAATAATTGACCGCCTAAAACCCTCTCCAGTACAAAAATCCATGCAACAAGACGATAAGCACCCAGTAACTGATAACGTTTACAATACTTAGAGCGTTATTTTTATTAGACTTATCCCAACAATAAATGACACGATTCGGTTTATGTTGATTCGTTTACATTTTATTCGTTTAATGAAATGAAGAATTATTAGGACGCAATGTATGGCAACGATAAAAGATGTCGCAAAATTGGCAGGGGTTTCGGTCGCAACCGTATCAAGAGTCATCAACAACAGCCCCAAAGCGAGCAAAGCCTCCGTTCAATCAGTTACGACAGCAATGAAATCCCTTGGCTATAGACCTAATGCCAACGCTCGAGCGTTAGTCAGCCAAAGCACGAATACCATAGGTGTATTGGTGAGCGATGTTGCAGACCCTTTTTTTGGTAGCCTAGTGGGCGCGGTCGATAAAGTGGCCAGAGAGAATGGAAAGCACATTCTTATCGGTAATGGCTATCATGACCGAGAACAGGAACGCCAAGCCATAGAGCTTCTTATTAATAGTCGCTGTGAGTCGTTGGTCATCCACGCAAAGGGACTCACAGACGAAGAGTTGATTGACTATGCCAACGAAGTGAAAGGCTTGGTTGTGATCAACAGGCACATCGATGCCATTAGTTCTCGTTGTATTTCTCTGGATAATTATAAGGGCGCCTACCTAGCGACTGAGTACTTACTGAAGCAAGGGCATACGCAAATTGCGTGTATCGCCTCATCACACGCTATCTCTGATACAGAAGAGCGCATCAATGGCTATAAAGATGCACTGACTGACCACAATCAAGTGCTTCCCGAACACTACACTGAGTTTGGTAACCCTAATAACCAGGGCGGCGAAGCGGCCATGACCAATCTACTGGCTAAGTCTCTGCCCATTACTGCTGTAGTGGCCTATAACGATTACATGGCCGCTGGCGCTATGTCGATAATGGATGAAAACCACCTCTCCACCCCAGAGGATATCTCCATTATTGGTTTTGATGACGGTCTAATTGCTCGCTATGTGAAGCCTCGCCTGACGACTATTCGTTATCCTGTTGAGTTAATGGCAGAAAAGGCTACGGAACTTGCCTTACGCCTCGCCAGTGATGCTCCGATTTCTGAGCACCCACTGCGCTTCTCACCCACATTAGTAAAGCGTGACTCGGTCAGTCCTATAAAATAAAAAAGCCCCTTCTATTATATAGAAGGGGCTTTTACTATCAGGAGCTGCTATTTAAACGTGCGCGCTCTTGTTTTCTCTAGTCTTTCTAAGATTTTCTCGATGCGATCAGGGTGCACCATAAACTCTTGGAAGCCTTTCATGCCCTCTTTTGCCATCGCCGGATCGGTATCTCGGTCGTAGAACTGAGCAGTACCGTCGGAAGATGCCAGCATTGCAACGCCTTTATCTAAGAACGGGTCAGACTTGGCTTTTGCTTTACTATTGGTTGGGATCTGAAGTAGCAGTTCATTGATCAACTGCTGATTCTCAGCCTGTGCAACAAACTCTAGGAACAAGCGTGCATCGTCTTTGTTTTTCGCTTTACTTGGAATGTGCAAGGTATCCATTGGCGCGTCTTCTGCCATACCTACTGCAGGATCGATCACAGGGAACTGGAAGAAGCCCATCTTGCCGTCGAGTTCCTCAGGGAAGTTTGGTGTAATAAAGTTGCCCATTAGGTACATTGCAGCCTGTCCGTTATATAAGAAAGGTTGCGCTTCTTGCCATGAATATGACGCGTGATTCTTCAGGAAGTAGCCAGGCTCCACCAGCTCAGCCCAGTTCTCGAATGTTTTCTTCACTCGATCATCGGTATAAGGCACCTTGCCATCCATCAACTGGATATGGAAATCTAAGCCATTGGTGCGCAAGTTGAGATAGTCAAACCAGCCTGCCGCCGTCCAAAGGTATTTAGTACCAATGGTAAACGGAGTGACATCATTTTCTTTTAGTTTAGCCGATGCAGCCTTTAGCTCATCCCAGGTTTTGGGCTCTGCGATACCATGCTTATCAAAGATATCTTTACGGTAATAAATGCCCCATTGGTAATAGGTGTATGGCACACCATACTGCTTACCTTCCACCGTCATCGCAGGTGCTGCAGATGCAAAGTCTTGTACCATGTTATTGTCTTTCCAGATGTCACTGACATCTTCAAACAAGCCACGGTCTACAAAGGTTTTCATACGGTTACCCGCATACCAGAACACCACGTCCGGCGGTGAGGTCACTAGCCAGTTACGAATTGTGGTCTTGTAAGACTCGTGGTCATAAAGGTTATATTTGACCTCAATCTCTGGGTTGGCCTTTTCAAAACGGTCAACAATCTCTGCCCATGCTTCTTTTGGAGCCGGATCTGACGCATCAGAATTGATGACCAGAGTTCTTGCCTGAACTGAAGTTCCCAGCATAGCGCTCAAGGCTATACTGGCAGAGAGTAGCTTCACGTATTTCATAGTTATTAGTCCTTATTATTAACTATTCGACCAAGTTACTTGGTCGCTCCTAGGGTTAAGCCGGCAATAAAGTGTCGCTGCATAGTAAAGAACAGCACGACTGGGGGAATCGCGGCTACGACGGCTCCAGCTGACATAAATTGCCATGACGCTAACCACTGTCCCTGCAAAGAACTCAAGCCTGCTGTAACCGGCCTCACCTCATCGCTTTGCACCAGCACTAGCGCCCAAAAAAAATCATTCCAAATAAAGGTAAATACCAGCACAGCTAAGGCTGCCAAGGCTGGCCTGACTAAAGGCAGAACCACATACCAAAATATGCGCCACTCCTTCACCCCTTCCACTCGCGCCGCCTCAATTAATGCATCGGGTATCCCAACAATAAAGTTGCGCATAAACAGGGTGCAAAATCCGGCTTGAAAGGCGATATGGAAGAAGATCAGAGCCCAGTGAGTATCGTAGAGACCAAACGCAATAGTTAAGTCTCTCACTGGGATCATTAAGATTTGAAACGGCACAAAGTTGCCGCCGATAAAAAGAGCAAAGATCCAGATATTGGCTGAGAAGCGGTATTTAGCCAGAGCAAAGCCTGCCAGCGTCGATAAAGCCACTGCGCCCGCAACCGCCGGCAAGGTGATCATTAGGCTGTTAAGTAGATAGTCGCCCATCGCCGTAGAGGTAAAGACCTGCGTATAGTTCTCCACCATCTGAGTGTCTTCCGGCCAGCCCCAGTAGTTGCCTTTGTTGATATCGTCCATTGAACGTATTGAGGTGAGCATTACCGCAATGAGAGGAAGTAGCCACAAGACCAGTGCGATAGGCAGGGCAACGCGATAACTCATGCTGGCTAACGCACCTGATTTTTGAATCGGTTTGGGAAACATTACTTCTCACTCCTTAGCATGCGCCATAAAAAGTAAGCGATGTAGATATCCATAATCAGGAACAGCACCACCGCAACTGAAGCGCCATATCCCATTCGATAATTGAAGATCGACTCTTCATACATTTGATAAGCAAGTACGCTAGAGCTGCCCCAAGGACCACCCGCGGTCATAGTGGCAACCAAGTCGAAAGAGCGCAGTGCGCCAATCACGGTCACAACAATGGCAATAAAGGTGGCCGGTCTTAGTTGAGGCAGAACGATAAACCACAGCATTCGCCAACTTTTCGCGCCATCCAAGCGAGCCGCTTCAATTTGTTCAGGATCGAGATTATTCAGACCCGTTAAGTACAAGATCATGCAATAGGAGATTTGTGGCCATAGACCGGCGGCTATGATGCCGTAGGTGACTAAGTCTTCATCGGCCAAAATAGAAATAGGGTCGAAGCCTAGCGCTCCAATAGCAATGTTAAACAGGCCAAACGACGGATCGTAAAACCAAGCAAACACAAGACCAACAACAACTTGAGAGATAACAAAAGGGAAGAAGAATAGCGATTTTACAACGCGGATCCCCCTCACCTGTTGATTCAAAAACAAGGCGATCATTAAGCCAATAGGCGGGGCTAGCATAAAAAACACCAGCCATAAGGTGTTGTTTTTCAACGAGGTATAGAACGCCTCAGAATCAAACAACTCTCTGTAATTATCAAGGCCTACCCAGGTCTTTTCGCCTAGGCCATCCCATTCAAAAAAACTGAGCCAGATGCTCTGAAAGATCGGGTAAACAACATAGACACAAAACACCAATAACGCCGGCAACAGAAACAGCCACGGCGATAGTTTAGAACTTGCCTTTTTTTTGCTTACCGGAGGGCGACCTTTTGCAGTCTCATTCGCGAGAGATGGCTGCATATCGATACTCCAAAAATCATTGAGTTATAGAGGTGGAAACCTCAGCAGCAGGCGGCACCTGCAACAATGATTAGAGTGTAGACCCCAATTTATAGGCCAATATCAGATAGCGTTCATTTTGTTACCTATGTGGCAGTTTTTTCACCAATTCCCGAGAAAAGTGTTAAGTGGTAAGCCATTGAAATTATTATAGGGTTTTTCTATTGAGCAGAAATGCAAAGAGGCACTCGAAAGTGCCTCTAACTTCTAAAAACCGATGAGAAGAACTACATATTATTGAGGAACTGATAGGTCGTAGTGTGCCTATAGGTTTCACCTTCTCGAAGGACGCAATTCTGACGTGGCCACTCAGGATGATTAGGGCTGTCAGGCAGATACTGGGTTTCCAATGCGACCCCACCGTAAGTATCGTACTGTCCATCGATACGATTTGCAGTACCTTGTAAGAAGTTGCCAGTATAAAGCTGTACAGCCGGTTTTGTGGTGAACATTTTCATGGTTAGCAAACTATCTGGAGAGGTTACTGTTGCTGCACACTCCCCTTCTAAGCACTCTTCACTCAATAAGAAAGAATGATCGTACCCGTTACACGGCTTTTGCTCTTCATCCAGTAGTAGATCTTGACCAATCACCTTTGGCGACAAGAAATCAAAGCCAGTTTCTGCAACGTCACGCAACTCACCAACAGGAATGCCTAATTCATCGGTAGGTAAGAACTGATTAGCATTAACACTAAGCACATGACCTAGGCAATCTTCGCCAGAGTCGGCGCCCATCAAATTAAAGTAAGCGTGGTTCGTTAGGTTCATTAAGGTTGGTTTGCTAGTTGTCGCTGTATAACCAATCTTAACCTCATTGAGTTCAGTTAATTCATAAGTAACTATAACTTTGGCTTCGCCAGGAAAACCTTGGTCACCATCAGCAGATACGATTGAAAACTGAATACGTTGCTCAGTGGCAGCGTCAACGTTCCACCGATATTTATCAAAGCCAACTTTACCACCATGCAGCATATGGCCAGTTTCACTGACTTTTATCTGAAAAGGTGTGCCATCGATGCTGAACTGGCCGTTAGCGATGCGATTGGCGTAACGACCTACTGTTACTCCCATGAAGGCTGAGTGCTGGTTAAATTTATCCATGGTATCGCAACCAAGGAGAACCTCACGCATCTCATCTCGAACTGGGACCTGACAGCTGAGCCATGTTGCTCCAACATCCATGAATGTCGCTACCATGCCGTGACTGTTCTTTAATTGATAAACGCGTGCGGGCTGTCCATCACTGGCAACACCCTTGCTCAAACTTTCTAATAAATGAGCATGTGAAATGGTCATTGAACTCTATCCTTTAAAATGTGCATTTTACGTGTGGCTAGCCCCGTAAAATCGATATTCTTTGAGATAAAGATAACAATAATCACGAGGTAGGTATCTATTCTAATAGTGGTTATGACTAGGTCATCACGCATTGCTTTTTGAGTTTGTTGGTTAAGTTCAAAATCCAACATCTTTGTGCTCACGACTACTTGATCATTCATTGATAAATTTGATGAAAACTGCGTATTAATCAATGCATCAAAATTATGATATCTGTATACTTGCGCACCAATTAAAATCCCGTGCACATTTTATGTCTGATTCTTCACAAACCATGAATAAACGAATGAATATCGTCGCCTTAACCTGGCCTATATTCGTCGAGGCATTATTGCGTAATGCCCTGAACACCAGTGATGTGTTCATGCTAAGTGGTTACTCAGATCTTGCCGTATCTGCCGTTGGCGTTATTTCGCCGATCAGTTTCTTTATCATCATAGTATCTATGATGGTCAGCACCGGTACAGGCATCTTAATTGCTCAATATAATGGTGCTGGGCGCTCTGGCGATGCAGAACATGTGGGGATTGCCAGCGTTATCCTAGGCTTTGCCGTTTCCATTATTCTAGGCAGTTTGTTCTTCTTTTTCTCAGACAACATAGTGGGGCTGTTTGGCCTTGAGCCACAAGTTGCAGAGTATGCACACCAATACCTGATCATTAGTGGTACTTGCGCCGGATTTGTTACCACCAGCGTGGTGTTTTCTACCATTTTGCGCAGCCATGGTTTCTCTCGCTCTCCAATGCTGATCAACCTAATTTTTGGTGTTTTAAACGTCATTGGCAACTACTGCGTTTTGTATTCACCATTCGGCTTACCGGTTTATGGTGTACCTGGCGTTGCCACCGTTACTGTGATCAGCCAATTGCTTGGGGCGATCTGCATGTGGTATCTGCTGATCAAAAAAGATCTTAAGCCTAGACTCAGCAAAGCAACGCAGGTGCTTTCTTCCACCTATAAAAAGATACTGCGCTTGGGCGTTATGAACGCAGGAGAGATCCTCTCTTACAACCTTTCGCAGATGGTTATCATTTATTTTGTTGTGCAGATGGGCACCGCATCACTAACGGCCTTTACCTATGCACAGAATTTGGCTCGCTTTACCTTTGCTTTCTCTTTATCACTAGGGCAAGCCAGCCAGATCCAAACCAGCTATTTTGTCGGCAAAGGTTGGAATAACAGCATACTGATTAAGGTTCAGAAATACTTTGTGGTGGGCTTTCTCGCCTCTGTGGGAGTCAGCACCCTCTTCTACCTTGGCAGCGAAACCCTACTTAGGGTTTTCACCGAAGACCCAGAAGTAATAACCCTTGCTATGGGCTTGATGATGGGCTCAATACTGCTTGAGGGCGGTCGTGTATTTAACCTAATCTTCATCTCTGCGCTCAAAGGAACTGGTGATGTGAAATACCCTGTACAGGTAGGTATCTTGTGCATGTGGGGATTTGGCGTAGGACTCACCTACGTATTTGGCATCTACTTTGGCCTAGGCGTTATTGGCGCATGGCTGGCTATTGCGGCAGATGAATGGATTCGCGGTATTATCATGGCATTCCGCTGGCGTTCTAGAATCTGGGAACGATTTAAACTGATTTAAACATAAGGGCGAACTCATTGAGTTCGCCCTTATGTTTAACGCTCCACTGACTAACCATCACATTTTGCAAAGTGAAGTAAGAAACAGGTTTCAGGGTCTTGTATCGGCAGTGCCAGACCTACTTGCTTTAGCACACTGCCATGCACTTTTACCTCTTGATTAGCACGCAATTGCTCAATCCAATTTGGGTAGTGCTTCATTATCCCTTCACCATGTTCAGGAAGCTCTAATAAAGACAGCTGATAACTGGCGTTTTCATCAAGCATGTCCAACAGAATCGGCTCTGGAAGTGAATAATCTGGCATCGCCTTTTGACAGATAGCCAGTAGCAATTGAGTATCGTCGTAAACACCATAGGTATTTCTCGTAGCCTCACAGCTATCAATCACAAACGAATGTCCACTGTGCAAAAGTGTTCGATGTTGTTTGTACAGCTCTATGTATCTGGCAAAAGCCCTGCGCTCTTGTTCGCTTTCTTTAACAGGGTCTAGCTCCACACCCATATGACCAAACAGTGCCGTGACACCTCTAAAATTAATACTATGCTGGCGACGTGTGGTGTGGCTGTGAGCTGGACCAATATGTGTGCCTAATACTTCCGGCGGGAAAAACAGGCTCATATTTTGCTGTATAGTTTGTCTCTCAAGTGCATCGTTGCAATCTGAACTCCAGAATCTATGGGTACGCTTCAGCACTTCATAATCCATTCGGCCACCGCCAGAAGAACATGACTCTATTTCTACCTCAGGGTGAGCGACTCTAAGCTTATCAACCAAGTGGTAGAAAGCTAAGGTTTGCCCTCTAACGCCCGCCTTTTCTTCATGGCTTGGCTGAAGCAACTCTCTGTTCATATCCCATTTAATGTAGGCGATATTGTTCTGGCTCAGTAGGTCATCAAGACAACGATACAAGTAATCAAAACACTCAGGAATTTGCAGATTGAGCACCAATTGGTTACGCCCAGTAGTCAGTGGATAGCCCGATGTGCTTAACACCCACTCTGGATGAGCCCTAAATAGGTCGGAATCAGGGTTTACCATCTCGGGCTCCACCCAGATACCAAACTCCATACACAATTTATTTATGTGCTCAATCACAGGATTAAGCCCTTTGGGATACTTTGTCTTATCTAAAGTCCAGTCCCCTAGCGCGGCTTTGTCATTGTTTCGCCCTTTGAACCAACCATCATCAATAATGAAGCGCTCGACTCCCATCTGCGCCGCCTCGCTTGCCATCTGACAGATATAATCAGGGTCGTGTTCAAAGTAGATACCTTCCCATGTATTGAGGTGAACGGGTCGAGGTTTATCTTGCTCAAGTACCAAGATATTTTGGCGAACATAGTTATGATTCGCCTGTCGCAATCCATTGAGGCCACTGCAACTATATGAGGCATACAGCGTCGGTGAGGTGTAGCTTTCACCCTGTTTAAGGCTTACCTCTCCAGGCATCAGTAATTCACCCGCTTGTACAAAGCGCCGACCATCGCTTTTGGCTTCCGCTCGCCAATGATGATTTCCGCTCCAACCTAGGTGAAAGCCCCATACCTCATCGATTTGGTGGGTAAAGGCTTTATTGCCGACGATACAACCAGGAAAGTATTCATGAGAAGTGCGCCCTCGGCGATTCTCTTGGGTAAAGACGCCATGCTCAATACTGTGCCGCTGAGCTTGAAACTCCCGGCTCCATCGGCCAGAAAATGACATCACCTCTTTAGCTCGATAAGGAATGGGGATGGTGAGAACCAATTTTTCTAATTGATAATCTGCTTCGTGATGGTTAGTGAGGCTGATTGATTTACTTAGCACACCGCTTTGTCCATCAAGTATCAAGTCGATTTTAATTGAAAGTTTGGCAAGCTTATCCGCACATTCTACGGTCAGACACTCTCCGGTGAGGGTATGGCTGACATATTGAAATACAGGCGCCCAATTCTTACCTTGATGGTGCCCCTCAAGCCCTGATGCTCCAAAACTACCACGCCCGATTTCAGGACAAAGAGTGACAGGGACATCCACATCTAATCGAGCTTGAGATATAGCTCTGTCGATAATGGCTGAAAATTCAGCCTCGGAGGTTAAGGTTGGAATAGCCTTGCCCCAGTATACGATCTCTGGAGCAGGCAATAATCTGACGATGAGTGAAGATACTTGGCTATTGAGTTGCACAAACTCTTGAGGCAGTTCTTGAGACATAATGGCTCCTCAAACGCAGCCTCAAGAACTTGCTCATGACCACTGCGTCATTGATAACGGTAGGCTAAAGGTTAGTAATACAGCTATTCTCGAAGAATAGATGACAATTTTTGGTATCAAAGCTTAGCTGTAATTCATCGCCACGCTTGATTTCCCGATCGCCACTGACATGTACCTTATAGTTGTCATAACCCCCCACCTGGCCAAATAAATAGGTGCTGTTACCCAAACGCTCAACGGCCTGAGTAATAAAATGCAGGGTGTGCTCGCCATTTTGCTCAATGGAAAGATGCTCAGGACGAACGCCAAAGGTCACCTTGTCTCCTAACTCAAGAGAACTGACATCTGCTGGAATAGAAAACACTTGGTCATCCGGCGTTCTTATGGTTGCACTGTTATCTACCATATCGACCACAACCGCAGGCAGCATGTTCATCTTTGGAGAGCCAATGAACCCTGCGACAAACTCGTTCGCTGGTCGATTATAGAGCTCTAATGGAGAGCCTACCTGCTCGATATTACCTAAACGTAACACCACGATCTTATCCGCCAGTGTCATCGCTTCGACCTGATCGTGAGTGACATAAACCATGGTGTTCTGAAGTTCATCATGCAAGGAAGCAATCTGCAGTCGCATATCCACACGAAGCTCTGCATCAAGATTTGATAAGGGCTCATCAAACAAAAAAACCTTAGGATCACGCACAATCGCACGACCTATAGCGACCCTTTGACGCTGACCACCCGATAACTCTTTAGGCTTGCGATGCAGCAAACTCTCCAACTGCAAAGCGGTTGCTGCGGCCATGACCTTTTCCGAAATCACGGTTTTATCAACGCCATTCATGCGCAAACTAAAGCCCATATTCTCTTCAACGGTCATATGTGGATAGAGAGCATAGGTTTGAAACACCATCGCAATACCGCGCTCAGCAGGGTCGACATCGTTGACCACTTCACCATCGATCTCTAAAGTGCCCGATGTGATCTCCTCAAGCCCTGCAATTAAGCGGAGCAAGGTGGATTTCCCGCACCCTGACGGGCCAACAAAAACGACAAATTCACCGTTTTTAATATCAAGATCAACACCGTGGATAATTTCAGTATCACCAAAGGATTTAACTAGGTTGGTCAGTTTTATGTTAGCCATTACTCGTTCCTTGTTGGCCTCAATCTAATCAAGGCGACTTAATACCAACCGAACTAAATTGTTAGATTGGTATAAGTGTTAGTCTGCCGAAAGCGTAATTTGATAGTGATGGTGCTTGTTCTTCAGCAAGTATTCATCATGAACACTGCGACTCCATGAGTCATCACCACCGATCCCCATATGCTCAGAATCTATGCGTATATATAATCTACCCGAATCATGTAGGTCATTGATGTGATCCGCCTCCGCTAGATTGCATTGACTATAGCGACTTACCGCAAAATGGAATAAACCATTGATATTTAATGACCCTATAGAGGCATTTCGCACATCGCATCGCAAACCATTCTCCGTTGGATACACATAATCCGTATGCATCTCTTCAATAGTTTGTGTGTGCTTACCTACATAAGCAGAAAGCTTACGATCTGGATAGTTCTCATGAGGTCCTAAACCATAAAACTGTACCGCTTTTGGCCCTTTGGGTACCGCAAACTCCATTCCAATTCTTGGCAGACAAGGTAGGCCATTGGCGAGGTAAACATTCACGGTGAGTTCAATTTGTCCCTCAGGTGAGATGCGGTATTGCCAATTCGACTGGATGGCATCCACATCATTGGCCTTGTGGATCGATATCACCTCGACGAGGCAATCATTACCAACGCTTGACGTCTCAATCGAAACACAGCGCCGTTGCAAGTTATTAAGATCCGCACTATTCCAAATTGCCACCCAAGTATTAGGGTCAAGATTATTCGCTTCACTGGTGCCAATGTCGTTATCCAGCGGAGCTCGATAGAAGTTATCAATAAGAGGTAACTCAAGTATCGATTTACTGCCCTTGAGCCACTTTGTTAATAGTCCTGTAGTTTGATCAAACTCGATGGAAAAGTTGTCATTAAATATAGATAGATGCGCATCTGTCTCCGTTATCGACAGATTGTCATTTGTCGGAGAAGTGCGCTGTAGTTGCAGTTCACTACTTGCCGGAAGTTCAAACTGATGGTGTGCAAGCTGATGGCCCGCATCTGCCCAAGGCATATTCTCTATAAGGAATAATTGTAGGTTTAGGTGGTATTCACAACCTGCCTTAGCGAGAGGTAACTCCTTAAATAATTCAATGTACTGACGCCCTTCAGCTTCAATATCGAGCCTAAATTCACCATTTACAATCGTCTCGCCATTTTCGGTGATCTGCCAAATGGCGAGCTGATTTGTCACCTTAGTAAATAAGTACTCACTTTTTAACTCAATACTGAGAGGTTTGGTATCGACAAGCCTGAATTGAATAAACTGCTGCGCCTTTTTCGCCTCTAATGCACTTGGATGAGGCACTCTATCTGGAGACACTAATCCATTGATACAAAATTGTCGGTCATTAATAGTATCGCCAAAGTCACCACCATAGGCCCAGTAAGACTGGCCTTTTTCATCAACCTTCACTAAACCTTGATCGACCCAGTCCCAGATAAACCCGCCCTGCAGACGAGGATAACGACGAAAGGCGTCCCAATACTTATAAAACCCTCCTAGGCTATTGCCCATGGCATGAGCATACTCACACATAATAAGAGGACGAGTTTCATTTGGCTTGCTGATCCAGTTCTTAATACCAAATTTAAGATGCTCGGGATCATGTTCCGAGTACGGCAGATCGATGTCGACTCTAGGATACATAGGACAAATAATATCAGTGGCAGCGGACTCTGCGCCCCCACCCTCATATTGCACTGGTCGGCTAGGATCACGTTGCTTGGCCCATTGATACATAGCGTGATGGTTAGTGCCCAAACCTGATTCATTACCCAAAGACCAAATAACAACGCTAGGGTGATTTTTATCGCGCTCCACCATACCCGTCATGCGGCTCATATATGCGGCAAGCCAATTGGTATCATTAGACAGCCTTCCCATCGGCTGCTGCCCGTGAGTCTCAATATTAGCCTCATCCACCACATACAGCCCATACTCATCACAAAGCTCATACCATGTGGGATGATTCGGGTAATGGGCGGTGCGCACAGCATTAAAGTTGTGCTGCTTAATCAACTTAATATCTTGCAGCATATCTTCACGAGTGACCGCATGCCCTCGCTCAGGGTGATGCTCATGACGATTCACACCACGAATCAATAAAGGCTTGCCATTGAGCTTAAGAAGACCGTCCATTATCTCAATTTGACGAAAGCCTACTTTATAGCTTTCCGCCTCAATAAACTCCCCAGTGCTATTGAGCAAAGAAACCACAACGGTATACAGATTAGGCTCTTCTGCGCTCCACTTTAATGGGTTGGATACGGATATTTCATGAAAAGTACGATCATCATACGAACCGCGCTCATCAATCCATTTAGTGCCGCAAAGCTCAGTCACTGGCTCAAAGACAGGATTGCTCTGTGCATCAAACAGCTGTACCTGAACTTGATGTCCTTCGCTCTTCGCAGAAAGCTTGGTTTCCACTGATAAAATGGCATCTCGATAACAAGCGTCGAGTTTGGTAGAGACAAACACATCACTGATTGAAAGCAAGGGCTTGCTCAGCAAGGTCACATCACGAAAGATGCCACTGAGCCACCACATATCCTGATCTTCAAGATAAGAACCATCTGACCAACGTAACACCATCACCGTTATCTGATTGGAACCCTCAGTAAGAAACTTCGATAAATCAAACTCGGCAGGCAAACGGCTATCTTGACTGTAACCAACCCATTCACCATTACACCAAAGGTGAAAAGCGGAATTGACCCCGTCGAAAATAATTCGATTGCTTCGAGTTAACCACTCTTTGGATACTTCAAAGTTGGTTCTATAGATACCTGTGGGGTTATCGGTAGGTACGTGAGGTGGCGTGTTGGGAAATGGATACTTCACGTTGGTATAAATGGGTTTGTCGTAGCCTTGCAGTTGCCAATTGCTTGGGACGGGGATTGTCTCCCAGTTGCAGTCGTCTAACGAAGGACAAATATCGTCTTCGGAGACAAGTTCTGGTTGTTCGTATAGCTTGAACTTCCATGTGCCATTGAGGGATGTGAGTTGTTCTGAGGTGCTTTGCTGTAGAGCATGAATAATAGATGTATAAGAGCGCAATCTGGAGTGTGCTGAGAGACAGCGAACTGAATCCACATGGGAGTTTTCCCAGTGCCTTGCATTCAAAACCTGTTGGAAATTGGACATTTGTAATCCTAAAGCTCGAAGTGAGAAAGTTCACGTATAAACCAATGAGAACGTTTACACTGAATGTAGCACTAGAGCTGAAAAATTTACCTGATCGAGGTAACACATTGAAGATGTCAAAATTAGGATTGGTATGCTAATAATGATCAAATAAAAAAGGCTTATCTATAGATAAGCCTTTAAAATCAACATTTACTTTAGTTTTCTAGTTCTTGTTTATTGGTCGACCTTATATCAGACAGGGCTCTTTCAAGGTTTTCATTGGCTACTTTATAGTAAGACGGTCTCTTATCAATAGCTTGCTGCAAGTATGGAACTGCTTCTTCTGATCGCCCATTCAATATCAGGAAGTACCCTAAATTATTTAAAGCCTCTGGAGTATCCATATTTCTTTCGAACAAACTTAACGCTTGACGATTCTCTCCTAACGCTATGTAAATAAGTGCTAAGTTATTTATCGCCCTCTCGTTGTTAGGGTCCATTTTGAGCGCTCTGTTTGTCATACGTTGAGCCAAGTAATAATTTCCGCTCATATAATGAGAATAAGCAAGATTGACAATAGCTTTAGATGAGCTTGGGTTTATCTCGAGAGCTTTTTCGTAGTATCGCTTAGCTATGTCTAAGTCTCCATTCACATCAGATAGAATTCCGAGCCCAATATAGCTTCTCTCTGGAGATTTAGAATCATATTTCAATGCTTCGACTATCGATTCGTTCATATCTACATAACTAGTAGCAACTTCTGTTGAACCCAATCTTTCTTGATCAGAATTAATAGCTCTCAAGAAATAAACTATAGCCTCATCATTTAAGCCTCTCTTACTGTTTATCACACCAAGCAGCTCCAAAGATTTAATGTGACTTGGATTATATTCTAGAGATTTAACTAATGCTCTTTCTGCTAATTGACCGTTGCTCTTACGTAGGTGAATCTGCGCTACGGTAAACAATGTATCCGCTTGCTTAGTTCCATCTTTAAAAGATAATGAACGAATATACTCGTAAAGAGCCAAATCTATATTGTTCGTCTGAAGTGCCGCGTCCCCTCTTTGAATTGCTTCTATTTCTGTTTTTGGAGCATCTTCGCTAGTTAACGAGTCAATTGGTTTACCAGAATAAAGGGTCTTATCGAACTCATTGACTTCTTCCGTAGATGAACACCCTATAACGGCTGAAACCAGCGCAATAATGACAAAAACTTTAGATTTATTCACCATAACTTCCTTATTTAAAGTGCATCTAACAACATTAACAATGCAGGGCCTACTGCAACAATGAAAAAACAAGGCCAGATAAACAGTATCATTGGAAACAGCATTTTTGTCGGTATTTTAGCTGCTACTTCTTCGGCAGCCTGGTTACGCTTATCCCGGTAATCTTCAGTATATGCTCTTAGTGTATCTGCGAGGCTACCACCAATTCTTGAGGCATGCCCTAGCATACTTACCAAACCTTTTAGTTCGTATATACCTGTTCTATCAACCAATTCACTCAGTGCTGTAGGCATCTCGACACCAGCCTGAATCTTAGCACAAACAGTGTCCAGTTCATCAGCTAGTTCAGGGTGAGAAATAACAAGCTCATCTGCTATTCGCTTCAAACCAGCATTGAAGCCTAGCCCTGATTCCGTACAGACAACGAGTAAATCTAGAGCATCAGGTACACCCTGGTTTATTTTATCTTGGCGATTTGATATGAGACGAGATAGAACAATATTAGGTGCAAAGACCCCTAATGCTAGTGGTACCATCATACCGATAAGAAGATAGGAGGTATTAGCTAAGTATAAATAAGCCAATCCCGAAAAAATCAAACCTGTTACGGCTGAAACAAGCTTGATAGCGTAAAAGACATTTAAAGTGCTAGCTTGATGAAAACCAGCATGCATAAGTTGAGTTCGAATAGTTTCTTTTTCTTTCTGGCTTGTTGGCGCAATATATGGTGACAAGCTCTCTAATGTTTCGGAAACTTTTGTATTTTTCTTTGTTTCTTTTACATTTTCACCTTGTAATATCTTGATTCTTTTCTTTAAAGGTGAATTTAATGCAGAAATAGCAAAGCCGATGGTCATGACAATAGCTACTGTAGCTAGCATGATAAGCAGCAAAATGACATTTTCACTGTCACTGAATATTTGTTCAAAAAGACTGGTTAAACTGTCCATATTAAACCTTAATGTTTACGATTTTCTTTATCCATAAAGAACCTATCAATATACTAATTATCCCGGCACTTACCATTTTAATGCCTCTGGGATCTTCAGTTAAAATCAAAGCCATTTCCCTGTTAACCGCTAGGTTAAGAAGGTAAACAAAAAATGGTGACAATACTAAAATCCATGATGATAAACGCGCTTCAGCAGATAACGTCTTTATTTTTCGGCTTAGCTTAAATCGCGCTCTTAAAACTACAGAAACTTTGTCTAAGTTTTCTGTCAAGTTACCACCGGTTTCCTTTTGTAGTAAAACAGCACTAGAGAACGCCATTATTGAAACGGTTGGAACGCGATCTACCATTTGCATAATTGCTAGCCTCATATCATAACCATAATTAAGCAAATTGAACGTTGAAGCAAACTCTTCACCTATAGGTTGAGGCATCTCCTTACCAACCTCGTTAAATGCCTGATTTATTGGCTGTCCAGCTTGTAATACTCGCTTAATAATATCGATTGCGTCAGGTAGTTGCTCTTCGAATTTTTCAAGCCTTTTGCCAATTTTCCGCTGAATAAACAAATAAGTAAGTAAGCTAGGTGCAATAGTCATTGCCACTGATAAATACCAAAGTTGTGCCGTAGCAAGGCATACAAATAAGATAAGTAAAGAAATAACAACCAAACTACCTAGTAGGGTGCTAATTTTAACTCCTAACCCAGAAAGTCCTAGCATTCGATTCAAACTTTCAAAAAAATCAAATCGGATTAAAAGTCGCTCAGTACTAGTTAGCCCCTTGAGGTAGTGCTCTTGGAGCAATGATTTACTTTCATCATCTAGTGTCTGCTGGGTTTCCTTCAAACGCTTCGCTAATTCACTATGTTTCGCTTTTTTACCTGCAACAGGTAGTAATAGTGCTTGAGATATAAAAACGACCGCAAAAAATAGTAGAGCAAGAAATGCACCAAAATCACTCATAATCAGAGTCCTCTTGGGTGAGTTTCGGTGAATAACTCAAATGGCACATCCAACCCTCTCTTGACGAGTTGGTCATGGCAACCAGGAACAATACCCGTCGCTACATAATCACCGATAATATTGCCGTCTTCATCGACGCCTTGACGTTGAAACTTAAAAATCTCAGACATGGTTATAACTTCACCTTCCATGCCATTGATTTCACAAACGCTCACCATTCTTCGCTTACCGTCTTCCTGACGTTCCATCTGAACGACTAGATGAATGGCTGAAGCAATCTGAGAACGCAAGTTTTTAGCGCTCATATTCCATCCTGCCATAGCAAACATATTTTCCACTCGGCTTAAAGCATCTCGGGGGGTATTGGCGTGAATAGTAGCGAGAGAGCCATCATGACCAGTGTTCATTGCCGCCAACATATCAACCGCCTCAGAACCACGAACCTCACCTATGACTATTCGATCTGGCCTCATACGCAATGAGTTTTTAACAAGATCACGCTGCGTAATTTCACCCTTACCCTCTAGGTTAGCAGGTCGAGTTTCAAGCCTAATAACATGTGGCTGTTGAAGCTGAAGTTCTGCTGAATCTTCAATTGTGACGATACGTTTATCTGCAGGAATAAAACTAGAGAATATGTTCAGGGTTGTTGTTTTACCCGAGCCTGTACCACCAGAAATAAGAACGTTTAGCTCCCCCGTAACACATGCTTCGATAAACTTAGCCATTTGCGGTGATAATGAATTAAAACCGAGCATATTATCCATATTCAGTCGATCAACGGCAAATTTACGTATAGAAATGGAAGCCCCATCAATAGCCAACGGCTGGATAATAGCGTTAACACGAGAGCCATCTTTTAATCTTGCATCCACCATTGGTGATGCCTCATCGATTCGACGCCCCACCTGACTAACGATCCTGTCTATAATATTCCTTAGATGCCTTTCATCTAGAAACGTAATGGACGTCTTTTCTAGTTTACCAAACCGCTCAACGTAGACATTTTTTGGACCATTTACTAGTATATCGGCGACGGCTTTCTCATGGAGCAATGGCTCTAAAGGGCCTAAGCCAAACACTTCATCCTCAATTTGCTTAATGATTCTTTTACGGCTTTCCAAACTGACAGGATGTGTTTGATCATCGTTCATCAATTGGTTTATTGCTTCATTAAGGTCTTTCTTCGCTCTTTTCTCATCCAAGCTAGACAGAAGTCCAAGATCTAATGTCTCTAGTAGTTTCTGATGAAAATAATGCTTGGTATCTTGTTCTTGTTTAAGAGCTTTGTCTGACTCAGAAGAAACCTCTAAGGGTTTAACGGTCTTAGGAGCCGATTTTGGTTCTGTAACCGTAGAGTTATCAAAATCAGGCTTTATCTGTTGGTCTTCATCTACGGCCAATGCTTTTTTTTCAAAGTCTTTATTTATAGCTTTACGTTTAAATAACATAATTCATCCTTGCTACCGAAATAATTTATTTAACCAGCCTGATTTTTCGGTTTCTTTGTCATCATCACATATTGAATTAACTAATCTGCTAGTTGCCTTTGATACTGTAGAGTTCTTCTTATGCAGAACAAATGGTTTCCCCAGATTAAGAGCCTCATTTACAGTTTTAAATTCATTTTGAAAAACATGAACTCTCAAATCAGGGAAACTATCTTCGATATCAGATAGTTTAATATCTGAATTCTTATCATATCTATTAACGATTATTTCTACATTGTTTTTATTGAGCCCATACTCAAACTGAAATACGTTCAGAAGTGTGTTTGTATTTCTAAGAGCAGCTAAATTTTGCTGAGTAACAAAATAAACATGCGAACCAATTGGAACCATAAAGCCATAGTTACTCTCAATACCTCGAGACAAATCTATAACAATATGGGAATAATAAGACTGTAACGCAGGAATAACTTGATTGAGTTTTTGTGTTAATTTTTGATTTTCCAACGGTTGCAACTGTACAAAGTTCAGAAAATTAACACCAGATGAGTGTTTCTTTACTAGCGAATTAAGCGACAGCTCATCGATTTCGTTTATAGAATCAAGTATGTCAGGTATACCATACTTAGGGGATACATCTAGATAATCAGCCAAAACACCGAAGTTCACATCCAGGTCAAGTAACAATACCTTATTGCTTTTATTTTTAGCAAGCTCCGCTGCTGTATTGAGCGCTATTGTACTCGCTCCACTGCCACCTTTAGTGTTAAAAAACAACAGTAACTCCCCCAAATGCATGTTAGTAGCAGTTTCTGTTGATGTCTCCAGTAATATATCTTTAAAGCTTTCTAGTGGCGAGTTATCGGGAAGAAAGTCTGATGCACCTATTTTTAACGATGTTTTTAACGCAAGGTTGTCGTTCTCATCTCCAAACACAATGAGTGACGCACCTTTCTCAAACAAGTGGCTATCGCTAGCATGAAGAGCTGTCAGTTTTTGAGCCCAATCAGACTCTGACTGGATAAAAAGAAGTTCAGGAAGCAACAGCCCTGTTATTCCATCTCCACTAAAATCTTCTAATCGAATGAATTTAGTGGTTATATTTGAGCACATGCTTAACTGCTGCTTCATATGCAGTTCAAACGATTCCTTTGCGTAAATGACCCACACACAAATGTTGGTTTTTAGTAAAACCTTGGTTTCATTTTCGCTTCCATGCATTGGTATTACACTCATTCCATTTCCTAAAAATTAATTCTGACAATCCATACTACTAGGCTCTTCAATGTAAGTAGTTGCGTTTGAATAGTATGGACGATATACACCTAAACTCTCTCTAGGCAGGATTGTTTCGAAGGGGGGAGATGCAGTGTTTGCTCCTAATATTTGGGTCAATGCTCCGAAAGCATAACTAAACCCTTCAATTCTTGCTCTAACGTATCGAACGTTCTCAAACTCATCGTCATCTACAGTGAAATCTTGATCTTCACCCGTATATGTTGCTATGGTGACTTCGGTACCAGAGTCGTCTAAATAGTCGATCGATAGCGTCAGATTACTTAAATCAATAGGTGCCCTTGAATATATATCACCTAGATCCAAATCTCCTAATTTTTGCTTATCTACTATGTAACAAACACTGGCTAATCTAGCCGCCTTGCGAGTTACTTCATTTAGCATCTGTAAAGAAAACAAAAACCTACCAAACTCGAAAATAGCAAAAAGAAATATCAAAAAAAACGTAGCTACTATAGTAAACTCAACAATAGCTAAACCACCCTGTTTATTCTTAAAATCGCCTAACTGCTTCATGATGATGTTCTCCTTAGCGTAGATGACGCAACTAAATCTACGCTTAGAGATATATCAGTAAATGGAAGCTTGGCAAAAATAGGAGTGTAGTCATATGTTGCTGTAACCACGACATGTGTTGCTGTGGTTGAAGACAAACTAACGTCTTCGACACTAAGGCCGGGAAGAATGGGTACTGTACCCCCAGTTCTTTTTCCATATACGACTATATTTTTAATATTGGAGTCTGTTGCTAGCGCACCATCAGGTTGGGCACCATAAATATCAACCAGAGAATAACGCGCACCATTTTGGACTGCTTTATTTAGCATAGTGTACTGCAAAAACATCCTGCCAATTTCAACAATGCCTACTAGAAGTAATACCAGTATAGGTGTAACTATTGCCAACTCTACCGCAGCTAATCCTTGTTGCTTAGATAAACTTCTCATCATTGCATCCTACGATTCGCCAGAGTATGGGTCTTTGTATAGTTGTATTCTATATGGACCAGATGCGATTGGGTCATTACCACCAACCCCATTAGCTACAGGACACCCACCTTCGATAAATTCTCCCCAGATGATTTTTTC
Source organism: Vibrio breoganii (assembly GCF_024346795.1). Lineage (NCBI taxonomy): Bacteria > Pseudomonadati > Pseudomonadota > Gammaproteobacteria > Vibrionales > Vibrionaceae > Vibrio > Vibrio breoganii. The sequence goes on from NZ_AP024864.1 coordinate 2,241,229, forward strand.
TTTCTTATCATATTTTTGATAGAGGAAAAAACACTCGAATCCCAAAATTGTCACCGGTTTATTACCATTAGCATCACATTCAACCACAGGTACAGTCATTGTACGACGACCTAACTTAGATCCTCCTGCCTCTACATAATCCTGAAAAGTAGTAATGGATTCTGAGTTCAATGGAGCTGGATCGGGAGGAGGGAAACCGTCCACTTGCTCAAATCGAGAGTTAAAACCAGTTACAGGCCCATTATTAATACCGGGCTTAGTGACTATTTCACCTTCAATAAGATATATACCCGACTCACCATCATCAAACTCACCAGGCGCTTTCCCTCCAATAGCATCACCCACGCCATCTGCACCATTTCCATATCCATCCAGTCTCAAATAGTTGTAGTTTCCTGCGCCGATATCTCCACCAGTATCTGGAGTAGAACATTGTTTATCGTTATTACCACTACATTTCCCAGCAAGAGCGTACTTCTTGCCACCGATATAGCCATTGCTATCAGGGTCATCTTCCAACTGATCACAAATACCTATAGGAGCTATATTGCTGATACCTTTAAAGCCAGAACTTCTCCCCGAAACGGCTGAAGCAGAAACGTTTTTAGCTAAGCCAAAAATATGGATAAGGTAGCTTTCAAGAGAGTGATCTGATACCACAACCCTTGTATAAATATCCCTGCTCTCTTGAAATGGAACACTGTCACCAAACTCTGTTGGATTATTACTGAAGTAATAATACACCTCGTAATCATCGTATTCGGCTACGTACTTGGTATTAGACACTTGGGTCAACTGGTTATAATTCCCGCCAAACAAGAGCTCACTATTACCACTAGCATTAGCTGTTTCACCTAGCGTTGCCAGCGACTGATCAATAGAATCACGCGAACTAGAACCATTTTCTATGGCTACAGAAGATGCAAGGGCTGCAGAATCAACACTATTTTGTAACCTAGATTTATTGAGGATCATATGGTTAATATCGATAGCAAGGGCTGCAAATCCCAGCAGTATAAGCAGACACAATGTAAAAAGGACAACTACTAGCCCCCCTTGCTTTTTCTTGCTTTCTACTATTGAGCTATGCGTTTTCATAACAACCTCCTCCAAAGCCCAAGCTTAAAGCTTAATCGCCTTGTTGTTATTATAGCCTTTAACTGCTGTTTGAGTGCGTTCTCCGCTGCCATTTATAACTAGTTGTTGATTCTCAGCTGTCGCCTCAGGGTTATAAACTTGCTCTTGCTTTAATTGAGCAACTGAATTACCAAGACCGGGGTTGTTACTGCATGCACTTAGCAAAATAGCAACGAACCCGACAAATAATAATTTGATCATAATTGAATTCCTCATAAGGAGTGCCCAAACGATCCCTCAGAGCCGCCGGTGTTACCACCCACTGGCTGAGATGTGTTATTGTCCTGCTCTTCGGTCGGTGATTGCGTTAGTTCATTATCGATATATGCACTACCTCCAATCAAATAAAATTCAACATCTGTAGGTTCTACAAAAGCATCTGTTGGAAGAGTGACTTTATTTCGATCTATCGGTTTAGCTAGCCTAGGAGTAACCAATATTACAAGCTCTGTTTCTCCCGATACATATTGCTTACTTTTAAATAGATTACCAAGCACAGGAACATCTGCTATACCGGGCATTTCTGAAGAAAGATCCCTAGTATTCTCATTTAATAGCCCTGCTATACCAATAGTTTGCCCATCAGCTAACTCAAGCGTAGAGGAAGCGCTTCGTCTTGTTAAAGGTGGGACAATGTATGCTGCATTTGAATCACCAGGGTTGTACGCAAGAGCTCCGGTTGCAGCCACTTCGCTAACATTTACATCCAAAGTCAGATTGATTTTTTTATCCGATAGCACTAGTGGCGTAAATTTTAATCCTACGCCATATTCTTTATATTCAATACCGATACCGTCATCACTTGGAATTGGGATAGGGAACTCACCACCCGCCAAAAATTCGGCTTTTGAGCCGCTTAAAGTAGTTAAGTTAGGTTCAGCCAAGACTTTTGCAACACCATTTTCTTTGGCTACATCTAAAGCAAAAGTAAACAATGTATTGCTGTCAACTAAGCCACCTAAAAAGCCAAAGTCGTTGGTACCTACACCACCTAATACAGGCTCTAAGATTCCACCTATCCCTGGAGCAATTCCGGCCCCGGCACTAGTAACACCCCAAGTAAAGTCACCACTTTGTTGAAAAAAGTGAAAGTTAGAATCAAAACGTCGCACCAATGAACGTTGCACTTCGGCGACAGTAACCTCTAACATTACTTGTTGTGCCCCACCAATAGTCATCAAGTTAATGACGCCAGAATCAGCCTCGCCCGCATCGCTATCCGATTTATCAGCAGCCTTACCTGATGAATAAGTTTGTGCCACCTTCACTGCCAAATTCATATTTTCAGCACTACTAACTAGCCCACTCAATATCAACTTATCTTGCGAGCTATGGACCTTAATTTCTTCATTTGGCAAGAACTCATACAGCTTCTCTTTCAAATTATTGAGGTCATGAGTTACTTCGATATTCAATGACTCGATCAACCTACCTTGACTATCCCAAGCAGATAGATTGGTGGAACCTAGTTTCTTACCTATCAGAAAAAGTTCATCTGCTTTAAGCATGACGATATCTAAGACAGCTGGGTCCCCAAGAGATACTCTTTTCGCCTTTCCTGATATTTTCACATGTGTTGATTTGTGATGAGGTATAGTTACGGTTTTTCCTGCGTTTATTGAAGCTAACGCTGAAAACGCCGGCAACAACAAACTGAGCATGGCAGCTAATATAAAAATCCTTTTCATAATGACCTCATTCATTCACTCTAACGTTGGATTGTGATGTGCCCTTAATTATCGTAACACTCGGTGGTGGAACGTATTTTCTTCTTGGGACGGGCTTATCAACTGCATGAGGGTTTCTCAAGGCTAATTGTATAGAACCTTTACTATTCTCTGAAAGTAACCGTTCAGCTTCTCTCGGGGTTAACTGCAGAGTAACGGCTCTTACTATTATCGGCTTGTTGTCAGCTGTTTTTGCAGTTTGGTCAACGGCTAATACTTTAATATTTTTTAGAACGGTTGACGTCCTTGAGTTAACCGTATTCAAAATATCAACTTTACTACCGGGTAATAGAAAGCCTGCCACACCAACAACATCATTGACTCGAATTGTGATTGCTCGCATGTCTTCTGGTAATAACGTCGCTAACGTCGTACCTTCACCAGGATTGATCAATCTAGATGAATGCAGTATTTCGCCTGCATATATTTCTTTTTTGGCGATTTTCCCTATCACTGTTTGACTGTCTTTGACTTGTGTTTCCGTCAGCCAATCTTTCTCAAGAAGCTTTGTCGTCATATGCTTTTCTTCAATAATGGTCCCTTCCGGAATATCTGAAGCTGCAACTACAATCGGATGCCTTTCTACTTGTTCCATTTTCACTTCAACACGGGTTTGTTTTTCCATCCATTGCTTTGCGACAAATACAGCACCCAAACCAAATATGACCGATAGCAAAAGTAAGAAAAAGACCATTCCTTTACTCATAACGCCTTACCTCCATGTTCATCAGCGGTGTAGTACAAATCCCATGCTCGTTGCAATACAGTTGGGTCTATCGCTGAAGGTAACTCTTCAAAATCAATAATATCCTGGCTGATTCCGACAATATCCTTAGGTATACAAGGAAATAACCCTACAGAATGTAATGAGTGTAAGCTTAGTAGAGTTTCAACACTTGTCGGTAGTAACTCTAAACCTTTTTTGTTGGATAAATCTGTCCATAGTTTGAGGTAATCATTTTCTAACAAAGGTTTGAATTGGATTTTATATCCTAATCGGCGCAAGAATGCGGGATCTGCTATTTTCTTTGGATCTAAGTTAGTTGAAAAAGCCATGGTCAAAATAAATGGAATTGTAATTTGTTGGCCATTTGGAAGAGATAAATGGTCGTAGTTGTATTCCATCGGTACGATCCAACGGTTTAACAAGGTAGCCACAGGCATAGGCTGCCTTCCAAGATCATCTATCACTAGAATGCCATTGTTAGCCATCATTTGAAGCGGTGCTATCCAAACCCGGTTATGCTCAGAGTGATTTACTTCCAGCATATCCATTGTGAGCTCACCACCGACTTGAATATTTGGGCGCTCACATAAAACCCATCTTTTGTCATACTGATTTTTAAAGTTAATGATATCTTCAGACGCGTAAGAATCGACAGGATTATGATGCTGAGGCGAGAACACCTTTATAATATTCCCCGCAGCATAAACAGAATGTGGTACATAAACCGAGGTGTGGAGAGAGTTTAATATCCTTGCTGCTACAAAACTTTTACCTGTACCTGCATGCCCATACAACAATAAAGCTCGTCCAGAATTTATTGCGGGGCCTAATACTTTAATTAGCCGCTCTGCCCCATATACGTCCGATAGTGCGCTTTCTACATCTAGTCGTTTGATAAGGTTTGCTCGAAGATCTTGAGCTATAACCATTTCATTGTAGGTATCTAGTGAAACTGGAACAGGGCCAAGATAAGCATCTTTTTTAAATGCCTCATCTGCTTGTACTAAACCTTTTTCTGATAAACCGTATCTGACGTTTGCACTAGCAGCACTAACTTGAGGGCTTATTGATGCGGGTTGAAAGACTTCGACAAGAGATTTTTTACGAAGATCACCTAATATGCTTTCAATTAGGTGAGATACGATTCCTAGGTGACGGCTCAAAACCAACACATCTGACTTAGGGTAAGCCGCTAAGTGCTTTAAGACTAAGTTATCAACAACTGCACTAGGTATTTTTAGATCATCAAAACTGGTAACAATACTCGGAGACGCTACCTGAGGTGTCAATACGGGCATAATTTCTATCCATGAAATTGCATTTTAGTATTTAGTTAAAATAATAGAAGAGAGCTAGCCCAATAACAACTGATGGAGCAAAAGGCATGACTAACTTTTGCTCATAACGGCTATGTGGCACGTTAATCAAATCTTTGGTTAACGCTAGTTCATTGGTTTTTTGCTTCACAGACTTTGGTTTATACCCTTTAGAAATAGCATCAAATAAGCAAAAAGTAGCAACCAAACCGCCTGCCATTGTAAGGTAAAAAAGTAGGCTTCCGAATTGCGTTATTCCACTTGCAAAGCCAATAGTGGCAAGTAGTTTGACATCGCCAGGAGACATTGCTCTCAAAATAAAAAATATGAAACCTAAACCAAAAAGAGCAGTCCCTGAAATTAATGAATCTAGGAAGCTGTCCATATTTACAGAAACTAAAAAAAACGTCTTAACAACGATTATTGTAATAAGTAGCTTATTAGGGATGCGATTTTCTTTCAGGTCATAAACAGCTATGACAGAAAGTATCCCCCACAAAATAATGGGCATATTGCAAGCTCAAAAAAAGCCTCTAACCATAGAGGCTTCAATATAACTGTTAGTTAAGAGTAGCACTTCCGATCGAGCTAATAGTAGCGCTTAAGCTTGCACTTAGCCCATCTCTTAACGCTGAGAAAACACCGACGAGCGCTAGAACTAAAAGCGCAGCACCAATTACGTATTCAACAACCGTAAGCCCTTCTTCATCTTGCATGAAACTAACTATTTGTTTCTTAATATCCATATATAATCTCCATAAAAACAGCAATATAAGTTGCAATTTAAGTATTGCATCTAAAATGTGATAAACAATACTTAAACGTCATGATTGTGAGTGTTATCACATTTAACTAATTGTTTACTGTAGGTAAACTATTCATAGTCGCGCTCATTGATTCTTGCAACCCATTTCCAAATTCAACAAATACAGCTGAGATTGCAACAACCAACGCTGCTGCGCCTACAACATACTCAACAACAGTAAGACCTTCTTCATCAACAAAAAAGTCTATTATAAACTTCCTTGTGCTCTCTCTTAAGAACATGACCTTCCCTTCGATTACTCTACAACTTAAAGCAACTTATCAACTTTTACTTTCAATTTGAATATTAGACTACATTTACATTTTCTTCGAATATGGCGCTTATTGTTCCTAGGTATATTTTAGATATGTACTTTCTTATCAATCGAGACAAAATCAAACTATGTAAAAGTGCTTCCTAACCGAATAATAACTATACCATTAAAGTTGCCTTCCCGTTGTTCGCGGTTAATGCGTCAAAAGAAAAGAAAGAGTACAGATAAAGGTAAGGATAATGAGGTGGTGCGCGATTCGAAATTCTTGATATTGAATCGCGCTTTACAATATTTCTAAGATTTTTTGGCTATGGCTGGGATAAGGTGGATGGTAAGTTGTTTAACGTATTACTCAAACTCGCTGACAAACCGTCACGAAGAGCAGAAAAAACACCAACTAGTGCGAGGACAAGTAAGGCAGCACCAATCACGTATTCCACAACTGTAAGACCTTCTTCGTCTTTAAAAAACAAAACAATATTATTAAGTGTATTCATAACCAAATTCCTTTTGTCATTACATATACTTGTAGGTTGCTTGCTTAGATTCTGACGTTTCTGTAAACCACAATGGTTTAGTAAATGGCATCAACCTACGGCATGGAGGTGCTTATCAGTAGTAGACCTAATATTGTTAATATCCTAATACAACAATTAGCTACTTTCCCACCAACATCGGTAAATTTAGTTCAGATTACCTTAGGTCGCCACATACGACTATCAAAATACGGATATCTGATTATTTCCCATGAGTATCCTATCTCAAAGTAGTTTTACTTGAAAAATCAGCATGTTAACTTAAGCTATCAAATATACATCATTAGCATTAAAGGCCGTAGTTATAAAACTAAACAGCATTTAAGTTTAATAAAGCACCGAAAAATAGAACATAAACCCAGTTAAGTGTTGCGTATTAATTCCTTCCAGTATGCATCATTTAATCAGTTCAGACTCCAAATCTCTTACCCCATCATTTCCTAACATAAAAATGGCTTTACAGAACCGCCATATAACATATGTTGTCACTATACTCATGTAACCATCAACTGCATAGTGCCAACCTAAGTGGACAGAACCAACCATGATCAAAACTAAAAACAATAATGCAGGTTTACCGAGTTTAGGAAAATACTCTCTTGTTATCAGCCAAATCAACATTGCAACTGAAACATGCATACTTGGAAATGCAGATATACCAGCAGCAAAGTCTGTAGATTGATCTGTGTAGGCCGACCACAAATAATCTTGAATCATCAATGCACGTATCTCTAACCAAATCCCATTTTTCTCTAAAAGATTCTGTTGTTCAGTTAACGTTCGCATTAAATCGGAGTAATAATCTGGAACGATAGATATATCTACTACAGAATCAAAGAAACAAGGCCCAGCAGAAGAAAAAATCACAGCTAAAACTGAACCGTTTATTATCCAAACCATACTAAAGGAGGAAATTGTCGCTAGTTTAAGTTTTATGGACTCTAGTGAAAATATAACAGAGCATACAAATACCCAGAAGACCAAAAACCATATATTGTATATAGTATTTATAAGCACTGTTAATATCGCATTTGGGAGAACACTATGAGTTATCTCCCAAGGAGAGTACCCAAAGTGCATATATTTATCCAAATTAAAAAACAATAAATCATAGTTAAAGGGGTTAATTTGAGGTATCAGGACCTTGAACGAAGTATATATACTACAGTTAATGCCAAAAAAAGTAATAATTATGGTCGAGTATAACATAGATTTTAAGTTTAGAAATCTGATTCTATAATCTTTAAGTATATCCGTTAGCGGTGATTTTGACCTTCTTATAGCTAATACAAGGAATTTAAAAATAAAATGAACGGCTAGGGTCACTCCTAGAGATCGTGTCACTGTCGATAGATAAAGAAAGAAATCAATTTTATCGATATGTCCAAAGTAACCTGAAATCAACAGTATAATTAACCAAAGAAATAAATGTATAAGTACAAATTTACTCCATGTCGTCATATCCTTAATTTTAACTATAATTAGACTCACTCACATCTCCAAAGCTAATTGTAGAAAGGCATATTGTAAGTTGATAATCATCCATAGTTTTCAATACCTTCTTGCTTACTTTTAGTTAATGCGTTTGCAGTAATCATATTACGAACACCGATAATATAACTCTTTATTACGATTACAAACCCTTATCATAGGACATATTCCTATTTAAACGCCCCCTCCGCACACTATGCCAGTTGTCGCTTTGTTAATGCAAGTCTTAAGGCCGCTTCAGAGATTCGTAGATTCGTAGATTCGTAGATTCATAGATTTATAGAGCAGAAATAAGTAAATATGGAGCGATTGCTTTTGAACTTGATTCAAAGTGTTAATTCATCCTTGTTAAAGACAAATCGACGCGGTTAAATGTTCTAAAGTTCAGCGTGGAACTAGTTGATTATCGGTTCGTCACACAGCGGAAAATATCCTAGTTATAACCATATCGTACACAGCTGATTCAGTATCAATTCTTCTTTTTGTCGTGCGAATACTCTATAAATCGCTTGAAAAAAAACTTTGTCAATTTTTCGACATAGCTCTCGTTTTTGAAATTTCAGTATTGACTTAAAATGGTGGCATACTCTAATAGGAGTAAACCAGTCGTTTGAGAAAAGAATGGATTCATTGATTTTAGGTATTGGTCGATTTAGGAATAATAAAAAAGAAGCAATAAGTAAAAATTTTATAAACCTTGCTGAATGTTTCTCAAGAAAAAATATAGCAGTTATTTCAGTATCACCAACATCATTTGATACTGATTGTGATATTGAACAACATAATTTTCGTAAGCATAGTCGCTATAACTCTCTCATTGAGGGAGTTATTAATCTTGTGAAAACGTGTTCAACTATAAATAAAATAGCCACATCACGCCCATATCCACAAATAAATATACATATTGCAACCCCAATAGAACTCCTTATTGTCTATATTTTCATTGATAGTAAACTAAGGCATAGAACAACCATCTCTGTATGGCAGTCTTTCTTGACTTATTCTGAATTGAAAGAAAATTATAAATTTTTCCTACGTAATATTGTTGCTTACCTACATATAATACTCTTTAATTCATATATATCTTCAGTCATTTATAAAAGAATACTTCATCATTTCAAAAACATAATAGTACATAGTAGATTTCAAAAAAATCAATTGGAATCTATATCAAAAAGTAATATAAACTTTATTCAAAATGGTGTTTTTCCGATAAGTGATACCCCTATCAAGCAGTCTGATGATAATCATTTTGTATTGGCTTATATAGGGCACGCTAAACATTCAAAAGGCGTAGACTATCTAATTGAACTTATATATAAACTAAAAAAAAGAAGTAATATAAATTTCAAATTTAACTTGTGTCTGAGTGGATTTGGTGACTCAGAAAAAATAACAAAAAGAATTGACAATCTTAATCTAAATGACGTTATTAAATACAAGGAAGATATAGATGTTGGAGCAGAATTAGCAGTAACAGATCTTCTTATATTACCCCTAAGGACATGTGTAGGAACAAGCCTAACACCAAATATTATAGTAGAATCTTTGTCTATTGGTACCCCTGTTGCTATTCCTAGATTCCCTGAACTATGTGACACTATTAAATTTGGAAAGAACTCTATAGAAATTTTTCTGAATAATCTAGATGAAAGTGCATTAGCTATTGAAAATTTTCATATGAATCAGTCTTACAATAAGATGTTCCTTCATGAAGATTCAACGAATAATGGTATTTTATCGCTAGAGGTTTTTATCAATGGCTATCATAATATACTATCTGATAAGTGGTCATCAAATGAATAAAGTAAGCTTTATTGCTCCATGTTATAACGAAGAACTAGTAATTGAAGAGTTTTATACACGTCTTTGCCAAATAGCAAACTCTTATAATCAATATGAGTTTCAGTTTCTCATTGTAAATGATGGCAGTTTAGATGATAGTGCCAAAATATTAGACCGCCTAGCGAAAGAAGACTGTCGGCTAGCCGTCCTTCACCTAGCTGCGAATGTCGGCCATCAAAATGCTTTATTTGCGGGTATAGAGATGGCAACAGGAGATATTAATATAACTATTGATATAGATCTTCAAGATCCTCCTGAGCTTATAGATAAATTTATAGCAAAAATAGAACAAGGATTTGACATAGTTCATGCACAACGTTTGACACGGAAAAACGAAACTTTTTTTAAAAAATTTTCGGCAAAAGTATTTTATAGATTTCTATCGATTACATCGACTGCAGAATTAATTGAAGATTGTGGTGATTTTCGTGCTTTTACGAAGATAGTAAGAGAGTCAATTATCAAATATAGAGAAAAACATAAATATCTTCGTGGCATTTTTGCCACCATAGGATTTAGTCAATCAATTATAAAGTATGAACGAGATGGTCGTCACTCAGGGCAAACTAAATATAATTTGAAGAAAATGCTTTCGCTTGCTTCTGATGCTACATTAAATTTTTCACGATTTCCTATAAAGCTAATGTTCATAGTTTCAACGTTAATGTGGTCTCTTAGCCTACTTTATCTAGCTAAGGCAATGATTAGTAAATTCATGTTTGACACTACGGTAGATGGTTGGACTTCTATCATATTTTTCCAGGTTTTTTTCTCTGGTGTTTTATTGTTTTTTATAGCTTTAATTGGATCCTATGTAGGAAGGATATACGAGCAGGGTCAAGCTAGGCCTGACTATATTGTTCATTACACAAAGAACTTAAAAAAAGACATTTAATTATTAATGAAAATATTTAAATTTGGTTTATTTGGGATTCTTAACAGCCTTTTAAGCTATATGGTTTTCAGCTTTCTTATTTACATAGGAGCGTATTATTTATTAGCGTCTTTACTATCTTTCATTCTAGGGACAATTTCAAGCTACTATCTAAACTCGACATATACATTCCACACCACAGTAGGAAATTCAAAACTAGTTAAGTTTTCTATATCTATGACGTTATCATTGGTTCTTGGTCTATTATTACTATATTTTTTTGTAGATGCTCTGTCTGTCCCTATATTATTAGCTCAAATATATGTAATAATAATTAGATTTCCTGTAAACTATTTACTAGCAGAAAATACAATTTAAGGATATTCTTATTAAAAGTAATAGCCAAAATAAAAAAGATTTCTATAGTGACAAACGTACTGTAGAAAATTATGAAAATCTACGCTTTTCTAACGCTGGTGGAAAGTTTGTTCATCAAGAAGAATGTAGAGTAATGGCAAAGTTTTTGGGGAAATGTAACTTAGATGGTCCAATTCTTGATATTCCTACAGGTACAGGAAGGATGCTAAGTCTCATAGAATCTTCTGGATTCAATATAATTTACGCTGCTGATTATTCGGAGGAAATGCTATTACAATGCAAAAAATCGAATAACATTGAATGCATTAATATAACTAAACAAGACATTTATAACACTAGCTATGAGGATGGTAGTTTTGAAACTATTGTGTCTTCAAGGTTTTTATTTCATAGTGACGATCAACAACAACTATTCAATGAATTTTCAAGGATAATATCTTCCAATGGCTATCTTATATTTGATTCATTGGGTTGGTCACCTAGAGCATGGTCTAACCTTTTCTCTAATAAACTAGGAGGCGATATTTATACCAACAGTAACAAAAGTGTTGCAAAGTTGGCTAGTGATAATGACTTTGATATTATTCGCTGCGAGTCAATATTGATGTTACCCAGTTTTATTTATAACTTTTTCCCAAAATGGATTCTATGTATGATACAAAATATAGAACCTTATTGGCCGAGTATATTAAAGACAAAAACTGTTTGGTTGTTGAGAAGAAATGAACGTTAGATATTTGCAACGTCTTTGTCTATATTTGATATTATGTTTATTCTTTTGGCTATCTTTAAGTCTAGTCCTTATTAACGATGATTACATGGCGTTATATACAACATGGTTATTAAGTAATGGTAAGACTCCAAATGTAGACTTCAATGTAGATAGTTATACTTTGCTATTTGATATTCTACAACCAATATATCAATTAACAGGGAGTCAATTTGAACTAATTTACATATTCCGTTTTATATTCTTGATATTATTATCTTACCTGTCTTATCAGTTATTCACTATAGTTAAATATTTATTTTCAGATAAAGTTGCTTATACTAGCATACTTATGTTGTTCTTATCCTATGCCATGATTTCCAGAGGTTTGGATATTAGACCTGATCTGATTATTTTAATACTTTGGTTACAGTCAATTATTACTTTATATATTTCTGAGCATAGAGAAAGTAAGAAATTCACATTTGTTGGAATTTTTTTATCTTTAGCAATATTATTTAAATTCAAAGCATTTATAGTTATTGTTGTTATTATTCATTATATTATAATGCAAAGAAGAAATGATTTTAACTTAAAATTAACAGTTTCCAATTTGATCTCATTATTGTTTGGGGCTTTAATACCAATCTTAGCTCTATTTTTTATCAATGGCACATCATCTCTTTCTGTTTTTTATGAAACAACTTTAGAGCTTATAAAGTTATCAATAATAAGCCATAGTCAGGAAAATGTTTCCAGTTCTATTCGATCTAATGTCCTACTTTCTTTCATTAAGGTAGATTCTATATATTATTTATTAGTAGTATCTGGATTTTTAATATTTATTAAAACACTAAGTCAATGGCAATCATCAAAAAGAAATATAATAATTTCTTTGCTTTTATTAGCTCTCTTCTCAGTATACTTAAATCCTCATTATCACTCATACAACCTTATAACATTATATTCCATTCTGATCGTTTTTGTTGGTATCTCATTAAATAAACTTCTTTCTAGTAATTTTATTGGTGATAGTTTTAAGAAACTTGTAACTATAATGGTAATCGCTATTTTTGTTATTAGGTTTCTGATGTTCATTTTAAGCAACACAAATGAACATCAAAGGCTTTTATATACATTTATTAATAATAACACCAAGATAACTGAGCCTATCTTCGCGTACGAGGGAATTGGCCTTTACCGAGAATCTACGTATCATTGGAGAAGTTCTGCCATAAAGACCAATGATTACTATTCTGGTCTATATAATGTTTGGCAAGAAATAGAAAAGACTAAGCCTATCATAATTATAGAGAGTTATAGAGTACCTGGCTGGCTTACTATTAGTGATCGAAAACTATTATATAACCACTATGTCACCATTTCACCTCATGTTCTGACCTTAGGGTTTTCGACAAACACTAGTGAAAATATAAGCTTGATTCGTTCTGGACTTTACACTATAGATAGTAATTCCAATGTGGCTTGCCATGTCAATAATGCTAAATTGTACTCTGGAGAAACTATATGGCTCGACAATGGAGAACATTCTTTGTCAGCTAAAGGCGGAAACTGCATGTTACATTGGTACTTCTCAAATGAAGCAATATCCTCGTTACGCGATAGTAACCCAAATTCACTACCATACCTCATTAGTCCATGAATTATCTCGATTTGAAATGGTTTTATTATACATTCAAAAATACCATACTTAATTGAAACTCTAGTTCAATTTCCACGTGCATCCTCTTGATTATTTTCACCTTAATTCATAATGTAGTGATATTTTTCATTACTATTAAATGATAATCATAAATATATAGTCTACAATTAATAATTATAAATTTTTATGGTTCTGTTCATGTCACGTGATAAATTCGACAATAGAGTAACATTAAAAATCTTTATACTGTTAATTTTTAGTTGCTACTTCTACTTTTTGATGGAGTGGCTATTTTTCTTAGGTAAACCTTCAGTTTTCTCATATTTATCTATATCCGAATCCTTACAGATCCTGTTAGTATCTCCTGTTCCATTAATAGTAATTTCATCTTTATTATTCATAACATTAAATTTTACTTTATACATATTTAACAAGTACATAGAATTGAAAGGGATATATGCATACTTATTTTTAGTTAGCCTACCTTCTTTGATATTTGCTAGTGCAGTTTTTTTAATATTAGATAATTTTTCATATAATGTTATTCATTTTTCAGCTACCAACTTAAACACAACAGTATCGAAAGCTGTTTATTGTATTTTGCTTTCTGTTATTTTTTTATACTTCCAGTTTAAATTTTTGTCGATCTGTATTAATTATAGTTCTATTTCTAATGGTTATAAAAAAGTAAAATATGTTCTAGTCTCTTTAATACTATCCTCAGTTTTTTGTTTGGCTACATCTTACCAATCCAATATATCAGAAAACATTAATGTTGATTTGTCAGCAGTACGTACTGATCTTCCAAATATACTATTTTTTAACATGGACGGGGTTAACTCCTCCAATATGTCAGTATATGGTTACAATCGAGATACCACACCATTCTTATCAAGTATATTAAATGAAAGTTTAGTCTTTGAGAATCACTTCACTAATTCAGAGAAAACAACTGGATCTGTAGGTTCTCTATTAACCGGACAGCATCCGACATTTACTAGGTTGATTTTTAGGCCAGACACATTAAAAGGCGAATCTATGTATAAACACCTTCCTGGTATTCTTTTAAAAATGGGATATTATAATATTGACATCAATATTCGACATTACGTAGATTCATATGACCTAAGAATGCGTAATGCTTTTAACTATGGCAATGGCCGTAACTTGGGTGGGGTTGAAACAGGATTAAAAAAGTACTTTTTGCTAAGATGGCCCGATGCGACAGAATTTATTGAAGAGAGTTATTGGCGCTTACAACAACGTGTATATCATTTAAGTGGTTATAGACTTTATGTTAACCCATTTTCAATTGTTATAAACAAAAGTGAAATATCTAATTACTTTTCAGATAAAGGTCGTGTCGAACGGCTAAAACAAAAAATAATCGAATCCGAAAAACCGTTTTTTGCAAACGTGCACCTTCTTGGATCTCATGGTCCACGATTTGACTATCAATTTCCAGTTTTTACAGAATCGAAAATACAATATGAACCATGGGATTTAGGACATTATGATAACTCTATTCTTCAATGGGATAATTATATCAAAGATATCTATACTTTACTTGAATCTATAGGGCAATTGGAAAATACCATTTTGGTTTTTGGAAGTGATCATGGTATACGATGGGCAATAAATAAAACTATTCCTCTTGTAGTTCGGTTCCCTAATAAAATGTATACCGGTAGAGATCTAATTCCATCACAAAGATTAGATATTGCACCAACAATACTTTCTTATCTTGGTGTATCGCCCCCTAAATGGATGGTTGGTAAAGACCTCATATCAAGGGATCAAGTTTCTTATCCTATATTTATTGCAAAAACCTCAGGGAGAAGTGGTGGAACAACAAAGGTGGAAGGAGGGAAAGGTATAGTGCTTAATGATATTCACCCACCGTTCTATACACTAGGCAGTGCTTCTATGGTTTACTGTGGATACTTATATACTATTACCCTTGAAAAATCGAACGCTCCTGAATTATCACACGAAAAAGTTTATGATAATATAGATTATTGTTCTGAAAGAATGATGACTCATGCTCAGCAATATATAAAGATTGTTGAGCATTTAAAAGAACAAGGTTATGAGACTGATTTATTAGATTCATCAGTTAGGTTGTCAATTCTTTCCAAGAAATATAATGTTCTTGTTGAATGAGCTATCTTCTGTTTTTTAATTATTTCAAATTTGTCTGATAATGAATTCTCAAACCCATTTTCATTGTAGTCATCAAATATATCCTCACGAGTTTTTAGCATTTTTTTAACTTGAGAGTCTTCTTTAGGTACAAATTCAATCACTAAATTTCGTAGTGTTATACAATGAAAAAATTTGATTATCTCATTAAATGGTAGGTTGTTACCAATAGCTAAATGGTGGATTATCGCCAATGCAAAGACTACTTCAAAACGAGATCGTTCTATAAATGAATTACGTTCTTTGTTTGCCCATCCTATAGCAGAAGTAGGATTTAGTAGGTCAAGGACAATTGGTGTAATTGAAGTTTCTTTATCTTTCTTCATTTTTTTGTAATTTTTTTCAACGGCAAGTTCATCTATATCGAATGAAACAACTCTGTCAGAATACAAACTTGCCAACCTACTAAAATAGCCATTATTTGCTCCAATATCCGCTACTGATTCTATAGGGTTTTCTAACGTTCTTAAGTACTCTTCGATGAAATTATACTTTTCATTCATGGCTACTTCAGAGTAATTGTTATTCTCATAATATTCGCCCCACTCTGTCGAAGCACTTCGCCATTCTGTTTTAATTATCATAGACTTTAAACTTTGTATAATTGATTTAAGTTTTGATTTACTAATTGTGTCATTTGCTATTTTAAGTTTTGAGTTTCCTATTTGTGGTTTTCCTGCATAGTAGCTTTGAACTTTAGAGTGTAAATGTATATGAGATAAGATATTAATATTGAACCAAGAATTCAGTGGCAACAGTTTGCTAGCAAGATCGAGAGGAACTCCATCGATATATAATTCAGTTAGCCTGCCTAATCGATAATCACATTTTGATTTCAACAATAACGGAGCTAAAAAGTGTTGGCAGAATTGTCGATAAGCAACCCAAGGCCCTTGCTCATAACGGATAAAAGAAAGGGTGTCAATAAAAATAGGCTTTCCTTTATGAAACTGTATATTATAACTATTCGCATCCTTGAGTGTAAAACCGAACTCTAAAGCTAACAGTTGAACTTCTAAAGTCAGAAGTGCGGCATCTTTCAATTGGCTAAAGCACCATTCATATGGGTAACTAATATGAGCTATTTGAGTTGGTTTAATAATCTTATATTTTACTTCACTACTCATGAAATCAGGCTCTATATCAGCTTCCTTGTAATCAACAACCAATCCTTGTTTGATCAGAGCTTGATGTAACCCACTGCTGGCATACGACTCAAATTCATTTTGAAATATTTTATTGATCTGTCTATACACTTGTCCATTTTTACTAAACACAAAACCGCTATTATCTCTGAATGATGCGTTGTTTCTTTCTATGTTACTCATTTACGACCTTATTTTTTATAATAATTTGCTTGTTGTGATTCAATGACCAATAATGAGTATATGCTCATCTAGTTAGAATTTGGAAAGATAAATATGAGATTGTGTATCATGTCAAAGCCGTTTGTTACATTGTTGTTGGTATTATCTTTAAGCCCTTCAGCGTTTGCATATATCGATCCCGGCTCTGGTAGTATTATATTACAAGCCATTATAGCTGGTGCGTTCGGCATATTTGCTACTCTTGGACTTTGGAAAGATAAGCTTCTACGTTTATTCAAAAAGGGGAATAAAGAAGATAACCGGATTGAAGATGCACCGGACAAAGAGTAGGAACCAGCAACATTTGTATTGGTAGATTTAAAGTGCAATAAGCATAATAATTTCCGTAATACTCTGTAGTTA
This sequence comes from Vibrio breoganii, assembly GCF_024346795.1. Lineage (NCBI taxonomy): Bacteria > Pseudomonadati > Pseudomonadota > Gammaproteobacteria > Vibrionales > Vibrionaceae > Vibrio > Vibrio breoganii. The sequence continues at coordinate 2,258,643 of NZ_AP024864.1, forward strand.
CGCAGTAATATTATAGTGTTTCAATTAAGGGATGGCGCATGTTGAATCCGCACTTCACTCATAGTTTAATGTAGCGTGCCTTTGCATGAAAATGCTTAACCTTCCGTGTTTATATACTTAATGACAAAGCTAAAAACGTTCTATATTGGCACTTACTCATAGCCTTTTAAGCCCAACCGAATGGACACGAAAACATACTGGGATACTCAGTTAAAATCAGATACATAATTTCAGATAATCGGTCCGTAATTCCAACACTGATTCTTCTTTTCAGGCCATATTGATTTTGTCATCCTTCTCTCATGCAACCAACGCTTTTTTAAAAACCTGCTAAGCTTCTGAGTAACATACACTTAAAGGAAGAGTCGCTTATGGATAAGGCTTCAGGGACCGAAGCAGAGCAGCAAGTTTTCACCAATCCACCTTGCACAATCCCACCACCTAATGAGCTCATACTTAAATGGGCTCATGAGCGCCCTAATGAGGTCTATCTAAAGCAGATAATAGACCGAGAGTTTGTTGAGTATACATACTCTGAAGTGGCTAACATGGCGCTGAAGCTGGTTAGTGCGCTGCGAGAGCTAGGGTTGGAACCTCGGGATAAAGTTGCGTTCGTCTCTAAGAACTGCGTTGAGTGGTTTATTACAGACTTAGCCTTGATGTTAGGTGACTTTATTAGCGTTCCTATTTTCCCGACCGCTGGTGCTGACACCATTGAGTATTGTTTAACGCATAGTGAAAGTAAGGTACTGATTGCAGGTAAGCTTGATGATGCTAATGCTACGTCTGAAGTGATGCGTAGGCTTCCAGAGCTGATCACTATCTCTTTCCCTTATGATTCTGCACCTGAATGTCAGTATAAATTTGCGCAGTTAGTTCATGATGCGATACCTCATGATGAACATCCTCAGCATCACGATGACAAGCTTATGTCTATTGTGTATACCTCAGGCACCTCTGGGGTTCCTAAGGGCGCTATGCTTACTTATGGTGCTTTTAGCTGGTCGGTGAAAAATCTTGTAGACCACATCGGAATTCAACCCGGCGATAGAATGTTCTCTTACCTGCCGCTAGCGCACATTACCGAGCGGGTGTATATCTTTGGTTCATCTATTCAAGCTGGTTTAGAAACGGCGTTTCCAGAGTCATTAGAAACCTTCATAGAAGATGTAAAAATGCATCGCCCTACTTTGTTTATTTCCGTGCCTCGTTTATGGACTCTTTTCCAGCAGCGTATTCAAGATAAGCTTCCACCGAAGAAGTTAAATCTTCTACTTAAGATTCCAATTCTAAATTCAATCATTAAGAAGAAGATCGTTGATGGTTTAGGCTTAGATCAGGGCCGAGTTCTGGGGTGTGGTTCCGCGCCTATTAGCCCGGCAATATTGGAGTGGTATCACAAGGTAGGTATTAATATTACCGAAGCTTGGGGGATGACAGAGACCTTCGCCTACAGCACGTTAAGTTATCCCTTCAACGCTTCAAAAATCGGTACCGTAGGTCAAGCAGGGCCGGGTATTGAGCTGAAGATAGCAGAGGACGAAGAAATCCTTGTGCGCAGTAAAGGGATGTTCTCTGGTTACTACAAGAACGATGAAGCGACAGCTAGAGCGTTTAACGAAGATGGATGGCTGCACACCGGTGATATTGGCTCTATCGATTCAGAAGGTTACCTGACTATTCAAGGGCGCAAGAAGGATACATTCAAGACAGCCAAAGGCAAGTTTGTCGCGCCAGTGCCAATAGAAAAAGCAATTATCGAAGTTGCTCGCGTGGAAATGCTTTGTCTCGTGGGACTAGGAATGCCTGCTCCTATCCTTCTGATTGTGCCTCACGATTTTCCTAACTTTGATAAGGATAGATACGAGAAAAGTATTGCTAAAGCCATTACGCATATCAATGAGAAGTTGGAAGGGCACGAGAAAATAAAGGGCGTACTGCTTATCAAGGAACCGTGGAGTATTGAGAATGAGATACTCACGCCTACCCTGAAAATCAAACGACATGTATTAGAGAAGAAGTACCACGATGTGGGTGCCGAATGGCCTAAGGATAAGTTCGTGGTTTGGGAAGAATAGCCTAGGTTCTGGGTTCTAGGTTCTAGAAAAACAAAAAGCCCCGATAGCTTTCACTATCGGGGCTTTCTTTTAGCTATTTAAGAAGAAACAATTACTTGTTTTCTTTCTCAGCTTTAGCTTTAGCAATTACTTCTTCTGCCACGTTCATTGGGCATGCTGCGTAGTGTGAGAACTCCATAGAGAACTGACCACGACCAGAAGTGATTGTACGTAGGTGACCGATGTAGCCGAACATCTCAGAAAGAGGTACGTCAGCTTTAATACGAACACCAGTAGCGCCAGCTTGTTGATCTTTGATCATACCACGACGACGGTTAAGGTCACCGATAACGTCACCTACGTGATCGTCTGGAGTGAACACGTCAACGTGCATGATTGGCTCAAGAAGTTGAGCGCCAGCTTTAGGCATTGATTGACGGAATGCGCCTTTCGCTGCGATTTCAAATGCGATTGCAGATGAATCCACTGCGTGGAAGCCACCGTCGAATAGTTCAACTTCAACGTCTAGAGTTGGGAAACCAGCAAGAACACCGTTTTCCATCATAGATGCAAAACCTTTCTCAACTGCAGGCCAGAATTCCTTAGGAACGTTACCACCAACAACTGATGATTTGAACGAGAAACCTGAACCAGCTTCGCCTGGCTTGATGCGGTAGTCGATCTTACCGAACTGACCAGAACCACCAGACTGTTTCTTATGCGTGTAGCTATCTTCAATTGGTTGAGTGATAGTTTCACGGTAAGCAACCTGAGGAGCACCAACAGTTAGGTCAACACCGTAAGTACGCTTAAGGATGTCAACTTTGATGTCTAGGTGAAGCTCGCCCATACCTTTAAGGATGGTTTCGCCAGTTTCTTCGTCAGTTTCAACTTGGAAAGATGGATCTTCTGCAACCATTTTACCGATAGCGATACCCATTTTCTCAGAACCGCCTTTATCTTTTGGAGATACAGCGATAGAGATTACTGGAGTTGGGAATACCATTGGCTCTAGAGTTACTTGGTCTTTTGGATCACATAGAGTGTGACCAGTTTGAACGTTCTTCATACCAACGATCGCAATGATGTCACCAGCTTGTGCGCTAGTTAGTTCGTTACGGTCATCAGCTTGCATCTCAACCATACGGCCAACACGCTCTGTTTTACCAGTGAATGAGTTCAAGATGGTGTCGCCTTTGTTCAATTTACCAGAGTAAATACGAACGAAAGTTAGAGCACCGAAGCGGTCATCCATGATTTTGAATGCAAGCGCTTTGAATGTTTCGTCAGCAGACACGATAGCGTGCTGACCATTTTCGTTGCCTTCTTCATCCATAAGAGGTTGAGGATCAACTTCTGTTGGAGAAGGTAGGTAATCAACAACTGCGTCAAGAACGATTTGTACGCCCTTGTTCTTAAATGCAGAACCACAGTAAGTTGGGAAGAACGACAGGTTGTTAGTACCTTTACGGATACAACGCTTGATGTCTTCGATAGAAGGCTCTTCGCCGTCCATGTAAGCCATCATTAGGTCGTCGTCTTGCTCTACAGCAGTTTCGATTAGTTCTTCACGGTATTGCTCTACGTCGTCAACCATGTCCGCAGGAACATCTTGGATTTCGTAGTTTTCAGGAAGACCAGTGTCATCCCAAACGTATGCTTTGCGAGTTAGAAGGTCTACAACACCCACGAAGTCATCTTCGCGGCCGATTGGTAGAACCATAACTAGAGGAGTCGCACCTAGAACGTTTTTAACTTGGTCAACAACGTTGTAGAAGTCTGCGCCCATACGGTCTAGTTTGTTAACGAAGATCAGACGAGATACTTCTGATTCGTTAGCGTAACGCCAGTTAGTTTCTGATTGAGGCTCAACACCACCAGAACCACAGAATACGCCGATACCGCCATCAAGTACTTTAAGAGAACGGTAAACTTCAACTGTGAAGTCAACGTGTCCAGGAGTATCGATAACGTTTAGACGGTGATCGTTCCAGAAACAGCTTACTGCTGCTGACTGGATAGTAATACCGCGCTCAGCTTCCTGTTCCATGAAGTCAGTAGTTGATTCACCATCATGAACTTCACCAGTTTTGTGGATCTGGCCGGTAAGCTTTAGGATACGCTCAGTCGTCGTGGTTTTACCCGCATCAACGTGCGCGAAAATACCAATATTTCTGTATTTTGATAAATCAGTCATCGTTTTACTCTATCAATAGGATATAAAATGCGCGCAGAGTATACCACAATCTGACTAGACTGATAGCTCTGTGTGCTTGTTGAGCGAAATTTTCGCCCTTTTCTTTTCAATCCAAGAACTATAGATGAGAATCAAGCTTGTGAAAAGCGTCTTTAGACCTTGGCAGTAATATTATTTATAGAAGCCGTTATTACATTTCATCAAACGCTTGAATCGCTTCAGAAAGGTTCTTTACAGCGTGGATTTGCATGCCAGCGATGCCACCTTTAGGCATATTTGCCGCAGGAACAATGGCTTTAGTAAACCCGTGTTTAAAGGCTTCATTTAGGCGCTCTTGACCGCTAGGCACTGGGCGAATCTCTCCTGCAAGGCCCACTTCACCGAAGATCACCACATCTTTTGGTAGCGCTCTATCTTTAAAACTGGAGAGCAAAGCCATTAATAAGGCTAAATCGGCGCTGGTTTCAGTGACCTTAACCCCGCCCACCACATTGACGAACACATCTTGGTCTGCCATCTGCAGCCCGCCATGTTTATGAAGTACTGCAAGAAGCATTGATAGTCGGTTTTGTTCAAGCCCCACAGCCACTCGTCTAGGGTTGGCTAATTGTGAGTAGTCCACCAGCGCTTGGATCTCTACAAGCAGTGGCCTAGTGCCTTCCCAGATAACCATGACCGAACTGCCAGAGGTTTGTTCTTCACCGCGAGACAAGAAGATAGCGGATGGATTAGACACCTCTTTAAGTCCCTGCCCTGTCATGGCGAAAACGCCCAATTCATTGACCGCGCCAAAACGGTTCTTATGGCTACGCAAGGTTCTAAAGCGGCTGTCTGCGCCACCATCAAGCAATACCGAACAGTCAATAATATGCTCAAGCACCTTTGGACCGGCTAGAGAACCATCTTTAGTGACGTGGCCAACCAAAAATACCGCGACGTTATTTTGCTTAGCAAATCGCGTTAGCGTGGTTGCCGACTCGCGAACTTGCGCTACGGTCCCCGGGGACGATTGAACATCAGAGACATGCATGACTTGAATGGAGTCGATGACCATGATCTTAGGCTGCTCTTTTTCTGCCACCTGACAAATCTTGTCAACGTTGGTTTCAGAGAGCATCTTAAGATTGTCTTTCGGCAGGCCAAGGCGAGAGGCTCGCATGGCTACCTGCTGCAAGGATTCCTCACCCGTAACATACAAGGTGGGCATATCCGCAGCTAGGCGACACATGGTTTGTAATAGCAAGGTCGATTTACCTGCACCAGGGCTACCACCAATCAAGATGGCGGCTCCGGGTACAATACCCCCACCCATGACTCGGTCGAATTCTTTGAAGGTACTGGTGAACCTAGGCACATCTTGCAAGTCAATATCGGCCAGCATCTGCACCTTAGATTGCTCAGCGCTTCCCGCATAACCGCTTAATCGTTCGTTGCGCGCCACTTGCGGAGATGCGGCCAAGCGCACCTCTGTGACGGTATTCCAAGCACCACATGCACTGCACTGGCCTTGCCAGCGCGGAAAATCTGCGCCGCAGTCATTACAGACGTAAGCCGTTTTTACTTTTGCCATTAAAGATTCTTTGTTTGTAGGGTTTGTAAGACGTGGCTTGCCGACAGGAGACACAGCACACCACCAAGGTCGGCATAGTTTACCGCAGTCTGAGCTTGTTCGACTACCTTTGGCTTAGCATGATAAGCGATACCTAAACCCGCAGCGGCCATCATTACCAAGTCATTGGCGCCATCGCCCACAGCGATGCAGTTACTTTTCTCAAACTGATAGTCATTTCTTAGCTGCTCTAGGATATCAGCCTTAGTTTGCGCCGACACTACATCCCCCACAACATGTCCTGTGAGTTTACCTTCGATGATTTCTAGCTGATTAGACTGTGCAAAATCCAGTTCGAGCAACTCTTTAAGATGATTGGAGAAGTAGGTGAACCCCCCAGATGCCACAGCCACCTTCCAGCCACACGCTTTCAGCCCGTCGACAAGCAGTTTAGCCTCAGCCATCAATGGCAATACACTGCGCACCTCTTTAAGGATGGATTCATCAGCATCAGCAAGCTTAGCAACGCGCTGTCTCAAACTCTGCTCAAAGTCCAGCTCGCCTTGCATTGCACGCTCGGTGACCTCGGAAACTTCCTCTCCCACACCCGCAAGCTTTGCTATTTCATCGATACACTCTATTTCAATTAAGGTCGAGTCCATATCAAACAGGGCAAGACCTGGCTCACTCATATCGGGCAAATCAGTAAGATGAGCAAAGTCGGCCTTATTGGCTGCTAATAAGGCCGCCATTTTTTCTACCAATGCACTTTTAGTGAGTAGCACCTGATAGCGACCGACGTTCCAAGTTGCAAATTGCTCATCATTAGCAAACAACTGACTTAGCACGTCATTGCTACCGTCAGCAAAGACAACAGCCAGTTCGCTGCGGCTAAAATCTGTCAACGGGGTGAGGGTTTGTAATTCTTTGACTTCCATGAATATTCAAATCCGTTTTGGGGATAACATTACCCTCAACTTACCCTATTGCAATTTGTTTGCGCAAGTCTCACTATGCAATGGCATACATTAATTACGTTTAGCAAAATGAAAGAATCTCTATTTTCACTGCGTCGATTTATAAAACTGATATTTATTGGCTTACTGGTTTTGATGCTAGTCGCGATTGTGCGTAATAGCGTTTATATCAGCCAAGGTAATCAGCAAATTCAAACCAAGCAGTTACAAACGCTGACCAAGCTATTGATTTCTCAGGCGGCGTTGAGTGCTAGTGACTTTTTGGTGACCGAAGATCAAGAAAAGCTTCGCTATCTCGCGAATCAGTTGGCGCGCGATACGTTAGTGTCGGATGCGACTGTATATGACAATAGCGGTGTAAAAATCGCCTCTAGTACCAACGCGAAGACTGTGCGTGAATCATTGGGTATGGATACACCTTTAGGTTCTGAAGGCATTGGCAAGCAGCAATTGGTTGAGCCTATCTTTTCTCAAGATGCCATTATCGGCTATGTGCGTATTACCTTTGAAAAAGGGCGCGTTACGGCCTTTTCCGATCACCACTATCGCAACAGTGATAGAGCGATGTTCCTGATGATCATGATGAGCTTCTTGTCTGGGGTTCTGCTAACGCTTGTCCTAAGAAGAAAATAGTCCTACTAAGAAAAAACCAAAAAAAAAGCTTGGCCCCCTTTCAGGAACCAAGCTTTTGGCTTTTCTAAACTGAGAAGATTATTCAGCGTCGCCTAGTAATACAGACTCTAGAGCCACAACCATCATTTCATTGAACGTAGTTGCACGCTCATCTGAAGTTGTCACTTCACCACGTTTGATGTGGTCAGAAACAGTACAAATAGCCAGACACTTAGCACCGTACTCCGCTGCAAGACCGTACATGCCAGCTGCTTCCATTTCTACACCTAGAATGCCGTACTTATCCATAACATCGAACATTTCAGGATCTGGCGTGTAAAACAGTTCAGCTGAGAATAGGTTACCAACTTTTACGTTGATGCCTAGCTTCTGCGCTGCAAGCTCTGCGTTTCTCGCCATGCCGTAGTCAGCAATCGCGGCAAAGTCGTGGTCTTTAAAGCGAATGCGGTTCACTTTTGAGTCAGTACATGCACCGATACCAATCACAACATCGCGAAGATTCACATCATCACGCACAGCGCCACAGCTACCAACGCGAATGATCTTTTTAACGCCGTAGTCTTTGATTAACTCAGTGGCATAGATAGAACATGATGGGATACCCATACCGTGTCCCATTACAGAAATCTTACGACCCTTGTAAGTACCAGTGAAGCCGTACATGTTTCGCACATCACACACCTGAACCACGTCTTCTAGGAAGGTCTCAGCAATGTATTTAGCGCGTAGCGGGTCACCAGGCATCAATACTACGTCAGAGAAATCACCCATTTCTGCATTAATATGAGGAGTAGCCATTTTATCTTTCCTTTTCTAATTTGTTTTTAGTTAGGGTCAACAGGCCCTATTAGCGCAATTTTTGACTTCCTTGATTAAAGGAAGTTAGTTCCGTAATCCATCTTTGAAGTCTGGAAGTAGTGAGCCAAGCTCTGACCGATGTCAGCAAAGGTAGAGCGGCGACCTAATGAGCCAGCCTCAATCTTATGCCCGTAAACCAATACTGGAATATGTTCACGAGTATGATCGGTACCTTCCCATGTTGGGTCACAGCCATGATCTGCAGTAAGAATAAGCACATCGTTAGGCTCTAAAATCTCAAGAATTTCAGGCAAACGCTTGTCAAAATACTCAAGAGCTGCAGCGTATCCAGGTACGTCACGGCGGTGGCCATAAGCCGAGTCAAAATCAACAAAGTTGGTAAAGACGATGCTGTTGTCTTCGGCTTTTTTCACCTGCTCAAGGGTCAGATCAAATAGGTCTTCTAGACCCGTCGCTTTTTCTTTCTTGGTAATGCCGCAGTTCGCGTAGATATCGGCAATTTTACCTATGGAGATCACCTCACCCTGCTTTTCATCAACCAGTTTTTGCAACACGGTTGTTGCAGGTGGCTCAACTGAAAGATCGCGACGGTTACCAGTACGCTTAAACTCTCCCGCTTTATCGCCAACAAATGGACGCGCTATAACACGACCAATGTTGTAGTCTTCTAGTTCTTCACGAACGATATGACAAAGCTCAAGTAGATTGTCTAAGCCGTAGGTTTCTTCATGACATGCAATCTGAAATACAGAGTCTGCGGAGGTATAGAAGATTGGCTTACCGGTTTGCATATGTTCTTCGCCAAGGTCGTCCAGTACCTGAGTACCAGAAGCGTGGCAGTTGCCTAGGTAACCTTTAAGGCCTGCACGCTCAACGATTCTGTCGAGCAACTCTTGAGGGAAGCTATTTTGTTTATCGGTAAAATAACCCCAATCAAACAGCACCGGTACGCCAGCCATTTCCCAGTGACCCGATGGAGTGTCTTTACCTGACGAAAGCTCTGCTGCATGACCGTAGGCGCCGATGATGTCGGCATTGGCATCTAAACCGATAGGGAAGCTTCCCGTTGACTCTTTAGCCGCTAAACCCAAGCCTAGACGCGATAGATTTGGCAGGGTCAATGGACCGCTACGAGTATCGTTGTCAGCCAGGCCTTTTGCACATTGCTCAGCAATATGCCCCAAGGTATCAGACCCTACATCGCCGAATTTATCAGCATCTTCTGTAGCGCCAATACCAAATGAATCTAATACTAAAATTATGGCTCGTTTCATTACTGTATCCTCGGCCTATAGATCTTCAGCTCGTATCTTCGCATACACGTTTGGTGTCGCTTGATACTGAGATTTGTCACCAATGTGAATCGCAGCTTTAAGTGAATTAGCCGCTTCTTGCCATTGCTGTTCGTTGCGAGCATGAATCACCGCAAGAGGCTGATTCGCATCAACTGCATCACCTAAGCGCGCAAACTGATCAAAGCCCACAGCGTAATCAATACTGTCTGTTGCAACTCGGCGACCACCGCCCATGCCAACCACCGCCATACCGATGGCGCGAGTGTCCATGCTGGTGATAACGCCGCTAGCATCCGCAAATACTGGCTTAATAATCTCAGCTACGGGTAAGTATTTATTATAGTTGCTCACAAAATCGGACGGGCCACCAAGGCCTGCAACCATCTTGTTAAAACACTCTGCCGCTTTGCCATTATCCAACACCTTCATTAGCATCTCTTCTGCTTGCTCTGTGGACTCAGCTAACTTGCCAAGTACCAGCATTTCGCAGCATGACGCCATAGTGACTTCAAGAAGACGTGGATTACGATATTCGCCCGTCAAGAAGCGAACGGCTTCTCGCACTTCTACTGCGTTACCTGCAGAAGATGCCAACACTTGGTTCATATCGGTAAGAATAGCAGTCGTCTTTGTGCCAGCGCCGTTAGCAACAGCCACTATAGAACGTGCGAGTTCTTCAGAGGCTTCGTAGGTTGGCATGAAAGCGCCAGAACCCACTTTCACATCCATCACTAATGAATCAAGCCCTGCGGCCAGTTTCTTAGACAAAATAGAGGCAGTGATCAGTGAGATGTTATCTACAGTTGCTGTGATATCGCGGGTGGCATAAACACGCTTATCAGCAGGAGCTAAGTCGCCGGTTTGCCCTATAATGGCCACGCCAGCTTCTTTGGTTACCTTGCCAAAGACATCGTTGTTTGGAGTAATGTTGTAACCCGGAATAGACTCAAGCTTATCCAGCGTGCCGCCGGTATGGCCTAAGCCACGACCTGAGATCATGGGTACAAAACCACCACACGCCGCAACCATAGGGCCGAGCATCAAAGAGGTCACATCACCCACCCCACCTGTAGAGTGCTTATCAACGATAGGACCATCAAAGTTCATATGGCTCCAATCAATCACCATGCCAGAATCACGCATCGCACACGTGAGTGCAATTCGCTCAGGCATCGTCATTTCGTTGAAAAAGATGGTCATTGCAAATGCCGCTATTTGCCCTTCAGAGACAGTATTTTTAGCGACACCTTGAATAAAGAAGTTGATTTCATCCGCTGTAAGGATTTCGCCGTCACGCTTTTTACGAATGATTTCTTGAGGTAAATACATATAGCCCTACCTTTATACCCATCGTAGTAAATAACTGCTCATCCTAGCGGGTTAAAACACTCGATAACCGCGTTAGAATTTTTGATTGTAGGATACTACTTATCAAAAAATTCTGCCTTGTTATCCAACGTTTTTCCTGCGCTATCTATGACCTCTTACTTACTGTGATTGGTATTAGATTATTATGAAAAACAAAGGCTCGTTACTCTATAAAAGCACGAGCCTTCTCAGACAATTAATAGGCAGCTGGATCAGCTTTCTCGTCTGTGACTTCTAAGGTATTCAGTAGGTTCGTAAGCAGGCTCGAAGCACCAAAGCGATAATGGCGGCTATCTACCCAAGAATCACCAAGGATATCATCAGCCATAGCTAGGTATTGCGCTGCGTCTTCAGCAGTACGTACGCCACCAGCAGGCTTAAAGCCAACATTCGTCACGCCCATATCACGAATGACTTCTAGCATCATACGAGCGTATTCTGGTGTTGCGTTCACAGGCACTTTACCTGTTGAAGTTTTAATGAAATCAGCACCCGCTTTAATGCAGATCTCAGAGGCTTGCTTGATCAAGGCTTCTTCTTTTAGCTCACCGGTTTCGATAATCACTTTTAAAAGAATATCGCCACACGCAGCCTTACATTGTTTTACCAACTCAAAGCCCACTTCAGCGTTGCCCGCCATCAGCGCGCGGTATGGGAATACCACATCAACTTCATCAGCGCCGTAAGCAACAGCCGCTTTGGTTTCAGCAACTGCGATATCGATATCGTCGTTACCGTGAGGGAAGTTAGTTACTGTCGCAATCTTAACATCAGGTGTGCCTTGCTCACGCAATGTCTTCTTCGCAATAGGGACGAAACGAGGGTAAATACATACCGCAGCAGTATTACCCACAGCTGATTTAGCTGCGTGACAAAGATCGATCACCTTCTGATCGGTGTCGTCATCGTTAAGAGTAGTAAGATCCATTAATTTAAGTGCACGCAAAGCTGCAGCTTTCAAATCGCTCATTTTTTTCTCCGAAAAGTTTGAATAGTTTTGGTGGCATTAATTGGAACACTTCCAGTATAGATAGGGTTCCAACAATTGCGCATCCAGACTCAATGAACGGACTTGGTTCCATGAAGACTTGGTGAATTGACCAATTGCTTTCCTTGTCACCGCACGGTTTTTAATCCTAAACCGCTGACCGTTGCATTCTACAACGGATGTAGGTATTTATACTAATCGTACTAAATAACTGGTCATTCTAGCTGGTTAAAATACACGATAACTGCGTTAGAATTTTTGATTGTAGAATAACTACTTATCGAAAAATTCTGTCTTGTTCTCGAGCATTTTTCCTACGCTATTTTTGATCACTTACTTAGTGTGATTGGTATTATTGAAAAAACCTTTCTATCAACCATTGATAGAAGTGTCCACCAAGGTATACACCTACGATTCCCATAACACCAGACAATACAGGTGGCGCTGGGATTGGCAGCTTCAAAGCAGAGAACAATATCCCCACCGCAAAGCCTGCAAATACGGCTAGCAAAACTTCATTCATAATCTTCATCCATCTTGTTAACTTCGATGCTTATTATAGTGCGAAGTATGACCAATGTTGCATTTATGATGAAAGCAAACGGTTTGCATCTCAAAAAAAAGTGATGAAGTTCTAGCCAGTCGTATGAAAACAAAAACGCCCTAGTGAAATTCACTAGGGCGTTTTAAAAGGTTTGTTTCTAGAGTCTTAGAAAGACAAGAAGAAACCAGCGATAGTTGCTGCCATTAGGTTCGATAGAGTACCTGCTACAACAGCTTTGATACCCATGCGCGCGATATCACCACGACGCTTAGGAGCAATACTACCTAGACCACCCAATAGGATAGCGATAGAAGAAAGGTTAGCAAAACCACACAATGCGAATGAGATGATTGCTTTAGTCTTCTCGCTCAGTACAACTGGAGCCGCGTCACCTAGGTAAGGTGCAAAGTTAGCGTATGCTACGAATTCGTTAGCAACAGTCTTAAGACCGATGAACTCACCAGCAACAACAGCTTCGTTCCAAGGAACACCGATTAGGAATGCAAGAGGAGCGAACAACCAACCTAGAAGCATTTCTAGAGTAAGGTTTTCGAAACCAAACCAGCCGCCAACGCCGCCTAGTAGGCCGTTGATTAGCGCGATAAGACCGATGAATGCGATAAGCATTGCACCAACGTTAAGCGCAAGGCTTAGACCAGCAGATGCACCGCCAGCTGCCGCATCGATAACGTTTGCAGGCTTGTCTTCGCCTTCAGCGTTCATGTCTGCAAGTTGGTCGATAGGCTCATCAGTTTCAGGCTTGATGATTTTAGCGAATAGTAGACCACCCGGTGCAGCCATGAATGATGCCGCTACTAGGTATTCAATTGGCACGCCCATTGAAGCGTAACCCGCTAGTACACCACCAGCGATAGAAGCTAGACCACCACACATTACAGCGAATAGCTCAGACTGAGTCATACGAGGAACGAATGGACGTACTACTAGAGGTGCTTCTGTTTGACCAACAAAGATGTTAGCCGCTGCAGACATTGATTCCGCGCGAGAAGTACCTAGAGCTTTCTGAAGGCCACCACCAAGAATGCGGATAACCCACTGCATAACACCCAAGTAGTAAAGTACTGAGATTAGTGCAGAGAAGAAGATTAGTGTTGGTAGAACTTGGAAAGCAAAGATGAAGCCAATGCCGTCTACTGAGAAGTTAACTAAGTTTCCGAAAAGGAAACCAGTACCGTCAGCACCATAGTTAATTACACTTGAAACACCATCTGAAACGCTTTTCAGAAGGTCTTTACCCCAAGGTACGTAAAGTACGAATGCACCCAATGCGAATTGGATTGCAAATGCACCAGCTACGGTACGAACGTTAATTGCTTTACGGTTATCTGATAGTAGTACTGCGATTAAAATCAGTACCAGCATACCTACTATGCTCATAAACAGGCTCATAGTTTATGGCTTCCTTATTCTAAAATGTTCAAAAAAAAGAGTGTAAAAGTGTCTAAAACGTCGGCGATTATACAGTTCAAAAAATAGTAAAACTGGTCACCGGTCACATTTGCGCGAGATTCTATACGCAAACGTTTACCTTAATATTGATCGCGATCACAAAACGAAAATCAAAAATGACATTTGTTGTATCTGAATGAAACTAACGTGAAAAAAGATAAATACTATTTTCCCATATTTTCTCAGATATTATAGAAGAGCTTTCTGGCCGAAGTTCAACTAAGTGATTAAATATTAAGGGAATAAAATGAGGCGAGTTAGGATGATGCTGCTGTCCCGAAATCCTCATATCAGGTGCGTCCGTCTCTAATACAATACTATCTAGAGGCAGCTTTGCTATTGCTTCGCGTGTTTTTTGTGCAGTTGGCCAAGTAATCACACCCCCAACCCCGATTTTTAAGCCTAGATCCACCAACATCTTTGCTTGTTGATAGTTACCGCTAAACCCATGAACAACTCCAAGATTATCTCTCTGCCTGCCTTTTAAAGACTCTCGAATATTATGATGCTGCTGAACCGAATGTATAACTAAAGGAAGTTTTAGCTGCTCAGCCAGATCAATCTGAACATTGAACGCAGACAACTGAGTTGAAATAGGAGTATCTATACGCTTATCTAAACCGCACTCTCCGATGGCTGAAATATGATCTCGATTTTCAAGAGCTAAAGCACCAAGACGCTCAAGGTCATTATCTAAAGTGTGGTTGTCTATCAGAGGCTGCAGAAAACACGGATGGATGCCAAGACCGATACTGTGCGTATCACTTGCCAGACCAAGCACATCTTGCCAATTACTTGGCCCCACACTGGGAACAAAGAAGCGAACGATTTTATTCTGGTTGAATAAATCGCAGTATTTATCTTGCTGTGAAGTAAATTCGGGGAAGTCTAAATGGCAGTGCGTGTCGAACCACATAAGTAACCTTCAATCATTGTTCTTCTAATCCTATGTCAAAACTGAAGATCTTGAAGCAAAAAAAAGCCAGTTGCATGCAACTGGCTTTCAAAGGATTAATGTTCGCGTGTGGCGCGGAACTGAATGTCAGGGAATCGCTCTTGGGCTAGGTTTAAGTTAACCATAGTCGGTGCTACGTATGACAGATTGTCACCACCGTCTAGTGAAAGGTTAGTTTGGTTCTTACGCTTAAACTCTTCTAGCTTCTTAGCATCATCACACTCAACCCAGCGAGCTGTTGCGACGTTTACACCTTCGTAAATCGCTTCTACGTTGTATTCTGCTTTTAGGCGAGCTACAACCACATCAAACTGAAGCACACCTACCGCACCAACAATAAGGTCATTGTTTTGTAGCGGGCGGAATACCTGTACCGCACCCTCTTCAGAAAGCTGAACCAGACCTTTTAGAAGCTGCTTTTGCTTCAATGGATCTTTTAGGCGAATACGGCGGAATAGCTCTGGAGCGAAGTTCGGGATACCGGCAAATTTAAGCGCTTCACCTTGAGTGAAGGTATCGCCAATTTGAATGGTGCCGTGGTTGTGTAAACCAATGATATCACCGGCGTAGGCTTTCTCTGCACGTGCACGATCACCAGCCATAAAGGTCACAGCATCTGAGATACTGACCGTTTTGCCTGTGCGCACGTGATTCATTTTCATGCCTTGCGAGTAAGTACCCGATACAATACGCATGAATGCGATGCGGTCGCGGTGTTTAGGATCCATGTTTGCCTGAATCTTAAATACGAAGCCTGAGAATTTCTCTTCATCAGCAACCACTTTACGCTCGTTTGCTTCGCGCGCTTGCGGGCCTGGAGCCCACTTAGTTAGTCCGTCAAGCATGTGGTCAACACCGAAGTTGCCCAATGCAGTACCGAAGTAAACAGGTGTCAGTTCGCCCGCAAGGAACAGCTCAAGATCAAACTCAGGGCATGCGCCAATCACAAGCTCTATTTCTTCACGCACACTTTCCGCTAGGTCTTCGCCTACCGCTACATCAAGCTCAGGGTTATCAAGCCCTTTAATGATACGAACTTCTTGGATTTCATGACCGTGGCCAGATTCATACAAGATGGTTTCATCACGGTGAATATGGTAAACACCCTTAAACTCTTTACCACAACCGATAGGCCAAGAGATAGGCGCACACGCCATTTTCAGTTCGCTTTCCACTTCATCCAGAACTTCCATTGGATCGCGAACATCGCGGTCCAATTTGTTCATGAAGGTTACGATTGGCGTGTCACGCAAGCGCGTCACTTCCATTAGTTTACGAGTACGATCCTCGACACCTTTCGCTGCATCGATAACCATCAAGCAGGAGTCTACTGCGGTTAGAGTACGGTAGGTATCTTCCGAGAAGTCTTCGTGTCCTGGAGTATCTAGAAGGTTCACTAGACAGTCGTTGTATGGAAACTGCATTACAGAGGTGGTTACCGAGATGCCACGCTCCTTCTCCATCTCCATCCAGTCAGATTTTGCGTGTTGGTTCGAGCCACGACCTTTTACCGTACCTGCTTTTTGGATCGCGTTTCCGAATAATAGAACTTTTTCGGTAATGGTTGTCTTACCCGCATCCGGGTGAGAGATAATCGCAAACGTACGGCGCTTGCTCACTTCTTGCTGAAATGGACTATTTGTCATGTTCGAATTCTTTAGTTGGTACACTGGCGAAAATTGGCGCTATTTTCGCTGATTCTGCGCCATTTCACAATCTATCTATGGAATAATACCAATCGTAGTAGATAACTTTGATTGGTATAAAGCCCCAACCTTAGGTTGAGCCCTTACAATACAAGACCATAGATCAGCCAATTTCAACAAACATATCGTCATTAACTTGGCTCGTACAAGCAAGAAAATACCCTTGCTCTACGTCTTCCTCACTAAGAGGCCCAGTGGTAGAGCTCACTACTTTGTCTTTATCACCCTTACAACGACAGCTTCCACATACACCGGCACGACAAGCGGCAAAGATAGGTAAGCCCTCTTTCTCTAGCGCCTCAAGCACAGTTTCATCATCAGAGATGGCCACTTCTGTGCCATTGACACTTAACGTGTGAGACTGATCACCCGAACCTGTAGCCACTTTTTCGATGGCTCCGTGGAACTGCTCGTGATGCACTTGGTCAGCATTCACCCCTAATGCATCAAACCATGTTTTCGCCGATTGCATGTAAGCCTCAGGCCCGCACATTAATACAGTGCGAGAGGAAATATCACTGACTTGTAATTGCAGAAGCTCTTGAGATAAGCGCCCATGATACTGACCTAATTCATCATCACGGCTTACCGCCCAAATCAATTTTAAATTTGTATACTGCTTTGCAAGCGCCTCTAGCTCTTGCACATAGATGCGATCACTTGGGGTACTAGCACTGTGAACAAACACAATATCCGCATCAGGGTTTTGCGCTAATCGAGCCTGCAACATTGAATAAACCGGCGTGATCCCGCAGCCCGCACTTAGCATCAATAATGACTGTTCATCCACTAACTGAATAGTAAAGTCTCCGGCTGCACTGCCACTACGTAAGCTGTGGCCAACAGAAAAACTGTCCGCAAGATAGTTTGATACTAATCCACCCTCTACGCGCTTGATCGTTAGACTGCAGTGTTTCTCACCCGGCATGGAGGCCAGTGAATAACAGCGCTGATGGGTCTCTCCCTCAATATCCACTTCAAGAGGCAAGAATTGCCCTGGAATAAAATCAATATCACCACTGGTTTCAAACCAATAAGTCGTTACATCGGAGGTGTCTTGGCGAATGTCTGTACAGGTCAGTTGCATCTTTAAAACTCATAGTTAGCAGTCAAAAAAAGAGGAGCTAAGCTCCTCTATGTGGTTCAAGCTTGGATTAACCTAGGATATCAGCAAGATCCTGCTCAACCGTAGTGATCAAGCGAAGGCCCGTTTGCTCATTAAGATGATTAAGTAGGTTCTCAGTTAAGAATGCTGGCGCGGTAGGACCTACGCGGATATCTTTAATACCCAGAGCTAATAGAGTCAGCAATATGGCAATCGCCTTTTGCTCAAACCAAGACAGAATCAACGACAGAGGCAATTCGTTTACACCACACTCAAACGTATCAGCCAAAGCCAGTGCTAACTGAATTGCAGAGTAAGCGTCGTTACATTGGCCCACATCCAATAGACGCGGAATACCATTCACGTCGCCAAACTCTAGGTCGTTAAACTTAAACTTACCGCATGCAAGAGTCAGGATCAGCGTATCTTGAGGCGCTGCTTTGGTGAACTCTGTAAAGTAGTTACGCTCTTTTTTATCACCATCACACCCGCCAACTAGGAAGAAGTGACGGATATTGCCCGCTTTCACTTGCTCGATGACGGCAGGTGCTGCTTCCATTAATGCGTTATGAGCAAAACCTGTGGTCGTGTACAGCGGGATCTCGTCAAACTTGAAGCCTTCACACTCCAGCGCTTTCTCAATCACAGCAGAAAAATCATGCCCTGTGTGATGCTCAACACCAGGCCAACCTACGATATTACGAGTGAACATACGATCCGCATAACCATTGGTTTCTGGGTTGATCAGACAGTTAGATGTCATCACGATTGCGCCAGGGAAGTTCGCAAATTCTTTTTGCTGGTTTTGCCAAGCACTGCCGTAGTTACCGACTAGATGCGGGTGTTTACCACCCAGTTCAGGATATGCGTGCGCAGGCAGCATCTCACCGTGGGTATACACGTTGATGCCCTTGTCTTTGGTTTGCTCAAGGATGTATTTCAGGTCAATAAGGTCGTGACCTGATACCAAGATCGCCTTACCTGCGATGGGCTTCATGTTCACTTTAGTAGGAACAGGGTGTCCAAAGGCCTCAGTTTCGCCGGTATCTAGCATTTTCATTACGCTGTAGTTCAAATGACCACATGCCATAGCAAGCTCAAGAAGCTCATTCATTTCACTTGGGTTCTCACCAAGGCGAGCCATAATGCGGTGGAACTCAGCGTACACTTCGTCGTTTTGCTGACCAAGGATACGTGCGTGCTCCATATAAGCGGCAACACCCTTTAGGCCATATAGGGCAAGTAGACGCAGACCTAAGATATCTTCACCCACTTCACTCACATCGTGGTTCAGCGCAGTATCCGTTGCTTTGCTTAGTAAGGTGACTTTTTCGGCTTCAATGGTGAATTGCGCAGCACCTTCAAGCACTTTAGGCTCAACGTTTTGCAGCACACATGCCGCCTCGTAAGCCGCTTTTAGCTTAGCTTTGTAAGAAAGCGCTTGTTCTGTGTATTCAATCAAACGTGCATCATCGAAGTTCACGTTGGTCAAGGTTGCAAAGAATGCTTGTGGCACATACGCATCTGCTTCTGAGTCTACAACACCTAGATCGCGCGCTGCATTGGCGTACGCGCTCACACCTTGAAGGATGTAAATCAATACGTCTTGTAGATCAGAAATCTCTGCTGTTTTACCACACATACCCATGGCGTATTGGCAGCCATTGGCAACTGGAGTTTGCATTGTTTGCTCACATTGAATACAGAACATTTCGCCTTCCCTTAAATGATATTTAAAATATATGTTATGAGTGACAAATATTAGTCTTTCATCATCCTTTAAAGAAGTATTTTAATTGCAACTTAATGACTAACTGATCTAGATCAATAAAAACCAGCAGTGAATGAGAAGCAGTTGTATTTGTTAGGCGTGGCGGGCAAAAATCAGGCAGAACTATCCTAGGTCCACGCAAAGTAACGATGAATAAAGGATAAAAAAAATCGCTACTGACTTAAGCCGTAGCGATTCTTAGGAAGATTAGAGGCAGAGATAACTCATAATGATCGCATCTTCACGACCACCAGCGGTTGGGTAATAGTTGTTGCGTCTATCGACTTCATTAAAGCCAGCATTAAGGTATAGCGAT
Organism: Vibrio breoganii; assembly: GCF_024346795.1. Taxonomy (NCBI): domain Bacteria; kingdom Pseudomonadati; phylum Pseudomonadota; class Gammaproteobacteria; order Vibrionales; family Vibrionaceae; genus Vibrio; species Vibrio breoganii. The sequence continues at coordinate 2,278,393 of NZ_AP024864.1, forward strand.
TGAGCTATTTGGTTTGATTCACGTACCTCAAGCCAAATACTATCAATCCCCTTTTGCTCACACATTTCAATAAAGCCCTCAACCAGCTTGCTACCCAGCCCTTGTCCTTGGCACTGCGGGTCTATCGCGACATTAAGTAAGGTCACTTCGCCGACAATATTCTGCGCATAAAAATAACCGACAACTTGATCATCTTGGACAAAAGCAAAGTGCATAGCCCCGCGACTGGCAAGATCGTCAATCATAGAGCGTTTCCAGGGATGAGAGTGTGCTTTAGATTCTATCTGCCACACCTTCTCTAGGTGCGATGGCGCTAACGGGACAAGATCAGGCATTGGCTTGTAGTTGATTCCATAGTTGACGACGGTTTTGGTTGTGACCATCTATCTCAGAGAGTGCTGGAGATGCGATAACTTTAACGCCGTCGAGTGGCTGCGATGCACAATCACTGAACCAAAGCCATTGCAGGGAATGCGCACCCAACTGCTGAAGTTGATTAGGATAAAGATGTCGGCAATTGCTAAGATCTAACTTCATCGCCTTCAATACTTTTTGTAGAAATTCAGCGTAGTGCCCAGAAGGCACTTGAGGTGACACAAACAATAGCTTCACCGAGCCCTCAAGTGAGATCTCAGGTTGTTGATAGCCTTGAAGTTTCTCAGGGTGGGCAAGATGCCACTCCTGAATGTCCATTTCAGCTAAAAATGCAGAGGAGTTGTTTGATTTCAATGGAGCCTCAGAATTGATCAAATTCTTCACAGTATTCAATAAGACCAGAAAGGCCATCGAAGCTTTCGCCGGTCAGATCTAATACCTGAAAAACACCGACAGGTAGATCCCATTGACAACGAAAACGGTTCTTTTCAGCACACGAGAAACCGAAGCGAGAGTAGTATTCAGGTTCACCTAATACAACACAGGCAGAGTAGCCAAACTCCAACAATGAATCTAGGCCTTCTTTGATCATCTTCTCTGCAATGCCCTGATTACGGTAATCTTCGTGCACAGCTACAGGCGCTAACCCCTGCCAACCATAATCATTACCAGAAAGGGTTACCGGTGAGAACTGAGCACAACCGATCACTTTCCCTTCGTCATCGCTTGCCACGATACTTAGGGTGATTTTGCCATTCTCTCTAAGGCTATTAACCAACTTTGATTCAGCATCTGTTGGAAAAGCGTGCTCTAAAAGAGCGAGAATTCCAAGGTTGTCTGCAGGCGCTTCAGTTCTAATAAGCATTTTCAGTCTCTCTCATCGAGTTTGATGATAATTCAGTTGAGGTCTGAACGCCTTTAGAAACGAATGTTGCTAATTGCTCCAAGCCAACTCTCACTGTTTTTGGTAGTGCATCTAGGTCAACACTGTCCATTAGGTTCTTAACTTCTAACCCTAGTTCAGTATCACCTTCAATGCTTAAGCGACGTTGGAAAAACAAGGTATCAGGGTCTTCTTTTCTTCCTGCGATGAGAACCAGATCATTCAATGAGCCACTAAAGCTAACATGATGTTCCGTTTGTTCAGTATTGACCAATAGCTGTCCGTCATCACAACTGATGAACCAGCTAAGATCCATATCGCTAACAGAAACCTTCAGCCACTTGCCCTCGAGAAATTCAAAATCGCCATCTTCCAATGCTTCTTTAAAAGCAAGTTTGAGGCCTTCTAATAGGGTCATACTTTGAATCTTTGCTGGCATTAATTTGGCAGGAACACGAAAAATGGTCGCGGCATTTGCGACTAATTGTTGTCTAACTTTCTCAAGCACGATTACTACTCTCATCCATAGTTTGGTGCTCATCATACTGAATTGCGCAAATAAATGAACTGAGTTTGGTCAAACTACTACATAGCGCGATTAAAAATCATACAGGCGAATAACAAAACTGCCCCATATCAATTACCGACTCATCACCTGTAGATAAACTGCTTCACTATTTGCTCAGTAAATTATCAGAATTATGGAACTACTCTGCCCCGCGGGTAATCTACCTGCACTGAAAACAGCCATTGATTGTGGCGCGGATGCGGTTTATGTCGGCTTTAAAGACGATACTAATGCCCGTCACTTCGCTGGTTTAAACTTCAACGGTAAAAAATTCGAGAAAGCGGTGCAGTATGTGCACAACGCCAACAAGAAAATTCATGTGGCATTAAATACCTTTGCTCAGCCATCAGGGTTTGAGCGATGGACCAATGCTGTGGATATGGCAGCGCAAAATGGCATTGATGCCCTCATTGTGGCCGATATTGCCGTATTAGAATACGCCGCAAGACGCTACCCAGAGCTTGAGCTTCATCTGTCAGTTCAAGCATCCGCGACCAACGTCGCCGCGGTTGATTATTACCACAGTAACTTCAACATTAAGCGTGTAGTTCTGCCACGAGTGCTATCCATTCACCAGGTTAAACAGCTTTCTAGAAATCTTACCTCTGATGTGGAACTGGAAGTCTTTGCCTTTGGCAGCCTATGTATCATGTCTGAAGGTCGCTGTTACCTGTCTTCTTACCTGACAGGGGAATCCCCAAACACCGTTGGCGCATGCTCTCCAGCTAAATATGTTCGCTGGCAAGAAACCGATTCTGGCCTTGAGTCTAGACTGAACGAGATCCTAATTGATCGCTACGCTCAAGGTGAAAATGCGGGCTACCCAACCCTATGTAAGGGTCGCTTCAATGCCACCGTTGAGGGTGAAAACAAGCTCTACCATGCTCTAGAAGAGCCCACCAGTTTAAACACCTTGTCCCTATTGCCTGAGCTATTTGCCGCCAATGTGGCATCCGTGAAAATTGAAGGTCGCCAACGCAGCCCCGCTTACGTTGAGCAGGTGACTCGTACCTGGCGCGCAGCGATTGATGCCTATCAGCGAGATCCAGAAAACTATCAGGTACAGCCTGAATGGGACAAAGCACTGGCCAACGTATCAGAGGGAACCCAAACCACCCTCGGCGCATATCATCGCAAATGGCAATAGTAGGAGATATTAATATGAAGTATTCATTAGGGCCTCTACTCTACTTTTGGCCAAAACAAGATGTAGAAAGCTTTTATCAGCAAGCAAAACAATCTAATGCTGATGTCATTTACCTGGGTGAGTCAGTGTGCTCGAAACGCAGAGAAGTGAAACCAAAGCATTGGTTTGATATCGCCAAAGAGCTTGCCGATTCAGGCAAACAAGTGGTGCTCTCCACGATGGCGTTACTTGAAGCACCGAGTGAGGTGAACATCATGAAGAAGTACATCGATAACGGTGACTTCGCTATTGAAGCCAATGACGTCTCTGCTATTCAACTGGCCAACGAAAAAGGCGTGCCCTTTGTTGTAGGGCCTGCGGTTAATACCTACAACGCGCATACGCTCAATTTGTTCCTTAAACAGGGAATGATTCGTTGGTGTATGCCGGTAGAGTTGTCTCGTGATTGGCTATCCAATACCTTGAATCAATGTGATGAGATTGGTATCCGCAATAAGTTCGAGGTTGAAGTATTTAGTCACGGCTATTTACCTCTGGCCTACTCCGCACGTTGCTTTACCGCGCGCGCAGAAAACAAGGCAAAAGATGACTGTGAGACCTGCTGCATTAAGTACCCTACCGGTCTTAAAGTGGACAGCCAAGAAGGCCAGACTGTTTTTAATTTAAACGGAATCCAAACTCAGTCAGGCTATTGCTACAACCTAGGGAACGATATTCCATCAATGCAAGGATTGGTTGATGTGGTTCGTTTGAGTCCGCTTGGGGTAGATACCTTTACGCATCTTGATGCCTTCAAGGCGAATGAAGCGGGTGAAAGCCCGATTATCATTGAAGATCGCCAGTGTAATGGTTACTGGCATCAAATTGCAGGACTTGAACTGCGTTAAGTCGATTGGCGAACTAGCAGTTCTATAGGGGGAAGTCGCGGTGTCAGCGGCTTCCCTATCTCTAAGATGCGGATCATAGACTCGGCGCATACTGCCCCGATCTCTTCTATGGGTTGCCTCATCGTTGTCAACGACGGCGTGAAATATCGCGAAGTGGCGAGATCATCAAAACCGATTACCGCTACATCTTCTGGTACTCTTAACCCTCTATCATGCAGCGCTTTAATTGCGCCATACGCAGTTTGATCGTTACCAGCAAAAATAGCTGTAAACGGCACTTTAGAATCAAGCAATTCAATGGTGTTGTGATACCCTGACTCACTGTTGAAGTCGCCTTGTTTAATTAACTGGGGTTTGATGTCCAGTCCCGCTTCCCTAAGCGCATGCTTGTACCCTTCAAAGCGTGCAGCCCCATCAGGCTGCTCTTGTATTCCTTTGATATGAGCAATTTGGGTGTGGCCCTTTTGCAATAAATGCAGGGTTGCCATGTAGCCACCAATAGAGTTATCGATACTCAATGAGTGCACATTTTCGCCGGAGAGTTGGTATCCAACGGCAATAACAGGCAGTGATTTGGCATAATCCATGATTTGCTGCGGTTTAAGATTACCGGTCACAATAACAACACCATCAACATCACTTTTCTTTAGGTACTCTAAGGCATGCAACTGGCTTTTGGGTTGCCAATGACCTGCTGCAATTAAGATTGAATAGCCACAGGCAATAAGCACTTTTTCCATATCTTCAATGATGCGGGTCGTGTGCGGGCTTTCGGGGTTTTGAACCAGAACGCCTATGGTTCTGCTCTTATTTAATCTCTCATTACATTTTGCTACGCGAGCGCGATAGCCTGTCTGACGAATGGCCTCAAGAATATCTCTCTTTTTGTTATCCGCAATATAGGTGGTTTGGTTTAAAAACCGAGATACTGTGCTTGCGGAAACGCCCGCAATTTCAGCAACTTGCTGAACAGTAACCTTCTTATTTGCTTTAGACATATCCATGACTCTCCGCAAATCCTTATTAAGAAGTCACGAGCTGCATATCAGTGACGGATTCACGTATCACCAACGCAGGAAGCAAGCGAAACCTCACCTGTGTTTTGCTCTTATTCAGTTTTTGGAACATCAGCTCCACCGCTTCCATACACATTTCCTTAATAGGAAAGCTGACGGTAGTCAGTGCTGGCGTAAGGTAGCGTGCAAAATTGACGTTATCAAAGCCAATCAATGAAATATCGTCGGGTACAGAAAAGCCTTGTTCTCGCAGGGTTTCATACGCGCCAAACGCCATGTGGTCATTACATGCAAACACAGCCGTGAACTCACGCTCTCGACGTAGCAGCTTTGCCATGACCGTATTACCTGAAGTCTCGGTATATCCCCCTTCACACACCAACATTTCGTCATACGGAATATCCGCTTCTTCAAGTGCTCTGCGATAACCCAATAAACGAGCTCTAGCATCCGCCTCTGATAAAGGGCCGGAGATACAGGCAATGGATGTATGCCCTTGCTTGATGAGGTGCTGCGTGGCGATACGTCCACCCAGTTCATTGTCAATGTTGATACAACTGCGAGGCATTTCAGGGATTGTACGATTGAGGACCACTAAAGGGACACCTTGATCTTCTAGATTGATCAAATAGTCATCGGTAAGGTTTGGTGTGAGCAGAATGATCCCGTCGACTCTTCTTCCCAGCAGGAACTCAATGGATTCTTTTTGATAGTGCTCCGAGGATTGGCCTGACGTGACCACGGTGTGATAACCATAGCGACTAAGAGTGCTTTCAATGTTGTTGAGGATCTCGGAATAAAAAGGGCCACCCAATTCAGGAACAATGATCCCAATGCTGCCTGTACGTGTGTTGCTTGGGGTGCGGCCAAAGGCACTCAGTTTGTATCCAAGTTCTCGGATCGCCTTTTCGACCTTCAATTTTTTAGTGTGACTCACCCGTGTGGTGCCATTGACGACACGAGACACTGTTGCTTGAGACACTCCGGCCAGCTCTGATACATCCTTAATTGTTGCCACTTTTACCCCCAACTAAAAAGAAAGCGCTTTCTTGGGTTGGGACAATATCAATGAAGTGACATAAAATTAAGGAAGAGGATCACAGGCTCAAGATCTAAACTAAAACGATCTCTAGAAATTTGACCCGCATAACGCTTTCTGGAACGAAAACATTTGTCGGACATAAAAATAAGGACGTTTTAATAACGAAAAGTGGGCACTTACGTGCCCCAACCGACGGGAGTTATTTTGTCGAAAAATGGCCCCTTCAAGGGAAAAGGGGCCAATTGAAGAACTTACATCAAATTAACAGTTAGCTAGTGCTTACCACCATGCTTCGAACATAGCACCAACAGTTAGAGTGTCTGGGTTGCTAGTTACGTATGAACCATCTGCATTCTTAGAGATGTACTCGTTGTCCGCTTCACCCACTGTTGCGTAGAAGCGAAGCATTGGGCGAGACCAAGTCATTCCACCGATTGCGATGTTTTGAGAAAGTGTTACTTTCCAAGAGGAGTTAGTTGCGTCTTCATCATCGAAGTCAACTACGTTATAGCCACCCTCTAACCATGTAGAGTGAACGTCGTTCCACTGGTATGTAGGACGAACGATAACATTGTATTGAGCACGATCTTCTACTGCATCGCCCTCTAGCGCTTGGTAAGACGTCAAGTATTGGATACCTGCATTATCAGTTAGACTTACGCCACCGCTAAAGCTGAATAGCAACGCGGTTTGGTCTTCTTTGAGGTCGTATACACTATCAATAGCATTGTCTGAGTAACGAACAACAAATTTTTGTCCAGAGAAGTTAGCTTCAGCAGCTACTTGGTATGCGCTATCTGCTACATTCGCATCGTTTTCAAGCTTCTCAGATTTAAATCCGTAGTTTGCGTAGAATGCTAGATCTAAACCGCCGAAGTTCATGCCATGGAACTTAGATGTAATAGCGTACTTGCCGTTATCACCTACCATGTCGTCTTCAACTTGACCAACAAAGCCAAGGTCAAACTTAAGTGCGCTAAGATCTAAGTTATAGAAACCTGCACCTTGACCATCGTGTGTCATCCAGAAGTAATCATCGATGTCTGTTTGTGGACGTTGGTGGAAGTCACGACCAGCCCAAATGTATAGGTCTGGTTGAGATTCAAATACATTAGATGCACCAGCGTACATTTTCTTAACGTTTGTACCGCCATCAGTAGCCCAAGAACCATCAGCCCAGTGGTCAATCATGAACACTAAGTCCCAAACTGCGCCTGCGTCACTTTCAAAAGAACGAGAGAACTGGAACTCACCGCCGTTTTGTTCGTTACCTAGACGGCCAGTTTTGTTACCACCACCGATACCACCAGCAGTACCTACGTAAAGAGAATCACCGCTTTGGTAACCAGCACCGTAGCGAGCGTAACCTGAGAATACAACGCCAAGAGGAAGTTCAGGTTGAGTGTTCTCGATAGCAGAACCCTGCACATTAACAGCTTCGCCAGCGGCACGAGCTTCGATATCAGCAAGACGTTCTTCTGCTTGAGCTATAACCTCAGCAAGGCGTGCTTCCATTACAACGGTATCATGATTATCTGCCAGTGCAGCGGCAGAAGCTAGCGTACCAGCCACGGCTAGGGATAGAGGTAAGAGTTTAAAAAGTTTCATGTTATTTCCTAGTTTTGTTATAGGTTTTATGTCCACGAAACAAATGTTATCTAATGAAAGAGATGAAAGTTCAGCGATGCCTCACAATGAATGATGCATAAGAATCCCATGAAATATTCACAGCTCATATGAAACACATCACATCAATAAATACAACAAGTTAAGACCTAAAGCACTATTAAGTAAACTTTGAGAAAGCGGTTTCATTTCATGGGATAGCGGAAAATGGTCACAAAAATATCAAGGGAAGAAATGAGTTTTTGATGAATTTCTTTCATAACTTTCACGTTTTTGAAATTTATGAAAGAAATGAAAACTATAACGCTGATGAATTGAACAATAACTAGAGTGATGGGAGTAAAAACAAAAAATACCGTCTCAATGAGAACGGTATTTATAAGAGTCTAGAGACTGAGGTAAGTTCAATAAAATGACATTAATTATTCACTTTCTTGCGAAGCTTACTCTAGTTGCTGTTTTCGCTCGGCGCGAATATCAGAAAAAATCCGCCCTAACTCAAGAAACGCGTATCTATGTTCAACATATTCGTAGACGTTCAAGCTTAAAGAAAGCTTATACAAGCTAACCGCTTCAGCATACTCGCCTTCTAGCTGGTGTCGCTTCGCTAGATAGAAATAGGCCTCAGTTAAACGCTGAGCTAAGGTAAGGTTGTCTTTCGCGCCTGCCGCGATCTCCATGAAGGCATCATCTTCCGGTACTTCATCCAGCATCAAACCCACCAGAACCCAGCCCCACTGTTGGTCACGATTCGCGTAGCTGGTAGTCAGTTTCTCGAACGCTTGCTGCTGATTGGTTTCATGTTCTACGATATACAACCATAATGCGCGAAACGGGTCGCTTGGGTCATCATTGTAATGACGAGTCATTTCCTCTAGAGCTAAATCTACTCTATCACCGTAATAGAGCGCTATCGCCCTGTTACGCTCTGCATACTGATTATTAGGGTCTAATTCTAACGTGGAATCAAACGCCTCATAGGCTGCGTCATACTGCCCTACCTGGGTAAAATAAACGCCAAGCAAGTTGAAGATATCCGGTTGAGCCGGATTAATCGATAAGCTTTGATTGAAGTCGTAACGTGCCAACTCTCGTAGCCCTAGGCTATCGTAGTAAACACCACGCTGAAAATGCAGCTCTGCCCTTTCTTGATCATTAATATCATTGCGCAGTAGCAGTTGCGTTGTGCGCGCAATCTGTACTTCTTGTTGGATTGAAGGCTGTAGAGGAACGGCCATTGGTGGCGGCGCCCATTGTTGACTTTGACCGCCGATGCTTGAACAGCCGGACATCATCAGTACTACACCCGCTATCAGCACACTAAACCATTTCACGAAATACTACCTCCATGTGGATCATCGAATTCGAATCATATTCCTTTAGCATAGAAAAAGAGGAGCTAAAAAGCTCCTCTTTATTTACACATACATCAATTTTTTCTTAAAAATCAATATTATTCAGCGGCTGGTGCTGCGTCATCTGCTGCAGGAGCTTCAACAGCTTCCTTCATGCTTAGACGTACACGACCTTGACGGTCGATCTCAAGAACCTTAACTTTTACTTCTTGGCCTTCAGTTAGGTAATCAGATACTTTCTCTACGCGCTTATCAGCGATTTGAGAGATGTGTACTAGACCATCTTTACCAGGAAGGATAGTTACGAACGCACCGAAGTCAGCTAGACGAGCTACTTTACCCATGTAGATAGTACCTACTTCTACTTCAGCCGTTAGCGCCTTGATGCGGTCGATTGCATCTTGTGCTTGTTCGCCAGAAGTTGCAGCGATCTTCACTGTACCGTCGTCTTCGATTTCGATAGTAGTGCCAGTTTCTTCACAAAGTGAACGGATAACTGCGCCGCCTTTACCAATAACGTCACGGATCTTCTCAGGGTTGATCTTCATTTGGTGGATACGTGGAGCGAATTGAGAAATCTCTTCACGAGCACCAGAGATAGCGTCATCCATTACAGATAGGATGTGCTTACGTGCACCTTGCGCTTGGTTAAGAGCAATTTGCATGATCTCTTTAGTGATACCTTCGATCTTGATATCCATCTGCAGTGCAGTGATACCGTCGTTAGTACCGGCTACTTTAAAGTCCATGTCACCAAGGTGATCTTCGTCGCCTAGGATGTCAGAAAGAACAACGAAGTCGTCGCCTTCTTTAACTAGACCCATTGCGATACCCGCAACAGAAGCTTTAATTGGCACACCTGCATCCATAAGAGCAAGAGAAGTACCACATACAGAAGCCATTGAAGAAGAACCGTTAGATTCTGTGATTTCCGATACAACACGAACTGTGTATGGGAATTCTTCAACAGAAGGCATTACCGCTGCAATACCACGCTTAGCCAGTTTACCGTGGCCGATTTCACGACGCTTAGGAGAACCAACAAAACCAGTTTCACCTACACAGTATGGAGGGAAGTTGTAGTGCAGTAGGAAGTTGTCTTTACGCTCGCCTGTTAGCTCATCGATGATTTGTGCATCACGTTGAGTACCAAGAGTAGCAGTAACGATCGCCTGAGTTTCACCACGAGTGAATAGTGCAGAACCGTGAGTACGTGGAAGAACGCCAGTACGTACGTCTAGAGCACGAACCATGTCTTTTTCACGACCATCGATACGTGGGTTACCCGCGATGATGCCACGACGAACTACTGTCTTCTCAAGATCATGGAAGATAGTGTGGATTTCTTTCGGGTTAAGCTCAGCGTTTTCAGCAAGTAGCGTTGCTTTTACTTCGTCGCCGATCTGATGGATACGGTCATAACGCGCCATCTTTTCAGTGATTTGGTAAGCTTCAACAACTTGAGCTTCTGCTAGTGCAGCAATCTTGTTTACAAGCTCAGTGTTTTCAGCTGGAGCTTCCCAGTTCCAAGAAGGAGTTGCTACTTCTGCAGCAAATTCGTTAATCGCTTGGATAGCAACTTGTTGTTGGTCGTGACCGTAAACAACAGCCGCTAGCATCTCTTCTTCTGTTAGGTTGTCTGCTTGAGACTCAACCATAAGAACAGCGCCTTCAGTACCAGAAACAACTAGGTCAAGCTTAGAGCTTTCTAGTTCAGTCATTGACGGGTTAAGCACTAGCTCGCCATCGATGTGAGCAACACGTGCTGCACCGATAGGACCGTTAAATGGAACACCAGAGATAGACAATGCTGCAGATGTTGCAAGCATAGTGATCATGTCTGGTTGAACGTCAGGGTTAACAGACATTACTGTCGCGATAACCTGAACTTCGTTCTTGAAGCCTTCTGGGAATAGAGGACGAATTGGACGGTCGATAAGACGAGCCGTTAGTGTTTCGCCTTCAGAAGGACGGCCTTCACGCTTGAAGAAACCACCAGGGATTTTACCTGCAGCGTAAGTACGCTCTTGGTAGTTTACTGTTAGAGGGAAGAAATCTTGGCCTTCTACCGCTTCTTTTTTAGCAACAACAGATACGAATACTGAAGTATCGTCCATTGTCGCCATAACAGCAGCGGTAGCTTGACGTGCAATTACGCCAGTCTCTAGAGTAACCGTGTGGTTACCGTACTGGAAAGTCTTAACAACTGGTTTTTCGAACATTCTTGTTTCCTTGTTCCATAGCCTTTGAGCCATAGAAAAATTTAGTGAAAACCCAAACCATTACTAATCGCGACTAGTAAAAACAGACTAAAGACGGGGTCTTGAATCTACTTGTAATAGTCGCGACCTATTGGCCGACAATCTGTGACTGTAATGTGTTGGGTCGGTAGCTATTCGTGAAAATACAAATAACGAGGCGTAGTATAAACTACTTGCGTTAGATTTTGTAATCTAGAGCGGAAAAAGCTGAATTATACCTGAAAACATTCTCGTCAGAGTATTGTTCAACCTTATTTAGGATGGGGCAACAGATACAAAAAAAGGAGCCATAGGCTCCTTTTTCTTCAAACTGCTTGACGCAGTCGCTTAATTAGCGACGTAGGCCTAGACGTTTGATTAGGTCTTGGTAGCGAGCTAGGTTTTTACCTTTAAGGTAATCTAGAAGCTTACGACGGCTAGAAACCATACGTAGCAGACCACGACGGCTGTGGTGATCGTGCTTATGGTTAGCAAAGTGACCTTGAAGGTGGTTGATAGAAGCTGTAAGTAGAGCTACTTGAACTTCTGGTGAACCTGTATCGCCTTCACCTTGTGCGTATTCTGCAACGATTGCTGCTTTAGTTTCTGCATTCAGAGACATAATTCTCTCCTGATAAGAGTAAGTTTAAAAGTTGTAGCGCCAATCTCTGATTCAGCCACTACGCGAAGCGCGAATTATACGGATAAGACTTTGGTAAAGCAAGGGGTAAGATCGGTTCAGTAGAACTAAGGTTCTATGGCCCTAGGTTCTAGGACCTAGGACCTAGGAATGTTTCTAAGCCTGCTCTTCGCGAAACACCACTAAGCGTTTCGGTGCGATACGTCCATCGTCATCGATTTCAGCAACGCCGATGAAGGTTTTTTCTTCACCTGAAGTCATGCGAACCACGCCTTCGCTTGGCGCGCCAAATACCTGTACAGGTTGACCGTGCTGAACCATATCCGTTAATTCTGGAATCAAGTTCACTTCTGGTAGGTCCTCTACCGCGGTATCCATGGGTAGCAATAGCTCATCCAATAGTTCCTTCGGTGCAATCTCTTCAGCATTCGCTTTATCAAGCAGCTCTTGCAGTTGCTCCAGCGTCACCATCTTTTCGTATGGATATTTAGCAACACCTGTACGGCGCAAGTAAGACACGTGAGCACCACAACCCAACATTTCACCAAGGTCATCAACAATAGTGCGGATGTAGGTACCTTTAGAGCAGTGAACTTCGAGTTCAACTTCGTCACCATCAAAGCGAATCAGTTCAATCTCGTACACAGTGATCTTGCGAGATTCGCGAGGGACGTCGATGCCTTGACGTGCATATTCATACAGAGGCTTGCCCTGGTACTTCAGCGCAGAGAACATAGAAGGGACTTGATCCGTGGTACCACGGAAGGTCGCAATCGCGTCTAACAGCTGCTCTTTGGTTACTGAAACTGGGCGTGTTTCCACTACCTCACCATCAGAATCCGAGGTGTTAGTACGCTCACCCAACTTAGCAATGGTGCGATAGCGCTTATCTGAGTCCAACAAGAACTGCGAAAACTTGGTCGCTTCACCTAAGCAGATAGGCAGCATGCCTGTTGCTAGAGGATCAAGAGCACCTGTATGGCCCGCTTTTTCAGCAAAGTAGATGCGCTTTACTTTCTGTAGCGCATCATTTGAAGAGATTCCGGTTGGTTTATCCAGCAATACGACGCCGTTAACTGGACGACCTTTACGACGTCTTGCCATTACTCTTCGTCCTCGCGACCTGACTCTGCTTTCTTCTTAGCATCTTTAGAGACAACTTCGCTCACAAGGTTAGACATGCGCATGCCTTCAACGAGAGTGTTGTCATAAACAAAGCGAACTTCAGGAGTTAGGCGAAGGCGGATACGCTTACCTAGCATCATGCGAATCTCAACTTCATGCTCTTGAAGAGCAGCAAGGCAAGACTCTGGCGTTTGCTCACCCACACAGAAGAAGGTAACAAACACTTTGGCAACCGCAAGGTCACGAGAGACTTCTACGTCAGAAATGGTCACCATTCCGATACGAGAATCACGAACTTCACGCTGTGTTAAAACAGCCAGTTCTTTTTGCAGTTGTTGCGACACACGCTGTGTGCGGCTAAATTCTTTTGACATTTCTTTTCTCACTTTAGAAAAAATAATGAGGGGCATAAGCCCCCCATGGTGTATTCAACAACCAATTATCTAACCTTAGGGGTCAGACAATTTTTGTCAATGTGTTGATTAGTCAAGAGTACGCTTAACTTCAACGATTTCGAATACTTCGATTTGGTCACCAACGCGAACATCATTGTAGTTCTTAACGCCGATACCACACTCGTAGCCATTCTTAACTTCTTGTACGTCATCTTTGAAGCGGCGTAGAGATTCTAGCTCACCTTCGTAGATTACAACGTTTTCACGAAGTACACGGATTGGGTTGTTACGCTTAATCACGCCTTCAGTAACCATACAACCAGCGATTGCGCCCAGTTTAGGTGACTTAAATACGTCACGTACTTCAGCAAGACCAATGATTTCTTGTCTGAATTCTGGAGCAAGCATACCGCCCATCGCTTGTTTAACTTCGTCAATCAATTGGTAAATGATTGAGTAGTAACGAAGGTCTAGGTTCTCGTTTTCGACAGCGCGGCGAGCAGATGCATCAGCACGAACGTTGAAACCAAGTAAGATAGCGTTAGACGCTGCAGCAAGTACTGCGTCAGTTTCAGTGATACCACCAACACCAGAACCTACGATGTTCACTTTCACTTCTTCAGTAGAAAGTTTACGTAGAGAATCAGCGATAGCTTCCACAGAACCCTGAACGTCAGCTTTAAGTACAACGTTAAGCTCAGCAACTTCACCAGCCGTCATGTTAGAGAACATGTTCTCTAGTTTCGCTTTCTGTTGACGTGCTAGTTTCACTTCACGGAATTTACCTTGACGGTAGTTTGCTACTTCACGAGCTTTACGCTCATCACGAACTACAGTTGCTTCGTCACCTGACGCAGGAACACCAGATAGACCGATGATTTCTACAGGGATAGAAGGACCTGCTTCTGTGATTTCAGCACCGTTCTCATCGCGCATTGCACGAACACGGCCGTATTCTTGACCACAAAGTAGGATATCGCCTTTGTTAAGCGTACCAGACTGAACAAGAACCGTTGCAACAGGACCGCGACCTTTATCAAGGCGAGATTCTACAACCACACCAGATGCCATGCCTTCTGCTACCGCTGTAAGTTCAAGAACTTCAGATTGTAGAAGGATAGTTTCTAGTAGACCTTCGATGTTAGTACCTTGTTTCGCAGAGATGTGAACAAACATGTTCTCACCGCCCCACTCTTCAGGAATAACGTCGTACTGTGCTAGTTCGTTCTTAACGTTGTCTGGGTTTGCACCCTCTTTATCGATCTTGTTCACTGCAACGATCAATGGAACGCCAGCCGCTTGTGCGTGCTGTATCGCTTCCACAGTCTGTGGCATTACGCCATCATCTGCAGCAACAACTAGAACTACGATATCTGTCGCTTGAGCACCACGAGCACGCATTGCGGTAAACGCGGCGTGTCCAGGAGTATCCAAGAAGGTAATCATACCGTTCTCAGTCTCTACGTGGTAAGCACCGATGTGCTGGGTAATACCACCCGCTTCCGCGTCAGCAACGTGTGCTTTACGAATGTAATCAAGTGTAGAAGTTTTACCGTGGTCAACGTGACCCATGATAGTAACAACAGGAGCACGTGATACAGACTCAAGTGAGCTGTCACGATCTGACATTACTGCTTCTTCTAGTTCGTTCTCTTTACGAAGAACCACTTTGTGACCCATTTCTTCAGCAACAAGTGCTGCAGTTTCTTGGTCGATTACTTGGTTGATAGTCGCCATAGCGCCCATCTTCATCATAACCTTGATCACTTCAGTCGCTTTAACTGACATCTTGTTAGCCAGTTCAGATACAACGATGGTTTCGCCGATTGCAACGTCAGCTTTTGCTACTGTTGCTGTCTTATCGAAACCTTGTTGCATTGAAGTCGGCTTAGCTAGCTTGCCTTTACGACCGCGCTGACCGCGTTGGTTACGGTTGTTACCACGAGCGTTTGCATTAGCATCAGCTGGCTTTTTCTTCTTCTTCTTACGTTGGCCACCGCCATCTGCACGACGGTCAGCTGCATCTTCAGCTTCACGAGCGTAAGTAGAAGTCGTGACGTGGTAGTCCGTAGTCTCGGTCTTCTTAGTTTGT
Source organism: Vibrio breoganii (assembly GCF_024346795.1). Taxonomy (NCBI): domain Bacteria; kingdom Pseudomonadati; phylum Pseudomonadota; class Gammaproteobacteria; order Vibrionales; family Vibrionaceae; genus Vibrio; species Vibrio breoganii. The sequence continues at coordinate 2,293,784 of NZ_AP024864.1, forward strand.
TCTTCTTTTGCCCAGCGCTCTGCATTTTCTTCTGCAAGTTTACGTGCGTCTTCAAGAAGTTTTTCTGCTTCTTGTTCCGCTTTGCGCTTAGCTTCTTCTTCTTGGCGACGTTTTAGGTCAGCCGCATCTTTTGCTGCTTGATCTTTCACTTTACGCTCTTCAGAGTCAATTTGTGGAGCTTCAGTTGAGTTAGCTTTCGCCTTAGCTGCTGCTTCTTGTTTCGCTTTTTCATCAGCGTCACGTTTTGCTTTTGCTTCTGCTTCACGCTGTGCTTTTTCTTCAGCTTCGCGTTTCGCTTTCTCTTCAGCTTCTTGTTTCGCTGCAACTTCTGCTTCTAGGCGAGCTTTTTCCTCAGCTTCTAGACGAGCTTGCTCATCAACAGAGCTACGCTTCACGTAGGTACGCTTCTTACGTACTTCTACTGTCACATCCTTGCTCTTGCCGCCGCCAGCTGCAACACTCAGTGTGCTTCGCTTCTTACGTTGTAAAGTTAGACGGGTTGGTTCAGACTCGCCAGACGTATCACCATGTTCTTTCTTCAGGTGCGTCAACAATGCCTGCTTTTCTTCGTCAGTGACATTGTCGCTAGAGTTCTTTTTCAGACCTGCGTCTTCTAATTGTTCAATTAAGCGCTCAACCGGCGTACCAATTTCTTCACTTAGGGCTTTAACTGTAAGTTGTGTCATGCAACTACCTCCGTGCCGGATTATTCTTCGTCACCAAACCAACAGATATTACGTGCAGCCATGATTAGCTCACCAGCACGTTCTTCTGTTAAGTCGTCGATACCTTCAAGATCATCTGTGCCTTGGTCAGCAAGATCTTCTAGGGTCACTACACCTTTGGCAGCTAGTTTGAACGCCATTTCGCGCTCTAAGCCTTCTAATGCTAATAGGTCATCAGCTGGGTGCAGGCCTTCAAACGACTCTTCTTGCGCAAGTGCAAGGGTGGTGAGTGCATCTTTAGCTCGACTACGTAGTTCTTCGACCAAATCTTCATCTAGACCGTTAATTTCCAAAAGCTCACTCATTGGCACGTATGCCACTTCTTCAAGAGTTGAGAAGCCTTCTTCTACCAACATTTCTGCGAAATCTTGTTCAAGGTCTAGGTGCTTCATGAAGCTTTCAATAGCTTCAGTTGATTCTGCTTCGTGTTTCTTCTGTAGGTCTTCTACAGTCATTACGTTCAGTTCCCAACCAGTAAGTTGTGATGCCAAACGTACGTTTTGACCACTACGGCCAATTGCTTGCGCTAGGTTATCAGCTTCAACAGCGATATCCATTGAGTGCGTGTCTTCATCTACGATGATTGACGCTACATCAGCAGGAGCCATTGCGTTGATAACGAACTGTGCTGGGTTGTCATCCCAAAGGATGATATCGATACGCTCATTGCCTAACTCACCAGATACAGCCTGTACGCGTGCTCCACGCATACCTACACATGCACCTACTGGGTCGATACGGCGATCGTTAGTTTTAACTGCGATCTTCGCACGAGAACCTGGATCACGAGCTGCTGCTTTAAGCTCAATGATGTCTTCTGCAATTTCAGGCACTTCGATACGGAATAGCTCAGTTAGCATTTCAGGCTTAGAGCGAGTAATGAATAGCTGGAAGCCACGCGCTTCTGGACGTACAGAATAAAGAAGACCACGTACACGGTCGCCTGGACGGAAGTTTTCACGAGGTAGCTGGTCATCACGAAGGATAACGGCTTCAGCGTTGTTACCAAGGTCTAGAACAACCGTTTCACGGTTTACTTTCTTAACAACACCAGTGATTAGCTCACCTTCGTTATCAATAAACTGCTCAACGATTTGCTCACGCTCTGCTTCACGTACTTTTTGTACGATAACTTGCTTCGCTGTTTGCACCGTAATACGGTCAAATTTAACCGAATCGATTTCGTCTTCAACAAAATCACCTAAACCCAGTGTTTCATCATCGAACTGTGCCGCTTCGATTGACATTTCCAATGTTGGATTTTCAACTTCAGCAACCACTTCCCAGCGACGGAAAGTTTCGAAGTTACCGCTCTTGCGATCGATCTCAACACGTACTTCGATTTCCATCTCGTACTTTTTCTTTGTCGCAGTTGAAAGCGCGATTTCTAGCGCCTCAAAAATACGCTCGCGAGGAACGGCTTTCTCATTTGAAACCGCTTCTACTACAGCTAGAATTTCTTTATTCATTCTTATAGCCTCTTTAAATAGACTTAAAACTTAGGGATCAGATTGGCTTTAGATATGTTGCTCAGAGCAAACTCATTATCTTGGTTGTCGGTTTCAACAGTGATGAGTTCACCATCAACACCCTTGATAACGCCCTTCCACTTGCGGCGATTTCCAACACCCATCTTCAACACAATGCTGACCTCTTGGCCTACAAACTGTTCATAGTGTGCGGCTTTGAAAAGCGGTCGTTCAAGTCCTGGTGAAGACACTTCAAGGTTATAAGCAACAGAAATAGGATCTTCTACATCCATTACTGCACTAACCTGATGGCTTACTTCAGCACAATCGTCAACATTAATACCGTTTTCGCTATCGATATAAATGCGTAATGTCGAATATTCGCCCGCGCGAATAAACTCAAGTCCAACTAACTCATAACCTAATGCCTCTACAGGCGCTTCAAGCATCTCAGTTAGTTGTCTTTCTAAACCAGTCATTGTTCAACCACTCCAGAAACAAAAAAAGGGCATAAAGCCCATTTCATTTACCAAGCACACATCCACAGTGATAAACCGCAGATAACAAAAAACCCCGATAGTCGGGGTTTTATGCTGCTGGACCCTGATATCACTAAGCTAAAAGAAGCTTAGCTCATAACCGAAAAAATTCAGTTATGATGTTTGAAAATTCAGACTCAACTAAAAATGGTTGCGGGGGCCGGATTTGAACCGACGACCTTCGGGTTATGAGCCCGACGAGCTACCAAGCTGCTCCACCCCGCGTCCGACTACTAAGCATTATATGCTTAATAGATTGCTTTTCAAACAATATATGGTGCCGAGAGAGGGACTCGAACCCTCACACCAAAGGCACCAGCACCTCATGCTGGCGTGTCTACCAATTTCACCATCTCGGCAATAAGCATTTCAGCTTACTGAGGAATATCCGCGCCTTTTTCGGCTGGAATTTCACTCACTGCGTCGTCTGTTTTTTGAATAGTTTGACCAGCTGTTGGGTCAACCCACTGAGACTCGGTTTTATGCGTAGACATATTACCAAGAAACAAACAAACAACGATGAAGACTGTTGCACAAACTGCAGTCATTCGGGTTAAAAAGTTACTAGAGCCGCCTGCGCCAAATACTGTATTTGATGCGCCTGCACCGAACGAGGCTCCCATATCTGCGCCTTTACCTTGTTGAATCAGAACTAGGCCAATCACACCAAGCGCAGCCAACAGGTAAATCACAAGTAGAGTTTCAAACATCTTTCCACCTATGTTCCAAATTGTTGAGCCAGCGCGTCATAATCGTGATTTAAATTAGATTACAACAAAGCTAGCGCGCCCCTTTATAGGGCGGACGCAATACTAGCGAAACCTTGTAGCGGTGACAAGTAAAATATACTGCCACCACCATCAAGTGCTCACTTATCGAGCACCCAATCAAAGGTTATTACTTCTCAGCAGAATCAGCTGAGTCGCGTTTACCGCTAATAAAGCCATCAAGAATAACCATGCCGGCACCAATACAAATAGCGCTATCAGCAAGGTTGAAAGCAGGCCAGTGATACGTTCCCACGAAGAAATCGAGGTAATCAACCACAAAGCCGTGCACTATACGGTCAAAGACATTACCTAGAGCGCCACCAATGATCAGTGAATACGCAATGTTATTCCACTTTTCAGTTTGAGGTAGTTTTCGCATCCAGAACATCAACATTCCGCATACGGCAATGGCGATGCCAGTAAATAACCAGCGTTGCCAACCACCTTGGTCGCCAAGGAAGCTAAATGCAGCACCGTAGTTGTGCACATAAAGCAGGTTGAAAAAGGGCAATACCTCAATGCGGTTCGCCCAGCCATATCCCATGGTGTCCATAACCACTAACTTTATTGCTATATCAGCAACAAAGATCAGAGCCGCCAGCCAAAGCCAGCGTAACCCTGTCTGCTTTAGTAAGTTCATATTAGGCAAACTTACGAACCTCGCCTTCGCCTTCTACGTTTGACACACAGCGACCACAGATAGTCTCATGGCCTTCGATCGTGCCTACATCTGCAGTGTGGTGCCAACAACGGTCGCACTTCTCAAGCTCAGTCGCGTTCACTTGAACAAACAAACCTTCAATTTCAGTTTGCTGAGCCGTGTCAGATTTCTCTGATACTGGAGCTACATCAGCGCGAGACGTCAACAGAACAAAACGAAGTTCATCACCAAGCTTGTTTAACTTGCTAGCCAGTGCGTCGTCTGCGAACAGAGTGACTTCAGCCTGAAGTGAACCACCGATCAGTTTTTCTTTACGCGCGTCTTCAAGAAGCTTGTTCACAGAAGCACGAACTTGTTGTACGTCACTCCAAAACTCATTGTTCAGCTCTTCGCCTTCCGCTAAGCCGAATAGACCGTCGAACCACTCACCAGTGAATACGAACTTATCGCGCTCACCTGGCATTTCGTTCCAGATCTCATCTGCAGTGAACGACATGATTGGCGCCATCCAACGAACGAGCCCTTCAACGATGTAGTAAAGTGCAGTTTGACAGCTGCGTTGAGCATGACTGCCCTGCTTCGCTGTGTACTGACGGTCTTTAATTACGTCTAGGTAGAAAGAACCCATCTCGATAGAACAGAACTGCATCAAACGCTGGGTTACTGCGTGTGTATTGTATTCTTCGTAAGCCTTAACAATTTCTTGTTGTGCTGCTTGTGCACGACCTACTGCCCAGCGATCTAGCGCAACCATCTCTTCTGCAGGAACAAGGTCCGTTGCAGGGTTGAAGCCACTTAGGTTCGCAAGGAAGAAACGCGCGGTGTTACGGATACGACGGTATGCATCAGCACTGCGTTTCAGGATTTCATCAGAAACCGCAACTTCACCCGTGTAATCTGTAGAAGATACCCATAGACGAAGAATGTCTGCGCCCAGCTTGTTAGTCACATCTTTAGGCGCAACCACGTTACCCACTGATTTAGACATCTTACGGCCTTGGCCATCAACCACAAAGCCATGCGTCAATACTTGCTTGTACGGTGCTTCACCCTTCATTGCAATAGAAGAGATCAATGATGATTGGAACCAGCCACGGTGTTGGTCTGAGCCTTCAAGGTAGAGATCTGCACCTGCACCGTTAAACTCTTCACGAGCATCAACGACAGAGTAGTGAGTCACACCTGAATCAAACCATACATCTAGAGTATCTAGAGTCTTCTCGTAGTTTGCTGCGTCTTCTTCACCAAGAAGTTCTGCTGCGTCTACATCCCACCAAGCTTGAATGCCTTTTTGCTCAACAAGTTGAGCGACTTTCTCGATAAGCTGTTGAGTGTCTGGATGAAGCTCAGAAGTCTCTTTATGTACAAACAAGGTGATTGGTACACCCCAAGTACGCTGACGAGAGATACACCACTCTGGGCGGCCTTCAACCATACCTTCAATGCGGCTTTGACCCCACTCAGGCATCCACTGAACGCCCTTGATAGCTTCAAGTGCATTTGTACGCAACCCAGCTTGATCCATAGAGACAAACCATTGTGGCGTAGCACGGAAGATGATTGGCGTTTTGTGGCGCCAGCAGTGTGGGTAGCTGTGCTCATAAGCATGGTGATGTAGCAGAGCACCTTTCTCTTTAAGTACTTCTAGTACAGAGTTGTTTGCTTTAAACACGTGCTGACCCGCAAACAGTTCAGTATCTGGAAGATACACACCATTTGAACCCACAGGGTTAGCCACTTCTAGGTTGTAATGTTGGCCAACCACGAAATCTTCTTGACCGTGACCTGGTGCAGTATGAACGATACCTGTACCTGAATCTGTTGTTACGTGCTCACCAAGGATCGCTGGAACAGTAAAGTCATAGAACGGATGTTGGAATTTCAACAGTTCAAGATCAGCACCTTTAGCAAAGCCAAGGTTATGGAAGTGCTCGATACCCGCACGATCCATCACATCTTTTGCAAGATCAGAAGCAAGAATCAAGCGCTGAGGGTTTTCACCTTCTACTTGAACTAACACGTACTCAAGATCGTCACGCATACATACAGCGCGGTTAGCAGGAAGAGTCCAAGGCGTCGTTGTCCAGATAACAACTGAGATATCACCTTCGCCTTCATGGCCATCCGCTAGAGAGAATTTGCTCAATACTGCTTTTTCATCAGCCGCCGCAAATTTCACATCGATTGACGGAGAAACCTTGTCTTTGTATTCCACTTCCGCTTCTGCAAGAGCTGAACCACAGTCCGTACACCAGTGAACTGGCTTAAAGCCTTTCAGTAGGTGACCGTTGTCTGCGATTTTGCCTAGAGCGCGAATGATGTTGGCTTCAGTACCGAAGTCCATAGTGCGATATGGCTTATCCCACTCACCCATGATACCTAGACGCTTGAAGCTTTCTTTCTGACCTTCAACCTGACCAGCAGCGTACTTACGACACTCTTCACGGAATTCAGCCGCAGAGATCTTATGCCCTGGCTTGCCTTTTTTCTTCTCAACCATTAATTCGATTGGAAGACCGTGACAATCCCAGCCTGGGATATAAGGTGCATCGTAACCAGAAAGAGTCTTTGATTTAATAATAATGTCTTTAAGAATCTTATTTAGCGCGTGACCAATGTGGATGTCACCGTTTGCGTATGGAGGGCCATCATGCAAAACAAAAGGCTTATTGCCTTTTTTAGCTTCACGGATAGCACCGTAAAGATCTTCTTTATACCAACGCTTAAGCATCTCTGGTTCACGATTCGCCAGATTACCGCGCATTGGAAACCCTGTTTCTGGGAGGTTCAGGGTATCTTTATAGTCAGTCATCGATTCTTAGTTCCGTAATATTGGGCGAAGTTAGACATTATGGCGAACGCCTATTTAATGCAGTGCAAATGGTATTGCAAAGCCTCAAATATCGTCAGCGCCTGTGCTGAAGCAACCACACCCGAGCAGCTTCTGCATCTAATTCAATTTGTGTTTTAAGTGCCTCGAACGAAGGGAATTTCACTTCTTCGCGCAACTTGTGTAAAAGGCAGACCTCTAATTGTCTGCCGTATAAATCTTCTGAAAAATCAAAAAAGTGTACTTCTAGTTGCTGTCGTACACCGTTTACTGTTGGTCGTTGGCCAACATTAGCCACGCCACCAACCATTCGACCGTCTATGCTGGTTTCCACCACATACACGCCAGAGACGGGAGACACAGTTCGCTTTAATGGGATATTCGCAGTAGGAAAACCTATGGTTCTTCCTAGCTTTCGTCCGTGTGATACACGCCCACTAATGCTGTAGTGTCTTCCTAGCATGGATTTGGCTTGTGCCAGTTCGTCATTGGCTAACGCCTGACGAATTGCTGTGCTGCTGACTCTTTCTGTATTTAGACAGAAACTTTCAGTGCTCACAACCTCAAATCCATACTCTTTTCCTGCTTGTTGAAGCATAGAAAAGTCACCTTGACGTTTACGTCCAAAGCGAAAATCATCACCGACAACGAGAAATTTCACACCAAGCTTTTCCACCAGCAACTCTTTAATAAACTGCTCTGGAGGAAGTCCGGCAAAGCGCTTACTAAAGTTCACACACAGCAATCGCTCTAGGTTCAATTTACTGAGTTGCACGTATTTATCACGCAACCGAGTCAGCCTAGCTGGCGCCTTACTTTGCAGGAATAGCTCTAAAGGCTGCGGTTCAAACGTCATCACCACAGCGGGAAGACCAAGAACTTCAGCTTTTTGTTGTACCTGCTTCAAGACCGTTTGATGCCCTAAGTGGACACCATCAAAGTTACCTATGGTCAAGACACACCCCTGATGCTCAGAGCGTATGTTGTGGCTACCTCGGATAAGATGCATGTAACGTGTTAAAACCTAACCTTCTCAGTCGACATTGTGGGCCATACAGCCCTAAACTGGCGAATTATATACCGAAACCTGTAATAGATGCTAGCAACGAGAAGCGCTGATTTATTTTGACCTAAATTAAGCACTGGCTTTTAGGTGCTTAAATCGAACACCAAGCACTAATGCCGTTAATAAATACGCCACAGCACCAGTCCCTATCATCAAGGTTAACTCAAGAATTCTCTCAGTAAGAGACATGCTCAGCCAACTCTCTAGTGGCTTAAGTAGATATAAGATGGCGCCTACCATAGCGCTACCCGATATTCCAAGGCGCAATATAAAGCCAAGGGTTTGACGAGTTAAACGGTACACCTGAGCTTTGTGCAAGCCTCTATACAATAAGCCCATATTCACAAATGCCGACAAGGCCGTGGCCATTGCTAGGCCAACATAACCGTAATGCCAAGCAAAAATAATATTGAACACCATGTTAGACGTCATCGCGATAATGCCGTAGCGCACTGGCGTTTTCGTATCTTGGCGGGAGTAATAACCAGGCGCTAGTACCTTAATTAACATGAAGTTCAATAAGCCGGAGGCATAGGCCACTAATGAATAAGAAGACTGCTGCACCTCATGGACACCGAATTCTCCACGCATAAACAGTACCATTAGCATAGGTTTTGCCAATACGATCAAACCTAGCATGGCTGGCAATCCAAGCAGTAACACCATGCGCACACCCCAATCCATCGTTGAAGCAAAGCCTTCGCTTTGTGCATCGACGTGTTTTCGAGATAAGGCAGGCAAAATCACAGTTGCAATGGCAATACCGAACAAGCCTAAGGGAAATTCAAGAAGACGGTCAGAGTAATAGAGCCAGCTAATCGAGCCGGTTTGCAGAAAACTGGCAATGAAGGTGTCCAGCAGCAAGTTGATCTGACTGACAGAGACACCAAATAATGCAGGGATCATCAGGGTGCGAATTCTCACCACACCAGGGTCACGCCAGCCCCATTTAGGTTTAACCAGAACGCCTTCTTTAATAAGAAAAGGAAGTTGGAAGAAAAACTGCACCAAACCACCAAGGAAAACACCTATCGCCAATCCTATCTCTGGATTTTCGAGGCGTGGTGAGATCATGGTTGCCGATAGAATGATCATCACGTTCAGGAATACGGGAGTAAAAGAAGAAACCGCAAACTTGCCCAAGGTATTCAGTATTGACCCTGATAAGGCAACAAAGGTGATAAACCATAAATAAGGAAAGGTGATCTTCAGCATTAAGCTGGCCATCTCAAATTTTTCAGCCGATGGACCGCCATTTAGCCAATCTAGGAACCAGCCAGTACCAAAGATTGCCGTCACCACACCGGATCCTAAAACACCAACAACGGTGACAATGGAGACAATCACCCCGAGCGTTCCTGACACCTTAGCGATCAATTGCCTCGTTTCATTCATATCACCTTTGGAGTGATATTCAGTTAGCACGGGGACAAAGGCTTGTGAGAAAGCCCCTTCAGCAAACAATCGTCTTAAAAAGTTTGGGATCTTGTTGGCAAAGAAGAATACGTCTGCGCTTGCTCCTGCACCCATAAGGTTGGCAACCACAACGTCGCGAACTAACCCTAAAACACGAGAGACTAGAGTCATGGCACTGACAATAGCGCCCGACCGAAGAAGTCCTTTACTCACTTTTATTCCTTAATCAACTGATGCAACTAGCAATTAGCATGCTCCTAGCGAAGGCATAGCCTACCAGAAAGATACTCCAACTTATTGATATATACACTTAGGGGGAAGTATCTGAGGTTGAGTGTAGATCTAACCCCCAAATGCTGTTAAAATCCCCGCCATCTTAACCGTGTTAACCCGTCGAAACAAAATTACATTGTTTTAGATGAGTTTTCACACAAATCAATTGACTTTCGATTAGCAAACAGGCATTCTCCACGCCCTATATTGTTACCGAACAAGTTTTTGGGAGTTAGACCCTTGGCAAACAGTAAATCTGCTAAGAAGCGCGCTATCCAAGCTGAGAAACGTCGCCAGCACAATGCTAGCCGTCGTTCTATGATGCGCACTTACATGAAAAAAACTATCGCTGCTATTGAAGCTGGCGACAAAGAAGCTGCAACTGCTGAACTTAAAGCTGTTGCACCGATCCTAGATCGCGCTGCGACTAAAGGCCTTATTCATAAGAATAAAGCTGCACGTCATAAGGCACGCTTCGCTGCTGCAATCAAAGCTCTTTAATTAGAACTTCGATTCAGATAAAAAACCGGCTTCTGCCGGTTTTTTTGTATCTGTCGATCCTGTAACACGTCAAAAGGCGCCAGTTGCGCCCCTCACTACTCTTCTGAGCAATACATATCGTGCAGCAGATGAATCATGCGTTTCACCTCAGGACTACTTAGCGAGTAATAGACCGTTTGAGCCTCTTTGCGAGTTTCAACTAACCCGTCACCTCTAAGCCAAGCAAGATGTTGAGATAATGCTGACTGGCTAAGGTCGAGTTGTTGGCACAATTCTCCTACCGATAACTCCCTGTCATGCAACATGCACAAGATAAAAAGGCGTCTCTCGTTTGCCATTGCCTTAAGCAATGATATGGCTTGAGGAGAGTTTTTCTCCATTGCTTGCAAGTTCATAGCGTATCAATCATATCTCATAGTTCGATTACTGAATTAAGATTACCGTTGAGGCTGACAAAATTAAACCTCTGCTGGTGAAAATTAATGGAAAATATTAGAAAAATCAGCGTCACAGACACTTTTTACTGCTGGGTGCTGGATCATTCGTTCTGCAAAAATCACGTAATACTCTTCTTTTAAAGCATCTATTGACGAAATTCTATGAAAACCACCAGTGTCTTTTTTATAAGGATAACGAGTTGGAGCAACAAATACGGTATCAGGATGCGCCTCGGCAAATGCCTTCATTAAGGCAAAATCATCAAACTCGCCAAGAATGGTAGGTTGATACCCTTGTCTATCGCACCATTCTGTTATCTTGCGTCCCATTGACGTTCTAGAACCTGGAATCAATAGCTTGTATTGCTCTAAATTGGCTAAGAACTCTTTTTCATCAATCGGAGTCGCTGAGCAAAAGCTCATTTTGCACTCTCCTAGCTTTTTACTATAAAGGCCAGCATTTTGAGAGGAATCAATAGGGCAATCAGAAAGAATCATATCCAGCTTATGCTGAGACAGTTTCTCCAACAACAATTCGTGGGTGGACTCATAGCATCTAAGATGAATGTTACCATCAGATGGAATCGTCGTAGAAAGAATACGGCTAACTAAGCTTTTTGAGAGTGCATCCGCTACCCCAACCTCAAACAATAGATTGGCTCGCTGACTGTAGTTAACGATATCGAGCATTTCATAGCTCAAGTCATACATTCTATCGGCATACTTAAATACCAACTGCCCAAGCTCAGTAGGCTCTATGCTTCGGCCGTTGCGTTTAGTTAACTTGCCATTGAGGCGCTGCTCTAGTGCTTTGATCTGCCCTGTCACCGTTTGTGGCGTAAGAAATAGAGCATCGGCAGCTTTGGTTAAAGACCCTTGTTTGCAAACCATCCAGAAATAATAGAGATGATTATAATTTAAATGCGACATTTCCTCTCCTATACCAACCTTTAAAATTAAAGGTAAAGTGCATTAACCTTCGATATTACCGAAACCAAGTTAAAGTAAGATGACAGTTTTGTCACATTAATATTTGGACCAGATCAACATTTGACACTAAAGTTGCTCAAGGAGCGTCCAACAGCAAGGTTAGCAACAAAAGTTAAAACCTTAAAAATCAACACCTTAGCGAACTTAAAAACTTACGCAAACGTTTACTTACATTGGGTAAGAAAAAGGCGATTATTTATAAAACTGTAATATAACTGAAATATTAGTTATCTAAACTCGCCAACAGTTGATTAAAAGCCTAAAACGGGCCCGGAGATAACAAATGAACAACCAAGCATCCTCAGTTTCAGCAGTAACAGCAGGTAAAACCAGCTGGCTACGTTGGGCTAACTTGGCTTTCATGCTGTACCTACTTCTTGTTTCAGTTTCAATGGTTGGCAGTGGCTTTAAGATGGCCTCTGGCGAACATGCCAAAACACTTTTTGACTTTGCATCTCACCCAGTAGCAGGTTTGATGATCGGCCTTGTAGCAACGGCTCTTATTCAATCATCAAGTACAGTTACCTCTATTATTGTAGGCCTTGTAGCGGGCGGACTTCCGGTTCAAATCGCTATCCCTATGGTTATGGGTGCAAATATCGGTACCACGGTAACTAACACTCTAGTAAGCCTTGGTCACCTTCGCTGTAAAGAAGAGTTTAAACGTGCATTTGCAAGTGCGACCGTTCATGACTTCTTCAACTTGCTGGCGGTATTGATCTTCCTACCACTAGAGATGATGTTTGGCATCTTTGGCAAGCTTTCAGCTTGGCTAGTCGCTCCGCTAATGAGCACGGGTGACCTAGACATGGGTGGCTTTAACTTCATTAAGCCTCTGACAAAACCTCTAATTAGTGTGATTCAAGAACCGCTAACCGCCTTCGGTCCTGTCGTTGCCGGTGTGAGCATGATTATTTTGGGTATCGCTACCATCATCATCTCTATTACCATCATGGGTAAACTAATGAAGAGCCTGATGGTGGGTCGTGCACGTGAGATTTTGAAGAACGCTATTGGTCGCGGTCCTCTTCACGGTATCTTCTCTGGTTCTGTTGTAACGGTACTGGTTCAGTCCTCATCAACAACGACTAGCTTAATGGTTCCATTGGTAGGTTCTGGTGTTCTTAAGGTACGTGATGTGTATCCATTTACACTCGGTGCAAACATCGGTACCTGTATTACTGCGCTTCTTGCGGCAACAGCAGTAACTGGTGAGTTTGCAGCCTTTGCGCTTCAGATTGCTCTAGTGCACTTGTTGTTCAACGTAGCGGCAACCTTGTTCATCTTTGGTATTCCGTTCCTACGTGAACTGCCACTGAAGGGTGCTGATTGGATTTCAACAATGGCCATTAAGAACAAGAGCGTTGTTGCTGGATATCTAATTGCAGTATTCGTTGTTATGCCAGGTGCGATTATCGCGATGACGGCATAAACAACTAAAGAATTAAAAAACCTGCCGATTGGCAGGTTTTTTTTCGTCTGTAGACTTATACCAATCGTACTAAATAACTGATCACCCTAGCTAGTTAAAATACTCGATAACTGCGTTAGAATTTTTGATTGTAGAATAACTACTTATCGAAAAATGCTGCCTTGTTCTCGAGTATTTTTCCTTCGCTATTTTTGATCACTTACTTAGTGTGATTGGTATTATTCATTGTAATAGATGACCAATGCACCGCCTTTCAATGAGCTGCCATAGTTTAATGAAATACCTATACCCACGTTGTAGATCAATGATGAGTAGTCGCTAGTGTCCATCACCCAGCCAAAGCTATATTCAGCATAGTGAGTGGTATCCAAGGGCTCTCTTAAATTACCACCGACATCAATTCGACGTACTCTAAACAGCAAGTCTTGCTTGCGGCTTCCCCAAGGGTCTAGATGATACTTGTACTGTATGCCGTTCATGATACGCCAACCTTCAGTGGTCGCATTAGAGGTTCCAATGCTGCCGCCAAAGCTTCTGCCCCAAAAATAGTGATATTCGCTATTAAAGCGAACCTCTCCCGGACCGGTATCTTTGGTATAGATCAAGTCAGCTTGAGGCTCGGCTATCCAAATGTTCGACGAGCCATTAATCGCTGAATTAATACCTAGCTCTTCTATTGTTTCTGCAGCAGGGCTATTGGCGGTAAATTTATTCTTGTAGTGCATGAGATGAAGCCCAGTGCCTGCGAATAACTGCCACCCCTCTGATATCTGATAGCCCAGGGCATATTCGGCATAACCTGCTATTACGTGGTCTTCATTCTTATCGCTCTCCCAAGTAATACCTAAGTCTTCTAGTTGGTCATAGTCAATATCTCTCGTTAACCCCATATAGGCGGCCCTGAGCTTTAATCGATGTAGCCAAAGGCTTTCTTCATTAGAGAATAAAAAAGAGATAGGAAGAGAGGTCACCGCGATTTTCCGCTTGGTATCAATTACCTCTTGGCCACCAAAGTCAGGGTTATTGGTGCCAAAAATCTGGTTTGGGTCAAAGCTACCAAAACCAATGGTCAGCAGTTCACTGTCCGTCAACACCAAGGCCGTTGAGTAGATATCCGTAAGATACTGGTCAGGATCAATAAGGCTAGCAATGGCAGTATTGGAGAATCCCCATACCGCCATCATTAAGGCTGCACTACATCCATGTTTCATTTTAAAATTAACTCTATCCACTGAGTTCCGAGCATAAAAAAGGCTAATACCTAAATATTAGCCTCTTAAGCAATAGTTTTTAAAATTCAGTGAGATAAATTTAAATTATTTGTCTTTATACCGAAAATGGATAGCGAATCGCAGGGTGAGATTCGTAACCTTCCACTGAGAAATCATCTAAGGTCACCCAAGTTTCTAGGTCTTCTAAGCTCTTAATCTCAGGGTTAATGATAAATTTAGGTGCACTGAGTGGCTCTCGCTGCAACTGCACATCGCGCATCAACTCAAGTTGGTCTTCGTAAATATGCGCATTCACAATCTTATGATAAGCCACACCCGGCTTCTTACCGGTGATCTGCGCCATGATGGCCAAGAAGGCATACACTTGCACCATATTGAAGTTCAGCCCTAATGGGACATCACAAGAGCGCTGCGTGCTATTTAGGAACAAGGTATCGCCAAGCAAAGAGAAGTGATGGCTATACATACATGGACGCAAACAGCCCATGTGGAACTCACCTGGGTTGTAGAAGTTCAGGATCTCACCACGGTCATCAACACCTTTTGTAAGATCATCAACAATCTTACGTAGTTGGTCAATGTGTCCACCATCTGGCTTAGCCCACTGACGACCTTGAACGCCATAAACACGCCCCATGTCATCTTCACCCTTACGATACGGGTTGTTTAACCATGCGTCGTTGAGGTTCGAGTTTGCGTCCCAGGTTTTAGTGCCGAGTTGGCGGAACTGTTCTGCGTTGTCGTAACCACGGATGTATCCAAGCAGCTCAGCAACAGCCGCTTTCCAGAAGCTTTTGCGGGTCGTCACCAATGGGAAAGCGTTATTCGCTACGTCATAGGTTAAATCTGCATTGATAACAGTCAAACAACGCTTACCAGTGCGCTGGTTCTCAATCCAATGCCCTTCATCAACGATACGGCGACATAGGTCTAGATACTGCTTCATTACTTCTCCTTCGCCTTGTTCACTTCAAGGGACTTCTGGTTGAATTTGTATGCCCACCACATCATAGCGGCGCCAATTAGGATCATTGGAGTTGAAAGTATTTGCCCCATAGAGATCCAGTTACCAAACAGCCCTAGGTGAGCATCCGGCTCACGGAAGTACTCTACGATAAAGCGGAAAGAACCATAGCCAATCAAGAACAGCCCTGACACAGCGCCAGCCGGTCTAGGTTTACGAATAAAGAAGTTCAAGATAAAGAACAACACTATCCCTTCTAAAATCGCTTCATAAAGCTGAGAAGGGTGTCGTGGCAAATAGCCGCCCGATGGGAACATTACCGCCCATGGCACATCCGTTACTCTGCCCCACAGTTCGTCATTCATAAAGTTACCGATACGACCAACGCCCAATCCAAACGGGATAAGCGGTGCGATAAAGTCAGCCACATTGAAGAAGGTACGACCGTTGCGGTAGGCATAGAATGCCATCGCTGAGATCACACCGAGCAAGCCACCATGGAAAGACATTCCCCCTGTCCATACTTGGAACAGGTAAAACGGATTATCTAAAAACAGGTCGAAATGGTAGAACAATACATAACCAACACGCCCACCAACGACCACACCGAGAAACCCTAAGAACAGCATGTCGGACACTTGCTCTCGCGTCCAACCACTATTAGGTTGATCCGCGCGACGATTGGCTAGCCACATAGCAAATGCGAAGCCAAATAGGTACATCAGTCCATACCAGCGAATAGAAACTGGACCAATTTCTAGCAATATTGGGTCGATATGGGGAAAAGAGATAAATCCTTGATTCATAAAATCTTCTTAGAGCAAATCATTAAAAGAAAAGCATTCGTATCGCTATTATCAGCAGCAATACGGCAAAACATTTTTTCAGTACCTGGGTGGGTAATACCGAGGTTAACCTCACACCAAGCTTACTGGTTAGTACAGAGCTACAGGCAATCGCCAGCAAGGCTGGAAGGTACACATAGCCCACGCTATGGGCGGGCAAGTCTTTCGCCCCGACTCCATGCAGAATAAAACCAATCATTCCAGAAGCAGCAAGTAGTGCACCACAAAACGATGAGGTGCCAATCGCTTTGCGCATTTCTATGCCGTGACGGTTAAGAAATGGAACCATCAGAGAGCCACCTCCGATACCCGCTAGGCTTGAGATAGTACCGATCGTAGTTCCAGATATAAAGGTCTTTGTTGCGCTTGGTAAAGGTTTTACTTCCCTAGCATTCACCGAGATAAACATCTTGATGGATAAGAACAGGACAATACAACCAAAAACAGGGGGCAAATACTGGCTTGGTATAAATTCCGCCACAAAACTACCACCAAAGCCACCCAGTATCACACCTGGAATCAAGAATTTGACCACAAACATATCGACATTGTTCACTCGATAGTGATTAAGTGCCGATGAGCCAGAGGTAATGATGATGCAAGCTAAGGAAGTGGCCAGCGCCATTTGCATGGCAATATCCGCTGATACGCCGGACTTTGGCAGTAAAAATAACAATGCAGGAACGATAATAAGGCCACCGCCGATGCCTAGCAATCCTGCAAGCACGCCCACCAGCGCACCAATCATCACTAAGATGGCGATTAATTCGAATGTAATCATTAATGTTTTCCGGGCCGAACAAACCCGGCAAGGTCTCGTTTCTCTAGGTAGTCGAAGGCAAGCTTATGCACATCAGAGGCATACGCTTTAGTTATGGCTTGATTGGCAAGCGCCTCTAAATCATCAAGATTTGATTGCCTAATTACGTATTTTATATTGGCCACATTGGCTGAGTTCATACTAAGTTGTTTGAATCCCAAACCCAATAACAGTAAAACACCGATAGGGTCACCCGCTAACTCGCCACAGATTGAAACTGGGATCTTTGAGTATCGACAGGCATCGTGTATTTGTTTTAACGCCATCAATACCGAGGGGTGCACCACTTCATAGAGCTCTGAAACTTGGCTGTTGTTTCGATCCACGGCTAATAGATATTGAGTAAGGTCATTAGTCCCCACAGAGACAAAATCAATGCGCTTGGCAATCACCGGCAGTAGATAGATCATGGAAGGTACTTCAAGCATGATGCCCACTTTAGGCTTTTTCACTCGCGGATGAGTGAGCGCCACCTCATGATAAGCTTGAGCAATCAAAGAGAGTGCGGAGTCCAATTCAGGCACGCCGGAGATCATAGGTAAAAGGATCTTCAGTTCACTCTTTTGACCGACACTCGCTCTCATCATCGCTCGAACCTGAATCAAGAAGATATCAGGATGATCGAGAGTAAAGCGAATCCCCCTCCAGCCCAAGAATGGGTTTTCCTCTTCCATTGGGAAGTATGGTAGTGATTTATCCCCACCAATATCTAACGTCCTCATCACAACCGGTTTCCCCTGTGAGTACGCCAAAACTTTTCGATACGTCTCCACCTGCTCATCTTCGGAAGGGAAGGCCTGCTTAACGATAAAGGATATCTCGGTACGATAGAGTCCCACACCATCCACAACATCAAAGAATGAGTAGCTCGCGTCGCCGCCCAATCCAGCATTAAGCAAAATAGTGATAGGAACCTTATCCGAGGTTAGCGCTGGCTCACGCACCTCTGATTCAACCATAGAGCGAACTTCTTGCTCTTCAGCCAATAGCTTCTGATAGTCGCTCATCTCTTTGGCTGTAGGGTTTAGCAATACCTCACCGCTATAGCCATCTAAGATGATATGTCTATCATCTGCTTCGATACCTTTGAGGTTTGAACCAATGACCGACGGTATGCCCAAAGCGCGAGATAGGATTGCCGCGTGAGAGTTTACCCCACCTTGCAATGAAATCACCCCAAGGAGCTTATCTCTTGGTACTGATGCTAACAACGTCGTTGTGAGCTCGTTCACGACAAAGATAACCGGTTTCTCAAGTTTGATTTCTTTGGCTTGCGAATGATAGAGGAAATACAGCAACCTCTGACCTAGCTCCCTAACATCTTGAGAGCGCTCTTGAAGGTAAATATCATTCATACGGGCAAAGTGATTAGAGTAACGCTCTATCACCTGACGCAGAGCCCAATCAGCCGCGTCCCCTTTCTCTATCTGCTTAATCAGATCTCCACGAAGTTTGGGATCATTCAAAAGGTGAGTAAACAAATCAAAGATAGCTAAGGCATCTTTATTAAGGTCGCTATCGAGTTGCTTTCTAAGGCGTCTAAATTCGGTCAGAGCCGACTCTATCGCTACGAGAAGCCATTCCTTGTCTTTCTCGATATCAATAGCAGATGCGGGTGATACGTCTTTGAGCAAGGGCTCATCGTTACCACGCCAGATAGGTCCAATCGCAATCCCGTTACATGCTGAGAGACCAGTTACAGTGGAGCTTTTTCTCTCTTGTAGAAGCCAATTACCTTGCTGTTGCTCACTGGCAATAAGCACCGCTAACTGAGCGGAGAGAGTCACTAGAAAAGACTCTTCGGTATCACTGAATAATCGCGGCGTTTTCTGTTGGATGACCACCACACCAAGCATTCGCTTGCGGTGGACAATAGGCGTCGCTAAAAAGGCTTGATAGACGTCTTCGCCAAGCTGGGGGAAAAATTTAAAATCAGGGTGTAGAGAAGCTTTTGCAACGTTTAAGGGTTCTGCGGTTCTATGGACTAAGCCAACCAAACCCTCTTGAAAGCCTATATGCAGGCGCTCACCAGAAAAAGTCAGCCCCTTGGTTGCCATTAACTCAAGGCGCTGCTTTTGGTGATTAGAAAGGTAAATGGTGCAACATTCGCTATTTATCGCATCGCAGGTACGTTCAACAAACACCTCAAGTGCTTGATGTATATCTTCGACCCGAGATACGTGCTCAACTATATCCCTTAGCTGATTTAGCATTATTGCGCCTCACTACCCTTTGCGGTGTTTGCGTTTTCGGTTTTGCTTTCGATCTGTGAAAGGCATAGCAAAAGAAGCGAATTCTTTCATTGCTCTGCGGTAGACATCCCTTTTAAAAGAGACAACTTGTCTCACTGGGTACCAAAAACTTACCCAACGCCATCCATCAAATTCTGGAGTTGGCCCTCTTTGCATGTTCACCTGCGATTCATCACAGGTGAGTTGCAATAAGAACCATTTCTGTTTTTGCCCGATACAGACAGGTTTGGAGTCCCAACGTACCAATCTTTTTGGTAAGCGATAACGCAACCAATGACGACTAGTAGTGACAATTCTTACATCTTGTTTGGTTAATCCGACCTCTTCATACAATTCTCGGTACATCGCCTGTTCTGGCGTCTCACCGTCGTCGATTCCACCTTGTGGAAATTGCCATGAATGTTGTCCGTATCGTTTAGCCCAAAACACTTGACCGTGGTTGTTACATATTACGATTCCCACATTTAAGCGGTAACCATCGCCATCGATCACTGGCTAACCTCTACTGATAAATTTTATATGAGTCGATTTTTCCACAGATCCCCCAGTTGAGCAAATGCAACCGTAGTAAAAGTTGTCAAACTATGAAGTCAGGATGCTAACATTGGATAAATAGCGAGCAAATCTTACTTTATCAACAGAGTCACTTTGTTTAGTGCTATTTATTCACTATATCTGTGAGTAACTTTGTGAGAAAACTTGAGATAATTAATTTACGGACTAATTTTTGATCTCAATGAAAACTATAAAGGCATAACAACAAAATAATAAATCTTTAAATATCAACACTATAAACCAAAAATTGTATATAGATCACTCAGGGCATAATTGCTTAATATTTGATCCTTTAGGATCGTTCAAAATTCAACCATACATTCATTTATCCACACACTAAGCTTAGAGAGGCATACTTAAGTCAGCAAAACAAGCCTATAACGTGACATAAACCCCTGTTTATTTATACATAAGTATCAATTATTACAGTTATTATCACCCACCCTGTGGATAACCTTCATTTTGCACTCTAGTTGGCTTATAATTGCCCATTCCCCTATCATCAAAGATCTTTGATAAATAACGATCTTTTGCAAATGGAGATCAGCTGTGCAGACAACTCCCCCACAATCCGAGCGAGAACTGCTAGACAAAGCAGAATCCTTAGCTGGATATTCCTTTGCTGAATTAGCAGAAGAAGCGGGTATTGAGGTGCCAAAGGATCTTCGTCGCGATAAAGGCTGGGTAGGTCAACTTATCGAAGCTCACCTTGGTGCTGAAGCAGGAAGTAGACCTGAGCAAGATTTTGCTCACCTTGGTATCGAACTAAAAACAATCCCTCTTAGTCACTCAGGTAAACCTCTAGAGAGCACCTTTGTTTGTGTCGCACCCTTGACTGGAATTCATGGACTGACATGGCAGCAAAGTCATGTCAGGCAAAAACTCAGCAAGGTATTGTGGGTTCCGGTAGAAGGTGAGAGAGAATTACCCATTGCAGAGCGCCACGTCGGTTTTCCCAAATTATGGACACCATCTCATGAGCAAGAAACATTGCTGAGAGAGGATTGGGAGGAATTAATGGAGATGATCGCTACAGGAAGGATCCATGAGATCAGTGCAAGGCACGGTGAGGTCATGCAAATTCGCCCCAAAGCCGCCAATAGTCGAGCGCTGACTGATGCCTATGGTGCGAGTGGTAAGCAAATAAAGACCTTGCCTCGAGGTTTCTACCTACGAAGCCACTTTACCCACTCTATTTTGCTTGAAAGCCAATAGCTCGAATTTGCTGAGCGCTAATAACTCTTAAGAGATAACTCAATATCACAATATGGCTTGTCTTCTGGTGAGCCACATTCGTCATAAGCGTTATGCAGTCGCAAGTAAGCGCTATCTAATCCAAGCTTAATCAACTCTTCTTTGACGATCTCTAATGAAGCAAAAGACATTGGCTTATCGTCTTCACGTATCGGCTCAAGCTTGTGCTTAAATTCAACAGCAAGCTGATAAGTAGAAAGATCAGCACACCCGATAACGAAGACTTTTGGCACTTCCATATGCCTCTCGATATCAGCATGAATCCATTGGTCGAACTGATGTTTTTGCATGATACACCCCCACACTACTTTTTAGTAAAGACCACCAACTATAGAGGATCAACTAAATTGGGGATCTTTCTGAAAATTAGACTCATTTAGATATACGCAAGGGAGCAGAAAATGTGGCTATATCGTTATTTCTCTAATAATTTCTCGATCACTTCGGCCAATTGAGCAAAGGTTTCAGTTCGGGTACTGCTTGGCCTCCACACTAACCCTATATTGCGGTAGGCCTGACGACCTGGTGGATCGATAACACGCAGTGAATGGTTTGCCAGTAGCCCGTGATCAATCGCCATCTGAGGAATAAAGGTAGTGCCCAGACCATTGGCCACCATCTGTACTAAGGTATGTAAACTCGTTGCTGTAAATGGGTTTATCTTGCTCTTTTCAGTCAGATTACACGCTGAAACGGCATGATCGGTAAGGCAGTGCTCTTTTTCTAGTAAGAACACCGACTCATCAGGGAGATCCGAATAATGCAATGGAGTCTTTACGCTTCCCGCTTGAGATTCACTGATCACCATTCTAAATTGATCTCGCCCAACCACCTTGCTGGCAAAGTTACCGATATCCACAGGCAGGGCTAGCACTAATACATCCAATTGTCCGTCTTGCAAAGCCGTCAGCAGATTTGCGGTGGTGTCTTCTCTTAGTAATAAGGTTAAGTCGGGGAAGTTTTTGTTCACTTCATGAACCAGGCCACTTAAAAGAAACGGGGCGATAGTGGGGATAGCCCCAAGCCTCAATTGCCCCTGCATTGCACCGCCACACGCAAGTTGGCCAAGCTCCATCAAATCTTGACTCTTAGTGAGCAGTTCTCGTCCTTGTTTAACCACCATTTCACCGATATGGGTAAACACCAATGCACTCTTCTTATCTTTCTTCTCGTACAGTGAACAACCAAATTGCTCTTCGAGATTCTGAATCCCTTTGCTTAAAGTCGATTGGCTAACAAAACACAGCTGAGCGGCCTCACCAAAGTGACGCGTTTCATGCAAAGTGATCAGATAGTGGAGCTGTTTGAGACTGGGCCATTTATTCATATAAGTTTCAAAAATTACCGTCGGTTATCATTCGTTTTGTGCGCTGGTTAACAAGTTTTAAACATCGCTTTTTTCGATTGACTTAATCTATTTAATTCGCTTTTTTCAATAGTATATTGTGTATTATAGTTTGTCCCGTACAAACATGGACTAAGCCTGAAACACAGGCATCATTACATATTTTAGGAGTTCAAAATGGTATTAGTAGGCCGTCAAGCACCAGATTTCACAGCAGCAGCTGTACTAGGCAATGGTGAGATCGTTGATAACTTCAACTTTGCAGAATTCACTAAAGGCAAAACAGCGGTAGTTTTCTTCTACCCTCTAGACTTCACGTTCGTTTGCCCATCTGAATTGATCGCGTTCGACAACCGTTTCCAAGATTTCCAAGACAAAGGCGTTGAAGTAATCGGCGTTTCTATCGATTCTCAGTTCTCTCACAACGCATGGCGTAACACTGCTATCGAAGATGGCGGTATCGGTCCAGTTAAATACCCACTAGTTGCTGACGTTAAGCACGAAATCTGTAAAGCATACGATGTTGAGCACCCAGAAGCAGGCGTTGCTTTCCGTGGTTCTTTCCTAATCGATTCTGACGGTCTTGTACGTCACCAAGTAGTTAACGACCTTCCTCTAGGCCGTAACATCGACGAAATGCTACGCATGGTTGATGCACTGAACTTCCACGAGAAGAACGGTGAAGTTTGTCCAGCACAATGGGAAGAAGGCAAAGCAGGTATGGACGCATCTCCAAAAGGTGTTGCAGACTTCCTATCTGAGCACGCTTCAGACCTAAGCAAGTAATTCACTACTTGTAGCTAATTAACGTTAAGCAGGCCAATACATTGTATTGGCCTGCTTTTTATTGTCTGGTGATTAGATATAATCGTGAAAAATCACTCGGCCTATTCCTATGACCTATCAACTTGAAGTTTGTATCGACAATATAGAATCCCTACACACGGCGATTCGCGCTGGCGCAACACGTATCGAGCTTTGCTCTTCACTGGCTCTTGGTGGACTCACTCCCAGCTTTGGATTCATGAAGCAAGCTAAACAAGCCTCTTCCATCCCAATCTACGCAATGATAAGACCTAGACAAGGCGACTTCCTCTTCTCAGAAGAAGATCTCGACATCATGCTTGCCGATGTTCAGGCTGCGAAAGAGGCGAACTTAGATGGCATCGTCATTGGTGTTTTGACCACTGATGCCAAAGTAAATGTTTCTATGTGCAAAAAGCTCATCGACGCAGCATCAGGAATGGGGGTGACTTTTCATCGCGCAATCGATCAATGCCAAGATGTTGAGCAAGCCTTGGAAGACGTTATCTCCCTTGGATGCGAACGAATCCTGACGTCGGGACAAAAAAGCACAGCACAGGCAGGTATCGAAACACTGGCTAAGCTACATCAACAAGCGGCTGGGCGAATTCAAATTATGGCTGGGGCTGGCGTTAATGCTGGCAATGCGCAAGAGATTTTGAATAAGACAGGCATCAGCGAGCTGCACCTGTCAGGTAAAACCGTACGCGCAAGCAAGATGACGTGTATTCAAAACGAAGCGCAAATGGGAGCCAGTGACGTGGATGACTTCCAGATCCCTGTGACTGGATTTACTGCTATTCAGTCCGTGAAAAGCCTTTTCCAATAAGGGTTCCAGTAAGTTTTCTATGGAGTAAAGAGTAAGGAGGCTTACTCTTTATCTTTGTATTTGTAGATTTCTTTATCGTCAGAATGCCTAACGTCTTTACCCTTCACGCAGTAGATAATGTATTCACAGATATTCTGACAACGATCCCCAACGCGCTCGATAGCTCGGGCTGACCACATTACCTGCAAGATAGTTGGAATCATTTCCGTTTCATCCATCATATTTTGGGTGAGCTGACGAATGATATTCTGATACTCCTCATCCACTCTATCATCGATCTCATAGATGTTTGCCGCCGCGTCAATATCAAGGCGAGCAAAGGCATCGAGCACTTGATGAAGCATATCAATAGCCAATCGACAAAGAGGCTCAAGAGAATTTTGATAGCGAGGATCTGCGCTTTTGTTTTCCAAAGAGGTGCGAGCAAGTCGTGAAGCCACATCCCCAATGCGTTCGAGTTCAGTGATGGTCTTGATAATGGTCATGACCAACCTTAAATCACCGGCTGTCGGCTGACGCCTTGCGATGATCCTAGTGCACGCCTCATCGATAACGACTTCCATAGAGTTTACATTATGGTCTTCGGCCACTACCTTTTTCGCCAGCTCATAGTCTTGCTTAACCAGCGAGCGCAATGCATATGCCAATTGCTGCTCTACCAATCCTCCCATGGTGAGGACATGGCTTCGAATAGCCTCTAGCTCAACGTTATATTGCCCCGATATATGGCGACCAGTATGCATTTAGTTTACTTCTCCTTACCCTATTCGACCCGTTATGTAATCTTCAGTTTTCTTCTCTTTCGGTGATGTGAACACCGTATCTGTATCCGCGTATTCAACAATTCTTCCCATATGCACAAACGCCGTGTAATCACTGACTCTAGCGGCCTGTTGCATGTTATGGGTGACGATGACTACCGTGTATTTTGTTTTTAGATCATTGATCAGCTCTTCAATGGTCAGTGTAGAGATAGGATCCAATGAAGAAGTTGGCTCATCAAGCAGCAATACTTCAGGCTCAATGGCAATGGCTCTGGCAATGACCAACCTTTGCTGTTGACCCGCTGCAAGGTTCACTGCATTTTCATGGAGACGATTTTTCACTTCATCCCATAACCCTGCACCGCGCAGTGCTTGTTCACAACAATCATCAAGTACTCGACTGTTTTTAATGCCTTGTAAGCGAAGCCCAAAAACTACATTCTCGTAAATGGTTTTAGGAAATGGATTAGGTTTTTGAAAAACCATACCAATTCTTCGTCTTAACGCGGATACATCGACCTCTTCATCGTAGATATCCTTACCAAGTAATCGAATATTGCCTTCGACTTTGCACCCCTCTATCAGGTCGTTCATTCGATTGATAGAACGCATGATAGTCGACTTGCCACAGCCTGATGGCCCAATGAATGCCGTTACCTTACCTTTGGGAATTCGCATAGAGATATCATGTAATACCTGCTTTTGACGATAAAAAAGGTTGAGGTTTTCTATCTCTATCGCAGTTTTTCCTGCAGGCAGGTTAGCAACATCAAGAGGCTTCAATACATTTATTGTTGCAGGGCTAGAGTACATGCTCATCAAATCCTAAATTTCGGTAACTGTTGCGTAAAGAGTTTCGTATGCGAATCGCTATAAGGTTCAAGCCGATAATAACGGTAACAAGCAACATAGAAGTCGCATAGACCAATGACTTGGCGCTTTCTAAATTAGTGGTTTGAAATCCAGCATCATAGATATGGAAGCCAAGGTGCATAAACTTACGCTCTAAATGTATATAAGGAAATTGACCATCAATAGGCAGGTTAGGCGCAAGTTTCACCACCCCAACTAACATCAGTGGCGCCACTTCACCTGCCGCTCTCGCCACCGCTAAGATGAGTGCGGTCAGTACAGCAGGAAGCGCCATTGGCAATACCACTCTAAAAATGGTCTCAGATTTAGTCGCTCCAAGAGCAAACGCGCCATCTCTCACCGATTTGGGAATACGCGACAAGCCATCCTCAATGGTCACTACTACCACAGGCAGGGTTAACATGGCTAAAGTCAACGATGCCCATAGCAAGCCTGGTGTGCCAAAGGTGGGCGCAGGCAAATTGTCAGAGTAGAACAGATCATCGATGCTCCCCCCTAGGGTATACACAAAGAAGCCTAAGCCAAATACCCCATATACTATCGACGGAACACCAGCGAGGTTCTGTACTGTGATTCGAATCAATCGAGTCAGCCAATTATTCTGGGCATATTCATGCAAATATAACCCTGCAAGCACCCCCAGTGGCATCACAGCCACCGACATGAGCAAGACTAATAATATGGTGCCAAAAATAGCGGGGAACACGCCACCTTCAGAGTTGGACTCGCGAGGCTCGTCATACAAGAATAAGGCGCCTTGGTGAAACCAATGCCCCACTTTATCAAGCAAGGTCATCTGGTTTGGATACCAAGCATCTAAAATCAAAGAAAAGCTGATACTGTGAACATCGCCATTCATGTCCTTTACCACCAGCATACGCTGCTCTATTTGCTGGCGAATTTCTTCTATCTGCAGTTCCGCTTGAGTTCTATTGGCATTCAGCTGATCTTTGGTGGACACCAATTGCGAAATTCGTTGTTTATCGGTCGAGTTATCCGCTTGCAAGCGACGCAATGCCTGGTCTGCTCTTCGCAATCCATCACTTGCGGGCTCAACCTGAGCATCGACTATAGACTCAATCTTATCTCTCTCTCCTTGAGTAAGAGCCAGCAACTCTTTGATCTCTTTTGCAGAGCTAATCGGGTGTTTTTCACCTTGATCCTCAAAGGCTACGACGCGGCCAAAGAACTGACCGCCTCTTCTTCGCTCTACTACGAGTAAATCAGGTTCAGCAACAGGCTGTGACCAATCATGAGAAAACTCTGAGACAAAATCCCCCCCATAGATATCTCGGTTACCCACCTTAATCACCAGACGCTCAAGCTCGGGAAGAGTCTGAGTTTCTAGTTCACTTCGCAAAGTGCTAGGAATAGCTTGGCGTTGAGTTATGGATAATTGAGACCAGGGCACCTGCTGTGTTTGATAAATCTGGCCAATTAATGGCTGTTCCGAGTCGTTCTTCCACTCATAAACCGTTTGTGGCCAGAAGTGACTCATGCCCTTCCAGCCGATAAACAGCAGTACGGTCAGCATTGAAAGAATACTGATCGTCACTGCCATAGAAGTTAACCATATCCAAGGTTTACCCGACCTAAACCACTTAATCACTCAGTATACCTGCCTATAGAGATCGATACTTATCACGAAGACGCTGGCGAACACTCTCACCGACGCTATTCACAATAAAGGTAAACAAAAACAAAATCAGAGCTGACAAAAACAGCAATCGATAGTGGGAGCTGCCCACTTTTGATTCCGGCAATTCCGTCGCAATCGTTGCCGTCAATGAACGCAAGCCTTCAAACACATTCCAGTCGGTTATTGGCGTATTCCCGGTTACCGTTAGCACTATCATGGTTTCTCCCATTGCGCGCCCAAGCCCCAACATAATGGCGGATATAATGCCGGGGCTCGCCGTTAACAATACGACTCGAGTCAGGGTTTGCCATTCGGTAGCGCCTAGCGCCAATGCACCATTGGATAAATGCTTAGGCACAGAGTAAATAGCATCTTCCGAGATGGTAAATATGGTTGGGATAACCGCAAAGCCCATCGCAATACCAACAATTAAGGTATTGCGCTGCTGATAGTCCCACCCCTTGTCGGCAAGAAAGTAAATCAAGCCGTCATCAAAGAAGAGTTTTTCCAAGTATGGAGAGTATTCAAACAGTCCCCACCAAATCAGAACAATCGCTGGCAGCAAAGTAATTAGGTGTAATCCCTTAGGCACCTGAGATTTTACTCGCAATGGTAGTGATGCCCATAAACCACCACACCCAAGGGCGGTAAGCGGAATAACCACAATGCTCAGCATAAAGGCAAGTAGGTTTTTCTCCATAATCGGCGCAAGCCAAACTGCCGCAAGGAAACCAATCACCAATGTCGGTAATGCTTCCATTAATTCAATCGCCGGTTTAATGGTATTTCGCATCTTGGTCGACATGAAGTAGGCGGTGTAGACAGCGCCTAGTACCGCGATAGGAACAGAAAACAACATGGCATACAGCGCCGCTTTAATGGTACCAAACACCAATGGGACAAGACTAAACTTGGGTTCGACATCTTCTGCTGACGCAGAGGTTTGCCAAACGTAATCGGGCTCGGAGTAACCCTCATATTGCACCTTTTGCGTCAACTCTTTTGCTGAGATCTCAGGATGAGGGGCATCAATGCGAAAGCGCTGGATTTTATCTTGATACACACTCATCAAGTAACGATCGTTTTGCGATAAGCTACTCAGCAATGGAGGGCTGTCAGTGCTTATATTTATAATCGGCTTAGAGCGTGTCGCATAAAAAAGACTGTGCGTTCCATCGGCACCAATAGTCCAAAAGCCTTTGGTCGTGTGCTCTGAAAGTATATTTGTCACCTCAGAGCTGGTCGTATATTTTCGAGCAGTCTGCAAGCGTCTTTCATTTTGAAACACCAAGAACCAAAATTCGAGATCTTCAGTGCCATTGGAGACAATGGCACCTTTATCTCCACTGAGAAACTTAAACTCTCTATGGGCCCCTTGTTGTGTTTTCTCTTGATGCTGAAACGCTAACCTAAACGCTTCTGTCCTAGTGCGCCGAAAGAATAATTTTGCTGTGTCTCCATCAAGCACCACCACATAAAGCCCATCTCTGGCGATATACAGGCCGTTGACGTCATCAAACTCCACAGGTAACGACACTATTTGGTAGCTGTTCCCTGCAAAGTAATCAAAGACTTCTACCTCGGTTTCACTCGCTCTAGCGAGTACCGCACCAGCCGGTAGCACGGAGAAATCTAAATATTGGGTATCAAAGTTGGGATTATCGAATCGCAGAGCCGAAAGCTCACGATTCACTCTCAAGTTAGGCGTGTACACCTTTCTAGTTTGCGAATGAGAGACGATAAATTCGGGCATCACCACTTCTATATTGCCACTCGCATCTATCATTGCCGTCCATGGTTGCGGAGAGTCCTTCGCTATAGCTACCGGATCTTTTTGCGCCAAGGCTCGATTGATCACTTTAATATCATCATCTAGCGAGAAGTAGATAACCTCGCCTTTGTTGTTAATTGCTGTGCCATTTCGACCGGTATTATCAATATTGACATCAATGAATGAATTACCGGAAACAGGCAGGTGATATTCCGTTTGCTGATAGGTGGAAGTGCCAAAAATCGGCAGGGTTTCTGAAATGAAATAAATAAGAATGCCGAATAAGCCCACCAGCATTCCTAGGCCACTAGCCTTGACCAATACGGTTATCAACTTATCTTTGATCAGACGAGCTCTATTGGTCTCTTTTAACAACGATGTAGCCCTATTCATTTAATGTGATCTTCTCTGATCTGACGATTGTAACTCAAGCATTTGACATAAAGGTGACACAAATTAGTAATAGTTTGTGCGACACATTTCCTTACACGCAACGTGACCACTGTCACATGGCTGAAATCTAACTGCAATAATATTCACTCCCCCCATTTTAGCACTAGACTTGCATTGCAAACTAGAAAACGGAAAAGAAGATGAGCACAGAAAAACTGTATGTAGAAAAAGAACTTAGCTGGCTTTCTTTTAATGAACGAGTCCTGCAAGAGGCCGCTGATAAGTCGGTTCCCTTAATAGAAAGAATCCGGTTTCTAGGCATATTTTCCAACAACCTCGATGAGTTCTACAAGGTACGATTTTCCGATGTTAAACGCCGTATCTTGATCAACCAAGAACGAGGTCGTCAAGACAATTCAAAACGCCTACTCAGCAAAATGCAAAGCAAGGCAATGAAACTCAATCTGCGATTTGACGAGTTGTATAGCGAATTGCTTCTCGAAATGGCCCGCCGCCGTATCTTCTTAGTCAACGAAGCGCAGCTCAACGAAACTCAGCAGCAATGGCTCAAAAAGTTCTTTCGTAAGCAAGTACTGCCCCATATCACGCCTGTCGTAATGCATGAGGATATTAATGTACTGGATTTCCTCAAAGATGAATACGCTTACCTAAGCGTAGCGCTCGTCAAAGACAACGTATCGCAATACGCACTGCTGGAGATCCCAACCGATCACCTGCCACGCTTTGTTATGGTGCCAGAGCAGAAGGGAAAGCGTCGTAAGACTATCATCCTGTTAGACAACGTGATTCGCTACTGCCTAGACGATATCTTCAATGGCTTCTTTGAGTACGATGAAATCAACTGTTATTCCATGAAGATGACCCGAGATGCGGAGTACGATCTCAGTCACGAGGTTGAGCACAGCCTACTTGAGCAAATGTCGGAAGGCCTGAGTCAGCGTCTATCCGCCATGCCTGTGCGCTTTGTTTACGAGAAAGACATGCCACGTGAAATGCTAGAATTTCTATGCCGAAAACTTGAGATCTCCAACTATGACAGCTTAATACCGGGTGGGCGCTATCATAACTTCAAGGACTTCATTGGCTTTCCAAACGTAGGCCGTGACTACCTAGAAAATAAGCCATTGCCACCACTTAAATCCGCCGTATTTGAGCAGTACAACAACAGCTTTGATGCCATTAGCGCGGAAGATATTTTGCTTCATTACCCTTACCACACCTTTGATCACGTCTCTGAGCTTGTCAGGCAAGCATCGTTTGATCCAAAAGTGCTCAGTATTAAGATCAATATCTACCGCGTCGCCAAACACTCAAAGCTCATGAATTCATTGATTGATGCGGTAAACAACGGCAAGAAAGTGACCGTTGTGGTTGAGTTGCAGGCGCGCTTTGATGAACAAGCGAATATCTTATGGTCAAAGCGGTTAACCGACGCTGGAGTACAAGTGGTTTTTGGTGCTCCCGGTCTAAAGATACACTCTAAGTTGCTATTAATTAGCCGCCGTGAAGGTGGCGAAATAAAGCGCTACGCTCATATAGGTACCGGTAATTTCCATGAGAAAACAGCTCGCATCTATACCGATTACTCTCTGCTGACCGCCAAGCCAGAGATTACTGATGAGGTTCGTAATGTCTTTGGATATATTGAGAATCCTTATCGCCCTGTTGCCTTTCATCAGTTGATCGTCTCTCCAAAGAACTCACGCAAGCGTCTCTACAAGCTAATAGATGATGAGATAGAGAACGCAGAATTGGGCAACAGAAGTGGGATCACCCTTAAGATCAATAACCTCGTAGATAAAGGGCTGATCAACAAGCTCTATCAAGCAAGCAGTGCGGGTGTCTCTATACGCATGATCATTAGAGGCATGTGCTCTCTTGTTCCAGGAGTAGAAGGGATCAGTGAGAATATCAAAGTCATCAGTGTCATAGACCGTTTTCTTGAGCACCCGCGAGTCATCATTACCGAGAATAATGGTGACCCTAAGGTGTTTATCTCATCGGCAGATTGGATGACTAGGAATATAGAGCACCGTATCGAGGTAGCAGCGCCGATTAATGATAATAAGCTAAAGCAAAGAATCATTGATATTATGGAGCTACAATTTACAGATACCGTTAAGGCTCGATGGATCGACAAGGAGATGTCGAACAGCTACGTGGCACGAGGAAATCGCCGCAAGGTTCGCTCTCAGATCGCTACCTACGAGTATATTAAACAAGTAGAAAAGCAGGCTAGAAGACTGAGTGAGCAAACAATTGAAGCATCCTGACGTGATGCACAGCAGTGAGGCTACCCCAGAAAAAGATATTGCAGCCATTGACCTTGGCTCCAATAGCTTCCATATGGTGGTCGCAAAGGTGGTAGGGCAAGACCTACAGATAATCAGTCGCCATAAGCAACGAGTTAAATTGGCTAGTGGACTGGACTCGCGCAACAATCTCACCAACGAGGCCATGCAACGTGGCCTCGATTGCTTGAAGATGTTCGCCGAACGACTGGACGGGTTCAAAAAAGACAATGTGAGAATCGTTGCCACCCATACCCTGCGTATTGCCAACAATGCCCACCTATTTATTCAGCGAGCAAGACAAGTGCTTCCCTTTCCCATTGAAGTGATTCCGGGTGAAGAAGAGGCGCGCCTTATCTATTTAGGTGTTGCTCACACTCAACCCGTATCCAAGAGCAAACTTGTAGTCGATATCGGTGGTGGTAGTACCGAGCTTGTGATTGGCGAAGGCTTTGAAGCAGAGCTGGTCAATAGCCAGCAGATGGGGTGTGTTAGCTACGCTCATCGCTACTTTAGCGACGGAAAGCTCAATACCAAGAACTTCGCTGCCGCAAACCTTGCAGCCCTGCGAGAATTGGAGTTTCTGGCGAAGCAATACAAGCGACATGGCTGGGAGTTAACCTTAGGGTCCTCTGGAACAGTAAAAGCCATTCGTGAGTGTTTGATTAGCCTGGACTATGAAGACGGTATCATCACACCCAAGCGCCTCAAAAAGCTGGTGAAGCACCTTTGTGAGTTTAAGAAGGTAGAGAAGATAGCGATCAAGGGCATTATCGAGGAGCGACTGTCAGTGCTCGCTCCTGGCGTTGCTATCTTACAAGCCATTCTACAGTCCCTAGAGATCGAAGAGCTTCATTACTCTTCCGGCGCCCTGCGGGAAGGGGCAATGTATGAGATGGAAGAGCGCTTTGCACATTCCGATATTCGTATGCGTACAGCGGAGAACCTAGCACTTCAGCACAGAATCGATGTCGAGCAAGCTAATCGAGTGAGACAGCACAGCAAGCATTTCCTTAAACAAGTGATTGCCGATACGGAGTTAGAAAAGAGCAGCGAATTGGTCAAGCTACTTAACTGGGCTGCCTTATTGCATGAAGTAGGATTGAGCCTGAACTATCGAGGCTACCACCGACATTCTCACTACCTTCTTCAGCATACCAATATGCCCGGCTTCAACAGCGAGCAACAAAGGTTGATCGCCACTCTAGTTCGATATCACAGAAAGGCTTTAAAGCTCAGTGAGATGGATGAGTTTAGCTTGTATGCCAAGGAAGACATCCTTGAGCTTATCAAGATTTTGCGCCTCTCCATTGTGATTAATGTCTCGCGAAATGATGCAAAGGCCGGCCTTTGGCAACTCACCATTGAGGATGGCGATTGGGTATTGTCTCACTCGGATTTAGATCATTTGCGAGAAAATCGCTTATTGATATCAGACTTAGAGCAAGAGCAGTTCTATTGGCACAGTGCCGGCTGGGGGTTGAGGTTCGAGTTTGGTGATTTACTTGAAGAAAGATAGCTAAAAGGGCTCTGTGAGCCCTTTATAGTTTCAAATCGACCTTGCTCAGCTCTTTTTGAGCCAGCTCACGGGAGATGGGAATATACCCTTCACGAGATACCGCTTGTTGCCCTTGTTTGGAGTAGATAAAACGAATCAGCTCACGCTGACTTCGCGGCAACGCCTTGTTCGGCTGCTTATTGACATAGATATAAAGCTGGCGGCTCAGTGGGTACTTACCGCTAATAATGTTCTCTGGTGTTGGTAGCGTATAGTTATCATCATACTCAGCAATAGGGAGCAAACGCGTGCCTACCGCTTTTGATGCTACGCCCGAGTACCCGATAGAGGATACCGACGAAGCAACGCCCTGAACCACAGACGTCGCCCCCAACAACTCATTTACCGAGCTGTCAAAGTCTCCACCACACAATACTTTACTCTTAAACACACCATGAGTGCCCGACACCGGGTTACGCCCATACTTTTGTATCTTTAGCTTACCCCAAGGCTGCAACACCCCAAGGTCACTCCAGGTATCGATATATCGATTGGTGCCACAAAAGTAAGTGATTGAAAAGATGGCATCCAGCTGAACAAAATTCAGCCCTTGAATTGGGTTGTCTTGATGTACAAATACGCCCAAAGCATCAAGTGCCACTACAAGCTCAGTAGGCGCATAGCCATACTCGCGTTCAAAAGCAGCAATTTCACTCGGCTGCATTTCCCGGCTCATAGGCCCAAACTGCGCCGTTCCCTCAGTAAGAGCAGGAACAGCCGTTGAACTGCCTGAGGCTTGCACCTGAACATTAACGCTAGGATACAGGGCAGAAAACTCTTCCGCCCACGCAGTGATAATACCCGCAAGGGAGTCTGAGCCCACGGATGTTAGATTACCCGAGATACCTTGAATGGCTTTGTAATCTGGTAAAGGGGTTGATGCGCTACAAAAGGACGTCACAAAAACCAGCACACCAGCAATCAACGAGCGTCTCACGATTGTGCTAACTCCCTAGCTACTAAGCGCTTAGGCAGCACAAAGGAGAACTGACTGCCCTTGCCCACTTCACTTTGTATTTCTAGCAGTGAATCGTGATGACTCAGGGTGTGCTTCACGATAGCCAAACCTAAACCACTGCCACCGGTTTCTCTTGAGCGTGCCTTATCAACCCGATAAAAGCGCTCGGTCAGCCTATGCAAATGCTGAGGTTCGATTCCCTCACCCGTATCGGCGACCTGCAAGTAAGCACCTTGTACGGTCTCATTCCAGGTAACATGGATATGTGAGCCCGCTGGCGTATATTTCACCGCGTTGTAAACCAAGTTAGAGATGGCGCTGCGCAACTGGTCTTCATCACCCATTACCTTCAACGACTCATCAATATCAAACTTAAGCTGATGTTCTTTACTACCGCTTAGTGCCTGAGCTTCTTTCTCAAGCACATGCAACATGCGCGGTACATCGACAATATCATCACCCCCGCCCATTGGAGCGGCTTCGATCTTAGATAGCGTCAGAAGCTGATTCACTAGGCTGTTCATTCGATTGAGCTGCTCAGTCATGACTCCATGAGCTTTTGGCCACATTGGGCCCACCAACATATCGGGATCGGCCGTCATTTCTAAGTAGCCCTGCAATACCGTCATCGGGGTGCGCAGTTCATGAGACACATTGGCAAAAAAGTTACGACGCATACCCTCAAGGGTTTTAAGCTGAGAAACGTCACGTACTACCATCAGGTGCTCACCATCGGTATACGGCACAATACGCAATTCCAGTATACGCTCCACGTTTAGAGGAGAGCGCATCTCTAAAGGCTCTGAAAAGTCATTTTTATTCAGATACTTAATGAAATCTGGAGAACGAAGTAGATTAGTAATAGGGAGTTCAGAATCCTCTGGCCAGCGAAAGCCCAGCAGTTGCTGTGCTAATCGGTTGCACCAAACGATATTGCCTTCATCGCGAAACACCACTACCGCATCGGGCAAGGATTCTGCACCATTGCGAAAGCGGCGAATAAGCCCAGTAAGCTCTTTTCGTTTACGGCGTTGACGCTGCTGCAAGCGGTACATGCCATTAAACAAAGGCTCCCAGTTACCGGAGCTTGAAGGAGGAGAAAGGCGCTTGTCATTCCACAGCCACTGTGAAAAACGGATTTGATTATGCAGATGCCACCCTAATTGCAATACGGTTGCAATCAGTAGCATCCATGGCATGTATCCTACAAACCATCCTAGCAAAACCCAAGGTGTATAAAAAAAAGCCAGCTCTAAAGCCAGCTTTCTCCATGTCAGTTTTTCTACCATCTAAAGGCGTACTCCAGAGTTCGACGAGCCTGCTGGTTAGGCTTTGGTCGAGAATCGGTAACCTGCACCGCGTACAGTTTGAACAAGTTTATGATGCTCAGTGGCTTCCAGCGCCTTACGTAGACGACGAATGTGAACATCGACTGTTCTGTCTTCCACGTAAACATTGGTGCCCCAAACATGGTTCAGAAGCTGCTCACGGCTATAGACACGCTCTTGGTGCGTCATGAAGAAGTGCAGCATCTTAAATTCGGTTGGTCCCATATCCAGTGCTTGGTCATGAGCCGTCACTCGGTGTGATACAGGGTCAAGACGCAGTCCTTGCACATCAATCACCTCTTCTGTTGAGGTTGGCGATGCACGACGAATCACTGCTTTCAGGCGAGCAAGTAGCTCTTTTGGTGAGAAAGGTTTGGTGATGTAATCATCAGCGCCTACTTCTAGGCCCTTCACCTTATCTTCTTCTTCTCCACGAGCAGTCAGCATCACAACTGGAATGTTACGCGTCATTTCATCACGTTTAAGGTGCTTGATGAAGTTAATACCAGTACCACCAGGCAACATCCAATCTAAAAGGATCAAGTCTGGAAAGGGTTCTTTGAGCATACTTACCGCGGTATCGTAGTCTTCAGCTTCTACCGTTTCATAACCTTTTTGTTCTAAAACAAAGCAAAGCATTTCGCGAATTGGTGCTTCATCCTCTACAACTAGGATTCTTCTAGACATTTTTCTGATAACCTCGATTATTCGTAAACTCGGCTTATTATCTTGCTAAATTATGACACTTTTGTGTCTATTGAAAACAAAAAATCATAATAAATTCATCGCACAAGACGAATATTGTATTAGGCATAGGTACAAACCTTCCTTTATCATTAGGTTTTCCCATTGCAATACAGAGACACATCATGTGGTTTAAAAACTGCCTAGTCTATCGCTTCAACCGTGAAGTAGACATACAAGCTGAAGCTCTTGAAGAGCAACTTAAAGAGTTTCAATTCAAGCCTTGCGGCAGCCAAGACAAACAAAAATTTGGTTGGTCTTTTGCGATGCCAGGCCAAGATCAATTACTCAGCCATGTCGCGCAAAATCGCATTCTGCTGTGTGCAAAAAAAGAAGAAAAACTGCTTCCTGCTTCAGTGGTCAATGATGCTGTGGCGAACAAGGTTGATATGCTTGAAGAGCAGGAAAACCGCCGTCTGAAGAAGACTGAGCGCGATACCATCAAAGATGAAATCCTTATGGATTTACTGCCTCGCGCCTTCACTCGTAGCCAACTTACCTACCTGCTTGTTTCCATCGAAGATGGTGTCATTCTTGTAGATGCTGCTAGCTCGAAAAAAGCAGAAGATGCGCTTGCGCTACTGCGTAAAACCATCGGTAGTTTACCTGTAGTACCAGCCCTACCAGAGACACCCGTTGAGACGACGTTGACCGAATGGGTTAAGGGCGAAAGCCAACCAACAGGCTTCGAAATCCTCGCTGAAGCAGAGCTAAAATCCGCGCTAGAAGACGGTGGCATCATCCGTTGTAAGCAGCAAGATTTGCAAAGCGAAGAAATCCTAAATCATATCGAAGCGAATAAGTTTGTTACAAAATTGGCGTTAAATTGGCAGGAACGTGTCGAGTTTATCCTTGCAGAAGACGCAAGTTTGAAGCGAATTAAGTTTGGTGAAGAGGTAAAAGATCAAAACGAAGACATTCCTCGTGAAGATAAAGCCGCTCGTTTTGATGCTGACTTTTCATTGATGAGCAGTGAATTGCTGGCTTTGGTGGGCAATTTACATACCGAATTAGGCGGTTTAGAGAAAAACTGACCCTAATTACCCACTACATTCTGTGACATGTATACTTTTTAGTGGCGATTTTTGCGACGATCCCGTAAAATTCGCCCTCCTTATATCTCGCTACAAGGTGGCGAGATCCTGACTTGAAATCAGAATAGAGTATACAAACATGTTCACACCAGAATTACTTTCTCCTGCGGGTAGCCTAAAAAACATGCGCTACGCATTTGCATACGGCGCAGACGCGGTTTATGCAGGCCAACCACGATACAGTCTTCGTGTTCGTAACAACGAGTTTAACCACGAAAACCTGCAAATCGGTATCAATGAAGCACATGCCCAAGGCAAGAAACTGTATGTGGTTTGTAACATCCAGCCTCATAACTCTAAGTTAAAAACCTTTATTCGCGACCTTAAGCCCGTGGTTGAAATGGGCCCTGATGCTCTGATCATGTCAGATCCAGGCCTTATCATGATGGTTCGTGAAGCATTCCCGGATATGCCAATTCACCTATCCGTTCAGGCAAACGCAGTAAACTGGGCAACAGTGAAGTTCTGGTCTACTCAAGGTGTAGAGCGCGTTATCCTTTCTCGTGAGCTTTCTCTTGAAGAAATCGAAGAGATCCGTGAGCACTGCCCTGAAACAGAACTAGAAATATTTGTACACGGTGCTCTTTGCATGGCGTACTCTGGTCGCTGCCTACTGTCTGGTTACATCAACAAGCGTGACCCGAACCAAGGCACCTGCACCAACGCATGTCGTTGGGAGTACAAAGCAGAGAAAGCAACGGAAGATGAGACAGGTCAAATTGTTGAAATTCAAGAAGCTGTTCCTCAAGAGAGCCAAGAGCGTCCAGACAATACTCTAGGTTTAGGTAAGCCAACTGACGAGGTTGTGCTTCTATCTGAATCTCATCGCCCTGAAGAAAAAATGGCGGCATTCGAAGATGAGCATGGTACCTACATCATGAACTCTAAAGACCTACGCGCGGTACAGCACGTAGAGCGCCTAACTAAGATGGGTGTACACTCTTTGAAGATCGAAGGTCGTACTAAGTCTTTCTATTACTGTGCACGTACTGCTCAGGTATATCGTAAAGCAATTGATGATGCTGTTGCAGGCAAGCCATTTGATGAGAACCTACTAGGGACTCTAGAGAGCCTTGCACATCGTGGCTACACTGAAGGTTTCCTTCGTCGTCATACTCATGATGCTTACCAGAACTATGAGTACGGCTATTCAGTATCAGACTCACAACAGTTTGTGGGTGAGTTTACCGGCAAACGCCGTGGCGATCTTGCTGAAGTAGAAGTGAAGAACAAATTCTTGGTCGGTGATAGCCTAGAGCTAATGACGCCAGAAGGTAATGTTGTCTTCAACCTTGAAGTCATGGAGAACCGTAAATCTGAGAGCATCGACGATGCGAAAGGTAATGGGCACTTTGTATTTATCCCAGTACCACAAGACATGAACCTAGAGTTTGGCTTGCTAATGCGCAACCTTAACTCAGGTCAAGATACTCGTAACCCATCAGGTAAATAATCGATGGCTCTATTGATCCAAAAAACGTGCATTAATTGCGATATGTGCGAACCTGAATGCCCAAACGATGCCATCAGCATGGGGGACTCTATCTATGAGATAGATCCGAACCTATGCACTGAATGTAAGGGTCACTATGACGCACCAACGTGCCAATCGGTGTGTCCGATTACTAAGTGTATTATCACTGACCCTCAGCATGTAGAGACCGAAGAAGAACTACTAGAGAAGTTTGTGATTATTCAGGGTATGGCATAGAGCCACTTAAATTATCATCCTATAAAATCCGATACTCATTAGTGACTATCGGATTTTTTATAACTAAAAAAGATGCAATTATCTAGGGAAGACAGAGAGCGACTATGTTTGATCTTTGGCAACAGCTGCAATTGATTAATCACTACCAATACCAATCAAAACCCGGAGCCAATTCTGTGATGGGTTGGGCAGGAGAAGGGAGTGGTTCAGTCAACATAGAGATGGAAGATACCGATACCCTTTATTTTAAAGAGCAAGGGCGTTTCACTCTCGAGCAAAATGGACATACTGTCGATACTCAAAACGAGTTCATATGGCAACGTTTGGACGCTTTAAAAATTAAACTGCTGCACAGCCGCTTCGGCAGAGAGAACGCAGTAGAGCTATTTGTACTCAGCTACAATGCTGAGACAAAACAATGGATTAGTGATTCAGCACATGTCTGTGGTGATGACCTATATAGCGGCATGGCCAAATGGAATAATGACTCCATCGAGTTTAATTGGTCAATCAGCGGTCCGCGTAAACAAGAAAACTTGCATTATCGCTATACGAGGTAGTTTTGGGATATTTAATCATTACAACGATCATGTGGTCGTTATCGTTCAGTTTAATTGGTGTCTACTTAGCGGGACAAGTAGATGCGTATGTATCGGTTTGGATTCGTATCGCATTAGCCGCAGTGGTATTTTTACCTTTGCTTCGCTTCAAGGCGGTTAAAAAGTCCGAAGCACTGCAACTTATGGGTATTGGTGGTATCCAGCTTGGTTTAATGTACATTTTCTACTATCAATCCTTCTTGCTACTTACGGTACCAGAAGTATTGGTGTTTACCGTCTTTACCCCAATTTATGTCACCCTTATTTATGATGCCCTCAAAAAGCAATTCAACCCTCTGTATTTAGTCAGTGCTTTTGTCGCTGTCATCGGTGCTCTGGTTATTCGCTACGACAACCTAACCGAGGATTACCTTATCGGCTTCTTAGTCGTCCAGTGCTCTAACCTCTGTTTTGCATTTGGTCAGGTTGGCTATAAGTATTTCAAAGAGAGCCGCGAAGAAATGGCACAACGAGATATCTTTGGTTGGTTCTATATTGGTGCTTTAGTGGTCGTCACCATCGCTTGGGCTATCTGGGGCAAAGCTGAACTGCCTACAGATCCAACACAAATTGGTGTCCTACTTTGGTTAGGCATCGGTGCTTCTGGGTTGGGTTATTTCTTATGGAACAGAGGCGCAAGCCAAGTAGACCCTGGTTACCTTGCCATCATGAACAACGCACTAATCCCGGCAGGTTTGATTGTTAATGTCACTATCTGGAATAGAGATGTAGACATGACTCGCCTTATCATTGGCGGTGGCATCATCCTGTTAGCTTTGTTTATTCATTCGAGAATAAAGCGGAAGGTTGTTAAGAGTTAGTTCTGATAGTTAAGATTGGAGAGGCTGCCGAGAGGTGGCCTTTTTTGTGGCTGGGTTTTGGGGTTTTGGGCTCTTGGTTCTGGGTTCTGGGTTCTATGGAACAGACTAGAACTCTGGTGGTCTCATTAACTCTTTCTAGTGCATGACTATTAATATCATTAGAAACCTGTAGGTGTTCGTTGAAACAGGTGCGTACTCATTACCACAGCTCACATATAAGCTAGCCTATAACAACCCGAATAGGTCGCAGCGAATATATAAATATCAATGGATAGAGTTGTAAGAAGCAGAGGGTAAGTACAACTAGGGGTTATTCACTAAGAAAGATGTTCTAAAGGCACGAAAAAAGCCTTAGCATTTCTGTTGGGAGGGCTAGTCTGAGGTTTGCTTCAATTAATGCTAAAGCTATAGACGAAAAAAAGCCCTAGTCTTTCGACGCGGACGGCCAGTCTAGGGCTTCTTATTAGTGGCGGAGTGGCCCGGCTTGGGTTCAATCGAACTCGCGCACGAGCGGGACTCGTTTGCTCCCAGAGCAAAATATAATCCAGATAGCAAAAAACCTCAGCCTTTCGTCGCGGACGGCTAGTCTGAGGTATTGCTTCAATTAATGCTAAAGCTATAGACGAAAAAAAGCCCTAGTCTTTCGACGCGGACGGCCAGTCTAGGGCTTCTTATTAGTGGCGGAGTGGCCCGGCTTGGGTTCAATCGAACTCGCGCACGAGCGGGACTCGTTTGCTCCCAGAGCAAAATATAATCCAGATAGCAAAAAACCTCAGCCTTTCGTCGCGGACGGCTAGTCTGAGGTTTTGTTTCAATTAATGCTAAAGCTATAGACGAAAAAAAGCCCTAGTCTTTCGACTAGGGCTTCTTATTAGTGGCGGAGTGGACGGGACTCGAACCCGCGACCCCCGGCGTGACAGGCCGGTA
The DNA here is from genome assembly GCF_024346795.1 of Vibrio breoganii. Taxonomy (NCBI): domain Bacteria; kingdom Pseudomonadati; phylum Pseudomonadota; class Gammaproteobacteria; order Vibrionales; family Vibrionaceae; genus Vibrio; species Vibrio breoganii. The sequence goes on from NZ_AP024864.1 coordinate 2,335,285, forward strand.
TTCTAACCAACTGAACTACCACTCCGCACCAATTTGTGCGATTAATTTCTAATGAAACCAATCAAAGTCTTTCATCCAAAGTCTGACACTTTTGTTGCTTTGGACTTTAAATTGTTTCTGTGACGCCGCAGATTTTGTCGAGAGAAGCTCAGTGTACGTTAGTACATGAGCATCGCATCGGCAAAAGATGCAAGTTACGGGAACAATTTATGTTCAAAGCCTGGCGATGTCCTACTCTCACATGGGGAAACCCCACACTACCATCGGCGCTATTATGTTTCACTTCTGAGTTCGGCATGGAATCAGGTGGGTCCACAATGCTATGGTCGCCAAGCAAATTTCTTATTTGTCTTCAGCTTTTTCAAAAAAAGCTGAAAGCAAAAATTAATAATTCGGAAAGCTGCTTCTCTATAAAAGAGAGTTAAAAGTTTATATCACACATTCAAAGTTCTACTTTGAGTCCACAAAACCCCTTGGGTGTTGTATGGTTAAGCCTCACGGGCAATTAGTACAGGTTAGCTCAATGCCTCGCAGCACTTACACACCCTGCCTATCAACGTTCTAGTCTCGAACAACCCTTTAGGACACTTAAAGTGCCAGGGAAGACTCATCTCAGGGCTCGCTTCCCGCTTAGATGCTTTCAGCGGTTATCGATTCCGAACTTAGCTACCGGGCAATGCCATTGGCATGACAACCCGAACACCAGAGGTTCGTCCACTCCGGTCCTCTCGTACTAGGAGCAGCCCCCTTCAATCTTCCAACGCCCACGGCAGATAGGGACCGAACTGTCTCACGACGTTCTAAACCCAGCTCGCGTACCACTTTAAATGGCGAACAGCCATACCCTTGGGACCGACTTCAGCCCCAGGATGTGATGAGCCGACATCGAGGTGCCAAACACCGCCGTCGATATGAACTCTTGGGCGGTATCAGCCTGTTATCCCCGGAGTACCTTTTATCCGTTGAGCGATGGCCCTTCCATTCAGAACCACCGGATCACTATGACCTGCTTTCGCACCTGCTCGAATTGTCATTCTCGCAGTCAAGCGGGCTTATGCCATTGCACTAACCACACGATGTCCAACCGTGTTTAGCCCACCTTCGTGCTCCTCCGTTACTCTTTGGGAGGAGACCGCCCCAGTCAAACTACCCACCAGGCACTGTCCTCATCCCCGATAAGGGGACTAAGTTAGAACATCAACACTACAAGGGTGGTATTTCAAGGACGGCTCCAACGATACTGGCGTACCGTCTTCAAAGCCTCCCACCTATCCTACACATGTAGGGTCAATGTTCAGTGCCAAGCTGTAGTAAAGGTTCACGGGGTCTTTCCGTCTAGCCGCGGGTACACTGCATCTTCACAGCGATTTCAATTTCACTGAGTCTCGGGTGGAGACAGCGTGGCCATCATTACGCCATTCGTGCAGGTCGGAACTTACCCGACAAGGAATTTCGCTACCTTAGGACCGTTATAGTTACGGCCGCCGTTTACCGGGGCTTCGATCAAGAGCTTCGACCGAAGTCTAACCCCATCAATTAACCTTCCGGCACCGGGCAGGCGTCACACCGTATACGTCATCTTACGATTTTGCACAGTGCTGTGTTTTTAATAAACAGTTGCAGCCACCTGGTATCTGCGACTCCTAGTAGCTCCATCCGCAAGGGACTTCACCGCCAAGAGCGTACCTTCTCCCGAAGTTACGGTACCATTTTGCCTAGTTCCTTCACCCGAGTTCTCTCAAGCGCCTTGGTATTCTCTACCCGACCACCTGTGTCGGTTTGGGGTACGATTTCTTATAATCTGAAGCTTAGAGGCTTTTCCTGGAAGCATGGCATCAATGACTTCACTGCACGTAGCAGCTCGACATCGTATCTCAGCGTTAAGAAAGTCCGGATTTACCTAAACTTTCCGCCTACATACTTGAACCTGGACAACCATCGCCAGGCCCACCTAGCCTTCTCCGTCCCCCCATCGCAATTATAAGAAGTACGGGAATATTAACCCGTTTCCCATCGACTACGCCTTTCGGCCTCGCCTTAGGGGTCGACTTACCCTGCCCCGATTAACGTTGGACAGGAACCCTTGGTCTTCCGGCGAGGGGGTTTTTCACCCCCTTTATCGTTACTCATGTCAGCATTCGCACTTCTGATACGTCCAGCAGCCCTTACAGACCACCTTCAACCGCTTACAGAACGCTCCCCTACCCCGCATACAAAAGTATGCAGCCGCAGCTTCGGTGTATAGCTTAGCCCCGTTACATCTTCCGCGCAGGCCGACTCGACCAGTGAGCTATTACGCTTTCTTTAAATGATGGCTGCTTCTAAGCCAACATCCTGGCTGTCTGAGCCTTCCCACATCGTTTCCCACTTAGCTATACTTTGGGACCTTAGCTGGCGGTCTGGGTTGTTTCCCTCTCCACGACGGACGTTAGCACCCGCCGTGTGTCTCCCGGATAGTACTCAATGGTATTCGGAGTTTGCAAAGGGTTGGTAAGTCGGGATGACCCCCTAGCCTTAACAGTGCTCTACCCCCATTGGTATTCGTCCGAGGCGCTACCTAAATAGCTTTCGGGGAGAACCAGCTATCTCCAGGTTTGATTGGCCTTTCACCCCTAGCCACAAGTCATCCGCTAATTTTTCAACATTAGTCGGTTCGGTCCTCCAGTTGATGTTACTCAACCTTCAACCTGCCCATGGCTAGATCACCTGGTTTCGGGTCTAATTCTAGCAACTCGACGCCCAGTTAAGACTCGGTTTCCCTACGGCTCCCCTATACGGTTAACCTTGCTACTAAAATTAAGTCGCTGACCCATTATACAAAAGGTACGCAGTCACGCTTCGAGGCGCTCCTACTGCTTGTACGTACACGGTTTCAGGTTCTATTTCACTCCCCTCACAGGGGTTCTTTTCGCCTTTCCCTCACGGTACTGGTTCACTATCGGTCAGTCAGTAGTATTTAGCCTTGGAGGATGGTCCCCCCATGTTCAAACAGGATATCACGTGTCCCGCCTTACTCGTTTTCACTTAAAATGCGTTGTCGGTTACGGGGCTATCACCCTATACTGCGAGACTTTCCAGACTCTTCACCTGACGCATTAAAAGCTTAAGGGCTAATCCAATTTCGCTCGCCGCTACTTTCGGAATCTCGGTTGATTTCTCTTCCTTCGGGTACTTAGATGTTTCAGTTCCCCGAGTTTGCCTCATTAACCTATGTATTCAGTTAATGATACGTGCTTATGCACGTGGGTTTCCCCATTCAGAAATCCCAGACTCAAATGGTTATTACTACCTAATCTGGGCTTATCGCAAGTTATTACGTCTTTCATCGCCTCTGACTGCCAAGGCATCCACCGTGTACGCTTAGTCACTTAACCATACAACCCCAAAGGGTCTTGCTTAACGCAATGCAGTTGCTACGCTGCAGTATGACGTTTCCAAGGTGCGTTATCTCTTTATTATGAGCGAGATAACATTCGATTTTGCCGGACTCAAATTTGAATGCACTCTGGCAAGAGTACATTCCCAAGAACACTTGAATGTGTGTTGGTACCTAACAACTCTTTAGTTAAAAAGAATCACTAGGATTTGAGAACTTTTAAATTTGATTAGTAATGAAATCACATTACTAATCGTCAGCTTTCCAAATTGTTAAAGAGCATGATTTTCTAGCCAAAAGGCAATAAAAAAACATTTTCTAATTACTTTCAGTTAATTCGCTTAGGCGACAAAAATCCCAACCAGTATCAATTTCTTGTTCTGGTTTGGAATAAGTTTCCAAAAATAGTTAGAGAATGGTGGGCGATACCGGGCTCGAACCAGTGACCCCCTCCTTGTAAGGGAGGTGCTCTCCCAACTGAGCTAATCGCCCACATTTTATTGTTCAGTGGTATGAACATTCTAAGATGGTGGAGCTATGCGGGATCGAACCGCAGACCTCCTGCGTGCAAGGCAGGCGCTCTCCCAGCTGAGCTATAGCCCCATCTTAGGAACTATTTCCTCCTTTTAAAGGGAGAAAATGGTGGGTCGTGCAGGATTCGAACCTGCGACCAATTGATTAAAAGTCAACTGCTCTACCAGCTGAGCTAACGACCCAATGGTATCCCGTAGGGGAGTCGAACCCCTGTTACCGCCGTGAAAGGGCGGTGTCCTAGGCCTCTAGACGAACGGGACACTAGATTTATCTTTACTCCGAAGAGCAAACATAAACTGTTGAAACACCTTGGGGGGTGCTTCAAAATCTCTTTACTTTCTAAACCGTATCAATCTGTGTGGACACTCATCGTGAGTAATCATCGTATAAGGAGGTGATCCAGCCCCAGGTTCCCCTAGGGCTACCTTGTTACGACTTCACCCCAGTCATGAACCACAAAGTGGTGAGCGTCCTCCCGAAGGTTAAACTACCCACTTCTTTTGCAGCCCACTCCCATGGTGTGACGGGCGGTGTGTACAAGGCCCGGGAACGTATTCACCGTGACATTCTGATTCACGATTACTAGCGATTCCGACTTCATGGAGTCGAGTTGCAGACTCCAATCCGGACTACGACGCACTTTTTGGGATTCGCTCACCATCGCTGGTTGGCTGCCCTCTGTATGCGCCATTGTAGCACGTGTGTAGCCCTACTCGTAAGGGCCATGATGACTTGACGTCGTCCCCACCTTCCTCCGGTTTATCACCGGCAGTCTCCCTGGAGTTCCCACCATTACGTGCTGGCAAACAAGGATAAGGGTTGCGCTCGTTGCGGGACTTAACCCAACATTTCACAACACGAGCTGACGACAGCCATGCAGCACCTGTCTCAGAGTTCCCGAAGGCACCAAAGCATCTCTGCTAAGTTCTCTGGATGTCAAGAGTAGGTAAGGTTCTTCGCGTTGCATCGAATTAAACCACATGCTCCACCGCTTGTGCGGGCCCCCGTCAATTCATTTGAGTTTTAATCTTGCGACCGTACTCCCCAGGCGGTCTACTTAACGCGTTAGCTCCGAAAGCCACGGCTCAAGGCCACAACCTCCAAGTAGACATCGTTTACGGCGTGGACTACCAGGGTATCTAATCCTGTTTGCTCCCCACGCTTTCGCATCTGAGTGTCAGTATCTGTCCAGGGGGCCGCCTTCGCCACTGGTATTCCTTCAGATCTCTACGCATTTCACCGCTACACCTGAAATTCTACCCCCCTCTACAGTACTCTAGCCTGCCAGTTTCAAATGCGGTTCCGAGGTTGAGCCCCGGGCTTTCACATCTGACTTAACAAACCACCTGCATGCGCTTTACGCCCAGTAATTCCGATTAACGCTCGCACCCTCCGTATTACCGCGGCTGCTGGCACGGAGTTAGCCGGTGCTTCTTCTGTCGCTAACGTCAAACACTAAAGCTATTAACTCTAATGCCTTCCTCACGACTGAAAGTACTTTACAACCCGAAGGCCTTCTTCATACACGCGGCATGGCTGCATCAGGCTTGCGCCCATTGTGCAATATTCCCCACTGCTGCCTCCCGTAGGAGTCTGGACCGTGTCTCAGTTCCAGTGTGGCTGATCATCCTCTCAGACCAGCTAGGGATCGTCGCCTTGGTGAGCCATTACCTCACCAACTAGCTAATCCCACCTGGGCATATCCTGAAGCGAGAGGCCCGAAGGTCCCCCTCTTTGGTCCGTAGACGTTATGCGGTATTAGCCATCGTTTCCAATGGTTATCCCCCACATCAGGGCAATTTCCCAGGCATTACTCACCCGTCCGCCGCTCGACGCCCAACAAATCACCCGAAGGGTCAATGTTGTCGTTTCCGCTCGACTTGCATGTGTTAGGCCTGCCGCCAGCGTTCAATCTGAGCCATGATCAAACTCTTCAATTAAAGTTTTGTTGAAGCTTTCGCTTCGGCTCAATGAATACTGACTTCAAAACTGTTCCTTACTCGAAAGTAAGAAGTAATTTTAAAGCTATTATCGTTCCAACAGAACGATAATGAATTGACTGTGCCAATGACTAATAGTCATCGTTTTGGTCACTCAGTTCATTGATAAATCTTTTCGATTATCATCAACGAGTGCCCACACAGATTGATAGGTTTAAATTGTTAAAGAGCGTTGCTTTTCAAGGGTTACCTCTCCAAGCGGACGGCCTATTCTAATGAGATAATTATCAGTGTCAACCACTTTTTTATTAATCATTTCATCTTTTTAGAACCGCTTGTTGTCTGCGATGTTTATCGTGACAACGGAGGCGCATTATAAGAATAAAACGCCCCCTGACAACCCCTAGAAAGGCCTTTTTTCAACAAAAAGCACTGACCGTTTGTTTTTCAAACAAAGCAAACGTTTCCGTGGCCATTGTACCGTGAATTAAACGAGTAATTTAGGCGACTAACCTAGTCTAGCGACGATATCCTCACCCTCAACAACCAATTCTATTGGCTCTCCTGGAGCAAATTTTCCTGACAACAGTGATTTTGCTAATGGATTTTCAATATATTGTTGAATAGCACGCTTAAGCGGTCTCGCACCATAAACAGGATCAAAACCAATATGAGCAATTTTATCCAGCGCTTCATCAGTAATAGACAGCTGGTACTCTTTGGCTTCTAAACGCGCAATCAATGCTTGAAGCTGAATATACGCAATATTGCGTATATGTTTTTCACCTAGAGGGTGGAAGACGACACTTTCATCCACGCGATTTAAAAACTCTGGACGGAAATGGCTTCTCACTACTTCCATTACTCGCTCTTTCATTTGCACATAGGATGCCTCACCAAATCCCTCTTGGATCTGCGTAGACCCTAAATTAGAGGTCATGATCAAGACAGTATTGCGGAAATCCACCGTGCGACCTTGTCCATCGGTAAGTCGTCCATCATCGAGCACCTGCAGAAGTATATTGAATACGTCTGGATGCGCCTTCTCTACTTCATCCAATAGAATAACTGAATAAGGCTTACGTCTTATGGCTTCGGTAAGATACCCGCCCTCTTCGTAACCGACATAACCAGGAGGCGCGCCGACTAATCTAGCAACAGAGTGTTTTTCCATGAATTCGGACATATCAATGCGAACCATGGCATCTTCACTATCAAACATAAAGTTGGCGAGTGTCTTGCACAGTTCGGTCTTACCTACCCCAGTTGGACCGAGGAATAAGAATGACCCAATGGGTTTGTTGGGATCAGAGAGCCCCGCACGACTGCGACGTATGGCATCAGAAACGGCGCTTACCGCCTCATTTTGTCCGATGACATTTTCATGCAGCTCTTCTTCCATGCGCAATAGCTTAGACTTTTCAGCCTCAAGCATCTTCGCCACAGGAATACCGGTTTGTTTTGAGAGCACCTCAGCGATTTCCGCATCCCCTACTTTATTCTTAAGTAAGGTCAGTTCTTTCTGCTCAGCTTCAGAGGCAAGTTGCAGCTGCTTCTCTAATTCAGGGATACGACCGTACTGCAGCTCAGACATTCGATTGAGATCGCCAGCTCGGCGCGCAAACTCAATATCTAAACGCGCTTGTTCTAGCTCTGCTTTGATATTTTGTGTACCCGATAGTGAGGCTTTTTCAGCCGTCCATACCTCATCAAGCTCAGCATACTGGCGTTCTTTGTCAGACAACTCTTCGTTGATTAGCATTATGCGCTTACGACTGGCATCGTCATCTTCTTTATTTAGCGCCTGCTGCTCCATCTTCAATTGAATGATTCTACGATCAAGCTTGTCCATCGCCTCTGGCTTTGAGTCGATCTGCATACGAATAGAAGAGGCGGCCTCATCTATTAGGTCTATCGCCTTGTCTGGCAATTGGCGGTCAGAGACATAACGATGTGATAGGGTCGCGGCTGCAACAATAGCAGGGTCAGTAATATCAACGTGGTGGTGAAGCTCATACTTCTCTTTTAAGCCACGCAAGATTGCGATGGTATCTTCCACACTAGGCTCATCCACCAGCACTTTTTGAAAGCGGCGCTCAAGCGCAGGGTCTTTCTCTATATATTGGCGGTGTTCATCTAATGTTGTTGCTCCGACGCAGTGAAGTTCGCCTCGAGCCAAAGCGGGTTTTAGCATATTACCGGCATCCATAGCGCCATCGGCTTTACCCGCACCGACCATGGTATGCATTTCATCAATAAAGAGGATGATATTACCCTCTTCTTGGGCCAGTTCATTCAGCACTGCTTTTAGACGCTCTTCAAACTCACCTCTATATTTGGCACCGGCAATCAGTGCGCCCATATCCAAAGCAAGTACACGACGCCCTTTAAGTCCTTCTGGGACTTCATCATTGATGATGCGCTGAGCAAGCCCTTCGACAATAGCGGTTTTACCTACACCCGGTTCACCAATCAACACGGGGTTGTTTTTGGTTCTGCGCTGCAGCACTTGAATGGTACGACGAATCTCATCATCTCGACCAATAACTGGGTCGAGTTTGCCCTGCTCTGCACGAGCAGTGAGGTCAATGGTGTATTTCTCTAATGCTTGACGCTGCTCTTCGGCATTAGGGTCATCTACCTTTTGACCACCCGTGATCTTTTCAATGGCTTCAACGATTTTCTTTTCAGTGACACCTTGAGACTTGAGCATTGGCCCGAGCTGACTATTGTCATGAATCGCCGCTTGCAAGAATAACTCAGATGAGATGTAGCTATCTTTGCGTTTTTGCGCGAACTTATCGCACAGATTAAGTAGCTTGGTCAGTGATGAAGAGACTTGTACATCAGCAGACATGCCACTGACTTTTGGAAAGCTATCCAGCTTTTCTGATAATTGAGCACGCAGCTGCGCAATATCAACCTGTATTAAGGTTAATAGTGGTCTTACGCTCCCTCCCTCTTGATTGAGTAAAGAGAAGAGTAAGTGTGATGGCTCGATATATTGATGATCTCGGCCTACTGCCAAAGACTGGGCATCAGAAAGTGCGGCTTGAAATTTACCGGTTAAACGATCGTAACGCATGTTGGCCTCCTGAGAGCAATGAATGATTATTTAATAATCACATGGTTGCATCAAAAGACATTTTCAAGTGTTAGGTATAAGAAGGAGGGTTATTCAATCCAAATAAAGCTAGATTGGCGTCCAGTAGATGCTTGTCTGCGGTAAGAAAAGAAACGCTCAGGGTCGGAGTATGTGCATAAGCCTGAAAGGGTAACATCATGGCAACCCGCTCTTTGCAGTCTCAGCTTGGCGAGTAAGGGAAGATCGGCCATCCACTTGCCCGGTTTGTGCTGATGAAAAGCAATGGCATCGTCACCGTTACTATCAACAAATTGCTGCCTTACTTCATCTCCCACTTCAAATGCATCCACGCTAATGGCTGGACCAACCCAAACAATAACCGGAGAGGTAAAATGGCTTAACGTATTTTCTAAGATCCCACCGACTAAACCGCGCCATCCAGCATGAGCGCTGGCCACTTTCGTGCCGTCGACGCTAGCGAATAAAACAGGTAAGCAATCTGCGGTCATAACACTGCATACAACCCCTGGTATAGACGTCACTAAGGCATCAGCTTCAATGGTTTCAGAGGTAGGCTCGGTCAATTCGACCACAGTGGTAGAGTGTGTTTGATTCATCCACACAGGAGATGAAGGCATCTTGCTCGCCTGAGCAAGATGATCTCGGTTTTTTTGAACGATAACTGGGTCATCATTCACATGCATCCCTAGGTTAAGGCTCGCAAAATCGTCTGATGAGAAGCCACCCACTCGAGTAGAGCTAATGGATTTCACGCGATCTGTAACGTCCCAGCTAGGATGCAAGTAACTCATTAATATTCGTCTTCGTAGTTCAGACGCATATCTTGGCGCAGAGCCTCTGCCATTTCGACCATGTCATCAGGCACAGGTGCATGAAACTGCATTTCTTCACCGCTTGATGGATGGTCGAACTTCAGCATAACCGCATGCAGGGCTTGACGATCAAAACCACGAATCATCGCAGTTAGTTCTTCAGAAGCCCCTTTCGGGATGCGCGCACGACCGCCGTAAGCAATATCCCCAAGTAGAGGGTGTTGCAAATAAGACATGTGTACACGAATCTGGTGAGTACGACCGGTTTCTAGACGAAGTCTAATACGAGTATGTTCACGGAAATGCTCCGCAACTCGATAGTGCGTTAAGGCCGGCTTGCCTAATTCGTTTACTGCCATCAAGGTACGCTTAGTAGAGTGACGACCAATAGGTTTTTCTACCATGCCACCGGCTGTCATTTTGCCAATGGCAATCGCTTCGTATTCACGAGTAATACGGCGCTTTTGCAAAGCACGCACAAGACGAGTCTGAGTTGGAACATTCTTCGCCACCACCATCAAACCTGTAGTGTCTTTATCAAGACGGTGCACAATACCTGCGCGCGGTACTTCGGCGATTTGAGGATAATGGAACAACAAAGCGTTAAGCACTGTGCTGTCAGGGGTACCCGCTCCCGGGTGAACAACAAAGCCACGAGGCTTATTGATAACCAATAAATCTTCGTCTTCGTAGACGATATCTAGAGGGATATCTTGCGCTTCCCAACGTTCTTCATCTTCGATCTCGGCTTGAACTGTGATCTCTTCACCGCCCATTACCTTTATGCGAGCTTTGGTCACGACAACGCCATCAACGCTGACTTTTCCAGCAAGCAACCACTCTTTCATGCGCGAACGAGAAAACTCGTCGAACAATTCTGCAATGGCCTGATCTAGGCGTTGGCCTAGTTGGCTCTCTTTTACGGTACTTTTTAATTCTATCTGCTGGGCCATATCGAACTTTTTAAAAAACTGTGGGACTAATGCTTGTTTATATGAAAAAATAAGCGTTCTATCCGTTATTGTATCTGCTTACTCGTCGATTGTAACGGCAACCAAGGAAATAAATTAATTGAGCATGGCTTCTCGTTTTAACATGAAACATCAAACTATAATCGGTCTTCTGTCTGCTTTGTTGCTTTTTGGATGCAGCAGTAGCGATGAAATCGTACCTGATATCCCACCTGCAGAATTGTATGCTGAGGCTCAAATCTCTTTAAGAGCAGGTAATTGGTCTTCTGCTGTAGAAAAACTGGAAGCTTTGGATTCTCGTTACCCATTCGGTCCGTATTCAGAGCAAGTTCAGCTGGATCTTGTGTATGCCTACTATAAGAATGATGAACTACCACTCGCTTTGGCGACCATTGAGCGCTTTACTCGCTTGAACCCAACGCACGAAAAATCAGATTGGATTCTGTATATGCGTGGTCTTACTCATATGGCGCAGGACAGAAATTTCCTTCACGATGTGTTTAACATCGACCGTTCAGATCGAGACCCAGAGCCCGTAAAACTAGCATTCAATGACTTCAAGCGCCTGTTGCAACGCTACCCAAATAGCCCATACGCTGAAGATTCAGAGCAACGCTTAGTCTTTCTCAAAAACCGTCTAGCAAACTATGATTATGCGACAGCAGATTTTTATATCCGCCGTGAAGCATGGATCGCAGCTATCAATCGCAGCCAAGAGATTCAGCGCAGCTATCCTGATACAGAAGCGGCTAGAAAGTCTCTACGCTTGCAACTTATTGCTTATAAAGAGCTTAAATTAGACGATGCTGTAGCTCGAACTGAAAAATTGATTGAGCTAAATCCCCTTTAAGTGTTAAATTCTAGAAACGGAATGTTAAATTTTTAACATTCCGTTGTGGCGCATGCGCCACTTTTTCATAACCCAACACGGAATGTTGTATGAAAAATCTTATAGTTTGGCTACTTGCCTCATCATTACTATCCTTTTCTACACAAGCATTGGAGCTGTCTCCTTTACTTAACAATACCTATACTGGTGACTATAAAACCCTTAAAGAGAAGGGCGTTGTACGCGCATTAGTATCCGCTGATCTTGGTTTTTATTATGTCGAGGGTGGTAGACCCAAAGGCATTATCGCCGAACAACTTCATCACTTCGAAATGAACCTCAAGAAGGCGCACCCTTTTATGAGGGTTAAAATTATTCCAGTCGCCAGAGACGAACTGTTTGACGCTTTGAATGAGGGATATGGTGATATTGCGGTAGCAAACCTTACCATTACAGAACGCCGAGAGAAGATCATCGACTTCAGCACCCCTATCCTAAAAGGGGTGAATGAACTCTTGCTAACCAGTGACAAGGTTGAAGAAATTACCTCCTTCGAGCAGGCCAGTGGCATGGAAGTGTGGATACGCGCCAGTTCAAGCTACTTTGAAAGCATCCAAGTTCTCAACCGAAAGCTATCCAGCAACGGACTCACACCGGTTAGAGTCAACTTTATTCAAGAAAACCTTCAAGACATTGAACTGATCGAAATGGTCAATCAAGGGCTGATTCCAGCCACCATCATTGATAGCCACAAAGCGCAATTATGGGTGAACGTCATGGAAAACGTTCAAGTACACGAGCAATTGCCATTGCGAACTGACGGACAAATTGCATGGGCTCTGCGCCATGACAGCCCTGAATTTAAAAAGGTCATTAACAGCTACTTGAAGACCGCCAAGGGCGGAACCTTGCTGGGTAATGTCATCTACGGTAAGTACCTACAAGACACCCGCTGGTTGACTCGTGCATTGAATCCTAAAAAAATGGAAAGGTTAGCGAACTTGTCTAAGTTGTTTGAGCGCTATGGACAGGAGTACCAGATTGATTGGGTTATGTTATCGGCTCAGGCTTTCCAAGAATCAGGCTTAGACAACAGCAAGGTCTCACATCGAGGAGCCGTAGGCATAATGCAGGTGTTACCTGCAACGGCGAGAGACCCTTACATCAATATTCCCAACATCAAGCCCGTCGAAAACAACATTCACGCTGGCACAAAATACCTTCGCTTTATTCACGACCGATACTTTAGTGACCCAGACATCGAGGCCAACGATAAAGTTTACTTTAGCCTAGCTTCCTACAATGCTGGCCCAGCTAAGATACGCAGAATGCGAGCATTGGCGAAGAAACAAGGCTTTGACCATAACGTATGGTTTAACAATGTTGAGATTGTGGCTCGACGCAACATTGGCCGTGAACCTGTACAGTATGTTGCCAACATCAATCGCTACTACACCATCTATAAACAGCTAGGTGAGATCCAAGATCAGCGAAACGAACATAACAGTGAATTGATTGAAGAGATCGAAGCGGTGCAGTTAATCTTTGACGTTGATGATTAGTTTCGTCCACTTGCGTTATAAATCAAGCAGCTATAGAACGAACAGAGGCACTAAAAATCATTGATTCTTAGTGCCTCTATCCATTCAAATTTGACATCAAAAAGTGATGACCGCAAGGGTTTTCTTGCAAAGCTATGCAAATAATCACAAACATTACCGGCTATTAAACAACTACGCCTTAATGTGATACGGATCACAAAAAACATTTCATTAGAGTCGTAATCTGAATTCATCCCATAAGGGGTTTACACAGAGGAAGCGACATATATGAAAATGAATATCACTGGCAAAAACATCGAAATCACCTCTGCGATTCGCGCTCACATTGAAGAAAAATTTAAAAAATTAGAAAAGTGGCAAGTCGATATTATTGGTTGCAACGCTAGCTTCCAAGAAGAGCCAAACAAGAATAAGAAATTTGAAGCCGTACTTAGCGTACCAAAAGGCCAACTAGTTGCCTCAGCTGTTCACGCAGACCTATACACTGCCATCAACGAAGTAGAACAGAAATTAGAGAGACAACTGAACAAACTTCGTCACAAACCAGAAGCACGACGAGCGAGTCATGCAGAGGTTCCTGCTGAACCAGAAGAGTCTGTTATTGAAGAAGAAGAAGTCTACTAACAGATCACTAGAACTTAACTTTCACAAACAGCGCCTTTATGGCGCTGTTTTTCCTTGACCCTAATTCCCGCCTTAGCTTATTGTGAATCGTATATCACTTTTTCACCCCCCATATAAAGGAATTAGGAATGGCTGAAACACCACTTTCTCTCGATGAAATTCGCAATCGACTCAATGTTCTAGATGACAAGCTACTGAGTTTGCTGTCAGAGCGTCGTAGCTTGAGCCTAGAAGTTGCGAAAAGCAAAGTGGAAACATCGAAGCCTGTTCGCGATGCAGATAGAGAGCAGCAGCTTCTTGTAAAGCTAATTAACAATGGTAAAGACAAGTACCAATTGGATGCGGAATACATCACTAAGGTATTTCACACCATCATTGAAGATTCTGTATTGTTGCAGCAATCCTACCTGCAAAATCTAGTGAACCCTGCTCTGCAACGTAAACCACTGGCAAGAGTCGCTTTCTTGGGGGCTAAAGGATCATATTCACACCTAGCAAGTCGCGATTACTTCAGCCGACGTAATACAGACCTTATAGAACTCAACTGTGATTCCTTCAAAGAGGTCACCAAAACGGTTGAGTCTGGACATGCCGACTACGGCGTATTGCCAATAGAGAACACCAGCTCTGGTTCTATCAACGAGGTATACGACCTGCTTCAGCACACTACGCTGTATATCGTTGGTGAACTATCACAGCCTATTGAGCACTGCCTACTATCCACAACAGACGTGCGATTAGAAGAGATTAAGACCCTTTACTCTCATCCACAGCCTCACCAGCAATGCAGTGACTTCTTGGGACGCTTGAAGGGCGTTAAACTAGAGACCTGCGCAAGTACAGCGGATGCCATGCTAAAGGTGAAAGAACTTAATCGCTCTGATGCTGCCGCCATTGGTAACGCATTAAGTGGCAAGCTATATGGCCTGCAAAACGTACAAGAAAACATCGCCAACCAAACAGAAAACCATACGCGCTTTATTGTTGTCGCTCGTAAATCTGTTAGCGTTTCGGATCAGATCCCAGCGAAAACAACCCTGATCATGTCCACCTCTCAAGAGGCTGGTTCGCTTGTTGAAACACTGTTGGTATTGCAGCGCCACAGCATCAACATTACCAAGCTAGAATCACGCCCAATCATGGGTAACCCTTGGGAAGAAATGTTCTATATGGACCTTGAGGCGCACTTAGACTCACAAGCTACCCAAATGGCCATCAACGAACTAGTGAAAATCACTCGTTTCCTAAAAGTGTTGGGCTGTTATCCAAGTGAGAATATCAAGCCTACTCAGATTAAGGTTCCATAGGAGAGCATTAAGATGCAAACAGTCATTGTCGCCTCTCTGAACCCAGCCAAAATAAAAGCGGTGGAAAGTGCTTTTGGTGAGGTATTTCCTGAGCAAGCCTTCAGCTTTGATGGGGTGAGCGTTGATAGCGAAGTGAGTGATCAACCTCTCTCTAACGAAGAGACGAAACTAGGCGCTCAAAATCGAGTTTCAAACGCAAAACAAGTCATCCAAAGTGCGGATTATTATGTGGGGCTTGAGGCGGGTATTGAAGGCAATGCCACGTTCGCGTGGATGGTCATAGAATCAAAAAATCAGCATGGAGAGTCACGCTCGTCTAGTTTGATGCTGCCTCCCAAGGTGCTGAGTTTAATAGAGCAAGGCAAAGAACTCGGGGATGCGATGGATAAAGTCTATGGCACGAATAATATAAAACAAAAAGGCGGCGCGATTGGTATTTTAACGAATAACCGATTGAGCCGAAGCAGTGTATATCACCAAGCTTTGATCTTGGCTCTGATTCCATTTGTTAATCAAGACGCCTTTTAAAGCGTCTTGACCTTACACGACACTAAAGCCTCAGTATCTTTAATTAGTGCTGAGGCTTTATTCTATGAAGGGTTTAAGCAGGCGAGAAACCAGTTGCTGTTCCTCTTCTGAACGCCTCTTTAACTCATTAGACCCGCGCGTCACCGTCGCAATACCCACACCCAGTTCTTGGCTGATCTGGCGCTGTGAGCATTTCTCATTAAGCAATTTATGCAAAATTTTGGCGCGAGTGACCAAGGCCTCTTTTTCGTCAGGAGTGAGCATAATCGACAGTAGTGTCTGATGCTCTCCTTCTTCTGTGGCCTTGGCGATGGTGAAAAGCAGCTTTTGCCACTCTTGCTCAACTGAATTCATAGTATGTTGACTGACTAATTGAAACTCCCCTATTAATACTTCATTTCAGACTCTAAGTCAGATAAAAATGACCCTTGCTCATTTAAAATGTCGCGGTAATAGACCTCAAACATCAAGATATTTTGAATGTAACCACGGGTTTCTTTAAATGGAATCGCTTCTATATACGAGTAGGCATCCACTTTCCCGCCAGTGCGCTTTCTCCAAAGTTTAACTCGATGTGGCCCTGCGTTATAAGCGCCAAACGCCAGTATGCGATTGCCCTGATAGTCACCAAGTAACCCGGCAAGGTATTGGCTGCCTATTTCTATATTCTTATTCACCTCAAACAGCTCATCTTCACCGGCGTAGTCGATATCGTACTTCTTGGCCGTATATGAGGCTGTTTTTGGCATAATCTGCATTAGTCCGCGCGCCCCAACGGGTGATTGGGCATCAATATCTAACGCACTTTCTTGTCTTGCCAACGCCATCAGGGTCACAGGATCAAGATCGTATTTCTCAGCATAAAAGTTAAACCACCATTGATGTGCAATAGGAAAACGCAAACTAATATGATCCCACATCTTGGCATCGATAGTGGCAATGACGGTCAGGTGATTCCAACGCATCGACGCTGCATATTGAGCCAATGCTTTTTTCTGTTCGGCATTGGCGCGCGCCAATAACCAGCGCCACTCGCGTTTTGCAGCTGTGATCTTATCAACGGCAATCAGTTCTTTTATTCGTGCCAGTGACGATGAGAATGGCTTGACCGATGCCTTCTGCTCAGTCAACACAGAGGTGCTGTATTTAATCGGCTTACCTAGATAGTCTGCAGCGGCAATGCTGTAGAAGTTTCTTTCACCGAGTAGACTCTGCATCTGAGCCTTGCCCTTCTCAACATCACCTAAAGCGATATCCGTACGAGCTTGCCAGTACTTCCAGCGCTTGGAGTTTTTCTCTTTGCTTGGCAGCTTGCTGATCCACACATCGAGACCTTTCCAATCCTGATGTTGAATGGCTAAGCGCGCTCTTCGCTCCAACCATTTAGGATTAGTACTGCTCAAAAGCGCTTTATCACGCCACTTAGCAAGGTCTTCGTCTTCCGTGTTAATCAAGCTATAAGCGATGTAATCTGCCGTATCTTGATACTCTTTATCGGAAAACTGCTGAGCCTTCGCCACATTGTCTAGTACCTGTATGGCAAGCTCTGGATTCGCTTCTTGATAAGTAATGCGCTTCAACGCGGCCAAGGAGACCTTCTTATTTATTTCACTCTGAGGCTGAGAAGTGGCAAACTTTTCTATCTTCGATTTATTTTTGTAGAGGTTATAGATGGCGACCGCGTTTTCTCTTGCCGCTTCCGACTTAGGTAGATCTTTTAGGTGATTCAATAATCGACCATTACGACGCGCAAATGCCAGCTCAATACGTTGCAAGATCAGTTCATCCTTGCGCAACCCTGCGTCGCTCCAAGCTTCAAATAATTCATCACACTCAGGTGCGATACTTGAGCCAGTCAGCCACAACTCTGATGCCCCCTTAAACGCATCAACGGTTTTTCCTACTTGATACTGAGCAAAGTAGTAGCTGCATTGGTAACTTTGCATTCGTGGTTTATTGGCTTGAAAGCGATAAAACCCGTGCCAATCTTCCGCTTCGACTAACGCATCAAGATAAGCCCCTCTCACCGACTGAGAAAAAGGGTATTGATAGTGGTCTTTAATGTACTGCTCGACTTCATCAGGAGTACGCGTCGCGATATCAGTCATATACACGCGATAGTCCAGATAAGGCGTCAGTGCATAACTATCTAGCTGTTTTCTAAGAGGTTGATATTCGGTTAACTTATTTTCAGTGATTAGAGATTGAGCATCCTCATACATATCTCTTTGCTGTTGCAGTGTTAATGCTGAGACAGATAGGGAAACCATCCCTACCCCTACTCCTAACCATTTGATGAATGCAGACATATTTCTCTCTTACGGTGATGATAATGGTTCAATTGCCTTCTTTCATAATACGCAACAATTGGTGACATTTGTAAGAAACATGTAAATAACTATTTAGGAATTCAAGGAGGTAGGATTTTGCGCCTTACGCAGTAACAAAAAGCGCTCGCATGGTATAAAATAACGCTTTATCTCCATTTAACACAGGATCTCTAGGTAATGGCTGAATACGTCTATACCATGTCTCGGGTGAGCAAAATTGTGCCACCAAAACGTCAAATCCTAAAAGACATCTCACTCAGTTTCTTCCCAGGCGCCAAAATTGGTGTTCTAGGTCTAAACGGTGCTGGTAAGTCGACACTTCTTCGCATCATGGCGGGTATCGATACAGATATCGACGGTGAAGCACGTCCTCAACCTGGACTGAACGTTGGTTACCTTCCACAGGAACCTAAGCTGGATGAATCCAAGACCGTGCGTGAAATCGTTGAAGAAGCAGTATCAGACGTAGCAGGTGCAATGAAGCGCCTAGACGAGGTTTACGCGGCTTACGCTGAACCTGATGCTGATTTTGATGCTCTCGCTAAAGAGCAAGGTGACCTAGAAGCGCTTATCCAAGCGAAAGACGGACACAACCTTGAGAACTCTCTTGAGCGTGCTGCTGATGCACTTCGCCTACCTGAGTGGGATGCCAAGATTGAACACCTATCGGGTGGTGAGCGTCGCCGTGTTGCTATCTGTCGTCTGCTTCTTGAAAAGCCTGACATGTTGCTTCTTGATGAGCCAACCAACCACTTGGACGCAGAGTCTGTTGCATGGCTAGAACGCTTCCTTGTTGACTATACAGGCACCGTTGTGGCGATTACCCACGACCGTTACTTCCTAGATAACGCTGCTGGTTGGATTCTAGAACTTGACCGTGGTGAAGGTATTCCATGGCAAGGTAACTACACCTCTTGGCTTGAGCAAAAAGATGCACGTCTACAACAAGAGTCCTCTCAAGAGAGCGCTCGTCAAAAGACGATTGAGAAAGAGCTTGAGTGGGTTCGTCAAAACCCTAAAGGTCGTCAATCTAAGTCTAAGGCTCGTATGGCTCGCTTTGAAGAACTGCAAAGCGGTGATCGTCAGAAGCGTAACGAAACCAATGAATTGTTCATCCCACCTGGTGAGCGTCTAGGTGATAAAGTTATCGAGGTTAAGAACCTAACCAAATCTTTTGATGGCCGTGTATTGATAGATGATTTGTCATTCAGCATGCCAAAGGGTGCTATCGTCGGTATTATCGGTGCCAACGGTGCGGGTAAATCAACTCTATTCAAGATGCTAAGTGGCACAGAACAGCCTGATTCAGGCAGTGTTGAAATGGGTGATACCGTGAAACTGGCTTCTGTTGATCAGTTCCGTGACAGCATGGATAACAAGAAGACCGTCTTCCAAGAGATCTCTGAGGGTGCTGACATCATCAAGATCAACAACTTTGAAATCCCAGCACGTGCTTACTGCTCGCGCTTTAACTTCAAAGGCTCAGATCAGCAAAAAATCATCGGCGAGCTTTCTGGTGGTGAACGTAACCGTGTTCACCTTGCTAAGCTTCTTAAAACGGGCGGCAACGTATTGCTTCTCGATGAGCCAACCAACGACCTTGATGTTGAAACCTTGCGTGCACTAGAAGAAGCTCTACTTGAGTTCCCTGGCTGTGCAATGGTTATCTCGCATGACCGTTGGTTCCTTGACCGTATCGCCACTCACATCATCGATTACCGTGATGAGGGTCAGGTTAACTTCTACGAAGGTAACTATAACGAGTACATGGAATGGCTGAAGAAGACGCTTGGTCCTGAGGCTGCTGAACCACACCGCATCAAGTACAAGCGTGTGAGTAAATAAGCAGGTAAGCTGCAAGCTACTAGTTGCTAGTTGCTAGCTATCAGCTATCAGCCTGACTTTCATACACAAGTCTTGTTATCTAATCTCAGTGTGATCTAATACTTCCTTTAGCTTATTAGGTCACACTTTCTATGTTTACTTCCAACTCTGAACACTGGGCTGAATTTATTTTTGGTCGCGCACAGCTTGGCGATCCTCGTCGCACCAACCGCCTGGTTAAAGTAGCCAGTGATCTAGCTAAAAACGCCGGTAAATCGGTGAGCCGCTCTTGTGACGACCCTGCCAGTATCGAAGGTGCTTACCGCTTCATTCGAAACGATAGTATCAGCCCTGAAGCCATTGCTGAGGCTGGATACATTCAAACTGACGAGTTAGTTCGTCAGCGCCCTTTAGTCTTAGCACTCCAAGATACTACTGGTCTGAGCTACCGCCATTCTGTTTGTGAAGAACTTGGCGAAGTCAATTCAGGGAGCGACAGACGCCACAGCAATAAAGGGCGAACACTCTATGCTCATTCTACATTGATGTTGGATGCTCAGAGCGAACAAGTACTGGGTTTGGCTTATCAACACTATTGGTACCGAGAGAGTAAGCAAGTACAACAAACCCACCAGTTACAATGCAGAGAGCGTAGTGAAAAAGAGAGTTATAAATGGCAGCATAATGTTGAACAACTTTCATCACGACTTGAAACGCTCGACAATGTCATTGATGTTTGTGATCGTGAAGCGGATATGTACGAATATCTAGACTATCAAATCAACCAGGGTCACCGCTTTGTCGTACGAGCAAGTGATAATCGACGCTTAGTCGGCTTTGATGAAAAGCTTTTTACAGTGCTCGATGCCCTTGAACCAAGCGCTCACTACACCATAGATATTCAACAAAAAGGTGGACGTCGAGCGCGAACCGCAACGATAGCATTGAGCCATACATCGGTGACGTTGCAAAAGCCTCAACGCGCTAAAGCAGAAGCCACTATCACTGTAAATGCCGTGGTCTGCCAAGAAGTCGAACCCAACGGCGAAAAAGGTAAATTACGCTGGGTACTTTATACGACCGAACCAGTGACAACTCCCGAAGAAGCTCGTCAAATAGCTCGCTACTACGAACTAAGGTGGCGCATAGAGGAGTTTCATAAAATCTGGAAATCAGAAGGTACACAAGTAGAAAGATTGCGTATGCAAAGTCGTGATAATTTACGTCGTGTAGCCGTTATTCAAGCCTTTATCGCAGTACGTTTATTTCAGTTACGGGAACTGACGCAAAACAAGGAAGAGGCGAAGAATATTCCATGCACGGTTTATTTCAGTAACGTCAGTTGGAAAATACTATGGAAAGCGGCGCACAAAACTAAGCCAATACCAACAGAGCCCCCTTCACTGCATTGGGGATATTACGCCCTCGCCAAGTTAGGTCGCTGGCATGATAGTAAACGGAATGGTCGTGTGGGAGTTGTAGCATTATGGGATGGCTGGTTACAGCTAATGCAACTAGTCGAATCCTATGAAATGCTCAAAGGACTCGACTTGTGATCAAGAGACAGGCTATCAGCTATCAGCTATCAGCTATCAGCTAAAAATAGTAAGTAAAAGGGCCGCTAATTGCGGCCCTTTTGTTTGTCTAGTCTCTTTGTATTGAATCGTTGGCTTGCTTTAACAGGTTTTGACTCTCACTCATAAATTGTTGTGAGTAGTCGCCAAACCATCCGGATACCGCATTAAACTGATCTACAAAGGCGGTTTTGTCGTGGTTATCCAATAACGCCAGTGCCTCACCGAATCGAGCATGGAAGCGTTTGATCATCTCTACGTTTTGCTCTGAAGAGAGAATGATATCACCGTAAAGATCAGGGTCCTGGGCAAACAGTCGACCGACCATCGCAATCTCAAGGCGATAGATTGGCGAGCTTAACTTCAGCAAGGTATCAATGTTTGGGTTTTCTTTGCTTAGGTGTAAGCCATAAGCAAAAGAGGTAAAGTGACGAAGCGCCTGAATCAAGGTCATGCCATTGTCGTGTTGCTCTGCATCCATAGGGCATAGGCTTGCCCCCCAGATAGCAAACTGATTTAAAAGCCATTGATAGCTCTCTGCGCCGCGTCCTTCACAATGAACGATAACCTGCTTCGCAAGGCTAGGGACATCGGGTCCAAACATTGGGTGAAGACCCACGACAGGACCTGCGTGAACATCCATCATTGCCTGTAATGGTTTGGCTTTAATGGAAGTGAAGTCACATAGGATGCAATCCTTAGGCAGGTTGTCGAGCTTAGCAATGACCGACTCAGTCTTGTTGATAGGTACTGTCACTACCACCAGACCCGCTGTTGCAAACAATGAGTCCGCTTCGTGCCAGTTCTTGCTACCTACAACACTGACCTTGTAGCCTGACAGCTCAAACATCTTCTTGAACAAGCCACCTAGCTGACCATTACCACCGATAATGACCACTTCGCCCAGATCGGGTTTAAGACACTTGAAGCCAGAGTCTTTTTCACTGGCATAGGACTCACGCATCACTCTGCGTAGGATATCTTCAATAAGTTGAGCAGGAACGCCACGCTTTTCTGCTTCTTGTCGACGTGATGCTAGCATTGCGGCTTCACGATCTGGGGCATAGATAGGCAGACCATGTTCGCTCTTAACCTCACCAACCTCTTCTACCAACTTCAATCGTTGCTCCAGTAGATCAAGCATTTGCTTGTCTACTGAATCAATCTTATCTCTTAAACCCTGTAGTTCCTTTGCCATTTTCGTACTCTACTACTTACTTCAATCTGTCTTGTAAAAACGGAATCAGCTCTTCATGAGCTTTAGTCAATAGTGCCTCAGTTGATTCCCAATTGATACATGCATCAGTAATAGAAACACCGTATTTCATTTGGTCTAGAGGAATATCTGAACCTTGGTTACCTTCATTAATATTACTTTCAATCATCAGGCCAATGATGGACTTATTGCCCTCTCTGATTTGTTGAATGGCATCAGACGCTACCAATGGTTGGCGACGGAAATCTTTACGCGAGTTCGCATGACTGCAGTCAATCATAAGCGCCGCATCTAGGTCCGCTTTCGCTAATTCATCTTCGCACTCACGAACAGACACTGAATCGTAGTTAGTCTGCTTACCACCACGAAGAATAACGTGACCATCTGGATTGCCTTTAGTCGTCAGCAGTGCCACCTGACCTTCACGGTTAATACCTATGAATCGGTGACTTGACGATGCCGCTTGCATTGCATTAATCGCAGTGGAAAGACTGCCGTCAGTACCGTTTTTAAAGCCAACCGGCATTGATAGACCACTGGCCATTTCACGGTGTGTTTGCGACTCAGTAGTACGAGCACCAATCGCTGACCAGCTAAAGGTATCGGCTACGTACTGCGGGCTGATTGGGTCTAGCGCTTCTGTTGCAAGAGGGATACCCATTTCTGCCAGTTCCACCAGCAAGTTACGCGCTGTGTGCAGGCCGTGTTCAATATCAAATGATCCATCTAGATGCGGGTCATTGATAAGACCTTTCCAACCTACCGTAGTACGAGGCTTCTCAAAGTACACTCGCATCACAAGGTATAGCTGATCACCAACGACCTCAGACAGTGCCTTTAAACGCTTCGCATATTCTTTAGCGGCTTCAACATCATGAATAGAACAAGGGCCGCATACTACCAGTAAGCGATGATCTTTCTTTTTGATGATGTCAGCAATCGTCTCACGGGATTGTTGAACAAACTGTCGTGCAGATTCACTTAAAGGAATCTTCGCCTTTAGTTCTTCTGGAGTAATAAGGATTTGTTCGTCACTGATATGAATGTTGCTAAGTTCGCTGCGTTGCATAGTGTCACCGTAAATAAATCTGTACATAAACTCTCAAGGTATGCATCAAACAATACCGAACTCAGAATTAAAATCAACAACTTTGTACGCTAAAAATTACACTTGCCGTAAATAAAAGTTTACAGCGCAGATTAATGACGATTGTTTGTTGTCGTTTTCCGTTCACCTCACGAGTGCTCTACCCCTTGTTTTCACAATAAAAAATCCAGCCCAAAACAACAATAAGTATAGAATTAGGGGTATCTATTGCGCTGAGTTCACCAAAAATGGAATTAATCCTTTCTCTCCTACAGCAAATGTGTGTGTACCTTATGGTGGCTTATACCCTAAGTAAGACTCCACTGGTTATCCCTCTTCTCAATATTTCAGAAAGGCGCAGTCACAAACTAATCTGTTATGTGATGTTTTCACTGTTCTGTATTCTCGGCACCTATTTTGGTTTGCAGATTGATGATGCTATCGCTAACACTCGCGCAATTGGTGCGGTGCTTGGTGGAATATTTGGCGGGCCATTGGTTGGATTCGCGGTGGGTTTCACTGGTGGTATGCACCGCTATTCAATGGGTGGGTTTACCGACCTGGCTTGTGCCATTTCTACTACAGCGGAAGGGTTAATTGGTGGCCTAGTACACTTGTATATGGTCAAGAAAGGCAAGACAGATCGCCTATTCAGTGCCGTGATCGTATTTAATGTCACCTTGGTTGCTGAAATCATACAGATGCTGATCATCGTGATTGTCGCCAAGCCCATGGAACAAGCAATATCGCTGGTAGAGGCTATCGCTATACCTATGATTCTGGCCAACTCCCTTGGCGCGGCATTCTTTATTAGCATCCTGCAAGATAGGCGCGCCATCTTAGAAAAATACTCTTCGGCTTACTCGAAGCGAGCGCTAAATATTGCAGAGAGAACCGTCGGCGTATTGTCTGATGGACTCAATACACAAAGTGCGCAGAAAATAGCGTCGATTATTCAAGATGAAACCCATGTGGGCGCAGTTGCCATCACCGATAAAGATAAGATCTTAGCCTTCGAAGGCATTGGTTCGGATCATCATAGGCCCAATACGCCAATCTCTTCTGAATACACCCACACTTCTATAAGAGAGCAGCGAATAATCTACCTTGATGGCAGAAAAAGCCCTTATCAATGCTCTCTTTCCTCGGACTGTAAACTAGGGTCTGCGTTGGTTATTCCCCTTATTGCCGACGATAAGGTGATAGGTACTATCAAGCTGTATGAACCAAGGGTGAAGCTTTTTTCTTCCATCAATATGACGATGGCAAAAGGGATTGCAGAGCTACTTTCCAGCCAGATCCTCAATAGTGAATATCAGCAGAAAAAGATGCTGCTCTCTCAGGCTGAGATCAAACTGCTGCATGCGCAGGTAAACCCGCATTTCTTGTTCAATGCTCTTAACACTATTAGCGCCATAACGCGTCGAGATCCTCACAAAGCCAGAGAACTTATCCAGCATCTTTCACAGTTTTTTCGTGGAAACCTGAAGCGAAATACTGAGTTTGTTACCCTTAGAGAAGAGTTAACACACGTCAATTCTTACCTAACCATCGAGAAGTCACGCTTTGTCGACCGCTTAGAGGTTGAAATTGATATTGCAGAGCATCTGTTAGACAAAATGGTGCCCAGCTTCACACTGCAACCCTTAGTGGAAAACGCCATTAAGCATGGTGTCTCTAACCTGTTAGAAAATGGCATAGTGAAGATCTATAGCAGCCCTGATGCCACTGGCGATCGTATTACTGTAGAAGATAATGCTGGTTCTTATGAACCTGAGAACAAAGACCAGACCGGACTTGGGATGCAGATTGTCGCGAAGCGTCTAACAAACTACTTTGGGGAGCAATATCAGTTGAAGATTGAGTGCGACCCCAACAATTACACTCGAATGAGTTTTATCATCCCAAGCAACCACAAGGATAAGCATGCTTAAGGCCCTAGTCATCGATGACGAATTATTTGCTAGAGAGGAGCTTATAGAGCTTCTCGAACAAACACAGCAGATAGAAGTCATTGATCAAGCAGCCAATGCCATACAAGGGCTACAAAAGATCAATACCTTGAAACCCGATGTAGTGTTTCTAGATATCCACATGCCGCAGGTATCAGGTATTGAATTGCTGAGCATGCTAGACCCAGACACTATGCCATTGGTGGTGTTTATTACTGCCTATGATCAATATGCTCTACAAGCCTTTGAGGACAATGCCTTTGATTATCTTCTCAAGCCTGTTGACCCTCAGCGACTAGAAAAAACGGTTTGCCGACTCATTAAACGCTTTAAGAAAGAAAAGCTTAGCAATGATCTATCCGCCATTACTCCAGCCACTCTCGAACAAGTACCGTGTATTGGCCATAACAGAATAATGCTGGTTCCGGTGGAAGATATTGAGGTGGCTTATAGCGATATCAGCGGTGTGAACATACAAACCAGTGAACACACCACCAGCAGTCAATTAACTCTGAAGGTACTTGAAGAGAAAACCTCACTGATGCGCTGCCACAGGCAATACCTAGTCAGTCCAAAAGCGATTCGTGAGATTAAATTGCTGGATCAAGGCTTGGCGGAAATCATCACCATTGGTGGCCACCAAGCCCCTGTTAGCAGGCGTTATCTGAAGGTGTTAAAGGAAAAGCTCGGCTTTAGCTAAACTTTCCGTCGCTTCTTTCCATTCTCTGCTTGTACGCAGCTCGTTCAAATTGAAAGACTTTTTCTTCACTAGCTGCTGTGCCTTTGGCACTTCTGTGACAGGTAGAGCATCAAGGATCTGCACAGCTCGCTCACGGTTGTTGCACATCAGGACCATATCGCATCCAGCGTTTAGGCTTTGTATTGCCCTATCTGCGGCGCCGCCCATGATGCCCGCCCCTTCCATATTTAAATCATCAGAGAATACCAAGCCTTGAAAGCCTAGCTTTTGGCGAAGCACCGACTTAAGCCAATATTCAGAGCCACTGGCAGGCTTATCGTCATAGGCTGGATAAATCACATGCGCAGGCATCATTGCATCAAGTAGTCCGGCATCAATCTGCGCGCGGAAGATATCCATGTCGAGATCAAAGATAGTCTCGCGTTGATCGATAGGGGTCTCTTTGTGGGAATCAGCAATAACACCACCATGCCCAGGAAAGTGCTTGCCTGTTGTGGCCATGCCCGCCTGTTTCATGCCAAGCATATATGCCGTGCTATGACGAAGTATGGTCTCTTTATCTTCACCAAAAGCGCGCGAACCTATCGCAAGACACTGATGCCCTTGGTCTAATACAGGGGCAAAACTAAGGTCAATACCATGTGCGATCACTTCTGAGGCCATTAACCAACCCGCCTGCTCCGCCAGCTGCTCACCATTAGCATGAGTAGCAAAGCTTTGCGCCGGAGGAATACGCGTAAATCCGTCTCGAAAGCGCTGTACTCTGCCACCCTCTTGGTCAACACCAATCAATATTGGGCGTTTCGCAGCAGCACGGATAGACTCTGTTAACGCTTGTAGCTGCTCATTGTCGTGGTAGTTACGAGCAAAAAGGATCACACCTCCTACCGTAGGGTGCTGCAAGATTTCTTTTTCTTCTGCATCAACTTCAAAGCTTTCAACATCTAACCAAAGCGGGCCCATCTTTCATCCTTATATCGCATATCTAGTGTGGCATTAGCAGGGTATTCAGTTTATTGTATTTTGACAATGACTGAACGGATTTGACCCCTCAAATATGGACAAAAAAGAGCTCTATATTGGAATCATGTCTGGCACTAGTTTAGATGGTGTCGACCTCGCTCTCGCTCACTTTGAGCATGGCAAAACCCATTGCCTCGAGACCTTTGAATTCCCTCTGCCCAAAGACCTAAAACAACGAACATTGAGTGTATGCCAAGGGCAATCTACGACGCTGCAAGAACTCGGCACTCTCGATCATCAATTTGCCCTGTTATATGCCGATGCGGTTAAGGCGTTTTTGGCGTCTCTAGAACTAGATTCTACCGAGATCACCGCCATCGGCTGTCACGGTCAAACCGTTTACCACCAGCCTACGGGCGATACCCCTTTTACCACTCAAATTGGTGACGCCAACCTGATTGCGGTTCGTAGTGGCATTACCACGATAGCGGATTTTAGGCGCAAAGATATGGCCCTTGGCGGTCAAGGCGCCCCTTTAGTGCCTGCCTATCATCAAACCTTATTCGCGGTAACCAATGGTTGTAAGTTGATATTGAACATTGGAGGCATCTCCAATATCTCAGTGCTTCAACCTACAGGAGAGGTGCTGGGTTACGATACCGGGCCGGGCAACATGTTGATGGATGCCTGGGTGC
The DNA here is from genome assembly GCF_024346795.1 of Vibrio breoganii. Classification (NCBI taxonomy): domain Bacteria; kingdom Pseudomonadati; phylum Pseudomonadota; class Gammaproteobacteria; order Vibrionales; family Vibrionaceae; genus Vibrio; species Vibrio breoganii. The sequence goes on from NZ_AP024864.1 coordinate 2,363,215, forward strand.
AAAAACACCTTAACAAGCAATTTGATCATAATGGGCTTTTTGCTTCCAGTGGTAAAATCCATCCGCAATTGCTGAGCCAATTAATGCAAGACCCCTACCTATTCGAGCTTCCACCAAAGAGCACAGGCAGAGAGCACTACAACTTGGCGTGGCTAGAGAATATTGTTAATACGCTGGAAGAGCCATTGTTAGCGGAAGATGTGCAAGCAACGCTACTGGAGTTTACCGCCCTTAGTATTGCCCAGCAGTGCCAACTCTACAGCACCCAACATAGCGATCAGTTATTGGTGTGTGGTGGGGGCGCTCGCAATTCAGCGCTGATGCAAAGGCTACAGGCACTGCTAGCAGATTGGAATGTCGATACAACGGATTCTCAAGGCATTAGCAGTGATTATATGGAAGCGCTGGCTTTTGCTTGGCTAGCCTATCGCCGCATTCATAATCTTCCCAGCAATCTACCTAAGGTCACCGGAGCACGCCAGGCCACCTCCCTTGGCGTCATCTACAACCCAGAATAAGGTTTTACATGTCACAAAGTACATTGATCGACTCATTGTCAAAATTAGTCTCAGAAAATCGCAACCCTGAAACCATGGATATCGATACCCTAAGCTGTTTAGAGATCGTTGAGAAAATGAATCAAGCGGATGCAGAAGTTCCAAGGGCTATCCAAAAAGAGTTGCCACACATAGCGAAGGCTGTAGAGGTCATCTGCGAGGCATTCCAGCAAGGTGGCCGACTCATCTATCTTGGGGCAGGCACCAGTGGGCGACTTGGCGTACTTGATGCTTCTGAGTGTCCTCCCACCTTCAGCGTGGATGACAACGTGGTGATCGGGTTAATTGCCGGAGGTAAAGAAGCGATGTTTCGCGCTCAAGAAGGGGCGGAAGATAGCCTAACCCTAGCCGAGCAAGACCTGAAACAGCTGAACCTAACAGATAAAGATGTGGTTGTAGGTATAGCAGCCAGTGGCCGAACCCCTTATGTCATAGGTGCTTTAAACTATGCCAACACTGTGGGCTCGTATACGGTTTCACTGTCTTGCAATCCAGATTCAGCTATTGCTTCTTTGGCTAAGACTGCAATTAGTCCTGTTGTGGGGCCAGAGGTTTTGACGGGCTCAACTCGATTAAAAGCAGGAACAGCGCAAAAGTTAGTGCTCAACATGTTGAGTACAGCCAGTATGATTAAGCTAGGTAAAGCTTATCAAAACCTGATGGTTGACGTTAAACCCAGTAATGAAAAGCTGAATGCGCGCGCGGTGAGAATTATTATGCAGGCCACTGAGTGCAGCGAACAACAGGCCGAAAAGGTGTTATTTGACGCCGATATGCAAGTGAAGCTTGCGATCATAATGCAGCTGACTGGGCAAAATAAGCAACAAGCTCAGCAGCAACTAGATCAACAAAAAGGATTTATCCGCGGATAAATCCTTTCCTTGTCTTGTACTAGAAGAGCAGTCAGTTCGTTATTTTAATAGCCGGATTGGCTGCTCTCATTCCAACCGCGTTGCCACTCCATACGAAACTTTTGTGCATCTTTGGTACCTGAACATACCCCTTCGTAGTACACGCCAGACAATCCCATTTGATAGGCAAAGTTAGGGTTGCAGAACTCTGCAACGCCTTTGCTATAGCCCTTTTCATAGGCGCCCATATTGGCAGAGCCAAGCTCATTGAGAGTGGAATAGGAACGCTGAGTGCGTCCTTTCACACCATCGGCATAACCGATGCCTTCCCAGTCACCCTTCTCGGCTAACGCTTCATCTCCGGTTGCGCAGGCAAACAAAAATGGAATAACAGACAGTAGAACCAGCTTAAATCCTTTCATTGTGACTCACTTAACATATTGTTTTTTAAGAGCTTAGCATACACAGATCACATTACCTAAAAAGTCGCCTTTCTCTAAACCACTCAAGCGGATATTTCGCCACTTAAATGACTATTCGACCACTAACCCAAGCTCCGAATGTAGTTGCGCTAGGGTTTTCATATTATGTAATCAGAAATTTTTGTGAAACAAACCCGAACCCTAAAGAGAATATAATTATGATGTGGTTTCTTACCTGTGTAGCAGCATTGATTGCAGGCTACTTTATCTATGGCGCCGTGATAGAAAAAATATTCGGCATAAATGAAAACCGTCAAACCCCAGCAATTACTAAGCAAGATGGCGTTGACTTCGTGCCAATGTCGACCAAAAAGGTTTACCTAGTTCAGCTACTTAACATCGCTGGTGTAGGCCCAATCTTCGGCCCAATTATGGGTGCACTTTACGGTCCAGCAGCAATGCTTTGGATCGTACTAGGCTGTATTTTTGCGGGTGCAGTACACGATTACTTCTCTGGTATGCTTTCCGTACGCAACGGTGGTGCTTCAGTACCTACGCTGACAGGACGTTACCTAGGCAATGGCGCTAAACACTTTATGAACATTTTTGCCATTGTTCTGCTTCTTCTTGTAGGTGTGGTTTTCGTATCGGCTCCAGCAGGCATGATCACAAACCTTGTGAATGACCAAACCGATATGACAGTGACCATGGGCACTATGGTTGCCATCATCTTCACTTACTACATCATCGCGACTATCGTACCGGTAGACAAAATCATCGGTCGTTTCTACCCGCTGTTCGGTGCACTACTTATCTTCATGTCGGTAGGCCTGATCACAGCTGTTGCGGTATCAAGTGAACACACCGTTATGGGTAGCTTTGAAATGAGCGATATGTTCTCTAACATGAACCCTAACGACTTGCCTCTATGGCCTGCGCTATTCATCACCATCGCTTGTGGTGCTATCTCTGGTTTCCACGCAACTCAGTCTCCACTGATGGCTCGCTGCATGGATAACGAAAAGAATGGTCGCTTCGTATTCTACGGTGCAATGATTGGTGAAGGCATTATCGCTCTTATTTGGTGTGCTCTAGCACTATCTTTCTTCGGTTCTGTAGAAGCATTAGCTGACGTGGTTGCAAATGGCGGCCCAGGCAAAGTGGTTTATGACTCATCATTTGGTCTACTCGGCGTATTTGGCGGCATCATCGCTTTCCTTGGTGTAGTTATCCTGCCAATCACTTCTGGTGATACTGCATTCCGCTCAAGCCGTTTGATCCTTGCTGAATACTTCAATCTAGACCAACGCGCTATGCGTAACCGCCTAATGATGGCTGTTCCACTGTTCGTTGTGGGTGGCATCCTAACTCAAGTAGACTTCGGTGTTATCTGGCGCTACTTCGGTTTTGCTAACCAAACGACTGCAGTAATGATGCTTTGGACTGCTTCTGCTTACCTATTGCGTCACAACAAGTTCCACTGGATAACCACAGTTCCGGCGATGTTCATGACCACTGTAGTTATTACCTTCATTCTAAACAACTCAACACTTGGTTTTGGTCTAGGCATGCAGATTTCTACCGTCGTTGGTGTACTAGCGATGCTAGGTATTACAGGCACGGTGATTAAGATCTCCAAAGGCAAGGGCGACGACGAGTACCTTGACGAAGAGAAACCTAAGCCAGTCACTGAAAACGCTTAGAACTCAGGCTGCACAAAACGAAACGGGCTCCCCATTGGGTGCCCGTTTTTTGTATTCAAATAAACGCTAAACCGCTTTAACTTGTAACTCTTTAGGGACTTCGAAGAACATATTTTCTTCGCGACCAGTAATTTCCGTCACCACATTGCAATCCGATAAGGTCTTGATCTTATCTAGGATGGTATTAACAAGCTCTTCAGGTGCAGAGGCGCCAGCTGTCATACCCACCTTATCCTTACCCTTGAACCACTGTGCATCGAGATCTTCAGGGCAATCAGTCAGATAAGCTGGAGTACCTAGTTTTTCTGCTAGCTCTTTAAGTCGTGTCGAGTTCGATGAGTTCTTTGAACCCACGACTATCATCACGTCTACTTCATTTGCCATTGTGCGTACCGCATCTTGACGGTTTTGAGTAGCGTAGCAAATGTCATCTTTACGTGGCCCTTGGATCTCTGGGAACACTTGACGCAATCTATCGATAACATCCGCAGTTTCATCCACTGAGAGCGTAGTCTGGCTCACGTAGTGCAGATTAGATGGGTCTTTCACTACTAGTGAGTCTACATCTTCCGGCTTCTCCACTAGATACATACCGCCGGTTTCGCTGGCGTACTGCCCCATGGTGCCTTCTACTTCTGGGTGTCCAGCATGGCCAATAAGTACCACTTCGATGCTCTTACGGCTGGCGCGAGCCACCTCCATATGCACTTTAGTCACTAGAGGACAGGTTGCATCAAAGACGGTTAAATCACGCTGCTTGGCTTCTTTGCGTACGGCTTGAGAAACACCGTGCGCCGAAAAGATAACAATATTGTCGTCTGGTACTTCACTGAGTTCTTCGACAAAAATGGCTCCACGTGCCTTAAGTCCTTCTACCACAAAACGGTTGTGCACCACTTCATGACGGACATAGATCGGTGGTTGATACATCTCAAGCGCTCGCTCGACGATGCTGATTGCTCGGTCTACACCGGCACAAAAACCACGAGGGTTAGCTAATAGGATTTCCATTGTCTTATCTTTCATTAGTGAAGGCCTTGTTACCCAGTCAATGAGCAACTCAAAGTCGCGCCATTGTACCGATATTATCGAGGTAACCTCAAGACAGGAATGACCACGAATAGTGAGTGGGTATTCCCGCTAGGTAAGTTTAGTTGAAGAGTAGGATGTTCGAGTGCTAATCAATCGCGACGATTTCTACATCGAAAGTGACATCACGACCTGCTAGAGGATGGTTGAAATCGACGGTCACTGAATCGCCGGCAATCTCAGTAATGATGCCTGGGATATCTACACCATCAGGACCGTTAAACGCCATGATAGTGCCTACCTCAACCTGGGCCTCACCCACAAACTTGGCACGATCCATATGGTGAATGTTATCTGGGTTAGATAAACCAAAAGCGTCGATTGCTTTTAGCTCAACACTATTTTTGTCTCCGGCCTGCAAACCCAGCAAGCATGCCTCAAAGTTGTCACTCAAACTGCCATCACCAATCACTAACTTAGCGGGCTTACCCATTTGATAGGTGCTATCGGCAATAGACCCATCTTCAAGCTTGATAGCAAAGTGCATAGTCACTGCACTGTTCTTCGTAATTACTGACATGGTGTTTCCTTACAACATTGGGCTCAAAAGAAAAGCGGCCAACTCACCGTTGACCGCTTTAAAAGACTACTAGAAATTAAACGAAGGCTTAAGGCATTTCGTCAAATTCTGCGCCTTCCTTCTCAACTTGAGGTGGCATTAAGTGCTCACGAGAGACACCCAGTTTCAGCGCCAAGTTCGATGCTACATAGATAGATGAGTACGTACCTACTGTAATACCCAGTAGCAATGCTGTTGCAAAGCCGTGGATGTTAGCACCGCCTTTAGTAAATAGGGCGACAACTACGAACAAGGTAGTACCGGATGTTATCAAGGTACGGCTCAATGTCTGAGTAATTGCACCATTGATGATCTCAACCGAGTCACCCTTACGCATCTTACGGAAGTTCTCACGAATCCGGTCAAATACAACGATGGTATCGTTGAGGGAGTAACCGACAACCGTCAATAGTGCCGCAACGATGGTCAGGTCTACCTCAATCTGCATGATAGAGAAGATACCCACCGTAATGATAACGTCGTGCGCTAGTGCAAGTACCGCACCCGCAGCCAGACGCCATTCAAATCGCATAGACACGTACAGCAAGATACAAATAAGAGAAACGATGATCGCCAGACCACCCGCCTCTGCCAGTTCGTCACCTACATTAGGCCCCACAAATTCAACACGGCGCATCTCAACAGATTCGCCAGTGCCTTCTTCTAGAGCACGAATGATTTGACTACCAAGCTGCTCACCTTGTAGATCTTCACGTGGGCGTAAACGCACCATTACATCACGAGCAGAACCAAAGTTTTGCACGGTTGCATCGCCAAAGCCTTTTTCATCAAGAGAAGCTCGGATTTCTTCTAGATTAGCTGGGTGTTCAAAACCCACCTCAATCAGAGTACCACCGGTAAAATCTAGACCCCAGTTCAACCAGTTAGTTGAAATGGTATAGATAGAAGCTGCAATCATTAACAACGAAAATACTACTGCGCCTTTTGACCAGCGCATAAAGTCGATCGTTTTGTCAGCTTTCATTATTTGAAACATGGAAATACCTTCAATTAGATCGACAGTTTGTTAACGCGCTTACCGCCGTACAGCAGGTTAACCACACAACGTGTACCGATAATCGCAGTAAACATTGAGGTTAAAATACCGATAGACAGAGTCACAGCAAAGCCTTTAATCGCACCGGTACCTACAGCAAACAAGATGATTGCGGTCAGTAGCGTTGTGATGTTGGCATCGGCAATGGTGCTAAATGCGTTCGCGTAACCTTGGTGAATCGCTTGCTGAGGGTTTCGACCTTCACGTAATTCTTCACGGATACGCTCGAATATCAGCACGTTGGCATCCACCGCCATACCGACTGTCAATACGATACCCGCAATACCCGGTAGCGTCATAGTCGCGCCAGGAATCATCGACATTACACCGATAATCAATACAAGGTTCGCCATTAGTGCCATGTTGGCAATGAAGCCAAACTTACGGTAGTAAATAAGAGTAAATAGCATTACTGCCACCATACCCCAGATACACGCCTGAATACCCATATCGATATTCTGCTGACCCATAGAAGGACCAATGGTGCGCTCTTCTACAATCGAGATTGGCGCAATCAATGCACCAGCACGAAGTAGTAATGCTAGGTTATGTGCTTCAGAAGCAGAGTCGATACCTGTGATACGGAAGCTACGACCAAGAGCTGACTGAATGGTCGCTTGGTTGATGACTTCTTCATGCTTATCAAGGATGACCTTGCCTTCAGGTGTGCGCTTACCACTGTCTTTGTATTCAGCAAATACCGTTGCCATCAGCTTGCCAATGTTCTGGCGAGAGAAAGCAGACATCTTGCTACCACCTTCGCTATCTAGCGAGATGTTTACTTGAGGACGGCCATATTCATCAGCACTTGAGCTTGCATCGGTAATGCTAGAACCACCAAGAATGACACGCTTTTTCAATACAGCTGGACGACCATCTCGGTCATACTTAACTTCACTACCAGCTGGTACACGACCATTGGCAGCAGCGGCTAAGTCCGCCTGCATATCCACTTCACGGAACTCTAGTGTTGCCGTAGCACCTAGAATTTCTTTAGCGCGCGCAGTGTCTTGAACACCTGGCAGTTCAACAACGATACGGCTAGAGCCTTGACGTTGAACCAATGGCTCAGCAACACCTAATTCGTTCACACGGTTACGCAAGATAGTAATATTTTGCTCAACAGCGTAGTTGCGAATTTCAGTAAGACGCGTTTCGTTGAAGGTAGCCGTCAGCATAAAGCGACCATTGCTATCTGAATCAACAAATATCATGTCTGGGTGCTTAGACTTAAGCGTGGTTTCTGCTTGAGCAAGCTGCTCTGCATCACGCAAAATCACTTCAACTGAATCTTCACCAGCACGAATTGCGCGGTAACGAATGCGGTCTTCGCGTAATTCACTGCGGAAGGCTTCTTCTTGCTGCGAAATCAGCTTGTCCATCGCAGCGTCCATATCCACTTCCATCAAGAAGTGAACACCGCCACGCAGGTCAAGACCAAGCTTCATAGGGTTAGCACCAATGCTTTCTAGCCAACTTGGAGTGGCAGGAGCAAGGTTAAGTGCAACGATAAGATCTGAGCCTAGCGCTTCGCTAATTACGTCACGAGCACTAATTTGGGTATCAGTGTCATTGAAGCGAACAAGAATGGAGCCATTCTCTAGTGCGATAGATTTGTGGGAAAGATTCTCTTTATCAAGAGCATTGGTGACAGAGTCCATGGTTGCCATATCAACAGAGGCACCACGTGCCCCTGTGACTTGAATGGCTGGATCTTCACCGTAAAGATTCGGAAGCGCGTACAAAGCCGCAACTAAGATGGCCATAACCACCATCAAGTACTTCCATAACGGATAACGGTTTAACACAGCGAGGATCCTCTAGCTGTTCTTAAAGAGATTTCAGCGTACCTTTTGGTAGCACTGCAGTAACAAAGTCCTTTTTGATTACAACTTCGTTATTTGGGTTCAGTTCGATAGCAAGAAAATCATTCTCTTCTGAGATTGAAGAAATCTTACCCACTAGACCACCGCTAGTTAGAACTTCATCACCCTTGCCCATAGAAGCGATTAAGTTTTTGTGCTCTTTAACACGCTTAGATTGTGGACGGTAAATCATGAAGTAAAAGATAACAGCGAACATGCCAAGCATGATCAACATTTCAAAACCACCACCTGGTGTTCCGCCTTCTGCAGCTGCGTGAGCTTGAGAAATGAATAGACTCATTAAAAATCCCCTTTTAAAAAATAATAAATTTAAGTTATAAGACTAAATGTGGCCTCGTCGGCCCTTTTTCAAGGGGTAAGCGACAAAGCCACCAAGGAAGATGCAACAATTTGTATGATTACATCACCTTCTATGATTGTTTTTTATTCTGCGTCAGCTTTTAGCATCGGCGGCACATCGCGCTCGCGACGTGCATAAAACTCTTCTACAAAAGATTCAAACCTGTCTTCATCAATCGCTGTACGGATACTCTCCATTAGGCGCTGATAGTAGCGAAGGTTATGAATGGTGTTCAGGCGGGAGCCCAAGATCTCATTACAACGATCTAGATGATGTAAGTACGATTTAGAATAGTTCTGACAAGTGTAACAGTCACACTCAGGATCTAGAGGGGTTGTATCGGTTTTATGTTTCGCGTTTCGGATCTTGATCACACCGCCAGTCACAAACAGGTGACCGTTACGTGCATTTCGAGTCGGCATTACGCAGTCAAACATGTCGATTCCGCGACGAACGCCTTCTACCAAGTCTTCAGGTTTACCTACGCCCATCAGGTAGCGAGGCTTATCTTCAGGTAATTGTGGACACGTGTGCTCAAGGATACGGTGCATGTCTTCTTTTGGCTCACCAACAGCAAGACCACCTACCGCATAACCGTCAAAACCGATTTTAGTCAGGCCTTCAACTGAAACATCACGCAGGTCTTCATAAACACCACCCTGCACAATTCCGAATAGAGAATTAGGGTTTTCTAGCTTATCAAAGTGATCGCGCGAGCGCTGAGCCCAACGAAGAGACATCTCCATCGATTTCTTAGCTTCGTTATGCGTCGCTGGGTAAGGAGTACACTCATCAAAGATCATGACCACATCAGAGCCAAGATCTTTTTGAATTTCCATAGACTTCTCTGCATCCATGAAGATCTTGTCGCCGTTAACTGGGTTACGGAAGTGAACGCCCTTTTCAGTGATCTTACGGATATCGCCTAGGCTAAATACCTGAAAACCACCTGAATCAGTAAGGATAGGCCCTTGCCAGTTCATGAAGTCATGCAGGTCGCCATGCAACTTCATCACTTCTTGGCCAGGTCTTAGCCATAGGTGGAAAGTGTTGCCTAGTAAGATTTCAGCTCCAGTCCCTTTTACTTCTTCTGGTGTCATACCTTTTACAGTACCGTAGGTACCAACAGGCATAAATGCAGGGGTTTGAACCGAACCTCGCTCAAACTGCAGCTGACCGCGACGAGCTGTGCCGTCGTTTTTTTTAAGTTCAAATTTCACGAATTACTCCAATGTGCCAGAGAAACAATCTGACGGTTAGTTTAGGACAAGAATCGACTTTTCGACTTGTCCCAAAAAAGAGTGGCCGCGTTTTACGCGAAAGGCCCCGCAGGGCAAGGCCTCCTAGCATAGCTAGCACTCACGAAATGAATTGTATAGAACCCTTCAGATTAAACCGGAATGGTATCTAACATTTCAACTTAATTTACAAGCCCTTACGAGTTACGAACATCGCATCGCCATAGCTAAAGAAGCGATACTTGTGCTCCACTGCATGCAGGTAAGCTCCCATTACATTGTCGTAGCCTGCAAAGGCACTCACTAACATAATCAGTGTCGACTCTGGTAAATGGAAGTTGGTCAGCAAGCAGTCAATAAGTTGAAACTCGTAACCTGGGTAAATAAAGATATCGGTATCACCAAAGAATGGCTTTAGCTCAGTGCCTTTGCGAACCGCATCTTGAGCTGCGCTCTCCAATGAGCGCACAGAAGTCGTGCCTACTGCAATAACGCGACCGCCTTTGGCTTTGGTCTCATTAATCGCATCAACCACTTCTTGAGTGACTTCTACGTATTCAGCGTGCATGTGGTGCTCGAGAATATTATCAACACGCACTGGCTGGAAGGTGCCCGCGCCTACGTGCAAGGTAACAAACGCAAGATTTGCGCCTTTTGCTTTAATCTTTTCTAAGATCTCATCATCAAAATGCAGACCTGCTGTTGGCGCCGCCACGGCTCCTGGTTTCTCATTGTAAACCGTTTGATAGCGTTCCTGATCTGAGTCCTCATCCGGACGATCAATATAAGGAGGCAAAGGCATGTGGCCGACTTCTTCTAGGATTTGTAGCACGGCTTTATCAGAGGTAAAGCGAATCTCAAACAAGGCATCGTGCCTGGCAACCATAACAGCTGCATACTGATCTTTATCGCCAAGAAACAACTCAGTACCCGGCTTTGGTGATTTTGAAGAGCGTACATGAGCCAATATCGTATGCTCATCCACCATTCTCTCAACCAGAACCTCTATTTTGCCACCACTGGCCTTACGGCCAAATACGCGAGCTGGGATCACTCGAGTGTTGTTAAACACTAACAAGTCACCCTCGCCCACCAAGTCCAGCATATCAGTAAAGTTTTTATCTTGAACTTCACCGCTATTGCCCGTCAATTGCAGCAGGCGGCTCGAGGTACGATCCGGCATCGGGTAGCGCGCGATCAATTCATCGGGTAGATCAAAATGAAAATCTGAAACTTGCATGGCGATTAACGTTCCTAGGCTAAATATTTTGCAGGGCGCTAGTATAGATTGCCCCCTGACAAGATCAAGGAAAGATACTCAATCACTCACGAAAATCAGCCGAGATATTGTCCGGTCACAAGTTTACTTAATAGTGGATTTTTCTGCGTTTTTTCATCCAAATTAAGGGGTAAATCAAAGTATGAATTGAACCTGATTACTATAGTTAAATCAGTTGAATCGATTAGGAACTTGCTAGGAGATTATTATGATAAAAATTGTCGAGCTTATGACTCGCAACCCCTACACCCTGTTGCGTTCCAACACTCTGGCTGATGCTAAAAAGCTGATGGCAGAGCATGAGATTAGGCACGTGCCCGTTGTCGATGTTGATGATGAGCTATTAGGGCTAGTCACTCAAAGGGATATATTAGCGGCTCAAGACTCTAGCTTGCAGATTAACCCTGACAAAAGCGCGTATAACTTGGATACCCCTCTTAACCAAGCTATGTGTAAGAGTGTCATCACCGTAAGTCCTCACGCAGGATTGCGAGAAAGTGCAATGATGATGCAAAAGCGCAAGGTTGGGTGTCTACCCGTGGTCCAAAATAGCAAGTTGGTCGGCATTATTACTGACAGTGATTTTGTCGCTATTGCGATTAATCTACTTGAGCTTCAAGAAGAAGTTGAGCCCGTAGAGTCAGGAACATAAAAAAAGCCACATCATTGCTGATGTGGCTTATTCATTCTTCTATAACTGCGATTATTGCTGAGGGCGCATCGCAGGGAATAGGATCACGTCACGGATAGTGTGAGTGTTGGTAAATAGCATCGCTAGGCGATCAATACCAATACCTTGACCGGCTGTCGGCGGAAGACCGTGCTCTAGTGCTGTAATGTAATCAGCATCGTAGTACATTGCTTCATCATCACCGGCATCTTTCGCATCTACCTGCGCTTTAAAGCGCGCATCTTGATCTTCTGCATCATTAAGCTCAGAGAAACCATTTGCTACTTCGCGACCACCAATGAAGAACTCAAAGCGGTCAGTGAAGAACGGGTTGCTGTCGCTACGGCGAGCCAGTGGAGAGATGTCCGCTGGGTAACCTGTAATGAAAGTCGGTTGAATTAGCTGAGGCTCAGCCGTTTCACCAAAGATCTCTTCAAGAAGCTGACCACAAGTCCAGAATGTCTCTACTTGTACGTGTACCGATTTAGCGATGGCTACCATCTTGTCACGATCTTGTAGGTCTGCTTCTGTTAGCGCTTGGATCTCAACATGATCTGGGTTGTAGTGCTTGATCGCTTCAAACATACTCATGCGAGCGTAAGTGCCACCAAACTCAACGGTTTCTTCACCGTAAGGCATTGACGTTGAACCCAATACATCCATTGCCGCAGTGCTTAACATCTCTTCGGTAAGGTCCATTAGGTCCTTGTAGTCAGAGTAAGCTTGGTAGAATTCCATCATAGTGAATTCTGGGTTGTGGCGTGGAGATAGACCTTCGTTACGGAAGTTACGGTTAATCTCAAATACACGATCAAAGCCACCAACCACTAGGCGCTTAAGGTAAAGTTCAGGCGCAACACGCAAGTACATGTCGATATCTAACGCATTGTGATGTGTGATAAATGGACGCGCTGTTGCACCACCAGGGATCACATGCATCATTGGCGTTTCAACTTCTAGGTAGCCTTTTGAGCTCATGAAGTTGCGGATTGACGATACTAGCTTAGAGCGAATGATGAACGCAGAGCGAGAATCTTCGTTCACGATAAGGTCAACGTAACGCTGACGGTAACGCATCTCTTGGTCTGTTAGACCGTGGAACTTCTCTGGTAGCGGACGCAGTGCTTTCGTCAGCAACTCGTACTCTGCCATGTTCACGTAAAGGTCACCCTTACCTGATTTATGCAGCGCACCCTTAACACCAACGATGTCACCGATATCAAGGCCTTGGTATTTCGCTTTAAGGTCTTTTTGTACATCTTTCGCAGCGTATGCTTGGATGCGGCCAGAGGTTTCTTGAATTACCAAGAATGGACCACGTTTTGCCATGATACGGCCAGCAATAGCCACAACATGGTTAAGTTCTTCTAGCTCTTCTTTTGATTTCTCACCAAACTGAGCTTGAAGGTCACCCGCTAGGCTGTCACGACGAAAGTCGTTAGGGTGACCGTTTGCTTGACACTCCTTGCGGATTGAATCCAATTTCGCACGGCGCTCTGCAATCAGTTTGTTTTCATCAATTTGAACTTGGTCAGTCATATTTCACCCTTTTTACAGTCCAGACTTCAGGCTGGCTTCGATAAATTTGTCTAGGTCACCGTCGAGAACGGCTTGAGTATTTCGGTTTTCTACACCAGTGCGAAGGTCTTTGATTCGCGAATCATCCAGTACATACGAGCGGATTTGGCTACCCCAACCTATGTCTGATTTCGCATCTTCATTCGCTTGTTTCTCAGCGTTTTGCTTCTGCAGTTCAAACTCAAACAATTTAGCGCGAAGCTGTTTCATTGCTTGGTCTTTGTTCTTGTGCTGAGAACGGTCATTCTGACACTGAACCACAATATTAGTCGGTACGTGAGTAATACGAACCGCAGATTCAGTGGTGTTTACGTGCTGACCACCAGCACCTGAGGCGCGGTATACGTCAATACGAAGATCTGATGGGTTAATATCGATCTGAATGTTGTCATCAATCTCTGGGTAAATAAATGCAGATGCAAACGAGGTATGGCGACGACCACTGGAATCAAACGGTGATTTACGTACCAAACGGTGTACACCCGTTTCAGTACGAAGCCAGCCGTAGGCGTACTCACCAGAGATCTTCACTGTTGCGCCCTTAAGGCCAGCAACTTCACCCTCAGAAACCTCGATAACCTCTGTCTTGAACCCTTTAGCATCAGCCCAACGTAAATACATACGTAGCATAATGTTGGTCCAATCTTGCGCCTCTGTACCACCAGAACCTGATTGAAGGTCTATATAGCAGTCAGCGCCATCGTGGTCACCAGAGAACATACGACGGAATTCTAGCTTGGCTAGCTTAGCTTCAAGCTCAGCCAGTTCAGGCTCAATCTCGTCAAAGGTTTCTTGGTCTTCTTCTTCAACCGCTAGTTCAAGCAAGCCTTCTGCGTCTTCTACACCTTGATCCAATAAATCAATGGTTTCAACGACAGCTTCTAGTGATGCACGTTCTTTACCTAGCGCTTGGGCACGCTCAGGTTCATTCCATACATCCGGTTGTTCTAGCTCTGCATTTACCTCTTCTAGGCGCTCTTTCTTAGCGTCATAGTCAAAGGTACCCCCTCAGGACATTCGTGCGTTCAGACACGTCCTGTAGGCGGTTTTTAATCGGATTGATTTCAAACATCTTTGGCCAATATTTTGAATAGAAAATAACCGCGGAATTTTACTCAAAAATGTGACCAAGATACAGAAATATTTTGAAGTTAGTGGATATTAGGACGAGGAAAACTGAGCTGCCTTGTTAGGCAGCATCAATATGTTCAACCATAAGCTGTAGTGATTGGTTGCCTCTAAACTCATTGATATCAAGCCGATAGGCCATTTTGATCTTAGTGGTTGCAGGATCTGGCCAGCGACGCAGATCGACGTTAAAGGCAATCGCATCGATCATAATGTTGGTGGCATGAGATTTATGCAAAGGCTCAAGCATCAGCTTAAGGTGCTTCTCGCCCACCAACTTTTGATGCAACACCTTAAACTCACCATCAAAGATAGGCTCAGGAAAGGCTTGCCCCCAAGGACCACCATTACGGATTTCCATTGCGGTGTGCATGTTGAATTCTTCCGGTGTTAACTCTCCATCAGACAAGACAATACCCTTTAAGGCGTGTTCATCCACCTCATCTCGCACCGCTTGATCAAACAGCTCACTAAAGCGAGTAAAGTCCGTCTCTTTAATGGTCAAACCCGCAGCCATGGCATGTCCACCAAACTTTAGGATTAATCCCGGGTTTTGTACGTCAATCTTGTCTAAGGCATCACGCATGTGCAGCCCTTTGATTGAACGGCAAGATCCCTTAATAAAACCATCACCACCATCGGCAAATGCGATGACAGGTCGATGGAATTTATCTTTGATTCTTGAAGCAAGGATACCTATCACCCCTTGGTGCCAGTCACGTTGGAATAGCGTAATTCCATAGGGCATTTCTTGATCGGAGCTGAACTGCAATCGCTCACAAAAGGCGAGCGCCTCTTGCTTCATTCCCTCTTCAATTTCTCGGCGCGTGATATTAAGCGCATCAAGCTCAGTGGCCATACGTCTGGCGGCATGAATGTTATTGCACATCAATAGCTCTACGCCAAACGACATATCATCCAAGCGTCCAGCCGCGTTAATACGCGGCCCTAATGCAAAGCCAAAATCAGACGCCACCAAGCGGCTAGATTCTCGCTTTGATACCTCAATCAATGCCTGAATACCGGGACGACCTAGGCCAGCTCTAATGCGTTGCAGACCTTGATGTACCAAGATTCGATTGTTCTCATCCAGTGGCACCACATCGGCGACGGTACCTAGCGCCACCAAATCGAGCAATTCCGTCAGATTAGGCTCTGCCACGCCAGATTCAATGAACCAGTTTGTTTGGCGCATCAATGCTCGTAGCGCCACCATCAAATAAAAGGCTACGCCAACCCCGGCTAATGCCTTAGATGGAAAATCGCATTCATGAAGGTTTGGGTTCACCATGGCATCGGCTTCAGGCAATACATGCCCAGGCAAGTGATGATCGGTCACCAATACTTGAATGTTGTTTTGCTTGGCAAATCGCACCCCTTCGATAGACGAAACGCCATTGTCTACTGTCATGATGAGATCAACGCCCATCTCAATGGCTTGTTCCACCACCTCAGGACTTAAGCCATAGCCATCTTCGAAACGGTTCGGCACAAGATAATCAACATTGCTCGAACCTAGCATACGCAGCGCTAGCACTGACAATGCCGAAGAGGTTGCGCCATCCGCATCAAAATCTCCAACCACAATAATGCGCTTGTTCTCTTTAATAGCACTAAGCAACAGCTCTGCTGCCGCTTTGATGCCATGAAGCTTCTGTGGTGGAAGCAATCCTTTAGCGCCGCGCTCTAGTTGCACCGAAGACTCGATACCACGAGCGGCATAAATGCGTCGCATCAATGCAGACAGTGTTGTGGGCAGATTGGAAATATCAGCAGCGGGACGACGTTTAATCTCGATCATGGCTTCTTAGGTCTAGTAATGAGGAAGAAAAGCGCTGTGCTCAATGACAGCGCTTATAGAGGTTAGCCTTGTGATTCTAGTCGCTTCAGTAGGTCTTCAGGTGACAGATAACCGCCAACATTCATACCTTTTGAGGTATACACCGCGGGAGTACCTGACACGCCAATGGCTTTGCCTAATTGGTATTGCTCTGAAACCGTAGTTTGGCACTGCTGAATACTGTCGCTAGAAGCACTCACGTCTTCACCACGTAACTTGGCATCGTTCATCGCTTTAGCTGGGTCGGCGCTACACCAGATATTCGCCATGGTTTGGCCGATGTCACTGCGATCACCCGCTCTTGGGAACGCAAGGTAGCGCACTGTAATGCCCAATTTGTTGTACTCCGCCATTTGGCGATGTAGCTTCAAGCAATAGCCACAAGAAATATCCGTAAACACAGTCACAACATATTTTTCATTGTCTGCCTTGTACACGATCATTTCATCGCTAGCTTGGTCTAGTAGGCTCACGATCTTTGGGCCATTCCTCAGTGCAGCCACATCTTGGAAATTACCCTTATCATCGAGAGAGTACAATTTACCAGGAATAAAGTAATCGCCCGTTGGGGTTGCATAAAAGGTTCCCTGATTGGTGGTCACTTCTACCAATCCATCAACCTCAATAGATTCGATTTGCATTACGGATACACCGATTTTAGCGAATCGTTCCTTAATTTGAGCCTCGTTTAACTCTGTTGCACTCACACTAAAGGCAACCAAAGAGCACATAACCAAGCCGAAGACTCGACCTAAAATTTTCATACAATTTCCTACTAAATAATGAGTACAGCGTGTGAGCATAAAAACTGCACGATCACGCTCTTGGGTGATGTTGCTGATGGATCTGTTTCAATCTCTCTGTGGCAACATGAGTATAAATTTGAGTCGTAGATAAGTCACTATGTCCCAGCAACATCTGTACGACACGTAAGTCTGCACCATAGTTCAATAAATGAGTGGCAAAGGCATGTCTCATCACGTGTGGTGATAAGGTGTCGGTATCAATACCAGCAATCTGTGCATAGTACTTGATACGGTGCCAAAACGTTTGCCGTGTCATTTGGCGAGAGCGTTTGCTCGGGAATACAACGTCCGAGGAATTTTCTCCCATTAATTGAGACCGGCCTTGGGTAAGAAAACGTTCAATCCAATCAATGGCATTTTCACCCATGGGAACTAGTCGCTCTTTTCCCCCTTTACCGACTACTCGGACAACACCTTGGCGCAGGCTCATGTTTTCCATGGTCAGCCCTACAAGCTCTGACACGCGCAAACCCGTTGCGTATAAAAGCTCAAGCATCGCCTTGTCGCGAAGCTCTATCGGGTCATCGACATTGGGCGCATCAAGCAGACTCTCAACCTGTTGCTCGCTTATGTCCTTTGGCAACCGCTTTGGAAGTTTAGGTCTAATTAACAGCGCACTAGGGTCATCAGAGCGTATCTTTTCTCGATAAAGATACTGAAACAATCGGCGCATAGCAGACAACATTCGAGCACGACTGGATTGGGCAAAGTTCTTGTCCACCAGCCAGGCTTGATAATCTAATAGCTCTTGGTAACTGACGGAGGATAAATCAGATTTATTCTGCTCTAGCCATTGCGATAGCTTGCTTAGATCCAGTCGATAAGAGGCTAAGGTATTTTCTGACAAGCCCTTTTCCATCCAGATAGCATCTAAGAATTGCTCTATAAGATTCTGATTTAACAAGCTAAAAGTTCCAGTCATACCAATACAGTCACCTTAAAGTATACAAGCATTGGGCCGATTGCTAGAGGCGGGCACTGAAAGTTAGTAAAAATAAAGGTAGAATCAGCAACATGACCATTAGCTATAATTAAAATGATGAAAATAGGACTATTTTTCGGCTCTACCACCTGCTATACCGAAATGGCAGCAGAAAAAATTCGAGACATCATTGGAAGCGATATTGTAGATCTGCACAATGTAAAAGATACCCCACTCTCCCTAATGAACGACTATGAGTTTTTGATTCTAGGGATTTCCACATGGGATTTCGGTGAACTTCAAGAAGACTGGGGAGCATTATGGCACGACATAGATGGCGTACCGCTAACAGGCAAGCACGTCGCGTTATTCGGCTTAGGGGATCAAGAAGGATATGGCGAATGGTTTCAGGATGCGATGGGACTACTTCATCAGCAGCTTCAGCCAAGCAAACCTAACTTTATCGGCTACTGGCCAGTAGAAGGCTATGAATTCCAAGCATCAAAGGCACTCACCGAAGATGGCTCCAAGTTTGTAGGACTCGCACTTGATGAGGACTCTCAGTACGAATTCAGCGACGAACGCATCGCTTCTTGGTGTGAGCAGATCCTTGTTGAGTATGCTGACTCGCTGTAAATCAAAGCAGAAATAGAAAAAAGGAGGCATTTAAAATGCCTCCTTTTTTATTGGGTTTTCCCGTATCGAGATGCGTATTCTATCCTAAATGAATTAGGCTTCGGCTTGCTTCTCTATGTCCGACTGTTGTGAACCCGTGAATAGCATGCCAACTAAAGCCGCAGAGGTAGGCAACACCCAACCTAGGCCTAGTTCAAACATTGGCAAGAATTTGAATAGCGATACATCAAGTCCTGCCACTTTTGCAGCATCAATTAACGCGCAAATGAAAGCGATCATAAGTACAAAGCGATAGGCCAACTTTGGATTAGGTAACCATGGACGAACAAACGTCAGTGCGACCAAGGCAATCGCTATTGGGTAAAGCGCAAACAGTACTGGGACAGATAGCTCAATTAACTGCGCAAGGCCAACATTAGCCACAAGCGCACACGCACTGCCATTTACAACAACCCAGAACTTGTAGCCCAGCTTAGTGTTTTTGCTGAAGAAATCTGAACTCGCAGAAATCAAACCAACCGCTGTGGTTAAACATGCCAACAGCACAATAACCGAAAGAACCCACTGACCTTTATCTCCAAACAGCGCCTTCACATATTCAGCCAGAATAGCGCCGCCATTCTCAAGCCCTGCCGCAATACCGTTACTTGTCGCTCCTAGGTAGAACAGAGCGATATATACAAGGCATAAACCTACAGCAGCAATAACACCTGCCGCGATAAGGTAGCGTGCAACATCTTTACGCTCTGTCACACCCTTAGAATTAATCGCTTGAACAAGTAACATACCGAACATCAAGGATGCAAAGGTATCCATAGTTAGATAGCCTTCCAAGATCCCTTTAGTAAAGGGCTGACTCATATAGTCACCCTGCGCATGAATAATCGGACCTTGAGGGTTAAGCACTACAGCAACAGAAAGAGCAACCAAGCCAACAAACATGATAGGGGTTAAAACCTTACCAATAGTGTCTAGCAAAGACCCTTGAGCCCAAGCCAGTGCCATCGCAAGAACAAAGAAGGTAATAGAAAACAGAGCAAGGTGCAGCGTTCCCGGTTGAGAAACAAACGGGCGAATACCCATTTCATAAGCCACTAAGCCTGCGCGTGGCGCAGCAAATGCAGGGCCTATGATAATGAAAATTAGCGCTGCGATTAACAGAGCCACCTTCTTAGGAAGATCGCTAGTTAAATGATCCCATGTGCCACCCGCTGTAGCCACAGCAACCACCGTAATCAGAGGCAGTCCAGCAGCGGTAAGCAAAAAGCCTCCCATTGCAGGAATTAGGTTCTCGCCTGCTAATTGGCCGGCCATTGGTGGAAAGATGATGTTGCCAGCACCTAAGAAAAACGCAAATAGCATAAAGCCAAGTGCAACAATGTCTGAAATGGATAAGCTCTTCTTCAAAATAACCTCGAAGATAAATAGTTTGCTGGACGCGCTAATTCAGCGCCTCTATGATTAATTTTTATGAGAAGCATAATGAACAGGCCAATCAACAATCTCAAGCAAACGAGCTTAAACACCATATAGTTTCGGTTTTTTAACCAAACAGCAGTGCGTTAAACTGATTTAGACACACTAAAGCAGTGTTTCAAGCTAAACCAAAAACCAACAGAACACCCAGAAATAATAACAAAACCATTGCATACACCGCATTTGCATAAAACAAAGCACAATTTTCGTTACAAACAACCTAGGGTTCGATCTAGCCATGACGACAAAAACAAAGAACTTTCAGTTCAAGTCATTCTCTATTTGGGGGGGCAATAGTGGCATGCCAGTGAGCACCGATGGGGTGCTACTAGGCGCTTGGACAAATGTAAGTCGCAGCAACAAGCTTATTGATATTGGTACTGGTACGGGTTTGCTGGCCCTGATGTGTGCGCAGCGAAATACTGAACTGGATATTGTGGCTGTAGATATTGACCACTCTGCGATTGAAGCGGCGAAAACGAACTTTGACGCCAGCCCATGGGGAGCGCGTTTCCAGTTGCATCATTCGGATATCGTCTCCTTCTCGAAATCAAATAAGGCAGCATTTGATACCATTATCTGTAATCCCCCTTATTTCAATTCCGGTGAACAATCTTCTCTAACCACCAGAGCGACCGCCAGACATACCGACACCTTATCTCATCCAGACCTTCTAGACTCTTGTAAAGCGCTACTCTTAAGTAGCGGTAGCGCGAGTTTTATCTTGCCCTTAGAAGAAGCGAAGCAGTGTATTTTGCGCGCCACCAACAACGGTTGGCACTTGAGTCGCTTGTGTAAGGTAAAAACCACACACAACAAAGCTCACAGCCGCTATCTGTTTGAATTGCGATTGGATATGGATAACAGCGCTCCAACCGAAGAAACAGAGCTCATCATTCATAAAGGTGATGGCTATAGCGCGGAGTTTGTTGCGCTAACACAGAGTTTTTACTTAAAGATGTAAATAAGAGTGTGACGTGCGTCACCATTAAACTATAATACTTTCTTTTATCGTCCACCCGTTTGCGGAGCACTGCAGTGTTAAGAACTTTTGCTGAGTTAGATTTAGACCAATCCCTTATTAAAGCCATAGAAGAAATCGGCTTTGAAAGACCAACAAAAGTACAAAGTGAAGCGATCCCTCAAGCCCTGGACGGTAGAGATATCCTAGCTTCTGCCCCAACAGGCACAGGCAAAACCGCGGCTTTTGTACTTCCAGCGTTGCAATACCTTTTAGACTTTCCACGTCGTCGTGGCGGTCCAGCACGAGTATTGATCCTGACTCCTACTCGCGAGTTGGCGATGCAGATTACGGAGCAAGCTAAAGAATTAGCAAAGCATACCAGCCTTAATATTTTCACCATCACCGGTGGTGTTATGTATCAAGACCACGCTGATATCCTATCAACCACTCAAGATATTGTGGTTGCGACGCCGGGTCGATTGATGGAATACATCAACGCAGAGCGTTTTGACTGCCGTGCTATCGAATGGCTGATCTTAGACGAAGCTGACCGAATGCTAGACATGGGCTTTGGCCCAATCGTAGACCGACTGTCGAACGAGTGTCGCTGGCGTAAACAGACGCTATTGTTCTCAGCAACTCTTGAAGGCAAGGGCGTTGAAGGCTTCACTGAAGGTCTACTTAAAGACCCTGCAGAAATTGATGCACAGCCTTCGCTAAAAGAACGTAAGAAGATTCAACAGTGGTATCACCGTGCCGATGATGCGGAGCATAAGCTAGAACTGCTGAAGCACATCATCACCGAGCAAGCAGAAAGAAGCATTATCTTCTTGAAGACTCGTGAGCGTCTTGCAGAACTTCGTCAACAACTGGACAGCGCTCAAATCCCTTGTAGCTGGATCCAAGGTGAGATGCCTCAAGATCGCCGTAACAACGCGATTGCTCGCTTCCGTGATGGCCAAGTGAACGTATTGCTGGCGACCGATGTTGCCGCTCGTGGTATTGACTTGCCAGACGTTAGCCATGTAATTAACTACGATTTACCTCGCACCGCTGATGTCTACCTTCACCGTATTGGTCGTACAGCACGAGCAGGCAAAAAAGGTAACGCAGTATCTATCGTTGAGGCCCACGATCAGTCAATGATTGAGCGTGTTGAGCGCTACACGAAAGAAGCAATTAAAGAGCGCTTCATCAAGGAGCTTCGTCCTAAGCACAAAAAACCTGTGTTTAAGAAGAAGAAAAAGAAGCCCGCTGCTAAGACAGCAACCAAGGCTAAGAAAAAGAAGAAATAATACAGTCCCTGGCTCTTTGAGTCGGGGGTTTTTCTTTGTTACTCAATCACTAAGCTGCCATCTTCATTGAATTGCCAAAAATCGGCATGAGCTATTTCCCAATAATGCCCATCTGGATCTCGAAAATAACCGCTGTAACCACCCCAAAATACTCGTTGAGCAGGCTTAACCAGAGTTCCACCCGCTTTTACCGCCAGATCTAGGATCTCATCCACCTGATGCTGTGCTTTGGTATTGTGTGCGAGGGTCATCATTGGCGTTGGACTTTGATTGTCAGGGATATCAATGCCAATATCTTCCGCTAGTTTTTGCATGGGATAAAGGGCAACACAGACACCCGATGTTCTGAAGAACACGATATCTTGCTCTTCTGTATAACTGGAAGGAAAACCGAGCGCTAAATAAAAGGCGTGCGAACGTTTTAGATCTGATACCCCCAGTGTAATGATGCTTACTCTCGCGTCCATGGCTCTACTCCCATTAAAGTGATTCCCTTAGTTTAGGATCATCTTGAGCTTAACCACTGTGATTTGGTGAGTTTATAGAGGCAGTGCCAACTAAGGGGAGAATCAGTATCGAGTTTAGGGTGCTGGAAATCTCTGTCGGTATTGTGCATCCCTATCTTTTGCATTACTCGCTGAGACGGAAGGTTACTTAAGGCCGTTAAGCTATAGATAGTATCGAATTTAAGCTGTATGAAGGCATGCGCCAACACAGCAGCAGCGGCCTCTGGCGCCAAACCCTGCCCCCAGAACTCTTTCTGCAACCGCCAAGCAATTTCAACAAAGGGACTACCTAAAATGCCATCTTCAGCTGAACGTTGCTGTAAGCCCACCATGCCGACAAACTGATGAGTGAGTTTGCATTCTATCGCCCACATTCCCCAGCCTTGGCTGTCGAGTTCTTCAGACAAGCGTCGTACCGATTCTACGCTTTGCATAGGGGTCAGCGTATCAGGGAAGAATCGCATGACCTCAGGGCTCTGGTTCATCTGCACAAAGGCATCAAAATCCGTTGGCTTCCACGTTCTCAAAAGCAGTCTGGGGGTTTCAAGCATCATTAGACAACAAGCTTTAGGGGGTTAGGTCCTAGAAATCTAGAACCTCTTCCCTACTGCGCATCGCGCTTGAACACTAACTCTCTAGGGGTCGAATCGGTGTCACTAAAGTAGTAACCTGCGTAATCAAACTGCTTTAGAGCATCGAGGCTATCGACTTGGTTCTGAATAATGTATTTCGCCATCATGCCCCTTGCCTTCTTAGCAAAGAAGCTAATCACCTTATATTGGCCATTTTTCAGGTCTTTAAACACTGGAGTGATGACTCGGCCTTGCACATTCTTTGGCTTGACCGCTTTAAAGTACTCATTTGATGCTAGATTGATCAGAAGATCATCCCCTTGCTCAGCCAAGGCTTCATTCACTTTATCGGTGATCTTGTCTCCCCAGAAATGATACAGGTTACTGCCTCTATCATTGGCGAGCCTTGTTCCCATCTCTAGGCGATAGGGTTGCATAAGGTCTAATGGTTTTAACAGTCCATACAAGCCCGATAGCATGCGGAAATGGCTCTGCGCATAGTCAAAGTCTTGCTCACTGAATGTCTCAGCCTCAAGCCCGGTATAGACGTCACCCTTAAAAGCAAGGATCGCTGGGCGTGAGTTCTCGGGCGTGAAGGTTTTGCTCCACTCTTGAAAGCGTGCCACGTTCAGTCCTGCAATCTTATCGCTGACCTTCATCAAGCCAGAGATATCCGCTGGAGTTAGTTTTTTACACACCTTCACCAACTCTGCTGAATCAGCAATAAAATCAGGTTGTGTATAGCGCTCTGTCGCCAGTGGCGATTCGAAGTCTAGCGTTTTTGCCGGTGAGACTAAAATCAGCATACCAATGTCCTTTACTCGGGTTACTTGCGATATGTACTTAGGGTCTGTTGATCTTTTGAGGTTGTTTTTGTAGCGATTTGTTGGGTATTAATACAAGGCAGTCGCTTTTAGGTGTGGTGGTTCCACATGAAAAGTGACTAACGCGGTAGAAATGCCCAACAAAGCGCTACCCGAAGGGCTCGACCAGAAACCATTTACTCATCGTTGAGCGACTTTTGCTTAGATGACTAAGCGGCAAGTCCCTCGCCTTGATTAAATGACTTCTGGTCGAGCAAAATTCAATCGCAAAAGGTCAACAGACCCTAGAGTATAAAAAAAGCCGTGCTAAGTCAGCACGGCTCTTACTATTGTTTCAATCGGCGTTGTCGATTATTTGTTTCTTTCCACCTGAGCCTTAAGCTCTTCATGGTCGTCCCAGATACCCTCTTCTAGTTGAGAGTGAAGCTCTGGGTAGTCTTTAGCGTTAAAGGTTGGCACCTTGCCTGCTTTTAGCTGTTGGTTATAGTCTTTTGCCAGCTTCACTACGATACCAGACAGCAGCAGGATAGCCACCATGTTGACTATCGCCATCAAGCCCATAGAGACATCAGCCATAGCCCAAACCACAGGCAAGCTCGATACAGCGCCAAATAACACCATGCCCAGTACAATCACACGGAAGATGTTTAGACCCGCTTTGTGGTTGTGCTCAAGGAAGATAAGGTTTGTCTCAGCATACGAGTAGTTCGCAATGATAGAGGTGAACGCAAAGAAGAAGATAGCAACAGCAACAAAAATGCCGCCCCACTCGCCCACTTCTGCGGTCAACGCTCGCTGAGTGAGCTCGATACCGGTAATCTCACCGTGAGGTACGTACTCGCCAGAAACCAGGATAATCGCAACGGTTGCAGAACAGATAACAATGGTATCCGTAAACACGCCTAGCATCTGTACATAACCTTGTGATGCAGGGTGCGGTGGGTAAGGTGTTGCAGACGCTGCAGCGTTAGGCGCAGAACCCATACCCGCTTCGTTCGAGAACAAACCGCGCTTGATACCATTAATCATTGCTTGAGCAATGGCGTAACCTACGCCACCCGCAGCCGCTTCTTGCAAGCCGAATGCACTCTTGAAGATAAGAACCAATACGTCTGGTACTTTATCCAAGTTAGAGAACATAACGAATAGTGCTAGAGCAAGGTAAGCTAGAGCCATCACAGGAACGATAAGTTCTGCTGTGCGAGCAATCTTACGAATACCACCGAAGATAACGAATGCAGACAGCACTGCAACACCGATACCCACGTACATTGGTTCAATACCAAATGCCGTATTCATCGCGCTCGCTATTGAGTTTGCTTGAACTGAGTTAAACACTAGACCGAAAGCGATAATGAGGAAGATAGAGAACAATACCCCCATCCAACGCATTCCTAGGCCTTTTTCCATGTAGTAAGCAGGGCCGCCACGGTAGTTACCGTCTTCGTCTTTGGTCTTATATAGCTGCGCCAGTGAACTCTCAGCAAATGACGTTGCCATACCTAGCATAGCGATCAGCCACATCCAGAAGATAGCACCTGGGCCACCTACGGTTAGTGCTACCGCAACACCGGCCATATTACCGGTACCAACACGCGCGGCAAGACTGGTACAAAGTGCTTGGAAAGAAGAAATACCAGCTTTGTCGGCTTTACGACTGTTTTTTAGGACACTGAACATGTGACCAAAGTGTCTGAACTGAATAAAACCAAGACGAACGGTAAAGTAAATACCGCCACCTACAAGTAGGTAAACAAGGATTGACCCCCAAAGAAGATCGTTCATTAAATTGATTATGTCTGTCACATCAACCTCGTACTCAAATAGGCTCGATTAAGAGCAATGGAATGGTTACTACTCGGTTTTTTTATAATTTGACCTGAGTATTGTAGAAGGCAAACGATTACCCATACACCATTCTTCGAATTACATTTTTCGAGCGCATCATGCCGTCATCGACATCAGAAATCAAATTGCACACTTTTTCGTATATTTTTCATACAGCTATGTTATTTGCCAGTGTGAAATAGCCCTCATTGATGAACAAAAGCTTCACGATTGAGAAATAATTGCGAAACAGTTCAAAGATAAAGTGGCAATGTTCGTGGTAATAATGTCGGCAAGCTTGCTTAGCTGGTTAAAGGGTTTTTAACCCACGCTAGGTAATCGCTAGAAAAGTACTTAATTACAGTTAGAAGGGATAGCTTATGGATGGCTTGCAACTTGAAAGTATCTTTGAATCAGAAGAAAGTGGGACTCGAAGAGGTCGCTCAAAACCGGTAAAACGTAAGTGGCGTGAAATTGAAGCAATCAAAGATCGTCAGAGACTACAAAAGGAGTTGTTGGATTTGGACGTGTGCAGTGAATATCGCTTAGAAGACATTCAGCTGTAAAACGGATTCCCTTGAAAAACAAAGGATGGGTCTAACCCATCCTTTTTTATATCTGTCCTAAATACACTCTTCATCCGTTTGCTTGACTCTAGCAGCCAGCTGCTTGTACTTATCAGCAATGGTCTCACCAAACACAGGGTCATCTTCTTGTGCACCCCATTTTTTCTCAAGATATTGCCAATCTGAAGTACTAAAAGTTTTATTGATCAAAGGTAGAACTTCACGCTCCTCAAGATCCAGGTGTCGTTTTTGCTCTTGAATAAAGGTTTCCAGCTGCTGTGCAAACACATCCAAAGGAACCACAGCATCTTGCAATACCATTTCCACAACATCCAAAAACTCGTGCGTTGTCTTAGATAGGATGATGTGTTCGGCTTCAAGGTTGCTGATCTTATCTTGCTCGCCATACTTCTCAATAAAGTAATGATAAATAAGATCTTCTTTAGGATGGTGCGTTTTTTCAGAGTGATCGCAAAGATAATCAACAATCTCTTTTAACAAGGTATAGTTGATCGGTTCTTCACTTTTCAGTTGCGTCAGTTTCTTCCTCAAGATCGCGAGCAAGCGCACCATGTACCCGTGCTCGCGACGGATCCTTTCAATCATCATGATTCATCCCTCCATATCAATAACTGACTTAAGTTTAAGCAATTTTACCGATCTATGTTTTAGGGATACCTCAAAAAAGCGTCAAATTAGCGGTTGGGATAGGCCAGTTTATGCCGTTTTTGCCGTGTTGATCTAAATAACGGTTGGCTAAGGAAAAATGTCGACAACCAAAAAAGCCACGTCGAGCCGATAATGGGGATGGATGAGGTGAAGTGAGTATGCAGTGATCATCCGCATTGATGCTGGCCACTTTTTTCTGAGCGTGTGCCCCCCAAAGTATAAAAACGATATTTTTCTGCTGGTTAGCCAAATACTCAATGGCTCTTAACGTGAATATCTCCCAGCCACTTTTTGCATGAGAGTGGGCTTTGCCTTGTTCAACGGTCAGCACTGTATTCAGTAGCAGTACGCCCTGCTCTGCCCAAGACTTTAGATAGCCATGATCTGGCACCTCAAAGCCTTCAATGTCTTGTGAGAGTTCCTTATAGATATTGCGAAGAGAAGGTGGGATTTTATTACCCGGCAACACTGAAAAACTCAGACCGTGGGCTTGATTTGGGCCGTGATAAGGGTCTTGGCCAAGAATGACCACTTTAGTCTTCTCTATCGGTGTTTGCTCAAATGCGGCAAACACATGCTCCGGTGCAGGATAAATGGCTTTACCTGAAGCACGTTCTTCATCGATAAAAGCTTGTAGGGTTTGGAAGTACTCTTGCGAGCGCTCCTGTTCAATAAATGCTTGCCAACTCAATGCCGTCTTCTCTATCTCTTTGTCACAATAAAGAAGATATTGGCATACTGAGTCAGATTTAGGTATTACTTCTTTTTAGTACTGCGCTGAGGAGAGCGATGGTGACCTTGACCACGTTGACATGGACGAGCTTGAGGGAAGATAGATGTAAACATGGCACACTCCAATTCTATTTGTGACGGCTGTCACTTTAAGTAATGGAAGAAGCGTGCCAATAAAGCAAACAATTAGAAAAATAATTTAAAGTGCGAACGCTCGCAGGCTTTGAATCTCATCTTTCCATATCTCAGGCTCGATGGTTTCTAGGATCAGCGGGATTCCGTCAAAACGCGAATCCTGACAAATGTACTTAAAACAATCCCAACCGATTTCTCCAGCCCCCAATGAATGGTGTCGATCGACCTTCCCACCCAGTGCTATTTTTGAATCATTGATGTGCATTGCACGCAAATAGTGCATACCCACTACACGATCAAACTCTGCAAATGTCTTCTCACACGCCTCAAACGTTCTTAGGTCGTACCCAGCAACAAAGGTGTGGCAGGTATCGATACATACGCCAACACGGCTTTTATCTTCAACCTGTTCAATGATTTCCGCTAGATGTTCAAATCGCCAGCCGAGGTTAGTTCCCTGCCCTGCGGTGTTCTCAATAACCGCTATGACATTCGGTACTGCTTTGTGAGCAAGGTTGATGGATTCAGCAATACGCGCCAAACACTCTGTTTCTGAGATTTTCTTTAAGTGACTGCCCGGGTGGAAGTTCAATAGCGTCAAACCCAGCTGCTCACAACGCTCCATCTCATCAATAAATGCGGCGCGAGACTTCTCTAGTTTTTCGTCTTCAGGGGCACCCAAATTTATCAAGTATGAGTCGTGTGGCAGGATCTGCTCAGTTTTGAACCCTAACGCCGTGCAGTTTTTCTTGAATGAATCGATGCTTTTTTGCGTTAAGGGCTTAGCCACCCACTGGCGCTGATTCTTAGTGAACAAGGCGAAGGCGTTGGCACCAATTTCTTTTGCTCTAAGAGGAGCATTTTCTACGCCACCAGCGGCGGAGACATGCGCACCAATAAACTTGTTTGTCGACATAAAAAGTTCTCTTTATCTTCCAATTCTTGTCACTTACACCATGATATGCTCAACGCATACAGCAACAAATTTGATACAAATGTTGTTAAAAAACCACACAATAACGGCTAATTTCGCCAATATTGTTAAAGATCGAACTGTAAATCAATGAATTAATTATAACTTGATCATAGTCATGGAAAACACCTTAAAAAAAATATGGTTTTTAGTTGTTTTTTGACGTAAATCAATATTAAAATGGCAAACATGCAGTGAGCGATTGAAAAAGCTCCAAGTTTATCCGTAAATCGAACCCACATATGTGGCTGAGGAGAAAATTATGATCCAAGGAATTCAAATCACTAAGGCAGCTAACGATGAGCTTCTAAACTCTATCTGGCTACTAGATTCTGAAAAGAACGAAGCTCGTTGTGTTGTTGCAGCGTCTGGCTATGAAGCAGATCAAGTAATCCCTGCTTCAGATCTAGGTGACTACGAGAGCCGTGAAATCGCTATCGAAAAAGCACCTAAAATCGAAGGCGGTCAGCACCTAAACGTGAACGTTCTTAAGCGTGATACTCTAGAAGACGCTGTTAAGCACCCTGAGAAATACCCTCAGCTAACTATCCGTGTATCGGGCTACGCTGTACGTTTCAACTCTCTAACAGCTGAACAGCAAAAAGACGTTATCGCACGTACTTTCACTGAGTCTCTATAATCTAGAGCTTTAGTAAAAATGCTAAAAGCCTGGCAATTCACGTTGCCGGGCTTTTTTGTGTCTATTCATTTGCTATAGACACAAAAAACGGCGCCTGAGCGCCGTTTTTTTTATCTGCAGAAGATTACTGTACTTTTCTCAACACTGTTTTTAGCAGGTCAAAATCATTAGCAAGGTCTTCAGACAACAGGTCCATCGCAGCATGCTTTGCCAGAGGTCCTGGTAATTCAATATCAGTGCCTAGGATATCATCGACCACTTCTTTGAACTTCGCAGGGTGAGCGGTGCATAGGAACAGGCCGGTTTCACCCTCAGCAAGTTGCTCTTGAAGTGCACGGTAAGCAATCGCGCCATGAGGCTCACATAGATAGCCTGAATCGTGCAGCTCCTTCACGCTCGCGGCACTTTGCTCATCCGTTACGGCTGCACTACCAAGAGTATCTAATCCCCAGCCTTCGCGCTGACAAAGCTCTTCAATACGAGGCCAGTTATTGGGCTGGCTAACATCCATTGCGTTTGAAGTCGTCGCAACCGTTGGTTTTGGCTCCCACTTACCCGTTTCTAGGTAGCGTGGCACAGTATCGTTGGCATTGGTTGCGGCGATAAAGCGCTTGATTGGCAAACCTAAGGCTTTGGCAAGCAAGCCAGCTGTTAGGTTACCAAAGTTACCACTTGGCACTGAAATCACGAGATTTTCACGCTCTGACTTGCTCATTTGAGCAGCGGCTTCAAAGTAGTAACAGATTTGAGCCATCAAACGGCTGATATTGATTGAGTTCGCTGAGTTCAGGCCAATTTCTTGACGTAGAGCTTCATCATCAAATGCCTTCTTCACCAATGCCTGACAGTCATCAAAATCACCATCAATGGCAACAGTATGAATGTTCTTGCCAAGGGTACAGAACAGTTTCTCTTGAAGAGGGCTGATCTTGCCTTTTGGATACAGAATAACGACGTTGATATCCGCCATGCCGTAAAAGGCATGAGCAACCGCTGCGCCTGTGTCACCAGAGGTTGCCGTCAAGATAGTGATCTTGCCACCCTTAGAAACCGTTGCTAGTGACTGAGCCATAAAGCGACCGCCAAAGTCCTTAAACGCAAGAGTAGGACCGTGGAACAGTTCTAGTGCATACGTGCCATCTTTAACTGATTTGATAGGCGCTGGAAATTGAAATGCAGTGTCTACCATCTGAGAGACTTGAGACTCAGAAAGCTCGTCACCAATAAGCGCCGAAAGTATCTTACTGCTTCGGGTTACAAAGTCTTCCTCGAGCAACGCGTCGATGTTATCGAGTGCTGGGATATCAGTTGGAAAAAACAACCCTTGGTTGCGTCCTAACCCCTGACGAACCGCTTGTCCAAAAGAGACCTGCTCGTCATTTTCTTTGATGTTATACAGCTTCATAATTTACTTCCTGTTACTTTCGAGCCCTGCTGATCTATCTTGCAGATGTGCACGAATCCTTCATCATTTTGTACATAATTAACTTCAAGCCAAGATTTGACTCGCTCCGCAACCTCTAAACTATCACAGATAGTAAACATTGTGGGACCACTGCCTGAAATTCCTGAGGTCAGAGCGCCTGCGGTTGCCGCATAGCTGCGAGCTTCAGGGAAACCTGGCAATAGACGCTGTCTATAAGGTTCAGCAATGACGTCTTTGATCATCTTAGCGGCAAGCTCAGGTTGGCCTGAATAGCTAGCATGAATAAAACCAGCTAAATGACGCCCATGAGCGATGATGTCTTGTCTACGATATTGAGCCGGCAAGATCTCACGCGCGGCCGCAGTGGAGACATTGATGCCAGGATAAGCCATGACCCAGTACCAGTTGTCAAAACTCGGTACCTCTTGGCTGATAATACCAAGCTCCTCAACCATCAGCTGCACGCCACCAAGATAGCAAGGTGCGACGTTATCGTAGTGAACACCACCAGAAATTTCGCCTTCCATTTCCCCCATTAACGCCAACAATTCTGTTTCGTTAAGCGGATTGTCATGGAACTGATTCAGTGCATCCAATGCCGCGACAATAGAGCAAGCACTTGAACCCAGGCCTGAACCGATTGGCATGTTCTTTTCTAGGGTCATTTCAAGGTGACGCATAGGTTGTCCCTTGCTCGACATTTCACGAGCAAACACCTGCCAGCAGCGATAGACAATATTCTGTTTCGCATCAGCGGGTAGCTTTGCCACAAAGCGGCCCGCTGTTTTTAGTTCAAATGCAGATTCACCAACAGTGACCATCACTCGGTCACCAAGCAGTGTGCCATCAACTGGTGATACCGCAGCTCCCAGCACATCAAAGCCAACGCTCACGTTACCGATGGATGCTGGAGCGTAAACACAAACACTCTCTTTCATGTTTAGATCCCCAGTTTCCAGCCCAATGTACGCATAACATCAGAGAATACACCGGCAGCAGTTACCTCTGTACCCGCACCGTAGCCACGCATAACCAGTGGAATTGGTTGGTAGTAACGGCTATAGAATGCCAGGGCATTTTCACCATCTTTAACTTTAAATAGAGGATCGTCTTCATTGACTGCGGCAATCGTCACGCGACACTTGCCATCAACGATTTCACCTACATAGCGAAGTACCTTGCCTTCTTCTGCCGCCTTTTGCGACATTTCCGAGAAGTACGCATCAGCTTGAGGTAGACGCTCGACAAACTCTTCAATAGAGCCCGAATCATCAAAGCCTGGTGGTAGCGCTTGGTCGACAACAACGTCTTCAAGTTCTATGGCCATACCGGTTTCACGAGCTAGGATAAGAAGCTTACGCGCCACATCCATGCCTGATAGGTCATCACGAGGGTCTGGTTCAGTAAAGCCATTCTCCATCGCAACCTTAGTCGCTTCACTCAGTGTCATTCCCTCATCTAGCTTACCGAAGATGAAAGAAAGAGAGCCGGATAGGATGCCGTTGAACTTAACCAGTTCATCACCTGCATTGATTAGGTTTTGTAGGTTCTCGATTACCGGCAAGCCTGCGCCAACCGTTGTTTCATACATGAGTTTACGACGAGAAGAGCGCGCCACCTGACGAAGCTGATGGTAGTACGCCATGCTTGCTGTGTTGGCCTTCTTGTTCGGTGTGACGACGTGGAAGCCCGCTTGAAGGAAGTCAGCGTATTGTCCTGCAACATTCTCACTTGAAGTACAGTCCACTAATACAGGGTTGATGATGTGGTTACGCTGAACCATTGCACTTAGCGACGCTAGGCTGAACTTCTCGCTAGCATTGCTCATGCGGTCACGCCAATGCTCAAGGTTTAGGCCTTCACCGTCGAGTAGCATGCCTTGGCTGTTTGCTAGAGCACACACACGAATGACAATGCCTTTCTTGGCAAGTTTCTGCTGCTGACGAGCCACCTGATCCACCAACTCACCGCCAACACCACCTACGCCAACAACAAATAGGTCAAGGAAATGCTTAGAGTTAAATAGGTTTTCATGACACGCCTTGATCGCCTTAGAGATCTTATCTTCAGGGATAACGGCTGAGATTGCGCGCTCAGAAGAGCCCTGAGCAATAGCGGTAATGTTCACGTTCACCTGAGTTAATGAGGTGAAGAACTTAGACGCGACACCGCGAGAGGTGCGCATGCCATCGCCTACCAGCGTTAAAATAGCCACGTCATCAATAAACTCTACAGGCTCTAATAGGCTGTCTTTCAACTCTAGCTCAAACGCTTCTTCAAGTACTGATTTAGCTCGCTGACGATCCGCCGCTTCGATACAGAAACTGATGCTGTATTCTGATGAAGACTGCGTAATAAGAACAATAGAGATACCAGCCGAAGACATAGCGCCAAATACGCGGCTCGCCATACCTACCATGCCCTTCATTCCTGGACCTGATACGTTGACCATTGTTAGCTCATTAAGGGTAGTAATACCCTTGATGTCCAGATTGTCTTCGCCAGTGTCTAGGCCAATTAAGGTGCCTGCACCTTGTGGATTAAAGCTGTTCTTAATCAGACATGGGATATGGAACTGAGCAATAGGAGCAATGGTCTTTGGATGCAAAACCGATGCGCCAAAGTAAGAAAGCTCCATCGCTTCTTGGTAACTTAGAGATTTTAATAGGCGTGCATCTTCTACGAGGCGAGGGTCACAGTTGTAGACACCATCAACATCTGTCCATATTTCACAGCAGTCTGCACGTAAACATGCAGCCAATACTGCCGCTGAATAATCAGAGCCATTACGACCTAGTGTCACTAGTTCACCTTTTTCATTGCCGGCAGTAAAGCCAGGCATTAGGTGCACTTGCCCTTTTGGAAGTGGCGATTGAACAAAGTTTTGCGTTGAGACTTCGACATCAACCATAGCTTCAAGGTGATCACCTTTAGCATATAGGTATTGAACTGGGTCTATCAGACCTGCTGCTTGACCTTTCGCTTCAAGAACCGCTCTCATTAAGCGAATAGAGACTTTCTCACCCTTACTGATAATGCGAGCATTAACATTGTTTGGGCACATGCCTAAAAGCTTGATGCCTTGAACAAACTCAACCAGATTATCTAGAGACTCCTTAACTTGAGCCTCAAACTCTGCCAGTTGGATGTTAGGTAGTTCTTTCTTTATCTCATTAGACAACTCAGTAAAAGAGTTACGCAGCTCTTTGATTTGTAGCTCAGCGTCTTGCTTGTTTAAAGCGGCTTCGATGATCGCTACCAGCTTGTTGGTGGTTTTCCCTGGAGCTGACAGCACGACTGCTAGCTCTTCCTGATCCGCATTATTCGCAATGATGTTCGCCGCTCGCAAAAATCTATCTGCATCCGCTAGCGAAGATCCTCCAAATTTCAATACTCGCATTCCATTCTCCCTGAGCTAAAAATTGTAAAAAAAAAGGCCTGTATCTGGTGGGATACAGGCCTTTTTTAAAAAATGTTTCTTTCAGCAGCCTGCCCCAACACTCGTGGTGCTGGTAATAATCATTCGGGTAATCAGGCTACGTGTATTCATCAGTATGTTTTAATCAATCTATTTTCTGTGTCTGGCTCTAGAATTACCTATTTTGCTTTAATTCGTCAACGACAAATTAACAAAACAGATTAATTTTTCATTTTTGGTAATAAAAATGAGACTACAGCCGTCACATAACAGCATGAAAAATTTAGCTAAAAAAAGGAAATGCACAATATTGCATAGACTAGACAGACAAATTATAACTAACAGATTGGAAAATCGTCTTTTCTCCATCCATAATTGATACTCTTCAAAGGACTGATTAGGAGGCAAAATGCGATTGAATCTTCGTACTGCGATGCTGTTTGCTGCGCTAGTTGCCTCTTTGTTGCTGACCACATTTGCTCACGCTGCGTCCGATTTTGAAAACGAAACAGAGTACGATGCCAGCGCCGCCTCTCTTGGCTCTCGCTCCCCTCACCGACTATTTATGTCAGCAGACTCCACCTCTGGTGAGCAGTTTGATGAATGGCGAATGGACACTGGGTATGCCTACTCAGTTCTCGATAACATAGATTTATATGTCGCAACCCGAATATCAAACTCAGGTGATAATCAGCCCAATAGAGGCTTTCTCAGCGGTGTTAACTATCAGTTCAACCAAAAACTGTCTCTTAACAGTGCCATTTATACCGCATCAGACTCCAGTGAAGAGAGCATTGCAGACTCCATGGGGGCTGAACTATCAGGTAAATATATGCTTACCGAGAGCCTTAACCTGAAAGCAACGCTCGATTATGAAGACTGGCAAAGTGCCATCGAAGTGAAGCTAGGCTTCAGTTTTTAAAGATTTCTTATACATGATTTTTACACCTGCGTAACTACGCCCCCTTTAAGTCACACGATGAAACGCAGTTCTGTAACTTAGTAACAGCGAATATAGAGCTACATCACGGTTTTTCACTGCCTTTTCGAGACATTGTTAAAAATATCGATTGATTTAAATCAATAAAGTGAAATAAATTAACAATGACCGATTGTTAGAAAGCTGTTAAGTCGGTATGATGCGCAACTAATTTGGCTAAGAATGAAAGATACTTACGGACTTATAGGTATCTTAGAGAATTTCCAAGGAGGGGGACATTGAGGTTCAAAAGGTCATAAGTCGCATCAATATGTATGCACAAAATGATTACCTTAATGTTATTTTTTTGCCTAGAATTTATATATTTAAAACCCATTACACATAGTTTAGGTAGAGCCAATGCAAACCCCTAACATTCTTATTGTAGAAGACGAACAAGTTACTCGTAGTACCCTCAAGAGCATCTTTGAAGCTGAAGGATACAGTGTATTCGAAGCTATCGACGGCGACTCTATGCATCAAGTGATCTCTGAGCACTCAGTAAACTTGGTGATAATGGATATCAACCTACCAGGTAAAAATGGTCTACTTTTGGCTCGTGAGCTAAGAGAGCAGGCGAACGTTGCACTTATGTTCTTAACAGGCCGTGACAACGAAGTTGACAAAATTTTGGGTCTTGAAATCGGCGCTGATGACTACATCACTAAGCCTTTCAACCCTCGTGAACTGACTATCCGTGCTCGTAATCTTCTATCTCGTTCAATGAATGTGAGCAAAGATGAAGAAGAAAGCAAAAACGTTGAGAAGTACACTTTCAACGGTTGGGTTCTAGATATCAATAGCCGCTCTTTGGTTAATCCAAATGGCGAAGGCTACAAGCTACCTCGCTCAGAGTTTCGTGCCCTACTTCACTTCTGTGAAAACCCAGGCAAAATCCAAACTCGTGCAGAGTTGCTGAAGAAGATGACTGGACGTGAGCTGAAGCCACACGACCGTACAGTAGACGTAACTATCCGTCGTATTCGTAAGCACTTCGAATCGGTTGCTGGTACTCCAGAGATCATCGCCACCATTCACGGTGAAGGCTACCGCTTCTGTGGTGACCTAGACTAATAGTCGATTTTATATTGATTATAAAAAAACCCAGCGAGCGCTGGGTTTTTTCGTTTCTGGGCTTAGCAAAGCTTTAAGCTAGTAAACCGTATCCACATCAACGGACTTTTCCACCAGCCAGATTTTCTGAACGTCGCTCTCCAGCTCTACCGCCACGTCAGCAGACTCAAAGCTACCGTCGTAGTATTCCATCTGTTTAAATGAAATCTTCCACTGTTTTTCAGTAACCGCTTCTACATCAAAAGCATCAGCGTCAATTTGTAGCGCTTCACCATTGTGTCTAATCCAGATAGAAGTCACACCCAAATCCGCTGGAATGGCGTCATTTGACGTCAAGATTAAACTGCCATGCAGTGGAATAGAATGCGCCTCGTCAAAGGTCGGCATTTTGTTGCCCCACATCGTTGATTCAAGTGTCACGCTGGTTTGCTCAACCTGTGCTGTAGGTGCAGCTTCCATCCAAGGCACTTCTTCACCAGTAGAGGCGCAACCAAACAATAACGCAGAACTGAGTAATACTGTTCCTAATACTTTAACTCTCATGGCTGACTCCTGTACGTAAACCATTATGAATGTATTTGATTATAAACCTATTATTTATCAAACTCTTGCTCAATCCAATCTTTAAGAACATCTATATCCGATAGATAACTTGTTTTTATCTCATCGATCCAATCATTGATGTTCTCCCACCATGCAGGCAATTCTGGTGACTGAGCTTGTTGAGCGACCATTTGAATACGCTTGAGTCCAACCGATCCTGCTGCACCTTTAATTTTATGCGCTTCAGAGACAATGGCCTCTTGATCCCTTGCCACCAAGTTGGAATCCAAGATAGCGACATATTCCGGCATCATCTCTTTGAACAGCTGTACGCTATCCAATACCGGCTTTTTACCGACAATCTCGATATAAGAGGTGAGCATCTCTTTATCAACCAGCTCATCTGTTACCACTTTCTCTACAGTAGAGTCTTCGAGTACAGACTTTGTGGCGTGGGTTTTTTCATCGACGCTTTGATCATCTAAATAGCAAAGCTTCTTCAATATTTTTCGCAGCGCTTTTGCTGACAACGGCTTGCTAATAGCATCCTGCATACCCGCTTCACGATAAGCAGTTTTATCCTTCACAAGGTTAGCTGTTAGCGCAACGATAGGAGGCAGGTTTGTATAGCGACTTTGTAGCTCTTTAGCGATATCAAACCCTGTCATATCCGGCAATTGTATATCCAGCAGCACGATGTCGTATTTGGTGGGTTCAAACTTACTCAAAGCTTCTTTGCCTGTCATTGCCACATCAACCGAATGGCCAAAGCTATTGATCAACGAGCGCGCCACAGTGATATTGAGTTCAATGTCCTCAATCATAAAGATAGAAAGGGGACGTTGCAGAGGCTCAGGGTTTTCAACAACCTCGGTGATACCTTTACCGCGAGGCACAGTTATCTCAACAGTAAAGGTACTGCCATGCCCCAATTCACTATTTGCGTAGATATCACCACCCATTTTTCGAATCAAGGATTGAGAAACAGCTAGGCCAATGCCAGTGCCCACCGCGTGCAAATTCCCTTCTTCTGACTTCACTTGATAATACATAGCAAAGATCTTCTCAAGTTCTGACTCAGGGATCCCGACACCGGTATCTTCTATTTCAAAGCGGATGGCTATTTGGTTATCTTCTGTAGCATCAGCACTCACATTGACGAAGACCCCCCCCTCAGCGGTAAACTTCATCGCGTTGCTTATTAGGTTCCACAACACTTGGCGCAGCCGTGTAGCATCAACAACAACGCTATCGGGCATATCCGTCAATCTTTCTAACTCAAACCTTAAGCTTTTTTGTTCTGCCATAAGGCGCGATAAGCTATCCAGTTCAGTAACAAAATCATTAAAATTCAGCTCTGATGGCACAAGCTCCAGTTTATTGCGGTCGAACTTATCGATATCGATGATATCGTTAAAGATATGCCCCAGTGTAATCGCACTGACATTGATGGTTTGCATATACTGGCGCTGTTCTTTATCGAGACTGGTGCCCAACAGCATTCTACTAAGACCGACAATGCCGTTCAGTGGCGTTCTCAACTCATGACTAATGGTAGAGATAAAGGTAGTTTTATCTCGACTCGCCTTCTCTAGAGATTTCTCGTTGAGTTTGCGCTCAGTGATATCACGACCAAAGCCCACCAAGCCAAGGTGCTGGCCATCTTTATTGAAGAATGGCACCTTACGCAGTTCAAAGTAGGCCTTTCTCCCATCAGGGTACTCGAGCCATTGCTCGTAAATGAGTTCTTCTTTGTTTTCAAACACAATCAGATCGGTTTCTACGATCTGTTGCGCGATCTCTTTTTTATAGACCTGCCACGGCGTTAGGCCGACAAGCTCTTTTTCCGTTTTGCCTGTCAGTTTTTCTACCGCTTGGTTACACCCCGAAAAGACGCCATCGGCGGTGCGGTAATAAAATAAATCCGGACAGGCATCGATAAATGAGCGAAGTAGCGCCGTTCTTTCAGAAAGGGCTATCTGGGTCACTTCTCGCTGGATCACCTCATGTTCAAGATCCAACATCGCTTGCTCTCGGGAGTCCTCAGCGGATAAGCGCTCCTTCATCTCAAGATTCAATTTATCTAGGTTCTGGGTAAGCTGATTATTCAGTTCGAGGTCTCGCTCTCGCATATCGCTGAGTTTAGATACCAGTTTTGAGAGGCGACGGCGAGACTCTTCAAGCTGCTCAACCACTATCGAAATAAAGTACACCGCCCAAGGCGTCATGATCAGACCAAAAGCGAGGGAGCGAAGCATGTGCTTATACTCAAACTCTTCTGCTAAGACCCAACTAATGCCTAGCTGTACAAAGATCGCCAAAGTGATCAATGCAACGGCAATGAGAAAAGAGAATCGATAGATCCCGAGTTTTACCAGAAGGTCGACGTAGTATTGTGAGTAGGTTTTCAGTTGTTTCATCAAGCAGTCCAATTGCTGTAACTGCTTGTAGTCTATCTTGCCTAACCGTAAAAGTAAGTAAGGCAAGAGAGTAATTTAGAGGTAAGTTAACTCAATACCGGCTTAGTGTAGATGAAGGGTTGGTCAATAAGAGAGCCCTGCGCACCATCGCGATCCAAGGCTCGCCCTATTTCGGTCATCGCTAACCAGCGGTTTTCGCACCATAATGGGGATAACAAAGTAGGCCTGCGCGCAGCCGAAGAGACACGATGATAAACCACCTCTGGAGGTGTCATTCGAATCAATTCCGACGCAATATCAACGTAAACTTCTAGCTCTGGAGCTTCAAGTTTTCCCGCCTTCCATGCCTTGGCCATGGTACTGCCTTCCACAATATGTAAGCCGTGCAGCTTGATACCATCAGTGCCGACTTCGAGCACTTTTTGTAGGGTTTCAATGTTGTCTTGCTTGGTCTCTTTAGGCAGGCCCACAATCAAGTGCGTACATACCTTAATGCCATTTTCACGGGCTTTCTTGGTGATCTCTGCATAGCATTCGAAGTCATGACCACGATTAATACGCTTTAGCGTACCGTTGTTTGCAGTTTGCAGACCCAACTCCAGCCAGATTTCATAACCTTTTTGCTTGTACTCCACCAGCAGGTCCATCACCGCATCAGGAACACAGTCTGGGCGTGTTCCAACACAAAGCCCCACGATATCGGCAGACTCTAGGGCTTCTTCATACATGTTTCTAAGGACCTGAACCTCAGCAAAGGTATTGGTATACGCCTGAAAGTACGCAAAGTACTTCTTAGCGCGCTTAATTTCTTTGGAGCGATCGCTCAGTTGAACTTGGATTGCTTGTACTTGTGTCGCTTCATCGACAAATGAGGAGACATTACAGAACGTGCAGCCACCACGGCCAATCGTGCCATCGCGATTGGGACAGCTAAAACCACCATGAAGAGTCAGTTTATGCACCTTTTCGCCGTAACGACGTTGAAGGTCCTGACCTAAGGTATTGACGAGTTCATGTAACTGCATTGGAGTATTAACCTGTAAAAGCGATTTATGGCCGACATCCTGTCATGAAACTAAATTACATCCCTGCAAGCAAAGGTCGCGTATTTTAGCATTTTCACTTTTTTATTTCGATGGGTATTTTTTGCACTAACTATTCACGCAAAGGGTTGCATGTGAATATAAACGCATATTTGTTAACTAAATGTAACCAATAACTGTTCATAAAAAATCCATTTTGGTGCAACTTTAGTTGGAATTAAGCTAGACAAAATTGTAGGATAGTTACAACTATCGCCTAAAATCGGCTCATTTAAAGCCTTCAATTTAGACGAATAGTCGGTCATATTCCACACCTACCTTTATAAGATTCTATTAATCAGAAGCTAAATATTGGAAATGACCAAGGAATGTTTTTCTCGCAAACTTTTCAGCGAGAGACGGAATGGAAGCAGGCTAATGCACACAATTAGCCCTTAAGAAGACAATTATAAGGAATGGCACGGGAGTACTCCCACTGCCGTATTAGATTGGAAGGATTTACCTATGTTGGATAGAGAGCAATCAGCCCAGGGTTTATATACTCCTGAATTGGAGCATGACGCTTGTGGCATCGGTTTTGTTGCTCACCTCAAAAACCGAAAATCTCATCGAGTCGTAACTCAAGCATTGGATATGCTAGCCCGTATGGAACACCGTGGTGGCCAAGGCTGTGATCCATGTTCAGGTGATGGTGCAGGTATCCTGCTTCAGAAGCCACATGAGTTTCTACTAGAAGAGACCGTTAAACTGGGCATTCGCCTGCCGTCTTTCGAGAAATACGGTGTGGGTGTCGTACTTTTCCCTCGTGATGAGTACAAACGTGCACAGTGTCGTGACATTCTAGAGCGCAACGCACAACGACTAGACCTTGAAGTTCTAGGCTATCGCGTTCTACCTACTGATAACTCTATGCTGGGTGCCGACCCATTAAGCACTGAGCCTCAATTCGAACACGTATTCATTACAGGTGGCCCAAGCACAACACCTGAAGAGCTTGAAAGAAAGCTGTACGTTCTGCGTAACTATACTGTTCGAGTATGTCTGGAAAGTGTTTCTAACATTGGCGATGACTTCTACATCAACTCACTGTCTTATAAGACATTGGTTTATAAAGGTCAGCTAACCACAGAGCAAGTACCTCAGTACTTCCTTGACCTACAAAACCCAACCATGGTGACAGCACTTGCCTTGGTACACTCACGCTTCTCAACCAATACCTTCCCAAGATGGCGTCTGGCTCAGCCTTTCCGCTATATTGCGCACAATGGTGAGATCAACACAGTTCGCGGTAACCTGAACTGGATGAAGGCGCGTGAAGCGATTCTTGAATCGGATCTATTCAGCCAAGCTGAAATCGACATGCTTCTACCTATCTGTCAAGAAGGTAGCTCAGATTCATCCAACTTCGATATGGCTCTAGAGCTTCTAGTGCTATCCGGCCGTACTCTTCCACATGCTCTGATGATGCTAATCCCAGAAGCATGGCAAGAGAACAAGAACATGGACCCTAAGCGTCGTGCTTTCTATCAGTATCACGCAAACATCATGGAACCATGGGACGGCCCTGCATCAGTATGTTTTACTGATGGTGTTCAAGTAGGTGCAACACTAGACCGTAACGGTCTGCGCCCTTCTCGCTACACAGTGACTAAAGATGACTTCCTAGTAATGGCATCAGAGTCTGGCGTAGTAGAAATTGAACCAGAAAACGTTGAATTCCGTGGTCGCCTGCAACCTGGTCGTATCTTCGTTGCCGATCTAGAACAAGGTCGCATCATCTCTGATGAAGAAGTGAAAGATTCAATCTCAAACGCTCAGCCGTATGAGAAGTGGGTTGAAGAAAACCTATTGAGCCTGAAAAAACTGCCAGATGCAGAAAACGAATTCAATCAACCTTCTCCTGATCGCCTACTGCACAAGCAGCAAGCATTCGGTGTTAGCTCTGAAGAAGTCAACGAAATCATTGTACCAATGGCAAAAGAAGGCAAAGAGCCTCTTTCTGCTATGGGTGCTGACTGGCCGCTAGCCGTGCTATCGCATCAGTCACAACATCTCTCTAACTACTTTAAGCAGTTGTTCGCTCAGGTAACCAACCCGCCAATCGATCCAATTCGTGAGCGCATGGTTATGTCTTTGAATACTTACCTTGGTGAGGATCATAACCTACTGACTGAAACGCCTGAACACTGTCAAAAAGTAGAGCTTGAGTCTCCGGTTCTATCGAACTCTGAACTAGAGAAACTGCGTGCTATCGATAACGAGCACCTGCAAGCTAAAACTCTGGATATCGTATTCCAAGCAGGCGAAGACAAAGGCAAGCTAGAGCGCGCCCTAAAACGTATCTGCCAATACGCTGAAGATGCGGTAGTCGATGGCTACTCAATCATCCTTCTGACTGACCGTGCCGTGAACTCGAACCATGCCGCAATCCCTGCGATGCTGGCAGTGGGCGCAGTACACCACCATCTAATTCGTAAAGGTCTACGTGCTAAGTGTGACATTGTGGTTGAGACGGGCGACGCTCGCGAAACGCACCACTTTGCAACGCTGATCGGTTACGGTGCTAACGCAATTAACCCTTACCTAGTTATTGAAACTATGGTTGATCTGCAACGCACGAAGAAGCTCGACCCAGAAGCGCACATTAAAGACCTATTCGAGAACTACCGTAAGGGCGTCAATGGCGGTCTACTGAAGATCTTCTCTAAAATGGGTATCTCAACACTGCAGTCTTACCACGGCGCTCAAATCTTTGAAGCACTCGGTATCAGCAAATCTGTTGTTGATAAGTACTTCACGGGTACGGTTTCTCGTATTCAGGGTCTAACTATTGATGACATCGCTAAAGAAGTGATGGTTCGTCACCGTATCGGCTACCCGACGCGTGAGATCCCAGTACAGTTACTTGATGTCGGAGGTGTTTATCAGTGGAAACAGCGTGGTGAAAAACACCTGTTTAACCCTGAAACCATCTCATTGCTACAGCAGTCAACTCGCGACAAAGACTTTGCACAGTTTAAGCAATACACCCAAGCGGTTGATAGCCAAGGTGATAACGCTGCCACTTTGCGTAGCCAGTTGGACTTTGTTAAGAACCCAGCAGGTTCTATCCCAATTGAAGAAGTAGAACCAATCGAAAGCATCCTGAAGCGCTTTGCGACAGGTGCTATGTCATTTGGCTCTATCTCTTACGAGGCGCACTCTACCCTTGCTGTTGCTATGAACCGCATCGGTGCAAAATCAAACTCAGGTGAAGGTGGCGAAGACCCATCTCGTTTTGAGCGCAAAGAGAACGGTGATTGGGAACGCTCTGCTATCAAGCAGGTGGCGTCAGGCCGCTTCGGTGTAACCTCTTACT
Organism: Vibrio breoganii; assembly: GCF_024346795.1. NCBI lineage: Bacteria > Pseudomonadati > Pseudomonadota > Gammaproteobacteria > Vibrionales > Vibrionaceae > Vibrio > Vibrio breoganii. The sequence continues at coordinate 2,407,216 of NZ_AP024864.1, forward strand.
ACCTGACCAACTCTGACGAAGTTCAGATCAAGATGGCGCAGGGTGCTAAGCCAGGCGAAGGTGGTCAGCTACCGGGCGATAAAGTCGATGACTGGATCGGTGCAACCCGTCACTCCACTCCAGGAGTTGGCTTAATTTCACCACCGCCACACCACGATATCTACTCAATCGAAGATTTGGCTCAGCTGATCTACGATTTGAAGAACGCAAACCGTGCTGGCCGCGTTAACGTGAAGCTAGTATCAGAAGCGGGTGTAGGTACGATCGCATCAGGTGTAGCGAAAGCGAAAGCCGACGTGGTTCTTATTGCTGGCTTTGATGGCGGCACAGGTGCATCGCCAATGTCGTCTATCCGTCACACTGGTTTGCCGTGGGAGCTAGGTCTAGCTGAAACTCACCAAACACTACTGAAGAACGGTCTACGTAACCGTATCGTTGTTCAGTCTGATGGCCAAATGAAAACTCCTCGTGACCTTGCAGTGGCAACACTACTTGGCGCTGAAGAGTGGGGTGTAGCAACCGCAGCATTAGTAGTTGAAGGCTGTATCATGATGCGTAAGTGTCATAAAAACACCTGTCCTGTTGGCATCGCAACTCAAAACAAAACTCTGCGTGAGCGCTTTGATGGCCGCGTAGAAGACGTTGTGACCTTCTTCCAATACATGGCTGAAGGCATGCGTGAAATCATGGCTGAGCTTGGCTTCCGCACTATCGAAGAGATGGTTGGTCAGTCTCACAAACTAAAAGTTCGTGAAGATATCGCACACTGGAAATACAAGAACCTAGATTTGACGCCAGTTCTACACGTAGAACCAGCGCGTGCAGAAGACGGCGTATTTAACCAGATTGAGCAAAACCATAATCTTGAAGATGTATTGGACCGCAAACTTATCCAAACGGCGATTCCTGCTCTAGAGAATGGTGCTGCTGTTGAGGCTGAATTCCCAATCATCAACACCGACCGAAGCGTAGGCACCATGTTGTCTAACGAAATCTCGAAGGTGTACAAAGACCAAGGCCTACCTGAACCAATGAAAGTTAAGTTCAACGGTAGTGCAGGCCAGTCATTCGGTGCGTTCCTTGCTAAGGGCGTGAAGTTTGAGGTTGAGGGCGATGCGAACGATTACTGGGGTAAAGGCCTATCTGGCGGTACGCTAGTACTCTATCCAGATGCTAACTCAAGCATCATTCCTGAAGACAACATTGTTGTGGGCAACGTTTGTTTCTACGGTGCAACTTCAGGTGAGTCTTACATCCGTGGTCTAGCTGGCGAGCGCTTCTGTGTTCGTAACTCGGGCGCGAAAGTGGTTGTTGAAGGTATCGGCGACCATGGTTGTGAATACATGACAGGTGGTGTAGCTGTAATCCTTGGCTCAACAGGTCGTAACTTTGCTGCTGGTATGAGTGGCGGTGTGGCGTACGTTTGGGATAAAGGTGGCGATTTTGAAAGCAAGCTTAACGCTGAGCTTGTAGACCTAGACCCTATCGAAGCAGAAGACAAAGCTCTGCTACTCGATATGCTAACTAAACATGTTCAATTCACAGGAAGTGAGGTTGCTCAGTCTTTCCTAGACAACTTTGAAGTGAGCTTGCAGTCAATGGTGAAAGTAATGCCACGTGACTACAAAGCGGTTCTTCAGAAGCGTAAGGCAGTCGCTGAGCAACAAACAGAAGCGGAGGCAGTTTAATCATGGGTAAGCCTACTGGATTTATGGAGCACGGTCGTGAGCTTCCACAAAAACGCGACCCATCTGTTCGTATCGAGGACAACAAAGAGTTTGTACTCAACGAAGAGTTCGGCAAAAAGATCAATACTCAGGCATCACGTTGTATGGACTGTGGCGTACCTTTCTGCCACAGCGGTTGCCCAATCGGCAACATCATTCCTGAGTTCAACGATGCGGTTTACCGTGACAGCTGGGAAGAAGCTTGGAACATTCTAAGCTCTACTAACAACTTCCCAGAGTTTACGGGCCGTGTCTGTCCGTCTCCGTGTGAAACAGCCTGTGTATTAGGGATCAACCAAGACCCTATTACTATCTGTAACATCGAGAAGACGATTGTTGAGCGTGCCTACAAAGAAGGCTATGCCAAGCCTAAGAAGCCTCGTGCTCGCACAGGCAAGAGCATTGCAATCATTGGTAGTGGTCCTGCGGGTCTATCCGCGGCTGAGCAGCTAAACAGTGCTGGTCACTGCGTGACGGTATTTGAACGTGACGAGAAAGTGGGTGGTCTACTGCGTTTTGGTATCCCTGACTTTAAACTAGGCATGGACATCATCGACCGTAAGATTGACCTTATGGCTGAAGCTGGTGTGAAGTTCGAAGTGAACGCTCACATTGGTGTTGATATCAACGCTCAGCAATTACGCCAAGACTTTGACGTTGTGTTGCTGACCGGTGGTTCGACTGTACCGCGTGATCTTCCGATCCCAGGTCGCGAACTATCAGGCGTTCATTTCGCTATGGAGTTCTTAGGTCAAAACAACCGTCGCGCTAACGATATGGACCTAAAGGGTGAAGAAATTCACGCGGCAGGCAAACATGTTGTGGTTATCGGTGGTGGTGATACGGGTTCTGACTGTGTAGGTACCTCTAACCGCCATAAAGCGGCGAGCATCACTCAGGTTGAGATCATGCCGATCCCACCAGAGAAACGCCCTGCTAACATGCCATGGCCGCAATACCCAATGATCATGAAAACAACCACTTCTCACGAAGAAGGCTGTGAGCGTCATTGGAACATCCTAACCAAAGAATTTATCAGTAACGATAAGGGTGAGGTAACAGGTCTACGTATTGCTGATATCGTTTGGCAAGATGCAGCTCCTGGTGAGCGTCCATCATTTAAAGAAGTGGCAGGCAGTGAGCGTGTGATCCCTTGTGATTTGGCGTTCCTAGCAATGGGCTTCTTGCATCCAGAGCCAACGGGCGTTTTAGCTCAGTTGGACATTAAACTGGATGACCGAGGCAATGTCGCAAGCGAAGGCTTTGCAACAAACCAAAAAGGGGTATTTGCTGCCGGTGATATGCGCACAGGGCAGTCTTTAGTTGTTCGCTGTATCAACGAAGGCCGCGAGAGCGCAATCGCAATCGACAAATACCTAATGCAAAACTCTAACCTTGAAGCTAAAGCTGATTCTTTAATGCTTGCTGAATAGTTAGACAGTTAAAAATTTCAATCTTTGGCCAGCCGTAACAACGCTGGCCTTTTTTATATCTCGCGTAAACTGCCTCACATCACCCTACTTCTGCATCGTTCACTCCTTGACCTTTTTCCGTTTTGGATTTAATTTGTCAAACCCATGCAAAAAAAATGTATCCATAATGTGACATATTTAACCAACTAGAATGAACAGTTATTGAGTCGATTGGTATAGATATTCAATGGAGATGTCATTGCTAAGGCAATGAGCAAAAGGAGTAATGCGATGGCTTTGTATGATCCGAGCTTAGAAAGAGACAACTGTGGATTTGGATTAATCGCCCATATGGAAGGCGAGGCAAGTCATAAATTAGTACGCACAGCCATATCAGCACTGGATAGAATGACCCACCGTGGTGGTATTGCCGCCGATGGTAAAACGGGTGATGGTTGTGGACTGTTGCTGCAAAAACCCGATTCTTACTTCCGTATGATTGCCCAAGAGCAACAATGGAACCTAGGTAAGCAATATGCCGTAGGCATGTTTTTCTTAAGCCGCGATCCTGTTATCAGTCAGCAATGCAAAGCGGCCATCAATAAAGAACTAGGACAAGAGACACTATCAGTCGAAGGCTGGCGAACCGTACCAACCAATAGCGATGTGTTGGGTCCTATTGCATTAGAATCCCTACCCTCTATTGAGCAAGTGTTTGTTTCTGCACCTGCGGGCTGGAGCGAGAAAGACATTGAGCGCCGTCTATATATAGCGCGACGCCGAATTGAGAAAGCACTCTCTGAGCAACAAGACTTCTATATCTGTAGCCTTTCAACCAAGGTGATCGTGTATAAAGGGCTGTGCATGCCCGCGGATCTACCGCGCTTCTACCTTGATCTAGCGGATCTTCGCCTTGAGTCTGCGATCTGTTTATTCCACCAGCGTTTCTCGACCAATACTCAGCCTCGCTGGCCACTGGCACAGCCGTTTCGCTACCTTGCTCACAATGGCGAGATCAACACCATTCAAGGAAACAGGCAGTGGGCGAAAGCTCGAGCCTACAAGTTCTCTTCACCATTGCTGCCCGATCTGCAAACCGCCGCTCCATTTGTCAATGAAACAGGATCTGATTCATCAAGCCTAGATAATATGCTTGATCTCTTCCTCGCTGGCGGCATGGATATCTTTAGGGCCATGCGTATGCTCGTGCCACCTGCGTGGCAAAACCACCCAGATATGGATCCTGACTTACGTGCTTTCTATGATTTCAACTCTAAGCATATGGAACCTTGGGATGGGCCTGCAGGTATTGTGTTGTCGAATGGACGCTACGCAGCCTGTAACTTAGACCGAAATGGCCTGCGTCCTGCGCGATACGTCATCACTAAAGACAAGCTGATCACCCTAGCATCAGAGGTTGGGATCTGGGATTACGCGCCGGACGAGGTGTCTGAAAAAGGACGAGTTGGTCCTGGCGAACTGCTGGTTGTCGATACCAAAGAAGGCAAGCTGTGGCACTCCGACGAAATCGATAACGACTTAAAGAGTCGCCACCCTTATCGCGAATGGATGGAGAACAACGTTCATAAGCTCACCCCTTTCTCTGACTTGAGCAGTGATGAAATCGGACAGCGTAGCCTGAGCAATGACGAGCTTAAGACCTACCAAAAGCAATTCGCCTTCAGCCGAGAAGAGCGAGAGCAAGTTCTTAAGGTTCTCGGTGACATGGGCCAAGAGGCGGTTGGTTCTATGGGGGATGATACGCCGATGGCGGTGCTCTCTTCACGCGAGCGCCTAGTGACCGATTATTTTAGACAGAAGTTTGCTCAGGTCACCAACCCTCCTATAGACCCACTACGTGAAAAACACGTCATGTCTCTTGCCACAAGTGTCGGTAAAGAGATGAATGTCTTTAACGAGACCGATGGGCACGCATATCGAGTGACCTTTGATTCTCCTGTGTTGCTCTACTCTGACATGCAACAACTGCTGGAGCTGAATCAGAAACATTATAAGCATCAGTACTTTAATCTATGCTACTCACCAGATGAGCTTTCTCTAGAGCAAGCCATCAGAGCCCTATGTGATGCCTCAGAGCAAGCGGTGCGTGATGGCGCGGTGCTACTAGTGCTATCCGATAGAAACCTAGAAAAAGGTAAGCTGCCTATACCTGCTGCTATGGCAGTGGGCGCAGTACAAAACCGATTGGTAGAAGCGCAATTGCGCTGTGATACCAATATCATCGTTAAAACCGCCACCGCTCGCGACCCTCACCAGTTTGCGGTTCTATTTGGCTTTGGCGCAACCGCCGTTTATCCATACCTCGCCTACGAAATACTGGCAGAGCAAATCGATAACGGTGGCATCGATAAGCCGTATGCCGAGGTCATGCTTAACTATCGTAAGGGTATAGATAAGGGGCTGTTTAAGATCATGTCGAAGATGGGCATTTCGACCATTGCCTCTTACCGCTGCTCACAACTATTTGAAGCCGTTGGTCTGCATCAAGACATCATTGAGCTGTGCTTTAAAGGTGTCAGTAGCCGTATTCAAGGCGCTCACTTCGATGACTTCCAACAAGACCTATTTAACCTATCTCGAAAAGCGTGGGCGAAACGTAAAGATATCGAACATGGTGGCCTACTAAAATATGTTCACGGTGGTGAGTATCATACCTACAACCCTGACGTCGTTAGCCAACTGCAAACGGCAGTAAAAACAGGGGAAAACCAAGATTATCAAACCTACGCCAATCAGGTAAATCAGCGCCCAGTCTCGACTTTGCGTGATTTAATGCAGCTCAAGAAAGCCCCGCAACCTTTGGCTAGTGAGCAAGTTGAACCCGCTAAAGAGCTGTTCAAGCGCTTCGACTCCGCAGCTATGTCCATCGGCGCTCTAAGTCCTGAAGCCCACCAAGCACTGGCTCAAGCCATGAACCATCTTGGTGGCTACTCCAACTCAGGAGAAGGGGGCGAAGATCCAAGTCGCTTTGGTACCAACCGCAACTCCCGCATTAAGCAGGTCGCTTCAGGCCGCTTTGGGGTTACTCCTCATTACCTTACCAATGCAGATGTTCTGCAGATCAAGGTAGCGCAAGGAGCAAAACCCGGCGAAGGCGGTCAGTTGCCGGGTCACAAGGTGACGGCAGAAATTGCTAAATTAAGGCACTCAGTGCAAGGGGTAACCTTGATCTCCCCTCCACCTCATCACGACATTTACTCCATTGAGGATCTAGCGCAATTGATCTTTGACCTTAAGCAGGTCAATCCAGATGCCTTAGTATCGGTGAAGTTGGTTTCAGAACCGGGTGTTGGCACCATTGCCACGGGTGTGGCTAAGGCTTATGCCGACCTTATCACTATCTCAGGATACGACGGCGGCACGGCCGCTAGCCCACTGACATCTGTGAAATATGCCGGCAGTCCATGGGAACTAGGGCTTGCTGAAACTCAACAAGCACTGGTGGCGAATGGGCTTCGCCACAAGATTCGCCTGCAAGTGGATGGCGGTTTAAAAACAGGGCTAGACGTGATTAAAGGCGCAATCTTAGGCGCTGAAAGCTTTGGTTTTGGCACCGCACCAATGGTCGCAATGGGCTGTAAATTTTTGAGAATTTGCCACCTTAACAACTGTGCTACTGGCGTCGCCACTCAAGATGAAACCCTGCGTAAGGAATATTTCAAAGGCCTACCGGAAATGGTCATCAACTACTTCACTGGCCTTGCCGAAGAGGTTCGAGGTTATCTGGCTGAACTCGGCGTAGAGAAGCTGACAGATTTGATTGGTCGCACCGACTTACTTGAGGTTGTCGAAGGCTTTACCGCTAAACAAAGTAAGCTTGATCTCAGTGATATCCTTGAGACTCCAGTCTCTCCTACGGGTGCACCTGTATTCTGGTCTGAACCGAACAAGCCGTTTGATAAGGCCTTCCTCAACCAAACTATCGTTGAAGAAGCACTGGCAGCGGTTGAAGCTAAAGCGCCGTTGAATCTCTATTATGACGTGAAGAATACCGACCGCTCTATTGGCGCTCGCCTTTCTGGTGAGATTGCCAAGCGATATGGTAATGCAGGTGTCGCAGGCTCCCCTATTTGCTTAAACCTAAACGGCACAGCAGGACAGTCTCTTGGGGTTTGGAACGCTGGAGGCGTAAACATTAAGCTCACTGGCGATGCCAACGACTACGTAGGTAAAGGCATGGCTGGCGGCAAGATTTCCATCCGACCTCACTTAGGTTCAGCCTTTGAAAGTCAGCAAGCGGCCATTATCGGTAACACCTGTTTGTACGGTGCAACGGGTGGCAAACTGTTTGCGGCAGGGAGAGCTGGAGAGCGATTTGCGGTGCGTAACTCTGGCACTATAGCAGTGGTCGAGGGTGCGGGTGACAATGCCTGCGAATATATGACCGGTGGTATTGTCGCTATCTTAGGGGCGACGGGGGTTAACTTTGGCGCAGGTATGACGGGCGGTTTCGCTTACGTATTTGACCATAACCAAGACTTCCAAGGCCGCGTAAACCAAGAGTCTGTAGAGGCTATCTCTCTTGAATCTTTGGTTATTCACCAAGAACACTTGCGTGGCTTAATTGCAGAGCATCTTGAAGAAACAGCGTCTTCTCATGCCGAAGCTATCTTGGCGAATTTTGACCATTGGATACCAAGGTTCTACCTGATCAAACCAAAGGCTGCAGATTTGAACACCTTGCTAGGGCATCAAAGCCGTAGCGCCGCTGAATTAAGGGTTCAAGCTCAGTAATGAGCTCGAAGTAAGGATACTGAGTTATGAGTCAGAATGTTTATCAATTCATCGATGTAAGTCGTGTCGATCCGGCGAAGAAACCATTGAAGATCCGCAAGATAGAGTTTGTGGAGATCTATGAACCCTTTACCAAGCAGCAAGCCAGCGCGCAAGCTGATCGATGCCTAGATTGTGGTAATCCCTATTGTGAGTGGAAATGCCCCGTTCACAATTATATTCCTCAATGGCTAAAACTGGCCAATGAAGGACGCATTATAGAGGCGGCAGAGCTGTCTCATCAAACCAACTCTCTTCCAGAGGTGTGTGGGCGAGTCTGTCCTCAGGACAGATTATGTGAGGGTTCATGTACCCTAAACGATGAGTTTGGCGCAGTCACCATAGGCAACATAGAGAAATACATCAACGATAAAGCCTTTGAAATGGGCTGGAAGCCCGACATGTCCAATGTTGAATGGACAGACAAAACCGTCGCCATCATAGGTGCTGGACCAGCAGGATTAGCAGCAGCAGATATCTTGGTTCGCAATGGGGTTAAGGCTGTCGTTTATGACCGCTACCCTGAAATCGGCGGGCTTCTTACCTTCGGCATCCCCTCTTTTAAGCTGGAAAAAGAGGTGATGCAAAACCGACGCAAGATATTCACTGAAATGGGCGTTGAGTTTCAGCTCAATACAGAAGTCGGCAAAGACATTTCTATGGATGAACTCATCAAACAACATGACGCCGTCTTTTTAGGTGTTGGCACCTACAAGAATATCCGAGCGGGTTTGGACAATGAGGATGCCAATGGCGTTTATGATGCCCTGCCATTTTTGATCTCCAACACCTATGACGTTATGGGATTTGAGGACAAACACCCACTGGTCAGCATGCAAGATAAGCGAGTGGTTGTACTTGGTGGTGGCGATACGGCGATGGACTGTGTACGCACCTCCATTCGTCAAAATGCCAGCAATGTGATTTGTGCCTACCGCCGCGACGAAAAGAACATGCCCGGCTCACGACGTGAAGTGAAGAATGCGCGTGAAGAAGGCGTTGATTTTCAATTTAACCTGCAGCCTCTGGGAATCGAAGTCGATGACAATGGCAATGTCACCGGCGTCAAAGTAGTAAAAACCACCCTTGGTGAACCCGATGAAGCCGGCCGTCGCCGCCCTGTTGAGGTCGCTGGCAGTGAACACGTGTTAGCAGCGGATGCTGTGATTATGGCCTTTGGCTTTCAACCCCATGCCATGGACTGGTTAACACCTCATGGTGTTGATTTGGACCAATGGGGAAGAATTAAAGCCCCTGCCGATCAAGCCTTTGCGTTTCAAACCTCTAACAAGAAGATCTTCTCTGGCGGCGATGCCGTAAGAGGGTCTGATTTAGTGGTAACGGCTATTGATGAAGGTCGCAAGGCTGCTGATGGCATACTCGACTTCCTTGATGTATAGAGAGATAAGATGTTCAAAATATTCACATTAGCCTTAGTGGCAACAACGCTACTTGGCTGCAGTAATGGAGAGATAAGCATGCAAGACCGAAGTGCTCAGCCTTGTGGTGACAAACCCAATTGTGTATCAACGCAAGATAGCCGTGAAGAGTTTACGCTAGCGCCCTTTACGCTAACGGAAAATGCCAGCTTGGACGACATTGAAAAAGCGGCATTAAGTCTAGGACGCGCAAAGACCGCAGACAAAGAGCAGGACTATTTGCGGATCGAGTACACCAGCCGAGTATTCCGCTTTGTGGATGATCTTGAGCTTCGTATCGATGGTAACACGCTGATCGTTCGCTCGGAATCTCGCACTGGGCACTCGGATTTTGGGGTAAACCGCAAACGTGCTGACGCACTGCGTGAGGCACTGAAACAAGCAGGATTGATTTAATACCTAGCGGGTTAAAATACTCAGTGTGATTGGTATAAATCTCTCCTCCCTAAAACTCCTATGCTACAATCTCGCTCTATCTACATAGCTATATTGATCAGAGCGAGATTTTCATGAAAGTCGGCATTATCGGCGCGATGGAACAAGAAGTTGCCATCCTAAAACAATCTATCAACCAAATGAAAGAAGAGAAAAAAGGTGGCTGCACCTTCTTCTCTGGCGATATCGATGGTGTTGAAGTCGTTCTACTTCAATCGGGCATCGGTAAGGTGGCGGCAGCAGTAGGCACAACGCTACTGATCAGTGAACATCAACCTGACGTCATCATCAATACTGGCTCTGCGGGCGGCTTCGATTCGACACTAAACCTAGGTGATGTGATTATCTCCACAGAGGTTCGCCACCACGATGCCGATGTCACGGCATTTGGTTACGAAATTGGCCAAATGGCTAGCCAACCTGCGGCATTTAAAGCGGATGAGAAGCTGATCAATCTAGCGCAATCTGCACTGGATAAAATGGGCGACAAACACGCGGTCCATGGCCTAATTTGTACTGGCGACACCTTCGTATGCACAGCTGAAGCCCAGCAACGAATTCGTACAAACTTCCCTTCTGTTATTGCTGTAGAGATGGAAGCCTCTGCCATTGCACAGACCTGTCACCAATTTAACGTACCCTTTGTTGTCGTTCGCGCTATTTCTGATGTGGCAGACAAAGAGTCACCAATGAGCTTTGAAGAGTTCTTGCCGCTAGCAGCAGAAAGCTCGTCTGAGATGGTTCTTAACATGTTGTCATTGGTTAAAGCTGCATAATGAGCCTGCTGTACTTTATCGACCTGTTTGGTACCGCTATCTTTGCGATTTCTGGAGTACTGCTAGCAGGTCGATTGAGAATGGACCCTTTTGGGGTGATGGTTCTGGCATCGGTTACCGCCATTGGTGGCGGGACTATCCGCGATATGATGCTTGGTGCAACGCCGGTCTTTTGGATCGGCGATACCAGCTATATCTGGGTGATAATTATCACCAGCTTAATCACCATGCTGATTGTGCGACGCCCCAAACGCGTGGCTTGGTACCTACTCCCTGTATGTGATGCCATTGGTTTAGCCGCCTTCGTCGGCATTGGCGTTGAAAAAGCGTTGACCTACCAAGACTCTCACTTAATTGCAGTGATGATGGGCGTACTCACGGGATGTGGCGGTGGTATCCTGCGTGATATTCTCGCTCGCGAAATCCCCATGGTACTTCGTAGTGAAGTCTACGCCACAGCCTGTATGGCTGGAGGAAGCATGCACGTAGGCTTATTGATGCTTGGGCTGAGCTCTACCAGCGCCATGTTAGGCGGTATCGCGGTAACCCTATCCATACGCTTAGCCGCAATTCGTTGGCATTTGTCTTTGCCCACCTTTGCCCTTAATCGATAACACCTTGTAGCTTCTAGCTTCTAGCCTGTCTCTTGATCACAAGTCGAGTCCTTTGAGCATTTCATAGGATTCGACTAGTTGCATTAGCTGTAACCAGCCATCCCATAATGCTACAACTCCCACACGACCATTCCGTTTACTATCATGCCAGCGACCTAACTTGGCGAGGGCGTAATATCCCCAATGCAGTGAAGGGGGCTCTGTTGGTATTGGCTTAGTTTTGTGCGCCGCTTTCCATAGTATTTTCCAACTGACGTTACTGAAATAAACCGTGCATGGAATATTCTTCGCCTCTTCCTTGTTTTGCGTCAGTTCCCGTAACTGAAATAAACGTACTGCGATAAAGGCTTGAATAACGGCTACACGACGTAAATTATCACGACTTTGCATACGCAATCTTTCTACTTGTGTACCTTCTGATTTCCAGATTTTATGAAACTCCTCTATGCGCCACCTTAGTTCGTAGTAGCGAGCTATTTGACGAGCTTCTTCGGGAGTTGTCACTGGTTCGGTCGTATAAAGTACCCAGCGTAATTTACCTTTTTCGCCGTTGGGTTCGACTTCTTGGCAGACCACGGCATTTACAGTAATAGTGGCTTCTGCTTTAGCGCGTTGAGGCTTTTGCAACGTCACCGATGTATGACTCAATGCTATCGTTGCGGTTCGCGCTCGACGTCCACCTTTCTGTTGAATATCTATGGTGTAGTGAGCGCTTGGTTCAAGGGCATCGAGTACTGTAAAAAGCTTTTCATCAAAGCCGACTAAGCGTCGATTGTCGCTTGCTCGTACGACAAAACGGTGACCTTGACTGATTTGATAGTCTAGGTATTCGTACATATCCGCTTCGCGATCACAAACATCAATGACATTGTCGAGTGTTTCAAGTCGTGATGAGAGTTGTTCAACATTATGTTGCCATTTATAACTCTCTTTTTCGCTACGCTCTCTGCATTGTAATTGATGGGTTTGTTGTACTTGCTTACTTTGTCGGTACCAATAATGTTGATAAGCCAACCCAAGCACTTGTTCACTCTGAGCATCCAACATCAATGTGGAATGAGCATAGAGTGTTCGTCCTTTATTACTGTGGCGGGTGTCGCTCCCTGAATTGACTTCGCCGAGTTCTTCACAAACAGAATGGCGGTAGCTCAGACCAGTAGTATCTTGGAGTGCTAAGACTAAAGGGCGCTGACGAACTAACTCGTCAGTTTGAGTGTACCCAGCCTCAGCAATGGCTTCGGGGCTGATACTATCGTTACGAATGAAGCGGTAAGCACCTTCGATACTGGCAGGGTCATCACAAGAACGACTCACCGATTTACCAGCGTTTTTAGCTAGATCACTGGCTACTTTAACCAGGCGGTTAGTGCGACGAGGATCGCCAAGCTGTGCACGACCAAAAATAAATTCAGCCCAGTGCTCAGAGTTGGAAGTAAACATAGAAAGTGTGACCTAATAAGCTAAAAGAAGTATTAGATCACACTGAGATTAGATAACAAGACTTGTGTATGAAAGTCAGGCTTCTAGCTTCTAGCTTCTAGCTTCTAGATTCTAGCTTGTGGCTTGTAGCTGATAGCACTACACTGTCAGCTATCTATTCCACATTTTCACGACTGAGCATGCTACTCGAAGGTATAGAAACACTGTTGGTGTTAAATAAAGAAAAAACCATGAGCCGCACTGGCTCTCAGCTTTATATTAGCCAATCAGCCGTAAGCAAACGCATTGCGAATCTTGAAAAGAAGTTAGACAAAAAGTTAGTTGAACCCGACGGCAGACTCATTCGCTTAACGCCAGCGGCTGAGGCGCTAATTCGCAATGTCGGCCCTACTTTTATTGAGCTGCAAGGCCTAATCAGTGATGAGCAAACCCTATCATCCGATGCCATCATCAAAATGGACTGCTCAGAAACCTTGTTATCAGGTTACCTGTCTACTCAAATAGAGTATTTTCGGGCAGTAGATAGAGCCCTATCTATCACCACCAACCATACCCCAAGAATCGTAGAGAATGTACAGTCAGGAAGAGCGACATTAGGCTTGTGTGCAGGATACCTACCCAAACGCCATGGCTTAAAAACCTTCCATCTATTTGATGAACCTTTCTTTGTGGTCAGTGGTAATCATTTAACTGAGTTGCCCACAGGACTTATCTGCAACGATCTGACCAACCCCGCTAATACCTATCAATTGGAATTTTTGAGTGTGCTTGGGGTATCCCCATTAATGGAGATGGACTCTTATACTGCGGCGGCTAGACTTGCGCTGGGCGGGCTTGCTCCCGCCCTGATCCCTCAATCAATCATTAAGACACTCAACATTGCCTCGCAACACATATTTGAGTTTAAAGAACTGCAGTCATTAGTGCGTCCTGTTCACCTTTGTGTTCGCGCCAAATCACTTAAAAATGAAAGAGTAAAAACACTGATTGAAACCATTGCTGATGCTGTTCCCAGAGCAGCTTCAGAGCCATCGTCATTGACATAAAGATCACCAATGGGCGAATCCATTTTTGCCCCTTAGATACCACCACCTTAGCGCCAAATCGAGCACCGATAAATCCGCCAACAGCCATGACTAGACCTATTTCCCAAATAGGTAGACCCGCTAAAATAAAGAAGGTCAGCGCGGCAATATTTGAGGTAAAGTTCAATACCTTGGTTCTAGCGGTCGCATCCACTAATGAGAAATGCCCAATAGCCACAAAGCAAACCGTAAAGATTGAGCCTGTGCCAGGTCCGAAGAAACCATCATAAAAGCCAACGCCACCGCCGATCATCAAGGCAAACATCGCCTCAGACATTGTCTGTTTACCGGCCGATGCACGCGTCTGCGGTGCCAGTAAAAAATACAGGGAAATCAAAATCAGTAACGCAGGGATAAGGCTGGTTAAAAGGCTAGCATCAATATACTGTACTGCTTCTGCGCCGATTGCCGCACCAATAAAGGTACACCCAATGGCAAGGCGCATCTCTTTTAGGTTAACCAAACCGTTACGAACAAAATAAAAGCTAGCAGAGAAACTGCCAAATGAGCTCTGAAGTTTATTCGTAGCAAGGGCTTGCGTTGGGGGTACACCTGCCGCCAATAGAGCTGGCAGTGTCAAAAGCCCGCCCCCCCCTGCCATAGCGTCGATAAACCCCGCTATGCCGGCAACAAAGAATAGAAATGTAAGAACCTCGAAGCTGACTTCCATGTTTAGGGGACCATATAATAATGTTAGGGCGCTACAGTATCATTGTGACTAACGTCACAATAGCGAATTCTGCGCAAGCAACTCATTCCAAGAATTCATCAATGCAATAATTCATCAAGGCAAAAACGACAAACAGAAAAAAGCCCGCATAAAGCGGGCAAATGAGGTTGTCATGGCAGAGGCTATACCCCCGCCTATTTATTATTTTTAAATCGTTGTTACGCTAGGCTAGATTTAACCTTTGCATGCAGTTCTTGTACTGAGGTTACGCTAGTCTTAGCGTCCGCAGTGTGACCCATGCAAGTAGCAAATGCTGCGTTTAGCGTTGTAGTGTAGTTCACCTTCTCAGCTAGAGCGCCACGACGAAGTACCTTAGAGTCTTCAATCGCTTGACGGCCAGCAGCAGTGTTCACGATGTAGGTGTACTCATTGTTCTTGATACGGTCAAGAATATGAGGACGACCTTCGTGTACCTTGTTCACAAGACGCGGGTTAATACCAGCTTCACCAAGGATTACTGCAGTGCCGTGAGTAGCATCTAATTGGTAGCCAAGCTTAGTTAGCTTAGAGGCTAGGTCAACGACGCGCTCTTTGTCACCTTCACGAACAGAAAGAAGCGCACGGCCACCTTCAGGGTACACATTGCCACAACCCAATTCAGCTTTAGCGTAAGCCTCGGCAAACGTTGCACCAACACCCATAACCTCACCAGTAGAGCGCATTTCTGGGCCCAATAGTGGGTCAACACCAGGGAACTTGTTGAACGGTAGTACCACTTCTTTCACTGAGTAGTATGGTGGAATGATCTCTTTAGTGAAGCCTTGAGCTTCTAGAGATTGACCCGCCATTACGCGTGCTGCAATTTTAGCAATTGGAGCACCCGTCGCTTTAGAGACGAACGGTACAGTACGCGCTGCACGAGGGTTAACCTCGATTAGGTACACTTCGTTGTTCTTAACCGCAAACTGAGTATTCATTAGGCCACGAACACCTAGCTCAAACGCTAGCTTTTCTACTTGCTCACGCATCACATCTTGGATTTCTTGGCTTAGGGTGTAAGCCGGAAGTGAACATGCTGAGTCACCTGAGTGAACACCCGCTTGCTCGATGTGCTCCATGATACCGCCGATTACAACGCGCTCACCATCACAGATGGCATCAACGTCTACTTCAACAGCGTCATCTAGGAAGCTATCAAGCAGTACTGGAGATTCGTTTGATACGCTAACTGCTTCGTTGAAGTAGCGACGTAGGTCTTGCTCGTCGTATACGATTTCCATCGCACGACCACCCAATACGTAAGAAGGACGTACAACCAGTGGGAAGCCGATTTCACGAGATTTCTCTACCGCTTGCTCCATTGTTGTTACTGTTGCGTTTTCTGGCTGAAGTAGGCCTAGACGGTCTACAGCAACTTGGAAACGCTCACGGTCTTCTGCACGGTCGATAGCATCAGGGCTAGTACCGATGATAGGTACGCCTGCAGCTTCAAGAGCACGCGCCAGTTTCAATGGTGTTTGACCACCGTACTGAACGATAACGCCTTTTGGCTTCTCAACACGAGCGATGGCTAATACGTCTTCCAGAGTTACTGGTTCGAAGTACAGACGATCTGATGTGTCGTAGTCAGTAGAAACGGTCTCAGGGTTACAGTTAACCATGATAGTTTCGTAGCCATCTTCACGCAGTGCTAGAGAGGCGTGAACACAGCAGTAGTCAAATTCAATACCTTGGCCGATACGGTTTGGACCGCCGCCTAGAATCATGATCTTGTCTTTGTCTGTTGGGTTTGCTTCACACTCTTCATCGTAAGACGAGTACATGTAAGCAGTATCAGACGAGAATTCAGCAGCACAAGTATCAACACGCTTGTAAACAGGGTGAATGTCATACTGGTCGCGTAGGCGACGAATTTCGCTTTCAGATACACCTAGTAGCTTAGATAGGCGAGCATCGGCAAAGCCTTTACGCTTCAATTGGTTTAGAGCGTCTTTGTTCAAGCCAGCAAAGCCGTTTGCTTTCACTTGTTGCTCTAGTTTCACTAGGTCTTCAATTTGAACTAGGAACCAACGGTCAATTTGCGTTAGGTTAAATACGCCATCTACAGACATACCAGCACGGAATGCATCCGCGATGTACCAAATACGCTCAGCGCCAGCTTCTTTTAGCTCGTGACGGATCTTAGTCAATGCGTCAGGAGCATCTAGGTCAACCATCTCATCAAAACCAGTCGCGCCAACTTCTAGGCCACGCAGTGCTTTCTGTAGAGACTCTTGTTGGTTACGACCAATCGCCATAACCTCACCAACAGACTTCATCTGTGTGGTTAGACGGTCGTTAGCACCTGCAAATTTCTCGAAGTTAAAGCGAGGAATCTTAGTCACTACGTAGTCGATTGTTGGTTCGAATGATGCTGGAGTTGCGCCACCAGTGATGTCATTCATTAGCTCGTCCAGAGTAAAGCCTACAGCCAGTTTCGCTGCAATCTTAGCGATTGGGAAACCTGTTGCTTTAGATGCTAGAGCTGAAGAGCGAGATACACGTGGGTTCATCTCGATGATAACCATACGGCCATCTTTCGGGTTGATACCAAACTGTACGTTTGAACCACCTGTCTCTACACCAATCTCACGAAGTACTGCAAGAGACGCGTTACGCATCAATTGGTACTCTTTATCCGTTAGGGTTTGAGCTGGTGCTACTGTGATTGAGTCACCGGTGTGGATGCCCATTGGGTCGAAGTTTTCAATCGCACATACGATGATGCAGTTGTCCGCTTTGTCGCGAACCACTTCCATCTCGTACTCTTTCCAACCGATTAGAGATTCATCGATAAGAAGCTCGTTTGTCGGAGATAGGTCCAGACCACGACGACAGATCTCTTCAAATTCTTCTTTGTTGTACGCAATACCGCCACCAGTACCGCCCATAGTGAACGATGGACGAATGATACAAGGGAAGCCTACCATGTCTAAAACTTTGTAAGCTTCTTCCATAGTTTTCGCTGTATCAGCCGTTGGGCACTCAAGACCAATTGATTTCATCGCTTTATCGAAGCGAGAGCGGTCTTCTGCTTTATCAATCGCATCAGCCGTTGCGCCGATCATTTCTACGTCAAACTCAGCAAGTACGCCATGCTTTTCAAGGTCTAGTGCACAGTTAAGTGCCGTCTGGCCACCCATGGTAGGTAGGACTGCATCTGGGCGTTCTTTAGCGATGATGTTACGTACTACTTCCCACTGGATTGGTTCGATGTATGTTGCATCGGCCATGTCCGGGTCAGTCATGATAGTTGCTGGGTTTGAGTTAACTAGAATTACTCGGTAGCCTTCTTCACGAAGTGCTTTACACGCTTGTGCGCCAGAGTAGTCAAACTCACACGCCTGACCGATTACGATCGGGCCAGCACCTAAAATTAGAATGCTTTTAATGTCATTACGTTTTGGCATTTTTCTCTACTCCAACTTACGCTTTGTCTTGCTTGTTAGAAGCAAACTGGTTAATCAGGTCAATGAAATGGTCAAATAGCGGCGCTGCGTCGTGTGGACCTGGGCTCGCTTCTGGGTGACCTTGGAAGCTAAATGCTGGCTTATCAGTGCGATGAATACCCTGCAAAGAGCCATCAAATAGTGATTTGTGCGTTGCGCGTAAGTTAGCTGGTAGTGTTTCTTCATCAGCAGCAAAGCCGTGGTTCTGAGAAGTAATCATCACTACATCGCGATCTAGGTCTTTAACAGGATGGTTGGCACCGTGGTGACCAAACTTCATCTTCACTGTTTTAGCACCAGAAGCCAAAGCTAGGATTTGGTGACCCAGGCAGATACCGAAAATAGGTAAGCCTTTGTCTAGGAAAGTCTGTGTTGCTTCAATGGCGTAAGTACACGGTGCAGGGTCACCAGGGCCATTCGAAAGGAATACGCCATCTGGGTTCATTGCCAGTACTTCTTCCGCTGAGGTTTCAGCAGGAACGACGGTTAGGCGGCAGCCACGGTCAACGAGCATGCGCAGGATGTTGCGTTTTGCACCGAAGTCGTAGGCAACAACGTGATATGGCAGTTCTGAGTCATCTTTCGCTTCTGGAAGACCACCCGTGAGCGTCCACGAACCTTGTTTCCATTGGTACGCTTCTTTTGTAGTAACCTCTTTCGCAAGATCCATTCCTTTTAGGCCAGGGAATTCTTTTGCTTTAGCTAGCGCTAGAGCTTCGTCAAGGTTGTTACCAGCAACAACACAACCGTTCTGTGCACCTTTCTCACGTAGAATACGCGTTAGTTTACGCGTATCGATGTCTGCAATGCCGACAATGTTTTGAGACTTAAGGTAATCAGAAAGGGTTTGTTCGTTGCGGAAGTTAGAAGCTATAAGAGGGAGATCGCGAATCACAAGGCCTTGAGCGTGGATTGAAGTAGATTCTTCATCTTCGGAATTGGTTCCGGTGTTGCCAATGTGAGGGTAAGTAAGAGTAACGATCTGTTGAGAATAGGAAGGATCAGTAAGAATTTCTTGGTACCCCGTCATCGAGGTATTAAAAACAACTTCTCCAACGGCAGAGCCTTCAGCTCCAATCGCTACACCACGGAACACAGTCCCATCTTCAAGGACCAATATTGCTGGCTTATTCAAGACAACCTCCAAACAAATAAATATGCGAAATTAATAAATTAAATTTCAAGTACCTGACTCTATGTAGAGGCAGATCACATTTGCTGAACTCAGACAAATTGGCGGCATTTTAAAGATGCAGCGCAAAATTGTCAAATAAATGACAGATAAAAACTAAACTTTTTAACTATCATATGTAATTTACTATATGAAACCGGTAAAACTTAAGCTTAACCCTACTTTCTTAGTGTAAAAATAGCAGAAGCTTTATCGGTTGCTCTGATTTTGCTCACATCGCTGTGAAAATGCGATCCAAAAAAAATAGCAATCGTTAACCTAGCCAGTTAATCACCACAAATACACACCTTTACATCAATTACACGCGAAACACCCAAAAACACAATTAAACCTTACAGAAAATCGCTTATAAGCGGCCGTAAAATTTAAGCAAAAAAAACGCCAGCAAATGCTGGCGTTTTTTTAGATATTATTCAAATCGAGCACATCGGTCATGCTATACAAACCTGCTGGTTTGCTCCCTAACCAAAGGGCTGCTCTTATTGCACCATTGGCAAATGTCATTCTATCGGTTGCCTTGTGAGTGATTTCTACTCGCTCACCCACATCTGCAAACATCGCAGTGTGCTCACCGACAATATCGCCAGCTCGGATAGTGGCAAAGCCAATCTCATCACGGGTTCTTTCGCCCGTGATGCCTTCGCGCGCATAGACTGCAACATCTGAAAGTTCATTGCCCATAGCATTGGCGATAGCTTCACCCATACCAATTGCTGTGCCTGATGGAGCATCGACTTTATGACGGTGATGCGCTTCTACAATTTCAATATCCGTGTAATCACCCATAACCTTGGCTGCTTTTTCAAGAAGCTTAAAGACTAGGTTAACGCCCACACTGAAGTTTGGCGCCATAACAATAGAAACGTCTTTAGCGTATTCACTGATCTGTTGCTTTTGAGACTCTGTAAAGCCCGTCGTTCCAATGACAATTGCCTTACCATGCTCTTTACACAACTCTAGGTTCGCTAACGTATTTTCTGGTGCGGTAAAGTCAACAATTACGTCAAATTCATCGACAACCTTGCTGAAGTCATCCACTAATGCGACATCAAGCTTTCCTTCACCACTTAACTCACCAACATCAACACCAATCAAAGAAGATTGTGGACGTTCATTGGCTGCTCCAAGGGTTGTTTGCTCCATGACATTTGTTGCTTTAACCAAGTTACGGCCCATACGGCCTGCCGCTCCGGCAACTGCTATTCGCACCACTACGCTAGTCTCCATTATATAAAGCTGGGGGTAACTTAATGTATCTGAATCACACTTTGGAATCCAGCCAATTCACATTTCCTCGCAAAAGTGTTGGATCACCGCTTGTACTACTGGAACGTTTGCTTCTGGGAAGGTGTAATTAGCTAGGTCAGGCACTGCAACCCACTGCCCTAGTTGCCCCTCTTTACCATAAGGCTTGCCTTCAAAGCTATGGATCAACAGGAAATCAAAGCTCAGCGACTTGTCTGTATAGTCAAAATCAAAATGCTGGAATGACTCACTGTGTAAACCTTGAATACCGATCTCTTCGAACAGCTCTCTTTCTATTGCGTCACTGACAGATTCATTATCTTCTACTTTCCCACCGGGAAACTCCCAGAAGCCACCTTTGTGGGCATTATCAGGACGCTTTGTTATATAAACTTGTGTCTTTTCTGGATTAAAGATGATTCCAGCAACGATATGTACTCTTTTCATTTGATCTCCTTTTCAGGCAAAAAAAGAGCCGCTTACGCGACTCTTCTTAGTGTATCCATAATTACTTAATTGAATAATTAAGCAATTTTACCGTGACACTGTTTGTACTTCTTACCAGAACCACATGGGCAAGGTTCGTTACGACCCACCTTTTGCTCATTGCGAACTGGAGCTTGAGCTGCAGCTTCAGGCTGCTCATCATCCGCTAACTGGCTTTCAGCTGTTTGATGCTGAGCTTGCGCCATACGTGCAGCCGCTTCCGCTTGAGCTTGACGCTGAGCTTCCATACGCTCAACTTCTTCTTGCTGCTGTACTCGAACCTTACTAAGGATAGTAATCACGTCTGTCTTAAGGGTCTCTAGTAGGCCTTCAAACAGCTCAAATGACTCACGCTTATATTCTTGTTTCGGGTTCTTCTGTGCATAGCCACGTAGGTGGATACCCTGACGTAGATGATCCATCGCCGCCAAGTGCTCTTTCCAAAGTCCGTCAAGAGACTGCAACATGACAGATTTTTCAAAGTTACGTAGCACAGATGCGCCAACCACTTCTTCTTTCTGCTTGTACACTTCAACTGCAGTGTTCAGAATCTTCTCACGCAATGCTTCTTCATAAAGCTTGTCGTCTTCGTCTAGCCAAGTTTGAATTGGTAGGTCTAGATCGAAATCTGACTTCATACGCTTCTCTAGGCCTTCGATATCCCACATCTCTTCTAGAGACTGAGGCTGAATGTATTCGTTAATTGTGCTATCAACCACATCTTCACGGTTCTGCTCAATCATCACGCTGATGTCATCAACTTCCATCAACTCGTCACGCAGTTCGTAAACCACTTTACGTTGATCGTTGGCAACATCATCGTACTCAAGTAGCTGCTTACGAATATCAAAGTTACGGCCTTCAACCTTACGCTGTGCCTTTTCAATGGAGCGAGAAAGCATCTTGCTCTCGATAGCTTCACCTTCATCCATGCCTGACTGAATCAAGCCAGCCATACGCTCTGAAGTGAAGATACGTAGCAATGAATCTTCCATTGATAGGTAGAAGCGAGATGAACCTGCATCACCCTGACGACCAGAACGACCACGTAGCTGGTTATCGATACGACGAGATTCGTGACGTTCAGTACCAATGATGTGCAAGCCACCAGACTCTAGTACCGCGTCATGAACTTGTTTCCACTCTTGTCGGATCTTCTCAACTTGCTCTTCAGATGGATTGTCTAGCGCTTCAACTTCCGCTTTCCAGTTACCACCTAGCACGATATCGGTACCACGACCGGCCATGTTGGTTGCGATAGTTACCGCACCTGGCATACCTGCGCTAGCAACGATTTCTGCTTCACGTTCGTGGAATTTCGCATTCAGAACGTTGTGCTTGATCTTCGCTTCTTTCAAAGCATTAGAAAGGAGCTCTGATTTTTCGATAGAGACAGTACCCACCAATGATGGCTGTCCCGCCTCTACACGCTCTTTGATATCTTCGATAATAGCGGCAAATTTCTCTGCCTCTGTACGATAAACCACATCAGGCATATCGTTACGAACCATAGGCTTGTTGGTTGGGATAACCACTGTTTCTAGGCCGTAGATAGACTGGAACTCAAATGCTTCAGTATCTGCAGTACCTGTCATACCCGATAGTTTGTCGTATAGACGGAAGTAGTTCTGGAAGGTAATCGATGCCAACGTCTGGTTTTCGTTTTGGATCTTAACACCTTCTTTTGCTTCAACAGCTTGGTGAAGACCTTCAGACCAGCGACGACCAGGCATAGTACGACCCGTGTGCTCATCAACGATAACCACTTCGCCTTCTTCATTCACGATGTAATCAACGTTGCGTTCAAACAATACATGCGCGCGAAGTGCTGCGTTTACGTGGTGAAGTAGGCTGATGTTAGTCGGAGAGTAAAGGGTATCACCCTCTTCCATCAGACCGTTCTTAACCATGAGTTCTTCGACGAACTCTTGGCCGGTCTCAGTTAGGTAAACTTGCTTAGATTTCTCATCCAGAGTGTAGTGACCATCGCCACGGTACTCTTCGCTATCTTCTTTATCTTGTATCTCAAGATGTGGAATTAGCGTGTTAATGCGAGTGTAAAGGTCTGAACTGTCTTCTGCAGGACCAGAAATGATAAGCGGAGTTCGAGCTTCATCGATAAGGATGGAGTCAACCTCATCCACTACTGCAAAGAAACGCTCGCGTTGCACGCGGTCTTCGCTGCGAAACGCCATGTTGTCACGTAGGTAATCGAAACCAAACTCGTTGTTTGTTCCGTATAGGATATCGGCTTGGTAGGCTTCTTTCTTCGCTGGAGGTGCCATGTTTGGCACGTTCACACCTACTGTCATTCCAAGGAATTCAAATAGTGGACGGTTAGTCTCAGCATCACGGCTCGCCAAGTAGTCGTTCACAGTAACGATGTGAACGCCTTTGCCAGTTAGGGCGTTTAGGTATGCCGGTAGTGTTGCCGTTAGCGTCTTACCCTCACCAGTACGCATCTCTGCAATCTGACTGTTATTTAGTACCATACCACCAATAAGCTGTACGTCGAAGTGACGCATGCCGTACACACGCTTTGATGCTTCACGTACGGTTGCAAATGCATGAGGTAGTAACTGCTCTAGAGTTTCTCCTTGCTCTAGACGCTGACGGAACTCAACCGTTTTGGCTTTTAGTTCTTCGTCACTTAGCTTTTCGTAATCTGGTTCGTAGCTATTGATCTCTTTAACGATCTTACGAAGACGGCGAAGAGTACGGTCGTTTCGACTGCCAATTACCTTTGTCAGTAGCTTAGTTATCATTGTTATCGTTTCTCTTGTTGTGGGATCTCAAGATCCCAAATACTTGTTCAGCTTGTCTATCTATTAAGCGAGTGCTAATTATATTGAGTTCAAAGCAAGCAATTTCAAGCTTCAAGCTAGATTTAATGCGTTCTAGTGTATGAAATTTTGAAGTTATCCACCATTAGAAACTGGTTTAGTTTGAACAAGCTTCTACTTTTTCCTTTGTATTGACTAAAGATAAAGCGAATCAAAGGCGAAGGCGTGATAAAATTACCCTGTTATCTGTCATTAAGGCATAGCCGTGCGAGACCATAGACCTACACTTACTGAAGACGTTATCAAGAATACCAAGCTTGGTTCAATCCAAGAGCATGCTGCTACCATCAGTAAGTTAAATAACAGCATTCTTGATTTGCTACCAAAGGAAATCAGGCGTTATTGTCGCGTGGCAAACTGTCGTGGTAGCCAGTTAATCTTAGAGGTCGCCAATGCATCGATCATGATGAAGCTAAACTATGACCGTTTGTATCTACTATCTCAATTGAGACAACAAGGTTTTGCTCGCCTTATAAATATCGAAGTAAAGGTGTGTCCCGATCTCTATAAAAGCGATCAATTGTTCGTCGCAGAAAAAAAAGCCCCTTCTCGTCCTCCGCTATCACAAGCCACAGCGGATAATCTGAACATGTTGGCCGAAATGGCTCCGGACAAAATCAGGCAGCGACTACAGAATATCGCTAAACTCGCAGAGAAATAGGTTCTCAGCTATCAGCTATCAGCTATCAGCTATCAGCTAGGAAATTAGATACAAAAAAAGCAGCCAATGGCTGCTTTTTTATTAGAACGCTTTTACGTAGCGATTACGCTAGAACCATGTTTGGTTCAGCGAATGCCACTGGTGAGCCTGCTTCTTCTTCGAAGGTTGCCCATTCCCATGCTTCTTGGTCAGCAAGAACTGCACGAAGAAGTTGGTTATTTAGACCGTGGCCTGATTTAAATGCACGTAATTCACCCACGATAGGAGAACCACACATATACATATCACCAATAGCATCAAGTACTTTGTGAGTCACAAACTCGTTAGAGAAACGTAAACCGTCTTCGTTAAGAATTCGGTATTCGTCCAATACGATTGCACAGTCAAAGCTACCGCCTAGACATAGATTTTGAGACTGAAGGTACTCAATATCACGCATGAAACCAAAAGTACGAGCGCGAGAGATCTCTTTTACGAATGACTTCGAAGAGAAATCGAATAGCATATGCTGCTCATCTGAATCGATCGCCGGGTGTTCGAACTCGATCTCAAAATCCAGGCGGAAACCGTCATAAGGAACAAGTTCTGCCCACTTATCACCGTCTTCTACGCGAACTGGTTTCTTGATACGAATGAAACGCTTAGCTGCGTTTTGCACCTCGATACCTGCTGATTGTAGCAAGTATACGAATGGGCTAGCACTACCATCCATAATAGGGATTTCAGGTGCGTCTACCTCGATAATAATATTATCGATACCCATACCAGCAAGCGCGGCATTCAAGTGCTCAACGGTAGAAATGCGCACGCCTTCATCGTTAACAAGAGCAGTACAAAGCATTGTATCGCGCACAGAGTTAGCGTCCGCAGGGAAATCCACTGCAGGTTCTAGATCTGTTCTACGGTATATAACACCTGTGTTTGTTGCCGCTGGGCGAAGCGTTAATGTCACTTTTCGCCCAGAGTGCAGACCCACTCCAGTTGTTTTGACAATCTCTTTTAAAGTACGCTGCCTAATCATGCAATACCTCTCATTAAAGCAAAGTTGCTAGCTGTTTATCAGCTTGGTCGCACATCCTACCAGTTTTTTGACAATTGTCAAAAAAACGAACAATTAGTCGGCTTGGTTGCGCAAAAACGCTGGTATATCTAGGTATGCGCTCTCAGTTTGACCTGAGTTTGCTACCTGCTGCCCCGCTCCACTCGCTGGGCGAGATGTTGCTGGTTCAGTTTTTGGCTTAACCGCTGCTGGTTGGATCTTCATCTCTGGTTCTACTTTTGTTGCCACGGCAACGCGAGGCTCAGGAGTCGCAACCGCTTTTGGCTTAGACGCTGCTCCAACCAAAGTAATCTCTGGCTTCTTCTCGTTGCCGATACCTGTTGCAACAACAGTTACACGGAATTCGTCAGACATATCAGGGTCTAGAGAAGTACCGATTACAACTGTAGCATTGTCAGACGCAAATGCCTTAACTGTGTTACCCACAATCTCGAACTCGTCCAGACGCATATCCATGCCAGCAGTGATGTTAACAAGAACACCACGTGCGCCAGCTAGGTCGATATCTTCTAGTAGAGAGTGTGAAATAGCGGCTTCTGCTGCTTCTTCTGCACGGTCTTCACCAGTAGATACGCCACTGCCCATCATAGCTTGACCCATTTCAGACATCACGGTGCGAACATCCGCGAAGTCGACGTTGATCATGCCAGGACGAGTAATCAATTCTGCAATACCTTGTACTGCATCTTTTAATACGTCATTTGCATAGCCGAACGCTTCTAAAAGGGTTACGTTGCGTCCGTACACCTTAAGTAGCTTTTCATTTGGAATCGTAATCAATGAATCAACATGCTTTGAAAGCTCTTCGATTCCTTGCTCTGCAAACGATAGGCGTTTTTTGCCTTCAAAACCAAATGGCTTTGTCACTACTGCTACTGTTAAAACGCCAAGTTCTTTGGCAATTTCTGCAATAACAGGGGCTGCGCCTGTACCTGTACCGCCACCCATACCAGCGGCGATGAATACCATATCGGCACCCGTTAGTATTTCTTTAATCGCTTCACGATCTTCAAGCGCCGAATCACGACCTACTTGTGGGTTCGCTCCGGCACCAAGACCTTTGGTGATATCTGTACCAATTTGAATAACTGAGCTAACGCTAGTTTTGCGTAGCGCCTGTGCATCGGTATTAACACTGATGAATTCTACGCCCTCGATGGACTCGCGCACCATATGTTCAACGGCATTACCGCCGCCACCGCCAACACCAACGACCTTAATTACGGCTTCGTCATTCATTTCCGTCATCGGTTCAAACATGTGCTTTCTCCGTTTTCCTGTCTATCCAGGTTAAAATTCTTTTTGTATCCAATTACGCATTTTGCTGAACAAGCCAGTTAAAGAGGACTGTTTCGGTTCCGAATACTCGCCTTCATCATTAAAACTGCTGTCCTTGCCATAATGCAATAAACCAACTGCCGTAGAGTGGTACGGCTCCTTTACGTAATCTGTTAAGCCTTTTACTTCCGTAGGCTTACCGATTCTAACTTGATTGCCAAATACGCGTTCTGCACATTCGGCTAAACCTTCTATTTGCGATGCGCCGCCGGTTAATACGATACCAGCTGCAATGTGATGGTGTTTAACACCGTTCTCTCGCATCTTGTTTTGAGCGTTTTCAATCGCTTGGTTTATTAAACCCATAAGCTCAGTATAACGCGGTTCTATCACTTCAGATAAGGTTTGTCTTTGTAAACTGCGAGATGGTCGACCGCCAACGCTAGGAACGTTAACTGTGTCATCTTTACTGACCAATTCACTCATAGCACAGCCATACTTAACCTTAATCTCTTCGGCATCGTTAATTGGCGTGCCAAAGGCAAACGCGATGTCACTGGTGACAGAGTTACCTGCATAGGAAAACACTTCGGTGTGACGCAGTGCGCCGCCAGTCCAAAGTGCCACATCCATAGTGCCTGCGCCGATATCGACAACACACACACCCAGCTCTTTTTCGTCTTCTGTAATAACCGCATCACTTGCTGCAAGGCCAGAGAAGACCAACTGCTCAACCGATAGGCCACAGCGCTCTACTGCCTTGATAACATTACGAGCCATATCGTTATGGCAAGAGATCATATGAACGCTCACTTCCATGCGCACGCCAGAAAGCCCTAGCGGGTTCTTGATCCCACCAAGGTGATCGATTTTGAACTCTTGCGGAATAACATGCAGGATGCGCTCTTCTTCACCAATCTTGATAGAGCGAGCGGTATGGATCGCGCGATCCATATCTTCTTGAGATACCTCTTCATCAGAGATGGTGCCCATGCCCTTTTCAATGCGACTGGTAATGTGCTGACCTGAGATGGATAAATATACGTTGGTGATCTTGTGCTCAGCCATAAGCTCAGCTTGATTCACTGCACGCTCCACTGATTTGATCACAGAGTCGAGGTCATTCACCCCACCCTTATCCATTCCACGGGATGGACTGCTACCAGCGCCAATTATATTGATCTGTCCGTCTGGAAGAATTTCGCCTACTAACGCTGAAACAGCCGCTGTACCGATATCCAGACCAACAATCAGGTTGTCATCCGTGCCCTTGGTCATTACTACTCTCTTGCCTTTGGTCTTCCGTTAGCCAGCCGATGGCGGCTCCGGTGTCATATCTTAAATCTATATAACTGATCTGTTGAACTCTCTCATCCATGTGGTGATATAGGTCAACAAACCTCTGAATTCTTTCTTCTAAGGCATCTTTACCCAATTCAAGGCGGATGCCATTGTCTAATATCAGCTGCCAAGCATGTCGGTCATTCAGTACTACTGAAGTGATCTGCAAACCGAGACTCGCAAATTGCGGCTCAATCTCTCGCCAAGTATCTAACACCCTTTCACTTTCAGTTTCAGGGCCGTAAAGCTTAACGATTTCTTGGTCTTGCTGATGCAACTGCCCAACATCGGCATAAAATATCTGGCCGTTACTGTTTAGAAGCGCATTACCATTCCAGATTGCGGCTGGGTGATGTTCCATCAAAAACACCTTAATGGTGTTTGGCCATTGCTTACGAATGGCGGCACTCGCAACCCAAGGAAGAGATTCAACAGCTGTTT
The DNA here is from genome assembly GCF_024346795.1 of Vibrio breoganii. Classification (NCBI taxonomy): domain Bacteria; kingdom Pseudomonadati; phylum Pseudomonadota; class Gammaproteobacteria; order Vibrionales; family Vibrionaceae; genus Vibrio; species Vibrio breoganii. Next base: position 2,435,643 of record NZ_AP024864.1, read on the forward strand.
GCAATTGATTAACATCCTGAGTCATAAATGTGCCGAATGGATGAATATGCGATAACACACTCTGCACATCAGTGCTGTGCACATATTCAAGGTCACCTTCAAGGACAAATTGAGAAAGGGGTAGTCGTCCACTGTCTCGCATCCATGCAACTGTGGAAAAAATACCAAACACAATCAAAGCGACTACGAACAATAAAAAACTCGCATCAACCCAAGAAAATTTGAACCTAGGCCTTTGTTTATATTCGGTTTCGACGTCTAATGTAGATTCCATTTTTATAATGTCGTCGACTTCCTAATTAACGGCACATAACCCTTTACAGGCAAGTATATCTATTGACTGATTATACTTGCCCGGCATTATCTTTCCATAGCAATAACGGATATTTCGATAAGGAAACTAGCTTTTTTGCATTGCTCTGATGTTAAGTTCTAACTTTTCCAACCTTTTAGCAACCTTTCCTACATCACCAGCGCCCTGAGTGAGAACAAGATCACCTTCTTGCAACAAGTTGGCCAGTACCTTAGGTAGATCATCTTGCTCTTTAACAAAGATAGGATCAATGCGACCTCGGCTACGGATAGTACGACATAAAGAACGTCCATCAGCCCCGGCAATAGGTGCTTCACCCGCAGAATAAACGTCTAACATCAGTAGTACGTCAACTTTGTCCAAGACATTGGCAAAATCATCGTAAAGATCGCGAGTACGGCTGTAACGGTGTGGTTGAAACACCATAACCAGACGCTTATCTGGCCAACCTGCACGCGCAGCATCGATGGTGACATCAACCTCACTAGGGTGATGACCGTAATCATCCACCAGCATGGCAGTACCATTACCGGTTTCAAACTCGCCCAAGTGCTCAAATCGACGTCCCGTGCCTTGAGTTGCTAATAGTGCCGAAAGAATTGCCTCATCAGAGATGTCGTCTTCGGTGGCAACCGCAATCGCAGCTGACGCATTCAATGCATTGTGCTTACCTGGCATGTTGAGCGTAATCGCTAGGTCATTTCGCCCTTCACGCTCTACCGTAAAGAAGCTCTGCTGGCCTTGCTGGCGGTAATTCACGATCTTCACGTCCGCATCATCAGAAAAGCCGTAGGTAATAACTTGGCGACTGATGGTCGGAAGCATCTCACGAATAACAGGATCATCAATGCACATGATGGCTTGGCCATAGAATGGCAGTTTATGTAGGAAGTCAGCAAAGGTTTGCTTGAGTACTTCAAAGTCACCGCCGTAAGTATCCATATGGTCAGCTTCAATGTTAGTTACAATGGCGACCATAGGCTGAAGGTGCAAGAAGGAGGCATCGCTCTCATCTGCTTCAGCAATAAGGATTCGACTTGAACCCAAGCGCGCATTAGTTCCCGCGCTCTTTACTAGGCCACCGTTAACAAACGTAGGATCTAAGCCCGCCTCAGAATAGATTTGAGTCACTAAGGCAGTAGTTGTGGTTTTACCGTGAGTACCCGCGACGGCAATACCATGGCGGTAGCGCATAATCTCAGCGAGCATCTCTGCACGACGCACAACAGGAATTCGTAAAGCTTTAGCCGCTACAAGCTCAGGGTTACCCTGATCAATGGCCGTAGATACCACGACCACGCTGGCGTTTTCTACATTAGTTTGGTCATGACCAATAAAGATGGTCGCGCCCTTGCTTTGCAGTCGGTCTGTAACGGCATTTTGACTAATGTCTGAGCCAGAGATGGCGTAGCCTTCATTTAGCAAAACCTCTGCAATGCCGCTCATACCCGCGCCACCGATGCCAACGAAGTGAATGCTTTTAACGCGTCGCATCTCAGGGATCATCGCTCGGATGTGCGCCAAATCTTGTTTGTGTTCGATTACCATAATTGTTCTCTTGCTCAGTATTGTTCGAGATTATTTATCACTGCGGTTGCTTAGAGCGACTATTGCCTCTGCAACCACTTTATCTGCATCAAGCTTAGCCGCTTGACGTGACTTAATTGCCATCTCGAGCAATGAGGCTCTATCTAGCCCCTGAATGGTTTGTGTTAATTTGGCGGCAGAAAGGTTCTGCTGCTCAATCATTTTGGCAGCGTCAGCGTCGACTAGGTAGTCGCCATTGAGCGCTTGTTGTCTATCTTTATGCGGGTACGGGATGAATATCGCCGCCAAGCCCGCCGCTGAAACCTCAGAGACTGTCAACGCACCAGAGCGGCAAACGATCAAGTCGGCCCATTCATACGCAGCCGCTACGTCATCAATGAACTCGGTGACCTTCGCTTGCTGAACGCCCGCTTGTTGATAACGAGACTCGACGTCTTCAAAGTTATCTTTACCCACTTGATGCCAAACCGTATAGCCACTGCCTAGCTCTGCAATGGTTTCAGGCAATGTGTGATTTAAAATGCGCGCACCTTGGCTGCCGCCCATCACCAAGATTCGAATATCACCCTCGCGAGATTCTAGCCTTGTCTGTGGCGACTCAAGCGCGACCACATCAGTTCTAACTGGATTTCCCACGACCTCGGCATTAGGGAATGCACCAGGAAAGGCTTGGAATACCTTGCTTGCTACCTTAGCCAGCCAACCATTAGTCAGCCCTGCCACAGCATTTTGTTCATGCAACACCAATGGAATACCGCACTGACGTGCAGCGATACCACCCGGGCCGCTAACATAGCCACCCATTCCTAAAACCACATCAGGGTTGTAGCGTTTAATGTGCGCTTTCGCCTGGGCAATGGCATTAATAATTTGAAAAGGTGCTTTGATTAATTTACCTAAGCCTTGGCCTCGCAGCCCTTTGACCTTAATGAAATCTATCTCGATACCGTGCTTTGGTACAAGGTCGGCTTCCATGCGATCAGCCGTACCTAACCAACGGATTTCCCATCCTTGTTGCTGCAGATATTTCGCTACTGCAAGCCCAGGAAAAACGTGGCCGCCAGTGCCTCCTGCCATCACCAAGAGTCGCTTTTTATTGTTTGTCATTGTTCGGCTACACCTTGCTTTACTTCATCTTGTTTCACGTCGTCTGCTTGTAACGACTCTTTATAATCTAATACTCGATGCTCATGATCGATTCGTATCACGATAGCTACCGCGATGGACATTATGATAAGACTCGAGCCACCATAGCTGATCAGGGGTAGAGTTAAACCTTTGGTGGGTACCATACCTGCAGCTGCGCCAACGTTAACCACAGTCTGAAAGGCAAACCAGATACCAAAGCCTAACGCCAGATAGCCACTAAACACATCACCGGCATCAAAGGCTCGCTTGCCGATAAATACCGATTTAAACACCAAGGCAAATATCAGCAGTAGAATCCCCGTCACACCAATAAAGCCCAGCTCCTCCCCCATCACCGCAAATACAAAGTCGGTATGTGCCTCAGGAAGATAAGCGAGCTTTTGAATTGAGTTTCCTAACCCTTGACCAAACCATTCACCTCGACCAAATGCCATTAATGATTGAGTCAGCTGGTAGCCACTACCAAAGGGGTCTTCCCACGGGTCGAGAAACGAAGTGACACGCTTCATTCGGTATGGCTCAATTAGGATCAGAACGCCAATCCCCATGACACCAGCAAACACCAAGGCAAGGAACTGCCACAGCTTGGCACCTGCGATAAACAGCATACCGAAGATAGTCACCAACATTACCACTACGGTACCAAGGTCTGGCTGCCCTAAGAGTAAGAGAGCCGATAAGGCAAAGACAATAAAGGGCTTGAAGAAGCCACTCTTAAAGCTCGATCTTACTTCCTGCTGCTTGCGGTATAGGTAGCTTGCCATAAAAACAAACAGCGCGAGCTTAGCCAACTCTGCTGGCTGGAAGTTAATGGGACCGAGAGGAATCCAGCGCGATGCACCGTTTACTGACTTACCAGCCAACAGCACCACAACGAGTAAGATCATACTGGTAAACAGCAACTTAGAGCTGTGCTTTAACCAATACTCAGTAGGAACATGTATGACAACCCCCATCACACCGAGCGCTAGGCACAGATAAAAGGCGTGACGAATCGCATAATGGAACGGATAACCATAATGGGAGTAACTAACAGGTAGCGACGCAGACGTCACCATCACTAAACCTATCAGCATAAGGATCAGTGATAGCCACACTAACTGTCTATCAAATAGCACTGGCAATGCAGAGTATTGCTGAACGTCGTCTAGCGACTCTTCAGAGGATTCTTGCTCAGGGCTTAATGTGGGAGTCGATTCCTTTCCATGGAAACGAGAGAGCCAACGCATATTTCTCACTTTGTCCTAATCTCTAGATTGATTTGCATCCTGCTACGCATAGCAGATGCTAAGCATCCTGCGTCTGAGCGAGCTGAGTAAACACTTCTCCGCGCTGCATAAAATTTGCAAACTGATCGAAACTGGCACAGGCCGGAGATAACATCACCATATCACCTGCTTTAGCTTTCTGTCGAATGGCAGTAACCGCTTCTTGCATGCTATCAAAGTAAACACTGTTTTCAGATAATGAAATCAACTGCTTACCATCGGCACCAAAGCAACAAAGCTCAACATCCAAAGAGGCAAGCGCCGGTTTTAGTTCACTAAAATCAGCCCCTTTGCCATCACCGCCAACGAGTAAATACAAACGACCGGCAATTTTCAGCCCCTTTAACGCCGCTAATGTACTAGCAACATTGGTCGCCTTAGAGTCGTTGACCCAGATAATATCGTTTTCACGACTCACCACCTGACAGCGGTGCGTCAGGCCTGTGTAAGTCTTTAGTGCGTCGAGCGAAGATTCGACTTTAATGCCCGCAGATTCCAATAATGCAATAGCCACAATTGCATTGAGCATATTATGCTGACCGACAATAGAGAGCTCATTTGCTGCGAGTAGGCGCTGTTCATGGCCAGTTAGCCACGTCTGCCCTTGATAATCAGACAACTTATATTCGCCAGTAGCAACCCCAAATTCTATCAGTCCTTCGATATCTTCTGGATAGGTTGCCTTATCATCAGCGTTGACGATCTTAACTTCGGTATGCTCAAAAATACGCAGCTTAGCCTGACGATAATCATGCATGCCCTCATATCTATCCATGTGGTCTTCAGATAGATTGAGAAACGCGGCCGCTCGCAATTTTAGGCTTGAGGTCGTTTCGAGCTGAAAGCTTGATAGCTCAAGCACGTATAAGTCCGCATCGCTGTTGAGCAATTCAAGTGCCGGTACGCCAATGTTGCCACCAACCGCTGTTTTCACTCCAGCAGCGTTAGCCATAACACCGGTAAGATCAGTCACCGTGCTCTTGCCATTAGAACCCGTGATCGCTAGCACAGGCTTATTCACTGCCCACGCAAATAACTCAATGTCACCGACTACAGGTACACCCAAGTCAATAGCCTGAGCTAACTGCGGCGTAGCAAGCGCTATGCCTGGACTTGCCACGATGAGGTCTGCCTCATTAAGCCATTGCTGATCCCAACCGCCACTGTGCAATGAAACATCATCAGACAACTGATCAGCACCTGGCGCTACAGCCCGAGTATCAATCACTCGAATATTCAGTGGCACATCCAATTGCGCAGAAACCTTTTGCAGGTGCTTAACCACAGATAAACCTGTGATCCCAAGCCCTACTACAACGACCTCACGAATACCTTGCCATTGAGCCATGGATTAACGCACCTTCAGCGTAGCCAGACCAATCAGTACTAGCACGATAGAGATGATCCAAAAACGAACAATAACGCGCGGCTCAGGCCAGCCTTTTAGCTCATAGTGGTGGTGGATAGGTGCCATGCGGAACACTCGTTGTCCACGCAATTTGTAAGAGCCTACCTGAAGAATTACCGACAGGGTCTCCATTACAAATACACCACCCATAATGACCAATACAAACTCTTGGCGTACAAGAACTGCGATTGTGCCCAAGGCACCGCCTAACGCAAGAGAACCTACATCGCCCATAAATACTTGAGCTGGATAGGTGTTAAACCACAAGAACCCAAGACCAGCACCGACAATAGCGGTACAGAAGATCACTAACTCACTGGTGTAAGGAATATAGGGAATATGCAGGTATTGTGCGAAGTTGACGTTACCCGTCGCATACGCAATAACCGCAAAACCTGCCGCCACCAAAATGGTCGGCATAATAGCGAGACCATCCAAGCCATCGGTTAGGTTTACTGCATTACTGGTACCGACAATAACAAAGTAGGTGAGAACAATATAAAGCAGGCCTAATTGCGGCATGATGTCTTTGAAAAATGGCACCACCAGCTGAGTGGCGGCTGTATCTTTACCATGAGCATACAGTGCAAAAGCCACTACTATAGCGATGGCCGATTGCCAGAAATATTTCCAACGCGCTATCAAGCCATCGGTGTTTTTGCGCACGACCTTACGGTAGTCATCCACAAAGCCTACCGCGCCATAGCCAAGCAGTACAGCGAGCACCGCCCATACATAGGGGTTAGAAAGATTTGCCCACAGCAATACTGTAATAGTAATCGCGGCGAGAATCATTACACCGCCCATGGTCGGTGTACCATGCTTGCTTAGGTGTGATTCTGGACCGTCATGACGAACTACCTGACCGATCTGCAGCAACTGCAAACGTCGGATCAACTTAGGCCCCATCCACAGGGATAGACATAAAGCAGTTATAACACTGAGTATCGAACGAAAAGAAAGATAATCAAAAAGACGAAAGAACGAAAAATAAGGCTGTAATAAATCCGCTAGCCAGATAATCATTTAAGCTTCTCCTTCAAAGCAGCGGCAATCTTGCTCATCTGCGCACTGTTTGCGCCCTTAACGAGCAAAGTATGTTGAGTGTGTGGTTGAGTAGAGAGTTGTTGTTCAATGAAAGCCATCAGGCTTTGGTGATCTTCAAAATGACGCCCATGAGTCACATCACTAATTACCTTAGTGTCATCCCCATAAGTCAGTACATGCTCAAACCCAAATTTTGCTGCATATTCACCGACTTGCCGATGAAGTTCAAGACTTTCTTTGCCTAATTCAGCCATAAATCCCAAGATAAGCCAGCGGCTCCCTTCAAACATGCCAAGCAAGTCAGCAGCAGCCTTCATCGCCGGTACGCTGGCATTATAACTGTCATCAATAAGACGTATTTTGTCTGTGAGTTGCTCAACTGCAACCCGTCCCTTAACTTGAGCCACCGATTCAAGCCCACGAACTACCGTTGGCAGGTCAGTTCCCAAATTTAAGGCTATCGCTGCTGCCGCTACTGCATTCGCTACATTATGGCGACCAACAACCCCTAATTTCACCTCTGCCATACCAAATGGGGTATGCAGATGGAAACTCGCTAAGCCATTGCTATCTATAGCAATATTGCCTGCATAGTACTCAGCCAGCGAATTATCTAAAGAGAAGGTTTGTACTCGTTTATTTTCAAGTAAGGCTTGCCATAACTCTCCGCCTTGGCTCTCTAAGTTATACAGTGCAAGACCGCCTTCATCTAAGGTGGAGAATATCTCTCCCTTCGCTTTCATAATGCCCTGCATAGAGCCAAACCCCTCAAGGTGAGCGGCGGCAACATTATTCACTAGAGCAATATCGGGCTGGACTAAGTTCACTGTATATTCAATTTCGTGCTCATGGTTTGCGCCCAATTCAATCACAGAAAAATCGTGTTGCTCTGTGGCACGCAGCAGAGTAAGTGGAGCGCCAATATCGTTATTGAAGTTTCCTGCGGTGGCTAAAACCTCGCCTCGCAAAGATAAAATTGAGGCTAGCATCTCTTTGACTGTGGTTTTGCCACAACTGCCAGTGATCGCCACCTTAGGCATATCAGCTTTAGCAAAATTCCAAGCGCCTAATTTTCCTAAGGCCAACTTAGTATCGTCGACAATGAGCTGTGGAACGGGCAATGGCAGTTCTTTTTCTACTAATAACGCAACGGCGCCCTGCTCTACCGCTTGTTCGCAAAAGTTATGAGCATCAAAGCGCTCTCCAACTAAAGCCACAAACAATCCATTGCAGCCTATGTTGCGACTGTCCGTGGAAACTGACTCAATTGCTAAGTTGCTTCCAAGCAAACGTCCGTCTACAGCGAGGGCCATATCCGATAATTGAGTGCTTATCATTAAATTAGCTCCAACAAGGTCATTGCCGATTCACGATCAGAGTAATGAATGGTGTCATCTCCTAAGATTTGATAATCCTCGTGCCCTTTACCGGCCAGTAAAATAATGTCTTTAGACGTTGCCTGTTCAATAGCATAGGACAAGGCTTTGAATCTATCATGTTCAACAGTCACAGATTGTTGATTTGAAACGCCTTTTAGCATGTCTTGGATAATGAGAGCGGGATCTTCGCTACGCGGGTTGTCGTCAGCAAGAATAACGCGGTCTGCGAATCGTTCACCGATCTGAGCCATCATAGGACGCTTGCCACTGTCTCTGTCGCCACCACAACCAAAGATCGCCCACAACTGTCCTTCACAATGCACTCGCAAGGCGCACAATGCTTTTTCCAATGCATCTGGAGTATGAGCATAGTCCACCACTACTTTAGCTTTGTCAGCCGTTTGAAAGAGTTCCATTCGGCCAATGACCGGCTGCAATTGTGTTGCTGCCTTTTGTAAAGCCCTGATATCAAAGCCCAAACTAAGAAGGGTGGTAAAGCCAAGTAGCAGGTTACTTGCATTAAACTCACCGATAAGTGGTGCCTTTAGTACTCCTTTCCCCCAACTACTCTCAAAGCTAATCTCGATACCCTGCTCTGAGTAACGAACATTGCTCGCGTACATATATTGTTTAGTTTGAGGTTTTTCTAGCAAAGATACCGCTATCGCATCAGGCAATAGTTCTAACCACTCCTGACCTACAGAATCATCGGCATTGATCACCTTATGTTTGCACGAATGCTCGGTAAATAGGCTCAGTTTTGCCTTAGCGTATTCCGCCATACTTCCGTGATAATCAAGGTGGTCTCGACTTAGATTGGTAAACACCGCCGCCACAAATTTTAACGCCTTGATACGATGCTGAACCAAGCCATGTGACGAGGTTTCTAGAGCAGTAATATCAGCGCCTAGTTCACTCAATTGCGATAGCGTTTTGCACACTTCAATCGCACTGCCTGTGGTATTTTTTGCCTCTTTGAGAGAAGAAAGAAAACCATTACCCGTAGTGCCCATAACCGCAGCTTGCTTGCCTACACTATCTAGCCACTGGGCGATAATTTGCGTAATCGTGGTTTTGCCATTTGTGCCAGTAACAGCAATAAGATCCATGTTATCAAAGCGATATAATCGGCTCGCTATCGCAGACAGGTTCAAGCTCAGGCTATCCAAATACAATACAGGGGTTTCACCCATCCATACGGTACTGCCATGAGGATAATCGTCATCACTTTCAGCTATCACCAGGCTCGCTCCGGCTTTTACCGCATTTGAGATGAAGCGTCTACCGTCAACGGTATGCCCTTTAATGGCTACGAAGGTAGAACCCGGCTCTATTTGCCTGCTATCTAGCTCTAAGTCCGACACAGAGATCTGACCCAGTTTCTCACTTAGATTATTCAGCCAAGGCTGAACAAGGTGCTGCAGTGTGCATTGAACATTCATACTATTTCTTAACTTTTATTAGCATCGGGCGGCACATTCAAGATCTGCAGTGCTCCCTTCAAAACTTCGGAAAAAACAGGGGCAGCTACTGAGCCACCGTAATAATCATCACCTTGTGGCTCATTCACCACGACAACCAGAGCCACTCGAGGGTTGCTGATCGGTGCTACACCGGCAGTAATGGTGACGTACTCATCACTGTAGCCACCCGCCTTAGCCTTACGCGAGGTACCCGTTTTAGCACCTACACGATAACCAGGTACGGCAGCACGTGTCGCGGTGCCTCCTTTAAGCGTCACAGCTTCCAACATTTCCAGCACTTCACGAGCATGCTCAGGATCTGCAACCTGCTTAGCATCAAGGTTCTTGGCGTCTTTAATAATGTGCAGAGGTTTGAAGCTCCCGTAGCTCCCTAAGGTCGCATAGGCATGAGCAAGTTGAAGCGGCGTGACGGATAAGCCATAACCAAAGGCGAGTGTCGCGATTTCAAACTGAGACCAACGTCGACGATTAGGGAACAAGCCCGTTGTTTCACCGACAAGGTTAATTCCAGACGTAGAGCCAAAGCCAATAGACTGATACATGCCTAAAAGGGAATCTAGCGGCATATCCAAAGCCAAGGTAGCAACACCAATGTTGCTCGACTTCTTAAGGATGGTTTTTAGATCGGCCTTACCCACTTTAGAGGTATCTCGTACTCGGCTTCCTCCAACACGCATGACACCATTACCGGTATCGATAACCGTATTCAGATCAGCAGTACCATTATCTAATGCTGCCAAGACTACAAATGGCTTCACCGACGAACCAGGCTCTAGTGAATCAGTAATAGCTCGATTTCGCATGCGGAAAGATTGTAACTGATCGCGAGTATTCGGGTTATACGATGGGGAGTTGACCATAGCCAATATCCCACCGGTTTTCACATCTAGTAAGACAACACTGCCCGATGTCGCCCTATGATCCGCTACCGCTTGTTTGATCGCGCGATACGCAATGGCCTGTAAGCGCTGATCTATAGTGAGCTGCAGCGGGTTACCTTGCTTGCTCTCGGTCATAGAGATGTTCTCTACCACTCGGCCATCGCGGTCTTTACGAACCTTACGCGAGCCCGCTTGACCGGATAAGTATTCATCGTAGCTACGTTCAACACCTTCAAGTCCGTGGCTATCAATACCTGTCACTCCCACAACGTGAGCACTAATCTCTCCCGTTGGGTAATAGCGACGAGATTCATCTCTCAGACCGATGCCTTTTAATTTTAACTCTTTGATGTACTTAGCCATTGCAGGGCTAACTTGGCGTTGTAGATAGATAAAACGGCGATTTTTATTTTTCTCAATTCGCTCTATTAATGCCTCTCTATCGAGCTGCAGTACATCTGCCAGAGCATGCCAGCGAGCCACATCGGTTAATGCATCACCCTTAGTGAAAATATTTCGAGGATCGGCATAAACCGCTTCTACCGGAACACTGACTGCTATCTGCTCGCCATTGCGATCTGAGATGATCCCACGTGCAGAAGGCATTGCTTTCACCCTAACCGAACGCATATCACCACGTTCAATTAATGTATCTGGTTCAATAACTTGGATGTAAGCTACCCTTGCGAGCAACGCACCAAGTAGCAAGAGAATAAAGCCCAGTACCGTTAGATAGCGCCAATTAATGATACTGGTGTCAGCAGGAACCACTTTGCTGGGTTCTACCTTTTTAGGGGTGCGCTTTTTGGTTGTCTTGGCAGGTTTCTTTTTAGTCGGTTTCATTACAGTTTAACTATGACTTCCTTATCAGAGTCTGGTCGCTTCATTTCGAGTTCTGAGGTTGCCATTTTCTGGACACGACTGTGTTCGGAAAGAGCATTCTCCTCGAGGATAAGATTGCGCCACTCTTCATCTAACTGCTCACGACCTTCCAGAGCGACATCTTTTTGAGAGATCGCTTGTCGCGTCATATGCGTGGTAAGCACTACGGTAATTGCGCTAAAAAAGAGAAGAATCAACAAAAAAAGTGGCACACGACCTGCGGTAAACAGATCGCGTACAATGATCTTCCCTAATAATGGCACTTCAGTTTGAATCAACTTCCCTGATTCACTCATAGCTTTTCGGCAATCCTTAATACTGAGCTTCTTGCTCTAATATTGACGTCTAATTCTGAAAGTGATGGCTTAATTGCCTTACCCACTGTTTTCATTGCGGCGCTGCCAAGCGCTTGAATCTGCACTTCAGTCATAGGAATACCATGCGGAACCTGCGGACCACGGCTTTCTTTGCGCATGAACTGTTTTACCATTCTATCTTCTAGAGAATGGAAACTAATCACAGACAAGCGCCCCTCTTCCGCGAGAATATTCTTCGCCCCGTTCAAGGCTGTGGCAATCTCATCCAACTCACTGTTGATGTAGATGCGAAATGCCTGAAATGAGCGAGTCGCTGGGTGCTTTTTCTCTTTAAAGCTTTTCGGGGCTGCGTCAGAGATAAGCTTCGCTAGTTGTCCCGTACGAACAAGTGGTTCGTTTTCTTCATTCTCACGATAGGCAACGATAGCTTTGGCGATGCGCCATGCATGCTTATCTTCACCAAACTCACGAATCACCCAAGTAATGTCTTCAACATCGGCATCTTGTAGCCACTTTGATACAGGGATCCCTGATGTTGGGTCCATACGCATATCGAGCGGGCCATCCTTCATAAAGCTGAAACCGCGTTCTGCGTCATCTAACTGTGGAGAAGAAACACCAAGATCAAGAAGCACACCATCGACCTTGCCTACAAGGTCTCGCTCTTGAGCATAGCCTTCCATACCTGAAAACGGACCATGGATAATGGTAAACCTAGGGTCATCAATCTTCGCAGCTTCAGCGATGGCTTGTGGATCTCTATCAATACTAAACAGTCGACCATTTTCGCCCAATTTAGACAAAATAACTCGGCTGTGACCACCGCGTCCAAAGGTACCATCGATATAAGTACCATCGGGTTTGATGTTTAGACCATCAACGGATTCGTCGAGTAAAACGGAGACGTGTTTAAAGGATTCGCTCATTACAAAAGCTCGATTTAATTTAGATAACTATTAGCTTAGTGTACTGAAATAGTCTGGTTTAGTCAGCGTTAGTAAGTAAAATCACCAAATAATTACTTAAACAGTGCAAGGGGTTGCACCTTTGATGTACTTCACTCGAAGGGAAAGCTCCGTATATAAAGAAGCAAAGAGCATTTTGATAGATTTTGAATAGCAAAAAGCCCCGCCAAGGCGGGGCTTTTTTAATAGGTGGAGCTTACCTATAAGCCGGGTTCTGTATCCGCTTGCGCGGTGATAGCCATTCGTCTAGGCCAGCAATCGCTCACTGGCTCGAGCAACCTACCCGCCCTCTTACGCGAGCAACGCAATGTGAGAGCCTATTTGGTCTTGCTTCGGGTGGAGTTTACCCTGCTACGAACTGTTGCCAGTCGCACGGTGCGCTCTTACCGCACCCTTTCACCCTTACCTGTACCCGAAGGTCATCGGCGGTCTTCTCTCTGCTGCACTTGTCGTGGGCTTGCGCCCCCCAGGCGTTACCTGGCACCCTGCTCTGTGAAGCCCGGACTTTCCTCCCCTCCGTCAGTCTCCCGAAGGACATCAACGAAGCAGCGACTATCTGGTTAGCTCCGGGGCGGATTGTACTGACAAAGATCACAGATGTCTAATCAAATAAAGGCTTAACCGCCTATCCGCTACTCTATGTGCTCAAGTCCCCACTTATATAGCGCATTCTTTTTCAAACTATAGATCTCTGCGGTTAGAGCTGCCGCTTTCTTCAACGGCAGTTCTTTGGTCAATATAGCCAAAGTACGTCGCGCTTCTTCTGGCAATTCATCACTGCTTTCTTCACGGTAACCGTGAACCAGCAACACCATTTCGCCGCGAATACGGTTAGCGTCTTCTTCAAGCCAAGGAATGAGTTCACCCAAAGGCATACCTTGTATGGTTTCAAACGTCTTAGTTAACTCGCGAGCTAACACTACTTGGCGATCTGGGCCTAATACTTGAAGCATATCCGCGAGAGAATCCATGATGCGGTGCGGCGATTCATAGAAAATACAGGTGCGTTCGACCTTAGCGAGCTCCAAGAAGCGATCTTTTCTTCCTTTACTCTTTGGAGGTAAGAAACCTTCGAAGCTAAAGCGATCCGACGGCAAGCCTGCCGCGCTCAATGCTGTGATGACCGCGCAAGCTCCCGGTAAAGGCACAACGCGAACGCCAGCCTGACGACACTGATTAACCAAGTGATAGCCAGGGTCGCTGATTAGAGGAGTCCCTGCATCGGAAACCAACGCAATTGATTGACCTTCAAGGAGTTTTTCAACGAGAACTTGAGATTTCTGTTGCTCATTGTGGTCGTGCAGAGCAAAGGTACGCGTGCCTACATTTAGGTGTGAAAGCAGTCGTCCTGTGTGACGTGTATCTTCCGCTGCAATCAAGTCTACACCGTTCAAAACTTCAATAGCGCGCTGCGTAATATCGCCTAAATTCCCTATTGGAGTAGGGACGATATAGAGGGTCGCTGTCGAAGAATCAAAAGAATTGTTATCTGTCATTTGTTTACCGTCACTTGAGGGATTAATATAGAGGTAATTAATCCACAATTATTAAAGAACTCATGGCGCAAAAAAATCGATCTGGATACAGTGTATCACGCATTCTTACTCCCATTGCATTGTCTGTACTTCTTGCGGCTTGTTCAAGTCCCTCTTCTGATCCAGAAGCTGCGCAACAATCCAATATTCTCAATCAGCCAACTCAAACCTCAGAATACTACCTGATCAAGGCTGATTCTTCTGACGGTTCCGAACAAATTGATTGGTTAATTTTATCTTTAAAAGCCGCGGTTGAAGAAGATAATGCTGGCCTAGCAAATCGCATTATCCAGCGTCTAGCACAGCAAAACATGTCAGAGACACAACAGGCTGAATGGCAATTAGCACGAGCTCAACTACTTCTTAATGAAGAACAGCCAACCGATGCCTTAAAGCAACTTAACTTTCGCAATGAATGGCGACTAGAACGCACACAGTGGCAACGCTACTACGAATTGCGCTCTGAGATCTATCAAGATCTTTACCAGCCATTAGATGCTGCAAGAGAGCAAGTACTGCGCGCAGACTTTCTATCGGAAGAGCAACAGCAAGAGAACGTTGACCAAATCTGGGCATTAATGAACAGCGTCACTGTCGACGAACTCAAGGCAATGCAGATTGCTGAAAACGAGCATGAGCTTAAAGGGTGGCAAGAGTTGGCTATCGCCAACCAGTCATACAGCCACAACCTTCCTAAGCTGCAAAAATCATTGCAAGCTTGGATTGACGAGAACTTTAGCCATCCTGCATCGCTCTATACGCCGCAGGAAATAAAAGACACTTTAGCTTTAGAGATCGTTCAGCCAAATAAGACCGCACTGGTTCTTCCTCTAAGTGGCAAGTTTGCGAAGCAAGCTGAAGTCATCAGAGATGGCTTTGTTTTCGCTATGATGAGTGATGAAGCTAGGCTTCCAGAAGCAGAGTACGTTGTTATTGATAGTAACAAGAACGACACGGCTCAAATCCAGCAACAACTGGAAGAGCAGAATGTTGACTTTGTAGTGGGTCCTTTGATGCGCACTACCATTGAAGAGCTGCAAGACGTTCAGCAAGACAGCGACAACCCAATCCCTATGCTGGCCCTTAACTTCCCGAAAGAGATTCTAGAAGGCTCTGACTTCTGTTACGTAACCTTATCTCCAGAGCAAGAAGCGGCTGAGGCAGCAAGACACCTAGCGGATACTGGCGCTAAATACCCATTGATCATTGCACCACGTGGAAGCTACGGCCAACGTATGGCTGACGCGTTCAATGAAGAATGGAACAAGAACAACGAAACCAAGAGTGCCGTTTCCTACTTCCGCTCTAAAAACCAACTGCAGTTTGCTATCAACACCGTATTTGGCCTACAAGATAGCCAAAAACGTATCGCACAGATGGACAAGCTGATGGAAATGGAGATGGAGTCGGAGCAGCGTTCTCGTAGAGACATCGATGCCGTCTACATCATTGCGGGTGATTCTGAGCTTAACCTTATCAAGCCGTTTATTAACGTAGCAATCAACCCAGAGGCAACACCGCCTAAGCTGTATGCAAACTCGCGCAGCAACACGGGCGTGAAGCGTGCGTCTCAAGATCTTTCTGGTGTTATCTACAGCGATATTCCAATGTTGGTAGAGCCGAACGAGGAGTTAGACACGCAGATGCAAGGCATCTGGGAGAAGTCGAGCAACCAGCAAAAACGCCTACGTGCACTGGGTATGGATGCTTACAGCCTCATCAATGCCTTGCCAAACATGAAAGTCAGTCCTGGACATTCACTGCAAGGACAAACCGGCGTGTTGAGCATCGATGAGCAATGTGTAGTGCAGCGCCAGCTTAGCTGGGCAGAGTATGAGTCTACTAAGTAGACTTGCCATTGGGCACAAATATGAGGCCAAAGCGCAGCGTTATCTCGCGAAGCAAGGCCTCATATTTTTGGAAAAGAATTTTCGCGCAAAATGTGGTGAAATTGACCTAATAATGCGCGATCAACGAGAGATTGTTTTTGTTGAGGTGAAATACCGAAAACAGCATCACTACGGTAGCGGCGTAGAAGCCGTTACCAAAGCTAAGCAATCAAAACTCAAAAAAACCGCTTTGTTGTGGTTGAGTAAGAACAACCTCTCCCCTGATCACACCTATTTTCGATTCGATGTGGTGGCTCTGAGCAGTGAGCCTAGCCAAGTCGAGTGGATACAAAACGCAATTGTCGAAGGATAGAAATGCACGATAGCATAAAAGCCAGCTTTACAGAGAGCATACAGATTCAAATCGCGGCCGCTGAAGAGTTGCCAGACGCCATCACACATGCCGCTCAAGCGATGGTGAGTACTCTGCTAAATGGTAAGAAGATTCTTTGTTGTGGTAATGGCGGTTCTAGCGCCAACTCACAGCAGTTCGTTTCTTGTCTTTTAAACCGCTTTGAGACAGAACGCCCTAGCCTACCGGCGATGACGTTAACCTCAGATATTGCCACATTAACGGCGGTAGCCAACGATTATCATTACCAAGAAGTGTTTTCAAAACAAGTGAGAGCCATTGGCCAACAAGGCGATATCTTACTGGCGATCTCAACCAGTGGTAACAGCAAGAACATCATCAAAGCGATGGAAGCTGCGGTAACAAGAGACATGACCATCATAGCCCTAACGGGGAAAGATGGTGGCGAAATGGCAGGCCTTTTAGGTGAACACGACGTAGAAATCCGCATTCCATCCAATCGCACCGCGCGTATCCATGAAGTTCATATGCTGACTCTGCACTGTCTTTGTGACCTAATTGATCAGGTATTATTTCCAGAACACGTCGAATAAAAATTACCCGTAGTGAGGATTTAGATCCATGTTGTACACTCGCAAGCTTTCTTTATACGTAGCGACAATACTTGCATCGCTGCTTCTCTCTGGTTGCGCGGGCATGTTTGTCAGTGACTCCTCTGATATCGTGACTGATGATCGCTCTACGCGAGAGATCTGGAGCGATAATAATATCGAATTTGAAGCTGCTGCTTTAGGTAACAAACCGCCATTCTCAGGTAAAGTTCGTGTAGCGGCTAGCTCCTTTAGAGGTAAAGTGGTCTTGATTGGTCAGGCGCCCACGGAAGAACTTAGTACTCAAGTCGAAGAACATGTTGAAAAAATAGCTGGTGTTAAAAAGGTCTATAACCAACTGCGCATACAACCGGTTATCAACGTCTCTCAGATGAGCCGTGACAGCTGGATCACCGCTAAGGTTAAATCCGCTCTAATGAGAGTAGACAAGCTGAAAGGCGTATCGGTTAAAGTGATTACCGAGAACAGTGAAGTATTCCTGTTCGGTTACGTCACACCTGAAAGCGCTGATATTGCCACGGATACAGCTCGCAATGTTAGTGGCGTAAAATTGGTGATTCGTGGTTTTGAGATTGCCGACCTTGCCACCTTGGAAGCGAAAAAAGCTCCAGCTCCAACCAGCGATGCTAAGGCACCTGCAGCAGAAGCCCCTGTGGTTGATGCTAGCGTAGAAGATGCAGCACTTGAACAAGCACCGCTAGTCGATAGCGCAGCAGATGAGAGTGACATCATGGAAGGCGATGTGGTTATTGACCGCTCTGGAGATATCGTCGAAGAGTCCATTGAAAACTAATTGCTGTTTTATTAGCGTTAGCTTTAGAATATAAAAGAGGAGCCCTAGGGCTCCTCTTTTTGTTTTCTTTGGTGTTATTTCACCACGCGAAGGCTTGGACGACCTTTAGGTCTTGGCGGTTCATCATCAGGGTCTGGAGAAGGCTCTACTTCAACTTCTACTGTATCTTCAACCGCGGTTAAAGAGTCAGCAGAAGCCAAGTGATTCTCTTCTTCCATCTCTAAGTTATCGTCATAAGCCTCTTCAGGCTCAAACATAGTTCCTGCGCCATTTTCGCGAGCATAGATAGCCTGCACAGCGTAGATAGGAACGATAACTGAATGAGGTCGACCACCGAAACGAGCATGAAACGTTAACGCTTCGTTGCCAATCTCTAGGTTGCCTACAGCACGAGGAGCAACGTTCAAGATGATTTGTCCATCTTGTACATACTCTTCCGGTACGCGTACTCCTGGCATAGTAGCGTCAACCACTAAGTGAGGAGTCAGTTCATTCTCCGCCAACCAGTCATAAAATGCGCGAAGCAGATACGGTCGACGGGGAGTCATTGCAGAAATATCCATTAACGAACTAGACGCATCTCACGTTCTGCTTCAGTCAAAGAAGCTAGGAATGAATCACGCTCAAATACGCGGTTCATGTAGATCTTAAGCTCTTTTGAACCAGGACCTGTCAGCTCGATACCGAACGTAGGCAAGCGCCACAATAGTGGAGCAAGGTAGCAATCAATCAAGCTAAAGTCTTCACTCATGAAGTACTCGCTTTCTGCAAATAGAGGACCAAGCATTAGTAGGTCATTACGCAGTTTTTGACGTGCTTTTTCTTGTTCTTCGCCAGTTGTAGCGATGATTTTCTCTGCAACGCTGTACCAGTTACGCTGAATGCGGTACATCATAAGACGATTCTTACCACGATCGACAGGGTATACAGGCATTAGTGGCGGATGCGGGAAACGCTCGTCTAGGTATTCCATGATGATCTTTGAATCGTACAGTGTAAGTTCACGATCAACGAGAGTTGGAACAGATTTGTATGGGTTCAATTCTGCAAGTTCAGCAGGTAGGTTCGCCTCGTCAACAAGTTCAACTTCGACGGCTACGCCTTTCTCAGCCAAAACGATACGTACCTGATGGCTAGCCATATCAGTAGCACTTGAGAATAGAGTCATCACAGAACGTTTATTGGCAGCTACAGCCATGAGCCCTCCGGTATAGTAATTTTAAATAGAAGAATGGAGGCAACACGCCTCCATTACAGAAATCAGCACGATATGATATCACAATCAGTGAATGTCACGCCAATACTCTTTATATAGAAGATAGCCAACACCAGTGAAAATCACTAGGAATAACAACACCCAAATACCCAAGCTCTCACGTTCTACCTGAACAGGGTCACCCGCATATTCAAGGAAGTTCACAAGGTCGCGCACTGCGTCATCATATTCACTTTGACTTAGCTCACCAGTGCCATCAGCTTTAACGCCGACAACCACTTGCTGCTCTTGACCACCCACCATGTGTGTTTCAAAAACAGGCTTAGGCACACCTTGCATCTCTTGCAACACGTGAGGCATACCCACGCTTGGGAAGATCACGTTGTTCACACCAAACGGGCGACTTGGATCTTCATAGAAAGAGCGCAGGTAAGTGTATAACCAATCTACACCGCGGACGCGAGCCGTTAGCGTTAGATCAGGTGGCGCAACACCAAACCATTTAGCGGCATCCTCTGCTGGCATGTTGTTAACCATTAATTCGCCAACAGCCGCCTCTGAATCAAACATCAGATTGTCACGCATCAGGTCGATAGGAATATCGAGGTCTGTTGCGACGCGTTCATAGCGCTGGTACTGCGTTGAGTGACAAGCAAAACAGTAGTTCATAAACGTCTGAGCACCACGCTGCAAAGACGCTTTGTCACGAATATCATTGTTTGCTTTATCCAGAGCGAAGTTACCGCCCGCTGCGAATCCAAGAGCAGGCACTAGCGCAAATAACAATACGAATAACTTTTTCATTATTTGGTGATCCTTGTCGGTAGTGTCTTAGTCTTTTCATTCTTGCTGTAGATAAACAACACAACGAAGAACATGAAGTAACCCACACTGAATAGACGAGATAGGTTCGTGTACAGCTCAGTTGCAGGCAGTGTACCTAGCACACCTAGACCAACAAACGATATCGTAAACTGGATCAAGTTCACTAGGTGCAGCTTACTGCGGTAGCGGAACGAGCGAACATTACAGCGATCTAGCCAAGGCAGTAAGAACAACACCACGATTGAACCACCAAAGAAGACGAAGCCAATCAGCTTATCTGGGATAGCACGCAAAATGGCATAGTTCGGAGAGAAATACCAAACTGGCGCAATATGCTCAGGGGTCTTAAGTGGGTTAGCAACCTCGAAGTTAGGTGGCTCAAGGAACAAACCGCCCATCGCTGGTGCATAGAACAACACATAGCTAAAGAACAATAAGAATACGCCGACATAGAACAGATCTTTTACCGTACCGTAAGGGTGGAACGGCATTGAGTCTATTATGTCGTACTTCTTGCTGTAGTCTTCATGGAACTTGAATTCCGGCTCGTAGCCATCGCCCATAGAACCTTGTGGCAGCTTAGTATCGATACCATCAGGGTTGTTAGAGCCTACTTCGTGCAGCGCCAAGATATGCAAAGCAACAAGCAGCAACAGAACGATTGGCAGAGCAATAACGTGCAAGGCGAAGAAGCGGTTTAGAGTCGCACCAGAGATAACGTAATCGCCACGAATCCATAGCGTTAGGTCATCACCAATAACTGGAATTGCACCAAATAGACCTATGATTACCTGAGCACCCCAGTAAGACATTTGCCCCCAAGGTAGCATGTAGCCCATGAAGGCCTCAGCCATCAGAACCACAAACAACAACATACCAAATAACCACACGAGTTCACGTGGTTTTTGGTATGAACCGTAGATGAGGCCGCGGTACATGTGCAGATAAACAACAATAAAGAAGAACGATGCGCCAGTAGAGTGCATGTAGCGAAGAAGCCAACCGTATTCTACGTCACGCATGATGTATTCAACAGAAGCGAATGCGCCCTCTGCCGATGGCACATAGTTCATGGTTAGCCAAATACCAGTAACGATCTGGTTGACCAAAACCAGCATTGCTAGCGCACCAAAGATATACCAAAAGTTTGAGTTCTTTGGCTGTGGATACTCCGACATGTGCTTGCGGTAGGTATTCATAGCCGGGATGCGTTTTTCAATCCAGCCGAGTAAAGCCTCCATTACGCCTCTCCTTGGTCTTCGCCGATTAAAATTAGATTATCATCCAGATACATATGTGGCGGTACGGCTAGGTTATAAGGTGCAGGAACACCTTGGAAAACGCGTCCAGCCATATCAAATTTAGAACCATGACATGGGCAGAAGAATCCTGACTTCACGCCGCTCACTTGCTCGCCAAAGCTGTTAGGCAGATAGGTTGGAGAACAACCTAAGTGAGTACATAGGCCTACTGCGATAAAGATTTCTGGCTTCAAGGAACGATAAGGGTTTTGTGCGTAAGACGGTTGTTGTTCCTCAACTGAGTCTGGATCTCGTAATTGATCAGCAAGCTGACCAAGTTCATCCAGGGTACCTTGTCCACGCTTAACAACCCAAACAGGTTGACCACGCCAGATTACACGGGCCATCTGCCCTTCTTCTAGCTTGCTGATATCGAACTCAACTGGAGCGCCAGCTGATTTAGCTCTAGCACTTGGATTCCAAGATTTGATAAAGGGTACAGCGACAGCTGCTGCTCCTAATCCCCCAACCACGGCTGTGGTGGCGGTTAGAAACTTGCGACGTCCATTATTTAGTGGCGCATTGCTCATCCAACATTCTCCCATTTGCTCCTTTGGATAGAATTACTCCTTCAACAGAGCACGGCTTAAAAATTCAAACTTTGATTCTATTTTTATGAGGGAAATGATAAAGAAAACGCTACTTTAAGACAAGATAAAGCTACTTTTTTACAACATATCTGAAGCAAATCAGAGCATAGGTCACAAAAGAGGTGAAAGTGAAACATTCACTGCGGAAGATACTAAGTAGAAAGGAGTTTTTGAAGCGGTAAAAAAACAAAAAGCCCGGTATAAAACCGAGCTTTTTTGACACAATTCCAACCAAAAGGCTGGAGCATTGCTCTTTCTGAAAAGAAAGATTAACGCTTCGAGAACTGTGGCTTACGACGTGCTTTACGTAGACCAACTTTCTTACGTTCAACCTGACGTGCGTCACGTGTAACGTAGCCAGCTGCGCGTAGAGCAGGACGTAGAGTTTCATCGTATTCCATAAGAGCACGAGTGATGCCGTGACGGATAGCGCCAGCTTGACCAGAAATACCACCGCCAGAAACAGTGATGTATAGGTCTAGCTTGTCTAACATTTCAACTAGCTCAAGTGGCTGACGAACAACCATACGAGAAGTTTCACGACCAAAGTAAACATCAAGGCTACGCTTGTTGATTACGATGTTACCAGCGCCCGGTTTAATGAAAACACGAGCAGCTGAGCTCTTGCGGCGACCAGTGCCGTAGTATTGATTCTCTGCCATTTCCAATTTCCCCGATTAGATGTCTAGTACTTGTGGTTGTTGAGCAGCATGGTTGTGCTCAGCGCCAGCGTATACTTTTAGCTTACGGTACATTGCGCGGCCTAGAGGACCACGTGGTAACATACCTTTAACAGCTAGTTCGATAACCATTTCTGGTTTCTTATCGATCAACTTTTCAAAAGTGATAGATTTAAGACCACCTGGGAATTCAGAGTGACGGTAATACACTTTACCTTTAGCCTTGTTACCAGTTACAGTAACTTTCTCAGCGTTAACAACGATGATGTAATCACCAGTGTCACAGTGAGGTGTGTATTCAGCTTTGTGCTTACCGCGTAGGCGAGAAGCGATTTCAGATGCAAGACGACCTAGAGTTTTACCTTCAGCGTCTACAACATACCAGTCACGTTTTACAGTTTCTGGTTTAGCAACGAAAGTTTTCATGCTAATAATAACCCGTTAATTTGAATTTAAACTAAAAGGAGCAAATGCTCCCACTGTCTAAGAGCCCAGTCATCACCCCTTCGAGTGGTGGCACTCTTTGGTAAGTTTCAATAAAGAAAATCACCTGCAGTAACGGTGGGTCGCAGGATTATACCGAAGCCTACTAAAAACGCAATCCTATTTGAGAGTTTTTTGAACGCTTTTTAGTGCATAACGCCAGACCTCAAGGCGTGAGTGTCTCTACTATACCCTAGCTACAGCATGAACTAGGCAAGGTGTTCCTCAGCCAAATAGTCATTACTCTGCATCTCAGTGAGTCGCGATTCACAGCGCTGAAATTCAAACTCAAGTCGTCCACCCGCATACAATTCACTCAAAGGAACTGCAGCGGCAATAATAAGGCAGACGCGCCTTTCATAGAACTCATCCACTAAGGCAATAAAGCGCCTCGCTGCATCATCGTTACTCGCATCAAGTCTAGGTACATCGGACAACAATACCGTGTGGTACTCCCTCGACAACTCAATGTAATCGTTTTGACTGCGAGCGGTTTGGCACAACTGAGCAAAACTTGCCATCAACACACCATTGTAAGCGCTTTGCACCTCTAACTGCCGATGATTCACCTCTATGGCTGATTCCGCTTTGCCACTTTCTACCTTTATAGCACTCAAGGTTTCAAAATAAGTATCAAGGTTCTGCTGAGCTTGCAGGTCTAACGGATAATGATAGAGCTCAGCCTGCTGCAATGTACGCATGCGGAAGTCATTCTCACTGTCTAACTCAAAGACCTGACAGTTTTTCTCGATCAATTCGATAGCTGGCAAAAAGCGAGCTCGCTGTAAGCCATTTCTATACAACAGGTGTGGCGGAATGTTGGAGGTCGCGACTAAAATCATGTTTCGCGCAAACAATGCCTGAAACAAGGTGCCGAGCAACATGGCGTCTGTGATATCGGAGACAAAAAACTCATCAAAGCAGATAATATCGGCTTCACTCTTAAACTTATCAGCCACAATCTCTAAGGGGTCGCTTTGCTGTTGCAACTGCTTCAGTTCATCATGGACTCGATACATAAAGCGATGAAAGTGCATGCGCATTTTCTTGTCGCTTGGGTACAACTCGTAAAAGCTATCCATAAGATAGGTCTTTCCACGGCCGACCCCACCCCATACGTAGAGCCCTTGCGGAGCTAATGGCTTAGTGGGTTCAGGCTTATTAAACCATTGACGCCAACCTTTTTTGGGCTCAGGAGCAGGAGTTTGAGCATATTGTTGAAGCCGCTCGTACAAGTGTTCAAACGCTTGCACAGCCTTTTGCTGTTGAGGGTCAAATTGAAAGTCGTGATGCTCGATATCGTATTGATATTTTTCTAAGGGTGTCATTTTAAATGATGAACTACATTAGATTCTTTATTGGATAAGATTCTCATAGTAACATGAGGTATGTTGCAGTGTAAGAACACGGTAACTAGATTGTTAACAGATTAACAAAAGGAAATGCTATGCCTTGGATTTATGCGATCGTCGGCCTGTTCGTGGGTATCATCATCGGTGTGATCATCTCTCGCGTCACCACCCCGCAATATCAAAAACAGAAAGAGATACAAAAAGAACTAGAAACCTCAAAGTTTGAGCTCGAGCAACAGCGACAAGATTTGAATGATCACTTCTCTGAATCCGCTCAGATTCTAGATAACATAGGGAAAGAATATCGCAAACTCTATGAGCACATGGCGAATACTTCCAATGAGCTACTGCCCAATCTCCCGGCCCAAGACAATCCTTTTGCCGAGCGACTTGAAGCAAGAGAAGCAAGCTCAGAAGCTAAAACTTCAAGCAATGAAGCGCCAAAGGATTATGCAAACGGTGCAACCGGTATGCTGAAAGAAGAACAGAAAGAAATCTTGAAGGCTCCAGAAGCCATCAAGGCAACATAGTTCATTCTATTTAAAAACTTGAAGCTACTCACGCCTTCTGGATTTTTATTTAGAAACGGAACTTGCTGAAATTTTTTATGTCTCAAGCTTCATAGTGTTTAAAGGAGTTAACGATGAAGAAACCTTTGCTTGCCTTGTCTGTTGTAGCCTTGAGTCTGGGCTCAATTATTGCGCCACTGTATGCTGGCGCAGCCCTACCCGTTCAGGTTGAAGGCAACGAATTGCCGAGCTTAGCACCTATGCTTGAGCGCGTTTCTCCGGCCGTTGTCAGTATTGCTGTTGAAGGAACTCAAGTATCAACACAGCGCATTCCTGAAAGCTTTCGTTTCTTCTTCGGCGACGAGTTTCCAGCCGACCAAGTTCAAGAGCGTCCGTTTCGCGGACTCGGCTCTGGCGTTATCATCGATGCTGACAAAGGTCATATCGTTACTAACTACCACGTTATCAATGGCGCAGACACCATTAAGGTGCAACTGACCGATGGACGTGAATATGATGCGGAGCTGGTCGGCGGCGACAAGATGTCTGATGTAGCTCTGCTCAAGCTAGAAAAGAAGGCGAAAGGACTAACCGAAATAAAACTCGCAGACTCAGATAAGCTGCGCGTTGGCGATTTCACTGTGGCCATTGGCAACCCGTTTGGGCTCGGTCAAACCGTGACCTCTGGTATTGTATCGGCGCTAGGTCGCAGTGGACTGAATCTTGAGAACCTTGAAAACTTTATTCAAACCGATGCCGCTATTAATAGTGGTAACTCTGGCGGTGCACTGGTCAACCTCAACGGCGAGTTGATTGGTATCAACACCGCAATTTTGGGACCGAATGGAGGCAACGTTGGTATTGGTTTTGCTATCCCTTCTAATATGATGCGTAACCTAACCGATCAAATCATTGAGTTTGGTGAGGTTAAGCGAGGCATGTTAGGGGTACAAGGCGGCGAAATCACCTCAGAGCTCGCTGAAGCGTTAGGCTATGAGTCAAGCCGTGGCGCCTTCGTAAACCAGGTCATGCCAGATAGCGCTGCCGATGAAGCAGGTCTGCAAGCGGGAGACATCATTGTCTCAATTGACGGCAAGCGCATTGATACCTTTAGTGAGCTTCGCGCTAAAGTCGCGACACTCGGAGCCGGTAAAGAGATCAAACTAGGCGTTATCCGTGATGGTGATAAGAAAGAGTTTGATGTCACGCTCGGCGAATCACAGCTTCAGCAAACCAAAGCAGAACAGCTTCATCCTGGATTAACTGGCGCTGCGCTCAGTAACACCAAAGATTCTGATGGATACAAAGGCGTGAAAGTGACTTCTGTTGCAGAGGGCTCTCCGGCCGCTTCCTATCAGATCGAGCAAGGCGACATCATTGTCGGTGTTAACCGTCAAGTCGTGACTAACCTCGGTGAATTCAGGGATGTCTTAGAGAAGCAAGATGGTGTACTCGCACTTAACATCCAACGTGGTGATCGTAAGGTTGTTATTGTTGTTAGATAAAGCAAACCATTGAACTAATTAGGGAAGCCCAACGGCTTCCCTTTTCTTTACTCAAAATTGAGTGTTATGCTTTGCTGTAATACATCGCACTTTTGAGGGAAACATGCTGAGATTATTATTACGCTCTATTTTACTTGGGTTGGTTGCAGCCGCCTTGGTAATTGCTGTAGTACCTGACCTGCGTAGTAAAATCATACCAGCGCCAACCGAACCTCATGAAGCGCTAGTCGCATCTGGCCCAATTTCATTCAACCAAGCAGTGAGGCGTGCTGCCCCTGCGGTGGTCAATATCTACAGTCGCCAATACTCTGAAGACAATCGCAGTAAGTTAAAAACCCAAGGCTTGGGCTCCGGCGTGATAGTGAATGACAAGGGTTATATCATTACCAATTACCATGTGGTCGCCAGTGCCGATCAGGTAATCGTTGCCCTACAAGATGGTCGAGTGGCCAGTGCTCAATTGATTGGCCAAGACAGACGAACCGACATTGCGGTATTACAAATCTCTATGTCAGATCTCCCCGTCATACCTCTAAATCCAAACTATACGGCAAAGGTCGGCGATATTGTGCTTGCCATAGGTAACCCCTATAACCTTGGGCAAACCACCACCTTTGGCATTATCTCAGCCACTGGACGCTCGTCTATTAGTACCGATGGAAGACAGGCCTTCATTCAAACCGATGCAGCAATTAATGAAGGTAACTCAGGTGGAGCTCTAGTGAACTCTCAAGGCGAGCTCGTCGGAATCAATACCGCTTCCTTCCAGCAAGCCACCGATCTTGAAACCTACGGCATCTCCTTTGCCATTCCGCAAAAACTTGCTTCGAAGATCATGAATAAAATCATTGCTGATGGCCGAGTCATCCGCGGTTATATTGGTGTTGATGGACAAGACATCAGCTCTATGACCAATCGCTTACTGGCTGGAAACTTCACTGGTGGAATCATTGTCCTTGGTGTTGAGCCTGGAGGACCGGCAGATAAAGCCGGCATCAAAGCACAAGACATCATAGTGAAAATTGGTGATATGGTTGCAGACAATAGACAGAATGTGATGGATGCGGTGACGGATGCTCGCCCTGGCGCTGAAGTACAAGTGGTGGTGGTGAGAGATGGAAAACAAATAGAGCTAACCGTTGAGATTGGCGAAGACACCAGAAACTTCACTCCCCAAAAACAGTAACCAATAAAAAAACCGCCTCGGCGGTTTTTTTATTAATGAAGTAAAACCAGAGCAGCTTACTCTTTGGTTTGCACTTCGATCTCGGTCACTCGCTGCAGACCGCGCGGCAACATTGCACCACGACGCCCTCTTTCGCCCCTGAAGTTTTCAAGGTCAGCCGGTTTCAAACCAAGCTTACGTTTGCCTGCGTACAGAGTAATGGTTGCGTCAGCAGGTATAGAAATCAGCTGAGTAACGAACTCTTCTCTGCTCTTCGCTTTTGCAGAAGGGATATTGATGATCTTATTGCCCTTACCCTTACCCAGTTGCGGCAGATCTTTTATTGCAAAGATCAGCATGCGGCCAAGGTTAGTGATCGCTAAGATTTCATCACTATCAAGGTCTGATATCGCACTTGGTGACATGACCTCTGCGGCCTGCGGTAAGTTAACTAACGCCTTACCACTGCGGTTTTTCGACAATAGGTCACTACCGCGACAAACAAATCCATAACCTGCATCAGAGCCAACTAGCCATAACTGGTCATCATCCCCCATCAGAACCTGTCGAATACTCGTTCCAGTGGAGATATTCAAACGCCCAGTAATCGGTTCACCCTGACTTCTTGCGGAAGGCAGTGAATGCGATTCTAATGAGTAGCTTCGCCCATCAGAGCCTAGGAACACCGCCTGCTGATTACTCTTACCTCTTGCTGAAGTAAGGAATTTGTCACCAGACTTATAGTTCAGGGTAGAAGCATCAACTTCATGACCTTTGGCATGACGAATCCAGCCCTTCTCTGACAAGACTACAGTGATAGGTTCACTTGGTAGTAGATCTTTCTCTGTCAGTGCTCTTGCTTCTGCACGCTCAACGATTGGAGAGCGGCGATCGTCACCAAATTTATCAGCATCCGCTTGAAGCTCCTTCTTAAGAAGGGTATTCATGCGTCGTTCGGAACCCAGTAATAGTTCTAACTGCTTACGCTCTTTTTCTAGCTCATCTTGCTCACCGCGGATCTTAAACTCTTCCAATTTCGCCAATTGACGTAATTTGGTGTCCAAGATGGCATCGGCTTGAATCTCAGAAAGCTCAAAGCGAGACATCAATACTGCTTTTGGATCATCCTGTGTACGGATAATCTCAATCACTTCATCGATGTTCAGGTAGGCAACTAATAAGCCTTCAAGAATATGCAAACGCGCCATGATCTTATCAAGGCGATACTGCAAGCGGCGACGCACGGTTGCACGACGAAACTCAATCCACTCTTTCAGAATCTGAACAAGGCCTTTCACCTGTGGTCGTTTGTCTAGACCAATCATATTCAGGTTAACGCGGTAGTTCTTCTCTAAATCCGTTGAAGCGAATAAGTGATTCATTAACTGATCACAATCCACACGGTTTGAGCGAGGTACGATAACAATTCGGGTTGGGTTCTCATGATCAGATTCGTCACGAAGATCGTCTACCATAGGCAGCTTCTTCGCACGCATTTGATTCGCTATTTGCTCAAGCAGTTTAGAACCCGAAACCTGGTGTGGCAGAGCGGTAATGACGACATCACCGGCTTCTTTATGCCATACCGCACGCATCTTAATGCTGCCGCGCCCAGTACGATAGATCTTCTCAATATCCGGTTTCGGCGTGATGATCTCGGCTTCTGTTGGATAATCTGGCCCCTGCACAAATTGCATAACATCTGGCAATTCTGCTTTGGGATTATCAATCAAGGCCATGGTGGCATCGGCCACTTCGCGCACATTGTGTGGCGGTATGTCGGTTGCCATACCAACGGCAATACCGGTAATGCCGTTAAGCAGAATATGCGGCAGGCGTGCAGGCAACATTTGCGGCTCTTTCATAGAACCATCAAAGTTCGGCTGCCATTCAACCGTGCCTTGACCTAATTCGCCAAGTAGCACCTCTGCAAACTTAGAAAGCTTAGATTCAGTGTAACGCATTGCAGCGAAGGATTTCGGGTCATCTGGAGCACCCCAGTTACCCTGCCCGTCGACGAGCGGATAACGATAGGTAAATGGCTGCGCCATCAATACCATGGCTTCATAACACGCTGAATCACCGTGTGGGTGGTATTTACCGAGTACGTCACCCACGGTACGTGCTGATTTTTTATATTTAGCTGAAGCCGATAAGCCTAGCTCTGACATCGCATAAATAATACGGCGTTGAACCGGCTTTAAGCCGTCACCGATGTATGGCAATGCACGATCCATAATCACGTACATTGAATAATTTAGATAGGCGTCTTCGGTGAATTTTCGCAGCGGAAGCTGCTCTACGCCATCGTATGTAATCTCGTTCGACATTCTTATACCTCGGCCATATCGCCGTTACTTTGCAGCCAATGACGGCGATCGTCCGCGCGTTTCTTGCCCAACAGCATGTCCAGCATTTCCATTGTCTGCTCATCATCATCTATCGTCAGTTGCACTAGACGACGAGTATTAGGGTCCATCGTAGTTTCGCGAAGTTGCAGTGGGTTCATTTCACCCAAGCCTTTAAATCGTTGCACATTGATCTTGGCTCGCTTCTTACTTAAACGCTCAAGTACCCCTTCTTTTTCGTCTTCATCAAGGGCATAAAATACTTCTTTACCACAATCAATTCTGAATAGCGGTGGCATGGCAACGTATACGTGACCAGCACGCACTAGCGAGCTGAAATGACGAGTAAATAGAGCACAAAGCAAGGTTGCGATATGCAGTCCATCAGAGTCCGCATCCGCTAGGATACAGATCTTACCGTAACGCAGACCATCTAGGCTTTCGGTATCTGGGTCGATACCAAGAGCCACGGAAATATCATGTACCTCTTGCGAGGCCAGTACCTGATCAGCACTGACTTCCCACGTATTAAGGATCTTACCGCGCAGGGGCATAATGGCTTGAAACTCGCGATCGCGGGCCTGCTTAGCTGAGCCACCCGCAGAGTCACCCTCCACCAGGAAGAGTTCAGTACGAGCCAAATCTTGTACTGAGCAATCGGTCAATTTACCAGGAAGTGCAGGGCCAGAGGCTACCTTCTTACGCACCACTTTTTTGCTTGCTCGCATGCGGCGATGCGCATTGGCAATACACGCCTCAGCTAACTGTTCAGCAATGTGCGGAGTTTCATTCAACCAAAGGCTGAATCCGTCCTTTATCACACCAGAAACAAACGCTGCGCATTGACGTGAAGAGAGACGTTCTTTGGTTTGTCCTGCAAACTGCGGGTCTTGCATCTTGATCGATAGCACGTAAGAACAGCGCTCAAAGATATCGTCACCGGTCAGTTTTACGCCACGAGGAAGCAGGTTGCGGAATTCACAAAATTCACGCATCGCATCCAGTAGTCCCTGACGTAGACCATTAACATGAGTACCACCTTGAGAGGTCGGGATCAGGTTAACGTAGCTCTCGGTGATGAGTTCGCCACCCTCTGGTTGCCAGATAATCGCCCAATCCGCGGCCTCAGTTTCTGCAGAGAACTGACCGGTAAATGGGGTTTCTGGTAGCAGTGTGTACCCTTTAACACCTTCGGCTAGGTAATCTTTTAGACCACTTTCGTAATACCACTTATGATCCTTGCCGTTCACTTTGTCGCTAAAAGTGATTTCAAGACCTGGGCACAGAACCGCTTTCGCTCTTAGATTGTTGATCAATCGAGTGACAGAGAAATTGCCCGAGTCGAAGTATTTGCTGTCAGGCCAGAAGTGAACGCTTGTACCACTGTTGCGTTTACCGCAAGTGCCAACCACGGTCAGGTCCTGTACTTTGTCGCCATGCTCAAAAGCAATCTGATAGACCTGACCGTCACGACGAACATTCACTTCAACGCGCTTAGAGAGTGCGTTTACAACAGAGATACCCACGCCGTGCAAACCGCCAGAGAATTGGTAGTTCTTGTTGGAGAACTTACCACCCGCATGCAGCTTACATAGAATAAGTTCAACACCCGACACGCCTTCTTCCGGGTGAATGTCTACCGGCATACCACGACCATCATCAATGACTTCTAGAGATTGATCAGGATGAAGAATAACTTGTAACTTAGACGCATGCCCTGCTAACGCTTCATCGACACTGTTATCGATAACTTCTTGCCCAAGGTGGTTGGGACGCACAGTGTCGGTATACATGCCCGGGCGACGGCGGACTGGCTCTAGGCCATTTAAGACCTCTATCGCCCCAGCGTTATATTGTTCAGTCATAATTTGAAAATTTACTCTTGGCGTTGTTAAACATCGCTTCTCATCAATGAGAAAAGTCGCAACCTACTTGGTTGGAGTGTTTCTGTGTATCGAAACTCAGAAACCCTGACTCGCACCACATCGGGTGCAAATAGCTGTTTAGCGTTGAATGTAGATGAATTGAGTTTGGAGTGTTCGTAAGTCTTCCACAAACCGCGATACAACTTGGCTACATTACATAGTCTGGCGCTGTGGCAGTTATGTCAAGTTTGCACTGACTTCCTGATTAAAAAGCATGATGATTGTGTGCTATTCAGGCAATTCACATGCAATGAGTTTAAGGTTTAGCCTAGAGTTGAAGAAACTCTACTATCGCGCTTGGGTAGCGCTCAAACCCCACAAAGCTATGATTGCCGCCCTCTTCGACGGTCTGTTTGCACCCGCGGTATTTATCTACCGCCTGCTGGTAGTTCAGAACTTCATCCCCTTGTTGCTGTAGCAACCAAAAATCAGACGTGTTGTTGATCTCTGGCACATCTATAGCTCGAAGCTGCTCAACATGCACAGGTTCTAACAGGTACTTTTCTTGAGTATATGGGTTCAGCTGTGGTCCAAGAAAATCTTGCAACAGTTCATAAGGCTTAACTGCTGGGTTTACCAATACCGCTTTGAAGCCGTACTTTTTGTTGAGCCACGTCGATAAGTAGCCCCCCATAGAGCTTCCCACTAGGCCCACTTGATAGTCTAAGGTCAGTTCATCACACAACTGCTCGAGCATTTGAACACAAGACTCAGGATAAACGGGCAATTGAGGGGCGACAAAGCGAATATCTGGCCGATACTCAGCGCAGAACTCAGCCATTACTTGCGCCTTTAAAGACTGCGGAGAGCTATTGAAGCCGTGCAAATAAAGAAGTAGTGCTGGCTTGGGCTGAATGGGCATTTAGTACCCTTCAGCCTCGAAATCAGGGATAAAACACCCCTCTTCAAGTCGATGCACTTGTGACTCTAATTGACCATCTTTATGCAGTTGCAAGTGACGCCAGCCTGGAGACAAGGTATCGAGAGCAAATTCATCGTTGTTTGCTTTAAATTGGATACACGTTGAAGGGGTCGCCAACACTCGAACACCATTGTGCTCTTTTTCAAAGTCTTGATGCACATGCCCGCCTAATACTGCACGAACATTTTGGTGTCGTCCTAGCACTTCCCAAAATTGATGAGCGCGTTGCAGTTTGTGCTGATCTAACCAAGCGCTACCAATCGGCAGTGCGTTGTGGTGCAGCAATACTAGAGTATGTCGCTCTGGAAATTCAGCCAGTTTATTGTCGAGCAATTCGAGCTGATCTGTCTCAAGATAGCCGTGCGGTAGGCCCTCAACTTGGCTGTCTAGCATGATAATTTGCCAGTATTCGCCAGCGAGCACATGTCCTACTTCTTGGATCTGAGGTGACGGTAATACAGTGACCATATTCGACTTTTGGTCATGGTTGCCAGGCAGCCAATAGCATTGCTTCTCAAGGGGTTTGATTCCATCAGCAAAGCGAGTATAGGAAGCTGCAGAGTGATCTTGAGAGATATCTCCTGTCGCCACAATCGCGTCAAACTCAACATTTCGTTCGACGATATCGTTTACAGTTGCAATGAAGCTCTGGCCTGTATTAACACTTAGCAGACATCCTTCGTCATCAGCGAATAAGTGTGTATCTGTAATCTGTACTAATTGGACGGTCTCTTCCGTCGCAACTATCTGTGGTTCCACAATCTGTCTTTCCAATATTATTTTTGCCTGAGCTCACAGTAAGGGCTCTCTACTGATACCCATTTTTAGGCAGAATGTCAGCCAGTCTCCAAGGAATTGATTGAGCTGGTGCTTTTCATCCTTCTGCATCATTTTTTTGTTGGGGTAATCGTATCTTGCATGAATTACCCTCATTTTTTCACTTGCACACACTTCTGCAACCCTTGCGTCGTGATATAAGCGCACAGTCATGTGCGGAAGTGGAAAAGTGGGAGCTTCATCACACTGAAACACATCAACTAAGGTCGTATAGCGCGTTATCTCGAGCACATTTATCTGATAAATCTGAGATTGAACCTGATAGGTTCTCTTGTTTCCAACTTCAGGTTGACGAGGAAGCAGAGCATTTAATTTGGCGTAGTTGGTCTCGTACAGTCGCATGAGCCCTGCAAAATCAACATGATAATTTGAACCCACTAGCCTTGAACTGCCCATTGCGCCCTCAGTTGTTGGTGATTCAGCATCAGCCATTGAATCGTAATAATTGATGCTGCGTTCTCAATTGTACCATTTTTAACCATCTCATAAGCTTCCTCTCTGGTCAAAATATGAACACGAATATCTTCACCTTCTGACTCTAATCCAAACACACCTGCTGATGTGGGTGCTTTGACCTGCCCGATAAACAGCTCCAATCGCTCCGAGCATCCACCGGCGGATGGATAATAGCCACTAATGTGCTGTATATGGGTCACATCAAGGCCAGCTTCTTCCACCGCTTCTCGTTTCGCCACATCTATAGGGTCTTCACCCTCTTTATCTAGCATTCCAGCGACGATTTCTAACTGCCAAGGTCTTGCCTCTCCCAGAGCGCCCACTCGAATCTGCTCTACCATGACCACCTGATCAGTCACCGGGTCGTAAGGCAACATAGCAACGGCATGCCCCCGCTCAAACAGCTCACGCTCAATCTCTTCACTCCATCCACCAGCAAACAAACGATGGCGAAACTTCACTTTGACTAGGCTAAAAAAGCCTTTAAACAAGGTGTCAGTCGCAAGGATTTCAACGTCATCATTGTGAAATGTAGGATAGGAGCTATCGTTGGACATAAAGGTTCTCTGCAGTAAGTAATTGAACAAACCTATCAAGTGTAGACAGCGTTGACCATCAAATTACTCCCACGTCTTCAGAAAGATTACCGCAGCCTTATATAAGATCATGAAAGTTTTGAGCTAAGGCATGTAACAATAGGGTTTTTATTCGTTTTTGTAGTACTCTATACAAGACTGTGTAAAATCGACTCACATAGAAACACAGAACTATAATCTAGTTATTAAACACGAATTTAAGTAGCAGGAAGAGTTACGACAATGAAGAAAGCGCTGTCCATTTTAGTATCAGCTTCACTAGGTGGGTTATCTTTACCCGTCATGGCGGAGAATCTAGCTGACGTATACAACCAAGCCAAGAATAGCGACCCAACGCTTTTACGTTCTGCAGCTCAACGTGACGCAGCTTTTGAGTCCGTCACCTCATCGCGCAGTACC
This sequence comes from Vibrio breoganii, assembly GCF_024346795.1. Classification (NCBI taxonomy): domain Bacteria; kingdom Pseudomonadati; phylum Pseudomonadota; class Gammaproteobacteria; order Vibrionales; family Vibrionaceae; genus Vibrio; species Vibrio breoganii. Next base: position 2,470,534 of record NZ_AP024864.1, read on the forward strand.
TTGCTACCTCAAATTAACCTTACAGCAGGATACAACGTAGGAGAGTCCTACACTGGCGCTGAAACCAATGCCTTCACTGCAGGTATCGGCCTTAGCCAAGAGCTTTATCAACGCTCTAGCTGGGTAACACTCGAAACTGCAGAAAAAAATGCACGCCAGTCTGACTCTGCATACGCAGCGCAACAGCAAGACCTTATTCTACGAGTAGCAACAGCTTACTTTGAAGTACTGCGTGCCCAAGACAGTCTAGAGTTTGTTCAAGCCGAAAAAAGTGCGGTTGAACGCCAGCTTGACCAAGAAAAGCAACGTTTTGAAGTAGGCCTATCTGCCATTACAAACGTTCATGAAGCGCAAGCGGAATACGATAGCGTTTTAGCAGAAGAAGTTATCGCACGAAACAACCTAGTCAACAGCTACGAAACACTGCGTGAAATCACAGGTATCGGCCATAAAAACCTAGACATTCTTGATATCGAGCGCTTCTCAGCATCTAAATCAGATAAGTCAACCGATGCACTTGTTGAGCAGGCTCAACTGCAAAACCTAAGCTTACTCGCAGCTCGTATCAGTCAAGACATCGCTCGTGATGATATTCGTTTAGCGAGTTCAGGTCATTTGCCATCCCTAACCTTTAACGCTGATGCTGGATACGGTAATGGCGATATTAGTGGTGTTGATGTTGATGATACTAACTACAATCTAGGTATTAACCTTTCTGTACCTCTTTATACTGGTGGCAACGTGAGTTCTCAGGTTAAACAAGCTGAGTACAACTACGTAGCAGTCAGTGAAGACCTAGAAGCCTCTTACCGTTCAGTAGTGAAAACTGTACGTGCATCAAACAACAACATCGATGCGACAATTGGCTCTATTCGTGCATTCGAGCAGTCTTTAATCTCTGCTGAATCGGCGTTGGCCGCAGTTGAAACTGGTTATGAGGTTGGTTCGCGTACTATCGTTGACGTCCTAGACTTCACTCGCCGTGTGTTTGAAGCCCAACGTAACCTATCTGACGCTCGTTACAACTACATCATCAGTGTTCTGCAGCTAAAACAAGCAGTCGGCACTCTTAACGAACAAGACATTCTTGAGATAAATAACGGCTTGATTGCTTCAAAAAAAGATCCACTAGCATCATAATCTAACGCTAGTAAGTGATTGAAATTAAAAAGGGCTGGTCATTGACCAGCCCTTTTAGTTTATAACGAAAAAGAGTTATTCCTTCCCACCTTTAATCGCTTCAATGATTTCCGTTGTCGAACAACCATCTTCAAAGTTGAGTACTTCTACTCGGCCACCCGCTTCGATCACTTCTTTGCCACCCGCAATCTCTTCCGGCTTGTAGTCGCCGCCCTTAACCAATAAGTCAGGGAGGATCTCTGAGATGATGCGCTGTGGAGTGTCTTCAGAAAATGGGACCACCCAGTCTACCGCGCCCAAGCCTGCCAATACCGCCATGCGTCGATCCGTTGGATTCACAGGTCTAGCAGGGCCTTTCAAGCGTTTAACTGAATCGTCAGTGTTCACCGCGACAATAAGGCGCTGACCAAGCTCGGCAGCATGGTTGAGGTATGAAACGTGGCCGGCGTGCAAGATATCAAAGCAGCCATTGGTCATCACAACCTTCTCACCCTTGGCTTGTGCTTTTTTCACTGCCTTAATCAGCGTAGCTTCGCCAATCACTCCATAGTCAGTATCCTGCGAGCCATGTACAGCCTCTGCAAGCTCGATAGTAGATAGAGTTGAAGTGCCTAGCTTACCGACAACAACACCCGCAGCGGCGTTAGCAAGCGCACAGGCTTCGTCTAGAGGCTTACCTGCTGCTACAGAAGCAGCCAATACAGAAATTACCGTATCTCCAGCACCAGTAACGTCATACACTTCTTGAGCTTGAGTTGGAAGATGGAATGGCTTCTCACCGCGGCGCAATAGCGTCATGCCATGCTCACTGCGAGTAACCAATAGGGCTTGCAGATCAAACTGCTCGATCAACGCTAACCCTTTTTCAGCCAATTCTTCATCGTCTTTCACCGAGCCGACAACGTGCTCGAATTCAGACATATTAGGTGTAAGCAAAGTCGCACCACGATAGCGCTCAAAATCAGCGCCTTTAGGGTCGACAAATACAGGTACGCCTGCATTGTTTGCTTTATCTATCATTGCACGTGAATGCTCTAAAGCACCCTTTGCATAGTCAGACAAGATCACCGCCTTCACAGTACTTAAAGATAAGTCCATACGGGACAAGATCTGCTGTGAATCGACCAGCTCAAATTTATCTTCAAAGTCTAAACGAATCAGCTGCTGACCACGACTCATCACACGAAGCTTGGTGATCGTTGGATATTCAGGAAGAGAAACAAAGTCACACTGCACTTTAAGCGCATTCAGTTTCTCAGTCAGCACTCGTGCTGGCTCATCGATACCCGTTAAACCTACAAGATGAGTGCTTCCTCCTAGTGCTGCAATATTCATTGCAACGTTCGCAGCACCACCAGGTCGCTCTTCATTGTTTTCGACTTTAACCACAGGTACAGGTGCTTCTGGAGAAATACGTCCAGTAGGACCATACCAATAGCGATCTAACATGACATCACCGACAATTAGAACGCCCGATGTACTGTAGTCGGGAAGAATAGGCTTCATATAGGTTCCGTTAAGAATTTTTGTTTACAATTCTAGCATAGCTAGGGATATATCAAAGTGGCGCTAACCATTTGAGCGATTTAACTTTGTTGCGCTTCTTTCATCCATTCACACCACATATCAATCACCCAATGACGCTGCTCAACAAACTTATCTAAAGCAACATCAGCATCAAGATTCAGAAGATTGCGTCGATGAGTTTCATTGCGCATCGACGTATAAGCATCAGTTAAGTACTTAGCTTGCTCAAGTGAAAGTATCTCGACATCAACCAAGCTCTCAAGGATTCGTACATTATCAGACCATTTCACCAAACTGGGGTGCTGATGGGAGTAATTGAGCACCCAATATTGAGCCAAAAATTCAATGTCAGTGATTCCACCAGGGTCTTGCTTAAGCATGAATCTATCTTTCTTTTTACCACCTAAGTGATCGCGCATTTTCTCACGCATTTTGACCACCTCGTCTCGCAACTGGCTCTGCTCACGAGCTAAGCAAAGTACTTTATTTCTAACTTTAGCAAAGGAATCGACCAGGGTCGCATCACCATAAATAGGGCGAGCACGAACAATGGCTTGATGCTCCCAAGTCCACGCCTCTGTAAGTTGATACTCTTCATAAGACTCTATGGGGCTTACCATCAAGCCCGATGCTCCTGAAGGTCTTAAACGCGTATCCACTTCATAGAGGATTCCTGAAGCGGTTCGAGTTGAGAACAGATGGGTTATGCGCTGCGCAAGGCGAAGATAGAACTGTCTGCCATCAATAGACTTTTCTCCATCGGTATAAGCGGACAGTGGGCAGTCGTGGACAAACACAATATCAAGATCAGAGTTGTACCCTAGCTCCCATCCGCCGACCTTTCCGTAGCCAAGTACTGCAAACCCACGACCATCACGATTTTGTAAGTGATTGGGTTCGCCATATTTTGCCGACATCTGATGCCACGCTTGATTGACAACTTGCTCAACAATCGCCTCGGCTAGATAGGTTAAGTGATCACTCACCTGCATAACCGGTAATACACCGGCAATATCTGCGGCAGCAATGCGCAAAATGCAGGTTTGCTTAAACTGGCGCAACGCCTCCATTTGTTGCTCCATATCCTCTTCGGGGATACGGGCAAGATAATCTCTTAGTTCTGATTTATAGCTACTTAGCTCAACAGGCTTATACAACTGCTGAGGATCTAGCAGTTCATCAAGCAATATAGGATAACGGCCTAATAACTCTGTGATCATTGGGCTTGCCGTACAAAGCCTCACTAATTGGTCAAGGGCCGCTGAATGCTCATCAAGTAGCTCGAGGTAGGTAGTTCGAGTGACGATCTTAGACAGTACAGTCAATACCCGCTCTAAACCGAACTCCCCCTCAGGGTGATTCAATACTGCGTGCAGTAACTTAGGCATTAGATGCCCTAGGACTTCTCGCCCTCTAGGGCCTAAGGTCTTTTTACCAAGGTCGGTTTTAAAGTTGCACAAGCTAGTAGAAAGCTCAGAAAACTGCTTTTCTTTTACATCGATAGACAGCTCTTGCAAGATGTTGATTACCTGCTCCGGCTCTTTCGCTAAGCTCCACATTTCCGCGTAAACAGAGTCTACTTCCTGACCCTGCTCTTCTTCATCGCCAATTAACGACTCGAATACTTGGTGGACATTTGCCATGTGCGCATTCAATTCGGTCTGCATTTCAAGATAACTACTAAAGCCCATCACAACCGCTAATTGTTTCTGGCTCTCTTCATCATCAGGAAGGGTTTGCGTTTGCTTATCTTCCATCGCTTGGATGAGGTTCTCAAGGCGACGCAAGAACTTGTAGGCCGACGTCATGCCATCGACATCGCTTGGCTCAAGTAGGTGTTGTATCTTTATTGCTTCCAAGGTTTCAAGTAGGCCTCTACCGCGCAGGCTTGGCTCTCGTCCTCCACGAATTAACTGGAAGACCTGAGCAATAAACTCAATTTCACGAATGCCACCAGGCCCTAGCTTGATATTGTTGGTGAGGCCACGTCTGCGTACTTCGCTGCGAATCATCGCCTTCATGCGGCGTAGTGATTGGATAGCGCTAAAGTCGATATATCGGCGAAACACAAATGGACGCAACATCTGTCTTAGTTCCTGATACTGAGGATACATCTCACGGCCCATGACCCTAGCTTTGACCATAGCGTAACGTTCCCAATCACGCCCTTGCTCTTGGTAGTAGTCTTCCAAAGCGGCAAAGCTCATCACTAGTGGACCACTCTCACCAAAGGGGCGCAGTCGCATATCTACGCGATAACAAAAACCATCAATAGTGATTTGATCCAAAGACTTGATCAGGCGTTGCCCAAGGCGAGTAAAGAATTGTGCGTTGGCAATTGAGCGCCTAGCTCCTTCAGTTTCTCCATTTTCGGGATAGGTAAAGATAAGATCGATATCGGAAGAGAAATTCAGCTCTCCTCCACCGAGTTTACCCATACCGATGATCAGCATAGGTTGCTCAATGCCTTGTGCATTTTTGGGCGTGCCCCATAGGCGAGCGCAGTCTGCATAATGCCAAGCGTAACTCTCGAAGATCATCGCTTCTGCCAACATAGAGACATGGGAAAGGCTTTGCTCAACCGACCAACTTGCCACAATATCGCGCCAAGCAATAGTGATAAGCTCATGATTACGAAAGAATCTAAGCACCTTCATCACCGCATTTTCATCATGGCATTCGGCCAAGCGTTGTTGAAGGTCATCTCGATAGTGATCGCATCGCTCATCACTATCGAGCATCTCAGGAAGTAGCTGCAGTAAGGACTCATCACACAGCAGTCGTTCATAGATAAACGAGCTAAACTCAACCACCCTTTGCAATTCTTCTAGCCTTTGCGATGACCACTGTTCCATAACAGAAGGATACTTCTCGCTAAGCTGTTGATATCTATTTATTTCGACTGGTTCTAGATGGGAATGCATGAGGGCTCCATTGTTGCGTCCAAGCAATATTAACTAGAGCATAAAAAAGCGCTTACCCTAGAGCAAGCGCTGTGACACTGAAATGTGTTTCAATACATAGGAAACTGTGGAATCTATGACTTCCAGTAAGGCTGAACTTCCATACACATGGCTCTGGTTTGCTCCATGGCATGCAATATAGAAGCTTGCTGACGCTCTAACCAACGCTGCAACTGCTCTTGCTCTTCACCCTCAAGTTGACCTACCAACTCACGCACTGGCGCTAGAGTAAGAAGTTCATCTATCCCTTGTGATAGGTCCGCCCATGGTAAGCGAAAGGCTTGACGCATTTCCTGATCGTAGAGCGCTGCAAAGCAGATCCCCGAAAACAGGCTTCTATTGAGATGGTAGTGCTCATCGATATAGTCTTCTGGTGTAAGAGTTTGCTCAACTGGGAAAGCACTGACTAATTCAGCCCAGGTGCGATCCAGTTGGTTTTGAGAAAAGCTCACTAGATTGCCAGACATCGCATTGCTCGCCTTCTCATCCAAGAACGGCTGCCAGCCCTTGGTTAATACCCATCGGCTTAAGTCGAGAATAATGCCCGTATAACGAGCCGACTCTAGTAGCTGTAAAACCTCGTCCTCAGACGGCAAGTCATTGCGCATAACTTTTAGTTGCTTAACCAGTGCCTTTTGAGCATCCAGTTTACGCAGGGCATGGCCTCTGTCTTCTGTTAGGTCATCCAGATAATCTGCCGACTTTATCCAATCCAGCTCTTGCTCTAGCCACTTGAGTTCTTGCCTCAAAATGGCACTGGCGCGCCTCGGAACGATGCCACCAAACACAGCAAGGGTTTGTCTCACAAAGCTCAATGAATAACAAATCTCATGCAGACAATCCATAGAAGGCGATTCTACATAAGCTTGTTCATGATAGAGCCAATGTGCCAGCGCGTATTCCAACGATTTAATGAAGCAACTTTCTACATTGTCTTGCAGAGTCACCTCTACCAAGCCCAGAGCCTTAGTTTCACTACCGGTAAACCCTTGAGCGAGACGATAGCCGCGAGCGGCCTTGCTGAGGTTACCAAGACGCATACCGCCGTCTTCACACAGCTGTCTTGCTAAAGTAAACAAAGCATCGGTTTGACCTGACTTAAGCTCAAGCTCTACCTCACAGATAGGAGATCGCTTTTCGCCAGCTACAACGACACCTTGGTCAAATGCAACCTCTACCTGGCTACCATCAGCCATACCCACCAGCCATAGCTCACGGGTAAAATTGGTCGCAAATAAAGGCTGTAGCTGTTCGCCAAGCTCTTGCACACTGCGGCCTTCAGGCCAGATCTCTTCTGGGTGTAAGGATACGTCAGGATCATCACTGGTGTGCTCTGCGTTATACTCGGGGCGCTGATGCAAACCGGCCACGACTCGGCCTGAGGTTTTCACCGTTTGCACATAGACATCATCAAAGCGGCGAATGCGCATTCCTATGTCGTGTTCACGCAACCAGTTATCTGGAGTATCAAAATAGATATTGCCGAGTTCTCGGCTACTATGTTGAAGAATTTTGTTGTGCGGAATTTTCTCTCTCAGAACTTCTGAGAATTGTGGTGAAACAAAAAATTTCAGCTCTATTTCAGTTTCCATAATTCACTCATAATCGACTGTCTATTGCAGATTAAGTCGAAAAGAGTTTATCAGCAAGTGACATTCCCCTGATCTAAATCACGAAAAAAAGCACATTTGTGCACTTTTAAGTCACGGAAACCCTTTTAATACGAAAAAAACCTATTATAGTTACACCCCAGCATGACAATCACATGACAATACAAATATGCCAGTCAATACCATCATGGGTTTATTCGCAAAATCGCCAATAAAACCGTTGCAACAACACGGAGCGAAGGTTTACGAGTGTGCTTCACTTTTGCCTGAATTCTTTGCTGCCTCTAATGCCAATAATTGGGAAAAGGCGGCCGATTACCGTCAACAAATATCTACATTAGAAAAAGAAGCTGACACCCTCAAGCGTCAGATTCGTTTGCACCTACCTACTGGCCTATTCATGGCATTTGATAGGGGTGACCTGTTGGAGTTGTTAACCCAACAAGACAAAGTAGCCAACATTGCTAAAGACATCTGTGGCCGTGTTCTAGGCCGAAATCTACTTATACCTGAAGCTTTGCACGAAGAATTCTTAGTGTACGTAAAACGTTGCTTGGATGCTGTAGGGCAAATGCACAAGGTAATTAACGAGTTAGATGAATTGCTAGAGACAGGCTTCAAGGGACGTGAAGTGGATTTGGTAGAGTCTATGATCGATGAACTCGATCGTATTGAAGACGATACCGACCAAATGCAAATAGATTTGCGCCGAAGCCTCAGAGATATTGAAGATCAATACAATCCAATTGATGTGATGTTCTTGTACAAAATCCTCGAGTGGGTTGGTGGAATAGCGGACCAAGCACAGCGTGTTTGTGCTCGTCTAGAATTGATGATTGCGCGTAGCTAATCATTCTCCACCCCATTTAACTAATTAATATCAAAGGATATTTAATGGATATTCTAGCTAACTACGGCACAATACTTTTGATTGCTGCTGCCGTATTCGGTTTTATGATGGCTATCGGTATCGGTGCCAACGATGTCGCTAACGCAATGGGTACCTCGGTAGGTTCTAAGGCGTTAACCGTAAAACAAGCCATCATCATCGCAATGATTTTCGAGTTCGCCGGTGCCTATCTTGCCGGTGGTGAAGTAACTGACACTATTCGAAAAGGTGTTATTGATACCACTCTATTCGTCAATAGTCCTGATTTACTGGTATTTGGTATGATGTCAGCGTTGCTGGCAGCAGGTACTTGGCTATTACTTGCCTCTTACATGGGCTGGCCTGTATCAACTACTCACTCCATCATTGGTGCCATTATTGGTTTTGCTATGGTTTCAGTGGGCTCTGAAGCGGTAGATTGGGGATCAGTACAAGGTATTGTGGGTAGCTGGGTTATTACACCATTTATCTCAGGTTTATTTGCCTACTTTATTTTTATCAGTGCGCAGAAATTCATATTTAACACCGATAAACCTCTGCAAAACGCGAAGAAATATGTGCCTGTATACATGTTCCTAACCACGATCGTTATTGCACTAGTTACGATCAAGAAAGGCCTAAAACACGTGGGCTTACACCTATCAAATGGTGAAGCTTGGTTCTGGTCAGTTGCGGTATCCTTGTTGGTTATGTTCATCGGTTATCTATACATTCAAAAACGCTTCCAGCTTGATGATGAAAATCATGAACACAGCTTTACGGGTGTAGAGAAGGTATTTAGCACACTAATGGTAATCACCGCTTGTGCGATGGCATTTGCTCACGGTTCAAACGACGTTGCAAATGCGATTGGTCCACTATCGGCTATCGTTTCTACCATTGAAAACATGGGCGAAATTGCAGAGAAGACGACAATCGCTTGGTGGATTCTACCACTGGGTGGCGTTGGTATCGTGGTAGGTCTTGCGACTATGGGTCACAAGGTAATGTCAACGGTAGGTACAGGTATCACTGAACTTACCCCTAGCCGCGGCTTTGCAGCTCAGCTTGCAACTGCAAGTACTGTAGTACTGGCTTCAGGTACCGGCTTACCTATTTCAACCACACAAACCTTAGTGGGTGCGGTACTAGGTGTTGGCTTTGCTCGTGGTATCGCAGCCCTTAACCTTGGCGTTGTTCGCAACATCGTAGTGTCTTGGGTAGTGACGCTTCCAGCCGGTGCATTGCTTGCTATCGTCTTCTACGAAATCATGTTGATGATTTTCGTCTAGGAAAAATGTCAAGTGTCTGTCATATTTTGACAAACTTACGTTAGAGAGGGGGCATTGCCCCCTCTTTTAGTTGCAGGCAACCTCGAATCTACTTACTATTTAGGCATTGACGGAATGCCATTCCTCACCTGAATTTGATTTTCTGAAGGACGCACAGTGAAAAAACTTTTTTTAATCGCTCTTGCTGCTGTGATGACAGCACCAGCGGCGTGGGCTCAGACTCGCTATATCTCTGACAACCTATTTACCTACATGCACTCGGGCCCGAATGCACAGTACCGAATCATTGGTAGCGTAGATGCGGGTGCAGCAGTCACTCTAGTTCAAACTAATAAGAACAGTGGTTACACTGAAGTCGTTGATCAGCGTGGTCGTAAAGGCTGGGTAGAATCAAAGTACGTAACCAACACAGAAGGCATGGCAACACGTATGCCTCGTCTAGAGAAAGAGCTTGCACAAGTGAAAGCTGAGCTGGCAGGCTTTAATGAGCAAGCAGAGCAAGAGCAAGAAGGCTTAGTGCGCTCTCTAGAAACGCGTAACTCGCAGATTTCTGAAATGGAAGTGAATTACAAAAAGGTGAGTGATCAGCTGCTTTCTGCGCAAACTGAAGTTCGCGAACTTCGCGCTCGCTTAGACACTCAAAAAGAAGACCTTCTGTTGAAATACTTCATGTACGGTGGCGGTGTAGCCGGCCTAGGTCTACTGTTTGGTCTATTGCTTCCACACGTTATTCCTCGTCGTAAGAAGTCTCCTAACGGCTGGGCATAATACCAATCGTACTAAATAACTGATCACCCTAGCTGGTTAAAACACTCGATAACTGCGTTAGAATTTTTGATTGTAGAATAACTACTTATAGAAAAATTCTGCCTTGTTCTCGAGTATTTTTCCTTCGCTATTTCTGAACACTTACTTAGTGTGATTGGTATAAACCCAATCACACAAAAAAAGCTGCCATTGGCAGCTTTTTTTATTTTTGCTTACCCTTGCCAATCGTAAAGGGCGGGGATCTCTATCTTCTCCCCAGAGAACTCAACCACGATATAACGTGGTGCTATCTCTACTATCTTGATACCACCATCAATGGAATCCCCTTCTTGAACTTCACTACCATTCACTTTCACCCAGCGATGCTTTGGATTACTGGCGTACATGTGAGTTTGTAGGTTCAGCGCAGGTAAGCGTCCTCTAAAGCGCTCACTGTCTTTGTCTAGCTCTGTCACTCGAACATTGCTCAGCTCATCGTCATTAATTTCATCCACTTGATAGTTGGAAGGATTATCAAGCACACTGGCGACGCTGCTGGCAAGCTCTGGAGATAACCCGGAAAGGTCTAACTCAGGTAAGCTCCACTCCCCTTCTGTCCTCACAGGCTCTGGTAGGGGCGTATTATCTACTGTCATTACTGGCTGAGGCGCAGGGCGAGATGCTCCTACCTGAGTTTGTAGCTCAACTCTAGGCAAAGGCATAAGCGCAATTGGCGCTGTTGCCGGAAGAAAGGTCACATCCAAACTAGGCTCGATAACTCGGGTTACCTCGCTGTCCAAAGAGCGGTCATCACCAATGAAGCGACTAAGAGATGGTGTCAGACTCTCTGCCAACCCTTGAGTCAGTGAAGAATCTGCTAACATAGCATGCCCTGTGGCACCTAAACCTAGCCCAGCGACTATCGCAACCACCAATCGTGCTTTGCCGAGACCCGATTGGGTTCTCAGCGTAACGTTAGGCATATTCGTCAATGTAGAAGTCTGTTCAAATTGCTTTTGAGATTGCTCAAGAGCCTTCAATACTTGTGACATTACAATCCCTCCCTGACATCACCCAGTAACCTAGGAGCATTTTCACTGGTCAATCTATCGAGTTGACGCAAGGTTCGATTTCCTGCAACTCCGTCAGCATCAAGCCCCTGCCAGGATTGAAATGCTGAAACTCGCTTTTGCATAGCATCGTTGTAGACTGCCGTGTTTAAAGGTTTTGCATTTAACACTTTGGCCAGAAGCTCATCAAGAATCTGAACTTGCTCCCCTGAGCTATTCAGTTTTAGAGTTTGCAGTATTTCGCTGTACCACAAATACCTAAACTGCCCTTTCCAGTGCTCATCTAACCATGTGATCGGCAACTGGACTCGCTCTCCGGCAAGCAACAGTTCCACACTGTCACTATTAATACTTCTTAATACCGCAAAGTAAGGCTGCTGCTGTTCATATAGGGTCAGCACAACGGGTCTGTTGGACGCGACGATTTCTGGAAGGTCTGCTGCGCCCTGAAAGCAATGAAATGGAGGCTGAGTACCATACTCGCAATCTGCATCAACAATTGAGGCATTGTACCCCCACAAGCGATACAGGGACTGCATGGCGCTCATTGGAGAGCGGCTCTGCTCTATCAACTGAACAAAACGTTGCTGTTTTGCATTGGCTAGCTGATTTAGCTCGTTCATCTCGCTTTGCACTTGCTGAGCCTGTAGTTGTTGCGCTTGATGCTCAGTCTGCAAATCCTGCCACTGTTGCCAAGCCGTTAGACCGACATAAGAGCTACCCGCTACTATTAGCGCGAGTAAAGTCGCTGATAGCCAGTTATTCGAACTTGATTTTATAGGCTGTGATTGATGAAGCGCAGGGGCCTGATAAGCCAACACATCCTCACTCGCTTTTATCGCTACCTTATGGTCAACAGATCGCTGCTGAGTCAGCATCGCGTAATGCAGGGCTTTATCACAGATTAAATTAATAAGGCGCGGAATGCCTTGTGAGTGAGAGGCGATAATTCGAATCGCCTTATCAGAGAATAGTGCATCGTTCACGCCGGATATGCGCAGGCGAAATCCAATGTAATCCGCTATTTCTTTCTCGACTAGCGGTAGCAAGTGATAGCGCCCGGTAATACGCTGCGCCAACTGTCTCAGTTCTATGGTTTGCAGCTTATGCTGCAGCTCAGGTTGCCCCACCAGCAACACCTTGAGTAATTTATGGCTGTCCGTTTCTAGGTTGGTCAGCAAACGCAATTGCTCCAGCACTTGCCGAGACAGGTGTTGCGCTTCATCAATTAGCACCAAAGTCTGTAAGCCTTTCTGATGATTATCTAAAAGGTAGTGATTGATGATTTGAGAAAGCTGTTTGAGGCTTGTGGGCTGCTCATAAGAAAGCGAGAACTCATCACAAATCGCTTCAAGGAGCTCTATTTCAGAAAAGGTGGGGTTAAGGATTAGGCCTGCGACCCAGTTACCCTCAAGGTTGGCTAACATCGCCTTAGATACAGTAGTTTTCCCTGTTCCAACCTCGCCCGTCAGCATAGCAAAACCGCCTCCACTATTGAGGCCAATCTGCAGGTGAGACAAAGCCTCACGGTGACGTGCACTCAAAAACAGGTACTTTGAGCTGGGAACAATTGAAAACGGCTCTTCTACAAAGCCAAAATAATCCTTATACATTCAGAACTTCTATCGACACTTCTTTTTCTATTACGGCCAAGCTACCATTGAAACAAAGAAAGTAAAGTAAACCTTTGTAGGCAAGTGATACCAATGACGGTGTATTGGGTTCTAGATATACTATTCACATCATTTGCTCGAATATGCCGTAAAAAGAGGGAAATCAATTGCAAACCTATCTAGTGGGTGGCGCTGTCCGAGATAAGCTACTGAATATCGACAACTACGACCAAGACTGGGTGGTGGTTGGTGCTACACCACAAACGCTGTTGAGCCTAGGCTATCAAGCGGTGGGCAAAGACTTTCCCGTCTTCTTACACCCAAAAACCAATGAAGAGTACGCGCTCGCTAGAACCGAGCGAAAATCAGGTACTGGCTACACGGGCTTTGATTGCCATTTTGCCGAGGACGTCACCCTTGAAGAAGACCTAATTCGCCGTGACCTCACTATCAATGCCATGGCGCAAGATAGCAGTGGCGAGCTCTATGACCCTTATGGTGGGCAACAAGATATTCAAAACAAACTGCTTCGCCATGTATCTGATGCCTTTGTAGAAGACCCTCTGCGAGTGCTTAGAGTGGCTCGTTTTGCCGCAAAACTGCATCATCTTGGATTTAGCGTTGCCGAGGAAACACAAACGCTCATGAGCGAGATTGTAAAATCTGGAGAGCTGGAAACCCTGACTGCTGAACGGGTATGGCAAGAGTGGCAAAAATCGTTGCTGACCCGAAACCCTCAAATATTTGTTCAGGTTCTACAAGATTGCGGCGCACTAGAGGTTGTCATTCCAGAGTTGAGCCGCTTGTTTGGGGTTCCGCAAACAGAAAAATGGCACCCTGAGATTGATACGGGCATTCATACCATCATGGTGGCCAAGCGCGCCTCTGAGCTCACCGCAGAGCCAGAGATCCGCTTTGCCGCTCAAATGCATGACCTGGGCAAGGGCGTGACACCAGAGCAGGAGTGGCCAAGCCACAAAATGCATTGCCATACTGGGTTAAAGATCATAGAGAAACTCAGCAAGCGCCTTCGAGTTCCCAATCAATATAAAGAACTGGCACTGCATGTCTGCAAGCAACACTCCAATATCCATAGAGCTCAAGAGCTCAAGGCCTCGACCCTGCTTCGAGTACTGGATAGCTTTGATGTGTGGCGCAAACCCGCTGTACTCGAGCAAGTATTGATTACCTGCCAAGCAGACTCACAAGGCCGCCTAGGGCATGAATCTACGCCGTATCCGCAGCGAGATTACGTTAAGGCGGCCTATCAATCCGCTATATCGGTTAACGTGCAGCAAGTAATTCAGGGTGGTTTTTCAGGAAAAGAGATTCGTGAGGAGCTTAACAGGCGCAGAGTGGATGCTATTGATGAGATAAAACAAGGCTGGCTTTGGGATTAGTTCTCTTCTTCCAACCACAAAACACAGACAAAGAAATCCCCGCTCAAAGCGGGGATTTTCATAATGAAATCAGAGTCTACTGACTTAGCAGGAATGCAAACAGGCCTGCACCCAATAGCAATCGGTAAATCACAAATGGGGTCATACCCATACGAGAAATCAGCTTCAAGAAGTAGTGGATACAGATATAAGCACTAATAAACGACACCAGAATACCAGTACCCAGTACACCTAAGTGCATTGGCTCAGGGCTAAGCGCTAGCTTAGTACCAAGGTATCCACCCGCCAAGGTGATGATAGGAATAGACATCAAGAAAGAGAAACGAGCGGCAGCCTCACGAGTAAAGCCAAGGTATAGAGCTGCGGTAATCGTTGCCCCTGAACGAGAAGTACCCGGGATCATCGCCATCGCCTGAGCGATACCAATAACCAGCGTTTTCTTCCAGGTCGCTTGGTACTCATCAATCTCAAAGCTTGATGATTTGTCAGCGTGCCACAGTAAAAGACCAAAGATAATCGTGGTACAAGCAATAACCCAAGCACTGCGCAGGTAAAGCTCAATAAGATCGTTTAGGAATAATCCGGCAAGACCTGCAGGGATAGTGGCAAGGATGATCATCCATGCGAGCTTAGACTCCTTGTTGTGTTGCTGCTTAAACACCGAACCAAAGAATGCACGTAACAGAGTCACCACTTCATTTCTAAAGTAAAGAACCACAGCCAACAAGGTACCCACGTGCACCGCTACGTCAAAGGCTAACCCTTGATCTTCCCAGCCTAAGACCGCTGAAGGCAAAATAAGGTGAGCAGAGCTCGAGATTGGTAAAAATTCAGTTAGGCCCTGAATTAAGGCCAGCGCAAAGGCTTCAAAATAACTCATTGATAATCATCACTTAGGTTTAAAGATGTAGCGGTAAGATTGGACATACCGCCTATAGATTTAAATTCTTGTTGCCAAATTTGCCTTACAGAACGTCCATCACAAGGAACGATCAGGTCAGGGCAAAGCTCATATAGGGGCTGAAGTACAAAATTGAACTTGAAGATATCGCACCTTGGCAACTGAGGAGACTGTTGTGATGTCTCCTCGCCAAATAAAAGAATATCGATATCAAGTGTACGATCTTGCTTTTTTGCCGCATTTTCCGGTCGGCCATAGGCCACTTCTAAGGCTCGCAATCGACGTGAGAATTCAGGCAATGCCAAATCTGTATCAATGCCGATCACGAAGTTATAAAACTCCGCCCCTTCAAAACCGGCGGCTGGGCATCGGTAAATCGTTGAGACTTGAAGGTTAGCACCTAAACGTTGCAACTCTATGATCGCCGCATGAGCGTGTTTATCACGCTCTATGTTTGTCCCAATACCTAAGTAGGTTTGGGTCACAGCGTGCCTCGCTCAATAACCACACCAACGCTACTCGCTTGTGGAACCGCGCCAGGCTTACGCAGCTTGATTCTCAGCCAAGGTACATTAAATTGATTCATGATTAATGCAGCGACTTCTTCTGCAACTCTCTCTACTAATAGAAAGCGGCCATTTTGAATATGAGCGAGCACCGCTTGGCTTACCGAAAAGTAATCCAGAGCGTCTTCAACATTATCACTATTACCAGCGGGCTGATTGTTATGGGCCATCTCTATATCAAGCACTAGCTTCTGCTTGATCTCTTGCTCCCAGTCATACACGCCAATGGTAGTAATTACCTCAAGCTGTTCAATGAAGACTCTGTCCTGATTCATGATTTCGATTCCTTTAGTGCCTCTTTCTGCAACTTATGCACGTAAACTTAGCGCAATTGCAAAGATTGAGGTCGGATAAGCCAAAAGTATAAAAAAACGTAATATACTACATCAAATACCCAACTATCATCCTGAATAAAGCGGTAATCGCTACAAAGTGTAAAGGATCTCTATGTCTGCAACGGTTCTACTCATGATCATCTTGGCCTATCTGTTAGGCTCGGTGTCGAGTGCCGTCTTGATTTGCCGTGTATTTAAGCTTCCAGATCCCCGCACTGCCGGCTCCAATAACCCAGGCGCTACCAATGTGCTGCGAATTGGCGGGAAGCTACCTGCCGCACTGGTACTCGTGAGTGACATGGCTAAGGGAACCATCCCGGTCTGGTCTGCTTATTACTTGGACATAGAACCCGTTATGCTGGGACTAATCGGTATATCCGCTTGTATTGGCCATATCTACCCCATCTTTTTTCACTTTAAAGGGGGCAAAGGCGTAGCAACCGCTGTTGGCGCTATTGCACCCATCGGCTTTGATTTAACGGGCATGTTAATGGGGACTTGGCTGGTTACCGCTGTTATCTCGCGATATTCATCGTTAGCTGCACTTGTGACTGCACTGGTCGCTCCGTTCTATACCTGGCTTATCAAACCACAGTACACCTTACCTGTAGCTATGTTGTGTTGCCTTATCATTTGGCGTCATCAGGAGAATATCAAGCGCTTGATGGCGGGGAATGAACCTAAGGTTGGCTCAAAAAAAAAGTAACCATTGAAGCAAAAAACCAGCCCCTTTAGGCTGGTTTTTGATAAGTTAATGCTGATTAGCTTTGATGAGCAGGTAACTCTTTGGCTTGATAGGAATCGGCAAATTCATGGTTTCTATCTCTGTGTTTTGCTTCATCTTCACGAATCAACAAGATCACATCTCTTAATCGCGCATCCGTAGGCAAGTTGTAGTACTTAATGGCTATCTCTGGAGCGGCAACGTTTTCGACGGCTCCACTGTCAATTTTTTCTAGGTACTCGGTATAGCTTTTACAGGCTTCTTCTTCAAAGTAACCCACAATGCGATGGGCGATTTTTGACGATAAAAGGTAAAGTACTCCATACACCACAATGAATGCACCTTGCCCAAGCAACACAAGCAAACGCTCGATCCAGCTAGGTTTGGCAATATCGAGAAAGATCATCAAGTGCATACGTTCGTTTTCAGCCTCGTCCAACAACTCTCGAATCCAGCCCTCATCATCTTTCATGCGACGCAGCGCTTTAAGGTGGTTAAACATACCTGCAACCATTCCTGGTACTGCTGCAATGGTCTCAAGGATAACCGCACGCTTCGCGTATTTGTTGCCATAGAAAATGTTCAGCGTAAACTTTAAGACCTGAGTGATCTTATAAGCAATGTAGTCACTGGCTTTTGTTGCAGTTCGATGAGTGATCTTGAATCCCGTCATGTGGTGTTCGCCTTTCTCATAAATAAGATACATTCAATATACAACTTAATTGATCTAGATCAAGCTTTAATTAAAATTAATTTTAATCTTTAAAATATATTTTAATCCCACCATCCAGACATAAAAAAACGTCCTACGATGAGGACGCTTAGTTTCTTCCCTTAGCGGGCAATCAGCTAGCGATAGGCTTTAGCTGATCGATCGGCCAGCGAGGCTGAGCCTTAACACCTAGATCCGAGGTTTCACCATTTTTCAGGCGCTGCATTCCTGCATAAGCAATCATGGCACCGTTGTCGGTACAAAACTCTGTACGCGGATAGTAAACCTCGCCACCCATTTTCTTAGCTAGAGCTTCTAACTCAACTCTTAGCTGCTTATTGGCACTGACACCGCCAGCAATAACAATACGCTTCATACCCGTTTGTAGCAGCGCTCGCTTACACTTAATAACCAAGGTAGCGCAAACCGCTTCTTGGAAGGCATACGCGATATCAGCACGAGTCTGGTCATCGTTATCATTACCAGAAATAGTGTTTGCCGCAAAGGTCTTCAAGCCTGAAAAGCTCATATCCAGCCCTGGTCTATCTGTCATTGGACGCGGGAACTTAAATCGGCCTGGAGTACCCTTTTCTGCTAAACGAGAAAGCAATGGACCGCCAGGGTAGTCTAAACCCATTAGCTTAGCGGTCTTATCAAAGGCCTCACCAGCGGCATCATCGATAGATTCACCTAGAATCTGATACTCACCAATGCCTTTAACTTCCACTAGCATGGTGTGACCACCAGAAACCAACAGGGCAACAAACGGAAACGGCGGTGGATTGTCCTCTAACATAGGCGCTAGTAGATGCCCTTCCATATGGTGAACAGGCACAGCGGGTACATCCCACGCGTAAGCGATACTGCGGCCTATGGTTGCACCAACCAAAAGTGCGCCCACAAGACCAGGGCCAGCTGTATAAGCAATACCATCGATATCATCTGAGGTTAAATCAGCCTCTTTCAGTGCTTCTTTAATCAAAGGAATGGTTTTCTTTACATGATCGCGAGAAGCTAATTCTGGAACGACGCCACCGTAATCGGCGTGCAGCTTCACTTGGCTATACAGTTGATGTGACAGTAGGCCTTTCTCATCATCATAAATAGCAACTCCTGTCTCATCACAGGAGGTCTCAATACCTAAAATACGCATAAATTTCTCGCGACTTCTTTAATGTGCGGCAAGTTTACCTTGTCCTATTTGTTCAAACAAATAATTGATCGTTTTCTCCGCAATAAAGTGCTTTACAAACACAGTCACTTCGGATTAAAATTCCGCACCATTTTTGATCAAACTGGTATTTCCCCCTGCAAGTTTATTTGCCCGGAAAGTGGAATCCAGTATTAACGAATAACCCCTGAGGTGAAAGGCATATGCCAGTAGTTAAAGTACGTGAAAACGAACCGTTCGACGTAGCTCTACGTCGCTTTAAGCGCTCTTGCGAAAAAGCAGGTATTCTTTCTGAAGTGCGTCGTCGTGAGCACTACGAGAAACCAACAACAGTTCGCAAACGCGCTAAAGCAGCAGCTCAAAAGCGTCACGCTAAGAAGCTATCTCGCGAAAACGCACGTCGCGTTCGTCTTTACTAATAACCGATTTAATTAGGTATTAGTAATGGCTCTTATTGATAATCTCAAAGAAGAGCAAAAATCTGCGATGAGAGCCAAGGACAAAGCGCGCCTTGGCACTATCCGTTTAGCTCTAGCAGCAATTAAGCAACGTGAAGTTGACGAGAGAATTACTCTCACAGACGACGATATCATTGCTGTGCTGACTAAAATGGTTAAACAACGTCGCGATTCTGTCGCTCAATTTGAATCTGCTGGTCGTCAAGACCTTGCTGATGCTGAGAAAGTTGAAATTACAGTACTTGAGGATTTTATGCCTCAACCACTGACTGAAGAAGAAGTTGCTGCATTAGTTGATAGTGCAATTACCGAATCTGAAGCGGCGGGCATGCAAGACATGGGTAAAGTAATGGGCGTTCTTAAGCCGCAAATTCAAGGGCGCGCAGATATGGGTAAAGTAAGTGGTTTAGTTCGTTCTAAACTGGCTTAATCCCACATAAAAATTAAAGCAAGCCGTGCTATTCTCTGAATGCACGGCTTGTTTGTATCTCGCAACTTGCACTTTCTTTAGGATCTATGGCTGGACATATCCCACGTACCTTCATTGATGATCTACTTGCTCGACTCGATATTGTCGATATCGTTGACGCACGAGTAAAACTAAAGAAACAAGGCAAGAACTACGGCGCTTGCTGCCCATTCCATAACGAAAAAACCCCTTCTTTCAGCGTTAGCCAAGAAAAACAGTTCTACCATTGCTTTGGCTGTGGTGTGCACGGTAATGCCATCGACTTTATGATGGAATACGAACGTCTTGAGTTTGTTGAAGCGATCGAAGAACTTGCCTCACACCTTGGTATTGAGGTGCCTCGAGAGCAACGTCAGGGTGGATTTAGCAAAGGCCCAACTGCGAATACAGAGCAGAAACGTAGCCTATACGACCTACTAGGTAGTATTGCGAATTTCTATCGCTCGCAATTAAAAACAAGTGCGGGAAAAACCGCTATTGAGTACCTGAAAAATCGTGGTCTTAGTGGCGAAATAGCACAAAAATTTGAGATTGGTTTCGTACCGGATGAATGGGATTCGGTACGAAAACAATTTGGGCAACAAAAGCCAACAGAAGATGCGCTAGTCAGCGCAGGCATGCTTATCGAAAACGATAAGGGTAACCGATATGACCGCTTCCGTGGTCGTGTCATGTTCCCAATTCGTGATCGACGAGGTCGAGTGATTGGCTTTGGTGGCCGCGTCTTAGGTGACGGTACCCCTAAGTACCTCAACTCACCGGAAACCCCTGTATTCCATAAAGGCAAAGAGCTGTATGGTTTATATGAAGTGTTGCAAACTCACCGCTCACCAGAACACATTCTGGTGGTCGAAGGGTATATGGACGTCGTGGCACTGGCTCAATTTGGCGTCGATTATGCGGTTGCTTCCCTTGGTACATCTACCACTGGCGATCATCTGCAAATGCTGTTCCGTCAAACCAGCAGTATTGTCTGTTGTTATGATGGTGACCGAGCCGGTCGTGATGCAGCATGGAGAGCGATGGAAAATGCGCTTCCTTATCTGAACGATGGCCGCCAGCTTAAGTTTATGTTCTTACCTGATGGTGAAGACCCTGATACCTATATTCGTCAACACGGTAAACAGGCCTTTGAAGAACAAGTTGCCAGCGCAACAACCTTATCTGAGTTTATGTTCCAAACCTTGATGCAGCAGGTAGATACCAGCAGTAAAGAGGGCATGGCCAAGCTAAGTACCTTAGCTATCCCTCTGATTAGCAAGGTACCCGGCGGCACGCTTCGTATGTATTTACGTGAATTGCTAGGGCGAAAACTCGGCTTAGTTGACGAAAGGCAGTTGCAGCAGCTGATAGCAAAATCAGATGAACAAGCAACACGCCCTGCACCACATAAAAAGATTGAGCGAACCCCTATGCGAGTGGTCATAGCATTATTGCTACAAAACCCGCATTACGTAGAGTTAATGCCAAACTTAGATTCAATTAGGCAAACTAATCTGCCTGGACTAAGTTTATTACTCGATGTGGTTGATAAGTGTATAAATCATCCCCATATCACCACAGGCCAGTTATTAGAGCACTGGCGTGATCAGAAAGAAGAAAGAATTTTGTCACTTCTCGCAAGTTGGGATCTTCCCACTTATAAAGAAGAAGACAATCATGACGATATTTTTTGCGATTCACTCGATAAGGTGATTTATCAGTGTATCGAAAGGCAAATTGAAACCCTACAAGCGAAAGAAAGAAGTATCGGCTTATCAGTCGATGAGAAAAGGGAGCTACTGGCTTTAATGCTAGAATTAAAAGCATGAGACCCTCAACGCTTGTATTGTAAAAACTTTGCTATAATTAGCGGTCTGCATTTCGCAAACTAGTTACTTCACCAGACCAGGATTTGGATACCATCTATGGATCAAAATAAGCAGTCACAGCTTAAAGCACTTGTTCTAAAAGGCAAAGAGCAAGGCTATCTCACATATGCTGAAGTGAACGACCATCTTCCACCTGAGATTGTCGACTCTGAACAGGTTGAAGATATCATTCAGATGATCAACGACATGGGCATTAAAGTAGTTGAAAATGCTACTGAAATTGATGACGACACTATCAACGACGAAAATGAAGAAGTCGATGAGGATGCAGCAGAAGCTGCCGTTGCCGCTCTTAGTACCGTTGAAAGTGAAATTGGCCGTACAACCGATCCAGTCCGCATGTACATGCGTGAGATGGGTACTGTTGAGCTTCTAACTCGTGAAGGCGAGATCGATATCGCTAAGCGTATCGAAGATGGCATCAATCAAGTTCAAGCATCAGTTGCTGAATTTCCTGGCACAATCCCGTATGTTTTAGAGCAGTTCGATAAAGTTCAAGCTGAAGAACTTCGCCTAACAGACATCATTTCTGGTTTTGTTGACCCAGATGATGACGGTACAACAGCACCAACAGCAACACACGTTGGTTCAGAGCTAGCTGAAACTGATCTTAAAGAAGAAGATTCAAATGATGCAGATGATGATGAAGACGAAGAAGAAGATACAGGCATCGATCCAGAGCTTGCTCTAGAACGATTTACTGAACTTCGCAAAACGTACCAAGATCTGCAGTTGGTTTCTAACACTGAAGGGCGCGATAGCAAAGCCTTTAAGGTTGCAACCTCTAAGGTCAATGACGTATTCCGTGAATTCCGTCTTACGCCAAAGCAGTTTGACCATCTGGTAACGCAACTTCGCACCTCTATGGAGCGCGTTCGTACACAAGAACGTTTGATCATGCGCCAAACCGTAGAATACGGTGGCATGCCGAAGAAAGAATTCGTTAAGCTCTTTACCGGCAACGAATCAAACGATGCATGGGTAGACCAAACTCTATCTTCAGACGCACCTTACAAAGAGAAGATCCGTCGTAACGAAGAAGACATCCGTCGCTCTATCCAGAAGCTTAAGAGCATTGAGCAAGAGACATCACTAACGGTTCAGTCTATTAAAGACATCAGCCGTCGTATGTCTATCGGTGAAGCTAAAGCTCGCCGTGCGAAGAAAGAGATGGTAGAAGCGAACTTACGTCTTGTTATCTCTATCGCGAAGAAATACACCAACCGTGGCCTACAGTTCTTGGACCTTATCCAGGAAGGTAACATTGGTCTGATGAAAGCGGTTGATAAGTTCGAATACCGTCGTGGTTACAAGTTCTCTACTTATGCGACTTGGTGGATTCGTCAGGCCATTACTCGTTCTATCGCTGACCAGGCGCGTACTATTCGTATCCCTGTGCACATGATCGAGACCATCAACAAACTGAACCGTATCTCTCGTCAGATGCTTCAGGAGATGGGTCGCGAGCCTCTGCCAGAAGAATTGGCAGAACGCATGCAAATGCCTGAAGATAAGATTCGTAAAGTACTTAAGATCGCTAAAGAGCCAATCTCTATGGAGACACCAATCGGTGACGACGAAGATTCGCATCTAGGTGATTTCATCGAGGATACGACTCTAGAGCTGCCTTTAGACTCTGCAACGGCAACTAGCCTTAAGTTTGCAACTAAAGACGTTCTAGCGGGCCTAACACCTCGTGAAGCGAAAGTACTGCGCATGCGCTTTGGTATCGACATGAACACTGACCACACTCTAGAAGAGGTAGGTAAGCAGTTCGACGTTACTCGTGAGCGTATCCGTCAGATCGAAGCAAAAGCACTACGTAAACTACGTCACCCAAGCCGCTCAGAAACTCTGCGCAGCTTCCTAGACGAGTAATCGGCAGCAATTGAGTTTAAAAGGTGAGCACTAGCTCACCTTTTTTGTATCTAGTGGTTTGATCGCATAAAAACTATACGCAAATCAGTAGCATTCCTCGCTCTTCACCTAGACACTCCCCTATCCTTCTCATATAATCTTCACCCTATATGGCCCCTTAGCTCAGTGGTTAGAGCAGTCGACTCATAATCGATTGGTCCGCAGTTCAAGTCTGCGAGGGGCCACCATATACAAAAGGCTCGTAGAGAAATCTACGAGCCTTTGTCGTTTCTAGCAGATTAAAAATCGGCTACTCAGCCATCTTCTTTAACATTGAGCGAAGGCTCAATGGTTTAGCCATTTCATTTAGCTCAGCCTTTGACAAGGCATGCATGTCTATACGCCTTACGGTTTCCTTCGACACAAGCACATTGATTACCACCAAAGAAAGCGCCCAAATTAATAAGCTGATTCCAATTGGCGTGAAGTGCACAGCGTCTTCATTGTAAACAAAGAGTTCCTGTTGATAGACCTTCCATCCGGCCATAATAACGGCATATAGAATCACATTGAGCCACATGACAGACACTCTGATTTGTGACCATAAACACAGCTGATTATTGGATAATCTACTGAGTACTGAATGCATAATCTTACCCCTTGAGAAAAGATTCAAAAGTAAGGATTGAGGAACTCAAGAGATAGGTCATTTGATGACAATTTAAAGCAATAGTTCTCAAGTAGCCAAGTACCTGCACTCGTACATTGAACCTAACTCTAACTTTGTTCGTAGGTAACTGACACATCATCACAAATTTAGAACAGGAGTTCGTTATGTCAAAGGTATTGGGTTCTCTACTCACCTTGCTACTTAGTTCGTCGCTTGTTGTCTCTTCGGCCTTTGCTGCGGGCTCTGGCTCATACCATTCTAATTCCTCTAGCAGTGCAGAGAAGCTCTACAATCAAGGCGTCAAACTGATGATGGACAAGAAGTATGCTAAGGCAGAGAAGAAGTTTCGCAGCGCTATTAAGAAGGATACTGAACTAGCTGAGGCACACAATAACCTCGCCTACACCTTGAGGAAGCAAGGGTCGGAAAACTACAAAGCTGCGCTTACCCATTACAATAAGGCGATTTATCTCGATTCGAAATTGCCCGAACCCTATATGTATCGAGGTGTACTGTATGTGCAAATGGGTGATAAACAGCGTGCTTTAAAAGATTACCAAACACTCATACAGATGGGTTCACCTTTGGCGGAGGAACTGGAATACGTGGTCAAAAATGGTCGAGAAAAAACTCCTGAGCAATTTTTTGGGGTTTCCGAAAAACTCTAATTTTAACGCACTAAAATATTGGCATCGATACATATAAATTTCGATGCCTTTTTTGATATAAAGGAAATAACATCGCAATTAGTATCCTTATTTTCTTTGCTGTTATACGCAATACTTTACTTAATCTCACGTAAATAAGCCTGTGACTCTCTTCTCTCTACGCTTATAGCAAAATCGTAGAATAAAAAAATTATAATAACCAAACAAAATAAGAGATAACTTAATTCACCAAATTAAATTACTGCTTAGTTCCTGATATATAAGAATTAAATACTGAATATGCACTTCAATTCAGTGCGTTTTTAACTTTTATATTCAGGCGTCATTTTGCATTAAAAAAGAGAAATAAGTTAGTTTTCAAGTGCTTATTTTTGGTTCTAAAGAGACGGGGGTACAATAACTATCCGATATAATGTAACCTTAAATGGAGACTAAACCATATAAAAGGATTTATGATGAAATGGAAACTAGCCTCACTAGCATTCATCGCTAGTGTTTCAACTCACGTTCAAGCAGAAGAATGTGGCACTGTTACCATTGCAGATATGAACTGGAACTCAGCCAGTGTCATTGCCAACATTGACCGCTTCATACTAGAGCATGGCTACGGTTGTGACGCAGAACTTACTCCTGGCGATACCATGCCAACCGCAACCTCAATGATTGAAAAAGGCCAACCTGATATCGCTCCAGAGCTTTGGACAAACTCTGTTAAAGACGCCGTTGAAAAAGGCGTTGAAGAAGGCCGTCTAGCCTACGCAGGTAAAGCCCTTGTTGATGGCGGTGAAGAAGGTTTCTGGGTGCCATCCTACCTTGTTGAAGAGTATCCAGAGCTAGCAACAATCGAAGGCGTTAAAAAACACGCGAAACTATTTAAACACCCTGAAGACCCAGATATGGCAGGCTTCTACGGCTGTCCTGCAGGTTGGGGCTGTCAAATCTCAGGTGGCAACCTATTTGAAGCACTTGAGCTAGAAGAAGCAGGATTCGAGCTTATTGATTCAGGCTCAAGCGCAGGTCTATCCGGCTCTATTGCAAAAGCCTATGAGCGCAAAGAAGGTTGGTTCGGTTACTACTGGGCACCAACTGCCGTTCTTGGTAAGTATGAGATGGTTAAGGTTGACTTTGGTAGCGGTGTTAACGAAGAAGAGTTCGTTAACTGTATCGCTCTAGAGAGCTGTGAAAACCCAACCGTATCTATGTACCCACCATCGCCAGTGAACACTGTGGTTGCTGCAACCTTTGCGGATAAGAACCCAATGGCTATGGAGTACCTTTCTAAGCGTGGCTTCAAGAACAGCGATATGAACAAGTTGCTAGCATGGATGGAAGATGAGCAAGCAAGCTCAGAAGACACTATGTACCACTTCTTTGAAACCTCACCAGAAATTTGGAAGCAATGGGTATCGCCTGAAATTGCAGAAAAAATCACTGCCAATCTATAACCCCATCTAAACCATTAATTAAGGGCAGCTAGCCAGTTGCCCTTTCGACTATATAAAGGAATATATATGTTCGATAGCAGTTGGTTGTCCAGTTTTCCCGAAATAGACCGCTCTACTATGCGAAATATTCGCAAATCGTTAGACGGTGCTTACAAAGATTTTTCGAGAGAATATGGCGACTTAATCGAATCCCTATTTGATCCACTTCTTTCATTCTTGGTGTGGTTTGAGAAATTACTACTCGCCACTCCTTGGTTTATTGTTTTAGCCGTTATTACCGCCCTTATTTACCTTGCCAGTCGCTCAATTAAACTGACTATTGGCGGAGTAATTGCGCTTATTTTTATTGGGTATTTAGGCATGTGGGAAGATACGATGCGTACGCTCAGTATCATTACCGTCTGTACCCTACTCGCCATCGTTGTCGGCATCCCTATTGGCATCGCAATGGCACGCTCTAATCGAGTTCAGAGTGTCGTGACACCCATTCTCGATATCATGCAAACCATGCCCGCATTCGTTTATTTGATACCTGTGGTCATGCTGTTAGGCATCGGTAAGATCCCAGGGTTAATCGCCGTTGTTATCTATGCTATCCCACCGGTTATTCGCCTGACCAACCTAGGTATCAGGTTAGTTGATAAAGAGGTGATGGAAGCCGCCACAGCCTTTGGCGCAAGCCGCAGCCAGCGCTTATTTGGCGTGCAGCTGCCTTTAGCAATGCCGACTATCATGGCTGGTATTAACCAAACCGTAATGATGGCGCTATCTATGGTCGTTATCGCATCGATGATCGGCGTGAAAGGCCTTGGCCAACCGGTACTTAAATCCATCACCAACCAATACTTCACATTGGGCCTACTCAATGGCTTGGCGATTGTGGTATTGGCCATTCTTATCGACCGTTCGACTCAAGCTTACGCTAAGCGGACTCAGGCTCACCTAGGAGATTTAAGACATGATTAAACCTCTGATCAAAATCTCTGGCCTGTATAAGATATTTGGCCCTAAGCCACAGTCTGTATTGCCACTGGTAAAAGAAGGGCTTAGCAAGGACGAAGTGCTGGCCAAAACCGGTCACACAGTGGGCTTGAAAGACATCAACCTAGAGATCAATAACGGTGAGATTTTTGTAATCATGGGCTTATCTGGCTCAGGAAAATCCACCTTGATTCGTCACTTCAACCGCCTTATCGACCCAACAGAAGGTCGAATAGACGTCGAAGGCACTGATGTCATGCAGTTCGCCCCAAAAGAGCTCGAAGAGTTCCGCCGACATAAGATGTCGATGGTATTCCAACGCTTCGGCCTGCTCCCTCACCGCAAGGTGATCGACAACGTCGCCTATGGTTTAGAGATCCAAGGCCTTGATAAAACCGAGCGTCTTGCAAAGGCCACCGAATGGGTAGAAACCGTAGGCCTGAAAGGCTACGAAGACCAATACCCATCACAGCTTTCTGGCGGACAGCAGCAGCGTGTTGGCTTGGCTCGCGCCCTGTGTACAGATGCCGAAATCCTATTAATGGATGAAGCCTTTTCCGCCCTCGATCCATTGATTCGCAGTGAAATGCAGGATCAGTTAATTGAGCTTCAAGAGAAACTGCACAAGACCATCATCTTCATCACCCACGATTTAGATGAAGCGCTACGCATTGGTGATAAGATCGCTATCTTGAAAGACGGTGAATTGGTACAGCAAGGTACGCCAGACGAGATCCTATTGCACCCTGCGACCGATTACGTTGAAGCTTTCGTTAAAGATGTGAACCGCGCCCGCGCTCTGACTGTTGAAACCGTAATGCAAAAGCCTTCTTTGCGTATTACCACCAGCACTATCGAGGGTGCGTTAAGACAGATGAGAAAGTCCGAACACGACTACGGCTACCATGTTACCGAAGATGGCTACCAAGGCCTGATCACGGAGGAGACTCTAGAAGAAGCCTCACAAGATGATGCTATCGATAACATAGAGCCTAGCTTGTATGAAGACGTGCCAACCATCTCTTCGGAGTCTGCAATTGAAGAGGTTCTCACCGAAGCCATTTCATCTGACTACTCTCTACCAGTAATCAACGAAGACGGTGAATTAGAAGGCACCCTCGAAAAAGAGAAAGTTGCAGATATCTTCTCTGATAAAGAAGAAAAAGACGAGAAAGAAGAAATAAAGGCGAGCTAGTTTTTTCTTCTTCTTACAATCGAAGGCCTGATAGCATTTGATGTTATCAGGCCTTTTTGTTGCTAGATTTCCGCAAACCTCTCATACAAAAAGTCCAAAAACAGGCGAATACGCTTGGGCTGATACTTCTTATCTAGGTAATACACCTTCAAGTCTGTACTGGTGTCTGTGGTCGCTGAATTGAAGTTTACTGTGTAGTCACCCAGCACTGTCACCAACTGCCCACTGTTAATCTCAGATTGCACATCTAAGCGCGATTTCATGGCAATTCCTTGCCCGTTTAATGCAAGTTGTTTAATTATCTCACCATCATCGGATAACATCTTTGGCTTGACGGTTACCGATTCTAGCTTTGAATTCTTTCTGAAATACCAAGTTTTGAGTTCTTGTTCGCCGCTTAACATGACCAAGGCATTGTGCTCCATGAGATCCCTTGGAGCATTTGGAACACCATGATCTTTTAAGTACTGAGGTGAGGCACACAATACTCGCTCACTCTTACCCAGTCTTTTGGATATGATGTTGCTGTCATGCAGTTCCCCATAGCGAATCACCAGATCGACGCCACTGTCTGCGATGTTGTGCACGTGATCATTGAGGTAAAGGGATGGCGTGATTTCAGGGTAGCGCTCAGTAAACTCAGAGATGATCGGCAGAAGCATCTGCTTACTGATGTCCTTGGGTGCCACTATCTTTATTGGCCCTTGGGTAAGCCGAGTGCCTTGTTTAATCAGGCTTTCAGTTTCGTTCACACTGTCCAGAATATCTAAGCAAGAGCGATAATAGAGCTCTCCTGCCTCAGTAAGTGACAGATGTCGCGTGGTACGATTTAGCAGTTTAACCCCATAGCGCTCTTCTAGCGCTTGCAGTCGAGTGGTTATGGAGGCGGCTGAAACCCCAAGCTCTCGCGCTGTGCCTGCCATGCTTTTCTGCTTCACTATCGAAACAAACATAGCCATATCAGACAGTTTATCCATAATCACCCCACCATTAACTTCAAGTAAATAATGTATTCAATTTTCAGTCAATTATCAAAATATGAATAGAGGATAATAATAGCGTCATTGAAACGAATCAATGGAAAACATTATGACTCAACAAAAAATGCCAATGCAGGTTTGGATATTAACGCTAGCCGCGTTTGCCATAGGGACTGCAGAATTTGTTATCGCAGGTATTCTTCCACAGATTGCCACGTCACTCTCAATCACTGAAGGACAAGCGGGATACCTAATCAGTGCGTATGCACTGGCTATCGTTGTCGGCGGCCCCATCCTAACCATCTATCTTGCAAAATTTAATAAGAAGAACGTGCTTATTAGCTTAATGGGGCTGTTTATCTTGGGCAACGTACTCTCAGCACTGGCACCTAACTACACTTTACTACTCGCGAGTCGCGTAATCGCCGGTCTTGTGCAGGGACCTTTCTACGGCATTGGTGCGGTGGTTGCGACAAACCTTGTTTCTGAAAAGATGGCAGGTAGAGCGGTAGGGCAAATGTTTGCAGGCCTAACCCTAGCAAACGTACTGGGTGTGCCAGCAGGTACTTGGATAAGCCTAACCTTTGGTTGGAGTAATACCTTTTTTACTGTGGCAGCGTTTGGCGCGGTTGCACTTGTGTTTATCATGCTCGCTATCCACTCTTCAGGACACAGTGAGGCAAAAGATATCAAGACCCAGCTACAAGCCTTCAAGAACCCTATGCTATTGATAAGTCTAGCCATTACCGCCTTTGCATGGTCAGGCTTTATGACGCTGTACGGCTACATTGCTCCTATCGCGATGCATGTGACTGGCTTTGAACAAGATTCGGTTACTTGGATTCTGGTATTGGTTGGCGTTGGCTTAATAATCGGTAACACATTAGGTGGTCGCTCTTCAGATAAAAGCTTAACCAAGGCTTCTTTGTTCTGGGCTGTTGCTCTCATTGCATCGCTACTATTAGTGGGTATGTTTACAGGTAGCAAAATACTGTTCGTCGGTTCACTGTTTATCTTTGGTATTGCTTCGTTTGCTAACGTGCCAGCAATGCAATTGCGTGTGATGAATCACGGTGGTGAGGGTCAAGAGCTGGCAGCTACAGCCAATATCTCAGCGTTTAACCTAGCGAATGCGTTTGGCGGCTTCCTTGGTGGCATGGTGTTAGATGGGCACCTTGGTGCGAGCATGATCCCCTACGCAGCGGCGGTTGTGCCACTTATTGGCTTACTATTCATCATCAAAGCTAATAAGGGTGAAAAAAGCGACACACCCGATGACACTCTGAAAATAGCAACGCACTAACCGCTTTTCACACAAAAAAAGCCGATAGGTTTCCCTATCGGCTTTTCACTATTTATAAGTCATTGAGTTATAAAGCTTTGATCAACTGCGCTATTGCATCCCAATCCTGTTCATCGACAAGCTTAGTTGGAACAATCCAAGTACCACCACAAGCCACTACCGCATCAATCGCAAGGTAGTCTTGTAGGTTGTTAGGGCTGACCCCACCCGTAGGCATAAAGCTCACTGGATAAACCGCCGTGAGTGCCTTGAGCATAGGTACACCACCAGATGGCTCAGCAGGGAAGAACTTCAATGTCTTCAAGCCCAGTTCCATTGCTTGTTCCACCAAACTTGGGTTATTTACCCCAGGAACAATCGGCATGCCGCGCTGCTGACAGTAGGTCACGACTTTAGGGTTTAAGCCAGGACTTACTACAAAGTCGGCGCCCGCTTCTATTGCTTGGTCAACTTGCGCAGTGCTTAACACTGTACCTGCACCAATAAGCAACTCAGAGTAGGCTTCGCGCATAAGACGAATGGACTCTGCACCTGCCTCGGTGCGGAAGGTAACCTCAGCGCACGGTAAGCCATTTTCTACCAGCACTTTTGCCAAAGGCACGGCTTGCTGCGCGTTGTTAATAGTAATGACCGGAACTACCTTAATCTCACGTAGTTGCTGTTCAATATTCGACATGTCGACCTCTAAAGAATGAAGCTAAGAGTTGCCACAATAATGAAGGCAATACTACCTAGTAGCGTCTCCATTACTGTCCAAGTTTTAAGTGTGGTTTTCTCATCCATTTCCATAAGACGAGAAACAAGCCAGAAACCAGAATCGTTGAAGTGAGACAGTACTGTTGCACCACCTGCGATAGAGATAACGATGAAACATAGGTCTAGCTCAGAAAGGCCGGTTGTCGCAGCAACTGTTGGAGCAATCAATGCAGCAGTTGTAGTCAAAGCGACCGTTGCAGAACCCTGCGCTACACGCAGACACGTAGAGATAACAAACGCGGCTACCACAATTGGCATGCCCGTATCAGCCAATACTCCCGCTAGTGCATCACCAATACCACTTGCGCGAAGTACGCCGCCAAACATACCACCAGCACCGGTTACTAGAATCACGGCACAAATAGGAGCAAGGGAGTCGCCACACAGTTTTTCAAGTTTTGCCATGCCGTAATCTTTGGCAAATACCCACAAGCAAACTAGCAAGGTAATCAGAAGTGCAATCGGGGTTTTACCTAGCATACGCAGGAATTCTACCACCGCTGATTTACCGTCAATCACCCCCGCAACCGCTAGTGTATTCAGACCAGTATCAAGACAGATAAGGACAACAGGCAACACCAAGATCGCCATTACCGTACCAAACTTAGGTAACTTAGATTCATCAACAATCGCGTCACTATTAAAGAAGGCCTTTGATAGTGGAATATCAAATTTCTTACCAGCGTACAAACCAAATAGGTAAGCACCAAAGTACCACGTCGGAATCGCCACTAGGATACCAACAAACAGCAGTAAACCGATGTTTGCGCCAAGCAAATCAGCCGCGGCTACTGGACCTGGATGTGGTGGTACAAAGGCATGCATAACCGCGAACGCACCTGCTGAAGGCAGAGCATATTTAAGTGGAGAGCCACCAAAGCGCTTAGCGACGCTAAAGATGATTGGCATCATGACCACAAGGCCAGCATCAAAGAAGATAGGGAAACCAAATAGCAAGGAGGCGATACCCAGAGCTAAAGGTGCGCGCTCTTTACCAAAGCGCCCTATCAAGGTATCCGCAAGCACCTTAGCACCGCCGGTTACCTCAAGTATTTTACCTATCATAGCGCCAAGACCAACAAGCAAAGCCACTGAGGCTAGTGTGCCTCCGAAGCCGCCCATCATGGTAGGCACCACTTGGTCTGTGCTAACGCCTGTTGCAATCGCGGTACCCAGACTCACAAGGGTCAGAGAAGCAAAAGCATGAACTTTTAATTTAATGATTAGGATTAGCAATGCTGCTATAGCTAACCCCGCAATAGTTAACAGAAATGTAGGATCTGCGGCTTGAGCGATCTGCTCCATGGTCTCACCTTTAGAATTAAAATATTTGTGTGTTGGTTCACATCTAACTAAGTTACGGGTAACATGTTACCCGTAACAATAATAAGATAAACCTATATTTTGAAGTGGTGTCGAAAATTGAGATCACGCGCAAACTTTATCGAAAGGAACAATTATGGCGGGCAGTAGCATTATCGTAATGGGTGTATGTGCGAGTGGAAAAAGCACTATCGGCGCTCAGTTAGCACAGAAATTAGGGTACAAGTTCATCGATGGTGATGACCTTCACCCTAGAGCAAATATTCAGAAAATGGCGTCAGGAATGCCATTAGATGATGACGATCGTACACCTTGGCTAGAACGAATTCGTGATGCTGCCTATAGCCTAGAGAGCAAAAATGAACATGGGGTTATCGTGTGTTCGGCTCTGAAAAAGAAATATCGCGATCAAATTCGTGAAGGCAATGGCAACGTTACCTTCTTATTCTTGGACGGTAGCATGGACCTCATCATGGAGCGTATGAAGCAACGTAAAGGCCACTTTATGAAACTGAATATGGTTACCAGTCAATTTGAAGCCTTAGAAAGACCAGACGCTGAACCAAAGACCATTGTCGTTGATATTGACTGCAGTATCGCAGAAGTTGTTGAGCGCTCTGCCGCTGCCATTACAGAAAAAAGTGAGAACCTTGCATGATTCATCCAACCGTCCAAGCAGTAACAGAACGTTTGATTGAACGCAGCCTTGAAAGTCGTGCTGCCTTTATGGCGCAAACTCAGCAACAAGCCGAGCAAGGCAAGGTGCGTGCTCATTTGTCCTGTGGCAACCTCGCCCATGCTGTCGCTGCGTCATGCTCATCTGAAAAGAGCCAGATTCTAGATTTTACACGCTCAAATGTGGCGCTGATTACCTCTTACAATGACATGCTAAGTGCGCATCAGCCTTATCAGCATTACCCAGATCAAATAAAGAAATCTCTTGCCGAGCTAGGCCACACAGCGCAAGTAGCCGGCGGCGTCCCTGCTATGTGTGATGGAGTGACCCAAGGCCAGGCTGGCATGGATATGTCTTTGTTTTCTCGTGATTTAATCGCGCAATCCACGGCCCTTTCTCTAAGCCACAATATGTTTGATGCCACTTTGCTACTGGGTATTTGTGACAAAATTGCCCCAGGACAACTGATGGGTGCGCTCGCCTACGCGCACCTACCAACGGCATTCGTACCAGCCGGGCTAATGCCAACGGGCATCAGCAACGAAGAGAAGGTCAGCGTTCGTCAGCAATATGCTGCGGGTGAAGTCGGTAAAGATGCCCTTCTTGAAATGGAATGTCAGGCATACCACTCACCGGGCACTTGTACTTTCTATGGCACTGCAAACACCAATCAACTGGTGTTTGAAGCTATGGGCTTGATGTTGCCGGGTTCAGCGTTTATCCAACCAAACTCTGCACTTCGACACGCGCTAACAGACTTTGCGGCTAAGAAGGTTGCGTCAATGACCGCAGGTTCAAGTAACTTCCGCCCTCTTTCTGATGTTGTGACCGAGAAGAACCTTATCAATGGCGTTATTGCCTTGCTCGCTTCTGGTGGCAGTACCAACCACACCATTCATATGTTGGCTGTGGCACGCGCGGCAGGTATTCAACTCACCTGGCAAGACATCAGCGATCTTTCTAATACTGTTCCTTTGCTGGCTCGAGTCTATCCAAATGGCCCTGCGGACATGAATGCCTTCCAAGAAGCCGGTGGCGTTCCTGCTCTGCTACATAGATTGGATCAATCCAACCTATTGCATCGTGATGTAACCCCAACCTTTGGAAGCTTCGAAGAGCAGATGACACTGCCAAGCTTGAGTGATGGAGAATTGGTTTGGCATCACTGCCAAGGCAGTGTCGATGCAGAAGTTATCTCAACAACCGATGAGGTATTCCAGGCGACTGGTGGCACTCGAGTGTTAGATGGCAACCTAGGCCGTTCTGTGGTGAAAGTGTCTGCAGTAAAAGAAGATCAACGCGTGATTGAAGCACCTGCAATTGTCTTTCAGTCTCAGCACGATGTTGAAGCGGCGTACCAGCGCGGAGAGCTGAATAAAGACTGCGTTGTGGTGGTCACCCACAATGGTCCAGCGGCAAACGGCATGCCTGAACTTCACAAGCTCATGCCAATTCTCGGGAATATCCAAAAGGCTGGCCATAAGGTGGCACTGGTCACTGATGGCCGCTTATCTGGCGCATCAGGCAAGATCCCATCAGCAATCCACATTTCTCCTGAAGCGATTCGCGGTGGCGCCATTGGTTTAGTTAGAGACGGCGATATGATTCGTTTGGACTGTCAAACATCAGAGCTGAACAACCTTACTGACTCTAGCGGTCGAACGATGCTAGAGATCGATACTGAAGCGGATCAAATGACTTGGGGACGTAACTTGTTTAAGACGATTCGCCAGACTGTCACCAGCGCAGAAGAAGGCGCAAGCTTTATCATCTAATCTATTTTACATCTTACAAATAGATGTGAGGAATCTAAGGCCAGCGAACGTTCGTTGGCCTTTTTTATCCCTATACACTCTCGCCTTGAGTAAAGCTATAACCCATGTCGACTTGTGGGCTAGTCGTCAATGTACCCTGCAAGCGCTGAATAAGAAGGTCCGCACTTTTCGCACCAATGTCGTATCTAGGGGTATCAATGCTGGTCAATATTGGGCGGATGGTTTGCCCCATTTCCAAGGCATTGTAACCAATCACCGAAATCTGCTTAGGCACTTCTATACCGCGTTGCTGAGCGCTTAATACAGTACCGATTGCAATATCATCGTTGGTACAAAATACACCATCGAGATCAGGATAGGTTTGCAAGGCTTTGTCTAACAACGCATGCCCCAGCGACGAGCTTGAGTGCTCTGAGGTCAGTATGTGTTTTAGTTCCAATCCAGCTTCTAGCAATGCTTTATCGTAGCCCTGCATACGCAATTTAGTACGAGTATCAAGACGAGCACCAAAATAGGCGATGGAGGTTTTACCCGCAGCAATCAGTTTTTTGACCGCGACATAAGAAGCCTCAACATGATCGAGACCAACGGCTATATCAATCGGATTCTCGGGAAGCTCCATAGTTTCAACGACAGGCACATTGGCGTTCTTTATCATCTGCAAAGTGCGCTTGGTGTGATGGCTTTCGGTTAGAATTAAGCCGTCAACTTGATAGGCAAGCAAAGACGCTATCTTGCGCTCTTCTTCCTGTTCATCATAGCTAAAGTGGGCAATGAGAATTTCATAACCGTGTTCTTTTGTAACCGCTTCAATTCCTTGAACGAAAGAGGCAAAGATTTGGTTGGAGAGAGATGGAAGCAATACCCCGATAGCTTTACTAGACGATTTTGAAAGCATGGCCGGAGCTCGGTTTTCGATATAACCGACCTCTTCTAATACTGCTGATATCTTGTGGCGTGTCTTTTCGGCTACGGAATCTGGATTACGTAAATAACGCGATACCGTCATCTTGGTTACGCCAACCAG
This sequence comes from Vibrio breoganii, assembly GCF_024346795.1. Classification (NCBI taxonomy): domain Bacteria; kingdom Pseudomonadati; phylum Pseudomonadota; class Gammaproteobacteria; order Vibrionales; family Vibrionaceae; genus Vibrio; species Vibrio breoganii. The sequence goes on from NZ_AP024864.1 coordinate 2,506,627, forward strand.
ATCGGCTACGTCCTGTAGCGTGGGTCTGTTCTTCTTTGGGGTTTGCGTCATAAAAAGCGATAAGTCCTAATAATGCTCTCATCATTATGACCAATCACTTAAATCCATACAACATATTGCGCCTATGGAAAGGTGATAGGCACAATATTCGAGGAAAAATAACCCCTTAGTCTTTTAGATAGATCATCCAAAAGTAGATACCCACAAACAAACCACCACCAATGATATTGCCAATAGTGACAGGGATTAGGTTGTTTATAACAAAATCCAGAACGTTGAGATCGGCATAGTTAGCAATGTTTGCCCCTGTCATTTGCCAAAATTCTGCTGGTGCGAAGTTTTTAATGGCAATCGCCATAGGCACCTGGAACATGTTTGCGATGCTGTGCTCAAAGCCCGACGCCACAAACATTGCCACTGGCAAAATCAAGATAATCACTTTATCTGTAAGAGAGCGGGCACTGTATGTCATCCAAATAGCCAAACAAACCAAAAGGTTACACATCAAGCCCAACGCAACGGCCTGCCAGAAAGTATGGTGAAGCTTATGCTGTGAAATGGCCATGGCATTGAGCCCCATCAGCCCGCCATCACTCATATATTCTTTAGTGACCATCATGATACCCACCAGCATCATGGCCCCAACAAAATTACCGAAGTAGACAACGCACCAGTTCTTGGCCAGTTGACCCCATGTTATTCGACCACTCACCTTAGCAACGAGCGTCAGCACTGTGCTGGTAAACAGCTCACCGCCTGTGATAACCACAAGTATCAAGCCAAGGCTGAACGCCAACCCGCCCATCAACTTCGCCATACCATAGGGCATTTCCGCTGCGCCCGTCGTCACCACAGTATAAAAAACGAATGCGATGCCAATGTGCATGCCAGCAGCAATCGCTAACATAAATGATTTTATTGGCTTTTTAGTTGCTTTGCTTTCACCTACATCAGCGGCACGTACGGCCATTTCTGGAGGAAGAAGAGATTCAAAAGGAGTGGGGGTTGTATCTGCCATTACGCAATTTCACACATAGATAAAGGTTAAAGAGTACGCAGAATCTACTCCTCATCAGTCCTATTGCATAGCTGTGTTTATGCAACTTTATATTGAATTTATGGCAAGCAGCATTTTTATAGTTGTACAGCTTAAAGGGTATTTGACCTATGATGATCTATTTGATCATCATAGGTCAAATACCTTCAATAATTAACTAATTCTATACGTTGGGTCCTACATATGTTGCTGTCATTTGGTATCCGATGCCAATACCGTTGCTTTCAAATTCTGTCATCTCCAAAGCTCCCTCAATCACAATGGAATCGAAGAAGTAGCTCGCTGGAATGCCAGTCTCGTAACGTACAACAATCATTTGATTCGCTGGTGGTGGAGGCACATGAATACATGCGCCAAAGAAGGGCACCAAGATGAATTCAGTCACCATGCCATTTTCCCCTTCAAGTGGGACCATGAAGCCAGCTAGGCGAATATTCTCACCCGCTAAAGAAGTGGCATAATTTACCTCTCCCAATCCATATTGCTGGTCTAATCCGGGTGCTTCTTCATTGTGTAATGGCATTGCTTGCAAGGTTTGAATTTGCTGTGAAAGGGCTAGTCGCTCCTCTTCAGGAATAAGATCCAGCCAATCAATCTGTTGGCTTTGTAGCTTGGTTTCAGTAATTGATTCGGAGCAGCCACTGACAAACCAAACCAACAGAACAGCGGATAACAGTAAACAGATACGGTTTAACATAAATAAGGTACAAACTTGTTTGGGGAAAGGATAAGGGGTGGGACTCTGCCACCCCTATAACTCTAATTTCGAATTACTTGATCAGAGCAATTTCTGCATCACCATGAAGGACAACCCAGAAGTTATTCTCCGCAGCATCTTTACCGACCAAAGGCTCGGCATGGCATCCTGGAACTCGGTTTGGCGGTGTATCTAGGTACTCGTCTTCAAAACGCCCTTCGAATACACACTCATCAGAGGTAATGGTCTGCCATTCTCCCCACCCTTTTTTCCATGCCAGCTGATGCTTCTCAAGGTCTACCCCTGGTGCCACCTCAAATTGGAAGGCATACGGGTCTGATGATTGCTTTAATAAATCCCAGTCTGCCGTTGCGTAGCTAGGTAAAGGATGCGGCGCTTTTGCTGAGCCATCAGGTTGGCTTCCTGGCATGCCTTGCTCAGTCTGAATATCCTTTTCACCGCCGTAAGCATTTTGGTAAATACCTGATTGGTTTTGAGTGCCAGAGATAATCACAATGTCCGATGCCGTTTCTTTGCTTGCCTCAGACCAACTCAGTGATAAGAGTTTCTTCATATCAATTGTGGTAGCACGAACAGTAACGTTCTCATTTTCTTCGTTTGCATAGATGCGCTCATCACCATTTAGGTTCGGTGTCCAAGCGGCATGCTTTTGGAATAAGAACTGATAAGCCATACGCATCAACTCATTTTGGCTTTGCGCCTTACTGTAACCCTCTGTCCAGCTTAGTGTTCTTTCTGTTGAATCAACACGGTTAAAGGTGTTGTTTTCACCGGCTAGAACCCTCACTCGAGAGCCATCATCAGCAACACACTCGTTGGTGCGGTAGCTAGCGGTATACTCCAGCACTGGGCGCATATCTTCCGGTAGGCTGTTTGCGTAAATGATCTTTTCACAGCGATTATTAGTACGAGAAAACTTATCCATTAGTACCCACTCTGGATCAGCAAGCTCTTTTGCCCCATCGTCATTGTGCTTGACGGTATGTGGCGCAGAGAATGCAGTGTAATCTATGCGATCACCCTTAATAGCAAGTTGCGCCGCATTCACATCATAGGCGTACGAGTCATGTCCCTCGTTGTATGTACCCATCTTCATCTGAATTACGTTTTGCACCAACTCACGCTCACCGTATCGGAATTCATAGCCCTTGTATGAGGCGTTACCGCTGACGATCTGAGTGTATTGAGGAAGGCGATAATTGCCCCCAGTCGGAGTCCAAGATTGAGTCTCAGTGCCGACTGGCGCTTTAATCACTGAACGTTGGTAAAGATGCTCATGTCCCTGAACCCACACCACATCATTCTCATAGAAGAAGTCACGGATCTGGTCCCACTGGCTGTGCAGTTTATCATCGCGGTAGCCACCCTCAGTGCCTTCTACGATAAGCTCGCGTGTCTCACCATATTTCGCACCCACTAAGCCATCATGGCTGGCAATGACAACATGATCGATATTGTTACGATGCTCGGCGACTACTTCTTTTATCCACGGGAAAGCAATTGGCAGGTTCCAATACGCGAGTGGGATGATCAGGGTGTTCTTACGAATCACGTAGTAGTTCAACCACTCACGCTTAGGCATGTGCACCGCGTCCTCGGGAATGAACTCCTTCATGTAGTCAATCCACTCAGTGGTATAGGCAAAGCTATCTTCGTGGTTGCCCATCAAGGGTAAAAACTCCATTCCTTGAGCTTTGTACTCACGAGCAATTCCAACCCAGCTTTCCCACTCGGTCGTTGTGCCTTTATCTGTTAGGTCACCAACAGGAATAACAATGTTAACCCCTTGCTCAAGATGCTTATCGAGCACTGCTCTCATTGGATGCTCAGCAACCTTAATACCATCAGCCTGGGTATCAGGAAGCAAACCTATGGTTAGCTCTGCTTGGGCTTCTGGAATATTCGGCTCATCAGGTTTTTGCGTATCATTACCTGAATCGGTACTGCCGCTATTACAGCCAGCCAAGGTTAAGGCAACTAGAGTTGCGAGAAAGGATTTTTTTGACAGTAACATTGTTGTGTTTCCCTACTAGGTTATTAATGGCTAGGGAAACTAAGAGGCTTGCATTACATTCTGGTTTCAGTTTTTTAAGCAAACGATGACACAAACATGACCGTACTATTTCAATTCAAACAACCACCACTAACCTATTGTTTTAAAAGAACTTAAAATTAGATCTATTACTCTATAATCTAAAAAAGGAAATGTCAGGAAATGTAAGTTCGCGTTACCTTTTACCTAATAGCGCAATTAACAACGTCAACGCTTCCATCTTGGCTACAACAAAAAATCTTTTTGTATCATGATGTTACTATTCTGTGAGCTGTACGGTATAATTGTTGTTCACAATTTGTTTCAATTCACACCACACACTAAGCACTCAGTTGTATATCACTTTCCCGCCCCCCGAGATTGAGTCTAGTGGCCGTTAACTGTGAGAGCTATCTAGGGAAATCTATGGATCAGAAAGAAAAGAGGCTGATAAAGGTATTCAGCATCATATTATCGCTCGTTTTTGCGATATCGAGTATCGCCAAATTTTCGGGAATGGAACTGATTCACCGACCATTTGGCGAAATGTGCTTATCGACTTGGTACGGCTACTTTATTGCTGTGTTAGAAATGCTAATGGCGATGGGCATTCTCAAAAAAAATACCGCCTCTATGTCAGCGGTAGGCATGAACGTTATCTTTGCGGGCATGAGCTTTTATTTTTACAACTATCAAACCCCACTCTATTTGATACCGACAGGGATACTTGCCCTTATGGCGGTTACTGTGGCCTATTTAACACATGATGACTGCATTACCGCGCAAGGTCTGCCGAAAACACAGTAAAGTCCCTTTTACCAGCGCACGGCCTAATTGCTGGATGGTTGAATAAAGATATTCTTCAATGCGTGATGTAGCCACTCACTCACCACACCGATCCCATTTTCTCGTCGACGTATCAACCCCACCTCAGCGGTAAGGCTAACCGGCAAGTTGTCTGCGGGTAACTGCACCAAACTATCACGATACCACTGAGCTGAAGCAATATGATCAGGAATGAGCGCCCACCCCATTCCATTTCCCACTAAATCACCGATGACAAAATAGCTGTCTATGTACCAATGATGAGCGACTAAGGGTTCATCGCGACCTTCTCCGTTGCGATCGCAGATAACAAACTGCCGGTATTGCTGCAGGTCCACTATAGTCGGTGACTTTACGCGAGTAAGGGGATGGTTTTGCCCTGCAATGAGTCGCAGTCGATACTGGCCAATGGATGTAAACTCTAACTCTTCATCAATTTGACGTGACTTAAACAATACCCCAAGGTCCGCTTTTCCTTGCTCTATATACAGCGAAATATCTTCTCTAGACCCATTGATAATAGTGAGCTTTAGATTTGGAAAAGCCTCACCCAACTCCACAAATATTGGGGCAAATGCCATGACCTGAATCGCCTCATCTACCGCTAACACCAGCTCAATCTCTTCCTTTTTAGAGGCACTTAACGCGCGTGATTGCAGGCGCTGAGCTTGCTCAAGCACGCCTTTTGCCTCCACCAGCATCTCTTTTCCAAGAGGAGTGAGCTCAGGTAATTTACGAGAGCGATCAAACAGCTCAAAGCCTAGGTCCGCCTCTAAGTTTGCGACCGCGGTACTGACTCGAGATTGCGCCTTGCCTAATTTACGGGCAGCAGCCGAAAAGGAGCCCAATTGAGCTGAATATACAAATGACTGCAGTTGATCTAGGGTCCAGTTCATGGTTTCACCTATACGCTAAACGGATAGTAACTAACTTTTATATATCATATTTTACTAGATAATGGGGCCAAATTATTTAGCCAGATAGAAAAGCATGACCACCGAAGCGATAAAACAAGACGAATCAGTTAGCCAAGTATTCTGGCGCTTTGCCATACCTTCTGTAGCGGCAATGCTGATCAGTGGCTTGTATCAAATCATCGACGGTATTTTTGTTGGTCATTATGTGGGCTATTCGGGTCTTGCCGGTATCAATATGGCGTGGCCTATCATTGCAACCATTATGGGATTTGGCATCCTCGTGGGTATGGGGGCAGGAAGCCTTGTTTCCATGTATCGCGGTGAGAGACAGCCTCAGCAAGCGACCAATGTTTTACAAACCGCCATTGGCTTAACTGTCTTGTTCTCCCTCATCTCTATGCCAATTATTGGTGTATGGGGCCGAGACCTATTGGTACTGCAGGGCGCTGCGGGCGAGTCTCTTACTCACGGTTTCAATTACATCAGTATCTTTGTTTACAGTGCACCTATGGCGATTTCAGCCACTGTTATTCCAATGCTTGTCCGCAACGACAATAGCCCAAAGGTGGCGACGGTATTAACCATTATTGGTGCTGTACTCAATATAATCTTGGACTACCTGTACATAGGCGTTCTTGAGCAAGGACTGCAAGGGGCTGCCATTGCTACGGCAATATCACAACTCGTTGTGACTGTGCTTGGCCTTGTCTATTTTGTCTCTAATAAAGCCGAGATTCGCTTAACAAGCCTAGCGTTTGATTTTCAAAAAGCGTTTCGTATCTGTCAGTTAGGCGCGTCCAGCATGCTGATGTTTGCTTATTTCTCTTTTGTTATCGCGCTACACAATCGCTTATTGATGCACTACGGCACTGAGGTTCACGTCGGTGCCTTTGCCATCATCGGCTATATAGCGACGATGTACTATTTGTTTGCGGAGGGCATAGCATCAGGCATGCAGCCTCCCGTGAGCTACGATTTTGGCGAAAAACGTTATAGCCGTATCAAGGGGACTGTGGCATTAGCACTTAAGGTGGTATTGATATCGGGCATCGCAACGGTCGTGCTATTGAATCTGTTTCCTGAGTTCTTTATCTCTTGGTTCTCGGATTCAAATGCAGAATTGATAGCCACTACAGTTGCGGGAATGCGACTGCACTTAGCAGCACTATTTCTAGATGGTTTCTTATTCTTGGCTTCGGTGTACTTTATGGCGGTGGGCAAAGCAGGAAAGGCGATGTTCGTTTCTGTGGGCAACATGCTGGTGCAATTACCGTTTCTGTTCTTTGTTCCTCAATGGTTTGGTGTTGAGGGTGTCTGGGTGGCCGTGCCATTGTCAAACCTTGCGTTGACAATGATCGTAGCCCCAATGTTGTGGAAAGATATCCAAGCCCTGACTAATAAAGAGGTGGTTATTTCCGACGCGGTCGTCGCCACCTCTTAACGTCAATTACAGCGCTTTAAGGTAATCCAACATTCCGGTAATCGCCGCTACTTGGGCGCGGTTACACTCCTCGGCTGTCGCTTTAGCACTGTCTGGATACACTTCGGTTGTCGTGGTGTATTTGGCCTTGCTAAAGCCAGCGCATAAGCCCAGTTTTTCTAGCGGATAGTTAATTACGCCATGCTGTACTACCGGTGAACCAATGATGGTGCCATCTGGGTCTGCAGGGGCAATATGAGTGACTTTTTCCACGGAAGCAATAATGGCTGTCTGCATCTCTTCACATGGATTTTCAGTGTCGCCCACAGTATAAAAACCATCAGGAATTGAACCCTCAAAGTACTCCAGCCCATCGCGCGCCGCTAAGGCCGGTCTAAATTCTTCTTCATCACTGTTTGTGGTCTCATGCAGATCGATATGTGCAAAGACTTCAACACCTAGGTCTTTGACAAACTGCATCACTAGCGCAGACTCAGGGGCTGAGCTGTTCTCTACAAATGAGCGATTTGGGTCTACTGCCTCTGGGTTCCAGCGATTAATGATTTCATAGCCCCAAGGAGACACACAGGGTGCAACAATGAGATTGAAGTCGCTTTGATACTGAGAGGCTGCTTCTTTCAAAAACAGCAGTGCGCCTTGTACGCCACTGGTCTCGTAACCATGTACACCACCGGTGACAAGTACCGTTGGCTTATCGCTATGCCATTGCTTAGATTTAAAGCCAAACAGTGGGTAAGGCCCTGATGGGTAATCCAGCTCTCCATATTGAACACGCTCGAAGCTATCACCGATTTCATCCATCTTAGAAAGCACTTCGTCTTTATAAGAACGCTGTAAAGTGCGACTCTCACGCCATTGTTGAACTTCTTTTTGAGTCCACTTTTGACCGGGTGTTCCAATTGGATAAGTGTGTGTTTGTTGCATGCTCGTGGTCCATTCTAGATGAGTATGCGAGCTAGCCTATCACACTCCGAAAGGTAAGATTAATACGCGGTTGTGAGACTTTTGTGGTTTTTGGGATACAGTGTTGCCAATGCGCTTGCAAATCGCCCGCCATTACCAGTAAAGCGCCATCCTCTAATATGTACTCTATCTTTTGCTTGGTCTGTTTGTGCTTAAGAATGAAACGCCGACTAGCACCTAGGCTTAATGAAGCAATGATGGGGGAATCTCCCAATGATTTTTCATCATCACTATGCCACCCCATATGGTCTTGCCCATCACGATAGAGATTGATCAGAGCAGTATTAAAGCTTTGCTGGGCAATGCTTTCCACTCTTTGCTTGATAGGCTGTATTAGTGCTGGCCAAGGCAAGGGCTCAAGGGTAATGCCGGAGTATCGATAGGCGTGCGTGCCACACAATACGTGTAGCCTTGGCTGCATCACCGAGCGTCCGTACATCTTAATAGCTCGCTGCTCCCAAGGGAGTTGATTGTGCAAAGACTGAAATAACTCATTGGCCTCGTTAGGTAGCATGAATTTAGGGTCGTAATAGAGCCTACCCTGCTCTACCTCTAACCATTGAGGCTGCTCTGGAAATAGCACTATAAAATTGCTCACACGATAAACATGCGTTTAGATTAGCAACAAAACTCGGATAGACGCAAAAACGCCAAGCATTGCTTGGCGTTAATATGGAATACAAAGTTGCCCCAACCATTAGCTCTCTTCAGAGCCGTCTTTTTGCTCTTCCATATCAGCCAGTTTGGATTCTAGCTCTTTGATTTTCACCTCAGCCTCTAGCTCCGCAAGGCGCTTCTCAGCATCAGAGCGATTATCCTGCTTTAAGCCATCAGCCTGGATCTCTGTTCTATCTTTAGAGCGAGCATCATCCACATCTTTCATTGAGCCCGCAACACCACCAGCAACACCGCCGGCTACCGCACCTTTAGCCGCTAAGCTAGCATCGCCAGTTAACGCACCTGCCGTTGCACCCAGCAAGGCACCACCAATAGCACCACGGTTACGACCCGCATTTTTATTCTCAGCATCCATTGCCTCGTTTGATGCACAGCCTGTTACAGTAAACAGAGAAGCAATCAGAAGTAGTAGAGTAGATTTAGTACGCATTGTCATGGCAACCTCAGTAGTCAGTGTTGTTTGGGAACGCTGATAATTTAACCAAATCTAACCATTCAAAAAATAGCCGAAGCAGTAAATCTGATATTTCCATTAAAAACATCTAATCTTTCAACTATTCATGCTGAGGGAGAACTGCATTTTCTCAGACATCTGAATTCAACCTCTCTAGATATTTATATTGAAAATATCTGAAAGCAAGTTCCCCATAATGATTGAATCATTCAGTTCTCATAAGCTACCCCACATCGGCACTTTGCCCACTTATGAGAGACATTATGAAAGCGAACCTTCTTCCTTTATCTTTAGTCATTGTTAGCGCTTTGACCGCAACAGCGTCTTTTGCTGGTGCCAGTGCAAACGAAGCGCTACCCGCATTTAATGCTGAGTCAAAAAATGCAACTAAGTACACCGCTGACTTTAATAACTCACTGCGCTCACAATTGAACTTCTCTGATACAACGGATTTTGAGTTGGCTGATAAAGGATTTATCGCTCGTGAAGACAACCTTAAGATCATGAACAAAGATGGCAAAAGTGTTGCTTGGGAACTAGGTAGCTATGACTTCCTATTGCAAGGCAAAGACTTTGACAGCATTCACCCTAGTATGCAGCGTCAAGCCGTCCTAAACATGAAGCACGGTCTTTACCAAGTACGAGACGGTGTTTATCAGGTACGTGGCTATGACCTAGCCAACATTACCTTCGTGCGCAGTGAAAATGGTTGGATTGTCTTCGATCCTTTGACCATCCCTGAGACCGCTGAAGCTGCTTATGAGCTGTTTAAGAAGCATGTTCCAAATGGCGATCTACCGATAAAAGCGGTGGTCTATTCCCACTCTCATGCTGACCACTTTGGTGGCGTAAAAGGCATTGTCTCGCAGCAACAGGTTGATGCTGGTGAGGTTGAGATCATTGCACCTCGTGGCTTTACCAAACACTCGATCTCAGAAAACGTTCTGGCAGGAACGGCAATGGCAAGGCGCGTGCTGTACCAATACGGCACATCACTAGACAAAGGCGCTCAAGGACAAGTGGATGCGGCCATTGGTAAATCCGTGGCTTCTGGAGAACTGTCTTTGATCATTCCTACTCTAGAGGTTCAAGACGACATTCAAAGCGTGACTGTAGATGGCCTGGAGTTGGTAATGCAGAACGCTCCAGAAACCGAAGCACCATCAGAAATGAACACCTATATCCCAGAGTACAAGACGTACTGGGGCGCGGAAACCACCGTGGGCGGCCTTCATAACCTGTACACACTTCGCGGCGCATTTGTTCGTGACTCTTTGCAATGGGCAGATGTGATCAACGAAGCCTTGTATGAGTTTGGTCATCACTCCGAGGTGCTGATCGCCTCTCACAGCTGGCCTCGCTGGGGTAACGACAACGTGGTTAACTTCCTCGAGAAGCAGCGTGATATGTATGGCTACCTGCACGATGAATCTCTGCGTCTGGCAAATCATGGCGTCAACATCAATGACATCCAAGATGAATTTAAAGTCCCAGAAACCTTAGCGAATGAATGGTATTTGCGTGGCTACCACGGTTCTTATCATCGCAATGCAAAAGCGGTATTAAATAAGTACCTAGGCTACTTTGACATGAACCCAGCGAGTCTGATTCCGCTCAGCACGACTGAATCAGCGAAACGCTATGTAGAAGACTTTGGTGCCGACAACATTATTGCTGCCGGTAGCAAAGCCTTTGATCGAGGTGACTACCGCTGGTGTGCTGAGATCGTCAATAAGGTGGTCTTTGCTGAACCTGAAAACAAGCAAGCTCGATACCTGCAAGCAGACTGTCTTGAGCAATTAGGCTACCAGAGTGAATCATCTGGAGAGCGTAACGTATTTCTTGTGGGCGCTGATGAACTGCGCCGAGGTATTGTCAAAGGCGCATCCACTAAGACCGCCTCTGCAGACATGATTCAAAACATGCCAACGGCAGATTTTCTGAACTACATGGGCGTGCGCCTAAATGGACCAAAGGCAGCGCAAGACAACTTTGAAATGCGCGCCAACTTAATCATTACCGATGAGAATGAGAAGTTTGCCATCGAGGTGAAGAACGGCCGCATGAGCTCGATTGAAGGCTTTGATGTCAACAATCCAAACTTCACATTGACTATGCAACGCTCAGCCTTCGATCAATTGCTGACTCAGCAATCGACCATGCAAGAGTTGATCAAATCAGGTGAGATTAAGGCGGAAGGCAGTCTGGATAAACTGGGTGAACTAACGGGTTATCTGGACAACTTCGAGATGTATTTCAACGTGATAGAGCCACAAGATCACTCAAAGTATAGCGTGGGCTACTCTGCCTCAGGTGAGTCTCCGATTAACCGATAATCAAATAAAAACACGCGTTGGCTAAAGTCCTAGGAGGCAAGCTTATCTCGATAAGCTAAGCACACGGAAGTGCTTAGGGTCTGTTGACCCTAATGTCTTTTATGATTGGAGTTCAAGATGCCTACCCTTATCAACAAAACCATAGCTGTGCTTTTATCTGCGACATTGCTCGTTCCATCACTAGCAACAGCGTGTGTCATGGATGGCATTGGAAGTGGCGCGCTTTATCAGGTGCCAAAACAAACCTTTAGTCTTCAATTAGCAACCGCTCAAGCGATTAATGCTGGCAAGATAAAGGTGGCTGTTGGTGGCCGTTATGAGCAAAGAATGATGATGCTGATGTTTCAACTTCAACAACAACTCAGTTCTGAAAATGAGGGAGAGTGGTTCTTATTTGAATCGAGCAAAGGACATTACTACAAGATCATAGCGTCAGATTCTAGGATCAGCATCAAGCAACATGAAGTCCCACAAGGGGAAAGTGAAGAGTCCATTATCATTGATGTCGATGTGTTAAGCGCTATTGTGAGTAAGCAAATAAACGCAACGCAAGCTGTAGACTTGGGCATCTTACACCTACCCAACGATGCTCATAGCCTACTCATCAGTTAGTACTTACTATCGGCTCATCTTTGGCAAGTAGATTAGAGACCAACTCACGTAACCACACATTAGCCTTGTTTTGATTCATTCGGCTATTCCAAACCAGGTAAGACTGGTAGGTATCCACATCAAAGGGAAAGTCCAACACCTCAAGCCCAAAGGTATCTTGATACTGCTGCGCAAGATGATAGGGAACCGTCGCGATCGCATCACTAAATGACACCGCACTCATTATGCCCATTAATGAAGAGTGCTGAGAATGCACTGCTCGCTGTGGTAAGACTTCATCAACGAACCAACCCACGAACGGCAGGCTTCTTCTACGCAGGTTAAGTATGGCGTGCTTTTCACTCAGGTATTGATCTTTACTGATCGAATGACTAGAAAACCTCGGGTGCCCTTTTCGCACCACACAACAGAGTTTATTTTCGGTCAGTGGTTGGGTGGTATACACTCGAGAGGTGGACTTCACCACGTCGATAACAAGATCGACCTTTTCATTACTAAGATCATCGTAGATCGCTTCTTCAGTTGCTGGCAGCTCTTTAGTCACCACATCAATACCCGGTGGCATCGCGGTATTCACTAGCGCGCGCTGCAAGGTATAAATGAGCCCTTCGTGCACATAGACAACAAACGTTCGCTGGCTTTGTTCAGGCTCGAAGCTCTCAAGACCAGACAAGCAAGCCTCTATATCTAATAATGGACTTGCTAACCTCTCGTAAAGATCCTGAGCAAATCGAGTAGGCTTAATTCCCCTGCCCGTTCTTGCAAACAGCTCCTGCCCTGCATTGTCTTTTAACCGTGCCAATGCATTACTGACCGCGGATTGAGTCATATCTAACTCATCAGCAGCCTTAGTGACAGATTGACTGCGATAAGCAATCACAAAGACTCTTAATAAGTTGAGGTCGAAGCGTTTATTTTTAGTTCGCATATAAGATGCTGTCCCACAAAGATTTGCTCAGTTCTAAGAATAAACCAAGATACCGCTACCAACAGTCATCTAGGTGTAAAACTCTGATATTTATCGATATCTCGATTTATTGAATTACTGGTCGGCAGGAAAAACCACCCCAGTTTGCGCTCGAATCTCAGTAATGACCTTTGAGGTTATCAAGGCTCTTTTTTTGTCTGCTGAGTGAATTCGCCCGCTTTTTATGACTTTGGCAAAGGCTTTGGCTTCGTAGTACATAGGATTTGCGTGTTGCTCTATTGCAATAGACCGAGGCGACAGCCCCCTTTGATGCCATTCCACACTTTGGCACAAAGAAATCATGTCAATTTGTAGTGCAGCATCCTCTCCTTGTATTTCGCAAGGCAGGTAAGAATCATTCACCTTTGAATGAGTAACCACCGCATCAAAATCCCCATAGTTAAGGATGACACTGCCATGGCCATCAACACCCGATTCCAACAAAGCGGCGTGCGCTTTTATAGATTGAGGCTCACCAAAAAGTTCAACGCAGGCCGCAATACAATAGAAGCCGATATCCATAATAGAGCCATTGGAGAATGCAGGATTGAAGGTGTTAGGGTTCTCTCCGTCCAAGTACTTTTGATAGCGAGAAGAATACTGGCAGTAGTTAATATTCGCCTTACGAAGCTTTCCTAGCTTGGGGATAGACTGCCGAACAATATCGAAGTTGGGAAGATAACTAGACATGTAGGCTTCAAAGAGAATGACACCTTGCTCTTCAGCGACCTGATACATCTGCTCTGCCAGTGCAAAGTTTGAAGCAATCGGTTTCTCCACAATAACGTGTTTACCCGCTTTCATCATTTGAATCGCTTGAGGGGCATGCAATGAATTAGGGCTAGCGATATAGACAGCATCAACATTGCTGTTGGCAAGGGCTTCTAAAGAGTCAAAGCAATCACTTGCTTGATGTTTTTCGGCAAATTGCTTCGCGTTCTCTATCTTCCTTGAATAGACAGCCTGCAATGTAAACGAGTCGCTTGCCTTTGCTGCATCAATAAAGCGCTCTGTAATCCAGTTTGAGCCTATAACACCCAGTTTCAACATCTCAATTCCTCTTTGAACGTTTCAGATGATCTATCAGTCAATAGTTGAAGAATATAACACGTTCCGAAACGCCAGATTTAGATAACAACAACACAGCTGAGGCCTGATCCGGCCTAGTTTTAGCTCTGTGGATTTATTTCAATGTTAAAAATAATAATTTTGCGCTAAAACCTTGTTCTAAGACAATTCTAAATCGTGAACTTCATTAAGTTCGGTGTTAGAATCCGACACCAGAAAGAAACTTTATTACAGAATTTTTGCTGATAGTGCCTGAATGACTAAAGCGTTCATTCAGACTTTAACGGCGGATTAGACGAAAAATAATCCAATTATCGCTCTTAAATTGACTGATAATGTGTGATTGGTCGTCGTGGTTGCCAATAAATGCTTTTTGAGTCACAAATTAACGACTCGCTGTAAATTTTGTAATTTAATTACAAATGAAGTAATATGGCCGCCAGTACCCTATTTAAACTTACGTAATACTTACCGGAGAGTATTTTCCATGAAAAAGACCAAAATCGTATGTACGATTGGCCCTAAAACTGAATCTGTAGAGAAGCTAACTGAACTAGTAAATGCAGGCATGAACGTAATGCGCCTGAACTTCTCTCACGGTAACTTTGAAGAGCACGCTGCGCGTATCGAAAACTACCGCGAAGTTATGTCTAAAGTAGGCAAGCAGCTAGCTATCCTTCTAGATACTAAAGGTCCAGAAATCCGTACAATCAAACTAGAAGACGGCAATGACGTTGATCTAGTAGCTGGTCAAGAATTCACTTTCACTACAGATGCTGCTGTAGTTGGTAACAAAGACATCGTTGCTGTAACTTACCTTGGTTTCGCGAACGACCTAACTGCTGGTAACACTATCCTAGTAGACGACGGTCTAATCGAAATGGAAGTTATCTCTACTTCTGAAACTGAAGTTAAGTGTAAAGTTCTTAACAACGGCGCACTAGGCGAAAACAAAGGTGTTAACCTTCCTGGCGTTTCTGTTCAACTTCCTGCTCTTTCTGAGAAAGATAAAGCTGACCTTAAGTTCGGTTGTGAGCAAGGCGTTGATTTCGTTGCTGCTTCTTTCATTCGTAAAGAAGAAGACGTTAAAGAAATCCGTGAGCTTCTAAACGCTAACGGTGGCGAAAACATCCACATCATCTCTAAGATCGAGAACCAAGAAGGTGTTGATAACTTTGACGCTATCCTTGAAGCTTCTGACGGCATCATGGTTGCTCGTGGCGACCTAGGTGTTGAGATCCCAGCTGAAGAAGTAATCTTCGCTCAGAAGATGATGATCGAGAAGTGTAACCGTGCACGTAAAGTTGTTATCACTGCAACTCAAATGCTTGATTCTATGATCAGCAACCCACGTCCAACTCGCGCAGAAGCGGGTGACGTTGCAAACGCAATCATGGATGGTACTGACGCAGTAATGCTTTCTGGTGAAACTGCTAAAGGTAAGTACCCAGTAGAATCAGTAGCTATCATGGCTCAAATCGCTAACCGTACTGACAGCGCGCTAAAAGCAGAACTAGGTTCTCGTCTTGACAGCCCACGTCTACGCATCACTGAAGCAGTATGTAAAGGCGCAGTAGACACAGCTGAGAAGCTAGCTGCTCCACTAATCATCGTTGCTACTGAAGGCGGCAAGTCTGCACGTTCTGTACGTAAGTACTTCCCAACTGCAAGCATCGTTGCTCTAACAACTAACCCTAAGACTGCTGCACAGCTAGTTCTTACTAAAGGTGTTCGTCCAGTTCTTGTTGATTCTATCGACAGCACTGATGAGTTCTACAAAAACGGCAAAGAGTACGCTCTAGAAGCTGGTTTTGGTAAGAAAGGCGACATCGTAGTTATGGTTTCTGGCGCTCTAGTTGCTTCAGGTACTACTAACACTGCATCTGTACACGTACTATAATTTGTAGTTCGATACAGATACAAAAAAGAGAGCCAATCGGCTCTCTTTTTTTATGTCTATTTCTTAGTAAGTTTTAGTAGGAGAACAGTTCACTTCGATGTGTGTTCATCAACAACACTAGTGGTAAAAAGTAAACAGCGTTAAATGTCACCGCCATCATCAATAAACCACCAACCACTAATCTTACAAATGCATTCTTTAACATACTTCGCCTCGATATGATCACAGAGTTGCGCTATCCCTATCCCACTCAGCGATGCTGTGTTCATTCAAACTGGGCGCAGTGTATCGTTCAAAAAAGCACCACGCAATCACAATAATCATACTATTTGCACTAACTCAAAGTTCTAGGCAATAAAAAAGCCATCCCTGTGACAAGGATGACTTTAACAATTAGCACAAAGTTTTAATTTTTCAGTAGCTTAAGCTAGGTAAAAAACCAGTGAGCAAGCGTTCGCTTTTCAACACACCTGAAATGAAAACTATGCTTTCAGCGCTCTTTCGCCACGGGCAATACCCACGACTCCGCTTCGAGCTACCTCAATCACATCGGTAATTTCAGATACCGCTTGAATAAAAGCATCGAGCTTTTCACTGGTGCCCGCCAGTTGTACGGTGTACTGAGAGGCGGTGACATCAACGATCTGCCCACGGAAGATATCAGCGGTGCGCTTCACTTCAGCACGAGCAAATCCCGATGCCTTTAGTTTCACCATCATAAGCTCACGCTCAATGTGATCAAACTCAGTCACTTCTTGCACCTTGAGTACATCAATCAACTTGTGCAGTTGCTTCTGAATTTGCTCTAGTTGCAGTTCATTGGTTTCTGTTGTGATATTCAGACGTGAAAGGGTCTCATCGTCTGTTGGTGATACCGTCAGAGATTCAATGTTGTAGCCACGCTGTGAGAACAGACCCACTACTCGAGACAGTGAACCTGGTTGGTTTTCCATTAGTAGGGAAATGATATGTCTCATAGTTAGGTTCTCTCCGTCTTGCTTAGCCACATATTGTCCATGCCTTCGCCTTTGACTTGCATTGGATACACGTGCTCGGTTTCATCTACGCTGATATCGACAAATACCAAGCGGTCTTTCATATCTAATGCTTTTTGCAGGCCTGATTCGAGCTCATCTGGCGAGGAAATACGAATACCCACATGTCCATAAGCCTCAGCAATAGCTGCGAAATCAGGTACAGAAGTCATGTAGGAATTAGAGTGACGTCCTTCGTAGATGATGTCTTGCCACTGCTTAACCATTCCTAGGAAGCGGTTATTTAGGTTAATGATTTTTACTGGAATGCCGTATTGGAGCGCCGTAGACAGCTCTTGGATATTCATTTGAATACTGCCATCACCAGTCACAACCACTACTTCTTCTTCAGGGTGTGCGAACTTAACCCCCATTCCCGCAGGAAGACCAAAGCCCATAGTTCCTAGACCGCCTGAGTTAATCCAACGGCGAGACTGTTTGAATGGGTAGTAAAGCGCCGCAAACATTTGATGCTGACCTACGTCAGAGGCCACATACGCATCACCATCTGTCAGTTTGTGCAGGGTTTCAATAACCTGTTGCGGTTTAATTTTGTCTGGCGATTTCTCGTAAGCTAAACATTGACGCTCACGCCAAGTCGCAATCTCACTCCACCAGTGGTCTAAGGCTTCTTTATCGTTGTCACTATTTTGATTTTCCAGCAGTGACACCATGCACTCAAGAACCTTATCGGCAGAACCCACAATTGGTAGGTCTGCTCGGACATTCTTAGAGACTGAAGACGGGTCAATATCCACATGGATGATCTTAGCGTCAGGACAGTACTTCTCTAGGTTATTGGTGGTACGGTCATCAAATCGTACGCCCACACCAAAAATAAGATCGGCATTGTGCATCGCCATGTTGGCTTCGTAAGTACCGTGCATGCCCAGCATACCCAAAGAGTTGCTATGCATCCCAGGGAAAGCGCCTAAGCCCATAAGGGTACTCACCACAGGCAAGTTCAGCTTCTCAGCCAAACTAATTAGATATTGGTCTGATTCTGAGATAACCGCGCCGCCACCCACATACAACACAGGCTTTTTCGCCTCTAAAAGCGCCTTCAACGCCTTTTTGATCTGTCCTTTATGTCCAGATGTGGTTGGGTTGTAAGAACGCATTTTGATGCTTTCAGGATACTCGTAAGGGAGTTTAATCTGAGGATTCATGACATCTTTCGGCACATCAATAACCACAGGACCGGGACGACCAGTCGAGGCGATGAAAAATGCTTTTTTAACCGTTTCGGCGATATCTTCAGCGCGCTTTACTAAAAAGCTATGTTTAACGATCGGGCGCGATACGCCGACAATGTCACACTCTTGAAACGCATCATTACCAATCAGGCTATTGGGTACGTTTCCTGAAATGACGATCATTGGGATCGAATCCATATACGCTGTCGCAATACCAGTAACGGTATTCGTCGCACCAGGGCCAGAACACACGAGCACGACACCAGGCTTACCCGTTGAGCGGGCATAACCGTCGGCCATATGCGTTGCTGCTTGTTCATGGCGCACTAAGACGTGTTTGATCTTATCAGTCTTTGCATGAAGGGCATCGTAGATATCAAGTACCGAACCGCCGGGGTAGCCAAAGATCTGCTCTACTTCTTCTTCGATCAATGACTGGACGATCATTTCTGCGCCAGATAACATTTTCATTAAATCTCTCCTTACCGATTGCGAATAGGTTTGGTCCACTTATCCGCTAGGTTTTACATAGCTAGGGCTTATTCGTAGCCTAAAAGTATCCTTATCATTACTGAGCGTTTAAGTACCTCAATAACAATTCAACTATGTCCCCACACAGGCCATAGCAGGCGTGGGATAACCTGCCCACCATACCGTTTTTGACCTACAGCTGTCCACGCAAAAACCACATTTCATTAACAAAAATCACAAAAAAGCACACCCATATGACTCATGATTCTTAACTATCTGTTTTTAATAGCGTTAAATAAAAAAAGCCCGCCAACTTAATAAAGTGGCGGGCTCTAATTGTTTACGTTAATGCACTACTTTTTAGGCTTTGATTTGCTCTTGCCCGTTTCATCGTACATTTCATCAATTTCGTCTTGGTAACGGTCATTGATAACCTTACGGCGAAGCTTCTGAGTTGGAGTCAGTTCTCCCTTCTCCATAGAGAAGGCTTTAGGCAGTAGTTTGAACTTTTTCACCTGCTCAAACTTGGCTAAGTTTTGTTGCAGTTCAGCCACTCGAGCTTCAAGCATTTCAACGATTTGGCTGTGCTTTAACAGCTCAACCTTATCGTGGTATTTGATGTTAAGCTCTTTAGCATGCTCTTCTAGCGCCTCAAAGCTTGGTACGATCAAAGCAGACACAAACTTGCGTGTGTCCGCAATAACGGCAATCTGTTCGATAAAGTGGTCTTTACCAATGGTGCCTTCAACCACTTGAGGCGCGATGTACTTACCACCAGAGGTCTTCATCAACTCTTTGATTCGGTCCGTAATAAACAGGTTACCGTTGTCATCA
The DNA here is from genome assembly GCF_024346795.1 of Vibrio breoganii. Lineage (NCBI taxonomy): Bacteria > Pseudomonadati > Pseudomonadota > Gammaproteobacteria > Vibrionales > Vibrionaceae > Vibrio > Vibrio breoganii. The sequence continues at coordinate 2,526,130 of NZ_AP024864.1, forward strand.
AATTGACCCGCGTCTCCCGTCTTCAAGAAACCATGCTCGTCGAAGGTTTTCGCTGTTTCTTCTGGCAACTTATAGTAACCACGCATAACCATAGGGCCACGCACTAAGATCTCGTTGTTTTCACCGATCTTAACTTGAGCGCCCGGCATTGAAGTACCGATAGAGTCCGGGTTAAATGCTGGCTCATCCCAACACGACACGGTCGCCGTTGTTTCTGTCATGCCGTAGCCTAGCTTCACGTTCAAGCCAAGTGCATGGAAAAAGCGGCCAATGGTTTCATCCAGCTTGGCTCCGCCACATGGCATCATCGTAATATTGCCACCTAATAGAGCTCTGAGCTTACTCAGTACTAATTTATCCGCTAAGGCATGGCTGCGTTTAAGTAAGTAAGAAGGCTCACGCTCTTCCTGCTTACAAAGTGCAACACGTGCACCCATGTTAACAGCCCAAGTGAACATCGCTTTCTTAACAAAAGAAGAACGAGACACTTTTTCGTGAATTGCAGAGAAAATCTTCTCGTAGAAGCGAGGCACAGCACACATCACTGTAGGCTTAACCTCACCTAGCGCATCTTTCACTTGCATGGTATCAACCAAATAGGCATTGGTTGCGCCGGTATACAGAACGAACATGGTCCATGCGCGCTCAAATACATGCGAAAGAGGCAAGAAACACAAAGACACATCGTCTTTAGTTAGGTTCAAGCGCTCAACGTGCCCTTCCAATTGAGAGGCAAAGTTCGTGTAGTCCAGCATCACGCCCTTTGGCTGACCTGTGGTACCTGAGGTGTAAATCAGCGTCACAAGGTCATCTAGGTTCGCGTCAGCAAGACGCTGCTCAAATTCAGTATTGAGCGTTTCGGTATCGTTTTTCTCTGAAGACTTAAGGAAGTCATCCCAAGAAAGGCTGAAGCTATTGTCTTCAAGTTTAATGCTGTCGCACATGGCAACAATCAGCTCTAGCTGTTCGCATTGTTCGAAGATGCCTACAGACGCGTCATATTGCTCTTGTTCACCAACGAACAACACCTTCACGTCTGCATTTTGAATAACATAAGCAGACTGTTCTGCTGTATTAGTAGGATAAATAGGAACGGTTACAACACGTGCTTGTAATGCACCAATATCTGCCATTGTCCATTTTGGCATGTTGTTGGCATAGATACCGACCTTATCCTGAACACTCAATCCTTGAGCCAAAAGTGCCATAGAAACAGCATCCATTTGCTGTCCAAATTGCGACCAAGAAATATCGTGCCAAGCACCATCAAACTTATGTTTGAGTGCCGCGCGATCTCCTCCATCTACAACCTGTTGGCGAACCTTTTTTACAATGTGAAACTCTGAACTGGTCATAAACCTCTACCTTTTGGCTTACAGGTGTAAGCTGAGTGAGCGCATAGTTTACAGTCGGGCAAATAAAACGCAATTCTAATAGCTTTCTCATCATACAAAATTGGACATAAATCCGGTTTTTACTTACTGGTAAGAGTAGTCATTAATTGCATATGGCTAATAAAAAAGCACCAAAAAACCTAGTTTTTGGTGCTTGATGATTTTATGCGCTATTTTTGGCTAAAGATCCCTAACGATCTTTTGTTACAACTTCTCCGCAAACCGTCATTAATTGCTCTCTCATCCACACATGTGCTTCATCGTTTTCACGCGATTCATGCCATGTTAGGTATGCCTTAATCTCAGCTAGCTCACCAGGGAATGGCAATGCATGGATACCTAGGTTTGTCGGGAAAAAGTCTTTTACCCAGCGAGGCACAACACAAATAAGTTCAGATTGCGCAGAAACCGCGATCAAGTTACCCAAGGTTGCACCTCGGTATGAAGAGGTCACCTCTAAGCTCTTGTAGATTCGATCGCTCAAACCCATCACATCGCTAGCAGGAGACAAGCGTGCATGTTGCTCAGCTAAAAGCTGCTCCATAGAGATCTGGTGCTTGTTCCCTAAACGGGGATGATCGTTTGCACAAATCACCACAAGCTCATCGCTGTATAGTTCAGTGCTTACAAAGCCAGGTTGTTCGAAGCGCGTATAATCAATGACAAAATCCAGCTCTTGCTGCTTAAGCTTCTCATGTAATGAAACCCCACCATGCGAGTCCAGATTCAACTTAACGTTAGGCGCTTTCTCTGTGGTGGTTTTGATAAGCTGAGGCGCAAAGCGAACATCATTAGGTGTCCCTATGGCAATAGAAAATGTGTTGGTCGATGTTGCTGGATCAAATACCGCACCAGGCAGTTCATTCTTAACCAATTGCAGTGCCTGACGAACAGGGACAAACAATTGACGCGCACGAAGAGTGGGAGAAATACCACGACCTTGACGCATAAACAGATCGTCTTTAAACATCACTTTCAAGCGCGCTACTGCATTACTTACTGCAGGCTGGGACATGTTCAGATTTTTTGCGGCGCGAGTGATATTTTGCTCCTGCATAACTGCATCAAACACGGTTAGCAGATTTAAGTCGACTCCACGTAGGGTTGTTCCTTGGTGAGCTAATCCTTGCTGCCAATCATGTGAATTGCTAGTTAACATATACTCTTCTCTTTATTCTATTTAGCCAACCGCGAGTCAGTACTACTGCATAGCTCGTATCAAAATATAGAGTTACGAAACTACGAACCAACCGGCGAATCATCAACGGGATGAATATTCAATAGCGCTAATATGTTTCAAATCATCACCAAGGAACAAGCAAATTGATAAAGAATCAGTACGTTTTATCAACAACAATATTTTAGCCATAAATAACAAACACTTAATTTAGGTGTAAAAAAACCTAAATCAGGTTTTGTGATGAATAATTAGACAAAAAGCAGTCATTAATGAAAGGTGTATATACTAAAAGTGGTAAGAGACCCGTAGTAAATGGTCGCTTACCACTACAGAAAAGAGACCGAGCGAGGCGCTCAGATCAATCCAATAGATGTGTTATATGGCTAGGAAAGTCCACTTGCTTCCACAGTTTTTGGCTTAATGCTTCCTGCTGATGCCAGTCTCCTTCGATAACCCAATCAGAAATAGCTCCGGCAACATCTGGATAACGAATCGGATCCGGTTTTTGTTCACCTAGCCATTTTCGTATTGTTCCTGCTTCCAATTCCAGCATTGCAGAACCCAAGCCTAGGTACTCCAAAGTAGCCACATTGCTTTGCTGTTCAAATTGTCCATTGAGGGGTTTAAGCAGCAGTTTTTTACCTAGAGAGAGCGCCTCCGATGGCAGCTCAAAGCCACCGTTCGCAATCACTCCCTGACAGCGAGAAAGGTCGCTCTGAAAAGAAGAAAACGACAGGGGACGAAACTGCACATTACCGATGTCATCCGCATCCCTTACATCAGGGTGGTAGCAGCGAAAAGAGTGATCAGAGAAACGTTGCAGTAAATCTGCCACTTGCTTTAAGTCCTCAAAAGGCAGATAGACTAAGATAAATGCTTCTTCGGTTACTGCACCTTGTGCACAAGTATGCACAATAGGTGGCAAGATAGGTTGCTCGAAATGATACCAATGCAGGCCCAATTGAAAATCTGAGGGTGCGAAGTGATGAATAATGGTTTTATCCATCAAGCCAAAGCCCTTCTTTGGAACCTGAAAGCGAAACGCGTTCTGATGACTGATGCCAATACAAGGCACTTTATGCTTCTTAGCGGCCCACGCAGAAATAGGCTCAAAGTCATTCAGTACTAAATCGTAGTCTTTGACATTTAGGCTGTTGATGTCTTGGAACAACTCCACCAAGTTGTTATTGGTGGCGGTCTTTAGGTAGTCCACCTTGCCACAATGAGAGTTGAATGTGAGCCCAGAAAAAGAGCGATAGCCGTTGAAGGACTCCATCGAGAAGTACTTTTCTCTTTCTCTGCCTGAAAATACAAAGTCTACTTGTATCCCATCTCGATTTTTAAACGCCTCAGCCATAGCCCTCGCACGAGCGATATGCCCATTTCCAGTGCCTTGCACGCCATAGAGTATCTTCACAAATTAGACTCCCACAATTGCCATTGCGATGAATGAACTGGCTAAACCCAGCATCATACCCGCAACGATATCGCTAAAGAAATGAACGCCAAGTAGGATTCGAGAAAGTGCAATGAGGCTAGCCCAAACCACAGCTATCACGGCTAAGCTCGGGAAGAAGGCGCAAGTTAATACCGCCATAATGGTCGCAGCAGCAGTGTGGCCTGAGGGCATGCTGTACTTATCCGACGGTTCAATAAAGTTGGTCAATCGAGAGGACAAATCATGGGGACGGCGACGGCGAAAGCTGTTCTTGGCAACCCAGTAAATCGGCAGCTCAATAACAAATGAAATCAGACCACAGGCAAGAAACAGACTGCCAATAGTCGAATCGGCGACCCAAGCGATTAGAGCAATTGCTGCGTAGAGATGGCCGTCTCCAGAGTGAGAGACAGCCCTGCTAAATAAGCCAACCTGAGAAGCAAATCTATGCTCAAGACAGAACAATGAAAATGCCAGATCAAAACGAACGATAGGGTTTATTCGCTGTACACCCTGATTTTCTAAATCAAAACTACTCATGTCGCCTTCCTTATCAACTTCCCAGATGGGTACCCAAAGGGTTAATGCCCAAACTAAGGAAGTTCAATGACAAGAAGGTGACGTTTTGTTTGAGTTGAGATTACATTTTAAGCACGTTTTGATGTATTCAAACTAAGCCATTGATAGTTGGACATTGATAGTTAGGCATTAAGGTTCTCATGTTTAGACACCTTACCAAAATCAGCCAATATGGAATACGCGCAAGGCACCATAAACAGCACCAACACTGTTGAGGCAAAGATACCAAACACTATCGATATCACCAGAGGCTGAATAACCTGAGCCTGTAGGCTTGTTTCCAAAAGCAATGGCAGTAAACCAGCTGCGGTTGTCATTGAGGTGATAAATACCGCTCGGAAGCGCTCTCGACTCGCCTTAACCACAGCATCATGCACTGTATCTCCTTCATCCACATGAAAGCGTATGTACTGAACCAAGAGGATAGAATCGTTCACTACAATCCCAGCAAGAGACACAAACCCCATAATACTTGGCATACTCATGTTATGCCCTAGCAAGAAGTGCCCCCAAATCACTCCAATAAAGGCCAGCGGGATCGCCAACATAACCACAAAGGGTTCGAGATAGCTGCGGAATTGGTAACTCAAAATCGCAAACACACCAAACAAGCCCACTAAGAAGCCTTTACCCATCGATGAGCCTGTCTTTGCTGTATCCTTTGACTCCCCTTCAAAATCAACACGAATACCCGGGTACTTCTGCTGAAGCTTGGGAAGTTCTTGAGTCTTGAACTTACTGATAATCTCCCCAGAGCTTACCTTTGAGGTGTCTAAATCACTGAACACCGCCACGGTTCGCATACCGTTGATACGTTGTATTCGCACATAGTTACGCTGGAAATCAAAGCTTGCTAGGGTTGCAAGAGGGATCTGTGCTCCGTCAGGCATGATAATTGGGAAGTTAGCCAGACGCTCAAGATTGCCCGCCTCTTCTTTGTCTAAACGCACCTCAATCTTAATGTTCTCAACGCCAATCTGGATCTCATCTGCCGTTTCACCATAGAAGGCGGCGCGCAACTGACTTGCAATCATCTGCCCATTCACCCCGTAGCTTTCAGCCCCAGGGCGCAATTTAACCAAGACCTCTTCTTTACCCATTCGCATGTCATCAAGCACGCCGTGCACGCCATCAAACTCATTCAGATAAGACTGTATCTCTATTGAGGCCGCCTTGAGAGACTCTAGATCATCATGTTGCAAGCGGATTTCGATTGCGCGCCCGCCCGGCCCCATAGTCGGCTGTTTAAATACCAGTGAAATAGGCGCAGCCATCTCCCCTGCATCTTCGCGCCAGGCATCAATAAAGTCATCAAGGATGGTATTTCGCACTTCTGCGCCAAGCAAGTCTAGGCGCACCGTTGCAATGTGCGGACCTGATTCATTGGCATCCGCATTGCTGTTAAAGCTTGCGGTAATGTGCTGAATTAAAGGAACGCCATTTTCGACGTTTTCGGTCCACTCTTTATCAAGTTTCTCAGCAGATTTAACCAGTCGCTCTACGACTTTTTCGGTTTGGCTCAATGAAGAACCTGGAGGTAGGATAATTCGCGCCTCTGCGATATCCCCATCCAACTCAGGAAAGGGCACAAACTTAAGATGCCCGCCGGCAAGCAGGGAAATAGAAATGAGCAAGGCTGCAATAACCGAGCCCATAAAGAGATAACGATACTCGACCGCTTTGTCCACCGCTCGCACTAAAGGACCGTTACGAAACTCTTCAAACTTCTCGAGAAAAGCCGTTTTGAAGCGCAGGTCTGGGCGCTCTTTCTTAGCACTGTGCAATGAGTGTGATAAGTGATGAGGCAAGATCAAGAAAGCCTCGATAAGACTGATACTCAGTACAAGAATCAACACCTGCGGTACCGCTTTTAACACAGCACCCATCTCACCATCTAAGAACAGCAAGCTACCAAAGATGCACACTGTGGTTAGAAATGAAGATACCACTCCGGGGAGCACCTTCTTCACGCCGTTTATTACCGCATCATCAATGCTTTGCCCCCGATCAAGATGCGCGGCTATCGACTCGGCAATCACTATGGCGTCATCCATCATGATACCGATGGCCATCAGCAAACCCACCAGCGACATGATGTTGATGGAAATACCCAGATTAGCCATCATAAAAATGCCACCAAGGAAAGCAACCGGTAGGCCTGCCGCAACCCAGAATGAATATCGCAAACTAAAGAACAGCCACATAGTGGCGAATACCAATACGATACCTTGCCATCCATTGCGCACCATCATGCTCAATCGATCCCACAGTACAGATGAGAGATCGTTGGTCATTTCAATCGTGACGCCATCAGGTGCGATCGCGCGTTGATCATCAACAAAACGGGTGACATTGTCTTTAATCCTAAGAGCATCATCTTCTTTGTTTTTACTGATCTTGAGTATGGCCGAAGGCTTTTCATCAAACAGTACCTTCTGTTCATCCAACTCGAAGCGATCGGTAATGGTGGCCACGTCACGAAGGCGCACAATAGAGCCATTAGGCCCCGAGCCCACTACGATACTCTCTAGTTGTTGCGGGGTGACTCGTCTTTCATCAAAGCGAATCAGTAGATTCTTTTCTGGCGTCTCTACGTTGCCACTCGGCAATTTTACGTTCTGCTTGCCAATCTGGGACGCTATGTCATTCACGCTCAGCCCGAGTTGACGCATGATGTAGGTATTGAGTTCGACACGATATTGATGGTCAGAGAAACCGGACACATCAACCAAGGAGACGCCATAGTCCAGCTTCATAGTACGCTTCAGGCTCTCTGCATAAGCCTTTAATTCTGGCCAACTTGTATCTGCAGTAATTGCCACATCTACCACAGGCTCGTTCCAATCCAGCTCTTGCACCATTGGAGATTCAATCTCGTCTGGGAAGTCATTGATCGAATTAATCTGCGTTTGCACATCCACCAGCATACGACCAATGTCTGCAGAGTTATCCAGCTTCAACGTTAGACGAGCGCTGCCTTCAATAGCCTCACAGGTGGTTTCTTCGATATTGGACAGCCCATCTACCGCATCTTCCATCCTGACACACAAGCTCTCTTCCACCTCCATTGGTGAGGCACCAGGATAGACGATGGTCGCCATAATGTAGGGAGGCGAAAACTCGGGAAAGGTTTCTCTCTTGATGGTGGGTAAGGTAAGAACACCCACCAAAAAGATAAGTAGCATCAGCAAGTTGGCCGCTGTTGGGTGTCTTGCAAAGAAACGAATCACGCGTCACCCTCCGATGCTTGTGGCTCGTCTTCAAGCATTTCAAGCTTCAGCAACATACCCGGTATCGCCGGCAATAGGTCGTTAAGGATCAAGGTATCCCCGTCAGAGAAATCCCCATCAACTACCACCTGTTGATCTCGTCGATAGAGTACGGTTACCGGCATTATTTTTAACTTACTGTCTTCGAATAAATACACCTTATCGCCGTGCAAAGCGCGCTCAGGGATCACCCATGCCGCAGACTCTGTTCCCTCGATCTTTGCTCGAACCAGCATGCCACTGACCATAGGCGGCGTACCGCTAGGAGAGAGTTGGCTGTAGTCTTGTTCAACCTCAAGAATCACGCCAGCAGTGGCTTGGGTAGGGTCGATAGAATCACTCACTCTTGCTACCTTAGCCGGCCATGTCGCTTTCAAATTGCCGCTAGATAAGGTGACCTCGGCATTAAGGCGTGAAAAACTTGGCAGTGGAGAGCCCACTGCATCACGCTCTTTCGTTTCAAGGCTTTGCACTAACAGCTGCATATCATGGATGGAAAGCTGAGCCTCAACCTCCATTACGTCTAGCCCTTGCGCGACTATCATCTCTTGTTGCAGGTTTACCACCTGATTAAGCTCGATATCCACAGAAGAAATGCGCAAATCGCGAGGAAGAACAATACTGGTTTTCTCAAGGGAGCGTTCTGCCTCTTGCACTTTAGCTTGGTTAACTTCTACCAAGGCTTCTGCCACTTTTTTCTCATCAGGGTACAGCGCCATCTGATTTTCAATGTCTTGAACGAGCTTCTGCTGCGCAAGGTAAGTCTGTTGCTGCGCATCAACATCAGACTGAGAGGCCACTTTTTTGCTCCTCAAATCTTGAATACGCTTGAGCTCTGTTTCTGCCAGCTTTAGTCGGTTCTTTTCAATCTTTAAGCTGCTCTTGCTGTTGCTATTCTCCAGAGCCAACTTTTTAAGCTGAGTTTCACTGGAGCCTAAATCCGCTTTGGCTTGAATCAGCTTTAGCTCATAATCTAACGGATCAATTCTGAGCACTTCAGTGCCCGCCGTCAAAATGCGCCCACGCTCAAGATCAGGGTTTCGATACACCACCTTTCCGGTAACCTCAGCAATCGCCTTCCACTCAAACTTGGGGGATACCTGTCCAAATCCGATGGCTTCTGGCGCCATTGATACTGGAGTCATGGTCATGACCTCGACAGGTCTTGCTCTGTCTCCTGCAGGTTTGGTAGGTACATCAGGTCGAGTTTCAATCATCACAACTAGGGTGATAATCCCGACAGCCAGCGCGGGAAAAAACAGCAGTTTTCGGTTAAGTTTCATTAAGTGTTGTCCTGGTTCTGAACCTTGGTATTTATCATTCCTGATGCGATGACACTGAGATTGTGCTGTAGCATCTCTTCTAGAAAAGTTGGTGTGAGCTCAATTTGATGCTTTTCCAGTATTGCCGGCGGAGAGATGAAGGGAAACATCAGCATGCTGATGAAGGTCAGCTTGCACTTCTTAACATCTAAGTCCGAGCGGAATACATTTTGCTTATCTTGGGTAAAGAGTAGGTCATCACCAAGCGTGCCTACGAGTTGATCAAACATCTTTTCCGTCACTTGGCGCTGAACCTCTGAGGGAGGTTGCATCATGATACGCGCGAGCATACGAGGAAACTCAGGGTCCTTACTCATGACCAGATAGTGAGCACGCATGATACTCTCTAAAGACTGCGAACTTGGACTTTGCTTATGCTTACGCATGCTGTCGAGTATCGGTGTCATTACCGAAGTTATCATGGCTTCAAATAACCCTTCTTTATTACCGAAGTAATAACGAATCATGGCCGAGTTTACTCCCGCCTTCTCTGCAATCAGGCGCGTTGATACTTTTTCATAGGGCATACTGCTAAACAATAACTTGGCGCTTCGAATAAGACTCTCTCGCGCCTCTGTCTTTTCCGCTGGGCGACCCGCCTTTCTAGACATCTAACTCTCACCACCGTTTAATTACTCACTTGATTAATTATAGTGATGTAAAACTGAAATAGAGAGGAGTTAAATTAATCAAAAACGTTGAAAGTGATTAATTTAGCTTAATCAATGCGTTAAAGATGAAATTAAGATGGCAAGTTTTACGGGTAAATCTAATTTTGAAGAAATGTTGAAGATTTATTCCACTTACCCCTTGACGCTTGCAGGCGAATTGCGGTACTAATTTGTTAACTTAATTGGTGGATTGTTTTTCTATTATGAAATTTGGTGTTTCAACTTCTCTACTGCTCCTCCTGATCGTGACTTAAACACGCGGGTTGCTAGTGGGCGAAAAACACCACCAAGATTGATAAAACCCGCAACTTGAATGCGGGTTTTTTTATGCTGAAATTTAATCACAACGCTGGAAAAAGGATGCCAACATGAGCGATAAGGTCATTGTCTTTGACACCACACTACGAGATGGCGAGCAGGCACTTTCTGCGAGCTTAACAGTCAAAGAGAAACTACAGATTGCCTATGCACTCGAGCGCTTGGGTGTGGACGTTATTGAAGCTGGCTTCCCTATTTCCTCCCCGGGTGATTTTGAGTCAGTACAAACCATTGCGAAACACATCAAAAACAGCCGTATCTGTGCACTGTCACGCGCAGTCGCTAAAGATATCGACGCGGCTGCAGAGGCGCTAAAGGTGGCGGACCAGTTCCGAATTCACACCTTTATCTCAACCTCAACCATTCATGTTCAAGACAAGCTTCGTCGTAGCTACGATGATGTTATTGAAATGGGTGTGAACGCGGTAAAACACGCACGTAAATACACCGATGATGTTGAGTTCTCTTGTGAAGACGCAGGCCGTACCCCTATCGACAATCTATGTCGTATGGTGGAGTCGGCAATCAATGCTGGTGCCAACACTATCAACATCCCGGATACTGTGGGCTACACCGTTCCTAATGAGTTTGGTAGCATCATCGAGACCCTATTTAATCGCGTTCCTAACATCGATAAAGCGATCATCTCTGTGCACTGTCATGATGACCTAGGCATGTCTGTGGCAAACTCGATTGCAGCGGTACAAGCAGGTGCTCGTCAGATCGAAGGCACCATCAACGGTATCGGCGAACGTGCGGGCAACTGTTCGTTAGAAGAGGTCGCGATGATCATCAAGACTCGCGAGAGCTTCTTAGGTGTTCAAACCAACCTTAAACACGATGAAATTCACCGTACCAGCAAGTTGGTTTCTCAGCTTTGTAACATGCCAGTTCAAGCAAACAAAGCGATTGTAGGTGCCAATGCCTTTAGCCACTCTTCAGGTATCCACCAAGATGGCATGCTAAAGAATAAGAACACCTACGAAATTATGACTCCTGAGTCTATCGGCCTTAAAAACCAAGCGCTGAACCTGACCAGTCGCTCTGGCCGTGCTGCAGTGAAGAGCCATATGGATAGCATGGGCTACAAAGAAGAAGAGTATAACCTTGATACCTTGTACGCTGATTTCTTGAAATTGGCCGACCGCAAGGGCCAGGTATTCGACTACGACCTTGAAGCGCTTATGCACTTTGCCAACCTTCGTGACGAAGATGACTTCTTCAAGCTTAACTACTTAAGCGTTCAATCTGGTAGTGTAATGGCTACCACTAGCATCAAATTGCAATGTGGCGATGAAGAAAAATGCGAAGCTGCAGTGGGCAACGGTCCTGTTGATGCTCTTTACCAATGTATTTACCGCTTAACTGGCTACGAGATTGATCTAGATAAGTTCGACCTTACAGCAAAAGGGGAAGGTGAAGACGGTCTAGGTCAGGCAGATATCATCGCCAACTACAAAGGGCGCAAATATCATGGTACAGGTCTTGCGACCGATATCGTAGAAGCATCCGGACAAGCACTTCTTCACGTAATTAATAGCATTCATCGTGCCGATCAAATCGAAGTGATGAAGCAAAAAAGAAACAAAGAAACCGTTTAATACTTTCGCCCCTTGTCCTATTCGCAAGGGGCAGCTCAAACATTTATAAATTTAAGGAAGACCATTTCATGGCAGATAAATCTTACAAGATTGCCGTTTTACCGGGTGACGGTATTGGCCCAGAAGTAATGCAACAAGCGCATAAAGTTCTTGATGCAATTGAAAGCAAACACTCTATTAAGTTTGAGCGTAGTGAGCATGATGTAGGTGGTATTGCTATCGACAATCACGGTTCTCCACTACCTGAGTCAACACTAAACGGTTGTGAAGCTTCTGATGCTATCTTGTTTGGTTCTGTAGGCGGCCCTAAATGGGAAAACCTACCACCAAACGATCAACCAGAGCGTGGTGCCCTACTTCCTCTGCGTAAACACTTCCAACTATTCTGTAACCTACGTCCAGCACAAATCCACAAAGGCTTAGAGGGCTTCTCTCCGCTTCGTGCAGACATCTCAGACCGTGGCTTCGATATCGTAGTGGTTCGCGAGCTAACGGGCGGTATTTACTTCGGCCAACCGAAAGGCCGTGAAGGCGAAGGCGCAAATGAGAAAGCCTTTGATACTGAGGTTTACCATCGCTATGAGATTGAGCGTATTGCTCGCATCGCGTTTGAGTCAGCTCGCCTGCGTGACAAAAACGTCTACTCCATTGATAAAGCGAACGTTTTACAAAGCTCTATCCTTTGGCGCGAAGTGGTAGAAGAAGTCGCGAAGGACTTCCCTGATGTTGAGTTAAATCACATGTACATTGATAACGCCACAATGCAACTTATCAAGGACCCGTCTCAATTCGATATCATGCTGTGCTCAAACATCTTCGGCGACATCATCTCTGATGAATGCGCAATGATCACAGGCTCTATGGGCATGCTACCTTCAGCGAGTCTAAATGAAAGCAACTTTGGTCTATACGAACCAGCAGGTGGCAGTGCTCCAGATATCGCTGGCAAAAACATTGCTAACCCAGTAGCGCAAATCCTATCTGCAGCGCTAATGCTACGCTACAGCCTAGGTGAAGAAGCCGCAGCAAAAGATATCGAAAATGCAGTCTCTAAAGCCCTAGCGGCCGGTGAGCTTACCGCAGATCTGGCGGGTGACAAGCCAGCGCTGACGACGTCAGAGATGGGCGATAAGATCGCTGAATACATTCGCAACTCTTAAAATGGATGAATTTCCTTCGCATTCGTTTGCGAAGGAAAAAGGAAAGAATAATGGCTAAAACCTTATACGAAAAAATCTACGATGCGCACATTGCGGTAGAAGCTGAGGGTGAAAACCCTATCTTGTACATTGACCGCCACCTAGTTCATGAAGTGACCTCACCACAAGCGTTTGATGGTCTGCGTGAAAAAGGGCGTCGCGTACGTCAAACAAGCAAAACCTTCGCCACTATGGATCACAACGTATCCACCACCACCAAAGACATCAATGCCTCTGGTGAAATGGCTCGCATCCAAATGGAAACATTGTCTCGCAACTGTGCTGAGTTTGGTGTTCGCCTTTATGACTTGAACCATAAATATCAAGGCATAGTGCACGTTATGGGCCCTGAGCTAGGTATTACCCTTCCGGGCATGACCATTGTGTGTGGTGATTCTCATACCGCGACTCACGGCGCATTTGGCTCCATCGCATTTGGCATCGGTACCTCTGAAGTTGAGCACGTGCTAGCGACTCAAACCCTAAAGCAATCTCGTGCTAAAACCATGAAGATTGAGGTTAAGGGTAAGGTTGCAGAAGGCATTACCGCTAAAGACATCGTACTCGCTATTATCGGCAAGACAACGGCTGCTGGCGGCACTGGCTATGTAGTTGAGTTCTGTGGTGAGGCGATTACCGATCTGTCTATGGAAGGCCGTATGACAGTATGTAATATGGCGATTGAGCTCGGTGCTAAAGCAGGCCTAGTCGCTCCAGATCAAACGACCTTTGATTACATTAAAGGCCGCAAGTTTGCGCCAACAGGCAGTGATTGGGATGAGGCTGTTGCCTACTGGTCTAGCCTAAAGTCTGACGATGATGCGGAGTTTGATGCAATCGTTACACTGGACGCGACAGAGATCAAACCTCAAGTAACATGGGGAACAAATCCAGGTCAGGTCATCTCAGTTGATACGCCAATTCCTAACCCAACAAGTTTCAGCGACCCTGTAGAGAAAGCCTCTGCAGAAAAAGCACTGGCTTACATGGGACTAGAAGCGGGCAAGTCGCTTTCTGATTACCCTGTTGATAAAGTATTTGTGGGCTCTTGCACCAACTCTCGAATTGAAGACATGCGCGCTGCAGCAAAAGTGGCACAAGGTCGCCAAGTTGCAAGCCACGTTCAAGCGCTTATCGTTCCTGGTTCTGAGCAAGTAAAAGCGCAAGCAGAAGCTGAAGGCCTAGATAAGATCTTTATCGAAGCGGGCTTTGAATGGCGCCTACCAGGTTGCTCTATGTGTCTTGCAATGAATAACGACCGCTTGGGTCCAAAAGAGCGTTGTGCTTCTACCAGCAACCGTAACTTTGAGGGACGCCAAGGCCGTGAAGGTCGTACGCACCTAGTTAGCCCAGCAATGGCAGCAGCGGCCGCAATCGCGGGTCATTTTGTTGATATTCGCACTTTTGAACAGCAGTAAGAGGAAATAACATGTCAGGTTTTAAACAACATACAGGCTTAGTCGTTCCTCTTGACGCTGCTAACGTGGACACGGATGCCATCATTCCAAAGCAGTTCCTACAAAAGGTAACTCGCACAGGCTTTGGTCAGCACTTGTTCCATGACTGGCGCTTCTTAGATGATGCTGGTGAGCAAGCAAACCCAGAGTTTGTAATGAATGAGCCTCGCTACAAGGGCGCAAGTATTCTGCTAGCACGCGAGAACTTTGGCTGTGGCTCATCACGTGAGCACGCACCTTGGGCGCTGGCTGACTACGGTATTCAAGTGATGATTGCACCAAGCTTTGCCGATATTTTCTATGGTAACTCCATCAACAACCAGATGGTTCCAGTGCGTTTAACGGAGCAAGAAGTCGATGAGATATTCACCTTTGTTGCAGCGAATGAAGGCGCTGAGGTGACGGTAGACTTAGAAGCAATGCTAGTGACAGCAAATGGCAAGCAGTACAGCTTTGAAATTGATGAGTTTCGTCGCCACTGCTTGCTGAATGGCCTAGATAACATTGGTTTGACGCTGCAGCACGCTGAGAAAATCACAGAATATGAGAACAAAATCCCGGCATTTATGCGTTAAGCATAATTTGTTGAAATAGAGTTCCCAATTGAAAGGTCTTGTTTATACAAGGCCTTTTTTGTTGCTAATACCAATTACACTAAGTAAGTGATCAGAAAGTACGATGGGTATAAAATCACACTGGAGAAAGACATGTACAAAGTATGGATATTGATTCTGTCACTGCTGTCATTTGACGCCTTTAGTGCGCCAAAATCTGAACCTTGGCCATTTTGGGACAAGCATACTCAAAGCACGCAACGCATCGATCACAGCCAGTGGCAGATTCTGCTAGATGCTTATCTGGTTGAACGAGGGGAAAATACGCTGTTTCGTTATGCCTCTGTCACAGACAAAGACAAGCAAGCCCTCAAAGCCTATGTCTCATCTTTAGCCGGCATCGACCCTCGTCAGTACGCTCAGGCAGAGCAATACGCCTATTGGGTTAATCTTTACAATGCTTTGACTGTGGACCTCATCCTAGATAACTACCCAGTAAAATCCATCACTAAGCTCGGCGGATTATTTAGCTTTGGACCTTGGGGAGAGGAGATTATTGAGGTAGCAGGTAAGCCATTGAGTCTCAACGATATTGAACACCGAATTCTGCGACCAATCTGGCAAGACCCTCGTACTCACTACGCCGTTAATTGTGCCAGTCTAGGTTGCCCTAACCTTCAGGTGCAGGCATTTACCGCAGACAATACCGAACAACTGCTAGAACAAAGCGCACAAGCCTTTATCAACAGTGGTAAGGGGGCAAAACTAAGCAATGCCAAGCTGCAACTGTCTTCTATCTATGATTGGTTTGCGGTGGATTTTGATGGGGAACAAGGTGTACTCAGGCACCTCGCAAAGTATCGCTCTGATCTCACGGGCTTTGAAGGAAAAGTGAGCTTTGATTACAATTGGAAGCTCAACAAAGCCGACTAAAAGCTTGAACCAGGCTGAGTGAGGAACTCTATTTCCTCACTACTGCTTTCTCGACCTAAAACCTTGTTTCGATGAGGGTAGCGACCAAACCGCTGTAAAATAGCGGTATGCTTGAGGTGAAACTCAACGTTTTGCTGTAAATCGCTTTGAGTAAACAGTTGTAATCCATGTTCGTGAATCAACAGAGATTCACTGTGCATATAAGGCATATAAAGAAAGCTACGCTGCTTAGGAGGGAGTTTGGCGTCAACGCCAAGGGAAACTGCCTCTTGAGCTAAGGCAAGGGCTAGAGGGTCACTTGCGAACCCCAATGGTGACTCTCTGAATAAATTACGAGAAAACTGGTCTAGTACGATAATCTCAGCCAACCTCCCCTTCGGAGATTGGCGCCAGTAGGCCAACTCGCATTCGCAAGCTTTAGCGTGCAACTCACCAAATCGCTGTTGAATCTGTTGATCGATTTCAGCACTAGAGCGAAACCAATCGCTTGGATTCAGCTCTTCGAACCAAAAGCTCAGCACATCATCGTAATTTGGCGTCATAGAGTACCCTTATTTAAAGCCTCGTTCTTTCTTCACTACATCATAGGCATTCTGGATCTCTTGCGCCTTTTCTTTTGCTACTTCAAGCATCTCAGGCGGCAAGCCTTTTGCTGACAGCTTATCCGGGTGATGCTCATTCATTAACTTGCGATAAGCACGCTTAATTTCCTTAGGCTCAGCAGAGGCTTCTATCCCAAGGATTTCATAAGCAGCGGCAAGCTGATCTTGAGTCGTAGCTTGCTGTTGATAACCACCACCTGAGTACTGTCCGCCATAGCCACCACTTTGTTGGAAGCGATAAGCGGCTTCTTGCATCTTTAATCGGCGCTCAAGTTGCGCGGCGCTAAAGCCCAACACTTCAGCCACGATATGCAGAACATCACGCTCATTCGGATGAATACTTCCATCGGCAAAGGCGGCGGAAATCTGCAGTTCAAGGAAGAACTGCATCAGATCATGCCTGCGCCCACTCACTTCACGAACGCGACCAAGTACTTCTCGCAACGGAAAAGACGATGACTTGCCTTCACGAAATGCTTCTTGAGCAATGCGTCTCTGCTCATCATTCAGATTCATACGTTGCATCATGACGCTTGCAAGATGAATCTCGCTCTCGGTTACCTGACCTTTTGCTTTCGCTACATGGCCCATCACCGAAAACGCAGCTTTAAAAAACTCTATTTGCTGCGCTGGATTCACGGTTCTCTGGTATCCAGAAAAGCCACCCTGACGAGCTTGATTGATCGCTTTTGCTCGGTCAAAGCGGTGTCCAATATACAATCCGATGAATGCGCCAATAGGCCCACCAAACAGAAAACCAAAAAATGCGCCTAAAATTTTGCCAAAAAAATACATGCTTTTTTCTCAATCTACTAATTTTTATAGAGTAATGTGCTCTTTTAGTGCCTGACGCTCCAAATTCTATTATCATAAGGAACATTCGACCAAGTAAACGGTCAATTACAGTCTACGGACTTATTCATCATCAAGGAAGTTTCTAATTCGATGTCAAAATTTCCCCGCACCTGGCTCGCTCTTTCAATAACCACAGCATTGTGTGTTACAAATGCGCAGGCAGAAACTAGTGTGCAGGAGAACTCACAAGAAGATCAAGGCTCAGTTTCACAAGTTGATCTTAGCGACTCCCAAACAGAACTCACTGATAATTCAACTGCAGAACAAAATGCCGAGCCAGCAGCTGAGCTGACGGCCATCGTTTCTGCAGCCGAAGACCAGACCTTTGACCTCACCTCGCAATGTCTGATTCCGGAAAAATCCGAAGAAGAAGAGGAACTGCCCACTCACGTAGAGGCAGATTCTCTCGATGGTATCAACGGTAAAGAAGCCACTTACCGAGGCAATGTAAAGGTTACCCAGGGAACAAAACGCGTTAATGCGGATACCGTAACCCTTTATCAAGCTGAAAATACCATAGTTGCAAGAGGCAATGTGGAAATGTCTGACGGTCAAATTAAGACCGTATCAGAAACCGCAACCTCCAATTTAGACACTGATGTCACCACTCTAGAAATGGCAAACTACAACTTGCTGTGTCAGAACGGACGTGGCGACGCTAAGGTGATTCGCGTTGAAGGAAAGCTGTACTATGAGTTAGAAGATGGCTCTATCACCTCTTGTCCAGAAGATGACAATTCATGGCGCCTAGTTTCCTCATCTATCCAAATTGACCAAGAAGCAGAAGAAGCCACGCTTTATAATCCTCGATTCGAGATTCAGAATGTGCCTGTTTTCTATCTGCCTTGGCTGACTGTACCTATTGGTGATACGCGTAAAACCGGTTTTCTCTACCCTACCGTTGCGTATGGGACGAGTGATGGCTTTGAACTTGAAGTACCAGTGTATTGGAACCTTGCACCAAACTACGATTTAGAAACCACATTCAAGTATATGTCCGAACGTGGTCTGCAAACAGATGGCAAGTTTAGGTATTTGAGTGGTTGGGGACGTGGTCAAATTGAAGGTCAGTACCTAGCGGACGATCAGAAGTATCCTGAGCTTGGCGATCGCTGGGGGGTAGGCTATACCCACTACGGCGTGTTTGACCGAAACTGGAAGCTAGAAGTTGATTACGCCAAAGTCAGTGATATTTACTTCTTTAGAGACGTATCGTCTAGCATTGGTGAGCGTGAAGACGGACAGTTACTGCAACAAGGCAAGGTGTCTTATCGTAATGACCATTGGGATACGAGCCTATTGCTTCGTGACTTCCAGTTGTTATCAACGACCACAGACCTACCCTACCGTATGGTTCCGCAGTTGAGCGCGAAGTATTTCTATCCAGAGCTTTTACCGTATCTTGATTTTGATATGGTCAGCCACGCAACCCACTTTGATACCGATGACGAGCGTAATGCTAAGCCAGGTCAAGCGACAAGACTGCATATAGAACCAGGTTTAACCATACCACTGCATACCACTTGGGGCAGTTGGGAAACCGAAGGGCGAGTACTGGGTACCTACTACCATCAAGACCTTGATGGTGTAGATCTCTCGCTAGAGGATACCCGAAACCTAGACTCAAACGTCGCGCGTATCATTCCCGAGTTTCGAAGCACAGGTACTCTTTATCTAGAGCGCGGAACAAGCTTTATTGATGGGTATACGCAGACATTAGAGCCGAAAGTCCAATACTTGTACGTACCCTATGAAGATCAAAGCAACATCTATGATTACGATACAACGCTTATGCAAACTGACTACTACGGCTTGTTTAGAACACGTAAATACAGTGGCGTTGACAAAATAGCGGCGGCTAATCAGATCAGTTATGGCGCAACAACTCGCTTTTACGACTCTAATTACAGAGAGCGTATGAATCTGGCGTTTGGTCAGATCTACTACCTGAACACGGGTAACACGAGCGAAACCGACCCTGCTGATTCTAACTATTCAGCCTGGGCGATCGAGAGTGACTTTAACTTCAATGACTATCTCTTCTATCATGGTGGCATTCAATATGACATCAGTGATTCAGAGGTACAGTTAGCCAACAGTACTATTGAGTATCGTCAAGGCCCAGGTTATATCCAAACCAACTATCGCTATGTCACTAGAAGTTATCTAGATAAAACAGTAGGTAATTCTATCAACCTAGATTCAATCACCACCGATGGTATTTCGCAGGTCGGTTTATTAGGTGGCTACAAACTCAGTAGAAATTGGAACTTTAATGCTCAATATTTCTATGATACTACCGAAGACATTATGCTAGAGGCCCTAGCACGAGTCACCTACACCTCCGATTGTTGGTATGTGGGTATCACCTACACCGACCAACTTCGTTCTTGGCCTGGAGGGGTCGGTACTCCTACTCCTGGCCCGGAATATGAAGAGAATATTAGCTTTAATATCGGCATTATCGGATTTGGCACTAACTTTGGTACGGATTATGGTGACGGAGGTAACGCTCTAGGTTACGGTCGTCCTTTCTACCTGAATAATTAAATATCTCATTGGCAACATGCCGATGACCACAAAGAAGATGTATTGGAAAAATAATGAATAAGTTTAAACGACTCGTCACGACTATGCTCCTGATGCTACTGCCCGCTATTAGCCTAGCTGCGCCAGTAGAAATGGACAGAGTAGTTGTAATCGTTAACGATGGCGTAATCTTGCAGAGCGACATTGATAGTGCGATGAAGACACTTAAGTTCAACGCTCAAGAAAACCAACAAGCACTTCCTGAAGCGGACGTGCTTAATGAGCAAGTGATCGACAAGTTGATCATGGATGAACTGCAGTCTCAAGAAGCTGAGCGAATTGGCGTAAGAATTGACGACAATCGTCTCGATGACGCAGTGCAAAGCATTGCTGAAGGCAATAAGCAATCCCAAGCACAGTTGATTGCGAGCGTTCAAGCACAAGGCTTAACCTACACTGAGTTCCGTGAGCAAATTCGTAAAGAAGTCGCCATCTCAGAGGCACGTAATGCCTTAGTTCGTCGTCGAATTAACATCCTTCCTGCCGAGGTAGAGTCAATGGCCGGTATGTTGGCGCAGGAAACCAACAAGAGCGTTAACTATCGCGTGGGCCATATTCAGCTTAGATTCAATGATGATCAATCAAAGACTGAGGTTGAAGAACAAGCTAACGAGCTGGTTGAGCGCTTGAGCAAGGGTGAGAAGTTCTCTGAACTTGCGATCGCCTACTCTAAGGGACCTAAAGCCCTAGAAGGCGGTGACTGGGGATGGATGCGTAAAGAAGAAATGCCAACCATCTTTGCCGACCAAATCACGACCCAAGGTAAAGATGCCATCATAGGTCCATTCCGCAGTGGTATTGGTTTCCATATTTTGAAAATTGAAGATGTGCAAGGCCTTGAGACTGTTGCTGTAACAGAGGTTAATGCGCGTCATATCCTCATTAAGACCTCTGTAATCCTAAGTGATGAAGGAGCACAGAAAGAACTGTATGGCTTTATTCGCCAAATCAGAGCGGGTGAAGCAACCTTTGGTGAACTAGCACAGCAATACAGTGCAGACCCAGGCTCTGCCGCTCGTGATGGTGAGCTTGGCTACCAAACGCCTGACCTATACGTACCTGAATTCAAACACCAAGTAGAAACCTTGCCTGTGGGTCAGATTAGTGAACCATTCCAAACAGTGCATGGCTGGCACATTGTAGAGGTGATTGATCGCCGTGAAGTGGATCGCACTGATAGTGCTATGAACAATAAAGCCTACAGAATCTTGTTCAATCGTAAATTTAACGAAGAAGCCTCAGCGTGGATGCAAGAACTTAGAGCCAGTGCCTTTATCGAAATGGTACAAAGCCAAGATGACGAAGAGGTCAGCAATGAGCTGTAATCGCGTCATTATTACCGCAGGTGAGCCTGCCGGCATTGGCCCTGATTTAGTCTTATCTCTAGTGGACAGTGATTACCCACACCAGTTAGTGGTGTGCGCTGACAAAAACATGTTGCAGCAGCGTGCTCAGCATCTAGGTATAGACGTTGACTTGCTCGACTACGATGCAAAACAAGCCCCATCACCTCAACGTAAAGGAACACTGACCGTTGAACATATTCCGATGGCCAAAGAAGCCGTAATTGGTCAACTTGATGAGGCTAACGGCCACTATGTGTTAAAAACACTAGAAAGAGCCGCTCAAGGCTGTATGAATGATGAATTTGCCGCTATAGTGACCGGCCCTGTGCACAAGGGGGTAATTAACCGAGCGGGAGTGGCCTTTAGTGGACATACCGAGTTCTTTGCTGAGCAATCCAATACGCCTATGGTCGTAATGATGCTGGCAACAGAAGGGTTAAGAGTTGCACTCGTTACCACGCATATACCGTTAGCCTACGTGTCGAAAGCGGTAACTGAAGAAAGAATTGAGCAAATCATGCAGATACTGCATAAGGATATGGTCACTAAATTTGGCCTTCCTAAGCCTCGAATCTACGTTTGTGGCTTAAACCCTCATGCAGGGGAAGATGGTTGCCTAGGGCAAGAGGAAATTCAAACAATTTCCCCAACCTTAGATAAGCTTAGAGAGCAAGGCATGGACATTGTAGGTCCGTTGCCTGCTGACACCATTTTTAATCACAAGTATCTACAAGATGCTGATGTGGTTTTGGGTATGTACCACGACCAAGTGCTACCAGTGCTAAAATACAAAGGCTTTGGTAGTTCAGTGAATATCACTTTAGGTCTACCCTTTATTAGAACCTCTGTCGACCATGGCACTGCCTTGGATTTGGCCGGCACAGGTAACGCGGATACAGGAAGTTTCCAAACTGCACTTTCCCACGCGATAGAATTAGTTGAGAAAAAACAATGAGAAATGATGTCCACTTAGGACACAAAGCGCGTAAACGTTTTGGTCAAAACTTTCTAAACGATCCGTACATCATTGACGGTATCGTATCATCCATCAATCCAAGACCAGGTCAAAACCTTGTCGAGATTGGCCCAGGCCTAGGTGCTATTACTGAGCCTGTTGGTAAGTTAGTTGATAAGCTAACTGTGATTGAGCTAGATAGAGACCTTGCAGAGCGTCTACGCAACCACCCTGACCTCAGTGAAAAATTGACCATTCACGAAGGTGATGCGATGCGTTTCGACTTTACTCAACTAGTAAAGCCAAACAATAAATTGCGCATTTTTGGTAATCTGCCATACAACATCTCTACTCCATTGATGTTCCACCTTTTTGAGTTCCATAAAGACATTGAAGATATGCACTTTATGCTGCAAAAAGAAGTGGTTAATCGCTTGGCGGCTGGGCCAGGTAGTAAAGCTTATGGCCGATTGACCGTTATGGCTCAATACTTCTGTAAGGTGATGCCCGTTTTAGAAGTGCCGCCTACCGCATTTGTTCCGCCACCAAAGGTCGACTCTGCGGTTATTCGACTGATGCCATACGAGACACTGCCATATCCAGCGAAAGACCTGAAATGGCTAGATAGAGTCTGTCGTGAAGGCTTCAATCAGCGCCGTAAGACTATTCGCAACTGCTATAAATCACTAGTTAGCGCAGAAGTAATGGAACAACTGGGGATCAACCCAGGCATGCGTCCGGAGAATTTAACTCTGGAACAATTTGTCGATATGGCTAACTGGCTTGCCGACAACCACTAGAGCTAACACGCTCTAACAAGGAGACCACATGGACGTCAGTCAACCTTGTATCAAATGTCATGTACACACCAAATACATAGCGGAACAATCGGAACCCGATAATGGCCGCTATGTATTTGCATACATGATCACCATAAAAAATCTCAGCCCTCATTCCGTACAACTTCTCTCTCGCTGCTGGTTAATTACCGATGGCAATGGCAAGCAAATCACCGTAGAAGGTGATGGTGTCGTTGGAGAGCAGCCTGTTATTGCGTCACATGACGATTACACCTATACCAGCGGTACCGCTCTAGAGACACCAGTGGGCGTCATGCAGGGGCACTATATTATGCAATCTGACGACGGTGATACCTTTAAAGCTCAGATCGCCCCTTTCAACCTTTCCGTGCCAAACGTTATCAATTAATTAGAGGTTTTCTTGTCCAACTATCTTGTTGGAGACATCCAAGGTTGCATGGATGAACTCCTGTTACTGCTAGAAAAAGTCCACTTCGACCCACAACAAGACACACTTTGGGTTGCCGGAGACCTTGTCGCACGTGGCCCAAAATCACTAGAAACGCTGCGATTTATTCGCTCATTGGGTGATTCAGCAAAAGTGGTCTTGGGTAACCACGACTTGCACCTTATTGCCATTTCATTAGGGGTTCATAAGGCCAAGCCAAAAGACAATACCTTACCTATCTTTGATGCGGATGATTGCTCTGAGTTAATAGACTGGCTTCGTCACCAACCATTACTCGTGGAGCATCCAGAATTCGTGATGAGTCATGCTGGTATCTATCCGCTTTGGACCCTCGATGAAGCACGCCAAGCCTCTCAAGAAGTGGAGCAGGTACTATCTGGGGATAACTGGAAAAAGCTGATTAAAAAGATGTACGGCAACTCTCCCGACATCTGGGATCCTGCACTAGAGGGGATGCCCCGCCTAAGGTTTACCATCAATGCAATGACGCGCATGCGTTATTGTTATCATGATGGACGCTTAGATATGGACAGCAAACTGCCACCAGAAGAAGTAGACAAGAACGAATTGATACCTTGGTTTGAACTAGAACAGAGAGTGTCGCTACCAAAGAAATCCATATTTGGACACTGGGCAGCATTGATGGGCACTGATTCACACAATGTTATCGGCTTAGATACCGGCTGCGTATGGGGCAATCATATGACCATGCTTCGCTGGGAGGACAAGCGCTACTTTACACAAGCAGCGCTGTAATATGATCTGATAGGGCTAGTTATTTAGCCCTTTTCCAACACCACAAACTGCATATCATGGGCATTCTTCTCATCAGATAAGTACTGCTCAGAATGGGTTTGTTTCCAGCCTTTTCCCCAGTCTGGGAATTGGGTATCTCCGTCTACTTCAAGGTCAATGTAGGTCAAGTACAGCTTGTGTGCCAAAGGCAAGCAGTGTTCATAGATAGAGCCACCGCCAATAATCATCACCTCTGCCTCATCCGCGACCACCTCTAATGCTGATTCAATCGAGGTAACCGTTGTCACGCCTTCAATTGTTAGCTCGGCGTCGCGGCTGATAACAATATTGTGCCTGCCGGGCAAAGGGCGACCGATAGATTCATACGTCTTTCTCCCCATGATCACAGGCTTACCCATAGTGCACTTCTTAAACCAGCTAAAATCGGCTGGTAGGTGCCACGGCATTTGGTTGTCTTTGCCGATAATACGGTTGTTAGCCATAGCGGCAATCATGCTGACGATCATTGGGATATTCCTCTAAACAATAGGGCGACGACGATAAATAAATAAGCCAGGCATAGCGAGCCCAACTGCAAGTCCTGCAATGATAAACATTGCGGTGAGGAAATTCTCTATTAAGCCAGCAAATAATTCATGGGTGTAGCCTGATTGGCTAATTTCTACCATGGCAATCATCGCATTGAAGGCATATACCCCAGGAACCATAGGAATCATTGCGGCAACGGTAAACACCTTTGGGTGAGCCAAGAATCGATGCGACCACGCGACTCCGATAAAGCCAACTATGGTAGCAGCAAACAAGGTAGCCCATTCTATAGGCATGCCAAACTGCATCATCAAATAGCGCGAACCGTGGCCAATAGCGCCGCCTAGCGCGCAATAGAACAGCGCACTCTTAGGCACATTGAAAACCAGTGCAAAGCCGACCGCAGGAATGGCGGCAAAGAACATGTCGTCAATAAGCCCCAAGAGTAAAGCAAACAAATCACTCATAGTGTCACCCCAAACATGCCTAACACACCGCTCACTGCGACAATCCCTAAACAGGTTGCCAGTGTAAGCAGACTGCCCATCACAAATCGAGCAATGCCCATATTGATATACCCTTTCAAGACATCCGCAACAGAGTTAATTAAAGGGAAGCCGGGAACCAGCATAAGAACCGACGATGCCATGACGACATTGGGGCTGTTACCAATCTCAAACACTACCGCTTGCGCTGAAATAAAGGTGGTGACGAAAGCTGTAGTCGCAAAGTTGAGTAGTGGGTTGAAGTGACGATGGCCAATCTCTTGCCTGACAATCATGCCGATAGCAGAAGCCACAAAGGTCATCGCAAATACGGCGCTATCACCTCCGGCAAGGTGACTGAACGAGGCACAAGACAAACCAATCATAAACACCACTAGCCAGCGATTGTAACGCTCCGGGGTGATTTTATTCAGCTTCTGCTGGGCGAGGTCGTAATCTAGGATGCCTTTTTCTAGCATGATGCAGATACGCTGTACTTCTGTCACCGCGCGCATATTGATTCCCCTATCGGGGCAGCGTCGTGTGGTGGTCATGCAATGCTCATGGGTAACCGTAGTCACAACCAATGAACTAGCAGAGAGTGATACTTCGACTTCATCCATACCACAGGCAAGACCAATACGCTCCATTATGCCACCGATAAGCGCGCTTTCAGCTCCATGAGCATGCAACATCTGTCCCGCTTGAGCGATAAGGCGAGAAACAGCGCGTTGTTTAGATTCCATTCTATCTCTTTGAGGATTGTTTAAAATAAAAACAATATTCTATTGGGTTTGCATATAAAACAATACTGATAATTCAAATTTAATTGATTAAGAACAACCAAAATTGAAGACCAAAGCGAACTTATGATTTTTGTGAGAGGTTAAGGGCTAAGATCAGCAATTTCTTAAGATTTCCGAGATCTTCAATAAGCTTCAGGTTAAGCCAAACATAGCCATAGATATTGGACTTTTCACCGCCTAATTCAGCGATAATGTCTTTTAATTCACCAATAATCTCATCCATTTCTTCAATACGAATGCTACCTCGAACCTCGCCCTTTTCGACTAGATAAGCCAGGTCTTCAAGCTCTTGCTCCACTTGCTGCTGGCATTGTTTTAGCGATTTAGACCACAGCATATTTAAATGACTTTCTCTGTCACTCCAATAGGAATGGTTAAGGAGCTCAATAGTACTCAGCAAATTGCGCAATTGAATCTGAATGGCATCGAGCAGCTGGCGCTTGAGTTTGGTTTCTTTGATCGATGGTGACGTAAGAGTAGTAATAGTGGTCATCTCTTTAACAAGCGTATTTTGAAACGGCTCAAGATTAGGCTTTTCTATCACGTTGGGAGAGTAGGAAAGATGATAAACCTTAGAAAGGGTTTTGAGAGTGTTTGCGATGCGCAGGCGCCAATGGATGAATGCACGCTGTGGATAGATAAGGCAAAACAGTACCGCAATAATACAGCCCAATGTCACATCAACGCCGCGCCACATCGCCACATCTACATCGGCATTTGCAGCCCCCAAGGTGACCGCTAAGGTAATACCTATCAATATCCCTACGTACGGTCGCTTACCAAGTGCAAAGTAGGCGCTCAGAAAGATGATCACCGCACACCACAAATACATTAGCGCCACAGAATACTGACTGATAGCAATGCCGATGATTCCTGATATTGCCCCAAGAGAAGTGCCGAGGACACGATGCCAAGCCCTTGGCAAAACGTTACCAAGGTAGGAGATTGGTCCTATCACCACAAATAGAGTAATGAGGATCCAAGTTCGCTCCGGAACCTCAAAGTACGTCGCTGCAATTAAGGTAAGAACAAAGGCTACAGCGATGCGTACACCATGGACGATACGATAATGGGTGAAGATAAACGCATCGAGATTAGAGATTTTCTGGTTTAGGTGCATGATCTCTGATCCTTGAGATAAATTCTGTTTCGCACAGACAAAAAAAGAGCCGGGATAGTCTCCAGGCTCTTTTTATTATGTTTATTGTTCAGGCTATTGTCTACAAAAGATACTAGTCACGAACGTAGATAACATGACCGTCATCTTCTTCGTCGTCATCCCAGTCATCGTCGTCTTCAGTAACAACGTTGCTGCCTGACATCGCATCTTTGTGGTAGTCATCCCACATAAAGTCGACTTTGTCTTCTTCTGAAATTTCTTCCGCTTGACGAGGAAGTGTTTCCATAAAGTCAGCAAGTTTGTAACACAACTCTTTGGTGCCGTGTTTATTGATTGCTGAAATCTTGAAGTACTGTTCTTCCCAGCCAAGCGCGTCCAAGATCTCTTGGATCGTTTCATTCGCTTCTTCTTCAGGCATAAGATCAGTCTTGTTGAATACCAACCAGCGTGGTTTATCTGCTAGCTTCTCACTGTACTGCTCAAGTTCATCAATGATGGTCAGAGCATTTTGCACAGGATCGCTTTGATCAACCGGCATGATATCGATCATATGCAGCAATACACGGCAGCGCTCTAGGTGCTTCAAGAAGCGAATACCAAGGCCAGCGCCATCTGCGGCACCCTCGATCAAACCAGGGATATCAGCAACTACAAAGCTCTTTTCTGGAACCACACTCACTACACCCAAGCTTGGGATAAGAGTCGTAAACGGGTAATCCGCTACCTTTGGTTTAGCTGCAGAAACTGAACGAATAAAGGTCGACTTACCCGCATTTGGCAGGCCAAGCATACCTACGTCAGCCAATAGCAGTAGCTCTAGGCGAAGTTCACGAACCTCTCCTTTAGTACCCATAGTCTTTTGACGAGGAGCTCGGTTCACTGATGATTTAAAACGGGTGTTGCCCAGTCCGTGCCAACCGCCTTTTGCGATCATTACTTTCTTGCCGTGCTCTGCAACCTCACCCACAACCTCATTGGTATGGATGTCTACGGCGCGCGTGCCTACTGGCACCTTAAGTGTCAGGTCATTACCACGCTTACCAGTACAGTTACCGCCACGGCCATTTGCGCCACGATCTGCTGCATAAAAGCGTTGGAAACGGTAATCGATCAGCGTATTCAGGTTTTCGTCAGCTTCAAGGTAGATATCACCACCGTCACCGCCGTCACCGCCATCGGGACCACCTTTCGTTATAAACTTTTCACGCCAGAAACTAACAATGCCGTTACCGCCATCGCCTGCTTCTACCTTTACAGTTGCTTCATCTACGAATTTCATTTCTCACTCCGTATTGGTGTGAATATCTTGCTTGGATCAACTTTAGCAGATCCAACTCTTTTAGGTGCTAGGTATCTGGGTGCTAGGCCCTAGAGTATTCCCTAGGACCCAGGACCAAGAAACCGAGTACCTTTAAAATAAAAAACCCCGCCGAATCGGCAGGGCTTTTGAATTCAGCTTGAATCTAAGTATTAATTACTCAGAATCGATGCTAACGAATTTACGGTTCTTAGGACCTTTAACTTCAAATTTCACTTTACCTTCAGTAAGAGCGAAAAGAGTGTGGTCTTTACCGATACCAACGTTGTTACCAGCGTGGAATTTAGTACCACGTTGACGAACGATGATGTTACCCGCTAGAACTGATTCGCCACCAAAACGCTTAACGCCAAGACGTTTGCTTTCTGAATCGCGACCGTTACGAGTAGAACCGCCAGCTTTTTTGTGTGCCATTGTTAAACTCTCCTATAACTTAAGCGTTGATGCCAGTGATCTTCACTTCAGTGAACCACTGACGATGACCTTGTTGCTTACGAGAGTGCTTACGACGACGGAACTTAACGATTTTTACTTTATCGCCACGACCGTGCTTAACCACTTCAGCTACAACTTTGCCACCTTCAACAAGAGGTGCACCAACAGTGATTTCTTCACCGTTAGCGATCATAAGAACTGAGTCAAACTCAACAGTTGCACCAGTTTCAACGTCCAATTTCTCTAAACGAAGAGTTTGGCCTTCGCTTACACGGTGTTGTTTACCACCAGATTGGAAAACAGCGTACATATTTTACTCCGCTTTTTCCGCACAGCCTTTAACTTAAATTTGTAGTTTGGGTGTGCGCTAACTAATTCATCAATAGGGCGCAGATTCTACGTGAACGCATCACATAAAACAAGCCATATTTTAAAAAAATTGGCGAAAAGATAATCGCCACATAAAAGTGCGAGAATGATGCCTTTTACGGGTGTATTTGGCAACGTTTTTTAGTGTAAAATTCAACATTAATTATCATCCCAGCTACTCCCCGTAGCGACTCAAAACCGGAAGTACAATGGACTTTAGCGCTATTCAGGCCCTCACTGCCGACGACATGGTAAAAGTAGACCAAACAATTCACGCTCAGCTGACCTCAGAAGTCGCTCTAATCAATCAATTGGGGCACTACATTGTTAGCGGTGGTGGAAAGCGTTTACGCCCGCTTATCACGCTGCTATCGGCTCGTGCTTTGGGGTATGAAGGTGAAGGGCATATCACCGCTGCTGCGTTCATTGAATTCATTCACACAGCAACGCTGTTGCACGATGATGTGGTTGATGAATCGGATATGCGCCGAGGAAAAGAAACCGCCAACGCCGCTTTTGGTAATGCGGCCAGTGTTTTGGTGGGTGATTATATCTACACCCGCTCATTCCAAATGATGACAAGCCTAGGATCTTTGAGGATCCTCGAGTTGATGAGTGAAGCGGTTAATGTGATCGCTGAAGGTGAGGTTCAGCAATTGATGAACTGCAATGATGCTTCTACAACCGAAGAAAGCTATATGCAGGTGATCTACTCTAAAACCGCACGCCTATTTGAATCAGCTTCGCAAATTGCAGCAATATTAACGAACTCTACTCCAGATCTAGAAACCGCGATGCAAAACTATGGCCGCCATCTAGGTACGGCGTTTCAGCTTATCGATGATGTATTGGATTACACCGCTGACGGCAAAGAGATGGGTAAAAACGTAGGGGATGACCTTGCAGAAGGAAAGCCTACCCTACCGCTTCTCTACGCCATGCAAAATGGGTCAGACGCACAGCGCGAAATGATTGTTGAAGCGATTGAGCAAGCTAATGGTATGGAACGCTTGGATGAGATTATGCAGGCTATGCATGATACGGGTTCATTGGAATACACCACTAAGGTCGCTAATGACGAAGCCGACAAAGCGATTGCAGCTCTGGCTATCTTGCCTGACTCAATTGAAAAAGAGGCCCTTGAAGCCTTAGCCCATCTTGCGGTCAAACGTAACAAATAAGCTAATTACAAAAACGCCACTCAAAAGAGTGGCGTTCGTTTACCTTATTCTACCCTAATAGTATTTGTCGCACCCTGGATGCAACTGAGCATCTTGATTCACTGAACTGGCTGGCACAGCCCACTGCTCATCGTGCAAACCTTCTACAAGCACCATCTCGTCTCTCTTATCTACGGCTAGGACGCGCCCCAGGCCTTCTGAAGACTCTACCCACATTCCCGTCGTGATCTTATCCATATCCATAGCCGTCGCCTCACTCTTGATGAATACAGGTTTTTACGCCGGTTATCTGTTGCGGGATCAAAAAAGCGGATCATAAAGATCCGCTTCCAGTCATTATTACTCGGTTGTTAGAGATAGCTTATTTAGCGAACTCTTCACCCTTAGCAATATCGCCAGATAGAGTTTCAAGCATGTCATCGAGAGAAGCTCTTTCAAACTCACTTAGCACGCCGTAATCCAATACCTCTTCAATGCCTTCTGTACCCAGTTTAACTGGCTGTGCAAAGAAGCGAGTATGTTCACCACTGCCTTCGACATACGCACACTCAACCACGTTAGCTTCGCCTTGTAGAGCACGAACCAGGGACAGACCAAAGCGACATGCCGCTTGACCCATAGATAGTGTCGCACTACCGCCACCCGCTTTCGCTTCAACAAC
This sequence comes from Vibrio breoganii, assembly GCF_024346795.1. Taxonomy (NCBI): domain Bacteria; kingdom Pseudomonadati; phylum Pseudomonadota; class Gammaproteobacteria; order Vibrionales; family Vibrionaceae; genus Vibrio; species Vibrio breoganii. Next base: position 2,557,320 of record NZ_AP024864.1, read on the forward strand.
CTCTGTACCTGCGTTTTGGATACGAGTGGTCAGTGATGCTATCTCTTCGCTAGTAAATTCAACGCCTTTCACTTGAGACAATAGCGGAAGAATTGTGACGCCTGAGTGGCCACCGATAACTGGCACATCTAACTGAGTAGGATCTAGACCCTTAAGTTGGCCAACAAAGGTTTCAGAGCGAATAACGTCAAGTGTTGTTACGCCGAATAAACGACGCTTGTCATAAACACCGGCTTTTTTCAGTACATCAGCAGCAATAGCAACCGTAGTGTTCACAGGGTTAGTAATGATACCCACACACGCTTTTGGACATACAACAGCAATCTTTTCCGCAAGAGATTTCACAATGCCCGCGTTCACATTAAACAGATCCGCACGATCCATGCCGGGTTTACGAGCAACACCCGCAGAGATCAATACCACGTCAGCTCCCTCTAGAGCCGGAGTAGGATCTTGTCCTGAAAAACCAACGACTGATACTGGAGTAGGGATATGACTAAGATCCGCTGCAACACCAGGAGTAACCGGTGCAATATCGTATAGAGCGAGATCTGAGCCAGCAGGAAGATTATTTTTTAGTAGAAGTGCCAGTGCTTGTCCAATACCACCAGCAGCTCCGATAACAGCGACTTTCATTGTGTTCTCCTTGGGTAAGATAGAGGTAATTGTTGTTTTAGTTCTTATATAGCCTCGAAACTATAATATTTACTTTACCTTTACAAACACGTAACGACACCTTTGCGACCTTACTCACTCATCAAAGCGGCAATTTTAGTATTAAAAGACCCTTCTCACGTATTGGAAAAGTAAGTAACCAGTTTTCATGAGACATCTCACCCATTACTTGGGTATATTACAGTTCTGTGAGACACTAACTGACGTGAGGGTTCCCCTCATGCGACTAATAAAACCAATAATATGTGGAACAACGAATGCGAAACAGCGAAAAACAGGACCGTTTAGTCCGCGAGTTCAAATCCCTTTTAAAAGAAGAACGTTTCGGCTCGCAAAGCGAGATTGTAGAAGCACTTAAACTTGAAGGCTTTGACAACATAAACCAATCTAAGGTCTCTCGTATGCTGACCAAGTTTGGCGCTGTTCGTACACGAAACGCGAAAATGGAGATGGTTTACTGTCTGCCCGCAGAGCTTGGCGTTCCTACGGTATCAAGCTCTTTGCGTGAGTTGGTACTGGATATTGACTACAACAATGCATTAGTCGTCATTCATACAGGGCCTGCTGGTGCTCAGCTGATTGCTCGCTTACTCGACTCTCTTGGTAAGTCTGAAGGCATTCTTGGTGTTGTTGCCGGCGATGACACTATTTTCATCACCCCTACCCTTGAGATCAGCACTAAACAACTGTTCGACTCTGTTTGCGAACTCTTTGAATACGCTGGATAAAATCCCCTTTCTTACCTTCACAGCTTAGTTATTAGGCTGTGAAGTCGATCACATCTCATTAAAATTACAACCTATTAACCATTTAATAATAACTCATTGTTTTTAAAGATCATTTCACAAAATCAACACCTTTAACTCCTCATATAAGCAACCGATTTTCTATTCTCCATCATCCTGCTCACTCTCTTTCTGCTTATTTTTTGCTATGATGCAGCCACTTTTTCAACGATTTACCCTCTGTAATTGCTGTTATGTTGAACGTTTCTTCTAAAGTCGATCTAAACTAAGAAGATTCGGTTGGATCGAATATTTAACATTACAACAAGTGCTGTTGGCTCAATTGGGATTGAAAAAGATGCCGTTTCCATACAGGAAACTTCAATAGCACATAGAAGGCTGTTGGTATGATCATGGATATAAGGAAGAAACATCATGGCATTTAAGAAAGCGATTAAGCTTGGTGCGATTGCTGCAGCAGTTATGGCCGCAGGCGTAGTTTCAGCGCAAGAGTTCATTACTATTGGTACTGGTTCAGTAACAGGTGTTTACTACCCTACTGGTGGTGCAATCTGTAAGCTTGTTAACAAAGACCGTAATGAACACAATGTACGTTGTTCAGTTGAGTCTACTGGCGGTTCTATCTACAACGTAAACACTATGCGTTCTGGCGAATTAGACTTTGGTATCGTTCAGTCAGATTGGCAGTACCACGGCTACAACGGAACCAGCAAATTCTCTGACCAAGGTCCTTACAAAAAGCTTCGCGCTGTATTCTCTCTTCATACAGAACCTTTTAACATCATTGCACGCGAAGACTCTGGCATTAATAACGTTTCTGATCTAGCTGGTAAGCGTGTCAACATTGGTAACCCTGGTTCTGGTGACCGCGCGACAATGGGCGTAGTCATGGACGCTATGGGCTGGACTAACGACAGCTTCAAACTTGCTTCTGAACTAAAAGGCTCTGAGCGTTCTCAAGCGCTTTGTGATAACAAGATTGATGCCTTCATCTACATGGTTGGTCACCCAAATGGATCAATCAAAGAAGCAACAACCTCTTGTAACGCGAAGTTAGTTCCAGCAACGGGTCCAGAGATCGATAAGATCGTCGCTGATAACCCTTACTATGCATTTAGCACAGTACCTGCTGGCATGTACCGTGGTACAGACCAAGACGTTAACAGCTTCGGTGTAGCGGCAACTATGGTCACGACTTCTGACGTTTCAGACGAAGTAGCTTACACAGTCGCTAAAGCGGTATTTGAAAACTTTGACACCTTCAAACGTCTACACCCTGCATTCTCAAATCTTAAGAAAGAGAACATGGTGAAAGACGGCCTATCTATTCCTCTTCACCCTGGTGCAGAGAAGTACTACAAAGAAGTAGGCCTTATCAAGTAACCCAATAAGATAAGGAGGCTAAAGCCTCCTTACTTTTGTTCGGTGGAAATAGGGGGTAGCACAGCATCCCCTTACGTTTACTAGCCAATGTCCCATTCTTGACTGGGGCTTTCTGTTTGCCTCCATTTGGCAACCCCCTCTCTTTATATTGCAATTTATTGGCTAGTATTTGGGCTTGGTCTAAGGTTATTGATACCAATCACACTGAGTAAGTGATCAGAAATAGCGCAGGAAAAATGCTCGAGAACAAGGCAGAATTTTTCGATAAGTAGTTATTCTACAATCAAAAATACTAACGCAGTTATCGAGTATTTTAACCGGCTAGAATCACCAGTTACTTAGTACGATTGGTATGAGTACCTAAAGGTGCGCGCCTAACCAATCCTCGCGTCAACAGAATTAGGACACACTAATGACACATTCAACGACTCCCTCTCAAGAGGCACAAGAGATCGTCGCACAAGCGGATACTGGGGCAAGAAACCCTTCGGGTATTCCAGGGCGAATCCTATGGTTTGTGCCGCTATGCTGGTCACTGTTTCAGCTTTGGTACGCTTCACCACTGCCATTCATTTTCAATTTCGCTATCCTCAACGATACCGAAGCTCGTTCTATCCATCTCACTTTTGCCATATTCCTTGCCTTTACCGCCTATCCAGCATTAAAGGGCTCACCGCGAGATAGAATTCCTGCCGTTGATTGGGTCTTGGCATTGCTGGGCAGTTTGGCTGCCGGCTACATTTATCTCTTCTATACCCAATTAGCTGAGCGTTCTGGTGCACCAACCACGACGGATATTGTGGCTTCGGTGATCGGCATGGTTCTGCTTCTAGAGGCAACTCGTCGCGCGCTCGGTCCACCGCTAATGGTCGTTGCTGCTTTATTCCTTACCTACACCTTTGCTGGCCCACACATGCCAGATGTCATTGCACACAAAGGCGCAAGCTTGAATAAGGCTATGTCTCACTTGTGGCTGACTACTGAGGGTGTATTCGGTGTTGCTCTGGGGGTTTCGACCTCATTTGTATTCTTGTTTGTACTGTTTGGCGCCATGTTAGAAAGAGCTGGTGCCGGTGCTTACTTTATTAAGGTCGCTTTCTCACTACTTGGTCATATGCGCGGAGGCCCCGCTAAAGCTGCGGTTGTTGCCTCTGGTCTATCAGGCTTAGTATCAGGCTCATCCATCGCCAACGTAGTGACTACTGGTACCTTTACCATTCCACTGATGAAGCGCGTTGGTTTCCCTGGCACTAAAGCGGGTGCCGTAGAGGTTGCAGCCTCCACCAATGGCCAGCTAACCCCTCCTATCATGGGTGCTGCTGCATTCTTGATGGTTGAGTATGTAGGGATATCCTATGTCGAGGTGATTAAAGCCGCTCTATTACCTGCGCTCATCTCTTATGTTGCCCTTATCTATATTGTGCACTTAGAGGCCTGTAAGGCGGGCATGGAAGGCTTACCTCGTCGCCATACGCCAACCAAACTGCAAAGCCTACTCTCTTTCACTGGCACCATTCTGGGTCTGTGCGTAATTAGTGCAGCGGTATACTACGGCATTGGCTGGACCAAAGACGTATTTGGCGCAGCCGCGACTCCAATTGTGACTGTGGCTTTGCTCATCGCTTATGTTGGGCTTGTGCGTATTTCCTCCCAGTATCAGGACCATGCCGAGATGGATCCAGATCTAACAGAGATCCCAGATGTAGGCCCTACCGTCAAATCTGGTCTGCACTTTTTGCTACCTATAGTGGTGTTGGTTTGGTGTTTGACTGTAGAGCGTTTCTCACCGGGTCTATCTGCTTTCTGGGCTACGGTATTCATGGTCTTCATTCTAATTACCCAGCGTCCATTAATGGCTTTATTTAATAAAGATAATGAGATCGCTAAAGCCGTTAAGATCGGTTTTCATGACCTGCTAGAAGCTCTGGTTTCAGGTGCGCGTAACATGATAGGCATCGGTGTCGCGACAGCAGCGGCTGGTACCGTAGTTGGCGTAGTAACGCTTACTGGCATTGGCTTGGTGATGACGGACTTTGTCGAGTTCATCTCCGGCGGTAGCGTCATCATGATGTTACTGTTTACTGCGGTTATCAGTCTTATCTTAGGTATGGGACTACCGACCACAGCCAACTATATTGTTGTGTCGACCTTGATGGCTCCGGTTATTGTCACCTTAGGTGCCGCGCACGGGCTGATCATCCCTCTGATTGCTGTACACCTGTTTGTGTTCTATTTCGGTATCCTTGCCGATGATACACCGCCAGTAGGCTTGGCGGCTTTTGCTGCCGCGGCAATTGCAAAGTCCGACCCTATTCGTACGGGTATCCAAGGCTTTACCTATGACATACGTACGGCCATTCTGCCGTTCATGTTTGTCTTCAATACTCAGCTTCTGATGATGGGAATAGACAGTTGGTGGCACCTGATGCTGACCATACTCTCTGCGACCGCCGCAATGTTGCTATTTTCTGCTGCAACGCAAGGTTGGTGGTTAACTCGCAATAAGTGGTGGGAAACCATTGCCCTGCTAGTACTGACCTTTACCTTCTTCCGTCCAGGCTTTTGGTGGGATCAAATTTACCCTGCTCAATTGGAAGTCCCTGCGACTGAAATCTCCACCGTTGTTGAGCAAATGCCAATAGGCAAGGCTCTGCAAATGGTTGTAGAGGGTGAAAACCTCGAAGGCAAGTTCATCAGCAAAACGGTTCGATTGCCGTTTGATGACAATGCCAGCACCGCAGAGGACCGCATTTCTTCAATGGGATTAATGCTTTCTCAAAATGATGATAACGTGATTGTGGATATGGTCGAATTCGGTAGCCCTGCAGAAGCTGCAGGCATAGATTTTGACTGGGAAATCAAACACATCATTCAAAAAGCAGAGCGACCAATGAAGGAGTGGGTATTCCTTCCTGCATTGATTCTAGTGTTATTAATGGCACTAAATCAAAAACGACGTCGAGCTAGAGAGTCTATCAACGCATAGTTTGATTTCGCTCAATGCCCCATGGTCTACACTATGGGGCAATAGCACGACAAAAATTCAAGAGCATTTCCCATGTACAAACAGATCTTAGTCCCCGTTGACCTGAACGAAAAAGGCTTCAGTGATAAAGCCTTAAAGGCAGCCGTTTGGCATGCCAAGCAAAGCAATGCACAGCTGCATCTTCTGAACGTATTACCAGGGATTCATATGTCCATGGTGGCAACCTACTTCCCTAAGGATGCCGTACAAGATATGAAGAAGGATGTGGAAGCTCAGCTTCGAAACTTCGCAGATAGCTTTGTAGACCCAGAACTGGTTTATCAGGTTCATATCGCTGAAGGTAAGCCCTACGCTACCATTATCGATTATGCCGAAAAGCTAGGCGCAGACTTAATCGTCATGCCAAGCCACAAGCGCTCACGAATCGATAATGTTGTTTTGGGTTCAGTGGCGAGTAAGGTGGTACATAACTCTCCAGTAAACGTACTCGTGATTAAGCCGCAAGGCTAAACTGTATTTAGATGAAAAACGGTCACCTCTTTAGGTGACCGTTTTTATTTGTACTCTTCATTTTGTGCTAAATACTTTTGTACTAAACAACTCTGTTTGAGTGCTTTCCTGCCATGAAGTCATCAATGTTATTGAGAAGAATATCCACAAGGCTTTGCAATGCAGAATCGCTCCCCCACGCTACATGCGGGGTAAGTAATAGGTTAGGCAGTGACATATTGGCAAGCAAGGGATTGGAGGTATCAGCTGGCTCTTGGGTAAACACATCAAATCCCGCCCCCGCTATATCACCCGATTTAAGCGCTCCGACTAAATGAGCTTCGTTCACTAAACCGCCTCTACCCGTGTTAATCAGAACCGAGGTCGGCTTCATTAAAGCTAACTCATCTCGTGCAATCAAATCCGTTGTACTCTGGGTAAGCGGACAGTGCAAGGTGACTATATCTGCCTGCTGTAGAGCCTCTTCAAAGCTCACATAGCCCTCTCTCACCTGCGACACACCCTTACGCTCGGCAAAGATAGGCTTCATGCCCACAGCGCTTGCTAGGGTAGCGACCGCTTGCCCCAAACTGCCACTGCCAACAATCGTTATCGTTGCCCCTGCTACGTCAGTAATAGGATGCGTGAAGAAACAAAACTGTTTGTCTTTTTGCCACACACCTTTTTCTATATCTTGATGATAAGCGAACAGATTGCGCTTGAGAGCAAAGATCATCCCAATCACATGCTCAGGTACAGAGCGTGTGGCATACCCTTGGATATTGCACACTGCTATGTGATTCTGGGCGCAGTAATCCAAATCAACATTGTTGGTTCCCGTGGCAGAGACTGCTATCAACTTGATGCTAGGGAACTGCTTAAGTATTTCGCCATTAAGCGCGACCTTATTGCTGATGACAATCTCAGCGCCAACTAATCGTTCTTCTAGTTCATCAAGCGAGGTGTAATCATACTCCACCCATTGATGTGGAAAGCTTAATTCACGAAAGTGAGCATGTGCAGGAATGGTCGCCTTATCTAAGAAGACAACCTTAGGTAACGATTGTGGCATGCGTAATCCTTAATGCTTTGGCAAGGTTTTATAGTCTGGTAACTCAGGCTCTGCAGAGTAGAGTTTCAATACTAAAGGTTCTGCCTCAGGATAAAAGTCGCATGGCACAAACATACTGACTAATTTGCCATCTTTAGGGTGATAAAAGCTCAGTTCCGTTGAATGCAGCTGCAAGCGTTCAGAATAGGCCCTCGCCTCCCCTTCAGAATAGAATTCATCGCCAACAATGGAGTGTCCCATTTCATTCATGTGCACACGCAGTTGGTGTGATCGTCCAGTAATAGGCAACAGACGCACAATACAGGTCTTTTCTTCCTGCAATACCTTTTGATAATCCGTTCTTGAAGGCTTGCCATCGTGGGTGCATACCTTCTGTCTTGGTCTGTTTGGCCAATCACAGATCAGAGGGAGATCGACGATCCCCTCTTTTTCTTCAAGCTCACCCCACACACGTGCGTAATACACCTTGTGCGTTAAGCGGTATTGAAACTGCTTTTTAAGGTGACGCTCGGCCTCTTTGTTGAGGGCAAATAACATCAAACCGGAAGTGGCCATGTCCAAGCGATGCACCACTTGGATCTCAGGGTACTCCTCGACAAGACGACTCCATAAACTATCGTAGTGGCGCTCTTCCCTACCAGGAACAGACAACAAGCCAGCAGGTTTATTGGCCACCAAGATGTGCTCATCTTGATAAATGATATCTATCCACGGGTCTACTGGAGGATGGTACTCAGTCATGGCCATGTTTTCACTCCAGTATTAGTTATGGGAAACAACGATCAAGCGTAAGGAATCCAATTGAATCTGCGCTTGAGAAATAAAGCCATCGAGCTCGCTAATTTGCTCTTCGATTGCCGATACTTCCTCGTCTCGAATGTTAGGGTTAACCGCTTTAAGGGCAAGTAGACGTTCTAGCTCAGCACTGAGGCTAGCTTGCATTTCAGCCTTAGCTTGCTGCTTAACCTGCTCATGCTTTGGCAGTACTTTCTCATCACCCATAGCAATCAAGGCCTGAACCTGCGATTGAACAGAGGTAACCAACTTACTCGCCATATGACGGTTAATTGGGCTCAACTGACGATTAAAGCTACCAAACTCAACCTGTTCGGAGAGATCGTTGCCTTTACCGTCTAGCATCAAGCGAATTGGCGTTTGCGGTAAGAAGCGAGAAATACCACTGCGTTTAGGCGCCTGTGCATCAACCAGATACACCAACTCTAAAAGCATAGTACCTACTGGCAAGGCTTTGTTTTTTAATAAAGAAACCGCTGACGCTCCCACCCCTTCACTCAGCAGTAAATCAATACCGCCTTGAATCATTGGGTGTTCCCAAGACATGAAGTTCATATCTTCACGGGAAAGCGCCGTATCACGATCAAAGGTGATGGTGGCGCCATCGTATGGAAGACCAGGGTAACTCGGCACTAGCATGTGCTCAGAAGGCGTTACGACCAATGCATTCTCTCCCTTATCGTCTTGGTTTAGGCCAATACAATCGAATAGACTAAGGGCAAAGCTAACGAACTGGGTATCGTTGTCTTTAGAGGCAATTTCATGAACCAAGTCTTGCGCTCGATCACCGCCATTAGAGTGCATCTCTAACAGTCGGTCACGGCCTTGCTCTAGGTCTTGTTTAAGCTGTTGATTAATCTTTGCCGATTGAGCAATCACATCGGGAAGCGCTGAGCTATCACCGGTTGCGATCATCTCAGTCAACTCATAAGAGAACTTCTCATACACTGTGCGACCCGTTGGGCAGGTTTCAGCAAAGGCGTTAAGACCTTCATTGTACCAATGCGCCAGTACGCCCTGAGAACTTCCCTCTAAGTAAGGAACGAATACATCAATATCAGAATTCTGGCCAATACGATCCAAGCGACCAATACGCTGCTCTAGCAAGTCTGGGTTAAATGGCAGGTCAAACATCACTAGCTGATTAGCAAACTGGAAGTTACGACCCTCTGAGCCTATTTCTGAACAGATCAGTACTTGCGCGCCGCCCTCTTCTTGCGCAAAGTAAGCGGCCGCTTTATCACGCTCTATGATCGACATACCTTCATGGAACACCGTAGCTCGAATGCCTTCACGCTCACGCAATGCTTGTTCAAGCTGCAATGCTGTCGTGGCTCTTGAGGCAATAACCAGTACCTTTTCAGAGCGCTTTTCTTTCACCTTCTCGATCAGCCAATCTACTCGGCTATCAAATTGCCACCACGACCCGGTATCTCCCAGTTCTTGGAAAACCTCTTCAGGGTAAAGCATGATGCCTGCTTGTTTTTCAATTGGCAGGTCAACATTGAACATCTTTGACACTTTAATGGCGCGAGCGTATTGCTCTGGCAAAGGCATAGGCAGCAGGTGTACTCGGCGCTCAGGGAAGCCCTTGATCGCAGCACGAGTATTTCGGAACAATACGCGTCCCGTACCATGGCGATCCATCAAGTTATCAATCAACTCTTGTCTTGCTGATGCCTGCTGTTCAGGGTGCTGGTCATCGGATATGGCCTTAAACATTGGCTCTACGTCTTGCTCGGATAGCAGCTCTGTGATCTGATTCTTAGCATCATTAGCTAGCGCTTGACCGGATAGCAACTGGCTTACAGCCTCAGCCACAGGAGCGTAGTTTTCTTCTTCACTAACAAAGGCTTGGTAATCATAGAAACGATCTGGATCTAATAGGCGTAACCTCGCAAAGTGGCTTTCACGACCAAGTTGTTCAGGCGTTGCGGTTAACAGCAACACAGCAGGAATTTTGGATGCTAGCGATTCAACAGCCATATACTCAGGGCTTGGCGCCTCAAGACTCCACTCAAGGTGATGAGCCTCATCGACTACCAATAAGTCCCACTCGGCTTCTAACGCCTGTTGATGACGCTTAGGGCTGCTCTTAAGGAAGTCCAGCGAGCAAAGCACCAATTGCTGCGTATCAAATGGATTATGGGCTTCTGCATAGGCCTCAACACAGCGCTCTTCATCAAACACCGAGAAGTGCAAATTGAAGCGACGCATCATTTCCACCAGCCATTGGTGTGTTAGGGTTTCAGGCACCACGATAAGAATTCGTTCCGCGCGACCCGCCAGCACTTGTTGATGGATGATCATGCCGGCTTCAATGGTCTTACCTAGACCTACCTCATCGGCCAGTAAAACACGCGGTGCGTATCGACGACCGACTTCTTGAGCAATGAACAGCTGATGAGGAATCAAACCCGCACGCATACCTGTCAACCCTCGAAGTGGGCTTCTATGCTGCTGGTATTGGTTGTTCAAAGCCTGATAACGCAATACAAAATTGTCCATGCGGTCAATTTGTCCGGTAAACAGCTTATCTTGTGGCTTGTTGAAACGGATCTGGTGACTTAAGAAAATCTCACGAAGCTCCACGCCTTGCTCACCGGTATCTTCACGCGTACCTACGTAGCAAAGCACCTCTTTTTCTTCAATGACCTGATCGACGTTCAGTGACCAGCCTTCATGCGCTTCGATGGTGTCGCCAACAGCAAAGGTGACACGAGTAATCGGGGCATCACTGATAGCGTACAGTCGCTCTTCTTCTGAGGCGGCAAACATCAAGGTTACCGTTCGTGCATCAATGGCAACTATCGTTCCAAGACCTAAATCACTTTCTGTATCACTAATCCAACGTTGACCAATCGCAAATGCCATTCAGCTAAAACCCTTTTGTATAATTGACTCTAACAATAGTAGAAGAAAACCGAGCAAAACTGGCTAAGTTTCCTATCAGAAAAAGGGCGACATGATAGTACATCGGTGCATGCTGGGCACGTAAAACCTTAATTTCGCTGGATATAAATTATGCAATCAAACTGTCAAACAAATGAAACCAAACTACACTCAAAATAGAAGAGGTTTTAACTGTCTAACTGAGCTCTCTTCATCAGTCTACAAACTGGGTTTTGAGATCGCTTGGATACACAACGTCAGATAAGCAAAGGAGACGCTTATGGGTGATAGCGAACGCAAGATTTTCGTACTCGACACCAACATCCTACTTCACGAACCACACGCCATTTATTCCTTTCAAGAACACGACGTCGTCATTCCCATGACGGTTTTAGAAGAACTAGACCGAATCAAAGACAGCAAACGAGATGTTGCTCGTGATGCGCGTGTTGCGATTCGTACCTTAGAGGATCTGTTCCGCGAAGCAACGCCAGACCAAATATCCGAAGGTATCCGTTTTAATAATGAATCAAAATCTACAGGCACACTTTCCATACTGGCTGATTTTGAACTGCAAGAAACGGTAAAGGCCTTTGCGGATAAGGCTGGGGATAATCGAATACTCAATGCCGTTATCTACCTACAAAACAAACGCTCACCACGTGATGTCGTGCTCGTCACCAAAGACATCAATATGCGGCTACGCGCCAAGGGAGCCGGTGTCCGCCACGTAGAGGACTACCGCACCGACCAACTCATTGACGATGTGCAGTACTTAACTAAGGGATTTGTAGAATACGAAGGAACATTTTGGGACAAGATAAACGACGTTAACTCCATTGCTCTAGCCGGAAAAACCCACCACTTAATCAACCAATCCAGTATCGAACAACCCTACATCAACCAGTACATTCTAGATTCTGACAGTAACTTTGCTGCACGTGTCACTGAGATGGATTCAGAGTCAGTCACTCTAAAAGACCTAAGCCGAGACAAGATGATGAGTCGTCGTGCCTGGGATATTAAACCAAAAAATATCTATCAAGGAATGGCGCTCGATGCCCTTATGGACCCTGATATCGACTTGGTGATATTAACCGGTGCAGCAGGCAGTGGTAAAACCCTGCTCGCCATGGCAGCTGCTCTAGAGCAATCCGTTGAACATAATATGTTTGATAAGATCATCGTGACTCGTAATACGCCAGAGATTGGCGAGTCTATCGGTTTTTTACCCGGCAACGAGGAAGAAAAAATGTTGCCTTGGCTTGCTGCGGTCACCGATACCCTAGAAGCGCTACACAAGAATGACCACTGCACGGAGGGGTCACTGCGTTACATCTGTGAGAAGGCTAACATTCAGTTTAAATCCATCAACTTTATGCGCGGACGCTCCATCCAAAACGCTTTTGTTTTACTCGATGAGTGCCAAAACCTTACCGCTTCGCAGATCAAGACCATTATTACTCGCTGTGGTGAAGGTACCAAGATTGTCTGCTCTGGCAACCTTGCACAGATAGACTCCCCTTATTTAACCCCTGTAACTTCAGGCCTTACTTATATGGTGGAGCGCTTCAAAAATTTTGAAGGCTCAGCAAACATTCACCTCAACGGTGTAGTGCGCAGTCGATTAGCCGAATTTGCCGAGGAGAACCTGTAGTTCAAACTCAACCTACATTGATAAAGGTTAGAAATGACAACGCCAGCAATATGCTGGCGTTGCTGTTTTGAAGTAATTACTGGCGTCTATCGTAGCCCCAAGGCTGCACCAAGTCTTGATTGACACCGATATGGTCGAGCACTCGCGCCACCATAAAATTAACCAGGTCTTCAATGGACTGCGGCTGATGATAGAACCCTGGAGCGGCAGGCATAATAGTCGCCCCCATCTTCGACAGCTTAAGCATATTCTCTAGGTGTAGGGTGGAAAATGGCGTCTCACGCACCACTAGAATTAACTGACCACGCTCTTTAAGCACCACGTCTGCAGCGCGCTCAATAAGATTGTCAGAGATACCATGAGCTATGGAGGCAAGGCTTCCTGCAGAACAAGGGCACACAATCATCTGCTTAGGCGCGGCTGAGCCTGATGCCACTGGAGAGAACCAGTCTTCTTTACCACACACCACCAGCTTAGAGTCATCACACCCCAAATGCGCCACCAATGCCGCTTTGATGGCATCAGGACCACTAGGAAGCTTAAGGTTATGTTCAGTGGCTAACACCACGCGGGCCGCAGAAGAGACAAGAAAGAAGACCTTATAATCCGCTTCTAGCAGTTTCTTGAGCAATGCTAAGCCGTAAGGAGCCCCAGAGGCTCCCGTCATGGCCAGTGTGATGCTTTTTTGTTGTTGGCTACGCTGCATTAATGTTCCGCTACCTGTAGTGCTTGTAGAAGCTTAGTATGGATTCCCTCAAAGCCGCCATTACTCATCACCAATATATGATCGCCTGGCTTAGTCTCTTCCACTAAAGATTTGACAATATCATCCACTGAGTTGGACGCTTGTGCTGGCTGAGAGCACTGCCGTGCAATATCCTCCACTGACCATTCGATGCTGTCAGGCTGATAAAGGAATACCTTGTCAGCCAAGCCTAGGGAAGCCGCAAGAGTATCTTTGTGAACGCCCATCTTCATGGTGCTCGACCTTGGCTCTAGTACCGCAAAGATTCGTTGCTCTCCGACTTTATTACGCAAACCATCTAAAGTGAGTTCAACCGCTGTTGGGTGATGGGCAAAATCATCGTAAACGGTGATACCATTGACTTCCCCTTTCAGCTCTAAGCGGCGCTTGGTATTAATAAATCGCCCCAAAGACTCGCAAGCCAAGTCAGGAACAACGCCCACGTGTCTCGCCGCCGCTATTGCCATCAAGGCATTATTTACATTGTGGTCGCCTACTAGGTTCCAATTCACCTCACCCACTTTCTGTTGCTTCAAATACACCTCAAAGTGACTGCCGTCTGCTTTTCGTTTTTTCACTTGCCACTCTTTGCCGGAGAATTCGGTTTCACTCCAGCATCCGCGCGTCAATACATCACTCAAGGCTTCATCGTCAGCAGGAGATAAAATTCGTCCGTTACTCGGAACGGTTCTGACTAGATGATGAAACTGGCGCTTGATGGCTTCTAGGTCATCAAAGATATCTGCGTGGTCAAACTCGAGGTTATTCATCACTAGAGTTCTAGGGTGGTAATGAACAAACTTAGAACGCTTGTCAAAGAAGGCGCTGTCGTATTCATCCGCCTCTACCACAAAAAACATGCTGCCGCCTAAGCGAGCCGATTGGTCGAAGTTACCCAGCACACCGCCTACAAGAAATCCTGGCTCATAGCCACAATCTTCCAGTATCCAAGCCAGCATGCTTGAAGTAGTCGTTTTACCATGAGTGCCCGCCACAGCCAGCACCCAACGATCGTGTAAAAGGAACTCTTGTAACCACTGCGGGCCTGAGGTGTATTTAAGATTGTTGTCCAACACATATTCAACGCAAGGATTACCGCGACTCATTGCATTACCAATCACCACGAGATCTGGACGAGGCTCCAGTTGATCAGGGTCGTAGCCTTGGATGATTTCAACCCCTTCCGACTCAAGCAATGTGCTCATTGGAGGATAAACATTCGCATCACTACCCGTCACTTTGTGACCAAGTTGCTTTGCTAGTACCGCAGCGCCACCCATAAAGGTGCCGCAAATTCCGAGTATATGAATATGCATAAAGTTTCCATTTGCTTTGAGAGGTGGCTCTATCCCAAGGTGAGTCAATAAGCCTTATAATTGATTCTAACCAGATTCTGGACACTAACCCATAGCATTGCGAGTGATGAAAGTCAGAAAACTGTGAAATAGATCAGTTACTTCGCGTGTCGTAATATGTTTTGTCCTGTATATTTGGCTAAAAAAAGAACTTGTCATACAAATAAACGGAACCCCCCATGTCCAATTTAAGAACGTTAGGTGAATTTATCATAGAGAAGCAGCATGATTTCCCCCATGCTAGCGGTGAACTCTCTTCTCTTTTGTCGTCTATTAATCTGGCGGCAAAAATCGTACACCGTGAAATCAACAAGGCTGGCCTTGTCGATATTACGGGTGCAGCCGGTGAAGAAAATATCCAAGGTGAAGCACAACAAAAACTTGATGTGTTAGCAAACGATACCTTCAAAGCCGCACTAGAAAATCGTGACCAAGTTTGTGGTATTGCGAGTGAAGAAGAAGACGTAGTAGTTTGCTTCGACAAAGAAGTAAACAAACAAGCGAAATACGTTGTATTGATGGACCCACTAGATGGCTCTAGCAACATCGACGTAAACGTATCTGTTGGTACTATCTTCTCTATTTACCGTCGCTTGTCGCCAATTGGCGGCCTAGCAGAAGAGCGTGACTTCTTGCAGCCAGGTACAGAGCAAGTGGCTTCTGGTTACGTGATCTACGGTTCTTCAACCATGCTAGTTTATACTACGGGTAAAGGCGTTCACGGCTTCACTTACGATCCGTCTATCGGTTCTTTCTGCCTGTCTCACGAAGACATGCGTATTCCTAAGCAGGGCTTTATCTACTCTATCAACGAGGGTAACTACATTAACTTCCCTGCTGGTGTGAAGAAGTACATCAAATACTGCCAGGAAGAAGATGAAGTAGGTAAGCGTCCTTACACTTCTCGCTACATTGGTTCTTTGGTATCAGATTTCCACCGTAACCTGCTACTTGGCGGTATCTTCCTTTACCCTAGCACCCGTGCTTACCCAACGGGCAAGCTACGCCTTCTTTATGAGTGCAACCCAATTGCTTTCCTAGCGGAACAAGCGGGCGGTGAAGCGACAGATGGCGAAGGCCGTATCATGGAGATCAAACCAGAAGAACTGCACCAACGTGTTCCATTCTTTGCTGGTTCAACCGAGATGATTGAAACCTTACACGGTTTCCTGCGCGATAACCCAGAACAGTACTAATCCACAGTCTGTTCGACCCAGATTAGTTCGCTAGTATCAAAGCCAAGCTCTTTTGCTTGGCTTTTAAATTTCTGCTTTATGTCATCACTGATTTGCGGTGTTCTCGAGAGTAGCCAAAGGTAGGAATGATTAGGCCCTGAGACAAAGGCATAATCATAGTTCTGCTTTTCTAGTTCAAACACGATGTAGGAGCCGTAAAAAGGCCCAAAGAAGGAAACCTTCAAGTATCCTAAGTCTTCAGACTCAACAAAATAGGCCTTACCCTCAGCACTGTTCCACTCTTTATCTTCCGTGGAATAACCACTGTTAAGCACCTTAACGCCGCCATCTTCGCGCATCGTATATTCTGCTGATACTTGATTCATGCCCCGCTCAAAGGAGTGGTCAAGACGCGCAATCTCATACCACTTACCAAGATACCTTTCTAACTCAAAGTTGTTTACCGGAGTGATCTGATCCGGTTTACCCACACAGCCCCATAGCATCACGCAACTCAACGCCGTTAACATCCATTTCATACATACATCCTTGTTTAATATGACCAAAGCCTATTAGCCTAGTTACGTAAATTCCAGTCTCCTGACTCTATCGCTTTGCCTGATTCAGTTCCTTGGTAAAGGTAGATCCATGCTTCACCGAAGGGAGTGTCGATGGTTTCTCTTCTGTATTCAATAGGCACATCTTCAAAAATATCTAGCTTCACTAGTACTTCATCGCTGATCCTATAGACCTCTCCTGTAATCACCTCGTGTCCCTCAACAATGCCAGGAAGCGTGCTGAAGTCGTAAAGAGCGTACTGTGGTGGAGTCTCAAACAAGCCTAGAAACTCACTTCCTTGCAGAAGGTAATGATTCGCTTCATCTTGTCTCAAGGTTCCATAAACAAAAACTAAATGCTGCATACCTTCACCCTATGTTTAATCGAATTCAAACTGATACAACAAATCTACGGCGCTGTCTGTGCCTGACATCACTTCTAAATACAGGTCTTTCATCAATCGATAGCGGAATGTGAACTCACCAACGGGTTCAAAAATACCCACACCGTATTTGACCTGTAAGCCAGGGAGAATGTAGCCACTTACCGTAACCTGAGAATCATCTCCGGTACCCGCTGTATCTAGTTGCAGATCGCTTACGCCAAAGGCTTCGCCGATCTCACCGACGACACGTCCACTTCGAGCCAAACTCAAACCGATAAGCGCTGTCGTCATGGAGTTACCGCCAGAGTCGCTGTCTATATCCTGCCCTCGCAAAATATACGATAAGGCATTCGCTTGAGGCATCGAGGGCACTGAGAACACATCGATGCTCGGTTCATCAGCGGGGCCTGTAACTTGGATACCCGCGATAACATCATCTTCAGTATTGTCTGGGTTTCGAATCGCCTTTATCAACAGATATGGCTGGTCTGCTGGCCCATTAAACTGAACCTTACCTTCATCAATAATTAAGTCTTGACCAAAGGAGCGATATTTACCATCGACAATGTTTACCTCTCCAAGAATGAACGGAGCCTCATTCTTTTGAGATACATTAATCTCACCAACAAGGCCGCCTTTCAAGCCGAAGGCGCTCAACAAGAAGTCGTTGCCAATAATGACCTTAATGTCCGTCTTAATCGCAAATGGGAAATCAGAGCTTTTCTCTAATGGTTTTAGGTCTTTATCTAAAATCACCTCATCCGAAGACACTGAAATCGCTGACGGTGGAAGCTCTTCAACGGTGATTCTTCCCCAAGGTAATCTCACCTCTCCTTTGACGTCGATGAGACCAGGAGAAACAGCGACATCAATATCAGGCTCAATTTTCGCCTTCACCACAGGGGGAACGTCCACCAGCAATTCATTGGCCGATATATTGTAATTAGCTCGCCAATTTTTCATGTCTTGCCAATCATTGTTACCCGAGATCAAGAGTTCGCCTTCTTCGGTCTTGATCTTGGCGTCAAAGTCTCCCTGATAACCGGAGAATTTTGCTATTACTTGACCTGAAGTCACATCAATAGGGCTGACATCACCTGTGGCGACAATATTCTCAACTCTAAAATCGCCAAAGATCTTGGGCTGTTCAACGGGACCTTGTAATTGAATGTCAGAGTTGATATCGGCGCCCACCTTGCTGAATTCACCGAACAGGGGCTCTAGCATACCCAAAGTGATCTGCTGGAGTTGCAAGCGAGCATCTATCTGTTTGTTTTCCTTAGATACCTTATCTAAGTCAACGCGCCCTTTGATATCGCCGTTGTCGGTCAAATCAATTAACCACTCAGCCTTAAGGTCGTCTTTCACAAGACTCGCCTTAAGGTCGGCTTTGTTCCATCCGACCGTCACAGGGCGATCTAGCTGTTGTGTGACACTTCCCTTAGGAAGGTCGACCTTAACCTCTACCTCAGGCAAAGCTGTTGGTGACCATTTTGCACGGGCATTGGCATCAACCTTACCCACTAAGGTGACCTCTTTTGGCAGCAGTGATGCGACTTGGGAGAAATTGAAATTCTGAACACTAGCAAACACCTCGCCAGATTGGCCTGCTTGCACATCCTTATCAAGACACAGCTTAGAGTCGGCCTGTAACCAACAGTGAGTCTCAACAAATGCCACTTGTGTGTCAACGTCATAGGAAAGCTTCGGACTACGATCTAGCGTCCATTCGCCTTGTACTGTGGTCAGGCTGGCATCTTGCAGTTCGCCCTTCCACTTAATACCAGGCTCGGTTTCTAGGCTACCGGATACGCTCACGCCACCCTTGACCATCTCTGAGTCAATGCTAAATGACGCTCTGTGCTGCTGTTGAGTGCCATTAAAACTAAACTCACTGCGCGTTACTTTCTGCTCCAGATGCTGCAAGCCTTGCACAACCAAGTTGAGCTTTCCGCCCGGAGTCGGCAATGGCTCAACATCTCCTTTCAGGGTTATAGACTCAATCGTCAGCTGATCTTGCCAAGCAATCTTGTTCGCCGTGACATCAGCAATGACCTCAGGCTCAGCAAAGGGCCCTCGAAGTTCGATTAATCCAATAGCAGATCCATCTAAATCTGGCACTGTATGCTTTATTGCTGGAATATCGAGTTTGGTATCCAGATTCCAGTTCTGATCAAGGTCCCCTGAAATACGGATATTGTTCTGCCCATGCGCCACAACTAAGCCCGGAGTATTAAATCGATAGTCTCCCTTGCCTGTCGCGTCTTTGGCGTCAAGTACACCATTAATATTGAGCGGGTAATCACGGAATATGCCGTCAATATCAAGTTCGGAAAGCTCAACCTCCCAACCGCCTTTCTCTGGCAATCGACCGGTTGTTGCTAAACTCCCGCTGATATCGCCTTCAGCCTCCGGCCAATAGCTCCCTGGTTGAATATGCTGTAATTGAAGGTTGGCGGCCCAG
Source organism: Vibrio breoganii (assembly GCF_024346795.1). Lineage (NCBI taxonomy): Bacteria > Pseudomonadati > Pseudomonadota > Gammaproteobacteria > Vibrionales > Vibrionaceae > Vibrio > Vibrio breoganii. The sequence continues at coordinate 2,576,697 of NZ_AP024864.1, forward strand.
TTGATAGGGCTAGCCCAATTCGCCATCACACTGCCTTCGATAACACCCTGCAGCGTTTTAACATCGATACTTTCTAGATCTATGTGCTCTAGGCTACCTTCCCCATCCACAGTAAGATCCACATCAGGAATTGTCTTGCCCTGCGCTGCACCCATTAAGTCGAGGGTGTACTTGTCCAAAATACCCTTGGCTTGTAGAGAGGCTATTTGAGCTTTGTAATCGGCCTCGCCTTGCAACGGCCATTGCACTTGCGCTTGCCTTAAATCGATATCAAATGGAATGTCGGGATCTAGAGGCTCTAGCTTGGCATCAATATCCGCAACAATGAGTTTTCTCAACCCTGCACTTAGCGCTAAATCAGCCACACTGCCCTCGGCATTTAATGACAGTGTCTGACCTGCAAGCGTGGTTTGCTTTATCTTTGCATCGGTATTAATAGTGAGTGGGTAGTCTTCTTTGAGTTCAACTTCGCCATCTAGATTTAAATCGACAAGTGGCATAGCCAATTCAAAGGTTTCAACGGTAACGTTATTTCCTTTGGCAGAACCAACCAAATGCGCTCGGTCTATTTCTACCTCTGGCGAGGTCATTTTAAAGTCGGTGACGGTAATATCGTCAATCTTGGCGCTAAGGGGGATCCATACCTCAGGTAAAACAATCTTTGACTTGGGCGAATCAGCGCTGGCCTCTTGTACCACCTCGGGCTCACCTTCACTTGTAGCAAGTGTTAGCCGGCCGCCATCAAGGCGCGTCGGATTCAAGGTAAGGCTATCAAAGCGCATTTGCGCTCCAGTCTCAAATTCTCTCCATGCGATCTTATTACCCAAGATATCCAGATCGATTCTATTCAGATACAGGCGCTCAATCTTTACGCCCAGACCGAAAGGAAGAGAGACACTGGTAATGGGCTCACTTGGTTCCTGCTCTGCCACCTCTTCACTTGGCGCGATATCGGTGAGGGCAAAGGTGGCTCCCTCTATACCTAAGGTTTTAATGCACAACTCAACCTTAGGAATGCAGCGCAGCTGTATGTCTAGCGCAAGCTTTTCTGCCTGCAATGCGACAAACAGGTCAGGGTTGTTATATTCAATGCCATAAAGCTGGAAGTCGTTAAGTAGCGCGCCTTCTGTGTCCTCTACCTTTAATTCAGGGACAAACTTTTCTGCTGTCCAAATAATGCCATTAAGCCCTGGGTTAGTGAAAAGCAGTACCCATAACGTAATGATGACGAACAAAATCAGAGCGAGCATACCCAGCGATAGATGAGCAATCGCACGCAAGAAACGACGCCACAAGGAGCGTTTTTTCTTGGTAACAGGCGGAGTTTCCGCTGTTGCTTGCTGTTCGTTTTGTTGTGATTCTTGCGTCATTACAACTCAGGCCCCAAACCAAAGTGAAGCTGGAACTTATCTGTACCCTCTTCTACATCCAAACCAAAGGCGAAATCAAGCCTAACTGGCCCCACAGGTGACGCCCACCTTATGCCAACACCGGTACCGGTTTTTCCCTCGGGTGTTTCATTCCATGCGTCGCCATAATCCACAAAGGCGGCCATCCACCAGTTTCCATAGACTCGATACTGATACTCTAGACTAGTCGTGGCCATAAACTTAGCACCCGTTAGTTTACCCTCACTATCCTTCGGAGAAACCGACTCGTATTTATAACCACGGAGGTTGTTATCACCACCGGCAAAGAAACGCAAAGATGGTGGTAGGTCGAACACAGATTCAGTAAAGTTGGCACCACCACCGATATAGAAGATACCGCGATGATTGCCACCATAACTGCGAATCCATGTGGTTCTTCCTTGCACTCGTAATACACGAGCTTCAGATAAAACGGCGGGATCGCCATACTCAAAGGAAATCGTCTGCTTATCACCCCAGGTAGGCATAGCCCCACCGCGTGAGCGTGTTTTGGAATAGGAAATCCCTGGCAATAGCATAGTAAAGCGGTCTTCCTGAATACCCTGGGTAAAATCTTCATTAAGAAGACGAATAAACACGGTGCGGTGCCAGCCACTCTCGAGCTGCCAGTGCCTCTCTAAACCTAAGCTCGACTCAAAGCTTTGCGTATCGTTGTTATCTAGGTATTTCATACCGTATTGAATTCGATAGTATTCGTGAAGCACATCTTCCAGTGGGATTTTATAACCAACGACAATTTCCTGTTCAGGCTTGGACAGTGAAAAACTGCTGGTAAAGCTATGACCTTGAGGGTTCAACCATGGACGTTTCCAGTTCAATGAGCCTCTGACTCCCACATCCGTTGAGTAACCAATACCCGTTTCCACTTGGTGGCGAGATTGCGGAGAGAGACGAATCGCCATCGGCAATTCTCTGTTTCCATTACCAACTTGGCTTAGATCTGGCTCTACGTACACAGAAGCGAACCATGAAGTGCTGGACAGATTTTGGTTGAGCTTTCCTATATCACTAGCAAGATAAGGGTCACCTTGCTCGAATGGGATCAGTGAGAAGACTCTGTCTCGCTCTATTTGTGAGCCTGACACGCTAGTAGGGCCGAAGGTGTAGCGAATACCACTTTCGTAATGCAGATGTATAAACGCCTGATTGAGATCTGGGGCAACCTCTAGGCGTGTAACGCTGAAGTCTCCCTCAAAATAGCCTCGCTTGAGCGCCAAGTTGCGCAGGCCGGACTTTAGATCGTCATAATCACCATGACTGAGCTGCGCACCTTTCTTAAGTTTGCTGGCCTTGATTAACGCCTCAAATGCCGGGTCATCTTCTGCTTCACCACTCAGTTGAATATCCAACTCTTCGATAATCACAGGATCGCCCAACTTAACATCGACATTAAGCTCTTGGTCTTCTTCGTTGACAGTAAAGGTGAGTTCAGGATGGTAATAGCCCAAAGCCCTGACCGCTTGAACTATGCTCTCTTCAATACGAGACTGAAAACGAAGGGATGTGGAATACTCTTGTTCAGGAATTGCAGACAGATATGCCTCAACGTTGTCTTCGGCCTTATCAGAAAGTCCATTAACGTTGAGAGTAGCCTCAGCTCGACCTAATTGGCTAAAAACCAAAAAAGCGAAAGCGATAAATATCCGTATTACGCGTTGATTCATTATGTAATTGTTACTGTACTTCCTGTAACGAAACAGAGGTGTGTAGCCAGAAAAATTCCCCAAGGGAGCGACTAAATAGTATAAAGGATTGATCCATGATAAAAAATTTAAAAAATCACTTACTTTCGCTAGGAGGCCACATGTTTGACAAACAAATCCTGATTTCAAAGGAAGATGCACTACCCGGTCGTGATAATCCCATCCTTGAGTCGGGACAACACTTTGTAAACCACACAGATTTGACCATGCCACCAGCAAAAAGTTGCCAGCAAATATTACTCGGTTTGGGATGTTTTTGGGGAGCGGAGCGTCTTTTCTGGAATATCCCTGGGGTTGTCTCTACATCCGTCGGTTATGCCGGTGGTTATACGCCCAATCCAACCTATGAAGAGGTCTGTTCTGGGCAAACGGGTCATACCGAAATCGTGCGTGTCATCTTCGATCCAAGTCAGGTTTCTTTAACGACGATACTGCAAGTATTTTGGGAAAAGCACGACCCCACTCAAGGGATGCGTCAAGGTAATGACAGAGGCACTCAATATCGCTCTGCTATTTACACCTACAGCGATGAGCAAATGAATACAGCAAAAGAGTCGCAAACGGCCTATCAACAGCTATTAGCTCAATCAGGTAAACCTTCTATTACCACAGAGATCGCAACAGCTGGCCCTTACTACCTTGCAGAGGAATACCACCAGCAATATTTAGCCAAAAATCCCAATGGTTATTGCGGAATTGGTGGAACGGGAGTTTGTTTCCCACCACAAAACGACTAGTGTTAAGTGTGAAATAATCTATTTAACATATACTTAAAGCCAACTATCGCGTGTAGCACAACAACGGAAGATATATGAAAGCAAAACACTTAATCGCAGTTCTGGGAATGACTCTACCTTTGTCTTCATGGGCACTGAATCTAACCACCGGAGAGAAAGCTCCAATGGTGAGCGTTGCTGGTCATGGGGAAGCGATGGTAAAAAATGATGATATAACATATCATCAGTGGGATTCAGCAAGCATGGTGGGTAAGACGCGCGTAATACAAGCTATTGCCGGTCGCTCTGCAGCTAAGGCTTTAAATAAGCCAATGATAGATGCAATCGTCCAAGCCGACTTCCCACAGGATAAATACCAAACCACAACCATAGTCAATCAAGACGATGCCATTTGGGGTACTAGCTCATTTGTAAAGTCGAGTGCAGAGGACAGCAAAATTGAATTCCCGCACTCCTCAATCGTGTTAGATGAAAATGGCGCAGTGGCTAAAGCCTGGGATCTTGAACCAAAGACCTCGTTGATTGCGGTTCAAGATAACAACGGCAATATCCTTTGGGCTAAAGAGGGTGAGTTAACCGCTGAAGAGATACAACAAGTGATCACTTTAGTTAGGGAAAACCTATAAAACTCAAACTTTTTAGAAGCTTGACTGTCTGAGTTCTGTTAACTGGCTCCAACGCAATTGGTTAGGGTTAGAGATAGCAGAGAAATATGATTGAAAGATTTCGACGCTAGAATGCGTCGTTTCTACTTCTTTAGGTAATTAGAACAATGATAAAAGCTGTTAAGCCACTATTCACCCTAAGCGCTGTAACGCTAGCGGTAGCCTCCGTTTCAGTTCATGCTGAAGAAAACTTCCGTCAACATAGTGCTCACGTTCACGGCAGTGTTGAGTTTAACATTGCTCAAGATGGCCGAGACCTTCTTGTGGAAATTCTTGCTCCAGGTGCAGACGTGGTTGGATTTGAGCACGCACCAAGCAACGATGAGCAGCGCCAAGCTCTGGAAAAAGCACTTACTCAACTCAATGCAGCTGACTCTATCTTAAAAATGAGCTCAGCAGCAGGCTGTGAGCTTTCCACTGCACAAGTCTCACATACTCTCGGTGGTGATGAAGGTCATGACCACTCTGATCATGAAGGTCACGATCATGACGATCATGCTGATCATCATGATGGACATGACCATGACTCACACGACCATGATAAACATGCTGATGAGCACGAGCATCATGACCACGACACGCACGACCATTCTGAACATGATCACGGCGATCATCATGACTCGCATGACCATAGTGGTGGCCACGGTGAATTCAACATTGCGTATCAGTACCAATGTAAAGATGTCAGCAAACTTACCGAGATTGATAGCGACTGGTTCAAGCTATTCAGTGGCACGCAGACGATTCGTGTTAACCTGCTAACCGACTCTGCACAGATTGCTACGGAACTCACCAAAGGCAACACTGTTATCAAGCTTTAATCAAAAAATGGCCGCTACTCAGGTGGTGGCCATCTCCTGTCACTTTTCAACAGATTGATATAGGAAACATAGTGACCGAACACTCTCAAATAGACACCGTTATCGAACTGCAAGATGTTCGCTTTTCATGGCCAGATAACCCAACGCCAACCCTAGATATACCGAAACTCAAGGTAAATAGAGGAGAGCATGTGTTTATCAAGGGTCCAAGTGGTTGCGGTAAATCGACACTGCTTAGCCTTCTGACAGGTATTGCCTCTTGTGAAAGTGGCTCTCTCAAAGTGTTGGACACTGAGTTATCTTCCCTATCTCAAACTCAAAGAGATAGATTCCGTGCCGATAACATTGGTTATATTTTCCAGCAATTTAACCTACTCCCTTATTTATCTGTGATTGATAATGTGGTGCTTCCTTGCCATTTTTCTAAGCAAAGGAAAAATGCTGTAGACGGAGATCTTAAGCAGCAGGGCCGCGAGCTGTTGTTGCGACTTCATCTAGCTGAAGAGCTATTGAATAAGCCTGTAGTTGAGTTGAGTATTGGACAGCAACAACGTGTCGCAGCGGCGCGCGCACTCATTGGCAAGCCACAGCTGATCATTGCCGATGAACCAACCTCTGCGCTCGATTATGCAAACCGAACCGCTTTTATCGAGCTACTTATGGAGCAGGCAGAGCAAGCTAACTCAACACTGGTTTTTGTTAGCCATGACCCAACGCTTGAAAAACTGTTCGATACGGGTATCAACTTGCAAGATATCAACCTAGTTAAAACCGGAGCCTTAAATTAATGAACGCGACCGCGCATTTAGCTTGGAAAAGCCTATCAAACCGAAAGACCACAGCCTTTCTCACCATTTTAACAGTGGCAATCTCCGTCATATTACTCCTTGGCGTAGAACGTATTCGTACCCAAGCTAAAAACAGCTTTGCTAACACTATCTCTGGCACTGACTTGATAGTGGGTGCTCGCTCAGGACAAGTAAACCTACTACTCTACTCCGTCTTTCGTATTGGTAATGCCACCAATAATATCGATTGGAAGAGCTATGAAGAATTCAGCAACAACCCTGCCGTAGACTGGGCTATCCCTATCTCACTTGGCGATTCCCACAAGGGTTTTAGGGTAATGGGCACCACCCAAGCCTATTTTGATCACTACAAATACGGCAAGAAACAACACCTAGAGCTCAGTGCAGGTAAGCCATTCAATGGTCTTTTTGAAGCAACCATTGGAGCAGATGTTGCTAAGACTCTGGGCTACGAAGTAGGTACAGAGATCATCATCGCCCACGGCATAGCCGACGTTGGCTTTGCAAGGCACGACAACCTTCCATTCAAAGTGGTCGGCATATTAGCGCCGACAGGGACGCCTGTAGATAAAACGGTACATGTCTCTTTAGAGGCTATTGAAGCGATTCATGTGGGGTGGGAATCAGGCACGAACATGGGGGGTAACCCCGGAGCTGAAGTGCTAGAGAAGATTGATTTTCAGCCTAAAGAAATTACCGCCTTCATGCTGGGGTTAAAATCTAAGATACAAACCTTTACTCTGCAGCGACAAATTAACACGTACAACAAAGAGCCTCTGAGTGCGATACTCCCTGGCATTGCCTTACATGAACTTTGGGGCATGATGTCTGTTGCAGAGCAAGCCTTACTGGCGGTATCAGGCTTTGTGGTTATCGCAGGTCTACTGGGTATGCTAAGTAGCTTGTTAACCAGCTTACAAGAACGCCGTAGAGAAATGGCTATATTAAGAGCCATGGGGGCGCGACCTCGCCACATCTTTGTCTTGCTAGTCAGTGAGGCAACAGCGCTAACTATGGCCGGTATTGCGACGGGTGTCGTAGGACTTTACGCTTTGTTATTAATACTACAACCCATAGTGCAGCAACTTTATGGTATAAGTATTGAGTTGAATATGCTGACCACCCATGAGTGGACATTGATTGGCCTAGTGCTAGGAGCCGGAGTCGTCATCGGATTTATTCCAGCATTTAGGGCATATCGTCAGTCACTTGCTGATGGCATGACAATTCGAATTTAAGAGAGAAGTTATGAGAAAAATAGCCCTATGGCTTGCTACTGCAGCGCTAGCAATGTTTAACATTGCAGCCCATGCTGAACCACTTCAGCTGAACTGGATTGATCTGGTTCCTGAAAGTGAGCGCGCTCAATTTGATATTCAGGGAATGCCATCTGCCTCAAATCACGACGGGACTAATGCAGAAGCGCAATCTATGGTGGGTTCGGTGCGTACAGAACTTGATGGTAGCCAAGTCAAGATTCCGGGATTTGTAATCCCACTGGAAGGTGATGCAAATCAGGTGACTGAGTTTCTGCTCGTTCCTTACTTTGGTGCTTGTATTCACGTACCACCACCACCGCCAAACCAAATCATCTACGTGAAGTTCCCAAGTGGGGCTCCTGTACAAGAGTTATGGGACGTGGTGTATGTAGTGGGTGAGTTAAAAGCGCAAACTATAGAGCACGAGTTAGCTCAAACGGGGTACCTTCTTAATGGTGTCTCATTAGAGGCTTACGAAGATTAATTCTTCTAACCCATTTTAAGGGCCTGAGTCGTTACTACTCAGGCCTTTTTATTATACATAGGCCAACTCTTGGCTGTGCTCACTGTCTTTATTAAACCACTCTAATTTCTTCCCTAGAGCAACCACCTCTCCTATCACAATAAGCGCTGGCGATGCGGCCTGTGTAGACAGCTCACTTAACTCTGAAAGCTTGCCATAGATGACCTTCTGCGAAGACTGTGTACCACGCTCAATAATCGCGATTGGGGTATCTTCTGCCCTGCCATGTTGCTGAAGCTGCTTTTCAATAAAACCAGACTTCATTAACCCCATGTAGATGACTAGGGTTTGGTTCTTTCTCGCTAAAGTAGACCAATCAACACTCGAGTCTTCATCTTTGAGGTGGCCTGTGACAAATAGAGCTGACTGCGCGTAATCTCTATGTGTAAGAGGGATGCCTGCATAAGCGGTGGCGCCAGAGGCGGCAGTAATGCCTGGCACCACTTGAAAACTCACACCATTATCGACCAAGATCTCAAGCTCCTCTGCACCTCGGCCAAAGACAAAGGGATCGCCGCCTTTAATCCTCACAACGCGATAGCCTTGTTTGGCAAAGTCGACCAGCAGTTGATTGGTTTTATGTTGTGGAACACTGTGAGCGCCGGCTCGCTTACCCACACAAACAAGAATAGCGTCGCTAGAAACTAACGACATGATCTCATCTGATACGAGATAGTCGTACAGGATAACTTCAGCCTGTCTCAGCATATTGAGCGCTTTGATCGTTAATAGTTCAGGGTCACCAGGACCTGCTCCAACTAATGCAACTTCCCCTTTTCTAAGGGCGGTATAAGGCAATTTAGAGTCAATCGCCGAGCGCGGGGTAAGAGGAACAACTGTGTCGAGCATACTAACATCCTGTTAATGAGATTACGCTTGATTATGCAGCGTTCAATTTATAACTGGAAATTCTATATTTTTATCTGTTATTACTTAATTGACTTAAAAATAGACATAGCGACTCTATCTCAAATCGCTGATGAGTTGTGATAACCTATTGGGAATGGCCACACTTTTAGTAAATGGGTACTTACTTACATGATTGAATGGAAACTGCTTTCGTTTGACGAAATAGACAACCGACTTCTCTACCAAGTATTAAAGCTTCGTGTCGATGTCTTTGTTGTCGAGCAAGAGTGTGCTTACCCAGAGCTAGACAGCAAAGACTTACTTGATGGGGTTAAGCATCTCATCGGTCTCATTGACGAGCGTGTGGTTGCTGGTGCTCGCCTCATACCTGCTGGATTATCTTACCCGGCAACTAGCATAGGTAGAGTGGTAGTTTGTCCATCAGTGAGAGAGTTAAAGCTTGGGCACAGCTTGATGGAGAAGGCGGTAGCAGAGTGTCTGTACCTGTGGCCCAGTCAAGCCATTGAGATTGGCGCTCAAGCGCATTTAGAGCAGTTTTATAAAAGACATGGTTTTGAGGCTTTTTCAGCCCCTTATCTTGAGGATGGCATTCCGCATATAGATATGCGAAGAAAAGCGTAGTAAGTAGTTACTTACTACGACCGAATCCACCATCTGACAATCTGAAGAACATCACTGAATCACCAGAACGCTCAAGCTGAAGAATGTCTAGGCGACCTTCTGCATCTCGCTTGAATCGTACAAGCTGTCCCTGCTTAATCTGACTGAGGGGTTTATCAATGCCCTCAATCTTTGCCAAGGCATTCAAATCGGTCATGGCAAGGCTGTTTTCACGAAACACATTGGCTAAGGTGTCGCCTGCTTTCACCTCATACTCGATCCATTGCTCTTTAACTGGTTCTTCACCTGCCACGGCAACGCTTGTTGTGGTCGTGGTTGCGCTGACTGATTGCTCACTCAAACCACGAGTGTTAATGGGTACTGATACCCTCTCGTTGATGGGCGTGCCAGCTTCAATCCCTGAAGTGATCTTGGGGGTTGGCATAAAAACAAGGATCAAGGTAACAGGTACTATGATCATCAACGCCCTGCGATGTAATTTCGGTAACGAAGTCACTCCACCTTTAATCTTTGAAGGCAGTGCTTTCCACTCTATTTGGTTCCACGTGTCTAATAATACTTCTGTGTGTCTCTTAGAGCGGGTACGTCGATTCATCCCATATCACTCCGACTTATCCATTTCTATCAGGATATAAAAAAAACCGCTCAATGAACACACCCGACTCTCTCTATGAAACAGAATTGAACGAAATTTAACTGAAATTGGGAGCTACTCCAGTGTTGGCTGACTTGCTTTTTACAAACTTGGTGGCCAAAAGATCAAGAGACCCTGAAATATTTATATAAAATTTGACCCGCATTTATAGGAGCAATTTTCAACGCAGGTCAGAACTGGTATGCTTGCGCCTTTATATCAAAAAACTGAGAGTGACAATTATGTCTGAAGTTCAATTCGAAACTGTAGAGCAAAAAGCAAGCTACGGTATCGGTCTACAAATGGGTCAGCAACTTGCTGGCAGCGGTCTTGAAGGCCTTAACGTTGACGCTATCGCTGCAGGTATCGCAACAGCTCTAACTGGCGGCATGCCAGCAATCGAAGTTGACGAGATCAACAACGCACTTCAAGAGCTTCACACTCGTGTTGAATCTGCACGTGCAGAGCAAGCTAAAGTAGCAGCTGCAGACGGTGAAGCGTTCCTTACAGACAACGCTCTTCGTTCTGAAGTAACGGTTCTTGAGTCTGGTCTTCAATACGAAGTACTGACTGAAGGTACTGGTGAAGTTCCAACTTCTGACGCACAAGTACGTGTTCACTACCACGGTGAGCTAACTGACGGTACTGTATTCGACAGCTCTGTATCTCGCGGTCAACCTGCTGAGTTCCCAGTAACTGGCGTTATCAAAGGTTGGGTTGAAGCTCTTCAACTAATGCCTGTTGGTTCTAAGTGGAAGCTATACATTCCTCAAGATCTTGCATACGGTGAGCGTGGCGCTGGCGCTGCAATCCCTCCGTTTGCTGCACTAGTATTTGAAGTAGAACTACTGGCTATCCTGTAATTCTTACAAACACTATGTTTAGAAAGGCTTTTCTCTAGGGAAAAGCCTTTTTTTATGCAAACTCTATATTCAAAAACGCGACACAGCCCCTCTTGTCGAACCCCATCAAAACATGGCATCTTATTTCTTCCACAAGGATAGGAATAAGCAGATGAAAGACGAAACTCTAGCGATCCATCATGGATACGAAACCGACCCAACCACTAAATCTTGTGCTACCCCGATTTATCAAACCGTAGCCTATGAATTCGATGATGCTCAGCATGGTGCTGATCTCTTTGATCTAGCCGTTCCGGGTAATATCTATACCCGAATCATGAACCCAACTAATGATGTATTAGAAAAGCGCATGGCGGCACTAGAAGGCGGTATCGCAGGTCTTGCGGTGAGTGCGGGAAGCTCTGCAATACATTACGCAGTGCTCACATTGGCACAAGCAGGCGATAACATAGTTTCGACGCCACAGTTGTACGGTGGCACCTATACCCTGTTTGCCCACATGTTCCCAAGCTTAGGTATTGAGGTCAGATTCGCAGCAGATGATAAGCCAGAAACCCTAGCGGCGCTAATAGACGACAAAACCAAAGCCGTTTACTGTGAGTCCATTGGTAATCCTGCAGGTAACATCGCCGATCTTGAAGCCATCTCCACGCTAGCACACCAGCAAGGTGTTCCTGTCATCGTAGACAATACGGTCGCGACTCCTGCAATATGCAAACCGATCGAGCATGGCGCCGATATCGTAGTTCATTCATTGACGAAATACGTAGGTGGTCACGGCACGACTTTGGGCGGTATGATCATCGACTCAGGTAAGTTCCCTTGGGCGCAACACAAGGACAGATTCCCAGTATTCAACCAACCAGAGCCTTCTTACCACGGCGTGGTGTATGCAGAAGCCTTTGGTGAAGCGGCATTTATTGGCCGTGCTCGTACGGTTCCACTACGAAATACGGGGTCGGCTTTGTCTCCTATGAATGCCTTCATGTTAATGCAGGGTCTCGAGACACTCTCATTGCGCATGGAGCGTCATTGCGAGAACGCTATTAAGGTTGCAAACTACCTACAACAGCATCCAAAAGTCAGCTGGGTGAGTTACGCAGGACTTGTCGATTCAGAGTTTTACGCTCTATCTCAGAAATACATGCAGGGTAAGCCATCCAGTATCCTTTCATTTGGCTTGAAAGATGGTTACGAGGCAGGAGTTAAGTTCTATGACGCTTTGCAGATCTTCAAGCGCTTAGTTAACATCGGTGATGCGAAGTCCCTTGCTTGTCACCCTGCATCGACAACACACCGTCAGCTGACGGAGGTTGAACAAAAAAATGCAGGTGTAAGTCCAGAGATGATTCGTTTATCGGTTGGTATCGAGCACATTGACGATATCCTCGCTGACCTAGAGCAAGCATTAAACCAGTAATCTCATTTCGAGTCATACAAGAAAAACGGCGTACTAAGCGCCGTTTTTTATTGCCAATTCATTCAAGCAAACTCAGCAAAGCGTTCATTCTTTTCCTAGACTTAAGAAACCTAAAATAAAGAGGAATACGGAATGAAGGGATTAGCTGTATCTACCTTAATTGGTGCCTTGGTTTTAAGTACACCAAGTTATGCTTTGTTTGGACTATTTGGTTCAGATGATGATGAAGAGAAACAACCAGATATGTCTGCGCTTACTTCCCAGATAGGCGAACAGCTTAATACAGCGCAAAGTACACCCCTCGCAGATCTACTTTCTAGTGAGCTGGATGTTACTCCAACCCAAGCGGCAGGTGGTGCGGGTGCTTTACTGTCTTTGGCTCAAACACAATTATCGGATGAGAATTCCAGTGAACTAAGCTCTTTAATTCCAGGGCTAAACAGTTTTACCGGTTCAACCGGTTTGACGTCGATGATTACCGATATGGATTCAGTGAAGAGGACCTTTGAAGGGTTGGGAATCGATCCGGTTTTGGTATCGCAATTTGCACCCATTATCATACAGTACCTGACCTCAGAGGGCGCAAGTAGTGGGTTATTAGGTTCTTTAACGAGTTTGTGGGGATAGAGGCTATCTAACATAAGCCTTGTCGCTAAGACTATATGAATGGGCTATTCGACTATAGTCAGGGCAAGCTAACAAGGTATTCATTCTCAAATTGCAGACACAAAAAAGCCGGGCAGATGCCCGGCTTTTCAGTTCTAACTGAACTATTACTCAGCAGCTTCTTCAGCAGCTGGGCGATCTACAAGCTCAATGTAAGCCATTGGAGCTTTATCACCAGCACGGAAGCCAGCTTTTAGGATACGTGTGTAACCACCCTGACGGGTAGCAAAACGTGGACCTAGTTCGTTAAATAGTTTTGCCACAACTTCGTTATCACGAGTGCGAGCAAATGCTAGACGACGGTTAGCAACACTGTCAGTCTTAGCTAATGTAATCAAAGGCTCAACTACGCGACGTAGCTCTTTTGCTTTTGGCAATGTAGTCTTGATAACTTCATGACGTACAAGAGAGCTAGCCATATTGCTGAACATCGCTTTGCGATGTGAGCTGTTGCGGTTGAGTTGACGACCACTCTTACGATGGCGCATGACCTAATCCTTCTAACTAATATTGATTAATCTTCAGCGATTGACGCTGGTGGCCAGTTTTCTAGGCGCATACCTAGAGACAAGCCGCGAGAAGCAAGCACATCCTTAATCTCAGTAAGTGATTTCTTACCAAGGTTAGGGGTTTTAAGAAGCTCCACTTCAGTACGCTGAACAAGATCACCAATGTAGTGAATCGCTTCTGCTTTTAGACAGTTGGCAGAGCGAACTGTTAGCTCAAGATCGTCTACAGGACGAAGTAGGATAGGATCGAACTCCGGCTTCTCTTCTTCTTTCTCTGGAACTCGTACATCACGAAGATCTACGAACGCATCCAATTGTTCAGCAAGAATAGTTGCTGCACGACGGATAGCTTCTTCCGGTTCAAGAGTGCCGTTCGTTTCCATATCGATAACAAGCTTATCCAAATCAGTACGTTGCTCTACACGTGCTGCTTCTACAGAGTAGGCAATTTTGTCTACTGGGCTGTATGTAGCATCAACAAGTAGGCGACCGATTGGGCGCTCATCTTCTTCAGTATGGATGCGAGCTGAAGCTGGAACATAACCACGACCACGTTCAACTTTGATACGCATAGCGATCTCAGCGTTGTCATCCGTTAGGTGACAAATAACGTGCTCAGGGTTAGCGATCTCTACATCACCATCATGGGTGATGTCACCTGCAACCACAGGGCCTGAGCCTGATTTGTTCAGTGTAATAAACACTTCATCTTTGCCTTCCGCTACGCGTACAGCCAAACCTTTAAGGTTTAGTAGGATCTCAAGAATGTCTTCTTGAACGCCTTCTTTAGTGCTGTATTCGTGTAGCACACCTTCAATCTCTACTTCTGTTACGGCACAACCCGGCATAGAAGATAGAAGAATACGGCGAAGTGCATTACCAAGAGTATGGCCGAAACCACGCTCTAATGGCTCAAGAGTTACTTTTGCGTGTGTCGTGTTAATCTGTTCGATATCAACGAGACGTGGCTTAAGAAATTCTGTTACAGAACCCTGCATTGTGTCCTCTCTTTAGTTTAAACCTTACTTAGAGTAAAGTTCGACGATCAGGTGTTCGTTGATGTCAGCAGACAGATCAGAACGTTCTGGTAAACGCTTGAACGTGCCTTCCATTTTGCTGCCATCTACTTCAATCCAAGTTGACTTTTCGCGTTGTTCAGCAACTTCTAGAGCCGCCTTAATGCGAGATTGCTGTTTAGCTTTCTCACGAATAGAAACAACGTCATTTGCCGCTACTTTGAATGAAGGAACGTTTACAACTTTACCGTTAACTAAGATAGCTTTGTGGCTAACTAGCTGACGTGCTTCTGCGCGAGTTGCGCCAAAGCCCATGCGGTAAACTACGTTATCAAGACGACCTTCAAGAAGCTGAAGCAGGTTTTCACCTGTGTTGCCTTTAAGGCGTGCAGCTTCTTTGTAGTAGTTACGGAATTGTTTTTCTAGAACGCCGTATGTACGACGAACTTTTTGCTTCTCACGAAGCTGAACGCCATATTCAGATAGACGACCGCGACGAGCGCCGTGTACACCTGGTGCGTTATCAATTTTACACTTGGTATCGATCGCACGGACACCAGACTTAAGGAATAAGTCAGTACCTTCGCGACGGCTAAGCTTCAGCTTAGGACCCAAATATCTAGCCATGTTCTTTCTCCAATATTCCTAGAAACGAAACTTAAACGCGACGTTTCTTAGGTGGACGACAACCGTTATGAGGGATCGGAGTTGCATCAACGATGTTAGTGATGCGGTATCCAGCTGCGTTTAGTGCACGGATAGTTGACTCACGACCAGGACCAGGGCCCTTAACCATAACTTCCAAGTTCTTTAGGCCATATTCTTTAGCCATTTCGCCAGCGCGCTCTGCTGCAACCTGAGCTGCGAACGGAGTTGACTTACGAGAACCACGGAAACCTGAACCACCTGCAGTAGCCCAAGCTAGTGCGTTACCTTGACGGTCAGTGATGGTTACGATTGTGTTGTTGAAAGAAGCATGAATGTGCGCTACGCCATCAGCTACTTGCTTGCGAACGCGTTTACGTGCGCGAGTTGGTTGTTTTGCCATTGTACTCTCTACCTTATCCGATTATTTTTTGATCGGCTTGCGCGGACCCTTACGGGTGCGAGCGTTGGTTTTAGTACGCTGTCCACGTAGTGGTAGACTGCGACGATGACGAAGACCGCGGTAACAGCCAAGGTCCATAAGACGCTTGATGTTCATCGATACTTCACGACGTAGATCACCTTCTACAGTGTATTTAGCTACACCATCACGCAGTTGATCGATCTGCTCTTCAGTTAGTTCACTGATCTTAGCATTTTCAGCAATACCCACTTCAGCTAGGATAGCTTGAGAACGGGTTTTACCAATACCGTAGATTGCAGTTAATGCAATTACAGAATGCTTATGATCAGGAATGTTAATGCCTGCTATACGGGCCACTATTCACTCCTAGTACTTATGTAAAGAATTATCCGCAGCAAAGCCCGTCGAGGATACGCTGCGGCATACTACTTCTTTTGCACGCAAAAGGTAGGCCGAGGAATATACTCGAACCTACCCTGTTTTTCAAGTAAAAAATTCTGCTAATTAGCCTTGGCGCTGTTTGTGCTTTGGCTCACTGCAGATTACACGCACAACACCGTTGCGCTTGATAACCTTACAGTTACGGCAGATTTTTTTAACGGAAGCACGAACTTTCATTGCTAAACTCCGTAAATGAAATCTGGAACTAAGACCGAATTAACGGCCGTAGCCCTTCAGATTTGCTTTCTTCAACACAGAATCATACTGTTGTGACATCAGATGAGTCTGTACCTGTGCCATGAAATCCATGATTACAACAACTACGATTAGTAGTGATGTGCCGCCAAAGTAGAAACGTACGTTCCACATGACCATCATGAACTCGGGAATCAGACAGATAAAGGTAATATATAGAGCACCCGCTAGGGTTAGTCTAGTCATTACTTTATCGATGTATCTTGCTGTCTGCTCTCCTGGGCGGATGCCGGGTACGAAAGCACCAGACTTCTTCAAATTATCTGCTGTTTCACGCGGGTTGAAAACCAACGCCGTGTAGAAGAAGCAGAAAAAGATGATTGCTGATGCATAAAGCATTACGTACAGAGGCTGACCCGGGCTTAATGCAAGTGAAACATCAGTTAACCAACCGAATGTTGCACTCTCGCCGTTCTGACCGAACCACTGTGCTAATGTTCCTGGGAACAAAATAATACTTGATGCAAATATCGCAGGGATAACACCAGCCATGTTTATTTTCAATGGCAAGTGAGAACTCTGCGCTGCAAATACCTTACGACCTTGTTGACGCTTGGCGTAGTTAACGACGATACGACGCTGACCACGTTCCATGAATACAACAAAGTAGATAACAGCAAATGCTAAAACTGCAATCAACAATAGAAGAAGTACGTGCAATTCACCTTGACGCGCCTGCTCAATTGTCGAACCAATTGCCGAAGGCAATCCTGCAACAATACCTGCAAAGATGATTAACGATATACCGTTACCAATTCCGCGCTCTGTAATTTGTTCACCTAACCACATTAAGAACATGGTACCGGTTACTAAACTCACGGTTGCAATCAGGGTGAACATGGTTTGGTTGATAACAACCAGATTGTCGACCATGTTCGGTAAGCCTGTTGCTATACCGATAGCTTGGAATGTTGCAAGTACAAGCGTGCCATAACGTGTGTACTGACTGATCTTACGACGGCCAGCTTCACCCTCTTTTTTAAGCTCGGCTAGAGCGGGATGAACCACAGTTAGCAATTGGACCACAATCGATGCCGAAATATACGGCATGATACCAAGGGCCAAGATAGATGCACGCTCAAGTGCACCACCGGAGAACATGTTAAACATTTCAACGATGGTGCCCTGCTGCTGTTCTAACAGTTGGGCAAGTACAGCCGCGTCAATACCAGGGATCGGCACAAAAGAACCCGCACGAAACACTAACAACGCGCCTAATACGAATAGAAGGCGTGTTTTCAGTTCCGCTACGCCACTTTTTGCACTACTAAAATCTTGTCCTGGTTTTTTAGCCATCTGTACCTTTCCCTCGAAGATTATTCTTCGATTTTACCGCCGGCAGCTTCAATAGCAGCTTTAGCGCCTTTAGTTACGCGAAGACCTTTAACAGTCACAGCTTTGTTAATGTCACCAGAAAGAACAACTTTTACAAATTCGATGTTCTTAGTGATTACGTTAGCAGCTTTAAGGCTGTTAAGATCTACAACGTCACCAGTTACTTTCGCTAGCTCAGCTAGACGAACTTCAGCAGTCACTAGGCTCTTACGAGAAGTGAAACCGAACTTAGGTAGACGCTGTTTCAAAGGCATTTGACCGCCTTCAAAACCTGGACGAACACTGCCGCCAGAGCGAGACTTTTGACCTTTATGGCCACGGCCGGCTGTTTTGCCAAGACCAGAACCGATACCACGACCTACGCGCTTCTTAGAAGGCTTAGAACCCGCAGCCGGTGATAGAGTATTCAAACGCATTTCTGATTACTCCTCAACTTTAACCATGTAGTAAACCTTGTTGATCATGCCGCGTACTGCAGGCGTATCTTCAAGTTCTACTGTGTGGTTGATGCGACGAAGGCCAAGACCACGTAAGCACAGTTTGTGCTTAGGTAGACGACCGATTGAGCTTTTAGTTTGAGTTACTTTAATAGTTGCCATGGTGCTTACTCCGAAATATTTTCAACAGTTAGACCACGTTTAGCAGCTATCATCTCTGGAGATTTCATGCCGCTCAAACCATCAATAGTCGCGCGAACTACGTTGATAGGGTTCGTTGAACCGTACGCTTTCGCTAGTACGTTGTGAACACCTACAACTTCAAGTACTGCACGCATCGCACCGCCGGCGATGATACCAGTACCTTCCGCAGCTGGCTGCATGTAAACTTTAGAGCCAGTGTGACGACCTTTCACCGCGTGGTGAAGAGTACCCTCATTAAGCGCGATAGTAACCATGTTACGACGTGCTTTTTCCATTGCTTTTTGAATCGCTGCAGGTACTTCACGAGCTTTGCCGTAACCGAAACCTACGCGACCGTTACCGTCACCAACTACTGTTAGTGCAGTGAAACTAAAGATTCGACCACCTTTAACCGTCTTAGCAACGCGGTTAACGGCGATTAGTTTTTCTGCCAAATCTGAAGCTTGTTGTTGTTCTTTAGCCATCGATCAACCCTACCTTAGAATTTCAGACCAGCTTCGCGAGCAGAATCTGCTAGCGCCGCTACTCGACCGTGGTATTGAAAACCAGAACGATCGAAAGCAACATTTGAAATGCCTTTTTCGATAGCGCGCTCAGCAATAGCTTTACCTACAGCTTTAGCAGCGTCAACGTTACCAGTGCTCTTAACTTGCTCACGGATCGCTTTTTCTACAGTAGAAGCCGCTGCGATAACCTCAGAGCCGTTTGGTGCAATAACCTGTGCATACACATGACGAGGAGTACGGTGTACTACTAGACGGTTCACACGAAGTTCAGCAATCTTACGACGTGCACGTGTAGCACGACGGATGCGAGATGCTTTCTTATCCATAGTGTTACCTTACTTCTTCTTAGCTTCTTTGGTACGCACATATTCATCTGCGTAACGAACACCTTTGCCTTTATAAGGCTCAGGCTCACGGTAAGAACGAATGTCAGCCGCAACCTGACCAACTAGTTGCTTATCAGCACCAGTTAGTACGATTTCAGTTTGGCTAGGACATTCAGCTTTAATACCCGCTGGCACAGCGTGCTCAACTGGGTGAGAGAAACCTAGAGTTAGGTTTACAGCGTTGCCTTTAATAGCAGCACGGTAACCAACACCCTTAAGGATCAGTTTCTTTGTAAAGCCTTCAGTAACACCAACAACCATGTTGTTTACAAGTGCACGAGCAGTACCAGCTTGTGCCCAAGCACCAGCTACACCTTCACGTGGACCGAAAGTTAGGTTGTTATCTTCCTGAGAAACTACTACTGCGTTGTTGAAAACGCGAGAAAGTTCACCCTTAGGGCCTTTCACAGTAACTTCTTGACCGTTAATCTTCACCTCTACTCCAGCTGGAATAGCGACAGGTGCTTTAGCAACACGAGACATATTCTACTCCTTAAGCTACGTAGCAGATGATCTCACCACCAAGACCCGCTTTGCGAGCGGCGCGGTCAGACATAAGACCTTTGGAAGTGGACACTACAGCAATACCCAAACCACCCATCACTGAAGGAAGGCTGTCTTTATTCTTATAGACACGCAGACCTGGACGAGAAACACGTTGGATTTGCTCGATTACTGGTTTTGCTTGGAAGTACTTAAGAGTAACTTCTAGCTCTGGTTTTGCTCCGCTTTCTACAGCGAAGTCTGTGATGTAACCTTCGTTTTTCAGCAAAGTAGCAATTGCAACTTTAAGCTTTGAAGAAGGCATTTTTACAGCAACTTTGTTTGCTGCCTGACCGTTACGAATGCGGGTCAGCATATCCGAAATCGGATCTTGCATGCTCATACGTTATACTCCAAATGATTAAGTGGCACTTACCAGCTAGCCTTACGAAGACCCGGAATCTCGCCTTTCATGCAAGCTTCACGAACCTTAATACGGCTAAGACCGAACTTACGTAGGTAACCGTGTGGACGACCAGTTTGGTTGCAACGGTTACGCTGACGTGATGCACTTGAATCACGTGGAAGAGATTGCAGTTTAAGTACTGCGTCCCAACGCTCTTCTTCAGATGCGTTAACATCACTGATAGTGATTTTTAGCGCACGACGCTTTTCAGCGAATTTTGCTACTAGCTTTGCACGTTTTGTTTCACGTGCCTTCATAGATTGTTTAGCCATAACAGTAACCCTTCACCTTACTTACGGAATGGGAAGTTAAAGGCAGCCAGCAGAGCTCGGCCTTCCTCATCGGTGTTCGAAGAAGTCGTGATAGTAATATCAAGACCACGAACGCGATCAACTTTATCAAAGTCGATTTCCGGGAAGATGATTTGCTCGCGAACGCCCATGCTGTAGTTACCGCGTCCGTCAAAAGACTTAGCGCTAACACCACGGAAGTCACGTACACGTGGTAGAGCGATGTTAATCAAACGCTCAAGGAAATCCCACATACGTTCGCCACGCAAGGTTACTTTACAACCGATTGGGTAGCCTTCACGGATTTTAAAGCCTGCAACAGATTTACGCGCTTTAGTGATAAGTGGCTTTTGACCAGAGATCGTTGCCATATCAGATGCTGCGTTTTCTAGAAGCTTCTTATCATTGATTGCTTCACCCACACCCATGTTAAGGGTGATCTTTTCGATTCTAGGGACTTGCATGACGCTTGTGTAGCTGAACTCTTTGGTCAGTTCAGCGACTACAGACGACTTGTAGTAATCATGCAGTTTCGCCATAGTTCACTCCAAATTACTCTATTCTTAGTTAGAAACGATTTCGTTATTAGACTTGAAGAAACGAACTTTCTTGCCATCTTCGAAACGGAAACCGATACGGTCTGCTTTACCAGTAGCTGCGTTGTAGATTGCAATGTTTGAAGCATCAATTGCTGCTTCTTGCTCTACGATACCACCTTGAACACCCATTGCCGGTACAGGCTTCTGGTGTTTCTTAACAAGGTTGATACCTTCAACGATAACTTTACCGGTTGCTAGAACCTTAGTTACTTTACCTTTCTTGCCTTTATCTTTACCAGCAAGAACGATTACTTCGTCGTTACGACGGATTTTAGCTGCCATTTAAGTGCTCCTTATAGTACTTCTGGAGCCAGTGAAACAATCTTCATGAATTTCGCATTACGAAGTTCACGAGTCACTGGGCCAAAGATACGAGTGCCGACTGGTTGCTCAGTAGTGTCGTTCAACAATACACAAGCATTACGGTCGAAGCGAATGACAGAACCGTCTGGACGACGAACGCCTTTACGGGTGCGAACTACTACCGCCTTCAGAACATCACCTTTTTTTACTTTACCGCGAGGAATTGCTTCCTTCACAGTAACTTTGATGACGTCTCCGATATGTGCATAACGACGGTGTGAGCCACCCAGAACCTTAATACACATTACCTTGCGCGCGCCAGAGTTATCTGCAGCGTCAAGTGTACTTTGCATTTGGATCATTGTTAGTGCTCCGCTAAATATTAAAAACTAGACCCTCTCGGGTCGGGCTGCCTCTTTAAAGGGACGCGAATTGTACCACCCTTTTTTGCAATTGGGTAGACAAAAAATAAGCGGCTTCCAAAAAAACCTGGAAGCCGCTTTAAGTTGTTAAAAATTAACGAAAATTAGATTTTCGCTTTTTCTACAACTTTCACCAAAGTCCAAGACTTAGTCTTAGACAGTGGACGACATTCTTGAACTTCAACAGTATCGCCTAGGCCACACTCGTTGTTTTCATCATGTGCGTGAATCTTAGTCGTGCGCTTTACGAACTTGCCGTAAATTGGGTGTTTAACCATGCGCTCGATAGCAACAACAATAGACTTATCGCCTTTGTCACTAACAACACGACCAAGTGAAGTACGGGTTTTGTCGCTCATTATGCGTCTGCCTTCTCAGTCAATACGGTTTTAACACGTGCGATATCACGACGTACAGCTTTAAGAGTATGTGTTTGCTGTAGTTGACCAGTTGCCGCTTGCATGCGCAAGTTGAACTGTTCACGTAGCAAATTTAATAGCTCAGCGTTAAGCTCTTCAACGCTTTTTTCACGTAGCTCTTGTGCTTTCATTACATCACCTGCTTAGTTACAAATGTTGTTTTGATAGGCAGTTTACGTGCCGCTAGGCGGAACGCTTCACGTGCCAACTCTTCAGGTACGCCATTCATTTCGTACATAACCTTGCCAGGTTGGATTTGAGCAACCCAGTACTCTACGTTACCTTTACCTTTACCTTGACGAACTTCAAGAGGTTTTTCAGTAATCGGTTTGTCTGGGAAAATACGAATCCAGATTTGACCTTGACGCTTAACATGACGTGTCATTGCACGACGTGCCGCTTCGATTTGACGAGCAGTAATACGTCCACGACCAACAGCTTTAAGACCGAATTCGCCGAAGCTTACTTCAGTACCTTTAGCTAGGCCACGGTTACGACCTGTCTGAACCTTACGGAACTTAGTACGTTTAGGTTGTAGCATTAGTCGACTCCTTACTTACGGCCTTTACGCTGCTTCTTAGGCTTGTCAGCCTTTGGCTCTACTGCATTAGCAGCTGGCATACCGCCTAGGATTTCACCTTTGAAGATCCAGACTTTAATGCCGATCACACCGTATTGGGTGTGAGCCGAAGAAGTTGCGTAATCGATGTCAGCACGTAGGGTGTGTAGTGGCACACGGCCTTCACGGTACCATTCAGTACGCGCGATTTCAGCACCGCCAAGACGGCCGCTTACTTCTACTTTGATACCCTTAGCACCTAGACGCATTGCGTTTTGAACTGCGCGCTTCATAGCACGACGGAACATAACACGACGCTCTAGCTGAGAAGCGATGCTATCAGCTACTAGTTGACCATCAAGCTCAGGCTTACGTACTTCAGCGATGTTAATCTGCGCCGGTACACCTGCGATTTTAGCTACAGCTGCGCGTAGCTTCTCAACGTCTTCGCCTTTCTTACCGATCACAACGCCTGGACGAGCAGTGTGAATAGTCACACGAATACTCTTAGCAGGACGCTCGATAACGATACGTGAAAGAGACGCTTTTGAAAGTTCCTTAGTAAGGAACTGACGTACCTTGAAGTCGCCGTCTAGGTTGTCAGCGAAATCTTTGGTGTTAGCAAACCATGTAGCATTCCAAGGCTTGACGATGCCAAGACGAATACCATTAGGATGTACTTTCTGACCCATTGCTTATCTCCTAGTCTTAAGCGTCTGCAACAACAACAGTGATGTGGCAAGAACGCTTCAAGATACGGTCGGCACGGCCTTTAGCACGAGGCATAATACGCTTCATGATAGGACCTTCATCTACGAAGATTTTAGCGACATTTAAATCGTCGATATCTGCACCTTCGTTATGCTCAGCGTTCGCGATTGCTGATTCAAGAACCTTCTTAACTAGTTCAGCAGCTTTTTTGTTGCTGAAAGTTAGGATTTCTAGTGCTTGATCAACATTCTTGCCACGGATTTGATCCGCTACAAGGCGCGCTTTCTGTGGAGAAATACGAGCAAAGTTATGTTTAGCTAAAGCTTCCATCATCTACTCCTTATTTCTTCTTAGCTTTCTTATCTGCAGCATGGCCGCGATAAGTACGAGTTGGTGCGAATTCGCCCAGTTTGTGACCGATCATTTCTTCGGTAACGAATACTGGTACGTGCTGACGACCATTATGGACAGCGATAGTCAAACCAATCATTGTTGGGATGATCATTGAACGGCGAGACCAAGTTTTAATTGGTTTTTTGTCGCTATTCTCTACCGCTTTCTCTACCTTCTTCAGCAAGTGCAGGTCAATAAAAGGACCTTTCTTGAGAGAACGTGGCATGGCGATTCCTCTTTATAGATTACTTATTACGACGACGTACGATGTACTTGTCAGTGCGCTTGTTCTTGCGAGTCTTAAAGCCTTTAGTAGGCTGACCCCAAGGTGATACTGGGTGACGGCCACCAGATGTACGACCTTCACCACCACCGTGTGGGTGGTCTACCGGGTTCATTACTACACCACGTACGGTTGGACGTACGCCGCGCCAGCGTGAAGCACCAGCTTTACCTAGTTCACGTAGCATGTGCTCAGAGTTACCAACTTCACCGATCGTTGCACGACCTTCAGAAAGAACTTTGCGCATCTCGCCAGAACGTAGGCGTACAGTTACATATGCACCATCGCGAGCGATGATTTGTGCGTATGCACCTGCAGAACGAGCAATTTGTGCACCTTTACCAGGCTTAAGCTCAACACAGTGAACAGTTGAACCAACTGGGATGTTGCGCATCGGCAGAGTGTTACCTGCTTTGATTGGCGCATCAACACCAGACTGGACTGTATCACCAGCTGAAATACCTTTAGGTGCGATAATGTAGCGGCGCTCACCGTCTGCGTACAGAACTAGAGCAATGTTTGCGCTACGGTTTGGATCGTATTCTAGACGCTCAACTTTCGCTGGAATGCCATCTTTAGTACGTTTAAAGTCAACTAGACGGTAGTGATGTTTGTGACCACCACCGATGTGACGTACTGTGATACGACCGTTGTTGTTACGACCACCGTTCTTAGAGTTTTTCTCTAGAAGTGGAGCGTATGGCTTACCCTTGTGTAGGTCAGCGTTAACAACTTTAACTACGTGACGACGACCAGGGGAAGTCGGCTTACATTTAACAATAGCCATTCTTAACTACTCCTGTTATTCCGCACCGCCAACGAAGTCAAGATCTTGACCTTCTTTCAAGGTAACGTAAGCTTTTTTCACGTCTGAACGACGGCCTTCACGCATACCTTGACGTTTGGTCTTACCCTTGAGAACAAGAGTATTTACAGACTTAACTTCAACTTCAAATAGCTTTTCTACAGCTGCTTTGATCTCTTTTTTAGTTGCATCTTTTGCTACTTTGAAAACGATAGTGTTCGCTTTCTCTGCAGCCATAGTTGCTTTTTCAGAGATATGTGGAGCACGTAGAACTTTTAGTAGACGCTCTTCAGTGATCATGCCAGCATCTCCTCAACTTGCTTCACTGCTTCAGCAGTAATTAGAACCTTGTCGAACGCAATAAGACTTACTGGATCAATCGCAGCAACGTCACGAGCGTCAACTTTATAAAGGTTACGAGCAGCTAAGAATAGATTTTCATCTACTTCACTAGTTACGATCAGAACATCGTTAAGCTCAAGATCTTTCAGCTTAGCTATTAGCTCTTTAGTTTTTGGTGCTTCTACTGAGAAGTTATCTACAACAACTAGACGTTCTTGACGAACTAGCTCAGAAAGAATGCTTTTCATAGCGCCGCGGTACATTTTCTTGTTAACTTTTTGGCTGTGATCCTGTGGTTTCGCAGCAAAAGTAACACCACCTGAACGCCAGATTGGGCTACGAATAGTACCAGCACGTGCGCGGCCAGTACCTTTCTGACGCCATGGCTTAGCGCCACCGCCAGATACTTCAGAACGAGTCTTTTGAGCACGAGTACCTTGACGAGCACCTGCTGCAAAAGCAACAACTACTTGGTGTACAAGAGCTTCGTTGAAGTCACGTCCGAAAGTAGTCTCGGAAACAGTTAGTGCATCAGCACCTTTAACCATCAATTCCATTACTTACTCCTAGACGTTATGCTTTAACAGCTGGTTTTACGATAACGTTGCCGCCGATTGAGCCTGGTACTGCACCTTTAATAAGAAGCAGATTGCGCTCAGCGTCAACACGTACGATCTCTAGGTTTTGAGTCGTTACACGCTCAGCTCCCATGTGACCAGCCATTTTCTTGCCTTTAAATACGCGACCTGGAGTTTGACATTGGCCAATTGAACCCGGTGCACGGTGAGACAAGGAGTTACCGTGAGTCATATCTTGAGTAGAGAAATTCCAACGCTTGATAGCGCCTTGGAAGCCTTTACCTTTAGATGTACCAGTAACGTCTACTTTTTTAACTTCGTTGAAAAGTTCTACATTTAGCTCAGCGCCAATTTCAAACTCTTCGCCGTTTTCTAAACGGAATTCCCAAAGACCGCGACCTGCTTCAACACCTGCTTTCGCAAAGTGACCAGCTTCGGCTTTATTAACGCGGCTAGCTTTCTTAGCTCCAGCTGTAATTTGGATTGCAGAGTAACCATCAGTATCAAGAGTACGAACTTGTGATACACGGTTATTTTCTACTTCCACTACAGTTACTGGGATAGAAACGCCTTCTTCGGTAAATACGCGGGTCATACCCACTTTACGTCCGACTAGACCAATCATTATTCTAATCTCCCTTAACCTAAGCTGATTTGAACATCAACACCAGCAGCAAGGTCTAGACGCATAAGAGCATCTACAGTCTTGTCAGTTGGTTCTACGATGTCGATCAAACGCTTGTGAGTACGAATTTCGTACTGGTCACGTGCGTCTTTGTTAACGTGTGGGGAAGTTAGAACAGTGAAACGCTCTTTACGAGTAGGTAGTGGAATAGGACCACGAACCTGTGCGCCAGTACGTTTTGCTGTTTCAACGATTTCCGCAGTTGAAGCATCGATTAGTTTATAATCGAAAGCTTTAAGGCGGATACGAATACGTTGGTTCTGCATGAGACAGAGCTCCAATTAATAATTAAATACACAAACAATATCGCCACTCACGCTTAAAAAGATAAGGGAATGCCGATTGATTTATGTGAAACCGTAGCCTCCAAAATCAGGAAGCATTGTCAGTTAATTTTCGATTAACTTGTAGCTTAACGCTATTTATTAATTGTATTAACCGCGAACATAAGCTGAGTATACGTTACCTAGGAAAAACCTAGCCCCTCAGTGCTCATTGGTTCACAAACCGACCTAAGTCAGTGGGAGGCATTATACAGATCGCAGAAGGGTATGCAAGGGGTGAGTGAAAAATAATCGAAGGATCAGCTATAAGCTGGAAGCTTTCAGCTGTCAGAGAGTGGAAGTGAGGGAATCTGATGGCTGAAAGCTTATAGCTGCCAGCTTATAAAATACAAAAAAGGGAAGCCGAAGCTTCCCTTTTCAAATGCGGTTTCTTCCGAGGAAGAGTATCGCAAGATTTTAACTAAATATTAGTCAAAGATCTTAGCAACAACACCAGCACCTACAGTACGGCCACCTTCGCGGATTGCGAAACGTAGACCTTCATCCATTGCGATTGGAGCGATTAGCTCAACAGTCATTTGGATGTTGTCGCCTGGCATTACCATCTCTACGCCTTCAGGTAGAGTGATGTCGCCTGTTACGTCAGTTGTACGGAAGTAGAACTGTGGACGGTAACCTTTGAAGAAAGGAGTGTGACGGCCGCCTTCATCTTTAGAAAGAACGTACACTTCTGACTCAAACTTAGTGTGTGGGTTGATAGAACCTTTAGCAGCAAGTACTTGGCCACGTTCAACGTCATCACGCTTAGTACCACGTAGTAGTGCACCAACGTTCTCACCTGCACGACCTTCGTCAAGCAGCTTACGGAACATTTCAACACCAGTACAAGTAGTAAGAGTAGTCTCTTTGATACCAACGATTTCTACTTCGTCACCTACACGTAGGATACCGCGCTCGATACGACCAGTAACAACAGTACCACGACCTTGAATTGAGAATACATCTTCAATAGGAAGTAGGAACGGTTGGTCAACAGCACGCTCTGGAAGTGGAATGTAAGAATCTAGTGCTTCTGCAAGCTCAACGATTTTGTCTTCCCACTGCTTTTCGCCGTTTAGAGCGCCAAGTGCAGAACCTTGGATTACTGGTAGATCATCACCTGGGTAATCGTACTCAGAAAGAAGTTCACGAACTTCCATTTCTACTAACTCAAGTAGTTCTTCATCATCAACCATGTCACATTTGTTCATGAATACGATGATGTAAGGGATACCAACCTGACGACCAAGTAGGATGTGCTCACGAGTTTGAGGCATAGGGCCATCAGTCGCAGCAACAACTAGGATACCGCCGTCCATTTGAGCAGCACCAGTGATCATGTTTTTAACATAATCGGCGTGTCCAGGACAATCTACGTGTGCGTAGTGACGTTCAGGAGTATCGTACTCTACGTGAGAAGTAGCGATTGTGATACCGCGCTCACGCTCTTCAGGAGCATTATCGATAGAAGCGAAGTCTTTAGCAACACCGCCGTATACTTTTGCAAGAGTAGTACAGATAGCAGCAGTTAGAGTTGTTTTACCGTGGTCAACGTGGCCGATAGTACCAACGTTTACGTGCGGTTTCGTACGTTCAAATTTTTCTTTAGACACGATCGTGTTCCTTCCTAGTTATGATTCGCCGCGACCAGACATAGTCGAGGCGCGTCAGAATTTGCTATTTTAAGCATCAAACGCCTTTAGCGCAATATTTAGGCGTGCTGATCTGAAAATTTCATCAGGTCTATACAACGCCTAAACTATTAACCACGCTCGGCAATAATAGCATCAGCCACATTCTTCGGCACTTCAGCGTACTCACTAAACTCCATAGAGTAAGAAGCACGGCCTTGTGTCGCCGAACGCAAGTCAGTTGAATAACCAAACATGACAGACAGTGGAACCTGCGCACGGACTACTTTGAGTCCTGCAGTACCATCTTCCATGCCCTCAATAATGCCGCGGCGACGGTTTAGGTCACCCACTACACTACCCATCCAGTCTTCTGGAGTAGTTACTTCAACTTTCATCATTGGTTCAAGGAGAACTGGTTGTGCCTTAAGAGCACCATCCCTGAACGCCATTGAGGCAGCGATTCTAAACGCTATCTCACTTGAGTCAACATCGTGGTAAGAACCATCGAACAAAGTCGCTTTGACATCCTGCATAGGATAGCCGGCAAGCACACCATTGATCATTTGTTCTTCGATACCTTTCGATACCGAATTAATGTATTCACTTGGAACCACACCATCCACAATATCGTTTTCAAAAACAAAACCTTCGCCGGGTTCAGACGGCTCAAGTTTAAGCCAAACGTGACCGTATTGGTTACGCTCACCTTGGCGAATAAATTTACCTTCAATCTCAGTTGTGCCGCGAATCGCTTCACGGTAAGCCACTTGAGGGTTACCTACGTTACAACCAACATTGAATTCACGCTTCATACGGTCGACGATGATATCAAGGTGAAGCTCACCCATACCTGAGATCAGTGTTTGACCTGTTTCTTCGTCCATTTCCACGTGGAAAGAAGGATCTTCCGCAGCAAGTTTATCTAAAGCAATGGCCATTTTATCTTGGTCTGCTTGAGATCTTGGCTCAACCACAATCTGAATAACTGGATCAGGGAACTCCATGCGCTCTAGGACCACTTTGTGGTTCATATCGCACAAGGTATCACCTGTAGTTACGTCTTTAAGACCGATTACAGCGGCAATATCGCCTGCTCGTACTTCTTTCACTTCTTCACGCTTGTTCGAGTGCATTTGCACAATACGACCAAGACGTTCTTTTTTCTGTTTTACTGAGTTGTAGACCGTATCCGCGGTTTTGACAACACCAGAATACACACGCACAAAGCTCAACGTACCTACAAACGGGTCTGTCGCAATCTTAAATGCTAGTGCTGAAAACGGTTCTTTGTCGTCGGCATGACGCTCAACTTCTTTTTCGTTTTCGTCTACGCCTTGAATCGCAGGAACATCCACTGGAGATGGTAGGAAGTCAACAACAGCATCAAGTACAGCTTGAACACCCTTGTTTTTGAAAGCACTTCCGCACGTTGCCAACACGATTTCATTGTTAAGGGTGCGGATACGTAGACCTTGCTTGATCTCCGCTTCGCTTAGTTCACCCTCTTCAAGGTATTTGTCCATTAGCTCTTCATTGGCTTCAGCGGCTGCTTCAACCAAGTTAATGCGCCACTCTTCAGCACTTTCAAGCATGTCAGCAGGGATATCTTCATAAGAGAAAGACATACCTTGATCAGCTTCGTTCCAGCTGATGCGCTTCATCTTGATAAGGTCAACAACGCCAGCAAACTCTTCTTCCGTACCTACGTTTAGTTGGATTGGAATTGGAGTTGCGCCAAGACGCTCTTCAATTTGATCGACAACACGCAAGAAATCTGCACCCGTACGGTCCATTTTGTTAACGAACACTAGACGAGGAACACCGTATTTGTCAGCTTGACGCCAAACGGTTTCAGATTGAGGCTCAACACCAGACGCGCCACAGAATACCACTACAGCACCATCAAGTACGCGCAATGAGCGCTCTACTTCGATAGTGAAGTCTACGTGTCCTGGGGTATCAATGATGTTGATGCGATGATCTGGGAATTGAGCTTCCATACCGCGCCAAAAGGTGGTGGTAGCCGCAGATGTGATAGTAATACCACGCTCTTGCTCTTGCTCCATCCAGTCCATGATTGCTGCGCCGTCATGAACCTCACCAATTTTATGGGAGAGACCGGTATAGAATAGAATACGCTCACTTGTGGTTGTTTTACCTGCATCTACGTGAGCCACGATACCGATATTACGGTAGTGCTCAATAGGAGTTTTACGAGCCACGATTGTATCCTCTTATTAGGGACTATTAATATTTTAAAAAGAGCTTTAAAAATATGAATAGACCCTATTTTTCCTTTCTGAAAAATAGAGAAATGCAGCGAGCAAAGCTCGCTGCACTAAAGGTATTACCGAGGGATTACCAGCGGTAGTGTGCGAACGCTTTGTTAGCGTCAGCCATGCGGTGAACGTCTTCACGTTTCTTAACCGCAGTACCTTTGTTCTCAGACGCGTCTAGCATTTCAGCAGCTAGGCGTTGAGCCATAGATTTTTCACCACGCTTACGCGCAGCTTCAACCAACCAACGCATAGCAAGAGCGTTACGGCGAACCGGACGAACTTCTACAGGTACTTGGTAAGTTGAACCACCTACACGGCGAGATTTAACCTCTACCGCTGGGCGAACATTTTCAAGAGCTTCTTCAAATACAGCTAAGTGGTCTTTACCAGACTTCTCAGCCATAGTTTCTAGTGCAGTGTAAACAATTTTCTCTGCAGTAGATTTCTTTCCGTCAACCATAAGGATGTTAACGAATTTTGCCAGCAGTTCAGATTTGAACTTAGGATCTGGAAGGATCTTACGCTGACCAATAACGCGACGACGTGGCATAGGAATTCTCCGTTGTCTTCTTCAGGTTATCCAAAACTTTACAGTTTCTTCAAAATTAAAATTTAATTTAGTGTTTGGCCTTACTTAACGGAATCCATTAAGACTTAGGACGCTTCACACCGTACTTAGAACGACCTTGTTTACGGTCGTTTACGCCTGCACAGTCAAGTGCACCGCGAACAGTGTGGTAACGCACACCTGGAAGGTCTTTAACACGACCGCCACGGATAAGAACAACACTGTGCTCTTGAAGGTTGTGGCCTTCACCGCCGATGTACGAAGTCACTTCAAAGCCGTTCGTTAGACGAACACGGCAAACCTTACGAAGTGCTGAGTTAGGTTTTTTTGGTGTAGTAGTGTAAACACGAGTACATACACCACGTTTTTGTGGGCACGCTTCTAGTGCAGGCACGTTGCTTTTAACAACTTGCTTTGCACGAGGCTTACGTACCAACTGGTTAATAGTTGCCATTAACTAGCTCCTGATTACTTAAAGTAAGCTTTGTGAAAAATCTAAGCCCTATCACACTAGTGCAATTAGGGACGCGAAATTCTATTCGGGGATGGGGGGGGTGTCAAGAAATATACAGATCTTTTTTAACCAGTAGGCAGATCCTTATCAGATCGTGCCTAGATCGGACATAAACACGCAGAAAAGTGCTTACCAAGTAATGGATTTGCTGTGTTCGGCCGTGAGATCCACGAATCCAGCAAAGTCGACCGCTTCGATATGTGAAGGACATACACTCTCCAAACCTCTAGCTATGAGGTCAGGCTGAAGCGCTTTAACCTCAATAGAGGGTAATAGTGCATGTTTTTTGTGTTTAGGGTTCGCTGCGTACACCGCTTCTTCCACCAAAAGCACCGTGTCCTTGGCTGAAACATAGCGAGATAGAGTCTCTAGGCTGTGTAAACGAGAAACAATATGAAGCATGACTAAAACCTTAGTACGACATCAGAAGTGGCAAGCTTGTGTGCTATCCCTTCGCTATCTAAAAGTTCTGCGTCCAAGAACAGCTCTTGCTGAGTAAAGCCTAATTCGCTGAGGCTTTCACTGCACACATAGACCTCTTCGACTTCATAGAGATCCAGTAAACGAAATGCAGAGATATAATCTCGGCTAAGGATAGATTGCGGTTGCTGCTGTTTTAATAGCTGGCTCACCCCATCCCCAACAAAGACCAGTTGCAGGTTCTCACTGTACGCAGACGTCGCGAGAATGGCATCTAGGCCTTCCCTACCTTGCGCTGTGCTGTGCGGGGTACTGGTAAATACAAAGGTAATCTTCTTCAAAACTGCACTACCCTATCCTGAGTCAATAAAGCCTCAGCCAAACTCCCGAGACCCGATTGCTCAAAGCCGTCTGCAAGATTTGACTGTGCAAGCTGATGTTGCTCAGATTCTTCTTTGCCAACAATACCTCTTCGCAGTGCTGCTGCTACACAGGTTTGCAATAACATGCCATGTTCCGCAGCCAATTGCTGCCAGGCAGACACTAGATCAAACTCATCGTTCGCCGGAACGGTAAGGCCATTACCGTTCGTTACCCCTTGTTGATAAAAGAACACGCTGACTAGACGGTGTCCCTTTTTTATCAGTGCTTCAGCAAATTGGTAAGCATTTAAACTAGATTGCTCACCATAAACCTCGCCACTGACCACTAAGGTGTACGATAGGCTCAAACTACTCTTCCTCAGTCTTACGCTGACGAATGTAGAGATAAACGGTGTGTTTAGAGATGTTGAGACGATCTGCTACACGGTTGATAGCATCTTTAATATCGAAGATACCCTTGTCGTACAGTTCCATAACGATCTGACGATTTTTGGTATTGTTAGAGACCATCTTGTCCGCATTGACTTCATCAATGGTGCGCTCAACGGTTTGGTCCACCAGCTCTTCTACATCACTAGCAAAGTTTACCGATGATGCAGCAGCTTCTGCTTCTTCTGTTGGCATGAACGAGTGCAGCACTTGAGAGAAGGGTGCGTCCAAGTTGACATTCATACACAAAAGGCCAATAACTCGATTATCGCCATTGCGGATAGCAACGGTAATAGACTTCATCAATACTCCGCCTTTAGCACGGGTAAAGTAAGCACGAGAAAAATTACGCTCAGAGCCTTCGATGTCTTTCAGCATCTTCAACGCTAGGTCGGTAATCGGTGAACCTACTTGGCGACCGGTATTCTCACCATTGGCGATACGGATAGCAGAGGTGTTGAGATCCTCTAGAGAGTGAAGAACGATCTCACAGAATTGTCCAATTAAACTCGCTATGCCATCAACCACAGCCTCATATGAGCGCAGGATGATCTTGTCATGCTCCGTAAAGGGCTTAACATCAACGGATTCCAACTCTAAAAGCGATTCTGTATCGAGAGTTTCTGTGTTCACGCGCTTGTCCATGTTCAGAATTCAAATATTAAGTCAAAGTTTATCAGAATATTTTAAAAAAGAGAGTCCTGCCTGAGTCAACACCGCAATATTCTGATCTGAGTCATAAACAAAATACAAAAAAACCGAGGCAAGCCTCGGTTTCATAAGTATTTTTTAACGCTTACTGTGCAGCTGGAGCTTCAATATCCAATAGCTCAACTTCAAACACTAGTGTTGAGTTAGCAGGGATAGCTGGAGACTCTTGGTCACCGTATGCAAGCTCTGGTGGGATAACGAACTTGTACTTAGAACCCACTTGCATTAGCTGAACGCCTTCAGTCCAACCAGGAATCACTCGGTTAAGAGGGAATGTCGCTGGTTCGCCACGCTCAATTGAGCTGTCGAACTGAGTGCCGTCTGTTAGTGTGCCCACATAGTGCACTTTAACAACGTCAGTTTCTTTAGGTGTTGCGCCGTCGCCTTGCTTCTCTACTTGGTAAAGAATGCCTGACTCTGTTTGCATTACGCCGTCTTGTTTAGCAAATTCTGCACGGAAGTCTTCGCCTGCTTTGATTGCAGCTGCTGATTTCTCTGCAGCTTGAGCAGCCATTTGCTCACTTACGCGAGCATCAAGGCCTTCAAGAGCTTGACGGATTTCATCTTCGTTAAGACCCGCATTACCACCAAACGCATCAGTAATACCTTTAAGTACCATCTCATCGCTAAGTTCAATGCCGATTTCTTGAGGCTTCTCTACACTTGCTTTTAGGTAAGTAGCGAACGAAACACCGATTGCGTATGCCGCTTTATCGTCGTCAGAGTTGAATTGCATTGCTGCTGCTTCTGCTGGAGCTGCTGCTGCAGTTTCTGTCTTTGGTGCTTCTTCTTTTTGACAACCTACTGCTAGAGCAACAGTTGCTGCAAGCAGAGAAAGTTTTAGCATTGGTTTCATTGAGTTCTCCAAATCATGGCTGCGCCATTTGCTACGAGCACTTTTTAGTGCAGATTATTTATCGCTAATCTTATTAAAATTAACAAATTACAGATCAGTGTACGAATTATAATTGCGTCTAGACAACTATTTATTGTCATTTCTAAGTAAAATTGCGAGCGATGGGCTTTTAGACACAGTTATTTATAATAGTTCCCTAAAAGATGAAGGGAATGATGATCTGGGGTAAACTGCGGGCCATTATCGACTTTATAGGCTCGCTTTGATGTCCAACACGACTGAGATTTCTACTTTAATTCAGCAACTCAATCAGAAGATTGATGACCTTGAGTGCAAGGCTGCATTCCAAGAACAAACCATCGATGAGCTCAATGACGCCCTTAGTCAGCAACAGATCCTTATCTCGAAGATGCAGCACCAGATGAAGTATGTTGTGGGTAAGGTTAAAAATATTGATGCCTCTAACCTAGCGGATCCCACTGAAGAAACACCGCCTCCTCATTACTAAAGAGGCGAGCACAAGGCGCTACGTCCCACTATTTATTCGTCAGCATAGATTTTCACGGTAATAGAACCTTGGGCATCAATGCTGGCGCGATACATTCCTGAGCTGTTCATCGCAAAGTGAATATCACCGTTAGAATCCAAGGCAATCAAGCCGCCTTCTCCACCCATAGCTTCGAGTTCACCATGAATGACTTGCTCACTGGCAGCGTGGACGTCCTCTTTAAGATAACGCATCCTTGCTGCAAGATCTGATGCCACCGTTTTACGGATAAAGTGCTCACCTACACCTGTCGTCGATACCGCTACATTGCCGTTTTCAGCATAAGTACCCGCACCTATGATTGGGCTATCGCCTACTCGACCAAATTTTTTGTTGGTGACGCCACCAGTACTTGTGGCAGCCGCAAGATTCCCAAAACAATCCAGAGCAACCGCACCTACAGTGCCAAATTTTTTATCATCAGGGTACTTGCTCTCAGATAAGGCAAACATGCCCTTTTCTTTCATGCTCTGCAGTTGCTGGCGTCTGCGCTCTGTTACAAAGTACTCTTCATCCAGAAATTCAAAGCCTTGTGACTCTGCAAATCGATGAGCGCCATCGGCTATCAAAAACACATGATCGCTGTTCAACATCACGGCATTGGCAAGTTCAATGGGATTTTTGATGCCTTTGATCCCAGCCACTGCACCAGCATTAAGGGCTTTGCCGTGCATAATTGAGGCATCCATTTCAATTGACTCTTCATGGGTCAATACAGAGCCTTTACCTGCATTAAAATGAGGTGAATCTTCCATTACCTTTACTGCCGCTATCGTGGCATCAGCAGCATCACCATTGGCTTGCAAGACTTCATAGCCGGCGCGAACGGAGGCCTCTAATACCGCAAGCATTTCTTGCTTAAGTTGTTCGCTCATTTTACTGCGCAATATGGTGCCGGCTCCGCCATGGATGGCAATACTGATTGGTGGCTGCATAACATTTCCTTCGTCTTAAAACCAAAAAAGCCTCCCACTGGGTGGGAGGCTCATTATAGCGAAACAATCTCGAAATGCGCTTTTAGCACATTAAGGTTGTAAAAACCGCTTAGTCGTTAGAGCAGCAATCGTCGCCTTTACCGCAATCGCCTTTGCCACCACAACATTCGTGATCATCACCGTGGTCATGACCGTGGCCACAGCCACCTTCTTTGTGAATGTGACCATGTTCGATCTCAGACTCAGTCGCTTCGCGGATTGCTACCACTTCAACGTCAAAAGTAAGAGTTTGGCCAGCTAGCATGTGATTACCGTCAACCACTACTTCGTCACCGTCTACTTCAGTAATTTCTACAGGGATTGGACCTTGGTCAGTGTCAGCTAGGAAACGCATGCCCACTTCGATTTGGTCAACGCCTTGGAAAACATCAGCAGGAACACGTTGAACCATAGCATCGCTATGCTCACCGTATGCTTCTTCTGGAGCTACCGTTACGCTGAACTTATCACCGATAGTACGGCCAGCAAGCGCTTTTTCTAAACCAACTACTAGGTTGTTGTGTCCGTGTAGATAATCCAATGGTGCATCAACACCCGCTTGATCAACAACTACGCCTTCTTCAACTTTTACTTGATACGCTAGGCTTACTACTGAGTTATTGTCGATTTTCATAGTCACTCCAAAAAGTTGGTTATTCAACTGTTCAAAAAAGAGGCGCAATAATACAGATTAACCTCTGCTATGGCTAGCGCTTAATGCTATTCAGGTTTAAAGATCCCAATCAGGTCTTGCTCACCCACTTGCTCTTGCTGATCAGCAGGCAGACGCTGCTCTTTGAAATCACAGCTAACACACTCTACCCATTCAACATTATTCTCTTCCCACCAGCGCAAACTATCGGTATCGCTGCACTCTGGGCAAGCTGCGCCTGCAATAAATCGCTTCTTAATCTTCATCTTTTTTGTTCCAGTAATTGCTCGATTGACGCTCATTCTCTATTTCACGATCAAAGATCTCTTCTAGCTCTTTACGTGCTTCTTTGGCACGCAAGGCTAAATTGCTCTCATCACTGTGTTGAGGAAGCAACTCTTTCAACATAGTGTTATCCAATTTATTAAAGTGCTTTTCGGCTCGAGAGGCTTGATGGGGGTGCATTCCAAGTGCAATGAGCAATTGGCGTCCAAGATCCAGAGCACCTAAGAAGGTTTCTCTAGAATAACTGGTGACACCATGGTTCAACAATTGATAAGCCTCAACACGACTTCGAGCGCGAGCTAATATCTTAAGGTGCGGAAAGTGCTGCTGACACAACTCGATAGTTTGGATAATTTCATCCGGATCATCGGTACACAGTACAATCGCTTCTGCATTATGTGCCCCTGCCGCCCTCAACAAATCAATGTTAGTGGCCTCTCCGTAATACACCTTGTAGCCAAACTTACGCAATAGCTTTATCTGACTGGCATCGCTTTCCAAGATGGTGATCTTCACCTTGTTGGCATACATCAACCGACCTACCACCTGACCAAAACGACCAAACCCTGCCACTATCACTCTTGGTCTGCGATCTTGTACCTGCTCATGGGATTCCGTTTCTTCGGGTGTGTTGATGCTACGTGAATACACCCAAGTCTGCACTTTCAGAATCAAGGGCGTGGTGACCATAGATAGACTCACTACCACCAACAAGAAGCTCGCAACAGGCACCGAAAGCAATCCGAAACCAAGGGCAGCTGTAAATATGACGAAGGCAAACTCGCCCCCCTGGCTAAGTATGGCCGCCATTCGACTTCTGGATTTGGACTTGGTGCCAAACAGTCGCGCGAGCACATACAAGATCACTCCTTTTGCCGTAACGAGTCCCACAACTGTTGCCAATATTAGTAATGGATTCTCTATCAACAAACCTAAGTTAACGGACATGCCTACCGAGATGAAGAACAGCCCCAGTAACAACCCTTTGAACGGCTCAATCGTGATCTCTAGCTCGTGCCTATATTCGCTCTCAGCCAACAGTACCCCAGCTAAGAATGTCCCCAGCGCCATGGATAAACCAAGGTGCTGCATAAATACCGCAATGCCAAACACCACCAGAAGTGCCGCAGCAGTGAAGAGTTCTCGGGTGCCCGTAGAGAGTACAAATCTAAATAAGGGTCTTAGCAAAAAGTGGCCAGCCACCAGCAAGGCCACGACCGCAGATAGCTTTAGGCCTACATCAGCCCAATTGCCTGCCACCTCTCCGGCAAGCAATGGCAATAACGCCAGCATTGGAATGACGGCAATATCTTGGAACAGCAGCACAGCAAAGCCTGACTGGCCCGTTTCGGAGCCAGCCAATCCTTGCTCATCAATAACACGCAGAGCAATGGCGGTAGACGACAGTGCCAACCCCATACCAATGGCAAGACTGCTCATCCACGACTGACCCAGTAGATAGGCCACCATAGAAAGAAATAGGGTTGTTACTATGACTTGAGCGCCGCCCAAGCCCAGTATGGGCATTCGCATCGCCCACAGCTTCTTCGGGTTCAGCTCCAAGCCAATCAGAAACAGTAGCAGTACCACCCCTAGTTCAGAGAAGTGCAGTATTGCATCGACATCGCTGATCAAGGAAAGCCCCCACGGACCAATAACCACACCCGCCAGCAAATAACCTAAGACGCTGCCCAATCCAAGGCGTTGCGCCAATGGAACAGCCACAACCGCAGCACCAAGAAACAGTACCCCACTCTCAATCAGCTCATTATTCATGGCCATCGGTGTACTCCTCCAGACTAGGTTGAGTCGCAAAGGGATCCGATAACCACTGTCGATATTGAAACGCGTGCTCTTCACGAGTGGTGTCGGATACGGTTCTCGACCAATACAACACCAAAGGCTCAATCCAGTTCATCTGGCAAAGGGCTGCCGTAAGCTCAAAGGGCTGAAGGATCTGCTCTAAGGGATATTTATTGTATCCCCCGGGAGAAAATGCCGACTTTTGCCCACCTGTCGTAATCACGCTACGCCAATGTTTATCTTTCAAGGCGCATTGAGAGCCGAAGGCGAACCCTTTATCTAATACACGATCCATCCACTCTTTGAGCAGTGATGGGCAGGAATAAAGGAACATAGGGTGTTGAAACACAATCAAGTCATGCTCTAAGAGGCGCTGATGCTCAAGAGCGATATCAATAAAGAAGTCAGGGTATTCTGCGTATAAGTCGTGCACAGTCACATTTGGCAGATCTTTTATTTTTTCGATCATGCACTGGTTGGCAACCGAACTGTCTGGTTCGGGATGCGCGTATATGACTAGCACTCTTGGGATATTCGGCGGGTAAGCAGACAGCTTTGTCATTCCTTGACACATTCCTTAACTGTTACGTTAGGTTTATCCTATCACGCCAAGAGATCGACTTTTACCCCTATTCCACCTAATATGCGAGCCAACATATTTGATTAACGCTCAGCATTCTCATGATTACGATTTCAGACATTCAATTATTGCGCGGAGGCAAAGCCCTTCTGCAAGACGCTTCTGCCACAATTCATCCCGGCGACAAAG
Source organism: Vibrio breoganii (assembly GCF_024346795.1). Taxonomy (NCBI): domain Bacteria; kingdom Pseudomonadati; phylum Pseudomonadota; class Gammaproteobacteria; order Vibrionales; family Vibrionaceae; genus Vibrio; species Vibrio breoganii. The sequence continues at coordinate 2,616,361 of NZ_AP024864.1, forward strand.
TCGGCCTTGTTGGGAAAAACGGGTGTGGTAAATCAACCCTGTTTGCTTTGATGAAGGATGAGCTCAGCATTGATGCGGGTGACTTCAAGCAACCAAAGCATTGGGAGCTCGCTTGGGTTGCACAGGAAACGCCTGCCCTTGAACGCACAGCAATTGAATATGTTATCGATGGCGACAGAGAATATCGCCAGCTAGAAGCTGACTTAGTCCAAGCTGAAAAAGACGACAACGGCACCAAGGTGGCCGAGTTGCATGGGAAGATAGAGACTATTGGTGGCTATTCTATTCGTGCTCGAGCGGCTGAACTCCTCGATGGTTTAGGCTTTTCTCAAGCACAAATGGAGTGGAATCTGACTCAGTTTTCGGGGGGTTGGCGCATGCGCTTGAACCTCGCTCAAGCACTGCTATGCCGCTCAGATTTGCTGCTTCTCGATGAGCCTACCAACCACTTGGATCTCGATGCCGTCATGTGGCTTGAGCGTTGGTTGCAAAACTATAGAGGCACCTTGGTGCTGATTTCTCACGATAGAGACTTCTTAGATCCTGTAGTGGGTCGCATTATCCATATCGAAAATCAAGCTCTCAACGAATACACGGGTAACTACTCGTCATTTGAAACCCAGCGTGCCCAGAAGCTAGTACTTCAACAAGCTATGTATCAGAAGCAACAAAAGCAGATGACACATATGCAGAGCTATATCGACCGCTTCCGTTACAAAGCCTCTAAGGCACGTCAGGCACAAAGCCGAATAAAAGCCCTAGAAAAAATGGAACAGGTTTTACCCGCTCAGTTTGATAATCCATTCAGCTTTGAGTTTCGCGAGCCAACCGCGCTACCTAACCCTATCGTGATGATGGACCAAGTATCCGCAGGCTACGATGACACTTTGATCTTAGATAAAATCCGCTTGAATCTCGTTCCCGGTAGTCGTATAGGTTTGCTAGGGCGTAACGGCGCCGGTAAATCGACCCTGATCAAGTTGCTGTCTGGTGAGTTAGCGTCAAAGAGCGGTGAGCTTACGTATTCGCAAGGCGTGAAGATTGGCTACTTTGCTCAGCACCAACTGGAAACGCTTCACCCAGAAGAAACGCCCCTACAGCATCTGATGCAGATTGCCCCAAATCATACAGAGCAGCAGCTTCGAGATTACTTAGGTAGCTTTGGCTTTCAGGGCGAAAAAGCGCTGGATAAGGTAGCGCCATTCTCTGGGGGCGAAAAGGCTCGTTTAGTATTGGCATTGCTGGTTTGGCAAAAGCCTAACCTTTTGCTTCTCGATGAGCCAACCAACCACCTTGACCTCGATATGCGTCAAGCGCTAACCCTAGCCCTGCAAACCTTTGAGGGTGCAATGGTTATCGTAAGCCATGATAGATACTTGCTGCGTGCGACTACCGATGATCTTTACCTAGTGCATGATAAGCAGGTAGAGCCTTTTGATGGTGATCTAAATGACTACTACAAGTGGCTAACCGAGCAGCAAAAAGAAATTAAGAAAGCGCAATCAAAGGAAGTGGTTAAATCGAGCGTTAATTCTGCCTCGGCCAAGAAAGACCAAAAAAGAAAAGAAGCGGAGTTTCGAAAGCTCACCGCTCCGATTCGCAAAAATATCACGGCTTTAGAAAAGAAAATGGATAAGCTCAACAATGTGTTAGAGCTGTGCGAAGAGCAACTTGGTGATACCGAACTGTATCAAGCAGAAAATAAGTCTAAACTTACTCAAGTGCTTGGCCAACAGGCTAGCGCTAAGTCAGAGCTTGAGGATGTGGAGATGGAATGGATGACCGAGCAAGAATCCCTTGAAGAGATGCAGGCTAACCTCGACGCAGAATGAACAACAACACGCCTAACGATCACCTAACCATCGAGAGTCTTTGGCAATTCAGTTTGCAGTACTACTCGATGCGGGAGATAAAAGAGGCGTGTCTCAACCTGCAAAACCACTTCCATGGCAACGTTAATCTACTGTTGGCATTGAAGTGGCTTGATGAGCACGGACTCACTTTCCCGACCTCTCAGTGGCCACAGATAATACAAAGCTTGGGGCGCACTGAAGCACTATTGCTTCATTTTCGTGAGTTGAGACGTAAAAGTAAGCAACACCTGCCAGAGTCTTTGTATAGAGACTCACTGCAATTCGAACTGCAACTTGAGCGCCAGCAACAGGCTGACATCATAGACATCATTCATCGAATTGAACTCACTCAGGTGGAAGCGCCACACCTTGCAGACGACTATTGTCATCAACTCGGGGCTGAGCATTTAGCGGTTATCTTCAATAAGCAAAGGCCATGATGAAATCCTTCTCTCCCTCTTGGGCAATGAAGAACCCTCACCTTCAAACACTAATGCCACGGTTTATTCGCAAACAACCGCTGTTCACACCGGCTTGGGAAACCTTGACCACACCAGATAATGACTTTATAGATTTAGCTTGGAGCGACGATTGGCAATGTAACTCCGTCGCCAACAAGCCTATCTTCATCCTATTTCATGGCTTGGAAGGTAGCTTTAACAGTCCTTATGCACATGGGCTGATGCACTCTTTTTCCGAGAAAGGGTGGTTATCTGTGATGATGCATTTTCGAGGTTGTAGCGGTAAGCCCAACAAGCAAGCGCGTGCCTATCACTCTGGCGAGACCGAGGATGCGAGATTTTTCCTCGAACACCTCAACCGTCGATTTCCCAATAATCCTAAGGTGGCGGTTGGGATCTCACTGGGGGGAAACATGCTGGTGAACTATTTGGCTCGGTATGCGGATCAGCCAATCATAGATGAAGCCACCATCATTTGTGCTCCTCTCGATCTGGCCGCTTGCTCTCGACGTATCGAACAAGGCTTCTCAAGGCTCTATCATCACTATCTGTTGGATTCTTTGAAGCAGACAGCTTTGCAAAAGATTCATTTATTGGAAGAGGCACTAGAGATCGATGTAGATACCGTAAAGAACATGCGCTTCTTACATCAGTTCGATAATGCTATTACCGCACCACTGCATGGCTACGCCAATGCTAGCGACTACTATACTCGTTGTTCAGGTCTTCCAAAGCTCAATAGCGTGACCATCCCTATTAACGTCATTCACGCCAAGGATGACCCATTTATGACCGATGAAGTCGTCCCTAAGTTTAAGCTCAACAACAATATCGACTATCACTTGGTCGCTAATGGAGGGCATGTTGGCTTTATTGGCGGCACGTTTAGCAACCCCTATTTTTGGTTGGAGGTGGCTGTGCCAAGCTTTTATGATAAATTCACCTCCCAGACATATTAATCTAATAAGCCTCAGCCATGATCGTACCTTGGAAAGAAATCGCTCCTGAAACACTGGATAGCCTGATAAAAGAGTTTGTTCTCAGAGAAGGGACAGACTACGGAGACGTAGAAATCTCGCTGCAAGACAAGATAGACCAAATCAAATGGCAGCTACAACAAGGTACAGCTGTTATTGTTTATTCCGAGCTACATGAGAGCATCGATATAAAAGTGAGCCACGACGCAAAACTCTTATAAGCACCCAATCGTTAAACTCGATTTGTATACAATTGACCTTTATTCACTCACAAGACAAGGAAAGTCATGTCAGCCAAACACCCCATTATAGCGGTAACGGGCTCTTCAGGAGCCGGAACCACCACTACATCAGAAGCCTTTCGCAAAATGTTCAACATGATGAATGCAAAGGCCGCCTGGGTTGAAGGCGACAGCTTCCACCGTTTCACCCGTCCAGAGATGGATGTGGCTATTCGAAAAGCGAAAGAGCAGGGTCGACATATTAGTTACTTTGGCCCTGAAGCCAATGATTTCCCTGCACTCGAAAACTTCTTCAAGGACTTTGGCGAAAAAGGCGAAGGAAAGGTGCGTCGCTATCTGCACACCTTCGACGAAGCCGTGCCATACAATCAAATGCCGGGTACCTTCACCCCGTGGCAAGAACTGCCACAAAGCGATGTACTCTTCTACGAAGGCTTGCACGGTGGCGTCGTAGACAGCACCTGTAACGTTGCTAAGCATGTGGATTTGCTGATTGGCATGGTGCCTATCGTTAACCTTGAGTGGATTCAAAAGTTCGTTCGCGATACTCGCGATCGAGGGCATTCACGCGAAGCGGTGATGGACTCTATTGTACGTTCAATGGACGACTACCTGAACTTTATTACCCCACAGTTTTCGCGCACACACATCAACTTCCAGCGAGTGCCTACCGTTGACACCTCAAACCCTCTAAACGCCAAAGGAATCCCTAGTTTAGATGAAAGCTTTGTGGTCATTCGTATGCGTGGCTTTAAGAATGTCGACTTCCCCTATCTATTGGCAATGATCGATGGCTCATTTATGTCTCGTCACAATACTTTGGTTGTCCCAGGAGGAAAAATGAGTTTTGCTATGGAATTGATTATTCGTCCTATACTGCAACAATTACTAGAGACGGGTAAGATCGGCTAATTTTGAATCTGAGTCGCACTCTTGTCTCAGAGTGTGATTGAGGACACGGTTTTGCTTGTAAAATCGACAATTCAAACCGATCAAAATCAAGAAATGTACTTAAAAAAAAGATACTATTCGTACTGATAAAATTTGAAGTAGTAGCAGCAACTACACCCCGCTCCCCTTATATGGCGAGGTCAGGGAACATAATTATACTCGCTGAGAGAGGAAGATAAGAATATGGTTTTAGGTAAACCTCAAACAGATCCAACGTTAGAATGGTTTTTGTCACACTGCCACATCCACAAATACCCTTCAAAAAGCACACTGATCCATGCTGGTGAAAAAGCAGAAACTCTTTACTACATCGTTAAGGGTTCGGTTGCCGTACTGATCAAAGATGAAGAAGGGAAAGAAATGATTCTTTCTTACCTAAACCAAGGTGACTTCATCGGTGAACTAGGTCTTTTTGAAGATGATCAAGAGCGTACTGCTTGGGTACGAGCTAAATCACCATGTGAGGTTGCTGAAATCTCATTCAAAAAATTCCGTCAGCTAATTCAGGTTAACCCAGACATCCTAATGCGTCTTTCTTCGCAAATGGCTAACCGTCTGCAGGTAACTAGCCAGAAAGTCGGTGATCTTGCGTTCCTAGACGTTACTGGTCGTATCGCACAGACTCTACTGAACCTAGCGAAGCAACCTGATGCAATGACTCACCCAGACGGCATGCAAATCAAGATCACTCGTCAAGAGATTGGTCAGATTGTAGGTTGTTCTCGTGAGACCGTTGGTCGTATCTTGAAGATGCTTGAAGAGCAGAACCTGATCTCTGCACACGGTAAAACTATTGTGGTTTACGGCACTCGCTAATCCACTCTAAAGTAGCCAGATATAAAAAAAACGCTGTCATATGACGGCGTTTTTTATCTCTTCTAGCTGAGAGCTTCTAACTGACAGCTAGTTACCTAATTATTGGTACTCTCAAAGATCTTATCCGCTGACGCTTCAACAAAGCCTTGATATAGGTTTCCTGCAGACACCTCATAGCGCTTGGCAAACTCATAGAAGCCACCTGGAACGCTCTGTACGCCATCAGAAAATACAACCTTAACCTTATCCGCCATTGTAGAGGATTGCTCTAACAGTACCTCAGAAGAGCCCTTCACCTCTCCGCCGGAAGCGTTGATGGCAAATTGGTTATCCTTAAGGAAAGTATTCACCTCAGATACCTCTTCAAACTGAGCCAATTGATTGACGCTCACGGTAAAGTGATTGGCACCAAAGCCATGTGCAGCTACCCATGAGGCATACTCACTTTCTTTGGCTAGGCTTTGATAATCTTCAAAGCTCAGGTCCCACAAACGACCACCATGTAAAAACGCAGAGCCTTGCAATTTACTTGGATCAATTTGTTCCGATAGTTTTTTCACAATCGCCTGCAACTCGCTTGAACACTGCTCGAGTTGCAACTGACTGATGAATACCTTAGGCATATTAGGGTCTGGATGTTGATAATGCTTAGCAACCAGCTTTTTCGCTTTAAAGAGATAGTCACCACCCTCTTTATAGCCAAGCTCGATAAATGGCTTCGCCAATACCTCTAGGCCTATGGGTGAACAATTGAAGGTACGCAGCGCAATGTGATCGTTGATTAGCGCCTTATCTTGCTTTAATAGCTCATGAATGGTGTGCGATGACGGACAAAGCCTGCCATTAAAATCACTCCACAGTTGGTCAAATAGCTTTTGGACACCCATAACCCCTCCTTGATAGTACTTTGTTGATGACTAGTCGAATTGAATACCTGGAGACAATGTTTCAGGCATTATTGGCGCATCTCCTGCTATCGAAGCCATAGGATATGCACAGTAATCTGCGGCATAGAATGCACTTGGACGAAGGTTACCTGACGCACCGGGGCCGCCAAATGGCGCATCACCGCTCGCTCCCGTGATAGGGCGATTACGGTTGACTATGCCAGCACGAATTTCGTCAGAGAAGAGCTCCCACTGAGCATCATCAATAGAAATCAGACCGGCCGATAGGCCATATTTAGTGTTGTTCGCCAGCTCTATGGCCTCTGCGAAGTCGTTGTAACGAACGATCTGCAGCAAGGGACCAAAGTACTCTTCATCAGGCAATGCCTTGATGTCAGTAACATCTAAGATGCTCGGCTCAACAAAGGCATCATCCAGCAGCTTTCCATCCAACAAAGGCTTGCCGCCAAGGTCTATCAACGACTGTTTCGCCGCCACAATCTGCTCCGCTGCCGTGCGTGAGATAAGGGTGCCCATAAAGGGTTGCTGCTCAGCAAATGGCTGATCCATTTTTAGCTGACCAGTCACCTTCACTAACTTGGCAATGAGCTTATCGCCCGCGTCACCTCTGGCAACATACAAGCGCCTAGCACAGGTACATCTTTGCCCCGCACTAATAAAGGCAGACTGCACTACAGTGTGAACCGCAGCATCCAGCTCACCAAAATCTTCACCGACAATCAGAGGGTTATTGCCACCCATTTCCAGCGCCAGCATTTTTTCAGGTTGCCCAGCAAACTGGCGATGTAAGATATGACCAGTGTTAGCACTACCAGTAAACAACAGCCCATCAATCTGCGCTGAATCAGCCAGTGCAATGCCGGTATCTTTACCGCCTTGGACTAGGTTGATGACACCATTGGGTAAGCCCGCTTCATGCCAAAGCTTCACGGCAAGCTCGCCACACAGTGGCGTTAGATCAGACGGCTTAAACACCACGGTATTACCTGCCAATAGCGCAGGCACGATATGCCCATTAGGAAGATGCACAGGGAAGTTATACGGGCCAAATACAGCCAATACGCCCAACGGTCTATGTTGCAAGGTGACATCGTTGCCCGCAACCTGCTTGTGCTTGGTGCCTGTTCGCTCATGGTACGACTTAATGGATAGCGCAATCTTGCCTGCCATCGCAGCAGCTTCAGTGCGAGTTTCCCATAATGGCTTGCCCGTCTCTTTAGCTACCGTCTCGGCAATCAACTCGGCGTTTTCTTTAACCAGTTCAGCAAAGCGCAATACGATTTGCTCACGCTGTTCAAAAGAACATTTTTTCCAGCTCAAAAACGCATGTCGCGCACTTGAAACAGCCAGCTCTACCTGCCCTTTGCTCGCAGAGTGACCCTGCCAGATAACCTCACTGTTGTAAGGAGATAAAGAGTGCACATCATGGCCTTGCCCTGAAATCCACTCACCCGCGATAAAATGCGTTTCCATCTAATTCGTCCTTGTTGTTCTGTTTACACTGCCGCCATTCGAACCCAATCACCGCTCTTAACTTGAAGAGCGTTTGCGACTTTAGGGCTGAGAATGACGCTTTGAGTTTCAGCATCAAATGCCGCTTGTTGAGCTACGGCTCTGAAATTCTCAAACGAGGTATTACTAATGAGATAGTTAGTAGAGCTGCCATGCTCTGCAACCGACACTTGAGCCCTAAATGAATGGCGCACGGTGTCAATATTGCGAAGGTCACACTCCACCGTTGGACCCGCATCGAAGATGTCGACGTAGTCTCGACAAGTGAAGCCTTCGTTCTCAAGCAGTTTCAATGCTGGGCGGGTATTATCGTGTACTTCACCAATCACTTCCTGTGCCTCTTTACTCAATAGATTGATGTAAATCGGCAGCTTTGGCATCAGGTCAGCAATAAAGCCTTTCTTGCCAATACCAGTGAGGTAATCAGCCATAGTGAAATCGATAGAGAAGAAGTGCTCCTGCAACCACTCCCAAAATGGAGAGTTGCCCTTTTCATCAGAGACCCCTCTCATCTCCGCAAAGATAGTCTTAGAGAATCGATGAGGATGCTCCGCTAGCATCAAGAAGCGGCACTTAGACAACAATCGACCATTCAATCCACCACGGAACTTAGGGCGCAGGAACAAGGTGCAGATTTCACTGCACCCGGTGTAGTTGTTACCAAAGGTCAGTAGCTTCACCACATTATTCACGCCCAGTTTTGGCGACGAATGTACAACCTTGCTGATATGGTACGAATAAAAAGGAGTATCCCAACCTATCGAGGCTTCTATGCCTGTAGTACCGGCTACTTCACCCGTATCACAATCAACACCGACCATCAGGTAGCCTTCATCACCGGGTTCAGTCACCTCTGGTTTTTGAAAGCTATTTACTGAGTGATCAATTCTATTCGTAAGCAACTCTTCATTGACTGGCAAAGAGGTAAATCCGTGACCGGACTCCTCTGCGCACAAGTGCAATGCATCGTAATCATCCTTTAAAATTGGGCGTACTACTAACATCCCACTATCCTCCTGATAGAAAACTACGCGTTGTATAACTTAGCTACAGCCGTTTCAAAGCGCTCAAATCCTTGCTTGATTTCCTCTGGCGTGATCACCAGCGAAGGAGTGAAACGAACCACGTTAGCGCCTGCAATCAGCACCATCAGACCTTCTTCACCCGCAGCCACCAATACATCACGAGAGCGACCTTTCCAGTCATCGTTCAGCTCAGCGCCAAGCAGCAAGCCCTTACCTCTGAACTCAGCAAAGATTGGGTATTTAGCATTGATGCGTTCTAGCTCTGCACGGAATAACCCTTCACGCTCTTTTACGCCTTGTAGAACATCAGGTTGAGAAACATGTCCAACGACAGCTTCAGCTACCGCACACGCTAATGGGTTGCCACCGTAGGTCGAGCCGTGAGTGCCAATCTTAAGGTGTTTAGCCAGCTTCTCTGTCGTCAGCATAGCGCCAACCGGAAAACCACCACCAAGAGACTTAGCGGTGCTCAAGATATCAGGTGTGACACCTAAGCCTTGGTATGCGTAGAAATCGCCAGTACGACCGTTGCCCGTTTGCACCTCATCGAAGATCAATAATGCGTTGTGCTTGTCACACAGTTCGCGGACTGTTTGTACAAACTCAGAAGTCGGAGCAATGATGCCACCCTCCCCTTGTAGAGGCTCCATCATGACCGCGCAGGTTTCATCGGAGATTGCGGCTTCGAATGCTTTAATGTCGTTGTATGGGATATGCTCGATATCACCCGGTTTAGGGCCAAAGCCATCCGAGTAAGCCGATTGGCCACCCACAGTTACCGTAAAGAAGGTACGACCATGAAAGCCTTGATTGAAGGCGATGATCTTAGATTTGTGCTCACCAAACTCATCCACAGCATAGCGACGAGCCAGTTTAAGTGCTGCCTCATTAGCTTCTGCACCGGAGTTAGCAAAGAAGACCTTATCTGCAAAGCTCAGCTCGACCAGTTTTTTAGCCAAACGCAAAGCGGGTTCATTGGTCATTACATTGCTAAGGTGCCATAACTGATTCGCTTGCTTAGTGAGTGCCTCTACCATCACTGGGTGACAATGACCTAAGCAACTCACCGCGATACCGCCAGCAAAATCAACGTATTCCTTATTTTGCTGATCCCAGATTCGCGCCCCTTCACCTCGAACCGGAATTATCGACATCGGGTTATAACAAGGGACCATCACTTCATCGAAATCTTTACGCGTTACATCTGTCATATTCTGCACTCCTTTATGCACTCCCCTCGCAATTAAAAAATTCGCTATTTATGCATTGCTGGAGACATTTCCTCTGTACAAGCATTGTATTTACAATTTATTAACCATTTCAAGAGGAAAATACGTCTAAATAGACTAATTTACCGTGCAAAATGTGAGCGGTGTGACGCTATTCGAGCAACAGACAAGAAAAAGTGATCATGTTGCATAACAAACCTCATTTTCACGAAGAATAAGTAACAAAAATGTTATGCAAGGAATTTCAATAGATATGCTTTATGTTTGGGGGATACGAGCAAGGAAGTTAGCTAGGATCTCATGACCCTGCTCTGTTTTTATCGATTCTGGATGAAACTGAACCGCCTCAACGGGCAGCGTCTTATGGCGATAGCCCATAATCTCTTTTTGTTGCCCTTTTTCGTCGAGGGTCCAGGCGGTTATCTCGAGACATTCTGGGAGGGTTTCTTTCTCTACAATCAAGGAGTGATAACGGGTGACCGTTAGCGGGTTATTAAGCCCAGAAAACACACCTGTGTTGGTATGTTGTATTGGGGAGGTTTTACCGTGCATGACTTTATCAGCACGAATCACCTTTCCACCAAGCACCTGGGCGATCGCTTGATGCCCAAGGCATACGCCAAGCAAAGGCAGTTGTCCCATAAACTCTTGAATGACTTGCAGAGAAATGCCGGCTTCATTTGGAGTGCAAGGACCCGGCGAGATAACAATGGCTTGCGGTTGCAGCGCGTGGATCTCGGCAATGGTAATCGCATCATTACGAACGACCTTAGTGTCACACCCTAACTCACAAAAGTACTGATATAGGTTGTAAGTAAAGGAGTCGTAATTATCAATGATCAACAGCATGCCAGAATCCAAACTAAAAATGCCACCACCTTGACGGCGATGGCATTCTATCACAACTTATTTGACCAAGATCTTAAAACGGACGCTTAACAAAGCCAACCGCGTCGAAAACCTTATCTAAAGTCACAGCAGCCTTCGCTGATGCTTTCTCAGCACCAGCCTTCATTACTTCGTTCAGGTATGGCATATCTTGGCGAATACGGTGGTATTCAGACTGGATTGGCTCAAGCATAGCAACCACCGCCTCACCCACATCTTTCTTGAAAGGACCGTACATTTCAACGCCTTGGTACTGCGCTTCGATCTCAGCAAAGGTTTTACCCGTCGCCGCAGAGTACAGTCCCATTAGATTGGCAATACCAGCCTTGTTCTCGATATCATGCAGGATACGAGGCGGGTTATCTGGATCCGTTTGCGCTTTATTAATCTTCTTAATGATAGATTTTGGCTCTTCAAGAAGGGTGATAACGTTCTTACGGTTATCATCAGACTTAGACATCTTCTTAGTTGCATCTTGAAGGCTCATTACGCGAGCGTTCACTGTTGGGATGTATGGCTCAGGCACTTGGAAGATTGGCGCTTCTGGTGTGCTGTAGATGTTATTAAAGCGGTTTGCGATATCGCGAGCCAACTCTAGGTGTTGCTTCTGGTCGTTACCCACTGGCACTTGGTGTGCACCGTACAGCAAAATATCTGCAGCCATTAACACAGGGTAGTCATACAGGCCCACATTAACGTCATTCGCGTAGCGCTGAGATTTATCTTTAAACTGCGTCATGCGGTTTAACTCACCCATTTGGGTGTAGCAGTTTAGAATCCAGCCCAGTTGAGCATGCTCAGGTACGTGAGACTGAACAAACAGCGTGCTTTTCTCTGGCGTTACGCCTACTGCAAGACAGATAGCAAGTGCGTCTAGCGTTGCTTCGTGCAGTGCCTTTGCGTCTTGACGAACGGTAATGGCATGAAGGTCAACAACACAGTACTGGCAGTCGTAATCATCTTGCATCTGATGCCACTGACGCAAAGCACCAAGATAGTTGCCAATGCTTAATTCACCAGACGGCTGAACACCGCTCAACACTATTGGTTTAGTGGTCATGATAATTACTTCCTCAATACTTCTAGAATAAAAATTTTATACGATAAAGCAGTGTACTCATCGATGAGTATATTGGAAGAAAAAAAACAGGAAAATGAGCCTAAATTGAGATTTCAGGCTCATTGCTACAGCTTAATAGTGAGTAAGTAACTCGGGTAGTTGAGAGAGGTCTTGAATCAGGTGATCTGGGTTCGACTGCTCGATAGGTTCACCATGGTTATACCCATATGGCAATGCAACAGACATGACTCCAGCATTCTTAGCAGCCAAGATGTCGTTTTTAGAATCACCAATCATGATCATCTCTGATTGAGAAACCTGCTGCTTGTCCATCAAGTGAGCCAGAGGCATTGGGTCGGGTTTCTTCTTAGCTAAGCTATCGCCACCTAAGACATCAACAAACAGATCCGCAATACCGTGCTGCTGAAGAATCTCTGGCACAAATTGGTATGGTTTATTGGTAATAATCGCTAATCGATAACCCGCCTGCTGCAAGCCAATTAATGACTCTTTCACCGTCGGGTAAAGCGTGCTGTTCGAGTGGCCACACTCGCCGTAAAAGCGGTCAAAAAGCTCTCTCGCTTCGCTTCTGCTTTCATCTGTCAGACTCGCATCAATCTCGATATTCTGGCTCAACGCACGCCCAACAAGTATATCAGCACCATTGCCGACCCACTCTCTCACTTGAGCTTCAGATACGCCTGGGCGATCCACGGCCTTCATTGCTAGATCAAGAGCGGCAGTCAAATCAGGAACGCTATCCAGTAGCGTTCCATCGAGATCAAATGCGAGAAGCTTAATAGTATTTGATGACAAGTTATTTCACCTTCGCCAGTTCAGCGCGCATTTCATCGATCACTTGCTTGTAATCAGGCTGGTTAAAGATAGCTGAGCCTGCAACAAACATGTCTGCGCCCGCTTCAGCAATCTCACGAATATTGTCGACCTTAACACCACCATCAATCTCTAGACGAATATCACGACCACTTGCGTCAATACGTTCACGCACAGCACGCAGTTTATCCAGAGTATTTGGAATGAAAGATTGGCCGCCAAAGCCCGGATTTACCGACATCAGCAAGATCATATCAACCTTGTCCATGATGTAGTCCAGGTGAGAAAGTGGTGTTGCAGGATTAAGTACCACACCCGCCTTACAGCCATGTTCTTTGATGAGTTGCAGAGTACGGTCAACGTGCTCAGACGCTTCAACGTGGAAGGTGATCATGCTTGCGCCAGCTTTGGCAAACTCAGGGACGATAGCATCTACCGGCTTAACCATTAGATGCACATCGATAGGTGCGGTAATTCCGTAGTCACGCAGTGCCTTACAAATCGGGGCACCAAAGGTCAGGTTTGGAACGTAGTGGTTGTCCATCACATCAAAATGCACCACATCGGCGCCAGCTGCGAGCACACGCTCAACATCTTCACCTAAGCGAGCAAAATCCGCGGATAAAATAGATGGAGCAATAAGAAAATCGGTCATACCTGTCCCCTGTATAAGGCGTTCAATTTGCGCGCAATTCTACAAAAGCAAACGATAAACTAAAAGGACAAATTTGAAATGATTATCATTGTTGCGATAACAAAGGGTAAATCAGTCGGCGCTGTTGAACAGTGCCAGCAGTTCGTCAACCTTATTTCGCCCGGCGCCATTGCGACTGATGGTACGCTTAACCTTAACCACATTCAGCTCTGCGCCGTGATATAAACGACGAGTTAACATGGTATCGTGATTAGAGATCAGCACAGGTATGCCACGCTTATTTGCGGTGCGCTCAGCAACATCAGCCAGAGCCGCTTGGTCATCCAAAGAGAAACCATTGCCCGAATAAGTGGTGAAGTTCGCCGTCGTTGATAGCGGAGCATAAGGAGGATCGCAGTAAACCACGCTTCCCTTACGAGCACGCTTGAAGGTTTCTAGGTAACCCTCGCAGACAAAGGTTGCCTTCTTCGCTTTCTCAGCAAAAAATTCTAGCTCTTGCTCTGGGAAATAAGGTTTTTTGTAGGAACCAAAGGGAACATTGAATCCACCCTTCTTGTTGTATCGACACAGGCCATTAAAACCAAATCGATTCATATACAGAAAAGCGACAGAGCGGAAAAGAATGTCATCGGTGGCGTTAAACTGTCTACGAACCTCTAAATACACCTCTTTCTGGTTGTATTCAGGCGTAAACATACGCTTGGCCTCATTGATATAAGGCTGCGGATCATTCTTCAAAAGGTTATAAAGATTGATAAGGTCTGGGTTAATGTCTGCAAGCAAATACTGCTCGTAGTCAGTATTTAAGAAAACCGAGCCTGCACCAACAAAAGGTTCAACCAGCTTTTTTGCTTGTGGCAGATGACGCTGAATATCATCAACGAGTCCATATTTGCCACCTGCCCACTTTAAAAAGGCTCGTTGTTTTTTCATTGCTGGTCTTCACTACCCATAATTTATAGGACGCGGAATGTAACATAAAACGAAACTCATCTCAGTGTTATTTTCCCGCTTCAACTTCTTTATGTACTTGTGCCATTGACTTAACCCAAGGGCCTACCTCTTGAACTGCCTCTGGCAATTGCACAATGCCTTGGCTAGCTTGCTTCACGTAACGATAGTCACCATGGGTTATGATGTACCATTTCTTTCCTGAGCGAAGCGTAGGGTAGATTCGAGTTTCATCCTGCATTTGGTGGGTATCAAGGAAGGATTGTACCTCGCGCATAGTTCTCAAAGCGCCAAGCTGAATGGTGTAGCGCTTCGCGCTTATTTCCATTAATTCTTCTCTAGCAAATGAAAAATTAACGGCACTATTTGCTGGTTTATCTTCGCTTTTGATCTTAGGTTCCAGTTTTTCAGAGGCTGGCTGCACAACCTGACTTTCAGTCTCTATTAGTGAATCCACAACCTCATCAGGAACGACCACGCGCTGTCTACCATTACTATTGTCAGCCAAGGTAACGGTTTTATCGGTCACGGGAGGAGGCAATTCCTTAGTGTCATCGACAAGGGTGTCTTGTTCTTTCACCGAGAAATCCGCAACCTCAGTGCTTTCACCTGAAAGCGATAGGTCATCTTTATTATCTACGCTTTCAGACGTTGTTATTGGAACAGGCTCACTATTGGTCGGCTTCCCTGATCCCGATAGCAACCACCAAGCGATAAGACCCAATAGAATCACCAGCAAGGTAATAATAACGCCAGATTTGGCAGAACCATTGTGCGAAGGCAGGGCTGATTTAGTTGATTTCACTTTATTTCCTAGAGCAATAAGCTCACCTGGGTATCGAGCACATCGTTGTGCTTTTTTGCGGATTTTGTCGCGTTTATCTAGGCTTTCAAATTTTCGAAGCACAATCAACTCTAAAAAGAACTCAGCTTCACTTTGACGAAGCGGAGCAACTTGAAGTTCTGTAGGTTGCACATTAAATTGCTGACTTAGTGGCAATATTTTCTTACTTAACAAGTCAGGGCCGCTAGCCAAAATCAAACTCAAAGTCCAAGTGGGGTGCGCTTGAATTCGCTCCACCAAGCTCCAGAGTAGAAGTAAATTCTCTTCCGATAGGAGACCTGCGTCATCAACCAAGATAACAAACTCAGTGGTCTGTAATCCTAGTTCGTTGTCGAGATTGTCAAAAAGACTGAGGTCGGCATCAATTGTGCCATTAGGGATAAGTTGCTGGAGTATCGCTTGCTTAATGTCTTTTTCGGACAAAGAAGCATCGCCTAACAATTTAGCTTTATAACGAGTAGACACGAAGTGCGAGAAGTAACGGTTGAGGAGCCAAGATTTACCTGCTCCCCTTGCGCCAATAAAGGTGACGAGATTTGAACCAAATCGAGTCATAAGACGCAGCTTATCAAGCAACTGCGACTGAGACTGTAATTCTAATGTCCTTGTTTTCTGAGCCTTGCTCATTAACTATCCCTATGTGTTACTTTATTCTCGCCCGTCCTCAATTGCTTGGTAGACATGGTCTAGGTCAATATCGCTGACAACCTTAGAGCTACCAATTGCGTCTGGTAATACTAAGCGTAGACGACCTGATAAAACTTTTTTGTCTCGCATCATATGCTTCATGAAGTCTTCACCCGACATACTCTCAGGGGTATGAACCGGCAGATGACAAGCTTCCAGTAATGATTTTATTCTATCTACATCAATAGAATCGAGCATACCAGCGTGAGCTGCAGCTCTTGCGGCCATCACAGTACCAGAAGAAACAGCCTCACCATGCAACCATTTACCATAACCCAATTCAGCCTCAATAGCATGACCAAAAGTATGACCCAGATTCAATAATGCTCGAACACCTGACTCTTTTTCATCTTGAGCAACGACATCGGCCTTAATTTGACAGCAGTTGGCTATGGCTTTAGTAATTGATGAGCTTTCCAGAGCGGTTAAAGACTGAATATGTTGTTCAATCCACTCAAAGAAAGGCTTATCAATAATAATACCGTACTTAACTACCTCTGCCATGCCAGCCGCAAACTCTCTGTCAGGTAGGGTTGCTAAGGTATCGATATCAATGATCACTGATTTTGGTTGATAGAAGGCACCAATCATATTCTTGCCTAGGGGGTGATTGACCGCGGTTTTACCACCAACGGAAGAATCCACCTGAGACAACAGAGTGGTTGGGATCTGAACAAAATCAACGCCACGTTGATAGCATGCAGCGACAAAACCGACTAAGTCACCAATTACACCGCCACCCAGTGCTACCAAGAGCACATCGCGACTGTAATTTTCTTCAAGCAAAAAGCTCATTACATCGTTGAAGGTTTCCAACGATTTGAACTGCTCACCGTCAGGAAGTTCTAGCACTCGGGTTTTACACCCTAGCTCAACAAACTGATGCTTAACTTTTTCAGCGTACAGAGGACCTACAGTTGTATTAGTGATAATAACAACTTGTTGTTGTGATAGGTCTTTAGATGATGGGAAAAGGCTTGAAAAGAGGGCTGGGTCACCCAATAACCCAGCGCCAATTGAAATCGGGTAGCTTCGCTCCCCTAAACTTACCGTGATCCGTTCCATGGGATGCACTCCTCAGTAAGATTAACGTTGGAAGATTAACGCTCTTCCAACATTTTAACGATCTGATTTGCAACTACTTTTGCGCTCTGATCATCAGTTTTAACTGTGTAGTCTGCAACTTCTTCATACTGCGGGTTACGCTGTGCAGCCAAAGCCTCAAGAACCTCACGAGGCTCATCAGTTTGCAGAAGCGGACGCTTTTTATCGCGGTTAGTACGAGCAAGTTGTTTTTCGATAGTAGTTTCTAAGTACACTACTACACCACGTGCAGATAGACGGTTGCGGTTTTCTTTACTCATTACTGAGCCGCCACCAGTCGCAAGAACGATACCCTGTTCTAGAGTAAGGTCGTTGATAACACCCTCTTCACGCTTACGGAAGCCTTCTTCGCCTTCCACATCAAATACCCAAGCGATATCAGCGCCAGTGCGGTCTTCGATTTCAGTATCAGAATCAACAAACTCCATGTGAAGTTGTTGTGCTAGGTGTCTACCTATTGTGCTTTTGCCGGCGCCCATTGGGCCAACAAGGAAAATATTACGTTTCTCAGCCATGTTCAGCAGTATATTACAACGTTAAAGTCAAATTACATCGCCATCTCTGTCACTGCTATAAAAGTCAGTGTTGATGAGTGGCGCCAAGTTCCTCACAGATGAATCGTGATAAGACCCGAAATTATCTGGATTTGCCATCAACAATGCAAATTATATTTTATCTTTTTTTGGAAACAGGATGGAAGGCGTGACAAATATCAGCAACTCACTGCGTCCAAACTTGTCAGAAGTGCGTTTAAAAAAGCGACCAAGCCAAGGAATATCAGATAGATAGGGCACCTTCTCCACATTGCGAGTGATGGTTTTCTGATAGATACCACCTAACACTATGGTCTCACCATTATTCACTAGAACTTGCGTTTGAATACGCTGGGTATCGATGGCGACTGATTCACCTATCCCTGTTTTCACCACTTGACCGGGTCTATCTTGGGTAACATGCAGGTCCAGAACCAGCTTATTGTCCGGGGTGATTTGAGGGACCACCTTTAAACTGAGCACCGCTTTTCGAAAAGAGATAGAGGTCGCGCCACTCGAGGCAGCCTCTAGATAAGGAATTTCGGAGCCTTGCTCAATATATGCAGGCCGTTTATTAGTGGTGATGAGTCTAGGACTAGAGATAATTTCCGCTCGCGATTCAGCTTGAAGGGCAGAAAGCTCTAGATCTAAGAGGGTATCAGAGCCTAGCTTTGCCAATTGAAAGGCTAAGGTTGACGCGTTCGGATTAGCAAGGCCTAGGTTCACATTTAGGTGATCCTCAAGTTCCACACTGCCCCTTGATGCCTCAATACTTGGGGTGATTTTTGAGTCGACATTGATGTTAGTAAACCCCCACCGCACTCCTATCTCATCTAACTCCCCCTCATTAATGGTCACTATTCTGGCTTCTATTTGGACTTGCTTTACAGGAATGTCGAGTGAGTCGATGATCTCGGTGATTCGTTGCAGATTGTCAGGGTGATCGTAAATTAACAGAGCATTGGTTCTTTCATCTACCGCAATCGAGCCAAGCTCAGAAACCGTGCCTACCTTGCGGTGATGATCGAGAATAGCGGCGATATCCGATGCCTTAGCGTATTTAATCGCAAACAATTGAGATTCGAGTTTGATCGGCGGGTTTACCGTTGGGAAGTCAGACTCAGAGAGTGATAGCGATAACGAGTCTTCCTTAGGCTCGACGGGAGGTAATTCTACTTGGTCATCTAGTGAAGAGAACCATTGAGGCTCGGAAGCCAAAGAAAATGGTCCGAAAGATAAGGTGATAACGAGTAAATAGATCGAGCGCATATTATTGAGACTCTGCGCTTTCAACTGTAAAAAAGCTCAACCTTAGTCGTCCATCAATCTTTGTCGTATCAACAGAGTGCCTAGACAGACTCAATTCCTTAATGGTGACCACTTCAGAAAAGCGAATACATCTTCTCAAGAACTGCGCTATCTCAGAGAAGTTTCCTTTCAGGTCTACCACTAGATGCTGACTATGCTGCTGTTGCTCCCATTGCCAAGACGATATCTCCATTGATGAATCAGTCAGACCAGATGATAGATAGTTAAACACAACCGTTTTGGATTGCGGGTTAGGTACAGAGACAGCTAGCTTTCGATACCGGTCTCGGTAATCAATTTTCTGGTCATCCAGCTGCTTCAACTTTCTCAAATACATAAGGTGACTCTGTTGTTGCAAAGCCAGTTCATCGAGTAGCTGTGCCTGAATGGCCTTATTGTGTTGCCCCCACACACACCAAAGGATCCCTCCAATAATAACGGCCATAGCAAGGCCGAAAGTGTTGACCCACTTTGTAGGAAGCTGGAATAAACGTCGCCAATCATAAAACAGCAACCAACTCAAAATGAGTTACTGCCTAGCTGGAATGAAATTTTGAACTGATTTGAGCCTTCGCCTTTTTCGGTCACTATTGGCATCAATTGTTCAATTTGTAGATGCCTTACCTGAGCCTCACTGGCCAAACCATCAATAAATGGTCTCAATTGATAAAGAGCCTCGACACTTCCTTCTATGACGCATTCTTGCATCAGACAATGGAGCGCTAGCAAGCTGACACCCTCGATTGAAGATTTGTCAGGTAACACATCGATAGGTAAAGGTAACTGTCTGAGGCGTTGCTGGTTTTGCAATCGGGTAAGCCTCTTTTGCCACAGCGCTTGCTCGTTGTTCTCCTGCGTTTCATCTGCGTAAATCGTCTTTACTTTGATCACTTCTGATTGAAGGGTGTTCAACTCAAATTCGAGATTATGTTGATACTGCCGCTCCAGAAAAGAAACGGCTATAAACCCTAGTATGGTAAGTAAACTTGGCACACTAACTCGGGTGAAGAACCTCCACTTCTGCTGATATGCTTGTTCCTCTCGCCAGGGAAGTAGGTTAATCATTGAGAAGCCCTAGACCAACTGTAAGCGCCCATTGCGCACGCTAACGCTGGGTAATAGGTGGCAAAAGAAGTTAAGCCTTTTCCAGTATGGGTAAGCGACGCATCAACTAAGTTGATTTCTGGGTTATGCATGAACAACTTATTGAGTTCAGCAATCCTATCTACATCTCCATAGACAAGTAAGGTCACGCTCTCCTTATCCGTATCGGCTGATAAGTTGGCAAAAGTATGAGTTGGGCTCTGAAAAAGCTCAGATGGACTCTGCTTTGTCATATCAAAAACCATCGGCAGATTTTGTTGATTGAGTGATACCACCATTCGACCTTCCGTTATTTCGATAAAACCATCCGCCCTATTTTCATCAGGTAACCCAAGCTCATTGCTCAACGCATGAAGATCAGTCAATACCCAGCCCACTACATCTACCGACAGTGCACATCGGCCCAACAAGCGAGTAAGTGCTTCTTTTTTACAAATGTAGAGCTCAAGCTTCTGCTCGCCATTAGTAATCTCACTCTTTCTGTAATCATGTAACAGTTCCTCCTTGGTGATAGCGCTAGAGAGCTGCTCCTGAACGTGCATTAAGGTCTCGTCTTCGGATAACGATGCATTTATTACAGAACTTTTACTTAACACCTCTTCAAAATTAAGGCTTATTGACACACAATTTCGCCATCTAGGTAACCGCTTTTTTAACTGTGCCCATGCGCTTTTCCAGTCTTGTTTTTCTTCCCATAAAAAAGTGAAGGAAGCGTCTATTTTCCAGCCAGTTTTGCGACGGCGGATCACGACACAATCAAGCTTATTTTGGCGCACCGAAATGCCGGAAAACGTGGAATAAAGCATACAAATCCCTATTAAATGCGATAAAGATCAAAAATATAGGTAGCAGGGTAAAAAAGGGGTTACACTAAGTTATTGTTTACGCTCGTTATAAAACTGAGCAAATTTCAATCTTCCAAAAACAAGGAAACTTGGGTGAAGTTCATAAAGATTACATTGGTCCTTGCACTGGCTTGCATAGTTCTTGGGCTAGGTACAATTTTTGGTTTTTATTACTACCTAAAACCACAATTGCCAGATGTGGCAACGTTGAAAGATGTTGAACTACAGACACCGATGCAGGTGTATACACACGATGGAAAACTGATTGCTCAGTTTGGTGAAAAACGCCGTATTCCTCTTACGTTGGACGAAATGCCACAAGAGTTAGTCGATGCGGTTATTGCCACCGAGGACAGTCGTTTCTACGAACACTTTGGCTTTGACCCAATTGGTATTACCCGTGCCGCAATCGCAGTTATCTCAACAGGTTCTGCCAGCCAAGGTGCAAGTACCATTACCCAGCAGTTAGCCAGAAACTTCTTCTTGTCCAACGAGAAGAAAATAATGCGTAAAATCAAAGAGATATTTATCGCAGTCCATATTGAGCAACTGCTGACTAAGCAAGAAATCCTTGAGCTTTACCTGAACAAAATTTACCTAGGACACCGCTCCTATGGTGTAGGTGCTGCGGCGCAGGTTTACTTCGGTAAAGAGCTGAAAGATTTGAGCCTAGGTGAACTTGCTGTCATTGCAGGCCTACCTAAGGCCCCGTCAACCATGAACCCAATCTACTCAATCGATCGTGCCACCACACGTCGAAACGTAGTGTTAGGTCGCATGCTAAGCGAGAAAAAAATCACTCAAGCGCAATTTGATGAAGCCCGTGCCGAGGATCTAACCGGCGAAGCGCACGGCGCAGAAATTCAAGTACGTGCACCCTATGTAGCAGAGATTGCTCGTGCATGGATGGTGAAGAAGTTTGGTGAAGAAGAAGCGTATACCTCTGGCATGCGCATCTACACAACCGTTGATTCTAAGCTGCAAAACGCTGCCAATATCGCCGCGGTTAATAATCTTATTAGCTACGATGAACGTCACGGTTATCGCGGTGAAGAAAAGGTTGCTTGGGAGCCTTCTGCGACAGCAATGGACCAGGATGAAATTCAAAAATACCTTCGTTCTCAACCTAGCTATGGCGCTATGCGCCCAGCAGTCGTCACCAAAGTAGAAGGCAAAACCGCTCAGGTTTTTGTTAAGAGTCATGGCTACCAAACCATTGAATGGGATGGCATGAGTTGGGCTCGCCGCTACAAAACAGATGAAAGACAAGGCCCCGCACCAAAAAGCGCTTCTGACATCGTCGAAGTGGGTCAGCAAGTGTGGGTTCGTCCAACCGATATTGCTCGCACTTTAACCCCCGCCCCTACCACTGAGGCAGAGGAAGAAGCGACAGAAGAGCAGCAACCTATCGTGTGGCGTTTAAGCCAGATCCCGAATGCGAATACGGCGATGGTGTCTATTGAACCTACATCAGGTCGTGTTACCTCTCTGGTGGGTGGCTTTAACTTTGTACACAATAAGTTTAACCGTGCCACTCAGTCTCTACGTCAGGTGGGCTCTAGCATCAAGCCATTCATCTATTCTGCGGCAATCGATGACGGCATGACTCTAGCGACCTTGATCAACGACGCCCCTATCAACCAATGGGATGAAAGTGCAGGTACGGCATGGCGACCTAAGAACTCACCACCAACCTACCTTGGCCCAACACGTCTTCGTATTGGTCTTGCTCAATCGAAAAACGTTATGGCGGTTCGTGTATTGCGCTCTGTAGGTCTTGACGATACACGTGACTACCTCACTCGCTTTGGCTTTGCTAAGAAGAATACTCCGCGCTCAGAGACCATTGCTTTGGGTGCAGGTAGCTTAACGCCGGTACAGATGGCGCAGGGTTATTCAGTATTTGCCAACGGCGGCTACTATGTAGAGCCTTTCTACATTGAGCGCGTTGAAAACCCATACGGTGAAGTGCGCTTCGAAGCAAACCCAACGGTTATCTGTAAAAAGAACTGTGACAAAGAGTTAGTAAGCGATGTTTCAGAGTATGCTGAAAACAAAGACATCGAGCTAACCGAGTTGACCAATGAGGAAGGCGAAAAGGTAGAGTCAGTAGACGACACGCCTCGCTATGCACCTCGAGTTATCACACCACAAACGGCATTCCTGGTGCGTGAAATGATGTACAGCAATGTTTGGGGTGGCGGCAACTGGTCTAAAGGCACTGGCTGGAACGGTACAGGTTTCCGCGCCCAAGCCCTAAAACGCCGAGATGTTGGCGGTAAGACTGGTACTACTAACTCTTCGAAAGATGCTTGGTACAGCGGCTATGGTCCAAACGTAGTTGCGGTAACTTGGGTGGGCTTCGATAGCCATGATCGTAACCTTGGCCGTACTGAGAAAAACTCTAACCTAGGTAAGAGCCAGATTTCTGGCGGTGAAGCCGGCGCTCGAACCGCTCAACCAGCATGGGTCGACTTCATGAAGGTAGCGCTAGAAGATACACCAGTACAGCGCAAGCGTGTACCACGCAAGATTATTCAAGCACGTATTGATCGTAGCTCTGGATTACTGACTCAAAAAGCAGATGAAACGTCTCGCTTTGAGTACTTCTTGCAAGGCACTGCGCCAACTGAGTATGAACCAGACAACTCCAGCAATAGCCTATACGGTGACGATATTTTCTCCAGTGGTGCCTCAGATGATGAGGACAGCGAAGACAGTGGAAGCTTGTTCTAGCAAACAGTAATAAAGACCCGGCTCATTTGGCCGGGTCTTTTCTTTTTAGTTCAGGCAATCTGAGATGTAACGAGCCAAGGATTCAAATCTCGGCTTGAACGGTGAACCAGGGCGATAAGCCAGCACAAGCTTGCGACACGGCGTTGGGTTTTCCGCCGGAATATAACTCACGCCATCCTTAGACTTTTCGTGGGGCACGGCAAGCTCAGGCAACAGGGTAATGCCACTGCCTGCTGCTACCATATTCCTTAAGGTCTCTAAACTGGTTGCCTTAAATCGCTGATCGTCTTCAGCGCCAGCGGCAAAGCAGTATCCTAGTGCTTGATCCCTCAAGCAGTGCCCATCCCCTAAAGACAGCACGGTATTGCCATTGAGTTTTTGCATATCAAAGCTCGACAGTCCTCCCCACGGATGATTCTCTGGAACCGCGATCATCAATGGCTCTTCGTAGATCTCAAGCTCCTTAAAATGCTCCGTTTCCTTAACCGCAGCCAAGATAAGGCAGTCTAGCTTCCCTTCTTCTAACTGCGCCACTAATTGATGGGTTTGCGCTTCATAGAGGAATAACTCTAGATCAGGGAAGTCTTGTTTTATCTTTGGGACAATCAACGGCATCAGGTATGGACCTACTGTAGGAATAAAGCCGATATGTATCGGCCCCTCCATAGAATCTCCCTGTGCACTCGCCATCTCAGTGAACTGCTTTACCTCTGCCAGTATCTTCTTGGCCTGCCCCACCAGCAAGAGTCCAGCATCAGTAAACAATACCTTGCGGCTGCTGCGCTCCAATAGAGCTGTACCCAGTTCGTCTTCTAGTTTACGAATCTGCCCACTCAAGGTCGGTTGGCTGACAAAACACGCCTCTGCGGCTTTTCGAAAGTGCTTATGCTCAGCTAAAGACACTAAATATTCAAAATCTCTAATGTTCATTTCTTTGATCTCGATAAGATTTATCTATTGAAACCATAGCATCAAACGATTATACCTATCAAAAGAAATCGCTAATAATGGCTCCAACAAAACAGAAAAGGGCTAAGTCCCTAACTCAAATAATTAAAAGGACATCACTATGTTTGCATCTAAAGAAGGTCAAGCTGTACCACAAGTTACATTCCCTGTTCGCGTTGGTGACGCATTCACTCAAGTAACCACTGACGACATCTTTAAAGATAAAACTGTTATTTTATTCAGCCTACCAGGCGCGTTTACTCCAACATGTTCATCTAGCCACCTACCTCGCTTTAACGAGCTGTTCCCTGTATTCAAAGAGCACGGCGTTGATGAGATTGTCTGTGTATCAGTCAACGATACCTTCGTAATGAACGCTTGGAAAGAAGACCAAGAAGCAGAAAACATTCGCTTCATCCCAGACGGTAACGGTGACTTTACTGATGGCATGGGTCTACTCGTTGATAAGAAAGAACTAGGCTTTGGTAAACGCTCATGGCGCTACAGCATGCTGGTTAAAAACGGCGTTGTAGAGAAAATGTTCATCGAGCCAAACGAGCCAGGCGACCCGTTCAAGGTTTCTGATGCAGATACTATGCTTAACTACATTGCTCCTGAATACAAAGCGCAAGAGTCAATCACAGTATTTACCAAACCAGGCTGTCCTTTCTGTGCAAAAGCGAAACAAAACCTAATCGACAAGAGTCTTCAATATGAAGAAGTTGTATTGGGTAAAGACGCAACCACAGTATCGCTACGTGCAATCACTGGTCGCTCTACAGTGCCACAAGTCTTCATCGGCGGTAAGCACATCGGTGGTAGCGAAGAGCTTGAAACATACCTAGCGTAAGCACTTCGTAACAAAGACCGATTCAATATAAGGCCCGCAAAACGGCGGGCCTAGTTGATATACCCAAGTGATATTAAGCCAGGTTTACCTAACTATCAGTGAACCCTTGGTTATATGAACTAACACAGAATTTTTAGAGGTTTCCATGAAGACATTGAACGTCGACGTAGCAGTAATTGGTGGTGGCACAGCAGGCCTTGGGGCTTATCGTGCGGCCAAAGCTCACACAGATTCGGTAGTAATGATCGAAGGTGGTCCTTACGGTACGACCTGTGCACGAGTAGGCTGCATGCCTTCTAAGCTACTGATTGCAGCAGCTGAGAGCGTCCACCAAATTGAGAAAGCACCGCAATTTGGTGTGCATCCTCAAGGTGATATCCATATTGATGGTAAGCAGGTTATGCAGCGTATCAAGAGCGAGCGCGACCGCTTTGTTGGGTTTGTTCTAGAGGGTGTCGATGAGATCCCTGCGGAAGATAAAATTCGTGGTTACGCTCAATTTATTGATAACTCAACACTGGTTGTAGACGGCCACACACAAATCAATGCTCAGCGCATTGTCATTGCGACAGGTTCAAGACCCGCTTATCCAGCAGTATGGAATGAGCTAGGTGATAGACTGGTCATCAATGATGATGTCTTCGACTGGGATGATCTTCCTCAATCTGTGGCTGTATTTGGCCCAGGCGTGATTGGCCTGGAACTAGGTCAGGCTCTGCACCGCCTAGGCGTTGAAGTGAAGGTGTTTGGTGTAGGCGGGCAAGTTGGCCCACTAACCGACCCAGAGGTCATGGCATACGCAGATAAGACCTTCCAAGAAGAGTTCTATCTGGATGCCGATGTAAAAGTAGAGAGAATGGTTCGCAATGAAGACAAAGTTGAGATCGACTTCATCAACCGCTCGGGTGAAACAGAACGCTTTGAAGTGGATTTCGTTTTGGCTGCTACTGGCCGTCGCCCGAATGTTGATAATCTAGGGTTAGAAAATACTCCGGTTGAATTGGATGCGAAAGGAGTACCGACAGCTGACCCATACACAATGCAGACCTCGGTAGAGAACATCTTTATCTCAGGTGATGCAAGCAATCAAATCCCATTGCTTCACGAAGCTGCGGATCAAGGGCGTATCGCTGGCGATAACGCGGGACGCTTCCCGGATATCCGAGCAGGCTTGCGTCGCTCGACTATCTCAGCAGTCTTCAGCGATCCGCAGATTGCAATGGTAGGTGAATCTTTGCGCCAAATCTCACAGCGTCTGGGCACCTGTGGCTGCTTTGAAACAGGAACCGTATCCTTTGAAGGCCAAGGCCGCTCTCGCGTTATGCTACGCAACAAGGGCATCTTGAATGTCTATGGTGAGCAAGGAACTGGACGTTTCTTGGGGGCGGAGATGATGGGACCCAACGCAGAGCATTTAGCACACCTACTTGCATGGGCGCACCAAAACAAGATGACCATCTCTCAAATGCTGGATATGCCTTTCTATCACCCAGTGATCGAAGAGGGTGTTCGAACTGCACTAAGGGACCTAAACGCTAAACTGCACCTAGGCCCCGAGATGATTAAGCACTGCCTAGACTGTGGCCCTGGCTGTTAATCACCCAATTTGAATCAATCTAGCCTGCGACATTTTTCTTTCGAATAAGTGTTGCAGGCTTTTTTTATTTTTCAGCAGCAACCACTGAAATTTCCACCAGCAAGGCCTCTCTTGCCATATCAGCAGTCACACAGGCTCTCGCCGGAGCATGCCCTTCTGGAACCCATGCATCCCATACTGCATTCATCTCTTGGAAATCCTGCATATCTTTCAGATAGATAGTGGCTGAAAGCATATGCTTTTTATCACTACCTGACTCTAGCAATAGCTCCTCAACCTTATCCAACATGGTTTGCGTTTGTTCTGTGATGTCTTGAGTTGCATCTGCACAGACCTGACCACAAAGGTAAATCGTGCCGTTATGCTTTACGATGCGACTCATGCGCTGTTTGGTTTGTTGGCGTTCAATCATGGGGTGTTGCTCTCTTGAAAACAAAAAAAGCATTGTAGAGAAAATTTGCGCCGAAGGGATAGGCATTTAGCGTCAAAAAGAAGGGATTTGAGAAGTGAACTGCATAGAAAACAAAAGGCCCCTGAACTATCTCTGTTCAAGGGCCGTCTTAGAAACTGTCTAAGAAAAGCAGTGGTACAGTAATAGACCCTGCCCTTCCCAGTGAGTTCCTTTTAATTTCAACTTTTCGAGCTTTAGCTTAAGCCACGTTTACCTTAACGATCACTTGCTCATTGAGATTGAACTCAAGAGCCACCTCATCACAAGCGTGCTGACGAGGACATTGCTCACAGTCTTTGAGTACCTTCTCAGGCAGTAGCATCTTCGAGGTCGGAATAAAGCTGTGCTTCATAAAGAACTCAGGTGTACGAGTCAGTACAAAGACTTTCTTAATAGCCATTTGGCGCGCACGATCAACTAGGTGCTGCACAATAGCTGTGCCCTGCCCTTGACCTTGCCAGCCTGCTTCAACACCCAGAGAGCGAATCTCAGCAAGCCCTGAGTCATAGACATACAAGGATGCACAGCCCGTCACTTCACCATGATGCTCGGCGACCGCAAAGGAGCCGATATCGCGAATAAGCTCACTACGATTACGAGGTAGGTTCTCACCAAGACCAGCCCAGTACGCCACCATGCCTTCTAGGGTATCGATGTCCGTTAAGCGAGCCGCACGCACTTTCACCCCAGAGGTGTCTCTTTGCTCTAAACGCTGCTGAGCTTGATCTACCGCGTAAGCGACTTGTGTTGGACTCACGCCGCCCAGAGCAGAACGCTTTTCAAGACAAGAATCTATGGTCAGAATATCGTACACATCATTTTCAATGACCTCAGAGAACTGTTTTAGCTCTTCGAGGGTAAGCTCTTCCAGCGCGCAGCCTTTAGAAATCGCTGCAACCACTGCTACGCCTACAATATGGTGCGCTTCACGGAATGGTATGCCTTTCGCCACTAGGTAGTCCGCAAGCTCGGTGGAGTTAGCATAACCTTGCTTAGCAGCTTCAAGCGTACGCTCACCGTTAACCTTGATGCCTTCAAAGCACAGTGCGGCCATTTCCATGCAGTCATTCCAAGTATCTAAGGCGTCGAATAGGCCTTCCTTGTCTTCTTGCATGTCTTTGTTGTACGCCAGTGGCAAAGCCTTAACTGTCATCATCATGCCAGCCAAAGAGCCGTACACACGACCGCACTTACCACGAATTAACTCTAGTGCATCAGGGTTCTTCTTCTGAGGCATCAGTGATGAACCTGAGGTCACTGTATCGGCTAATTCAATAAAGTTAGATTCGCCAGAGTTGTAGAAGATCATATCTTCAGCTAAGCGAGATAGATGCAGCATAGAAAGTGATGCAATAGACATTAGCTCCATCACATGGTCACGGTCTGATACTGAATCTAAGCTGTTACGGGTGGCGCGACGAAAGCCAAGAGAATGAGCCAGCTGCTCTCTATCCATTGGATAAGCGGTACCCGCAAGAGCGCCAGAGCCCAAAGGACAAGTATCAAGGCGCTTGATAGCATCGCTTAATCTTGAGTAATCACGCTCAAGCATCTCGACATACGCAAGACACCAGTGAGCAAATGTCACTGGCTGTGCACGTTGCAAGTGCGTGTAGCCTGGCAGAACAGTGCCTTGGTGTTGCTCTGCTACTGAAACCATCTTGGTTTGCAGCTTATCAAGAGCAATCAGCAGTTGGTTGCCTTGCTGACGACACCAAAGTTTTAGATCCGTAGCCACCTGATCATTACGAGAACGACCGGTATGCAATTTTTTACCAAGGTCGCCCACCTTACCGATAAGCTGCTGCTCAACCCACGAGTGGATATCTTCAGCGTCAGAGTGAAGGATCTGCTCTGGATCCTCCATCACTTCAAGCTTCAACTCATTAAGCGCCAGTTCAAGCTTCTGTTGTTCTTCTTCGGTCAGGACATCAACAGAATGCAGAGCCTTAGACCAAGCGATCGAACCTACAATGTCTTGCTCAGCCAATCGGTAATCAAAGCGAAGTGAATCGTTGAACTGTTTAAACCGAGTGTCTGCTGCTTGGGTAAATCTACCGCCCCATAATGCCATTGTTTTCTCCTGAAATTCCTTGGTCTAGTGCTTACTGTATTCTATTTTTGACGCTATTTCTTTAGTTCGTTGAGAGCGCGGATTCTGCTTGAAAGCGAGTATAGACGGATAAAGCCTTCCGCATGGCTCTGGTCGTACACTTCATCTTCGCCAAATGTAGCAAACTCTTCCGAGTAAAGGCTATTGTCAGAACGCTTCTGAATGACAGTTGCGTGTCCTTTGTACAATTTGATAACCACTTCACCGTTAACGTCTTGAGCTAGCTCTTCTGTAGCGGCAAGAATTGAGCTGCATAGCGGAGTAAACCAACGCCCATCGTACACTAGGTGAGAGGCTTTAACGCCCAACTCTTCACGGAATTCAAAAGCGGCTTTATCAAGCACCAGTTGCTCTACCGCACGCAGTGCTTCCATGATGATGGTGCCACCCGGAGTTTCGTAGCAGCCACGAGACTTCATGCCCACAAGACGGTTTTCTACGATATCGATACGACCAACGCCGTGCTTAGCACCTTTTTCATTTAGGTAAACCAGCGCGTTGTATGGCGTCATTTTCTCGCCATCAATTTCAGTCACTTCGCCTTTTTCAACCTTAACGGTCACCGTCTCTGATTCGTTTGGCGCTTGCTCTGGATCTACGGTCCATGCCCAGCAATCTTCGTTTGGCGCATTCCACGTATCTTCTAATACGCCGCCTTCTGTTGAGATATGCCATGCATTTGCATCACGAGAGTAGATCTTGGTCAACGATGCAGAACACGGGATATTACGCTCAGCAAGGTAATCTAGACACTCTTCACGGCTCACTAAATCCCACTCACGCCAAGGGGCAATCACATGTAGGTCTGGTGCTAGAGCAGCAAATGCGCCCTCAAAGCGAACTTGGTCATTACCCTTACCAGTACAACCATGACACAGTGCATCAGCACCCACTTTACGCGCTACTTCTACCTGCGCTTTTGCGATGATAGGACGAGCCATCGAGGTACCTAGCAGGTATTTACCTTCGTAGCATGCACCCGTCTTAAGGGTTGGGAAGATGTAGTCTGCAACCATTTCTTCTTTAAGATCAGCAATGTAGCAAGAAGATGCGCCCGATGCTTTCGCTTTCTCTTCAATGCCCTGTAGTTCTTCTTCGCCCTGACCTACATCAGCAACAAACGCCACAACCTCACAGTCATAGTTCTCTTTAAGCCAAGGAATGATCACTGAAGTGTCCAAACCACCTGAATAGGCAACGACAACCTTATTTACGCTTACTTTGCTCATAATAAATTCTCCGATAAGTAGGAAGGTTGTTGTTGCAACATTCCTAGTAATTTCCGTTCACTAAATGTAAATGCCTGTTATTCAGGCTGAAAAAGGGTGCCAACGTTTTGCCCTGCAAACAGTTGGTCTAATTTTTCTGGGTATCGCCACGAGGCTACTTGAATAGGTCGGCCCAAATCGCTTGCAGCTTGCAATGCGGCTTGAACCTTAACGATCATTCCATCGGTGATGACTTGTCCTTGAATCAATGCATCAGCTTGTTGTTCATTGAGACTCTCTAGCAGATGACCTTTGCCATCGAGCACTCCACTTACATCCGAAAGCAAAGCCAGTTCGGCATCCAGTGCACCCGCTACAGCAACCGCAGCTTGGTCTGCATTAACGTTCATCATTTGACCGCTATTTGTTAGACCAATAGAGCTGATGATTGGCAGTGTATTCGTCGCCAAAATCCCTTGCAATAGGCTTGAGTCTCCCGGAGCCGCTTTGCCTACCGCGCCAAGCTCAGGATCAAGTTGCTCAACCTTACACAATCCGCCATCGGCTAAACACAAACCCACTGTTTTTAAGCCCGCTTTGATCGCCTCACCTTGCAACATTTTGTTGGCGGTACCCGCTAGTGCGCCCGTAATAAGTGGGATCTGCTCAACAGGCGTGACACGCAATCCATCTTTCTTGGTAGAGGTTAATTGCAGGCTGTTTAGCAACTCATCCACTAAATAGCCACCACCGTGCACGATCACAATTGAACGCTGAGACTGTTGCGAAGCTTGCTCAATGGCCTTAAACAATTTAGATAGAGTCTCACTGCACTCCAGTGCGGCCCCACCTAATTTAATGACTAATGGTAATGTGCTCATAGCTGGTTCCTTTGCCATCGCTTAAAACAACGCCGTTGTTTCTGGGAATTGGTTACGAATATTCAAACACTGCATCGCCTGTGAGGATGCACCCTTTAATAGATTGTCGATAGCAGATGTCACGATTAAGTGAGAGCCTTTAACGCTCCAGCCGATATCACAGAACGGGGTATGCTCGACATCCTGAATCTTTGGCATTACTTGGTGTTTTAGTCTTACTAATTCAGCATCGCCATACGCGGCTTCAAATGCTTGCTCAACCTGCTCAGCCGATACGCCCTCAGCCAACTTAATGGTGATGGTCGCTAAGATGCCACGCTTAAAGTTACCGAGGTGCGGAGTAAAAATAACCTCCTGACCCAAATGGCTGGCAATCTCTGGTTGATGGCGATGAGTAAATACGCCATAGGCCTGCAAGCTCACTTCACAGAAGCTGTTCACTTGGCTCGCTTTGATGCCAGCACCTGATACACCACTGACCGCATTAATCACTGGCCACTGATGAGTATCTACCAAACCTGCTTCTAGAACTGGCTTGATGGCCAGCTGTGAAGCGGTTGGATAACAGCCTGCCACAGCAACAAGGTCGGTTTTCGCAATCTGCTGTTTGTTCCACTCCGCTAGGCCATACACGGCATTATCAAGCTCTGCTAAGTGCTGATGCTTAAAGCCGTAATATTCTGGGTAGAATCCTTCAGTCTGAACTCTGAAAGCACCCGATAGATCAAACACCTGACAACCTTGGGCTAAAAACAGTGGCGCTAGGTCGTGACTCACTTGGTGCGCCGTAGCAAGGAAAACCACATCTACCGATTGAGCCACTGCTTCTACATCTTCTAGAGGCAATAACGGCATATCAATCTTGCCTAATAACTTGCCATGTAACTGACTAATAGGCTTATTTGCGTCTAGGCTGTTGGCTGACACGTACAAACCTGATAGCGTGAGGCTAGGATGTTTAAACACCATATTTGCGAGTTCAGCGCCTGTGTAGCCGCTAGCTCCGATAATCGCTACTTTTAGTTGTTTTTCGTTACTCATCAACCGACTCTGCATTTTTGATTATAAATGTAATAAAAAATACTTATTGTGCTTTTTTATTCATTTCTTGTGACTTATTATGTGTTTTAACCTTTCATCAGTTATCTGTCAATAGTGGATACGAAGATAATATGCCAATACCTAAATTTGTTGATATTTACCAAGGCTTGATAAGCACCTCTTCCATTAGTTCAAGTGACCTAAAATGGGATGAAGGTAACGCTCAAGTTATCGCGAAACTGGCCACCTGGTTTGAGGACCTAGGCTTTACCGTCACCACGGAAGAAATCGAACCGGGCAAGGTGAACCTGATGGCTCAATTGGGCAGCGGCGAGGGAGGACTTCTTCTCGCTGGACATACCGATACTGTGCCCTTTGATGAAGGACGCTGGAATTTCGACCCACATCAACTGACGTTGGCGGATAATCGCTACTACGGTTTAGGTACTGCGGATATGAAAGGCTTCTTTGCCTTTATTCTTGATGCGGTAAAACAGATGAAAGCCAGTGGCACAGATTGGAGCGCACAAACCAAGCCCCTATACATTCTTGCGACCTGTGATGAAGAAACCACTATGCTCGGGGCAAGGCATTTCACCAAAGAAGCGCCATTTAAGCCTGATTATTGCATCATTGGCGAGCCGACTAGCTTGGTACCCGTGCGTGGTCACAAAGGGCATATGGCTAATTCCATTCGTATTACGGGTAAATCAGGCCACTCCTCTGATCCTGCCCTAGGTATTAATGCCATTGAGATCATGCATGAGGTGATGTATTCGTTAATGCAATTGAAGCAGAGACTGGTAAAGGATTACCATCACCCTGGCTTTGCCATCCCAAGCCCTACGCTGAATCTTGGGCACATTCATGGTGGTGACAGTGCCAACCGTATCTGTGGCTGCTGTGAACTGCACTATGACCTAAGGCCTTTGCCAGGGCTAAGCCTTGAGAGCCTTGATCAGCTTCTTCAAGAGTATCTGCAACCAATCATGCAAAAGTGGCCGGGCCGTTTGGATATTACGCCTCTGCACGAGCCGATACCCGGCTATGAATGCCACGCTGAGCATCATTTTATTCATGAGATGCAGGACATTTGCGAAACAGAGTCTCAAACCGTCAACTATTGCACCGAGGCACCGTTTTTACAGGAGTTGTGCCCGACCTTAGTTATGGGGCCAGGTTCTATCGATCAAGCTCATCAACCTGATGAGTATCTAAGCTTAGATTTTATTGACCC
Source organism: Vibrio breoganii (assembly GCF_024346795.1). Taxonomy (NCBI): domain Bacteria; kingdom Pseudomonadati; phylum Pseudomonadota; class Gammaproteobacteria; order Vibrionales; family Vibrionaceae; genus Vibrio; species Vibrio breoganii. The sequence continues at coordinate 2,650,210 of NZ_AP024864.1, forward strand.
AACGATTGCAATACTCAAGAAATCCATAAATCAGTACTGTTTTTCAGACAAGTCGTAACAATTTATGAAATAAACTTTCAACACTAAGTTTACAAAAACCAGCAGTTATGATTGAAATCAATTTCAACGCTGGTTTTTCAAACAATTTTGTTCAAAGTTTGACTCTTGCCCCTTTTCTTGGATAGATTGGATACCAACTCAAGGAACGGTATGTAATTTATTTACGAGGCTCAATGTAATGAACAAGAAATATTCTGCACTCACAAGTAACGTTAAGATGCTTGGCAATCTACTTGGCAGAACCATCAAAGATGCCCACGGAGAGGACATTCTCAACAAAGTTGAGACCCTTCGTAAACTGTCCAAGTCAGCTCGCAGTGGCAACCAAGAAGATCGACAAGCCCTAATCAATGAGATTGAAAACCTGCCGGATGATCAATTCATTCCTGTAGCGCGCGCATTCAACCAATTTTTGAATCTGACTAACATCGCCGATCAGTACCACACTATTTCTCGTCATTGCGAAGAGCAGGTTTGTGAACCCGATGTCATTCAAACCCTTTTCAGCAAGTTAAATTCTCAAGACATCTCAAAAGCTGAAGCGTCAGAGGCCATCAACAACCTCAACATCGAATTGGTATTGACTGCTCACCCTACTGAAGTGACGCGTCGTACCATGATCAACAAGCTTCTTAAGATAAACGACTGTTTATCTAAGCTAGAACTTAGCGATATTGGCCACTCCGAACGCGTTAAAACAGAGCGTCGCCTAGAGCAGCTTATTGCTCAAAGCTGGCACTCAGACGTTATTCGCCAGCAGCGCCCTACCCCTCTTGATGAGGCTAAATGGGGCTTTGCGGTAGTAGAAAATTCTCTTTGGGAAGCCATTCCAGACTTCTTACGTGAGTTGGACGACCGTGTCTCAACACATCTCGATGAACGCCTGCCTATCGATGCTCGCCCAGTGCATTTTTCTTCATGGATGGGTGGCGACCGAGACGGCAACCCATTTGTTACTCACAACATTACTCAAGAAGTATTGTGGTTATCTCGCTGGAAGGCGGCTGACCTTTATCATGCTGACATTGAAGAGCTGATCACTGAGCTTTCAATGACTAAGTGCAATGAAACTGTACGTGAGCTTGCCGGTGACAGCCATGAACCGTACCGTGCAATCCTTAAAGAGCTTCGTACGCTTCTCAGCAATACACAGCAAGTTATTGACGCTAAGGTGTTAGGCTCTACGGTTCCTAACCTACCAATCCTTGAAAGTGCCGATCAACTTTGGAACCCGCTACACACCATCTACACCTCTTTGCATGAGTGTGGCATGGGTGTAATTGCAGAAGGTTCTCTGCTTGATACCCTGCGACGCATCAAGTGTTTCGGCGTCCATCTAGTTCGTTTGGATATTCGTCAAGAAAGCACGCGCCACTCAGATGCACTCTCTGAAGTGACTCGCTTCCTTGGTCTGGGTGACTACGACCAATGGAGCGAACAAGACAAGGTTGCATTCTTAGTTAAAGAGCTAAGCTCGAACCGCCCTCTTATCCCGCACAACTGGGAGCCTTCAGCTGAAGTTAAAGAGGTGATTGACACCTGTAAGACTATTGCTGAGCACCCAATTGAAGCCTTTGGCGCGTACGTTATCTCAATGGCGCGCACAGCCTCAGATGTATTAGCGGTTCACCTACTGCTTCGCGAAGCAGGCTGTAAGTTCCGCCTAGGGGTTTGTCCTCTGTTTGAAACACTGGATGACTTGAACAACTCTGAAGCGGTTATGCAGCAACTGTTCAATATCGACTGGTACCGTGGATTTATCCAAGGCGAGCAGATGGTCATGATCGGTTACTCTGATTCAGCGAAAGATGCGGGCGTTATGTCGGCTGGTTGGGCTCAGTATGATGCGATGGACAAGCTGGTTAAGGTGTGTGACGCGCAGAATATCGACCTGACTCTATTCCACGGTCGTGGCGGTACTATCGGTCGTGGTGGCGCTCCAGCGCACGCTGCACTGCTTTCTCAGCCACCAAAGAGCTTGCAAGGCGGCCTACGTGTAACAGAGCAAGGCGAGATGATTCGCTTTAAGCTGGGTCTTCCTCAGGTAGCGGTAAACAGCCTGAACTTATACGCCAGTGCGATTCTTGAAGCGAACCTGCTTCCACCACCTGAGCCGAAAAAAGATTGGCGTGACCTAATGGAAGTGCTGTCGCAGGTCTCTTGTGAGGCCTATCGTGGCGTTGTTCGCGGCGAACCTGACTTTGTCCCTTACTTCCGCGCAGCTACCCCAGAGCTTGAACTAGGCAAACTGCCTCTTGGTTCTCGTCCATCAAAGCGTAACCCGAATGGTGGCGTTGAGAGCTTACGTGCTATTCCATGGATCTTCTCATGGAGCCAAAACCGTCTGGTACTTCCAGCGTGGTTAGGTGCCGGTGAAGCCATTCAGTACTCTATCGATGAGGGCCATCTTGAGCTACTAGAAGAGATGTGTCGCGAGTGGCCATTCTTCTCTACACGCTTAGGCATGCTAGAGATGGTGTACTACAAGTGCAGCATGGATATCTCAAAGCTGTACGATGAGAAACTGACAGACCCTTCTCTATGGCGCCTAGGTGAGAGCCTACGTACACAGCTGCAAAAAGACATCCAAGCGGTGCTGAAGGTTGAGAACAACGAGAACCTGATGCAAAGCGACCCATGGGGCCTTGAGTCAATTCGTCTGCGTAACATCTACGTAGATCCATTGAACATGCTTCAAGTGGAGCTTCTTAAGCGCACAAGGAAAACGGAAGAAAATAATCCTGACCTAGAAGAAGCGCTTATGATAACAATTGCAGGTATAGCTGCCGGCATGCGCAACACAGGCTAATTGTTCAACCGCATATTGTGATAGCTATCCAAGCCCCAGCTTTTTAAGCTGGGGCTTTTTTTCGTCTTTATGATCCAGTTGGCAATATGAGACTAGAAGCCGTAAACATGTTTTTGTAATACTTATTTTGCGTTAATCTAACGTTACCAAATCATAGTAAACTGTTAGCTTATAGATAGGGCATCTTGGGTTTCAACAACAAAACCAGAGACACAATACCCCTGTCTATTGAACATAATAAAATCAATTTTCTCAGGTGAGAATGGCTTAAAAGGTAATACATGCGCTCAAGGCAATCTTGAGTGGCTCGCACTCTTCAATTAAGACCAATTTAGAGTCAGAACGGTGCGTTGTTTTTTATATGCAGTATATGGAAGAAAAACATGTCATTACCACACGTTATATTGACCGTACTAAGCACACGAGATGCTACCGGTTACGACATTACAAAAGAGTTTTCTTATAGCATCGGTTATTTCTGGAAAGCGAGCCACCAGCAGGTTTATCGTGAGCTAAACAAACTGGCCGCAAATGAGTTAGTGACTTGTGAGTTACAACCTCAATCAGGAAAACCAGATAAAAAGATTTACTCCATCACAGAGCTCGGCCGCGAGGCTCTAGCTAAGTGGTTTGATCAACCTATCTCACATCCAACGGTGCGAGATGAATTTGCCGCTAAACTTTACGCTTGTGAAGTTCAGCCTGCGGAAGGTTTTTCAGACCAGCTGCAACATGCACTAAACGACTCTCGTAAGCTGGTTCAGTTTTACAAAGAGATCGAGGGTACTCAATACTCCGATACTCGCCTTCTGAACCAAAAAGAAAAGATTGAGCGCCTAACACTGCGCCGCAACCTTCTTACTCGCGAAGCGTGGAATGAATGGGCAGAAGAAGTGCTGGGCGAGATTGCTTAGCTGACAAACAAAAGGACCTAGCACATTATGCACTAGGTCCTTTGTTTTTATTTAGTTTCTAAAGTTTAAACAGCGACTTGCTGAGGACGCACACCCAGCGTGTGGCAAAGCGCATAAGTCATTTCAGCACGGTTTAGAGTGTAGAAGTGGAAGTCCTTAACCCCTTCTCGGCTCAAAGTACGCACCATATCAATCGCTTGACTTGCACCTACTAGCTGACGAGTGGTTGGGTCATCATCTAGACCTTCGAACTGCTGCGCCATCCAGCCTGGTACCTTCACATGATTCATCGCCGCAAAGCGTGATGCCTGCTTAAAGTTTGATACTGGCAGAATGCCCGGAACGATCTCTACATCAATACCTGTTGCCGCACAGCGGTCGCGGAATCGAAGATAGCTCTCTACATCAAAGAAGAACTGTGTGATTGCACGGTTTGCGCCTGCGTCGACTTTACGCTTCAGGTTCAATAGGTCTGCCTGTGCACTTTTCGCTTCAGGGTGAACCTCAGGAAAAGCCGCTACTGAGATATCAAAGTCATGACGCGCTTTCAGCAGTTCAACAAGGTCTGATGCATACATGTCAGGGTGACCGCCACCCGGTGGAATATCACCACGCAGTGCAACGATACTCTCAATGCCATTCTTCCAGTAGTCATCAGCAATAGTAATCAACTCTTCACGAGAGGCATCAATGCAGGTTAAGTGCGGAGCCGCAACCAAACCCGTTTGGCTTTTGATTTCTTTGATGATTGAGTGTGTGCGATCACGCTCACCAGAGTTCGCGCCATAGGTTACGGAGACAAATTTAGGTTGCAAGGTTTTAAGGCGATGCACGGAGTTCCACAGAGTCTCCTCCATTTTTTCACTACTTGGAGGGAAGAACTCAAAAGAGACATTGATGTTGTCGGAAAGCTCAGCGATATTTTGATTCAATGCATCGATGTGGCTTGCGTGTGTGTATCCCATATTTATTCTCCCTGTGCGTCAGCACAATCTCATAACCTTGAACGTTTAGACGTCTATATGTCTAGATAATGTAAATTTATGAGGGGGATGTCAACAAAAATTCGTGCAAACTTTGAGTGATTTTTTGAGGGAAGGCATCCAATGCCCACAGGCACTGGATGTTTTGGCAGGTAGATTTATAGCAAACCAGAGAGTCGATTAAGATCAGACTGCAATGCGCCTGCAGTCACCTCACGACCAGCGCCAGGTCCGCGGATAACCAATGGGTTATCTTTGTACCATTTGCTCTCGATAGCAAAGATGTTGTCACAAGGGAGCAGATTGGCCAGAGCATGGCGCTCATCAAGCGCCTCTACGCCCACTGTAGCCTCTCCATCTTTCGATAGGCGTGCAACATAACGAAGCACCTTACCTTCGCTCTGAGCCTTATCTAGGCGCTCAGCTAACAACTCATTGAGAACATGTGCTTGATGGAAGAAATCATCCACTGATAAATGCAATAATTCCTTTGGTACCAGAGACTCTACCTTAACGCCCTCGGGCTCAAGATCTAGCCCTGATTCACGCGCTAAGATAACCAACTTACGCATAACATCAGTACCATCTAAATCAGCCCTAGGGTCTGGTTCAGTGAGTCCCTGCTGCCATGCAAGATCAACCAGTTCACTAAATGGAATCGAACCATCGTACTGCTGGAATAACCAAGAGAGTGTGCCAGAGAAGATCCCTGAGATCGCCACAATCTGGTCGCCACTTTCGCGCAAGTCTCGCACGGTATGGTTTACTGGAAGGCCTGCACCCACTGTTGCGTTGTACAGCCAATGACGTCCTGTTTTAGCAAAGACATCTTGTACTTGATGATAAAACTCACTTGGCGCGGAACCGGCTAGCTTGTTTGCAGAAATAACATGCATGCCATGCTCAGCAAACTCAAGATAACGGTCCGATACCTCTTGGCTCGCGGTGACATCCAGTACCACAATCTCATCATAGCTCGATTGCTTTCTGACTAAAGAAACCCAGTCTTCTTCATCGACCACCGCCTCTTCAGCAAAATGCGTATTTAGCGTACCAGCGTCAATGCCATTCTCATCAAACCAATAGCGGTTACTCGCCACAACAGCAATCAGATCAAAGCTCATGCCTCGACGCTTTTCTAACTCGATTTTTTGCTGTGCAAATAGCTCAATCCAATTCGAACCAATATTACCTTTGCCACACAGCACAATACCAACACGCTTTTGCGCTTGGAACAGCTGACTGTGCAAAGATTCAAGTAGCTCAGGTACTTTGTTGGTTCTCACCACGGCAATCAGGCTCAGCTCTGAGTCTGTCTCAAACATGAACTCAACGGGTACTCCCTTAAGCGTTTGATAGAAACCAAAGCAGTGATTGGCATTATTCGTCACGCCTGCGCCAACGGCGGCGATCAGGGACATGCCTGATTTGACCTCCACTCCCACCTCAAGGTGAGCAGATTCAATGCACTCTAGCGCGCCAGCAAGCAACTCACTGGTGTAAGCCAGACGCAGACAATAGTTATCCGATTGAGATTCGTAGGCTAGCGGTGCAAGTTGAGCTTTGTTCAGCAAAGATAACACTTGAGGCTCTAAGCGCTCAAAGTCATGCGCGTGGCTTAGGGTTAACTCAATAAGGTTAACGTCATCGAGCGAGGTAACAATTTTCGCACCGCGCCCAGAGGCGAGCACGCGCTCAATACGCGTTGAGCCAGATTCAGGTTGGTGGCTGCAGCGCAGTTCCATATCCATAGTGCTCTGTGCGACCGGCTGCAATGTGCGGCTGTGCAATACTGGCGCAGCTAAGCGTGCCAATTCGCTCGCTTCATCAAGACGAAGCAATGGCAGCAAGCAAGCATCACCGACAATGCGCGGATCGGCACTGTAAACACCCGCCACATCACTCCAAATAGTAACCTTAGAGACTTCGGCCAATGCACCGACAATCGTTGCCGAATAGTCAGAGCCATTGCGCCCAAGCAGAACGGTTTCGCCCTCTTGGTTCTGAGCCATAAAGCCAGTAACCACTAGTCGTCTATGTGGGTGCTGTGCGACCACTGATTTCGCTAACGGCCACGACAATCCTCGGTCAATCTCTGGCTGTGTACCAATTTCAGCGCGCAAGAAATCACGAGAATCAATAGCCACACTGTCCATATCTTTATCGCTAAGAAGAGCGGCCAGCAGGCGAGATGACCACACCTCACCATGACCAAGCGCTGCCGATTTCTGTGATTCGCTCATCGGTGCGTTTAAGGCGCTAAGGGCTGTAAATTCATTGTTCAGCACTTCTTGCATTGGCTCGGCTTTGTCTTCTGGGAGCAAATCTACAATCAATTGGTTCTGATACGCTCGCAGCTCAAGCAAGATCTCATGAGCAATTCGCCCATCTTTCTCTAATGCAGCCAACCAACGTAGCAAATTGTTTGTGGTTGAACCCGCGGCTGAAACGATAACCAGATCGCCCACATTAGAGTATTCCGCCAAGATATTGGCTACGCGACTAAAACACTCAGCATTGGCAAGGCTACTGCCACCAAATTTATGAAGCTGCTTTAGGTTTCCCATGCTTATTTCTCCACTAGGTCGAACGCTTGGATCAGGTCATCAATCAGATCATCAGCGTCTTCAAGACCCACAGACAAACGCAACAAGAAATGAGAAACGCCCGCCTCGGCTAGGGCTTCTTCACCCATAGCACGGTGCGTCATAGTCGCTGGGTGGCAAATTAAGCTTTCTACTCCACCTAGAGACTCTGCCAAAGAGAATAGCTTCAATCCACCCACAAAGGTTTTTAGCTCTTCCATGCTGCCATCAAATTCAAAGCTCAGCATACTGCCAAAGCCAGACTGTTGGCGCTTGGCAATCTCATGCCCAGGGTGCTCAGGAAGGCTTGGGTGGTAGATAGTCTTAACGTGCTTTTGCGATTGAAGGTAGCTTAGGATTTGCTGTGAGCCTTCTTCATGAACACGCATTCGGGCACCCAAGGTACGAATGCCACGCAGCGTCATGTAGCTATCAAATGGAGTGCCTGTCGCGCCGATGCAGTTTCCCCACCAGCCAAGTTCTTCAGCGTGCTCTTCGGTTTTGGTGATCACCACACCGCCAATAACGTCAGAGTGACCATTAATGTACTTGGTGGTTGAATGAATAACGAAGTCCGCGCCCAGCTCTAGAGGCTTTTGGAATATGGGAGTCAAAAAGGTGTTGTCGACGCCCACTAATGCACCAACTTCAGCCGCTTGCTGACATACTTTTGCGATGTCCACGACGCGAACCAGCGGGTTAGACGGCGTTTCGATAAGAATAAGCTTAGGTTTTTTTGCTATTGCTGCGGCAAGTGCTTGTTCATCAGATTGATCAACAAACTCTACCTTGAAGTCACCCTTTAACGAGCGTGTATTGAATAGACGGTAGGTGCCGCCGTAGCAGTCATGTGGCGCAACAATTAAATCATCAGGGCCTAAAAATGCTGAAACCCATAAATTAAGAGCCGACGTGCCACAGTTTGTCACCACCGCACCTTTACCCGATTCCAACTCAAACAGGGCCGTCTCTAGTAATCCTCGATTTGGATTTCCTGAGCGGGTATAGTCGTACTTTGGTACATCTCCGAATGAAGGAAAACCATAGTTGGTGGACAGATAAATTGGGGGAACAACAGCATGGTGTTGGGTATCAGATTCGATACCGGTACGAACGGCAATCGTCGATGACTTGTGTTTACTGCTCATTTTCTTGTCCTTTCCTTTGACAATGACTGGTGGAGTTTGATACCAATCAAATTAATCTAATTCTGTTCATAGATTACCCCGATAACCATCAGACATCAACACATCTAGACGTCTAAATGCCTTTACATATAGCAGTCAATATCGCTAGAATTGGGTATTAACTCTTATATTAGGTAATAAAAGGTTTCCAATGGCAGACTGGAATGGCGATTACATCAGCCCATATGCTGAGCACGGTAAAAAAAGTACTCAAGTTAAAAAGATCACTGTGTCTATTCCGCTTAAGGTTCTTAAGATTCTGACTGACGAGCGCACTCGTCGCCAGGTGAACAACCTGCGTCATGCAACCAATAGCGAACTGCTTTGTGAGGCATTCTTGCATGCCTACACAGGACAGCCTCTACCTACTGACGAAGACCTAAGAAAAGACCACCCCGATGAGATCCCTGCTGAAGCTCAGCAAATCATGTCTGATTTAGGTATTGAGCTAGAAGTATTTGATGACTAATTAGCTTGGTAATTTGATATACCAGTGAGTAAATAGCAAAAGGGGGTTAGAGTACGCGTACTCTAACCCCCTTTTTACATATTTGGGATTTATCCCTGCATGTAGCTTTCTGGTAGCTCAATGCGTGCCACACCAGATTCAACCGCAGCCTCAGCTACCGCTCTTGCCACACGAGGAAGCAAACGAGGGTCCATAGGTTTTGGAATGATGTAACCCGTACCAAATTCTAAAGACTCGACACCCGCCGCTTTCAATACTTCTGCAGGAACAGGCTCTTTCGCCAGCTGACGAATCGCTTCTACTGCCGCAAGCTTCATCTCAATATTGATTTCACTGGCACGAACGTCCAATGCACCACGGAAGATGAACGGGAAGCAGATAACATTGTTGACCTGATTTGGGTAATCAGAACGGCCTGTACCCATGATAAGGTCAGTACGTACTTTGTGCGCAAGCTCCGGCTTAATCTCTGGATCTGGGTTTGAACAAGCGAATACCACAGGCTTGTCGCCCATTAGTGCCAGTGCTTCTGGAGATAATAAGTTTGGCCCTGATACACCCAAGAACAGATCGGCTCCTTCAATCACATCTTCTAGCGTACGCTTGTCGGTATTGTTAGCAAACAGCTGTTTGTATTCATTCAAGTCGTCACGACGCGTGTGAATCACACCCTTGCGATCTAGCATGTAGATTTTTTCACGCTGAGCGCCACACTTAATCAGCAGCTCCATACAGGCAACAGCCGCTGCACCCGCACCTAGACAGACAATGGTAGAGTCGCACAGTTGCTTCCCTTGAAGCTCAATGGCATTCAACATACCCGCTGCGGTAACAATCGCAGTACCGTGCTGGTCATCATGGAAAACAGGCACGTCACAGCGTTCAATCAGGCGGCTTTCAATCTCAAAGCAATCTGGTGCTTTAATGTCTTCTAGGTTAATACCACCAAAGGTATCGGCAATTGCCGCTACCGTATCAACGAATTCATCGATAGTGCGGTGCTTTACTTCAATGTCGATTGAGTCTAGACCAGCAAAACGCTTGAACAGTAGCGCCTTACCTTCCATTACTGGTTTTGAAGCCATAGGACCTAGATTACCTAGCCCCAAAATCGCGGTGCCGTTTGAGATAACCGCAACCATGTTTCCTTTCGCAGTGTACTTGTAAACGTTATCCACGTTTTGAGCAATCTCACGCACTGGCTCAGCAACACCTGGGCTATAAGCCAAAGCAAGGTCATGCACAGAATCAGCAGGAGTAGTCAACTCAACAGCAATCTTTCCCGGTTTAGGGAACTCATGATAATCAAGAGCTTGCTGGCGAAAATCGTTTACAGGTTGGTCATCAGACATCGAAGGAAAATCCTTTAGGGTTTAAGGGAAATAATAGAAGTGTTAGTGTAAATAAAAATCAGTTAATGTGCTACATAGTAGCAACACTATGAATTGTAATCTTTGCTTTCAGCTGAGATCAAAAAAGGCCGCCTAAGCGACCTTTTTCTGTTTCTTTACAACTAAGATTACTTCTTAGAAGAAAGAGCACCGAAACGCTTGTTAAAGCGATCAACACGGCCGCCAGTATCAACGATACGTTGCTTACCAGTGTAGAACGGGTGACATTTGTCACATACGTCTAGGTGGATAGATTCTTTAGCTAGAGTTGAGTTGAACTCAAAAGTGTTGCCGCAAGAACATGTTGCAGTAACTGCTTTGTACTCAGGATGGATACCTGCTTTCATGGGAAAACCTCATTTATAGGCCGTGTCGCTATCCAGTTCTATGCTGAACACCACACGTAGTTTCTAACAGTGATATCGTTTAATACGACATCTTCAAGGCGCAGTATACTAATGAAATAGTCTGTTGGGATCAACTTATTTGTCCCTTTTTTCGCCACTTTTTTCACCGTAACTCTTTATATTAAAGAGTTACGAAGGTGAGCTTGATTCACCTATATTCAATTATCGTAATCTTATGGGCTTTTCTCTAGTATTATCATGACTATCCGTTCTTGACTGCAAAGCCCCAAAGAGATCTCATGCGACCAACCATTGCCAGAGTTGCCCTACCTGTACCTCTGGATAAAGAATTTGAATACATCATTCCTGCCCACCTATTTCCCGTGGTGGGTGTGCGCGTATGGGTTCCATTTGGTCCAAAGAAGCTCCTTGGTGTGATCACCGCTCTCACCCATCAATCAGAATACGATATTAACAAGCTTAAACCTTTAACGGAGGTCCTTGACCAAGAACCCATATGGCCAGAGAAGCTGTATCGATTAATCCATTGGGGCAGCCGATTTTACCAATATCCTTTGGGCGATACCTTAAACGGAGCAATGCCCGGCGCACTGCGCAAAGGCAAGCCTGCACAAAAGCAGCCTCAAAAAACTTGGCAACTTACGGAGTCTGGTCGCAATCAATTGATGCAAGGCTTTGGACGAGCGGTGCAGCAAGCCAAGGTAATGAACGCCTTACAACATTGTCCTTTACCCCATCACGAGCTAGTAGATATGGAAATATCGAGCTCGGTTTTAAAAGCATTACAAGATAAAGAGTGGGTAACGTCTTCAGAAGTCCTTGAGATCAACGACCAATGGCAAGAGATTCGAGTCAACGAAGACGACAAGCGAGAGCTTAATCACGAGCAAATGCTAGCGGTAGTGACGGTTAACCATATCGATGGCTACGAATGTGCTTTATTAGATGGCGTAACGGGTTCAGGAAAGACCGAGGTTTACCTGCAGTTGATTGAAAGAGTGGTCAACCAAGGCAAGCAAGCCTTGGTACTAGTCCCAGAAATAGGCCTGACACCACAAACCATCAATCGATTTAAGCGACGCTTTAATGTTCCTATCGCAACCATTCACTCAGGGCTCAATGACACTGAGCGATTGAATGCCTGGCTTGCAGCAAAGAATAAAGAATGTGGGATCCTTATTGGCACCCGCTCTGCCCTGCTGACTCCATTTGCCAACCTTGGCATTATCATTGTCGATGAAGAGCACGACTCCTCTTATAAACAGCAGGACAGCTTACGTTATCATGCGCGAGACATGGCGATAATGCGCGCTCATTCCGAATCCATCCCTATTGTGTTGGGTTCTGCGACACCGTCTTTAGAAACCCTGAACAACGCTTTATCTAACAAGTATCTGCACTTGCCACTGACAGAGCGAACTGGCGGCGCAAAACCGGCAAAGAACAGCGTTATAGACGTTAAAGGCTTATACCTAGAGAGCGGCTTGAGTGCTCCCTTAATTGCACAGATGCGAAAGCACTTGCAGCAGGGAAACCAGGTCATGCTGTTTTTGAACCGTCGCGGGTTCTCTCCTGCCATGATGTGTCATGAATGTGGCTGGATTGCAGAATGTCATCGATGTGATGCCTACTACACCTTCCATCAAGGCAGCAGTGAGATGCGCTGTCACCACTGTGGCTCGCAAAAGCCCGTCGTACACCAATGTCAAAGCTGTGGTTCCACTCATTTGGTGACGGTAGGTGTGGGCACAGAGCAGCTGGAAACCCACCTTGAGACCCTATTTCCTGAATACAAGACCATACGTATTGATAGAGACAACACGCGCCGAAAAGGCAGTCTAGAGGCCGCGCTTGAATCTATCCGCAAAGGGGAATACCAAATTCTCATTGGCACCCAAATGCTAGCAAAGGGACATCACTTCCCTGATGTCACTTTAGTTGCGCTGTTAGATGTCGACTCATCTCTATACAGCAGTGACTTCAGAGCTTCAGAGAAGCTCGCGCAACTATTCATCCAAGTGGCAGGTCGTGCAGGACGCGCCAGTAAGCCTGGGCATGTGGTGTTGCAAACTCACCACCCCGAACATTCATTGCTACAGGCACTACTTCACAAGGGCTACCCGGAGTTTGCACAAGGGGCGCTCATGGAACGGCGAGTGGCGCAATTGCCACCTTACGCCAGCCTGTCACTATTTCGTGCAGAATCCAACCACTCCCAACTCGCTGAAGACTTCTTGAGGCAGGTGCGTCATACCCTTGAAGCCCACCCATTGTTTGATGAACATTGCTGGGTATTAGGGCCAATTCCAGCCCCAATGGCCAAGCGCGCAGGAAAATCACGTTGGCAACTTATTTTGCAGTGCCAGTTGCGCTCGACCATGCAAAAACTGCTAATGAGTGCAAAACCTGCAATCGAAATGCTACCCAACTCAAAAAAAGTACGTTGGAACATAGATGTCGAGCCACAAGATTTAAGTTAAACTGCGTGCATATGACGAAATGAGAGTCATCTCACACCAAGTTGTTCATTTTTGCTACATGTCCCGTAAACTGTACGGAAAAAAATGTTTACACTTATTTTTCACATACATTAAGACGTGAGTATTTAATACCATCTTGTTTCACGGATTGAATCAAGCACGCAAAAATTATCATAGAGGATAGGTGTACTATGGCGACCATGAAGGATGTTGCTGAACTCGCTGGCGTTTCCACTGCGACAGTATCAAGAGCGTTAATGAACCCAGAAAAGGTTTCCTCCTCAACTCGTAAGCGAGTAGAAGAAGCGGTTATCGAGTCGGGTTACTGCCCAAGCGCTATGATGCGTAGCATGAAACGTAACGAATCAAGAACCCTCGTAGTCATAGTTCCTGACTTATGCGACCCTTACTTTTCTGAGATCATTCGTGGCATCGAAGCGGCGGCTTCAGAGCAAGGCTACCTAATACTGCACGGCGACAGCTCGCAGCAAAAATGTCGAGATAACTCACTAGTCAATCTCATCTATTCAAAGCAAGCGGATGGCTTGATCTTGCTTGGCACCGATTTACCTATCGATGCCAGTAAATCAGAACAAAGAAACCTTCCACCTATGGTGATGGCTTGCGAATACGCGCCTGAGCTAGAACTGCCTACCGTGCATATAGACAACCTCACCGCTTCTTTTCAGGCGGTGAACTATCTGGCTAAATTAGGACATAAGCGCATTGGCGAGATCCGTGGTCCAGACAATGCGCCGCTATCTAGCTTCCGAAGCCAGGGCTTCCAGCAAGCACTGCGACGTGCAGGCCTTAGCATTGACTTAACTAATTCTGCCAGTGGTGACTTTAGCTTCGAATCTGGGGCACTGGCACTGCGTAAACTGATGAGCGCCGGCTCTCCACCCAGCGCTGTGTTTTGTCACAACGATATGATGGCGATTGGCGCAATCAAAGAAGCCAAAAATATGGGGCTGAGAGTTCCACAAGACATCTCATTTATCGGATTCGACAATATCGAGTTTTCCGAATACTGCGATCCACCACTGACCACAGTATCCCAGCCTCGCTACGATATCGGCTATCAAGCCACTCAAATGCTGTTCGAACTTCTTAATGGCAATGAGATCAATTCAGGCTCACGACTTCTCGATACAGAGCTAGTGGTAAGAGAAAGTACCTTACCGCCGAGTTACTAAGCTCTATTATCTGGGCGACTTCTGCATTAACATAGATATGGTTAACAACGGAATAGACTAATCGAGTGGCAAGAAAAGACTATGTGAAGGGTGGCCGTACGCAAGCAAAGAATACGCGTAAACCTGCCCCATCAAAAAAACCTTGGAAAGCGATCATCCTAGCAGGCCTAATGCTGGGAGGGTTTAGCTATGGGCTTTACATATTAAGCCAAGACCCTGAGCCGCCAAAGCCGGTCAAGGTAGACAGCTCAAAAACCAAAGCTCCTGAAGTAGATAACTCAGAGCTTCTTCCACCGCCTCCCGAAGAACAGTGGGAGTATGTGAAGACTCTTCCCGAGCGTGAGGTAAAGGTCGTTCCTAAGGAAGAAGTGCTTTCAGAGATCCCTTATGTGATGCAATGCGGTGCCTACAAGACTCGCTCTCAGGCAGATGGAAGAAAGATGGACATTGCCTTCCAAGGCCTAAATAGCCAGGTTAAACAGCGAGAAGGCAGTAGCTGGTATCGCGTAGTGTTAGGTCCTTATGACCGCAAGCGAGACGCTGAGCGCGATAAGCATAAACTGCAACGCGCCAAGATTGAGCCTTGTGTTATTTGGAAAGACACCGGTAACTAAATCCCTTATAGCCTCAGTAGTCACTGGGGCTTTTTTCTGACGAGAGAACCATCTCGTACTACCTCTACAGCCCACTTACCTTGAATTTGCTTGCGACGATCCCCATTCTATTTCTATCTCACTGGTGAAATAAGAAGGAAACCTCGTGACTACCATAGTATCCGTACGCCGAAATAATAAAGTCGTCATCGCTGGTGATGGACAAGTATCTCTAGGCAATACCGTCATGAAAGGCAACGCACAGAAAGTTCGCCGACTCTACAATGGCAAGGTACTGGCAGGCTTTGCTGGTGGTACCGCCGATGCATTCACGCTATTTGAGCGCTTTGAAAGCAAACTACAAATGCACCAAGGCCACCTGACTCGTGCTGCCGTTGAACTGGCTAAAGATTGGCGCAGTGACCGTGCTCTTCGTCGCCTTGAAGCTCTATTAGCCGTGGCTGATGAAACCGCCTCTCTGATCATTACGGGCAACGGCGATGTCGTTCAGCCGGAGAATGACCTTATCGCAATTGGCTCTGGCGGCAACTTTGCCCAAGCTGCAGCAATCGCATTGTTAGAAAACACCGAATTAGACGCAAAAGAAATCGCAGAAAAATCATTGAATATTGCTGGCGATATCTGTGTATTCACCAACCATCATCACACTGTTGATGAGCTTGAGTACTAAGGAAAAAATATGTCTGAAATGACTCCTCGTGAGATCGTTCACGAACTAAACCGACACATCATCGGCCAAGAAAACGCTAAGCGTTCAGTGGCTATTGCACTGCGTAACCGCTGGCGCCGCATGCAACTTGAAGAAAGCCTACGTGCAGAAGTGACCCCAAAAAACATTCTAATGATTGGTCCAACGGGTGTAGGTAAAACCGAGATTGCTCGCCGATTGGCAAGACTTGCCAATGCCCCTTTCATCAAGGTTGAAGCAACCAAGTTCACTGAAGTAGGTTACGTTGGTAAAGAAGTGGAGACCATCATTCGTGACCTTACGGATGTTGCGGTGAAGATGACGCACCAGCAAGCCACTGAAAAGGTTAAATTCCGCGCCGAAGAGCAAGCAGAAGAACGCATCCTTGATGCCCTACTGCCTCCTGCTCGCGACGCGTGGGGCGAAAACGAAAAGCCTCAAGAGGCTAGCTCTAATACTCGTCAAGTGTTCCGCAAGAAATTACGCGAAGGCAAGCTAGACGACAAAGAGATCGATATCGAAGTTGCTGCGCCGCAAATGGGCGTTGAGATCATGTCCCCTCCTGGCATGGAAGAGATGACCAACCAACTTCAAGGTATGTTCCAAAACTTGGCTGGCAATACCAAGAAAAGCCGCAAACTAAAGATCAAAGATGCCTTCAAAGCCCTTGTTGAAGAAGAAGCCGTTAAGCTAGTCAACCAAGAAGAGCTAAAAGAAGACGCCATCTTTAATGTTGAGAACAACGGCATCGTGTTTATCGATGAGTTCGATAAAATCTGTAAGCGCGGTGAAAGCTCTGGTCCTGATGTCTCTCGTGAGGGTGTACAGCGCGACCTATTGCCATTGATTGAGGGCAGCACCGTTTCAACTAAGCACGGCATGGTGAAAACTGACCATATCTTGTTTATTGCATCAGGTGCTTTCCAAGTCGCGAAGCCTTCTGATCTTATCCCAGAGCTGCAAGGTCGCTTACCGATTCGCGTTGAGCTTGAAGCACTATCTAGTCACGACTTTGAACGTATTCTAACGGAGCCTCGCGCATCCCTAACGGAGCAATACGTTGCGCTAATGAAAACCGAAGAAGTGAGCGTAGAGTTTACTGAAGATGGCATCAAGCGCATCGCAGAAGCGGCCTGGCAAGTTAACGAGACCACCGAAAACATCGGTGCTCGACGTTTGCATACCGTAATGGAGCGTCTAATGGACGAAATCTCTTACGAAGCCACTGAGAAAACGGGCTCCGAGCTAACCATCGACGCAGATTACGTCGAGAGTAAGCTTGGTAAGCTTGTGGATGACGAAGACTTAAGTCGCTTTATCCTATAAGCATCTTAGCTCGCACAAAACAAAAAAGGAGACACAGTGTGTCTCCTTTTCATTTATTAATACCGATTACTAGTCACTACCAAACAAGTCACGAGTATACACCTTCGCTTCTACATCCTTGATCTCATCAACCATACGGTTAGATACGATCACATCAGATACCTGCTTAAATTCTTCTAGGTCACGAATATTGCGAGAATGGAAGAAATGCTCATCTTCAAGTACAGGTTCGTAAACCACAACCTCAATACCCTTCGCTTTTAGACGCTTCATGATGCCCTGAATCGAAGATGCACGGAAATTGTCTGAGCCAGCCTTCATGATCAGGCGATAAATACCTACAATCTTAGGGTTACGCTTCAAGATGGAATCCGCAACAAAGTCTTTACGAGTACGGTTCGCATCAACGATAGCACCCACGATATTGTTCGGCACATCCGCATAGTTCGCTAACAATTGCTTGGTGTCTTTTGGCAGGCAGTAACCGCCATAACCAAACGAAGGGTTATTGTAGTGATTACCAATACGAGGGTCTAAACCAACACCCTCAATAATCTGGCGAGAATCTAAGCCATGAGCCTCTGCATAAGAATCCAGCTCATTAAAGTAAGCAACGCGCAGCGCAAGGTAAGTATTTGAAAACAACTTAACGGCTTCAGCTTCAGTCGAGTCAGTAAACAAAACATCGATATCTTGCTTTTGAGCTCCTTCAACCAATAGCTCGGCAAACACCTTAGCACGCTCACTGCGCTCACCCACAATAATACGAGATGGATGAAGGTTGTCATACAGCGCACGGCCTTCACGCAAAAACTCTGGAGCGAAGATGAGATTTTCACAACCTAGCTCTTGCTTGATACGTTCAGTATAACCAACAGGCACAGTGGATTTAATCACCATCACAGCTTCAGGGTTAATGCTCATCACTTCTTTTATCACAGCTTCTACAGAAGAGGTATTAAAGTAGTTTGTTTGTGGGTCGTAATCCGTCGGGGTGGCAATCACAACATACTTGGCATCTTTGTAAGCCAACTCTTTGTCTAGAGTCGCGGTAAAGTTGAGTTCTTTCTCTGCCAAAAACTGTTCAATCTCCACATCCACAATCGGAGACTTTTTATTGTTAAGAAGCTCGACTTTCTCAGGGATGATATCCACCGCCACAACTTCATGATGCTGCGCCAACAACACCGCGTTTGACAGACCTACATAGCCCGTACCTGCAATAGCTATTTTCATTATTCTTCTCTTGGATTAATTTTCTTTATTACGGCCAAATGCAAAGCGCACTAAAACGACACCAACACCTAGCATGCCGCCAAACAATGCACCTAACACAGCAATAAGAGCACGCTTCGGAGCGTCACGATTAATTGGTTGCTCAACCTCTTCGATAAAGCGATATGCATTAAGTTCAACATTTTCATTGATCTCGAGTTTAGCCATTAAACCTAACTTAGCATCAATCTGTTGAAGCCTCGGCTCAATAACAGCCAGATTCTTAACGTCTTCTAGCGCAGAAATCTTAGCCTTAATTGCTTTTGCCCCAAGGTTGATTGCAAACAGTTCTTTATCACCAAGATTTTGTATAGGTGCATTCACTGATGCTGCTTCAGCAATATCATAAGCATACTTTGAACGCTGTAATTCAACTTCAAGCACTTGTTTAGCCTGACTTTCAAGGATGACTTTTTGTTGCTTTAGCTGTATTTCTTTGGCATCCAATGTTGCTTCTATGTTCTTGATTGCATCCGCTTGAACCTTCTTCTCTATCATCGCAATATAGTCGTTAAGAAGATTATAGCTATCCATCTGAGTGGTAGCTTGAAGGGAAATAATGTATTCATCCCTGCGGTTCTTCTCTGCAGGAGCGGCAGAGATCTTTTGATACCATTCACTGTAAAGGCGTCTTTGGGCAACTTGAGCATCAGCGCTCTCATCCGCATCTTCTCTCAATGCTTTTTTAAAGGCCAAAAAGGTTTCGTTGTTATCAAAAAAACGTTTTTTGTTAGCTGTTGCATTGAATGAACGGATAAATTGAGCAAAGATTTTATCCGGTTCAACTAAGTCATCCAGTTCTTTACTTACTAGCACCGTGCCATCATCCTGATAGGTATCAAAGATAGGCTGAAAGGATTTTACTTGCTGACGATAAACTGCAAAATCATTAACCTGAGGTTCAACGATTCTCGCTTTAGAGCTCCACCATTCCTGTGCATTCAGGGCATACACAACAGCAACAGCAGCAAAAATAAAAGTAGTCGCTACAATTAAAATCTTGCCCTTCCAAAGCGCGATGAATAATTCTCTTAGGTCAATCTCATCATCCTGATAGTAGGCTTCACCCATAGGACTTTGCTGTGATGACACTGATTGTTTAGACTGATTCAAGTTCATTCCTCTATAACTTTATCTACTGCTTTTTCATAAATGGATAAACGGTATCAATACAAGGTAGATAATCCGTTACTATTGAGTCTAAGTTTCTCATAAATGTAGGTTTAATTCCCTAGATTTTAGTTCCTTGTTATACTCTGAGTTAATCAAATTTGAAGGAAAGTGCAAAATGATCATAGTAACCGGTGGCGCAGGCATGATTGGCAGCAATATTGTCAAAGCGTTGAATGATAAAGGGATCAACGACATTCTGGTTGTCGACAACCTGAAGAACGGCAAAAAATTTGTCAACCTAGTCGATCTCGACATTACCGATTACATGGATCGTGATGATTTTCTGACACAAATTATGGCCGGAGATGACTTTGGCCCGATTGATGCCATATTCCATGAAGGTGCTTGTTCTGCAACCACAGAGTGGGACGGAAAATACATGATGCTCAATAACTATGAGTATTCAAAAGAACTTCTTCACTACTGTCTAGAGCGTGAAATCCCATTTCTTTATGCATCCTCTGCTGCCACTTATGGCGAAACGGATACATTTATCGAAGAAAGAGAGTACGAAGGTGCATTGAACGTCTACGGTTACTCGAAACAGCAATTTGATAACTATGTGCGCCGCCTTGTTGCAGATGCCGATGCTCACGGAGAAACTCTTTCTCAAATTACGGGTTTTCGTTACTTCAACGTCTATGGTCCAAGAGAGCAGCACAAAGGCTCAATGGCCTCAGTCGCCTTCCACCTCAACAACCAACTCAATGCAGGCGAAAATCCAAAATTATTTGCGGGCAGTGAACACTTCAAACGAGACTTTGTATATGTTGGTGATGTGGCAGCAGTTAACTTGTGGTTCCTTGAGAACCCTGTTTCTGGCATCTTCAATCTGGGTACTGGCAATGCAGAATCCTTTGAAGAGGTAGCAAAAGCTGCGATTCAGCATCATGGAAAAGGGCAGGTTGAAACTATTCCCTTTCCTGAGCATCTAAAAGGTGCGTATCAAGAATACACACAGGCCGATCTCACTAAGCTTCGAGCTACGGGATGCGATCATACATTTAAATCAGTAGCCGAAGGCGTTGCTGAATATTTAAACATCATCAATAAATAGCAGCTTCATCGATGAAAAATACTCGCAATGACTTTGATCCTAAGGCTTATAACCCTAGGTTCCAAAAAAGCTTCTTAGCACCCAAATATTGGAGCACTTGGTTTGGTATTCTGTTTGCCATTCCATTTAGCTTTATGCCGATCTCACTTCATCGATGGCTGGCCACCCGTGCAACAAAGAAGATCATGTCTAAGACTCGCGGGCAGGCTCATCGTGCTCGCGTAAATCTCACTCATTGCTACCCTGATATGCCAGAAAGCAAACGAGAAGCCATTATTGAGAAGATGCTGGTTACTGCAGGTACCTACTTGATGCGCTTTCCCCTGCTTACATTACGCAGCAGAAAGTGGTTAGCACAAAACACCACAGTTAACGGACTTGAAAACTTTACAACGGTAAAAGAAACAGGACAAAACATCATCTTTCTTGTTCCTCATACCTGGTCGGTTGATGTATTTGCAATGTTACTCGCCTCCCAAGGCCACCCGATGTGCACAATGGTAAAAAGCCAAAAGAATGCGTTGAGTGAATGGGCCATGTCCAAGCAAAGAAAGCACTATGGTGGCAGATTATACGAACGAGCAGGAGGCATTAAGCCTTTTATTAAGGCTATCAATGATGGCTACACAGGATACTTTTTACCAGACCAAGACCATGGGCCGAAAAAGAGTGTCTTTGTGGATTTTTGCGCCACAACCAAAGCAACGCTTCCTGTAATGGGGTTTCTAGCTAAGGCGGCTAAAAGTAAAGTCATTCCATTGTGGACTGAATTTGATGCTCAAACAGGTAAATTCGTTATTGATGTTTATCCAGCATTGGATGGGTTCCCTACTGATTCACCTGAAGGTGATGCTGTTGCGATGAACCAGTTTATTGAGAAATGTTGCAAAGACAAGCCTGAGCAGTATATGTGGAACTTGAAGTTATTGGCATCTCAACAAAATAAAAGTAGTATTTATGATCAGTAATTCAAAGTTATCAATGCTTAAAATCACAGCTGCTACGAGTGCAATGTACCCCGTTATTTCTGTGTTTATAGGTAGCGGATATAACTACGGTGCTGTTCTTGCTTTTATCCCAGCCCTGTTTGCATGCATTGCAAATAGAGGCTCTATAAATATAAATCGTGAAACTCGAAATTTCATTTTAATATTATTAGCATACTTCTTCAGTTTCGTTATTACTGTAGTATACACTGGAAATTCCATATCAGATCTAGATAGACCAAGTCGAGCAATACTTGCAATCCCAGTATTGCTGTCCCTTGTTATTTATCCACCTAAAATAAAGTACATTGCCATTAGCATTTTTTTGGGGTCTCTAGCTGCTGGTGCGATTGGTCTTTATTATTTCATTTACTTTCCTGATATTCGCGCTTTCGATGCAGCTGTTGGAGGTTGGTGGCTAGATGGATACATGCAAATTCAAACTGGTGCTATGGTTACAACCTTAGCAATGAGCTGTTTAGCCTTATCTATCTATTATTATCGCAGAAATAATTTTAAACTAGTTTTTATAAGCATAATTAGTTTCCTTCTAGCTATATTTGGAAGCGCCATGTCTGGTTCTAGAGGTGTATGGATTTTCATTCCAATAGCAATTATTTATTTGTTCTATATAAATAGAGACCTACTAAACAAAAAAATATTTGCATTTATAATCATTGTACTTTCTCTTATTTTTAATGCATTAGTTCAGACGAAACTTATACAAGAAAGATTAGATCTTGGAATTAATAACATCCAAGATTATAGTGAAGGTATCAACACATACACATCTTTCGGTATACGTATGGATCTCTGGAAAAGTGCTATTGTAACCTTTAATGATCACCCTATTTTAGGCGCTGGTACTGAAGAAAGAATTGAATCTAGAAAATTACAAGGTGAATCTGGATTAATTAACATCCGAACAAGTAAATTGCGCTATCATGCTCACAATCAATTCCTAGAGAATTTATCAGTGTATGGCATCGTTGGATTAATTACACTGTTGTTATTGTTTTTATATCCTTTATATTTCTTCACAAAAAAATCGGACAAAAATGACTCCATTATAAACCAACTTGGTTTCATCCATATAATTATGATGATGGGATACTGCTTGTCACAATCTGTTTTTAATCATAACTCAGGTATAATTTATTATTGTTTAATGTTGGTTATCCTCGCAAGTCCTTTATTGAACGCATCACACACAACAGGCAAAGAAAATGATTGACATCTACTATATAAACTTGGATAAATCCATAGAAAGAAAAGAGCATATAGAGAATCAACTCAAAAATGTAGAATGCAACGTCCACAGGTTTTCTGCCACGAATGGACATATGTTAGATATAAGTCAATTTGATAAGTATAACTCGAAAAAAAGCAAAAAATACAGGAAAAGAGAACTAAATAAGGGACAATTAGGGTGTTTCTCTAGTCATTATAATTTATGGAACAAATGTATAGAGATAAACAAACCAATATTAATAATCGAAGATGACATTATCATCCACACACCTGTAATGAATAACTTCATCGAATCATATAAAAAAGGCGATCTTGAAAATTATGAATGCATACGACTTTTTAACAATAGACGAAGAAGTGTCACATACAAGCAGGAGAAAAAGTTTTTCGGTTATTATCTAGTTAGGTACAACAAGGGATTGATGGGTACTCAAGGTTATTATATTACACCTAGAGGTGCTAGTAAGTTAATTTCAGAGTCTAAAGAATGGTTCCTCCCGGTAGATATTTACATGGACAGTTTTTGGATTAACAAGGTCATACCTTATGGAACATTACCTGCATGCGTAAGTACTCAGGATGAGTTTGAGTCCGATATAGGATACGAACAAAAAAACAAACGCTCTCTCTCTCATAGTTTAAAACGAGAATTCTATTCTTTAATCCAGAATTTTCGTCGTATCTCATTTAATATTTTTAATAGGTAATTATATGAAGATCTTGGTCGCTTCATCATATAAACATGCATGGAACAGCGTTAGACCGGAAGCTGAGCTATTTATTGAATTGCAAAATAGAGGGCACTCTATAACTATTCTTACACAAAAAAACATAGAATATAAATCTAAATTTGAAGCGGCTGGTATTAAAGTAATAGAATGCTATCCATCAAAGAAAATATGCATAAAAACAATAAAGACTTACAGAAAGGAACTAACCTCTGATAATTATGATATTTTCTATGCTTTCAACTCCAAAACAATCCCTAACGCAGCTTTTGCAAGTATAGGCACTAAAGTTAAACTTATCACCTATAGAGGTACTACTGGTGGTTTATATCGACATGACCCAAGCGCTTATTTAACTCATCTTCACCCACGCATAGATGGCATTATATGTGTATCTAAAGCGGTAGAAAAAGATGTAAAGAAAAGAGTTTGGAAAAACAAGAACAATATAGTAACTATCTATAAAGGACAGTCAACTAGCTGGTACACTCAACCACCTGCAAATAGAGAGGATTTTGTAGCTGACAAAAATGCTATTTTAGGTATTTGTGCAGCACACGTTAGACCCAGCAAAGGTATCCCTATATTACTTGAAGCTATGAAGCTCTTAAACTGTAGCAGTTTTCACCTAATACTTGTCGGTAGTGGTTTTGAACCCTATTTAGAAAAGTTGGAAGGTAGTTCTGTTAAAAAGAACATACACTTTTTAGGTCATAGAGATGATGTTCCTTCACTAATGGCAATGGCAGATATACAAATACAACCATCTATTAGTGGCGAAGGGTTACCAAGAACAATAATCGAAGCGATGGCAAATGCCACTACATCTATAGTTACCACTACAGGCGGCTCTCCAGAATTAGTCGATAATGAAAGAACGGGATATATTGTTCCGGTAAATAATAGCCATGAAATTTCAGATGCTATTGAAAAATTCATTAACAATCCTCTGCTAATAAAAGAATTTGGAAAAAGGGCGAAACAGAAGCTTGAAAATGAATTTAGCAGTTCGATAACTGCGGATAAACATGTTGATTTCTTTGATAAATTAGTAAGTAAAGGTAGCAAGCCATGTTGATATTTGTCTTAAGTTTACCTACTTCAATAAAGCGAAGGAAAAGAATAAAAAATATAATGGCTGAGCACAATATAGATTTTCAATTTATAGATGCTATTGATGGTAGAAAAGATAAACATCCTTATTTATCTCGATACAATGAAAAACTGTTCATTTATAATCACAAAAGAAAAGCAATGCCTGGTGAGTTAGGTTGCTACGCATCACACATATTAGCTTGGGAGAAATGTATTTCTATAAACAAGCCAATTATAGTGTTAGAAGATGATTTAATTTTAAATAACAAATCAAAAAAAATACTTGAATATGCTGATTGTATTGCCAATAAGTATGGTTATATTAGACTGGAAAAAACCAAACCGAAACCAAGTATATTAGAGTTTGAAGATGGTAGGTATAAATTAAATAGATACTTGAAAGTTCCCCAGTGTACAACTGGTTACTCTATATCTCCAAGCGTAGCTAAATCATTTATTAAAAATAGTAAAGAAATAATTTTTCCCGTAGATGTTTTCATACGCAATATATTCATTCATAAACAAAAGATATATGGCTTAACACCTTATGCACTTGAGGCTAATAGCGATGGCGATACCATTATTGGAAAAAGATCAAGACTAAAAAAAGGTTTATATCTTAGTCTGATTTGCTCTATCTATAAAATAAAAAACACTGTGCTAAATGGTTATCAGCATTTAAAATCATCCCTTTAGAAAAGGATTATGCAAATCAATATGTTAAATAGTAAAACCCAGTGGTTATCACTAATGAATGAGTTAAAGTCATGCCATTCTGAACTCGTCAAGTTATTATCAAATAAGAGAGTTGCATATGTAGACATTCCGTTTCACTTTAATGTCGGTGATTTACTAATATGGCAGGGTACTGAAACACTATTTGAAGAAAATCAAATCAACATTGTTTATCGAGCATTCCAATCAATCAACCATTCTAAGCTAAAAAACTCTGATGTTATACTCTTTCATGGGGGGGGAAACTTTGGTGATTTGTATATAAAACATCAAAATCTTCGAGAAAATATCATACGTAAGTACCCTAATAAAACTATAGTTTGTCTACCACAGTCTATTCATTTCGACAGTATGGAAAATCAACGTAAATCAAGAGATATTTTTTCACAGCATAATGACTTCCATTTTTTTGTTCGAGATATAGAAAGCCTAGAAATAGCGAGGACATTTACAAATAACGCCAAGTTAATGCCTGACATGGCTCACAGTTTACACCCATTAATTGATAGTAACGAGTGTACTTTATCTCTTGGAGAGAGTACTAAAATTTTAAACATGGAACGCGTCGATAAAGAAGCAAGTACATTAAAAAGAAGAGCGGATAAAGGTAGTTTCGATTGGAATCAGATAGTTTCATCTCATGATATATTAGCAAGAAAGAAGTTAAAAAGAAAAATCAAGATAAATGAAAATATTTTCACTATTTTCAATGAAGATAAAGAAATCAGAGAATGGAAAAAATTAGCTGATGATATTGTATTCAAATCTATAAATCATTTCCATTATCATGAGGCCGTTTATACAAACAGATTACACGGATATCTGCTTTCAGCATTATTAGGAAAACAGATATTTCTAAATGATAATTCTTATCAAAAAAACGACCGATATTATAATGCTTTTATGAGTGACTATCCTTTTATGATAAAAAACTAATCATATATGTTGCAAGGTGGGTTATGACCTTCCATTTTCTAACAGCCATAACCCAACATATTTATTAAAATTAACTTGTGCATAAGTCATAGCCATTATGAATCCCACACTACCATCCATAAACCCGAGACGTAATATGTAGATATGGAAAAAAGTCCACATAGCTCGTACTAAAGCTAAAAACAAACCTCCTGAACGCCTTCCTTTTCGATGATATTTCTGTGCTCCTAACCAAGCATATTGAGCTGATTTATCTAAGCCATGCCCATAGTCACGATGTGTGAAATGGAGTAAGTACCCATTCAACTCACCAACCTTGCCTTCTGCAGGGATTACGGTTTCGTGTACTTCATCTGGAGTATAACTAGCTCCACTGCGCTGGAACAAACGCAAAACAGATCTAGCGCTTCGCCCATACTTTAACGTTTTACCGTATAGCGTAACACCCCAAGGTAGCTTAAATGCAGTTTTATCTATAGCGTTGGAATGAAGCAACTCTAATATTGAGTCTTTCATTTCATCATCTAATGCTTCATCAGCATCAATGGATAAAACCCAATCTCCTTTTGCTTTTGCAAGCGCTCTTTGCTTTTGCTTTCCGAACCCTGGCCAATCTGTATGTTCAATATTATTAGTATACTTTTCACATATTGTAACTGTTGCATCCGTCGAACCACTATCAAGAATAATTATTTCATCGACAACACCAGTAAGCGATTGCAAACAACGCTCTATTCTATCTTCTTCATTTTTTGTAATAATAATCGCTGAGAGAGTATGTTTTTTCATATGGCTATTCTTATATTTTCCAGAAATTGAGTGACTTTCTAATTTTAAAATTTCTAATTATATTTATAGGCTTTTTATCTTTCCAGCCAGAATTTATCATTCCTATTGTTGCATTGATTATGCGTTGAGCTGAATGGCCATCCAAATAAGGTGTAATACTTAAGCCATATTCTTCAATACTTTCCTTTAACTCGGTTGATGGATTGAGAGCATCGTAAATGGCATTTTTAAGTTCGCATGGTTTTGTGATATTAATAAAACTCGGTTGTGGTTCTCTATTATTTACTGTCACCACTGGTTTATTAAGCAGTAGAAACTCTTGAAATATTGATGAGTTATCGCAAACCATTACATCAGACACATGCATTGCCTCAATCACGTTTTCATTATCAATAAATGATAATTCATCACTTTCTAGTAATTGATATTTTTTAACTGTTTTCTTGTCCATTTTTGGGTGCAACGTAACAATCCATTCCCAATCACCTTCATTACTGAGTTTCGCGATTTCATCATATATAAACTCAGCACAAGATAAACTTGGTGAAAATGTAGAAGCAAAAAAGATTGTAGGCTTTTCTTTTCTGGTTATTTTATCTTGATGAGAAAACAAAGTATCCAACTTCACCCAACCGGTTTCTATAACTTTGAAATATTTTTTCCGCTCAGCCAAACGCGATAGTGTACTCGTTCGTTCTGGTCCTTCAGTACAATATAGATCAAACATTCCTCGCTCAGGATAAATATTCCCTCTTTTACTCTCATTCAACCCATGGAAGACTTGAACTTTTAATCCTGAAAGAAAAGATGGCACTCTATCTCCGGGAACAAAAACCGCATCTGCTGAAAAATTTTTGGCCCCAATTATTGAATCTAGTCTTTTTTCAGAAAGTTTAAGCAAGTGTGATGATGCATCAGAACCAACCAGTAACCATCGAACATCATGACCGAGTTTACTTGCCAAGTCATAAATTGGCCTTAAGATATCAAATGAGTAATTCTGTTCAACATATAAAATAAACCGATATTTACTCGTAACGTTATCTTGTGACATAGCTATGCGTTCCTATTAATTCCTAGGCCAATTTTATCAAAATCTGATTGAGTTTTGGACTTATACTTAGAGAAACTGAGTACACAGTAAAGAATGATTAAGTCAATATATACCCTAGTGCTAACATTGCTAAGCCCTATTTTGCTAACCGTGCTTCTAAAAAGGAAGAAAGGAAACCCAAAAATAGGACGTCGTTGGAAAGAATACTTTGGCTTTCCTACCAAATGTAACGCTCAAAAACCTATTTGGATTCACTGCTCTTCCGTGGGTGAAACCATCGCAGCGACTCCTTTAATCCGTGCCATCAAGGAGAGGTATCCGCAGCAAGACATCTTGATCACGACCACCACCACTACTGGCGCTGAGCAAGCGTCGAAGCTTTCAGATATTGCAGAACATAGATACATGCCTGTTGATTTTTCTTGGTGCGTTAAACGCTTTCTGAAGGTAACTAAGCCTAAGTGTATGCTGATCATGGAAACGGAGTTATGGCCAAATACTTTAACTGCTGTTTCAAACGCTGAGGTCCCAATAGCTGTGATTAATGCTCGGCTGTCTGAACGTTCTTGTCTGCGCTATCAAAAGTTTCAATCGGTATTCAACCTTATCGCAAACTGCTTAGATAAAGTGTTATGTCAGCATGATGATGATGCTAAAAGGTTTAGAAGATTGGGCCTACTATCAAGTAAAACGGCCGTCACTGGCTCTTTAAAGTTCGATATATCGATCTCTGAAACCGTTCAAACAGAAGGCAAAACACTACGTAAACAATTGGGAGCTAAAAGGCCCGTTTGGATAGCAGCTAGTACTCATGAAGGTGAAGATGAGACTATCTATAAGGCCCATCAACAACTGTTAACGATTATCCCTGACGCATTGCTGATTATGGTACCTCGTCATCCTGAGAGGTTCTCTGCTGTAGCCAAAGTAGGTGGAGAACTCGGTCTCAATGTTGTATCTCGAACTGATAAATCGCAAGTCACGACAGATGTTCAAGTTTATCTCGGAGACACAATGGGAGAAATGTTAACTCTTATTAGTGCTTCTGATATTTGCTTTATGGCGGGTAGTCTTATCGGCGAAAAAGTTGGAGGGCACAATATGCTTGAGCCCGCAGCACTTGGAAAACCAATTCTCAACGGCCCTAGCTTTTTTAATTTTAAAGATATTACCCAGCAACTTATCGATGAAAAGGCACTAACGATTTGCGCGTCAGATGGTGAAATTAGCGAGAGCCTAATTCGCTTATTCAAAGACCCTTCATCTTGCAAAGAAATGGGACGAAACGCCTATCGAGTAGTCGAGCGCAATCAGGGTGCCGTAGCAAAAACGGTCGATGCGCTAGAGAGTATTGTATCCGCTAAGTAAATGCTCCCATTCGTCTGCCTTCCAATGAATACCAAAGCGCTCAACTTCCTTAAGAAAAGAGCGCTTTAATCTTGCCAAGTTATTCTCTTGCCAATCATAACCGGCTTGCTCTGAGCATTTATCAAAATCAATAATCCACACCTTATCGTGCTCATCTAGCAAGATATTATGAATATTCAAATCGGTATGATTCACCTGAGCCAAGTGTAACTGTTTGATTTGTCGGCCTATTGCCTTATAGGTATCTCGAGATAGAGAGGTGCTTTGCAATTTTGCGACGAGATCTTGTGCATTGGGAATTCTTTCACTTAACAAGTCAGCGGTATAAATAGGACCAAACTTACTGGCTCGAGCCGCGATAGGCCTAGGGACATTAACCCCTTGCTCTCGCAAATGCTGCAAAAGAGTAAACTCTTGAAAGCTCCTCGTTTTTTCCCAACCAGAAAACCAATATTGGTCTTTAATCAACTTGCCAAACAGACCACCACGGCGATAATGACGAAGTGCCCCTTGCAGCCCTTCTAGTTGTACAAACCAAGTCGTCCCACGCCCCTTAGCACTGCCTACCACTTTATTTTGTACAAGCCAATACGGTGCTTCAAAGCACATCTCAGGAGGCATATTAAGAAGCTCTGGTTCAAACCAAATCACCTCTGTCTTACTTCGCAGTGTTTCCAATCTGTAACCTCGATAAAAATCAATAGCTTCCCAATTTTACAATTAACTCTAGCACCTGCATAATTTATCCATCTAATTTACGAGTTAATTGCATGACACTGTTCAAATCAGCACCAAAATCGCTCTGTGTTCTTCGTCTTTCTGCTATCGGTGACGTTTGCCATGCCATATCCATAGTTCAAGCTATCCAGAAACACTGGCCAGAAACGGAAATCACCTGGATCTGCGGAAAAATCGAAGCACAGTTAATTGGCGACTTACCCGGCATTCATGTAATTGCTTTTGATAAAAAGCTTGGGCTAAAAGGCATGAAGGCTGTTTGGAAACAGCTCTCTTCAACTAAATTTGACGTGCTGTTGCATATGCAAGCGGCACTAAGAGCTAGTGCTTTATCCTTTGGTATTAAGGCCAAGTACAAGGTGGGCTTTGGTAAAAACCGCACAAAAGAGGGACAATGGCTTTTTACTAACAAGCACTTACCGGAGTCGGAAAGCTTTCATGTACTGGATAACTTTGCTGATTTTGCTCGATATCTAGGCGTGCCTTTTTCTCAACCTAGCTGGAATATCCCAGTGTCTGATGAAGACCGACAATTTGCTAAAGAAATCATTGGGGATAAGACTACGTTAGTGATATCAGCTGCCGCAAGTAAAGATTCTCGCAACTGGTTAACGGAGCGCTACGCATTGCTGGCTGACTATGCAATAGAGCAGGGCATGCAAGTTATACTATGTGGCTCTCCTGCTGAAAGAGAGGTTAAGCTAGCTGAAGATATTACCAATCTCACCAAAGGCTCTGTGACAGACCTTGTGGGTAAAACGTCATTGAAGCAGTTAACCGCTGTTCTCTCTGAAGCGACAGTGGTGCTTGCACCAGATTCAGGTCCAGCTCACTTGGCTACGACTCAAGGAACTTCCGTTATTGGGCTGTATGCTCATAGTGACCCACGCCGAACTGGCCCCTACAATAACCTTGACTTGGTTGCTAATGCCTATGATGAACACATTCAAAAGCAAACAGGTAAAGCGTTAAAGGATATACCTTGGGGGACTCGGGCTAAAGGTGATGACCTAATGGCATCGATTAGCGTTGAACAAGTTTGCCTATTACTCAATAAAGCAGTAGAGAAGAATTAATCTATGAAAAACCACGTCCTCTATCCCGGCACTTTTGATCCACTAACCAATGGTCATTTAGATATCATCACGCGTGCCGCAAACCTATTTGAAAAAGTGACAGTCTGTGTGGCGGCTAGCCCAAGCAAAAACACTATGTTCTCTTTAGACGAGCGTGTAGCTATGCTCCAAGAGTCCGTAGCTCATCTAGATAACGTCTATGTGGAAGGGTTTTCAGGGTTATTAATTGAATTTGCGAAGGAAAAGAAAGCGAACCTTCTTGTTCGTGGTTTACGCACAACAATGGACTTCGAATATGAATTCGGCTTGACCAGCATGTATCGAAAACTACTGCCTGATCTCGAAAGTATATTCTTAACGCCTTCAGAAGAGTTTGCTTTTCTATCTTCAACCATAGTTCGAGAAGTTGCAATTCATGGTGGCGATGTTGAAGGCTTTGTACCTACATCTGTCTTTAAGCGCATAAAAGAAAAGGTTTAGCTTGCGCTAAACCTTCTTAACCTTAGAGCTTATAATAAGCCTTATACCAATCGGCAAAGGCTTTGACACCCTCTTTAACCTTAACCTGAGGTATATACCCTGTAGCCTTAAACAGGTCTTCAGTATCTGCGTAGGTCGCGTATACGTCACCTGGTTGCATTGGCATAAAGTTTTTCTTAGCCTCTACTCCTAGAGCATCTTCTAGGGCTTCAATGTACTCCATCAGCTTGACTGGGCTGCCGTGACCGATATTGAAAACACGGTAAGGTGCTGAGCTAGTTGCTGGAGAGCCTGCTTCTACGCTCCAATCATTGTTCGTTTCT
This sequence comes from Vibrio breoganii, assembly GCF_024346795.1. Classification (NCBI taxonomy): domain Bacteria; kingdom Pseudomonadati; phylum Pseudomonadota; class Gammaproteobacteria; order Vibrionales; family Vibrionaceae; genus Vibrio; species Vibrio breoganii. The sequence goes on from NZ_AP024864.1 coordinate 2,682,344, forward strand.
GGAATCACATCTTGGATTCGGATAATACCCTCAACAATGTCATCGATATAGGTGAAATCACGTTGCATATCGCCATTGTTGTACACATCAATCTCATCACCATTCAAGATTGCCTTGGTAAACTTGAATAACGCCATATCAGGACGCCCCCAAGGACCATAGACAGTGAAGAAACGCAAACCCGTAGTTGGCACGCCGTAAAGATGAGAATAGGTGTGTGCCATTAGCTCATTAGATTTTTTGGTCGCAGCATACAGTGAGATAGGATGATCCACCGAATCTGCTGTATCAAAAGGCATCTTCTTGTTAAGGCCATAAACTGAGCTAGAAGAGGCATAAACAAGGTGCTTAATCTTATGATGTCGGCAACCTTCAAGAATGGTTAGGTGCCCGACTAGGTTACTGTCTGCATATGCCAGAGGGTTATCAATAGAGTAACGAACGCCAGCTTGGGCGGCTAAGTGAATAACCTTGTCGAATTGCTCTTCGACAAATAATGTTGCGATCCCTTCACGATCGGCTAAGTCTAAGTTCTTGAACACAAACTTATCGTGAACGATACGCTTCAAGCGATCTTCTTTTAACGAAACCTGATAATAGTCATTCATGTTGTCGATACCGACAACCTCATGACCTGCATCCGTTAAACGTTCAACAACCGCACTTCCAATGAAGCCTGCAGCTCCAGTTACTAAATATTTCATATCATTCTTCTATCTGTTGTTGGCAGGATTCACACCAAAAGGTATTTCTCTGCCCGATCATCTTCTGGCTAATTTCTGTTTTGCAGACAGGGCATGCCTCGCCTGCACGACCATATACCTGTAACTGCTGAGCAAAGTAGCCTGGCTTGCCATCTGGCTGTTCAAAGTCATTTAACGTGGTGCCGCCTTGTTTAATGGCGTTCGCCAGCACTAGCTTAATCGCGTCCACCAGCAATCCCCACTCATCATAAGTCAATGAATTTGCAGGTCTTAACGGATGAATTCTAGCATTAAAAAGAGATTCATTGGCGTAGATATTACCGACACCCACTACCACCTTATTATCCATTATGAACTGCTTTACTGCCACACGGCGCTTTGCCGCTAGTGGAATAATATGTTCAGTGCAGAATTCATCAGAGAGAGGCTCGGGACCTAGGTTGTCTAAAAGCGCTAACGACTCGTCATTACCCACCCATTGCCATGAGCCAAAGCGGCGGGGATCGTTGTAGCGTAGCATCTTGTCATTTTCTAGCACCAGATCCACGTGATCATGCTTAGTTGGTTCTAGACTTGAATCTTGAATACGAAGGGAGCCAGACATCCCAAGGTGGACCACTATGCTTCCTTGCTCCGTTCTTAGCAGTAGATACTTAGCTCGACGCTCAACCGCTTCAATCACCACGCCTTGTAACTGCTCTAGCTTTTCAGGCACAGGCCATCGCAGCTGTCGCTGACGCACCACCAGCTTCTTTATTGTTTGACCAGTGATGTGCGGGCTGATGCCCATTCGGGAGACTTCTACTTCGGGTAACTCGGGCATGAGTGGCTCAAATTAATCATACGGAGTTTGATTGTAGCGTTTTTCAGGCACAAAAAAACCCAGCAACAAGTGCTGGGTTTTTATGTTCTGCTTAAAGAAGTATCAATTACTTGATTTTAGCTTCTTTGTACATAACGTGCTGACGAACAACTGGATCAAATTTCTTGATCTCAAATTTGCCCGGCATGTTACGCTTGTTTTTATCTGTAGTATAGAAGTGACCTGTACCAGCAGAAGAAACAAGTTTGATTTTTTCGCGAATGCCTTTAGCCATTGCTCAATTCCTCTTAAACGTTTTCGCCACGTGCACGAATATCTACAAGTACAGCATCAATGCCTTTCTTGTCGATGATACGCATGCCTTTAGCAGTTAGACGTAGTTTAACAAAACGTTTTTCGCTCTCTACCCAGAAACGATGAGTTTGTAGGTTCGGCAGAAAACGGCGCTTAGTAGCGTTGCGTGCGTGAGAACGGTTGTTACCCGTTACAGGACGCTTACCAGTTACTTGGCATACTCGGGACATGAATGTCTTCTCCAAATCGTTTCAGCTCGATATCAACCTTGGTGGCCGAACCTCTCTTATGAGGTCAAAAACCGTTATGGAAAACCCATACAAGGCTATCAAAGGTCGCGCATTATACTAAGTTGATCGCAATTGCTCAAGACCCGAACAGATCCTTTTTGCATAAATCGCTGATCTTTTTTTAGCAGAGCTGATTATTGTTCAAAAATAGTGCGCGTATGTTACCAGAAATCCTACACCCTACAACTACTAATTCTCCATCCGCCCTATATTTAATTATGCTGGGCGATTATTTGTGTTTGGCTAGGTTAAATTGATAACCTAAGATAACGTAAAGCCTGCCACCATATTGATATAAATCATTCACTTATCGGAGTCAGAATGTCGCAACTCCTATCTGCAATCCCACTGACATCCCTAAATGGCGTTGGTGCTAAAGTTGCCGAAAAATTGGCTAAGATAGGCCTAATTACCGTTCAAGACCTTTTATTTCACCTTCCTCATCGCTATGAAGACCGAACTCGCGTCTATCCAATGGCCAGTTTGCACGCAGGACTATGGGCTGGAGTACAAGGTAAGGTAATGTCAGTCGATACTGTATTTGCTAGACGAAAAATGCTGACCGTTAAGATTAGCGACGGCAATGGCACCATCACTCTGCGATTTTTTAACTTTACCGCTGGAATGAAAAATAACTTCAGTGAAGGCAAGTTAGTGCATGCCTATGGTGAGATAAAAAGGGGTAATCAAGGTTTAGAGATTGTTCATCCCGACTTTAAGTTCTTCAACGAAGGCAAAACCGTCGCGACTGAATCCAGCCTCACCCCTGTTTATCCGACTACTGATGGCCTGCGTCAATTGACCCTGCGCACTCTTACCGATCAAGCGTTAGAGCTGCTGGACAAGTCAGCGGTCAATGAACTATTACCGAGTGGCTTGTATGATGCTCAGCTGTCTCTTAATCAAGCACTGCATATTGTTCATCGCCCTGAGCCTGAGATTGACCTAGAGCAATTTGATTTGGGCCGTCATCCATCGCAACTGCGACTTATCATCGAAGAGTTACTGGCACAGAACCTTTCTATGCTGGCATTAAGAAGCAAGGGGCAATTAGACAATGCGATTCCTTTACCCGCTTCATCACGCCTCAAAACAGGGTTACTTGAGCTACTGCCCTTTTCTCCAACGAACGCGCAGTCGAGAGTGGTTAAAGAGATCGAGGGAGATCTTATCAAGCCCCACCCTATGATGCGTCTTGTTCAGGGCGATGTAGGTTCTGGTAAAACTCTCGTTGCGGCTCTTGCGGCGGTAACTGCCATTGAGCAGGGTTATCAGGTGGCCATGATGGCACCTACTGAGTTGCTTGCAGAGCAGCACGCCATCAACTTTTCTACTTGGTTTGAACAGCTAGGAATAAACGTCGGCTGGCTAGCGGGCAAGGTTACTGGTAAAGCAAAACAAACTCAGTTAGAAGCTATTGCTAGTGGCGAGGCACAGATGGTCGTTGGCACACACGCCCTGTTTCAAGAGCAGGTGAAGTTTCATAACCTATCGCTGGTTATCATCGATGAGCAACACCGCTTTGGTGTGCATCAGCGACTTGAGCTAAGAGAGAAAGGGGCCGCTTCTGGTCACTACCCTCACCAATTGATAATGACAGCAACGCCTATCCCTAGAACCCTTGCCATGACGGCCTATGCCGATCTTGAAACCTCTGTGATTGATGAGCTCCCACCGGGGCGCACGCCAATACAAACCGTGGCTATTCCCGATACCAAACGCGCCGATATTATTGAACGCATTCGCGCAGCCTGCGCTCATGAAGGAAAACAAGCCTATTGGGTTTGTACCTTGATTGATGAATCAGAGGTGCTTGAGGCGCAAGCTGCCGCAGAAATCGCAGAAGAGCTTACCGCCAAGCTGCCAGAGTTGAAGGTTGGACTCGTTCACGGCCGTATGAAACCTGCGGAAAAACAAGCCATCATGGCACAGTTTAAGTCCAATGAGCTTCAGCTCTTGGTTGCTACGACGGTTATTGAGGTAGGCGTGGATGTGCCTAATGCTAGCTTGATGATCATTGAGAACCCAGAGCGCCTTGGACTTGCCCAGCTCCACCAGCTACGTGGACGAGTGGGACGCGGCACAGTAGCGAGTCATTGCGTGCTTCTCTACCATGCACCACTGTCTAAAACGGCTCAGAAACGACTGGGAGTATTAAGAGAGAGTAATGATGGTTTTATTATTGCGCAGCGTGACCTTGAAATAAGAGGCCCTGGAGAGCTACTGGGGACCAAACAAACCGGTATTGCTGACTTCAAGATCGCTGACTTAGTAAGAGATCAGCATCTCGTGCCTCAAGTGCAAAAAATGGCGCGCTTTATTCATGAACAATACCCAGAAAATGCACAAGCCATCATTCAGCGCTGGATAGTCAACAGTGATGAGTATGCCAAGGCATAGATAAAACTCGGGCATAAACAAAAAGGCCCACATATTATATGTAGGGCTCTTTTTGTTAGCAACGGGAGTTAACGTCGCTTTTTACCAGCACTCGCGAAGGCTGCCGCCATTGCGCCCCCCAAGCCATTATCTGCGGGCGAGCGATTATCGCGACGTTCATTTCTTACTGGTCGCTTGTTGTCTCGGTTGCCTTGTGGTTTGCTCGCACGGTTATCCTGCCCAGGCTGATCATTAAGGCGCATAGATAAAGCGATACGCTTACGCTGGATATCCACTTCCATTACCTTAACCTTAACGATATCTCCCGCCTTCACTACTTCACGCGGATCAGAGACATACTTATCTGTGAGCGCAGAGATATGTACGAGACCATCTTGATGTACGCCAATATCAATAAACGCGCCAAAATTAGCCACGTTAGAAACCACGCCCTCAAGCACCATACCTACTTCAAGGTCTGACACCTTATCGATACCTTCGGCAAAGGTCGCTGTTTTAAACTCTGGTCTTGGGTCTCGACCTGGTTTATCCAGCTCTTTGATGATGTCTGTTACCGTAGGCAGACCAAATTGCTCATTGGTAAAGTCGATAGCGTTTAGCTTACCTAGGAAGGCACTATCACCGATAAGGTTTGAGATAGGCTTACTGGTTTTTTCCGCTATCGTTTTGACAACAGGGTATGCCTCAGGGTGTACTGATGATGAATCCAGAGGGTTGCGACCATTCATGATTCGCAGGAAGCCCGCACTCTGCTCGAATGCTTTAGGTCCCATCCTGGCAACTTTTTTAAGACTAGCTCGGCTTTCAAAGCGTCCGTTATCATCTCGATGCGCCACGATGTTTTGGGCAAGAGTGGTGGATAAGCCCGCAACGCGGTTAAGTAGTGCCGCTGAAGCGGTGTTTACATCCACACCTACGCCGTTTACACAGTCTTCAACCACGGCGTCCAAACGCTTTGCCAAAGACGACTGACTCACATCGTGCTGATACTGACCCACACCAATAGATTTAGGGTCAATTTTTACCAGCTCAGCAAGTGGGTCTTGTAATCGGCGGGCAATGGACACCGCGCCACGCAAAGACACATCCATATTCGGGAACTCTTTGGCCGCCAATTCAGAGGCTGAATAGACAGAAGCCCCCGCTTCACTGACCACAATCTTTTGTACCTTGACGCCCTTCTTGATGATGTCGCCAACAAAGGTGTCAGATTCACGTGAGGCCGTACCGTTACCAATCGCCACCAAATCCACATTGTGCTGTTTTATCAATCGCTCAATGGTTTGCATCGACTTGTCGTATTGCTTCTGAGGTGGATGTGGGTAGATAACATCCGTTGCCAGTACCTTACCAGTACCATCCACTACGGCGATTTTACAGCCCGTTCTTAGCCCAGGATCTAAACCTAATGTTGCGCGAGGCCCAGCGGGTGCAGCCATTAGCAAGTCTTTCAGGTTAGTGGCAAACACTTCAATAGCGCCTATCTCTGCGCGCTCTTTCATGGCAGACATTAGCTCTGTTTCAAGGTGCATGGAGACTTTTACTCTCCAAGCAAAGCTAATCACTTGCTTGCGCCACGTATCAGCAGGGGCATCACTTAATGAAATTCGGTAATGATCCGCGATGATGGTTTCGCAGTACGAGCTGCGAATAGATGGGTCTTGCGCTGGGTCAGCATTGAGAGACAACTGCAAAAAACCTTCATTGCGTCCGCGCAACATGGCTAGAGCGCGATGCGAAGGTACTCGGCTTATTGCTTCATCATGCTCAAAGTAATCCTTAAACTTCTCTCCCTCAGATTCTTTACCAGAAATCACTCGAGATTGAAGCTGTGCATGCTTGTTGAGGTAGTTGCGTAACTTTTCTAACAGGTCGGCATCTTCGGCAATTCTTTCCATCACAATGGCTCGCGCGCCATCCAATGCAGCTTTGGTGTCGGAGATATCTTGCTCTGGATTCAAGTATTTCTGAGCTTCTACCTCAGGTACAAGGGACGCATCACCCCAAATCGCATCCGCCAAAGGCTCCAAACCTGCCTCTATGGCAATCTGTCCCTTAGTGCGACGCTTAGGTTTATATGGAAGGTAAAGGTCTTCAAGACGAGTCTTGTTATCGGCCTGATTGATCTCTTTTTCCAACTCAGGGGTTAGTTTACCTTGGTCTGAGATGGACTTAAGGATCGACTGCCTACGTTCGGCCAGTTCTCGTAGATAAGTCAAACGACTGTCTAGGGTACGCAGTTGGGTATCATCAAGCCCTCCCGTGACTTCCTTTCTATAGCGAGCGATAAACGGTACTGTATTCCCTTCATCAATCAGGTTCGCCGTCGCAGTCACCTGTTGCGTAGCAACATTTAGCTCAGCGGCGATAACTTGAAAAATCGTCTGACTCATCTTAATTCACTTGTTTTTCCTTAGGGTTTGAAACTAACTATGGGGGCAAATGTCAGAAAAACCAGATAGCTAAAGGGGCAATGGCTCGAATAAACAACGATCAATGAGTTAATTTGAAGAATTAACCTAACATTTGCCTGCAAGCCACTGATTATTAGTTAGAATTAAAACCAGTAACCCGACAAAAAAACCTAGCTGCTAATAGTTGGGTAGATATGGATGTTGATAATGAAAAAGATAACCAAGTCTCTCTCTCTGCTCATCGCCTCTATGGTCAGCCTACCTCTGTTGGCTGACGGGAATGATACTGCCGTAATGATGAAAAACGACAAGCAGGCCTACACCACTGCAGATCCGGCTCTTGAATGGCAAGATAAGGTCATACTGGGGCGCGTGGAAAACGTCTACTACCAAGATATTGATGGTCTGACTGAACAGCCTTTCATTGGCAAAATAGATACCGGCGCTGACACCACCTCAATGCATGCTGAAAACATCCACGTCTACAGCAACAATGAGAAATACGAAGGAATGCAAGATACCGAACTGATGCAGACGATTGTCGATGAGTTTGGTGGCCCTAAGAGCAATTGGTGGCTTGAAAGCTTTGATACCCCTGAGCGAAATATTCAAGGGGTGGTTAAATTCGATATTCGCCACCCAACAACCGGTGAAGTCATCTCATTAGAGCGCCCACTGGCACGTACCAGTGTTATTCGTAGTCGCACCAGTGAGATCCCGCTGTATCGCCCTGTTATCAATATTCCACTTAAGATAGCAGGCATTACCGTCAATACTGATGTTAACCTGACCGACCGTAGCAACTTCTCGGCACCTATCCTTATTGGTAAAACCTTCCTTAAACAAAATGCATGGGTGTTTGCCGGTTACGACTACCTTCAATCACAAAATGACGCTCGTATCGTTGGACGCAGCGAAGAATTTTTTGTTGATGGTGTCTCGCTAAAAACCAGTTTCTCTCTAGGCAACAGCTACAGTCAAATGCACGCAATGGACATCAAGATTGATGAAGAAAAGCGCACAGTGACTTTTGATACTGCAAATAAGGCCGGCGACAAAACAACTCTGACTCTGCCGCTAGAGCGCATGCTTAGAGTGAGTGGCGAAGAACGACCTCTGGTATTTGTTCCAGTGAAGGCGGGCGACTTCGAGAAGCCTATCTTGGCGTACCTAAAAGATCGCTCTAAATACAGTTCTCAATTACGTTTAGGTAAAAATACGCTTAACAAGTACTTCATTATCGATACTAAAGATAAGAATGTACTGCGTGCAGAAAACATGACGCTAGAAACCCTGCTCAGTGAGCGTGACCCACTGATTGTTGCGACCCACGAAATCATTTATCTAGACGGCACGCCAGTGAATGCCGAGCCTTCTTTTGCGATTAACACTCCAGTGCTATTCGTTGATGGCTTTGAGCTAAGCAAAGGTAAAAATGGCGAGCAAGCCAGCTTCTACATTCCAAGTAGCGACGGCAGTGATAAAAAAGTCATTAAAAAGGTAGAGCGTAAGATCCGCGTGGGTGAGAGCGTTCGACCAATCCTAAAAGAGCAAGTGGTTATCGGCGGAAAAGAGATGACACTTGAGTTTGCTCTTGAAGCGATTGGTAAGGGCGATGAACCCCACTTTGCCATCGGCCGTGCCTTTAAAAAGGATGGCGTGCTTGTGAATACGCGCACCGAAGACCTGTTAGACCCTCGTCCACTGTTCCATACGGGTTACATTGAGAAAGCACAGGTTGAAGGGCTTAAGTTCTCAGTAAAACTGGATACCGGTGCTGATATCAGCTCAATGAATGCCCTAAACATCAAACGCTTTGAAAAAGATGGCAAGGAGATGGTGAGCTTTGATTATGAAAATGCCGAAGGCTTGAAGCAGAGCTTCACCAAGGAAGTGGTCGATATCATGCGCATCCGAGCAAAAGCCGGAGAAAAGCCGAATGAGCGCCCAGTGGTCATGATGAACGTAACACTTGGCGAGGTGAGCAAAACCGTTCGTGTTAACCTGCAGGACCGAAGTCGCTTTGAATACAGCATGATTCTTGGAAAGAACTTTTTGAAGAATGGTGTTGTAGTTGGTAGCGACAATACTTATCTATTGGGTAAGTAATCACGCATGAACAATAACCACAAATGAAGACAAATTTAATTACCCGCGAGGGCTTTGAAAAACTACAGCAAGAGCACGATTACCTCTGGAACGAACGTCGTCCAGAGGTCACCAAGATAGTCACTTGGGCTGCCAGCCTAGGTGACCGCTCTGAAAATGCTGACTACCAATACAACAAACGCTTGCTACGACAAATCGATCGCCGAGTTCGCTACCTTCGCAAGCGAATGCCCGACCTTAAGGTTGTCGACTACGCTGCGGCTCAAGACGGTAAGGTGTTCTTTGGTGCTTGGGTGGAAATAGAAAACGAAGAGGGCGATACCAAGCACTTTCGTATTGTAGGGCCTGATGAGATTTATGGTGAAGAAGTGAAACACTATATCTCCATCGATTCTCCGATGGCACGTGCATTGCTTAAAAAGGAAGTTGACGACGAAGTCGTGGTGAGAACACCTGAGGGTAACAAAGAGTGGTTTGTTAACAAAATCAGTTACCAATCACCGGATCAATATAAAACTGATTAAAACCCACCAGTTACATCAATTAAAATGATGATTATTAGGTGTTATTAACATTATCTAACACTTTTGCTGTCTATAATTAGTCCAATTTTGTTACATTTCCACGGGTATTATCAGTCAGGTGTGATAAGGAGCGAATTTGCAAATAGTGACGGACTACTTGATCGCACTCGCCAACTCCCACTTTTAGAATAAAAAATTGGATTAAGTAGGTCTATTATAATGCAAGAAAATTTCAAGATTTTGGTCGTCGATGACGATGCACGCCTCCGCTCTCTATTAGAGCGTTATCTTTCTGAGCAAGGCTTTCATGTCCGTTCTGTTGCCAATGCTGATCAGATGGATCGCCTGCTAACCCGTGAAAACTTTAACTTAATGATATTGGACCTTATGCTGCCGGGAGAAGATGGGCTATCTATCTGCCGTCGTTTGCGTAGTGCCAATAACATGCTACCTATTCTGATGCTTACCGCTAAAGGTGATGAGATCGATAGAATTGTTGGCCTAGAAGTCGGTGCGGATGATTACTTGCCAAAACCATTCAATCCAAGAGAGTTGCTAGCTCGTGCAAAAGCGGTATTGCGTCGTCAATCTGTTGAAGCACCAGGCGCACCAAGCTCAGAAGAAGCTATCGTAGAATTTGGCGAATTTGCGCTAAACCTAGGTACTCGCGAAATGTATCGTGGCGAAGAGCTAATCCCTCTCACCTCAGGTGAATTTGCGGTTCTAAAGATCCTTGTAACGAATGCTCGTGAACCAATGTCACGCGACAAGCTAATGAATCTAGCTCGTGGTCGTGAATACTCGGCAATGGAGCGCTCAATCGACGTACAGATCTCTCGTCTGCGCCGTATTCTAGAGGAAGATCCAAGCCACCCACGCTACATCCAAACTGTATGGGGCCTAGGCTACGTCTTTGTTCCAGACGGTCGTAAAGTTTAAACACTAGGATCTATTAATGCGATCGCGTAGTTCGATAACCCAAACAATCATTGGCTTTATAGCGCTTTTGATTGCCAGTCAGGCCTTCTCTTACTACGCGATTTTTAACTACGCATTACTTCCCAGCCTCAAGCAGTTCAACCGAATCCTTTCCTACGAAATCAACCTCGTGATGGAAGAGTATGCTCGAATTCGCCAAGAATCAGAGCTTGGTATCCCTGAAAGTGAACGCACGACCCCACTTAGGCAAGCCCTGCTGCTTAGGCTAGGCGTTAGCGTGCATCCACTGGCAGGAACCATTGAAGAAGAGTACCAAAAAGCCTTTTATCTTGATTTCATGAGCGATGAGATCACCGAAGAAATAGGCTCACCCGCAGAAGCTCGACTTGCTCGAGACAGTGAAAGCTATTTACTGTGGATCAAGCTTGACGCCATGCCGAACTGGCTGCTAAGGGTCCCTCTCACAGAACTCACACACAATGAATTTAAGCCGTTGTTTATCAATAGCTTACTGATCACCATTTTCTTGATACTGGGTGGGTGGGGCTTTATACGCTGGCAAAACCGGCCACTTAAGAATCTAGAGTCTGCTGCCATCAGTGTCGGCAATGGGGTAATTCCAGAGCCCCTTCCCGAGAAAGGAACCACTGAGATACGCGCTGTAACTACCGCCTTCAACAAGATGGCTAGAGGCATAGAAGAGCTCGAAACCGATCGCCGCTTAATGCTTGCAGGCGTGAGCCATGATATTCGAACGCCACTGACTCGTATTCGATTAGCAACTGAAATGATGTCAGAAACCGACAACTACCTCGCCGATGGGATTATCCAAGACATCGATGAGTGTAATGACATCATTGCTCAGTTTATTGACTATCTAAAGCCCGTTGATCGCGCCGACTTTAGTAACATCAGCCTCAATGAAATGGTGGAAGAACTAAGACGCGCACTTAAGATCTACGAGGCAGGTGGACCGTTAGAAAGTGGTCTTGACCAAGATATCTTAAACTACACCTTTGATATTGATTTAAAAGAAGATTTACCTGATATCTACGCCAGTTATATCCCGATAAGACGCACACTCAGCAACCTGCTAGTAAACTCAAAGCGCTACGGAGATAAATGGATTGGCATCAAAACTGGCGTCTCAGACCACAACAAGAAAGTATGGATATCCATTGAAGATAATGGGCCCGGTATTGATGAGCAGCAGATGCAGAAGGTATTTGAACCCTTTACTCGCGGTGATACCTCTCGAGGCAGTGAGGGCACAGGTCTTGGGCTGTCTATTGTTAAGCGCATCGTTACCGAGCATAACGGCAGCATAGAGATGTCAAACCGAAAAGAAGGTGGCTTGAGGGTTAAACTCACCTTTGATGCATATCGTAAATAGCTTTTCTCAGATACAAAAAAGCCGAATTTCATAATGAAATTCGGCTTTTTACTTTAAGTGTTTAATTTACTGATAGTAAGAGTGAGCGCCCTGCTCGTGCTCTGTTGCGTCTTTAACTGCAACCAGTTCATCAGAAAACTCTTGAAGAAGCTGTTTCTCGATACCGTCTTTTAGCGTCACATCAACCATTGAACAGCCATTACAACCGCCGCCAAATTGAACTAGGGCAATACCGTCGTCAGTGATTTTCACTAGGCTTAGATGACCACCGTGGCTCGCTAGTTGTGGGTTGACCTGAGTTTGAATCACGTACTCAACGCGCTCTAGTAGCGGCGCATCATCTGACACTTTACGCATTTTAGCGTTTGGCGCCTTCAGCGTTAGTTGAGAGCCCATCTTATCGGTGACGTAGTCAATCTCAGCGTCTTCCAAAAATGGCAGGCTTAACTCGTCCACATACGCAGAAAAAGCCTCGTATGGGAATTCAGTATCTGTTGCTTCTACCGCTTCTGGTGGGCAATAAGATACGCCACACTCAGCACTCTGTGTACCTGGGTTGACCACGAATACTCGAATGTTGGTTCCGTCTGCTTGCTGTGCCAGCAGGTTAGCGAAGTGCGATTGCGCAGTTTCTGTAATAGTAATTGTATTAGACACGATAAATACCTGAGTAATTCTGTAGGTTATTATCGGTATTCTACTCCGTTAGATTTTTTTTTCAAACATGTAATAGCAATGAACCATTAACGCTATTTATTTGATAATCACAAATGTGACACGACAGTCAAAATACACAGATGAACATGTAATTGTCATGAAATGGGCCTTGATGCCCTGCAAATACAGTAAACATCGATTCGCTTCACACCCTGCTCTCTTAATAACAAACACACCTCTGCCACCGTACTTCCCGTAGTCACCACATCGTCCACCAGCGCAATATGTGGCTGATTTTGTATTCTAGTTAGGCAGTCTGATGACAAGGAAAAGGCATGCTTAAGATTTACTAAGCGTTGCCTACGATTAAGTCCCATCTGTGTTTTCGTCACTTTGATGCGCTTTATTGCTTTTGACAAAACCTGCGACTCAACACCAGCCTTCTCTTTCAAGCTTTGTGAAAGATACTCGGCCAAGTAATCACTTTGATTAAAGCCTCGCACACTTTGCCTCCTCCAATGCAGTGGAATGGGTAACAATATAAGCGCGGGCGATGTTAAGCGTTCGGCAAGCAGTGATGCCAACTCTCTGGCGTGCCACACCTGACGTCGATACTTAAGTCCCTGCACGTATTGAGATAATGGCTGGTTGTATTCTCCTACGCAGTACAATCGGTCCCATGGAGGAGGGTCGCTTACACACCCACCGCAGCGCTCCACTGGCATTTCCATCCAGGTGCCACACGTCGTACAGCGACAAACTGGCTTTAAAAGATCTAAGCATTCTGGGCACCAGATAGGGTTTGTATCACCTTGCAACGGCTTTTCGCAGCCGTAACAGTTCGAGCCAAGCACCTTATACGCAGTATGTCGTATCCAACCCAAGAAACGATGCAAGCATTGAGTTAATCGTCGATTTCCAATAATCTGCTCTCATTGTCTTTAGTTACTACCCCTTATTTTTAGCCCATGGTCGAGCACTAAAGGGCTTAAAAGGGTATGAAATACAGGTGAAATAAATGAGCACAGAGACCAAGCTACATTGGGATATTTATGGAGAGGGCGAGAACCTCATTCTTATCCATGGCTGGGGAATGAATGGAGCCGTTTGGCATCAAGTGGTTGAAGAGCTGAGCCAAAGCTTTCGTGTTCATGTGGTTGACCTGCCTGGCTATGGACATAGTCATCAAGTACATAGCCAATCTATCGCTGACATCGCCGATAGAGTCCTGCAAGATGCGCCAGAGAAAGCCATATGGCTCGGTTGGTCTCTTGGTGGCCTTATCGCAACGCATGTTGCTATGCACCAAGCTGAGCGCGTTACAAAGCTGGTAACCCTAGCGAGCTCACCACGCTTCTCCGCTGAAGGTCGCACATGGAGAGGCATCGCGCCTAGTGTACTTAATGACTTTACCTCGCAACTCACCGAAGACTTCCAAGGCACCATTGAGCGCTTCATGGCCTTACAAGCAATGGGAAGCCCATCGGCGAGGCAAGATGTAAAACAATTGAAAAGTGCCGTGCTATCGCGCCCTATGCCGAACCCAAACGCTCTTCATCTTGGTCTTGAACTATTAGCTACCATTGATTACCGCGAATACCTTAATACCCTAACTATGCCTATCCATCGCCTCTATGGACGTCTTGACGGTCTAGTACCAGTTAAGGTGGCATCAGTGTTGGATAAAGAGTTAGAGACGAGTTCACATATATTTAAGGCCTCTTCCCATGCTCCGTTTATGAGCGAGAAACAGGCCTTTTGTGATTTGATAAAGCAGCTTTAAATGGGGTTAATCCTGAGTCAGGATCTTATTCCAAGGAAGGTCGCGATCGCCTATGACAATAAAGTTAGGGTTTTCTAAGGTTTCACGCAAATTGTATGAAAGTGGCTCAAGTCTGGTATCCAAGATAGTGCCACCGGCTTCTTCAACAATACATTGTGTGGCCGCTGTATCCCACTCACCTGTTGGTCCCAGGCGCAGATAGCAGTCAGCGCTTCCTTCCGCGACCAAGCAAGCTTTTAAGGCCGCTGAGCCTAACGGGATCAATTCGTAATTCCATTCATTACTCATACATTCAGTAATGCGGTTGATATCCTGACGTCGGCTTATCGCGATGGTAACGTTTTGTTTGATCAATTCATGGGTGTGGGTATTGATACGAATGCTCTCATCCATATCGGGAATCTTCCACGCGCCTTTTCCATGATAGGCGTAATAAACCACCCCAGACACTGGTGCATACACAACCCCCATAACGGGTTTGTTATGTTCAACAAGCGCAATTATGGTCGCAAAGTCGCCACTGCGAGCAATAAACTCTTGGGTGCCATCTAGGGGATCCACCAGCCAGTAACGCTCCCACTGCTCACGCTCAGCAAGACTGATGTCCGCGTCTTCTTCAGATAAGACAGGAATATCAGGCGTGAGCTCAGGCAGGCGCTCCATAATCAGTTTATGTGCAGCCAAGTCAGCACTGGTGACCGGAGTATCATCTGACTTAGTAAACTCTTCGTAGTTTCGCTTTTGATAGATATCGAGAATAAGCTGGCCTGCAGAGCGGGCAATCTCTATAACATTAGGTAATAAGTGGGAAAGGTCTTGTCTCATTATTAATCACCCTTTTGCTGAGAGAAGTAGCGCTGCGCCAACATTAAGGCACTGATACTGCGAGCCTCACAAAAGTCCATATGCGTTAACAGTTCGTCTGCTTGAGCAAGAGGCCAACGAACCAAGGTAAGAGGTTCAGGCTCATCACCCACTAAGGTTTCAGGATAGAGGTCTTCAGCAACAAACAGAGTCATCTTGCTGGAAAAATAAGAAGGAGCCAGAACGACTTGCTTTAAAGGGACAAAGAGATTGGCACCAAAACCGATCTCTTCTTTTAATTCACGATTGGCAGCCTCAACTGGAGTTTCGCCAGCATCAATAAGCCCTTTGGGAAACCCTAGTTCGTAGCTTTCAGTGCCTGCAGCGTATTCTCGAACCAGCAGAAGATCCCCCTCGGCTGTGAGCGGAACCACCATAACCGCATCGCGACCACTAGGGCGCATTCGCTCATAGGTTCTAAGTTCTCCATTAGAAAACTCTAAATCCAAAGCCTCGATGCTAAACAAGCGCGAACGCGCAACCTCGGTTTTGTTTAAAATCTTTGGCTTTTTCTCGCCTGCCATCCTAGTTAGCCTCTTCAATCATTCATTTGTATAAGCCTCAACCACTATATGGAAAAAAGCCCGCAATGAAAACTGCTAAACATTCCTACATGATAAGTTGGTTAGAGCTTACCTGAATAGACAAAAGGGTACTGCCCTTGTCCATTGGGTTCACCTAACCATTTTAATTGCTCACCCAGTCTTTGTGGAAACTCTGCACCCGGCTTGAACCATGCATCCAAGTCGTAGGTCATATTAGGCTGTAGAGAAGCGGTAAACGCACCAGAAACCTGAGCGGTTTCTTGATTGCCCTTCGCTGCCAGCTGACTGTCTGTACAACTAATATCAGAAATAATAGTCCCTAGATCTAGATTACCCAATGGCGATGAAACCACACTTTGATTCCATACTAGATTCGCTTCGCCCGTTTCACACCAAGGCGACGCATACTTATAATCTTTAACGATGAGTTCAAACTGCCCGTCAGCGGTAACAGGAGCTGGGATATTCACGTACTTCAGTGCTTGATCTGCAGGTATAGAGGCCATCAAGTTATTGGCGTAAGGGCCGCTAAAGCCATAGCCTACGGTTCCTCTGCCTGTTAAACCCAACTCACTATTGCGACCAAATCGGATATTAAGCTCGGCCTTTCCCTGAATCAGTTTCCAAGCTTGTAGATCCCAGTTTACCTCACCAAAACCATACTGCTGCCAGGAAACGCTTTTTGCTCTTCCCTGCCACAAGGTACCACTAATACCAGAGATACTCAGGCCATTGATTCGAGGCAACTGCTCTATTGCAAACTTGGCAGGCAGGTGAACGATAACGCTACACAAGAATACGGCTAACAGTAGAAAGCCGTATGCAAAAATCTTCTTTAGACTGACACCAAACATTAACTACCTGCTCTTTTAAACTGCAATCTTTTCACCTCTACGACCCCTTTCTTTTCGGTTTCGTTGATATCAAAAAAGGCGACGTCTACCCCTTTTTCTTGGCGCAAATACAGTAACCAATTCATTAGACGATTAAACGCCACTGGCTGAACCCACACCTGAACCATATCGTCACGAGGTTGCAGGCGAATCAGTTCGATATTAAATCGCCCTGTAGACGTCGACAGCAGTTGGTTTAGAGGTTCATTGGAGATAGAAGGTGCGCCACTGGTTTTACGCAACTCAGTAATCGCGTTTGCTTCTTTTTGTACCCAACTCAAAAGTTGTGTTTCACTGATTAAGCGGGCCTGTGCCAATTCGTTCTTCTGCTTAAGTGGCGCAAAGCCGCCCCAATACAGCAAACCTGCAACACCAAAGCCAATCGCGATAATCAACATACGCTGTTCACGAAGGCTAATACTGCTCCAATATCCTAGGATAGCTTGTTGTAATCCTCGCATTACTTCACCTTCAATACGTAACTGCTGCTGACCAAATCACCATTACGGTTGATCTGCCCTTGGTCTACCAAAAACTTCTCAGAAAAGGCCACTCTCAGTTGCTCAAAGGTTTGGAAGTCACTCGCTTGCGCTTGGATTCGCAACTCTTCGCGATCACTATCGAACTTGAGGCTCTGTATTTGAACTTTATCGCTATCTTTAAGGGCAACTTGCACGTCAAGTAGCCAAACCATTAAGGGCGCATCCACAGTTCCACCGCTCAAGCGCGTTTTTTCATCACTCATTTGACGCTTAAGGTAGCTTACTGTTGGGATACGATTTTTATCAGGAAAGACCGCTCTAAAAATTCGTTCACTCTCGGCTCGATACGCCGTCGCCTGAGTCTCTATTTGGCTGACTTGGGTATAGGTATTAATACCAAAAATAACCAATAGCACTAATGCGGCAATAGCCGGAGCTTGCCAAAGCTTGATGTTTTTAAGCCACGATGACTGTCGCTTGAACTCGCCCGATAATAAGTTGATCGTCGAAAGCTGCGCATTCTTAGCCAGTAGAGCCATAGGTAACTCTGCAGGTAAGGCCTCAATCTTTGGATTTTCAATGCTAGGTAATGACTCAGGAATAGAACCAAAACATTGAATATGAACAGGTTCTTCAGAAGGTGACTCTTCCTCGTCTTCGATATCCACCGTAAAAGGAGGGCGAGCCAATGCATACGGCACTAGCGCTTCTGGTAGCACTATGCCTTGATAGATATCTTGGCGAATCAAGCAGTAGCCTTGCCAAGGAAGCATAGGGATAGTGCTGCCATCCAAAGGCAAAGATAATACATCAGGCAAGACGCGATGAAGTTCAATGCCCGCCTCGAGGAAACGTTCAATGCATTGCTGAAGATAATCTTTATCGACTGCAGCTACCCATGCCTTATCGCTTGTTTGCTTGAGTATCGAGAAGTGCAATTCATCAATGTCTTGAGCCAGCTCTTCTTCCAAGAGGAATGGCAACATGGTTGAGAACTGGCGTGAAGCACCAGCAGGCACTCCGACTTCTCGTAAAGCCACATCTTGGCCATCTAATAATAGGGCAACGCTTCGCTCGGTCGCATAGGAGGTGAGTTCTTCTAATTCCTCTAAGCCACCGAGTTCACCACTGGCAATGATCTCGTTCTCTGTCGATGACCAAACCAACCATGGAATTGTTTTTAAATTCTGCCTACTGAGCCGAACTGTCAGGATTTCGCTCACTAATTCCTCCAAATCGTCGGCGTACTACTCGCGATTCGTCTTGATTTTCACTATAAAGCAGGCTCCTCAAGCGAACTCGGGCATCCTGCACAAATACTTCTGCATCTAATTCAAAATAACGGCTATCTACAGATAGATATTCCTTCGCCTTGTTTTTTATTTCGGCACTGATACCGGCGATATTGCCTTCAGCCAAGAAATCATCAGTGCTCTCCCACCCATCATATGGGCGATCTTCAATAACCTGCTTGGCCTGATCTTCACTCAAGGCTGGCTCAAACAGTGCGACCAATAGCTTAGATTGCCATGGCCTAAGTGTATTCACATTGATGCGCAAGTCATCGGTAGGCAGCGCGCACGCTAACCATGAGATGCGTCTCATTGATGGGCCATCCATCTGATATACACTGCGTAGCTCACTCAAATCAGCAATCAGGCCATTGGCAGCCATATAGGATGGAGACAATCCCTCATAAGTGGCATCTTCCACACCTGCCTGAGTCATCACACCATCGTCTTTATCTAGGTATTCCCATGTGGAGTCGGCAACGACCTCAGCTTGATAGCTGTCGAGTCCCACCTCTTCTAGCAAGGTTCGCCACACCTGCAACAAGTATGGACGAGAACTGGAAGTAGGGTCGATAGTGACTGCGGCCAGTGAGTTAACGTTAAAACACGCCTGCATATCCCTAACTACGCCTCTCGCCTCACCGTAATCCAATGGGTAGGATTGCTCCTCTAACGCCCATGGCTGACTTAGATTGACCGTATCACCGTCTTCTAAGCTCTCCTCGATGCCGTATTTGGCTAATGCCTCGACGCCGATGGCATACCAATAGGCTTGTTGGTTATCCACCTGACTGCTTGCCCTATCCACCCCCAGAACCAATCGTTCTGACATGGTGGCGGCGATGGCGGTCATAATAGCCAACAGAAGCAATACCACTAGCAAGGCAACGCCTTGTTGCTTGCTTTGTCCTTTCATTTTTTGCGAATTACTGAGGCGTATCTTCATTAATCCTCTCTAGCTGACCATCAGCCGTTAGGTAGATACGCTCAAGCTTGCCATAATCTTCTAGGGTTAAATGCACGGCCACAGCCTTAGGCAATGAACCATTGTCTTCCCATTCTTCTAGCCAGCTTTCTCCGTTATAAAAACGAATATCAAACTCCTCGACCTTATCAAGAAGCGGGGTCACGATACCTTGCTGTCCAACCGGAGTGTCTGGGTATCGCCACCAAACTCGCTCAAGCTTATGATCTCGAATTCGATAGCCTACTTTGGTGACTTCTCCGCGAGGGAACTGCTGCTGTGGATTAATCCAGCCTAAACGAGTAAACAGCACACCTTTTTCATCGGAA
Organism: Vibrio breoganii; assembly: GCF_024346795.1. NCBI lineage: Bacteria > Pseudomonadati > Pseudomonadota > Gammaproteobacteria > Vibrionales > Vibrionaceae > Vibrio > Vibrio breoganii. The sequence goes on from NZ_AP024864.1 coordinate 2,702,043, forward strand.
TCAAGCAGGTTATCTTGCCAATAAATGAGCGACTCACCCGCTTCTTGTCCGTCATTACGAAAACGACGAATCGCTATCTGACGAAAATCACTATCTAGATAGACTAGGGTTGCCTGCAACTGCTGCAAGCGCCCTAATTTCTCTTGAGACTGCTGATTGCTCAGCTGAGTCTGAAATACCACCTGATACGCTGCCATACTGAGGCTAGCAAACACGGCAATCGCCACCAGCACCTCAATCAGGGTAAAACCTTTCGCCTTTTTATAACGGTACATAACTTCTTACCGTAACTAGGGGGCTATCCATTTTTTCATCTAGGGCCACACTGACATCAACCGCTCGCAAATAAGCGGTGCTTGTTGATATTGGTGTAATAGACCAATACCAGGTATAACCGGCTAATTCAGAGGTGCCTTTACGTGCTGTCTTAGGAGGCTCGGCTAGCATCATCAATGCCATTTGATTGTCCACTACCATGCCAGCAAAGGTCTTTTGCTCAAGGTAGCCGATACTATTAATGTGCTGAGTAATAGCCCTAACCACACTAATAGAAGCCGTTGCAAAGATAGCCAGAGCAATCAAAACCTCTAGCAAGGTCATGCCTCTAGAGGACTTCATCGTCGAACTCCTCACCAGGTTTCAGCAATCGAAAGCTACCGTTTTCTAGCGCCATCACGCGCCAGTTTTGCTCGCCTTGTGCTTCTGAGCTTGGGTGGATGTAGACCTCAAAGGGTGTCAGTTCACCACTGGACAAAATAAAGACCTGAGGCGGCGCCTCTTTGTCTTTGTTTTCTTCCTCTGCAAACATTTCCTCATCAAACAGCGATCCCTCTTCAAACAAGCTGTCTTTTTTGCCCCAAACACCATCACCCAGCTCCCAGGCGAGTGTTAGGCCATCTTCAAGCTCGGTATCTGCAGGGATTCTGCGATGCTCTAGTGCCTGCCAACCCTCTCGAGTCAGTTGCAAAAGTCGATACTTATTTCCTGCGGGATCAAAGCGAATACCCAGATCCCAACCGTTCAATATTGCGTCTTGATGCAATAGGTTGAGACGTTGATAAAGCTGTTGCGCGCGAGTCTCTGCGGCATCTGAACTGCTAGTGGGTAAATTAACCACTACCGCTATGGCGCTAACCGACACCAAGACCATGACTAGCATGATCTCTAGGAGGGTAAAGCCGCGCTGTCGTTTATCACGTCTCACTATAGTTACGAATTATTGGAAATCTTGTAGATTCCAGTTGCCGATATCAGCAGCAGCTCCCTCGCCACCCTCTTGACCGTCAGCACCTAGAGTAAAGATATCGATGTTACCGTTATCGCCTGGGCTCAGGTATTGGTATTCGTTACCCCATGGGTCGTTTGGAAGACGACGAATGTAACCATCACCACGGTAGTTACGCGGCTCAGGAGACCCCGTTGGACGACTTACCAATGCGTCTAGGCCTTGGTCTGTCGTTGGGTAGACACTATTGTCTAGCTTGTACATATCAAGAGCATTTTCTAACGCTACGATATCGGTAATCGCTTTTTGTTGGTCGGCCTTCTCTTTGTTACCCAAAAGGTTAGGCACAACGAAGCTTGCCAAGATACCTAGAATAACGACAACAACCATAACCTCTAGCAAGGTAAAGCCTTGTTGTTTCTTATTATATTTCATTTTTTTCTCCATACACTCGGGCAAAAACATTAGGCGCCCGAAACCAAATTATTCAACTCAAGTAGCGGCATCATAGTCGCCACCACAATAAACAATACAATCCCTGCCATAAATACGATCAGTAATGGCTCAAAGATACCCAAAGCCAGGTTCACTTGCGATTCGAAGTCTTGGTCTTGGTTATCTGCCGCGCGAGTCAGCATTTGCTCTAACTCACCAGACTGTTCACCACTGGCAATCATATGCAGCATCATCGGTGGGAATAGCTTACTTTGCTGCAGAGAATGTCGAAGGCTTGCCCCTTCTCGCACCTTATCAGATGCCTCATAAACCTGCTTCTTAAAGAATTTATTACCCATTACCTCGGCGGCAACTCGCATGCCATCCAGCAATGGAATAGCACTAGCGGAACAAATCGCGAGAGTACGAGCAAAGCGAGAGGTATTGAGACCTCTAGCCACTCGGCCGATAACCGGTACCTTGAGCACTTTGTGATCCCAGCTTAACCTAAGCGTGGGCTTTCTTAACAAAATCTTAGTACCCACAATTAAGGCTAAGATACTCCCAACCAGCAACACGCCATAGTCTTGGACAAAGTCACTGGCGTTAATCAGAATTTGAGTGGAGGTAGGTAGTTCCTGCCCCATCTGGATAAATTGGTCAACGATCTTAGGGACCACTGTCGCCAGCAAAAAGCCGATAACACCTACTGCAATTAGGGTCAGCATGATCGGGTAAATCATGGCTTGTTGAAGCTTAGAACGAAGCTGTTGACGCTTCTCTGCATAATCCGCCAGACGCTCTAATACCGCATCTAGGTGTCCGGATTTTTCACCAGCCGCAACCATGGCACAAAAGAGATCATCAAAAATGGCAGGGTACTCACGCATGCTGTCAGCAAGAGTGTAGCCTTCAACAACCTTAGAGCGGACGCTCACCAACATGCTGCTAATACGCGCTTTTTCTGATTGCTCAGCGACCGCTCTGAGGCACTCCTCAAGTGGCATTCCTGCCTGCACTAAGGTGGACAATTGGCGAGTTAACAAAGCAAGATCAGGGGTGCTTATTCCACGCTGAAAGCCTTTCGACTTAGCCGCTTCTTGCTTGGCTTTGGTTTCGGTTATTTCAACCGGCATCAAACCCTGCTCTTTCAGGCGGTGTCTTACCTGACGGGCATTATCACCTTCGATAACACCTTTTTTCTGGCGTCCTTTGACATCCAGTGCCTTGTATTCAAATGCCGCCATTACTCTTCCCTAGTCACTCGCATTACTTCTTCAAGGGTGGTCTTGCCGGCTCTCACCTTATCCAGACCATCTTGACGGATACTTGGGGTAGACGCACGAATAGCCAGTTCTATCTCTTGTTCGCTTTGCTCGCCATGGATCAGCTCTTGTACTTTTTCATCCACAACTAGCAGCTCATGGATACCTGTTCGGCCTTTGTAGCCCTTATGATTACAGTGCTCACAGCCATTGGGTCTATGCAAAACCAGATCATCATCAGGTTGCAGATTAAACAGTTTCTTTTGCTCAGCATCGGCTTGGAAGGGTTGCTTACACTGTTGGCACAAAGTACGTACCAAACGCTGAGCTAAGATACCGAGCAATGATGAGGAGATAAGAAAGGGTTCTATACCCATATCTCGCAATCGGGTGATCGTACCCACTGCGGTATTGGTGTGCAGCGTTGACATCACCAAGTGACCGGTCAAAGACGCTTGTACCGCGATCTGTGCAGTTTCAAGGTCACGAATCTCACCGACCATTACCACATCAGGATCTTGACGCAAGATAGCTCTTAATCCGCGAGCAAAGGTCATATCGACCTTAGGGTTTACCTGAGTTTGTCCAATGCCGTCAATATCGAATTCGATTGGATCCTCTACCGTCAGAATATTGCGTTCAGCACTATTCAGCTCTTGTAAGCCCGCATACAAGGTGGTGGATTTACCCGAACCCGTTGGACCGGTAACCAAGATAATGCCGTGAGGTCGCTTGATAAGCGTTTGGAAATTGACGTGGTTATGGTGCGCCATACCTAAGCTGTTTAAGTCCAACTGTGTGGCGTTTTTATCGAGAAGACGCATCACCACTCGCTCGCCGTGAGACGAAGGCATTGTGGATACACGCACATCTACCGCACGCCCACCTATCAGCAGTGAGATACGACCATCTTGAGGTACGCGCTTCTCGGCGATATCAAGCTTAGCCATAACCTTAACCCTAGACACAAGCAGTGGCGCTAGCTTGCGGCTTGGCGCTAGGACGTCTCGCAGTACACCATCCACACGGAAACGAATAGACAGTGACTTCTCAAAGGACTCAATATGGATATCTGAGGCACCTTCTTTGATGGCCTCACCCAGCATGGCGTTGATCAGCTTAATGATCGGCGCATCATCTTCGGCCTCAAGCAAGTCCTCGTTTTGTGGCAGCTCTTCTGCCAACGAGAAGAAATCGTCGCTGTCTGCGCCGATATCTTCCATTAGCTGTCTCGCTTCAGACGAATCACGCTGATAGGCATCGGAAAGCTTCGAGTCAAAACTCTTCTTATCAAGCTCAACCAACTGAATAGGTAGCGACGAAACTCGAGTCACTTCTAGTAGGGTTGAGGTCTGCAGTGGTTCAATGAAAAACAACTGGTTAGCACTGGCATCCGCATTAGGCTCAAGCACCACATTAAAGCGCTTGGCAAAGCTAAATGGCAGGCGAGTCATACTCGTCTCAAACCTTGAAAACGCACCACTTTCCATTACTTCGCTTCCACTTGCTCGATAAAGGCTTGCAGCTCTGAAGGGCGACGAGCTTCATCACCAAATTTAGGCATAATCGGCACTAAATCATCAGACATCAGTCTCAGGCCTTCTTCTGCTTTGTACAGTTGCTCTGCACGGATGTAGTTGTACTTACGCTGAGTAATACCATCAGCGGTCACCCCATCACGAATAATGGTTGGCTTGATAAATACCATTAGGTTTTTCTTTTCAACCTGGGTACTGGTCGATTTGAACAGTTGGCCTAACCAAGGAATATCACCCAAGATTGGAACCTTAGACTCACTCTCAAGAGCGCGCTCATCAATCAAACCACCAAGCACCAGCATTTGGCCGTCTTGAATCATTACTGACGTGTTCAGTTGTCGCTTAGCGAATCGAACATCGACCGCACCATTAGCGCCCAACACATTGGAAACCTCTTGTTCAATCTTCAATTGAACTGAGTCACCTTCGTTTATCTGAGGCACAACCTTGAGCTTAATACCCACTTCTTTACGGTCGACCGTTTGGAATGGGTTTTCGTTGTTTGAGCCCGAAGTCGAGCCTGTAATGACCGGAACCTCTTCACCTACGATGAACGAAGCCTCGCCATTATCCATCACCGTAATGCTTGGAGACGATAGAATGTTTGAATTTGAATCCGTCGCTACCGCACTGATTAACGCCGTCCAGTCGCCCATCGCCAAACTTACCGCTGCACCATTCACACCGCTTAGCGCACTCGCTAGCGTGGAATAGTCACCCTCAGTCGTGGTGGTTTCGTTACGTAGGAAGTTGCCGTTCTCATCGTAAACCGCAGTGGTAGAACTCGTGTCTTGTGCTTCTTCTAGACCCACCAGCACCTGACCAATAGACGCGCCAGAATTACCGTATTGAACAACGGCACCCGTTTCAAGGTTACCCCATTGCACGCCTAGGTTAACGCCGTCACCCTCTGACATTTCAACGATCAAGGCTTCAATTAGCACCTGTGCACGACGAATATCAAGCTGCGCAATAACGTCACGTAGCGCTTTCATAATATCTGGCGGAGCGGTAATCACTAAGGCATTAGTGCCGGTGTGCGCAGATATCATCACTTCAGAATTAGGGTTGCGAACAGCGGCTGCACCTTTTGCGGTTTTCTTCGCCGCCGCTAGGTTATCTGAAACGCCTTTTAGGACCTCAACAAGGTCTTCTGCGTTAGCATTCTTTAGATAAACAACCTGGTTGTTGCCTTTAACCTCCATCTCTTTATCCAATTGAGAGACGACAGCTCTTAGGCGTTTTCGAACTTGTGGATCGCCTGAGATCAACACTGAGTTGGTGCGCTCATCGGCTACCAGCTTAGGCTGTAGGAAGGCAGGAGTATTTTTCGCATCGGTGGTCTTGTTCAATGCCTCAACAATGCGCACCATCTCTGCTGCAGAAGCGTTCTCAAGCTCAACAACCTCGATAGATTTATCACCGGCTTGGTCAACGCGCTCAATGATTTCTGCCAAGCGATTTACGACCGCCGCACGGCCAGTAATCAAGATAATGTTGGCAGGATCATAGTGAACCACGTTACCGGCGCCGGCATTGTCGTTTAATTGACGCAGTAGTGGCGAGAGCTCACGAACAGACACATTGCGCACAGCAACAACGCGAGTGACTACCGCATCGCCTTTAACATTGGCATCACCCACTACAGGTACGGCTGAGGTTTTCGCATCTTTGGCTTTAATGACCTTGAGTACACCGTTTTCCATTTCAACAACGGCAAACCCATACACTTCAAGAACACTGAGGAAAAACTGGTAATACTGCTCTTCGTTGAGCACATCGTAGCTACGTACATCGATCTTGCCCCTAACAGTAGGGTCAACAATGATGGTTTTCTCTAAGTTACGTCCGACGATATTGATAAATTCGCCGATGTCCGTTCCCTTGAAGCTGGCGCTAAATTCATTGGCGCTGAAGGCTGGCGCACACGCCAAACTTCCCATCAACAACCATGCGCTCTTGCTAAACCAACTTTTCACTTCATACTCCCAAAAAAATCAATGGCATTCCATGCCGAGCATGGCTCTATTAGATAGGCCGATGCTTCCTAGTCGATAACAATGCTGTTACCAAACTATAGTTGTAAATAAATATCGTAGCGTTGACCATCTCGCTCAACGGTGAGGTTAATCTCACTTAAGTCGCCCAAAGACTTCCAAATCTCGCCCATCGCTGACGGCTCCGTAAGGTCCGCGCCATTGAGTTCAACGGCGATATCGCCATCTTGCAGGCCAACAGAATCAAACAGCGCACGCTCTTTCCCAGGGCGAACACGATAACCCACTAACTTACCGTCACGGTTAACTTGAGATAGACGAATATACTTGAGGAACTGCTGAGGATTCTCTGATATTGCTGCTTTGATAGAGTCTAGGTCACCTAGATCGACCTCAGGGTTATTGCCCTGAACATTCGATTGGGGTTGCTGCTTCGCGATCTCTTGTACATCGGCGACGCGCTTATATTCTATCCCTTCTAACATTAAGGTTTCATTACGACCTTGGTTTTCGATGATAACTCTATCTTTTAGCACGTTACGCAGCTGCGCTCGCGTACCATCAATGGTCTCACCAATGCCATAGGTATCCTGATTTCCTCTGTTAGCAATCACCGCTAAACTGCTTTTCTGATTACTACTGGCCACCACGCCCACCAATACAAGATTAAGACGTGTTTTCGGGGCATCAACCACTTGCTCAACAACCGCAGGTGCATCTTCTGATTCTTCGCCAAACAGATTAGCATTGAGCAAAGGGGCAATATCCGCGCCTTGTTGCTGGCCAGTATTCGTGCCAACGCTAGCAGTTGAGGGTGTCCAGCGTTCAACTCCTGATTCAGACCCCATTAGGTGCCAAAATAAATGACCACACAGCCAAGCAGACGTAACTAGCAAAACAAAAGTCAATCCTCGGGCAATTATCGCCTGCTGATTCACTACACTATTTAGTAGTTGATTGGCTTTGTGCGAGTATGTGGAAAACTTAGACAAAACAGGTCCTTTTGATATACCGACTTCCATAGTATATGCCACTAAGGCGTTGGTGCTACTGGGTTAAACTGGTGCGCAAGATTACCATAAATAACATTACCAAATTTAGACAACCAATAAATTCGAATGTAAATAAATGCATTTACTTGAAAAATGATATATCCGTCACCATTAATCAGGCTGCTGGATAACACTTAGAGAGCAAAGATCACTATGAGTTCCAATACCGAGTCTGTAAGACTAGACAAATGGTTATGGGCAGCACGCTTTTATAAGACCCGTTCGATCGCTCGTAACATGATCGATGGTGGCAAGGTCCACTATGATGGGCAGCGTAGCAAACCAAGCAAAATTGTGGAACTAGGGGCTACCATTACCCTACGACAGGGAAATGTTGAAAAAACGGTTAGGATAGAAAAAGTTTCTGACCAACGACGCGGAGCACCTGAGGCGCAATTACTCTACAGCGAAACCGCTGAGAGTGTAGAGAAGCGAGAAAAAACTGCTTTAGAGCGCAAGCTGCACGCACATAACCCAAGTCCTGAACGTCGCCCTGATAAAAAACAACGACGTGACCTGATTAAATTTAAGAACCAATAAGCTGGAGTTTCCTAATGGAAAACAACGTGTTAAATCGTTACTTATTTGAAGATTTATCTGTACGTGGTGAACTAGTACAGCTAGATAAAGCGTATCAAGCCATCCTAGACAGCAAGCAATACCCAGCGGCAGTTCAAACCTTGCTTGGCGAACTGCTAGTGGCTACATCATTACTGACAGCCACTCTAAAGTTTGAAGGCTCTATCACGCTTCAATTACAAGGCGATGGCCCAGTATCATTGGCTGTCATCAATGGTGACAACAACCAAAAGATGCGCGGTGTTGCTCGCTTTGAAGGCGAGATCGCTGAGACTGCGACTTTGCATGACATGCTAGGCAAAGGTCACTTGGTGATTACGATTTCACCAAACAAAGGCGAACGCTACCAAGGCGTTGTTGGTCTAGAAGGCGATACCCTTGCGGAGGTTCTAGAGGCTTACTTTGAGCGCTCAGAGCAGCTTAAAACCCGCCTATGGTTCCGTATTGGTGAACATGAAGGCAAACAACACGCTGCAGGTATGCTGCTACAGGTTGTTCCAGATGGTACTGGCTCTGCGGATGACTTCGAGCACCTAGAGCAACTGACGGACACAGTGAAGAACGAAGAGTTGTTCGGCCTACCAGCCAATGAGTTGCTGTACCGACTTTACAACCAAGAAACCGTTAAGCTGTTCGACCCGCAAGAAGTTGAGTTCTTCTGTGGCTGTTCAAGAGAGCGCAGTGGCGCTGCAATCCTTACTGTGGCACGCGAAGAGATTAACGATATTTTGGCGACAGAAGGTAGCGTAGATTTACACTGCGACTACTGCGGAACCACTTACGATTTTGATGCTGCTCAAGTAGAAGAATTGTTTGCCAACGCAGAGAATAAGCCTACATTGCACTAAGCTCACAGTTTGAGCATTTTATAAACCGGCCAAGTGGGCCGGTTTTTTTATATCCATCACTTTTCATAGCGGAAAATGTTCATAAAATCCGCATTGACTCGCATTTTTAGCACGATATATGTCAATAGTGCGCTTTTATGATCAACCTCAAGACTTATTCCTGTCCAAATCCTGAACTACAAAAACGTGATCCTTGTTGAAAAAATAATCAAAAAAGCCATATATAGTCAGTATTAAGAAGATTGCTTGCTAGACCAAAATACTTATAAATTCAGCAACTTCAAAATTATTCTTACTATAAATACCCTACAAGGAGCACCTATGACCGTTATGGAACATACTAAGGCTGCAAACATCGATCTTACTCAATATGGTATCAACGGCTCTACCGAAATCGTTCGTAACCCGAGTTACGAAACGCTTTTCGCAGAGGAGACCAGTGAAACACTACAAGGTTACGAAAAGGGCATAGTGACAGAACTAGGCGCTGTAGCGGTAGATACTGGCATTTTCACAGGGCGTTCTCCAAAGGACAAATTCATTGTTAAGGATGACACCACACGTGAAAACATGTGGTGGACAACAGATACGGTTAAGAACGACAACAAGTCTATCGACCAAGCTGTTTGGAATGACCTAAAACAACTAGTAACCACTCAACTTTCCAATAAGCGTCTGTTTGTCATTGACGGTTATTGTGGCACTAACCCTGATACTCGCCTGGCTGTGCGTATCATCACAGAGGTAGCATGGCAGGCTCACTTTGTGAAAAACATGTTCATACGCCCTTCCGAAGACGAGCTAGCAACCTTCAAGCCTGACTTCGTGGTAATGAATGGTGCGAAATGCACCAACGATAAATGGCAAGAGCATGGTCTGAACTCTGAAAACTTCACTGTATTTAACCTCACAGAGAACATGCAGCTGATCGGCGGCACCTGGTATGGTGGCGAGATGAAGAAAGGCATGTTCGCAATGATGAACTACTTCCTTCCTCTACAAGACATCGCCTCTATGCACTGCTCTGCAAACATGGGCGAAGAAGGCGACGTCGCGGTATTCTTTGGTTTATCCGGTACGGGTAAAACAACGCTATCAACCGATCCAAAGCGTGCATTGATCGGTGATGATGAGCATGGCTGGGATGACGATGGCGTGTTTAACTTTGAGGGTGGTTGCTACGCAAAAACCATCAAGTTATCAAAAGAAGCAGAGCCAGATATCTATAATGCCATTCGTCGTGATGCGTTATTAGAGAACGTTACGGTGCGCAATGATGGCTCAATCAATTTTGATGACGGTTCGAAGACTGAGAATACTCGAGTCTCTTACCCAATCCATCACATTGAGAACATCGTTAAGCCTGTTTCTAAGGGCGGACACGCGAATAAGGTGATATTCCTATCTGCGGATGCATTTGGCGTTTTACCACCTGTGTCTAAGCTCACACCAGAGCAAACGAAGTATCACTTCCTTTCTGGCTTTACCGCTAAGTTAGCTGGTACTGAGCGTGGTATTACAGAGCCAACGCCAACCTTCTCTGCCTGTTTTGGCGCAGCGTTCCTCACTCTGCACCCAACCAAGTATGCAGAAGTGCTAGTGAAGCGTATGGAAGCCGCAGGTGCTGAGGCTTATCTAGTGAATACGGGCTGGAATGGTACAGGCAAGCGTATCTCTATCCAAGATACTCGCGCCATTATCGATGCCATTCTAGATGGTTCTATCGAGAAAGCGGAAACCACCACTATCCCTGTGTTTAACCTAGAGGTGCCTAAGTCACTACACGATGTTAATCCTGAGATCTTGGATCCACGCGACACCTACGTTGACCCATTGCAATGGGAAAGCAAGGCTAATGATTTAGCGCAACGCTTTATCAATAACTTTGACAAGTACACTGACAACGATGAAGGTAAATCACTCGTTAAAGCCGGACCACAGCTAGACTGATTATTCTTCTTGTGAATCAAGCCCCTGTTTCAGGGGCTTTTTTATTGATAAACAATAAGATATAAGTCATCTTTACCCATACGCGAACAGCATTGGGAAATAGGATGAAGGCGGTACTCAAAATCAGTTTATGGGCGATATTGCTTTTACTAGCAGGGCTTATTGCGCTATTTCTGATCTTACAAACCTCTCATTCAAGTTGGTTAACTCAACAAATCCTCTCTCGCGTCACAGATAATTCAATTCAAATAGACGAGTCACACTATCAGTACCCCGATCAATTATCTCTATCTCGAGTGACTATCGCTCAGCCCAATGACTCTGTCATTGCTATCAACAACGTGCAATTGAGTTTCGAAGCGCAATGGCGCTGGCCCAAGCCACTCTCAATAACCAATGTATTGATCTCCGGCGTTAACCTGCCTGAGGGAGTCCCAGATAAAAACGAGCTCGATAGCCTAGTGCAGCGCTGGCAGCCTCAGCATATTGAAATCCGAGGTATGGACTTTGCGAACAACGACTTTATCGCACGAGATATCCAGCTCACTTACACCCCGAAAGCCCCTTACCCTGAAGGGTACCTAAATATCGACAGTGATCAGGTGTACTGGAAGGGCGAAGCCTTTGATAACTTTAAGGCCAGAATCAATTACGTTGAAGATAAGACTCAATTAGACCTTGTCAGCTTTAATTGGCGTGGAGGCGAAATTCAATTCATTGCTGAGAAAAACAGTGATGATTGGGTGATCAACGATGCGTTGGTGCGAAACCTCCAGCTTTCCGAGCCTCTATTCTCTCAACCAGAGCCACCGCCACTGATCCCTCTTCTGAAAAAAATCACGTCTATTGAACACCTAGAGATCGAGCGATCTAGTTGGCAAGCTAATGACCTTGCTCTCAACCAAATGCATCTGCAGCTAAGCAACTGGGATCTTCGCAAAGACTTATGGACGCAAGATAGTCCATTCCAGTTTTCCGCAGAGAGCGTTGCTTGGCATGAACAATTGTTACTGGAGCCACAAGCATCAGGGCAATTTGCATCACACAGTATTCAGTTCGATAAGTTTACCTTTCTGTTTGAGCAGGGCCAATTTACCACCAGCGGTAAGCTGTCTGAAGACAGTGTGCACCTCAATGAACTAGAGATTAAGAATCTGGAGTGGAGTATTGAAGACCCTGAGGTCCATGATGCTGTAATGAAATCACTACATGCTCTACAGACCGTTGAAATAGACAAACTCAGGGTAGAGCGCAGTCAGCTTATTGATATTTCTACAGACAGTCATTGGCAGGTGTCCAATGTTAACGCCGAAGGCAGAGAACTTATCCTCAAAAAAGACGGTAATTGGGCGCTGTGGAATGGTTCCTTTGCCGCTAGTGCGAATAGCCTGTCTGCATTTGGCATGACGTCTATCAAGCCCTATCTAGAGACGGATACCACTGACGGACTATGGCATGTAAGGCAACTGTTTGTGCCTATCAATGATGGATTAATCAAAGCAGATTCAAGCATAGATCTAGGGCTAGCCAGCTATCCGTGGCAAGTGTCCGTACAGGCTTATGGCCTGCCTTTAGAAAGCATTACGCACCCGCTCGATGCGGCGGTCGGTTGGAACGGACTTGCTGACTTAACCATTGACTTAAGCGGTCTAGGTGGCGATGAGCTAATGCTAAAACACAGCCTTGATGGTCAGGTAAAGATAGCGCCACACGATGTACAGTTGACCCTACCTTTCTCTGCAAAAAATAAGCACACGGTTATCATTCCAGAGGTGAACATCGAAGCAAACAGAGGGGTGGTGAAGGTGTCAGAGATTCAATTCGTCAGCCAAGATTTGTCTGGAAGCGTGCAAGGCAGTGTTGACCTAGTGGATCTAGAAGGGGGGAACATTAAGTTTCACCTCAGCACAGATTGCCTGTCGCTCTCTTCTACACTGCCTAAAGGGCGCAATCAAATCTCCATGACCTGCCCTAAAGCTGAAAATCAGGAGAAACCCTAAACACTTAGGGTTTCATTGGCCTTTGAGCTAGGCAGCAATACATAAGTACCGGTAAATTCAACCGCTTCTTGTGTGCCACTATAGATAAATACCTTAATAATAATTCGGGCTCGGCGCCCTCCTTCTAGTCTATCAAGGTCTCCACTAATGCCATCCAAAGAGGTACTCGCTTTTGGGCTCTCTTTTACAGGGTGACGATAGCGAATATTACTGTCCGCAAGCACGATGTCAGCATGAAGGTTTCGCTCCTTCATCAACAGCCAAGCCATCCCCCACCCCGTTAAGGTGGCTAGGGTAAACGCTGAGCCTGCAAACATCGTATTGTGTGGATTAAGATTTGGGTTTAGCTGAGCAACACACTCAAACTTATAGCCGGTATACTGGTTGATCTTGATTCCCATTTTATCACTGATAGGGATCTGCTCTTCCCAGCGACTTTGTAGCTCATTACACCAATCAGGGCGTCGCAATACATTCGCCATAGGGTCGATGGTTTTAATCATTTGCTGATGGCGTACAGGTCCTCGCTCATCGCTCAACGAACCCTGGCTTTCAAAGCCATTATTGCGATAGAACTCAATGGCGTCTTCGCGGGCATTACACACCAGTCGCTTCACGCCCTCCTCTCTAGCCAAAGACTCTAGAGCTACCATGATCAAAGAACCAACGCCTTTGCCCTGGCGATTCTTTTTCACCGCCATATAACGGATCTGACCATCATCATCTGCAGTTACATACAGGCGTCCTATGGCAACAGGACGGCCTCGACTGTCCACTATCATGCGGTGATGGCTAAGCTCATCGTACTCGTCTCTTTCTGAACCCTTTGGCCTTTGCCAAGGCTCACGCAACATCTGCCAGCGAAAGTGATAATACTTTTGCAGTTGGTTTTCAGTTCTTGGGGTAATCAGTTTAAACATATGAGTTCAGATCCATTTGAATCAATTAGTTATAGAACAACAGTCCTAGACTTGGAGCCAGAAGGTAACAGGACCATCGTTGACCAGTGAGACCTTCATATCTGCAGCAAAGCGACCGCGCTCAGTGGGAAGCACTTCCGCGCATCGATCAGAGAAGTACTCATACAAGCGCTCTGCATCTGCCGGTGCCGCACCGCGTGAGAAACCCGCTCGAGTCCCTTTCTTAGTATCGGCAGGTAGCGTGAATTGGGAAACCACTAACACACTACCATCAACTTGCTTCACATTCAGATTCATTTTGTCTTCATCATCACCAAATACGCGATAGGTGGTTACCCTCTCCATCAAGCGTTTAGCTTTGGCTTCATCATCATCTCTTTCTACGCCAAGCAGGACTAATAAGCCTTTATCGATCTCTCCGACCACTTCACCGTCGACCTTTACAGCGGCCTCACTCACTCTCTGAATCAGAGCTATCACTTCGAATCCTTTTTCTCATTAATTTATCTTGGTAGTACAAAAACCATTTGATGCTGAATGGCTCATTCACCCGCCACACCTCATCTTCACCTAAGCTGGCTGTGATTTCTGCACCGATCAACACTATCATCCAGCAGAGATAAATCCACATAAATAACAGAGGGACCGCCGCCAAGGCACCATATATCAGCTGATACGAAGGGAACTGAGACACGTAGTAGGCGAATAGCTTCTTACTGACCTCAAACAAACAGCCGGCAACAAACGCGCCCGCCAAGGCGTGATTAAAGCGTACCTTAATATTAGGCACCAGCAGATACAGCCCAAAGAAGGCTAAGAAAGAAAAGCTGATAGGCAACAGGCCATACACCAAATGCACCGTATCTTCGCTCCAAACCCGTAGCGAGCCAACGTAAGAAGAAAAGACCAAGCTCATGCCCACTAGCACAGGACCGAGAGTTAGCACCATCCAATACATAGAAAATGAATACACAGTACGGCGCTTTTTGCGCACTCGCCAAATGTAGTTGAGGTTTTTATCGATGGCCGAGATCAATAGCAAGGCAGCAAAGAATAGGAACACTAACCCTATCGAGGTCATCTTACCCGTATTGGCAATAAATTCGTTCAGAGTGTGCTGAATAGCCTCACCCGCAGCGGGCACAAAGTTACTAAACACGAACTGCTGAACCGTATCCCCTACACCATCAAATAGAGGCACACGCGACAACGCGGTTAAGGTAACCGTGGTTAAAGGGACCAAAGACAATAGAGTGATGTAAGCCATATAACCTGCATTCACAGGTAGCCTATCGTGCTTGGCTCTTTGGTAGAGGTAGCCGGAGTAATGTAATAAAACATGTACCCAGCGTGGAAGATTGAGCATTTACTGCGTCCTGCTGTAATACCAATAGGGATTGAAAGTTGAGACTTATTCACAAGTCATCATGACTTGCCGTTTGAAAATTCAATCTGTTACGAAAGAAGTTTCAGTTTAGCAAAAAAAACAGCCCCGCAGAAGTAAGCCAATAAAGGGGCTTCTGCGGGGCTGCGTTCAGCTGTGCTGTGCACTCAGCGCACAGCTAGTCTGAGATTAGATTACTTAGCTGGACGTGCTGCGCGCTTACGCTCGTTCTCAGTAAGAAGCTTCTTACGGATACGAATGCTTTCAGGCGTTACTTCTACTAGTTCATCTTCGTCAATGAACTCAAGAGCTTGCTCTAGAGTGTGCTTGATCGGTGGAGAAAGAACCTGAGCTTCGTCCGTACCAGAAGCACGTACGTTCGTTAGCTGCTTACCTTTAAGACAGTTAACGGTTAGGTCGTTTGCACGGTTATGAATACCGATTACCTGACCTTCGTAAACTTCATCAGCGTGCTGTGCAAACAGACGACCACGCTCTTGTAGGTTAAACAGAGCATACGTCAGAGCTTTACCCGTTGCGTTCGAGATAAGAACACCGTTATTACGTTGACCAATTACGCCGCCTTTGTGAGGGCCGTAGTGATCAAACGAGTGGTACATCAGGCCAGAACCAGACGTCAACGTTAGGAATTCAGTTTGGAAACCGATAAGACCACGAGAAGGCATCATAAAGTCCATGCGAACACGACCTTTACCATCAGGAGACATATCTGTTAGCTCACCTTTACGTAGGCCGATATTTTCCATGATGCCACCTTGATGCTCTTCAAGCACATCGATGGTTACTGTCTCGTAGGGTTCTAGAAGTTGACCGTCTTCTTCTTTAAGGATTACTTCTGGACGAGATACTGCTAGCTCGAAGCCTTCACGACGCATGTTTTCGATAAGGATCGAAAGGTGAAGCTCACCACGACCAGATACACGGAAACGGTCAGGGTTGTCAGTTTCTTCAACGCGCAATGCTACGTTGTGTACCAATTCTTTCTCAAGACGCTCAAGGATGTTACGTGAAGTAACGAACTTGCCTTCTTTACCCGCGAACGGAGAAGTGTTTACTTGGAAAGTCATAGTAACCGTTGGCTCATCTACAGATAGAGGAGTCATCGCTTCTACATTGTTTTGGTCACAGATAGTGTCTGAAATCTTCAGCTCACCAAGACCTGTAATTGCAATGATGTCACCTGCATTTGCTTGCTCAACTTCGTGACGGTCAAGACCAAGGTAACCCAATACCGTGCCTACTTTACCGTTACGCTTTTTACCTTCAGCGTTAACAATAGTCACTTGCTGGTTAGGCTTAACAGAACCACGAGTTACACGACATACACCGATAACACCAACGTAAGAGCTGTAATCAAGCTGAGAAACCTGCATTTGCAGTGAACCGTCTAGGTCAACGTTTGGAGATTCTACTGTATCAACAACAGCTTGGAACAATGGTTCCATGTTCTCGCCAGTTGCGCCTTCTTCCATTGTTGCCCAGCCATTAAGCGCTGAAGCGTAAACAACAGTAAAGTCTAGCTGCTCGTCAGTTGCGCCTAGGTTGTCAAATAGATCGAAAACTTGGTCCATAACCCAATCAGGGCGAGCGCCAGGGCGGTCAATCTTGTTGATTACAACGATTGGCTTAAGGCCGTGTGCAAATGCTTTTTGTGTTACGAAGCGAGTTTGAGGCATAGGGCCGTCAACTGCATCTACGATAAGCAAAACAGAATCAACCATAGACATGATACGCTCAACTTCACCACCGAAATCGGCGTGTCCTGGGGTATCTACGATGTTGATGCGGTAATCATTCCAGTTAATTGCAGTGTTTTTTGCAAGAATGGTAATGCCACGCTCTTTCTCGATGTCGTTCGAGTCCATTACGCGCTCTTCAGCTTCACCACGAGACTCAAGCGTACCCGATTGCTGTAGCAGCTTATCAACCAGTGTTGTTTTACCATGGTCAACGTGCGCAATGATGGCGATGTTTCTTAACTTATCAATCTGTGGAGTAGACATGAATAGAGTTCACTCAGTAGCGTCTCGGCGGTTTGCCGATGACAGGAATTAAAAAAATTTGCCGTAATGTATCAGATTTTAGCCAAAATCCCAACAAGATGTGATCTATACCTTACTTATTAATGAATTATTGACCTCTATTTAGCCCCCAGCTTAGTAAATTCCACTGGCTTCCCTCTTTTAGTCACCTTATTTACCCTTTAGAGGCGATCTCTCATCGCACCAATCTAGGGCGAAAGTGATCCATTTCTTATTTTTAACTGAGAATAATTCATTGATATTGAGCAACTGCACCCAAATCTCACATTTTTACGCCCCAATATTGTGCAACCATGGATCATCTTGGTGCACTGCGGATATCAAAAAGCAACCGCCAGCCAATTAAAGCATTGATAAATATAGATTTTAAAAAGTTGGCACGCCTTTCGCATTAGGGAAAGCAGTCGAAAAATATTAATTGTTCGATGAGTAAAAAAGAGTGTAGATTGAATCCTAGGATTTTATGCTCACCAAAATCGAGCAATCACGTTTACCAACACTGGAGGTTTTCCAATCATGTCAGTAGAAAATGTACTATCGCTGATCCAAGAAAATGAAGTTAAGTTCGTTGACTTACGCTTTACCGATACTAAAGGTAAAGAGCAACATATCTCTCTTCCTTCACACCAAGTCGATGCAGACTTCTTTGAAGAAGGCAAAATGTTCGATGGTTCTTCTGTAGCTGGTTGGAAGGGTATCAATGAATCTGACATGGTTATGATGCCGGACGCAGCAAGCGCGGTACTTGACCCATTCACAGAAGATTCAACACTGAACATCCGTTGTGACATTCTTGAGCCTACTACTATGCAAGGCTACGACCGCGACCCTCGCTCTATCGCGAAGCGCTCTGAAGAGTACATGCGTTCTACTGGAATCGCAGATACAGTACTAATCGGTCCAGAACCAGAATTCTTCCTGTTTGACGATGTTAAGTTCAACACTGACATGTCAGGTTCTTTCTACAAAATCGATGACGTAGAAGCATCTTGGAACTCAGGTTCTGATTTTGAAGAAGGTAACAAAGGTCACCGTCCAGGTGTTAAAGGCGGTTACTTCCCAGTAGCTCCTGTTGATTCATCTCAAGATATCCGTTCTGCTATGTGTCTAATCATGGAAGAAATGGGCCTAGTAGTTGAAGCGCATCACCACGAAGTAGCTACAGCGGGTCAGAACGAGATCGCTACTCGCTTCAACACGCTAACAACTAAAGCTGATGAAACTCAAATCTATAAGTATGTTGTTCATAACGTAGCTCACGCTTACGGCAAAACAGCAACTTTCATGCCTAAACCACTGGTTGGCGACAACGGTTCTGGTATGCACGTTCACCAATCTCTAGCAAAAGATGGCGTTAACCTATTTGCTGGTGACAAGTACGGTGGCCTATCTGAGCTAGCTATCTACTACATCGGTGGCGTAATCAAGCACGCGCGTGCAATCAACGCATTTGCTAACCCTGCAACTAACTCATACAAGCGTCTAGTTCCAGGTTTCGAAGCACCTGTTATGCTTGCATACTCTGCACGTAACCGTTCTGCTTCTATCCGTATCCCAGTAGTACCAAGCCCTAAAGCACGCCGTATCGAGCTACGCTTTGGTGACCCAGCGGCTAACCCATACCTAGCATACTCTGCAATGCTAATGGCTGGCCTTGACGGTATTAAGAACAAGATCCACCCAGGCGAAGCTATGGACAAGGATCTATACGACCTACCTGCAGAAGAAGCAGCTGAAATCCCAACAGTTGCAGCTTCACTACAAGAAGCGCTTGCTTCTCTAGATGCAGACCGTGAGTTCCTAACTGCTGGCGGCGTATTCTCTGATGACTTCATCGATTCTTACATCGACCTGAAATCTCAAGACGTAGAAAAGATCAACATGACAACTCACCCACTTGAGTTTGACCTTTACTACTCTGTTTAATCTTTAGATTAAGCGCTTTTAAAAGGGTCTGCCATTGGCAGGCCCTTTTTTATTCTCCATTTGTCGTGCACTCAATTAATTAGCACCAATTAAGAGCAATCTCAAAAAACGGCAAGCTTTTTGCATTATCTAGGGAAGAGCTAATTTCCTCGAACTGCAGCACTTATTGCACCAATATTGTGCAATAATAAACTTAGATTTTCTCTCTGCACCAAAAAGGATTTTTCGTGAGTAAACCACTAGCTGACACCGTCTTAGAACAACTTGTTACAGCGACCTTGCTGATCGATGAAGCATTGACGGTTTGCTACTTAAACCCAGCGGCTGAACAGTTATTTGGACAGAGTAAGAATCGTTGTGTCGATCAGCGGTTACCTGAATTGGTGGAGCACTCCTCCATCGACTTTGCGGTGTTTGAACAACCCTTAATTTCAGGGCAGAGCATTACAGACAGTGACGTCACCTTTGTTATAGAAGGCAGACCATTGCTATTGGAGATCACCATCAGCCCTATTTCGTGGGACAAAAAGGTGATGCTTTTAGTTGAGTTGCGACAGGTGGATCAACAAAGAAGACTCAATCAAGAGCTCAATCAACATGCTCAGCAGCAAGCAGCCAAGCTACTGGTGAGAAGCCTGGCTCATGAAATTAAGAACCCGCTTGGTGGACTTCGCGGCGCAGCGCAACTACTAGAAAAAATGCTGCCATCGGAGTCATTGCGCGAATATACCCAGATTATTATCGAGCAAGCTGACAGGTTACGGAACCTGGTGGATCGCTTGCTTGGACCACAAAGACCGGGCACCAAGCAACCAGAGAATGTGCACCTTATTTTAGAAAAGGTGCGTCAGTTGGTCGGGCTCGAGTTAGGTCAAAATGTTCGCATTGAGCGAGATTATGATCCGAGCTTGCCGGATATTGCCATGGACAGCGAGCAGATCGAGCAGGCACTGCTCAACATAGTGAGCAATGCCGCTCAAATATTACAAAAGCAAGATGATGCTCTAATCACCCTAACCACTCGAACTGAGCATCAAGTCAATATCCATGGCAAGCGAGTTAAGCTTGCCGCCAGAATAGAGGTGGTCGATAACGGTCCTGGTATTCCCCCAGAGCTAGTAGATACCTTGTTTTACCCTATGGTCAGTGGCCGAGAGGGTGGTACTGGGCTTGGGCTATCAATATCCCAAAACCTTATAGACCAGCATCACGGCAAGATCGAAGTAGACAGTTGGCCCGGTAAAACGACGTTCACCGTTTATCTACCCATTTTAGATTATTAAAAAATAAAAGCGCTAGGAGGCAGAATAATGAGTAAAGGCTATGTGTGGGTCGTTGATGACGACAGTTCTATACGCTGGGTTCTAGAAAAGACCCTCTCTAACGCCAATATAAAGTGTGAAACCTTCGCAGATGCTGAAAGCGTACTTTTAGCACTAGAGCGAGAGGTTCCAGACGTTATCATCTCAGATATTCGTATGCCTGGTATGGATGGCCTTGACCTGCTTAAACAGATCCAAAAAGCGGAGCCTGAATTGCCGGTTATTATTATGACGGCTCACTCAGACCTAGACGCTGCCGTTAAGGCGTATCAAGAAGGGGCTTTTGAGTACCTGCCGAAGCCATTTGATATCGATGAAGCACTTGCCCTTGCCGATCGCGCCATTACTCATAGCCAAGAACAAAAACAAAGCCACAACGCGTTAACCTCCAGCAAAGCGGACACTCCTGAAATCATAGGCGAGGCACCTGCGATGCAAGAGGTCTTCCGTGCTATCGGCCGTCTCTCCCGCTCCTCTATCTCTGTGTTAATTAATGGTGAATCAGGTACGGGTAAGGAATTGGTCGCCCACGCTTTGCATAAACACAGTCCTCGTAGCAAAAATCCTTTTATTGCCCTCAATATGGCTGCGATTCCAAAAGACCTTATCGAGTCAGAGCTTTTCGGACATGAGAAAGGGGCATTTACTGGCGCAAACAGCGTTCGCCAAGGTCGATTCGAACAGGCCAATGGTGGCACGCTATTTTTGGATGAAATTGGTGATATGCCACTGGATATCCAAACGCGATTATTGCGCGTACTTGCCGACGGACAGTTCTATCGTGTCGGCGGGCACTCTGCTATCAAGGTAGACGTAAGGATCATTGCGGCTACTCACCAAAACCTAGAATCTCTCGTTAAAGAGGGGGACTTTCGTGAAGATCTCTTCCACCGCTTAAACGTTATTCGCGTACACATCCCTTCTTTAAGGGAGCGCAAACAAGATATCGAAAAGCTCGCACAGCACTTCCTAGATTTAGCTGCAGAAGAGCTGAGTGTTGAAGTGAAAACCCTGTCCAAAGAAGCGGTAGATATCCTTACTCGACTTAGCTGGCCGGGCAACGTTAGACAACTAGAGAACACCTGTCGCTGGTTGACGGTCATGGCAAGTGGTAGTGAAATACTGCCGTCAGACCTTCCTCAAGAGCTTGTAGAAGAGCGAAGCCTGTCTACCAGTACGGATAGCTCAGACTGGCAAGAACTGCTAGAGAAGTGGGCTAGAACCGCACTCGCCTCTGGGGAAACGGAACTCCTCTCTTATGCCCTTCCTGAATTTGAGCGTATTTTATTGAAGGTAGCGCTGAATCACACCAATGGTCATAAACAAGACGCTGCAAAAGTATTGGGATGGGGACGCAATACATTAACTCGTAAGTTGAAAGAGCTAAGCCTCAGCGATTAATTGAACTCAATTGATTGGCTATTGCTGGACGCCAAAAAAGAAAAAAGCCACCTTGGTTAAGGTGGCTTTCTGCTCTAAATAACGCGAGAAAACTGCTGCTGGCGAGCCTTAGCTCGGAAGTATTTATCAAAACACATACAGATGTTTCGAATCAGCAAGCGACCACGAAGGCTTACCTTAATCTCAGAATCTGAGACCTCAACCAATTCATCATCAATGAAGGTTTGTAGTAGCTGCAAATCTTCAGCGAAGTACTGATCAAAGCTTAATCCGAACTGCTGTTCGATATCGCGCTTATTCAAAGTAAAGTTACAGATAAGCTGCTTGATCACCTCACGGCGGGTTAGGTCGTCTTTATCCAGAGCCACGCCCTTCCACAGTGCATGACGCTCAGACTCTATCTGACCGTAGTATAGCTTAAGCTCTTTCTGGTTTTGCGCATACGTATCACCCACCATAGAAATGGCAGAGACACCAAAGCCGATAAGGTCGCAATCACCTTGCGTGGTATAGCCTTGGAAGTTTCGATGTAGCTCACCGTTTCGCTGTGCCACTGCAAGTTCATCTTCTGGAAGTGCAAAGTGGTCCATACCGATAAACTGATACCCTTCGGTCGTCAGGGTTTCAATGGTTTGCTGCAGAATAGACATACGCTCAGAGGCAATGGGTAGGTCTTCGTCTTTGATCTTACGCTGCGCTGCAAACAACTGAGGCATGTGAGCGTAATTAAACACTGATAGGCGTCCTGGACGCATACTCAGCACCTGACGCATAGTTTCAGCAAACGAGTCCGCCGTTTGCAACGGCAAGCCATAAATTAGGTCTAGATTGGTAGAGCGAAAGCCCAGCGTTTTAGCTCGTTCAACCATAGCAAAAATGAACGCTTCATCTTGTTCACGGTTTACTACACGCTGTACTTCTTTATTGAAGTCTTGAACACCAATACTCAGTCGGTTAAAGCCCTTTTCACGCAAGTGATCAAGCATATCCAGCTCAATCTCACGCGGGTCTACCTCAATACTGATTTCAGCATCAGCATTAAACGCAAACTCTTCGTAAATCACCGCCATCAAACGGCTAATTTGCGCCTTGGTTAAGAAGGTGGGTGTGCCCCCACCAAAGTGCAACTGGTTTACCTTACGCTCTTTCAGCAGTGCCGCACGCTGGCGAATCTCAAATTCCAATACATCTAAGTAGTCGTCCGCTTTATGCTGATGACGAGTGATGACCTTATTACAACCACAGTAGTAGCAAAGCTTATGGCAGAACGGAATGTGGATATAGAGAGATAGCGGACGCTCAGGATATTGCATGTACGCAATGTCTAGCTCAGCAACGGTGAACGCCTCGTGGAATTCCACAGCCGTTGGGTAAGAAGTGTAACGAGGCCCAGAGTAGTTGTATTTATCCAATACACTCTGATCCCAGATAATTTGTCGGCTAGACATATTAATATCCTAAGTACTGCTGATAAGGGGAGCTATTTTGCCACAGCCACTAAGGTGACTCGTTTTATAGCTAGCAAATATCAGGCAGAATTGTTGATATTTGCTAGCAGGATCACGCCTATGGCGAGTGCTATCGCATTTGAATGGAGATTTGGTCGTTCAATGGAGCCACTTGACCCTTAAGATCTTTCAACTCTTCAATAATAGTATCACTCAGACGAGTTTCAGCCTTATGACGAGCCAAGTTCTGTTTCATGCGCTCTTGTTTCGCCAATTGCTGGCGATCTTCGCCTCGAGCCATGTCATTAACCACTTCAAATAGCTCGCTCAACGCTGGGTAGCGTGTTTTCACATCAATGCGTTGCTCACCCTGAACATAGTCCAGAATGTTGCACAGACGAATGCTCAGCTCCGAAAGGTCACATTGACCTTGAATGCCTGCAAGGCATAAAGTATCGACACTTTCGAAGATCTTGGCATTGCGCTTTGCAATGGCTAACGCCTGATGTTGTGAAATAAGCTGCTTCTGCTTTTTAAGTTTATTAAGCAAATACGCAGCGTAACCACCCAACCCAAGGATGATGATAACTCCAATCGAAGCCAGCACAGCCATATCCATTGATTCTTAGTCCTTGAAATCGCTTAGATCTAGGTCTTCAAATGAGGCAAGAAGCTCATCTTCCGTTTTTGCTTTCTTGCTCTTATTCGCTTTACTTGGAACAACAACCTCTTCCGGCTCTTCTTCCTCTGGCTCAAGTAGACCCAGTTGCTTCATTAGCACTTCTACGCGATCCAATTTCTGGTCAACGTACGACTGAAGGCCTACACCTAGAGATTCGCCATTTTCAATGCGATCTAGTAACACATTCAATTGTGCATCATTTTCTAGTGCTTCTAGCTCTTGCTCTGCAGTGTACTTGCGTTGCTGCTTAGTTGGCTTAGGAGCTGCCTCTATGATAAGTGGGATCTTTTTCTTAGAACCAATGCGTGGATCACGTTGACCGCGACCTGCGTTCTCTTTTGATTCAGTAGCAACCGAGTGGCGTGCACCAGCTTTCTGACCTTTACGCTTCTTTAGTTTCTTGCGTGTGCGTCCCTCTACATCCGCCTCAGAG
Source organism: Vibrio breoganii (assembly GCF_024346795.1). Taxonomy (NCBI): domain Bacteria; kingdom Pseudomonadati; phylum Pseudomonadota; class Gammaproteobacteria; order Vibrionales; family Vibrionaceae; genus Vibrio; species Vibrio breoganii. The sequence continues at coordinate 2,726,511 of NZ_AP024864.1, forward strand.
CGGTTACGAGTTACGATTAGGTCTACATCACCTGTTGAACCTGCTTTTCTCGATTTCTTATGTCGACTCATTACTCGACTTCCTCAATAATATTACGTCGTTTTCAATAAATTCTAGTTCTAGCTCATCTCTCGCAGCTAAAAACTCAAATGTGCTTCTGCTAAAAAATACTACATGCGTGTGGTCATTCTTGTAGTGCCATGTGGAAAAGGCCTCTACATCACGAACCATCTTAGTCATCAAACCTAGCCAGCCGCCTGGCTTCAACATGCTCATCCACTGTGCCCAAACTACATCAGGCTGATAGAGGTGCTCTATTACCTCTGTCGCAGTGATAAAGTCATAGCGCTTGTTTAATACCTTGGTATCTGGATAGTAGTAGAGATCGTACAAGTCTACATCGTGCCCCGCCTCTTGCATCATCAAAGATAATGTAGGACCGGGACCACAGCCAAAGTCTAACCCTTGCTTGTGGCTACCGATTCTTTCGGCAAGTGGAATCTGAACTCTCGATAAGAACTTACGATAACCCACGTCAGTTGGGTCATTTTCATGTAGATCATAGTGAGCCTTTTCTTGGCTTGAATCCAGCCTTTGATTGGGGTCAACGAACACCAGTTCGCAACGCTGACATTGATGGTACTGTCTGCGCTTATCTTCCCAATAAAACTTTGATTCACTATGATGACAAAGTGGACAATCTAACATTCAAATCGCCTATTTAGCTTAGGAGGCGCAACTTATCAAAATATGGGGAAAGAGTGTAGAAAAAATCCGCAATTCCGCTGTTTTTTTTGTATGCGTATACGGCAATATTCCATATCAAGCGTCTTTAAGCCGGTTATTCGCAAATTTCAGGCAATAAAAAAGCGATAGGTTTCCCTATCGCTCTCAAAATTCCATTTGTTTTTGACGCTTTCCATGCCAAAATTTTGTTTTTCATCATCCTGATGATTTTTGTTATCCCTAGCAAGCTTCCATTTGCGCGGCTAATCCTCAGCCTTCCTATCTGGGTTCTCGACCTGAGAAAAACAAACCATCCGTTGTTAACCCTACGTCGCCAAAGGCGATACCATTCCCTAAACTTTTCCTGAGCAAGACTGAAAACAATCAATCATCATGTCCTTTCGATAACGACTACTCTACTCCTGATAGAAAAATGTGCAATTAATAAACAGCAGGAGCCGATCACACTTTTAAAAACCCACAATTATTCATTAAATCTTTCAATTAGTTACAAAGTTGCTGTGCAATATAGCGGATATCGAAAATGAGAAATGTCTCACAAAGTGATGTGATAATCAGCCAAGCTATGACAAAAATAGCAGGTAGCAGAATAAACTAAGGCCCAACATCGAGTGGATGTTAGGCCTTTAAATCTTTGTTAGCGACAAAGATGGAGATTAGTGCAGACCACCAACATACTTGGCGAGTACATCCATCTCTTCTTCTGTCAGCTTCTTCGCTACATCGTGCATCATGCCGTTTAGGTCATTGTTACGCTCCATTGAAGCGAACTTTTGTAGCTGCTGCTTGATGTAATCAGCATGTTGACCTGAGATCTTAGGGAAGCCTGATAGGCTAGTGCCGTTTCCGCGAGGACCATGACAAGCCACACAAGCGGCAATTCCGCGCTCTGCGTTACCCGCTAGGTACAACTCTTTGCCCTGCTCTACCACATTCTCAGGTGTTGTATTTTCTGACATAGGTATAGACGCATAATAAGCCGCTAAGTCAGCCATATCTTCGTCTGTCAAAGGCATGGCCATTGCACTCATCGCTGGGTCATAACGACCTTGCTTGCCACCACTAGTTGCACCCAACTTAAGGTCCTTAAGTTGTTTCTCAATATAGTTTTCGTGTTGGCCTGCCAGTTTAGGATAAATAGCTACTGGACTATTGCCGTCAGCACCATGACAAGCTGCACAAGTTGCTGATTTTTCTTTACCTGCTTCAATGCTACCTGCCGCCCACACAGAGCAGCTAGCGAAAAGAGTTACGATGAGCGCTAATTTCTTCATGACATTCCATTATAATAATTGAGCTTCCAAGACTAAGGCTTGCTCAGTTTTTATCTTCTAGATTGAATAAAAAGTACCTGAAAAGGTGAACAAGCCCTAGGTGCCGCCTTTTGTCGTGCTAGAATAGGCGAACTAATGCCGAACACGGTTATTTTACACAAATTCACAAAAAAGTAATCAGTCGACTACACAAAGTCGCGATGGAGTTAACAGTGAGCGTAAAAATTCATTACCAAAACACGCATTTTATAACCAGTGCCCCTGATATTCGTCACCTTCCTGAAGATGAAGGTATCGAAATCGCATTCGCTGGTCGTTCTAATGCGGGAAAATCTAGTGCGCTCAACCGCCTAACCAACCAGCGCGCACTGGCAAAAACCAGTAAGACCCCAGGTCGTACTCAGCTAATTAACTTATTCAAGGTGGATGAGAACTGTCACATTGTCGATCTTCCGGGATACGGTTTTGCTCAAGTTCCTCTGGAACTAAAGAAAAAGTGGCAAAGAAGCCTTGGCGAATACTTACAAAGACGTGAGTGTCTAAAAGGACTAGTGGTCCTAATGGATATTCGTCATCCAATGAAAGACCTCGACCAGCAGATGATCTTCTGGGCAGTAGACTCTGGCATCCCAGTTCAGGTTCTATTAACTAAAGCGGATAAATTGAAGAGTGGCGCTCGTAAAGCAGCCCTACTTAAGATTCAAAAAGATGCTGAAGGCTTCGGTGGTGATGTGAATGTTGAAGCATTCTCTTCCTTAAAAGGGATTGGTGTTGATCAGCTACGTGCGCGTCTAGACACCTGGTTTGCACCAGCCTTTGAGCAACCTGAACAAGATGATGATGCTCTAGAGCAAGAATAGCTCGATAGCGAACCATGATTAACAAAACGCGGCCTGAGGCCGCGTTTTTTGTTTGTAACTTACAAACCAGTGAGCCCCCGACTCCATCCACAGCATTGCTAAAATCTAAATAAGTGAGTTCTATCAGCAAGTCATGCTCTGAGTGCAGTTTGAGCACATTGAAAATTTAACTATGCCTTTTTATGCATACAGGCGAGTTATTTCTAGATTGGTGTGAATCTAAGGCATTAGAAAGTAAGGGGAAAAATTTTCTTTGGGGCAATAAAAAACGCTTCAGTCAAAAAGTAACTGAAGCGTATGAATTTAAACAAATTCTAATAACGTGAAACAAAAGGTCTGAAAGATGGAACATCTTACCTCTGTACCCTACACAGATAAATTTACCCGATCTGTGACCAAATGCAAACACTTTTTGTAGTTTTTTTTCATAAAAAACCCTTTGCAGGGCTCACCAGTAAAACTCACCGTCTGTACAAAACTCACGCAAAAAAAAGCTGACTTCGTGAGTCAGCTCTCGTTAATGTCCCCTTTTGGTGCAGATAGTGTGTTAGTGCGCTTGATCCCAGTTGTCACCATGACCAGCATCAGCTACCAAAGGCACAGCCAATTCTGCTGCTGCTTCCATTAGATCCTGTATGTTTCTTTCAGTTTCTTGAAGTGCATCCTCACGGACCTCAAAGACCAATTCATCGTGTACCTGCATTAGCATACGAACCTTAGGCTCACCTTGCTGTTGCTCAATCCACTCATCGACAAGCAACATTGCTTTTTTAATGATATCTGCAGCTGTGCCCTGCATTGGTGCATTGATTGCAGCGCGCTCTGCCGCCTTACGGCGCATACCGTTTCTTGAGTTAATCTCAGGCAGGTGTAGACGACGACCATACAAGGTTTCAACATAGCCCTGCTCAGTGGCCTGACTGCGAGTTTCTTCCATGTACTGCATCACACCAGGGTAACGCTCAAAATAGGTATCCATGTAATGCTGAGCTTCACCGCGAGGGATCCCAAGCTGCTTAGCCAAACCAAAGGCACTCATACCATAGATAAGACCGAAGTTGACTGCCTTAGCACGGCGACGCTGCTCACTAGACACTTCATTAATATCGACACCAATGATCTCTGCTGCGGTTGCAGCATGGATATCTTTGCCTGTTCTAAACGCTTCTAGTAGCGCCTTATCTCCGGATAGGTGCGCCATAATGCGCAGTTCTATTTGAGAGTAATCCACCGCAAGGATCTTCCAGCCATGTGGCGCGACAAACGCCTGACGAATTCTGCGACCTTCTTCATTTCTGATTGGGATGTTCTGTAGGTTAGGATCGGTAGACGATAAACGCCCCGTAGCCGTAACGCCTTGATGGTATGAGGTATGCACGCGACCTGTTGTTGGATTTATCATCTTAGGCAGCTTATCGGTGTAAGTTGATTTCAGCTTAGCTAAACCACGATGCTCAAGAATTAACTTAGGTAGCGGATAATCAAGAGCCAACTCTTGAAGCACTTCTTCGTTGGTCGATGGTGCGCCCGATGGCGTTTTCTTCACAACCGGCAGGCCCATTTCTTCAAATAAGATGGCTTGTAATTGCTTAGGAGAGCTCAAGTTGAACTCTTTGCCTGCCAATTCAAAGGCTTTTGCTTGCAACTCATCCAGTCTCTGAGCAATCTCTTGCGATTGCGTGCCTAGCAGCATGTCATCAATTAACACGCCACGACGCTCAATACGTGATAACACAGGCACCAATGGCATCTCGATGTCTTGGTATACCGAATTAAGCTTTTCGTCCGCCTCAAGAAGTGCATTTAGATGGTTATGCAAACGTAAGGTAACGTCGGCATCCTCAGCGGCATAGGGAGAGGCTTCTTCTAGATCAATTTGGTTAAAAGTCAGCTGTTTTTTGCCCTTACCGGCAATTTGCTCAAATGAGATGCACGGATGCTGCAAGAATCGCAAGGCCAAACTGTCCATATCATGCTTGCCTCCCACGCTGTTATACACGTAAGACGCGAGCATGGTATCAAAGGCAATGCCTTGCATTTCAATATCATAGCGCGCTAGGACTGATGCATCGTATTTGAGGTTTTGCCCTACCTTAGCTTGGGCTGAGTCTTCCAATAGTGGCTTGAGTTGTTGTAGAACCCAATCGCGATCCAGCTGCTTTGGTGCATCTAGATAATCATGAGCAACAGGAACATACGCCGCTTCACCCTCTGCCGTAGCAAAAGACAAGCCCACTAAGTTTGCCACCATGTAATCTAGGCTGTCAGTTTCTGTATCAAAGGCAAACACCTCAGCTTTCTTTAGCTTCTCCAGCCAAAGGTTAAAACTGTCTTCTTCTAATATGGTTTCGTACTGGCTGCGATCGATGGTAATCGCTTTTGTCGGTGTTTCAGCTGTTGATGCCGCTTTACCTGCTCCGTTGCTAATGGCACGACCAGATTTCTCATCCGCTTCTACAACGCCGGTACCGCCCTCTAACAACTCGTTTAGCCAAGATTTAAATGCCATTTGACCATAAAGTGAAATCAGCTGATCTTTATCTGGAGTTGCCTTCACTAGGTCATCCAGAGTCACATCCAACTCAACATCTAGCTTAATGGTTGCCAATTGGTAGGAGAGGTAGGCTGAATCTTTGTGCTCAACGAGCTTTTTCGCCATGGTTTTAGAGCCACGGAACCCCAACGGGGCGATATCATCAAGCCTGTTATACAGGTCATCTAGACCGCCAATGCCTTGCAATAGAGCCGTCGCAGTTTTATCACCAACACCAGGCACGCCTGGGATGTTATCAACCTTATCGCCCATCAGTGCAAGGTAGTCGATAATCAATTCTGGCGGGATCCCAAATTTTTCAATCACACCCTCTCTATCAGAGATAACATTGGTCATGGTATTGATCAGAGTGACATTCTCATCCACTAGCTGAGCCATATCTTTATCGCCGGTACTGATAAGGACTGGCATACCTTTCTTAGAAGCAGCAGAAGATAAAGTACCGATAACATCGTCGGCCTCAACACCTGAAATAGAAATAAGAGGTAGACCCATTGCCTTGATCATATTGTGCAATGGCTCAATTTGGCATCTAAGGTCATCGGGCATAGGTGGACGATTCGCCTTATACTCGGGATACATGTCGTCTCTGAATGTCTTCCCTTTGGCATCGAAAATCACCGCAATGCGCTCGCTAGAAAATTGGCGCATCATGCTTCTTAGCATATTCATCACACCATAAACGGCATTAGTCGGGTGCTCACCGTTACTCATGGTGCCAGGATAAGCGTGAAATGCTCGATAAAGGTATGAGGAACCGTCAATTAGAATCAGCGGATTTTCAGGGATCGTTGCCATGTATAGGTGTCCAACTTAGGTAGAAGGGAATAACTTAGGTATAGGATGCCACGAGTCTCTCTGCTTATCTAGATAACCCTTATTTACGCCCACAAAAATTATCCCTTACCCCACCCTCTCCTGTGGATAAGTTTGTGTGCAAATTATTTACCTGATGAAAAAGCCTGTAGATAAAATCAAAAAATGAAGATTAAAAACCTTAAAATACAACAACTTAATATAGATCTATCGATCCATAATAAGATCTTGGCGTGATCATTGTATGTGGAAAAAAATTTTGAGAGATAAAGATAGAAGGTATTTGTTGCGCAACAAACGCCTGTCAAAGAGTCGACTAACTTTCAGTCAACATGGACTTTCGGAAGTAAAGTCTATTTTCTTGAGGGTTTGGGTAAGGCTCGCACTTTTCGATCCAATAACCATTTCTCAGCAGCAATCGAAGCATAGAAGAAAATTGGTTTCTCGACTTAACCGTTAGCCAAGAATACCCTTCATTCGCAACCCAATGCTCTTGCTCAACTAATAGGCTCTGCGCGACCCCTTTACCTCTCGCCTGCGAATTTACACCGCCAAGCCAACTATAGAAGGTACTACTGTCTTGCTCATATCCAACCTTAAAGCCAAGTAAAGCGCCCTCTTCTTCGGCAACAAGCACCAGCTGCTTTTTATCACCAAGACGCTGAGATAGTGACTCAATACCCTCTGGCTTAGCAAACTCTTGAATACTGCTCATTACCTTTAAGGCTTCTTGCAAAGAGCCTTCACGAACCACAATCGACATATTTCCCCCCTGTGTTGGATATGAATAAACACAAAAGCCCTCATTACGAGGGCCTTAAACGATAACAACTTTATGTGTAGTTATTTTTCTTCAGCTAACCACTCAGCCACATCTTTTGCAAAGTAGGTCAGGATACCGTCCGCGCCCGCTCTCTTGAAGCATAGCAAGGACTCTAGCACCGTCTCTCTCTCTTTCAGCCAGCCATTTTGAATAGCGGCTTTATGCATCGCATACTCTCCAGAAACTTGGTAGGCAAAGGTTGGCACTTGTAGCTCAGTCTTCACTCGGCGAACCACGTCTAGATAAGGCATGCCAGGTTTAACCATCACCATATCCGCACCCTCAGCAATATCTAACGCCACTTCATGCAAGGCTTCATCGCTGTTGGCAGGGTCCATTTGGTAGTTCTTCTTGTCTGCACCCTTTAGGTTGCTCGCAGAACCCACTGCATCACGGAATGGTCCGTAGTAGTTAGACGCGTATTTAGCGGAGTAAGCCATTATCTGAGTATGGATATAGCCCGCTTTTTCCAATGCTTCACGAATTTTACCAATACGACCATCCATCATATCGGATGGTGCAACCACATCTGCGCCAGCTTCAGCGTGAGACAGTGCTTGTTTGATCAGGACAGCTGTTGTTTCATCGTTCAGTACATAACCATCGTTATCAATGATGCCATCTTGACCATGGGTAGTGTAGGGATCCAGAGCAACATCAGTAATGACGCCAATCTGCGGGATATGCTCTTTTAGCAGGCGTACCGCTCTTTGCACCAAACCTTCAGGGTTATGGGCTTCAGCTGCACAAGTGCTTTTTACATCCTGATTCACTACCGGAAACAGTGCGATAGCCGGAACACCCAAGTTGGCGAGCCTTTCTGCTTCTTCTAGCATAAGGTCGATAGATAGGCGTTCAATGCCCGGCATCGATTCTACGGCTTCACGACGGTTCTTACCCATTAGAACAAACATTGGGTAGATCAAATCATCAACGGAGATCTTATTCTCAGCCATTAGGCGGCGGCTAAAATCATGTTTGCGCATACGGCGCATTCTACGTGCAGGGAATGGACTCTGAATAAGTGCGGTCATCGCGCGCTCCTTGTCTAAATCAACTTTGGCAAATCATACCACTAACCACGGGTGTAGGAATGTACGTAACATGAAAAATAGAACGAATGCACATATACTGGGGCACAAATAGCCAACAAATGATGTTTTCTCATGATCGACACCCACGCCCATATCTACGCTAGCGAATTTGACCAAGATAGAGACCAAGTGGTACAGCGTGCTTTGCAACAAGGCATTGACCGTATATTACTACCCAATATCGACCTAGATTCCATAGAGCCTATGCTATCAACAGAGGCAAAGTACCCAGAAGTATGCCGCTCTATGATGGGTTTGCATCCATGCTATGTGGATCAAGATATCAAGCAGACATTAAGCGAAATAGAAGGCTGGTTTGATAAACACAACTTCATTGCTGTGGGTGAGATTGGTATTGACCTTTACTGGGACAAAACGTATCGAGCAGAGCAAGAATATGCCTTTATCACTCAGCTAAACTGGGCAAAAGAGAAAGACCTGCCCGTGGTCATTCATACTCGCGATTCCATCGAAGAAACGCTAGGCCTGCTGAGCAAAGAGCAAGATGGCTCCCTACGCGGCGTGTTCCACTGCTTTGGCGGAAGCATCGAAGAAGCCAAAGCCATTAATGACCTTGGCTTTCACTTAGGGCTAGGCGGTGTATCCACCTTCAAAAATGGCGGTATGGATAAGGTGATTCCTCACTTGGATATGCAATATGTCATCCTAGAAACAGACTGTCCCTACCTTGCTCCAGTGCCTCATCGCGGCAAGAGGAATGAACCTGCCTATACACAGTTAGTTGCCCAGCGCGTGGCTGAACATCGAGAGTTAAGCATTCAAGAGGTAGATAACATTACCACCAGCAATGCAATCAAGCTGTTCAACCTATAAGGTTGCTATAGATATAAAAAAATCCCCAATGCTGGGGATTTTTTTATATCTGATAATTAGCGGCAATCATTAAGACTCTTGCTCTTCTTCCTCGTCTGGACGGGTATAGAAGCGAGCAAAGAACAGACCAACCTCAAACAAAAGAAGCATAGGTATCGCGAGTAATGTCTGAGAAATAATGTCGGGAGGTGTCAGCATCATACCGATAACAAAAGCGCCGACAACAACAAACGGTCTTTTCGCTTTTAGCGTTTCAACATCCGTTGCGCCAGTCCAACATAGCAAGATAATCGCAACCGGCACCTCAAACGCAATACCGAAGGCCAAGAACAGCGCCAATACGAAATCGAGATAGCTTGAGATATCGGTGGCAAACTCTACTCCCCCAAGGGAAATCGCAGTAAAGAAGCCAAACACTAATGGGAATACCACGAAATACGCGAACGCTACACCACAATAAAACAGTAGCGAACTAGAGAACAGCAATGGCATTACCAAGCGTTTCTCATGCTTATACAGGCCCGGTGCTACAAACGCCCACACCTGATAGAGAATAAACGGCACTGCAACAAAGACAGACGAAATGAGTGTCAATTTCAGTGGTGTGAAGAACGGTGACGCAACATCCGTCGCAATCATCGTCGCCCCTTCAGGCAATCGGTCGATTAAGGGAGCGGATACAAACTCATAGATATGGCCGGAAAAATAAATCAGGCACAGAAATACGACCATTACAGCGCCAATAGCACGCAATAATCGGGTACGTAACTCAATCAGATGACTCATCAATGGCTGGTTAGAATCAACCGAAGACATAGAAACCTCTATAAATAACAAAAGGGGCGAATGTGCCCCTATTGATTAATCTTGTGACTTAGGAGAAGGCGACTCAACAGAGTTTTCTGAGGACTTGTAAGGTTGTTGAACGCTTTTAGCTGCTTCTTTTAACTCTTCGACAGACTGGCGCAATTCAGGAGACATATCCTGCATTCCCATCTTTTCTGCCTTCTTCAGATTTTCCTGAAGCTCATGAATTTTAAGCTCATGATCCAGCTCATCTTTAACATTACTTGCCATAGATTTAGCTGAGTTAACAAAGCGAGCAACACTACGAATAGCCACAGGAAGACGCTCGGGTCCTAATACCACCAACCCCAATACAGAGATCAGTATCAGTTCCCAAAAACCTATATCGAACACGGTTTAAACCTGCTCTTTATCTTTTTGCTTTTCAGTGCTCTGCTCTGCTGATTTCGACTCAGAAGTGTTCTTTTCAGAGATATTCTTCTGTTCAAAATCTGCATCTTTTGCATCTTTCGCTGCAGCGTCTTCATCAGACATTGCTTTCTTAAAGCCTTTAACTGCAGAACCCAAATCGCCGCCAATACCGCGAAGCTTTTTGGTACCAAATAACAGAACCACGATCACAGCAATGATCAGAAGTTGCCAAATACTAATTCCACCCATGTGTTATTACCTTTGTTTCCATTCTATAAATAATTACTTGCGGTAAGTGCGCCAGCTTAAAAGCCAAGCCAACAATCCGACCCCGCCAACCACTGAAGAAATCAATGGGTTATCACTAACATAAAGTATGGACGAGCATACGATAAATGTAGCGCCTATTCCAAACATAAATTGGCCAGTGGCGTGTTGTCTCTTCGTTTGTCGATATCCCTCATATAAATGCTCGACTTTTCTAGACAATTGCTTGCCATGCCTAAGGTTGTCGTACAGCAGCTCAGGCAATTCAGGAAGCTTTTCTGCCCAAAATGGTGCTCTCTCTTTAAGTGAGTTGATTACCGCCTGCGGGCCGACTTGCTCGCCCATCCACTTTTCAAGAAATGGCTTAGCCGTCGCCCATAGGTCTAATTGAGGGTATAGCTGTCGGCCTAATCCTTCTACGTAGAGAAGGGTTTTCTGCAACAACACCAATTGTGGCTGAACTTCCATATTGAAGCGTCGCGCGGTGTTGAACAGATTTAGTAGCACGTGACCAAACGAAATCTCGCACAATGGCTTGGCAAAAATAGGTTCACACACCATACGAATCGCAAACTCAAATTCTTGTACATTGGTGTCTGCTGGAACCCAGCCTGAGTCCACATGCAGCTGCGCAACTTTACCGTAATCACGATTGAAGAACGCCAAGAAGTTTTCCGCTAGATAGCGCTTATCATCGGCATTGAGCGTGCCCACAATGCCACAATCTAGGCCAATCCATTGCGGATTTTCAGGGTGTGAATACTGGACAAACACATTGCCTGGGTGCATGTCGGCATGGAAGAAACTGTCTCTAAATACCTGGGTAAAGAAGACTGTCACTCCGCGTTCAGCAAGCAGCTTCATGTTGGTGCCATTCGCTTCAAGTCCTTCAATATCAGAGACTTGAATGCCATAGATACGCTCAGACACCATGAGATTCTTGCTGCTTAAATCAACCACAACCTCTGGAACATACAGCTCTTCGCTGCCTTCAAAATTACGGCGAAGTTGCATGGCATTGGCTGCTTCACGGCGTAGATCGAGCTCATCCAGTAGCGTCTTCTCGTATTCAGCCACCACCTCGATAGGTCGTAGTCTACGAGCCTCTGGTGCAACTTTAGCCAACAATTTCGCCATACGAAACATAAGCTTAACGTCGGCATCAATGATTGGGCGAATATCTGGACGAATGATCTTAAGTACCACTTCTCGGCCTGATTCTTTCAGCTTAGCGGTGTGTACCTGTGCAATTGACGCTGATGCTAGGCAATCAATATCAAAGTCATCAAACCATTTTTCAATAGGGCCGCCTAGAGCCAGCTCGATGTGCTTCTTCGCAAGGTGACCATCAAATGGCTCAACGCGGTCCTGCAACAAGGCAAGTTGATCGGCGATATGCGGAGGAAATAGGTCTCGGCGCGTAGACATCATCTGCCCAAACTTAATCCATACCGGCCCCAACTCTTGCAAGGCAAGACGCATTCGATGACCTAGCTCTTTCTCTGGATGCTTATTCTTGATCCAAAAGAGCGCCTTTCGCGCTAGTCGTGGAAATTTCGCCAGTTCATGCTCAGGGATAAGCTCATCTAAGCCATATTCCAATTGAACTCGAGTAATAAGATAAAGGCGCTTTAGCTCAGAAGGAGTCATTCGGTTTCCATTAGACGCGATAAGCGTTGTTCTAAAGAGTGTAGTTTTGCCTGAGCGTCATCGACCTGGTCACAGAAACTGGCGACGGCCAACGGCGATGGCGCCAACTCCCACTCTTCTGTAATGGCATGCTTAAGATGCGTCGTGTGCTTACGAGCATTGCGCTGAAAAAACGACAAACCGTTCTTAGCACCAGTAACTAGGGTATGTGCTGCCACATCTCCCAGCACTTTGGAGAGAATCTCAGCCACATCGGGCTTACTCAATTGCATTAGAGTCGCGAATTGCTGTCCTACCTGCATATCTCCAGAAACTGACAGCTTATCTTTCTTGAATAAGTCATTGATATTGGCTTGCTGCTGTAAATCTCGCAAAGCCGTTAGGCTTAGCGTGAGCTCGCAATCCGGCGTCCCTTCAAATTCAGCCAACACATCAACCTGCTGGCTGCACACAAAGATTAGGCTTTTATTTAACTCTTTGATATTGAGTCGAATAATAGAGCCCTTTAAGCGAGCCAATTGCTTTTGGCTCTCCGGTTGCTCTTTTATCAAGGCATTGAATGAGGTTTCAACAGCGGCTGTCACTAAGGCATCAATTGGCATTTTGGCATCCCACTAAAATTTGTAACCACGGTGCAATGCGACTATGCCGCCTGTCAGGTTGTAGTAGTTCGTCTGCTCAAAGCCTGCCTGTTGCATCATGCCTTCAAGGGTCTCTTGATCTGGGTGCATACGAATCGACTCCGCTAGGTAACGATAACTCTCTGAATCGTTCGCTATGATGTCACCCATCTTCGGCAGGATGTGGAATGAATAGGTATCGTAGATCTTAGATAATGGGTCCAAGACTGGCTTAGAAAACTCAAGCACTAGTAAGCGACCGCCTGGCTTCAATACGCGATACATAGAGCGTAGAGCCTTGTCTTTGTCTGTTACGTTGCGCAGGCAAAAACTAATGGTGATGCAATCGAAGTAATCATCAGGAAACGGCAGTTCTTCTGCGTTGGCTTGAACATAATGAACATTGCCGACAACGCCAACATCTCTTAGCTTGTCACGACCTACGTTCAACATTGAGTTGTTAATGTCCGCTAAGATCACGTGCCCATTATCACCCACAATGCGCGAAAACTTAGCTGTTAGGTCACCAGTACCGCCACCGAGATCCAATATGCGCTGCCCAGGGCGAGCGCCACTGCAGTCGATGGTAAAGCGTTTCCACAAGCGATGAACACCACCAGACATTAGGTCGTTCATCAGGTCGTATTTGCTTGCTACCGAATGAAATACCTCTGCTACTTTAGTGACCTTGTCATCTTTGGCGACAGTCTTGAAACCAAAGTGAGTAGTGTCTTGCGAGGCTTGATCTTGGGGTTCTTTAACGCTCATATCCATGTTCTATCTCTGAAGTCGTATTCCAAACGAGGGCTAGTGAAAGTGTATTCACGACGAAAGCCGCCCGGCTACGCTAGCAAACTGCATTGCAAACGAATGGCCAAGTTTACTGCATACATCAGCGCTTGTCTTTGCTGAAGTCTCTCACAGACTCATAAGGTTTGCATAAGTGTGAATAGATGCACCACAGCGAGTGGAAATACACGGCCAAACCAAGCAAATTGTATATTGGCGCATACCCACAAAGGCTATAGACTGAGCCCTCTTTTATCTTTTCCTTTATTTAACACTTTGAGTCATTCATGAACGAACGCAAAGCGCTTATATTAGGACTCAGTGCAGTCCTTCTGTGGTCTACTGTTGCCACCGCATTCAAACTCACCCTCGCTGAGTTTACGCCAATCCAGATGCTAACCTGTGCCAGCATAGTCTCTGCGATTGCCCTATTGCTTGTTTGTGTCTATCAAAAAAAGACTCATACCATCGTCGGAACCTTTGTCGCAAATCCACTTTACTACTTGATGTTAGGTCTGATTAATCCCCTCGCCTACTATCTGATCCTGTTTAAGGCCTATGACCTTTTACCCGCTTCGCAGGCACAACCGATCAATTACAGCTGGGCCATTACCCTCACCTTGATGGCGGCCGTATTTTTGGGACAAAAGATTCGAACTCAAGACTGGATTGCTTGTACGCTGGGCTATTTAGGTGTGGTGGTCATTGCAACACAAGGGGATGTGCTGGGCTTGCAGTTTGAGAGTCCGCTAGGGGTTGGTTTAGCTTTGTTGTCTACCCTGCTTTGGGCCGGTTACTGGATCTTGAACGCCAAAAATAAAGCCGATCCGGTCATTGCGGTACTGCTTGGTTTCCTAGTAGCGATTCCACTCACCATAGCGCTCTCTATTTGGGAAGGCGCCGCTTGGGATATCAGCACTAAAGGTTGGCTAGCGGTGACTTACGTTGGCCTGTTTGAGATGGGGATTACCTTTGTTTTATGGCTGGGTGCACTAAAAGCCACACAAAACACCGCAAGGATCAGCAATCTCATCTTTATCTCTCCGTTCATTTCCCTGATCTTGCTATCGCAAATCTTAGGAGAAGAGATTCATATCTCAACCTTACTCGGTTTGGTATTGATCGTTGCTGGACTGGTTATCCAGCAACTTAAACGTAAGGCTGCTTAACTATTTTCGCGCGAGTTTATGATGGGCACGAGAAAAGTGCCCAGCACAAAACGCACCAACAATAGAAAGCTCACCAGCAAGACAAAGGGCAGCGGCAACCTCGGCTAGGGCCTGTGATTTTCCGTTGCCATGCAGTCCCATCAGGTCTAAACACGCCTTTTGACTTGGTAATCCAGTACCACCACCCACAGTTCCTACCATTAGGTTGGGTAAGGTCACACTGGCATACAAATCGCCATTTCTGTCCACTTCCAATCGTGTCATACCGACCGCAGATTCAGCCACACATGCGGCATCTTGGCCACACGCGATATAAAGCGCAGCCAATGCGTTGGCATAATGGGCATTGATACCAATAGTGCCACTTAGCGCTCCACCGACCGTTGTTATCTGCGCAAACTGCATCATCTTCTCAGGGGTGGTGTGTAGGTACTTTTCGACTAATTCTGCTGGAATGTGCGCCTCTGCCGTCACCTTTTTACCGCGAACACTGCGCAGTGTTTGGGCGTTGGCTTTTTTATCCCCAGATAGATTTCCATCAAGGAAGGCGTGCTCTGGTTCAACTGGCGTATGTGCCATGATGTACTCAAGCACCGCATTAGTGGCAATCGTGACCATGTTCTGGCCCGAGGCATCACCGGTAAGGAATTCAAATACTAGGTAAACATGGTTACCTTCAATGCTGACACTGATATCTGTTAACTTGCCGTGAGAGGTGGTTTGTTCGGCAATAGACTTAAAGGTGGCATATTGAGTCACAACCCAAGCGACAAACTGCCCTGCTTCACTAATATCAAAGAAGGCAAACGCTGGTGTACGAGTCACACCCTCATTAAGAAGCATAGCCGTAGCGCCACCAGCAGCAGTGAGCAATTGAGAACCGCGGTTATAGGATGCCACTAACGCAGCCTCTGTGGTGGCTAGAGGAATCAGAAAGTCATCGCGAGCGAATAAGCCATTGATTCGCAATGGGCCAGCCATACCCACGGGCATTTTTATTGTGCCAATGAAATGCTCAATGTTCTTTGAGTACTCCAACATGTGCTGCTGAGTATGCTCATCTAAGAGATGTTTCTGAGAATCAGCATTATCAAGAGAGTCCCAACGTCGCAGGACATTCTTCTCAGTCAAATACGGGCTCTTCGTTAACTTTCTTTTGGGCGTATCAAAGTGAGGTTGCAAAGCCTCATTACGAAGTGAAGGGTCAAGCTCAGAACTGAGAGATGAGGTGTAATCACTGCGATGTAGATTTAATTTAGGCATATTTCTCACTTTGGGGGTTATCACAATTGCTAAACAGATCCCTGAGCCGATTCCTTCCTTAGCGCAATCTTATTTTAGTCGTACAAATAGCTTTGCCGAGCAGAATACGAACATTCCCCTCCAATTACAACGCAAACCAGATTCAAGGGTACTCCAGTGGCAATGATTTGACTCATTGAGTGAGTAAATGTAACTAAGCATTTCTGCCTTCGTATATTGCGTTTCCGTTTAAGATTTAATCGAATTCGCGTACAAATCATACAAATATATAAATCTTGCAGCAGATCAAACTTTCGTCATTGGTTCGTGAAATATGCGTGAGATCGAACAGGTTTTACCAGAATGATGTTTGTTTTGCTGATGAAGAAGTCGTAACTTACTCGCTAAAGAAAGCGCTTTCACGAGCGATACTTCTTTTAGAAACCCTACGAAACAAACACAAAATAATTAATCGGTTCTTAAACCTACGCTTCAAAAAAGAAAGCGCTTTCATACTTTCTTCATTGAAGTGTAACAACGAGGAATAGAAGATATGTTAAAGAAAACTGCAGTGGCATCACTTGTAGTCGGACTGTTAACTACAGGAGCGACCTTCGCCAATACAGAAATCAAGCAAGGTGGCGAGATTACTATACCTGCGATCGGCACTGGTTTTGTTGAAAACTTTAACCCTTACACCCAAAAAGATATCGTTGCTGGTACCATGTACGAGCCACTATTCATCCATAACGGTAAAACTGGTGAGATTGAGCCTCGTATCGCTGAATCTATCACACAATCTGAAGACCTAATGACCATCACTATCAAGGTTCGTCCGAATCTAAAATGGTCTGATGGCAAACCTCTAACAGCAGAAGACGTTGCTTATAGCTACACACTGACTAAAGACAACAAAGCGTTTGACGTTAAAGGTATGTGGAGTGGCTACACTGAAAGCGTAACAGCAACTGACGACACAACTGTTGTTATCAAGATGGCTAAAGCGGATTCTACTTTCCTTTGGGGTCTAAAAGATTACTACATCGTTCCTAAGCACGTATGGAGCGGAGTAGAAAACCTAACTACCTTCACTAACCCTAATCCTGTTGGTAACGGTCCTATGACTGAGGTTGCTCTTATGACTCCTCAGCAAATCAAACTTTGTCGTAACCCTCATTACTGGCAAGCAGAGCAAGGCCGTCCATACCTAGATTGTATTACTGCGCGTTCTTACAACGATAACTCGCAAATCCAAGCTGCGCTTATGAAAGGCGAAATCGATTGGGCATCTAACTTTGTTGCTGACATCGATAAAACCTTCGTTGACCGCGATCCAGAGAACAACCACTACTGGTACCCAGCGAACGATGCAATCCAACTTTACCTAAACACTAAAAAAGCTCCATTGGATGACGTCAATGTACGTCGTGCACTTTCTATGGCACTTGACCGTGAAACTATCGTTGATATCGCAGCTTACGGCTACCCAACACCTAACCACTACATGGGCGGTCTAGGTCAGTACTTTGAAGCGTACGTAAACCAAGATATCGAGAAGAAATTCGCGAAATACTCTACTTACAACTTTGACGAAGCAAACCGTCTTCTTGACGAGGCTGGCCTAAAAGACACCAATGGTGACGGCATCCGTAACATGCCAGGCGGCGAAAACGTTGAGTTTGATATCGAAGTAGTAAGTGGTTGGACTGATTGGGTACAAACCGTGCAAATGGTTTCTGAGTACTTCGAAGAAGTTGGCGTGAAAGCAAACGTTAAGACTGTTGACTGGTCTGTATACGACAAGAACTTGAAAGAAGGTGGCTACGACATCTCTATCAACTGGTCTAACACCAACAACGCACACCCAATCCAAGCATACCAAGACTACTTCTCAGCGAATGCTGTAGGTAAAGCTTGGCACGCAGGTCACGGTGTATTCTCACAAGAGATCTCTGACAAGATTGATGCATTTACTCAAACTACAGACGTGAAAGTTCAGACTGAGATCCTAAACGAACTACAAGAGTTTGCAGCAGAGAATGTTGCGTTCATTCCTCTATTCTCTAACCCAACATGGTTCCAATACCGTACTGAGAGAGTTGTAGGCTGGCCGGATGCTGAAAACCCATACATCCACCCTAACTACTACCAAGCGGACAAAAAAGTGAAGATCCTAGATCACCTTCACGCAAAATAATTAAAACCCACTGAGGACTACCTTTCCGGTAGTCCTCCATTCTCAGGAAAGACCTATGAATTTTGTACTCCGTAGATTTAGCTTCTATTTGACGGCGTTCTTTGTCGCAATAACATTCAACTTTTTCTTACCACGCATTATGCCTGGTAGTCCAGTTGATGCTTTATTTGCGGCTGCCGGTGGTAAAATGGACATGGCCCAAATGGATGCGGTAAAAGAAATGTACGGCTTCGTTGATGGTAGCCTATTCGAACAATACCTCGCATACATTAAAAGTGTGTTCACTCTAGACCTTGGCCCATCGGTTTTGATGTTCCCAACTGAAGTAACGAAAGTAATTGGCATGTCCCTACCTTGGACCATGTTCCTAGCCCTTGGCTCACTTATTGTTGCTCTAATCATTGGCGTTAGTATCGGCACCTACGCTTCTTACCGTCGTGAAGGCCTATTTGGTCAAATCGTTCCACCAGTGTTGGCATTCATCAGTAACTTCCCTTACGTCGTTACAGCACTACTACTATTCTACATTTTTGCTCTACAGCTAGAAATGTTCCCTCTGGGTTACACCTATGACCCAATGATTACTCCAGGATTTACTTGGGAGTTCATTAGCAGCGTCGCAACACACGCCGTACTTCCAATGGGCTCGATGATTCTTGTGGGCATCGCAACATGGGTATTCAACATGCGTAACGCAATGATCAACGTATTGGGTGAAGACTACGTGACCATGGCTGAAGCAAAAGGTCTATCAAGCTTCCGTGTTATGTATCGTTATGCAGGACGCAACGCGATTCTTCCAGTAGCAACAGCGATTGCAATGGCAATTGGTTTCTCATTTGCGGGTTCAATCCTTACAGAGGTTGTATTCAACTACCAAGGCCTTGGCAACATCCTACTGAAGGGCATCACAGCACGTGATTACCCACTAATTCAAGCAATCCTACTGATTTTGGTTACTGCAGTACTAACAGCAAACTTCATTGCTGACCTACTGTACGTTTGGCTTGACCCTCGCATTGACGATTAAGGTTTGATAATGAAAAAGTTAACTGCACATATTGATACGTCCGAGTTCCCTACAGGTCGTGCGCGAGGTCTAGCAACGACACTGCGCAAGCTTAAAGGGACTCTACAAGACTTCTTTAACGGAAATCCACCGGCAATTATTGGTACTTTCCTAATTACTATCATCTTAGCTGGTGCACTTTTCTCACCAGTACTAGTAACACACGACCCTGAGCGACGCGTAGCTCGCGCTCACTTAGAGCCAAGCGCTGAACATATCATGGGTACGACGCGTAGTGGTCGCGATGTATACAGCCAAGTGTTACACGGTGGTAAGAAATCGCTAACTGTTGCTCTGTCTGCTGGCATTATTGCAATGACTCTTGCTGTAGCAGTTGGTGTGACTTCTGGCTACCTAGGTGGCAAAGTTGATGAGTGGATGAACTTCGTCACTAACGTATTCTTGGTTTTCCCTCAGCTACCGCTGCTAATTGTACTCGCCGCCTTCCTCGGACAGGTCAGCTCATTAGTCATAACCTTGTTACTCGGACTCACATCCTGGCCATGGGGGGCACGTGTTATCCGTTCGCAAACCATGGCACTAAGACACAAAGAATACATCATCTCAGCTGAGGTAATGGGTGAGTCAAAGATTCGCATCATCCTTGTAGAGATTCTACCAAACCTAACGTCTATCGTTTTCGGTGGTTTCCTTGGCGCAGTTATCTACGCAATGGGCGCAGAAGCAGGTCTAGGCATCCTTGGTCTAGGCGACTCAACAGAAGTGAGCTGGGGCTCAATGCTGTACTGGGCACAAACTTCAGCGGCTCTTTATACTGGCGCTTGGTGGGAAATGATTGTTCCAGCTCTTGCTCTAGCAATCACAGGTGGTGCACTAGCACTAATCAACATGTCGATTGACCAAGTAAGTAACCCGAAACTGAAAACTGGTGCTCATATGAAGCTATGGGCGAAAATGAAGAAAGACGCTGACAAACGTCGAGGCCTAGCATGAACCAACAACCTCTATTAGAAATTAACAACCTATGTGTTGATTACGTGTCGCCAAACGGTGTTGCACGTGCAGTAAACAATGTCAGTCTAGAAATCAAACCAGGCGAAACCTTGGGCATCGCAGGTGAATCAGGCTGTGGTAAGAGCACGCTAGCATTTGCTATCGCTCGACTACATAAAGCACCAGCGTTGATCTCTGAAGGCGAAATCCTTTACAAGGGCACAGACATTCTGAAGATGAATGACAAGGCGCTGCGTGAGTTCCGTTGGAACGAAACCTCAGTGGTATTCCAGAGTGCAATGAACTCTTTGAACCCAGTAATCACTATTGGTGAGCAGCTTACTGACGTGATTCTAGCGCACAAGAGAGTCACTCTAAAAGAAGCTCGTGAAAAAGCCGTTGAGCTGCTAAAGATTGTAGGCATTCATGGGGATCGTCTATCGAGCTTCCCACACCAACTATCAGGTGGCATGCGTCAACGTGTGGTCATCGCGATTGCTCTAGCACTTGAACCAAAGCTGATCATTATGGATGAGCCTACAACTGCGCTTGATGTGGTAGTAGAACGCGAAATCCTAAATGAACTGTACGACTTAAAAACAAAATTTGGCTTCTCTATTTTGTTCATCAGCCATGACTTGAGCTTGATGGGTGAGATTGCAGACCGCATTGGCGTGATGTACGCAGGTAACCTGATTGAAATTGGTGAAGCTGAAAAAGTATTCCGCGACCCAGTTCACCCGTACACCAAAGGCTTGGTTTCTTCATTCCCAAGTATTCACGGTCCTAAAACACGCCTACACGGTATCCCAGGTAACCCAGTTAACCTGCTTAAGATACCTCAAGGTTGTAACTTCCAAGACCGCTGTAGCGAATGCTTCGCTGACTGTATGAAGACTGAACCGCAGCTTATTGAAGTGCTTCCACACCACCATGCTGCATGTAACTTGCTGTAATTGAGAAGAAAAGGGAAAACTATGCAAACTAATACCCCTGACGTAATTCTTTCGATTAAGAACCTAATCAAAGACTTTCCTGTTGGTAGCAGCAAGAAAAAAGGCGCCTACATGCGCGCCGTTAATGATGTGTCATTTGACCTTTGTAAAGGCGAAGCTCTGGCTATTGTTGGTGAGTCTGGCTCAGGTAAGAGTACTGGCGCTCGCGTTCTAACCCGCATCTATGAAGCCACAGGTGGCGACATTGAGTTTAAGGGTCAGCCAATTGATCAGTACATCAAAGAAAATGGCAGCCTAGAGTACGCTCGTCAGGTTCAGATGATCTTCCAAGACCCGTTTGGCTCTCTAAACCCAGTGCACTCTATCTACCACCACATTGCTCGCCCACTACAGATCCATAATCGTGTAGGCAAAGAGAACATTGATACCTTGGTATACCAACTGCTTGAGCTAGTCGGTCTATCACCAGTAGTGGAAACTGCCGATAAATTCCCTCACGAACTCAGTGGTGGTCAGCGTCAGCGTGTTGCTATTGCTCGTGCAATTGCGGTTGACCCAGAAGTTATCTTGGCCGATGAGCCTATTTCAATGCTAGACGTGTCCGTTCGCTTAGGTATCTTGAACCTAATGTCGGACCTAAAAGACAAGCACGGCATCTCGTTTATGTACATCACTCACGATATTGCCACTGCTCGCTACTTTGCTGAGAAAACTGCGGTAATGTATGTAGGCCACATGGTTGAGTGGGGTAACAGTGACAAAGTGACACAAACGCCTCAGCATCCGTATACGCAGCTATTATTATCTGCGGTACCAGAGCCTGGTCGTGGTGGACGACGTGAACTGGACGCGAAGAAGGGTGAGATTCCTCTTTGGAAACCAGAAAGCGTAGGATGTCCTTTTGCACCTCGCTGCCCTAAAGCAAGCGAGCAGTGTGACAAATCATTCCCAGAAATTAGACAGTTGGCAGATGATCACTTTATCCGTTGCCATAACTACGAATAATTCAGACAGATAGTTTTCTTCTCTGAGATAGATAAGATTAGAACATGATTACGATAAAAGAAGTTGCCGAATTTGCCAAAGTGTCTCAAGCCACGGTATCCCGTGTTTTGAATAACCACAGCACAGTAAAAGAGGCGAACAAAGAGAAAGTTTACAATGCAATCAACGAGTTAGGGTTTCAACCTAACTCCATTGCCAAGGCTTTGGCTTCTAATCGTTCTAATAGTATCGGTGTTTTAGTAGGGGCCTTAGAGGGCTCCTTCTTTGGCAACCTTATGAAAGAAGTAGAAAAAAAGACTCGCGATGCCAATCTGCATTTGATCGCAACCTGCGGTCATATGGATAAAAAGGTTGAAGCTGAGTCTTTGCACTTCCTTGATTCTAGGCGCGTCGATGGGCTTATCGTTCATGCCGACAAACTGGAAGATGAAGACCTAATCAAGCTAGCTAAACATGACCGTCCATTAGTGGTCGTCAACAGGCACATTGAAGAGATTTCAGAGCAATGCTTTTATATCGACAATGAGCTGGGCGGTTATCTTGCATCTAAACACCTTATTGAGTTGGGTCATCGCCATATCGGTATCATTACCGGTGATATGGATAAAATGGACTGTCGAGAGCGTTTAATCGGATATCACAGAGCCATTAAGGAAGCGGGTATCGAACCGAGTATGGACTACGTCTATCACGGTACTTACGAGACGGAAAGCGAGCTAAACAAAAGACAGGCAAAACAACTCCTTGATGAGCACCCACAAGTTACCGCTGTCCTCTGCCAAAATGACAATATCGCAATGGCTACCTATGACGAGTGCGATCGAAGAAACCTGGTTGTTGGCAAAGACATATCCGTTATTGGTTTTGATGACAGTGTTTACTGCCGTTACATTCGACCGACGCTGACCACAGTAAACTATCCAATTAGAGAAATCGGCATCAATGCAACCAACATGCTGTTGAATCAGCTAAATGGAAGCAAGCTACCTGTGCAAAAACGCTTCAATCCTGAACTAGTGAAGCGCAACTCTGTTCACTCAATTATTTAATGAATAAAGGGTCTATATCAGAGGCTACTACCTCGGATATAGCGATATAAAAACAATAGCGTAAAAAAGTAAGCGCTTTCAAAAATCCTAAAAGGGCCTGAAATATGGAACACAATACTCTACAAGACGTGGATGGAAAGTTCGTCAACCTTGATGGCGAACGCTACTACAAGATATCCAATGTCGACCACATGAACCCATTTTTTATCAGTGTCGTTTCAGCAAGCGATCACTGGCTGTTCATCTCTTCTACAGGTAGCCTTTCTGCTGGTCGTATCCGCCCAGAAAACGCTTTGTTCCCGTACAAGTCAGTGGACTATATTCATGAAAGCGCCGAAAACACCGGTGCAAAGTCGATCTTTAAAGTAAAAACCAGTTCAGGTGCTTCTTTATGGGAACCGTTCAATACCTTCCATGATGGCCTGTATCAAGTAGAGCGTAACCTCTACAAAAACAGCATCGGTGACAAGATTATCTTTGAAGAGATCAACCACTCTTTGAAGCTACAATTCCAATACAGCTGGAACACCAGTGAGCAATTTGGCTTTATCCGCCAATCACAATTAACCGATCTTTCTGGCGATGACCGCGAGATTGAGCTGCTCGATGGCCTGCAAAACCTATTGCCACCAGGTGCCCCTTTAGGTGCCTTGCAAACAAGAAGTGCCTTAGTTGATGCGTACAAATGGAATGAGCGTCAGCAAGGTTCTCCTTTAGCGCTATACACCATGTATGCAAAACTCAGCGACCGCGCAGATCCTGCAGAGTCCCTACTTGCAACGACTGTATTTAGCCTTGATGATGACGCGAATCAGATCCTACTGACTAGCACGCAAATCGCCGCATTTAGAAAAGGACTGCCAATTCAGGACGAGACCTTAACTAAGGGTCAACGTGGTAGCTACCTGATTCATAAAACAATTAAGTTAGAAGGCAATCAAACAAACTCTTGGGTTATCGCCGCTGACATCGACAAGAACCATAGCGATATTACTGCACTGAATACTCAGATTGCGGTGCCTAACGATATTCGCAAACAAGTCCTTTCAAGTATCGAAGATAACCAAAAAGAATTGGTCTCTTTGATGTCAGGTGCCGATGCATGGCAGCTAACAGCAGAAGAAAGCACCTCTGTTCACCACTACGCTAACGTACTGTTCAATAACATGCGTGGCGGCGTAGTCGAAAACAACTACACCTTGGATAAAGCCGACGTAGTAAAAACCATGCGTAACGCTAACCAAACGGTAGTAGCAAAGCATCAAGGTTTCTTTGCTGAACTTGCCGATAGCTTTACTCACGCAGAATTAGTCTCTCGTGCAAAACAAACAGATGATCAACAACTTGTTCGCCTTGCCTATGAGTATCTGCCGTTAACGTTTGGCCGTCGTCATGGTGACCCAAGCCGTCCTTGGAACCATTACGAAATCAAACTCAAAGATGAGCAAGGCGATCGCCTGCTGTCTTATCAAGGCAACTGGCGTGACATCTTCCAAAACTGGGAAGCGATGGCACTCAGCTACCCTGGCTTCATCAAATCATTCATCGCTAAGTTTGTTAACGCATCAACTGTTGATGGCTTTAACCCTTACCGCATTACTAAAGATGGTATTGATTGGGAGCTTCTTGATCCAGAAGATGAGTGGAGCAACATTGGCTACTGGGGTGACCATCAGATCATCTACTTGCTTAAGTTCCTAGAACTAGCCAATAAGTTTGAACACGACGACTTGATCGCGCTGCTAAATACAGAGACGTACAGCTACGCGAACGTACCTTACGAAATTTGTGATGTGGATGGTTTGTTTGCCAACCCGAAAGATACTGTTAATTTTAACAACGAAAAACAGTCTCTGATCGAGCGCAAAGTGGCTGAACTAGGCAGCGATGGTAAGTTAGTTCTAAACAGCGATGACTCTGTTTACATGGTTAACCTACTAGAGAAAATCTTAGTTCCTCTACTCTCTAAACTAAGCAACCTAGTGCTTGATGGTGGTATCTGGCTAAATACTCAACGTCCTGAGTGGAACGATGCCAATAACGCCATCGTTGGTAATGGCTTGTCTATGGTTACGCTTTACTACATGCGTCGCTATGTATCTTTCATGCAGCAAATGCTTGCTGAAGCTCCTCAGTACACGCAACTATCAACTCAAGTACGTGATTGGATGGTCGCAATTGAAGCTATCTTAGCCGACGCTGAAACCTCTATCACTGCAGGCGAAGTAACCCCTAAGCTAAGGTACGACGTTCTTGTATCACTAGCGCAAGCAGCCGCTGATTATCGCAACAATGTATACCCTACTGGTAGCTTTGGTAGCAAAGAAACCGTAGATACGGCAGAGATCAGCAAGCTACTGAACGTAAGCTTAACGGTTCTCGATAAGAGTATTCGTAACAACCTTCGTGAAGATGGTCTGTACAACGCCTACAACATTATCTCTTACGCAAAAGACAGCGTGACAGTAGAAGAACTGTACCCGATGCTAGAAGGTCAGGTAGCGGTATTGAGTTCTGGTCTTCTTGAGCCTCAAGAAACTAAGCAATTGTTAGACAAGCTGTACGCTAGTGACATGTACCGTCAGGACCAGAAGAGCTTCATGCTTTACCCTGATCGTGACCTAACTCCATTCATGGAGAAAAACCAAGTCACCAAACAGCAAATTGCTGACTCTAGTCTTCTGAACGCAATGGTAGAAAAGGGTGATAAGCGCCTTGTTCAACAAAGCACAGCTGACAACTTCCACTTTAATGCGAGCTTTGAAAACCGTGACTACTTAAATGCAGCTATCAATAGCGTCAAGGGTGACTACCCAGAGGCAACAGAGGCTCAGTGGCAAGAGATCAACGCCCTTTACGAACAGGTATTCAACCACAAGGCCTTTACTGGTCGCTCTGGTACCATGTTTGGTTATGAAGGCTTAGGTTGTATCTATTGGCACATGGTGTCCAAACTACTGTTGGCGGTGCAAGAGAACTACTTACTAGCGCTAGAGCAAGATGCTGATAGCGAAGTAACCAAAGCCCTTGCTGATTACTACTACCGCGTTCGTGAAGGTATTGGTTTCAACAAGACAGCAAGCAACTATGGTGCCTTCCCTACTGACCCATACTCGCATACCCCTAAACAAGCGGGCGCACAGCAACCGGGTATGACAGGACAGGTAAAAGAAGAGATCATTACTCGCTTTGTAGAGCTTGGTATTGAAGTCAAAGAGGGAGCGATTCAGTTAAACCCTTCACTCCTTAACAGCAGTGAGTTCTTGAATGAAGCTGTAACCTTTAGCTACCTTGATCTTCAGGGCGAAACCAAAGAGATCCCTCTAACCGTTGGCCAACTAGCCTTCACTTACTGCCAAGTGCCGTTTGTGTACCAAGTTGCATCTGATAGCGAAACCTCTGTTGAGGTCATCTATGAAGGTGGTTCGGTAGTAGCAATGCCAAATAGTGGTCTAACCGCTGAGGTGTGCCAAGAGCTATTCAGTCGTTCTGGAAAAGTCTCTCAGGTACGCTGCACAGTGGCGAAGGCGGCTCTGCGTAGCTAACAAAAACCATTGAAAAACAAAGGCCTCAGCACAATGCTGAGGCCTTTTTTGTTTGCCATGATCCAATTGCTTATTTACTTGTACAAAGCTCTGAACTAAAGCCAGAAAAAGTCTTTGGAAGCAGAGGGTTATCAAGCTCTATCTGCCTGCGAGATAACAAATTCATATCGGTAACCGTCTGACCATAATGCTTATCAAACAAGGCTCTCAACGCACCACTATTACGGCTCTGTTCCAAACCATTATTTATCTTAGTCGCGAGCTGCTCTTTTTCAGGGTGCACATAGAAAACCAATGGAAATGGATAGTAGAGCATCATGGATGGCTCGATGACTAACCCTTCAAATTGCTCAGCAAATTCATGATAAATCGCCTGCACTTCGTTGGCCCCGAGAGCGACATAATCACATAAGCCCAATTGCAGATCAGCAAAGATGGTATCCAAAGAACCTTGCTCAAAGACTTGATAGCCGTTGCTACGAAATAAATCGGCATCAGCCCAAGTTGCAGGAATTCCCGCCTTCAAGCTTTTTAAATCATCTTCAGTGATACCCGAAAATGTGCTGACATCTTGACGACGAACAATCAGGATTCGATGCCCAAGCAATCCCATGCACAAGGGGTGATTCACGGGTAAAAAGGCATGCGGATCAAACTTAGTGTTCCCAGCAACAGTTACCAGAGCATCAGCGCCTAGATTGAAGATATTGCCTTCGTCTTTAGCGTCAGGGTAATCCGTTAAGTCATTGCTGACCTCAGTTGTACCTAAAGCAAGTTGCAGTACCTCAAACTCATGTTCTTGACGAGAAGGTGACTTATTTCCATTCCAAAAGCTGATCATTTCTGTTCCCAAGCAAAAAATTTTCTTTCTCCAATTATCGCAAAAGTAAGCGCTTTCTTGTGTGATCTATCAGGGTTATCAGAGACTTAATTTGAGAACCTTCTTCGATATGCTAAAGGGGCATAAAAATGGAAAGTTAAATTGTCATACAAATGCGTTGATTAATTTTCAAACAGTGGCAAAATGCACGCCCGTACGATAAATAGCCAGACGAGTATAAGAAATGTTGTTAAGCCTAGTTGCATTCACTTCAGTATTTAGCATCGTGAGCACTACCGGTACTGTGTGCATAAAAAAAATCAAGGCAGCTAAAAAAGAAGCGAGTGAGAAAAGTGCAAGGCTTCAACAGATGAGCGAACACCTTTATGCTTATATAAACGCAGAAAGAAGCTATGATGCAATCAAAGGCGAACTAGCCGTAAAAAACCACTTCTACCAGCAACTTCCGATGACTGCGCGCAACACTCACGCTGAAGAAATTTCAAAGATGCAAGCCGAGCTAAAAATACAAAAAGCAGCCTATTTAAACGCACAGAAAAACTATCTAAAAATGGGTAAGCATATTGTTTAATTCGACAGGCGCATTCGTGTTCGTACTGCAAGGGTGATATTAAGCATTACGGCTAAGAAGGTTCAGCCTCAGATATTACCCAAAAAACAATGAAGTACGAACGCTCCCCCGTCAATTCAACAAGTTATGTCTAAACGTTCTGCCCAGCCACGTAGCCCGAACTCCAACACCAGCAGAAGTTAAAGCCCCCAAGCCATCCCGTTACGTCCATAACCTCGCCAATGAAGTACAAACCAGAGTGGGTTTTACACTCCATGGTTTTAGACGAAAGATGATTGGTGTCTACGCCGCCTAGAGTGACCTCCGCAGTTCGATAGCCTTCAGTGCCATTAGGCACAATCTGCCAGCCTTCAAGTGCATCAACGACTTGGTCGTACTCTTTGTGATTCAATTGCTTTAGAGGTTTATCGACTAGCTGTTTACGCTCAATCAACACCTCAATTAAGCGCTTTGGCAGTACCTTAGATAGGGTATTTTTTAGAGATTGGTTAGGATGCTTTTCTCGGTTCTGCGCCAGCAGTTCAGTAACATCAGCCTCAGGCACTAAATTGACAGTTACCTTTTGTCCTGCACGCCAATACGATGAGATCTGCAACACTGATGGTCCAGAAAGCCCTCTATGCGTAAACAGCAATGCCTCTTTGAAGACAGTGCCATCTTCTGCAGTAATCTCTGCAGGAATCGCAATTCCAGACAGCTCACTGAAATCCAGCTTGTCTTGCTTATGCAGAGTAAATGGCACTAAACCTGCAGTGGTGGGTACCACATCCAAGCCAAATTGTTCGGCGATCTGATAGCCAAAAGGTGTCGCCCCAAGTTTAGGCATAGATAGACCACCTGTCGCGACGACCAATGATTCACAGCTGATCGGTTTGCCATTGGCTAGGAGCGTATAGCCCGATTCTGTTTTCTCAATATTGCTTACCGCTACCTGGTATTGAAACTGTACATACTGCGAGTCACACTCATCAAGTAGCATTTTTACAATTTGCTTCGCAGAATCCACGCAAAACAACTGCCCATGGTCACGCTCTTCAAACTCGATGCCATGCTTACTCACCATAGAGATAAAATCCCAATTGGTGTACTGCGACAATGCCGATTTCACGAAATGGGGATTACTACAGATGAAATTGGAAGGGGAAACATCGTAGTTGCTAAAGTTACAGCGGCCACCACCTGAGATGAGAATCTTACGCCCTGGTTTTTTAGCATGATCAACCACTAGTACTCGCCTAGCTCGCTTGCCCGCTTCAGCAGCACACATCAGGCCTGCGGCACCAGCACCAATAATCACGACATCAAAGTGTTCACTCATTTTCTACATCTCGGGAGGTCATACAAAAAGGGCATGCGAAAACCGCATACCCTTACAAAGGCGCACATTCTACCCAGATGCAGGGTAGAGATACAAACAAGATTAATAATTAAACGCTGAAAGCCGCCACTAAGGTGACAAAAAGCAATGCGCAACTGAGAATAAAGAGCTCTCTAACCTTGTCGCACTTGTCGACAAACACCGGATCATGATGCTGGGAATATTCTTTGCTCTTGAGGTAATGGAAAAGTCTGAACTGTTTGACGACATTACCTTGAGTAGTGAAAAACCCTCGGCCATCGACTTGCTGGTAGAGTAAAGGGTGCGCTTCGCGCATCACAAAGATAAGTGCCCTTAATGTACTGATATAACGCATACAATTGACCGCAGTTACGATCATAAGCGCAAAAATAATCAAATCCCCACTGATCATCTCTTTTCCTCCCTACACTCTCTAGGAAATGGCAAGACAACCAGTGTGAATCAGTTGTTTAGTCGAGTACGGATAAGTTACTCAGCTGCCACATCCATGATAGAGGTTGAACCTTCTTTAGCCATAATTGCTAGGTCTTTATCAATGAAGAACAGTGCTTGACCATTTTCACCAACCAACTCTAGCTTGTCTAAAATCCCTTTAAACAATTTCTCTTCTTCGTGTTGCTCTGCCACATACCACTGTAAGAAATTGAACGTTGAGTAGTCTTGGCTTGTGAAAGCCACGTGAGCAAGCTTATTGATCTTTTCGGTGATCATGCACTCATGCTCGTAGGTCTCACGGAAAACCTCTCCAAGGCTAGCAAACTCATGCTTTGGCGCATCTATTGCACCGAGAATTGGCATCGCCCCAGTCTCACTCACATAAGTGAACAAGCGTTGCATATGCTCCATTTCTTCGGTGGCATGTTTGCGCATAAACTCTGCTGCACCCTCGAAACCTTTATCTTCACACCAAGCACTCATTTGTAAGTATAGATTGGATGAGAAAAATTCTAGGTTTATTTGTGCGTTTAAATTTTCAACCATCTGTTCCGACAGCATAAGACGTTCCTCTTCTTAATAGCTCTAATGTCATTCAGCCAATATACCATGTGGCTATGTGTCTAAATTAACAGACTTTGCCCTAAATCAAAATTCTCTTTCTTTTGTTAGTCGAATACTTCAACTTCAGATCACTTCAGCAAAAAATATGTCTCGCCCTGCTAGAATGAAATTAAGGATACATTCTCTATTGCCCGAATAAGGAGCCTATCATGAGCTATAAACATATCGTTGTTGCCCTAGACTTAGGGGATCATAGTGAGTACTTAGCTAATCGAGCAGCCAAGCTTGCCAAAGCTCTTGATGCTGAGCTTTCTTTTATTCATATCGACGTTAACTATAGTGAAGTCTACACAGGACTGATTGAAGTTAATTTGGTTGATAGTCAGAGCGCGACCACTAAGCTTTCCACTCAAAAGCTACAAGATTTGAGCGAAAAACTCGATTATCCAGTGAGTAACACACTCGTGGGACGTGGTGATCTGGTCGAAGAACTTTCAGATGCGATAAAAGAAAGAGGGTTTGATTTGGTTGTCTGTGGACACCATCACGACTTCTGGGGCAAGTTGCTTTCCAACACTCGCCACATGATTCATGACATGCCTATCGACCTATTGGTGGTACCGCTTCAAGATTAGTTCTGGGACAGTTCTGGAACAGTTCTAAGTTGGTTCTAGGATAGCTCTGGAATTAATGGAGATGATTTGAGGCTACGCGAATAGAGGTAGCCTCAACCACCTCATTAAGGTGTGCGTCTAGCTTACTTCTCTTCTTGGTAAGCTTTTTCTCTTTGCGTAAAATCTTGTTCAGCTTCTTGTACATTTTCGCCTGCTTCTTCAGCATCTTACGCTGCTTCTTGAGCTGTTTGTTGCTCAACTGACACTGTACTTCTTCATCCGCAATAGTGTCTTGCTCTGCATTTTCCGCCACTTCGATCACTGGCTTAATCTGTTTTTTCTTTTCCGATTTGTTTTTAGCCGATGATATTTCGGTAATGGTGTTTGTCGCCTTTGCTTCAGCTAGCAACACACAGTCTTCGACGGCCGGCTCTAAAATAGGTCCTGCAATCTTATTGCGGCATGCTTGAGGTGGAATTGGGCTAGGCTTACACAGGTTTTCATCACTACTTGCTACACGAGCGCAAGAGCGACACACAAATTTTGGCTCCGCCACAATAGAATAGATAGCCCCTAAGCTGCCCTCTATCGTTCGGCGATTAAATTTGCACATTTTCTTACTCATAAAGCCTCGTCACTCAAATGCAATTAATAATGATTATTACTTACATATAGCGATTTCACCGCAGTAATTCAACTATTTATTTTTGACCTTTGAGCTAAGTCATTGAAGACAAGACATAAACATCAAAACGATTTTTCTTAGTTTCGATGGCCATGCTTGGTTTCTTCTCATTCAGCCAGTTGGCGTAGTCAGGTCTTTTCACAATGACTCGTTTCGTGGCAAGCTGCAAAGCAGGCTCAAGAAGACCGTCCGCATCTTGATCGGGGCCAACTAAGGTCTGAAACACTCGCATCTCTTTTTTGATTTGCGCGCTTTTCTTTTTGTTTTCTGGGTGAGGGTACATAGGGTCAAGATAGATAACATCAGGTCGTTGAAATTCGTTATCCTCAGCTAACTGCGACAGTGCATCTAGGCTCGAGGCGTGCAATAGCGACATACGCTCGCTAACCCAACCACCAATCTCAGGGTCCAGCTTTGCTCGAGAAAGGCCATCATCAAGCAAAGCCGCAACCACAGGGTTGCGCTCAATCATCTGCACCTTGCAGCCTAGAGAGGCCAACACAAAGGCATCGCGGCCAAGGCCTGCTGTCGCATCTAACACACACGGCGTCGCGCCCTTGTTGAGACCCGCGGCTTTTGCAATAGATTGCCCTTTACCACCACCAAATTTACGGCGATGCGCCACGGCTCCACCAGCAAAGTCCACGAAGATTGACCCTAGTTTAGGCTCATCCAGCTTTTTTAGTTCTAGACGCTCGCCTAACTGCAAGGCAAACTGACTATCAGGATCATGTTGCAAGCCCCAGCGCTCCGCCAATGCTTGGATCTGTAATTGTTTGTCTTCGGACTGCGCTAGAAGTTGAATCTGCAACGTCATCTCTCTAAAGTTTAGGGGTCTGTCGACCTGATTAGGATATCCGTTAGTTTACCGCATTCTTGTTATCTGTGTCTCTTAAGGAACCCCAATGAACCAAAACCCTATGCTCGACCAGCTCGATAAAGATATCCTAAAAACACTGATGGAGGACGCCCGTACTCCCTATGCAGAGATGGGCAAGCGATTTAATGTTAGCCCTGCCACCATTCATGTTCGAATTGAAAAAATGAGAGCTGCTGAGGTCATTGAAGGTACAGAGGTTATCGTCAATACCAAAAAATTGGGCTATGACGTGTGCTGTTTTATCGGCATCAACTTGAATGCGGCCAAGGACTACCATTCAGCGCTAGAGAAGCTCAACGCCCTAGATGAGGTCGTCGAAGCGTATTACACCACTGGCGCCTACAGCATCTTCGTTAAGTTAATGTGCCGCTCTATTGAAGAGTTGCAGCATGTCCTGATCAATAAATTGCAGGCCATCGATGAGGTGCAATCTACCGAAACCCTTATCTCGCTACAAAATCCAATCAACCGCAATGTGAACCCATAAAAAAAGCCACCTCAATTTGAGATGGCTTATAGAGAGTTAACGAGGATTAAGCCCCGATACCTGCATGTCTTAGCAAGGCATCAATTTGCGGCTCACGACCACGGAAGCGCTTAAATAGCTCCATAGGTTCCTCACTGCCCCCCATCTCTAGGATGTTATTCAGGAAGCTTTGTCCTGTCTCTTTGTTGAAGATGCCCTCTTCTTCAAAACGAGAGTACGCATCCGCAGACAGCACTTCTGCCCACAGATAGCTGTAATAGCCCGCACTGTATCCACCGGCAAAGATATGACTAAATGCATGAGAGAAACGGTTCCACTCTAGGCTTGGTAATACTGCGACCTTTTGCTTAACTTCTGCCAAGGTTTCAAGCACTCGCGCGCCAATATCAGGATCAAACTCGGTGTGTAGAGTAAAATCAAACAGTCCAAACTCTAGCTGACGCAGAATAAACATCGCCGACTGGAAGTTTTTCGCCGCTAGCATCTTATCCAGCATTTCTTTTGGTAGAGGCTCACCCGTTTCATAGTGACCTGAGATGAACGACAGCGCCTCTTCTTCCCAGCACCAGTTCTCTAGGAACTGACTTGGCAGTTCAACCGCATCCCATGGCACGCCATTGATGCCAGACACAGACGAAACATCAATCTGAGTAAGCATGTGGTGAATACCGTGGCCAAACTCATGGAATAGCGTCGTTACTTCGTTATGAGTAAACAGCGCAGGTTTATCCCCCACCGGCTTGTTAAAGTTACAAGTTAGGTAAGCCACTGGCGTTTCCAATTCACCCGATGACGTTGTGCGGCGCACGCGACACTCGTCCATCCAAGCACCACCACGCTTATGCTCTCGGGCATACAAGTCTAGGTAGAAACTGCCACGCAATTCGCCATCAATGGTCAAGATATCAAAGAAGCGCACTGACTCGTGCCAAACATCCACATCTTGTCGCTCTTTCACTTGCATGCCAAACACACGCTCAAGCACCTCAAATAGGCCAGAAACCACTTTGTTTTCTGGGAAATAAGGGCGCAAGTCTTCGTCTGAAATACTGAACAGATTTTGCTTTTGTTTTTCGCTGTAGTAAGCGATATCCCAAAGGTTAAGTTCGGTGACGCCAAATTCTTTTTCTGCAAACTGACGCAGCTCTTCTACTTCTTTCTCGCCCTGAGGCTTAGCCTTACTAGCAAGGTCATTTAAGAAGCCAAGTACCTGATCGGTGGTCTCTGCCATTTTAGTAGCAAGTGAGCGTTCACTATAAGTAGAGAAACCTAGCATGCGAGAGATCTCGTGGCGCAGTTTTAGCTGCTCAGCAATGATCTCAGTATTGTCCCACTTGCCCGCATTCGGTCCACGATCGGATGCACGAGTATTGTATGACTCATACATTTCTTTACGTAGTTCTTGATTGTCGCAGTAGGTTAAAACGGGAACGTAAGAAGGGATGTCTAGCGTAAGTAGGTAGCCCTCTAGATCTTTTGCTTGTGCCGCCGCTTTGGCTGCTTCCAATGCCGATTCTGGCATGCCCGCAAGCTCATTCACGTCCTCAATGTGCTTACTCCACCCCATAGTGGCATCAAGTACATTGTTAGAAAACTTAGACCCAAGCTCAGACAGGCGCTTACTGATCTCACCATAGCGATGCTGCTCATCGGCTGGAAGACCAATGCCCGACAATTCAAAATCGCGCAGTGCATCTTTGATGGTTTTCTTCTTCGCTTGGCTCAGACCGTCAAAGCTTGAGTCTGCTTTGATCGCTTTGTAAGCCTCATAAAGCCCCTTATGCTGACCTAACCATGTGCCGTATTCAGATAGCAGTGGCAAGCAGCTCTCATAGGCTTCACGAAGCTCCTCACTGTTGGCTACTGAGTTCAAATGACTCACTGGTGACCAAAGGCGTGAAAGAACTGAGTCCACTTCATCCAATGGCAAGCAGACGTTTTCCCAAGTTGGGTTGTCGTTATCTTTTAGAACGTCGTCTACCTTGTGTCGGCAATCCGCAATTGCCTTTTCCACAGCAGGTTTAACATGCTCTGGCTTGATCTCGGAGAAATGCGGTAAATCCGTAATATTGAGAAGCGGGTTAGACATAGAGGGTCCCTTTTATTTTCGTCTTATAAGAGTTTACATAGTGACGACTTATGCAAAATTCAATAGTCGAGTATAATGTGGATTAGTCCCATCACATACTCACTTGGGGAGTCACCTTGCTCAGCTACCGTCACAGTTTTCATGCTGGAAATCATGCCGATGTGGTTAAACACATTGTACAAAGTCTTATACTTGACGCCTTAAAGCAGAAAGACAAGCCTTTTGTCTATCACGACACTCATTCAGGTGTAGGCCGTTACGATCTGACCCATGAATGGTCAGAAAAAACCGGCGAATACAAACAAGGTATCGCGAAGCTTTGGCAGCAAGCTGATTTGCCTGAAGAATTAGAGAGCTACCTTGATTCAATTCGCACCCTCAATGAAGGTGATGAGCTGAGGTACTACCCTGGCTCTCCTCGCGTCGCTCGAGCTCAACTTCGTCGCGGTGATCGCATGGTGTTAACTGAGTTACACCCTAGCGACTTTCCCCTGCTAGAGCAGGAGTTCCACCGTGACCGCCAAGTTAAGATCTTTAAAGAAGATGGCTTCGCTCGCTTAAAGGGTAGCTTACCGCCAAGAGAGCGTCGTGGATTAGTACTTATTGATCCTCCGTACGAATTGGCTAAAGAATATCGCGATGTCGTACAAGCTATCGCACAAAGTTATAAGCGCTGGGCAACAGGTATTTACGCAATCTGGTACCCTGTAGTTAATCGCTATGATATCGACGATATGCTGAAGGGCTTACAAGGCCTTGGCATTCGCAAGATATTACAAATCGAAATGGGTGTATCGCCAGATACCAACGAAAGAGGCATGACAGCGTCAGGCATGATCATTGTCAATCCGCCTTGGAAGCTTGAAAGCCAGATGCAAGCCATCTTGCCTGTATTAAAACAAGCGATTGCACCCGCAACAGGACATTTTAAGGTTGAATGGGTTGTACCCGAATAAATTCACCCAATATAACTAAAAAGACTACAAGGATTTTGGAGAACTCAATGGCAACTCATTTTGACTACATCTGTATTGGTGGCGGTAGTGGCGGTATTGCATCAGCTAACCGTGCATCTATGTATGGCGCTAAGGTCGCTCTCATCGAAGCGAAAGACCTTGGTGGCACCTGTGTAAACGTTGGCTGTGTGCCAAAGAAAGTAATGTGGCATGGCGCGCAAGTTGCTGAAGCTATTAACCTTTACGCAGAAGACTACGGCTTTGATGTAGACCTGAAAGACTTTCAGTGGTCAAAGCTTGTTGAAAACCGCCAAGCGTATATTGGCCGTATCCATCAGTCATATGACCGTGTTCTTGGTAACAATAAAGTGAATGTGATCAAGGGCTTTGCAAAGTTCGTTGACGAGAAAACCGTTGAGGTTGATGGTGAGCAATACACAGCTGATCACATCCTAATTGCAGTGGGTGGTCGTCCAACTATCCCTAACATCCCTGGTGCTGAGCATGGTATCGACTCTAATGGCTTCTTCGACCTAGAGGCGCAACCTAAGCGCGTTGCTGTGGTTGGCGCTGGCTACATTGCCGTTGAGATCGCAGGCGTACTGAGCGCCCTTGGCACACAAACAGACCTGTTTGTGCGTAAAGAGTCTCCGCTACGTAGCTTCGATCCAATGATCATAGAGACACTGACCGAAGTAATGGCAGCAGAAGGCCCAACGCTACATACTCACTCTGTACCAAAAGAAGTGGTAAAAGAAGCGGACGGCAGCCTAACCCTGCACCTAGAGAACGGCAACACCCACAACGTGGACGAGCTAATCTGGGCTATCGGTCGCCACCCTGCCACTGATGCGATCAATCTTAGCAACACTGGCGTTGCAACCAACGACCGTGGCTACATCAAGGTTGATGAGTACCAAGAGACTAATGTTAAAGGCATCTACTGTGTTGGCGACATCATGGAGGGTGGTATTGAGCTAACGCCTGTTGCGGTTAAAGCGGGTCGCCAACTATCTGAGCGTCTATTTAACAACAAGACTGATGCGAAAATGGACTACGACCTAGTTCCAACCGTCGTCTTCAGCCACCCACCAATTGGCACTATTGGTCTGACTGAGCAAGAAGCGATTGAGCAGTACGGCAAAGAGAACGTGAAGGTTTACACCTCTGGCTTCACCGCTATGTACACCGCAGTCACCAAGCATCGTCAGCCATGTAAAATGAAGCTAGTCTGTGCGGGCGACAACGAAAAAGTGGTGGGTCTACACGGTATCGGCTTTACTGTTGATGAGATGATTCAGGGCTTCGCTGTAGCGATGAAGATGGGCGCAACTAAGGCAGACTTCGATTCTGTAGTGGCTATCCACCCAACAGGCTCTGAAGAGTTTGTTACCATGAGATAATTGCCAACTGCGGCAATATTAAAAAGGATGGCCTAGGCCATCCTTTTTTTTATTTTTCGACTTCACGAATAAAGGACTTTTCAAACCCTTCAATGGTTCTAAGCTGTGTGACTTCAAGATTCACTTGTTCGAAATCATCATAAGGTCCAATTAAGCAGCGTCGCCCCTTTGATTCAGCTTTATTCCAGATAGAGGCAGAAACGTTAGGGTAAATCTGATTCACCTGATCTAGGGTGAGCTCTTCAGGAAAAAAGCCACACTGTATCCAAAAGGTCGACTTGTTGTATTGTGGCTTGGTTTTTCCCCACAACGATACACCTATTGGGCACTCCTCTCCCAGCAATGCGGGCTTATCAAAAGACTCTTGAGTAGCGGAGCACAAAAAATTGCCGGCCTGGACATTCACAGACGCAACTAGCCAAATAAACACTGAACACACTAGGGGTAACTTTATTAGCGTCATTTTGCTTATAACCCTCTAATTATATTAAAAACAATCACTTCCGAAAGACTAGTTGAGAGTAGGGTTATTCGCCAATAATTAGCAAGCTGTTGCGTATAGCCTTGTTCTGGCGCAATAAAAAACGCCTGACGAATTCACGTCAGGCTATTGCATCAAAAATTAAGATTACTAAGGTTGAGGATATCACTATTCCAAGTAACACAAGCACCGCCCTTATTCGAGTGCTCGAACTCGAATAAAACATTCTGTGAAGCATCTATTCCCCTGAATATAGCACGGCTCAAGCTCGGGTCACGTCTATCAACTGAAGAATAGGTTACTAAGTGATCACCTTCTTTCTCATAGATACTTGAACAAATATCACTATAAAGACCACTGTCATAAGTCCACGTATTAGTAGCCGTCATGTTGCCCATATCGATAGCCCACTTCATTCCTAAACTTGAGCTTAAAGTTTCACCTACAGGAGCGCCGTCTGGTTGATTAAAGCTAGCTTGACCATTGTTGAAAAGCATCAACTCTCCATTTACTAAAGAAAGCGCATGCTCTCCCATTGGTTTTATGTCGTTTGAAGATAGAGAAAGGGTAAGAAGAGATGGAAAAGTCGCCCAATACTTTGTTTCATCGCCTAATATCCAAATGATCTTCTTGGTTTCATAATCAACTTTAATCACAAAGTTTTCTCGGCTAGATGCAATTATTGAGTCATCACTTGGATCATAAATTGCAGAGTTCATATGAAACCAATCAACACCGTCTATAACAAAAGTAGATGGATCATCGCCATTTTCGAGCATGTAATTAGAGATTATTTCACCAAAATCCCATTCTTGAATAAGTTGGCCGTTACCATCCACTTCAATCACGATAGCTTCTACAATATTTACGCCGCTTTTAGTAGTATTAATGTTGAGCAAATAACCACGTTTTCCAACGGTGGTTTCGTGGTGCGGAACTATATCTGATAAGCCATCGGCCGAAATCAACACCTCCGAAATAGTTCCATCCAGATTCAAAGTTATTAATTTATTTCCATTTTGAACCTTGAAGCCTCCTGATGTGAAGTATGCAGCTCTGTAATGACCAGGCTCAGAAAGCATCTCAGGGTTAAAGGTCCAGCGAACATTGCCATCAATATCTACGATAACGGGGCCTTGATCCGTATTATTTTCCAAGTAAAAGTAGCTAAAAGAAATACCCTCGTTAGTAGGGCTCTCATTTTTTATTATCCGATCAAAGATCTCATTTGAGTCTACATACGGTGGCGCAGTCAAGATCACAGTATCACTGATTTTAGAGTCATCTTGAAAGTACAGTGTTACTTCAATAGAGTTATCAAAGTTCTCATACATACCCCAAATAGGAAGCATCAAACTTGCATCGTTATAATTTAATGAGGATATTTTATATTGAGCAGAGATAGCCTCACTAAAAGAGCCATCCTTGGGTGCAATACTGAATTCCACAGCAGAGATGTTTTCTGTAGGGACCTCTAAATTTAAGCTAGAAATAAAAACCGAAGATGCTGTATCAGCCTCTGAAATCATCAATTGTTCTCTGACTTCATCAGCCATTGTTTGAGCACTGTCGTTGTCGTTGTCGTTACAACCTACTAAAAAGAGCAATGCTATAGAAATAAAAGCATATTTCACATTCACTTACGACCTCCATGTCGCAGATCATTCTCACTCTGAATCATAGTACAAGTGGTAACTTCTGCAGATATTTCAGATAAAAAAAGAGCTACATCACTGTAGCTCTTTTTGCATCACAGATACTCGATATTAACCCTTATACAATTTCGGGTTAAATACATCACGTAACCAGTCACCCAGTAGGTTGATAACCAATACCAAGGTTACTAGAACGATACCTGGGAAGGCTGTAATCCACCATGCACCAGAGAAGATGTAGTTAAAGCCTGTGCTGATCAACGCGCCCAGAGAAGGTTGGTCAACTGGTAGACCTAGGCCAAGGAACGACAGTGCCGCCTCAGACATGATTGCGTTCGCAATCTGTACCGTTGAGATAACCAAGATTGGTGATAGACAGTTAGGGAGAATGTGGCGGAACATGATGCGTGGTGCTTTAAAGCCCATCACGCGCGCCGCTTCTACGTATTCTTTCTTCTTCTCTGCCAGTACCGAAGCACGAATGGTACGCGCATACTGTGGCCATTCCGCCACACCAATGATCACGACCAGCATCACTACTGCATATTCGCTATAGAAGGCACTGCCAAAGCTCGCCTTAAAGATGGCGGAAACAATAATCGCTACCATCATGGTTGAGAACGAAAGCTGAATATCGGCAAAGCGCATCAGGAAGCTATCAATGCGGCCACCGAAGTAACCCGCTGATAGACCGATAACGATACCCAGAATCAGCTGTAGGCCTACGGCTAGGAAACCGATTGTCAGTGACAGTCTTGAGCCATACAAGATCGTTGAGAAGATATCACGGCCTTGCTCATCGGTACCTAAGACAAAGTGCGACTCACCACCTTCCATCCATGAAGGAGGAAGTTCTGAATCCATGATATCGATAGACATCAAATCATAAGGGTCTGACGGCGCAATAATCGGTGCTGCTAGTGCTGCTACCAAGAAGCAAGCGAAGACGAAAGCACTGAACATAGCCACTTTGTCACGCAAGAAATAGTAAACGATATCCGAGTTTTTAAAACGCTCCCAGCGACCTGGAGCTTGTGTTGTCTGTTCCATGATTATGCTCCTTTACCAGTAATGTTCACGGTTGGGTTGATTAGGCCGTATAGCAAGTCAACGATGGTGTTAGTTACCACGAAAATCAGACCTACGAAGATTACGTAAGCTGTGATTAACGGTGTATCTACACGGTTGATCGCTTCAAGGAACAAGAATCCTGTGCCTGGCCATTGGAATACAGTCTCAGTAAGAATGGTGTATGCCACCATAGTACCAATCTGTACACCACCTACCGTTAATACCGGTAAAAGGGTATTTTTAAGTGCATGTTGATAATGAATTTTCTTCAGTGGTAGGCCTTTTGCCTTACCAAATTTGATGTATTCCGAGCTAAGCACTTCAAGCATTTCAGAGCGCACTAGGCGAATGAACAGTGGAAGCATAATAGAAGCCAGTGAAACACACGGCAATATTAAGTGTTTAATGCCATCTACAGTGAAGAAGCCAGACTGCCACCCAAGTACGTTCGCTGTTTCGCCTCGACCGTAGGAAGGCAACCACCCTAAGGTTATCGAGAAGATGTACATCAGCATGATTGCTGTTAGGAATACGGGTATAGAAATACCCACCGAGCTCATCGCCATGACGACCTTGGTAAAGAAACTTTTAGGATTTATAGCGGAATAAACGCCAAGCGGAATCGACAGCACAACAATAATGAGTGTTGCACCGAATACGAGCTCTAGAGTCGCAACCAGCTTGTCCAAGATAACGTCCACAGCTGGACGCTTAAAGAAATATGAAGTACCTAAATCACCCTGCACTGCTGCAGTGATAAAGCGGGTATATTTAGTGACAAACGGGTCGTTCAGACCAAGGTCATCACGCAGCGCTTGACGCTCCGATTCAGATACCGACTGACCAACTAATTCACGTAAGGGATCACCAAGATTATCTTGGATAGCAAACGCCACCAAACTGATCACAAACATCACTACCAGTGCCTGATATAGGCGCTTGACTAGAAACGAAAACATTCCTTTGCCCCTTTTTTCCAATCTATCAAATTTTCAGCCTTAAAAATGGTACCTGACCCGACTGAAACAAGGCCAGGCACCGAAAACCGCATTACCGCGCTTTTAAAAGCGTTGCTCGTAGGCAACAGAGGCACACCGATTATTTCTAATGGATGCCTTTATTCGTATTGCTACTTCTTACTTAACAACTAGGTCGCCAAAGTAAGGGAAGTTCATTGCGTTTACGATTGGTGTAATCTCAACGTTAGACTTTGCGCCCCACGCTAGGTTCTGCCAGTGTAGAGGAACGTATGCAGCGTCATCGTAAAGAGTCTTCTCTACTTGTTGCAGCATCTGTGCACGCTTCGCTGGATCAGTTTCTACGTTAGCCGCTTCAACTAGCTTGTCCATTTCAGGGTTCGAATAGTGACCACAGTTGTACTGACCTTTACCTGTCTCTTCGTTACGAGTCATAGTTAGGAATTCAGAGAAGTTCGCTGAATCTTCAGTATCTGCGTGCCAGCCAATCATTAGCATGTCTGCTGCACACTTATCGAACTCAGGCCAGTATTGCGCTTTAGGCATAGTCTTCAAGTCAACACGAATGCCGATCTTAGCTAGCATTGCAGCCGCTGCTTGAGCGATTTTCGCATCGTTCACGTAACGGTTGTTGGGTGCGATCATAGTTAGAGAGAAGCCATCTTCGTAGCCCGCTTCTTTCATTAGCTCTTTCGCTTTCTTCAGATCGTAGCGAGGCTTAAGGTCTGCGTCATAACCCGCGTAACCTTCAGGACCTTGCTGACCAGCAGTCGTTGCAAAGCCTTTCATGATCTTCTTCGCGATACCGTCGTTGTTGATTGCGTATACGATAGCTTGACGAACACGAACGTCTTTAAGCGCAGGGTTGCTCTCTTGGTTCATTTGGAACGAAATTAGGCGTGTACCCGGTAGAGTCACGAGTTCAACATCTTTTGCTGATTCCACACGCTGATGGTCGTTCGGAGAAACTGGAGCAATCATGTCTACGCCGCCAGAAAGCAGAGCAGCAACACGAGTTGCGTCTTCTTTGATAGGCACTAGCGTTAGATTTTCAACGTTACCTTTTGACTCTGTATCCCAGTAGCCGTCAAAGCGCTTGAAGTCTACCTTCACGCCTTGCTCACGAGCGGTAACGATGAAAGGACCTGTACCTGAAACGTTAGTAGAAGCAAAAGAGTTACCGTGTTTCACGATCTCAGACTTGTCTTGACCGTCTTCAGTTTTACCTGAGTAGAACTTGCTATCCATTGGGAAAATGTAGGTCGCTGTTTGTAGAACTAGCGGGAAAGCGCCTTTGGATACAAGGTCAAACGTGTTTTCATCAACTTTAACAACCTTCTCAAACGGTGCGAAGATTGCTTTAAAGTCTGGAGAATTTTTCAAACGGTCGAAAGTCCAAACTACGTCGTCGGCAGTCAGTGTGTTACCTGAGTGGAATTTAACGCCTTCACGCAAAGTAAAACGCATTGTTGTATCATTTACGCGCTCCCACTTAGTTGCCAAGCGAGGTTCAAACGACAGATCCTGCTTATAACGTACCAATGGGTCAAAAATCATGTGAGAAAGTTGAAGCGTACCACCAGATAGTTGCTCTTGTGGATCTAGAGATACTGGGTCAGCATCGTAAGCAACTTTGATGTCGGCAGCGGCAGCGCCAAAAGCAAGGCCAGCGGCTGCAAGTGCTACAGCCAATTTGGTCTTAATGGTTTTCATTGCATATCTCCTTCATGCGGGATGGAATCCCTATATTGTGTTTGCTGTGTATTTTGCTCAGTGAGCTTATTGCTTAGTGTCCTAAGCTAATTCTTTCTCTTCAGTAATGCCTTCGCGCAAGCCCTTGAACTCTGGCATTAATGAAACTAAATGTTGGCTGTACTCATGTTGCGGAGACTTAAACAGCTGTTCAGTCGGTGCAACCTCTAACAGAGTACCTTTTTGCATCACGCCAATACGGTCACACATCTGACGAATAACCGGCAAATCGTGACTGATAAATAGCATGGTGAGATTCAACTCATCCTGAAGGTCTTTCAGAAGGTTTAGAATCTGAGCCTGCACTGAAACGTCCAGTGCCGATGTTGGCTCATCACAAATCAATAAACGAGGACGTGTCGC
Organism: Vibrio breoganii; assembly: GCF_024346795.1. NCBI lineage: Bacteria > Pseudomonadati > Pseudomonadota > Gammaproteobacteria > Vibrionales > Vibrionaceae > Vibrio > Vibrio breoganii. The sequence goes on from NZ_AP024864.1 coordinate 2,770,427, forward strand.
CAAAGCACGTGCAATTGAAATACGCTGACGCTGGCCACCTGAGAATTCATGTGGGTATTTCACTGCAGCCATGCGACCTAGACCAACATGGTCCAGTAGATCGTGAACGATCTGACGAGTTTCATTCTCGTTTGCTGTCAGTTTATGGAAGCGAATAGGTTCTGCGATGATGTCGAAGATCTTCATACGCGGGTTCATCGATGTATATGGGTTCTGGAACACCATCTGCATCTGGCGACGCATTGGGCGGCGCTCTTTTTCGCTCTTCAGGCCAGTTAGGTCAATCCCCTCAAAGGTTACCTTACCCGCATCGGGTGCATATAGACCGGCAATAACACGCGCTATGGTGGATTTACCTGAACCAGACTCACCTACCAAACCAAAGGTTTCCCCTTCGAATACTTCAAAGCTGACATTATCTGATGCCTGCACGTATTCTCTGCGGCTTTCAAATAAAGAGTCTTTGGTAATGAAGCGTAGGTCTACGTTCTCAACATTCAGCAATGGACCTGTGTATTCACGCTCGTCTTGGCTTTGACCCAACCAGTGATTCTTGACATCTAAAGGCTGATGTTCTGCAGCTTCTTCGATGTAACTCACCAATGGGAATCGATCTAGCTTCACATCAGAACGAGGTACAGCAGAGATTAGACTGCGCGTATATGGATGGTCAGGCGCGCCCAATACCTTGCTTGTTGGTCCAAATTCAACCAGATCACCGCGATACATTACTGCAACGCGATCAGTGACGTTTGATACAACCCCCATGTCGTGAGTTACCAGCATACAGCCTACATTTTGCTGAATACACAGGTCACGAATCAGGGTTAGAATTTGGTCTTGAATGGATACGTCCAACGCCGTGGTTGGCTCATCCGCAATGATAAGGTCCGGCTCACCCGCAAGCGCTATTGCAATAACAACACGCTGGCGCATACCACCAGAGAACTGATGCGGATATTGTTTCAAACGGTTTTCAGGCTGTGGAATACCCACTTTGTTCATCAGGTCCAAAGAGCGTTTATACGCCTCTTCATCAGAAACCTTCATATTGGCATGAATGGTTTCTTTAAGCTGCTGCTCAACGGTAAACAAAGGGTTTAGTGACGTCATTGGGTCCTGAAAGATAAATCCAATCTTTGAACCGCGTACCTGACGCATTTGCTCTGGAGATAAACCAGAGACTTTTTCTCCATCAAGGAAAACTTCGCCACCAGCAATCACACCTGGAGGACTTAAAAGATCAATAACGGCATTACCGACTGTGGATTTACCCGCGCCAGATTCACCAACAACGCCGACGATTTCGCCGCGCTCAATATTGAAAGAAAGAGATTTTACTGCTGCGTGAACACCGTGTCTTGACGGGTACTCAATGCGAAGATTTTTTACTTCTAATAACGACATTACCAGACCTCTACTGCTGGACAGTTTTCTGCCTTGTCTGCAAATTGAATCCATTCGAAATGAACGTGACTGATTTGATATCCAGTCTGCGCCTTTTATCGGCGTCTTCGTCCAAAACACAACGATAAATATTGTGTTCGATGCACAATTTGGCAAAAAAGACACACAAAAGCAACATTTAAAGGATAAAAGTTGGCTTTATAGCTGAATAAAAGATGAACTGATGCATGAATAGCCGATCTAGGTGAATAAAAAGTCACCCAGAGACAAGGGAGATTGATAAAAGCAACGCTTACACCTTATCCGCAAAGGGATTGTAAGTATAAGGCCATACAACAGAGGGCTTTAACAATGAAATGTACGCATTTTTATGCTTAGATAAGTCAAAAGTCGATTAAGCACAAAAGCTCAACAAAAAGCCATTTAGCAACCAGAAAAACCACAAACATCACACCAAAGGCACATTTAACACCAATTGATCGCATATAAGTAGCACGATACTAAGGTTACCCTCACTTAATATGTTACAAAATCATGAACAAAAAAGGCTCCATCATAGGAGCCTTAAAAAAGTCGTAAAATACTTCACTTAAATCAGTTATGGGAGCAGATATTCGGCTCATTTACTTTGAATTTATCGTTATCTAGAAGAATTTTTTCTCTAGATACAAAAAAATCTAAAATAGAATCAAAATCGAAGCCTTCTTTGCTGCAAGTACGAAATTGAGTCTGCTCACCAAATTCAGATGCAACCCACTGGCGCAATTCTGCTTTCGACATTGGTTGTTCTCGAAGCTGATTTAATATTTTATGTGCATGTACAGACATACTGAACTCCTAAATTTTAAAATCAGACTTTACCGAGTGAGAAAAGAAAGACATTGTTACAAGTCAAAGTACATCCTGTCATTTATAGATGTACGCTAAATTCTGCCCAGTTGGCGTAGTAAAATAAAGCAGCGGCTAATGTAAGAAGGGTCATCAATGCAATAGCAACGCCCCAAATAAAGCGCCCGCTACGGGGAGTCAGTTCTTTCTCACATTCATTACATGCCTGAAGAAATTGTTTACGATCTTCTAATTTGAAGCCGTCTTCATGAAGCATCTTATTGCGGATAGTGGCGACATAGCGCAATTTCGCAATAACATCATGAGGCAAGCGCTCTTCACTGTCTGTGATGAGTTGATGTAGGCCTCGGCCGCTCGCGTGAAAGCGCGTGCGTAAAAGCCCCTCTATACGCCTTGTGCGTGTTACCACTTGATCAATATCGGACATATCCATACTCCCGTCCAAACGTCTGCTTATGCAGAAGACTCCGTCCATGAATCTTCTCTTAGCCATTTTTTACTATTCTGTCATTAAAATCGAGCAAGTCGGCTAATTATTGAACCTAAATCAAGTTTAGCAGGATTAAACCACTCGTCTCTCTATAAATCAGACCTTTATGGTCCATTCCGGTTCAGCATTGTTATGTGATCAAAGCGCCATTTTTACGACATCTCTTGCATCTAGATCACGCAATATCACTAATTGTGCATGTATAAAGTCACTGAAGGCTACACTTTTCCACCAATAGATCTCAAGGGTGACCCTATGCCAACATCTCTGTTCTTTTTGGTTGCAATTCTTGTTGCTACTGCCGCTGTCGCATTCAAATATGTGTTTAGTAAACATGTGCAAGGGATTGGTGCTATCGAACAAAAAGCCAAGGTCACTATCATTGATAAGCAAGCTGTAGATTTACCCGATGCGCAGCCTGGTGAAGAAGATAAGGAATATTGGATCTACGTTCAAAAAGGACGATTTGGTCCAAAGCGTGAGTTTCAAGTTGGCATCCACTATTACCACGCGCTACTGCCTGGTCACCAAGGCGAATTAACCTACCAGGGTGATAAGTTCATGCATTTTGCGATGAAGAGATAACATCTATTAGGGCTTAACTCGATGCTTACTGAGTTAAGCTCATCTGTATCTTAAGGCAATAACCAAGCGGTTTTGCTTGAACGAGAGACCAACCAACTCGCAAAGAGCGACGCCCCACCACTGATCACAATCCAAAGCGGTATTACCCATCCTGGATGCCCTTGATACCAACCAAACTCTTTCATTGGCCAAAGGAAGATAGGGTGCAAAATGTAGATGCCCAGACTATGCGTACTGATAAAGCCAACGACCTTGTTTGCTCCTGCCGAAAGCCCCTCGCCAAAATAGCGACATACCATAAACACCATACTGGCAGCTAACACGGTATTCAGTGTTTTATAGGATAGCCAGCGACCAAAGGCATACTTATCCGCCTCCATACTTAGGTGCACTACCTCATAGATAGTTGCAGCAAATGCCGCTACGCCAAGCAGTACAAAGATACTCACATTAGTCTTAGTCAATGGGATTTTTTGGTACAGGATATAGCCTAACGGCAACAAACCAGAATAGAGCCACATTTGGCTACTCCATACTCCATCGATGCGGAATAGGAATAACGCCGTGGTAAATAACCACAGTCCCGTCAGAGCATACAAAGCCTTGTCATCGTAGCGACGAACAAATATCTGTAAGAACGGAATCACAAAATACAGTGGGATGAAGTAGTAAAAGAAACCTAAGTGATAGTAGGTCGCATGGTCTAATCCCTCAAACAATACCTTCTGTGCATTATTGGCATCAAAGCCACTGGCGCTCCACCCAGACAGGTAGGCGTAGAAAATAGACCAAATAATGAAGGGAACCAGTACCTTACCAAGACGACGCTTCACATAATACTGGAAGTCAAAAGGCCTACGATCGCTCAGCATCAACGCGCCAGAGATGAGAATAAAGACGGGAACGGCCCAGCGACTGATACTGTTTATGCTGATTGCGGTAAACCACTCATCGAATGGAATCACACCGTACTGATGTCGATATGGAGCCAACACATGTATCGCGATCACGGCAATAGCAGCCACGCATCGAGCGAGATCGAAAAACAGTACCCTTTGTCTCATTAGAACCTATTCCTTTATTTATGCTACTGCCATCATAGCAATAAAAAAGCTGGCCAAGGAAACCCTGCCAGCTTTTTTGTTGTTTTTTAAAGCAATTATGCGTGTCGAGGTAGCTTAATCGAGATAATGCTCGCCAGCAACAAGAAGGCAAACGAGACCCAAAGACAGGCAGCTAAACCCGCCATTTGGAAGACCCATCCAGATAGAACGGTACCTATCAGGCGCCCCATGGCATTGGCCATATAGTAAAAGCCTACATCCATCGACACCCCATCACCCTTGGCATAGCTGACGATAAGATAAGAGTGAAGAGAGGAGTTAACCGCAAAGATAGCCCCGAAGATAAGAAGACCCACCACGATAACCAACTCTGGTTGCCAGCCTATCTGCACCCCATAAGCGATGGCACCTGTCACTACGGTTAACAATATCGCCCATAGAAGCGCCGCCTTTCCGTCTGGCACTTTTCCTTGCGCTTTACCGGTAATACGAGGCGCAAACCCCTGCACAAAGCCATAAGCGATAACCCAAAGCGCAAGGAAGCCACCGACCATAGAGTGATTCCAGCCGAAGACACTGCCAAGATAGATAGGTAGTGCGACCACAAACCATACATCTCTAGCGCCAAACAAGAACATACGCGCCGCTGAAAGCACGTTGATGCTTTCAGACTTTGAGAACAAGTGCTTGAATTTAGGCTTGCTCTTGGCTTTGCCCATATCGCTTTCTAGCCAAACAAGACTGCCCACCAAAACAAAGAATAGAACCGCAGCCATAGCCAGCACAGAGCCTTGGAAGCCCAGTGTGGATAGCAGCACACCACCTAAGAAGAAGCCGGCACCCTTGAGGGCATTCTTTGAACCCGTCAGAATCGCGACCCACTTGTATAGCGCGCCTTGTCTTTCATCTGGAACAAGGGTCTTGATAGCGCTCTTAGCACTCATCTTATTAAGGTCTTTGGCGATACCAGAGAGAGCCTGAGCGGCCATCACCCACGGAATGGTCAGCCATACTTGAGGCACCGCTAGCATCGCCAAGGCAAAAATCTGCATCGCCAACCCCACATTCATGGTGCGATTCAAGCCAAGTCTTGCCCCTAACCAGCCACCAACAAGGTTGGTCACCACTCCAAAGAACTCGTAGAACAAAAATAGAGACGCAATAGCTAAACTGCTGTATCCAAGGTCATAGAAATACAGCACCACCAGCATACGCAGGGCGCCATCTGTCAGGGTAAAGTTCCAGTAGTTAAATGTCACCAGCATGTACTGGCGAACGCTTTTATCTAGAGTCGATAACATAGGAGTGGTCCGAGAAAATCTCATTGGGTATCAGCGTGCCTCTAGTAAAGACACGCTAGTATCAGCCTTTTTAATTAGCGATTTTGTGCAAGTGCTTCAACGTAGTTGATTTGCACAGGCTTGCTGAATGCGCCAGGGCGAAGAGCCTTAACCTCAGTCACAATCTTCGGTAGAGGCCAATCCAATTCAAGTAGAAGGTTCGCAGCCAATAAACCGGTGCGGCCTGAGCCACCCATGCAATGCATTGCGATTTTTCCGCCTTGCTTAACAATCTCGTGAAGCTCAGGGCTTGCCGCTTTCCACTGCTGTGCAAAATCAGCTTCTGGAGCGCAGTCATCTTCAATAGGAAGGTAGAACCACTTTAGACCTAAAGCTGTTGCTTTTTCGCCTAGCTCGCCGACGTTTTTTCCCGCCATCTCTTCACTGTTGATTGCAGTAACGATTGCCACAACACCTTGCTCTTTCAGTTGAGCCAGAGATTCATCAAGGCCTAGCTCTTTGGTGCCCGGACAAGGCGTTAGAACCAAAGCTGCGCCGTGATCAATAGAAAGCTCCCAAGTAGGATGCGTCATTTATTTTTCCTCAAAACGAAGGCATGCAGATGCATGCCCTTTAAACGAATAATTTATTTGTCTGCTAGACCAACAGTGCGTACAAGCTCAGCGGTACGTGTGGCGTAGCCCATCTCATTGTCGTACCAAGCATAAATCTTCAGCATACGAGAGCCGACAAGCATAGTAGACATACCATCAACGATAGTAGAGCGTTGGTCACCCTTGTAATCGATAGAAACCAATGGGCGTTCTTCAAAGCCAAGAATGCCTTTAAGCTCATTCTCTGATGCTTCTTTCAGTAGAGCGTTAACTTCTTCTACTGTGGTATCGCGCTTAACGTCAAAAATGATGTCCGTTAGCGAAGCGTTCGCTAGTGGAACACGCACTGCGTGGCCGTTGATCTTGTCTTTCAACTCAGGGAAGATTTCAACGATTGCCGTTGCTGAACCCGTGGTTGTTGGAATAAGGCTCATACCACATGCACGAGCACGACGTAGGTCTTTGTGCGGAGCATCAAGGATGGTTTGAGTATTTGTTAGATCGTGAATAGTGGTAAATGCCGCCTGCTCAATGCCTAACTTCTCATGAATTACCTTAACGACAGGAGCAATACAGTTAGTCGTACATGATGCTGCAGTCACGATCTTATGGATAGCTGGGTCAAAGATTTCATCGTTCACACCAACAACGATGTTAGCAATGCCTTCTTCTTTCACTGGTGCCGAAACGACGACTCGTTTAACACCTTGGTCTAGGTATTTATTTAGGAATGCAGTCTTGCGATGCACACCCGTCGCTTCAATCACAACATCACAACCAGACCAGTCAATTGCGTCGATATCACGCTCTTGTGTCGTCTTCACCGATTGACCATCGATGATCATGTTGCTGCCATCTACAGACACTTCGTGGTGCCAGCGACCTTGTACTGAATCAAACTCCAGCAGATGAGCCAGTGTCTTTGTATCGCCCGCTACATCATTGATCTGAACAAACTCAACCTCAGGCCAGTCGAATGAAGCTCTTAAAGCCAAACGGCCAATACGACCAAAACCATTGATACCGATCTTAATAGTCATCTTTTTTTCCTTTCTTCTCATGCAGAGTGAGGTTATTGAAATTTACGCTTACGCACAGGGCATATCGCCTATGTGTACCAATCTTTGTATGTCTTGCTGGTATTGCTCTTTCAAACAGTTGGAGTCTCTTAAGCCATCCACTATTTTTTGAGCCCATCCAGGAAGTTCTGTCGATACATGGTAGTAAACCCACTGACCTCGTCGTTCATCAACCAAAATGCCAGACTGACGCATTTGGGCTAAGTGACGAGAGATCTTAGGTTGGCTTTCTTGTAGCGCCTGCGTTAATTCACAGACACACAGTGCCCCTTCACGCGCAATCAGCAGCAGGCTTCGCAATCGTGTTTCATCTGAAAGCAATTTAAAGAATTGATGAGGCAACATAAGCACAACCAAATAACCATATATGAATATCCGTATATATTAATCAAAAAAAAGACACCGACAAGTAAAACTTACCGATGTCATCAAATCTTCACAATTAAATACCGCTTGTCTTAGCTATACCAATCCACTCAGTATTTAGACATAGCGCAGCTATTGAGTGCGATGCGTATTAGCTTTTCGCTGCCGCAAGTAGCATCCCACAACCGACAAACATAGAACCAAACACCTTATTCAGCTTACCAATGACTTTATCAGAGCGAATAAAGCGCCCCATCTGTGCCGCCAATCCGGTATAACCGAGCATGACCACACCATCAATCACAATCGTAGTTACGCCTAGAATCAACAATTGTGGCATCTGAGGCATGCTAGGGTTGATGAACTGAGGAAACAGTGCCACCAAGAACACGATCGATTTTGGGTTAGTCAGATTGATAAAGATCGCCTGCTTCAGCAAGGTCGTACTTGAGACCTGCTCGTGGCTTTCTACGACCTTAAAGCCTTTACTATCGCGCCACTTCTGAATACCAAGAAAAATGAGATAGGCAACCCCGACCCATTTAATCACGCTGAACGCAACCGCCGACTTAGCCACCAGCGCACCAATACCTGCACCGACCAGGATAATATGAAACGCCAACCCTAGTTGAAGACCAATAATCGCTGACAACGACTTTCGCATACCAAAGTTAATGCCATTGGCGATAGAGTTTACCGTGCCTGAGCCTGGTGCCAGGCTGAAAATGATGGCGGTTGCAACGTATGCCAACCAAATTTTTAACTCCATATTGGTACCTATATTCACTGTCATTCTAGGATGTTATGCTGTTTGTAACGTGAACAGGGAACAAATGCAATGTCAAATAACGCGATTGATATCTGTACTCAAGAACACGACTATGAGTATCAGATGAAATATCCAATAAGCAGCTTTTGGAACAACCGGCAGCAGGGATATGTCGAGGGTAAAGAGAATAAAAAACTGTATTGGATAAGCCTTACCTCTCCTGCTCATAGCAAGGCAATATTGATGGTAAACGGTCGCACAGAAAGCGTTTGTCGTTATCAAGAGCTGTTTTACGATCTATTCAAGCAAGGCTTTGATATCTATTCCTTTGATCACAGAGGTCAAGGTATGTCTGAGCGACTGCTAGATGATCATGATATGGGTCATGTGGAAGACTTCCAAGACTACATTGATGACCTCGATGTTATCGTTAAGCAGTTTGACTTTAATCGCTATAGTCGACGTTTTATTCTGGCCCATTCGATGGGCGGCGCCATCTCAACACGCTATATTCAAACACATCACTCTCAGCCTTTTCATGCTATTGCTCTTTGCGCCCCAATGTTTGGCATCAATATGCCCTCTCCTTTGCGAGCTATTGCTAAGCCTCTTTGCAAAACCTTAATTCGTTGGAAGAAGCATCCTCATTATGCTCCAGGGCAAACCAGTTACCAAAGAGCCCCCTTTGAGGGTAACACCCTGAGTCACTGCAAGATTAGGTTTGAATGGTCAGCCGATCTGTTCGATTCAGTAAAAGAGATCCAAATGGGCGGGCCAACATCACAATGGGTATGGCAGGCAATTCTTGGAGCCGAGCAATGCGTCAAGCATGCACAAGAAGTCAATATCCCATTACTGTTGGTTCAGCCAGCGTTAGATACCGTTGTCGACAATAAGGCACAAAACCAATTTATTGCTCAGCTTAGCCGAGCACGTCAAGATGCTATTTTGGTGCCTGTTGCTGACGCAAAGCACGAGATTCTAGTAGAAAAAGATTCGCCAAGAAACCAAGCTCTAGACGCCATATTGGGCTTCTTTGAGCAATAAAAAAAGGAAAAGGGGAAACGCAGGTTTACCCTCTTTCTTCCCCTATTATTATCGTAATATGAACCTGCTTCTGAAAATAAGAGAAAGGGTATGACCTTGAACAACGCTGCTTTTGAACACATTTCTATTGTCGCTTCCGATTTGGATGGCACACTTTTGGCCCCCGACCACCAGCTATCTGAGTTTACCAAGCAGACGCTAAAGCAATTACATGAACAAGGTTATACCTTTATTTTCGCGACCGGTCGCCATCATGTTGATGTGGCTTACATTCGTGAGACCGCAGGAATTCCGGCGTACATGATCACCTCCAATGGTGCTCGCGTTCATGATATCGACGACAACCTAATGTACAGCCAGGATGTTAATCCTGAACTCGTACAGGACATTGTCGATATCATTCGCCAAGACCCTGACATCATCGTGCACATCTACCAAGATGAGAAGTGGTGGGTCAATCAAACCGATGAGCAATTGCTCTCTTTCAGCAAGTTATCTGGATTCTCTTTTGACGTCTTTGATGACAGCAACGCACCAAAAGACGGCATCGCTAAGATCTTCTTTACACACAAGAGTCACGATCATCTTGCATCATTTGAAGATAAGCTGAACCAAAAGTTTGGCGATGAGTTGAACATCGCTTTCTCTACGCCTTGGTGTTTAGAGGTGATGCAAGGCAATGTCTCTAAAGGACATGCATTGCAAGCCGTAGCAAAGACTCTCGGCAAGGAGCTCTCACACTGCATCGCTTTTGGTGATGGGATGAATGACGCAGAAATGCTGTCTATGGTCGGTATGGGCAAAGTAATGCAAACCTCTCACCCTAAAGTGAAAGCGGCACTACCGGATAATGAAGTTATTGGTAGCCATGAAGATGACGCTGTGGCTCACTATCTGGTTGAACACCTGCTAAGATAGGCATTAAATTCATCGCCTTACAGCAGGCTAGATAATGAAAAAATGCGCTCTATTTTCTATTGTTAGCTCTCTAGTTTTGCTCGGTTGCAGTAGCACCGAGCCTCAATCTTCCGCCAATCAAGACGAGGCCCTCACTTCCGTTGAGCTCGCCCCGAACAAACAAGCACCTGCTCGCGTTCTTTTAAGAGGGCAGGTTATTGTTGGTCACGAATCTCGTACCATCCAGCCTTGTAATAGCAATGCCACCTACTGGCTCGATCTTCCTGAGCCCGTTCGCAATATTGCCGAATCAATGACAACTGAGCCCTACCAACCTATGTATGCAGAGGTATTTGGTTATTTTGAGCCAGCAACTACTGGCTTCGCCGAAGAATTTGGTAGCCAATTTGTTGTCACTGAATTCAATATCATCACAGCCGAGAATCCTAATCGCTGTGAGCAACCAACTCGCGATGCACGCGCCTTCGGCAATGAGCCTTCTTGGTCTGCTGCTATCACTGACAATGCCATTACCCTTACCCAATTAGGTAAAGATACGCTGGTTCTGCCAGTGGTAAACCTAGAGCAAGAAACTACTGGGACACGCTACGATCATACTCAGGGAACGCTTGAGATTAACAATAAGGTCTGTCGCGATACTATGAGCGACTCCATCTACGGTTGGAGCGCAAAGCTAACGACAAAAGACGAAACCTACGTTGGATGCAGCACCGATTCAAACGAATCTATCGACCTGTCTGCCGGGGAATATTCTCAATCCATCGATGGCTCTACCAATCTGACCTTGTCTTTACGTCCAGACCATCAGGCAGAGACTCGCTATTCTTACACCGATGGCAGTGATGATGTGGTCGAAAGCGGCTACTGGCAAACCCTAGAAAGTGGATTGCTACAAGTCACATCAGTTACCTATCAAGGGCAAAAAATCATTGCGACGCGTGAGTTTGAGCTAAAGGACAATACCCTCACAACAGAGCATGAAACCATCAACGGTGCGACTTACCCATTAACCAATGGTGGGTTGAGCCTTAAGAAAGCTCAATGATGCCTTGTTCCAATTGCGGGTTTACCCACAACTGCCTCTGCGAGCAATTACCAAGCTTTGATGATTCCATTCAGGTGGCGCTGCTGTGCCACCCTAACGAGCTGAAAAGAGAAACCAATACAGGAAAGATACTCCTTTGGAGCTTACCTGGGGTTCAACAGTTTGAATGGAGTAGAAAAGAGCCACCAGCCGATTTATTGGCACTGATAGAGCAACATCCTAAGCCTGTGTTGCTGTTCCCAAGTAAGCAAAGCCTGCCCATTGAGCAGAACACTGCGGATAAAGAGCCTAGGCTATACATAGTACTAGATGCGACCTGGCAAGAAGCTAAGAAAATGTGGCGGCAGAGCCCTTGGCTACAAGCACTTTCTCAATATCACCTTCTGCCTGGTAGTCATTCAAACTACAGCTTGAGAAGAAATCAGAGCGATGGAAACCTATGTACCTGTGAGGTGGGGTCAGAACTAATGAAGTTGGAGGGTTTAAACGAACAAGCTAATGAATTGAACCACTTCTTACAGCTGTATCTTCAAGTCTTTCAAGCGGATCGCAGCGGGCACGCCCTCAAGCCTAAATAAAGTGAAGTAACTGCTCGATTCGATTAATTTCGACATCAGGCATCACCTTGGTCTTCGTCTGTGATTTGATACCTTTAGCGGTATCATTGAACCAAGCTGCCTGAAACCCCGCCGCCTTAGCGCCGAGTACATCACTTACTAGATGATCGCCTACATGCAAAATGGAGGACGCAGGAACATCCAGTAACTCTGTGGCTCGCAGAAACATGTCGGCGCTAGGCTTAGCATCACCATCAGGCCCAGCCTTAAGAGTGTGATTAAAATAGCCTTGTAGACCGATACGCTCAAGATCCACATTGCCATTGGTGATAGCAACCAGAGGAAGCTTAGCTGCGATAGCTTTTAGGGTACTGTGCGTTTCTTCAGGGATCGGCACACGGTTACGCAATAGCGTCACCTGATGCATAGTGTCTTGAATCGCTTGTGTCTGACTCTCACCAATAATGCCGATACTAGCGAAGGCATAGCTAAGCTGAGTCTCTCTGGCAATGGTCACATCATTGCGGCAACTTTCATTGCTTTGCAGAGCTTGTCGCTTTAACGCTCGCCAATGGTCGTCAGTAAATTGTCCTAGGCTAGGAAAAGCATCGACTAACCAACTGCGCAGGTCTCGTTCTAGACGCCTAATTACCGGATGATTATCATACAAGGTGTCATCAAGATCGAAGGTCATTGCATGCACAGGATCTAGGCTTCGAAAAAAACGCATTAAGACTCCGATTTCTTTTTCGCTCTAGGATGAGCCTTGTCATAGGCTTGAGCTAGATGTTGAAAATCCAAGTGCGTATACACTTGCGTAGTAGATAGGCTCTCGTGACCCAGCATCTCCTGCACCGCACGCAGGTTTCCGCTCGATTCTAAAATGTGAGTGGCAAAGGAGTGTCTTAGTTTGTGAGGGGTGACATGGCTAGACACCCCCTGCTTGATGCCCCACTCAGACAGACGCTTTTGCACATTTCTATGCGAAATACGTGTCCCCCTCTTAGAGATAAACAGGGCTTCATCGTCTGCTTTAAGCAGGGCTGGACGCTCCTTCAGCCATAGCTGAATCCAACGTTTCGCTTCACCACTAAAGGGAACAATGCGCTCTTTATCGCCCTTACCAATTACGCGAATTTCGCCACGCTCGCCTTGCACATCTCTGATATTGAGCTGAATCAGCTCAGATAGACGCATTCCAGTGCCGTACATCAGTTCCATAATGGCTCTATCGCGTATGGCCAGTGGATCATCCATATCGATATCCAATAGCTGTCCGGTTTCATCAACATCGAGATTTTTAGGCAGTCGTTTATGATTTCTTGGGGTGCTGACACCCTTAGCTGGATTGGCCGTTAGCTCACCTTTAAGCACTAGGTAGTCCAAAAAACTACGCAAGCAAGAGAGCCTTGTCGCTAAGCTATTGGGCTTTAGTCCCTCTCGAGCGCCTTTGGCGGCAATCTGCCTTACCCACGCAATATCGAGCTGCTGCCACTCATCAACACCAAAGCTCACTAGCTGATCTGCAATGATGGATAGCTGTCGTTGATAGTTACTTTGGGTGTGTTCGCTCATTCCTCTCTCATTGTGAAGATAAGCAATGAACGAATCGATCCAAGCCTGAAAGGCTTTAGGTGTTGGATTGGGCATGTAGCGTTTGAACCTTCTGCCACTCTAGATGATAAAGTTGGTGTGCTATAACCATAGCGAGATGACTCAAGTATAGGGTATCTTGGCTTGGCTGGAAACGCCCGCCATCTTCACTACAAAAGCATAGAAACCCTTCTAAGTAAGGGTGCTCAAATGAAATAACCGCATAGGAGCCCAGTTCAGATACAGGGGTTCCTTTAGAGAAAATCAGTTCACGATCACTGCGCTTAAGTCGCCCCAGATAAGCACCTCTATCTGCGATGTTTTTAGCCTTAAAACGAGACCAGTTCTCTTTGCTGATACTCATTTGCGAGCTAACGTGCCCAACGACACCCACCACGACCTTAAGATCCATCTCTCGAGCCTTGTGCTCAATAGCGCTGATTACCTTCTCACCGGAGTTCGCCATTAAGGAGCGTCGTTCTAGTTCTATGAAATGGCGAAAAATTCGGTCGTTGCGACCCACTAGAGCCAACAACTCATCTTTCTCAGACTCAATCGTCTGCATCTGCTGACGCTGACGCCTCAGTTGCAGCTCAAATAAAGAAACTGCACCCTCTTGTTGATGAGGGATGCTTAATGAATCGACGAGATATTCCCTTCCTTCAAAGAAGTCAGGGTTATCCATCAAGAACTGCTCTACATCTGTTGCGGTAAGAAACGCTTTTACCGTTGAGTCCAAAACTAATCCTTATTCAGCAAACAATTAACAGCTAATCTGTCCATCAAATACATGCGTAGCACTGCCCGTCATGTATAACGGTTCGCCTGGGCCTGCCCATTCGACCGTTAGCTTACCGCCCGTGAGTTGAACCTCCACAGATTCATCTAATGAGCCTTGCAAAATACCAACCGCAACTGCCGCACAAGCACCGCTTCCGCAAGCTTGAGTTTCACCAGCACCGCGCTCGTAGACTCTAAGAGCAATATTGTTCCTATCGACAATTTGCATAAACCCGGCGTTAACTCGCTCAGGGAAGCGTTCATGAGACTCAAGCAGTGGCCCTAATTCTTCAACCTTGGCTGTTGTGACATCATCGACAACTGTCACCACATGAGGGTTACCCATGCTGACGGAGCCACAAAACAGGGTGTGTTGGCCCACTCTTAAGATGTAGGTTTTCTCTTTTTGCTTAGCTTTAAATGGGATCTTACTTGGTTCAAGCTCAGGAACGCCCATGTTCACTCGAACCAAATCGCCTTCGGTAAGCTTAAGGACCATTTTGCCTTTCTTGGTACTCACACGAATGCTGTATTTATTGGTTAAACCTTTCATCGCCACAAACCGTGCAAAGCAACGTGCGCCATTACCACACTGCTCTACCTCTGAACCATCAGAGTTAAAAATGCGGTAGTGAAAGTCTGTTTCTGGATCATATGGCGCTTCAACCACCAACAATTGATCGAAGCCCACGCCCGTATGGCGATCAGCAAGACGTCGAATCAATTCTGGCGAAAAGAATATATTTTGAGTAATGCAGTCAACGACCATAAAGTCGTTGCCTAGTCCGTGCATTTTAGAGAAATGGAAATGCATTCTGTTCAATTACTCCGGTAATGTGCTTTCTAGTTGCCATAAGCTTTCAACGCTCTCACGCTGACGAATGAGGTGTAGCGTATCGCCATCCACCATAACCTCGGCAACACGTGGGCGAGAGTTATAGTTTGAGGACATAGTAAACCCATAAGCCCCAGCAGAGCGCACTGCTAGGAGATCGCCTTGTTCTAACACAAGATTACGATCTTTACCCAAGAAGTCTCCTGTTTCGCATACAGGGCCAACCAGGTCATAAGTCGTTGGCTCACCTTCTCTTGGTAGCAAAGGCACAATATCTTGCCACGCTTGATATAGCGCCGGACGCATAAGGTCATTCATTGCTGCATCAATAATAGCGAAGTTTTTGTGTTCAGTATGCTTCAGGAATTCAACCTTGGTCAGCAGCACACCGGCGTTAGCCGCGATCGCTCGACCCGGTTCAAAAATCAATTCGATATTAGGGTGGTTATGTAAACGAGCCAGTAATGCTTTTGCATAGTCCGAAGGCTGAGGAGGCATTTCATCACGATAAACCACGCCCAAGCCACCACCTACATCAAGGTGCTTAATATTGATGCCCTGTGCTTTTAGGTTATCAATCAAGCCAAGAAGGCGATCGACTGCATCGATAAAAGGGTCGAGGTCGGTTAACTGAGAACCGATGTGGCAATCAATACCGACAACATTCAGATGAGGCATCTGCTGAGCGAGTTGATACACACGCGGTGCTTGATCAAAAGCGATACCAAATTTGTTATCACGTAAGCCCGTTGAGATGTATGGGTGAGTCTTAGCATCAACGTCAGGGTTAATACGCAGAGAAACGGGGGCTTGTGTGCCACACTCTCCTGCCACCTGATTAATGCGTTCCAACTCAGGCTCTGACTCTACATTGAAGCATTTAATATTAAGCTCAAGCGCTCGCTTGATCTCTTCAGCCGTTTTACCCACGCCCGAAAATACCACTTTCGATGGATCGCCACCGGCGGCAACAACACGCTCAAGCTCACCTAGTGACACAATATCAAAGCCTGAACCCAATCTTGCCAACGCATTCAATACGCCCAGATTAGAGTTGGCTTTAACTGCATAACAAACCAAGTGAGGAAAATCACCAACGGACTGATCGAAAGCATTCCAGTGACGCTCTAAGGTAGCGCGAGAATATACGTAAGTTGGAGTACCAAATTGTTGTGCAACCTGGGTCAGGGGAACCCCTTCAGCCCAAAGCTGACCATCTTCCTGATAATTAAAATAATCCAAGATTTTTTCCTTTCTTCAATAACTACTGCGCGGGCTGCTCAGGTGTTTCTTGACCTGCATCGTTCGGCATATACAAAGGGCCTGTTTGACCGCAGCCGGCCAAAAGTAGTGTCGAACCCAAACACAATAGCGAGATAATTTTTTTCATGATGATGTTGGTGATATATTTGACCTTGCCTCTATAATCGCACCACCATTAAGAAAAGCAATAGGAACTATGCATGAAGGACAGTGAGTTTCACCAATTGGCTGATGAGCAACTAACAAATATTGAGCAAGCGATAGAAGATTCTGGCGCTGATATCGATTTTGAAACATCGGGCAACGTGATGACATTAGAGTTTGAAGACCGCACTCAAATCATCATCAATAAGCAAGAGCCAATGCGTGAGATCTGGTTAGCCTCTAAATCGGGCGGATATCATTTTTCTATGCAAGAGGGTGCTTGGATCTGCTCTAAGACAGGCTTTGAGCTAATGGCGTTGGTTAAAGCGGAATGCGAAAAGCAAGCGGGCGAAGAGATAGACTGGGTATAAAACCCAGCCTGTTAGCCACTAGATGCCCACCACAGCAGATGGGGTGGAGTGGAGTTCGCTATCACTACGATACGGCACGATGAAGCTATCTTGATCGTGCTGATGAATAATTTGATAGTACTGAGGCAAATTAAAGTTTGCCTTCGCACCGGCACGATTTAAGCCGTTGGTGTAGAAGTTATTCACTTCACTCACCACTTCGTTCTTATCATGGCTGTATCTGTGATAGGCCTCTGCGGCGTTATTTTCATCCAACACGTAGATATTGAAACCATCTTCGGTGTCTTCGAAGAAGAACTGAATAAGCCCCTCACTAGCAAAGCCATCAATAACGTCAGGAAGCGAGAAGTCTTTTTCTTTATCCAGTTTATCTAACGGTGAACCGGTAAGCTTATTGGTTGAGATGCTTTGATAAAATTCTACAGAATTTTCTAGCGTCTGCACAGAAACACCACGACGCTCAAAGAACAAGCCATACATCTTGCTACCAACGCCAATAGCTTTAAAGCGACGACGCTTCTCTTGCTCAACAGGCTTGAGCCTTAGCTCAATACATTCAGCAAGGAGTTGGTAAACGGTATTACGCATCAAACCACGGAAGTTTTTACTGTAGCTAAACACATCCACAGACTCAGGATGCAAAGCATCTTGGTGCATCTTACCTAAAATCGTTTTAAGGGCATCAAGAATACTGGTTTCACCACGGAAGTGCAGAGTACGCACTTCATGCCATGAATTTCGATACACCAGATCGACACTGCCAATCATACTCGTTGCATCTGTACCACAAGAGAACAGATTCACATTGCGACAGTCTTTTTTAGCTTGGCGTGGACTTAGCTTTTCAGTTGGATCATTCTCAAGGTTGATGAACATTGCCAACTGGCTTATCTCACAAGGGCTTGCAAGCGCCTCCATAGTAGGGCGACGTTTACGCAGTGAGAAGGTGTTTCTTAGGTCACTCACCATCTGATACAGCTTATCGATGTCGATATCAGCGCTGCGAACAACAGAATGCAGGCGTGTAGATTCAGTGATCAATCCATTAAAGAATGACCATGCAACTAGCTTACTTAGCGACGTGTGATGCTCAATTGGCGATTGACCAATAATGCGTTCTGGCGTTAAAGGTTGTTTGTATAAATACCAACCTTCAGCATTACTACGCCCTTCTTCCACCTGAATAAAGCTCAAATCTGGCTCATGTAGGTCAGGAGAAATTTGCTGGTTAAGCAAGGTAACCTTGCCCGGCAACACCTCAAAGGCAGCGTAAAGCTTACGCGCAAGAATAGAGATATCCTGCGGGCTAATTACCGAGGTGATGTCGTTGCGACGCGCAAACTGGATCAGATTACGGTAACTTTCCATCAAGGCATCAAGCAGATTATGATGCACACCCTTAACACGCTCGACCTTCCAGTCACGACGCGTATCAAGTTCAAAAATATCCTGCTCGTTCCAGCCCCAGCTCAAGGTCAGCTGCTGCATCGCCTTGCGACGCCAAGAGACCGAGCCAAGTTTAGGCTGTTGCGATATTTTCTCGTGGGTTTTCAAATAGAAACAACGACGCACAAGATCAAGACGAGCTTGGTCACCGATTCTTTGCAAGTATCGAGTGACTTTTTCTAGCATCGCATAGTAAGCGTCCATACCGTAAAGGTCGGGCTCGTGTGCAAAGAATCTACGTTTGGTATCAATACTTAAAAGTTGGGTCTGCGGATATTCCCACGAATAGGCCTCAAGCAGGATAGCTTTCAGTACTGATTTGTAAGGCGAATCTATACTTTTGAACAATTGCCAAAGGCTAGAGCCGAAATACTCTTCTGCTGGGATTTTGTTAAGCTGTCCAAAATCGAGCCATTCACTGCAGTCGATCTCTCCACTGTTGCATAACTCTAGTACGTACTGCTCATAGCACTCTTCCATTTCAGGAGGCACGATGCTCCACAACAGGCGTTGACCTGCCATACGCATAGCGGAACGGTAGAACTCATCCAAAAGCAGCATGTGTTGAGAAGAGCCACAATTATCCCCTGTCATTGCTTCACTCTTGTTGGACTGCTTGAATCGCTGGTCGTCCATCAAGAAAAAGTTTGCTTCGATACCCTGTTGCTGTGCCCAGTCTGTAATTCTGAGACACTTGTTGGCCAGTACACTTCGCTTTTCTGCTGGCATCTCAGGAGAGATACATACCCAAATATCAAGATCACTGGTCAGACTCTGGCCAATGGAAGAGGTACTTCCCATGGTGTACAGAGCTAGAATATCGATATTGGTAGGAGCTGAGATCTCTTCCCCTGTTGAACGAGCGCAACTGTCGAGAAATTGGCGTTGTTCAGGGTCAGCAGAAAAATCGAAGACGCCTTGTGGGACATCATTAGAGATATACCCAGGTAAAGCTGGATGGTTGTAATGAAGCAAAAGCGGGATGAGTGAAAATACTTGCTTACCTTGAGCATCCATCATGTCTAGTGCACGATGTTTACGCTGTTCATTCAGCGAATCGAGCCTAGCGATTAATGTGCGAGTATATGCTTGCAAGTCAACTTCCCAAACAAAGAAATAAAAGTAAGGACGCTTTAATTTTAAACTAAAACCCTACAAAACGTGACCAATCTAACACTTTTTAGTTATTAGGTAAAGAAAATCACCCATTGTCACCTTTCAGTGACAGCTAAGTTGGCAGAATAACTCAAAGATTATAAAGGTCACACAAATGCGATCAGTATGACCTAAACGGCGTGATTAGCATCACATATGCATAGAAAACTTAACATTATGTGAGTTAGCACCATTAAGCCTATCTCTACTCGCTGAAAATTTATATCTAGCAGTGATAGAATCAGGCTATCTCTCATTTTGTTGCCTTTATTATGTCAAAACAAACTCTTCGAATTGCGACTCGCAAAAGCCCACTTGCATTGTGGCAAGCTCACTACGTTAAATCTCGCTTAGAAGAGATTCACCCTGACCTAGATGTTGAACTGGTGACTATGGTAACCAAAGGCGACATCATCCTTGATACGCC
Source organism: Vibrio breoganii (assembly GCF_024346795.1). Classification (NCBI taxonomy): domain Bacteria; kingdom Pseudomonadati; phylum Pseudomonadota; class Gammaproteobacteria; order Vibrionales; family Vibrionaceae; genus Vibrio; species Vibrio breoganii. The sequence goes on from NZ_AP024864.1 coordinate 2,790,511, forward strand.
GCTAGCTAAAGTAGGTGGAAAGGGCTTGTTTGTTAAAGAGCTTGAAGTGGCCATGCTAGAGAAGCGCGCAGATATTGCCGTTCATTCAATGAAGGACGTTCCTGTCGATTTCCCTGAGGGGCTAGGCTTAGCGGTTATCTGTGAACGAGAAGACCCTAGAGACGCTTTCGTTTCCAATACCTATCAATCCGTTGATGAGTTGCCTCAAGGCGCTATCGTCGGTACGTGTAGCCTTCGCCGACAGTGTCAAATTAGCGCAGCCAGACCTGATCTTGTCATCAAAGAATTAAGAGGTAACGTAGGCACTCGCTTGGGCAAGCTAGATGATGGGCAGTACGACGCCATTATCTTAGCCGCAGCAGGACTAAAGCGCTTAGAAATGGAAGAGCGTATTCAAAGCTATATTGAACCTGAGTCTTCTCTTCCTGCTGTAGGACAAGGCGCTGTAGGCATAGAGTGCCGCCTTGATGACGAGCGCGTTCTAGAACTCATTAAACCCCTAAATCATACCGATACCTCTGATCGCGTTTCAGCAGAGCGCGCGATGAACCTCGCCCTTGAAGGTGGCTGCCAGGTACCTATCGGTAGTTACTGCGTGATTACTCCAGACAATCAACTCTACCTCAGAGGTTTAGTGGGTAAGCCAGACGGTACCGAGATTATCAGAGCTGAAATCCGAGGAGAACGCTCGCAAGCGATCGCGATGGGTGAAGAACTAGCGCAGGAACTGCTTGCTTCGGGGGCAAAAGAAATTCTTAGCGAAGTGTACAATCAGGCCTAATTCCAATGAAGGCACTTATAGTTCGACCTCAACCTTCGGCCAAAGAACTATGTGATGCCTTATGCAATATAGGGGTAGTAGCAAGCTACTGCCCCGTTGTTTCATTTCAGAAGTCCCAACCTCCGCTTCATACCTTAGATCATCTATCTCACTCAGAGGTGGTTATCGCCGTCAGCCAGCCAGCCGTTCACTACACCAACGAAATCCTAGCTAAGCAAAGTCAGAACTGGCCGATAGCAGCTCAGTACCTTGCGGTTGGCAGTAAAACAGCGACTTATTTACGTTCATGCACTCATCTCACTGTCAGATCACCCAAGTCGGAAGACACCGAGGGGTTATTGGGGCTTTTGTCTTCCTATGATCTAAAAGGTAAAAAGGTAAGCATACTGAGAGGTGAAAGTGGGCGGGAAATGCTTTTCGAAAGCTTGCAACAAACTGGAGCGGATGTGGTCTATGTTGAGAGCTATCAGCGTCAATGGCTAAACTTTGATGGTGAGAGCCGAGTTATACAATGGCAACTCGATGGGGTAGACACTCTGATTGTTACCAGCTTCGAACAATTAAAATTCTTTGCACAACAAATACCTACCCAATCTAAAAATTGGTTACACTCTTTACAGTTGATGGTTCCCAGTGAAAGAGTCGCTAACTTAGCCTTACAATTAGGCTTTACTCAAGTTCACAATATCAAGGGTGCATCCAATCAAGCCATCATTGACAGCATTCAGGCGAATTACATAGGAAAATAAAATGACTGACGATAAAAAACTCGATGACGACAACAAAGTTAACAAGAGTGAACCCGTTCCAGCTTCGCCTGCCGCAAAGAAAACAACAGCACCAAGCGCTAAGAAACCCAATACAGCAAAGAAAAGTGAAGAGAACGAACCCAACAAGCCAGCAAAACGACTCGCTATTGCGGCGGTTGTTATCTCTCTACTCACCGCTGGCGCAGGTTTTTATTACTTCAATCAACAGAACCAACTTCTTCAACAGCAGCTCTCAGCGGTCTCTGGTCAACTAAAAACAGCCCAACAGACAATCAATGGGCAACTTCAAGAGACACAGCAATCAGCAGCTCAGACAGCCAACGAAGCGGTAAACAGAACAGAAGTATTGATTGGTCAGCAACAAAAAAGTATAGAGAGCCTGCAACTGGCTATCTCTGATGTCAAAGGGCGTCGTCCCAATGACTGGCTACTCGCAGAAGCAGACTACTTAGTTAAACTCGCGGGAAGGAAGCTATTTTTAGAACACGATCTTGTTACTGCAACCAAGCTAATGGAAGCCGCGGATCAGCGCATCGCGACACTTAATGACCCGAGTCTGGTGCCACTACGCCAAGCAATGGCCAACGATATTACTGAATTACGCAGCTTGCCTCTATTAGACAAAGATGGCGTCGCGCTGCAATTGATCGCTCTTCAAGAGCAAGTCGATAAGTTGCCACTAGCTAATGCCATCCTGCCAGAAGCTGCAGAAGAAACGAAGAAACACGTATCTAAGGACATTCAAGACTGGCAAACCAACCTATCTACATCTCTAGAGAACTTCGCAGAACACTTCATCACCTTTAGAGTTCGCGATGGTAGCGCAGTGCCACTTCTATCTCCTCAGCAACATTTCTACTTGAGAGAGAACATTAAAGCTAAGTTGGAAACCGCGATCAAAGCAACCTACTCAGAGCAAGAAGAGATCTATCGCAAGAGTCTGCTTGTTGCACTTGAGTGGAGCCAAACCTATTTAGATCAAGATGCACAATCCGTTAACGAGTTTGAGAGTGCATTGGGTAAATTATCAAAGGTTAAAGTAGACCTAGAGTACCCTGCTAAGCTAGAAACCAATCAGCTCATCGCAGATATTATTCGTGAACGCTTGCGTAGAGAGGTGACGACTATTGTCACGGAGGAAAACAAATGATTCGCATACTGTTTGTTTTCATCGCACTAGGGATTGGTCTTTTTGTCGGAACCCAATTCTCAGGTCAACAAGGCTATGTGCTGATCTCTTTGGCTGAATACACTATTGAGATGAGTGTCACCACGTTAGTCATCTTCGTTATTGGCGCTCTGATTGCGTTGTTCTTTGCTGAGTTCTTGATCAAGCGTTCAATACGAGCATCTAGCGCTACCTGGAATTGGTTTAGTAACCGTAAGCTCAAAAAAGCTCGCAGGCTGACCAATGAAGGCATTATCAAGTTAATTGAAGGTGATTGGCAGAGCGCAGAGAAAAAGGTAACTCGCTGGTCTAACTCGCACGATATGCCATTGCTGTGTTATCTGGTCGCTGCTGAAGCCGCTCACGAGCTAGGCAAAGACGACAAGCGCGATAAGTACTTTGAATTAGCTTCAAAGCAACAAGGCGCTGATCTTGCTATAGGTCTAACCAAGGGCAAGCAAGCGATGGCCGCGGGTGACTTTGCAAGTGCCTTTGATGTGCTATCCAGCCTAAGACATGATTACCCCGATAACCCTCGTCTGCTCACCCTGCTAAAAACCTGTTATATCCAACTGGATTGCTGGCAGCCTTTATTGGATTTGCTTCCAATATTAAAGAAAGCGAAAGGGGTAGATAAAGACGAATACCACAAGCTTTCAGTACAAGCACATGCAGGGCGTATCTCAGAGTTATCTCATCAACAAGGCGTCGATGGTATCGTTCGCTACTGGGACCATTTAGGCAAAAGCATGAAGTCTGAAAGTAAGATCATCGTGACCTTTGCCAGTGAGCTGATTAATCGCGGCGCAGACTCAACGGCAATCACAGTGCTAAAAGAAGCGACCCAGAAGTCACCTAAGGCGGAACTGCTGAATGTATTCCCAACCTTACATATCACCGACTGGTACCCTGTATTGAGCCACCTTAAGAGTCTAGAGAAGAAGTTTAAGGACAATGGCGACCTACAAAGTGTTATTGGTCAGATACTGATGAACGAAGGCAACTGGAGTGATGCACAGGCTTACTTTGAGTCAGCGTTGAAGATCCGACCTAATGCCATTGATTACGGCCAACTTGCCAACGCATTACACAAACAGAACTACACCAATGCCGCAAATGAAGTCTCACAAAAGGCACTGCTGTTATTGAGTAAGTAAGTTTATTCCGCTTATTGATGTTTGATTGGAGCCGCTGTTTATCAGCGGCTTTTTTTCGGCTATCAGCATGTCTCTTGATCACAACTCGGACTTTAGGGTATCCGTCATGCCCGAGTGCTTTTATCGGGCATCTGTTTCTATAAAAGGTCCCCGATAAAAGCACTCGATGTATGGACTCCCTCCCTCGGGAGGCAAGCTAAAATTTAAGGTGTCAAAGCCAAAACTTTAGGAGTCCACACATGAATAAGCCTACAACTATCGCCATTGATTTAGCAAAAGATTCTTTTCAAGTTTGTAAATTAGTTGGCAACAACATTGCAATGGAGCGTGTGATCACCAAGGGATTCTGTCGTACCTTAATTACCAAGCGACTTTGTCATTACGTTAACTACCGAGGGATTCTGACGGAACTCATTTAGCTTACCTTTTAAAGTAATCAATGGAGCTTTAGAGGGAGCGAAGGATGTTCTATATGGATTCTAAATCCCAATTTACTGTCGATATTATCTGTAAAATTGTCGATGGAAAAATCAGCATCAACAGTGCTACTACTTTGCTCAACAAGTCTCGGAGAACTGTTGAACGTTACCTTAGTCGATATCGGAAAGAAGGTATTCGCTTCATCATTCATGGAAATCGAGGGCGTTCTCCAGCCAATAAAATCCCAGAATCGCTCAAGAAAGAAGTCCAAAACCTCATACAAACCAAGTACTTCGATTTCAATCTGCAGCATCTTTCTGAAGTCCTAAGAAAGAACGAAGGTATCGCCATTAAGCGTGAGACCTTACGCTCTTGGGCTCACGATATCCATCATGTTAAACGTGCAAAGCGACGCAGAAGTCGAGTCAGAAAGTATCGAGAGCGTATGGAATTACCGGGATTAATGCTTCAAATGGATGGGAGCCCTCACCGCTGGTTTGGTGATGAGAAATCTTGTTTGATCGCTATGATTGATGACGCCACCAGTGATATTCATGCTCAGTTTTTCCCCTCTGAGACCACCGAGGGCTGTATGAGGGTGATGAGAGCTTATATTGAGAAACGAGGGGTATTTAAGACACTCTACGTCGATAGAGCGGGTATCTTCGGTGGTCCCAAGCGAAGTAACTTCTCTCAGATGCAACGAGCTTGTGACGAGCTCGGTATCGAAATTATCTTTGCAAACTCACCACAAGGGAAAGGGCGTATCGAACGATCATTCGATACCTTCCAAGATAGGCTCGTACCAGAGTTACGAGTACGCAAAATCATCGACATGGAGAGCGCAAATCGTTATCTACAAGAAGAGTTCATCCCTAATTACTGGGATAAAAAGGTTCGAGTTCAACCCAAAAGTTCTCGCTCTGCTTTCAAGCGCTTACCACCTAACTTGGATCTGAATAGCATCTGCGTGCAGAAAGAGTATCGAACAATACGACGCGATCACACGTTCGGCTTTGACAACAAAAGGTATGTTATCGACTCGCCAATCCGCTACTCCATTGAAAATCAAAAAATAGAGATCCGATGTCAGTTCGACGGCACATTCTCCGCTTATTTTGGCCACCGCCGATTAGATATTACGGAGCTGGTTGAGCCTCGTAAATGCAGTGAATATGGCAAGGAGGTTCAGCGAAAAATAGAAGCACTAGAGCTCGTTGAACAGCTCGGTAGTATCTCTAAAGCAGCCCGTATCCTTGGTTGCTCCCGTCAATCCCTGTACACCTATCAGAAAATTATGGCAGAGGAAGGGCCTATAGGTCTGAAACGGATCAATAAACCCCTCAAGCGCAACAAGCAGCGTATATCGGAGCATGCGGAAGACAAAATTATTGAGCTGACGCTGTTAAACCCTCATGCGACATTGATGCAACTGATGAAAGAGTTAAAACAACACGACATCACAGTGAGTATCGGCACGATTAAAAACATCTGGAAAGAAGAAAACCTCAACACTAGAGAGCTTAGAATTAAGAAATCACAATCTCTGAATATCGACGTGTAAGGCAGCAAGTATCAATCCTGACTAGAATGTAAGAGCATGACAGAATCGGTTGGTACTTATCCCGTCAAGATCCCTCAGTAATGACAACATTGCAATGGAGCGTACTTTTAGTCGACAAGCTTTCATTAAATGGTTGAATAAGCAACCTAAGGCTACAGTTGTCATGGAGGCATGTGGCTCTGCTCATCATTGGGGGCGTTACTGTATTCATTTAGGGCATAAAGTAAAAATTATTGCTCCAAAACATGTATCTCCCTTCCGTAGTAAGCAAAAGACCGATAAAAATGATGCCTTAGCTATTGCGATCGCTTCATCACAGCCTCGCGTTTATCCCATTCCTGTAAAAAGCATTGATGCACAAGCTTTACAGTCCATCGAGCGCATACGCCAACACCTTAATGATTCTGCAGTTGCAACCAGTAACATGCTTCGTGGCTTATTGGCAGAATTTGGGATTGCCATTAAACCAGGAATTAAAAACTTCCAAGAAGCTATACCCGAAATACTGGAAGATGCTGAGAATGGTTTACCCGATATATTGAGAAGTCATATTCATCAAGGCTACCGCCTCTATGTAAGGTTGCGAGCGGAAAAGCAGGCTGTTGAGAAAGAGCTTGTTGAAGCCATAACTCACCACCCTTATTGCAAGAATCTAATGAAACTCGAAGGCGTAGGCCCAATCAATGCACTAGGTATCTTTTTAGCGATAGGCTCCGGTGGTGGCAATTTCAAAAATGGTCGCGACGCTTCAGCTTGCATCGGGTTAACGCCGAAACAATTTAGTACAGGTGGTGTCACTAAAATGTTCGGTATTAGTAGGACCGTTGCAAATAAGCGCCTTAGAGCCAACTTGATTCAGGGAGCTTTAGCGGCGTCTAGGGTAGTTCAAAACAGAGAGCCTAGGAATGGCAAGGAAGCTTGGCTTAAAGCTCTCATAGAGCGAGCAGGATTAAGGAAAGCAGCCGTGGCTTTAGCGAATAAAACGATTCGCACCTCTTGGGCAATGCTGAAGAATGGAACTACCTATCAAGCAAGTCCAATGATGGCAAATTGAAAATAAAGCCAGTTAAAGTTAGAGACTTAGAGACTTAGAGACTTAGAGATTTAATTACAACCCTGACAAAGAACAAAAACAGGTAAGACCGACCTTAATAAACCAGCTCGTCCCCGAGGCCAAAAAGGCCGAGAACTCGTAGTGGAGTTAAGGTGCGAATACATCTAGGGGCAGAGTTCGCTACTCTTAAAAAGCCCGAATATACGCTAGTATCCTACTTTGTTTTTATTCTTAAAAAGGTTGTAATTGATCGGGAGTCCATATACGGGGACGACGTTTATTAATCGCATGGGCATCAAAGCAGTGATCTTATAAGGTATACACCCTGTTAAATCACATTTAGATCGGCTATCAATACTTGTGTGTGAAGGTCAGACTTTCCGCTGCAAGCGGTGTGTTTATCCCACTAGGTTGAAACGCCAAGATGCATATAACCTAATAAGAACCACACGCTACCATAGCTCAAACATACGAAGCTTTAACACTTTGTCAGTGCCAAAAGATAATCCAAGCTCACAACACGCAAGCGCTTTTAAATGATCAGAACTTGTGATTTTAACTAGGTATAACCCACTGATCTTTCTATGATTACAGAAAACAAAAAGGCCTTAGCATTGCTGCTAAGGCCTTCTGTATGGCAGGGGTGGAGAGATTCGAACTCCCAACACGCGGATTTGGAATCCGCTGCTCTGCCAATTGGAGCTACACCCCTAAAACTGTGATCTGAGTCTAATTTTTCTCAAACTTCAGATTCAGAAAAACCTCGCAAAGCGAGGTTCTCTAAAATAAGTGGCGGAGTGGACGGGACTCGAACCCGCGACCCCCGGCGTGACAGGCCGGTATTCTAACCAACTGAACTACCACTCCGCACCTAATTCTTATCTCTTTAAAGTCTTACTAACTGCTTTAAAGCGATGTAATTTAAAGCCTGGCGATGTCCTACTCTCACATGGGGAAACCCCACACTACCATCGGCGCTATTATGTTTCACTTCTGAGTTCGGCATGGAATCAGGTGGGTCCACAATGCTATGGTCGCCAAGCAAATTTTAAAATTCGGAAAGCTAATATTTAAAAGTTTATATCACACATTCAAAGTTCTACTTTGAGTCCACAAAACCCCTTGGGTGTTGTATGGTTAAGCCTCACGGGCAATTAGTACAGGTTAGCTCAATGCCTCGCAGCACTTACACACCCTGCCTATCAACGTTCTAGTCTCGAACAACCCTTTAGGACACTTAAAGTGCCAGGGAAGACTCATCTCAGGGCTCGCTTCCCGCTTAGATGCTTTCAGCGGTTATCGATTCCGAACTTAGCTACCGGGCAATGCCATTGGCATGACAACCCGAACACCAGAGGTTCGTCCACTCCGGTCCTCTCGTACTAGGAGCAGCCCCCTTCAATCTTCCAACGCCCACGGCAGATAGGGACCGAACTGTCTCACGACGTTCTAAACCCAGCTCGCGTACCACTTTAAATGGCGAACAGCCATACCCTTGGGACCGACTTCAGCCCCAGGATGTGATGAGCCGACATCGAGGTGCCAAACACCGCCGTCGATATGAACTCTTGGGCGGTATCAGCCTGTTATCCCCGGAGTACCTTTTATCCGTTGAGCGATGGCCCTTCCATTCAGAACCACCGGATCACTATGACCTGCTTTCGCACCTGCTCGAATTGTCATTCTCGCAGTCAAGCGGGCTTATGCCATTGCACTAACCACACGATGTCCAACCGTGTTTAGCCCACCTTCGTGCTCCTCCGTTACTCTTTGGGAGGAGACCGCCCCAGTCAAACTACCCACCAGGCACTGTCCTCATCCCCGATAAGGGGACTAAGTTAGAACATCAACACTACAAGGGTGGTATTTCAAGGACGGCTCCAACGATACTGGCGTACCGTCTTCAAAGCCTCCCACCTATCCTACACATGTAGGGTCAATGTTCAGTGCCAAGCTGTAGTAAAGGTTCACGGGGTCTTTCCGTCTAGCCGCGGGTACACTGCATCTTCACAGCGATTTCAATTTCACTGAGTCTCGGGTGGAGACAGCGTGGCCATCATTACGCCATTCGTGCAGGTCGGAACTTACCCGACAAGGAATTTCGCTACCTTAGGACCGTTATAGTTACGGCCGCCGTTTACCGGGGCTTCGATCAAGAGCTTCGACCGAAGTCTAACCCCATCAATTAACCTTCCGGCACCGGGCAGGCGTCACACCGTATACGTCATCTTACGATTTTGCACAGTGCTGTGTTTTTAATAAACAGTTGCAGCCACCTGGTATCTGCGACTCCTAGTAGCTCCATCCGCAAGGGACTTCACCGCCAAGAGCGTACCTTCTCCCGAAGTTACGGTACCATTTTGCCTAGTTCCTTCACCCGAGTTCTCTCAAGCGCCTTGGTATTCTCTACCCGACCACCTGTGTCGGTTTGGGGTACGATTTCTTATAATCTGAAGCTTAGAGGCTTTTCCTGGAAGCATGGCATCAATGACTTCACTGCACGTAGCAGCTCGACATCGTATCTCAGCGTTAAGAAAGTCCGGATTTACCTAAACTTTCCGCCTACATACTTGAACCTGGACAACCATCGCCAGGCCCACCTAGCCTTCTCCGTCCCCCCATCGCAATTATAAGAAGTACGGGAATATTAACCCGTTTCCCATCGACTACGCCTTTCGGCCTCGCCTTAGGGGTCGACTTACCCTGCCCCGATTAACGTTGGACAGGAACCCTTGGTCTTCCGGCGAGGGGGTTTTTCACCCCCTTTATCGTTACTCATGTCAGCATTCGCACTTCTGATACGTCCAGCAGCCCTTACAGACCACCTTCAACCGCTTACAGAACGCTCCCCTACCCCGCATACAAAAGTATGCAGCCGCAGCTTCGGTGTATAGCTTAGCCCCGTTACATCTTCCGCGCAGGCCGACTCGACCAGTGAGCTATTACGCTTTCTTTAAATGATGGCTGCTTCTAAGCCAACATCCTGGCTGTCTGAGCCTTCCCACATCGTTTCCCACTTAGCTATACTTTGGGACCTTAGCTGGCGGTCTGGGTTGTTTCCCTCTCCACGACGGACGTTAGCACCCGCCGTGTGTCTCCCGGATAGTACTCAATGGTATTCGGAGTTTGCAAAGGGTTGGTAAGTCGGGATGACCCCCTAGCCTTAACAGTGCTCTACCCCCATTGGTATTCGTCCGAGGCGCTACCTAAATAGCTTTCGGGGAGAACCAGCTATCTCCAGGTTTGATTGGCCTTTCACCCCTAGCCACAAGTCATCCGCTAATTTTTCAACATTAGTCGGTTCGGTCCTCCAGTTGATGTTACTCAACCTTCAACCTGCCCATGGCTAGATCACCTGGTTTCGGGTCTAATTCTAGCAACTCGACGCCCAGTTAAGACTCGGTTTCCCTACGGCTCCCCTATACGGTTAACCTTGCTACTAAAATTAAGTCGCTGACCCATTATACAAAAGGTACGCAGTCACGCTTCGAGGCGCTCCTACTGCTTGTACGTACACGGTTTCAGGTTCTATTTCACTCCCCTCACAGGGGTTCTTTTCGCCTTTCCCTCACGGTACTGGTTCACTATCGGTCAGTCAGTAGTATTTAGCCTTGGAGGATGGTCCCCCCATGTTCAAACAGGATATCACGTGTCCCGCCTTACTCGTTTTCACTTAAAATGCGTTGTCGGTTACGGGGCTATCACCCTATACTGCGAGACTTTCCAGACTCTTCACCTGACGCATTAAAAGCTTAAGGGCTAATCCAATTTCGCTCGCCGCTACTTTCGGAATCTCGGTTGATTTCTCTTCCTTCGGGTACTTAGATGTTTCAGTTCCCCGAGTTTGCCTCATTAACCTATGTATTCAGTTAATGATACGTGCTTATGCACGTGGGTTTCCCCATTCAGAAATCCCAGACTCAAATGGTTATTACTACCTAATCTGGGCTTATCGCAAGTTATTACGTCTTTCATCGCCTCTGACTGCCAAGGCATCCACCGTGTACGCTTAGTCACTTAACCATACAACCCCAAAGGGTCTTGCTTAACGCAATGCAGTTGCTACGCTGCAGTATGACGTTTCCAAGGTGCGTTATCTCTTTATTATGAGCGAGATAACATTCGATTTTGCCGGACTCAAATTTGAATGCATCCTGGCAAGGATACATTCCCAAGAACACTTGAATGTGTGTTGGTACCTAAATCATAAAGACTTAGGATTTGAGAACTTTTAAATTTGATAAATAATGAAATCACATTATTTATCGTCAGCTTTCCAAATTGTTAAAGAGCATGAATTTCTAAGCAATAATGCTTATGAAACCATTTTTAAATATTCTCTATTCTTTCTAGAGAAAAGAACAAAAACACTTAAAAATGGTGGAGCTATGCGGGATCGAACCGCAGACCTCCTGCGTGCAAGGCAGGCGCTCTCCCAGCTGAGCTATAGCCCCAAAACTTAATGTTTCATCCAATCTCTTTTGGGAAAGAAATTGGTGGGTCTGAGTGGACTTGAACCACCGACCTCCCGCTTATCAGGCGAGCGCTCTAACCAGCTGAGCTACAGACCCAACATTAAACTCTTAACTTTTTTAAACCATATCAATCTGTGTGGACACTCATCGTGAATAATCATCGTATAAGGAGGTGATCCAGCCCCAGGTTCCCCTAGGGCTACCTTGTTACGACTTCACCCCAGTCATGAACCACAAAGTGGTGAGCGTCCTCCTCGAAAGGTTAAACTACCCACTTCTTTTGCAGCCCACTCCCATGGTGTGACGGGCGGTGTGTACAAGGCCCGGGAACGTATTCACCGTGACATTCTGATTCACGATTACTAGCGATTCCGACTTCATGGAGTCGAGTTGCAGACTCCAATCCGGACTACGACGCACTTTTTGGGATTCGCTCACCATCGCTGGTTGGCTGCCCTCTGTATGCGCCATTGTAGCACGTGTGTAGCCCTACTCGTAAGGGCCATGATGACTTGACGTCGTCCCCACCTTCCTCCGGTTTATCACCGGCAGTCTCCCTGGAGTTCCCACCATTACGTGCTGGCAAACAAGGATAAGGGTTGCGCTCGTTGCGGGACTTAACCCAACATTTCACAACACGAGCTGACGACAGCCATGCAGCACCTGTCTCAGAGTTCCCGAAGGCACCAAAGCATCTCTGCTAAGTTCTCTGGATGTCAAGAGTAGGTAAGGTTCTTCGCGTTGCATCGAATTAAACCACATGCTCCACCGCTTGTGCGGGCCCCCGTCAATTCATTTGAGTTTTAATCTTGCGACCGTACTCCCCAGGCGGTCTACTTAACGCGTTAGCTCCGAAAGCCACGGCTCAAGGCCACAACCTCCAAGTAGACATCGTTTACGGCGTGGACTACCAGGGTATCTAATCCTGTTTGCTCCCCACGCTTTCGCATCTGAGTGTCAGTATCTGTCCAGGGGGCCGCCTTCGCCACTGGTATTCCTTCAGATCTCTACGCATTTCACCGCTACACCTGAAATTCTACCCCCCTCTACAGTACTCTAGCCTGCCAGTTTCAAATGCGGTTCCGAGGTTGAGCCCCGGGCTTTCACATCTGACTTAACAAACCACCTGCATGCGCTTTACGCCCAGTAATTCCGATTAACGCTCGCACCCTCCGTATTACCGCGGCTGCTGGCACGGAGTTAGCCGGTGCTTCTTCTGTCGCTAACGTCAAACACTAAAGCTATTAACTCTAATGCCTTCCTCACGACTGAAAGTACTTTACAACCCGAAGGCCTTCTTCATACACGCGGCATGGCTGCATCAGGCTTGCGCCCATTGTGCAATATTCCCCACTGCTGCCTCCCGTAGGAGTCTGGACCGTGTCTCAGTTCCAGTGTGGCTGATCATCCTCTCAGACCAGCTAGGGATCGTCGCCTTGGTGAGCCATTACCTCACCAACTAGCTAATCCCACCTGGGCATATCCTGAAGCGAGAGGCCCGAAGGTCCCCCTCTTTGGTCCGTAGACGTTATGCGGTATTAGCCATCGTTTCCAATGGTTATCCCCCACATCAGGGCAATTTCCCAGGCATTACTCACCCGTCCGCCGCTCGACGCCCAACAAATCACCCGAAGGGTCAATGTTGTCGTTTCCGCTCGACTTGCATGTGTTAGGCCTGCCGCCAGCGTTCAATCTGAGCCATGATCAAACTCTTCAATTAAAGTTTTGTTGAAGCTTACGCTTCGGCTCAATGAATACTGACTTCAAAACTGTTCCTTACTCGAAAGTAAGAAGTAATTTTAAAGCTATTATCGTTCCAACAGAACGATAATGAATTGACTGTGCCAAATAACCGAAGTTATTCGTTTTGGTCACTCAGTTCATTGATAAATCTTTTCGATTATCATCAACGAGTGCCCACACAGATTGATAGGTTTAAATTGTTAAAGAGCTTACTATCGAGGCTTGCCTCTCAAGTGGACGGCCATTCTAGCGTTTTGAACCAAAGTGTCAAACACTTTTTTGAATTTATTTTCGAAGAGAAGTTAAACTCAAATGGTTCGGCTAAATTGCCTACTAAATCACTGCGAAGCGTTGCCGCTGTTGCCGTGTCAGTGGGGCGCATTATAGAGATGCTCATCACATTGGCAAGCGTTTTTTCCAAAGAATTTCGGCTTTTTGTACCGTATGTTCATCTATTGGCCAGAAGGGCCTTTTTTTGATAGTTTGATAACAATATTTATACAGTTTTGATGGAGTTTAACTATGAGTTCTTTACGTAGCTACAAAGGAATGAAGCCTTCTATTGAGTCTGGCGTCTATATCGATGACTCTGCAGTTGTTGTTGGCGACGTTAAGATTGGTACGGATTCTAGTATTTGGCCACAAGTGGCTGCTAGAGGAGACGTTAACCATATACACATTGGTCAGCGCACCAACATTCAGGATGGTTCGGTACTGCATGTTACTCACAAAAACACCAGTAACCCTGAGGGGTACCCTCTTATCATTGGTGATGAGGTGACTATTGGGCATTTGGTGATGCTACACGGGTGCACTATTAAAGATAGGGTCTTGGTCGGTATGAGCACCACCATCCTTGATGGCGCAATAATAGAGAGCGATGTGTTTATTGGAGCAGGAAGCTTAGTGCCTCCGAATAAGACATTAGAAAGTGGCTACCTTTATGTAGGGCGCCCTGTAAAACAGGTGAGACCCCTAACAGAACAAGAAGCCGCCTTTCTTTCTAAATCCGCTGATAACTACGTACAGAACAAAAATGACTACCTGAACGAAGTGCACGACATTAATTGATTTCTATTTGCCCGAGCTGATTGAACTCTTCCGCTTCGATCAGCTCTTCCGCTAGGTCTTCCAGATCAAAGCGATATTCAGAGAATACCTTTAAGGCCATCACCTCATCATCAATTTGCAGTTGAGAGAGGTTTTCCAAGTAATGGGCAGAGACTAGGCACTCAATCAGGTTCCCAGATTGCTGACCTACAAATACCACTACTTTCCTATTCCCGTCCCAGCTTTGCTGATCAGTAAAGATTATTGATTGATTCAATTACGAGCCCTCTAGATTTTTACGAAGTTCACGCAGCACTTGTTTCGCACCTGGGCGAATACCTCTCCACAACATAAAGCTTTCAGCTGCTTGTCCAACTAGCATTCCCAGCCCGTCATAAGCCTTGGCTGCACCATTATCCCTAGCCCACTGATTAAACACTGTAGTGCCAGAGCCATAAACCATGTCATAGCTTACTGTTTGAGGCGAAAATATCGTGGCGGAAATCTTTGGCAATTCTTTGGTTAAGCCTGCAGACGTAGAATTGATGACAACATCAAAGCTTCCTTCTACCTCTTCAATCGGCAACGCCTCAATAGGACCGTGCTCTTTGAATTGCTCCACCAAAGACTGAGCCTTGCTATAGGTTCTATTTGCGATGACGAGCTGTGCAGGCTTTTGATCAAGCAGTGGCTTAAGCACACCTCTTACTGCACCACCAGCACCAATAATCAGAATACGAGCATCCTTGAGCACCACTTGATATTGAAGCAGGTCTTGCACAAGGCCTTCACCATCAGTGTTATCTCCAATAATCTCGCCATCATCTAGCTTCTTCAGTGTATTTACCGCACCGGCTAATTGCGCTCGTTCAGTTAATCGATCTGCCAGTTCGTAGGCATCATGCTTAAAGGGTGCTGTTACATTGCATCCTTTACCGCCTTCAGTAAAAAAGGTCTTAGCGGCCTGGGTAAACTCTCCAACCTCAGCATATTGAGTTGCATAGTGGATGCTTTGGTTAGTCTGTCTCGCGAACAAGGTATGAATAAAGGGAGATTTACTCTGCTTTATAGGATTCCCAAAAACAACATACTGATCAATTGACTGATTCATCTTCCTACCTGATTGAATTACTACTGATTAAAACGACTGATTAAAACGACTGATTAAAACGACTGACTATGAACCTATCACTGATAACGGCGAAGAAAAAGCACTACCACTCTCTTGGTGATAAGTACTCGTTATACAGCAGAGCTTCATGCGAACCCTCTTCTACCTGATAGTTATACTCCCATCGTGCTAATGGTGGCATAGACATCAAGATAGACTCCGTTCTTCCCTTACTCTGTAAACCGAACAGGGTGCCTCTGTCATAGACGAGGTTGAACTCTACATATCGACCACGTCGATACAATTGGAATTGGCGATGCTGGTCTGTAAATGGCGTCTCTTTTCGCTTCTCTACAATAGGCAAGTAGCCTTTAGTGAAGCCTTCTCCAACCGCACGCATATAAGCAAAGCTTTTTTCAAAGCCCCACTGATTGAGATCGTCAAAGAACAAGCCTCCTACACCACGTGTTTCATTGCGATGAGGCAAGAAGAAGTAATCATCACACCATTTTTTATGCTCAGCATAAACATCATCACCGAAGGGGGCGCATAACTGCTTTGCTGTGTCATGCCAGTGCTGACAGTCTTCTTCAAAGGGATAGAAAGGCGTTAAATCGAACCCGCCACCAAACCACCAGATAGGTTCGCTTCCCTCTTTCTCTGCTATAAAGAAGCGCACATTGGCATGGGAGGTGGGAATAAATGGATTGTTGGGATGAATAACCAGAGAAACACCCATGGCTTCAAACTTGCGTCCAGCGAGCTCTGGTCGATGTGCGGTGGCTGAGCCTGGCATTTTATCGCCAAAGACATGCGAGAAGTTCACTCCGCCTTGCTCAATAGTCGCTCCGCCTTTTAGAACGCGCGTACGACCGCCTCCGCCTTGTTCTCGAGTCCATGCATCCTCTATAAAGGTGGCCTCTCCATCCGCAGCTTCCAGTTCAGCACAAATAGTATCTTGTAGCTGTAGTAGAAAGCGCTTTACCGCTTCCTTGTCGACCTGTGCCATCATTTATCCTTGTCTTAATACTTGTAGAGATCGTGCGTCTTTTATCTCTGAGGGTTTATTTCGGTTGCCCACAGCGCCTTGCAAGATGAACACATCCTCAGACCCTAACTGGCTTTCAACCTCATCAGCAGTCAGACAAGGTGGCAAACCGGATAGGTTGGCGCTTGTAGAGGTAATCGGCTTACCAAATTCTAAGCAAAGCTGCTGCACCATCTCATGGTCAGTGACTCTTACTGCAACACTATCAAACTGCCCATGAACCAATTCATGGACTTTTTTGCTGATGGGCATCACCCAAGTCACAGGTCCCGGCCAGCTTTTAAATACCGTATCTAATTGCTCTGTAGATAACGCACTTACATCAACGTAGGGCAACAACTGATCAAAGCTTGCTGCAATCAGGATGAGTCCCTTGCTTGGGTCTCTTTGCTTTAGTTCGATAAGTGCTTCTAGCGCTTTCTCATCGTCTGGATCGCATCCGACTCCAAATACAGCCTCTGTGGGGTATGCAATTACCTTTCCTTGCTTCAGAGCATCAACTGCTTGATCAATTACCATCATTCCTTGAGTGTCCTTTTCTACACTATCTTTCTACTTAGTTTACAAATTCTATTCCTAGCTGGTAAGCATTTCCTGTAAATCGGCAAAACAAACCGACGCAAACGTTTTCCTATTCAAAAAATAACCGTATAATGCGCGCAAAATTGGTATTCAAAGCTCAACTAGTTAAATTAGGAGTCGTAACATGCAAGTCGGTATTATCATGGGTTCTAAGTCAGATTGGCCAACGATGAAGTTAGCCGCTGAGATGCTCGACCAATTCGGTGTTAGCTACGAAACTAAAGTAGTTTCAGCTCACCGTACTCCACAACTACTAGCGGACTATGCAAATAGCGCAAAAGATCGCGGCATTAAAGTCATTATTGCAGGCGCAGGCGGTGCAGCTCACCTTCCTGGTATGTGTGCAGCATTTACTAGCCTTCCTGTTCTCGGTGTTCCTGTTCAATCTCGTGCCCTAAAAGGCATGGACTCTTTGCTATCTATCGTTCAAATGCCAAAAGGCATTGCAGTAGGTACACTGGCTATCGGTGAAGCGGGTGCAGCAAACTCAGGCATTCTAGCAGCACAGATCATTGGTACTCACGTTCCTGAAGTAATGGCAAAAGTAGAAGCTTTCCGCAAGGAACAAACCGATACAGTACTTGCTAATCCGAACCCAGCGGAGGATTAATACCGTGCAAGTTTTAGTTTTAGGTGCCGGACAGTTAGCTCGCATGATGGCGCTGGCTGCCGCTCCACTGAATATCAAAACCATTGCTTTTGATGTCAATAGCGAATCTATTGTTGAACCTATCACTCAAACTAAGTTAGGTAGCGGGTTACAAGCCGCTATCGAACAAGCTGATGTCATCACGGCAGAGTTTGAGCATGTTCCACACCCAGTACTGGATGCTTGCCAGGCCAGTGGAAAATTACTGCCAAGTGCAGAAGCCATTAAAACCGGTGGCGATCGCCGCATCGAAAAAGCGCTGCTTGATAAAGCTGACGTAGCCAATGCTAAGTACTCTCTTATTCGCACCCGCCAAGACTTTGAAAGCGCTATCGACTACGTTGGTTTGCCTATGGTGCTTAAGAGCACGCTAGGTGGATACGATGGAAAGGGCCAATGGCGTTTAAAAGACCGTTCGACGGCAGATGCGGTATGGGCTGAAATGGAGGAGTGCATTGCCTCTTCTGAAGCGCAAGCCATTATTGCTGAAGAGTTTGTTGGGTTTGATCGTGAAGTATCGCTGATCGGTGCTAGAAACAAGCATGGTGAGATTGCGGTATACCCGCTCGCTGAGAATGTGCACACCGATGGTGTATTGAGCCTTTCTACGGCCATCGACGAGCCAGAGCTTCAAGCTCAAGCAAAACAGATGTTTACTGCTGTAGCGGAATGCCTAGATTATGTTGGCGTGTTGGCACTAGAGTTTTTTGACGTTCAAGGTCAATTGATGGTCAATGAGATCGCACCACGCGTTCACAACTCTGGCCACTGGACACAACAAGGTGCTGAGACTTGCCAGTTTGAAAACCATATGCGCGCGGTATGTGGTCTTCCCTTAGGAAGCACTAAGGCACTTCGCCCTACTGCAATGATAAACATTCTAGGTGAAGATACGCTTGCCGAAGAGTTGCTCAGCATGAGCCAAGCTCACATTCATTGGTATGGCAAAGAAAAGCGTCCTGGTCGTAAGATGGGACACATTAACGTGTGTGGTAATGACCAAGCAGACTTAGAGCAACAGCTGCAATCTATTGCTCAGTGGCTTGACGCCGATGCCTTTCCAGCACTGCATCGGAAATAATCTGAACAGAGCTTAAAAAACTAAGGAGGCTAACGCCTCCTTTTTTATTGTTTCTTAGTTTATTGTGGCCGACTCTATTGCTGTTTAGCTTGGCACTTGCGACTTGCGCACAGCAGACTACTTTTCTCACCGCTCTTCTTAACCACCAGCAACTTGAAGCCGCACTCTTGGCATGTCCCTTGTTTGGGTTCATTGTTAATAGAGAATTGGCACTTAGGGTATTGGTCGCAGGCATAGAATGCCTTTCCAAAACGCGACTTTCTCTCTATCAAGTGCCCTTTATTGCACTCTGGGCAAGAAAACGATTCAACACTGTGGTCTTCGGGCTCATCCATACTGCCAATATAGTGACACTCTGGATAACTCGAGCAGCCAATAAACATGCCATAGCGACCTTGTCTTAACACAAGCTCATCGCCACAATCAGGACAAGGCACACCAAGCGGTTTTAATATCTGCCCTGACGCTTGATGCAAAGGCTTAATATAGTCACACGCAGGATATTGAGTACAACCAAGAAAGGCACCATGTTTACCATGGCGCATCTGCAAAGGGCTAGCGCAGTTTGGGCAGTGCTGTTCTAGAGCATGCCCTTCAGAAGAGAACAGTTGGTTGTTGATCTTATTCATAGTTGGATTAATGCAAAATGCCGTGATCTGTCGAGTAGAGTAGCTCTTCCATCGTTGTGTAAGCATTTTCATTGCCGGGTACGTTAAACAGCACCATCAAGATGATCCATTTCAGGTCATCCAGTTGCAAATCGGTGGTTTCTAGTCCCATCACTCGGTCTATCACCATCTCACGCAGTTCTGCGCTTAATACGCCTATTTGCTCTAAGAACAAGATAAAGCCTCGACAGCGAGTGTCTATTCTTTGCTGTTCTTGGTCTGAATAGATGCGAATCGACGTTGCTGAGCTGGTCGCAATGTTTTGACTTGAGTCTTCACTTTGCAAGGCCGCTAAGTCTTCCAACCAATTTAGCGCTTTGTACACTTCATCTTGGCGAAAGCCAGCACGAAGGAGCTCTTGCTCAAGCTCATCTTGATTGACGTTCAAATCACTCTCGCTATGAATGTACGTCTCAAACAGATACATAAGAATATCCATCATAGTCAGC
Source organism: Vibrio breoganii (assembly GCF_024346795.1). NCBI lineage: Bacteria > Pseudomonadati > Pseudomonadota > Gammaproteobacteria > Vibrionales > Vibrionaceae > Vibrio > Vibrio breoganii. The sequence goes on from NZ_AP024864.1 coordinate 2,810,281, forward strand.
TCCCCCTTAATCTAATGTAACCACCAACGACTGAAGCCACTATACCTTGAAGCTCCAGCTCCAATAACTGCATCATAACCTGATTTACGGGTAAATGGGCCCTTTCTGCTAAAAAATCAACTGCCACAGGCCTCTCTCCCAGCAGATCCAGTATTGGCTGATTTCCTGTCTCCGTTTGCTCTCTTTGTTCTCCCTTTTCAACTGACGGCGGCAAAGATAAAGCGGCCTCTTGTTGTATTGTAGAAGACCAGTTAACTAAGCCATTAATTTCATGAACAATATCTTGCGCATCTCTCACTAAAACCGCTCCATCTCGAAGCAATTGATTGCACCCCGCAGCATTGGGGTTGAGCACCGAACCCGGAACTGCGTACACATCGCGCCCTTGCTCTAGGGCAAAACGCGCCGTTATTAAAGATCCACTTTTTTGCGCCGCCTCAACCACCAACACGCCAACAGATAAGCCGCTAATGATTCGATTACGCCTTGGGAAGTTATACGCTCTCGGTGGATAAAAGGGCGGAAACTCAGAAACAAGCGCGCCATTCTCTTTGATTCGCTGTGCTAACGACTTGTGTTGCTTGGGGTATAAAAAATCAAAGCCACTCCCTAATACGGCAATTGTTTTTCCGTTCTGCTCTAAACAGGCCTGATGCGCATGACCATCCACTCCCAGAGCTAAACCACTGGTGATCGTCACGCCAACTTTGGTCAGTTGCGAAGAAAATTGGCGAGTAATGTATAGGCCATCTTGAGAGCTATTTCGGCTACCAACGATACCCACTTGGGTCGAGCACAGTGTTGTCACCTCCCCCTGAACAAACAGTACCGGAGGAAAGCTGGGGATTTCTTTTAGCAAAGGCGGATACGTTTCTTTGTCTTCTGCTATGAGTAAGTGGTTACCGTCTTTATTTGCCCACTCTAGGCATTTATCGACACTTTGATTGGATGTGGCCGTTAAAAACCGTACCTGAGGCTCAGTAAACTTAAGAGAAAACAGCTCCTTTTTTGACAGAGATAACAGTTGTTGAGGGGAAAGAAACTCAAGGATTTTCTGCAACCTAACTCCACTTAAACGAGGCGTCATACAGAGCGTAAGCCATGCTGTTATCTGTTGTTCTTTCATAGAGAATCTCATCGAAGTGGATTGGTGCTGTTATTTGAAGACCAAAATGACTAAAATTGTCACAAATGGCTGAGATTCTTTCGGCGCAGTTCAACTTTTTTGAGTGATTATGTCTTTATTACATGTACTAACCTTTCCAGATGATCGTCTACGCACCGTCGCTAAGCCGGTTGTAGACTTTACGCCAGAACTACAAACTCACATCGATGACATGATTGAGACTATGTACGCAGAAGAAGGCATTGGCCTAGCTTCTACGCAAGTAGACGTGCATAAACAGATCGTGGTTATTGACCTTTCTGAGACTCGCGACGAGCCTTTGATTCTTATCAATCCAGAGATCACTGACAAGCGTGGCGAAGACGGTATCGAAGAAGGTTGCCTATCTGTTCCAGGTGCACGCGCGCTTGTTTCTCGCGCAGCAGAAATTTCGGTGAAGGCTTTGAACCGAGAGGGTGAAGAATTCGCTTTTGACGCTGATGACCTGCTTGCAATCTGTGTGCAGCATGAGCTTGACCACTTGGCGGGTAAACTTTTTGTTGATTATCTCTCTCCGCTAAAACGCAAGCGCATCAAAGACAAGCTAGAAAAAATTAAGCGCTACAACGAGAAAAACTAGTAACTAGGAGTTTGCATTGAGCAAAGCACTAAAGATCGTATTTGCAGGTACTCCAGATTTCGCCGCCGACCATTTGTCGGCGTTGTTATCTTCGGAGCATGAGGTTATCGCTGTTTATTCAACACCTGATAAACCTGCTGGCCGAGGCAAAAAGCTAACAGCAAGCCCCGTTAAGAACCTCGCTATCGAACACAGCATTCCCGTTTATCAGCCAGAAAACTTCAAGTCTGATGAAGCGAAACAGCAGTTGGCAGACCTTGATGCAGACATCATGGTTGTGGTGGCTTATGGGCTACTGTTACCAAAACAGGTTCTGGATACTCCAAAGCTAGGTTGTATCAATGTTCACGGTTCAATCCTTCCTCGCTGGCGCGGTGCAGCTCCAATTCAACGCTCAATTTGGGCCGGAGATGCAGAGACTGGCGTTACCATTATGCAGATGGATGTTGGGTTAGATACTGGCGATATGCTGCATATTGCTACCCTGCCTATCGAGCCAGAAGACACCAGTGCTGTGCTTTATCATAAACTGGCTAAGTTGGGCCCTGTTGCACTTGTTGAGTGCCTTTCTTCTATTGCTGAAGGCACCGCTGTTCCTGTTAAGCAAGATGATGCGCTATCAAACTATGCTAAGAAACTCAGCAAAGAAGAAGCACAGCTAGATTGGACTAAAGAGGCCGTTGTACTTGAGCGTGAAATCCGCGCATTCAACCCTTGGCCGATGAGCTACTTCTCGATTGGCGACAAAAACATCAAGGTATGGAAGGCAAGTGTCGATGCTACGCCATGCTCTAAAGACGCTGGCACCATAGTCAAAGCAGACAAAACGGGTATTCAGATAGCGACCGGAAATGGCAGCTTAGTTTTGGAACAAATTCAGGTTCCAGGCAAGAAAGCTATGTCCGTTGGTGACGTACTCAACTCTCGAGCAGATTGGTTCCCAGTAGGAACCCAGCTAGATTAAACAACTACTACTAAGGCTTGAGGTTCTCAAGCCTTACTCTTGTTAGGAAATACCTATGAATGTACGCGCCGCCGCAGCCACAGTGCTGTTCCAAGTTGTAGACAAAGGGTACTCGCTTTCCAGCGCTTTACCTGCAGCACAAGCCAACCTAAAACCTCGTGACCACGCGCTTCTGCAAGAGATTTGTTACGGCTGTCTTCGCTACCTACCGAGATTAGAGACCATAGTTAATGAACTGATGGAAAAACCTCTAAAGGGTAAGCAGCGTGTGTTCCACCATTTAATGCTGGTGGGTATCTACCAACTCAGCTTTATGCGTACGGCCGATCATGCGGCAGTGGCTGAAACCGTTGAAGCGTGCCAGTCGCTAAAGGGGCATAAGCTTAAAGGCTTAGTAAATGCCGTACTTCGAAACTACCAGCGCAATCAACAGAAACTGGACGAGTTATCGGTTAAGCATGATGCAGGCAAATACGGACACCCAAGCTGGTTATTGAAACTTCTTCGTGAGGCATACCCGAACGATTGGGAATCTATTGTTGAAGCCAACAACACGAAAGCACCTATGTGGCTGCGTGTGAACAGCAAACACCATACTCGCGATGAATATCTAAAACTGCTAGAAGCTGAAGAGATTGAGGCCGAAACTCATCCTCAAGCTCGCCATGCATTGCGCCTGCTAAAGGCATGCGATGTGAGCAAGCTTCCTGGTTTCGATCAAGGCTGGGTATCAGTGCAAGACGCGGCAGCGCAACTGTCTCTGGAATATCTACAACCAAAAGACGGCGAATTGATTCTTGATTGCTGTGCGGCCCCTGGTGGTAAAACGGCTCATATCTTAGAGAACACAACGGATAGCCAAGTTGTGGCCATTGATGCTGACGAACAACGTCTTGATCGCGTTTATCAAAACCTCGACCGTTTAGGCCTTGAAGCAAAAGTACTTTGTGCTGATGCACGCTACCCACAAGAGTGGTGGACAGGCGAGCAGTTCGACCGCATCCTTCTTGATGCACCATGTTCAGCGATAGGTGTTATCCGTCGTCATCCAGATATCAAATGGCTACGACGTGCCGATGACTTACCTGCATTGTCTCAGCTGCAAAGTGAAATTTTGGACGCTATGTGGCAACAATTGAAGCAAGGCGGAACCTTAGTTTACGCAACATGTTCTATCGCTCCGATTGAAAACAAAGAGCAAGTACTGGCATTCTTAGCCCGCACAGATGACGCCGAGCTCATCGACAGCGATCCAAGCAACCCAGGTCGACAAATTTTGCCTGGAGAGCACAATATGGACGGCTTCTATTATGCGGTTCTGCAAAAGCGAACTAAATTAAACTAAGTCCTGCTGTATATAGGGAAATAATCGATGAAAATCATAATCTTGGGTGCTGGTCAGGTAGGCGGCACTCTTGCAGAGAATCTCGTTGGCGAAAACAACGATATCACTATCGTGGATACCAATAGTCGTCGCCTGAGAGAGCTACAGGATAAGTATGATCTGCGAGTGGTCAATGGTGCAGCAAGTCACCCTGACACCCTAAGAGAAGCAGGCGCGCAAGATGCGGACATGTTGGTGGCGGTCACTAACGCCGATGAAACCAACATGGCTGCTTGCCAAGTGGCTTTTACCTTATTCAATACACCCAACAGAATCGCTCGTATTCGTTCACCTGAATATTTGGCAGAGAAAGATTCTCTATTCAAATCTGGCGCGATTCCGGTGGATCATCTGATTGCACCCGAAGAACTGGTCACTGGCTATATTGAACGCCTTATTCAGTATCCAGGGGCATTGCAGGTGGTTAGCTTTGCTGAAGAGAAGGTCAGCTTGGTGGCAGTTAAGGCCTTTTATGGCGGCCCACTCGTGGGTAATGCCATTTCGGCTTTGCGTGAGCACATGCCACATATAGACACGCGCGTAGCGGCTATTTTCCGTCAAGGGCGAGCCATTAGACCTCAAGGCACTACCATCATTGAAGCCGATGATGAGGTGTTCTTTGTTGCGGCGAGTAATGATATTCGCTCTGTAATGAGTGAACTGCAGCGACTGGAAAAACAGTACCGCAAAATCATGATCGTCGGTGGCGGTAACATTGGCGCAGGGCTTGCAAAGCGTCTTGAACGCAATTACTCAGTAAAACTGATTGAGCGCAGCCTTGAGCGTGCAGAAATGCTCTCCGAAGAGCTAGACAACACTATTGTGCTGTGTGGTGATGCGGCAGACAAAGAGCTGCTGTACGAAGAAAACATTGAAGAGATGGACGTGTTCATCGCTTTGACCAATGAAGATGAAACCAACATCATGTCTGCCATGCTGGCAAAAAGCCTTAACGCTAGAAAGGTCATGGTTTTGATTCAGCGTGGCGCCTATGTTGACCTTGTGCAGGGTGGCGATATTGACGTGGCTATTTCCCCTCAGCAAGCGACTATTTCAGCGCTACTTACCCACGTTCGTAGAGCCGATATTGTCAACGTCTCTTCTTTGCGAAGAGGCGCTGCAGAAGCTATCGAGGCCATCGCTCATGGTGATGAAAACACATCCAAGGTAGTCGGTAGAGCTGTGGGTGACCTTAAGTTGCCACCGGGCACCACCATTGGCGCTATTGTGCGTGGCGAAGAGGTGTTAATTGCACACGACAGAACCATGATTGAGCAAGACGATCACGTGGTGATGTTCCTAGTCGATAAAAAGTACGTGCCGGACGTTGAAACCTTGTTCCAACCAAGCCCGTTCTTCTTGTAGGCCAACCTACCAATGGTAAACGTACGACCGATACTGTTTGTTCTTGGGCTGGTGCTATCAAAGCTAGCCCTGTTCATGTATCCACCGACTATTCTGGCGATATTTAATCCCGGCAGTGGCTTTGTTGAATTTGCCCAAGCGGTTGCTATCACCCACTTGGTCTCATTTATTTGCTTAAGTTTCGGGCGTACTAAACAGTTCAAACTCAATGTCAGAGATGTTTTCTTGGTCACGACACTGGTGTGGGTGGTCAGTACTATCTTTGCCGCCCTACCGTTTGTCTTCATCAACCATATCAGCTTCACCGATGCCTACTTTGAAACTATGTCGGGGATTACCACCACAGGTTCAACCGTACTCAGTGGTCTTGATGATATGTCCCACAGCATCTTACTGTGGCGCTCGCTACTGCAATGGCTAGGGGGTATTGGCTTTATTGTTATGGGCGTGGCTATCTTGCCGATGCTCAACGTCGGGGGTATGCGCTTATTCCAGACCGAATCCTCAGACTGGTCAGATAAAAGCTCACCACGAGTCAAAAGCGTCGCCAAAAACATTGTTGTGGTTTACCTAGCCCTCACCCTCGCCTGTTTCGCGAGTTATGTGGCAACGGGGATGACCCCTTTTGAGGCAATCAATCATGCCTTTACCACTATTTCTACGGGTGGTTACTCAACCTCTGACGGCTCAATGAACCACTTCTCGCATCAGACACAATGGTTCTCAACCCTGTTTATGTTTCTGGGTGGGTTACCATTCTTGTTGTTTGTGGCGGCCTATAGAAAGCAATCACTGTCAGCCTTGACCAAAGATGCTCAAGTCATTGGTTTCTTTAAGCTATTTATGGTAGCCAGTTTAGCCATCACCGCATGGCTGGTACTGCGAGACCACTATGAAGTCAGTGATGCCCTTAGGGTTTCTATGTTCAATGTGGTTTCGGTGCTGACAACCACAGGATTTGGCTTGGAGGACTTTACCGCTTGGGGCACGTTAACCACGGTATTGTTTACGTTTCTACTGATGATGGGTGCCTGCTCTGGCTCAACAGCAGGTGGTATCAAGGTGTTTCGTTTCCAGATAGCCCTTACCCTGCTAAAAATACAGATGATGAAACTGATTCACCCATCGGGCGTATTCGTGCAGCGCTATAACAAACGCCGCGTTAACGATGATATCATTCGCTCTATTGTGGCTTTTAGCCTGACCTTTTTCGCAACCGTACTTATCGTTGCTGCCGGCTTAAGTGCAATGGACCTAGATGCCATAACCAGCCTATCTGGAGCCATTACAGCCGTGGCGAATGTAGGCCCCGGCATGGGCTCAGTGATTGGCCCAACCGGGAACTTCTCATCGTTGCCTGATGCTGCAAAGTGGCTTCTAAGCTTTGGTATGCTGCTCGGCCGCCTCGAAATCCTGACGATACTGGTACTGTTCTTGCCGGCGTTTTGGAGACGCTAGCCTTGCTTGGCTTTAAACAAGTCCGTTAGGTAATCCACTACCTGCTGCGCTGCCTGCTCACTGGTCAATTCATTGGACAGCGACAGGTAGCAATTAAGCTCAGATGAGCCTAGCAAGTTTGATAGAAGCCCATCAAAGCCCTTCTTCTGTCGGTCTATCTCAAACCACAATTGCAGATGTTGTTCGTCACGGTAGGCAATAATTTCCACCTCACGCCACGTGCCGTGGAATAAACCAGTGGTTGGCACAAACTCAAACTCTTGTACAAAGGGCATTTCAAACCCTTTTGCCGCCTCGCACTCAACCTGACGAATGCGCAGTCCCATTTCCTCAAGTTCAGAGAAGATCTTATCCATGACAGGATCGGGACGAACCGTCAGCATATCTTTATCGGTAGGATCAATGGCAAGGTCGATATCTAGAGCCGTTTCCAGCCACACCTTAGAGTCACCAATCGTCAGTGGCGTATTAAACGGAACAGTAAGCTCTATCTCAAAAGTACGCTCCTCTGACGGATGAATCGTAAATGAGTATGGAAGCTCCCATTTATCCAACACGTAATTTTGCGGCACGCGACGCTTGAGCGCACCCTCGCTATGTGGCTGTCGTTCTTCTCGTTCGGTGATGTAGCGACAACACAGTTTTAAGTCTATGTGGTCAATATGCTGCTCAGTAGCACCACCATAAACATGGATGACAACCCTTACAGGATCACCCGGAATCAAGGTTTCTTGCTGCAGTACAGCATCAACCTTGGCAGAACCAATACCTAAGCTAGCCAATGTTTTCTTAAAAAATGACATGCTTGACCTCTCAAACAATACAACTCTATTTATACTGGCTCAAAAACGCTCTATAACCAAAACCATTTGTGCTCTTTTTGATCCCAGTTCAACAAAACACTGCAATTCATCTCATTAAAAAATAGAACATTTATTGTTCAGCGACTAAGGTTATCTGGTACGATATATCATTGATACTCGTTGAGTATCTGTATTAACGGCAAAGGATATGCCTGACTATTTGGTGAAGTATGTTTCCAACAACCGTCAGGTTTGCTCGACCTAGCAGTCGAGTGGCACAGCGTAGAAGTTATTTTGCGCCAGTACCGTCTAAAAAGCAGAAGTCCGATGAGGACCAAAAAAGCTAAGTTTCATTCAATACCGCGAAACCTGTTTTTAACGTCTTACTCGCTGTACTAAAAAGCGCATTTGAAATCTTCAGATGCGCTTTTTTCTTATCTTTTTTATGGCCTTTTTGTTAAGTTATGCGCACATCTCGAGTTCTATGGAGAAGACCATGAAGTGCCATCGCGTAAACGAATTAATTGAATTGCTACACCCTGAGTGGGCAAAAGATCCAGACCTTAACCTAGTTGAGTTCATACTGAAGCTTGCAAGCGAAGCAAGCTACGAAGGTAAACTAGAAGACCTAACTGATGACGTGCTTATCTACCATCTTAAGATGCGTAACAGTGAGCAAGAAGAAGAGATCCCAGGTCTAGCAAAAGACAAAGAAGACGACTTCAAAACAGCGCTGCTTCGCGCTCGTGGCATTATTGACTAACTGCCTTCTGGGTCAGCAAACGGTTTTGTTGACCCATCTAACCCCTTCAATTTAATCCTTCTACTCCCAGCTTCTTAACCTGAAAGTTCATCAGTCCCTATCTATTCTGTAACTCATGTAACAATTAATTTTCATATTGTTCGATATACTGCGCCCAAGGTTTAGGTTGGAAAAGTAAAATGAGCAAGGATCGTATCGACATCAAAGATGTCACGGCAAAGGAATTCAACCCAAAGGCACATAAAAGCCAAGGGGATAGATTTAATCCAAGTAATCGCATTTATGTGAGAGCAAGCAAGGGCGTATTTCAAAAACTGCGTCGCTATGGGGCTTGGTTCTTATTGTTACTGTTCGCATTAGTCCCTTGGATTCCTTACGGGGAGCGCCAAGCTATTCTGTTGGATATAGGACAACAGCAGTTCAACTTCTTTGGCACGACTCTCTATCCGCAAGACCTCACCCTACTTGCCCTGTTATTTATGATTGCGGCGTTTGGGCTGTTTTTCATTACCACCTTTTTAGGAAGGGTGTGGTGCGGGTATCTCTGTCCACAAACCGTTTGGACCTTTATGTATATCTGGTTTGAAGAGAAGCTAGAAGGTGCGGCGAACAAACGGAAAAAACAAGACTCCCAACCGCTTACTGCATCTCTAGCGCTTCGTAAAACACTCAAGCACCTTGCTTGGTTCACGATTGCGCTGCTCACAGGCCTCACCTTCGTGGGCTACTTCGTTCCTACCAATGAACTGTGGCTTGATTTTTTCACTCTCGATGCCACTTTCTGGACCTACTTTTGGGTCTTGTTCTTTGCGGTATGTACCTATGCCAATGCAGGATGGATGCGTTCTATCGTCTGCATTCACATGTGTCCCTACGCACGATTCCAATCGGCGATGTTCGACAAAGATACCTTCATTGTGGGATATGACAAAAAACGCGGTGAAGGCAGAGGCCCTCGTACTCGCAAGGCCAACCCGAGCGATCTTGGTCTAGGTGATTGTATCGATTGCAACTTATGTGTTCAGGTGTGCCCAACGGGCATAGATATTCGAGATGGCCTGCAATACGAATGCATCAACTGTGGTGCTTGTATCGATGCTTGTGATGTCACCATGGATCGCATGAACTATCCGAAAGGGCTGATCAGCTACACCACAGAACACAAACTGGAAGGCACGCACACCAAGATCATGAGACCAAAGCTCATTGGCTACGGTTTGGTGATGGTTTTGATGCTCGGATTTTTCGTTATGCAGGTCGCTTCTGTAGAGCCCGCTGGACTGAGTGTAATCAGGGATCGTACCCAACTCTATCGAACCAACAGCGATGGCTTTATAGAAAACACCTATACCCTAAAGATCATCAACAAAACCCAACAAACTCAAAGCTATAATCTTGATGTTTCAGGGCTGACTGATGTTGAATGGTATGGGCGTCAAACCATTAATGTTTCTCCTGGTGAAGTGTTTAACCTGCCAATCAGTCTAGGTATGGACCCTGAGCAACTGAGCTCTTCGGTCACCACGATTCAATTTGAGCTAGAGGACCAGCACGGCTTCTCCATTGAAGTTGAAAGTCGCTTCATCAAACAGCTTTAACAAGAATTAATGTAATCAGAGGGTTATACTGCGGTATAACCCTCTTTTTTATTGGTCGCTGACACCTCTACTATGAACTCTTTATTCAATTTTGATTCTCTGACCCCTGATTTTATGTGGTATGCATTGGCCAGTATCGGAGTTCGCGCCGAATCTGGTTTTTTAGCCCTCAATAGCTATGAGAACCGGGTGTATCAGTTTGTCGACGAAGAAAAGAAGCGTTATGTGGTGAAATTTTACCGCCCGCAACGCTGGAGCGAGCAACAGATCCAAGAAGAGCACGATTTTACGCTATCACTGCTTGATCATGAGATACCTATCGCCCCACCGGTGATCATTGATGGAAAAACCCTTCATCATCATGAGGGCTATCTTTTCACTTTATTTGAGAGTGTTGGCGGTCGTCAGTTTGAAGTGGACAACTATGATCAACTCGAGATGGTTGGGCGATTCTTAGGGCGGATTCATAAAGTCAGCGAAGGGTTACCCACATTTAAGCATCGACCAACAATGGGTCTAGAGGAATACCTCTATCAATCTCGCGATATACTTAAGAAAAGCCAGTTTATCCCAGCACATATAGAGTCTGCATTCTTCCAAGATATGCAGTTATTGATCACTGCTATCGAAGCGCAATGGCAAACAGACTATACGCCTATCCGTTTACATGGCGATTGCCATCCAGGAAATATCCTTTGGCGTGATGGCCCTATGTTTGTGGATCTCGATGACGCAAGAAATGGACCTGCTGTACAAGATTTATGGATGCTGTTGAACGGTGACCGACATGAGAAACTGATCCAGTTGGATATTGTTTTAGAGGGTTACCAAGAATTTTGCGATTTTGATACCAATCAATTGAAACTGATCGAGCCTTTGCGCGGTCTACGTCTAATACATTACATGTCTTGGTTAGCAAAAAGATGGCAAGATCCCGCTTTCCCTGTGGCATTCCCATGGTTTAATGATGCAAAATACTGGGAAGGTCAGGTATTGGCGATTAAAGAGCAATTGGCTGTGCTACAAGAGCCACCATTGTCTCTTACACCTAGTTGGTAAAACCCAACTGATTATTGATTGAAGGAGTATCCAAATGAAGAAGTTGATTGCCTTGGTGGCAACCATGTTTTTAACCCTATCTGCGCACGCCGCACAGTTTAGCGAAGGCCAACACTACAAGGTTCTTGATCTACCAGCATCATCAACTCCAACAGTAAATGAGTTCTTCTCTTTCTACTGCCCACACTGTCATCAGTTTGAGCCGATCATGAAGTCTCTAAAGGCGTCATTGCCTGCAAATGCTAAGTTCCAAAAATCTCATGTTTCTTTCATGGGTGGCAACATGGGTCTACCTATGAGTAAAGCCTATGCGACTATGGTAGCACTGAAGATAGAAGACCAAATGGTGCCTGTTCTGTTCAGTCGTATTCATGACCTGAACGCAGCGCCTCGCAACGAAGATGAGCTTCGTCAAATATTCCTAGACGAAGGCATTGATGCGAAGAAGTTTGATTCTGCTTACAAGGGCTTTGCGGTAGATTCTATGGTACGTCGCTTTGATAAGAACTTTAAAGACAGTGGCTTACGTGGCGTTCCTGCGATTGTAGTGAACAACAAGTACCTAGTTGAGATGGGTGGCATTAAATCAACCAAAGACCTAACAGACTTGGTGAATTACCTATTAACGCTTAAGTAATCGTTAAGGGGAGCGCATCGCTCCCCTTTTTTTATTCGCTGTATAACTTATCTAACTCTTTATCTTTATCGTTCCATAAGTCCCCTAACACCTGATCGTCGACCGGTAAGACGTTTACCTTTACGACTATGCGCTGCATTCTTCCCATCAACATATCCTTAAATGGGTTTTCAACATTATCAGGGCAAGCAAGGGTGACATCGATAATGTTATCAAACTGCTCTCCCATGGCTGCTAAGGTCAGATTTTTTTATCTTCAATATTACCCAAAGAGCAAAACCTTTAGTGAATAAAGTACAAGTAACTAATTTTATAGTGCGATTTGTTGATGTAGAGATCGCAACAACCGATCCATAGAACGATAGCCCAAGGCCTCACTCAAGTGATGTTTTTCAATACTCTCAATCTGTTCCAGATCTGCAATGGTGCGCGCCACCCGAATAATCCGATGATAAGCACGAATAGATAAACCTAAACGAGCAATCGCAAACTCCAGAAACTCGGCATCTTCTTTTGTTAGAGAACAATGGCGCTCTATCTCTTTATTGGTTAACAAGGCGTTCGGCTTATTTGCACGCACCAGCATTGCCTTTCTAGCGATGACCACCCTTTGGCGACAGTCCGCGGTGGACTCACCTCTATCCCCACCCTCACTCAAAGTACCTAATGGCAACAAAGGGATCTCCACAGACATATCAAAGCGGTCTAGAAATGGGCCCGATATACGACCTAAGTATTTGAGTATGGCCTGAGGCGTGTGTTGGCACTGACTGCCTTGATAAAACCCTGATGGGCTGGGGTTTAGCGCACCTATGAGCTGAAACTGTGCAGGAAAGCTGGTTTTTCCTGAGGCGCGAGAAATAGCTACCTGTCCCGCCTCTAAGGGCTCACGAAGGGCATCGAGTACTCGCTTTTCAAACTCAACAAGCTCATCTAAGAACAAAATGCCGTTGTGGGCTAAAGAGATCTCTCCGGGTTTTGGGAAGGAGCCTCCCCCTACTAACGCCACCATAGAGCTAGAATGATGCGGCGTTCGAAAGGGACGCTTTCGCCATGTACTGCTGTCTAAATCAGACCCCACCAGCGAGGCGACACTCGCCACTTCCAGCGCCTCTTGCTTGCTCATCGGCGGTATCAGATCAGGTAAGCGCGAGGCGAGCATGGTTTTCCCTGTACCCGGAGGGCCAATGAAAAGCAGATTGTGCTGTCCGGCAGCCGCAATCTCTAAGGCCCGCTTTCCTTGTTGCTGCCCTATGATGTCCTGCATATCCATATCAGACTGAGAATTAGGGGGCGTTTCTGATTCAGCTTCCAATTCCAACTGTTGCTGAGAGGCCAAGTAAGCGGCCACTTGCAGTAAGCTTCTAGCCGATAGATTGCACTCTTCATCAACTAAGCGCACCTGCTTAGCGTTTTGATGAGGTGTGATTAGAGTTCGCCCATCACCATTGCTTGCCATTGCCGCAGAGATAACCCCTTTGACTGGGCGCAACTCTCCAGACAGTGCTAACTCGCCTAGCAGCTCAGTATCCCCCAACTTGTTTAATGGAATTTGTTCACTCGCCACTAAGATGCCAATAGCAATAGGAAGGTCAAAACGGCCGCCATCTTTAGGCAAATCCGCTGGCGCTAAATTAACGGTAATTTTACGACTCGGAAATAAAAACTTAGAGTTCAGAATTGCACTTCGCACTCTGTCTTTAGACTCTTTAACACTGGTCTCTGCAAGCCCAACAAGATGAAAGCCCGGCATACCTGGACCTATGTGAACCTCAACAGTTACTGGGGGTGCAGACACACCCAAGCTTGCTCGACTATGAACGATTGCCAGTCCCATATAGCACCAAAATTAACGACCCTTAATAGGGTTTAGACCGTATACATGTTGTGAGTAAGTGAAAAAAGAATGAGTTTTTCCTTGTCAGGTCGCAAGAAATTGTGATACCACTAATGGCATAAGCACTGTGCAACTTTATTTGGGAATTATGCAACCTACTCTTCGACTACTTTCTCTGGTGAACCTGATTGTCGTGGTGATTATTCACACCGCGCGAGGGCGAGTAGGCGCAAATTAGCACAGCAAGACTTACAAGCCCTCGCACTGAAAAGTTCGGGGGCTTTTTTTTAGTTTTAAAGGTCTCATTGAGACAACGATTGGAAATGGAGCACAAGATGTGCAGTAAGACTGAGAACACAACTAGGCAGCAATTTGCCTTATTACAAGGAGAAGGCCAATGACGGGTGCACAATTAGTAGTAGAAGCACTTCGCCAGCAAGGTATTAAGACCATCTTTGGCTATCCTGGCGGAGCTATCATGCCAATCTACGACGCATTGTACGATGGTGGCGTTGAGCATATCCTCTGCCGACATGAGCAAGGTGCAGCAATGGCTGCTATCGGTATGTCTCGCTCAACACAAGATGTTGCAGTATGTATGGCGACCTCAGGACCAGGCGCGACCAATCTTGTTACAGGTCTTGCTGATGCCTTCCTTGATTCTGTTCCAGTTGTTGCAATCACCGGACAGGTGGCGAGTTCTCATATCGGTACCGATGCATTCCAAGAAATGGATGTGATTGGTATGTCTCTCTCTTGTACCAAGCATAGCTATCTAGTAACTGATATCAATGACCTTGCTCCAACACTCGCTGAGGCGTTTGAAGTAGCAAAAGCAGGACGCCCAGGACCTGTCATCGTTGATATCGCAAAAGACGTTCAGCTAGCGCAAGCTCCAGATAGCGAATTTCCTGCATTCCAACAACCAATGATGCCTGTACCTCAGCCTGAGGATTATCGCCTAGCACAAGCGCTACTGCGTGAGAGTCGTCGTCCAGTGTTGTATGTGGGTGGCGGTGTTCAATTGGCTAAAGCAACGGATACCGTTCGCCAGTTTCTATCTGATAACCCGATGCCATCGGTAAGTACCCTAAAAGGATTGGGGACTATTGAGCGTCATGACCCACACTACCTTGGTATGTTGGGTATGCACGGCACCAAAGCGGCTAACCTTATTGTGCAAGAGGCCGACCTATTAATCGTTGTGGGTGCGCGCTTCGATGACCGAGTGACGGGTAAATTAGACACCTTTGCACCGCATGCCAAGATTATCCATCTAGATATCGATAAAGCAGAGTTCAACAAGCTGCGTCATGCCAACGCTATCTTGCGTGGTGATATGCGTGAAATCTTGCCGCAACTGCACCTAGAAAATGACATTACTCCTTGGGTTCACCACTGTGAGAGCCTACGTAGCGGCTTCAAATGGCGCTATGACCACCCAGGTGATTTGATCTTTGCTCCACTATTAATGAAGCAACTGTCGGACATGATGCCAGATAGCTCAATGGTATCTACCGATGTTGGCCAGCATCAAATGTGGGCAGCACAGCATATTCAGCCTCGCGACCCTCAGAACTTTATCTCATCAGCAGGCCTAGGCACTATGGGCTTTGGTTTGCCAGCTGCCATGGGCGCTGCGGTAGCAAGACCTGATGATCAATCAATTCTTATCTCTGGTGATGGCTCGTTCATGATGAACGTGCAAGAGCTTGGCACTCTGAAACGCCGCCAGATCCCTGTAAAGATGGTCTTAATCAATAACCAACGCTTGGGCATGGTTCGCCAGTGGCAATCCTTGTTCTTCGATGGTCGCCATAGCGAAACCATCCTTGATGATAACCCTGACTTTATCATGCTAGCCAAAGCATTTGATATTCCAGGAAAAACTATCACCAAGAAAGAAGAAGTAGAGCCTGCATTGAAAGAAATGCTAGAGAGCAAAACCGCTTATCTACTGCACGTTTTAATTGATGAAGAAGAAAACGTATGGCCATTGGTACCACCAGGTGCATCCAATGAAGACATGCTAGAGAACACCTAATAGAGGCAACCATGGAAAGATACTTACTAGATATTAAAGCGGATGATAAGCCAGTGTTGTTGGAGCGTGTATTACGCGTTGTCCGTCATCGTGGTTTTACCGTTCGTCAGGTTGCTGGCACGCAGAATCATCAGAGCAAGATCGCCAGTGTGGAGATCATTGTCGACAGTGAACGTCCCATCACATTTTTAACCAATCAGATTGAAAAACTGTGGGATGTGATTAGCGTAGATGTCATCAAGATCGACAACAACGAACTCCCTAACAACAATTTACAGCACAAAGTGAGCGCATAAGGAAAGCAGCAATGGCTACAAAGACAGCAGATTTTATTTGGTTTAACGGTGAAATGGTTCCGTGGGCAGAAGCCAACGTACACGTGCTCACTCATGCAATGCATTACGGTACTTCAGTATTCGAAGGTGTTCGTTGTTACAACACGCCTAAAGGCCCAATTGTTTTCCGTCATCCAGAACACGCAAAGCGCCTTAAGAACTCAGCAAAAATTTATCGCTTCCCAATCCCTTACACGATTGAGGAGATCATGGAAGCCACTCGCGAAACCATTCGCGTAAACAAACTAGAAAGTGCCTACATTCGCCCACTGGGTTTTGTTGGTAATGTTGGGCTAGGTGTTTGTCCTCCTGTGGATTCAGAGATGGAACTGATCATCGCAGCCTTCCCTTGGGGTTCATACCTAGGCGAAGAAGCACTAGAAAATGGCGTTGACGCTATGATCTCTAGCTGGAATCGTGCAGCACCAAACACTATCCCTACTGCGGCTAAAGCTGGCGGTAACTACCTATCATCGCTACTCGTGGGTGGTGAAGCTCGTCGTCACGGTTACGATGAAGGTATCGCGCTAAGTGTTGATGGTTACCTATCTGAAGGTGCTGGTGAGAACATCTTTGTGGTTAAAGATGGCGTTATCATCACTCCACCAGCAACAGCAGCAATCCTACCGGGTATCACTCGTGATTCCATCATGGTTCTAGCGCGCGATAAAGGCTACGAGATTGTTGAATCGAACATTGCTCGCGAGGCCTTGTACCTAGCTGATGAGATCTTCATGACCGGCACTGCCGCTGAGATCGTTCCAGTTCGCTCTGTCGACCAAATTGTCGTAGGCGAAGGTAAGCGCGGTCCAATCACGAAAGATCTACAAGAAACATACTTT
The DNA here is from genome assembly GCF_024346795.1 of Vibrio breoganii. Classification (NCBI taxonomy): domain Bacteria; kingdom Pseudomonadati; phylum Pseudomonadota; class Gammaproteobacteria; order Vibrionales; family Vibrionaceae; genus Vibrio; species Vibrio breoganii. Next base: position 2,827,115 of record NZ_AP024864.1, read on the forward strand.
GGCCTATTTAATGGCACAACTGAAGATAAGTGGGGCTGGTTAGACTACGTTTACCCAGCTGACGCAGAGAAATAAGGAAGAATTATGCCAATCTATCGTAGCGCAACGACTACTCACGGCCGAAACATGGCTGGCGCACGCGCACTATGGCGCGCAACTGGAGTAAAAGACGAAGATTTCGGTAAGCCGATTATTGCTGTCGTAAACTCATTTACTCAGTTCGTACCAGGACACGTTCACCTTAAAGACATGGGTCAACTGGTTGCGAGAGAAATCGAGCAAGCCGGTGGTATCGCTAAAGAATTTAACACCATTGCTGTTGATGATGGTATCGCAATGGGTCACGGCGGCATGCTGTACTCTCTACCCTCACGCGAGCTTATCGCAGACTCAGTAGAGTACATGGTGAATGCTCACTGTGCCGATGCGATGGTGTGTATCTCAAACTGTGACAAAATCACTCCGGGAATGCTAATGGCCTCTATGCGCCTAAACATCCCTGTCATCTTTGTCTCTGGTGGTCCAATGGAGGCGGGTAAAACCAAGCTTTCAGATCAGCTCATCAAGCTAGACCTTGTTGATGCCATGATGCAAAGTGCCGATCCAACGGTATCTGACGAGCAAAGCGAGCAAGTTGAACGTAGCGCATGTCCAACATGTGGCTCTTGTTCTGGTATGTTCACCGCAAACTCAATGAACTGCCTAACTGAAGCGCTAGGTCTTTCTCAGCCGGGTAACGGCTCTATGTTGGCAACTCACGCAGACCGTGAAAGCCTGTTCATCAATGCTGGTAAACGTATTGTAGAGCTAACCAAGCGCTACTACGAGCAGGATGATGAGTCGGCACTGCCTCGCAATATTGCATCTAAGAAAGCATTTGAAAACGCCGTAGCTCTAGATATTGCTATGGGCGGCTCAACCAACACCGTATTGCACCTGATCGCTGCAGCTCAAGAAGGTGACGTCGACTTTACCATGGAAGATATCGATGCGATGTCTCGCCGCGTACCAAACCTATGTAAAGTCGCACCATCCACTCCGCTTTATCACATGGAAGATGTGCACCGTGCTGGTGGCGTAATGGCCATTTTAGGTGAGCTAAACCGTGCAGGCTTGCTAAACAACGAAGCGCGCACTGTTCTCGACCTTTCAATGGATGAGCAGCTTGCTCAGTACGACATCATGCAAACGGAATCTGAGGATGTGAAATCCTTCTTCCGTGCAGGCCCTGCAGGTATTCGTACCACTAAAGCCTTCTCTCAAGATTGTCGCTGGGAATCTCTGGATGACGACCGAGAAGCTGGCTGTATCCGTAGCAAAGAAAATGCGTACAGCCAAGACGGTGGCCTAGCTGTTCTTAAAGGCAACATCGCGATGGATGGTTGTATCGTAAAAACCGCTGGCGTAGATGAAAGCATTCTTACATTCACCGGCCCAGCTGTTGTGTTTGAAAGCCAAGAAGACGCCGTAGACGGTATCTTGGGTGGCAAGGTGAAGTCTGGTGATGTAGTTATTATTCGCTACGAAGGCCCTAAAGGTGGTCCAGGAATGCAAGAAATGCTGTACCCAACGACTTACCTTAAGTCTATGGGTCTTGGCAAAGAGTGTGCTCTGCTTACCGATGGTCGTTTCTCTGGCGGTACTGCGGGTCTGTCTATTGGTCATGCTTCTCCAGAAGCAGCTGCTGGTGGCATTATCGGTCTAGTAAATTCTGGCGACCAAGTTGCTATCGATATTCCTAACCGCACCATCGAGCTACTTGTTTCTGAAGCAGAGCTGGCTGATCGCCGTGAAGCTCAAGATAAGCTGGGTTGGAAACCTGTGTCTCGTGAACGCTCTGTTTCGTTTGCTCTTAAAGCCTACGCAAGCATGGCAACCAGTGCAGACAAAGGCGCGGTAAGAGATAAGTCTAAGTTTGAGGAGTAAGACTATGAGTCTTACTACCCCACTGTCTGGCGCAGATTATCTGCGCCAAATTCTGCGTGCACCAATTTATGAGGTAGCAACAGTAACTCAGTTGCAAGATATGCCTCGTTTATCGGAGCGATTACACAATGATATTCAGATAAAACGAGAAGATCGCCAGCCGGTTCACTCCTTCAAATTGCGCGGTGCCTACAACATGGTCGCTAGCCTAACTGAAGAGCAAAAGCAGGCAGGCGTCATCGCAGCATCAGCAGGAAACCATGCTCAAGGTATGGCGTACTCTGGCACTAAACTTGGCATCAACACCACTATCGTGATGCCAAAAACAACGCCCGATATCAAGGTCGACGCCGTTCGAGCTTTCGGCGGCACGGTTGTACTGCATGGCAGTAACTTTGATGAGGCTAAGGCTGAGGCTGAACGTCTTTCTGAGCTGCATGGCTATACCTTTGTGCCTCCCTTTGATCACCCTTTAGTGATTGCAGGTCAAGGCACGATTGGCATGGAGATGATCCAGCAAAACGGTCACTTGGATTACATCTTTGTTCCTGTGGGTGGCGGCGGTTTGGCCGCAGGTGTATCGGTATTGGTTAAGCAGCTCATGCCAAACATCAAGGTTATTGCGGTTGAGCCGGAAGACTCTGCGTGTTTGAAAGCGGCATTAGACGCTGGACAACCCGTAACCCTAGATCAAGTAAGCATGTTCGCCGATGGTGTGGCTGTTAAGCAGATCGGTAGCGAAACCTTCCGTCTGTGTAACGAGAATATCGACGGACACATTACTGTGTCTAGTGATGAAATCTGCGCCGCAGTTAAAGATATCTTCGAAGATACTCGCGCTATTGCCGAGCCTTCAGGTGCGTTAGCACTGGCTGGATTGAAGAAATTCGCAGAGCAAAATGAGCTGAAGAACAACAAGCTTGCCACGGTTTTGTCGGGTGCAAACACTAACTTCCATGGCTTGCGTTATGTTTCTGAGCGCTGTGAATTGGGTGAAAAACGTGAGGGCTTACTTGCGGTGACTATCCCAGAGCGTCAGGGGGCATTCTTTGAGTTCTGCAACCTGATCGGTGGTCGCGCGGTGACAGAGTTTAACTACCGCTATAACGATGACGAGCAAGCGAATATCTTTGTCGGTGTTCGCTTACTTGAAGGACAGGCTGAACTTGATAGCATCATCGCCGATCTGCAAGAGGGTGGATACCCGGTTGTTGATTTGTCCGATGATGAGATGGCGAAACTGCACGTGCGTTATATGGTCGGTGGTAAGCCGAAAAAACCACTGCAAGAGCGCTTATACAGCTTTGAGTTCCCGGAATACCCAGGCGCGCTGGTTAAGTTCTTAAGTACGCTAGGTACTCATTGGAACATCAGCCTATTCAACTACCGTAACCACGGTGCCGATTACGGCCGTGTGCTGTGTGGATTTGAGCTGACAGAAGATGATATTGAACGCTTCTCAAGTCACTTAGAAGAGCTAGGCTATGGCTATAAAGACGAGTCGGATAACCCGTCCTACCGCTTCTTTCTTAGCTAACGGTTAACCAAGACCTACAGCAACGCTATTACCAAAGCAGCCTACGGGCTGCTTTTTTATTCGCTCTTGATCCAGTCTTGATGAAGTTTCTCCTCATCACCCAGATAATTGAGCATCCACTCAATCAGCTTATTACTGCTGTCTTTTCGCCATACAATACAGCACTCACTCGGCGGAGCCTGAAAATCAATACTGAGCGTAACCAGCTCCTTGTTACTGACTAAGGCCTTGGCAATGTGCTCAGGCATAAACCCAACACCAACGCCCTCTTTAATGCATCGTATGGCCGTATGCCAGTTAGGCGTAAGAAGTCGCCTTTGGTTCGTAAACAGCGTCTGGTGCCGCTTAGGGAGCACTCTAGAGGTATCATCAAGGCTTACACTAGGAAAAGCGGCCACATCTTCAACCTTAAGGCTAGATTTCAGGGTCAACGGATGCAGCGGAGAGCACACGAACACCCAATTCATTTTCCCCATATCCTTGATACCGAAATCGCCACTCACTGGAATAGCAGAAGTAGCACCAAGAACAATATCCGCACGCTCTTGGGCTATGGCTTCCCACGAACCATTAAATACCTCCATGTTGATCTGCAACTCAGCAAAATCAAATTGCTTATAAAAATCATCGATAAGGTGCTGCAGGTTATCCAGTTTCACTATGTTATCGAGCGTGATCTTCAGGGTTTGTTGCCAGCCTTGCGCAGTGCGCTTGGCCTGCGCTTTAGCCTCTTCAATTTGACGCAGCATAGATCGCACTTGTTCTAAGAAGATTTCCCCTGCTGGCGTCAGCTCAACTCTGCGAGGCAAGCGCCGAAACAACAGCACATCAAGCTCAAGCTCTATTTGCCTCACCGAATAGCTCACTGCTGATGGCACCTTGTGTAGATACTCAGCAGCAGCGGAGAAACTGCCAAGACGAGCCACCACATCCAATAATTCAAAGTTCTTCTGAGATAACATAGCTTTCAAATTTTTTGATAGATAACCACATATTTTAGCGCTTAATTTGTTGTTTAAGCCAATTTAGAATGCCCGACAACAAATTAATTCTCTGAAATGGTTTCTAATGTCCGTCAGCAAACTACAAATGGGTTACCTAGCCCTACTCTCTATGCTTGGTTTTATCGCTACCGATATGTACCTGCCTGCATTCCAAACTCTGCAAGCCGACTTTGCCACAGGCCCTGAGCCTATTGCCCTGTCTCTAAGCATCTTTTTGGTTGGTCTAGCGGTTGGCCAATTGGCATGGGGTATCCTTTCTGACCGATTTGGTCTACGAAGCACTCTTGCGTTAGGCCTAGCGATCTTTACCGTTGCTTCAATCGGTATCAGCTTAAGCTTCACCGTTTCTCAACTGTTGGTATTTAGATTTATCCAAGCGATTGGCGTGTGTGCACCCACGGTTATTTGGCAAGCTATGGTGATTCAGCGCTACAGCGCCGATGACCGCCAGCGCATCTTCGCGTCTATTATGCCTCTAGTGGCTTTATCGCCCGCTCTCGCTCCTCAGCTAGGTGTGCTTTTAAACACCACTTTAGGCTGGGAAAGCATCTTCGTTGCGTTGGCAATGATTGGTGCAGTATTGCTGTTCGTTACCGCTAGACAGCCAAAAGAAGCTAAGCCAGTTAAGAGCGTTTCTCTAAAATCTGATCTGGTATCTCTTACCAAAAACCGCACCTTTATCGGCAATGTCATCATATTCTCAATGACCTCTGCGGTATTCTTTGCCTACTTAACCGGTATGCCAGAGATCATGACTCAGCTGGGTTACTCAGCAAAAGACATTGGCATGAGCTTTATACCTCAAACTATCGCCTTTATGGTGGGTGGTTATTTCGGGAAGAAGTCTGTAGAGCGCTATGGTGACAGCAAGGTATTGCCAGTACTTCTAATGCTGTTTACGGTGGCTGTTGTCGCGGTATTCGTTGCAAGCCAAAGCACTTTGACCTCTATCTGGCCGGTTCTTTTGCCATTTTGTTTTGTGGCAGTGGCCAATGGTGCGCTTTACCCAATCGTGGTTAACCGTGCGCTATCGAGTGCGCAAAACAGCCCAGCAACAGCGGCTGGACTGCAAAACAGCATACAGATCTGTGTTAGCAGTATGGCAAGCATGCTGGTGGCGTTCTTTGCTCAGCAAGCGCTCGTTGCCACTGGTTGGACTATGATCGTCTGTCTTGTCGGTCTGGCGGGCGGAATCCTGCTGACACGTCAAAAGAATGATTTAGTTGAGGCAACCGCTCAATAAGATCAAAAAAGGGAGCGAATCATCGCTCCCTTCGTTTATCAAAAATGAATCCACTACAGGCTGGTTAAGCCCCATTTCTTAGCGGTTTTGTCAAAAAACCCTTGGGTCGTTTTCAACTCAACCCAATGGTTCACATAGTTGATCCATACCTGATCGTTTTGTGGCAGTAGCATAGAGATCGGCGTTGGGTTCTTTGGTTCTGCAACCGGAACTACAGCCAATTGCTTAAACTTCTCCACCAGCGTTGCGGCTTCGACATTTGAGGTTACGGATACATTGGCTCTTCGTGCCAGTAACTCTTGAAAATCACGAGCTGGCGCTTCAATAACGATGTGTTGTGCTTCTGGGAAGAACTCTTTCACCATCTTCTCTTGTACCGTACCCAGTGTTGCTGCAACCTTGATGTCAGGCTTGTTGAAATCAGCCCAATCAGAATACTTATCTAGGTCTTTTTTCGGAACCACTGGTACGAATGCCAAGTAGAAATAGGGTTGGCTGTAGCCTGCTACTTTAGCGCGAGACATATTCAGTGATGCACTACCGGTAATATCGTACTTGTTGGCTGTTATGCCGTTAACCAAAGTTTTCCAGTCAGTGGCTACATACTCCACCTTCACACCTAAATCTTTTGCCAACTCCGTGGTTACATCAATATCAAAGCCACGATAGCTATTGTCTGCTGGGTTTTTCATGGTCATTGGGTTCCAATCACCGGTTGTACCTACCCTCAACACTCCCTTGTTTAAGATCTCTTGTAATCGGCTGGTTTCGGCCATTGCTGGTGACAGTGACAAAATAGAAAGGCCCAACGCCAAAAGTAACTTCTTCATCATAAATCCTTTTAAAAGCAGTAACGTTTGTTTGATGTTATTGTTACCATAACAGGTTATACGCGATTGTGTGCTTAAGGATGGGCATATTTTGAAATTTAATACTCTGACTGTAGTGCTCTGCTGTTTGATGCTCACAGGTTGTTCAGATTATGAGTGGGGCTGGTATGTACTTAACCCCTCAACCGAACAAGGAATGACAAACCTCAGGTTTCTGACCGACGGTTTTAGTGCCACTATCAGCATCTCTTTAATCAGTATGTTTTTTGCCATGCTGATTGGTTTTCTTGTCGCCATGCCGGCGCTCTCTAAAAACCCTTATGTGAGAGGCATTAACCGAGTGTATGTGGAGTCAATCCGCTCTATTCCGGTATTGGTGTTACTGCTGTGGGTTTACTACGGCCTCCCTACCCTGATGGATATTTCTCTTGATCACTATTGGGCCGGCGTTATTGCGTTGTCGATAGCGGAAAGTGCCTTTATGGCAGAAGTATTTAGAGGCGGGATTCAGGCTATTCATCGTGGTCAACATGAAGCAGCTCATGCGCTAGGTCTTAGCTATTGGAAGACCATGCGACTGGTTATCTTCCCTCAGGCACTGCGTCAAATTCTGCCGCCGCTAGGCAACCAGTTTGTTTACATACTCAAGATGTCATCACTGGTGAGTGTTATTGGTTTAAGCGATCTTACTAGGCGCGCCAATGAACTGGTGGTTAATGAGTACTTACCTTTGGAGATCTATACCTTCCTAGTGCTGGAGTATTTGATCTTGATTCTGGCGGTATCACAAGGCGTTCGCTGGCTAGAAAAACGCTACGCTATCCCTAGCCACTAAAAGCCACCAGCTGCTCTAGAAACAATAAACCCCGCCATAAGCGGGGTTTTCTTTATCCGATAAAAAAGAATAAACGGGTTATTTCTTTTTAGTTGGACGTTGCCAGTTAGCAATGCGACGCTCTTTAGCACGAGAGATAATAAGCTCATTCTCGCCAACATCTTTGGTTACCGTTGAGCCTGCGCCCACGGTTGCACCGTTAGCAATTGCCACTGGCGCAATCAATTGACTGTCAGAGCCAACAAACACGTCATCGCCAATAATGGTTTTAAACTTATTTGCGCCATCGTAGTTACAGGTAATGGTACCTGCGCCAATGTTGGTGCGCTGACCAATCTCTGCATCACCCAAGTACGTCAGGTGGTTCGCCTTTGAGCCTTCACCAAGGCGCGCATTTTTTACTTCTACGAAGTTGCCTACATGCGAGTCATTGCGCATCTCAGCGCCTGGGCGCAGACGTGTAAATGGACCAACGGTACACTCTTCACCTACTGTTGCGCCTTCAATGACAGAGTAAGGGCGAATTAGGGTGTTATCGTCGATTTCACAGTCCTTCAGCACACAACCTGCACCGATCACAACATTGTCACCAATAGTCACACTGCCTTCGACAATAACATTGGCATCGATCTCTACATCCATACCACACTGCAGGGTACCACGTAGGTCAAAGCGACTAGGATCACGAAGCATAACGCCTTGCTCTAGCAGTTTGTCCGCTTGCATCTGTTGGAATGCACGCTCAAGACGAGCTAGCTGGCGGCGATCATTCACGCCCTCAACTTCAATGGCACTTGCAGGGTGAACCGCTTGAATCTGCTTACCGTCATTGTGCGCAGCAGCAATGATGTCCGTCAGGTAGTATTCGCCCTGAGCATTGTCATTGCTTAGGTTCGACAACCAACGCTTCAGGTCCTTGCCATCAGCGACTAGAACGCCGGTGTTAATCTCACAAATGGCTTTCTGCTCTTCAGTTGCGTCTTTTTGTTCAACGATAGCAACCACAGAGCCATTCTCACGGACGATACGACCGTAGCCCATAGGATTATCTAAAACTACAGTTAACAGACCAACACCGCCTTCTGGTTGTCCATCAAGCAGTGCTTCTACAGTTTCACTAGTGATAAGTGGTACGTCGCCGTACAACACCATGACTTTTTCATCATCAGAAAAGTGTGGTGATGCTTGATCAACAGCGTGTCCTGTACCCAATTGCTCTTTTTGCTCAACCCAATTTACCGGTTCGTTCGCAAGAGTTGCTTTCATCTGGTCACTGCCGTGGCCAAACACCAAATGAATGTTGTTTGCGCCTAAACCCACACAGGTATCGATAACATGCTTAGCCATTGGCTTACCTGCCAGTGTATGCAGCACTTTGGGCTTCTTTGAGTACATGCGAGTACCTTTACCCGCAGCCAGAATGACGGCACTGAAATTGTTCATCACTTATTCCTTGAAACTGATCGTTAATTTTTATTGGTTTAACTCATTATTATATAGCTCAGTGACCTCAGGATGACACGCGCGTTTCGCGCAACATCCAGAAGTCACTGAGCTATATATTAACCCATTTAAGCACCTAAACAAAAAGGTGACCCTAAGGTCACCTTTGTCGTTACGCTATGGCTAATGTTATTAGCGACGCTTTCTCGTAAGTTCTGCAACTCGGACTTGAGCAATCGCTTTAGCCAATTCACTGGCTGCCTGAGCAAAGTCCATATCGCCGTGCTGATTATGAATAGTCTCCTCAGCTTTGCGTTTGGCTTCTTCTGCTTTGGAAGCATCGATATCTTCACCACGGATTGCCGTATCAGCCAGTACAGTAGCTGTACCAGGCTGAACTTCAACTATACCACCAGAGACATAAATGAACTCTTCGTGGCCGTGTTGCTTAACGATGCGAACCATACCAGGAGTAATAGCGGTCAACAGCGGGGTGTGGCCATGGAAAATACCAAGCTCACCTTCGCTACCGGACACCTGGAACGTTTCAACGCGCCCAGAAAAGAGTTTTTTCTCTGCGCTTACCACGTCAAGGTGAAAGGTTATTGCTGCCATATTGCCTCCTAATCAGACTTATAGCTTCTTAGCGTTCTCTAGAGCTTGATCAATGCTACCGCAGTACATGAATGCTTGCTCTGGAATGTCATCGTAATCACCAGCTAGTAGGCCTTTAAATCCACGTAGTGTCTCTTTAAGAGGTACGTAAACGCCTGGGTCACCAGTAAATACTTCCGCTACGTGGTAAGGCTGAGTAAGGAACTTCTCAATCTTACGTGCACGAGATACCACTTGCTTATCTTCTTCAGAAAGCTCATCCATACCTAGGATTGCGATGATATCTTTTAGCTCTTTATAGCGCTGTAGCGTAGTTTGAACGCCTGAAGCCACGTCGTAGTGCTCTTGACCAACAACCAATGGATCAAGCATACGAGATGTTGAATCCAGTGGGTCAATCGCAGGGTATAGACCCATAGCTGCGATGTTACGGCTAAGTACAACCGTTGCATCCAAGTGAGCAAACGTTGTTGCTGGAGACGGATCCGTCAAGTCATCCGCAGGTACGTATACCGCCTGTACAGATGTGATAGAACCAGTCTTCGTTGACGTGATACGCTCCTGTAGAACACCCATCTCTTCTGCAAGAGTTGGCTGGTAACCTACCGCAGATGGCATACGACCTAGAAGTGCCGATACCTCTGTACCCGCAAGGGTATAACGGTAGATGTTATCTACGAAGAATAGTACGTCACGGCCTTCATCACGGAAGCGCTCCGCCATGGTTAGACCTGTCAGTGCAACGCGCAGACGGTTACCCGGTGGCTCGTTCATCTGACCGTAAACCATTGCTACTTTAGATTCTTCAGGGTTCTCGATGTTTACAACACCTGCTTCCTGCATTTCGTAGTAGAAGTCGTTACCCTCACGAGTACGCTCACCTACACCCGCAAATACAGATAGGCCTGAGTGCTGAAGTGCGATGTTGTTGATAAGTTCCATCATGTTAACGGTCTTACCTACACCTGCACCACCGAATAGACCGATTTTACCACCCTTAGCGAATGGGCAAACCAAGTCGATTACTTTTACACCTGTCTCTAGAAGTTCTGTCGCGTTCGACTGATCTTCATAGCTAGGTGCTGGTCGGTGAATTTCGTAATGCTCTTCAGCACCGATATCACCACATTCATCAATCGCGTCACCAAGAACGTTCATGATACGACCAAGAGTTTTAGTACCTACTGGAACTGTAATTGGAGCACCAGAATTTGTAACATCTAGTCCACGACGTAAACCGTCTGAGCTACCCATTACGATAGTACGAACTACGCCACCGCCTAACTGTTGCTGAACTTCAAGAACTAGACGTTCTGGAGCGTCAACTACGTTTAGTGCGTCGTATACACGTGGTACTTCGCCTTGTGGGAACTCTACGTCGACTACTGCACCGATGATCTCTACGATCTTACCTGTAGCCATTGTTAATCCTCTAAACTAATTCGTTGTCCTAAAACTAAACCGCAGCGGCACCAGAACAAATTTCTGATAGCTCTTGGGTAATCGCAGCCTGACGAGCTTTGTTATAAACAAGCTCTAGATCTTCAATCAGGTTAGTTGCGTTATCCGTTGCTGCTTGCATCGCCATCATTCGAGCGGCCTGTTCACAAGCTAGGTTCTCAACCACGCCTTGGTACACGCTTGATTCGATATAACGAATCAGAAGTGCATCAAGCAGAGGTTTTGGCTCTGGCTCGTAAATGTAGTCCCACTGATGCTCGCGTTGCATCTCTTCGCTGTCTGATTTAGGTAAAGGCAGTAATTGATCGATCGTTGGTTCTTGAACCATAGTGTTTACAAACTTGTTGAACACTATGAAAAGGCGATCCAACTCACCTTCATCATATTTCTTCAACATTACGCCTACAGAACCGATCAAGTCTTCAAGGCTTGGCTCATCGCCTAGACCAGAAACTTGAGCAGACACTTGAGCGCCACTGTTGTTAAAGAATGCTGTTGCTTTCGTGCCGATAACGGCAACGTCAACGTCAGCACCACTTTCCTTCCAGGTTTGCATATCTATAACAGCTCTTTTGAACAAGTTAATGTTCAAGCCGCCACACAAACCACGGTCGGTAGAAACTATGATGTAACCAACACGCTTGGCTTCGCGTTCCTCTAGGTACGGATGTTTGTACTCTAGGCTACCGCTAGCCAAATGACCGATCACCTTACGCATTGTTTCTGCATATGGTCGGGACGCTCCCATCGCATCTTGCGAGCGACGCATTTTTGAAGCGGCCACCATTTGCATAGCTTTCGTAATCTTCTGTGTGCTCTTAACACTACCGATTTTATTACGTATTTCTTTTGCGCCGGCCATCGTTACTCTCCGTTAGTAGGTGACTTTTTCAAGTCACCAACCAATTACCAGGTTTGGGTTGCTTTAAAGTCAGTTACGATCTTCTGAAGCTGAGCTTCAATCTCGTCACTGTAAGCACCCGTTTGGTTGATCTCTTCCGCTAGATCAGCGTACTGACCATGAGCATACGACAGTAGAGCAGCTTCAAAATCTAGAACTTTGTTAAGTTCTACATCGTTTAGGAAGCCACGCTCAGCAGAAAAGATAACTAGTGCTTGGTCGAAAACTGACATAGGAGCGTATTGCTTCTGTTTCATCAGTTCTGTCACTTTTGCACCGTGATCAAGTTGCTTCTTAGTCGTTTCATCAAGGTCTGAAGAGAACTGAGCAAATGCAGCTAGTTCGCGGTATTGAGCCAATGCGGTACGAATACCACCAGACAGTTTCTTGATGATCTTAGTCTGCGCTGAACCACCTACACGAGATACCGAGATACCTGGGTCAACAGCTGGACGTACGCCTGCGTTGAATAGTTCAGTTTGAAGGAAGATCTGGCCATCAGTAATCGAGATTACGTTTGTAGGAACGAATGCTGATACGTCACCAGCTTGGGTTTCGATAATAGGAAGAGCAGTCAAAGAACCAGTCTTACCTTTTACTTCACCCTTGGTGAAACGCTCTACATACTCTTCGTTTACGCGAGCAGCACGCTCTAGTAGACGAGAGTGAAGGTAGAATACGTCACCAGGGAATGCTTCACGACCCGGTGGACGTTTCAGTAGTAGAGAGATTTGACGGTACGCTACCGCTTGCTTAGACAAATCATCGTAGATGATTAGAGCGTCTTCGCCGCGATCGCGGAAGTATTCACCCATTGCACAACCAGCGTAAGGCGCTAGGTATTGCAGTGCAGCAGACTCAGACGCAGAAGCAACAACAACAATAGTGTTTGCTAGTGCACCAGATTCTTCAAGCTTACGAACAACGTTCGCGATAGTTGAAGCTTTCTGACCGATTGCTACATAAATGGAGAAAATACCAGAATCTTTTTGGTTAATGATGGCATCGATTGCCATCGCTGTTTTACCAGTCTGACGGTCACCGATGATAAGTTCACGCTGACCACGACCGATAGGGATCATTGAGTCAACTGACTTATAACCAGTTTGTACAGGTTGGTCTACCGACTTACGGTCGATAACGCCCGGTGCGATTACTTCTACAGGAGAAGTTAGTTTCGCATCGATCGGACCTTTACCATCAATAGGCTCACCAAGCGTGTTTACAACACGACCTAGTAGTTCTGGGCCTACTGGTACTTCAAGGATACGACCAGTACCTGTTACTTTCATGCCTTCCTGTAGGTCAGCAAATGGGCCCATTACTACCGCACCAACCGAGTCACGCTCGAGGTTAAGTGCTAGCGCGTAACGGCCACCCGGTAATTCAATCATTTCACCTTGCATAACTTCTGCAAGGCCGTGGATACGAATGATGCCATCGCTTACCGAAACGATAGTACCTTCGTTGCGAGCTTCATTAACAACTTCGAAAGATTCGATACGTTGTTTAATTAGATCGCTAATTTCCGTGGAATTAAGTTGCATGCTCCAATCCCCATTAAGACTGCAATGCATCGCTCAGGCGGTTCAAACGACCTCGCGCTGAGTTATCAATGACTAGGTCTCCGGCTCGAATAATAACCCCACCAAGTAGGGTCTCATCTATACTGCAATTCAGCTTCACTTTGCGGTCAAAGCGTTGCTCTAACTTGCTTATCATGTCGTCTTGCTGTTGTTTCGACAGCTCTGAAGCAGAAATCACTTCTACTTCGATAAACTTGTCGTGCTCTCTTCGAAGAGCCAAGAACTCAGCAAGAACATCAGGTAGAGCCTTTAATCGACCGTTACCTGCCATTACCTTAATCAGGTTTTGGCCATGTTCATCAAGTTGTTCGCCACAAATCGCTACGAAAAGTTCAGTCAGTTTATTGGCTGTTAATGAGCCATCTAATAAGTCTGAAATTTCATGGTGCTTTGTCACTTCAGCGGCAAAAGCCAACATTTGACCCCATTGGTCTAACGCGTCTTTTTCCACCGCAAATTCGAATGCTGCTTTAGCATAGGGGCGTGCGATTGTTACCAAATCAGACATAAGCGCCCCTTCTGTTAAAGTTTTGCAGTAATGTTTTCAAGAATATCTTTTTGCGCATCTTTATCGATTGTGCGCTCCAAGATTTTCTCGGCACCAGCAATAGCCAGAGTAGCAACTTGTTTGCGCAGTTCATCGCGCGCGCGGCTACGGTCTGCTTCAACTTCTGCTTCAGCTTGCGTCAAGATTTTCTGGCGTTCTGCCTGAGCATCTTCACGAGCTTCGTCAATAATTTGAGCTTTACGTTTGTTCGCAGCGTCAATGATCTCAGTTGCTGTGCGCTTCGCTTCCTTCAATTGCTCAGAAGCGTTGGCTTGTGCTAGGTTCAAATTTTTCTCTGCACGTTCAGCGGCAGAGAGACCGTCAGCAATTTTTTTCTGACGTTCTTCAATCGCTTCAATGATTGGTGGCCATACATACTTCATGCAGAACCATACAAACATTGCAAACGATATCGCTTGACCTAGCATAGTTGCGTTCATTTCCACAACAGCTACCCCTTTTTAGTTATTCAACAACAAACTATTTGCTTGCTTAGAAACGTCAATTAACCGGCCAGTTGACCAACAAATGGGTTTGCGAATGTGAATAGAAGTGCGATTACGATACCGATCATTGGGATCGCATCTAGAAGACCCGCGATGATGAACATCTTAACTTGAAGCATTGGCGCCATTTCTGGTTGACGTGCTGCACCTTCTAGGAATTTACCACCTAGAATTGCGAAGCCAATAGCAGTACCCACTGAACACAGACCAACGATGATCGCTACAGCAACAGCAGAAAAACTTAGAACAGTTTCCATTTAAAATTCTCCAATATTAATTTTAGAGTTTACGTTTATAAAATTAGTGATCACTATCTTCATGAGCCATCGATAGATATACGATCGTTAGCATCATAAATACAAAGGCTTGAATCAAAATAACCAAAATATGGAAGATAGCCCAAGGTAGAGAACCTACCCATTGTAAGTACCAAGGGAGCATTGCAGCACAAAGAATGAATACAACCTCACCAGCAAACATGTTACCGAACAGACGCATACCTAGAGAAATTGGTTTCGCTAGTAGCGATACAACTTCCAAAAGCAAGTTGAACGGAATCATAATTGGATGGTTAAAAGGATGCAGTGCTAATTCTTTAGCAAAGCCACCGACGCCTTTTACTTTAACGCTGTAGTAGAGCATTAGAGCAAACACGCCAAGTGCCATAGCCATTGTGACACTCACGTCAGCTGTAGGAACCACCTTAAGATAAGGGATACCCATTAACTGAGCTGGATAAGGTAAGAAATCGATAGGCACAAGGTCCATCAAGTTCATTAAAATTATCCACACGAATATCGTTAATGCCAATGGTGCAATCAATGGGTTGCGTCCATGGAAAGTGTCTTTTACGTTCTCACCAACGAATTCCACTACCATTTCAACAGCACATTGTAATCGGCTTGGTACACCAGTTGTTGCTTTCTTAGCTACTGAACGAAATACCCAAAGGAATAACACACCAGTTAGCACGGAAAATAACAGGCTATCGATATGCACATTCCAGAAACTGCCCTCAGCTACAATACCTAACTTAGCTAAAGATAGATTTTGTAAGTGGTGGTCAATATAGCTGGAAGATGTTAACGCTTCACCAGGCGTAGCCATAACATTTCCTATTTTCTTTTGTTAATAAAAAACACTGGCGCAAACATATTAATTAGTAAGACCAGCAAATAGGTTAGCTTGAGAGGAACAAGTTCCAACTCCATATACACGTAGGCAACGGAAAACAAAACTATAGTCAGGAGTATCTTAAGCGCTTCACCTGTATAGAACGAAAAGGTAACGAGTTTTGTCGCCCTTGCGCCCGCATACAGAAACGCGAATAAAGAAAACACTGCATTCGCAATGACAAATATGCCACCACCAATCAGTGCCGATAGCCCCCAACTAGGATTTACAGTAATGCTGACCCCAGTTGCCACTAACATAACCACGCTAAACTCAATCAGTAGCAATCGCTTTGCAAGCTCTCGCCCAGGTTTAGTAAGCGCAGTTACCATGTATTCTTTCCTCGAAAAACAATTCCCGCTTTTGTCAAAATCAAGCGAAAATTTCGAATTTTGTATTCAACGTCACGCATTATGCGCAAAAACTCAGGAAAAAGACAAGTAATTGTGAACCTAATTGCACGGATATTGAACAGGATCAATTATCCCACGATGCGCTCTAGCTTGGCGATTAACTGCTCTAATTTGTGAGGTGCATCAATACTAATGGTCAATTTAGCCTTGCCATTTTTGCCCCGGATCAAAGAAACGTCGTTTCCTAATTTTTGTGACAATTTTTCTGACAACAAAATAGCGTGCTGATCGATGCTTTTTTCGTCAATATTAACCGGTGGCTGAAGCGCTTTTTTTACTAATTGCTCTGTCTGGCGAACCGTAAGTTGCTTTTTTACTGCATGCTGTGCCAGTTCAACTTGTTGCTCACCATCAACCGCTAGTAGGGCTCTAGCATGCCCCATATCGAGTTGGCCATTTGAAACCAGACTCTTTACTTCACTTTCTAGCTGATTAAGACGTAAAAGGTTGCTTACTGCGGCTCTAGATTTACCGATGACGTCGGCAATTTGTTGGTGTGAAAGTTCAAATTTTGTACGCAGGCTTTCCAATGCATGGGCTTCTTCAACCGCATTGAGGTTTTCACGCTGGATGTTCTCGATAAGAGCCATAGCGATGGCGGCCTTATCTTGCACTCGCTTGACCACACAAGGAACCTGAGTCAATCCAGCAAGCTTGGCAGCACGCCAGCGTCGCTCACCCGCGATAATTTCATATTTGTCAGTGTCTACTTGGCGGACAACAATAGGCTGAATAATACCTTGAGAGCGAATAGAAGCGCTTAACTCAGCAAGAGCTTCCTCATCCATCTCTGTCCTTGGCTGATAGACACCTGGCTGCAAACGCTCAACAGCGATATCTTGCATATCACCGCTATCAGAGTGAGAAACCGATTGTTGCGCTGCCGATGGCGTGTTTTTTTCCCTTGCCATTGCACTGGTAGATAACAGTGCATCTAATCCTTTACCTAAGCCACGCTTGGACATTGACATTTTTCCTTAGAAATATTTTTTATACAGCAACTTCTTCACGACGAAGCATCTCACCCGCTAATGCAAGGTAGGCTTTAGCACCTGCAGACTGCTTATCATAATACATTGCTGGTTTACCATGACTTGGTGCCTCAGCTAAGCGTACGTTTCTTGGAATGACAGTACGGTACACTTTGGTGCCAAAATGCTGCTTCAGCTGATCCGAAACCTCGTTTGATAAACGGTTTCGTGGATCAAACATGGTGCGTAATAGGCCTTCGATCTTCAAATTTTCGTTAACCACTGCCGCTAGCTTGCTGATGGTATCCATTAGCGCCGTCAGTCCTTCCAAAGCAAAGTACTCACATTGCATTGGAACCAAAACCGAATCTGAAGCGGCCATAGCGTTAATCGTCAGAAGGTTGAGCGAAGGAGGGCAGTCGATGAAGATAAAATCATACTGATCGCGCACACCCGATAAGGCATTCTTTAGCCTTACTTCACGAGCAAACACTTCCATTAATTTAATCTCAGCGGCGGTTACATCACCGTTCGCCGCAATGAGGTCATAGCCACCCGTCGTTGAACGAGTCACAACCTCAGCGAAAGGGGTTTCTTCAACCAATAGATCATAAGCGGTTGTTTCAACTTGATATTTGTCGACACCACTCGCCATCGTTGCGTTGCCCTGTGGATCGAGATCGATAACCAAAACACTGCGCTTGGTCGCGGCCATAGAAGCAGCTAGATTCACGCAGGTCGTTGTTTTACCTACGCCACCTTTCTGATTGGCAATTGATATAATTCTTCCCACGTTGGCTCTCTTCCCTAAACTCGGTCTGTTAAGATTACAAGATGTCGCTCGCCTTCAAGCTCAGGCACTATCAAAGGTTTGACCTGGATCACGCTACACCATTCAGGAAGTTGCTCTATCTCTTCCTGTGAAGCTTGTCCTTTGAGGGCATAAAAGACGCCAGAGCCTTCTTTTGGCAAGTGACGACACCAATTTACCATATCGGTCATAGAAGCAAATGCTCGGCTCAATACCGCATCAAATTTAACCTCAGGTTGGAATTCCTCTACACGGCTTAAAACCGGAGTCACGTTCTCAATCTTGAGCTCATGTACAACTTGTTTAATAAAACGTATACGCTTGCCTAAGCTATCAAGCAAGAAAAATTCACAGTCAGGGTTCATAATTGACAATGGAATACCCGGCAATCCAGGTCCCGTACCTACATCAATAAACCGCTTCCCATCAAGGTGCGGTGAGACCACTATGCTGTCCATAATGTGCTTAACTAGCATGTCGCTAGGATTACGAACCGAGGTTAGGTTGTAGGCCTTGTTCCACTTATTGAGGAGCTCGACGTAACCAACCAATTGATCCAGTTGCTTATCAGAAACGGTCAGATCGGTTTTAGCGATCAGTTGCTGAAGTTGTTGATGTAAGCTCATTTATGCGACTTCCTCACCTTTCTTAAGCAGGCCCTGTTTCTTTAAATAAACCAACAAAATAGAGATAGCTGCTGGTGTGATTCCTGAGATTCGAGAGGCGATGCCAATCGTTTCTGGTCTGGTATCCGTCAGTTTTGCTACCACCTCATTGGACAAGCCAGAAACCAAAGAGAAATCGATATCTGTTGGTAACTGAGTGTTCTCATGACGCATCGATTTGGCGATCTCGTCTTGCTGGCGCTGAATGTAGCCCTCGTATTTTACTTGGATCTCAACTTGCTCAGAAGCTTGTTGATCTTCAAGGGCAGGACCAAAGCCTTCTAACTCAGTAAGCTGTTGATAAGTCAGCTCAGGTCTACGCAAAAGATCCTCGCCACTCGCTTCTCGTGTCAACGGCGTTTTTAATACAGCATTCAGATTATCTACGCCCTCAGACTTAGGGTTGATCCACGTGCTGGCAAGACGTTGACGTTCAATCTGCATGTTTTCCATTTTCTGGTTGAATCGAGCCCAACGCTCTTCAGAAACCAATCCAAGTTCATGTGCTTTTTCGGTTAGGCGAATATCGGCATTGTCTTCACGAAGCAACAAACGGTATTCCGCTCTCGACGTAAACATACGGTACGGTTCTTTAGTGCCCATGGTAGACAAATCATCGATAAGCACGCCCATGTATGCCTGATCGCGTCGAGGCGACCAACCTTCTTTTTCTTGAGAGTACAGACTCGCATTAAGACCCGCCATCAAGCCTTGTGCTGCCGCTTCTTCGTAACCTGTAGTACCGTTAATTTGACCCGCTAAGAACAAGCCTTGAATAAACTTGGTTTCATAGGTGTGCTTTAGGTCTCTAGGGTCAAAGAAATCGTATTCGATAGCGTAACCAGGACGAACAATATGCGCATTTTCAAAGCCCTTCATTGAACGAACGATCTGAACTTGTACATCAAATGGCAAACTTGTTGAGATGCCGTTTGGATAGAGTTCGTGCGTAGTTAAACCTTCTGGCTCGATGAATATCTGGTGACTATTTTTGTCAGCAAATCTCATCACTTTATCTTCAATCGATGGGCAGTATCTTGGCCCGATACCTTCGATCACGCCTGCGTACATTGGGCTGCGATCTAGGTTGTTGCGAATCACTTCATGAGTGGCTTCGTTGGTATGCGTGATGTAACACGGTACCTGAGGTGGCTGCTGGCTGCGGTTACCCATGAACGAAAATACAGGGGTTGGATTGTCTCCGTGCTGCACTTCAAGTTGGCTAAAATCAACACTACGAGCATCGATCCTCGGTGGAGTACCTGTTTTTAGTCGATCAACTCTAAACGGAAGATCACGTAAACGCTGCGCGAGAGCGATCGAAGAAGGATCGCCTGTACGGCCTCCTGAGGCGCTTTCCATTCCAATATGGATCTTGCCACCTAAAAAGGTACCAACCGTTAGCACAACAGCTTTGGCTTCGAATTTGAGGCCCATTTGAGTGATAACACCCTTAACTTGATCGTTTTCAACGATCAAGTCATCCACTGATTGTTGAAACAGCGTTAGGTTAGGGGTGTTTTCTAATTCTGATCGTACAAACGCTTTGTACAGGGCGCGATCGGCTTGAGCACGTGTAGCGCGCACAGCAGGGCCCTTTGAAGCGTTCAGTGTTCTAAATTGAATGCCTGCGTGATCAATGGCTCTGGCCATTAATCCACCCATAGCATCAACCTCTTTCACGAGATGGCCCTTACCAATACCGCCAATAGCTGGGTTGCAAGACATCTGCCCCAAAGTATCAATATTATGGGTCAACAAAAGTGTCTTTTGGCCCGTTCTTGCTGCAGACAATGCAGCTTCAGTACCAGCATGACCACCACCAACGATGATGACATCAAATTTTTCGTGATAAAGCATGAGTTGGCCTCGGATATCGCTATCGTGAAATGAGTGAACAAAAAGGAGGCGTATTCTACCTTCTTTCTGATCATTAGAAAATTGCTTTTAATGTTTTACACAATTTACGCTCTGCTTAATATATATAAGATCTTTATATAGATCTTTTATTAGATCTATTATTAAGCAACGGATCTATTGTGGATAACTGGTATTTGATCAACAAGATCAACACCTTTGGCAGGATCACTTGCTGTGATCTCTGGTGGATCTAGTTCTGTATTAGCTGGGATCAAAATAGGTACTTATGCACAGGGGGGTGGATCACTATAAGTTGTTATTGGGATAACTATAGGTTGATCACTGGATACCTATGCAGTTATCCACAGAATAGGGGGTTAATTAACGGTCACTTTGTGAGCAAACGAACCGTAAAAAAAAGCCGATGAGCAAAAATGCGCACCGGCCTAGTTATTTTCAAACGAGTAAATCAGGCTTAAAACAGGTGTTTGTGGTCTTCGAACCACTCTTCAGCGGCCTCTTCTGGCACTGGATGGCGCAAAACATCGATGGTTAAGCACTCCGATAATGGAGTAGCACCAATATCCTCAAGTAGTTCCTGGCAATGTAATCCTGCACCACAGAAGGTGTCATAGCTTGAATCACCAATCGCGATAATCGCATAGTTGAGATCCTGAGTGTTGGGTGGCGTTTGCTGAAGTTGCTCAATAAACGGCTGAATATTTTCTGGATAATCACCCGCACCATGGGTTGATGTAATGATTAACCAAGTCCCTTTAGCGGGTATTTCATCGAGATTTGGCTGATTGTGAATCTCGGTATCTTTACCCATCTCTTGCAGCAAATCATTAAGATGATCGGCAACGTATTCTGCTCCACCTAAGGTGCTACCTGTGATCAAATGAATCATGGACATGTTTATTTTCCTATACAGAATGATGAGAAGATGCGACCGAGAAGATCGTCAGAACTGAACTCTCCGGTGATCTCATTGAGATATTGTTGAGTGATCCTGAGCTCTTCCGCTAGGATTTCACCCGCCATAAAGCCCTCTAATTGCTGCTGACCAATAGACAGATGCTCTGCTGCCTTATCTAGAGCATCAAGGTGCCTACGGCGCGCCATAAAGCCACCTTCGGTGTTTCCTGAGAATCCCATGCACTCTTTTAAATGGTTGCGTAGGGCATCGATACCTTGGCCCGTCTTTGCGCTTAAACGAATAAGGGTAGGGTCGTTCACATGACAAATACCCAGTGTCTCTTGGGTTTGGTCAACCTTGTTGCGAATGACGGTCATTCCCATATTGTTCGGTAGCTTATCTACAAACTCAGGCCAGATTTCTTGAGGGTTAGTGGCATCAGTGGTGGTGCCATCCACCATAAACAATACACGGTCGGCTTGTTGTATCTCTTCCCAAGCACGCTCAATACCTATCTTTTCGACTTCGTCAGAGGCCTCACGAAGGCCTGCGGTGTCGATGATATGCAGTGGCATTCCGTCAATATGAATGTGCTCTCTGAGCACGTCACGCGTGGTGCCTGCGATGTCAGTAACAATGGCTGACTCTTTGCCGGAAAGGGCATTGAGCAAGCTAGATTTGCCTGCATTTGGGCGACCCGCAATCACCACTTTCATGCCTTCGCGCATGATTGCACCTTGATTGGCTTCTGCGCGTACGGCTTCTAAGTTGTTGATGATAGTTTGTAAGTCAGTGCTTACTTTACCATCGGCTAGAAAGTCGATTTCCTCTTCAGGAAAATCAATGGCCGCTTCCACATAGATGCGTAGATGAATCAACGACTCAACTAAAGTGGTGATGCGCTTTGAGAACTCACCCTGAAGTGATTGTAGCGCTGATTTGGCCGCTTCTTCTGAGCTGGCATCTATCAGATCAGCAATGGCTTCTGCCTGCGTCAGATCCATCTTGTCATTGAGAAATGCACGCTCAGAGAACTCGCCTGGACGCGCAGGACGGATGCCTGAGATCGACAGGATGCGCTTAATCAGCATATCCATTACCACTGGGCCACCGTGTCCCTGAAGCTCTAATACATCTTCGCCAGTGAAGGAGTGTGGGTTTGGGAAGTACAGTGCGATGCCTTGGTCTAGTTGCACGCCAGCATCATCCACAAAGGGTAGGTATTCTGCGCGCCTAGGCTGAAGCTCTCGCCCTACGACTAATTGTGCGACTTGGTTGGCCTGTGGGCCTGAAACTCGAATTATGCCTACTCCGCCACGTCCTGGCGCTGTGGCTTGAGCCACAATAGTATCGTTAGTCATGTTCGTCTCAATTGGAATAATTAGGTAAATTGTATACTTAAACTACAGTAAGTTGCTCAATTCACAGAAAATAAAAAGGCGACCCTAAGGTCGCCTTCTCTTATAAACATTGGCTAACTTAAGCTCTATTTAGAGTGTAAGCCTTTTTTCTCTAGACCTTTATAGATCAACGTTTGCTGAATCAGCGTAACGATGTTCGATACCAACCAGTAAAGAACTAGACCTGATGGGAACCATAGGAAGAAGAAGGTAAACATAACCGGCATAAAGGTCATGATCTTCTGCTGCATTGGATCCGTTACAGTCGTAGGACTCATCTTCTGGATTAGGAACATACTTGCACCCATCAATAGAGGAAGGATGTAGTACGGGTCTTGTGCCGAAAGGTCAGTGATCCAACCGAAGAACGGTGAGTGACGCAGTTCAACAGATTCCATCAATGCCCAGTATAGAGAGATGAAGATAGGCATCTGTAGGATAAGAGGTAGACAGCCACCCAGTGGGTTAACTTTCTCTTTCTTGTACAGTTCCATCATCTCTTGGCTCATGCGTTGACGGTCATCGCCGATACGCTCACGCATTGCTGTCAATTTTGGTTGCAGCATACGCATTTTAGCCATAGAGGTGTACTGAGCTCTCGTTAGTGGGTACATAGCACCACGAACGATGAAGGTAAGTACGATAATCGCTAGACCCCAGTTGATAACTACACTTTGGATCATAGACAGCAACCAGTGAAGTGGTTTAGCAATGAACCATAACCAGCCGTAGTCAACTACTAGCTCTAGGTTAGGTGCAACCGCTGCCATTTCATTTTGAAGTTTAGGACCAACCCATAGAGTTGCCTTCATTTCACCCGTTTCACCGTTTGCGATTGTCTTGTTAGGAAGACGAACACCGATGTCACCTAGGTTACCCACTACGCGAGTGTAAAGGCTTGCGCCTTGTGCATCACGTGGAATCCAAGCTGAAGCGAAGTAGTGCTCAAGCATTGCAACCCAACCCTCGCCGTTAGGCAGGTTTTGTTGAAGGTTACGGTCTTCCATGTCGCTAAAGCTGTACTTTTTGTAGCGTGTAGACTCAGTAGAGTATGCACCGCCACGGTAAGTAGGCATTGTTAGGCTACCACCAGCATCTTGCAGGTTTTGACGAAGGTGAGCGTACATACCAACGGTTGCATTTGCACCAGAGTTGTTCGCTACATCGTAAACCACGTCAACTGCGTAGCTGCCGCGCTTAAGGATGAAGGTTTTGGTGTATTCAATGCCATTCGCTGTGTAAGTCATTGGTACACGCAGCTCATCTTGACCTTCAGCTAAAGTGAAGCTGTCTGCGCTTACTTTGTAGCTAGGACGAGAAGTGCTGCTTAGATCGATACCCTGCGGGCCGATCAGGCCACTTTGAGCAATGTATTGCTCGTTGCCTTTTTTATCTAGAAGAACGAAACGCTCTTTAGATTCAAATTCTTCAGCGTATTCATTTAATGAAGCAGACACCACATCACCACCGACAGCATCGATAGATAGAGTGAGAACGTCTGTTGTTACGGAAACAATACTTGCCGTATGGTTTGCTTCTGGAGCAGGATCCATGTCGTCAGCCATTGAAGGCGCTGGCAAAGAGCTGCTACTAGATTGTGCCTGGTTAGTCGCAGGAGCTGTTGGGTTTTTGTATTCTTGCCATTGTTGAAATAGCAAAAATGAAACCATAGCCAATGCGATAAACAGGATATTACGTTGAGAACCCATCGTTATTTATCTCTGTTTGTTGTGTTTTTAGGTGGTACAGGGTCGTATCCGCCATCATTCAAAGGGTGGCATTTTAATAGACGTTTGCCCGATAACCAACACCCTTTTACAAATCCGTGGCTTTTTAATGCCAAGATTGCGTACTCGGAGCAGGTTGGGGTGAAACGACAACGTGGTCCGATGAACGGACTAATACCAACTCTATATAGGTAAACTATACCTATCGCTATCCACGCGAAGGGCGAGAAAGTCTTTGCCATAGTTTATCGAAGAGTTTAAACATATCATCATTGCTTAAATCTTGGGCACTTTTCTTTGCAATAACAACGAAATCTTTGTTAGCAAGTTTGTGCTGATTAAGACGGAAGCTTTCTCGTGCGATTCTCTTGAACCTATTACGGCCAGGGGCAGTTTTAATTTGCTTTTTAGGTACTGCTAATCCAAGTCTTGGATGAGTAAGAGAGTTTTTACGAGCGATGATTGTGAAATGAGGGGAGCCGGCTCTATGAGCCTTTTCGAAGACATTTTGATAATGCTCGGGAGTTAACAGACGTAACTCCCGATTGAACGCGTACTTAGTCAAAATAATCGCGAATTATTTTGAAAGGCGCGCACGGCCTTTAGCACGACGTGCATTAATTACTTTACGACCGTTCTTAGTAGCCATACGAGCACGGAAGCCGTGAGTACGTTTACGCTTTAGAACTGAAGGTTGAAAAGTGCGTTTAGACATGGTTATTACCTTTACTGATCAGTAGTTTTTAGGTTCTTGTTAAACCCGACGTGGGCTGTAATTCTCTCTTATTATATAAGAGGGATACCGACGTCTCTCAACAAAGAGGCGGAATTGTAATCACTGTCTTTAAAATAGTCAATGATTGGTTTAGCTCAAAAACAAGTTATCTATAATATCTCAGCTTCTATTGAAGTCAGATTAAGATTCTCGTGCCTGAAATTCCGGTCGACGGATTATACGTGTAAAAATCTAAATCACAAGGATCTTATTAGATCCCAACTTGATTTAGGAACTTTTTCAAGCGAGGATCCTGTGGATTACCAAAGATATCCTCAGGTTTTCCCTGCTCTACAATGTTGCCTTCAGCCATGAAGATCACTCGGTCAGCGACTTCACGAGCAAATTGCATTTCGTGGGTGACCACCAGCATGGTTTGATGCTGATTTGCCAATTTTTTCATTAAATTCAATACCTCACCGACCCATTCAGGATCAAGAGCTGAGGTTGGCTCATCAAACAATAGCAGTTCTGGCTGCAGCGCCATTGCTCGGCCGATACCTACTCGCTGCTGCTGACCACCGGATAGAGCCGCTGGGTAGCTATCGCCTTTATCTTGTAAGCCGATGTCATCCAATATCTGCTGCGCGCGCTCCAATGCCTTGTCTTTTTTCCAGCCATGAACCGTAATTAGGCCCTCTGCAATGTTCTGGCGAGCCGTCATATGCGCAAACAGTGCGTAGTTTTGGAAGACAAAGCCTGTTTTACGTCTTAAAGCCAGTTCTTCGGCTTTACTGTATTTTTCACAGTTAACATAGGTATCATCGATACTGATCTCGCCTTGCTCTGCTTGCTCAAGGAAGTTAACGCAGCGCAGTAGGGTAGATTTACCCGTGCCACTAGAGCCAATAATCACGATGATTTCCCCTTTATTGATATCGATGTCGATACCCTTGAGGATCTCACTATCACCAAAGCGCTTATGAATGTTTTTAAGTTTAATCATCTTTGGTATGCCTTATTCAACCGATTCTCTGCCCAGATTTGTACGCGCGTTAGGATGATAACCACACCCCAATAGATCAATGCCACTGCCAGGAAAGCTTCAAAGAACCGGAAGCTAGATGATGCCTCCATTTGCGCTTTGGCCATGATTTCAGCCACGCCTAAGGTAAATGCTAGAGACGTAGATTTGATCATATCAATGAAATAGTTCATCAAAGAGGGCAGGGCGACGCGTGTAGCCTGTGGAAGAATGACTCTTTGCATTGCCTGACGTGTGGTCATGCCAATAGAGAGGCTTGCCTCCATTTGGCTGCGATCAATACCAATGATGGCTGCTCGAATACTCTCTGCCATGTAAGCTGCAAAGTGCAATGTAAGGCCAATGACCGCAGCACTAAAGGCATCTATGCCCACCATTATCGGGAATACCTGTGGCAGTCCGTAATAAAGTAGGAACAGCTGTACTAACAGTGGTGTACCACGAAAGAAGCTGATGTACAGCTGGCTGAGCTGATCCAGCACTGGGACCTTAAACACTCGAATATTGGCTAGGATGAGGGCTAAAATCAGGGCAAAGATACCGCCCCATATTGCCATCTCCATAGTCGTGCCTAGATACTTAAACAGTATCGGTAGCAGTTCCAGCATGTAGTTAAAATCAAATCCCATCTTGTTACATCTCTTCGTTTAAAAAGCAAAGCCCACTATCTCCGCAGAAATAGTGGGCTCCAAGCCTTATTAGGCTGAGCTAAATCTATGGTTACACTATTTTTGAGTGATATCAGCGCCAAACCATTTATTTGAAATCTCAGCTAGAGTGCCGTCTTCACGCATCGCGTCTAGAGCACCGTTCACTTCTTTCTGTAGCTTCTGACCATTTTCGTTGTTCACGAATGGCATAGCATTTTCAATGGTTTCAAATGGTTCACCCGCTAATTGTAGTGGTAAACCCGTTTTTTTGATCAGCTCTAGAGCCGATAGGCGATCCATTACAAATGCATCAGCACGACCTAGCGCTACATCATGTTCAATACCCGTGTCATAGGTTTTGATGTTGATCTTGTTGTCTTTGTCGTAGTTACGCAGCAACTGCTCAAAGTTCGAACCTAGGTTAACAGCAACGGTTTTACCTTCTAGGTCTTCAACGCCTTGGATTTCATCGTTGCCTTTACGCACGGTAATTTGCGCGCCGTCTACTACATACGCATCTGAAAATAGGTATTTCGCTTTACGCGCTTCAGTTGCGGTAATTTGGTTTGAAATCGTGTCAATGCGACCCGTTTCTAGCATGCCAAATAGGCCTGAGAAGTTTGAGGTAACGTATTTCACATCGTAGTCATTGCGACGAGCGATTTCGTCCCAAATATCAACCTCAAAGCCTTGAAGTTTGTCTTTCTCAACAAAAGTAAACGGGAAGTAGCGTCCTGACATGCCCACTTTTACTTCTGTTGCAGCATAAGCTGCTTGTCCTAAACTCGCAATTAGTGCGGTTGCGCATACCAAGCCTTTTAACCAGTTTTTCATACTACTACTCCTTGTGTTTATGCTGCGAAATATTACAGCTAAGCTCAGCTTAGGCTAATAACGAAAAGTTATTAATAATAACAGAATGGTTATTAGGGCTTTTTTACGGGTATAAAAATGTGAAAAAGTGTGGGGATAACTTAGATCTTAGGTTGAGGATCGTGCGCTTTTGGTATAGCTCTGTGGGTAATCATGTAGATCTTTGCAATATTTTCAGATTAATTGTGAATAACTTCGATCTTATGCACTGGATCTTCGATCATTTGCTAGCGATCTTGATAATCTGGGGGTAAAATTACTGTCCTTCTATTTCTTTTCAATCCGTATTGTGGGGTCGAT